>JAMLJH010000001.1 GCA_023953615.1 Verrucomicrobiia bacterium | reverse complement strand
CCCGATGTAAAAAAAGCTAGAGCGGTTTTTTGGGGGGGGGGGGGGGGGGGGGGGGGGGGGGGGGGGGGGGGGGGGGGGGGGGGGGGGGGGGGGGGGGGGGGGGGGGGGGGGGGGGGGGGGGGGGGGGGGGGGGGGGGGGGGGGGGGGGGGGGGGGGGGGGGGGGGGGGGGGGGGGGGGGGGCCCGCCCCCCAGTTTTGGACGGCACTAAAGACCAGATTGGCTGGAATCAGAATTGGATTTTGGCACGAGTAACCAGACTGTATCGTGGCGACACGAGCGGCTGGTATGCCTTAGAGCCTGTTTGAAAAGTCAAAAGAGCTGAATAAAATCGCGAAAAAGGCTGTACTTTTGGCGTTATTTGTCGCAGTACGCTGGGGATGCGATATACGACTGATCTGAGCGACTTCGAATGGCAACTGCTGCAAAACTATTTTCCCAAACCCGCTTCGACCGGACGCCCACGCAAGCACAGTTACCGGGAACTGCTCAACGCGATGTTCTATCTGGTGCGGACCTCCTGCCAATGGCGTAACCTGCCCAAGGACTTTGCGCCGTGGGGCACGGTCTATCACTACTTTCGGAAGTGGAAGCAAAGCGGTTTGTGGGAACGGATTCACACGCGCTTGCGCCAGCAAGTGCGACGGGCCGCGCGGCGTCACGCTCAACCCAGCGCGGCGATTGTGGACAGCCAGAGTGTCAAGAGCAGCGAGTGCAGCGACGCGCGCGGCTACGACGCGGGCAAGAAGATCAACGGTCGCAAACGGCATCTGCTGGTGGATACCTTGGGGCTGGTCCTCTTGGTGCTGGTGCTGCCCGCCAACATTCAGGATCGCGACGGCGCGCGACAACTCTTGGACCAACATTTTGGCCGGCGCCCCCGGCGGCGCGTCAAACACCTCTGGGCCGATGCGGGCTACGCGGGAACGCTGGTGGCGTGGGCACTGGCGGTGTGGCGTTGCACCGTGGAGATCGTCAAACGCACGGAATTGCATACGTTCAAAGGATTGCCCCGGCGCTGGGTGGTGGAACGCACCTTTGGCTGGCTCAACCGCTATCGCCGCCTCAGCCGCGATTATGAACGTCAGGCGCACACCGGCGAAACCATGGTCTACCTTGCCATGATCCGCCTCATGCTCGCACGACTCGCCGCAAAGTCATGACTTTTCAAACAGGCTCTTAGACGTGAAAACGAAGCGGGTGATTGGCCCGGTTCAAGAATCTGAGTTGAGCGCAAACAAGGAATGGTCGCAGATCAAATGCAGTGCGCCTGAATTGGTTAAAAACAGACGGTAGATCCAAACTGAGCCGTATCCGCGCAATCCTGACGGCCTTATTCCGCATCGCTCATCGCCAACCGCCAACTGCCGCCACTCGTGAACAAATCATCCCGCGTTCTCACGCTTTCCGCAGCTTCACTTTGGCGGCGGGATAATCCGTCATCACATTGCGAGTGTCCACGATGACCTGCGCCCAGTCTGCCAGCTCGGCGTAGTTCACGGCCCGATGCGCCGTGGCAATCAAAACCAGATCGTAGCTGGCGATGGTCTCCTGATTCCACGCAACCGATTTCGTCCCCGCCCAATGCGCATGTTCCCGCGTCGGCCGAATCACCGGCACGTGAGGATCGTAATACGCCACATGCGCCCCGCGCCGCTTCAACAAGTCCATCAGCACGTAGCTCGGCGATTCGCGATCGTCATCCACGTTGGCCTTATACGCCAGACCCAACAACAGCACCCGACTGCCTTTCACCGACTTGTGCCGCTCGTTCAGCGCGTCCGCCACGTGGTGTAACACGTACTCCGGCATCGCCGTGTTCACTTCTCCCGCCAACTCGATGAACCGGGTCGCCTGCCCATATTCCCGCGCCTTCCACGTCAGATAAAACGGGTCAATCGGAATGCAATGCCCTCCCAATCCCGGTCCGGGATAAAACGCCATGAACCCAAACGGCTTCGTCTTCGCCGCCCCAATCACTTCCCACACGTCGATCCCCATCGCCTCATACACCATCTTTAACTCGTTCACCAACGCGATGTTCACACTCCGAAAGATGTTCTCCAACAGCTTCGTCGCCTCCGCCGCCCGGCACGATGACACCGGTACCAACGTCCGAATCGCCTTCCCATACAACGCCTGGGCGCGGGCCAGACACGCCGGCGTCAAGCCTCCCACCACTTTCGGAATGTTGGCCACCTGACTGTCCGGGTTGCTCGGGTCTTCGCGTTCCGGCGAGAAGGCCAGATGAAAATCCTTCCCCGCGACCAGGCCTGAACCGATCTCCAAGACTTCCCGTAAATCCGTGTCGGTGGTGCCGGGATACGTGGTGGATTCCAATACGACCAGTGCGCCCTTTTGCAGGTGCCGGGCGATGGCCTTGCCGGTGTTGACGATGTACGAAATGTCCGGCTCGCGATTCTTATTCAGCGGCGTCGGCACACAAATGATGACCGCTTCGACTTCTTTTACCCGGGCAAAATCGGCGGAAGCAGTGAGTCGCCCCGCCTGCACCATCTCGCGGATGTTTGAGGCATCAATGTGCGCGATGTAACTGCGACCGGAATTGATGGATTTAACCTTCTTGGCATCCACATCCAACCCGATGACTTCCACGCCGCTGCGCGCAAACTGCAAACACAACGGCAACCCCACATAACCCAGACCAACAATGGCAATTTTCATAATTTCAGTTTCCAACCGTGGAGGGGAAAATGCCCCAGTCGGCTCGTTCTTCAACCCAATTTTCAACTTCGTTAAGATTTTGTGGAGGACGGCATAAAACTTGTTTGGCCGCCTCCATTCGCCTGCTAAAGTTGCCTCCTGATTATGTCAGACGCCGTTACCACGCCAGTTCAGAAACACCATCGAGCGCCATATTTTGCAGCGCAATTACGCGATTTCGCCGAGTTCAGCCAAGCGACGAAGTGTCTCACCACCGCTTTCGCGGACGATGGACGCACGCGGCAAACTCCTACTTTCGTCAATGAGTTCTGGACGGCGCGACAGCGTCAGGCGAGTTCGCTGCATGAAATTTCCTATCGCGCCTGTTTCAAGCCACAGCTTCCGCGCTTTTTCATCGAACGCCTCACGCAACCCGGCGACATCGTCTATGACCCGTTCATGGGTCGCGGGACGACCCCGCTCGAAGCGGCTTTGCTCGGTCGCATTCCGTGGGGCAATGATCTCAATCCATTGAGCTTCGCGCTCACGCAACCGCGCTTACGCCCGCCGACCTTGGCAGACCTCACCGCGCGCTTGCAGGAAATCAATCTGACCGACCACGACGAATTTCCTGAGGATCTGCTGGTGTTTTATCATCCCGACACGCTCCGTGAAATTTGCGCGCTAAAAAAACACTTCCGCAATAGCCTCCCACCGGCTCCCGCCGGTCAGAGCCACGCCACGACGGCAGCCACAGCAACGGACGCCTGGTTGCGCATGGTGGCGCTCAACCGGCTTACCGGTCATTCTGCCGGATTTTTCTCGGTCTATACACTCCCGCCCAATCAAGCGGTCAGCATTGCCTCTCAGCGCAAGATCAACACCAAACGAAATCAAACCCCACCGCGGCGCGAGGTTGTGAAGCTCATGCTGAAGAAGTCGCGCCAACTTTTGGGCGACGTGACGGATGAGGTCCGGCAAACGCTCCAAGGGGTGGCGGGAGCGGCGCGCTTCACCAACTGCCCGGCGGATGCCACCTCGGTCTTGCCGGACGAATCGGTCGCACTGATCGTCACCTCGCCGCCGTTTCTGAACGTGGTGCAATACGCCCAGGATAACTGGTTGCGCTGCTGGTTCCTCGGTCTGGAGGCCGATTCGATCACCCTGACCACACCCCGAAAATTGGGCGACTGGGCAGCAGTAATGACGGCGGTGATGCGCGAGCTATTTCGTCTGCTCAAGCCGGGCGGATTTCTAGCCTTCGAAGTCGGCGAGATTCACGGCGGCAAAACCAAGCTGGAAGAAACCGTACTGCCGTGTGGAGTCGCCGTCGGCCTGGTGCCCGTGCTGGTGTTGATCAACGATCAAGCCTTCACCAAAACGGCAAACTGCTGGGGCGTGAACAACATGAGCCAGGGCACGAACACGAACCGCATTGTTCTGTTCCAGAAGCCGGGCTGAGTTGCGGGACGTCGCTTACGCCAGTTCGTCGCGCACTTTTTCCAACAGCGCTTTGGTGGCGCGAACGCCATCGTATTCGCTGAGTCGCGAGCCTTCGTATTCGATGCCGATGAAACTGCGATAGCCCGCGTCTTTCACGATCTTCAACATGAGCCGGTAATCGGTGGTGGTTTCGTTGCCGGCGGCGTCGAAGTCATTCGACTTGGCACTCACGCCCTTGGCGAACGGCATCATTTGTTCCACGCCCAGGTAGCGGTCGTATTGTTCATTCTTGGCGTGATCAATCCAGAAGTTGCCGAAATCCGGCAGCGTTCCGACGTTCGGTCGGTTGACCATCCGCATGACGCCGGACAACCAATTGCCGTTCGACGACAGCCCGCCATGATTTTCCACAATCGTGTTCAATCCCAACGTCGCGCAATACTCGCCGAGCTTCGCCAGCCCTTCCGCGGCGCGCTCTTGCTGTTCTTCAAAACTCCCCACCCCGCCCGTGGCGGCATTCACGCGAATGCTGTGACAGCCGAGAAATCTGGCCGCGCGCGCCCAGCGATGATGATTCTGCACCGCCTGCGCACGTTTTTGCGCTTCCGGATCGCCAAGATTTCCCTCGCCGTCACACATGATCAGCACACTACGGATCCCCTCGCCATCGCAGATGGAATGTAACTCTTTCAAGTAAGCCTGATCGTCCGCCTTATCCTTGAAAAACTGGTTCACGTATTCCACCCCGTGAATGTCGAACTCGCGCCGCGCGATTTTGGGAAAATCCAAATTAGTCATCTGCTTGCCGAACAAGGCATGATGAAACGACCATTCGGCCAGGGAGATTTGAAACCACGGTTTGGCAGAAGCTGAGCGGGGGCTGGAACAACCCGAGAGCGCGGCCATGGAGATTCCGGCGGCGAACAGACTTGAAATTTGAATAAATTGGCGACGATTCATGGCGACAGCATGACAAAACCCATGTTGCCGGTCAACTGATGGCGATTGAGGGCGCGCAGAATTTGACATCGTCGCGCTCTGATCGAGCTCAAAACCTTCTTTATCGAAAGCGCATAACGGGATCCAATTCCGTCGCTTCACGGCGACCACAGAAATATTTGAAACACTCTGACCGGTCGAAGGTAACTGTGACGGATCACCACGAGTGGGTCAGAGTCGTGAAGCTTCCGCTCAGTGGGCACGCGCCCAAAGCGCCGCTTCAGGCTGGGGAGTACCCACAGCAGCGCCCTCCACGCCGTTTAAATACTGGTAGCCAACCGAACTGTTTTTCAGGTTTTCCGCGTGACCATCAAAGAAGCCGAAATTGCAGCGCCGATTGTGACGCGGTATCGAGCGCGGTTGAATACCCGAGGCGTACTGCCAGCCTGACGGGGGACAGAAGTAAGTGGCACCGGCGCCGGTGAGTTGCGCCGCGGCAGCATCGGACGCCGAATCCGACACCCATTGGTCCGGATTCAATTTGAGCGTGCCTGGGGTGACGGCGCCCGCATCCGCGTAAATGATGAATCCGCTCGGGCGACTGATCATGGATTCCTTCACCCACAGCGGTTCGGTGTAACCGATGGTCGTGCCGAACTCGAACACATTGATGCCAATACCCAGCGGATTGTTGGTGCTGTAACCGCCCCCGATATCCTTGGCCGCATAAGCGCGCAATGAGGGACAATTAAAAATTTTGAGCGCCTTGGCGTAACCACCAACCCGCAACCGATCCTGCCAGAAAAAGCCGTAAGGATTCTGCACGAGATAATCCGAACCGAACTTGAAATCGGCGGGCATCCACGGGCTGCCGATCTGCCAATAAAGGGGCGGCGCGTATCCAGCGTTGTCGTCCATATACATTTTGGTGGCCAGGCAAATCTGCTTCAGGTTGTTGACGCAACTGATCGTCTTGGATCGTTCCTTCGCACGCCCCAACGTCGGCAGCAGCAGGGCCGCCAGGATCGCGATGATGGCAATCACCACCAGTAATTCAATCAACGTAAAAGCGACACGCGGCTTTAGTGCTCCCATCTTCATCAGTCTCCTTGAGTTAACAATCATGGCTTAACCATCCGTCCCAACCTAGCGTGCCGCGCGACTTTTTTCGACTCCAACTTGCGCTCACTGCCGGGTTGGAAGAACGGAACGCCTTCACAAACACAGGCCCATCTCTCTGCCAACCCGGTCTCAACCGTCAACCAAGGCCGCGTGATTTGAACGCCTTAAAGTTTTCGGAGCCGATAAAAATTTTCTGGAGTAGCCGTGGTATGGGACATCTCCAAAACCCCCGTCGCGTCGGTCAGATTCGTACTGACCGATGTCCAAGTCACGGGTGCCGCCAGACTCGAGGTCCAATCCAGCACGTACGCCGAACTCGGAATTCCCTGGAAAGCGAGATGGATCGTCCCGTCGCTCACGGGGCCATTCACAACAATCCGATTTTGCGCCGCGCTATTGGCAATCACATTAACCGTGATCGTGCCGGTCGCCGCACCGCCCTGGCCATCACTCACCGTATAGTCAAAGCTATCCGCGCCCGTGAAGGCGGCGTCCGAAGTGTACGTGATTTTGTTGCCGTCAGTCGTAACGGTGCCGCCATTTACGCTTGGGGTGACAGCGATCACCGTCAGCGCATCGCCATCCGGATCCGTCGGAGCATATTGTCCACCGATGATCTGGATGTCCTGGGGCAATCCTGTCAACGCACCCGTGGTGAAGGAAAGCACGCTGGGATTTTGGTTAGCCCACGGTTGAACCGTCAGATTAAAGTCATCAAACCGCATCAGCTCGAAACCGGGGAAGGCGTAAACACCACCGGAGCCGCCCACGAGGTTCGCGCCACCATCGGCCACTGTGGTGGTATAAACCTCCATGTCCGCCACGGTATCATAAATCTGAACCGTGAAGGCGTTGGGACTTTCCGAGGCTACGGTCACGCGATACGGCCGGTTTTGGACGTGAATAAACGCATTTTCTACGCTCAACGGTACCGGCCCGATTGCTCCACCCAGAACACCAATGAGCTGGACCGTGCCCTGCCCATTGTAACGCAAAACGTAAGTATCCCCTGCGTCGGGGGCCGCATTAAAAATCAACCCGACAAACCCAGTGGGGTCTTCGCTATCCAGTTGCAGCGTGGCCGTCAGAGTAAAATTCCCACCACTACCATCACTCATTGTGGCGGGCGAATTGATGTAGGCCATCAACTCGCCAGTTGTGTTGCCGGCCTGCGCCAATTGATTTTGATGGATCGCCCACTCACCTGAAAAGATGTTCCAAGCGCTGCCAATGGCATTCGGCACACTGCTGGCATCCTGCGGCAACGTGTCGGCACGATTGAAATCATCCGCAAACCGCGAGCCGAAGGAAGCATCCACGACCGGAGTCTCCAGCCCACCCGAGCTGTTCGTAGCCGCCAAGGAATAACCGCCCACGTTCGCCGCTTGGAAGTTGTCCACAATCAGGGTTAGATCGGTGGCCCCGGGAATATCTTGCCCCTCGAATTTCCACTGCACTTGCGGCAACGGATTGCCGCCGATATCCGCCGTCAAAGCCAATTGACCTCCGGGGTTGGCGCTCGCCGTCGTGGGCAAGGCGAGCAAAAGCGGCGGCACGGCGATTTCGGGCCCCACCTCCAAACTAAAGTTGTCAAAGGCGATCTTCCAATATCCGGTGTTAAACCCGCTATGCACGCCGCCATAACCATTGGCAAAGCCACCGCCCAGATCGTAGTCGGTAATGCTGCCCATGTTTTCGCCCGTAATCGCATCATCAATACTCGCCGAATAAATTCCCAACCCAGTGGAGGAGACCGTAATGCGGTAAGGCCGACCGGTGATCGGCGGCGTGCTTGGGATTTCGCCGTACCCGCCCACATCGCCATTCTCCCACTTCACCAATTGCACTAGGCCTGCGCCACAATAGCGAACCGTGCAAAAATTGAGCGGATCCTGGTAATTGAAAATCACTCCCGCCCAGAGAGTCAGATCGTCTCCCGGTGTGTTAAACTGCACCACCGCCTGCAAGGTGAAATTCGTGCCTTCGGTGTTATAGGTGGGCACGGCGTTCAAAATGATTAATTGCTGATCCACCCCGGTTGGTCCCGGCATCAATTTCCCATCCTTCAGCATCCATTCGCCCTGAGCCACGGTCCAGTGACCGCCAATGGCATTCGGATCGTCAGCGGCTGTTTGAGGTGCCGTATCGGCGCGACTAAAGTGATCGTTGACGGTGGCGGCCTGGCTCACGCAAAGTGCTACCACCAAACAAGTCAGAAACACTGGTTTTTTCATAAGATCACATTGTGGTCTCGCCGCCGATATCTTCAATACAAAACCAACTAAATCCGGTCGCAGTCTCGCTCAGCACCACGCACCCGG
This sequence comes from Verrucomicrobiia bacterium, assembly GCA_023953615.1. Taxonomy (NCBI): domain Bacteria; kingdom Pseudomonadati; phylum Verrucomicrobiota; class Verrucomicrobiia; species Verrucomicrobiia bacterium. The sequence continues at coordinate 2,460,614 of JAMLJH010000001.1, read as the reverse complement.
TTGACATCGTCGCGCTCTCCCCTAATTTCGTTGCGTGTCAAATTCGGCTTCGGGTGCCGTCATTCGCTTGCGCGGCGTGCGGCATAACAACCTCAAAAGCTTCGATCTCGATCTGCCGCTGCATCGGCTCATCGTCATCACCGGCTTGAGTGGTTCGGGTAAAAGTTCGCTCGCCTTCGACACGCTGTATGCCGAGGGCCAGCGACGTTACATCGAAACTTTTTCGCCCTACGCCCGGCAGTTCTTCGACCGCATGGATAAACCGCAAGTGGACAGCATCGAAGGCATCCCGCCCGCCATTGCCATCGAACAACGCAACGCGGTTCGCACCACGCGCAGCACGGTCGGCACGATGACGGAAATTTGCGATCACTTGAAAGTCCTTTGGCCGCACCTCGCGCAACTGCACTGTCGCGGTTGCGGTCGGCCGGTGACGAAAACAGCGCCGCCAGGTGTGTGGCAAGCATTGTCAGTCGCGCCATCGGCAGAAGTTTTGATCACCTTTGAAGTTCCACTTTCGGAAAAGCTTTCCCTGGCTGAATCGCTCGCGTTGATTGCCAAGCAAGGCTACCAACGACTGCTGGTAAACGGCGAGGTGACGCGGCTCGACGAAGCCGCCAAACTTGCGACTCTTCAACCACCGCCAACCGCTTTAATCGTGGTGCAGGATCGGCTCAAGCTCACACCGACGGCGCGCGCGCGCATCATCGAAGCCTGCGAACAGGCCTACCACTTCGGCAAAGGCAAATTGACCGTCTGGACAATGTCCGCCACAACCGAAGTGCGCCAGCCGCGCCGTTTTTCCAACTGGCGCCATTGCGCCCAATGTGACATTGAGTATCCCGAGGCCACGCCCGCCTTGTTCAGTTTCAATCATCCGCTCGGCGCGTGTCCGACTTGCAAGGGCTTTGGTCGCACCATCACGATTGATTACGATCTGGCGCTTCCCGACCGCACGCTGACGCTGGCGGAAGGCGCGATCAAGCCGTGGCGCAACGGATTCAGCGCGGAGTGTCAGCGCGATTTGAAAAAGTTTTGCCAGGCGCGCAAAGTTCCGATGAACGTGCCGTTCCACAAGCTCGCCGCCGAACACCAACGCTGGGTCATTGAAGGCGACAAGGATTACGGCATTGACGAAGCGCACGAATGGCCGCGCGCGTGGTACGGCGTGAAAGGCTATTTCCGCTGGCTGGAAACCAAGTCCTACAAAATGCACGTCCGGGTGTTGCTCTCACGCTATCGCGCTTACACCCGCTGCCCGGATTGCCACGGCGCGCGCTTGAAACCCGAGGCGCTGCTTTATTGGCTCAACGTGGACGCCGCCGGATCGAAGTCGCCGAAAACCTCGCGAGCGGCCACGCCAACCGGCAATACTTCCCAGCCGACGACACGCCTGACGCTGCCTGATTTCTACGCGTTGCCCATTCGCGACGCGTTGAACCTGGTCAACCAATTGATCCGGCAACGGTCGCGACTCCGCAAAACCTCGCCGCAAGACTCCGTGCGGCTCGCTTTGGACGAGGTGCGCACCCGCCTCGCTTACCTTGATGGGGTCGGGCTTGGATACCTCACGCTGGACCGGCCCACGCGCACCTTGAGTGGTGGGGAAACCGAGCGCGTGAACCTCACGACCTGCCTCGGCACGCGTTTGGTGAACACTCTTTTTGTTCTGGATGAACCCAGCGTCGGGCTGCATCCGCGCGACACGGACCGCCTCGTCCGCATCCTCGAAAAACTTCGCGATACCGGCAACACCGTGGTGGTGGTGGAACACGAAGCCGGCGTCATGCGCGCCGCCGACCAGATTGTGGATATCGGCCCCGGCCACGGCGCCACCGGCGGCGAAATTGTTTTTCAAGGTCCGCTGCGTGATCTGTTGAAATCCAAAACTTCACTCACCGGCCAATACTTGAGTGGACGAAAACGCATCGAACTTTCGCAACGCCGGCCAATTCATTCCGCAGCGGCGAACGGCGCGGCGCAAAAGCCCAAAGCGGATCAAAGTTATATTCTCGAAAACAGCGCCATGCTAAAGATTGAGGACGCCACGCGCCATAATCTCAACCACCTTTCCGTCGAGATTCCGCTGGGGCGCTTCGTCGTCGTCACCGGCGTCAGCGGCTCGGGCAAGTCCACGTTGATTCGTGACGTGCTCCTACCGACATTGCAAGCCAGACTCCACGATCAAGACATCAGCCCCACCAAAGCCTCCGACCGGCTTGACTCCGAGGAAAGCGTCAACGACGCCGCAGCGGACCAGACCGCGAATCACTCCCCCGCCCTAACGCAGATCACCGGCTACGAAACCCTGCGCCAGGTGGTTCTTGTGGATCAATCCGCGCTCGGCAAAACACCGCGCTCGAATCCCGCCGTTTACATCGGCGCGTTCGATGACATCCGCGAAGTGTTTGCGCAATCCGACATCGCCAAACAACGCGGATTGAACGCCAGCGCGTTCAGCTTCAATTCCAGCGTTGGCCAATGCGAGAAGTGTCACGGGGCCGGGTTTGAGAAAATCGAGATGCAATTTCTCAGCGACATTTTCATTCGCTGCCCGGAGTGCGACGGACGCCGCTATCGTCAGCACATTCTGGATTTGAAAATCAGTCCGCCGCGTCCCGCATCTGCTACCACCCCGCAGTGGAGCATCGGCGATTTCCTCGAAGCCACGGTGGACGAAGTGATTGATTTTCTCGCGGGCTTCGCTGATTCCAAACCCGCCCGGCGCGCGACCGCCAGTTTGAAATTATTGCAAGAGGTGGGGCTGGGCTACCTGCGTCTTGGCCAACCCATCAATACGCTCTCGGGTGGGGAAAGTCAGCGGTTGAAACTCGTCCGCCACTTGGCCGAAGCCACGCAGCACTCAGCCGCAACGGACCGGCCAGCGAATCGCCGAAATTCAAAGCGTATCGGACATCAACCCGCCGCGACCGCCACGCTGTTCCTGTTTGACGAACCCACCACGGGTTTACATTTCGACGACGTCCGTGTGCTGCTGCAAGTTTTCCAACGACTGGTGGCGGCCGGGCACTCCGTCGTGGTTATCGAACACAATCTGGAGGTGATCAAATGCGCTGACTGGATTATTGATCTCGGGCCGGAAGCCGGTGCCGAAGGCGGCAAAGTCGTCGCCACCGGCACTCCAGAAAACATCGCGCGAAATCCTGCCAGTCATACTGGTCAGTATTTGCGGCGGAGCTACAGCGGCGAACGCGCACCAAGGCGTCGGCCTCGAGACGCTTCCTTGCGGAATCAACGCACGCGAAAACTTTGAAGCTCGGAAAGATTACTGGAGGTCGCGCTATTCGGTGAGAACCATCAGTTCCTGGCTTCGCTCACGAATCAAGGCCTGACGCGCCGCCATTTTACGAGCGGCCAAAGCTTTCTCCTCGAACAACACCGGCAACAACAACAGCGGAAATGGCGTCAGCCAGGCCAGCGCCATCGCGTCGTTGGCGGCGCGCCGCAACAACACGTTCACTTCCAAACTCACCGTTCGCGCCAATTCATGCGCCAACAAACGTTCTTTCAAACGCTCAAGCTCCGTCTCGAAGGCCCCGCGATAAATGGAGCCATTCGCCGCACCCGAAGGCGCGAAACTCCGCGGCAACGCGAACTCAATGGCATCTCTTTCCGTCTTCAATCTCATCTCTTTCTCACTACTTTGAACATTATCCGTCTTCGTCATTAAACAAAAAACCCGCGACTGTCTGGCAATCGCGGGTTGGTTAAAATCGGTATTACCTTTAGGAGTCGCAACCCGCTCCGCCACTCTGACTGGAAACACACAGCCGAATGGATGACCATTCCGGTTGAGTTCCCATCTTCATTTGGATGCTTTGAACCTCCATAATTACGCGTTGGATACTAGCAAATCCCCGACCGTTGTCAAAAACCGCCAATTTCAACCAAGATCAAAATCGTCACAACCTGTTTGGTTAAAGCAATATACAGCAATACGATTCACGATATTTTAGTTTGATTTGAGAGGCATCGCCTGCGCGACTTGCAGGCGCGGATGAATCAAGGGTGAGACAACGAGTTTTGCACTTTCATCTTCAAGCAATCTTCCAGACTTCACGATAAGCTTTCAATGCCATAGACCTAGCGCGTTTGGAAATGTTGTCCGCATCCCATGATTCAGCGCTGCTGCCGTACTCGGCAATAAAGTCAGTTACGTACTTCATATTTTGAACATTCCTAAGCAGGTCGCTCTTCAAACGCTTAATCTTTTCGGCTGGCATAGCGTTCCCTAGACTAGAGTTATCCTTGAAATAAATTACCAAGAGGTTCCCGATGTTATCAACCGCGTTCAAGTCTTCATTTTTGACTCCAGAGCTAGGTTTTTGCGGAAGGAAGTGTTCGATGTTGTAATTCCTCCTGTGAAGTTTCGGATCAGGATTGAATATCTGAACACACTGACCGGGATCGAGGCCAGCGTTGTTTAATCGGTCAAAAATATATCCAAGGGTTGAGACGGGATCTGTGGCGTATGATAAATCGGAGAAGTTGGCGATAAATTCGTCTTCCTTCGCAAGCTTATGCCGCAGCTCCTTTATCAGTTGGTCGGCAATTTGGATAAAGTTGCGCGATCCCGCGAACGATACGCACGACTGGGCGTAGAGTTGCTCAACTTCATTTCCTACACGTTCGCAAATGACGTTGTTGATAAAGTGGTACTTCTCAAATGTCTCGAAGAGTTGAATCAGCTTTTTTGCTTCGCCCGGTTTTTTCTTTGCTCGGTTCCTAGCAATACACTCAATTGCGGCAAAAGCTGGAGGGCAAAACTGAACGACATTGAACTCGCGCAATGCTTCGAGCGCCCGGTGGATCCTTTCGTAGCGGTATTGGTCGCTTGAAATCTGGCTGAAGCCTTCCGCTTCAAAGTAAGTTTTGGTTCCGTCTTTGGTCGGAGCTTTTACAAGTGCGTAGAAGTTAGAAAAGTCTGCCAATTGCTGTGTCAATTGCTGTGGTGTCACGTCGTCACCGTAGGATTTCAGCTTGTTGTAGAGCTCCGGCTTACGCACATAACCGTTTTTGGAAACGTAAAAGTACTTGAGCATCCGCAAAATGGTGCCGCCCGAGTTATCCAATATCTGGTCCCACAAAGACTCAATGTCTTTGACCTTCTTGCTAAAGAGAAAATTCTTCAGCAGGTCCGAGATTTCCAAATCCAATCCCCGTGCGTTGGTGCGTTCAAAAATGCTCAACGCTTCGACCTCATTTTCGACTTCAAACTTAGCTACGTAAGAATCGTAAATCGCCCTGAGAAACTTGCTTAGCTGGCTAGCATCTAGTCCTGCAATCTCTTTCTCAAAGAAATCGTAAATCGGCTTGATCTTGTTGACTTTTCTCTTAACAGGCTTCTTCCCGATTTGATGCGGAAACCTTCCATCCCACCCCAAATTGGCCATGTGTTCAAAGACCTCCCGAACAGATTCAGACGCAACTAACCGTGGCCCAGACGATTCACCAGTCGTCGAGTCTATGAACGTGATCTTGTCCTGAATGCGCGGCTCTAGCTTTTCCAGCCTGAGTTGGCGAGCACGCATCCGACATGCAATCAAGAGAAGAAAAATTGTTGTCAACCTCTGCTGCCCGTCAACAACGTAGGCTCGTTGATCTTTTGCCTTTTCACAGATTAAGTTCCCCAAAAAGAGATTCTCATCTTTCGCCCCCATGTAGCTGCGTAAGTCTTCAATTAACTCCAGTGCTTCTTCCTTTCCCCATTTATATTCTCGCTGGTAAACGGGAATAGCAAATACTGATGACCCGCTGAGAATCGTTTCTATCCGTGTTATGACGGGATTGAGCATGGGCGGATTAGATCAAACACCAAATCATGTGTCAATTGCGTGACTACTCAGGTTTATGCTTGTGTGTCGTCGAGATTCGAGTTTGCTGTTGACTTGCTAGGTCCCACGAACACCAGAGGCGGTGATGACGCCCACCACTTCCGCCTCGGCACTGACGGGACTACTCCTAGGTAGTGTGCCGAAGCCCACGAGGTCGCTCAGATCTCGCTGGCGGACCGCGCTAGAGCAGTCTTTGAAGGTGTTCGGAGCCGCGTAACCGAGCAACACCTACCTGAATCTCTTTACGGGAAATCCAACCGAAAATCGTGGACGCGTGAGCATGCACGCTCGGTGCGGTGCAGAAACGACCGAACCCACAATCCCTATTGCTGTTGCGTTGTTCCACGCTTCCTATCGCAATTTCTTGACAGATCAGATTAATTCACCTTGCACTTTAACTGCCTATTTGGACCGAGGCGCAGGGAGCGGCCAAAGATTCCTGACCTCTCAAGTAACGTCTGGGAACTCGACACGCGTTGCTGCCTAATCTTTCAGAAAGCTTTTAAGCATCCAGACGGTTTTTTGATGCAAGGTGATGCGCGCGATCATCAAATCCTGCGTTTCCGCGTCGTTGGCGGCCCCGGCCAGATCGCGCGCTTTAGCCGCATCCTTGAGCAGCTTCTCGTTGGCGACGATCAGTTGGCGCACGTAATTTTCCTGCGACAACGGCGCGGCAAATTCCTTCATGCGCGCCGCATCCGCCAGGGTCCGCAGACCGCCGATGGCGTAACACTCCAAAGCGCGCACGCGTTCCGCAATGTCGTCCGCCGCCGTGAACAACTCCTCGTATTGCGTTTGGAAAGCGGTGTGCAGCGCGAAGAATCCCGGGCCTTCCACGTTCCAATGCGCCAGATGCGTCAAGGCCATCAAGGCGTAGGAATCCGCCAGGACTTGATTCAGGCTCTCACACAATGGCATCAGCGCTTTTCGATTATTATGCTTGGTTGTTTTCATAAAAAATTTCCTTTTGGTTTTGGGCCGAACGGATCGAACGATAATAGTGCGTTTCGGTCGTTCCCTCTTGGTCGAATGTCACTCCGTTCCCAGCGCGGCCAGCATGGCACGCACAAAAATCGCGTCAAGCTGACAATCACTCCGGGTTGCTTCCGTACATGAATTTTTGATTAAATGTTGGCGTTCGCGCGTCGAAGCGACGCTCGACAACATTGATGAGATTCTCACTGAAAATGCGGATTGGTCTGGCTTGGCTTGGCACTTTGGTTCTCACCGGGTGCAACCCGTCAACGACGGCCCCGTCCGGCGCAAAATCCGACCTGCCCGCACATGAAGTCCGCATTGCGTCGGCCGAACTGCGGCCCATGGAGCGCACCATCTCGGTAATCGGCACGTTGACGGCTCAGGAAGCGGCGACGATTGCCGCGCAAGTCGCCGGGCAACTGGACCAGAATTTCGTGGATCTGGGCGACCACGTTCAGGCGGGCCAGGAAATCGCCTTGATTGACACCACCACGTACGAGGCGCTGGCCAATGTCGCCGCCGCGAACCTGGCCCGAGCGCAAGCCAATGCCGCCAACGCCGCGCAAAATCTGAAACGCACGCAGGATTTGCAGCGGGAAAAAATTGCGTCCGCCAGCGATCTGGATTCCGCCGTCGCATCCGCAGCCAGCACCCAGGCGGAAGTGAAAGCGGCGGAAGCAAACGAGGCGTTGGCGCGATTGAACCTGGATCATTCCCGGGTGAAAGCGCCGTTCACTGGCATCGTCGCGGAACGGATTGCCTCGGCGGGCGATTTCCTCAGCGTGGGCGCGCCAATTGCGCGGCTCGTGCAAACGGATCCGCTTCGGCTGCGATTGGGTGTGCCGGAACGCGACGCCTCCCAGGTTCGGCTCGGACAGATCGTGCGGCTCTCGCTCGCCGGTGACAATCAACGCCACGAAGGCAAACTCAGCCGGATCGCCCCGTCCCTGCGCACGGATAACAGCATGCTCACGGTCGAAGCCGACATTCCCAATCCCAACGGCTTGCGTGCCGGCGCCTTCGTGGAAGCGGAAATCATCATCAACGACCGCGAGAACGTCGTCAGCATTCCAGCCGATGCGCTGATTACATTTGCGGGATTGGAAAAAGTGGTGTTGCTCCGCGATGGCAAAGCGGTGGAACAAGGCGTAACCACCGGCCGCCGTGCGGGCCGTTTCGTTGAGTTGCTCTCCGGTTTGACCGCTGGCGAATCCGTGGTGCTGAATCCCGCCGGACTGCGCACCGGTCAGGCTTTAACCGTCGTGGAAGGTCAACCCACTCCGGCGATCCTGCCGGTCAACGCGGCCCGCTGAACCCACCTCTGATGCAAAAGCTCGCTGAAATCTGCATCCGCCGCCCGGTCTTCGCGATGATGATCATTCTCTCGCTCGTGGTCGTGGGCACGGCCGGCTACCTCAATCTTGGCGTGGACCGGTTTCCCTCGGTGGATGTTCCCGTCGTGCGCATCAATGCCCGACTGCCGGGTTCCTCTCCCGGCGAAATGGAATCGAACGTCGCGCAGCCGATTGAGGAAGTGGTCAACACCATCGAGGGCATTGACGAACTGCGTTCCATTTGCGGCTCGGGCAGCGCTTTCATCATCACCACTTTCAATCTCAATCGTAACATTGACATCGCCGCGCAGGACGTGCGGGATCGCGTCGCCACCGTCGTGCGCACCCTGCCCCGCGACATGGACCCACCGACGATTTCCAAAGCGGACCCCGACCAGCAACCAGTACTCTCCATCTCGCTGGCCGGAGATCGTTCGCGACGGGAGCTGAACGAGATCGCCGATAAAATCGTCAAGACGCAGATTGAGCGGTCGCCCGGCGTGGGAGAGGTGACGATTGTCGGCGGACTGGAACGCGCCATCAACATCTGGGTGGATGCCAACCGCCTCGCGGCTTATCAATTGCCCATCACCGCCGTGCGCGACGCCGTGGACCGTCAGAACGCCAACACTCCCGGTGGCAACGTCACCACCGCCGAACGCGAAGTTTCGTTGCGCACCATGGGACGCCTGGCCGGCGCCAAGGACTTTAATGATCTGGTCATCGCCACCCGCGGCGACTACCCGATCCGCGTACGCGACATCGGGTGGGCGGAAGACGGCACCAAAGAGGAGCGCAGCGTCTCCCGGCTCGACGGTAAATTCAACGTCACGTTGAACGTGGTCCGCCAATCCGGCGCCAACACCGTCGCGGTCATCGAAGGCGTCAAACAGCGGCTGGAAACCCTGAAAACCCAACTGCCGGACGACCTCCAACTCGAAGTCATTCGCGATCAATCCAACTACATCTACGAAGCCTTGCACGAAATCAAAGTCCACCTCGTGCTGGGCAGCATTCTGGCGTGTCTGGTGGTGCTGTTGTTCATGCGGAACTGGCGCGCCACCGTCATTGCCGCCGTGGCGATTCCCGCCTCGGTGATCGCGTCCTTTGGAATGATGAAGCTGCTGGGCTTCACGCTGAACAGCGTGACCATGCTCGCGCTGGTATTGATGGTGGGCATTGTGATTGATGACGCCATTGTGGTGCTGGAGAACATCTTCCGATTCATCGAAGAAAAGAAGATGCCGCCGTTTCAAGCGGCCAAAGCCGCCACGGCGGATATTGGTCCGGCGGTCATGGCCACCACGTTCAGTCTGGTGGTGATCTTTGTGCCCGTCTCATTCATGTCGAGCATTTCGGGGCGCTTCCTCTATCAGTTCGGCCTGACCTCCGCCGTTTCAATTCTGGTGAGTCTGCTCGTCTCCTTCACGTTGACACCCATGATGAGCGCCCGCCTGCTGCGCGTGCGACGGCAATCCTCCGCATCCGCTTCCGACGAGGAGGCCGGCCCCACTTCGGCAGGTCATGCCGATGCGGAATCACGCAGCGGATTTTACGGTTGGATTGATCGCATCTACACGCACCTGCTCTGCGCGGCCATGCGCCGCCGTTGGTTGGTGGCCGGCCTGGCGTTGCTGGTCATGGCTTCATCCATCCCGCTCTACAAAATGGTGCGCCAGGAATATCTGCCCAGCAACGTGGACGAAGGCGAATTTGACGTGAACCTCACCACCGCCGAAGGCACGGGTTTGGGCGCGATCAAAGTCGTAGCGTTGCGCGCGGAAAATGAAATCCGTCAGGTGCCGGGCGTGAGTTCCGTCCTCAGTTCGGCGGGCAGCGGTTTTCTCGGCGGTCTCAACAGCGCCAATTTTTTCGTCCGCCTGGTGCCGCACGAAGAACGCACCTTTGGCTGGAAACGCCTGCTCCATTGGCCGCCGTGGGACGCGTTCAAAAACAATTACACCCAACGCGAGGTGCAACAGGAAATCCGGCAGCGTTTGCGAAAGATTCCCGACATCCGTTTCGCCGTGCGCAATCCGCAAACCTTCGTGGGTGGCGGCGCGAACTTCGACATTGATTTCGCCCTGCTCGGCCCGGACCTGGATGTCCTCTACGACTACGCCGAGCGTCTGCGCCAAAAAGCGCCCGAACTCGGACTGCAAGACGCGGACATCACCTTGAAACTCGACAAACCGGAATTGCACGTCGCCATTGATCGCGAGCGCGCCGCGAACCTGGGTGTGGACACGGAAGACATCGCCACCGCGCTACGCATCATGGTGGGCGGGGAGGAACGGGTCACCCGCTTCCGCGACGAGGCGATGAATGAAGATTACGACGTGCAGGTGCGGTTGCGCGAAAGCGACCGGGGCGACGCCAAAACCATCGCGCAACTCTACGTGCCCTCGCGCCGCAGCCGGAGCGGCTTGGTGCGATTGGACAACGTGGTGTCGCTGGCGCCCACTCAAGCCGCCTCGCGCATTGACCGCCTGGATCGTCAGCGCCAGGTCAGCTTGCGCGCCGGAGTCGCGCCCGGTTACGCGCAGGCGGATCGCATCGCGACCTTGCGCGCCGAGGTGGAACGCATGGGTTTGCCGACGGGTTACTCGACCCGGGTTTCGGGACGCGCCCGGGAATTGGAACGCACATTCGGCGAGTTCCTCTGGGCGTTCCTGCTCTCGGTCATCCTGATGTACATCATTCTGGCGTCACAATTCGAGAGCCTGATCCATCCGTTCACCATTCTTCTGTCGCTGCCCTTGTCCGTGCCGTTCGCCTTCCTCTCGCTGCTGGTGGCGAATCAAACCATCAATCTGTACTCCGCGCTCGGACTGCTGGTGCTCTTTGGCGTCGTGAAGAAAAACGCCATTCTCCAGATTGACCACATGAACAAACTGCGCGAGCACGGGTTGGAACGCGCTGACGCCATCCTGCAAGGCAACCGGGAGCGGCTCCGCCCGATCTTGATGACGACGCTCACGTTGATCGCCGGTATGTTGCCACTGGCGCTGGGCACCGGGCCGGGCGCGGAAGAACGTCGCGCGGTCGCGGTGGTGGTGATTGGAGGCCAGGCGCTCTGCCTGTTGCTCACGCTGATCGTTACTCCGGTCGCCTACTCGCTGCTCGACGATCTCGCGCAAAAACTTCAATGGAAACATTGGCGCATTCGCCAGGAGTCGCCCGTAACCAATCCGCCCGCCGCCACGGTTTGATTGAACCGGCATCCATCGCGCGACTTCGGTTCTGATTTTTCATCCGCACCGATCCAGCGGCTCGCCGACGGCACCTGACCGCAGCGGCGCGGCCAACGGGCAAACTTCGTCTCGCTTCAAATCGGCGGTTCGGTAAGCTGTTGGCTCATGAATGTGGATTTGAAAAAGGCGTTGGCGGCGGCGGAAACGGCCGCGCGCGCGGCGGGTCAGTTGATGCGACAGAACTTGCGCCGCCCCAAGAAGGTGAACGCGACGACCTCACACGACATCAAACTCGATCTGGACGTGCGCTGCCAGAAATTGATTGAAACAAAATTGCGTCGCGCCTTTCCTAAAATTTCATTGCTGGGTGAAGAGGGCGATTCCGGCGCCACCAACGAAGCGCGGCGCTGGGTGGTGGACCCGATTGATGGCACGGTGAACTTCGCCTACGGCATTCCGCACGCCTGCGTTTCCATTGCGCTGCAACAACGCACCACTCAATCCACCTACGCCACCATCGTCGGAGTGATTTACGATCCGTTCACCGATGAAATCTGGACGGCCACCCAATCGAGTCCGGCGCGACTTAATGGCCGCGTGATCCATGTGAGCGCGAGGAAGCAGTTGTCCGAGTGCATCGTTTGTGTCGGGTTTGCCAAAAGTCGTCACAGCCTGCAACGCGCCCTGCCCCACTTCGTCTGGATGGCGCGGCGGGTGCGCAAGATGCGGATGATGGGCGCGGCGGCGCTGGGTCTGGCTTACGTGGCCAGCGGACGCTTTGACGCCTATCTCGAACGTGGCGTCAGTTTGTGGGACGTGGCGGCGGGTGGGCTGATTGTTGAACGCGCGGGCGGAAAATTTTGGACGGAAGCCATTCCCGGTCGGCATCAAATCCGCATGGTGGCCAGCAACGGCTTGATCCACTCCCAATTGCCGTTGCCAAAGTAACGGATGAATTTTCCCCAGGTTCACCTATATTTGCTGCCCTATGCCGCTCCGCAAAATCGGTCTGAGTGTCCTGTTAGTCGGAAACGCCCTCGGGTTCAGCCCGGCCGCTCCGGTCATTGACGCCCTTCCCAATGCTTCGGTTCCCGCCGGTAAGTCGCTGACTCTGCCCATCACGGCCACGTCACCGCTGGGCCAACCGCTGCGTTATACGGTGACCAGCAGTAACCCGCAGATCAGCGTGGAAGTTCACACCAACAATCCCTTCTGGAAATTGTCCGTCGCGCAAATCGCGCCCGCCAATGCGTCGGGCGCCTACGCGACGCCCTTCCGCGGCGGCACGGTCACCGTGACCAATCTTGGGGACATGACGTTTCAACTGTTTCCCGATCGCGCTCCGCACGCCGTGGAAGTCTTTCAGGGTTTGACCATGAGCGGGTTTTACGATGCCACCACCATTTTTCACCGGATCGTTCCCGACTTTATGATTCAAGGTGGCGATCCGTCCACCAACGGTACCGGCAGCACGGTTTTCCGGTATGACGACGAATTTGATCCGCGCACGATCTTCAGCGGAAACGGGCAACTGGCACTCGCCAATCCCGGTAAAGACGCCTGCGGCTCACAATTCTTCATCACGCAAGGCGCGCAACGGTTTCTCGATTTCAAGCACACCTTGTTTGGACAACTGCTGCGTGGATTTCCAGTTCTGACCAATGTGATCAACACCCCGCGCGATGTCAGCGACCGACCGTTGGCCGACGTCATCATTACCCGCGCGTCGTTCGTCACGAATTACACCGACACGGTCATCACCTTGACCGGTCCCAGCGCAGCGGGCGTCAGTAGTGTCATCCAGATCATTGCGGATGACGGTGCGCCCGGCGGCCGCGCCACCAACAGTTTCACGGCGACCACCATCAGCGATGCCGCGAACAACGCGCCGCCCTTTCTGGATCCGCCCGCGAATCTGAATCTGATCTGCCCGGTGAATGGAAAAGTCACCAACGCGTTTTCCGCCACGGATTTGGAAGGCCAAGCCTACTACTGGTTCGTCTTGCCCTATGACAACTCCGCCACCAACACGGCATTTGCAATCGTCAACGACCAGCTCCAGATGATCCTGACTCCAAACCCGAACTTCAGCGGGGCGATCGAATATCAATTGGTCATCAGTTCCAGTCCCGACTGGCCCACTTATTATCAACTTTTCCCGCCGTCTTATTGGCCGCCGTATGATTGGCAACGCTACCGATTCGCCGTGGGTGATACGGCCATCCGCGCCACGCCGACGGCTTTTATCGCTCAACCGCAACAGAGTTTCAGCAACCAATTGCTGGCGGTGTTCACCAATGGAATTCCGAACAGTCCGCCCGGCAACTTTACGGCCATCATTAACTGGGGCGATAACACGCTGACGACGAATTCGGTCGTCGCGGGCAGTGGTGGACTCAAGGAAGTTCGCGGAGCGCACACGTACGTTCAGTCAGGTCATTACCCCATCCGCATCACCATCCAAAGCACGCTGGGCGCAACGACCGAAGTCGTCAGCGCCGCCTACGTCGCGCCGAGTTTGACGCTGGCTCGCTACGGCGCTGTCGATGTGCTGCACTGGCCGGCCTGGGCAGCCGATTACCAAGTGCAAATCAGCGCGGATTTGCGCGCCCCCGCGTGGAGCAACCTGCCGGAATTTCCCACGCTGAACGGATACGAAATGTGGCTCACCAATACCACCCCACAACCGGCCGCGTTCTACCGCTTACGTCGCTGAAGCACGCGCTTCCAACCGCGCTTTCAGATGCTCCAAAGCTCGGGCGCGGTGACTGAGTTGATTCTTGATCGCCGCTCCGAGTTCCGCAAACGTCCGATCGTATCCTTGCGGCAGGAACAAAGGATCGTAGCCAAAACCACCCTTTCCGCGGCACTCGAATGCAATTCGTCCTTCGCAGGCACCGACAAACAATTCGGGCGTCGCCACCGTCCCGTGCGTCGGCAGCAAAGCCATCACGCACTTGAAACGCGCCGTGCGCTTTTCCGCTGGCACTCCTTTTAACAACCGCAGCAACTTTGCATTGTTGTCGGCGTCGGTCGCGTTGCCGGAAACGTCTGAATCGAGTGCGGCAAAACGCGCGGAATGTACGCCGGGCGCCCCCGCCAACGCGTCCACCTCCAAACCCGAATCATCCGCCAAAATGAAATCCACCACCGATCCGGTTTGAGTTGTTTTCCACCAGGAAGCCAGCGTCAGCGCTTTCTTGCCGGCGTTCCCGGCAAAAGTAGCGCCATCTTCAATCACCGTCGGGACATTGGAAAATTCGGCCAAATGCCGACAACGATACGTCAAGCCCAGTAAACTTTGAATTTCCGCAGCCTTGTGCGGATTATGAGTGGCGATCAACAACGTCACCATGCGCCATGGAAACCGATCCGCCGCGACAATTCAACGCCGCAGCGACAATGAAACGCGCCAAAGAGGATTGCGCCCTCCAAAACCTCGCGGCCGAAGCGACCGCTTCTGCAGCCTTATTTTCGTTGAAGCGTTTCGTGGGTTTCGCAGTTGTATTTCACGAGGAGAGACGCGTTCCACCGCGTCCCTGAATCAAAGTGGAAGCAACCAACTTCACCGCCAGCATCACGGCGCTTTCAACCGGAAGAAGCGGCGCGGGCCGGTGAGCGGATTGGTGTAGGGACTCGTGGCGTTCGGGACGTTGGTATAAGTGCCGGTGGCGTCCGGGGCCGCTTGCAATTGAAAATTGGAATTGGTCCAGCTTAGCACCAGTTGCTGGTTTTGCAGTTGCCACTGCAACGGAATGGGTGTGAGCGTCTCCCCTAAAACTGCCCGAGCCAGGTGAGGCGAGATCTTTCCGCCAGCAGTCGCGAAAGAGCCTCCCGCATACAAGTTGTCGCCTGACACAGCCAGCGCATACAGGACGTTGTCCATCCCCGAGCCCAGCGCGCTCCAACTGTTCCCATCCCATTTGGCGATATAGTTGGCCGTCACGCCACCCGCCGTCGTGAAATAGCCTCCCGCATACAAGTCCGAGCCCGACACCGCCAGCGCATACACTGAGTTGTTCATCCCCGAGCCCAGCGCGCTCCACTTGCTTCCATCCCATTTGGCAATAAAGTTGGCCGCTACGCCTCCCGCCGCGTGGAACTCTCCCCCCGCATACAGGTTGTTGCCTACCACTGCCAGTGTCAGCACGGGGTCGTTTAACCCCATGCCCAATACGGTCCAATTGTTCCCATCCCATTTGGCAACCCGATTGGCCGACATACCTCCTGCCGTGTAGAAAAATCCTCCCACATACAAGTTGTTGCCCGATACTGCCAGCGCATGCACCCAATTGTTCATTCCCGCACCCAACGCGTGCCAACTGCTCCCATCCCATCGGGCAATATAGTTGGCTAATACGCCTCCTGCTGTCGTGAACTGGCCTCCCGCATACAAGTCCGAGCCCGCCACCGCCAGCGCATGCACCCAGTTGTTCATCCCCGCACCCAACGCGCTCCAATTGCTCCCATCCCATTTGGCAATCCGATTAACCGTTACGCCGCCCGCCGTCGTGAACCTTCCCCCCGCATACAGATCGCCGTTGGGCGCCAACGCCAACGCCTCCACCAAATCGTCCATCCCGGTGCCCAGCGCGCTCCAACTGCTCCCATCCCATTTGGCAATCCTATTGACTGTTATGCCTCCCACCATCGTGAATCCGCCCCCCGCATACAAGTCGTCGCCCGCCGCCACCAACGCCTGCACGCCACCGTTCATCCCCGTTCCCCCCAGCGCGCTCCAACGGCTCCCATCCCATTTCGCAATATTATTGGCCGCCACGCCTCCTGCCGTCCCGAAACTGCCACCCGCATACAGACCGCCATTGTCCGCCACCGCCAGCGCACTCACAATGTAGTCCACTTGCGCGCCCAGCGCGCTCCAACTGTTCCCATCCCACTTGGCAATTGCGTTGGCCGCTACGCCTCCCGCCGTCTCGAAACTGCCTCCCGCGTACACATCGCCGTTATCCGCCACCGCCAGTGCAGTCACAATGTGATCCATCCCCGCGCCCAACGCGCTCCAACTGCTCCCATCCCACTTGGCAATATAGCTGGCCGCTACGCCTCCTGCCGTCTCGAACCGACCTCCCGCATACAGATCGCCATTGCCCGCCACCGCCAGCGCATACACGACGTAGCCCACTCCTGTGTCGAGCGCGCTCCAACTGTTCCCATCCCATTTGGCAATCTGATTGACTGCCACGCCTCCCGCTGTCTCGAAATAGCCTCCCGCATACAAGTTGCCGTTGCCGTCCACCGCCAGTGCCCGCACCTCGTAGTCCACCCCCGAGCCCAACGCGCTCCACTTGCTTCCATCCCATTTGGCAATCTCGTTGGCCGTCACGCCTCCCGCCGTCCCAAAACTGCCTCCCGCATACAAGTTGCCGTTGCCGTCCACCGCCAGTGCCAACACCGCACCGTCTATCCCCGAGTCTAGCGCGCTCCAACTGCTCCCATTCCATTTGGCAATCTGATTGACTGCCACGCCTCCCGCTGTCTCGAAATAGCCTCCCGCATACAAGTCGCCGTTGTCGTCCATCGCCAGCGCACGCACGAAAGGTAAATTGAATTCGTCCCCTCCCCTCATCCCCGAACCCAGCGCGCTCCAACTGCTCCCGTCCCATTTGGCCACACAGTTGGCCTCGACGCCGCCGGCGAATTTGAAATAACCGCCAATGTAGAGGTTGCCCGAACCATCCACCACGGCGGCATAAACATAGTTGTCCGCTCCGGGCACTCCGCCCATGCTGATCCAGTTGGCATCGCTGAACGTCGGGTCAATGCGCACGGGGTACACCGCGTCCGTGTCATTCACCAGAATGGCCAGCGTGGTAGCGGCAGGCATCCCTGCCTGCCGTAGAGCCGGGCTTCCCAGCCCGGCGGAAGAAACGCTCGCCACCGCCAAACCGTCCGGAAATTCCAAACCCGCGTCGTTGGCACCGGTTTCTTTCCGGGTGGCAGGATGCCCGCCCTCCACGTCAGGCAGGATGCCCGACGCCACTTCCAAGCGCGCCGTCAACTCCCGGCCCGTGGCGTCCGTCACCCGCAACCGGCTGTAGGCTATCTTCCGTCCTGATTCCGCCAGCACCAGTTGCGCGCCCGTCGCCGTCCGTTCCACCCGCGCCCCGCTCACTGCCAGCTCCAACCGCAGCTCACCCGAATCCTCGGCCCGCGCGATAGCGTCTTGGACTGCGGCAGTCTCCTGCCGCTTTCCGGGGGTCTCACCCACCAAAGCGCCAGAGGACTGGCGCACTCCATAACCGGTCGGATTTGCGAACGCCCTCGTCCGGTTTAGTGCCACCGGATCGTTCCCCTCACCCCGGCCTTCCGCCGTGGGAAAAGAGTGACCGTCAGGTCGGGAGAGGGGTGGTTCCAATACCACAAAATCCTGGCGCACGCCGTCCATGCTCACCGTGTACTCCTCCACCACGCCCGGGCGCGCGTACCGCACCGTCTGACCATCCACTGATATCGTCCCGGTAGGCGTAAGCGCGATAGCGTCTTGGACTGCGGCAGTCTCCTGCCGCTTTCCGGGTGTCTCACCCACCAAAGCGCCAGAGGACTGGCGCACTCCATAACCGGTCGGCGTAGCGAGTGCTCCCGTCCAGTTTAGTGCCACCGGATTGTTCCCCTCACCCCGGCCTTCCGCCGTGGGGAGAGAGTGACCGTCAGGTCGGAAGAGGGGTTTTTCCAATACCACAAAATCCTGGCGCACGCCGTCCATGCTCACCGTGTACTCTTCCACCACGCCCGGACGCGCATACCGCACCGTCTGACCATCCACTGATACCGTCCCGGCAGGCGTAAGCGCGATAGCGTCTTGGACGGCGGCAGTCTCCTGCCGCTTTCCGTGCGTCTCACCCACCAAAGCGCCAGAGGACTGGCGCACTCCATAACCGGTCGGATTTGCGGGCGCCTCCGTCCGGCCCAGTGACGCAGCCACCACCCGAAAACGGTCTTGGACTTGATTGGTTACCGTGGAGGTGAGCCATAATCCTTCCGGCGTGGCTTCCCCTTCCAACCGCTGGAACACGCAATTCAACTTCACGTTGCCCCCTTGAGCCACCACGCGCAGGCCATCGCCCTGATAATCCGCCCCCGCCTTCGCCCCAATCTGATCCCACGGAATCGGCGCGTTGGTGGGTGCGTCAACCGTAGCGGCCAGCGCCCGATGTGGCTCGTTCACAAGTAAAACGCCACCCGACAAGATGGCGAATACGAACAGGAGCGAATGAGGTTTGAGGGAGTTCATGACAATTTCGTTGGTTGTTACTCTTAGCGGCGGCGGTTCGGCTCTCGATCCCGGAACGCCACTTTAGGGATGTCGCTGTTTTTAGCAGATCAAACAAAACCGTCAACCGAGATTTTCCACACGGATATTTTTCGCCTAAATTTGCGCACGGTTCACGCGCGATTCCGAATGGACGTTCCCCAGTTCGTTGCCCAAGCTAAAGCGTTGCAAGTATCCATCATCATTCCGGCTTACAATGAAGCGCGACTGCTTGAGCAAACGCTCGCGACGATCCAGCGGCATCGCCACATCTGGGACGCGGCGGGTTTCACGTCGGAGTTGATCGTGTGTGACAATAATTCCACGGACAATACGGCGGCCATCGCTGCCGCACATGGGGCGCAGGTGGTTTTTGAACCCATCAATCAAATCGCGCGCGCGCGGAATCGTGGCGCGTCAATCGCGACCGGCGACTGGCTGCTGTTCATTGACGCCGATTCGCTGCCGAGCGCGGAATTATTCGCCGCCGTCGCCCAAGCGATCCGCTCCGGCAACTGTCTGGCTGGCGGTTGCACGATTCGGTTGCAAGGCCAGCACCGGGGCGCGCAATTACTAACGCGCGGCTGGAACTGGTTGAGTCGCGCCCGGCGGTTGCTGGCGGGTTCGTTTATTTTCATCGAAAAATCCACTTTCCAAAGCATTGGCGGTTTCAGCGAGGAACTGTTCACGGGCGAGGAACTGGATTTAAGCCGACGGTTGCGACCGCTGGAACGAAAGACCCATCGCCGGATCATGATTCTGCACCAGCATCCCCTGCTCACTTCGGATCGGAAGATGCGACTCTACTCGGGTCGTGAACTATTGGGATTTTTGTTTACCGCGTTGCTGCGGCCGCGGCGAACCATGCGGGATAAGAAGGCGTGTTTCGCCTGGTATGACGGACGGCGTTGAGCGCGAGTGCGACTGAATACGTCCAGTGTGCGGCCCATCAGGAGTCGTGAAAATCGTGTTTCAAATGAACCAGTGAACAACCCAGAAAAAGAAGATGGCCACGAGCGTTGGAAACAGCGCGCCTAAAAACAAGCCCAACGGACTGATGCCTGCGCCGGCAAAAACCTTGGCGTGGCGCAAGATCCCAACGCCCGCCGGATTGGGGGCATTCGCAATCACGGTCAGTCCGCCGCCGGTAACGGCGCCCGCCACCAGCGCATACTTCAATTCATCGGAAAGTCCTTCCACCAACGTCCCGAGGTAAGTCAGCGCCGCGTTGTCCGTCACCGCCGTTAATCCGGTCGCGCCAAAATACAACGCGCTGCCATCAAGACTGTGGAGCAAGGGTTTGAGCCAGTAGGTTTGCAATGAGCCTAACGTCACCAAACCCGCCAGAAAAAATCCGACCAGCAACCCTTCCCGCAATTGCAATTTGCTCTGATGTTTGGCGGTCGCCCCCACCACGCCCAGAAACAAAACGAAAACGCCAAAGAACACATCCGGATGGTGCGCGAAGACGACCACCAGCGCCAGCGCCACGAGATGCGACAGCGTCAGACTGGGCGGAACGCGTTCGCCTCTGGCAGGCACGGGTTCAATCTGCTTCAGTTCGGCGCGAAAGACCCACGCGATGACCCCGCCCGACACCAGGCAAGCCGACGCCGCGCGCCAGCCAAAATGCAAAAACATGTAGGCGAGATTCCAGTCCCATTTCGAAGCCACCATCAAAACCGGCGGCGCGGCAAAATGCGTCAGTGTGCCGCCAATCGAAATGTTCACAAACAACAACCCGAGGGTGGCATAGGCGCAACGCCGGCTGATGCCTTGGTTGAAATAACGCTCTTTCAAGATCAAGGCCAGCAGGGTCATGGCCGCCGGTTCTGTGATGAACGATCCGAGCAACGGCCCCAATACCAGCGCGGCCAGGTAAAAGGAGATGCCTTCAGCCCACGGCAGAAGCCGCGCCACGCCGCTGATAAGTGCCTCGGCCAGCTTCACCACCGGGCGCGTGGCCGCCATCACCATGATGACGAACACAAATTTCGGTTCGGTGAAGTTGAGTGAATCAATGTAGGTCACCGCGGCCCCGAGCGATTTCTCAACGACGGCGAGACCGAGAAACAAGGCGGCGGCCCACAGGCCAAACACGACTTCGGTCTCCGACAAAAAGTGGAGGAATTGATGAGCGGCGGAATCCGGCGGATAGCGATGCGCCCAAAGCGTGAATTGCTTCACACAAAACGTGTGCAACACGGCCAGGCCAAAAAAGACCGTGGCGAGAATTTCAATGGTGCTGGGATTCATGCCGAATCATCAGAGCTTCAGGGTGAAGAAAACCATCCATTCCATTCAAGCAGGACTGAACCGAAGAACAAAGATTATTTCAAGGGACGGTTGAAATTTCGCCTCAATCCGAAGCGGCCGCTCGCTCCAGAAGCGGTTGCAATCCCGCCAGCACTTCCCCCACCCCCAGCCGGGACAAGCCGGCGGGCGGACGTAAAATCCGCACGCGCTCGCCTTGGGGTCGCCAAATTTCCTCGACCGTATCCGCCCACAACACCACACACGGCAAGCCGAGCGCCGCGGCCAGATGCGTGATGCCGGAATCGTGCCCGATGAAACCGCGGCAGGTTTGCAGTCGACGGGCTAGTTCCGCCAGCGGTAGATTCCGGGCAACGGCCCGGCGCTCGGACGGCACCACCGCCGCCAATCGCGATAATTTTTCTCCCTCCACTTCGCCTCCAACCAGCAGCAGTGACAGGTCCGTGGTCGCCACCAACTGTTCAATTAATTGACGCCACTGAGGCTCGGGCCAATTTTTGCGTTCGCTGCCGCTGCCCGGATGCAACGCCAGCGAACCGACCGGCTCGGTTGCCGCCGGCGGCAGAGTCAAACGCGGGATCGGGTCCGCATCAAAGATGGCCAGGCGTTCCAACGGTCGCAGAAAAATCTGTGTGGCGTGACGGCGCTCCGCCTCGTCGGGCCGATGTGGTCCGCTGATAAATTGACCCGGCGAACAGCGCTTCACGTTGTTCTGGAAAATCTCATCCGGATCGTAGAGATAGGAAATGACGAGATCGAATTCGGAAAAATAATCCCGCCACGGCTCCGGCAACTCGCCGCCGCTCGCGAAAAAACTGGCCAGCTCACGGGCTTCAATCGCTGCGGTGCGATTCACCAACCGGCCCGCCTGGGCCAATTGGATGATGTGCGGATAACCCAACACCTCCAGGTGCGCCTGCGGAAATTGGCGCCGCAAAGCCGCGAGCGCAGGCAGCGTCAGGATGAAATCACCGATCGCGCCGCCGCGAATAACGAGAATTTTGCCGGAAGTCATTGCTCAAGCCAAAATTTACACGCCGTTTGATGCAAACGCCGTTGCCGCCTCCTCCAAGCGCATCGGCCCTTTTCAGCCGCGCTCCATTCACATGGTCCGAAACACCGTCAATCCCAACGCCACCACGATCAACGCAAAGATCAGGCGAACGATGCTGCCGATTTTTACGCGCTTTTCCGTGGCGGTGATCCAATTCAGAAAATCGCGCATCCGCCAGGGCGAAATAGTGAACCAGATGCCGGCGACGATCCAAAGGTACGCCCACGCTTGAATGAGCAACACCCAATGAGTTTCGCCTAAATGAGGTCGGCCAGTGTCCAAAACCAGCTTGGCCAGCAATAGCAGCATGACAGCCAGACCGCGCGCCGCGAGGTAATCCTGCACAAAAATGCAGGCCCCCACGCCAACCACTGCAAAGGCAGCCATCATGTAAGGTTTGATCGTCGCAAAGTCGGCAATCGGCTCGATATGCACATTCCATACGAACCAAACCGTCGCTATCAACATCAGCACAATCCCGGTCGGCAAATGCCGGGGAAATTTCCGCGCGGCGCTGACAAATCCAGCCGGCTTCACCAGCGCGTAAACCTGAGGGGCGGCAAAACCAAGTCCGAGCAAAATCGAAAGCAACGAAAGTTTCATCAACTTAACCGCGCCAAGATGGCGAAATTGGAGGCCAAGAAGAAAGCAAAAAGCAAAATCCGGCGAAAATCACGACGTCATAGCGACAAAACGACGCTGCCGCTGGCGTTAAACCTGCTAATTCCCCGGCGTGGACAAGGAGCTTGGCTGACGCAAGACGAGCTCAGAGTCGTATTTATGAGCCATCGTCTGATTGTTAATCCTGGCACCCCCGAAGCTTGGGCGATCAAACTCCAATTCGGGCGCAACGGCATTGGCAGCGCGGCGCAAAACGAGGTCGTTATTCCTCACGCTTCCGTCAGCGCGCAACACTGCGAGTTGACCGTCGCCGACGATGGGGTTCTGCTTCGCGACCTCGAATCCGCCAGTGGCACGTTCATTTCGCAAGTGCCAGTGACCGAATTCAAACTGCAAAACGGTCATCGCATTCAACTGGGAGCAGTGGAACTGGTGTTTGAATCGCACGGACTGCCCGTGCTGCCGGATGCAGTCAATCTGCCGGCGGATGGTGCGAGAATTTTGATCGCGGACCCCAGCGCCACAACGCTGATCACGCCGCGAGCACCAATTCCGCGAACCAAGAATGAATCAGCAGCCTCAGCGGACGCCGTCGGTGAAGCATCCGCAGAACCGGCCACCGCTTCTTTCTGGCACGCCGGGAAACCCGCCCTGATAGGCGCACTGCTGGGTGCGTTGGCCGGGGTGGTCGCCTGGTTTTATCTGGTGCGCTGGACCGGACAGGAGCTGAACTGGTTCGCCTGCGTGGTGGGGGTATTGACCGGTGTGGGCGCGCGTTGGTTCATTCAAACGCGTCAGGTGTTACCAACCGTAATGACTTGCGCCTTTACTGCCGTGGCCACCTTGGCGGGCACGTATCTTACTTCGCACCATACGGCGCGCTTAAGCTTGCATCAGTCCGCGGAGAAAAATTATCAAGCCCGCTTGCAATTTGCCCAAGCCGTAAGCCATGCCGGAACGATGGAAGAAATTCGACAACTGCTTGCCGCCGAGGCCGGCGTCGCCGCTGCGGATATTTCCGATGTGCGCATCCAAATATTTCAAGCTACGGAACTGCCCGCCTTGCGGGAGTTCGCGCGGGGTCGTCCCGATCGCGAGACCTACCTCAACGCGTTGATTCAAACGGCGGATCTTAGCGCACTCCGATGGAACGCTTTCCAAGGTCGCGCCGGCCTCTTCACGTTGCTCTGGTTGCTGCTCGGGGTCGGCGTGACGGCGCTCCTGGTCACCAGCGACCGTTCCGCCGCCGCGCCCCGTCAGAATGCCGCCTAGAGCCGATTAAATAAAGCCGTGGCCGCTTGATTTTTTCGTTTATAGCAGCGGGCTTCCCAACCTCAAGCCAAGCGTTGGAATCAAACGGACGAGCGCCCTGGGTCCGGGACGAGCACCGGCGCGGCCGGTGATGTGGTCAACCGCCAGCTCGGTCCGGAGAATCGTTGGCAACGGAATAAAGACCGAGGTGTTCCCGGAGCGCGGACGGTCTCCGTCCGCAGCGCGTGAACCGGAAGCTCGGCTTGCGGATCCATCAACGCCTTCTGGTCTGACGCAGCGCTGCGGGCGCGGGACCGCCCGCGCTCCGTTCCCAGCGCCAGCGGCGCGGCATACGTGTGGAAATTCACTGGCAACAAATCACAAGCCCCATAGGAGCGGCAGAAGACTGCCGCAGTCCAAAACCTCGCGGACAGAGGCGCCATTCCCCATCCGGACCCCACCTTCATGGGGTTACACTCGTTCGGTGCCACGGCTACAACTTTAATTAAACTGCTGTAGCGGGCCGCACCGCCGCGCTTCATTTATCGGAATTTTCTTTGGAGCGTTTCGACCAATCTTCCAACATGCGAGACGCCGTTTCCCGTCCTCCCAACCCGAAGGCCAGAGCCGTCGCGACGGCCACCGCACCCAAAGTCAGTCCAAAGGCCAGATTCACGATGTCATTGGCAAGTCCGGTTTGGCGCAGTGCCATGGCTCCGGCCAATGCCAGAATCACGATCCGCGTAAAAGTCGCCAGCCCGGCGGCATGACGGGAAGAAGCCGTGGCGATCGCTTTGCTGACAAATTCAGCAAGCCACAAGCCCAATCCTAAAATGACCACGCCCATGATGACGTGACCGGCGAATCCGATAAAATCCTTGATCAAGGTCCCCACCGCTTGGAACTCCAACAACTCGGCGGCGGCAATGGATGCGAAGAGCAGAATGACGGCAAATACCAGCAACCCTATGATCGCCGCCGGGGCTTGCTTGCCTTGGGCGGGAGTTTTGGTCAGCCCCAACCGGACCAGGACGTTGTTGAAGCCCAACCCGGCCAACAAATTGGTCACCAAGCCGGAGACCACCTTGCCGATCAAAGTGGCAATCAACAGAATCACCAGTGCGCCGATGACATTCGGCAGTGCGCCCAAAATTTTTCCGAGCATGTCGCTGGCCGGCTGGGTGATCACGTCCAACTTCAAAGCGGCCAGGGCGCTGATCAAAACGGGTACGAGAATAACAAAATAGACCACCAGTCCGAGCACTCCCGACAACTTTTGTTTGCCCAGAGAAGCGTTGAGACCCCATTTCTCGCCCAACTGATCGGCTCCGGCGGCGACCAACAAGCTCTGCACAAGCCGCTGCGCCACCCGCGCGATGAACCAGCCAACCAAACCGATGGCTCCGGCTGAAACCAGGTTGGGTAAAAATTCAAAGACCTTGTTCAGCAGGGTCGTAACGGGTTCCAACAGAGCCTGCATTCGCAGGGCTTGCAGAATGGAAGGCAGAAAAAAGAGCCACACCAACCAATATGCGGTTTCCGCCAACGCATCGCTCAAGATCAGTCCTTTCCCGTCCCGACCGATCGCGCCGCCAAGCTTCTCATCCAGTTTGGCCAGTTTTAACGCGCCGCTTAAAATTTTCTTCAAGATCGTGGCAACCACCCAACCGATCAGCACCAGAATCGCTCCTCCCACCAAGTGCGGCAGGTAGTCCAACAGCGGTTGCAGCAACGCATTCAACGGTTCGATGACCGCTTGCAACTTGACCGCCGAGAAAAACGCAATCAGCACGAACAGCATGATGAAGTAGAAAACCGCCCGGCTCACCCAGTGTTCCACCGGAATCGGCATCTTGGAATTGGTCCCGACCAACCATTGGGCAATCCGGTTGTCGAGGACGGTCTTATCGAGGAGCTTGCGCACCAGGAACGCCGCGAACAACGCCACCAACCACCCCAATATCAAAATGGCCAATCCTGCCAGTAAATTCGGGCCGAATTCAGCCACTTGGACGCTTATTTGATCAATTATTTCACTCATTTGATTTCTTTCGGTTGTTCAATTTGGTTGGGAGAATCCGTATTCACTCTACCGTGACGCTGGCGGAAAGCCCGCAACTCCAGACCAAGCTCGCATCGCGGGACTTAATACCCGCCGCTGTGGAATTATTTCAGACGCTTGGATTTGAAAGCATCACTACAGCTTATCTGTTACTTGGCATATTTATATCAAACCAGCGCCTTGCCAAAAGTAAAAAATGTCCGGTGGAAAAATCGTCTGCTGAGGCAACGCTCTCGACACGCAATGCTCCAGTGCCATGCAGCGCTTTTACCCGCTCGGCCAACCGGCAGCGCAGACCTGTGGCCGCCAGCACGCAACCCGGCGCCGAGAATTGATAATGGCCGGCGTGATGCCAAAACGCCGCTTCGAGTTTCGCGGCTTGCCTAAAGCCCTCGCCATCGCTTAATTGAATCGTTATAGTGCCCAGGATAACCGCACATGAAATTACTTTATCAGACCGGAATTTTAATCGTTCTCACGGGGTTAAGCTCTTTGACCTATGCCGCCGAGGTGACGGAACCACACGACGGCGATCGCGTGCTGTTCATGGGCGATACCAGTTTCGAGCGCGAGGGTGATTACGGACACATCGAAGCTCACTTTACCGCCGCGTTTCCGGATCGAACCCTCACCTTTCGTAACCTTTCCTGGTCGGCGGACACTCCGCTCGGCCGCAGCAAGGCAAGTTTTGATTGGAACAAACCGGAGTCCGAGTGGCTCAAACGGGTGAAAGAACAGGTGGCTCTGGTGAAACCCACGGTGGCCTTCCTGAGCTACGGAATGACCGCCGCGCTTGAACTGCAGGAAACCCGACCCGAAGCGCAAGCCGCCAAGTTGGAGAAATTCAAAGCCGACCTCGGCCGCTTGATGGACACCATCGAAGCCACCACTCCACAACCGGTGCGGTTTGTTCTGCTGGGGCCGACGCCGCACGGAGATCACGAAGGCTGTTCCCCATTGTGTCGCGAAGCGGCCCAGGCTTGTTTGACCTCATGCAATGACGCCATCGCTGCGGTCGCTGCCGCGCGCCACGCGGATTTCCAATCGCTGCTCGATTGGTCGGCGGGAACTTTTTTTTCACGCCCACCGGCGGCAACCCTGGACGGAGTCACCTTGACCGAATCCGGTTATGCCAGTCTGGCGGCTTATCTGCAGCGCCAACTTTTTCCGTCCCGCAAGGTCGCCACGGGAAAACCCTACGAACTCCTGCGCGCCGCGATCCGCAAAAAGAACGAACTGTTCTTTCACCGCTGGCGTCCCGCCAACTGGACCTACCTCTTCGGCTTTCGCAAACATGAACAGGGGCAAAACGCCCGCGAGATTCCCGAGTTTGATCCACTCATTGCCGCATGGGAAACCCGCATTGGCGGATTGCGGAATTTGAAACACCAAGACGCGGCCAGAGTGGCTGAAGCACAACAGAAACTATTGGAGCCGGCCCGCGAGCATCGCGATCCCAATTATCGCCAACAAACGCTGCCCACTTTTGAAATCGCGGACGGATTCGAGGTGACGCTCTGGGCCGAGGACCCGCTGCTCTACAAACCCATCCAAATGAATTGGGACGCGCAGGGACGGCTATGGATCGCCAGCTCACGCGTCTATCCGCAAATTGCGCCCGGGCAGGATGCCGAGGACGCCATCATCGTGCTGGAAGACACCGACGGCGACGGCAAAGCGGACAAGTCCACGGTCTTTGCGGACGGACTGCTCATCCCCACCGGAGTGGTGCCGGATAATGCCGGCGGCTGTTACGTGGCTGCCAGTCATCAATTGCTCCACTTTGCGGATCGAAATCAAGACGGCAAAGCGGATGAAAGAACCATCGTCCTCTCCAGCTTCGGCACCGAGGATACGCATCACAACCTCCACACGCTGCGCTGGGGTTACGACGGCCATCTTTACCTGCAACAATCGCTCTACACTCATTCTCATCTTGAAACGCCCTACGGAGTGCGCCGCCTCAACAGCGGCGGCATCTGGCGCTTTAATCCGGACAATTGGCGGCTCGAGGTTTTTCTCAAAGGCCCATGCAATCCGTGGGGGCATCATTGGGACCAATTCGGTAATGATTTTTTTACCGATGGCGCGGGACTTAAAGGCATCTACCACGCGATGGAAGGCGCGACTTATTTCACCTACAGCGATATGCGCCGCGAGGCGGACAGCGTTACGCCCGGAGCGTGGCCAAAGTTTTGCAGTCTTGAAATGATTCGCGGCAGCGGTTTCCCAGCCGATTGGCAGGGCGACGCGATCACCTGTGATTTTCGCGCCCATCGCGTCGTCCGCTTCAAACTCAACGAAAACGGCTCGACTTTTCACGGCAAGGAAATGCCTGATTTGCTGCGCTCGACCAATGTCACCTTCCGCCCGATTGATTTGCGCATGGGTCCGGACGGCGCGCTCTATGTTGCCGATTGGTCCAATCCCATCATTCAACATGGCGAAGTGGATTTTCGCGATCCACGCCGCGACCACGAACACGGTCGGATCTGGCGCGTGGCGGCGAAAAACAGTCGCCCAACACCGCGCGCCAATCTCGCCAAACTCCCGCTCGAATCGCTGCTTGATCTCACCCTGTCGGACAACGGTTGGACGCAGGAGCAAGCCCGCCGCCTCGGCGCGTTAAAACTCAAGGACACCAAACCCGACACGGCAAAACGGAAAGTTGCGAAATGGTTGGCCGGACAAAGTGAACCGCGCGCCCAACTCGAAGCGCTTTGGCTCACGGAAGCTTTGGGAGGGACGGACGCATCACTGGTGCAAACCGTCGCCACGGCCAGCGACGCAAACTTTCGCGCCGCCGCCGCGCGGTTCCTGGCGAACCATCCCGCCACGGCGAACGCCACCAATCAGCTCGCTCAACTCATCAATGATCCCTCCCCGCGCGTCCGCGTCGAAGCGCTGCGAGCGCTCGCACACGTTCCAACCGCGCGATCCGCTGAACTCGCTCTCAGTGTGTTAAATCAGTCCATGGACGCCACGCTGGATTACGCGCTCTGGCTGACCATCAACGATCTGGCGGAGCCGTGGATCGCCGCCCTGCAAAGCGGCGAGTGGCAACCGGAAGGTCGCGAGAAGCAGCTCGAATTCGGTTTGCAAGCGCTCCGCCCGGAACAAACCAGTCGCGTACTTGAACAACTGCTCGCCTCGCGTCCGTTGACCAAAGATGGCAGCGGCCCTTGGATTGAGATCATTGGCACCGCGGGCACGCCCAAGGAACTGCGACAACTTTTCGATCAGGTTTTGCACCACGGTTTTGATGCGGCCGCCGCCACGCGCGCCTTGCAGGCTCTGAGTGAAGCCGCCCGGTTGCGTGAACAGAAGCCCCGCGGCGACCTGACTGAAATTCACACGCTGTTGGAGGATCCAAACGCGAACATTCAACTGGCCGCGCTCAAACTCGGGAGTGAGTGGAAAGCCTGGGGTGGGCAGGAAAACAAACTGAGCGTATTGGCAAGTCAACCCGACACCACGCCGGCCCAACGCGCGGCCGCTTTCAACGCGCTGCGGCAACTGGGCCAGTCCGCCACCGCAACCTTGATTTCTTTGACCGAGGAAAATCAGAACGAAGTCGTGCGCCGCGAGGCCGTAACCGCCCTGGCCACCATCAGCCTGGACGCCGCCCTGCCGCGCGCCATGGCCATTGCAAAAACCATTTCGGACGAAGCCACCGCGCTTGAACTTTGGCGCGCGATTTTAGCCAGCAAAGGCGCGGAAGCCGCCTTGCGGACCGCGCTGCCGGAAACCGGTTTGTCACCGGTGGCAGCCTCGGCCGGCATGAAGGTCGCCCGCGAAGGTGGTCGCAACGATGTGGAACTGGTCGCCGCGTTTGCCAAAGCGGGCGGATTGAATGTTGACACGACCACGCTGACGGCGGAAGCCATTCACGAACTCGCGAGCCGAGCCATGGCTCAAGGTAATCCGCAGCGGGGCGAATTGATTTATCGCCGTCAGGACCTCGCGTGCCTGACCTGTCATGCCATCGGCGGTGCGGGGGGCCGGGTCGGTCCGGATCTGACCAGCATCGGGGCCAGTGCGCCGGTGGATTACCTCGTTGAATCGCTCGTGCTGCCAAGCGCCAAAATCAAGGAGGGATACGCTTCGGTGAACATTGACACCGACGACGGGCAAAGCCTCACCGGCACGCTGGCGGGCGAAACTCCGGACGAAGTGATCTTGCGCAATTTGCAGAATGCCGAAGTGCGAATCGCGAAACGCAACATTGAGCATCGCCAGAACGGAACGATTTCGCTGATGCCCAGCGGATTACTCGACACCCTGACTGCCGCTGAACAAGCGGACTTGATCGCGTTTCTCGCCCAACTGGGCAAGCCCGGCGAATTTGACGCGAGTCAGGGTGGCGTGGCGCGGCGCTGGTGGATTTATCCGGTGCTCCCGATGGACCAGCAAAACAACCAAAGCGGGCGCATGTGGACCGCGCCGTTGACGGATAAAATGTGGCAGCCGGTTTACACGTTGGTGAAGGGTCAGTTGAATCGTGACACGTTGGCGGCGGCCAACCAGGAGCGGAGTTGGGCCGGTTTGTTGGAAGTGGTGGCGGCGGTTGATTTGACCCTGCCGCAAGCCGGGAAAGTGACGTTCAATCTTCAAACCACTTCGGGCGACCTGTGGGTGGATTCACGCCTGATCGGCGGTCCCGGCGAATCCGCCGCGGACTTGAGCGCGGGAGTGCATCGAGTGTTGGTTCGCATCAATCCGCAGAAGCTGCCCGAGTCGCTTTCACTGCGCGCCTCGGACGGCACGTTCAGTCTGAACTAGGCGCGCGCTCACTTCACCACCATGCTGGTAAAGGGCGCGACGTAGGCTTGCAACAACACCAACAGCCCCATCAAAATCGCCAGCACCAGGCTGTGGATAAACACGAAGCGGAGAATCTTCCCTTCGTGACCGAACCAATTCGTGGCGGTGCTGGCCACGACGATGCTTTGCGCATCCACCATTTTCCCCATCACCCCGCCGGCGCTGTTGGCCGCGCCCATCAGAATCGCGCTCACCCCCGTCTGCTCGGCAGTGATGCGTTGCAAACTGCCGAAGAGCACGTTGGACGCGGTATCGGAACCGGTCAGCGCCACGCCCAACCAGCCGAGCAACGTGCCAAAAAATGGGTACAAGACACCAGTACGCGCCAGGGCCAATCCGAGGGTGGCGTCCGTGCCGGAATACTTCGTGACATTGCCCAACGCGAGCATGGCCGCGATGGTGAGGAGGGAAAAACGGATATGCCAAAACGTGCGGCCGTACTGCCAAACCAACCGGCGCGGCGAGTAGCCCATCAATAAACCGGATAAAATGGCGGCGACCAAGATGCCCGTGCCCGTGGCTGACCCGAGATTCAAATTGAAGATCGCCGCCTCGGGTTTGGCGTCCGGTGGCGCGACCGGCGGCACCCGCGAGACCACCTGATGCAACCCCGGCACGGCAAACTTGAAGGGGGCCACCCGATCCAGAAATGTTTTCACCTGGGGCGTGCCCCAAAGCAACAACAGCATGGTCAGAATGACCCACGGCAACCACGCCCGCACCACCGCCCGACGCGGCACGGACGCCGCTGCCTCCGGCGGCGCGGTCCCTTCCGGCGTCGGCAGGCGCATGATTTCCTTTGGCCGCCAAACCCGTAACCACCCAACCGTCGCGCCAATGGAACACGCGCCGGAAATGATGTCCACCAGCCACGGCCCGTGAAAGTTGGAAACCAGAAATTGCGGTACGGCGAAGGAAACACCAGCCACCAAGGCGGCCGGCCAAACCGCCCACATGCCCCGCCAACCGGCGAAGGCGGCCACAATCCAAAACGGAATAATCAGCGAGAAGAACGGCAACTGCCGACCGATCATGGCCGAAACCAGTCTGGCATCCAGACCGGAGACGGCTTCCAATGTGGTGATGGGAATACCCAGCGAACCGAACGCCACCGGCGCGGTGTTGGCAATCAACGCCAGGCCCGAGGCCTGCAACGGTTTGAAACCAAGCTGAATCAGAATCGCGCCCGTAATGGCTACCGGCGTGCCGAAGCCCGCCATGCCTTCGATGAAGGCGCCGAAAGAAAACGCGATGAGAATCAGTTGAATGCGTGGATCGGGCGCAATCCGCGCCAGACTGTTTCGCAACGTGGCAAACAACCCGCGCTCCACCGTGAGTTGATACAAAAAAATGACGTTGAGAATAATCCAGCCGATGGGAAACAAACCAAACGCGGCGCCATACAGCGTCGTTGCGCCCGCCGCCACGGCTGGCATTCGATACACGAACAACGCGATCAGCAACGCCACCACCAAGCCGCCCAATGCCGCCAGATGCACACGGATTCGCCACCAGGCAATCGCGGATAACAACACCACAACCGGCAGCGCCGCCACGATGGTGGATAAAAAAGTATTTCCGAGTGGATCGTAATTCTGGAGCCAACTCATGGCGAACGCCGCCTAAAAAACCCAAATTATCCAGCCTCGTCCAGTACTCATTCGGGCCAGTCGCCAGCCGCGCTGCCGGCGCTGGCTGGGAACTACCGGGAACATTTGCGGGGGGGGGACCGCCGGGAAAGCGCGCTGGCGCGTCAGGATTTGGCCGTTTCCAACTCGCGTTCAGTCTTCAAGCGCAACTGTCCGCAGGCCGCGTCAATGTCGTGGCCCTTTTCCCGGCGCAACGTGCAAACCACTTTTTGCGCCTTGAGCAGCAGTAGAAATTTCTCGCAAACCGAATCGGAAGGACGCTGCCAGGACAAGCCCTCGACGGTGTTGTAAGGAATCAAATTCACCTTGGCTTTGAGCCGTCGGGCCAGCGCGGCCAATGGCTTCACTTGATCCAAAGCGTCGTTCACTCCAGCGATGAGAATGTATTCAAAAGTAATCATCCGCCCGCGCTTGGCCTGATAATAGTCGAGCGCGGCGACCAGTTCCTGGAGCGGATACTTGCGATTCACCGGCATGATCTGGCCGCGCACGGCGTCCGTGGCGCCATGCAGGGAGACGGCGAGGGAAAACTGTTCCGGCTCGTCGGCAAACTGCCGGATCTGCGGCGCGAGGCCGCTGGTGGACACAGTGATCTTGCGCGCGCCGATCCGTCCGCCCCACGGTGAATTCAACAATCGCAGCGCTTTCATCAGTTGATCGTAATTGGCAAATGGTTCGCCCATGCCCATCACGACAATGTTGTCCACGGCCCGCTCGCTGGGGAATGCGCGTCCGGGATTGCGGGGGGACAATATCGCTGGTGGCGCTTCAACGGCAACTGATCCTGACGTGACGGCGGGCGCGGCAACCGCCTCGTCCGCGCAGTATCGTTCCACGCCTAAAACCTGCTCCACCATTTCGTGCGGCAGCAAATTCCGCTTCCAGCCTTTCAAACCGCTCGCGCAGAATTTGCAACCGTGCGCGCAGCCAACCTGCGTGGAAAGACATAGCGTGTGGCGATCACTCGCCGCGCCATAGAGCGAGGGATTCGCCGGAATCAAAACGCTCTCGATCAAAGCGTGATCCGCCAGCCGCCACAAAAATTTCTGCGTGGTGTCGCGGCTGCCCTGCTTTCGCACCAGCGTCAGCGTCTGCAAAGTGTACTCCCGCTGCAACTGCTCGCGGAGCGCCTTGGGCAGATTGCTCATTGCCTCGAACGAGGTGGCCCGCTTGACGTAAAGCCAGTCCATGACCTGCTTCACGCGGTAGCCGGGTAGCGCCCAGGCGGCGAACTGCGCTTCCAGTTCGTCCCGGGTCAGAGATTTAATATCCGTGGGCATCAATTTTCAGTGGCCACCCCACCCGCCGTTTGCGTTGAAACCTGAGACGCAATCACGCTGGCGCATATTTTTCATTTGGAACGGATGATTCCGCAGCCTCAACTCCGGCCACCTCTCGAACGCTTATCGCGGCCCGCAGCGGACGGTCAACCAGCCTTTCAGTCTTATTTGGTCAGGTAGTATTTTTCCGTGTAATCACGCACCATCCGGTCCGTGCTGAACTGCACCACCAATGTGGCCATCGCGTTGCGGATCTTTTGCAACCACCGATGCGGAATGCCGTTCTCGTCGCGATCGAAGAACGTCGGAATCACCTGCTCGGTCAGCGTTTGGTACAGGTTGGCGCTATCCTGACGATCCTGCTGGTTGACATCGGAAGGATTCGAGTCCGCGCCGATGGCGAAGCCGTTTTCGCCATTATACCCCTCGCGCCACCAGCCATCGAGAATGCTGAAATTCAAGCACCCCTGACAAACCGCCTTCATGCCGCTCGTGCCCGACGCCTCCAGAGGCCGCCGCGGATTGTTCAACCAGATGTCGCAGCCGGAGACCATTTGCCGCGCCACATGCACATCGTAATTCTCAATGAAGACCAGCCGGCCCTTCAGATCGCTGTACCTGCTGAGGTGAATGATCTTTTGAATGAACGCTTTCCCCGCGTCATCGCGTGGATGCGCCTTGCCCGCGAAGACGAACTGAATCGGGCGCTTCACATCGCGCGTCAGTTTCACGATGTTATCGAACTGCTCAAAAATCAGCGGCGCGCGTTTGTAGGTTGCGAAGCGGCGCGCAAAACCGATGGTCAACGCGTCCGGATTGAGCAAGGAATCGAACGCAATGAAATCCTCATGCGTCACGCGTTGCGCCTGCAATAACAAGCGGCGGCGGGTGAATTCCAAGAGCTCGCGCCGCAGTTTGTAACGCAGCGCCCACAACTCCTCATCGCTGACAAAATCCGGATCGGCCACCTTCTTCCAAAAATCCAGGGAATTGATTTCACGCGCCCAATCGTGACCGGCCTTGGCTTTCCAAAAGCGCGTCGTGCCGCCGCCCGCCACGGGTTCCGGATGGATCAGCCGTTGCCGCCAGAATTTGCGCACCGTGCCTTTCATCCAACCAGCCACGTGAACGCCATTGGTAATATGCCCGATCGGCACCTGATCCACCGACCGATTCGGATAGAGGCAATGCCACATCTCGCGGCTCACCTGCCCGTGCAGTTCGCTGACCGCGTTGGCGGCGCGGGAAATTTTCAGCGCCAGCACCGTCATGCAAAACGGCTCGCGCGGATCCTCGGGCTTCACGCGGCCCAACCCCATGAACTGCTCGTGCGACAACTTGATCTGATCCCCGAGCGTGTGCGCGGCGTAGGCGACCAGTTCGGAATTGAACCGGTCATGCCCCGCTTCCACCGGCGTGTGCGTCGTGAAAATACATTCCCGGGACGAAGCGTTTAATGCCGCGGCATATTCCAGGCCCGCCGCCATTTTTTCCCGGATCAATTCCACGGTCAGAAACGCCGCGTGTCCCTCGTTCATGTGGAAGGTCGAGGGCGCGATATTCAAAGCGCGCAGCAAGCGCACGCCGCCCACGCCCAAAATGATTTCCTGCATGATGCGCGTGGTGCTGTCGCCGCCATAAACCCGCCGGGTCAGATCGCGGAAATGCTGTTCGTTATCCGGATGATCCGCGTCCAGCAATAAAATCGGCACCCGCCCGACGTTCACCCGCCACGCGTAGAGCTTCACATCCGACAACGCAATGCGGACCTGGATGACCACCCGCTGACCCTTCGCGTCCAACACGGGCTCCATCGGCAGATTCTCGGGGTTCAACCGGGAATAATACTCCGTCTGCCAGTTGTTATGATCAATCGCCTGTTGGAAATAGCCCTCGCGATAGAACAGACTGATCCCCACAAACCCGATGTCCAGATCGCTCGCGGACTTGGTATGATCGCCCGCCAACATGCCCAGCCCCCCGGCGGCGATCGGCATGGTCTCGTGCAGCCCGAACTCCGCGGAGAAATAAGCCACCGGATGCTCATGTAACGCCGGAGCGTACTTGCGACCCCAGGTGTATTTTTCGTTCAGGTAATCCTCAAAATCCTTCAACACGTAACGAACGTTGTTGGCGAACGTCGGGTCCTGCAGACGCACGCGCAGTTCGTAATCCGAAACCTCCTTCAAAATGGCGACGGCATTGTGATACAGCGTCGTCCAACCGCGCGGTGAAAGTTCCTGGAACAATTCCTGGGCTTCCTGGTCCCAGGTCCACCACAGGTTGCGGGCCATTTTATGCAGGCCCTGGACGAGATTTGTTATTTCAGTTTGCGGAATTGGTTTCGTAGCCATAAGAAGCGATCCATTATCGGTATCTACCC
The DNA here is from genome assembly GCA_023953615.1 of Verrucomicrobiia bacterium. Lineage (NCBI taxonomy): Bacteria > Pseudomonadati > Verrucomicrobiota > Verrucomicrobiia > Verrucomicrobiia bacterium. Next base: position 2,424,585 of record JAMLJH010000001.1, on the reverse strand, counting down.
AGTCAGAACCTTAGTCGTCTCATGCGGCTCGCGTAAATAAAAAACTCCACGCCCGGCGACTTACCCCGAATCCTTAGCCGGAACGATGCAGTTGAAAAAGTGAGCGCCGTTTGGCGAGCTTGGATTTATGCAAAAAACTCTGGCTCGACCGCCTCAACCGGAGGCGCACCAAACGGTGCGCCTGAACCTTGACCCCAAAGACGCCACTTCGTCCATTCGCATTTCCTGCACCGATCAGCGACTGACCGCTCACGGAGGCATGATCGTGTGGTCGCATTTCCGGCATCAAAAACGCTTCCGCCACCAGTTGCGCGCCGTCTTGCCGCCCGCCCCCACCAGTCCCCATGCCTATGATCCGACCGACGTGGCGTCGGGTTATGTGGGCGGCATTCTGTGCGGCGCGGACCAACTCTCGCGCGTGGCGTGGTGGCAGAGTGATCCGGCCATCGTGCAGGTCTTGGGCATTGAAGCGGTGGCCAGTCAATCCACCTTGAGCCGCTTCTTTGATGCGTTCCGTCAGGGCCGTTGGAGGTGCAGGAAGTGGAACTGGAGCCGCCGGGACGGAGATTGATCGTGGTTCGCCAACGCCTCAGCCAACGGCCCGAGGCGGGCGGCAAGACGTTGTTCGAGGTCGAAGGGTATCGTTTTCAAGCCCTGATGGCCAACGCGCTGGCGTGAAAATGACACCCGCAAATGGACAAGGGATACACGAGTAACGAGGCAAGATGAACTATCGTGGTGCGAAAAGACCACGCTCTGGCCCGACTGAATCGGGACCTGGCGGAGAGCTGGAGTGTTTGCATGTGACGCGCGGTGACGAATAACCTTCGGTCCAAGCTTTCTGCCGCAACTGTAGGCCCGCTTTCCCAAGCTTTCCAGATGGTTTTAGGGTTGGGATATTGTCCCGGAGGGATGTTTGAAAATAGCCCGGCGTTGAAACGCCGGGCTACTATCAGTAATCCCTTCGGGATTCCGTGTCAGGCTGGGGGGCGTTACCGAAATGAGCGAAGCCAGGTTTGCCGTGGCGCTGGCGAACGGCGCGGCAGCGTCTTGGACTGCGGCAGCCCTCTGCCGCTTTCCCAGCGCGAGCCTGCGGAGCAAAAGCGGTAGAGGGCCACCGCACTCCATGACCTCGCGGTTTTTCGCGCCGCAGCCGGGTTGGCCCAGGCCGACTTTGGTTACAGGCTTGCTCGGTAGAAACCTTTCATTAACACCCTGCTTTAGCGGGGTGTTAATGGCGGCGGAGCTTGGAAAAACCGTTTCAAACGGTTTTTCTGGTCGGCACCTCGTCCGCCACCGCGTTGAAACGCGGTGTTAATGAGAAGGTTTCTACCGAGCATTCCAGGTTCTATAGCGGTTTAATTAAAGTTGTAGCCGTGGCACCGAACGAGTGTAACCCCATGAAGGTGGGGTCCGGATGGGGAATGGCGACTCTGTCCGCGAGGTTTTGGACTGCGGCAGTCTTCTGTCGCTTTGGAATCATCGGCCCGCGATCGGAAAGCGGCAGAAGACTGCCGCAGTCCAGGAACGCTGTCGCGGAAATGCTCGTCCCAAACCAAGAGCGATCGTCCGTTTGACCTCAACGCATGGCTTGAGGTTGGAAGACCCGCTGCGTCATGTCGGCGGCTATAGGAATACTTAAAATGCGCTAAATCTCAAGTGCGGCGGCCTGGCAGCAACAGGATTACCGCGCTGGAATCTGTTCCGCCAGTTCCTCCGCTGGATAGGTCCAGATTTCCGCAAGGGTCGGATGATAGTGCGGCGTGGCCGCAAATTCCCGCACCGTCATGCGCTTGGCCATGGCCACGATTACTTCGTGAATCAGCTCGCCACCCGACGGCCCGACACAACAACCGCCGAGGATTTCCCCGGTCTTGGGATGCGCCAGCAGTTTCACAAAACCATCCAGCGCCTCCATGATGAGCGATTTGCCGTGGTCATTAAATGGATAGCTGGCGACGCGGAAGGGAATGTTGCGCGCGATCGCTTCGGTCTCGGTCAGTCCGACGAATGCCACCTGCGGATCGGTGAACACCACGCTGGTGAGCAGGCGATAATCCATCGTGCGTGGGCGACGCGCGTTCACGATGTTGTGCGCCGCCGTTTCCCCCTGCTGAATGGCAATGTGAACAATCTCATGCGGTCCGGTGCAATCGCCGGCCACGTAGATGTGCGGGGCGCCGGTTTGTTGTCGGGTGTTGGCGATAATGCGTCCGTTTTTCGTTTTGACGCCCGCCTGTTCCAAGCCCAGCGTGGCCGTGTTGGGGGAGCGCCCCAGCGCCAGCAAAATTTCCGCCGCCGCCACGCGCCGCCGTTTTCCGGCCTGCTCAAATTCAATCACCTTCAACCGGCCCTGCCGGGTGGCGCGCAACAGCTTGGTGTTCGTGAACAGTTTGATGCCTTCCCGACGGAAAGCGGTTTCGATGGCGGCGCTCGCGTCCGGATCGAACTGCTTCAGAATGTGCGGGCTGCGTTGGATTTGCGTCACGGTCACGTCAAAGCGCGCGAAGAATTGCGCCAGTTCGCACGCCGTCGCACCACCGCCCAGGACGATCAGCGATGGAGGCAGTTTGGTTTGCGACAACGCTTGGTCGCTGGTGAGGTAGCCCACCATTTCGAGATCGGCCAATGGTGGCGGCGCGACGATGGATCCGGTGCCGATGATGAAATATCGGGCCGTGAGACGGCGCGATTTCCTCTCACTGGGCCGGACGGCCACGCTCTCCCCATCGGATGGGGAGAGGGACGGGGTGAGGGGATTTAGTGCCAGCGTATGCGCGTCAAGAAATCTGGCGTTGGCGCGGATGAATTTGAATTTGCCGCGTTCCAGTTGTTGCCGACGGTACCCGGCGAAATCCGCAACCATCGCCGTCTTGCGCGCCATGACTTTTTTGTAATCGAAATCAATCCGTCCGGGGCGCAGCCCCCACGTGGCGCCGTGGCGCGCCAGATGCCGCACTTCCGCCGCGTAGAGCAACGCCTTGCTGGGCATGCAGCCGCGCAGGATACAAAGCCCGCCAACTTCGCGACCGCCCTCAATCAGCGCGGTTTTCAATCCGGCCGCCGTGGTGGTTCGCGCGGCGGCAAATCCCGCGCTGCCCGCGCCGAGGATGGCGACATCGAAATCAAACTTGATTTTCATTGCGGATCATTTTCAACCATGAAGCACACGAAAGCGAAACAGAAAACCATGACGACGCAACGTAGCGGACGCGCGAACGCGGTCAATTTGGCATCCGGGAGTGGACCGGAAGCAACTCACTAAAAAACAAGAGAAGATTCAGCAGGGAAATCTTTTGAGCGCCGGAGGCGCGGTAGAAGGTAGCCCCCAGCGTGAGCTGCGGGTGCTGGGCGGAGAAATCATCAGCCTCGGCAGGGGCAATAGAAAATCGGCGGCGCACACCTGAATCGGTCGCCCCTCCGGGGTTTGCTCCAAGCTCGTCGCTTTCCCCCGATTGACGCCGCAGGCTACCGGCTCTCGCTGCTCCGCAGCTTTGGCGGCTGCGAGCGGTTTTAGTAAACCACTTTGTTGAGTGGATACTCGATGATGCCCTCGGCGCCGGCGGCTTTAAGCGCCGGAATCATTTCCCGCACGACGTGTTGATCAATGATGGTTTCCACCGCCACCCAGCCTTTCAGACTGAGCTGGGAGATGGTGGGCATCCGCAGCGCCGGCAGTTTTTTGAGCAACGCCGCCAGATCTTTCTCGCGGAGGTTCATTTTGAGTCCCACCTTGGCCTCGGCATCCAGCGCGCCCTTGAGCAGCATGGTCATCGTTTGGATTTTCTCGCGCTTCCACGGGTCCTTCCAACTGGCGCGATTCACGATAAAGCGCGGGGTGGAACTGAGCAGCTCGTCCACAATGCGCAGGTTGTTGGCGCGCAGCGATGATCCCGTTTCCGTCACCTCCACAATTGCGTCCACCAGTTCGTGCGCCTTCACTTCCGTGGCGCCCCAGGAAAATTCCACGTCCGCTTTGACTCCGTGCTTTTTCAGGTAACGCTTGGTCAGATTGACCACCTCCGTGGCGATGCGTTTGCCCTGCAAATCCCGCACCGATTTGACCGGTGAATGTTCCGGCACGCACAACACCCAGCGCGCTGGCCGCCGGGAAACCTTGCTGAACAAAAATTCGCCCACCTCATGCACTTTCGAGCCGTTCTCCACGACCCAATCGTGTCCGGTGATGCCGCAATCCAGGTAGCCGTGCTCGACGTAGCGGCTGATCTCCTGCGCGCGGATCAGCCGGATTTCCATCTCGGGATCATCCACGTAAGGCAGGTAGGAACGGCTGCTCACGGAAATGTTCCAACCAGCCTTGGCCATCTTTTGAATGGTGGCCTCCTGCAAACTGCCCTTGGGTAACCCGAACCGAAGCATCTTCTTGCTGCTCATAACCATCAATGTTTTCCAGCATAGTGAAACGGCGGCGGGAAACACGATGATTTTTTCGGCGGATCGCAAAATCACCATGCCGGCAGAGGGTTTGGTCCCGAGCGGCGCGGGGGCGGGCTAAACCACTTCGCTCGCTGATAAAGTGGTCGCGCTGGACGGCAAGACCGTGCGGCGCGCGCTCAACCAGGGCGAGGACCCGCGGGTGATCGTCAGTGCCTGGGCCACCGAAAGCGGCCTGCGGTTGGGCCAACGCAAAGTTAAAAACAAGCGCAACGAAATCACCGCCATGCCCGAATTACTGCGGGCGCTGGAACTGGCCAGGTGCATCGTCACCGCCGACGCGCGGCACTGCCAGAAAAACATGGCCAAGGAAATCATCGCAGCGGATGCCGACTACGTACGCGCCCCAGTTTGCGCGCGCAGTGCGCGGACACTGGGGCGTAGAGAACAGCCTGCACTGGGTGCTCGACGTGGTGTTTGGGGAAGATCAGAGCCGCGCCCGGAGCGGGCACGCCGCCGAGAATCTGGCCGCTACGCGGCGACTGGCGGTGAACCTGTTGCGGCGGGACAAGACTTGCAAACGCAGTATCAAAGGGAAGCTGATGCGTGCTGCCATTGACCCCGATTACCTTAAACGCATCCTCACAAGCTGATATGCGTCAGCCCTGAAGTGCCGTGGAAGTCCCCTTGCGAGGCCACAGTTTCCGCCTTATTCTGACTGCGCTTTGAAACCGCCATTTATCAACGTCGAAGAGCAGATTGACCGTTTTGTGGGTCGGCGCACAGTCACGCCCGAGGCGTGGACTGCGGGGATGAAGTTGCAGGTGTTGGGGTCTGAGTTGCATCGGACGTTCAAACATCGCTGGGCGCGCAAAGGCGTTTATCGGTTCAAAACTCATGAGGAAGCGGACGCATGGATGATCAAGATGCAAGCGCGGGCCACCCTCCCGAAAATCTAGTCAGTCGCCCGCCCGTTCAAGCGGATCTGGCAAAACTCTGCCAGGAGTTGAACCAGCGCGGCGCAAAATATGTGGTCGTCGGCGGTTTCGCCATCATCTCCGCCGGCTTGGCTCGTCTCACCACCGATGTGGACCTGATGGTAGCGGTGGATCGGGAAAATGAGGCGAAGGTTTATGCCGCGCTCGCCACGCTGCCGGATAACGCGGTTCGGGAACTGCAACCCGGCGAACTTCAGCAATATAATGTCATCCGCGTGGCTGACGAGATTCTGGTGGATTTGATGCGGTCCGCGGGAGGAATTGACTACGCCGAGGCGGCCAAGGATGTCGTCATTCGCGAAGTGGACGGCGTGCCGATTCCGTTTGCTTCGCCGCGCCTGCTGTGGCGCATGAAAGCCGTGACGCATCGGGAAAAGGACGCCGCCGATCTGGTGTTCTTACGCCACTGGTTCGCCGAGCGCGGCGAAACGCCACCTGCGGTCTAACTCCGATTCAAAGAATGTTCGCGGCCAGTTCGGCCAGTTCGGAACGCTCGCCTTTTTGCAGTTCCACATGGGCGGCAACCGATTGCGGACGGAATTTACTCACGATGTAGTTGAACCCGTTCGAGGAGCTGTCCACGTAAGGGTTGTCAATCTGATACGGGTCGCCAGTGAAGACGATCTTCGTGCCGTTGCCGACGCGGGTGACGATGGTTTTCACTTCGAGCGGCGTGAGGTTTTGCGCCTCGTCAATGATCATGAACTGGTTCGCGATGCTGCGCCCGCGAATGTAACTCAACGCTTCCACCACGATGCTGCCACTGCGCATCAAATCGCCGCCGCGACGATGGTCGTGGCCCATGTTGAGATCGCTCAACATTTCGAGCGCGTCATGAATCGGCTGCATCCACGGCGCGAGTTTTTCCTCCAGCGAACCCGGCAGGAAGCCAAGCTCCTTGCCCATGGAGATGGTGGGACGCGCCACCACCACGCGGCGAAATTCACGATCCTGCACCGTGCGTTTCAAACCGGCCGCCATCGCGAGCAAGGTTTTGCCGGTGCCGGCTTTGCCCATGAGCGTGACGAGTTTTACCCGATCATCCAACAGCGCGTCGAAGGCGTAATGTTGTTCACGATTCCGCGGTTTGATGCCCCAAACCCCATCCCGCACGTCGAGGATCGGAATGAGCCGGTCGCCGGTGGCGTTCACCTTGGTCAAAGCGCACTTCTTCGGATTGGTTTCGTCCACCAACGTGCAGTACTCATTGGGGAAATACATTTTACCGTCGTGAACTTCCAGCTCGCCGTGGGCGCGGAACGTCGCCAGTTTTTGCGGGCTGACCTGAATCTGGATCATGCCGGTGTACAGGTCCTTGATATGAACGCGATCCGTTTCGTAATCCTCGGCGTCCAATCCCAACGCATCAGCTTTGATGCGCAGGTTGATGTCTTTCGAGACCAGAATGGTTTTATGTTTCGGCTCGGCTTTTTGCAGCGTTTTGGCAATCGCCAGGATTTTATTATCCACGCTCTTGGAGCCGCCCAGGCCCTTACTGCTCCCGTTGCCGTTGGTCAAACTGCGTTTCTGCATCGCAATCCGCAATTTGCCGCCGTTGGGCAGTTTCACGCCGTCGCTCAAACTGCCCTGACCGCGATACGCATCCAACAAGCGGGAAACCGCACGGGCATTCTGACCCAGTTCCGAGGACTCGCGTTTGAACCGGTCAATTTCCTCGATGACTTCGATGGGAATCAGAACGTGGTGCTCGCGGAAGTTCAGCAAGGAGTTCGGGTCGTGGAGCAGGACGTTGGTGTCGAGAATGTAGTTCTTCACATGACGAATTGAGTCAGCCGGGCGGCGGTGATCCGGCGGTACCACTGATGCAGTTGCGGCAACGCCGCCGGCCAGGTGTAGTGGCCGGAATAGAAAAAGTTGTTCATCAGACCCAGCAGATCGAAGTCCACAAAGCTGGGGCGTTCCCGCAGGAGAAACGGACGATGCGCCGCCATGCGCTCGAACGGCGTCAGTTTCGCCACCAATTCGGCCCGCAGAGACGCGCGTTGCGCGCGCCAGGCGTCTATACAACCACGACCAAACTTGCGTTCTTTATGGCGAAGAAACGGAAGTTGGTCCGCTTGAGCCACAAACTCGCGATAGTAAATGTCGTTCAGCTTGAACGTCAGGCTTTCGATTTCCCCTTCGAGGTATTGCCAGAGGATGATCTGCTCGCCTTCACGTTCACGCGGAAACAAGTTCAGTTTGAATTTCCGATCCAGATATTTGCCGAGGACCTGGGAGGTCTCGCTGGTCTCAAAAACCACGCGCGATCCATCGCGCAGAATCGGAACGCCGTAATAGCGGGCTTGGGTAAGTTTCCAGATGCGCGACCGGTCGCCAATGCGTTTGAGGTTGGTGGTTTGGAAACGAACTCCGGCAAACCGCAGAATGTGGCGCTGCACCAGGCAATACGGACTCCACGGAAACTGAATCAACTCGATCATCTCAAAACCACGTTACGTCAGACATCGGCAACATGTTGGGCGGCGCTACATCCGGTGACAAGCGGAACTTTCGTTGCTGATGGGAAAGACTGGGGACATCGTGACCCCCCGGTGGTAAAGCTCGAGGTGTTGAGCACCCGACGCGAAATGGAACTGCTGCGCCTCCGTCGCCAAGGTCACCATGTCCCCAGATTCTCCCATTAATAATTTTTTCAGATTCCTATTTAGCTAGTTCGACATTTTATTGTTTGTTTTCTTTTTCAAAACTAGCAATGCCATAACCGGCAACAGGGAAAGCATTAAAAAAATAAATGCAAAAGCGCCCTTTCTCCCTTTGTAAGTTTCCTGCGCAAACTCTTTTGCAACTAATTTGTACTTCTCAGTAGTTCTAAATGGTACCGCATCCTTACTTGCGATTGAATAGCCAAACGATCCTGTTGGGCCGTTTAGGCGATTATCACTTATTGACACCGAACGAATATTGGTCGATAAAATACTATTCTTCGGGACGGCGTCGAAAGAAACGCCGCCTTCTTGTAAATCAACAGATTCGGTAGAATAACTCCACTCCCCCCAAAAATCGACATCCTCGGTTCCTGCAGCATCGTCAGCTTTTGGCCGATACAGCCGGAACGAAAACTCTAGCGGCAGCGCATTCTTAGCGTCATATTTTGCAACGGAATATTCCGCAAGTAGATAATAACCATTCGTGTAACCCTCCGACCATGTGTATTCGAAATTCTCAACCTTATGAATCCCCCGTTGTGGTGCGAACACCCTAAATCCCTTGACCGCCTTATCTGGAAAGAATTCAACCGTCTGCCAAAGGTTTGAGAGATCATAAAGTGGATCGTTTTGAAATGCGTTTAAATTCACAACATTATTGCTACCCAACGCGAAATCGGTGCTATTAAATGCAAAGAACAATATCTGGACGGCCACCGATAACCGACTGGGAAATGAACCTTGATCAATATCGGCCATCAATGTTGTTCCGTGTCCTTGGGGATACCACTCAACTTCTGACCCATGACCGGTTGCTTGGTCCAACGGCACCCAACTCTGATACACATCCACTCCGTCACTGACGACATAGTTGAACACCGGAGTATTTGGCCCCGATTCTAGAAGTAAGATGTTGCACTGATGTTTCGCAACTTCAGCCGAGAAAAGCATTGGCTCACAATTCGTTATGCCGGCCGGCGGCCTATATGATCTTTTTAGAACTCCACTGATCACTTGTTTCTGTTCGGAAAACCCATTAAGCGTAAAGCTTACAACCAAGATAGACAGAAAAACGGGTAGTATCTCTTTTATTAGTCGGTGTAAATTCATCGTTATTTAAGAAGGTCAGTCTTCACTTTTGACGCTCCAGCACAACCGTTCGCATCACGCTCCTGCAAAGACTTTTCGCCTTGGCTCATTCCAGTTTTGTTTCTCATGCAACTTCGCATCCATCAAACCATGCGCCGTGCAAATCAGGCAACGCCAGTCAAAAACTGACTTGGCGTGATGCCACAGCATTTCTTGAAATCTCGCGTGAAGTGATGTACACGGTTGTCATCGTAACCTAATTTCGACGCCACCCCTTTGATGCTCTTGCTTGCCGACAGCAGTTGCTGCGCGCGCTGCGCCCAGAGTTCGTTGATCCACGCTTGGGGGCTCAAGCCGTATTGCGATTGGATATGCCGCTCCAAAGTCCGCACGGATACCCGGCAATTTTTCGCCAAAGTTTTCACACAATAGTTCGCCATTTGTGCCCGTTTCGGCCAATCGGTGATTTTCTGTAACGCTCTTGCCATTTCCGACCTTTGGTTTTGCAGCCAGCAGGCTGCGGATTGCTTTTGAATCGTTCAGTCTCGCCCATCAGTCCATAAAGGCTGTCGGGCAACGGAACTTCAAAAGGGTGCAACGATGCCGATTTTCCACCTTTCACCTATCGTTGCAATAGAAAATTTATATTTTGGGGGAAAGACTGGAGGCATCGTGACCCCCTGGTGGTAAAGCTCGAGGTGTTGAGCACCCGACGCGAAATGGAACTGCTGCGCCTCCGCTGCCAAGGTCACCATGTCTCCAGATTTCCCTAACTTTCGTCGCCGGCCAACGACCGTTGCCGACTTTCCCAACAACCTGGATGCGGAACACGACGCGATCGTCGCTCATTTTTTTCGCATTGCTTCAAACAGCGTCACAAAACATTGGGCCGAATCGGCGCCGCGATCTTTTTCGCGGAACGCACCGGCTTGCACCACTTGGTAGGCGTTCACGAATTCCGGCACGCCGCACCAGGTGGTTTGCACCAGGCCGAGCGCGTGTTGCGCCAGTTTGGGATCGGCCCGCAGGGCGCGCATTTGCGTCAACTGTTCCAGCGCCACCTTGGGGCGTCGCCACGGACACGTCACCACGTCAAATCCCTTTTCGGCAAACCACTTCGCCGTCGGCGCGGGCGCTTCGTAATGCCAGTCGCAAATCAGCAGATCCTTCGGCACAAGATCCAGCGCGGCGGCGGTTCCATTTTCGCTCGCCTCCCATTTGCCCAACTTGGTGGCTTTCCCATCCAAAAACCGATCACCCCAAATCCAGGTCCGGCAGCCCAAGGTTTTCAAGTGAGCGTGCAAGCGGTTGACTTCATCCGCAAACAACTGCGCCGGATCCTTGCCTTGACAGCGCGGGCAATCGGGATCCGCCAGAATAAAAACTTCATCCATGCCAACGTGAAACGATTTGGCCTCGCAGACTTTGATCAATTCATCCATCAAAGCGAACACGACCTCATGCACCTGCGGATGCAACGGGCAATAACTGCGGCAGTAAATCCCTTTGTTTTCCGGATATTTCCCCGGGGTCTCATCAAACTCGGGGTGCTTGTCCAACAATCGCCCGTTATACTTGGCCCAGGATTGATGCCCCAAACAATTGATTTGCGGAATCAACTCGATGCCGTTTTCCCGACACGCCCGCAACACTTGTTTAAGCTCCGCTTCGCCCATGGCGGACGGATCGGCGAATTCCGGGAGCGACGTGTAATCGTACTGGTAGCCAATCTCCAGGATCAACGTATTCACGCCCTGCTTGGGCAGCTCCTCACGGATGAACTTGACCAGAAGCGGCGTTGCTTGTTTTCCGGGAGCGGACAGATGCAAGCCGCGAATCGGCAACGTCGTGGAGGATGGCTCTGCTGACGTTGCCGCTGTAACCGTAGCCGTCCAACAACTTAAGCAACCCAATACCACCAGGAGCATAACTCCGATACGCCACGACCAGTTTCCGGACAAAACAGTGGGACGATAATTGTTCATGGTCTTCATGGCGTTTTCAAATTGCGTTTAGGTTGCTGCTTGCTGGCGATAATCAATCCCGGCGGGAGTCGAATCGTCAAGCCACAATTCCGCAATCCCGGTTTTCGTTTTCCGAACATCCCGCGAAGATTTAGCGTGCGCCGGGCAAAGCGCACGCGCGGCCTCGCTCAGCCCAAACCGCGATCGGTCAATTCATCTTCATCCAAACCGAGGTAGTGCCCCAGCTCGTGCAGGTAGGTGGTGCGGACTTCCGCGCGATAGGCGGTTTCATTTCCACTGACGTAACGCCACAGGTTTTCCAAAAACAGGAAAATCTGCGCCGGGACTGGTGACATCGCGTGATCGGCATCCGCAAAGGCGGGGCCGGTAAAAAGCCCGAGCGTTTCCGGACCGATGCCATCGGCGACGAAGGCCGCATCGGGCTGGCGATCCAGCGCGATGGGAATTTGCCGTGCCCGTTCGCGCAAAGGCGCCGGCAGTTCGGCCAGCGTTGCGTCAATTTCCATCCGCGCCAGATTTTGCAGATGCTCCCAATTCATGCGATGCAGCCGTCGTTCAGCGGGAGTGCTTCAGGCGGTTTCACGGGAATGTTCAATCATCCGCCGATCACCCACCAAATCCGCTTGCATCGGCGCCAAAGCGGCGGCGGCGATGGGCATGTATTTACCGGTGGCTTCCACAAGCGCATTGCCCGCCTCGTCCAGAATGATGGCGCGCGCTTCGAAGAGTCGCCCTTTGCGATTGCCCGTCAGCTCGGCGGTGACCCGCACCACCTGATCCGGTTGAAGTGGTTTGCGGTAACGCACGGTTAATTCGGCGCAATAGGCGAATTGTTTGGTCGCGACGACGCACGCCCACACCATGATTTCATCCAACACGGTCGCCGCCAAGCCACCGTGAACCACGCCTTTGAAACCCACATGCGTCGGCCCGGGACGGAAGCGCGTCGTCACCTTTTGACCATCGGTGTGGAAGCGTAATTTGAGTCCGTGCGGATTGGCTTCGCCGCATACAAAGCACGAATGGGTGTGCGGCAGTTCTTTCATCTCGATTTTTCAACCACGGATGAACACAGATGGACACGGATAAGCGGAATGACGAATGCCGAAATCCGAATTAAATCCCGCGCGGCGGTTTCGTCATCCGACATTCGAGCTTCGGCATTTTTTCCCCATCCGTGTTTATCCGTGTTCATCCGTGGTTAATTTTCCCTTCCCTTCACCTGAGCGCCGATTTTCTTGAGGAACGGCTCAATGGAGCGCGGGCGACCGAGGAATTTTTCGATGCTCACGTTCACGTCGCGTGAATCGCCGGTGGCGTAAATCTCCGTGCGCATCTTGCGTCCCGCCGCCACGTCGAAATAACCGTCCGGGGCTGTTTCAAAAACCGTCGCCATGTCCGCCGCGATTGCATCCGCCCAGGCGTAACCGTAGTACCCGGCGTCGTAACCGGTGAAGTGGCCGAAGTAGCAGATGAAATCCGTGTCTGGCGGCACGGGTAAAAACGTGTCGCTGAGCACCCGGTTGGCGAGCGGCAGAGCTTCGCTTGAATTTTGATCGGTGATCCGCGTGTGCAACATCAAATCCATCAATCCGAAGGAAAGCTGGCGCCGATAGTGACAGGCATAAGTCGCGTATTTGGCGGCTTTCAATTGATCCAGAATGTCGGATGGAATTTTGCGAGAAGGATCACGATAGTCGGCGGCGAAGCTATCCAGCACGCGCCGGTCCCAGACCCAGTTCTCCAGCATTTGTGAGGGCGCTTCGACAAAATCGCGCGGCACATTGGCCCCGGCAAAGCGCGCGAAGGTGGCGCGCGTCAACAATTCGTGCATCACATGACCGAACTCGTGAAACAGCGTTTCCACCGAACCGTGATCCAGCAGCGACGGTTTGTCGCCGGTAGGCGGGGTGAAATTGCAGACCATGGCCACCACCGGACGTTGATTGTCACCGTTGGCGGTGCGGTGGCCGCTAATCAACGGGAACACGGCGAAGTGGTGGTATTTGCCTTCGCGCGGAAACAAATCGAGATAAAAGAAGCCAAGCGGCTCGTCGGACTGCGCATCACTTACCGCCCAAAGTTGCAGGTCATCCACCCAACGGTACGGCGCGGTGACGCGCGCAAACTTCAATCCGAAAATCCGTTGGTAAATGGTGAACATCCCGTCCAACGTGCGTTGCAGCGGAAAGAAGTTACGCAACTGTTCGCTGTCCACGTTGTATTGCGTTTTGCGCAACTGCTCCGCGTAATAGCGCCAGTCCCAGAGTTGAACGCGCGCATCCGCATCGCCGGTTTCAGCCGTTTTCAACTGCTGAAATTGAGCCAGTTCACTTTCAAATTTCGCCTGCAGTCCGTCGCGAAGCCGCTCCTCGAACGCGATGGCCGTGCGACCGTTCTGCGCCATCTTGACTTCGAGCTGGTAATCGGCCCAGTTCGCATAACCAAGCTTCGTGGCGATCTCGTGGCGCAACGACAAAATTTTACCGACGAGCGGGGCGTTCTCCGCGCGCGCCAACCGCGCCTGTTCCGTAACCACCTGTTGCCGCACCGCCTCACTTTTCACATGTTCCAACACCGCGAGTGCCTGCCAGGTCACATTCACCTTGAGGCTGTATTCGTCCGGACCGGTTTTGACGCCAGCCGCGGTCAATAAACTTTCCGGCGCGCCCTCCAGTTCGGCCCGGGTGAACCGCAGCGTCTTTTGCGCGTCGGTAATGTGACTGTCGAAATCCGTGCTGACGGCGGTGAGTTCCTTGCGCAGTCGCTCCACTTCATCTCGCTGAACCTTGGGCAGATGCAATCCGGCGCGGCGATAATCGCGCATGGTTTCGGTCAGCAATTTCGCCTCCTCGCCCGCCAGTTTCGGCTGCGTATCGGCGTAGGCTTTCACGGCGCGATAAACATCCTCGCGATAATCCAAACCCACCGCCCATTCCTGCAACTGCTTCACCGCCTCGGTCGCGGCGTCGCGAATGGCCGCCACCGGACTGGTTTCCTTGATGAGATAAAGCCGGTTGAGATTCTCGTTGACGATCGCGCCGCTCGCATCCAGTGCGCGTACGGTGTTGTTGAAACTAACCGCGTCGGGCGCCAGTTGGCCGATGCGATCCAACGCCGCATCCGCCTCGGCCCTGGTGCGCGAGACGGTCTGCGCGATGGCCTCGGGCGTAATTTCGAATCCGGGCAGGCGCAGCCGGTTGTGGAAAGGTTTTCCTGCCTGTTGAAAATCGGTCAATGTCTTCACTTTCGATGCAACTTCCGGGTTGTGGCCAAGCTCCTTGGTGGCGCAAGAAGCGACAAAGCCCGCGAGGGCCAGCCAGCTCAATTGCTTGACAAACATGCGGCGCACACTAGCCGCGCCGGCTCGTTTCTTCAAGCCAAGTTCTTGCGCGCGCCGCGGTTCCGTCGCCAGATGACAATTCTTCGCGTGACAGTGGCGCGCAAGCAAACTTAACACGCTGCGGGGTCAAGGCGGGGCACCAGCCGTCCAGCCGCAAACCGCGTCAATTCAGCGGTGCGGACCAGTCATACGTCGGGCGGGTGGTGCCGTCCTTGAGCGTGACACCGTGACTATTCCACTTCGTTGTCGTGTTGAAGACCCGGCCCGTCGTCTGGATTCCCGTGATTCCATAATGCGCCAGCGGCAGCACCTCCCCGGGGTCGCTCACCCCATTATTGTTCCCGTCCTGCCAGAGCGCGAGATGCTCCAGTTCAGGGCCGGTGAGCATCCCGTCGTGGTTATCATCCAGCGCCGCGAGCGCCGCATAGCCATCCTGCCAAAAAATCCAGAAGGTGACGTTCCCGAACATCTGTAAAGCCGACGTGATTTGTCCGCTGCCATCCGAGTCATAAACCAGCCAAGCCGCTTTCGGAGTGATCCAGCCCCATTTCCGTTTCAGCCCGCTGCCATCCAGATCAAACTCCACGCCGGCGGTTGGATTCACCAACTCCGCGAACGAAGTTTCAGCTTCCAGCGGCACAAGAATCGGCGTGATGGCCCGGCCTATTTGCTTTAACCTCTTTTCCTTCTCCTGCAACCCGGCGAGTTCCCTGGCGTCCTTGGTCGGATCCAGCAACTTCTTCATATAGCCGATGATCTCCTCGCAATAACATTCTCCCACCATGATGATGGAGCCGCGATTGTGGCTTCGGATCGGGTTGCGTCCGGCTTTGACATCAGACCACGCATCGGCAACCCACTCCTTGAAGTCGAAATCACCCGTGACCTCCATGTGCCAGGCGGTTTGCAACGCTTTTCGGTAAGCCGTCAGGGCTTGATCCCTTTGTCCCAACTGATCGAGACACCAGGCTTTTCCCAACTCCGCTCGCACAATGCGCCACGGAGCAGCGTTGGTGGCGGTCTTGAGCAAGGTCAAAGCGTGTTCGTAAAAAACGACCGCATTGGTCAGATGCGCCAAACCAACAGTCCGGGCCTCGGGCGATTGGAATTCTTGCACGGTTTTCGGCAAACCGGAAAACCGGGTTTGCCATTCGTCTGGATAGCTGGATTCTTTCACCACCACGACCTGCGTCAGATTGGTCGCGTAAGCCATCGAGTACAAACGCGCAAGCTGGTAGGTGAGTTCAACGTCATTTGTGTTTGCCTTGAGTCGTTGCTGGAGGTTGGTGAACAAACGCTGGATCGGCACTTTTTCCGTTTCTGGAATCCTGTAATGAGCGGCCGTCCGGCTGGCGTAGGTCAGAATCACCAACACCCAAAGCAACGAGATTTGTTTCATGGCCGTAACGTGGTCTGGTTGGTCAGCAATCTACGCATGCAGATGTTCACCAACGCATTTTGCAAACGACGCTAGAACACTCCATAATCGGCGCGGCGTCAACCATGACTCTGCTCGAAATCAAAAACCTGCAACTCGACTTCGTCACGCATGACGGCGCCGCCCGCGCCGTGGACGGCGTCTCGCTGGCGCTCGCGGCGGGCGAAACCGTCTGTCTCGTCGGCGAAAGCGGTTGCGGCAAGAGCGTCACCGCGCAATCCATCGCCCGCCTCGTCCCCGCGCCGCCCGCCCGCTATGCCGGCGGCGAAATTTGGCTCAAGGGCCGCGACGTGTTGAAGATGACACCGGAGGAATTGCGCGCCATCCGGGGCGGCGTGGTGAGTTACGTCTTTCAAGAACCGGGCGCGTCGCTGAATCCCGTCTTTCGCATCGGCACGCAGATCAAGGAGATGTTGAAGTTGCACCGGCCGCCGCACGCCACGGACGCGGAGGTTATTCATCTGTTACAGCGCGTTGGAATTGCGGCGCCGGAGCAGCGCATCAAAAGCTATCCGTTCGAACTATCCGGCGGCATGCAGCAGCGCGTGATGATCGCGATGGCATTGGCCAGCGAACCGCAATTGCTGGTCGCCGATGAGCCGACCACCGCGCTGGACGTGACGATTCAGGCGCAAATTCTGGAATTGCTACGTTCGCTCAAGCAGCAACTGGGCATGGCGATGCTCTTGATCACGCACAATCTCGGCATCGTCGGCGACATCGCGGATCGCGTCGTCGTGATGTACGCCGGACAAGTTGTGGAAAGCGCGCCCACGCGGGAATTGTTGCAACGTCCGCGCCATCCCTACACGCAAGCGTTGATGGCGAGCGTGCCGCGTTTGGGCGAGCATTCCCGTCGTTTAAGCGCGATTCCCGGTCAGGTGCCGCGCATCGGCCATTTCCCCGCCGGCTGCCGCTTCGCGCCGCGTTGTCCAATTGCCAAAGACGAGTGCCGCCAAACCGCGCCAGAACTGCGCGAAGTCGGGCCGGGGCATTGGGTGCGCTGTTGGCTCAAGGTCTGAACGGAGCTGGGTTAACCAACGGTAAATGTTTTCATTTCGTCGCCCTTCCGCTAAAACCGTCATTGCCATGTTTGAACTGCTGAAAACTGATCCACATTCCAAAGCGCGGCTGGGCCGATTAACCACCGCGCATGGCGCGGTGGACACGCCGGTGTTCATGTCCGTGGGCACGCAGGGCAGCGTGAAGGCGCTCGATCCGCGCGAACTCAACGAGATGGGCACGCAAATCATCCTCGGCAACACGTATCATCTCAACATCCGCCCCGGCATGGACATCATCCGTGCGGCGGGCGGCTTGCATCAATTTATCAACTGGCCAAAACCCATCCTCACGGACAGCGGCGGATTTCAAGTGTTCAGCCTGGCGAAAATTCGCAAGATCAAGACGCACGGTGTCGAGTTTCGTTCGCACTTGGATGGTTCGTCGTTGTTTCTTGGACCGAAAGAATCCATGGAAATCCAACGCACGCTCGGCTCGGACATCGCCATGGTTTTTGACGAATGTCCCGCACACAACGCTCCGGCGCGCGAACAACGCAAAGCCGTCGAGCGCACCATTCAATGGTCCCGGGAATGTCGCGCCCAACCGCGCGCTCCGGGACAGTTGGTCTTCGGCATCTGTCAGGGCGGCATCAATCCCGAGCTGCGCGAGCAATGCGCAAAAGCCATCGTCGCGCTGGACTTCGACGGCTACGCCATCGGCGGCGTGAGCGTGGGTGAACCCGAGCCGGAAATGATGAAGGCCGTGGAACTGGCCGAACCGCATCTGCCCGCACACAAAGCGCGTTACGCCATGGGGCTGGGCACTCCGGCGCAACTGGTGGAACTGGTGGCGCGCGGGGTGGACATGTTTGATTGTGTATTGCCGACCCGGGTGGCGCGTAACGGCACCGCCTTCACGCGGCAGGGTCAGTTCGGTTTGAAAGGTGGCGCGTACAAGGCGGACTTCCGCCCCATCGAAGCCGGTTGCGATTGTTTCGCCTGCCGTCATTTCACCCGTGCCTATCTGCGACATTTGCTGAACGTGAACGAGATTCTGGGACTGCGCATGGTCAGCCTGCACAACACCCACCTTTACGTGAAATTGATGGCGGACATCCGGGCGGCCCTGGCGGCGGGAACCTTTGCGACATTTCAACGCGAATTCATTGCGAACTACGTACCGTCACAGAAAATCCTCTCGCAACGAGAAATGACCCAATTGGAGCGTTGAGGCGGCGGATCCCGCGCGCCTCCATTGAGCGGGATCGCCGGAAGTGTCTCAATTAAACATTGACCCGCCGGGAAATTCCCGCCATTTCCCAGAATGTTACGGAAACGCAAACCCCATGAAAATTGAACTGCGTGCGGTCAGTAAATCGTATCGCTCCATTCACGCGTTGAGCCGGGTGTCCCTGGAAATTGCCCCCGGGCAAATCATCAGTTTGCTCGGCCCGAACGGCGCGGGCAAAACCACGCTGCTGCGCTGTCTGGCCGGTATCGCCGCGCCGGATTCAGGCCAGATCTACTTTGACGATCAGGAGTTCCGGCGCGACCGGTTGGATTTGCGCCGGCGCTTTTTCGTGCTGCCCGATTTTCCGTTTTTATTCTGGGATCAAACCGTGTTGCGCAATCTGGCCATCATTCTGCGCCTTTACGAGGCGGACGGAAACAACGCGGAAGATCGCGTGCTGGAATTGTTGCGCGAGTTCGATCTGCTGCCGCTGGCCTTGCGGCCGGTGCAAACCCTGTCGCGCGGACAAGCCTACAAGGCGGGTTTGGTGGCGTTGTTGGCGGCGGATCGCGAGGTGTGGCTGTTGGATGAACCATTTGCCTCGGGCATGGACCCGCACGGCATTGACGCCTTCAAACGCCACGCCCGGGCGGCAACGGCGCGCGGGCGCACCATTCTATATTCGACACAATTGCTGGATGTGGCCGAGCGGTTCAGTGATCGCGTCTGCGTGATTCACGAGGGCGAAATTCACGCGTTCGACACCATGACGCGGCTGCGGGAATTGGCCAGCGACAAGGCAAATGTGTTGGAGGAAATGTTCCGTCGGTTGCGCAACGAAGCTGAATGAAACTGCACTCGCCAGCCTTCGAACGCCGCTTGCGGCGCCGGATTCAACACACCATCCGGCGCTCGCCGGAGTTGAAACGTCAGGCACGGCGCGGTCGCCGCTCCCGCCACTATCAAGCCCGCTCTCTCTTTCGATTACTGCTATCCGTCATCGCGGCCGGCGCGACCTTCAGCATTGCCAGTAAAAGCGGCCATCTGGCCCCGGCCCTGGCTTTCGTTGGAATCTGGCCTGGCGTCATGATCGTTTACCAAGTGTTGTCCCTCGCCCAACACCTGTATGCGTCACCCGACCTGCCGGCGTTATCGCTGCTGCCACTGGAGACGCAAACGATCTTCCGCCGTCAGCTCGGCCGATATCTACGACATTCGCTCTGGTTGCTGGTGGACTTGGCCGCGATGTTGGGCACCTTGATGTTCTGGCTCGAATGGCCTGCGGTTAAAGGGTTGGTCTTGATTCCCGCTGTGGCGCTGGCGTGGTTGATCACACTGGCGCTCGTTGGCTTGGCGCTACGGCACTGTTCCTCACTGCCCTACGGCATGATGGCAACCCTCACTTATTGGATTGGGATAATCATCCTGGTGTGTCACTCCTTTGTGGGTGCGCCTCTGCTGGCTCTTTTGGAACGCAGCGCCGACACGCTGAACCTGCTGTTGCCCACCACCTGGCCGTTGGCACTGCTGCGGGCAGTCGCTCCTGACGGCTCGCCACGCGAACTCTTGTTCCTGATTCCCAGCCTCGGTTTGATTTGGACATTGCGTCACACCGTCCGGCAACTTGCCGCAACCTACGAATTCGCCGAGCCGC
The DNA here is from genome assembly GCA_023953615.1 of Verrucomicrobiia bacterium. Classification (NCBI taxonomy): domain Bacteria; kingdom Pseudomonadati; phylum Verrucomicrobiota; class Verrucomicrobiia; species Verrucomicrobiia bacterium. The sequence goes on along the minus strand of JAMLJH010000001.1, from coordinate 2,404,779 downwards.
TCGAACCAGAGGCGGCGGATGTGCTTCCGCATGGATCCGGTTCGGAGTCAACCGAGGTAAATAACGTCTCCGGACGGGTGGGCGTAACGACCATTGCGGAGTACGTGGCGACACGCGAATTTCTCACGCCGGCAACCGCATCCATCACCGGCTGGTTTGAAGTGTGGTGGTGGCGCTGGTTGACTGACCATGAAAGAAACCTCGCGGAACTCGCCTTTCCCAAGACCGTCCGGATCACGCGGCGATGGAAGAAAATTTATCTGCACCTTATCATCGGCGGAGTGACGGCCACCGCGTTGGGTCAAATCAATCCCGCGTTTCAAACCTGGGCTTGGTTGGGAACAATTCTAATCACGGTCTTTCGCGGATTCGACGTTTTCTACGCAAAGGGACGAGCGTTCAGTCCGATCTTCTGCAGCGGGGTAAACCTTCAACTGCACACGGTTTATCCCGTGGGTTATCGCGAACTATCGCGGGTGTTGTTCAAATACACGCTCGTGCAACTTCCAGGCCTGCTGGGATACCTGGCGATTTGCGGCGGAGCGATCGCCCACCTGACCGGACTGGGATGGGCCATGGGGGTCATCATGGGATGCAAAGCCGCGCTGCTGCTTGCCGCCGCGCGCGGGCCTATCATCGCCATGGCGTTCAGCGCCGGGACGAATGATTCCTCGCGATTCCGCCTACACGCAATTGCGCTGATCGGGATGTTTCTATCTGTTGGTGCGGTCTTTGCCGGGCTGGCGGTGGCCTGCGTCCGGATCACCACTCCCGTGCTTTCCTTCGGACTCGGGTTGGGCGCGCTGCTGGCGGCCTGGGGATTCTGGCGGCTGTACGGCCGGTTCTACAACGCCAATAAATTCGACATCATGAACCTGCCGCGCGAAGGGGTTTAGCGGCTGCACGCACACTTGTTTCCTTGCGCTGTGCTGGTTAAGTTGCCCGTGTGATTTACGACGCGTCACTTGACGATTTGTTGCAGAAAGTCTGGGATGGCCAGCGGATCAATGCCAGTGAAGCGGAACGCCTGTACCATTTGCCGTTGGAAGAACTGGCCGCGCTGGCGGATCGGCGCCGACAACTCGCCAAGCAATCCGCCTACGGCGGACGCGGCAATGAGATCGTCACCTACCACATAGATCGCAATATCAATTACACGAACATCTGCAATGTCTATTGCAAATTCTGCGCGTTTTATCGCACGGAAAAAGCGCCGGACGCCTACGTGATCACCCGGGACGAGTTGGATCGCAAAATCGAGGAGACCATCGCGCAAGGCGGCGAGCAGATGTTGTTGCAGGGCGGGCATCATCCCAAGCTGACCAAACAATGGTATCTGGATTTGCTCGCGCATGTGAAAAGCAAGTATCCACATTTCAACATTCACGGTTTCAGCCCGAGCGAGTTCATCCATTTCCGCGAGGTGTTCAACGAGCCGCTGGAAAAAATCATAGGCGATTTCAAAGCGGCTGGCCTCGGCTCCATTCCGGGCGGCGGCGGGGAAATCCTCGTGGACCGGGTGCGCCAACGCATTTCCCCGCGCAAAGCCATGACGGACGACTGGCTCGAAGTGATGGACGTGGCGCATCGGCTTGGACTTTATTCGAGCGCCACGATGATGTTCGGTCATGTGGAAACGCATGCGGACCGGATTGAACATTTGGAACGCCTGCGCGCGCAACAGGACAAGTCGTTAAGTTACGCCCGAAAACCCCTCACCCCTACCCTCCCCCCATCGGATGGGGAGAGGGTGGCCGAAGGCCCGGCGAGGGGAAATCCAACTGGTCATTTTACTGCGTTCATCGGCTGGACGTTTCAAGCGGAGCACACCAAGCTGCGCGCCCCGACCGTCGGCGCGCACGAGTATCTGCGCACGCAGGCGCTGGCCCGCATTTACCTGGACAACTTCGAGAACGTGCAAAGCTCGTGGGTCACGCAGGGGCGCGAGATCGGACAGATCGCGTTGAAATTTGGCGCGAACGATCTCGGCAGCATCATGATCGAGGAAAACGTAGTGAGCCAGGCGGGGGCGACTTTCCACATGACCGTGGCCGACATGCACCGGCTCGCCAGGGACCTGGGTTACGAACCGCGCCAGCGCAACAACTGGTATCAATTGCTAAATTGAACGGAGGCCGGCGCACAAACTCGATTTCGCACCTATAGCGGTTTAATTAAAGTTGTAGCCGTGGCACCGAACGAGTGCAACCCAATGAAGGTGGGGTCCGGATGGGGAATGTTGCCCCTATCCGCGAGGTTTTGGACTGCGGCCGCGCCGGTGCTCGTTCCGAACCAAGGACGGTCGTCCGTTTGACTCCAACGCTTGGCTTGAGGTTGGCAGGCCGCTGCGTCATGTCGGCGGCTATAGAAATACTTAAAAAGCCCCAGGTTGCGCCGCTCCCCATTTGCTCCCACGGATTCAGTCGTGCCGATGAAACACGCTGTCCAGAATGACCTCTTTCGTTTTCCAGAGCAGGGCCATGGTCAGTGAAACGGGCAGCAGCACCAGGAGCAGCAGCGCGGACTGACTAGCGCGTTGCAGACGGGCCAAAATTCCCAGCCAAAACTCCGGCAACTGCGGCATTCGCACGAGAAAAATGAACACGGCAGCCAGACCGATCAATCCCACCAGCAGAATCCGGTTGAGCCACGTAAACTGCCGGGTTTCCTGCCGCAAAGTTTCGTCAGGCAACATTTCGCCTAATCGTGCAATAACCAGATTCAAGTTGAACAGGAACAGCAAACCGGTCACGCAGATCAATCCAGCCACCAGCGAAAAAAACAGGTTGGCGGGCATCTGGCGCCACCAATACAAAAACGGACTGAGACCAAAATTGATCAACGCCATCAGGCGGGTGCGATCCAGCGCGCGGCGCCAGGGGCGTTCCTGCCGTTGGAACGCGCCAAACTGCCACAAGCCGTAGAGCAGCAAACCGGTGGTGACCAATCCGGGTACAATGCTCAAAGCGTTGAACCAGCCCAGCAGCGCCGTGCCGACGCCGACCAGCAACGCGGCGGGCAAGCCCCAAAACAACGCCGAGAGACCGCGCACCAGTTTACCGAGCGCGCGCCATAATTCGGGATCGGGAGAAGCATCCGCCATCGTCACCCGGAGAAATTACGGATTCCGACCGGGGAAACAAGCGCGCGCCTGAGTTCCGACGAGCAGAGGTCTCGATCCACCATCAAAAGGAGAGATAAGTGTAGCCTTTCAGGCCGCGCTCATAATCGTCGAGCAGGCGCATGGCTTCGTTGGGTTTGAGGCGATCCGATTTGATGGCCTCGTCCACCTGCGCCTTCATCTGGCGCTTCAACTCGTTCTCGTCGTATTGCACGGCGGCCAACGAGTGCATGATGGTGTTGCCCTCAATGATTTCCTCAATGTAATACCCCGTAGGCTCATCCGGTTCGAGGAAGACGTGCACTTCATTGACCCGCCCAAACAAGTTGTGCAAATCCCCCATGATATCCTGATACGCGCCCATCATGAAAAAACCGAGCCGGTACGGTTCGGCGGGGCCGATGCCGTTCAAGTGCAGCTCGTGCAGCGGCAGCGTGTCGCGCACGTTGCCCAGATTGATGAATTGATTCACCTCGCCATCCGAATCACAGGTGATGTCCACCAACGTGGCTTCGCGGGTGGGACGCTCGTTCAGCCGCGCCACCGGCATGATGGGAAACAACTGGCCAAACGCCCAATGGTCCAGCAGGGATTGGAACACGGAAAAATTGCAGAGGTATTGGTCGGCCAGACTGTCTTCGAGTTTGCGGATTTCCTCCGGCACGTACGACTGGCCTTTGAAGCTGTCCACCACCGCCGCGCTGATTTCCCAGTAGAGATGCTCGATCTTGGCCTTATCCGGCAGGTCCAGATGTCCCAGCGTGAACAACTGCTGCGCATCGTCCCGCCGTTCCTGCGCGTCGTGAAACGCCTCCAGTTTGTTCAGGCGGGACAGGTTTTCGCGGATGGCGCACAATTTCTTCACCAGCGCGTGATCGTCATCGCCATATTCAAACTTCACGCCGTTGCGGATTTTTTTGATGGCGCCAAATACCTCCACGATCAACACGCTGTGATGCGCGACAATCGCGCGCCCGCTCTCGCTGATGACGTTTGGATGCGGCACCTGCTCGGCGTCGCACACGTCGCCCAGGTAATACACGATGTCGTTGGTGTATTCCTGCAACGAATAGTTCGTGGAAGAATCAAACGCGCTGCGGCTGCCGTCGTAATCCACGCCCAGACCGCCGCCCACGTCCATGAACTCGATGGCAAAACCCATCTTGTAGAGCTTGGCGTAAAAGCGCGTTGCCTCCTGCACGGCCTTCTTGACGGTCAAAATATCCGGCACCTGCGAACCGATATGAAAGTGCAGCAACTTCAAACAATGGCCGAGGTTTTCCGCCTTGAGCATTTCCGTGGCGGTGATCAGCTCCACCGTGCTGAGACCAAATTTGGCGTTCTCGCCACCGCTCTCGGCCCACTTGCCCGCGCCCTTGCTCAACAGCCGCGCCCGGATGCCAATCAACGGCTCCACGCCGACCTGCTTGGAAATGGTGATGATGTGCAGCAACTCCTCGAGCTTCTCCACCACCATGATGACCTTGGTGCCCAGCTTGATGCCGATCAACGCCATGCGAATAAATTCGGCGTCCTTGTAACCGTTGCAAATGACCAGACAACCGGGATGATTTTGCATCGCCAGCCCGGCGAACAATTCGGGTTTGCTGCCCACCTCCAACCCGAACTCGTATGGCTTGCCCGCATCCAGGATTTCCTCCACCACCTCGCGCAACTGGTTCACCTTGATCGGGAACACGCCGCGAAATTTGCCGCGATACTTGAATTCGCGAATGGAGTTTTGGAACGCCCGGTTGATGGCTTCCACACGGTGCCGCAGGATGTCCTGAAACCGGATCAGCAACGGAAACTTCAGTCCGCGGCCTTTCGCCTCCTCAATCACATCAGTGATGTCCACCGTCGCCCCCGCTTCCTGCAACGGTTTGACGATCACGTGACCTTCGTCGTTAATATCAAAATAGCCTGCGCCCCAGCGGGGAATGTGGTACAGGTTGCGTGCCGTGGCGGTGCTCCAAGGCGCCGCCGCTTCAGAAGAATGGTTCATCTCGTACGATTCAACGAGCGCACTATAAAAACTCGCCGCCAGAAAGCAATCATGCTTACGCGAAAAAGTTTTCCTCGCGCGCGCCGGACTGCTTTCATTCCCTCATGGCAAAAACATCACTCGCCACGCTGGTCCGCTACTGCGACCGCTTATTGCGCACGGTGGAAGTCGGCGACTACGCCGGCGCGGTCAACGGATTGCAGGTGGAAAATTCCGGCAGCGTCAGCCGCATCGCCGCCGCGGTGGATGCCAGTCTCGCCACGGTGAAACTGGCGCGGGCGGCCCAAGCGGATTTGCTGCTCGTGCATCACGGACTGTTTTGGTCAGCGTCCCACCCGTGGACCGGTAAAAAATACGAACTGCTCCAGTCGCTCCTGACGCAGGATCTGGCGGTTTACAGTTCGCACCTGCCGCTGGATTTACATCCGCGCCTCGGGAATAACGCCCAACTGGCCCGCGCTTTGGGCTTCAAAACGGGCGTGCCGTTCTTCCCCAGCCACGGACAATACATCGGTTTGCAAACGACAGCCGCAGTGCCGCGCGAAACGCTCACGGCACGATTGGCAACCGCCACCGGCCACCAACCACTTTGCATTCCAGGCGGACCGGAAATTTGTCGGCGCATTGGCATCGTCACGGGCGGCGCGGGATCAGAACTCAAACTGGCGGCGACGGCGGGAGTGGACACGTTCATCACCGGCGAAGGGCCGCACTGGACTTATGCCCTGGCCGAGGAACTTGGATTGAACGTGTTTTACGCCGGCCATTACGCCACGGAAACATTCGGCGTCAAAGCGCTGGCGGCACAGTTGGCCAGGAAGTTTCACCTGCCGTGGGTCTTTTTGGATCACCCCACGGGACTCTAAAACCAGGTAAAAGAAAACCGGCGCCTGCCGTGGCAAGCACCGGTCTTCCCAACCACCACCCAAACCAAACTATTCCGCGAAAACCGTTTGCTGCATGATGCGGTAGAAGTGACTCGCACCGCTCAGCGTGGTGGTGGCCTTGAACACTCCCGGCCCGGTTTGGCTGATATTTGCGGAATTATCCGTGTTGTAACTGCCATCCACCGTTACCGCTCCTTGCAAACGGAGCTGGCTGGTCGAAAGGTCCGCCGGCGCGGTGAAGGTGATTTCCACATTGCCGCCCACGAGGGCGATGCCCGTGATATGAATCTCGATGGGCGCAGCCGCAATCGTCTCGACGCGGAGATCGTCAATGATGCCAAAGCTCATTTCCGCCGGATTCGGGTACGAAGTTGCGCTGTTGTTGAAGTTATCCGCCCAACCAACGAAAAGGTTCGGCCCGAGAGTTGTGGAACTGTCCGGAACACTGGCGATCAAGATGCCGTCTATCACCCAATACACGGTGTTGGTTTCGTGGCCAATGACCACGGTGTGCCAGGAAACGCCGAACGAGCCGACGTCAGTGGTACCCGCCTGCACTGGGTAGGCGGCGATCTGCGCTGCCGGAGCCTGAATGCCGCCCCAAATGGAGTAGTATTCATTGCCGGAAGAGCGCGGCGTTTCGGCTTCGGTGCTGCCGGCAGCATAAACACCGGACTCACCCAGCAGCACAAAATTGTCTGCGTAAGCGCTGGTGTCGCCAAACGCCGTCGTGGACTCGCCGTCACCGTTCATGTCGAACCAGATGCCGTCCGAGTTGCCCCCGGAAAATTGTGCGTGGTCGCCGGTGGTGCCGACGCCGGCGGTCAGGTGGTAGGTGGAGCCGGAGCCGCCGCCAGCAATCGGGCCATTGTAATTATTCCACGCCTTAAAGCGCAGCCGGTAATCACCGGTAAGATCGAGACCTAGCGGCGAAGCGCTGATGGCGTTTGCGTTGAGGCTGGGGCCGAGATTGGCCCGGAACACCAGACCTTTGGTCGTGCCGCCGGGTTTGGACGGCGGGACATAACCGGTAACGCTGTAATCCTCCGCAAACGTCGCCGTGGCATTGGCTGCGTCGAAAGCGTTGACCGCCCAGAGCGCCGAGGAATCGGTGTCGAAGTTGTCCGCGAAAAGCACGGTGCCCGCCGGATAATCGTCGTCAATGACGGTCACGTTGGCGACGGACGGAGTTCCCACCGTATAACTGCCACTGCCAACAGTGAGGTTCAGCGTTTCATCACCCTCGTAGGTGTCGTCGTCAATCGGCGTGACGTAAAACGTGGCGGTCGCGGCCTCGGCGGCGAGAGCAACACTGGCGGGCGCATTGTAATCCACGCCGTTGGCGGCCGTCCCAGAGTAACTGATATTGATGCTCAAAGCCGAACTGATGAGGCCCTTGCGCGAGAGCGTGAAGCCGAGTTTTTGGGCGGAATAACCTTCCAACAGACGCATTTCGCCAACCGGAGCAATCGAGATGGTGGCGGGTTCGTCGTCAAGGATACTGACGGTGGCTGAACCGTTGCCGATGGCGTAGTCCAGACTGCCATCAATGGTCAGGACGACCGTCTCGGTAAATTCAGCCTCGGAATCATCCGTTACCACTACCGGAATAACGGTCGAAACTTCGCCCGCCTGAAACGTCACCGACCCCGGTAACGCAACGTAGTCCGTGCCGCTGGTCGCCGTGCCCGTCACGGTGTAATTAACGGTCAAGGGATCGGCCGTATTGCCCGTGCGAGTCAGCGTAAACCCTCCATTGACGGGGCCGGCTTCGTTTCCATTGCTGCTGGTCGCGAGGTTGATCTCAGTTTGAGGTACCGTGAGATCAAAGGTCCCATCCGTTCCCGTGGTGGCAACAGTCGTTCCGCCTCTGGAAAAGATACGAAGGAATTCGGCGGGATTGCTGACCACGTAGAGATTGCCGGCGGCATCAAAAGCAATGTCTCGTTCGCTGTCTGTAGCAGGTACCGCAAAAACGGTCGCCAGCGTCGAGAAATCCGGGATGCCGTTGGTAAGTTGAATGGTCCTGACCCCGCCAATGGCCGCACCGCCCAGTAACGCAAGCGTTTTGCCGTCATAGGAAAGATCAATGGAAGTCGAATTCCGCAATAGATCGGCGCTCGCGCCAGTCTCGAGGCTTGCCGCCAACGAGTCCCAAACCAGTGTTCCGTCCTCGTCGAAGACGCGTAACGTTGCCGCGTCAGTTCCCGCTGAACGGTTAATGGAGAGGTAGAAATAATTATGCTCGCCGCCGCGCACCATGTTTCCCGTGTTGTTGGCGTTGTTGGACGTGGCCTGACTAAGCTTCACCGGACTAACCGTAGAAGGCAGTGGCCCCGAACCGATGTCATAGCGCCAAAACGAGTTGGCCGGAAGCAGATCTTCATCCATGGACCACACCGTTAGGTTATTGGCCGTGATGGCGCCCTCCACCCACATCATGGCGACGCTGCCATGATTCCCGCCGGTGGTGGCCCCAGCATCCCCGATGACGTCCAGCACGTTGCCAGCGGGGTTCTCGCTACTGACATCCAGATCCGTGTACCAAAGACCTCCCTGTGAATCCGAGTAATCGGCAATGTAAAGATTGTTGTCGTCATTATTGACGCGGAGCCGATAAGGCGAAGCGGCGCCGCCGTTGTCCCAGTTGAGCCCGGCGGTTCTAGGATTATCCCCCGTATCCAACGCGGCAGAATCGTCGGAGTTGAGCATGAATATACCTCGCCCGGTGTACCGCGATACGCCCGAGGTAGTCGTCGTCCCGGGCGAAGTGTTGGCAACGTAGATTCGCCCGAAAGTGGGACTGGACGGGTACTTGTTCACGGTAATCGAGCGCGGGTAGTAAAACTTGTTCACGTAGTACCCGCTGGGGTCCTGGTAATCGTCAGCACTCGATTGGGTGTAGCCAGCCGAAGCGGAACGCGTGACCTCCACCTTGATGACTCCACTATCCGTGAAATTGGCGGTGAGATCGGTGACGGTCAGACCTTTGACCCCCGCCCCGAGATCAATCGAGGTGGCGCCATGAACGATCTTGACGTTGTCCGCAGCTTCATTCAATCGAAACGAGACAATGCCCGCGTTGTTCGTAACATCGCATGCGTACGGTGTGGCTTGTAACGCCGACGGCGCCAAGCACATGAGCAATCCAAGCGCTGCGCCCACGGCGACCCGCTGTGTATTTATTGAGTTCATAGGAATGTTTGTTTTTGGTTCAGGTTTGCGATTAAAAGTTTGAGTGGAGAAATTCGCGGTGGCCGGTGCGGTTCGATCATCTGGGCCGGGTGGAGTGATCCTGCATCCAGGCAACGTCCACGCTGTTTGTCGCCGGGGTCACACTGCTCCCATCGTAACCCGTGCTCTTGATGGGGGTGCTGGTGCGCCCATCCCGCCAACGATGAATTTCGGAGTGCCCGTCCGCAAATGAGAGACCACCCGCGTTCCCGTGGTACCAACCCGGCATGTCCACCCAGCCGTACGCCGCCGGGGTCGTCGGACGGTAGCCCGCCATATTCTGCAAATAATTTCCCCAGTTAATCATGTCCTCGCGACCATCGAGGAAAATAAAAATCTGGCTGGCTCCCGGCACCGACAGCTCGCTGAATTTCAGATACACCCGGTAGGGAGTCATGTTTCCCGTCGTGATGGCTTTTCCACCAAAACCGCCTACGAACGCGTTCATGGCCATCGTCCGAATCCGCGGGCGGAACTGGCCTGACACGGTGACGCCCGCCCGATCCGATGGACACCGCCAGATCCCGAGGTTCTTGCCGCAATAAGGCCACATCGGACTTTTGTAAATGTCCACGTTGGGATCGTAGTTGGAGGCGTTGCCGGAGTTAAAATCCATCTTGCCAGTCACCCAGGTGGCGGCCCAGGACGGATGCGCGGGATTGTTCAGATTACCCACATCCGCACTCGCGTAAAGCAACGTGTCATTGTTGTCCTCCGAGTACATGCGCCAAGCGAGGCTCAACTGCCGGTGGTTGTTCATGCACTGCACGCCTTGCGCCTTGAGCTTGGCCCGGGAAAGCGCGGGCAACAACATGGCCGCCAAAATCGCAATGATCGCGATGACCACCAGGAGTTCAATCAACGTGAACCCGCTGCATCCCGACTGAATCTTCAGGGCGGGATGAGCCTTCGGCTTTCGATATGGCGTCATGGGCATCGTTTTTTGCTCAATCAATTCCTTCCGCATTCAGGTTTTACTCCACCGTTTTTCGCTTCAAGCTGCCGGACCGGGCCTGACTTGATGATGGACGCGGCTACTGTTTAATCGGATTTCCCAATAATGCAAGCAAATCAAACTAATCTGTCATTACATAATCATGTCGAATCCACCTGATCCGACGGGGCGTTTCCCGCTTGCGAAAGCGCGCGCGGTTTTCTACGAAGTGACGACAGAATATGTTTACCGCTCCGAAAATTATTCCGCGCCCGGTCATCATTGGCTTCTTCCTGCTCGGCCTCATGTCCAGCGTGGCCTTCCGCGCCATCATTCTGCTCCAAAAATACGAGCCGCGTTGGGTGCGGCCGGTCTGGTACTTCGGCGTACTCGGTTACCTGCTGTTCTTTCTCTATCGGTATTACATTTCCCAACGGCGCAAACGGGTCATCACTCACTTCAAGGTCATCGAGAAAATCCGCGATGGAGTGGCTTTGGCACCGGCGGAACGCGAAGCGGCGCTGTATCTCCTGAAATCCGTGCGCGCCTCCCAGGAAGATTGGAACTATCTCGCAATCTTCGTATTGTCCATCGCGGCCATCGCGCTCGACTGGTGCTTACCGGGAAAGTAAATTGGCCGCCAATCCCACCTTGGCGCGCTTGAAAGCGGCGCCGCGATTCGGATACATCCGGTCTATTTCGGTCAACAAACCCGGACGATCCGCCAGCACATCGGCTTCCGTGGGCAGGCGTTCCAAACGCTGCGCCAGTTGTTGGAGGTAAGACTCGACTTCCTTTTTGGTGAGATCAGAGCGCGAACGCGTCGTGGACGGTCGCGGCACGTTGAATTCGCCGAAGAGGTCGGCATGTTTGCGCAACGCCGCAAGTTTCTCATTGGCGATCCGCACGTAATCGCGATCCAACTCACTCAACACAAATTGGCGTCCTAATTTCAGCGCGGCAATCGCCGTCGTGCCCGCGCCACCAAACGGATCGTACACCAGGTCGCCCGGACGCGAAGCGAGCTTGATGATGCGCTCCATCAATTTCTCGGGTAATTGGCAGGGATGCGCATCACGATCGCGTTTGTGTCTGATCCGATGCACATCGAACCAGATATCCGACAACTCCACCTTGGCATCGTCACCGCGCGCTTTGCGTTGGCGAATACACTTGGCGCGCAAACAATACCGCGGCGCGTCCGGGGGCACAACCTCGCCGACCGTCGCCGCTCGCCCCAACGGCGCATAGTTGCAGACCGGTTTGCCACCGGGTTTCGTGAACCAAAGCAACGCATAGTGCGCGGGCATCAATTTCCCTCGCGGATCAGATAGCGCATCCCAGACGATCCAATGGCGAAAATCCAGAAAGCGCTGCAAGAAGGCGGCGTGATGCGTCGCCCACTTGGGCAGATTGAGCACTAACAAGCTCCCACCGGGTTTCAAGGCCGCGGCCATTCCTCCCAACCAACTCTCACACCACGCAAGATACTTTTCCTCCGCCAGCGCGTCGTCCCAGCGACCATAACGCTTTTCCAGATTGTAGGGTGGATCGGCAAAGGCCAGATCAAACCGGCCATTCGGATATAAAACCGCAGTGCGGTTGAGCAACGCGAGACAATCGCCTTCGTAAATCCGATCAGGTTCGATCTGTTTCAGTTCCGCGAAATTGCGGCTGCGACTCGACGTCAACTCGATGGGTGGAACCTTTGCTTTTTCGGCCGGCTTTTCCGCTTTCGTTTCCGGCGTCAGCATCAGTTGAATGTCCTCCAGCGATACGCCGGCCAGTCGGGCGATCCGCTCCCCAACTTCCGCAGGCACTTCAGTTTTCGAAAGCTTGCGTCTTGGCAAATCCCGCCACACGTCGGAGGGCGCGGTGCCGAGTGGATTAAGCAAATGCTTTTTGCCGCCCCAGTCCTTGACGTTTTCACCGCAGGCGGCGCAGGTTCGGTGCGGGACTCGCGCGGCATTGGGGTAAAGCCGGAACGGCGGCGGCGTTCGGCGGGCCGGATCGCGTTTGGTGAATAAAATCAAACCTTGATGCGTGGGTTGCAAAAAGCCGGTTCGCGCCCGGTCATGCAAATCGAGCGCAATCCAGTATTTGAATAACACCTGTTTGGCTAAAGTTTCCTCTCGGCGTAGCAACTCCGCCCAACCCGGCAAATCGGCCGGCTCGCCATAGAGGCACAGCCAACCGCCAACCGGCAACCGCGCCAAAGCCGTTTGCAGCCGCTTTTTTGCGTCAACCACTACCGATCCGACTTCGTGGCGAATAACCAGCAGCACGACCGGTGAATCAGTTCGCGGCAAACTGGTCGGAGCGATTGAATTGTTGGAATTTTCCATTGGGAGCCGCGTGAGTAATATCGCGTTATCGGAGGCGAGTTGTAATTAAAACCTCGTCACAAAGCAAATTCTTCCCGGGAGCGCATCCGCATTTTTCCGTACAGAATTTCGCTGTAAATACATCTTCATGTGGGTTTTATCGCCGCCGCATTAACGCTATAAACTATCCTGTCAGTAATTACATCAGCCCTATTATCGAATAGTAAACAGTACGGTCCTATGAAATTAAAAATTGTTCCCCTAATTGCCATCCTCGGCACCGGAGCGTGGTCGCTCTCCAGCCAGGCCCAAGTGCTCGTGAATGAAACCTTCGATTACGCGGATACCACCGCCATGTTGCTCAACTGGAGCGGCGGCGGCAGTGGTGCCGGTGGCACCTTGAACACCGAGGCCGGCTTGAGCGCTCCATCCGGCGCGCACGACGGCACTGCCTCTTTCCATGTTTGGTCTGGTCCGGCCTTTTCAGTCACGCCAACTGATGCGGCGCCTTTGGTGCTATCCGGCGACCTCTGGTTCTCAGGTACGGGCGGACAGCGAAATACCATCGGTCTGCGCACCGGAGCGGATCCGTTGTTCGAAATTGGCTTCTATAATCAGGCTGGGGCTAACGGATTATCGGCGCGCATCTTAAACTTCGCGGGTAACGAAAATTGGATTGAATTGGCAAGCTATACCAGCTTGGGTGCCGGCCAAGAACAATGGATCCGCTTTGAAGCAACTTTCGCAGCCACCACCCTGAATATCCGGTGGGATCTTGGGGCGGATGGAACGTGGGACGGACTGTTAAGTTCATCGGGGGCGAATGCAACCGGCGTCTTTTCCGATCTGCGTTTTGGCGGTCCCTCCGGAGTCTCCTCCGCTGGTGGCAGCTTCTTGGTGGACAACATCAAACTGGAAGTTGTTCCCGAACCGGCCAGTGCAGCTTTGTTGGGTTTGGGATTGAGCGGCCTGCTCGCTTGGCGGCGCTCCCGTCGGTAATCAGAACGGCAACCAACTCTTGACGAAACCAAGGCCGGCTTGAAAAAGCCGGCCTTTTTGTCATGTCCACCAAACCGTCGCTCACATCGGATCGCGATTAACTTCCTGATAAACCAGCCAGGTCGCTGGCGCGTTTCCGAGTGGCGCAAACCAATACGGCGAGTAAGCCCCCAGCCAGATCGCATCCCCCGCCTGCACGGGATGAAAATCCTGGGCCAGCCGACAAATACCCTGTCCGTGAATCATTAACATGCCGCGCTCCGCACTGTGGCTTTCAACAGCGGGAATGACCGCCCCCGGTGAATAGGTGACCCGGTTCACCGCCAGATCGAAAGCCGGCGCATCGGGCAGCAACTTCTGAATCTGAACCGCCTCATTGCGACGCTTGGGTTCACCTTTGATTTCACGTTCGTGACTGAGAAAAGGTTCGGGCGCCGCCACGGCTTTGAGCGCCAGATACCGCTTTTGAAATATCAGCAGTTTCAACGGTAACGCTTGATTGTTTTTCAGCAGCAAGTCGCTGCCCGGCGGCAGATAGACAAAGCTCCCCGGCTCCAAACGGTGGCGCTTTTGCGTCAGATCAATCGTTCCCGTCCCGGCCAGCACCTGGATAAAATACTGATTCGCGCCGGTGTTGCCCTCCCCGACTCGCTCGCGTTCCAGGGTGACTTCCAATTGCGTAAAGCGCGGCCCGAGCAGCGCGGGAGAAACCCTCACCACACACGCGGCGTCTTTCCAGCCGGGCAAGGGGCGTGCCACCGCGCTGTCCGGGGTCAGCAGCGCGTACCGTGATTTAATCACCGTCCGGGTTGTTGCAAACAAGTCAGTCATAATTCCCACTTTCAGCTAACGATCTCTTCCCCTTCATCGCCGGTTCTTTCCTCAACCTTTCTTCAGGTCAACTTAAAGCTTTCGGACACCGCCACGGCGACCAAAACAAGCTTGGAAATATAAGGAAGCGGCGGCGGCAAGAGCGATGGGAAAATTCAAAAATTCATAAATTTCAGATTGTCAATCAACGCCAACTGACTAATAATCGTCCGCGTTCGCCATAAAGCCCAATGATTCAGACAAACCAGACAGACAAGTAATAACCGTTATGAAAACCAGAGCCTATCATCACTATCAAAAACTGCGGGGACTGCTGCTCGCCTTGGGCGGTTCGCTGCTTATTTCATCCGCATTGGCGACGCCTTACGCGTCCCAAGTGACCAGAAGCGGAAATACTGTTTCCTTCGTGCTCAATCATCCGGCCGCGGGTATCACCGTGCTGCGTGATGGGGGCAATCCTGTGACGCCCGCCATAGATGCGACCGCTGCCGGAACCAAGACGTTCGACATGACCGGCTTTAGCACCTACTCGATCATTGTCACCGGAAATACAACCAAGGCTTGGACGCAATACGTTCCGGACGGCTTGGACCGTAATTTTTGGCACCCAGACAGCGTGGCGATTAACAAGAATCCAGCGAGCACCAACTTTGGGAAAGTCTATGTGGCCAACAACAATCTGGCCACTCCCGGCATGACTGGTGGCGGGCGTTTGACCACGGATGGCATCTACGTCCTGAACGCCAACGGTCAAGCCATCAGCGGCCCGCACACCGGCGGACTGGAAATGGTATCCGACGGAAACAGTTATCTCAACCCGTTCAAAATAAATATCAATCCGGACGATGATTGCGTTTACGCAGCCAACTTATATGACGATTTGGCTTACAGCTTTAATGAGGACTTGAGCGTTGCGACCTCGCTCATTGACGGTTCCAACAAAGGCGCCGCGCAATGGGTCGGAAGCATCTATGCCTCTGGCTCACGTGCTACTGGAGACTTGACGGTTTATCTCCTCAGCCCCAACTACAATGATTCACAGAAGGGAGTCATTGCTTACGAATTAGGCAGTAATGAAGCGGTGGCCCCAAACGACTTGGGCACTCAGATGCTGGGTCCCGACTGCTTCATAAACGGCACGGCCAACGTCTTCTATCCGAGCGAAATTGACCGTGATAGCCAGGGAAACTGGTACACCAGTTGTTATCGCGCCACCGTGGATCAAGCGCCTGACATCAGTAAATTTGACGGATCGCAGGAGTGGCCCATCAACACCGTGGCTTGGAACTCGGACGGCCGTCATGACTACGTTCGGGGCATCGGCGTCAACGAGGCCGGTGGCACCGTGGCCACCGGGCGGTTTGTCAGCGGCTCCGGCCAAGTGTATTTCTACAGTCTGGCCGACGGCACTTTGCAGGACACTTTTGACATCGGCAACATCTGCTTGGACGTTGCTTTTGATATCGCGGGTAACATGGTGAGCGTGGACAACTCGACTGAATACGCCCGGTTTTGGTCGCCCGGCGGATATTCCGTTGCCACCACCAAATCCGACGGCACCTTTGAACTTTACACTCCGCCCACACTCACCGTGCGAGCGGACGAGGACGCGGAAGCTTCGGAAGAAGGGAGCGATCCCGCCGTGTTCACCATCACCCGTTCCAAGAACTTGGACGAAAATTTAGCGGTTCATTTCACCTTGGGCGGCACAGCGACAAGTAACGTGGACTACACCGTGTCCGTTGCCAGTCCGTTCGTCCTCCAAGCGGGAATGGCGAGTACCAATATCACCATTACCCCCATTAACGACAACGATCGGGAAGCCACGGAAACTGTTATTTTGAACCTGGCCCAAAACGATGCCTACTACTTGGGCAACCCCAGCACGGCTACCATCAATATCATCGATAACGATGGTGCGGTACTTTACTGGGACGTAAACGGTCCGGCGATAGGCGCCACCGACGATTTTTCCGGATCCGCCGAAGGCACTTGGGGAAGTGGAAATACTTGGAATTCCGTCGTGGACGGTACTGGAGCCACTACAGCTTGGATCCCCGGCGCCGCGGCGGTGTTCTCCGCGGGCGATAACGCGTATGGACAATTCACCGTCACCATCAACGGTACCCAGACCGCTGATTTCCTGTCTTTCGAAGACGGCTACGTCACCTTGGACGGCGGCACCTTGAACCTGGGTAACGCCGACGGCACCCGCGTAACGGATGGAATGATTGGCACGATCAATTCGGTACTCGCAGGAACGACCGGTTTGCTCTATGACGGCCCCGGCACGCTCGAACTGGGTGGCAACAACACCTATAGCGGCACCACGGAAATCCGAGGCGGCACTTTGCAAATTGGCGCCGCCGAACGCATTCCCAACGGATCCACCGTTAAAATTGGCGCCACTGGAAAGTTCAGTTTACAAACTTTCGACGAAACCATCGGCGGGTTGGCCGGAGATGCCGGAGCCATCTTGGAGAGCTACGGCGGGATTCTGACCTTCGGCGGAAATAACGCCGACACGACGTGGGACGGAGAAATCAACAATAATCTTCCGGTAACCAAAGTAGGTTCCGGCACCACCACGCTAACCACTGGAACAATCATTGACGATCTTTACATCAACGCCGGCACCATTGCCATCGCGGATGCGGCACGCTTGGGCAGCTTCTATTCGGTGGCTTTGGACAATGGAGCGGTACTGCGTAACACCTCGGCAGCAGTGGGTGGCAACTTCATCCAGTCCGGAAAAACGATGACCATTGGCGCCGGTGGCGGCACGCTGGATCTTCCCACCAGCGGGGCCATTCTCTTCGTTGGAGATGGCAGCCCCATTTTGGGCACTGGAACCCTGACCAAGACCGGACCAGGCGAATTGCGAACTTATGGCGTGGAACATTCCTTTGGTAAATTGGTCGTCGCCGCTGGCTTGTACACCGTCGGCCACTCCACCGCCATCGCCTATAACACCGGCTTTGGTGGAATCCCAGAAACCCCGCTGGCCGACGCCATTACCATCATGAATGGAGCGCAAATCCGCAAGGCCGGCGGAAATAGCATCGCGCTGGACTCGAATCAAGGCATCACCCTGGTGAACGGCGGCACGTTCCGCTCATTTGCGGGCGACGTCGGGGCGGGCACCTTCGAGATTCCCAGCCCCATCTCGGGCACGGGACCGCTCACCTTGGGGGTTTCGGCAGATGCCGCGCCAGTGTTTATTTTGAGCGGAAACAACACCTACTCCGGCGGCACCTTCGTCAACGCCGGCGTTACCGACGTCCGGGTGGATGGCGGATTGGGCACGGGCGATGTAACGGTCACCAACGGAGCCACCTTGAAATTGAGCCAGGGCACGGCGAATGCCTACATCAATTCGCAGGCTACCTTGAGGCTGATCGGCGCGGCGCCGGTTGTGAATCTCGACTTCACCGGTGCACCCAATACGATCAAGGGGCTCTCCTTCGGTGGCGTCCCGCAAGCCGCCGGCACCTGGGGCGCGATTGGTTCTGGCGCTGATCATGAAAGCGCGTTCTTCACCGGAACCGGCATGCTCAATGTGACGAGTGGCGGCACGGCCCCGCAACCGGTGACCGACATGCAAATCACTGGAGCGGGAGCCGGTACGGCGACCATTAACTACTCCGGCGGCACGGGCAACCAGTTCGTTCTGTTGCGCGCCTCCGTCGTCACCACACCGCTCAACAACTGGGAACGGGTGGCCACGAACACGGCCGCCGCCGGCTCGTTCTCGATTGCGATTGGAGCTGAGCCTCAAGCGTATTACCGGATTCAGAGTGAGTAACCTCCTCTGAAGCTCAGTGCGTTCCCGTCAGAGCCGGATTGAAAAATCCGGCTCTTTTCTTTCACCTGCAATTGCGCTTATCCGACAATCGCTCTAGCGTTTGGCTGATTTTATGGTGAATTAACCAAAGCCATGACCGTAAAAAATTCAAAGTTCACCCGGCAACACCTTTGGTTTTGTGTTCGGTACATTCTTTAGTACCTTCGGTTTTCTGAATTTACTCGTATCATGAATAAACCATGCGCCATCGGACTGGGGCTGTGGGCGGGAATCCTCGCCTTGGTTGCAACCCCGGCGGATTTTCAATCAGACTACTTCTCACTAACTCTCGCACGCGACACGCCCGCCTTCGCCAGCCTGATGGTGGATGCGCTTGGGCAGCAGCGCTTCGGCGTCAATCCGCTCATCATGGACACTAACAGCGCGAGCCGCTTCCACTTGGAAACCACCCGCCCCGGCCATTTCATCTATCGCTCTTCAACCGGCCCCGCGGGTTGGCAAATCAACTGTCAGCGACAAGTCATTACGCTCGAATCAGAATTTGTCGCGGAGACACCGGCGCCACCCTTGACGCTCGAGTTCAACCAGAAGCTCAACCACGCCACGCTGCTGGGTCTGATGCCGCCCGGAAAGCAAACCATGCCGCTGCCCTGCGTGCTGCATCTGCCGGGCATGGGTTCGGTGCGGATCACCGGAAATCTCCCCGGATTGGAACTGGATTACGATGCCCGGCGCTTTGTCCCAACCCCGTTCGTACGCATCGCCTTCCCACCAGCGACCGCCGAACAACCCCAAGTAAGTTACCGTCTGGAAATCACGGCAATTTATCCCAACCTTAAAGGCGTTGAAAACAACCCGCGCTACGATGGTTTCCGACGGGACTTTCTGAACATTTTTCAGATCAATCCGCGGTTGCAAATGTTGGCGAATAATTCCGCCAGCGACCCCTGCGCGTTTACCCTTTACGAATATGCGGAAGTCGCCCGCCACGCGCCGCCCTTGGTGTCAAATCTGACCTGTCTGGATCTGGTGCGAATGACACTGGACCGCTATCTGGCCGGCGCGAAAGGCTATGGTCAGGTCAACTACTCGCCAGCCACAACCACCGCAGATATCGTCGGCTGGCAAACCCCCTACGACTCGCTCGATTCCTATCCCTCACTGGTACTGTCCGCGAGTTATTACATCCAGGGCGCAAAGGACCGGAAGTGGGCGCAAGCCAACTATGCCGGCGTCACGCGCTGGGCGCGAACGCTGCTGGCGATGGATCGCGACGATGACGGGCTACTTGAATATCCCGCTTCGGGAAACTACGGCGACCGCCCGGTCTCCGAGCGCCGCCCGGCGAACTGGTGGGATACGATCAACTTCGGCCACCAGGACGCCTACGCCAATGCCCTGGCGTACCGCGCGATCACCCAATGGGCCGACTGCGCGCGCCAACTGGGTCACGACGCCGACGCGGAATGGTTCATCGCGCGCGCCGCCAAATTACGCGCCGCTTATTTGCCGACGTTTTTCAATCCGGCCACCGGCGTACTCGCGGGCTGGCGCAGTGCGGATGGGGCATTGCACGATTACTGGTTCACATTCGTGAGCGGGGTGGCCATTACGTACGGATTGTTGGAGGCAAAAGACGCCAACCCCATCATGGACCGTTTGCTCGATAAAATGAGCGCCGTAGGGTTTACGAATTTCTCGCTCGGTTTGCCCGGCAACCTGGTGCCGGTGCGTAAAGGCGATTACGTCTTTCACAATTCCCCACCCGAGCAATTCGGCGAACCCAAGTTGGAGGATGGCTCGGATGGATTTCAATTCTACGAAAACGGCGGAGCCACCGGGTGCTTTGCCTACTTCACCATCAAAGCGCTCTATCAACTGGGCCGCCGTGCGGATGCCGAGCGCATTCTTTATCCCATGCTCAAAGGTTACGCGCATGGCGAATTCCAAGGCTTCGGGGCCGACGGCAGGTCCCGGGATTGGCGCGATTGGCAGGGCGGCGGCCACGGCTACGAAGGATTATTGGTGGACAACTACCTCGCGCTGCTGGCGGTATTTGATGATCTCCGCGCCTCTCGGGATTAACCGGATCGCAACCAGTTCCATCCGTCACCAGCCCGAGAACTCCGCTGAAGCCTCACGTTTGATGCTTCGCCGCGCCCTCTGGAACGGTTTCCATCTTGCCGGTGCGCAGTCGTTTGCCCATGCTCTCTCGTTATGGCGGAACGGTCCATTTCCACGCTCAACCAGCCCGACGTCGCACTGGAATTAACACTGCGCCCGGCGCTGTTCTCCGATTTTACCGGGCAAAACAAAGTCAAGGAGCGCCTGGAAATCGCCGTCACCGCCGCCCGACAACGCAGCGAAGCGTTGGATCACATCCTCCTCTCAGGGCCGCCCGGCCTCGGCAAAACCACCATCGCCAACATCCTGGCGAAAGCGATGGGCGGAAACCTGAAAGCGACCAGCGGCCCCACCATCGAGAAAGCCGCCGATCTCGCCGGGCTGCTGACCAATCTCGAGGAGGGCGACGTGCTGTTCATTGATGAAATCCATCGCCTGCAAAAAACCATCGAGGAATATCTGTATCCCGCGATGGAGGATTTCAAACTGGACATCATCATTGACCAAGGCCCGAATGCCCGTAGCGTCCGGTTGAATCTGCCGCGCTTCACGCTCATCGGCGCGACCACCCGCAGCGGCTTGCTCAGTGCGCCGTTGCTGACCCGGTTCGGGATGCGTGAACGGTTGGATTATTACGTCGCGGAAGATTTGCAGAAAATCGTCATTCGCTCGGCAAACTTGCTCAATGTGCCGATCGAAGCGGCGGGCGCGCATGAAATCGCCCGACGCAGCCGCGGCACGCCGCGCATCTCCAACAACCTGCTCCGCCGAGTGCGCGATTACGCACAAGTGCGCCACGACGGAAAAATCACGGCGCTCGTTGCCGACAAGGCATTGGCCATGTTGGAGATTGACGAGAACGGTCTCGATGAAATGGACAAGCGCATCCTGGAAGCCATCATCGCCAAGTTTGGCGGCGGCCCGGTGGGCGTCAATTCGCTCGCCGTTGCCGTGGGCGAAGAGCCGGACACCATCGAGGAAGTTTACGAGCCGTATCTCATCATGGAAGGCTATCTAAACCGCACCCCACAAGGCCGCGTGGCGACGGAGTTGAGTTACAAAAAACTCGGTTTGAAAGCAACGAGCAGTAAACAACCGGGGCTGCTGTGAAAGCGGAAGGGAAATTGGGGGATTACCGCCGTCCGCAGCGGTAGCCGTTCGCGCCTTCGCGGATGACATCTGGTTCTAAAGTTAAAGGCCGCCGAGACGTTTCGACTTGGTTCGGTTGGAACTGCGGCGGGACGCCGCAGCTACATTATTGGCCGGGCGCACGCTCATGGCGACGGCGTCGTTATATTGGGAGGGACGACTTCCACGTCGTCCCCAATTGATCGGGGACGCGGTGGAACGCGTCCCTCCCAAGGAAATATCCCCTCACCCCGGCCCTCCATCGCGATGGCGGAGAGGGTGACCGACAGGTCGAGAGCGGGGAAAAGTGTTTAATTCCAAAGTGGCTACAACCGCGAAACACGCGAACAGGAAGACAAGGGAATGATTGGCAGAGGAATGGGGATTGGGGGAGCACCGCCGTCCGCGGCGGTCGTCGTTCGCGTCTCGCGGACGACATCCGATTCTGATACTCCAGTTGCCATACGTCACCTTCGTGGACAGCAAGAAATGCTTGCGGCGCAGCATATCTTTCAATTTTTTTATTGCCCCTGTAACATTCACGGCCATGATTTCGATATATGGACCGCTGTTCGTATATCAATAGTTAGACCTCACCGCATCCACCCTCCCTGTCCTGATACGCTGTCCAAGGATGTTTTACTGCGCAAAATTTCCATCTGTTGAGTTGTTCTTAATATAACAAGGTTAGGCGCGGCCTTGCCCGCCGCTGGCGCGGCGGTCAATGGCCCGCGCCCTTCAAGTAGTCGCATCTGGTTGCAATAGAGCGTGTTGCGCCGAATTTCTTCATGTTTCAAGCCCCGGGCAAGGCGACCGCGCCAAGAGCCAAAACCAGAAACAAACCCACCGCAGGCTTTTAGGGCTTGTTTCGGTTTTAACTCTTTTCGCTGCAACCTTCTCAGTAACAGCACCTTGAGCAGATAGACGCCATTCTGCGCAGGCTGGCCACGCCCTCAGCCTGCGGTAAGGTCTAACCAGGCACTGCAGCGATCAGGCTCTTGAGCGTCCCGGGGGGTGCGCTTGACTTCCTGTCGCCTGTCGCTGAGCTTGGGGACGTTAGACGGCTATGCGACGCGCATGGATAATTGGATTGGTTCTGCTTTCCATTTTGGCCATTCCTATCGTGTCGCTCCGAGTCTCGACCGTTCGGGCCATTTCACACATCGAAGCGTTACAGGGACGCACCGGAGACTTTGCCGAGATTACGAAGACTATTCGCACACGATACAGCCACGTTGATTCCGCAGAGGGCTTGGAGCACGCTCGCAGCACACTTGGGTTACAGACCGTCTCGAATTTGTTGGTCGTGCGCTTCAACGGCGAGGGCTTGCCTTACTTTTACGGCTTTGTAGCGTATGACACGAACAGGTAAGAGATTGTGAGAGCAGTTGTTGATCAGTTATGGTGACGCCGTCTCCTGATAAGCTGATGGGTTAAGTCATTGGGCGGGAACGAGCCTGAGGCCGAGGGCGGTGGCGGTATGGTGCAGGCGGGCGAGCTTCTTGCGCTGCATTCTTTCCTCCTCCTTTTGGAAGACTTCCGGGTTGAAGGCTTCCCGATGTTTGAACAAGTGCCAGAGGATGCGCGCCAATTTGTGCGCCATGGCGGTGATGGCTTTGGGCGTTCCCAGCCGCGCCTTCCAACGCCGGTAGAGGTCGCCAAAATAGTTCTGCGCCTGGTTCAGTCCCTGTGCCGCCAGGCGCAACGCCATGGCCGCCCGGCTTTTCACCTCGCGCGTGGAGGAACTCATGATCTTGCCGCCGGTGATCCGGTTGTCCGGGCGCGGTGGTTCAATTAGACCACGCCATCACCGTGGTGCCGAAATCCGATTACGCCATCATCACCGCGATGGCGGGAGACTTGCGGGTGACGGTGGGCAGCCAGACCCGCGCTTTGACCGACGAGGAACGGCAGGAATTGGTCGCCAAGCACCTTTCCAATTATCTGGCCACGGGCCAGCGGGCTGGCGCACTGGGACCGCTCATGGGCAACAGCCTTTCGGCCAACGGTGACTTGGGATTCCGAGCGGCGATCTGGATGGAAGAAACGACCGATGCCGCCGGCAAGGTGCAACACATCATGCGTAGCACAGTCGAGGGCGTGTCGCCCGACGTGGCCCGGCAGATCAACCAGCAACTGGCCATGCTGATGAGCGGAGCGGTCACGCGCGGGCAGGATATTTCGTTTGAAAGCTACATCCAGCAACGGAGTGGGAATCTGATCAACGGCTTGTACCGGTTGAGCGTCGAGCAGGAGCTGGCCTATAACAAAATGGCAGGGCCTACGCATTAAACATTTTTAAGTTGGTGAGTGCAAACTGTTGAGTGGCACTAGTTTGAGAAAGTGAAATTTAGAGGTTCCCAAACGCGTTCAAATAGGGTTGATACTACGAATGCAAAATGCCGTCAACTTTGCCATTGTGGTGATGCGCACGGTCAGCCTCAATCATCCCCACGCCTGCTCGGAGCAGGCAACCAATCAAATAATCCGGATACACGCGAAGGTCTTCCGCACCTGGCTCCTTCTCAACTGACTGGATTCCGATCTCTTTCATTTTTTTATTCCGCTCACACTGTCCGTCGGTGATACCACCACCACTCGAACAGCAACACCACCAACCCGAGGGCCGCGAGCGTACGCCAGAACTCCCGGTTCGTGCGTTGCGCGGTCGTGGCGGCAACGCGGACGTACTCGCCGAACTTCAATTCCTCGCGCGGATGAATATCGCTCTCGGCAGCATCGAGTAAGTTCGCGCAAAAGGTGACTTCATTCGTGCCCATACGCACCTGATAAACTCCCTGTCTGGCCGTGTCGCCAAAGACAAGTTCATTCGCACCTTCGAGATTGAGCGTGGTGGTTTTGCCGTCAGGGAATTTTACTTCCGCGCGGGTCACTGGTTCGGCCAGTGCGAGGCGAAAGGGATCGCCCGTTTTGACGAGGAGCTGGGATGTTTTGGCGTTGGCCGGATCGAGCCAATCCACGGCGTTGGCCATGAAGATCGGAAACGACACGCGCAACGGCCAGTTGCTCTCCAGCGGATCGAACCCAACCCAAACGAGGCGTTGCCGACCCAGTTCGCCCGCGAGGATGAGCGGCCCCTGCGGCGCTTCGAGAATCGGCGCCGCCCACGGCGACTCCCGTGCGACCAGACTCCGCACGATTTGCACGTTGTCGAATCCGACGTACCGCAACAGCGGATGCGTGGCTTTCCAATCCACGATCACCGGCGCCTCCACCAAACGCGCGGCGGCGATCCAATTGGTGTCGGCGACCTGAAATGCGAGCACGTTGCCCTCGGGCCACGCCGTCGGTGCGACTCCGTCCAGCACCACGAAGCCCAGAGTCGCGTCGGCGACAGCCAGGTCGGTCGCCACGGTAAGTTGGACATTGGGAATGGCGCGCAAGGATTTTTCGAGCAACTGATTTCCGCGCGTGACCAGCACCACTTTCACCGGCTTGGGCAACAGACTGACGATCGCAGCTTCATTGTCGGCGGCCAGATCATCCGGCCCAGTCAGCCGCACGGTAAAAACACCGTCCCGGTTCTGTGCGGCGCGAAAAACCTGCGGCACGGTTTGCCGCCCCGGAACGGTGAGCGGACGGGTTTCCAGCAGGCGGCGCGCACCACTGTCGTTGGCTTGAAAATAAAGTTCCAAATCGGCGCTCATCGGGTTCGACGAAACATTTAACACGCTGGCGTAGATGGCGCGCTGGGTGGCGTCCTCGGGATTCGCGCGCACGTCGAGGGCGGTGATGCCGAGATTGTCCGCGCGTTGGCCAACCTTGTGATAAACCAACGGCAACGCCTTGTTCTCGAACTCGGCAAGTTCCGGCACCGCGCCGTCGCTGAACAGATGAATCTCGGCGTCGTGGCGATCTCGCACGAGCGACTCGGCCATTTTGAGCGCCGGGAGAAGTCGCGTGGGAGTATCCGATGGTTCGCACGCTTGCAGGGCGCGGCGCAGCGCGGCTTTCTCGCTGGTGGCGGACTGCTTGACCTCGGTGTTTGCGCCCACGAGCAGCACCACCATTTGATCGGCGGGCTGAAGGTTATCCACCCACTGAAGCGCTTCGCTGCGGGCTTTCGCGAAACGCGATGGAGATTCATCCGTGGCCTGCATCGAAGCCGAGCCGTCGAGGATGACCACACGCAATTGCGCGGGTTGGGCGGTGGTTTGGAAATAGGGTCGGGTGAGCGCGAGCACAGCCAACGCGAGCAAAAGCAGTTGCAGATAAAGCAGCCAATTCTTGCGCAACTTTTGAAACGGGGCGCTGGCCTGTGTATCGGCGAGAAATTTTTGCCAGAGCAAAGTGCTGGAAACAAGCTTCGTCGTCCGCTTGCGCTTGAGCAGATAGAACACGATCACCACCGGAAGGCTGACGGCGAACGCGAAGGCAAGTGGCGCGAGGAAACTCATGCGCGGCCTCCTGCGAGGATGGAGGATGGAGGATGGAGAATGGATTTCATTCGCAAGGTCAGGCGTGTGATTCAAGCTTCGGGCAAAATGTGTCCGCCCGGCCCATCATCTTGTGGAGCATTGCGCCGATGGATTGCCAGGCTGCATCAAGCTCGCGGTATTTATCGGGATTGAGGTAAGCGCAATCCAGAGCATGATCAAGCCACGCTTGAGTTTCCATCGCTTCGCCAAGCGCCTCGTTTATCTTATTCACGAACGCAGCTTGATAACGTCGCCGCGCCCACCCTTCGGCGATCATGGCACTCACCGCACGGGATGACCGACGGATTTGATCCGTCAACGAATATTTTTCTTCAACCGGAAAAACGCGTGTTGTCTCGAAGACCTTGCGAGCTTCGATTCGCGCAGCTTGATATACCTTCAAGTCTCTAAAACTTTGGATGACTGCCATAAATTTCCATCCTCCATTCTCAATCTTCCATCCTCGCTCCGCCTAGCCCCACACCTCCGATTTCCTTAGCTGTTTCAGCAGCAAATCCTGAAGATCCATGTTCGATGGGGCCATGAAGAAGTTGATGCCCCGGTTCGTGCAATACTCGCGGAGGCGTTGAACGAAATTCTGCACGGTCTGCTGATAAGCCTTCATGCGGTAGCGACCAAACGTGACTTCCTGCTGGCCGCCACTCTCGGAATCCACGAGGCGCAAATCACCAAATGTCGAAGGCGACAATTCTTCCGGCGCGAGAATCTGGACGCAGTTCACTTGAAAGCCACGCCCGACCAATGCGATCAAGCCCGCTTCGTAACCGGCAGGATCGAGAAAATCGCTCAACACAATGGCGAGGCCGGTGTGACGCGCTTCCAATGCGCCGCGCCGCAAGGCTGCATTCAAATCCGCGCCGCCGCCCGCGGTGAGGGCATTAAGGTTGTGGAAAAATTGCATCGAAGACTTCTTTCCACGGACGCTTCGCAATGCGCCACGCGCTGCCAACTCCTCGGATGAATGCGGAGTGCGGAGTGCGGAGTGCGGAACATTTGCGTCCGCCGCGCCGCTTGGTGATTCCGCACCCCGCACTCCGAATTCCGCACCGGGAAAGGGGATGACGCTGACGCGATCAAACCCGCACAACGCCACGTAGCCGATGGCGGCGGCGACCTGACGGGCAAAATCAAATTTGCGTGGTTCACCGAAAGTCATGGATTCACTGGCATCGAGGAAAATGCGCACCGGCAGTTCGCGTTCCTCCTCATAAAGCTTGAGGAACAGGCGATCCAGTCGCCCAAACAGATTCCAATCGAGATAACGAAAATCGTCGCCGGGAACGTAGCTACGATGGTCGGCGAACTCGACGGATTGGCCGCGCGCACGACTGCGGCGCTCGCCCTTGGCGGAACTCTTCGCGCGCCGCGCAGCGAGCAATTGGAATTGCTCCAAGCGGCGGAGAAGTTCGGGGGTGAGCAGTGAAGACATGAGTTTTAACGCAAAGGCGCAACGACGCAAAAAATGGGAGAATGAAGCACTTCGGGAATAGCGGCCTTGTGGTTTTGCCGTGCGCGTTCCAGTTCGCCGGAGGCGAACAACTTGAATAGCCGTGGGTGAAACCCACGGAATAGCGATTGTGAAAATAATCTCGCCCTGAAAGGGCGAAACAAATCGCCTGCGCAATCAAACCAGATATTTTTCATCGAATGTTACCCCATGTTTAATCAGAAATTCACGCAACTCGTCCTTGAATAAAATTTTCTTGTGATGTTCTTCCTGCCCTTTGATGTATTCAATCACCGCGTCTTTGTCACTGTGCGAGACCGTGAATGCGCCGTAACCCTCTTGCCAATGATCGAAGCCGGGGAAAACGTGGTTTTGTTTAATCCAACTGCTGGTGCTGATTTTGATGTCTTTTACCAAATCGGCCAGCGCAATGGTGGGATGAATCTCGGTCAAAACATGGACATGATCTTCCACGCCGCCAATCCGGTAGAGGTGGCAGTCTTTATTTTTCAGAATGCCCCAGGTGTAGCGGAAAAGGTCATCACGTTTGTTGGTGAGGAGCACACGCTCCCGGTTCTTCGTCGAGAAGACGATGTGGTAATAAATTTGGGTGAACGTGGGCATGGCGTTTAGGAGTTTGTAAAAGTGCAACCGTTGCCGGGTTGTTGCGGGCGAACAATTACCGTAAACATTAGATTCGACCGTTCGCCGGAGGCGAACAACATGAATAGCCGTGGGTGCAACCCACGGTAGCGCGGCAAAAAAAGCCGCGGCCCTGAAAGGGCCGAACCAAAGGCCGGTTGGTTGATGACACGTCGGGCGGATGTGAAATATGGGTTTGGATGATTGACGGTGCGACCCCTTTGGGGTCGGATTTGTTTTGCGACGATTTTCCGTGGGTAAAACCCACGGAATGCGATCACAATTATCATCGGCCCTGAAAGGGCCGAACCATGCGGCGATTGATTTATGGCATCTGTGAATTCGACGCGAGTGGTGGGATGAATGATGGTGCGACCCCTTCGGGGTCGGGTTTGTTTTTCGATGGTTTTCCATGGGTTGACACCCACGGAACGGCGACAAGCAAACAATCCCGCCCTGAAAGGGCGGAATAATGCGTTGTTCGACCCTTTCAGGGTCGAATTTGATTTTGGAACATTGTTCCGTGGGTTGGCACCCACGGCTATTCACGTTCATCCGCTTCGCGGATGGGGGAAGGCACGCGCGCCACGCCGCGAGCAATTGAAATTGCTCCAGCCAGCGCAGAAGTTCAGGAGTGAGGAGTGCGCTCATTTATTTCAATTTGGCGAGAAATAACAACTCCTGCACGACAACTCTCAAATCTGTTATGACCTTGTCGATGTCTTCGCGATGCGCGACAAACCGTCTGCTGTGAGCGGACTTGTCGCCAACATCTTTGAGCCGAGGTAATGCCTGCTTTGTATTTCGGCCAAGATTCCAACTGGTCTCAGAAATCGTCAGAGGAATCAGGTCGCTCAAAAAGAAAAAATCACCTTTTGAATTTTTGATTTTATGAGCGATGGAGTGCGCCTCGAAGGTTTCAATAATCAGAGTTTCAACGAGCCGTCGAATCATGACCGCACAAGCGTCATGCCAGCCACGCTCGTAGGCTCCATTGATCTGATGAACGATTTGCTCAATGTAGCCTCGCGTGCTTTTGACCATCGCAAAATAAACTACTTTGTCCGACTTGGCAGCCGCTCCCGCAGAAGAGGGGCGATGCTCTTGATCACAATCCTTCTGCA
This sequence comes from Verrucomicrobiia bacterium, assembly GCA_023953615.1. NCBI lineage: Bacteria > Pseudomonadati > Verrucomicrobiota > Verrucomicrobiia > Verrucomicrobiia bacterium. Next base: position 2,375,714 of record JAMLJH010000001.1, on the reverse strand, counting down.
GGGCCTTAGCAAGGGCCAAAGCTGAGTGCCTTAGTTCGCTCATTCACTGGATTCTTGGGTGTGCTGCACACCCTTTAGATGCTTGGCCATACTAGCGAAAATTCTATCAATTTGTTCTGCCGATGCATCCGAAGCGATATGAACTTGGACGTCAATGTGCAGTGAAGGTGACGAGGAAGTGGAAGGATGTAGATGCGCTCCGCCCGATCCATCATGAACTCCCTTCTGTTTAACTGCCGGCGCTTTTACTTTTTGCGGCTTTGCTACGGGATCACTCTTTCTGCCTTCTTTCGAGTTTGCCTTGGCTGCCTCTTTCGCCTTGCTGAAGTCTGCCTCGCAAAGCAGAACGTAAAAGGACGCAAACATTTTGGCGGCGGGCGCTCCGACCCCCGAGTGGTTCATGAACCAGCGTTCGATTCCCTCTGTTACCTCGGTAGGGGAATGAAACGCCTCAAGAAGCTCTTTCGGATAAACGCTGTTACGAATTGTTTCGCAGACCTTGGGATACTGTTGGTCGTCGCGCCACTGTTTCGCCAACTCAGTTGGCTTTCCCTCCGCGGTGACAATACCCACTAACTTCAAAGGCGTTAGAACATTCGCACGCGCTGAATCCTGCGTCATGTTAAGCACCGAAGCGACGTAATTGTCAGTGACGGTGGTCGGAATCGTTTGTTTAAATTTATCCCTTAACGCCCACCAGTTTTTCGTTGGCATTTTCGGGAACGAAGTCTTCTTCTCGTCGGCCATATGTTTTTATTGGTTATGTTTGTTTAGGATTAAGCGTTCACCGCCTCCGCCGTCACCGGCACGTCTCGCAAAATCTGCGCGATGACGTGGTCGGTGGTGATGCCTTCGGCTTCGGCTTCGAAATTCGGGATGAGGCGGTGGCGCAACGCGGACAGCGCGGCGGTCTGGATGTCCTCGAAGCTGACGTTGAAGCGGCCTTGCGTGAGCGCGCGGACTTTGCCGGCCAGAATGAGCGTTTGCGCGCCGCGCGGACTGCTGCCGAAGCGGAGATATTGATTCGCAATCGACGCCGCGGTGTCGGTTTTGGGATGCGTGGCCAGCACGAGGCGTACGGCGTAATCCTTCACATGCGACGCGACCGGCACTTCGCGGACGAGCTTCATCAGTTTCAATAAATTTTCGCGGGTCAAAACCTTGTTCACTTCGGCACGGGCGCCAGCAGTGGTGCGGTTGATGACTTCGTTCAAATCCGCCGCGCTCGGATAGCCGACGAGGATTTTGAAGAAGAAGCGATCCAGTTGCGCTTCGGGCAGCGGATACGTGCCTTCCTGGTCAATCGGGTTTTGCGTGGCCATGACAAAGAAGGGTTCGCTGAGTTTGCGGAGTTCGCCGCCGGCAGTGACTTGTTTTTCCTGCATGGCTTCGAGCATGGCGCTTTGCGTCTTGGGCGTGGCGCGATTGATTTCGTCGGCAAGAATCAGGTGCGCGAAAATGGGGCCGCGTTGAAACTGAAACTCGCGCCGCCCGGAATCGCTTTCCATGACCAGATTTGTGCCGAGGATATCCGCCGGCATGAGGTCGGGCGTGAATTGGATGCGATTAAAACCAAGATCGAGCACCTCGCTCAGCGTCCGGATCAGCAGGGTCTTGCCAAGACCGGGCACCCCTTCCAAAAGCACATGGCCGCCCGCAAACAGCGCGATCAAGGTGTGCGCGACGATCTCGTCATGACCGACGATGACTTTGGCGATCTCACCACGCAGCGCGGCATAGGTGGTGCGAAAAGATTGGATTTGCGATTCAGTGCTCATGGGTTGATAAATGGATCTCGTTAAATCGTTACAAAGTTAAAATGTTACATCGTTAGAACGACTTCGCGGCAGAATGCGTCACGTGGCAACCATGTAACGATTTAACGTTTTGACATTTTCACTTTGTCACGCCGCAACTCCGCCTACTGCTTCAAATCATCAAAATAGTCCCGCACCGCGTTACGGTAGGCGCGGGGAATTTTTTCCTGGCTCAAAGCCGCTTGCGCCTCAGTTTGAGCGGCGGTTGCCGCTTCCTCGTATTGCACCCGGCTCTGACCTTTGATGCTCACGCCTTTCAAAGTGATGCTCGGCATGGGCGCGCCCGGCGAGATTTGGCCCTTGATCTTGGTTGGCTCAAAGTCGCCGGCCAACGCCTCGGGCGGACGATCCGCCAAGCCCGATTCCGTTGACGAGCTGCCGGCACCTTTGCCGCCCGCATCGGCAAACCAATTGAAGCTCATTCCGCGCGACTGGCATTGCCCCCAGCCTAGGCCCATGCTGATGGATTGCGAGGCGTGATCCAAATTATCCAAGCCCGCCAACAATGACTGGGCGTCACCCAATTGCTGGAGCAAATCTTTCAGTTCCTGCGCGGCGGCGGCGAGGGATTGCGCGCCTTTGCCCTGATCACCCTGTTGCATTTGTTCCATGGCTTGTTTCAACAAATCCGCGATCTGGTCTCCATATTCACCGGCGGGCGATTGCGCCTTGGTAAGTTCCTCCAACATCGCGCGCATTTCCTCCGGACTCAGATTGGCCGCCTGCAATTTTTCCGCCAACTTTTCCAGCGTGTCGGCAGCGGCTTCCACCTGGCCCTGCTGGAGTTGCTCAGCCAAATCCCGGCCCAACTTTTCCGCCTGCGCCTGGAGGGATTCCAACTTGTCCTTGAGCGCCCGCAACTTGTCCAAATCCGTCAATGCCGCCGTGATGTCTTTGAGGAACTGATCGGGATTTGCCGCCGCCAGTGCCGCGATGGCGTCATCGAGTTGCGGCAAACTGAGGCCGGCCTGCAGCGCCGATTGCGAAAAGGCATTCAGCGCGTTCGATAATTGCTGCCGGGCCGCGGCAGCCGAAGCTCCGGTTTGCTGCGCATAGGACTGCGCCAATTGCTGAATCTGTTCCAACTGCTTCTGCAAGTCCTCCAAGGCTTCCGGATCTTCCGCCTGGGCCGCCAACTGTTTTTGCAATGCTTCGATCCGCTTTTGCAGGTCCTCGGCAGGACGACCGCTGCGCGCCGCGGACGTCATTTTTTGCAAGGCGGGATTCTTGCCGAGACCGCTCAGACTCTCCTGTAATCGGCTTGTGGCGCTCGCCACTTCTTTCAGGGCCTCGCCGCGCGTCAGCGAAACGCGTTCCAGTTTCGTGCCCAGTTCGGTCAGAGCCTCCAGCGATTTGCGGGTCGAATCCAGAACGGGCGGATGTTGCGCCAATTCCTGTTTCGTCAGTTCCAACATGCGTGCGCCAGCTTCCTGAATGACTTTGGTGTCGGCTTGACGACGCTGATGCGCCGACGAGCGATATTCCGGTATAAAGCCCAATCCCACTGCCACCACCAACACCCCCAAAGCCCAGCGTGCCACTTTAGGGAAACGCACCGGCACCAGCTTTTTGGACTCAATTTTCGCCACCTGACCCAAAGCGTCTTGCAAAACCAAATCCCGCCACGAACCGGCATCGGCGTTTGCGGCCAACTCCAAAGCGGTGCTCAAACGCTCGCGTAGCCGCAGTTGCACATCCACCCAACGGGCGGTTTCCGCAAGCTCCGGGCGACGCCAACCGCCCACAATAAATCCGATTACCGCGCAAGCGATCCCCAATGCGCCCGTCCACCAAAGGACCACTGTGGGAATCGGCATCAGCTTGAACAACGCCAGGCTCAAACCCCAGACCGACGCGCCGAGCAATCCGCCACGCCAGAAGCCGTGCCAGGCACGGCCCCGGCGGCGGCGGCGTGCCACTCGCCGCAGGGCTGCTTGGATTTGACTCAATTCACTCACGCTGGTTGGCCTCAGCATGGTTCAAAATTCATTTTTAGCCAGATAAAAAGTATCCTGATCTGTCGGCGCAGCCTCAACACTCGATCCCGATTTTTGGAGTTTCATTGGAACTCAAACCTCCGACGGATATGCCGACTGCGAAATAACCAACCGACCTTACCGGCGGCGATGATTTCCATTTCGCAATCATTCTCGCGGTGTGGACCAGGTCACAAATGGGGTCGGAGCGGTCCTTCGCTCACCCGTGGGTAAGGGGGGACAGTAATTGTCCCCCAAATTGATTGGCGTTCCGGAGGTTTTAGGATTGAGCGTTGGTGGGTGGATTGTTTAGGTTTCATTATTCGCATCATGGATAAGCGCGACGGTTCTTGGAGTTTAGCTGGTAGAGCGATCGGGCGGTTTGCACCGACATCACTGATAGTGCTGCCGCGAACCATGATCTGATTTACAGTTGAAGAAATAACCACATCTGGAAAAAACTATGAAAAGTACACCCTACATGAAATCACTAGTCAAAGTGCTGAGTGCAGGAACGATCATGGCCACGGCGGTCAGCGCCTGGGGACAAAATGTCGTTTTCAGCGAGGATTTTGAAATCGATCACCGGCTAGACGACACCTACGTCACCAACACGGTGGGCGGCGTGAATCTCGCTGATCTGTTTTACGATTATAGTGCCCTCGGAATACCATTGGCGCCCAACTCGACCGGAAGCGACACCCACGGATTGAAGCTGGGGGCAAACTTGGACGCAACTGTGCAACAGTTTCCCAGCGGCGTCAGCGTGTCGCCCCTGGGGTTTTCCATCACGGAAAACTTCGAGATGCGGTTTGACATGTGGATGAATTTCAACGGGCCGGCCCCGGGTGGTGGTAATGGTTCCACGATTGTCGGCGGAGCTGGTTACGGCACGGCGGGAACATCCGCTCAGGTTGCCGGCATCGCCGATAGTGTATTTATTGGCGCCACAGTGGACGGAGGTTCCTCCGCGGACTACCGGGTTTATGCGCCAGCTCACGCGGTCAGTTACCAAGACGCCGATCACATCATCGCGGACGACCCCAGCTCGCCACTCGTTTACTTCTGCGGCTCACGCAATAATACGGGCGGCGGGAATTATTACGTCACAAATTTCCCCGGACAGCCCGTTCCGGCGGAGCAAACGGCGTTGTATCCGCAACAGACCGGTACTGCCGCCGACGGCTCTTTGGCCTTCAAATGGCACGAAGTTTCTCTCAAAAAGGTGGCCAACATCATCACCTATTCGGTGGATGGGGTTTTGATTGCCACGGCCGATACCACCGACGCCGGAACACTGGGCGGGGGCAACATCTTATTCAATGCCTACGATATCAACACGACCGCCTCCACCGATCCCAACGCGGCGGCCCTGCAATTTGTATTGATTGATAATGTGCGCGTCACGGAATACACAAACGTGGTTTCCGTCACGGCAAGCGCTCCCAACGCCTCGGAAGCGGGGCCAACGCCAGGAACCTTCACGATCACCCGTAGCGCTGCCGGTTCCGCGTTGACGGTGTTCTACACGATGAGTGGTTCGGCGCAGAATGGCGTTGATTACCAAACCCTGTCGGGCTCGGCAACCTTCCCGGCGAACGATTTCAGTGTTGATGTCACCGTGGTGCCGATTGATGATGCCATTCCCGAAGTAACCGAAACGGTGATCCTCTCGATCACTCCGGACATCAGTTACGTGGGAGCCGGCAGCGCCACCATAACCATTGCGGACAATGAAACGCCGGTGTTGACCATCACCAATATTTCCACGCAGATGTACGAACGTACCAATGACTTTGCCGCCTTTCGAATCACCCGGCTGGGCGACTTAACGACAGCATTTCAGGTTAACTTTTCCTATTCAGGAACGGCTGCCAACAACACGGACTTTTACGCCAACGACCCCGGGTCATACCCGATCTGGTTCAATTCCGGCGAACAGAGCGTCACCAACACCATCTACCCAATCGAAGACACGCTGTACGAAGGCAATGAAACCGCGACGATGGTTATCGCTCCCGCCAGTGGCAATGAATACGCCGTTGGCACGCCCGGTTCGGCTTCCATCACGATCATTGATGCCAATGTTCCCGCCGAGACGGTATTGTTCGCCGACAACTTCAACAATGATTCCTCGGCGAACTGGACCATTCTTAACGTGGCCGCCAATGACACACCGGACTCCAATCCGGCGACGTTCGCGTTTGACTACAGCCAATACAACATTCCCACGGCCCCGCATGGAAGCGATACCCTGGGTCTATTTATGACGGTCAATAAAGAAGGAGGCGCTTCCGCCGCCGCCGTAAACCTCTATCCAAACGGCAAGACCTTCAGTGGCAATTACGCCCTGCGTTTTGACATGCTGCTCAATTGGATCACCGGTGCGTCCGCCACCGAATACGCGTTGTTCGGCCTCAACCATTCCGGCACGAAAGCCAATTGGTTCAACAACGGCAGCGGCGGCACCCCTGGCGCCACTTATGACGGAATCTTTTGCGCCATTGAAGCGGACGGTGGAGGACTGGGCGCAGGCAACATCGCTTTGGGCGGAGATTTCGCCCTCTATAGCGCACCAACCACAGCGGGGAATGTTCCCACTCGATTGGGCGGGGTGGTCGGCACCACTTCAGATGTTTTGAAGGACGTTTTCAAGTCGCCGCCTTATGGAATTGCCGGCGTGCCTTCCAGCCGCCAGGGCGAGTTGGGAGCAACCACCTGGGCGGATGTGGAACTGAGCCAGATTGGAAATGTCATCACGCTACGAGTCAATAACACTCCAATCCTGAGTTATAACAACACCAACGAGTTCACCAGTGGCAACATCATGATCGGTTACACCGATCCGTATAGTTCGGTCGGCAGCAGCCAGTCGTTCGTTCTCATTGACAACCTGCGAGTGGTGCGCCTCCAGGGGATCACCATCGCCACCGTCACCGATCTGGGCAGCGAATTGCAACTGGACTTCACCTTCGATCTCGCGGACGCCCCCAGCGCGTTTGAAGTCTTGCGCGGAACTGCCGCCACCGACATCACCAGCCCGGCCAATGCCACGATCACCGAACTGAGTCCCGGATCCTACCGGGCGGTGGTGGCCAAGGTTGGCGACCAGCAGTTTTATCGGGTGCGTCACCTTTAAACGGTTTCCACCAGTGATGGAGGACTAACCGCAGAGGCATCCACGCCGAGTGGATGCCTCTTTTTCTGAATCGCCAAGGCAAACAAAGCCTTTTGCAAAAGTGAACATTGAGCAGAATCTTGTGTTGCGTATGAAAACAAATCCGAATCCGCTGATCCGCCGCCGCGGCTCAATTCGCGAGGGGTTTACCCTGATTGAATTGTTGGTGGTCATTGCCATCATTGCCATTCTGGCGGCCATGTTGCTGCCCGCGCTCAGTCGGGCAAAAATCAAAGCACAAAAAATCTATTGCCTGAACAACGAAAAACAGATGGGCCTCGGCAGCCAGATGTATGCGGATGACGATGATAAGGGCGCATTGACGGGTGCAGCTAATTACGCGGACGACGATCTAAATTGGTTGTATCCGGGATATTTATCGAACCTGCGCAGCTTTATGTGTCCGTCCACTCGTAATAACGTGACGAACGATTTCGTGACGATGTTTCCGAATGACACCGGCCCGTATGCCCCGAATGTTTCCGGAGTGCGGCTCTACACGGATCGCATGCATGGCAACACCCGTTACGTGCGCAGTTTGCTGGAAAACGGACACGGCAAGCTGGACCCCTACGGCCACAGCTATGAAGTTTCTGGTTACTTCTGTGGCGCAAACGGAACCACCGTCAATCCGAAGACCAATGTGCGGAAAACCCAAAGCTCCGTTGCTTCCCATGTGTACGCCACGCCGCAAGCCGGTACTAAGTACAATTATTACCAGCAGGGACGGCACGCCAGTCCATCCGAGGTTTGGATCATTTACGACGAGGATGACGCAGGAAAGCTTGGGGATGTTGACAAGGGAGCCGGTCGTCCCAACGAGGATTTCCCGGACCCCGGCGACAATCATGGAGCCGAAGGCGGCAACGTCGTTTTCGGTGATGGTCATGCCGAATGGGTTCCAAGCAAAAGGTATGTTGGCAGTTTTATTCTGGGCACGGACGAAGCCCACCCTTTGGCACTGACCCGCTGAATAGCAATTGAGCAATGAAGAAACGGAGGACGCCATCCACCTTGACGGATAACCGTTTTGACCTCATCCATTATTAACCGCTAGAGATATGCGAATGAATCCAGCGCACACGAAATTATTAAACGGCGCGAAAAGGCAAAGTCTCCCCGGCTTTACACTGATCGAGTTGCTGGTGGTGATTGCCATCATCGCCATCCTGGCCGCCATGTTGTTACCCGCGCTGAGCAAGGCGAAATCCAAAGCTGAAGGGATCGGTTGCTTAAATAATCTCAAGCAACTCCAACTGGCTTGGTATCTTTATGCGGGGGACAGCAGTGATAGTGTGGTGACCAATCTCGGTGCAAGCAGTCTGTCCGGCGATCTGCGCGGATGGGTCACGGGTTGGTTGGATTGGGGGTCGGGAACGCCAATGGGCGCCAATACCAATGATCAATACCTCAAGGACGGCGCATTGGGACCCTATACCGCGCGCAATGTAGGCGTCTATCATTGTCCCGCCGACAAGATTCCCAGCGCGGTCGGACGGCGCAACCGCAGTCTTTCCATGAATGGATTCGTCGGAGATTACGACCGCACGATGTGGACTGCATACGGCCAATCTACCTATCAGTTATTCCTTAAATTATCCCAGTTCACCCGTCCGGGCCCCGCCATGACCTGGGTGTTTATTGACGAACACCCGGATAGCATCAATGACGGTTTCTTCGGCATGCGGATGCCGGCAGCAAACATTTGGCCGAATGGATTTACGGTCTGGGACGATGTGCCCGCCTCGTATCACAACGGCGCCGGGGGACTATCGTTTGCGGACGGACATGCGGAGATTAAGAAATGGATGGATGCCGGCACCAAACAACCCATAAGAATGCTCAATCCCAGCCTTGGCACCGGAAAAACTTCCACCCGGGATAATAACTGGATGGTTCAACGCACTAGCGCTCCACGCTGAGATTCCGGGTCGAAGATCACGCCTCCGCGTGATACGTTTTTGCCGATGGCCATGCTGAATGGATGAAGCAGGTAAACTACGTCCGCAGTTTTATTTTAGGCACTGATGAGTCTCATGCGCTGGCGGCATCGAAATGAGTCACATTCCCTTCCAGGCCTGACGGACGGTTAATACACGACATTCGCCGGGCGCGTCATCCTCCTGCCTCAACCGAGTTGCGGTTCAAGAACCGAACGGCGGCCAACCGCGCAGCAGGATCCGGCGACCTTGAAATACGCGGGTCAGAACGCTCAACAACCACTTTCGTCCCAACCAACCGTACCCCAGTTGCTTTAAGTATTTACGTTGGACTTGCAGCCGTTCCGCCCGGCGGCGCGTGTGCAAAATCGTGCTGGTATTTTGTCCATGCCAACGGAATTCCGCCAACACTTCAGGCAGGTATTCGAAGCGATAACCGGCCAGCGCCAAGCGCACGTAGTATTCAAAATCCATGCAAACCTTGTAATCCAAATCCAGCAATTGGCCGTCGGTAATGATTCGGCGTTTGAGGAAAGTGGACGTGGAAGCAATATAGCAACCGTAGAATAGCAGCACGCCAAAGTGAAAGCGATGGTCTCGTTTGCGACGGATGGGTTGCCGGGCCTGGTCCACGAAAAGGCAATCGCCGTAAATAATGTCCGCCGTTGGATGCCGATTGGCGACAGCGGCCACTTTCGCCAGCGCCCCGGGCAGCAAATAATCATCCGTGTTGAGCCACATCACCCAATCACCAGTGGCTTTGCGAAAGCCGCGATTGATGCCATCGCTCATGCCTTGATCCGGCTCGGAAACCCATTTCAGATGCGCATGGGCGCGCAGGACGTCCAAGGTTTCGTCCGTGGAGCCCGCATCAATAACCAGATGTTCCCAGCTCACTCCGGTCTGCGCCTTCACGCTCTCAATGCAGTCAGGTAGGTACCGGCCTTGGTTGTAACTCGGGGTAACGATGGAAAACTTCACGGCGAAATCAGGCGCGCTTCGGGTGCTCAAATGGGACTTCGAAAGCGTTGGGCAATGGGCACGCACCGCCTCGAGCCAAAAGGCCGCGCCGATACCTGCAAACCGGGAGGCGCTTGGCGACGCTTGTACTCACTCTGCGCCACCTTGCGGATGATTTCCTCAACCAACGCCGGGGAAAAACCGCGGGCAATGATTTCTTTCACACTCAAATTTTCCTCCACGTAGCTTCGCAGCAGAGCATCCAGCACCTCATAAGGCGGAAGCGAATCTTGATCTTTCTGGTTGGGGCGCAGCTCGGCGCTGGGCGGTTTGGCTATGGTCGCCGCTGGAATCACTTCGCGGTCGCGATTGATCCAGCGCGAGATGGCGTAAACCTCGGTTTTGTAAACGTCCGCCAGCGCCGCCAAGGCGCCGCAAGTGTCGCCGTATAATGTGCAATACCCAACCGCTGACTCGGATTTATTGCCGGTATTCAATACCATGGCGCCAAACTTATTGGCCAGCGCCATCAAGGTTACGCCCCGCAACCGGGCCTGAATGTTTTCCTCGGCTTCGTTGGGTTGCGTTCCCGCAAACCACTGTTCCAACTGCTTTTCCACCGCCGCCACTCCCGGCTTGATGGGCGCCACCTCATACCGAATGCCGAGATTTTTCGCCAGCGCGGCGGCATCGGTCAAACTGCCGGAGCTTGAATGACGGGCCGGCAAGGAAACTCCCATGACTTGATCGGCGCCAAGCGCCTCGACCGCCAATACCGCCACCAAGGCAGAATCAATACCGCCAGACAAGCCAATGATTGCGGATTTGAACCCACACTTATGAACGTAATCCCGAATGCCCAACGCCAGCGCGCGAAACAACTGTTCTTCCCGGGCCGGCCAGTGGACGTTGATTGACGGCGCTTCATCCAATTCGACGATCAAAACGTCTTCTGCAAAAGCCGCGCCGCGCGCGATCAGCTCGCCCGCACGGTTAAATGCCATGCTCTGCCCGTCAAAAATGCTTCCGTCATTCCCACCAACGAGATTCGCTTGAACCACCGGCACCCGATTATTCCGCGCCACCCGCTGCAAGAATTCGAAGCGCTTCCGCTCCTCCCCCACATGCCAGGGAAAGGCCGCGAGACTCAAAATCACCTCCGCCCCCTGAGCGACTAACTCGCGGACGCGATCCGGAGCCGGTGATTGCTCGTTTGCCTCCCCGTCTGCCGGGTTCGCATCGTCGCCAATGGTGATTCCGATCTTGCGCCCATTAAATGCAAACGGGCGCGTTGATTGGGCGGGGTGAAAATATCGGCTCTCATTCATCGCGCCGCGCTCAGAGAGTATGGTTTTATTTTGCTGCCCGACGATTTTACCGTGCTGCAAAATGACGGCGGCATTGGCGAGGGTTGCTCCGGATTTACTGGCACTGGAAGTTACGCACCCGACACACAACGGAACGGGACCGACAACTTGGGCGGTTTCATTTAACGCCGCCAGACCAGCCTCGATAAAATCTTCCTGGAGCAACAAATCATGCGGCGTGCTGCCGTTAAGGAACAGTTCCGGCGTCAAGACTAACTCCGCTCCTGCCGCCACGGCACGTTCGTACCCGGCGATGAGTTTACGGCGGTTGGCCGGATAATCCCCGACGGTGGAGTTGAGTTGCAGCACACCAATTTTCATCCGTCCCAAAGTAACGATTGTCAGCCTCTGCGCAATGAGTTTGAAAAGGACTTATTCAGCCTGCTCCCATGGTAGCGCTCCTCGAATCGCTTTCGTCCGATGCGGGACCAAATGGAAGATCAGGAATGCAGTATCAAGAGGGCTGTGGCGCGGAAACCCAAGTGTGATTTTCCAAAGGTTTCTCGACGGTATGCAAGGCTTTGGCCAGCGCCAAAAAATGCTGTTCCAGCGTAAAGTGTTGCAAAAAGTGTTTGCGCAAGGTTTCACTCGACGTGGCGGTAATCATTTGCACCAAAGTTTTGGCTATTTCATCTGGAGCGCGCGGCGGAACGATGCCCGGATAGTTCGGAGGCAGTAATTCAGGAATCGAACGCCAACGGCTGGCGATAACCGGCAACCCAAAGGCCATCGCTTCCAACACCACGAGACCGAAACTCTCGGCGTAGTAGTGCGTCGGAAAACAAAAACAATCGCTTTCGGCAAAGGCGCGGTGTTTTGCTTCGCCAGTGACAAAACCCAGGTAGCGCACGCAAGATTGTTGACCGGCCACTTGCAAGTCGGGTTGCTGAATACGCTGTTGAAACTCCTGCTTCTCCGATGCGGACATGAATTCACCCGCGACCGTAAGGTGAATGCGGATTGGCGTTTTAAGCTCGGCTAAATGCCGGTTCGCTAGCGCCACACCGTCAATAGCGTCGAACAGCCCCTTGCCTCGGGTGCAATGAGCAAGAAACAGCACATTGAACTGATGGAAGCCGCCGTTGCCCGGTCCCTGCCGTGACCCGGCGGCAAAGTCTCCGGACTGTAGTTTCTTCCGTTCTTCAAGACGCTGGCGACGCCGGGGCAATATCGTAGCCTCAAAATCCGGACAGGGATCCGGAATGCCGTCAGCCACGATACAAACTCGCCGCGAAAAGAATTTGTCCGCATCCAGCCGGTTGTAATTTGAAAGCACAATGCTCAAATCCACCTGTTTCATGAAGCGATAGGTTAATGCCCGAGTGCGGATTTGAGCGCTGGTTTCAAGCCATTTGGCCAGTCCGGCCGCATGCCAATGGAAAATCATCTTCTTGAAAAATGGCCGACAGAGGAGCATCACCATCCAATCGCGGTAAAGTGCGGAGCGTTTGCCGGGGGCCGGAATATAGTAGAAGTTTGTAACTCCGTAACGAAAGCGATACCCGATGGCCAACACGCAATAGAAGAACAGGCGTAACAACTTGCTTCCGTGAAATTCACCGATGTCCTCGATGCGTTTCGACAGGCAGGTGTTCACATGATAACACTCGATTCCGTAGTCCACCGGGTTGGCAGCGGGTTGCCCTTTTCCGGCAGCCCGGTTTCCACCAAATCCCGCCAACATCAACTGCACCATGTAGCTCTGGCCGTGCAGCGGGGGCGGCGTATGGGCAAAGACCAGCAGCTTCATGCGGTCCGGCTACAGTCGTTACAAATCCAGCGTTGCGACACGCCATTACTTTGCCGAACCGTGACCGCAAAAGAAGTCTTTTCTTGCTTGCCGTTGCGTTATGACAACACTTTCCACTGGTTGCAGCGCGGTTCTGGCGGGGTCGCTTTTCACCTTTGGAGGTCATTCGAGCCAGGTGGCGGCACCCGAATAATACCGCCCCGACCTATTGATGAAACGGTTGCATGTGCTCCAGGTCCCCTTGCTCGTAACTCATTACGAGGAGCTGGGTCGCTTGTGTCTCGATTGGGCCAAAGCACCGCAGTGCCGGGCCATCGAGTTCGTCAACACCCAGATCGTCACCATGGAACGGCACGAACCGGCCTTTGCGGCAGTCATGCAAGCGTATGATGACCAGGTGCCGGATGGCATGCCTCTCGTGTGGTGTTTGAATCGGGCCGGGGCCAATTTACGCGATCGCGTTTACGGGCCGACTTTCATGCGCCGCTTCCTCAAAACCGCGCCGCCGGGGACCACCCACTACTTGCTCGGCGGTTCCGCCGAATGTGGCGCAAATCTCAAAGATTATTTTCTGCGCCAGAATCCGAACCTCAAATTCGTCGGCGCGTTTCACGGTCGCTGCCACGCCGACGGCACTCTGGAAGGGGCGGCCGAGGCAGAGGTCATTGCGGAGATCAATCAGCTTGCGCCGGATTTTATCTGGATAGGATTGGGCACCCCCAAGCAGCAGGCGTGGACGCAGAAGCACAAGGCACAAATCCGACGCGGCGTTATTTTGTCGGTTGGATTCGCCTTTGACGTTAATGCCGGCACCAAGTCCGACGCACCGGACTGGATGCAACGGAGCGGATTGACGTGGTTACACCGCATGGGTTCTGAACCCCGCCGATTGATCCCACGTTATTTCAAATGGAATTTTCTCTTCCTGCTTTACCTGTTGCGCGATGGCTGTCGCGGGTGCGCCTACGGGAAACTCCCCGGGAATTTGATTGAGCAAAAACCCTAAATTTCTTATCCAATGCTTTTGGTCTAAGATAACTACCTGATGAACCGCGCGTCCTTTCATCCTCCCACCGACAGCCTGACGGATGAAATCCGGGCTTATTGGCGGCAGTTCCCGGACAAAGCTTTGTTTTTTGGACTGTTGATTGGCTGGTGCCTGCTCTTCCAATTATGGGGCAACGCTTCCTTTGGCTACACGCCCACGCCTTCCTTGTTCCAATGGATGCGCGTGGCGTATCGGGAAAATGCCATTTCTGACGATGGCCACGGCAATATGATTCCGTTGGTCGTGCTGGGAATTCTCTGGTGGAAACGGAAGGACTTGGCCGCGCAACCACTGCGCGCCTGGTGGCCGGCGCTCAGTTTCGTGGTTTTCGGTCTGTTGATGCACGCGATCGGTTTCATCATCCAGCAACAGCGACTTTCCATCGTCGGACTGTTTAGTGGCATTTACGGATTGATGGGCATGATTTGGGGGCCACGTTTTTTGAAGGCCACCTTCTTTCCTTACTTCCTTTTCATCTTCATGGTGCCCTTGGGATCGTTCACGGAGAAAATCGCGTTTCCGCTCCGCATGATGGTCACCTGGATTGTGCAACACCTGTTTGACGACGTATTCGGCATCGGGGTCATCCGCGCGGGGGCGCTGCTGTTTGATGCGACGGGCACCTACCAATACGAAGTGGCGGCGGCCTGTGGCGGGATGCGGAGTCTAATTTCCATTTTTCTGATCGCCCTGACGTATGGGTTCCTGGTTTTCCGGTCTCCTTGGAAACGAATCGTCATGGTTCTGGCCTCGCTGCCACTGGCGGTTATTGGCAATGTGGTGCGGCTTTCCTTCATCGTCGGAGCGGGAGAATGGGGCGGACAATCGGCGGGCAATTACGTACACGACAACACCTTCTTTAATCTGCTACCTTATATCCCGGCAATTATTGGAGTGATGTACATCGGCCGTTTCCTGGAGCGAATCGGACAACCCGAAACGTCCAGCACTCCACACAACCAGCCATGAACCGAACCAAGTATTTTCTTGCGGGCATCACGGCGCTGCTTATTGGCGGTGCGGCGATGGGATTGGCGCGCTATAAAACCATTCAGCGCCTGGGTGAGCCGGGCGTGAAAACCCGGCCGATTCCCGGCAGCCACAACGTCGAGGTGGTACTGCCTTCCGACATATTGGGCTACTCTTCCGAATGGATTCCGCAGAGTGAAATTGTCACCAACACCCTGCCGAAAGACACCTGCTACGGTCAGCGACAGTATCTCGCGCCCGATAAATTTTCCGTCAGCGCCAATGTAGTCCTGATGGGCGAAGACCGCGCCAGCATGCACAAACCACAATTCTGCCTGACCGGCGCGGGATGGAGCATTGATTCGACTGAAATCACCACCATCCCCATTGAAAAGCCGGCACCTTACGATTTGTCCGTCATTAAATTGAAATTGTCCGGCACGTTCACGCAAGATGGTCAACCCGTCCGCGCGGGCGGCGTTTATGTCTATTGGTATGTCTCGGATAAAAACATGAGCGCCGATCCCGATGGCAAAAAGCACATGTGGTCCATGGCGCGAACGCTGCTGACCACTGGAGTTCTGGAACGCTGGGCGTACATCACTTTCTTTGCCGTTTGTCCGCCGGGACAAGAAGATGCCACCTACGAACGCATGAAAAAATTGATCGCCGCCGCCGTGCCGGAGTTCCAGCTTGTTCACGGTCAACCTCAAGCCTTGGCGCGCGCCAACTAAACTCGGATCAAATTTCCCCACCATGCTTCGACGCGATCGTCAAATGCGGATGCAAATCAGCCAGTTGCTGGACGCTTGCATCTTCGCCGCCAGTTTCTGGCTGGCTTACGAATTCCGAGCTTCCGACTTTGTCACCGTCACCCTGGGGCAACCACCGATTGCTCCTTTTGACGTATTTTTCTGGCACTACCTGATCTTGATTCCGGTGTCGCCGTTGGTTTTGGAATTTCAGGGTTTCTACGATCGCTCCCTGATACGTTCCCGGAAAAGTTTGATCTGGGCGCTCTTCAAGGGTTGCCTCTTCATTTCCTTGGGACTGACGTTGGCCCTGTTCTTTTCACGCCTGCTGATCGCCCGGTTGGTACCCATCGGGTTTGGCGTGATTGCTTTTTGCCTGGTCCTGCTCAAAGAGGAATTACTTAAGTTCGCCGCCCAAAGTCGGTATGGTCAAAGCCAGTTTCGCCGCCACTTTCTCCTTCTCGGCACCAAAACGGAAACCGAACGCATCCGTCAAATGATTCAACAACGGCCTGAATCCGGTGTGGAAATCATTGCCGAATTGGATTTGAACAAACTTCAACAAGAGGAACTGGTTACGCTGCTACATGAGCGCGCCATCAATGGCGTCATTCTAAGCTCGCGACATTCGCTCTTTGATCGCGCTGAAATGGTGGTGCATGCCTGCGAATTGGAGGGCATCGAGGTTTGGCTCGTTGCCGATTTCTTCAAAACGCAAATTTCCACCACGACCATGGATGATTTTTATGGCCGCCCCATGCTGGTTTTCCGCTCCACTCCGGAAGTCTCCTGGCAGGGCAAGATGAAGGAAGTCATGGATTTCGTTGGTGCGCTGGTGATGCTGTTGACCGCGGGCCCATTGTTCATGATTCCCGCTGCGCTGCTGATCAAACTGACCTCCAAAGACCCCATCTTTTTTAAACAACGACGTTCCGGTTTGAATGGCGCTCCCTTCACCATTTATAAATTTCGCACCATGGTTACAAACGCCGAGCAGATCAAACACGAGCTTGCCGCCATGAATGAAATGTCCGGGCCAGTCTTCAAAATCACCAAGGACCCGCGCATCACTCCCCTCGGCCGATTACTGCGCAAAACCAGCATTGACGAGCTGCCACAACTTTTTAACGTCTTGCGCGGCGAGATGAGCCTCGTCGGCCCGCGCCCCCTGCCGGTGGACGAAATCAAGCGCATCAACGACATGGCCCATCGGCGCCGATTGAGCGTCAAGCCCGGTTTGACCTGCCTCTGGCAGGTGAGCGGACGCAACGAAATTAAAAAATTTGAGGATTGGGTGCGTCTGGACCTGGAGTACATTGATAACTGGTCGCTGTGGCTCGATTTCAAAATTTTGCTGCGCACCATTCCCGCCGTGTTTCGCGGCTCCGGAGCCAAATGACCGCGCCGGGTATTCCCACCACCGCCCCACTTTTTAAGTTTTCATGAAAGCAAAGCCACCCCTCTCTGTCGTCACCGGCGCCGCCGGTTTTCTCGGTTCGCATTTGACCGATTTGCTGTTGGCGCACGGCCATCACGTTGTCGGCATTGATAATTTCATCACCGGCAGCCGAACCAATCTCACGCATCTGCGGAACCATCGAAATTTTCGCCTGATCAAACAGGACATTTGCCGTCCGATCTCAATTGCCGGACCGGTGGATTACGTCTGGAATTTCGCCTCGCCGGCCAGTCCGATTGACTACCTTCAAATTCCCATTGAAACTCTCAAAGTTGGCTCGTTCGGCACCTACCAAACGCTGGAATTGGCGCGACGCAAAAAAGCGCGCTTTTTAACCGCTTCAACCTCGGAAGTGTATGGCGATCCCGTCGTCCATCCGCAAACGGAAGATTACTGGGGCAATGTCAACCCGATCGGCCCGCGCGGTTGTTACGACGAATCCAAACGCTTCTCGGAGGCCTTGGTCATGGGCTACCACCGGACCTACCAACTGGAAACCCGGATCGTGCGCATCTTTAATACTTACGGTCCACGCATGCGCCTCGATGACGGTCGAGTTGTCCCCGCGTTTATCAGTCAGGCCCTCACCGGTCAACCGATCACCATCTTCGGCACGGGCAAACAAACGCGCAGTTTCTGCTACGTATCGGATCTGATCGAAGGCATCTACCGACTGATGATGAGCGGTCATCATTTGCCCGTGAACATTGGCAATCCGCGCGAGATGACCATGCTGCAATTCGCGCGCGCCATCCTCAAGGCGACCAAGGCGCGCAGTCCGATCACCTTCAAGCCGCTGCCGCAGGACGATCCGAAGCAACGCCGACCCGACATCCGCAAAGCGCGCAAACTTTTACAATGGCAACCGCAGGTGACCTTGGAAAAAGGCATTGCCGAAACCATCGCTTACTTTCGGAATCGGGTTTGAGCAAATAATTCTGCGATCCCATTCGAATCCAGAATGGATGATGCCAGTCTGCGGAAAAGCGCGGTCTTCTGGTTAAAACTTGAGTTGCTCCGCCAATTGAACGAATTGCGGTTATTCCACTCCGGCTAAAGTGCCAACGGCGCGGCGCGCGACGTTCAACAAACCATTCGGCGCCGTTCCCAACCAGAGCATTCCAACAATGCAAAAACATGCCGTGGCTTTCAACGGCCAGGATACCACGATGGGCGTGGTTTCACCGGCGCTCTTGCTGAAGTAAATCGCTTTCACCACGCCGAAGTAGTAATAGAGCGAAATGACCACACCCACGAGTGCGACGAACGCGAGATAATAGTAACCGTAATAATCGGCTCCGCGCTCGATGACCGCTTTGAACAGCAGAAATTTTCCAAAGAAGCCCACCAGCGGGGGAATCCCCGCCAGAGAAATCATCGCCAGTGCCAACGTGACCGCCAACAATGGCGAGCGACGGTGCAGCCCGGCCAAACCGCCAATGTCTTCCGTTCCGAGATGGCGTAACACGGCAACAATCACGGCGAAAGCCGCGAGCGTGGTAAAGAGATAGCCGCCTAAATAATAAAGCACCGCCGCCTGCCCCGCGTTCGTGAGCGCGGCCACCCCCAGCAGCAGATAGCCCGCATGTGAGATGCTGGAATAACCCAGCAGGCGTTGCAGATTCCGTTGCGGCAACGCCCCCAGGTTGCCGTACAAAATTGTCATTGCGGAAATGATCAGCAGCAGTTTCTCCCAATGAATCGTCATGGCTGGAACCGCGCCGAACAGGAAGCGCAGCAGCAAAACAAAGCCGGCGGTCTTCGATCCGAACGCGAGGAAAGTGGCCGAGGGCGACGGCGCTCCCTGGTAAACGTCCGGTGCCCAAATGTGAAAAGGAAACGCCACAATTTTGAATCCGATCCCCACCAACACCAGCAACACGCCCGCCTGGAACACCCGGTTGCCAAGATACTGTTCGGACACCATGGCCAGTTCGTTAAAGTTGAGCTTCCCGGTAATCCCCCAAACCAGCGCCAGGCCATACACCATGAACGCCGAGGATAGCGCTCCGATGATCAGGTATTTGACGCCTGCCTCCAATGCGGTCACCCTCCCGCGCGTAAAACTGACCAGCACAAAAAATGTCACCGTGATCAGTTCAATCGCGACGTACAGCAGCACCAGATTATTGGCCGAGGCCGCGAACAACATTCCCGTCAACGCGAACAGAATCAGCGCGTAATACTCCGAAATGCCCACGGCGACGCGATCCGCGTATTCCACGGTAAAAATCAAAACCATGATGGCCGCGAGCAGAAACATGCGTTTGAAGAAGACCGAAAGTCCGTCCTGCACGAACATGCCGCCAAACGCCTCGCCACTCAGCGCACAACTGCTGTGCGCGGTGAACGTGTTCACGAACAACAACGTCAACGCGGCGGCGGCGAGATAACCCAATTGCCGTTTGCGCGCCGGCGGCAACCACAGGTCCACCAGTAAAATCAGGAGGCCCAAGGCCACCACCATCATCTCCAGACTGATCAAAGACAGATTCATATTTTGAATAAAATCATTACTGCTCCGCGGCGCCGCGCCGCGCGTTCAATGCTTCCAACCGACTCCGTTCACCGGTCAGTAAGCGGGATTCAGAATCCCCACCGCATCCCGACTGAACGGCAACCAAACCAGCGCCAACAGACGGACGTTGATATTCGTCCGCGTCGGGCGCAGCTCCAAAGTTTCCAAAACCTCCGTCGCCGGATCAACTCCAGCGCCCGCCGCTTCCGCTTCCGCTTTGAACTGAGCTTCAAGGTCCCGGTACTGTTGCTGCAACGCCTCGACCGTTTCCTGCGCTCGAGTCACATCGCCCGACTGATTCATGGCGCGTCCGGCGCTGCGCATGGTCGTTGCCGCTTTGCCAATCGTTCCGGCGGACACCGCCTTTCGGCCGAGAAACGCGCCCAGCAGCGTCGAGCTGAAAGAAATCACCGTATCAAACTTCGCGCGCTGGGCCTGCTCGGCTTCCCGCGCCTTGGCGGCTTCGGCACGGCGCACGCGTTCTTGCAACGCGGCCAGTTTGGGCGCGTATTTCTGGCGCAACTTTTCCGCCGCTGCATCGCGCGATTCGCGGACCACTTGTTGCAACCGGATGCGGAACTCGCGTTCCGTCTCTCCCGGCTTGGACACCTGGCGCGTGACGGGTGATTGCAGTAGAGCCAGTTGGTGATCGTTCTGAATCCAGGCGGTAAAATCCTTCGCCCAACCGGCGTAATTCTTCACCTGACTGGCGGCCGAGGCACAGGGAGCAAACTCAGCAGCGGCGGGATTTTTTTCCAAATCATTGACCGTAAGACTCAACGCTTCGGCGTTCGCCCAATCCACCGGCACGGCGTTGTCGGTGATTTCCGTCATGGCCAGCAAATCTTGCGTTAAATCAATCTTCAACTTCGAATCCGCGTAACGCACCTGGGCCGCGCCCAGCAATCGTGGCTGGTAAACCAGAGTGTGACTCGTCGGAATTCCGCCACGCAACGGAACGAAAAATTGAGCGACCTGCGGTGGCAGGACCGGACGCGCGGAGGCGGGCGCAGTCGCGGCAACCGCCGTCGCGGCGGCCAGACTTGTTTGCGGTACCGCTTTCGAGGCGGCAGCACCACGCTGCGCATCCATCAACATCTTGATTTGTGAACGCGAGAGCGGCCCGCGTAGATAGGCCATGGCCCAACGCGATTCAAAAATTTCCGTTCCCTCATCATGCACGCTGTGCATCAGAAACACGCGACTGCCCAAACCAGCCAAAGTTTCCTCCATGGCGCTCCGGTCAAAGCGCGCTCCGCGTCCGGCGACCGCACCTTCCAAACCTTCCAGTACGCGCGCTTTATCCCGATCCGTTTGCAGTCTCCCGATGAACCAGGTGCCGATATTGGCCAGACCTTTGTAATCCAGGTCCACGGGATTTTGAGTGGCCAACACCACCCCGACACCGAACGCCCGTGCCTGCTTGAGCAGCGTGAGCAAAGGCGGCTTCGACGGCGGATTCGCGACGGGCGGAAAGTAGCCAAAAATTTCATCCATGTACACCAACGCCCGCAGACTGTTTGTGCCGGACTGACTGCGCATCCAGCTCAACACTTGATTGAGCAACAACGTGACGAAAAACATCCGTTCGGAATCGCCCAGATGCGCAATGGAGAAAATGGCGACGCGCGGTTTGCCGGTTGCCGTGTGCAGAAAATTTCCAACGTCGAGCGGCTCGCCTTCAATCCAGGTGGCAAAACTGGGTGAAGCAAGCAGGTTGTTGAGTTGCATCGCCAGTTCAAAACGTTCCTTCGCCGGATAGAACGCTTCAAGTTCCAGCACGCCGACGCGCTGCACGGGCGGATTTTGCACCGCTTGAATCAGCGCCGCCAAATCGAGATCGCGTCCCTTGGCCCACGCGTCCTGAAGCAGGTTGCTCAACAGAATGCTCTCGCGGCTTTTGACTGGATCGGCATTGATGCCCACCAAGCCCAGCAAGCCAGTCACCGTGGAACTGACGCGCTCGCGCAATAATTCGCCGTCCTCCAAAATTTCCGGAGGCGGCACGGCGAACGATTTCAAAATGGAAACCGGAAGTCCCGCGCTGCTGCCGGGCGTATAAATGGTAAAATCCGCCGCCTCGCGCAGCCGACGAATACGTTCGCCATCCTGTTCCCACGCGGCCAAGCCCTTTTTCCAAAGCGCAGCTTGTTGCGCGGCGAACGCATCCACGCTCAGTCCCTGTCGCCGTGCGTCATCGTCGTTGATCCACGGCGCGAAATCCTGCGGTCGCAACTCGGGAAAGGTCAGCAGCAGATTGCCAAGGTCGCCCTTCGGATCAATGACGATGGCCGGGATGCCATCAATCGCGGCTTCCTCAATCAAATCAAAGCAAAGCCCGGTCTTGCCGCTGCCCGTCATGCCGACGACCAGACCATGCGTCACGAGGTTCTTTGACTCGTAAAGTATCAGATCGGATTGCGCCTGCTTCTGCCGCGGATCGTAGCGCCGACCCAAGTAGAACACACCGAGCTTTTCGTAATCGGGCGTGCTCATTTGTCCCCGGTAGATTGAAGTTGCGCGGTTGGCTGGATCGGATTCCCGGCAATGATCGCCGGAGCGGAATCAGTGCCGGTGCGAATCGCCGTCGCCATGCTGACAATCTGCTCCGTCACCGGTTTGATTTTTTCCGTCAGCAAACGCGGAAAAAAGCCGAACACCAAGAGACTGGCAATTAGCAATGCGTAGGGCAGCTTGCGCCAGAGGGTGGCGTCGGCCACGTTGGGCGCATAAGCGCGAGTTTCGTCCAGCGGACCGTGCATGACCGTTCGCACGGCGCGCAACATGTAAACTGCGCCGATGATCAACGCTCCCCAAATCGCCAGCACGACCACCACCCGCAACGCCGGCTCCGCCCAGGCACCGAAGAACACCGTGATTTCACCCCAGAAATTTAGAAAGCCCGGCAAGCCGCAGCCCGCCATTGCCGCCATGACGAACGCAACGCCGATGAAGCGCATCTTGCGCGCCAGTCCGCCCAGTTCACTCATCACCAGGGTGCCGGTGTGATGGTAAATGAAACCGCTCAAACCAAACGTCAACGCCGCCAGGAAACCGTGCGCCACCATGATCACCACCGCGCCCGTTACTCCGATGAGATTCAAACTCGCAATCCCCAGGAACACGAAACCCATGTGCGCCACGCTGGAGTTGCCATAGAGCAGGTTCAAATCCTTCTGCCGAATGGCCACCCAACCGACGTAGAGAATGTTGCCCAAACACAACCACGCGAGGATGGTCATCCAACCGCGCGTCGCCTCCGGCATCATCGGTAACGCCACGCGGATCAAACCGTAGAGGCCGAATTTCTTCAAGACTCCCGCATGTAACATGGCCGTGGCGCTCGGAGCCGAACTGTAACCCAGCGCCGCCCACGAATGAAACGGCCACAGTGACACCAGAATGCCGAAGCCGAACAGCAACAGCGGAAAGATGAAGTTCTGCGCGTTCAACGCCATCGTATGCTCAGCGAAATACTGGGTGAGCGTGGGAATATCGAAGGTGCGCCCGTCCGCCGGCATTTGCAGATATAACGCAATGAGCCCAATCAACGCCAGCAACGCGCCGAAACTCAAATAAAGCGTAATCTGAAACGTCGCGTAGTTCTTCCGTTCGCCACGGCCCCAGACGCCAATCATGATGAATGTGGGCACCAACGCCAGTTCATGACAGAAGTAGAAAAAGAACAGGTCCAGCGACATGAACGCGCCGAGAATGCCGCCGGTCATTACGAGCAGCAGGATGTAAAATTCCTTTTCGCGCGATTTGATCTCGAACGCACAACACGCCGCAGCGAACGCCACAATCGCGCCCATTAACACCAGGCCGACGTTCAAACCGTCCACACCCAGCCGACAGGCGATGCCCAACGCTTCCGCTCCCAATCCCGGAATGGTGCTGACAAACCGATAGCCATTCGCATCCGGTACGGCGTCGTTAAACTGCCAGAACATCACAAGGGCCAGCAGCATCGTGATAAACGTCACCCCGATGGTGACGCCGCGCATGATGACGGACAGATTGCGCGGGACCAGCGCCAGCACGACGGCGGCGAGCAGCGGTAGAGCAAAGATTAAGGTCAAGGTCGTCATCAGCTTTTGGATCTCCGTTTCAGGCGATAGTCTCGCGTATCCAGGCAGGCATCATAAGTCATCCGATCAATGGTGATCCAATCCGTCCCATTGATACCCCGCGCGTTGTGCGGGACGGGACTTATAGGAAAGGCCGACGCGATTTTCAACCAACGGTTCTGTTCCTTGGCAATCACACGGATTTCATCGGCGACCTCCGACAAGTCTTGGTCCTGACTGAAAATGATCGCCACATCGAATTGATTCCGGTACGCCAGACCAACCACATCAATCGCCAGTCGGACATCCACGCCTTTTTCTTGAGCCACCGGGACAGAATACGGGCGGCCATCTGGTAGGCGGATTGTGTGCAAGCGATATCGCAACGGACGTGAGAAAACGTGGACGCCCTGCCGTCCCATTTGCGCCAGCTTTGCCTTCCAAAAATGACTCCACGTCGCGTCGTCGTCGGAATTTGGGATACCGGTGTAGAACCGCGTTTGCGTCAATTGCCAATTCTGCTGCTGACAGACTTTTGCCGACAGCAGAGCAATGTCGTAATTCGGATACGTGTAACCAAAAACCTGCTTGGCGGCGTAGAACAAGTTCTGGCCATCCACAAAAACCATTGCGCGCTTAATGGCTGGTTCAGCAGGCATGAGAGAGAAAAAATAACCCCGCAAGAGGCCTTTCGGCGTGTCCGCGGGGGGCAGATAAATCTAGTGCCGAAGCACTCCGGATAAGTAACCGTTTTGGCTGAAATTTGTCAACCGCGGATTTTGAAACGCCTACGCCGCGCATGATGATGGACAGATTACGCGGGACCAGCGCCAGCGCGACGGCGGCAAGCAGCGGCAAAAGAAAAATTAGAGTTAGCGTTGTCATCTTACTTCCCAAGCACGAACCACAGCACCACCGCCACCCCAACCGCGAACAGGAAGGCGTAGGTCCGGAGATTGCCGGTTTGGAACTGGGTCAAGGCGCGGCCGGCCAAATCCGTTCCGCCGCGCACAAAGCCAATGCAAAAGCCCTCAACAATCCAGCGGTCCATCCAAGCGGCAATTGCCGCAATCGTATCGTGCAGCCGGATGACCGTGGCTTCATAAATTTCGTCGAAGTAAAAGCGGTTCGCCATCGCCCGGGACAGCGCGCCGAGCTTGGCGGGCAGCGGATCGCTCTGGGCTTGGGCGTAAAGCGCGCGGGCGGCAAGAAAACCAATGGCCACGGCAATCAAACCACTGAACGCCGCCACCGGCGCATGTAAAAATGGCGCGATGATTTGCGTGAACCAACCCGTGGAATCGGCCTCACCGGCCGCAACATTGTCAAATTGCGAATCGAATAATTGGCTGATGCCAATCAAGCCACCGACGATGCTCGCAACCCCCAAAATGCGCAGCGGCCAGATCATTACCCCGGGCGATTCATGCGCATGTTCAGCCTCGGGCACTTTGGCTTCGCCAAGGAACGCCACGTAGAGCAGGCGGAACATGTAGAACGTGGTCAGCACCGCGACGAGAGTGCCGATGCCAAACAGCGCGTAACCACTAAACGGATGCTCCGATGCACTCTGCCAGGCCTGAGCGAGGATGGCGTCTTTGGAGTAAAAGCCGCTGAACGGCGGCACGCCGCAGAGCGCCAGGGTGGCCACCAGAAACGTCCAGAACGTCACCGGCATTTTCTTGCGCAGTCCGCCCATCTTCCAAATGTCCTGTTCGTGATGCAGCGCGATGATCACTGAACCCGCGCCGAGGAACAGCAGGGCTTTGAAAAACGCGTGCGTGGTGAGATGAAACATTGCCGAGGTCGGTCCGCCCAAACCCACCGCCATCACCATGTAGCCGAGTTGTGAGAGCGTCGAGTAGGCGAGGATGCGTTTGATGTCGTTTTGCTGCACGGCAATCAGCGCGGCGAGCAATGCGGTAAATCCGCCGATCCAGGCAATGACGGTGAGGGCATCCGGCGTGAAGATGAAAAACACGCGACAGAGCATGTAAACGCCAGCGGCAACCATCGTGGCAGCGTGGATGAGCGCGCTGACGGGCGTTGGACCTTCCATCGCGTCGGGCAACCAGACGTGCAGCGGGAATTGCGCGGACTTGCCAACCGCGCCGCAGAAGATCAGAAGGCCGGCGAAGCCCAACCCTAAATGAACGACCAATATGTCTTTCGTGCCGGGATCGATTCCTTTTTCCATCCAAGCTTTAATAGCGTCGAATCCAAGCGAGCCTGCCAGCGCCCAGAAAGTTAAGATTCCCAAGATGAACCCAAAGTCGCCCAGTCGGTTTGTGATGAACGCTTTTTTCGCGGCATCGGCGGCGCTGGGCTTTTCAAACCAAAATCCGATGAGCAGGTAGCTCGACAGGCCGACCAGTTCCCAGGCGATGAACAATTGCAGGAAATCGGTGGCGAGCACGATGCCGAGCATCGAGAACGTGAACAGGCTCATGCACGCGAAGAAACGCGAGAAACCGGGATCGTCCCGCATGTAGCCGTACGAGAAGATATGAATGATGCTGCCCACGCCGGTGACGATGAGCAGCATCATCAAACTCAGCGCGTCGAGCTTGAGACCGAAGCTCACGTTGAAGTCGCCGATGGCCAGCCAATTGACGGCGACCTCGCGCGTTTCCCAACCGCCTAACTTAATGAGCGTGAGCGTGAGGACGAAACTCGCGCAAATGGCGCCGATGGACAGCGTGGCGCTGACGGCCCGGTTGCGTTGCGTAAACAACGTAATCAATCCGGTCGCCACCAGCGGCAGGAACAGGATTATCCAAGGTAACTGGTCCAAGATCATTCGCTAAAGCGTTACAAGGTTAAAATACTGCATCGTTGCCACGAACTTCACGCCGGACGAATCGCCCGATTTAACGGGGCAACGTTTTAACGTCTTAACAGATTCGTGTTTATTCGTGTCCATTGGTGGTTGCCTTAATTTCTCAGGCTCGTCAAATCCTCCACATGCGCGGAGCGGCGCTTGCGATAGAGCGCCACAATCAGGGCCAACCCCACCGCCACTTCGGCCGCGGCAACGGTGATTACAAAAAACACCACCATCTGCCCGTCGAGATTGTCGTTGAACCGGGAAAAGGAAACCAACGCCAGATTCGCCGCATTGAGCATCAACTCCAGCGACATGTACATCACGAGCAGATTGCGGCGCGTGATCACGCCGAGCAGCCCCAGCGCGAACAACAGCGCGCTCACCACCAGATAATGTTCCAGTCCTACGTTCATTTCTTCGAATCGTTACATCGTTAAAACGTTGAATCGTTAAAACGAGACTGACGCAGCGGCGTTTGGCCGCTGTAACCGTTTAACTCGGTAACGCTGTAACGCATTTTATTTCAAATCTTTTTTACTCAGGAGAATCACCCCCACCATGGCCACCAGGAGCAGGATGGAAACGATCTCGAACGGCAACAGGTAATTGGTGAACAACAGTTTGCCCAGCGCGGCGGTGTCGCCAACGGCGGTCGGGGCGGGCAAATCCTGGCCCGGCGACGACGCGAGCAGCGAGCGCACGAACAAAGCCACAATGGCGCCCACGGAAACCACGCCCGCCACCAACCCGGCCAGCTTGACTCGGCGGCGTTCCTCTTCCTTCAAATCCAGCAGCATGATGACAAAGAGAAACAACACCATGACCGCGCCCGCATAAACAATCACCTGCACCGCCGCAAGGAAGAAGGCCCGCAACAAGACGAACAATCCGGCGAGCGAGACAATCGTCAGCACCAGAAACATCGCGCTCGTGACCGGATTACGGCTGAACGGATTCGCGATGACCAGTGCGCCGAAGATCAGCGTAGCCGCCGCGAAGAGATAGAATAAGAAATCAGGGATGGCCATGTGTTTTCAAACTTTTACCGGAAAATCTTCCTGCGCCTTGGCTTCTTCCAGTTTGTGTTTCCATTTCTGGACGCCTGCGTGGGTGCCGCCCAAGTCGAGGAGTTTTTCCTTGTTGTAAATCATTTCCTTCCGGTTCGTGCCGGTCAGGGAATAATCCTTTTGCAGAAAGATGGCTTCCTCCGGACAGACTTCCTGGCAGAAACCACAGAAGATACAGCGCAGCATGTTGATCTCGAATTCCTTCGGCATTTTCTCCGCGTTCGGACGATCCGCCAGTTCTCCCGCCGGACCGGGCGGCGTGATTTTGATGGCCTTGGGCGGACAGACAAATTCGCAAAGCTGGCAGCTCACGCACTTGGTGTTGCCTTCCTGATCGCGCACCAGATACGGCGCGCCCCGGTACCCGGCGGGCACCACCCATTTTTCCTCGGGATATTGCATGGTCACCTTTTTCTTGAAGAAGTGACGCAGCGTGACTTTGAAGCCGCCAATGATGGCCGGCAGGTACAACCGTTCCCAGAGACTTAAAGGTTTGCGTTTAATGATCATTTCAAATCTCAATAGCACCCGGCTTCAGCCGGGTGGGTTCGAGGCCCAGTTGGGAAAACCGTTTCAACGGTTTTCCTCCTCTTGCCATGCTAATCCATAGCGTTCGACAAATTGCCTTAATTCTTCGGAGAAAGTCTTTTTCCGGTGATGCTCTTCCTGTCGGGCGATATAAGCGCACACCTCGTTCACCCCGGAATGGGAAACGGAAAAAGCGCCATAACCGCGTTGCCACCCGAACTTGCCTGCAATCAGGTTGCTTTCGTTCACCCAGTGCGATGATTCACCTTTTAGCAATTGCACTACTTCATCAATCGCCTTGCCGACGGGCAAGTCCACCAGCACGTGGGTGTGGTCAGCATTGACAAAGTTGATCTTCATGTAGATGCCTTTCTTGTGGGCATGCTCGTGCAAATGCGCTGACAACCTTGCTGCCGCCGGTTTTGGCAAAAGCGGACGCCGCTCGATTGTTGCCCAAACCATGTGCAACCAACAACGCGTATAGGAATGGAGTGGCATAGGTTGGTCATGGGCAATATTCGGCTCTACTCCCGATCTGAAAAACCGTTAAAACGGTTTTTGCGTTATTTCGAATCGTTAACACCCAGCTGAAGCTGGGTGCTAATGAGAGAAACGGCGTTCCAGCCTGCGTTAGGCCAAAGCCAAACACCCGACGGTTAACGCGCGTTTGAGTTGTTACCTTCGCTCTCATTTTAGGCTCCTCCACCACAACCAGATGGCCGTGACCACGATGTTGACTAAGGCCACCGGAATCATCCGGCGCCAGCCGAGATCCATCAATTGATCGTAACGAAAACGCGGCCACATCCAGCGCACCCAAACGAAGAGCACCAGGAAGGCGAAAACTTTGGCCAGGAAAATCACGATGTGCAACACGCCGCCCGGCAACGTGGACGCCGGTTGATCCAGCCCGAACCACGGCAACGTCCAGCCGCCGAAAAACAGCGTCACCATCATGGCCGAGGCCAGAATCATGTTCGCGTATTCGCCCATGAAAAACATCGCAAATTTGATCGAGCTGTATTCGATGTTGTAACCGCCGGCCAGCTCCTGTTCGGCCTCGGGCAGATCGAAGGGCGTGCGGTTGGTTTCCGCGAACGACGCGATCAGAAACAGACAGAAAGCCAGAAAAGTCATCGGATTCTGGATCACCAACCAGTTGGGGAGGAAACCGAGTTGCGTTCCAGTTTGCGCGGCGATGATGGCACTGAGGTTCAAATCGCCCACGTAAAGAAAGACCGGAATCACGCTCATACCCATCGCAATCTCGTAAGAGATGAGTTGCGCGCTGGAGCGAATGCCCCCCAGGAACGGGAACTTGGAATTGCTCGCGTAACCGGCCAGCACCAGGCTGTAAACGCCGAGCGACACAATGCCGAACGTGTAGAGAATACCGATGTTGAGATCGGCCAACACCATGGGTTGCCGCCCCAGCGTCGAACCGAACGGAATGATGGCGAGATTCAAAATCGCCGGCGCGAGCGCAATCATCGGCGCCAGCACGAAAAGCACCTTGCGCACGTGCGCGGGGGTGAATTCCTCCTTGAAGAACGCCTTGATGCCATCGGCAGCGGGTTGCAACAGCCCGAACGGGCCGACCCGGTTTGGCCCCAGCCGATCCTGCACCCAGGCGCACAGGCGCCGCTCCAGCAACACCGTGTAGGCCACCATCGTCATCAAGATGGCAAAACTTACGATCGCCTTCAGCGCTGTGAACAGCACCATTTGGGTCGTGGCATCCAAACTGTTAAACCAGGCACTCATTGATTCACTGTTTCGCCAACGGCAATTCGATTTCTTCGCCCGCCGCTTCGTTGCGCACGACCAGTCGTCCGCCGTCTTGAGAGCGCAATTGTTTGTTGGCGTTCAGAAGCTCAATGCCATAGACGCGACCATCAGGTGCAATATCGATATTCAACTCATCGCTGACCTGGATGGTTTCCACCTGCGCCTTTTTCTTCAACAGGCGGATATAAGCGATGTTATACCGAGGATCGTACGTTAGTTTCATTTCAAAAAAACTTTGTTATGACCGTGATGACCAACCAGTCGCGCTGCTCACGCACCGCGTAGGCAATCACCTGTTTATTCGCATAATATTTTCCCCACCACTTCCCTCCAAATGGGAAGTTACGACGAAATCCCGTTCGTCCCATCTTCGCAGGGAACGAACCGCCGTCCGGCACCGTCGCCAGGACTTCCGCTTCGGTCGCTCCACGTTCAGCCAGACGTTGCTGTGCGTGAGGATGGATGCGCGTTGCCATTTTTCAAATCTTCACCGTTACGCCGATATCCCCCAGCCCCGCCCAGGTCAAACTGTTGAACGCGGGAACATCCTTCGCCATCTCGTTGAACAGCCCCTCGATGGTTTGAAAACCGCTGCGGCCGGTGACGTTGTAAACCACATCGTGTAAAAAATCCCATTCGGCGCGCGCATCGCCCGGCGGCTGGATCGCCTGCATGAAACGCTGCACCCGACCTTCGCGATTCGTGAACGAACCCCGTTTCTCGGCGTGAGCGCAACCGGGCAAAACGTAATGCGCGTACTTCGCCGTTGCGTTCGGTAAAATGTCACTGACGATCAACGTCTCCAACTTGCCGAGCAGCTCCGCGGTAATGCCGTGTTCCTGCACCACTTCGCTGGTGAGTTCTTTCGCGCCCAGTTGGTCACTCTCGACCGAGTGCATCAACAAATCCTCCCCGAACACGATCAGGGTCTTAATTGCGCCGCTGGCAATGCCCTCGGCCATCTTCGCGAGGTTGATGCCCATTTCCGTGAAACTGATGCCCGTGAGCCGGGCGCCGTTGGTGTTCGGATTTTTGTCCGCATCCAAAAGCAAATGATCCCCTTTGCCGATGCGCGGAATGGAATCGCTGATTGCGCCGAGCTTCGCCTTGAGCTTGCTCAACAGCCACAGCTCTTCGTTGGTTTGCCGGGCCGAGGCGATGATGGCCACCGATCCGGCCGGCGCTTGTTTCAGCTTCTCGGCAATTTCACTAAGCGCGGTGGTCCAGGTGGATTTCTCGCCGCGCACCAGCACGTCCTTCAACCGGTCTTCGCGATGAATCCATTTGTAATTCAACCGTCCGGCATCACACATCCACGGGCCGTTCACGCCGTCATTTTCGCGCGGGGTGTAGCGATGGATTTTCCCTTCCCGCGAACCGATGAGGATGTTGCAACCCGTGGCGCAACTCGTGCAAATGCTTTTGGTTTCCTTGAGAAACCAGGTGCGCATTTGGAAGCGGAAATCCTTGGAGGTGAGCGCGCCGACGGGACAAATGTCCACCGTGTTCAGCGTGTAATTGTTGTCGAACGGTTTGCCGGGATACGCGGTCAACGTGCTGTAGCTGCCGCGATTCACAAAGCTCAACGCGTCGTCGCCGGCCACATCGCGAGTGAACCGGATGCAGCGCGAACACATGATGCAACGCTCGGCATCCAGCACAATGCGCGGCCCGAGGTCCTCGGCCTTGGGCTTGTGTACCTTCGGCTCGACCAGGCGGCTGGCGCTTTCACCGTAATCCAGCGAATACTCCTGCAACTTACATTCGCCCGCCTTGTCGCAAATCGGACAATCGAGCGGATGATTAATGAGCAGAAATTCCAGCACGCCCTCGCGCATCTGTTTCACGCCGGGAGTCTGTGTATAAATTTCCATGCCGGGCGAAATCGGCGTGGCGCAGGCGATGGCCGGACGCGGCGACTTGCGGATCACCGGCGTGCCATCGGGGTTCAGCAAGGGTTTGCGATCCGGCCCGAGCGCCGGGGTGCCAAACTCGACGAGGCACATGCGGCAATTCCCGGCGATGGGCAGCTTGGGATGCCAGCAATAGTGCGGGATGTCATTGCGCACCATTTTGCACGCCTGCAACATGGTGGTGGGCGCCGGTTTGCCCTGCCAATCCGGCGAGAGCTTCGGCACTTCGACTTCGCGCCCGTCAATCTTGATCTTGATCTTTTCGATCGGCGGCGGCGCGGGCTGGGTGGTATCCGGTGTGCTCACGGGAGAAACTCCTTCCTTTCACCGCAGAGACGCGGAGACGCAGAGAAATCAATGAAGTTGTTCACGATTCGTTTAATTCCGTTCTTCAAAACCGGGACGTTGAAATTAATCAATAGACCCAGCGTCAATCCGGATAACTTCAAATAGGTCAACAACTGTGCTTCGTGGATCGGCAGCAGATTCTCTACGGTCTTCAACTCCAAAATGATTTTATTTTCGACGACCAGATCAAGGCGGTAGCCGCAATCCAAACTGACCGTCTTGTATTTTACCGGCAGCGTTTTTTGTCGTTCAAAGTTGATCCCTAGCGCTGACAATTCATAGCACAGGCATTCTTCGTAAGCCGATTCGAGCAGACCGGGGCCGAGATGTTTGTGAATTTCAATACAAGCCCCAATCACTTGTTCGGTGATGGCTCTAAAACTCTGCGTCTCGGCGTCTCTGCGTTTCATTTTACTCGGACGTGACAGTGACCAAATCTTTCGTTGAATCGGCTTTTTCTTGAGCGCGTCGTTTTTCATCCGCCGCGCCTTTGGCGATAAATTCATCCCGGAACTTTGCCACGAAACTTTGCACCGGCCACGAACACGCTTCGCCAAACGCGCAGATGGTGCGGCCACCGGGAATGTTATTGGCGATTTTCACCAGATAATCCGCATCCTGCGCCCGCCCCTGACCGTGCGTCAGACGATACAGCGCCTTGCTCATCCAGAGCGAACCTTCCCGGCACGGCGTGCATTGGCCGCAGCTTTCGTGCGCGTAGAATTTGCTGATGTTGGCCAGCACTTCCACGATGTCCGTGCTGTCATCCATGACGATGATGGCGCTCGACCCGGACATCGTGCCCGCCTGCAGCAGCGAATCAAAATCATAAGGCAGATCCAACAAATCCACTTCCTGTTCCACGTCCTTGCCGTCCACCTTGCGCTTCAACTTGAACTTCTCGCCCGCCTTCAGCACTTTCGAGGACGAACCACCCGGGATGATCGCCTTTAATTTTCGTCCCTCACGCAGACCGCCGCCGAAGTTCGGATCATTGATCAACTCGCCCAGCGTCACCTTGCCCACTTCAATTTCGAAATAGCCGGGGCGTTTAACGTGGCCGCTCAAGCTCACGATGCGCGTGCCGGTATTGTTCGGCGTGCCGAGTTTCGCGTACTCCGCCGCGCCCATCGCCACGATGTGCTTCACGTTGCAGAGCGTCTCGACGTTGTTGACGATGGTCGGGCACATGTAAAGCCCGAGCACCGCCGGGAAGTAAGGAGGCTTGATGCGCGGGTAGGCGCGTTTGCCTTCGAGCGATTCAATCAGACCGGTTTCCTCGCCGCAGATGTAAGCGCCCGCGCCGCGATGCACATGAATTTCCAGATCGTAACCGCTGCCGAGAATGTTCTTGCCGAGGAAACCTTTCGCCCGCGCTTCCCGCAACGCCGCGTTCAACAGTTTTGCGCCTTGCGGCATTTCCCCGCGAATGTAGATGTACGCCAGATGCACATCGTTCGCGAAGCACGAGATGATCATGCCCTCGATCAATTGGTGCGGGTCCTTGTGGATGATCTGGCGGTCTTTGAACGTGCCCGGCTCGGATTCGTCCGCGTTGCAGATGAGATAAATCGGCTTGCCACTCCGGCGGTCCACGAAACTCCATTTCAATCCGCACGAGAAACCCGCGCCGCCGCGACCGCGCAATCCGGCCTGTTTTACGTCGTCGCGAATTTGTTCCTGCGGCGATTTCTTTTTGCCGTCGGGTAAATCGAGCGGTTTGATGGCCAGCGCCTTCTGGAGCGATGCGTAGCCGCCGTGCCGCAGATAACATTCGATGTCGGGCGTGTAACCCGGCTCATCAGCGTGTTTGAGGATCAGTCGGTATTCTTGCGGCATCTCAGTTCAAAGCTCCCTGAAGAGCAAAAGCTCGGTGATTCAATGGACGGCAAATCGCCCGGGTCGCGCCAACCGCGCACCGGGCCACCCGGAACAATCTGGCGCGGCGGCTTGACTGGGCCGGTGAAGCGTTTAGTCTGTCGGACGCTCCGGCTTGCCCGATGGTGTAACGGTAGCACAACAGACTCTGAATCTGTTTGTCATGGTTCAAATCCATGTCGGGCAACCATCTTTCACCAAATTTGATTTCCACGAGGTTCATTTGGCAGTCTGCCTTTTGTTTGCGTTCCGAATTGCCGATGCCAGTTCATTGGAGCGGGATTCATACTTTGAAAACTCAGCTACGTTGTCGTGTTTGAGGTGAAGCTGGCCTTCGCCGACGTTTCCGCGATGTTGTCCGGGTGAGTAATATCTGTTGGCCTCCAGTTCTTTCGAGGACAAGACCCAATAGCGGATCACGTCCCGCCAGACACCAACCCACACAAAGACATCACAACAGCCGGGCTTGATTTGCTGAAAGTTCATGTCGAATCGGCGCTGTGAACCTGCCGCCAATGCCTTGACATAAAGCGGCTCATCGCTGTCGAAATCCACCGCCCGTGACGCTTTGACTTCGATTCTGATATTGCCGTCCAAAAGAAAGTCATATTGACCGGAATAGTTTCGGTCGAGCTTCTTGGTCGGTTTCACCAAATCCGGTAAGAGTTCCTTCAAATGACCTTGCGCCCAAGTTTCGCCAAAACCTCGCGGCGCACTGATCTCAAAAATGTAGAGGTAAAGATTCCGCGCGATGTATTCCTCGCGAAGCTCGTAATAGCCGTCAAGCGAAAGCGCATCCGCACCGAGCAAAGTCGAGATGATGTATTCAAACTCGTTAAATGGATAAACTGAAACCAGCGACTCCAAACAAGCCTTCACCTCCGCCTTATCTTTAAGGCGAGAGAGCAGTTCGTCGAGTTGTGCTTGGAGTTTTTCCATTGTCAAAACATCGTGCCTTGAAGCTGCGCTTCGATTTGTGCTCCGGCTGGCTCGCCAGCGGTTTCGGATTCGAACTCGGGAAGTTCCTTTTCAAAAGGATGCCCGTTTTGCCAACCCAATCGTCCAGTTGTTCGGAAATGTTCCAAGCGGCGGATGGCAATTTCACAAAACACAGGATCAATATCCGCTGTGAAACAACGGCGTTGGTTTGTTTCTGCAGCGAGCAACGTCGTGCCGGAATGCGCGAAGAAATCCACAACCAACCCAGCTATCGGTGAACTCGCCTTCACAATGCGCTCAATACACTTCAACGGCTTCTGCGCGTAACACCCGGAAACATTTTCATCCATCCGGTAAAAAACCTGTTGGATGTCCACCCAGACATTCCCGGCTCGGATGTTTTCTGATTTGCTGCGCTCGCCGTTCTCCGTGACTTTGCCGTTCACTTCCTTGTAATAGCCGCGAAGAATCTTGGGGATGTCCGTGTATTCGGCTTCAACATTGAAATCCGGTTCGCCCTTGATGTAATAAAGAAGCTCCTGCCGCACAGCCATCCAGTTCTTCTGCGTGCCATAGCCGCGTTGATTGCGCATCGTGATAAAACTACGCGGACGCAATGCGGTCTCGCGCATCATGATCATGAAGTCTGGCAAAGGTTGAAATCCATTGCGCTGATCCGCACCAAGCCAAACATAGAACGAACTGTCGGACTTTAGGATTGCTGTGCTGTTATTCACCCATTGCCTGCACCAGCGGATGTATTCCCCAAGCTCGCGCTCGTCGAATGCCACCAGATTGTAAGGCGGATCGTGGATGGCCAAATCTGCCTTATTGCCATCCATCAATTCCAAAACCGCGCCCGCATCAGACGCATCAACGCAAGCGACCTTGTGTTGACATTTCGGATCAACCCACGTTTCGCCCGGATGCAGGCGGCAGAGCGGCAAAATTCTTTGCCGAAGCTCTTCGCTCGCATCTAGGCGTGGTAGCGGGTTGTTCTTCATCACATCAATGGCACTTTGCCACAATCTCGTCAGCCTTCGCTGCGCTGACGCCTTCGTAAAAATCCTCGTTGCACATTATCACCGGCGCGCTGCCGCAACCGGCGAGACATTCCACGAACTCGACCGAGAACTTGCCGTCCTTCGACGTCTGCAAACCGTGCGCGTGCGGGTCGAGACCGAGCTTCGTGCAAAAATGTTCGTAGAGCTTGTGCGAGCCGCCGAGCGCGCAGCTCAACGTGCGACAGACCTTGATCTGATATTTCCCGGCCGGCTGCAACCGAAACATCGGATAAAACGTCAGCAGTTCGTAAATGTTGATCGGCGGCAATCCCAGTTTGCGCGCAATCCATTCGACGGCCTCCTGTGAAATCCAGCCGAAGTGCTCCTGCATCGCGTGCAGCAGCATGAGCGACGCACTGCGCTTGACCGGGTAGTGCGAAATGACCTCGTCAATCTCCGCCTCCAATGCCGGGGTCATCGCAAAGTTCCCTTGCGGTCGCAGCAGATTTGGAATGGGGGTTAAAGCAGTGGCTTTCATGACAAACTCATGGTTGGCTCGCGGCGAATAATCTCACGTTGAGAGTTGGGTTTCATCGGTCACATTCCCCCATCACAAAATCCAGCGAGCCAAGAATGGAAACGGTGTCGCCCACCATGTGGCCCGGCAGTAGGTGCGACAAAATACTCAGATTCACAAAGCTGGGGCTGCGAATTTTCATCCGATATGGAGTGCCGCCGCCCCGACTGTAAATGTAAAAACCCAATTCGCCTTTCGGATTTTCGTGGCCGAAATAAATCTCGCCCGGCGGACAATTCACGCCTTCGGTCACCAGCATGAATTGATGGATCAACTCCTCCATGCGCGTCAGCACCTTCTGCTTCGGCGGCAGAATGATTTTGCCATCGGCCACATTGACCGGCTCCTTTGACTCGTTCTCGAAACCGCCCGGAATTTTATCGAGGCACTGATGAATGATCCGCACGCTCTGGCGCATTTCCTCGATGCGGCACAGGTAGCGATCGTAGCAATCGCCCACTTCGCCCACCGGCACTTCAAATTCCAAATCCCGGTAGCACAGATACGGATGATCCTTGCGCAGATCGCGGTTCACTCCGCTGCCGCGCAGGTTCGGTCCGCTCAAGCCATAATCAATCGCATCCGCCTGAGAGATCACGCCGATGTCCCGGGTGCGGTCCACCCAGATTTTGTTCCGGGTCAGCAGCAGTTCCACCTCGTCAATGTTGACGATCACTTCCTTGACGAATTGGCGCACGGCAGCGCACCAACCGGGCGGCGTATCCCGGGAAACCCCGCCGATCCGCGTGTAGGTGGTGGTGAATCGCGCTCCGGTGAGCGCCTCGCAAAGGTTGTAAATCTTTTCGCGCTCGGTGAACGTCAGCAGGAAAACGGTCATCGCGCCCACGTCCATTGAAAACGCGCCCAGTCCGATCAAGTGTGACGAAATACGCGCCAGTTCCGCGCAAATAACGCGGATATATTGGCAACGCGGCGGCAGTTTTTCGTGGATGCCGAGCAATTTTTCCACCGCGAGCGCATAGGCGACGTTGTTGGCCAAAGGCGCCAGATAGTCCAGCCGATCCGTGTACGGAATGAACTGGGTATAAGTCATGTTCTCAGCGATTTTTTCGTCGCCACGATGCAAATAACCGATGTCGGGCGTCGCCTTGAGAATCGCCTCGCCATCCAACTCCAACACGATGCGCAGAACGCCGTGCGTGGACGGGTGAGACGGTCCCATGTTGAGGACCATTTTTTCGCCCTGCAAATCTTGCAGCTCTTCGGCGAGCGGCAATGCCGGTGCAACCTGCGCCTGCGCCGCAGTGTCGCGAATCGTGATTTCTTGAACGTCAGACATGGAGCTTTTTCTGTTTTCCAAACTTTCGGAGTAACGCAATCAGGCCTGCCGAATTAACCGCCAAAAAGGTGTAGATACAGATATTTTCAAACAATTGCTTTCGTTGGAGACTCGCTTTTTCGCGCAACCACCGGGCCTCATTTTCTGTCGTCGGATTCTTCTGCCAGGCATCGTAGGCCCGTACCGTCGGATTCAAATCTATAAAAGGTGAAACGCGCGAAATCGCTATCATGAGCAAACATAACTCCAAAATAATTAAAGCGAGGAAGAACAACTTCATTTAGTTACCCGATGCTTCCCAGATTGTCTTTGACCACGTTGCCCATTTCGGTTTGCGGTAAGCCACCAAATAATTTCTCGTTTGAAGAGCGATATGGCCGCCGAAGTTTATATTCCTACAGTTCGGCAATGCATACTGGCTAGCTGTAATTCGCAAATTCATAAACCCGGATTTACACCAGTTCTGCAACGGCATCATCTTCGTATTTTTCGATAAGCACACCAAGAACTTCCATTAACGAAGCCAGCGGATGCTCTTCATTCTCGCCCACCTCATCCACCAAGTGGTCGAGCAATTTTACAAGCTGACGGTATTCGCGCTCGTTGTGCGGCACCCGCAAGGTAGGCTCAACTTGCGGCCAAGCTTGGAATGCTCTTTTGATTTGTGCGTTTGACATCGTTAGCTCTCTTTCCATTTACCGCTGTCGTAATCGGCATGTGTGAGCACGGCCCGAATATACACCTTGCGGCGATTGTAATGAAGCGCCGCCACCAAACGAGCCTTGTTGCCGCCAATGTTGAACACGGTCAGCCCGCCTACTTGATCCGCGTGTGGAAACACACGCCGCAGCTCGGCGAAGTTGGCCGGATTGTTCTTCTTTAACGCTTGATACCAATGAATCAAGCCGCTCGCCACGGCCGGATGCAGCTTTGCAAATTCGTTCAACCGTTTGCGCGTAATGATATGCATAACTCATGCAATCAATCCTCCGGCGTCCGCACACGCGATTCGTGTTTCGATTTTTTGTAAGAAACCGGCTTGGTTTTTCGCTGCGAGACGGACGCCGCCGGAAAAATGGTTTCACTCAAAACCAAATGCGCTGGAGTCGGCGCTTCCCCTTTAAGAATTGTCCCGTGATACAAATCCATGATGGGAAAAATCATCTGGTAGTCGCCCCATATCAAATCCCCGTCCTGGATGTGGAAGCGCTTGAACTTTTTCAGATCGCGATAATCGGTCGTGTCGGGATTGCGCGCCTTGGCGAGAAACGGTCCGAAGTCAACCACGCGCACCGCGCCGTCATTGAACGTGAGCCGCAGCTTGTAGCCCGAAACGTATTTCGCCTCGGTCACTTCAAGATACTGCGTCGCGCTCGTTTTCATTTGATCCTCCGGGTGATGATTTCCGGTTTGCTCCGAATGTTGTTCACGAAAAAGTTGATCCAGTGTTCCACAATTTCTTCCGCCCTGGCATTCACGAATGTTTCAAAATCCCTCAACCTTGATCCATCCAGCGGGCGTTTGCCGGGGATGTGGCCAACCACCACGCGGATGACCCGGCCATTCTCCAAAATGATTTCCGCGCGGCTCTCCTGCTTGCCGTGTTTGCCATGAACATGAATCGGTTCGTGCTCATTCGAGTAAAAATAAATCAAGATGCCAAGATATTCGTAGAGCTTCGGCATGGTTCATTGCGGTGAACTTTCAAAGGTCTTGGCGCGCGGCTCGCGGGAAATGGCGCTTTTGCGACCAGGCGTGGTCACGAACGGACCGCCTTCAATGGGCGCAACTCCCGTCACCGCCACTTCGGGTACTTCCGTCGGTTTGCCGGTGACCGGGAAATCCTTCCGCAGCGGGAAATGGGGATAACCATCCCACATTAGAATCCGGCGCAAATCGGGATGCCCACGGAAGCGAACGCCCATCATGTCGTAGATTTCCCGCTCGTGCCAATCCGCCGTGCGCCAAATGGTGGTCACCGTCGGCAATTCCGATTTTTCCTCCCCCACACTCACCACCAGGCGCAGATATTGATTATGCTCCAGCCCCGCCAAATGGTAGGCGAGAATCCAACGCGGATCATCGCCGTAATTGTCCACGCTCGAAATATCCACCAGGTAATCAAAACCCAGCTCTTGCTTGGCAAATCCGCACAGGTCAGCAATCTTCTCGGCATCAAGCACTTTGAGCGTCACTTCGCCGCGAAATTCCGTCGGCTCGGAAATAAGCTCCCCAAACCGGGCTTTGAGTTGATTAGCCAATTCCAGTGCGGTCATGGCTGTTCCTCCCCAATAATTACCGTGACATTTTGACGGCCGGAACTTAATCCATCAGCATGAATTCGATCCTGCGAGCAAAACTCTTTCCCGCCCGGCTTCGAACCGCGATCCAATGGTTGATAATAACTTTGCCGCTTTACGTGCTTAGTGCCGGACCGGTCGCTTGGGCGACCAATGATGCTTTCCATCCGCGCTATCTGCCTGACGAAATCTGGATGTTGTACCTGCCGTTGTTGTCTTTGACCCGAGTGGAATGGATCGGCAGTGTGTTTCACTGGTACACCGCCATTTTGTGGCAGGGTTTCCCAGCGGGTTACACAACCCTCTAGCCACGACGGAGCGCAATTCTGCGTTTCAAAATTCATGGTCATTCGGCCTCAAACTTTCGGCAGTGCCGGGCCGGGTTTCTTCAAAGTGGCCAGAAACGGTTCCCGCTGCACCTTGTTTTGGAGCTTTATCAGCGCGTCCAGCAACGCTTCCGGTCGCGGCGGACAGCCCGCCACATAAACATCCACCGGCAAAATATGGTCCACCCCCTGCAACACTGAGTAACTGCGATACATGCCGCCAGTGGACGCGCACGCCCCCATGGCGATGACCCACTTGGGCTCGGCCATTTGGTCGTAAATGCGTTTCACCGACATGGCCATCTTGTAGGTAACGGTCCCCGCCACGATCATCACGTCGGATTGACGGGGAGAAAACCGCATGACTTCCGCCCCAAAGCGCGCAATATCAAAGCGACTCGCACCGGTGGCCATCAACTCAATCGCACAGCAAGCCAGCCCCATCGGCATGGGCCAGAGGGAATTTTTCCGAAACCAGTTGATAACGGCGTCCACGCGGGTGTGAATGACATCACCCTCAATACGTGAGTCGTATCCAAAATCGGTGGTTTGAGGCATACAAAGCGCGCGTCGAATTAAAACGCAGCCGCAGCTTAAACAACGCCCACAACCGGAGCAAGAACGATTCGTGATTTTTTTCACAAAGTCGCCAATTTCAGCACTCGCGCGCGGAAGTTAATCGCCCTCGAGAAACTGCTACTGACGACGGAGGCGCAACTGGCCCTCACTGTGAGAATGTGACGCGACAACCAACCCGACTGGTCAAGTCATTCGTCCGCATAATCTACTCGACCGCGCGTGCGGCAACTTCTAATTTTTAACCCCAGCAAAGTCTGAAAGCATGATGAGTCGAACTCTCCCAAGCATTTTCGGCTGGTTTATGGCCTCGCTGCTGGCGTTACCAGCCGCCGTGAGCGTTAACGATCCAGGTGGCGCGCTTGGCGCTGCGCACGCGCCCACGACCGCAATCGTTAAGCTAAATCGCACCCAGCACCGCGCCGCACTGGAGGGAAGACTGCAATTACGCGAGTTGTCAGCAACGGCAAATGTGGCGGAACCGGCGATTTCAGTACAATTATTGGATCCATCGGGGCCGCGCAACGAAGCGCAAATCTGTTGGCTCATGCCACCGGGCGCGAGCGGCGAACGACAGTTTGAATTGCAAACCAGCCGACAACGCCCGGACGACGAGTTGTTGGCGCAACTGGATGCAGTGAGCGGTCAATACGACATTACCGACGCTGGTAAACCAGTGTTGCGGTATGTCTATACGACGATCGAGCCGGGTGCGGTGCTGGAACAGGTGACGCCCGGCAACCGCAAGTATGCCCGCGCCCGAAGTGATTACATTCATCCGCTGTTCGGTTTTGACGGCGAACCGCTCACGTTGGACTGGCCGATTGATCACCCTCATCACCGCGGCATCTATTGGGCGTGGCCGGAAGTGGACTGGCGCGGCCAACGCGGCGACCTGCACGCGCTGCAATCCGTCTTTGCCCGGCCAACGGGCCAATGCCGCGTCAGCAGTGGTCTCGTCTTCGCGCAGATTGAAGCCGAGAACATCTGGAAATGGGAAGATCAGGACGCCATCGTCCGTGAACGCGCCATCATCCGCGCCTATCGAGCGACTGGAGCGCAGCGTTTAATTGATCTGGAATTTCAATTCACGGCGCTGACCGAACCCGTTCAGCTTGCGCGGCGCGACACCGACAAATATGGCGGGTTGAACCTGCGTTTCAGCAAAGTGCTGGATCAAGCAATTGCTTTCCACACCGATTCCAGCAACTCACTGCCGCGCATGGCATGGGCGGAGTTGAACGGCCGGTTTGTTCAAGCAGGCCGAACGACCAGCCTGGTGGTGTTCCAGCACAACGGCAATCCGGATTATCCCGGCGATTGGGTTAAATTCCCTGAGATCAATTGGTTTCAACCGACCTTTCCCGCCAGCGGCACCCGCTACGAGTTGCGACCCGGAAAACCGCTGCGGTTGCGGTTCCGCCTCTGGCTGCACCAGGGACCACCGACCGATGAACAGCAATCGGTCGCGCAGTGGCGGGCGTATCATGCTCCGGCGGCGCCAGGATTCGCCGGTTCGCGTTAAACTCACCAAGGAAAATTTATGAACACTGAAAACACCACCTCTCGTCGCGAGTTTATCCAGAAAACTGCGACCATTACCGCCATTGGATTCGCCGCGCCGCATCTGGCGCTCGGGGCCAGTCCGCAACCGCGCCGCAAACCGTCGCCAAACAGCCGCATCCACGTTGGATTGATCGGCTGTGGTGGCATGGGCCGTTCCAATCTCAAGGCGTGCGCCAAACACGCCGACGTGGTGGTCACGGCGGCTTGTGACGTGCAAGCGCCCCGGCGCGACGCGGTCGTCGCCGAGTTCAAGGATACTTGCAAAGGTTACACGGATTATCGGGAAATGTTGCAACAACCCGACCTGGACGCAGTCATCATCGCCACGCCGCCGCACTGGCATTGCCTGCAAGCCATTGATGCGTGCGCGGCGGGCAAGGACATTTATCTGCAAAAACCCATGACGCTGCATCTGGGCGAGAGTCTGGCGGTGCGCAACGCGGTGCGGCGACACGACATCATTTCGCAGGTCGGCACGCAAATTCATGCCTCGGAGAATTATCGGCGCGTGGTGGAATATCTGCGCAGCGGCAACCTGGGCGCGGTCGGAACCGTGCGCACTTTTCACGTGATGAACCAAGGCCCGCGCGGAATTGGCTTTGCGCCCCGGGGGCCGCAACCCGCGGATATTGATTGGGAATTGTGGTGCGGCCCCGGACCGCTGATGCCCTACAATCCCTTGACCGTTCAGGGCGCGGGCACCCATTCGTCCTGGATGGCTTACAGCGGCGGATGGACGCCCGGCATGGCGCCGCACATTATTGATCTGCCCATCTGGGCGCTGGATTTGGGTTATCCGCAAGAGATCAGTTCTTCCGGCGGACGCTTCGTCATCCATGACGATGGCGACATGTACGACCATCACGAAGTCCTGTGGCGCTACCCCAAAATGACGATGACCTGGATGACGTCGCTGACCAACAGTTACGGATTCGACTTCGAGGGCGATCCCCAACCCCGGCGCCGGCTCGGCATTTATTTTCATGGCGTGAACGGAACGCTCTTTGCGAACTACAGCACACTCAACATCGTCCCCGAAGGCGACGCCCTGAAAGACAAGCCCACTCCGGCCGCTTCAATTCCCCCCTCGCCGGGACACGAGCGCGAGTGGTTGGATTGCATCAAATCCCGCCAGCAACCGAGTTGCAGCGTGTTTTATCACACCCGCGTGGACGTGCCGGTGGTGCTGAGTCTGCTTTCACTCCAACTGGGCCGCTCGATCCGCTTCGATCCGGTGCGGGAGGAAATCGTGGGCGACTCTGAAGCGGCCAAGCTGGCCGTGCCGACCTATCGCCGTCCGTGGAAGTTCCCGAAACAATATCTCGCTTGAACTTTGGCCGGCCCTCAATCCACCACGGGATTGGACGCAAATTGCATTGTCATTTGAGCCTCGCCGGGCTTAATTGACCGGCGCCATCTCAATGTCCGCCCCGGCATCAACCGCAAACAGGAAACGACGCATCCTGCGCAAGACGCTCAAAATTTTGGGCGCGCTGGCGATCTTGTGCCTGCTGTCACTGATCGGTTTGAAATGGTATCTGGACGCAACTTATTTCCGCGGTTACCACCCTGGCGCGCCGTTGCGTGTGGAAGTGACGGAGGAAAAGCTGGAGGCCGATTATCGCTGGACCAAGTTCTACTATCGCGGCTTCCGCGATGATCGCGTGCCCGCACTGATGGTTGCGCCCAAGGCGGCCCCGTCGCCGCTCCCGTGCGTGGTGTTCGTACACGGTATCGGCAACGACAAGGAATTCATGCACCGGCACGGACTGGATCAGCCATTCGTCAACGCCGGCTTCGCC
The DNA here is from genome assembly GCA_023953615.1 of Verrucomicrobiia bacterium. Taxonomy (NCBI): domain Bacteria; kingdom Pseudomonadati; phylum Verrucomicrobiota; class Verrucomicrobiia; species Verrucomicrobiia bacterium. The sequence continues at coordinate 2,331,171 of JAMLJH010000001.1, read as the reverse complement.
TTCGTCTGCTTTGATCAACTCATGCGCGGCGAGCGGAAGATCAACCACCAGTCCAGTCTGGCGCAGGCGGAAGCTTTTCGCGTACGCGCGGCTTACACCGTCGGCGACATCCGGCGCCTGATTGATTATCTGAGCATGCGCCCGGACATCGCCACCAATCGCATCTATCTCTGCGGCGCCAGTTACGGCGCCATCACCGGCAGCACCGCCACGGCCTTCGATTCACGCATCCGCGCGGCCACGCTGGTTTACGGCGGCGGCAACTTGTGGCGCTTGTTGTCGGCTGAAGCCGCCGATGAATTGGGAAAGTGGCGACTGCCGGCTTATCTGGTGGGTTGGTACTTCGGCAGCGTTTTTGATCCAGCCCGATACGTCGGCCGCATCGCGCCGCGCCCGGTCCTGCTGCAAAATGGCAAGGCGGACACCGTTGTGTCTCCGGCCGCCGCCCGCGCGCTGCAGGAAGCCGCGCGCGAACCGAAGCAGATCATCTGGTACGAAGGCGATCACCTGGGTAAAACCAGTGATTTGGACCAGGAACTCGTCGTGCGCGTGATCGCGGACTCGCTCAAATTTTTGCAGGCGGAAGATGCGAAAAACCAACCCAACGTCGCCGGGCTGAGCCACCAATGAAATCCAAATTGCGAACCAACTCAACTTCAACCCAACTGACCGGATCACACTCATCATGAAAACGAACCTGTTGAATCATCCTCCCCGTCGCCTGAACCACTGGCTGGTACTGCTGTTGGGCCTGGCCACTTCCACTGCGTTCGCCGCGACGAAAAGCGCGCCACTTCAGATCAGTGTTTATTGCACTGCCGGGGAGGCGCGAACCCATCTCAGCACCCCCGAAGGCCGTCAAAAAGTTTTGCAAACCATCACGCCACTCCACGTTTCGCGAATCTTTCTCGAAGGTCGTCGGGGCGATGAATACGTCGCGCCGGAGCAATTGCGCGAAATCCGCGACTTCTTCACCGCGCATGGAATCCACTGCAGCGGTGGGATTGCCACCGTGCCCGGAAATGAATTTGCTCCCCGCCAGACCGGCGGATTGAATTGGTTGAATTGGGAAAGCCCCAAAACGCAGGCGGGCGTGACGGAATTTTTCAAGGAGAACGCGCCCGTCTTCGATGAATTGATCGTGGACGATTTCTATTGCACCGGCGACGTCTCGCCCGAATCCGACCGCGCCAGAAATGGCCGCGACTGGGGCACGTACCGACGCGACCTGCTGGTCTCCTTGATCGAGCCGATGATGGTGCAGCCCACGCGCGCCGCGAATCGCCGCACCAAGCTCATCCTGAAATTTCCGCAATGGTACGACCGCTTTCACCTGTTCGGTTACGATCCGGCGCGGATGCCGAAATTTTTCGATTCGGTCTGGGTGGGCACAGAAGTGCGCGATCCGCAAACGCAGCGCATGGGTTACGTGCAACCCACCGAGGGCTACATGAATTTCCGCTGGATCAGTTCCGTTGTCGGCAAAAAGGTGCGCGGCGCGTGGTTTGATCACATCGAGTGCAGCGCCCAGAATTTCGTGGATCAGGCCTATCAAAGCGTCCTGGCGGGCGCGCAGGAATTGACCCTTTTCAACCTGGGCAACCTGATGGCGGCGCATCCCGGCGACGCCTTGTTTGCGGAGCGTTTGCCCGATTTGCAGCAACTCGCCTCGCGCGGGCGCGGCCAAGACCGACGCGGCATTGCCTACTATAAACCGCCCGACAGCGAGAGCAGCGAGAACCTGTACCTGGCGGATTACCTGGGCATGATCGGACTGCCGATTCTGCCCGTGGGCGAATATCCACGAAAGGCCCAAGTCGCCTTCCTGCCCGTCCAAGCCGCGGCGGACGCGCAATTGCTGGTAAAGATGCGCCGCCATTTGAAAAGTGGCGCAACGCTGATTTTGACTCCGGCGCTGGTGAAAGCGCTGGGGCCGGAAGCCGCAACCCTGGCCGGAGTGAAAGGTTTGCCCCACGATGCCGGACTCCTGGCAGACCGATTTCAAATCGGCGCCGAAACCGCGACTGCCGAACGCCCGGTGGACCTGGGCGCGCGATTACAAGCCACTGACAGCACGGTGCTGATCACCGCAAAAGTTGGCGATCAGACCCAACCATTCCTGACTCGTCGGGCCGTGGGCAAAGGCCAGGTATTCGTCCTCAACGTGCGGACTTTCTCCACCGAAGACTTTGGCAAAACCGGCGAGTGGCTGCTCTCCCCGCAATTGTTGGGATTACCCGTCATTCCCCAAAACCTGGCCGACGCATTGCGCACGGATTTCCTCGCGCCGCTCGGAATAAAATTCCGCGCGCCCGCCGGCGTGGGTCTGGTATTGGCGGGCCAGGAAGCGTGCGTTTACAGCTTTTTGGATCAGCCGACCGAAATTCAGTTCCAAGACGCTTCAATTTCACTCCCCGCGCACGGCTGGGCCTGGTTGGAATAGAATCGTCAATGAAGTCCGTCACCACGGGCGACGGCTGGATCCGCCACGCCCCATTCGAGGAGCGGGTGCTGGTTCGATTGCGGGTTTCAACACCCGGCCCTTGGGCAATCGAACCCTGATTCAGGGACTGATTCCATCGTGCTGTTGAATGAAGGCTCGCAGGTCATTCAAGGAGTCGAGGGGCCGCTCCGGCAACTGGACCTCGCAACAAAAATAACCGGACATGAAAATCTCGGTGCCGTCAGAGAAACGGAACCAGGTGCCGCCGTCATCGCGTGTGAGATGATGCGACCGAAACCAGAAGCGCGCCGAACTGCCGTCCCGACAACTGATTATGCCGACTTCGGTGCCGTCCGAGAGGTCCGCGCGCCGAACGTAATCATTATAGGCCCGCTCCAAAACGAGCGACGCCGGGTCTAAACGGCTGGCCCGCTTCACCTCGCGATACGCGCGGGAGCCACATCCCATGAGGGCGCAGGCAAGAACGAGGAGCGACAGCATCCGCACGACGCATAACAATTGGAAGGCGGGATACTTCGCGCGTAATTGGCGAGCCATGCCCAAAGCGTGGGGGGCCGCTCCAGGCGTTGTCAATACCACGAACCGCACCCGAATGCCACAAAGCCACAACGACTCCACTGGGGCTGGGGAGCACACGCGTCTCGCGTGTGCTGGCGGACGCCTCGTCCGTCAGAAAGGATAAGGTGTAAGGTATCATCGCTGTCCTCGATGGTGGGCGTTGGCGCTGTCGCTGCGGTGCTCGGAGGGACGACTTCCGTGTCGTCCCCAACTCATCAGGGATGCGGCGGAACGCGTCCCTCCCAGGTAAATATCCCCTCACCCCGGCCCTCTCCCCATCCGATGGAGAGAGGGTGGCCGTCAGGTCGGGAGAGGGGGAAAAGCGTTTAATTCTAAAGTGGCTGCAACCGCGAAATACACGAAATACGCGAACGAGAAGGCAAGGGAATGATTGGCAGAGGAATGGGGAATGGGGGAGCACCGCCGTCCTCGGCGGTCGTCGTTCGCGTCTCGCGGACGACATCCGATTCTGATACTTCAGTTGCCATACGTCACCTTCGTGGACAGCAAGAAATGCTTGCGGCGCAACATATTTTTCAATTTTCTCATTGCCTCCATGTCACACGCGGCCATGATTTCGATATATGAACCGCTGTTCGTATATTAAGAGTTAGGCGGCATTTCGCGCTTGTGAAGACTTGCACTTACTGCGGACGAGAGAACGAAGACGCACTCGCTGCTTGTCGGGAGTGCGGCACAGAGTTAACGTCGGCAGAGCCTGCACCACCTGCACCGAGTCTTTCTCGGCGAGGCCGCATCGTTGTTGGCGTTGGGCTTCTTCTCTTATTCGGCGTCGCGGTCATTTCCATGCCCATGCTGCTGTTGGTTGTCCCATTGTTCGCCCTCTTTTACTTGCCCATCTACTTGCCGTTTCTTCTCAGCTTCTTCATTCGAGCGCATGAGTGGCGCGGTATGCGGTGGTCGCTCCGTGTCGGTTCTGTGCTGGCGTTGTTCATCTGGCTTTCTGGCATGTTCAGCCGCCCCGACTTCGGGGACGACGTGGGCGGCAACATCGCGGGTGCTAGTCACAATTTTGCGTGGACCTGGGGCAGTGGGTTGGCTTGCGCCGTCGCGGCTGTGCTTGTTGGCTTGCTGCTGCGCGTGGTCTTACCGGCCCGCCCGCGAGCATCATCCGAGGAGGTTTCACCCACATGATTGATTCACTGATGCCGCTAACCAGGCGCTGTCAAACACCCAAAGCTGCTTTGAAATCGCAGGAGACTCGTCGCCTCGTCTCCTACAAAAAACTTCACTTCGCATTGCCTTCCTTCTTCTCCGGCGGTTTGGGTTTGATGGGCCAGGCGGGGGATTCAGTTCGCGCCGTTTTGAAGTACGTCTCGAACTTCGCAATGATCTCGGGATGTTGCGAGGCCAGGTTCAACCGTTCGCGCGGATCCGAGGCCAGGTTGTACAGCTCCAACGGCTCATCCGCCTGCGGGCGGACGGCTTTCCAATCGCCGGTGCGCGCGGCCTGCTGGAAACCGCGTTCATGAAATTCCCAATACAGAAAATCATGTTTATTGGTCTGCGGCTGACCGACGAGCGTCGGATAAATGGAAATGCTGTCCGTGTTCGTCGGCGGTTTGGTCAGGGCCAGATCCGCAAATGTCGCCAGCCAATCCCAGTTTGCCCAAACCAGATCGTTGACTTGATTGGGCCGGGTGCGGAAGGGCCAGCGCACGATGGCGGGCACGCGGATGCCGCCCTCGTACAAATCCCGCTTGTAACCCCGGAGATTCCTCGCGCTCTTGAAAAAGTCCACCTTCACCCCGCCTTCGGCATGCGGGCCGTTGTCGCTCGTGAAAATGACCACGGTGTTGGTGTCCATCTGTAAACGGACCAGTTGATCCATGATCTGGCCGACGTAGGCATCCAGGCGCGTAATCATCGCCGCCTTGTTCTTTTCCGGGGCGGGCCAGGTTTCACTGGAATAGGGTGCGTCCGACGGCACCTGCATGCCGTTGCCCGTGCGCTGACCTTCCTCGTTGTTGGCGTGCGGCAGGTTGTAACTCAGGAAAAGAAAGAAGGGCTGGTAACGATTGAAGGCCGTCGGTTTGTTGATGCTCAAAAAATTCAATGCCGCCTTGGTAAAGAGATCCGGCAAATAGAGGTTGCGCTGGCCGCCGCTGTTCTCGCGATTACGCCGCAGCCCGTCAAAACCGCCGTGACCGGGTCGAGGCGGATCGTAACGCCAGATCCATTCCGGGTAATAATCGTGCGCTTCCATGTTGTCGAGGTAACCCAGAAATTCCTGAAAGCCTTTTTTTTGCGGCACGCCGGGTTGATCTTTTGCGGTCAAGCCCCACTTGCCAATCAACGCCGTTTTGTATCCCGCCGTTTTCAACATTTCCGCCAGCGTGAGTTCGTTGGGCTGTAACGTGGTGATCGCCGCGTTGCCGCGGATGTTCAAATGCCCGGTGTGATCGCCCAACATCAGCGCGGCGCGCGACGGCGCGCAAACGGTGCTGCCGGCGTAGGCATTGCTGAAGCGAATTCCCTCGCGCGCCAGCTTGTCCAGATTGGGCGTTTGAATTTTGGTCTGCCCATAACAACCCAGATCGCCGTAGCCCAGATCGTCCGCCATGATGAGAATGATGCTGGGGCGGCGCGGCGCGGGCGGCGGCATCGGCTCCGCTTCCGGCGCGGCGATCAAGGCCAGCGGAATCAGCGCGACGACCAACGCGAGTCGGCCCGTCAGCTTGAACCGTGGTAACCAGACATTCATGAGTTGACGATATTGGAAAACGGGATTGGTGCCGTCCATTGAAATCTTCCGACCACCGAATTGGCTTTTCATTCAAATTCTTTCCCCGCACCCTGCTGCTGCATGTCTGAAAGCGACGAGCCTCTAGCGAGTCATCCCGATACACCGCAAGCCAACGCCCCGGCAGCCGGAGAAAAACCCCGGCGACGGGGCCGCCGTGGCGGGCGCGGTCGGCGCCGTCCGACCAGCGAGAAACCAACGGACGTTTCCGCGCCAATTACCGCATCGCCGCAAGTGGAATCCGTTGCTGAAACGCCCTCCGCGCCGCAGACAACCGAACCACCTATCGAGGAAACTTCACCAGCCGGCGAAGCCATTTCGCCGGCTGAAAGCGCGGCAGCAGTTACGCCGCCACCGATGGCCACCCGCGCCAAAGCCGAGCCCGTCTCGAAACCGCACGAAATAAAAAGTGGTTCAGGATCCGACCATCAACCCACCGCCGTGCATCGGGCGATTGACGAGGTGATGGAAGTGATCGAAGCCCTTAAACAAGCGGCGGATCAGATGGAAGAAGCGCTGGAGCTGGTGGAACTGGCGGAACGCCAAAAACTGGCTGACGAACGGGAAATCGAGTCGCTACGGCGCGCGCTGCGGCAATTGCAGGATCGCCCCCGGGAACACGCGCATGGTTCGACGGAAGCTTCGCATCATCCGCGCGAGGCGCATCGCGAACCTCGTCCGCAACGTGATTTTCACAAGTCGCATAAGGGGAACCGGCCACCGGCGAAACCAGCGAAGCCAACCGCGCCTGCCGATTCCGGTGCGGAATCCGCTCCCGCCGCGGAATGATTCGCCGACTGGATTTGGCGATGGCTTAACCACGGATTTCGGATAGACTAACGACGTTTATTTTATGCGTCGTCTGCTTTGTTTCATTGCCGGTTTCGTTTCAGTCATCCTCGGGGTAACGCACAACTTATCCGCGCAAACGCCGGTGTGGACTCAGTTTCCCGGCACGCCACTCAACAATACGCTACGGCACGACGACGTGGTTTTTATCGGCCAGACCAACGGCTGGAGCGCGCGCGGCATTGACGGAATTTACCGCACGACCAACGGCGGATTGAACTGGACGCGCATGACTTCGCTGAATGGGCCGATCCCGCATTTTCGCGCGATTGGTTTCGCGTCACTCACCCGCGGCTGGGCGGGCAATCTCGGTCCCGGCTCTTACGATGGCAACGTGACGGATACGAACCTGCTCTACGAGACGTTCGATGGCGGTGAAACCTGGAGCGTTGTTCCGAGCATCAACGCCACGGACATGAAGGGCTTTTGCGCGATGCACGTGCTGGATGCGCAACACGTTTACGGGGTGGGCCGCGTGCGCGGCCCGGCGCATTTCACCAAAACGGAAGACGGCGGCAACAGTTGGTGGACGACGAACCTGACCGCCGGCGGAGTGATGGGTGGATTGATGGACGTTTATTTCAAGGATTCCCAGACGGGATTTATTCTGGGCATGGACACCAATCAGTTCAGCGCGCCGCCTTATTACGGCAGCATCGCGCGCACCACCAACGGCGGACTTTCCTGGCAGGTGCTCGTGACCACCACGGTGGCCAACAGTTATTTTTGGAAGATGACCTGGCCCTCGCCCGATGTCGGTTACGCTTCGCTGCAACAGAACAGCGCCTACGACAAAGTCATTTTCTACAAAACCACCGATGGCGGCTCGACGTGGGTTTCCAACGGCATTCCGCTGAGTGCCATCGGTTCACCCAGCTCGTTTGGCGTGCAAGGCATTGGCTTTGTCAGCGAAACGGAAGGTTGGATGGGCGGCTCCACCGTGCTCAATCCGCCGTACACCTTTATCCACACCGTGGATGGCGGCGTCACTTGGACCCCGGAAGGCTACAGCAATACGCGTTCGATCAATCGCATCCGCTTCGCCAGTCCGACCCTCGGTTACATGTCCGGTCAAACCCTGCACGTTTATCACATTCCCCTCTCCGTCAGCGTTGCTCCCACCAACCCCACGGTCGCCTTGAATGATCCGGTCACTTTTACCGCCGATGCGTACGGCACCGAGCCGTTGCATTACCAATGGCGCAGCCACGGCACCAATCTGCCGGGCGCAACCGCCAGCTCTTTCTCGATTGCGCACGCGCAAGCGGAAGCCATCGGCGACTACGAGGTCATCGTGAGCGATTTCAGCGGCTCAATCACCAGTGCAACAACCTTACTGACCGTGACGGGCGTCCCGCTTCCGCCAACCATCACCACGCAACCGCTGAGCCAGGTGGTGAATCCCGGCGACAACGCCACGTTCACCGTCGGTGCCGCCGGCAGTCCTCCCCTCACCTATCAATGGCGTTTCAACGGCAGTAATCTCGACGGCGCCACCAACGCAACCTTTACCCGCACCAACGCGCAGGCGGCTCATGTGGGAATCTATTCCGTGGTGGTGGCGAACGACTTGGGCCACGTGACCAGCGCCACGGCGCGGCTCGCGCTCGGGTTTGTTGACGATTTTGAGGCTTACGATACACTGATTGAAGTCACCAGTCCCGCCATCACGAACGGTTACAAAATTGTGTATCGCTCCGCGGCGAGCGGTTTTGATTTCCAGGCCATTTTTGGCTTCGACTATTCAAGCGTCGCATTTCCCACCGAAATTCCGCCGGCGCCCCATTCGGCGAATGGAACAACCAAGGGACTCTTCCTGACGGTGAACAAAGACGCGACTCCCGGCGCGGCGGCGGTCAATCTCTATCCCGTCGGCCAGCATTTCTCGGGCGATTATTCGTTCAAGTTCGATCTCTGGATCAACTGGTTTGATCCCGCAACGTCCACGGAACACGCGTTGTTCGGCATCAATCATTCCGGCAACGTCACCAACCGCGTCGGACAGGCGCCGAGTGACGGACTGTTCTTTGCCGTGGAAGGCGAAAACGATTCTTCCGCCACCTCGACCACGTTGCGGGACTACTCCGTCTTCCGTGGCGGCGGCGCGGGAGCGCCGATTTTGATGACCGCGGACAATACCGATTTCGGTCCGGCCCCGTTACTTGGGCCGCGCTTCGACAGCGCCGATCCCGGATTCGTAGCGTTGTTTCCGGCCAAGATCATTCCGGGTTTAGAGGCCACACCAGCAGGCACGGCGGGCTTGGGCTGGATTCGCGGTGAAGTGCGCCAGATCAACAATCACATCACCTGGCTGCTGAATGACACCATTGTGGCGCAATACACCAACACCTACGACTACACGGAGGGAAACATCCTGATTGGTTACAATGACCACTTTAATTCCGTCGGCGATTTCAACAACTTCGCGATCTTCGATAATATCCGCGTTGCGAACCTGATCGTCGAACCGGCGGAAATCGTATCGCCGCACCTGGTGGGCAATGAATTTCATTTCCGCTTCACCACCGAGGCCGACGCAAGCTACACCGTGGAATGGACCGCTGATTTGACCTCTCCTACCTGGGTGACGCAAACCAATCTGCTCGGCACGGGTGCGCCGGTTGAAATCGCCGTTCCACTCGAAACCAATGAATCGCGTTACTTCCGCGTCCGCCGTCCCTGAGGCCGGTTAGTTGTTGGTGCCGGGGAATCGCTGCAACAATTCTTGCTGCTGCTGCACCCGCTGGGCTTCCCGACGCACCGATAAAACCGTGATCACCACCGCCGCCAAAACCAGCGCCGCCACAAACCAGGGCCAGGTGTAACGCGGCTTGGTTTCAGTTGGGGCAGGTGTTTCATTCATAACCACGCCATTATTCGCCGCTCCCACGCAAAGCACAATCGCGAATCCGGCCGTGCCGCATTGTTAGATTGAAAAACAGGTAAGGCGGGCAATCTTCCGCCCGCCGCATTTGTGCCAGTCAGACGACGGCGCGCACAGAGTGACGCGACCTACCAAATTCACGGCAAAAATCTTGCCTGCCATTCCGTCGGCGGCAGTGGACACGACTCATCCTTTCCAAACCACCGATAGCGCCGCCGCGCAATGAAATCGTAAATGCCATCGCGAACGCCGCGCGGAATGATCCGCAACCAGGAAACCACCCGCCAGATGCCGCCGAGGTGCTCCAGCAATCGCAACGCCGCCTCCGAACGCGTGAAGATTTGCTCGTCTGGCGTGCCGGGGCGCAGGATGAAAACCACGGTGCGCAATTCGGTTGGCAAATCCGTCCGCGCCTTGGCCGTCTCCCCTTGCAACGGCGCGAAGCGGAGCGTTTGCGCTTTATCGCGCTGCAAGAGAAACCGCACCCAACGCTGACATAACCCGCAGACCCCATCGTAAAAGACGATTCCAGTTTCAGTACGGGCTTCAAGCATCAGAATATGACTGTAGGTTCAAGGTTCGACGCTTTCAATGACAACGGCACACCGTGGGAGATGCGCAAGGCCGATCACCAGCTCATAACAAATGAAGCCTCTTCCCCAAGGCTATTGAAAGACGACAAAGCAAAATACCGCCACCAAAGATAATACCTGCTGCGATCAAAAACCCTCGCGCGACGCGCTTATGACAGGAAAAGAGCGCACCGTTGTGGAGCGCGGATGGTCCCCCATCCGCAGTGCATGAATGACGAGAGATGCATCCGAACAATTCCAAGTCTTCGACCTTGTGGGACGCTGCGAGCGGGGGACCGCTCGCGCTCCGAGGGGATATCGGAGCGCGGATGGTCTCCATCCGCAGCGCGTGGATGATGAGAGACGCGTTCGAGCAATTTCAAATCCTCGGCCTTGTGGGACGCTGCGAGCCGAGACGGCTCGCAGCCCGAGAAGATACCGGAGCGCGGATGGTCCCCATCCGCAGCGCATGAATGATGAGAGACGCGTTCGAGCAATTTCAAATCCTCGGCCTTTCGGAACGCTGCGAGCGGGGGACCGCTCGCGGTCCGAGGGGATACCCACCAAAATTATGGGACCCGTCAATCCTGCCAACGCTCCATTTCACCGCCGCGAGACGAACGGATTGCCTTTGATGTAAAAGCGCAGGCGTCGCTTCGCCCAGACCCCGGCATAATCCACGCCGATGCGCGGGCGTTTCACGATTTTGATGGGCGCCGCCACGGCGTCCGCCGCGATGAACAGGTCGTCGCTCAGCAGGTCGTGGCCATAAAATCGCCGGTCAATTTGCAAGGCGCGAGTGAGCAACGCCGGGCCGTTGGTGCGTTCGGGAAGCTGCGCCACCGGCTCCAGCGCGCGCAGTAATACCGCACAACCGCGCCCTTCCCGCTCGGTCACAACGTTCAGGCAATGGTGCATCCCGTAGATGAGATAAACATAGGCGTAACCCGGCGGACCGAACATGACCTTGGTGCGCTCCGTCAATCCCTTGGACGAGTGCGCCGCCAGATCGTGCGGGCCCAGATAAGCCTCCACTTCCACGATTCGCCCGATGCGTTCCGCCGCCGCCGTGCGATGCACGAGCAGTTTGCCCAGCAATTCGTGCGCAACGGTGACGGTGTCGCGATCGTAAAAGCAGCGCGGCAGTTTTTGCATGGCGGAAATATGCCGAAAAAACGCAGAGGTGCAAAGAACGCGGAGCGGCGCAGAGATAAAAGGACGCTGCTTGACATTACCCCGGAGCGCGGGCGGTCTCCGCCCGCAGCGCCCCGCCCCGGCGAAAGCGTCGAGCTTTTCCAGCGCTTTGGTGGCGGGCCACGCGCTGCGACCGGGGACCGGTCGCGCTCCGACGATGCGCCCGAGACAACTCAAAATCTTTGCGGTTCTCTGCGTTCTCCGCATTTCTGCGCTGCTTGGTTTTTATCCGTGTTCATCCGTGGTTGAAAATCATTTCACCAATTCTTCCGCGATCTGCACCGCGTTCAGCGCGGCGCCTTTGAGCAATTGATCGCCACTGACCCAAAAACACAATCCGTTATCGAGCGCGCAATCCTGGCGGAGTCGCCCTACTTCGCAATTATATTTTTCGGTGGTAAACAGCGGCATCGGGTATTGCTGTTTTTCCGGTTCATCCACCACGTCCAAGCCCGGCGCCTGCCGCAATACCGCGCGCGCCGACTCCACACTGACCGGACGTTCAAACTCCGCACTCACCGCGACGGAATGGGAGCGATAAACCGGCACGCGTACGCAGGTGACGCTGGCGCGGAATTGGTCATGGTGCATGATGCGGCGACCCTCGTTCTCCATCTTCATCTCTTCCTTCGTATATCCGGAGGGCAGAAACGAATCCACCTGTGGCAGCACGTTGAAGGCGATCTGGTGCGGATACACCTGCCGGGTCACCGGCTCGTGATGAACGATTTGCCCCACCTGCCGCTCAAGTTCCTCCAAAGCCTTCGCGCCCGTGCCTGAAACCGCCTGGTAACTGGAGGCAAAGATGCGTTTCACGCCAAACGCCTGATGCAACGGATACAACGCCATCAAGGTAATCGCCGTGGTGCAGTTGGGATTGGCAATGATGCCTTGGTGCGCCTTGATATCCGCCGCGTTGATTTCTGGAATCACCAGCGGAACTTTCGGGTCCTGGCGAAACGCCGAGGAATTATCCACCACCACGCAACCCGCCGCCACGGCGTGCGGCACAAACTCCTTGGAAATGCTGCCGCCCGCGCTGAACAAGGCAATATCCACTCCGCGAAAAGAATCCGGGGTCAATTCCTGCACCACCAAATCCTGTCCGGCGAACTTGAGCTTCTTGCCGGCGGAACGCGCCGAGGCCAAAAGAGTCAATTGGCCGACGGGAAAGCGGCGCTTCTCCAAAGTCTTCACCATTTCGACGCCCACGGCGCCCGTGGCCCCGACGATGGCAAGGTGTGGATTTTTATTCATAACTCAAAATCAAACTGTAACGGACGCAGCGGGAGTGTCAATGGATGCCCGGAGTCGAAACGCCGACCGGCCTTCGCGATACGCCTGAAAAAAGCCGCCGGAATTGGAATCCCGACGGCTGATCCAGAACAACCTGCGGTTACGCCCGAGCGGGCAATTGTTTATCCACCGGCACCTTCTCCAGCACGGCGTACTTCGGCAAACCGTCTTCCATCGGCACTTGGATTTCGCCTTCAATCAACGGTTTCGCATACGCAACGAATTTTTCATTCGGCAGGAATTCATCCTGATTGATCCACTCCTGCGGAATCAAATGTTCCACGTTCGCCACTTCTGACAGCAGGTGCAGATCCGTGCCCCAAGAAATCGAACCGTCAGCGTTGGTCTGGCGCACAATTTTCACCATGTAACCGGCCTTGCCGTCAACGGCGGCGCGCACCGCCGCTTCGCCGCAGGCAAACGCGTTCTTCGCATCGGTGGCGCTCGCAAAGTGGCCCGCCGCGCGCTGCGCGTATCCCAGCAGCACGATGCGCGTCTTGAAACCCATCCGCTCCTGCACCAAATCCTTCAACTTCTCCGACACGCCCGCCAACACCGGATGTCCAAACGAATCCAAGCGCGTTTTATCCACGCCCACCTCGTTGCCGTCCTTGTCCTTGATGCCTTCTCCGACAACAACAACGCAATACTTATGCGCCGCAACGATCTCCTTCACCTTGGCCAGAAACGCCTCCTCATCAAACGCCTGCTCCGGCAATAAAATGATATGCGGCGGCTTGGAGACATCGCCCCGCTTGGCTAGCACCGTTCCGGCGGCAATCCACCCCGCCGACCGCCCCATCACCTCAATGATGTAACAAGAGCCGCTGTCCGTTGCCATGGAGCCGGCGTCAATCCCGATTTCCATAACCGTGGCCGAATTGTATTTGATCACCGAACCGTAACCGGGGCAGCTATCCGTGAAGGGCAGGTCGTTATCAATGGTCTTGGGCACGCCGATCACGCGAATATCGTAGCCGCGCTTGATCGCCTCCTCGTGAATTTTATGCGAAGTATCCTGGGAATCATTGCCGCCAGCATAAAAGAAATAGCGAATGTTGTGGGCGGCAAAAACCTCGAACAACCGGTCCATGTCCCGGGCAGCTTTTTCGGGCGATTTCTTAAAATCTATTTTATAGCGGCAGGTGCCCAGCGCGGCGCCCGGAGTGTACTTCAATCCCTCAATGGTGCTGCGTTTCTCGTCGTTGATATCAATCAATTCCTCATTAAGAATGCCGAGGATTCCATTCAAACCACCGTAAATCTCTTCAATATTCTCGTGTTTTCCCGCTTCCGTGATTACTCCCGCCACACTTGCATTAATAACGGCGGTGGGCCCGCCCGATTGTGCCACCAGTAAGTTTCCAATAAGTTCAGCCATAAAATGTTCGTCACCTTGCCAACTCGGAGGTTATTAGTCAAAACGGAATTCTGATCGAACTGGGAAAGAATTCCGACCGTTGCGGCCGTCTTCGCATTGTCGGAAGGGCATTGCCGAAGCGACGCCGCGGGCCTATGTTCGGCGCGTGAAACCGCTGGAGAATCCGGATGCACATTACGTCAGCGCGGCGTGTGGCTGGTTGGAACTGGGTAATCCCAAAGAAGCGCGAACGGAACTGGCGGCGATCAGTCCGGAAAACCAAACGCATCCAGCCGTGTTGAGTTTGCGCTTCGCCCTGGCGGCGACGGACCGGGATTGGGACGCGGCCTTTCAATGTGCCGAGCAACTGGTGCGCGCGCTGCCGGATGAACCGGCGGGTTGGTTGCATTGCGCGTACGCCCTGCGACGCAAAACCGGCGGCGGCATCGAACCCGCGCGCGATTTTCTGATCCCGGCCGCAAAAAAATTTCCGCGCGAGGCCACCATCGCCTTCAACCTGGCGTGTTACGAGTGTCGGTTGGGCAATCTGCCCGCCGCGCGGCGCTGGTTGTGGCGCGCCTGCGAGATCGGCGGCACACAACCAATTCACGCCATGGCGCTGGCCGATGACGACTTGCGGGAGTTGTGGGGTGAAATCCAATCGCCCCAACTCGACGCGTGAGTCGGGGCAGGCGACTTCAGCTCAACGCGCCTGGCGCACGCGAACGGTGTATTTTTTCGCGCGATTATTCATGGAAGTGAACTTCACCGCTTCCGTGGCGTTCTCCGTCAAAATGACGGCTTGAAACGGAGTTTCATCGTCAATCGGCATCATGTTGCCATCTTTGAAAACGCAGTTGGCCTGGATCTCGATGCGCCGATTCTCGCGGTTACGCAGCAGCGCCGTGATTTCCAAGCGACCGTCCTCCAGCGTGCGTTCGTTGATGCCGGAGCAGGTGACGGAGTATTGCGTGCCGGGATCGAGCAGCACGAAGCGCTCGGTGTTCTCGTAGGCGGCCTGCTTCGAGTTCTCGGGCAGATACGGGCCGCGATCATGGGTGCGACAACCGGTGGCCAGCATCGCGCCGAGCAGTGGAATCAGGAGGAGATATTTTGCGTTCATTGATTTTCGGGAGTTGTGGAACTGTCGCTGACATAGACGACCGTGTCTCGATCCGCGCGCACGTTCACGTTGATGGTTTTGGTTAAGGACGAAAGGGAAGCGCGGCCGGCGTTATTGAATTCCACCGTCAGCACATGGTTGCCGGGCGTTAATTTCAACGAGGCGAAACTGATGAACTGCGGCAGGTTGTCCCATTGGCGGATATCCGCCTCGGGCGTGGCGGCTGAAGAAATGCCTTTGGCGATCAAACCCGCCAGGGCCACTCCCAGACCAACGCTTTGCACGGTGCGATCCCGACTCACCGTGGCCGTTGCCAGTCCACCAAACAAAGCCATGTCGCCAGCGGAATCCGTGGCGCCTTTGAACACGGCTTTATTGGCCAGAACGTGATCCATGAGCCGCCCGCCGCGCGTGGTCGCCTGGAAATTCAAATCATCGCAGGGCGCCACGGGTTGGACGATCGCGCCGGTTTTTATCGTGGCGGAAAAAATTTCGGATCGGCGCGCGCGGAAACGCAATTCCTCACCGTAACTTCCGGCGCGATATTTCTCCGGTCCGGGGCCGTATTCCACAAAACACAAAACGTTCGCCTGCGGCTGGTAATCGGGCAGGGTGATGTTCCTGGCGTTGGCGCGGGCTCGTTGCAAAGCGTCACGCCCGTCGCCGCCCAATTTCACCGTGGCCAGACCATCGAGGTAATCCGGCAACACCCAGTCGCCCTGGTATTCCTGGTTTTCAGCATCGCTGTCCTCGAACTCGGCGCTGCGAAAACAAGCGCGGGCATTGTCCAGTTCCCCATCGCGCCAGTAAATCATGCCGCGATACAAATACGCCATGCTGCGCTCGTACGGCTCGCCGATGAACGTCTTGCGCGATTCGCGTTGGAACACGCCGCGCGATTTTCGCGCCTCGGAGTCGGGCCCATACACGCCTTGCAATCGCGCCAACGCGGCATCCAGCAAAGGTTTGGCAGCCTCGAATTGCCCGTGCCGCAGTGCGGCTGCCGCCGTGCGATACTGCCAAAGCACCTGATCGCGCGCCGGACCTTCCGCAATCATCCGCGGCCCGTCCACGAGGATGTCGCCCGTCAGGGGAATTTGAGGCGTGGACACGCTGGCGCAACCGGTGAGCAGCAGCGTCAGCATCAGGATGATTGCCGGGAATAGAAGTTTGCCAAATCGGGGAATGAATTTATCTTCCATCCCATGAGCGAGACGGCTGAAGCCTTGTGGCACGAATTGCAAAAACTCTCCCCCGCGGAGCAACAGGGTTTGTTGCAACGGATGATGCAAACGCTCACGCCCACCGCGCCGTCGCTTAAGCCACAGCGTTTCCAAACCGTAAAGCTTCCCGGTGGACGCATCACGGCGAAACAGGTTGCGGAAATTCTCGATGATGAATGAAGCGCTGCTGGACGTGAATCTTCTCATCGCTTCCGTGGTGGAAAACCACGTTGACCACTCGCGCGCTTGGGCTTTCGTAACCTCGCTGGATCGTTTCCTTCTGCCTTGAGCTTTGGAGGCGGCCGCCCCACTCAGTTGGCTCAATGGCCAATCTCCGATTTCAACCCCGGTGTAACCAAAGCTACGGGGAATTCCGGCGCTAATTTGTTGGCGAATGGATCGCATGGTTTTAGCACCGGACATTTCGAACAACTTTTCTTCACCGATACGCCGCGTCTTCCAAGCCCTGCTTTTTGATCTCCGCGTTGTCTTCCCAGACGATGGCGCTGGTGCGGGCGTTGATGAGTTGGAAGGTGTACAGGATGTAATCGCTCGTTCCCGCCGAGGTGCGCGTGGACATGCCTTCCAACGTGCCCGTCAGAAAATAGTCCGCGCCGGCAAATTCCTGCGCCTGTGGATTGCTCGACGCCGTCACGGCGCCTTCGCGTTTCAAGTTGCGTTCCTTCTCCAACGCCGCCATCCGATCCCGGGCGAGGAACGTCACCTTGCCACCCGCCTTTTTAATCAGCTCGGTGCGGATGCGGGTGAGAAAGATGTCCTTGTTGATGGGGAAACGGGTTTTGTTCTCCACCGGATCGAGCACGATGATGGGCGGCGCCGCGGCGGTGGCAATGGATTGAATGCCCAGGATGCTGCGCGCCATCTTATCGGTCACCGCCACCAAATCCTGCGATTCAACGCCGGTGCCCGCGACGAATCCTTGCTCGTCCGCGTTCATGCGCGTGACCGGGACGCCCGAAGGATTTTTGACGCCGCGCGAGGCGCAACCCGCGACCAGCGCAATTAAAGCCAGACCGGTAATTTTACGACCAATGGTTTTCATATTTGATAATTGCTTAATAATCGAATTTCACACCCAACTTGCTCAGGGGAACACGGACGTTAATCGGAAACAAGCCAACTCTCGCGACGATCTTTTCAAGCGTTCGTTGGGAGATCAAAACGTCGGCGCGTTCGGCACCCGCGGCGCATTCGCGATCTGCGGGCGCGGCGTCCAATAATACGTCGAAGTGCGGCTCGGTTGCGAAGTGATTTGATGACTCGCTCCCTCCGGCGGGCGGGCGAAGGTTGAAACCGTTTCCACTTGGGGATTGACGTTCTGCGCTTCGGCGCGTTCGCGTTTAATTGTCGCGGCTTCCGTTACGCCACCGACCACTAATCCCGCCGCGGCGCCGATGATTGCGCCCTGACCCGCGTGATGACTGGCCGCCCCAATCAACGCGCCCGAAGCGGCGCCGAGCACCGTCCCGCTCACGGCGTAGTTGGGGCGCGTGGCGCGGTAGTCGGTGCGCGGCGCACGATACCAACCCGGCGTATAACCAACATACACCGAGCGGCCGTGGTGATAGTAACCGTAGCCCAAATTGAGACTCACTGCGGGATCCGCATAGAACGTCGTTCCGTAATCGTAGCGCGAGCGGTTGGCTTCCCCCATCAGGGTGCCGGCCAGAAGTCCCATGCCGGCTCCGAGCGCGGCGTCCCGACCTGAAAACGCATGGTGATGACCGCCGGCGATGCCGCCGATCAATCCGCCCAGAAACGCGCCTTGCACGGCCTCCGGATGCAGCCATTGCGCCCGCGCCGGGATAAGCCCTATTCCACTCAGAAGAATGATCACAAGTTTCTTCATAACTCAACTGTCGTTCGACGCCTGCAGTTTCACTTTATTCGCCGCGCCAAGTTAGCATCAGCCTTCTGAAAAGCCAATCGCACCGGGAGCACCGCGTTCGGCGATGTTGCCGATTGCATCCCGTTGCGCTGCCGGATAAATCGTACAAAAGCTGTCGCGCCGATTGACTTGAGGGGGCGCTTTGTTAGCGTGATTTCGGTCGAACAATGAAGAAATGGTTCCAACGCCTCGCGCAAATCGCCTCCAGCTCCTTTGACCCTTCGAAGGAAGACGATTTTCTGTTCGAGGGTGGGTTGAGCAAGTTCGAGCGGTTCTTCCATTTCTGGGCGTTGGTGGGCAGCAGTTTTGTCCGCAACCGCTGTCCGATCCGCGCCTCGGCTTTATCTTTCACGACCATGGTGGCGATGATTCCCATCCTCACCGTGGTGCTGGGCGTCGCCAATGCCATTCTCGAATCCAAGGGTGAAGCCCAAATCCGCGCGTTCATCGCCCAAATGGTCGAACGCATCGTCCCCGCTCCCACCGGCACAAATCAGCCGCCGGTCGTTGCCTTGACCTCGAATCCGGAACAGCCGCTCGGCCCGGTTTCCGATTTCACCAGCGGTTTGGATCGCATCCAATTCGGAGTGGATGAACTGCGCGCCCGGCAAGACGGTCCGCTCTTGATCGCGCCGGAGGATTCTCGCGCCGTTTCTGAAGCCGCTCCCGCCGGTTCGAACGCGTCCGCCAACGCTCAGTTGCCCAGCCCCAGCGAGAGCACCGAACTGACGCACGCCAAGGAAAGCGTGGCGGAACAGGTCGCCAATTTCATTTACGGTTTCGCTAAAAAAAGTTCCAGCGCCACGCTCGGTTTCACGGGTATGTTCTTCCTAATCGTGACCGCCATTCTGACCCTCGCGCGGGTGGAGGAGGTGTTTAACGACATTTGGGGCGTGGCGCACGGACGCGATTGGTGGTCGCGCATCACCAACTACACCTTCACCATTGGCTTCGGACCGACGCTGTTGATTCTCGCGTTGGGGTTGATGAACCAGCCCAATTTTCAGCGCACGCGGGATTTGATCACCATCATTCCATTTTTGGAACCACTGATCACCAGCCTGCTGCCGGTGACCATCATCGCCTTCACGTTCGCGCTGTTTTACAAACTCGTTCCCAACACGCGGGTCAATTTCAGCGCCGCGCTGGTCGGAGGCGTGCTCGCGGGCGTGGCCTGGCATTTTTACAATCACCTCGGCTTTTTACTGGCGTCGCGTTGGGTGAACGCCAACAAGATTTACGGTGGACTCGCGATCGTACCGCTGTTCATGGGCGGCCTTTACATCAGTTGGTTGACCGTGCTGTTCGGCGCGCAAGTGGCTTATGCCTTCCAAAATCGCGCCTCCTATTTGCAGGATCGGTTGGCGGAAAACGTGAATCAACGCGGACGCGAATTCGTCGCGCTGCGCTTGATGACCTGCATCGGACAACGATTCCAACGCGGGCTGCCACCGGCGACCGTGCGGCAGATCACCAGCGAACTCGGCATCCCGAGCAAACTGGTGCAACAGATCATGCACACGCTGCTCGCGTCGCAACTGGTCGTGGAAGTCGGCGGCGTCGAGGTGGGCTATTCACCGGCGCGCCCCTTGGAAACCATCAACTGCCACCAGGTCCTTTACGCCATGCGCGCCGCGCACGGTCAGGAGCCCGCCACCCGCGATGAACCGGTGCGGCTGGAGGTGCTGGGTGAATTCGCGCGCATTCAAGCGGCTGAAGAACACGCCGCCACCGCCGTTTCCATGCGCGATCTGGTGGATCGCGCCCAGGCGCGCTTGGCGCTGAACGACGCCCGTTCAACCCATGCGGCCATCAATGTGGAATCCGCTGTGGCGACGGAAGCCGCTCTAAAATCCGAGCCGGCACCACCGCTCGCCAGCCGTCTGGCGAGCGCGTCTGAAATTGAAGTGGACGTTCCCGCTGCCTCCGCCGACGTGGCATCGCCTGTGGAAACAAACGCGCCAACGTTGGCGACCACAAATCCTCCCGCCGCCGCTCCGGCGGTGGCCGCGCTGGAAACCGAAGAACAAGATTTTCCCTTATGATCATTGGCGTACCCAAAGAAATTAAAACTCAAGAATACCGCGTGGCCCTCGTGCCCAGCGGTGCGTATCAACTTACCAAACGTGGCCATACCGTTCTCGTCGAACGCAGCGCCGGCGTGGGCGCCGGTTATGCCGACGCCGAATACGAACGCGCCGGGGCTCAGCTCGTGGACACGCACGAAGCCGTCTTTGCCCGGGCGGATTTGATCGTCAAGGTCAAAGAACCGTTGCCGTCCGAGTACGGATTGTTGCGCTCCGGCCAGATTTTATTCACCTACCTGCACCTCGCCGCCAGTCAGCCGCTCACGGAAGCGTTGCTCCAGTCCGGGGCCACCTGCATCGCTTACGAAACCATCGAGGTGAACCATCGCCTGCCGCTGCTCGAACCGATGAGTGAGATCGCCGGGCGCATGAGCCTTCAAGTCGGCGGCTATTTCCTGGCAAAACACCTGGGCGGCAGCGGCGTGTTGCTCGGCGGAGTGCCGGGCGTATTGCCTGGCAAAGTCGCAGTGCTGGGCGGCGGCACTTCCGGCCTCAATGCCGCGCGCATGGCGCTGGGACTCGGCGCCGATGTGACCATTCTGGAAGTGGATTTGGAACGCATGCGCTTTCTCGATCTCACGTTGCCTTCGGTTCACACGTTTTATTCCAATGAAACGCATCTCATGGAACTGTTGCCGCAAGTGGATTTGCTCATCGGCGCGGTGCTCGTTCCCGGCGCGCGCGCGCCGAAACTGGTGACCCGGGAAATGCTTAAATCCATGCGCCCCGGCAGCGTGTTGGTGGACATTGCGATTGATCAGGGCGGTTGCGTCGAAACTTCACATCCCACCACGCACGATAACCCGACGTTTGTCGAGGAAGGGGTGACCCATTACTGCGTGGCCAATATGCCCGGCGCCTACGCGCGCACCGCGACCCAGGCTTTGACCAATGCCACGTTCCGCTTCTTGACGACGCTTGCCGATAACAAACTCAGCGACGCCATCCAACGCCAGCCCGCGCTGCTCGGCGGCATCAACGTGATGAACGGAAAAATCACCCACCGGGCCGTGGCCGCCGCGCATGGCTTGGATTACACCGCGCCGAAAATATAACGCGGCGATTGCATGCGTCTCGTCCGTGCCATTACATCGGCCTCACGGCTGATACGATCTATGGCGGTTCAATTAGAGCCGTCGCCGTCGAAGCAGAATGAGTGTAACTCAGTGAAGGCTGAGTTCGAATGGTGGAATGAGGTCTGTGTCCGCGAGGTTTTGGAGTGCGGCAGCCCACTGCCGCTTTCCGACGCGGGCCGATGATTCCACAGCGGCAGAGGACTGCCGCAGTCCAGGACGCGGTTGCGGGAGTGCTCATCCCGAACCAATGGCGGTCATCAATTTGATACCGGCGCTTGACTTGAAGTTAGAACTTCGGCGCCTCGCGTCGAGAGCTACAGGAATACTCGAAATGCTCTAATTATCACTCGCATTACGCCGCCCAATCGCACGAAAATCAGAACGGCAATATCATTGCCCCTTGGCGTAACGTGGATTTAACAAGCTGTAACTGTGCCCGGCCACCACCCGACCGATGCGCTTGCGCTCCAGGTCCAGCAAATAAATATCGGTGGACGTTTCAAAAAGACACTCGCGTCCGGCCGCGAGAAAGCGTGGATGCGTGAAGGTAAAATCGTAACGCGAGAGGTGAAGCAAACCCGGATTGACCGCGAGTTTCACCAGACCTGCGGATGGACGGTTGGCGCGGTAAATCCGCATGGATGCGCCCAAACCCGGCAGCGCCCAAACTTTTAACTCATCCAGTTCATCGGTGGAATAAGCTTGCCCCCAATTTTGGCCACTGAAACGGTGGCTGCCTCCCACTCGACCATACACTTGGGCGAGCGACGGCAACGCTTCGGGTTGAGAGGCCAATTCTTCCAAACCCAGATCTGGAGTTATCCGCAACCAGATTTTTTGGGTGCGTGATGAAAATACCAATTGTGAATCGTTGGTCGTCCACGCGATTTGGGTCGTCGTCTCCGGTTTCGCCAACGTCGCCGACCAGTGTCCCGCGCTTTGCAGCTCGGTCACATCCAGCACTCGCGTGTCCGGATCGAACCAGGCGACGAAACGCCCCGAAGGACTGAAGGCCACATTCTCCATGAAATATCGGGTCTTGGTTTTCCAGACCCGTTGGGCGGTGGCGGCCTCGCGCCGATACAAATACAAGTTCCCATCCGGAGCGCGAAACAAACACAGGTTCAGATCGGCGGAAACCTGATAATCCACCACGGGCAACGGCACGACTGTCTCGAGTTTCGAGCCATCGGAGCGAATGGTTTTCAGGTGCTGCGTCGCCGTGTCAACGTAGAGAATCTGCGTGACGGGCTGGCTGGCCCAGGCGGTGTCGGTTGTGAATTCCTGAATGTCGTGGATCGGGCGCGTCGCCCAATAATGCACCGGCGCGAGCACCACGTACGTCGCGAGATTGGCCAGCAGCATCCGGGACCACACTCGTCGTCGGCTCACGACGTAGCCCTCCCGCGCCAGCCAATGCGCCGCGTAAACCGATTCTACCAGCCAGGTCACAAGGAAATAGATCAACGTGCCCAACCCCACCGCGTAAGGGTAATACGCAAAGAATCCGGCGAGATCCGCAGGCAGCAGCCGGCTGTAAAGCCATGCGTTAAAAATTTTAACCGGCAACCCGGCGACCAACGACCAGCAATTAGCGACAAAAACGCAACGCGCCAACCCGCGAAATGGAATCCGCCAGAACCGGGCGAGGATCGCACCTTCGACGACAACCTGGAACGCCAGGAGCGGAATCAGCACGCCGATACCGAACAGCAGCACCAACGGCAGATTGATGGCATCAGCAAAGATGGGCGTGTAAAAGTTCATTGGCAGCCATCAGGGTATCACGTTCGGGATAAACCATAGGCGACTTCAACCTCTGGTTTCAATCCGAATGACAAAAACACTGCTGCGCTTCTCCAAGTTGGGTTTTGAGAAATTACCACCTCCAGATCGCACTTTGGCGCTTTCAGTTTCCGCTCGGACCTGTTAACGCTGGAGCATGAAATACGGAATGGTTGTGCGAATCCTGGCCGCCCTGACCTTGACGCTCGGTTGCCCGCAAAACAGCGAGGCCGCGAAAGCCTGGCAGGTGGGCACGCCGATTGTCACCTATTGGGCCGGACCAAACCTGACGGACCCGGTCGCCCGCCAGATGGCCGAGGGCGGTTGGAATCTGGTCTGGTGTACCGAAGCGGAACTGGACGTGGCCGCGCGCCACGGGTTGCGGGGACAATTGCAAAACCAATTGCTCTCGCCGGCAGCGCTCAATAATCCGGCGCAGCGGCAGGAGTTGGACGCGTTGATCCGACGTGTGAAACGGCATCCCGCCCTCTATTCTTATTTCATCACCGATGAACCCAACGCGACGAATTTTGTCGCCCTGGGCGAACTGGTTTCCTATCTGCGCAAGCATGATCCGGCGCACCTGGCCTACATCAATCTCTTCCCCACCTACGCCAGCAATGAGCAACTGGGCAACAGCGGCGCTCCGATCCCCGCGTATCAGGAGCACTTGCAGCAATACGTCGAGCGGGTGAATCCGTCGTTGATCAGTTACGATCACTACCAGTTCAGCATCAAGGGCGACATGCCGGATTATTTTCTCAATCTGGCGTTGATCCGCCAGGCCGCGCTGGATGCCGAAGTGCCGTTCCTGAATATCGTGCAGGCCGCCACCTGGACGCCCTCCATGCGGGTACCGAACGCGGAAGAGATGCGCTATCTGGTTTACACCACGCTGGCTTACGGCGCGCAGGGTATCTCGTATTACGTGTATTGCTGGCCCAAACACACCGGCGGCATTGCTCATCCGGACGGCACGCCCACCGCCCTCTATCCGGCGTTGAAATTGTTGAACCGGGATTTTGCCGTCATGGCCGCAGAACTACAGCCGTTGCAATCGCTCGGCGTGTATCACGGCGGCATGTTCCCGCCGGGCGCGGTGGCGGTACCGACGGATTGCGCGTTCCAGTTTGATCCGCCGTTGCCGCGCGAGGAATTCACCCCGCCTCAACCCGCACGCGGCGCCCTGATCGGCGTATTCGGGAAACCGGGTAAACGAATGACGCCAACTCACGCCGTCCTGGTGAATCTGGATTATCAGGCCACAACCACCATCGGTCTGCGCGGCACCGGTCCGCTGGAAATCTTCGATCCGGTCGGACGCCGCTGGAACGGCACACAACAAAACCGGTTGGACTTCAAACTCGCGCCCGGCGTCGGCGCGCTGGTGCGAATCGGTCGCACTCCCTGATGCGTCCGTTCCCGCGACACGCCTGCAAACTTCCGCCCGCCGCTAATCTCTAGTTTCACTGCCGATCAGAAAGGTGATGGCATATTCCGATTCTGGCATGGAGTAGTGTCGGAACAGAGGCGACAGGAGTTTGAGTTTATCAGTTCTACGACGTTGCGTTGTTCCTGGTGAAACATGGCATGGCCTGAAGTCGCGACGAAGTTTCGTCGCATGTGCAACAAAAGGTTATCATGGCTCGTTTGAGCAGCACAGGCGGTTGCATTTCGAAATTGCTGTCGAGCCACGGCACGAAGAGTCTTGGCATTGACAACTATTGGAGTTTTGTCATCTGCTGGCGCATGGCTCGCAAGTTATCCGCGAGGAGTTGCCGGCGCGGCGGTGGAAGGAAAGTGATTTGACGCAGCGAGCCAAGAGCGGTATGGACAAGGTGAAGATGGCGGTGCGATTGCGCGAGGAGACTCTGGTGACCGTGAAGTGGATTGCGTCGTGGGCGGGGATAGAGACGGCCAGCTATGTGAACCACCGACTGTATCGGTGGCGGAAGGGAACGTTGGCGCACAGGACATGAGTAAACAAGACCAAGACCCTTTTCGCGCCTTGCCCAGTGTGTTGTACGCGCTTGGCCTTGGCTTGATTCCGGCAGTGACTGGATTGAGCGCGGTGATGGAATTTGGCTTGGGCTGGACTCTGCGAGGCGGGCCCGGCGTGGGTTTTGACCTGCTTGTGAGCTACCTACTTTGTGTGGCGGGAGCTTTGGCGATGAAGAAACCACTTGGCCGCACCATGGCCTTCATACTGGCGCCACTCGTGATCCTGCCTTTCGAGGTTCTCTTCCTGGGGGCGTTGACCCTCTGGCTATTCGGCTTCAGCGACACCATTCAATAATAGTGAAAGGACGGGCGGGTCATTCGCGAGGAGTTTGCAGGCGCGGCGGTGGAAGGAAAGTGATTTGACGCAGTGAGCCAAGGGCGATGCGGGCAAGGCGAACATTTCGGAGTGATTGTGCGAAGAGACTTTCGTAACCGTGAAGTGGATTGCGGCGCGGGCGGGGATGGGGACGGCCAGCCATGTGAACCACCAACTATATCGGTGGCGGAAGGGAACGTTGGCGTGAAGGGATATTCAAAATGGACCGACTTCCGTTTCAATCCGCTTAACTTCAGCGTTCCTTCCCGGCTTCATCGCAACGGCGTGACAAAACCTGCCGTACCGGACAAGCTTTGACCATGCGTCGTTTGCAACTCTGGTCTGGCGGGCTGCTCCTGATGGTGAGCGCAATTTCTGCTCTGGCGTTCAACGGTCATGAAGTGATTGAAGGCCCAATCACTTTGACGATTGGTGAAATCCCCATCGTGCGTTCACTCGCCGCCACGCAGTCGGTGCGGATCACGCTGACCAACCACGCCGCCACCGCGTTGACAATTGAATTGGAGCTCAAGGATTGGGTTTCGCCCTGCATGCCGGTCGGTCGCTCGCGCGTGACGCTGGAGCTTCCCGGTCGGGGCGCTGCGGCCGAGGATTTTGCCTTCCAGTTCGGGCCGGGCGCGTATTCGGCCCTGTATCCCGTTCACGCTTATGCCCGATTTCGCTCTGCGGAAAATTCCGAAGCCATCACCGCGCACGCCGTCCGCATTTTTGAAACGCAGTTCGATTCGCCCGCGCAATCGGCGCCGGAGAAAGTCGCCATCAGCGTCGTACCCGCTTCCGGCGGTCTAGCGCTGGCGAAACTGACCAACTACCGACCGCTCTGGCAACGGATCGGTGGCCCATTGCACTCCCTGCCGATCGGCTGGGAGGGAACCGAACCCGAATCAATGGCCCACTTCCAACGCGGCGCGATGGCGCGCGGTCAGACGCGGGAATCGCTGATTATGCACCCACCATATCGCAACGGTCCGGGCGCTTTGTTCATGGAATATCAGCTCAAGCTGCCGGCGGCGCGCGAGCTGCATCTGCGCTTCTTCAACGCCATTCGTGATGCCGTTCCTCCCGAGCCGCCCAGTGACGGCGCCACGTTCCGCGTCTGGGTTGGCGATGAAAAAGTTTTCGAGCGTCACACCGCGAGTAAATCCTGGGTGCCGGGCGAAGCGGACCTTTCCCGCTGGGCCGGTCAAACCATCCAGTTGCGCCTGGAGATTCATCCCGGCCCCAACCTGGACACCACTTGCGACCTGGGGTTCTGGGGTGATCCGATTTTGCTGGCGGACGCCGCGCCTTCGTCAACTGTCACCAACGATTTCGGGCCACGGGCCGCTCTAGCGCGCCAAAGTGTGACCACGGGACAAACCGCGCCGGGAACATATGTATTCACGCTGGCTGGTGGTCTGCGCGCCGCCTTGTCGCCGGGGGCGAAAGGGCTGTTGGATGCCGCGCTGGCGTTCGGAGACGCCGCCGGCGCCGTGGTGATCAACGGATTTGATCTGAGCCTCGAAAGCGAACGGGTGGGCGTTTGGGAATCGGCCACGCGCTTGGACCAGATTGAGATTGTGCCCGGCGACAACCGCCTGGAATTGCGGCATCACCTCCAGTTGCAACGCGAATTCGATGGGCGCGGCAAACGGTCCGCGCCCGGCGTCACTCCGGCCACTTTGACGGCCACGATCTGGGCGGACGGCCCCGGTTTGCGCGTGAAGTTTTCCAGCGACGCCCGGATCACGGACGCGGCCATGGGTCCCGTTGATCAGTTGGCCGAGCGGGTTTATTTCGGTCACGGCTATGCGGTGGTGCGTCCGGGAAAATTCCAAGTGCATGGCGGTGGGCACGATCTTTCCACCAGTCATGTCGGTTGCGATTTTGCCAACGGCGTGGCGCTGTTGCAGGCCTGCGATACACCGCCGGATTCCTTTCAAGTGGATCCCGAGGCGCGGATTTACGCGCTGCACACGCATCCCGCGCCGACGTTCACCTTCGTACCGGGTCGCCACGGCGCGATGGATTGCGCCATTCAATATCGTGCGCTCTACGACAAGTCCGCGGCGCCGGCGGTCGCCCGAAAAGCCGGGCGGTTTGTTTTCGATCTTTGGGGCGGCGCGTATCAGCGCAACGCCACCGCGCTCCAGCGCTGTTTTGATTACGGCCTGACGAATTCCGTGGCGATCATTCACGGCTGGCAACGCTGGGGTTACGATTATCGGCTGCCGGATATTTTTCCGCCGCAACCGCAACTCGGCACGCTGGAGGAACTGCGCGGCCTCGGTGAAATCTGCACGCGTGCCGGGGCCCTCTGGGGCTTGCACGACAATTATATTGATTTCTATCCGGACGCCGAGGGGTTCAGCTACGACCACATCACGTTCGACAGTGGCGGGCAACCGCGGCGCGCCTGGCTCAACGAAGGTCGCAACGCGCAGGCCTGGCAGTTTCGTCCCGACCACGTGCAGCCGTTCTTGGAACGCAATCTGCGCCTGATCAATTCCGCGCTTCAACCCACCGCTTCGTTTGTGGATGTCTGGACCTCAATGAATGCGTTTGATTATTTGGACCGCGACGGACGCTGGCATTCCAAAATGGAAACGCTCCAACATTGGGGCGAGGCGTTCGCAACGATCCGCGCGACCTTCGAAGGCGGGCCAACCATCAGCGAAGCGGGCAGCGACCAATTGATCGGCTGGCTCGATGGCGCGGATTGTCAATGGCTGCAACTCCAGCCGCACGGCGGCGCGTTCAGCATCATGGTGCCGGGCGACGATTGGGAACGCGTGCCGTGGTTCGATCTGGTCAATCACACCCGGTTTAGTCTGCACGGCGCGGGATATTCCAATCGCTACCAGGGCAACCGCTCGCGCGATGAGCACGGCATCACAAGCGACGATTACCTGGGCGTCGAAGTCCTGGCCGGTCACGCTTTGATGGCCGATCTGCCCATGTTGTCCGAGGGCGCCATCCGCAAATACTGGCTGCTCCAGCCGTTCGCGGAAAAGGTCGCGCTGGATGAAATCGCGGCGGTGGAAAATCCGGGCGGCGATTTACACCGGCTACTCGTGCACTGGACTTCCGGCGCGACCGCCTGGGTGAACCGCGGCGCGACGGATTGGTCAATCGCCGGTCGCACGCTGCCGCCCTACGGTTTTATCGCGCAAGCCGGTTCGGTGCTTTGCAGCGTGGAAAAAATCGGTGACCACGTCATCGAACAATCCAGTGCCGGCCCGATCCGTTATGTGAACGTACGGCCGCCCGATGCGGAAACGCTGGCCATCCGCCCCACCGCCGAGCGACTCGAACCGCTGGGGGGACGCAATTTCCGTTTAATCACGCGCTGGGAAGCCGCGCAAGCCGCGCCCAAGGATTTGCGCGTGTTCTACCATTTCAGCCGCCCGACCCCGGGCCGTTACACCGACACGGAATTTTATGGCGGTGGCGATCCAGCAATTCCCACCAGCGCTTGGGCGGGTGAAATCATTACCGGCACGAATTGGACGATCCACGTTCCGGAACATTGTCCGCCGGGCGACTACGAAATCCTCTGCGGTCTTTACGACGCCAAAGGCAGCGGCACGCGCTATCGGCTCGTCGGGGCCGCGCGCCAGACCCGGCGTTATGCACTCGGGACGCTGCACGTTGAAGGCACAATTCAAGGCGGACAAACCAACATCACCCAAATCAGCATGACCGCCACCGCTCCGGCATCGAACGACGTGACTCCGTCGCCGCAGTCGCAGCGGGTGGACTTTGGCCCGGTGCGAACAACGCACGGATTGCGGCTGGTGGAAGCTGCGGGTCATCTCACACTGATTCCGCTCCCCGATCAACCCGCGTTCGAGATCGCGCTTAATTTGAAACAATTCCAACGCACGGCAGATGAGGTGGCGACGCTGCAAGCCATGAATGCGCAGGGTGAATCCTTGCGAACGGTTGCCTGGCGTCCGGATGGTTCATCGCTGACCTTCACCACCCAACCATTAGATTTTGGTTACCGCCTGGATTGGAAAACCGCGGCCACAAAATCATCTTCGCCATGACCCCGATGAGCCGCCCGAACTTTGGTCCTCGAAAACTTCTCGCCAAGTTGGCGACTTGGGGGCAACGCGGTTGGTTGGCGTTGTTCCTGGCGACGCTGGTCGGCTGCGCGCATCGTCCCGCTAGTCAGTCAGCCAACTTGATCGGTTGTCTTTGGTACGTCACGCCCGACAAAGCCAGCCACGCCTTCGACCTGAACGCGGCGGAGTTGGACGCCCTCAAAGCGCTGCGCCTGAACGTGGTGGTATTGATGGGCTCGGCGTTTGGCGCGGTGCCGCCGGCGGGAGCGAGTGATCCCACGGAAGCTTTGTTCCAAGCGGCGGATCAGCGGCAGATGGAATTTTACGTTAGCACCGGTTCGATGCGCGAGTGGTGGACGCAACCGGACGCCGCCGCCGAGCTGGCGCGCGCCCGGGAGCGGATTCAAACTTTGTTGGAGCGTTACGGACCGCATCCGTCGTTCAAAGGGTTTTACGTGCCCTACGAAACTTACGTGATGTGGAGCGCGCAACGGGAACTGGCCCGCACGCTTTATCGCGATGTCGCCGCCGCCTGCAAAGCCATCGCGCCCACCAAGCCGGTGATGATTTCGCCCTTCTTTATTTTGGATGAAGCGCAGGTGCTGGGGGATTTTCGCTGGGCCACGCCCGCGGATTACGCCGAATTCTGGACCGACATCCTGCGCGATTCGGCCATTGATATCGTGGCGCTGCAAGATCGCGGCGAGCACCTTGCCTATTACACCGACGCCCAGTGCGCGCCGTTTTTTGCGGCCATGAAACAAGCCTGCGCCATCACCGGAAAGCAACTTTGGGCCAACGTGGAAACCGGCGAACTGCTGATGGACAGTCCCGAGGATTACGTGGCGACGTTCGGTCTGAAAACGCATGTGAATGATCCGCGCACCCAACCTTACTGGCGCGGGGTGCCGGCCGAAAAACTGGCGGCGAAACTGCGCTTTGTCCGCGCCTACACGCCCACGGCCATCACCTGGGGCTACCGCGAATTCATCCGCCCGGCGGTCAGCCGCACCAATCATCTATATCTGGACTATCAACAACTCCTCGCACCACAACGCTGAGATGTTCTCCTGAGAGGGACGCGTTCCACCGCGTCCCTGATGAGTTGGGGACGGCGTGGAAGTCGTCCCTCCCGCGGGCTGGTTGAAACCGCAAAGAACGCAAAGATCACTAAGCCGGGACGGTGCAGTAGGTCCAGGTGGAACGGCCAACTTGGCTGTTCTGGGCGGCAACCTGCCGCCCAGCCGGGCGCACGGAGATCACGCACCATTGGGTTCGCACACTTTGCGTTCGGCGGTCGGGCTGGTAGCCCAACCGAACGGGCCAGTGGCCCGTTCCACCCAAACTCCAATCAAATCGTCCCGGCCAATAATGTGGCTGCGGCGTCCCGCCGCAGTTCCGACCGACAAGGCGAGCGACACAGGTTGTGACGCAAACAGCAAAGAACAGAAAAACAGCGGACGCGAATTTGGGAATTAGTGACTTCATAAAATCGAGAGGCGCGAAGTTGGTTAACGTCCCAAGCTCAGCGACCCGGCGCACGGGAGGCAACGCCTGCAACCGCGACGCCCACGCCGGGTTAGATGCCATGCTGGGTTGAACGCGGCGACCGGAGTCGCCACGCTGAGAGCGCAAGTTAAACCATCAACCATCACATTCATGAAAAAAACCTACACAGCCTCAAACCCAGCACGACGCCCAAAACTGTAAGCCTCAACCCCACCCTCGACAAGCCCGCAGTGGTGCGCCCCGGCCCGCCACGCCAGCCCTTGCCCACGCCCGTCATTGATCCGGCCAAGCCGCTGCTCAAGCTGGGCCTAGATGTGCATCTGGCAAGCATCATGGCCGTCGCCCAACAGGATCATAGCCAT
Source organism: Verrucomicrobiia bacterium (assembly GCA_023953615.1). Taxonomy (NCBI): domain Bacteria; kingdom Pseudomonadati; phylum Verrucomicrobiota; class Verrucomicrobiia; species Verrucomicrobiia bacterium. Next base: position 2,299,769 of record JAMLJH010000001.1, on the reverse strand, counting down.
CCCAAGTCGCCCCGCCAGTTCAGTCGCGAGCAACTCGTCGCGCACGTTCGCCAGCAAGTGGCCGAAGGTTTTCAGGTGTTCTGCGTGCAGGAGTCGTGCGGGTTCGGGTTCACGTTGCATCGGGAACTGGTGGCGGCCGGGGCGCAGAGTTTTCTCATCACCCCCATCGCGCTCAACGGGGCGCGCAAGACGGACAAGCTCGATGCGCGGGCGTTGTGTCTGCGCCTCTCCCGCTGGCTCGACGGCAATCGCGCGGAACTCAGTCCCATCCGCATTCCCAGCGAGGCGGAGCAACGGCAACGGGAAGGCACGCGGCGGCGGCAGTTCCTCGGGCGGCTGATCCGCATGCTGGGCAATCGCGGGCACGGGCAAGTGGGCGAATACGCGCATGTGCAATTGCCGAGTCGTTGGTGGGGCGCGCGCAACTGGAAGAAACTCGCAACGCTGGACGATTGGTTGCGCGCACGGCTGGCCGAACTGCGGCAGGTGATCCTGGAACTGGAGGCGCAACTGGAAGTTCTCGAAACCGAACTGGTGGCGCGGGTGCAGGCGCAGGTGTTGCCCAAAGGCTTGGGTGAGCTCACCACTGTGAGCTTGGACGGCGAGGTGTGCGACTGGGAACGCTTTCACAATCGCAAACAGATCGGCAGTTACACCGGTTGTTGTCCGGGGGAACACAGTTCCGGCGGGAAGCGTTTGCTGGGCAGCATTGACCGGATGGGCAACGCGCGCGTGCGCACGCTGCTGGTGGAGGCGGTGTGGCGTTTCCTGAGATGGCAGCCGGGCTGGAAAGCGGCGCAGGGGATGAAAGTGAAACTGGCCGGCGGCGGCGCGTTGAAGAAGAAAACGGTGGTGGCGCTGGCGCGGCGGCTGGCCATTGACCTGTGGCGCTGGCGCACGGGCCGGGCCACGTTTGAAGACCTGGGCTGGATCGCGGCGTGAACGATTTACCCCTCACCCGGCCTGGCGGCCACCCTCTCCCCAGCGGATGGGGGGGACAGGGAGCGGGGACAACCTTTAATTTCCTTGAGTCAGAGCGTGAAACAATTTGCGACCGGGCGGCGGCTGCTCGGAGCTGCAGCTGGCGTGGTGCGAACCATCCGTCGGTTAGATGGGGCGCTGCCCCCGGTCGTCGCGCGTCACACAAGCATGACACGTTGGGCGTTCCCGAACGGGAACTGCTCGGATAGGAGCTGGTGCGGGACGCAAGCCGGTCCACACTCATCAAGCGACGACCCCGGTCGGCAAATCTCACGCGACGGACTCCAGGAGCGAAACGAAAGGGAAAACTTTTAAGCTGAAAAAGTGAGCCGAACCTGAAGCGAGCCGATGCGGGCCGGTGGGAAGTTAACGCCACCGCTTCGCGCGCGCCTCCGCTCCACTCCGTTACGCTCCGCGCGACGAAGTCTTCACTAGAAAAAACCTGGCGGAAAAATCACGACCCTCTTGACTACCCTCATAGGCGCTGCAGCGCATGGTTAGGCGACTGGGAATACTCTCTCATCAAGCTCACCTCTAAAACTCCGAATGACTCGAAAGGATACGCTGTCCTCTCGGAACGCAAGGAGAAACTCCTCCTCGCCTGTCGCCTTATCCTTGGCCCATGCGAGTGAAATGGAACGTAGCTCTGGCTGCTTCTCGTCTGGCACACCCTCAAGCACGGTGATGTGTCTGCGCTCCGGCAAACAGAGAGTCGGTAGAAAGCCATCGAAGCCATCCTTCTGGATGATACGCTGCGTAATCTCGGCGAAATCTTCAAGACGCATGATAGTCGCCTAACTATTAATATACGAACAGCGGTTCATATATTAGAATCATGGCCGTGAAAGCCGTGGAGGCAATAGAAAAATTGAAAAATGTGCTGCGCCGCAAGCACTTCTCGCTGTCCACAGAGGAGTCGTATGGCAACTGAAGTATCAGAACCTGATGTCGTCCGCGAGACGCGAACGACGACCGCCGAGGACGGCGGTGCTCCCCCATTTCCCATCCCTTTGCCCACCATTCCCTTGTCTTCCCGTTCGCGTATTTCGTGTCTTTCGCGGCTGTATCTCTCTGATGAGTTGGGGACGGCGTGGAAGTCGTCCCTCCCAGCGCAGCGGTAGTACGAACGCATGGGCGGGGCGGGCTTGATTTTGACAGGATGAACAGGATTTACCGGATCAGGATTTCTGATCGGCGGCTGGAGACCATAGGTTTACGTACCGCGTTTGAACTCCAACTCCTTCGCACCAAGATTTAGCAACGATCGTCCCTTGTATTTTCCCTTCCCCTCGATGCCTCTGTGCCTCGGTGGCTCTTAACTTCAGAACCTGAATGTCGTCCGCGAGACGCGAACGACCACCGCCGAGACGGCGGTGCTCCCCCATTCCCCATTCCCTTGCCAATCATTCCCTTGTCTCTCTGCGAAGCTGGCTTGGCGTAGCGATAATTCCCGTTCGCGTATTTCGTGTCTTTCGCGGGTTGTAGCCACTTTGGAATTAAACGCTTTTCCCCTCTCCCGACCTGTCGGTCACCCTCTCCCCATCGGATGGAAGAGGGCCGGGGTGAGGGGATGTTTCCCTGATCAGTTGGGGACGATAATTACGTGCGGCGCGACAAATCAAAAACCGGATTGCGATAAACGGGGCGGCAGGCGGAGCACGCCTGCAAGGTCGGTGCTGAAATCAGGCAACGGCAACCGCAATCGCGTCTGGCGAGTGGTGGCGTGAGTCTGGCCCACATGGTCTCCGCTGACGGGGTCAAACCATTCCACCACGTAACGGCCCGGCGACCAGTTGCTGAGCGTGATGAATTGGCCCGACCGCACGGGAAGAGTCGGTTCGGTGGCGCTGCCGGGAAACGCCGCGCCGGGCGCGACAACATACAGCAACGCCTCGCGCGCTCCGACCAATCCGATCGGCTCGCACGGCGGCTGCCAGTGGTTCGCATAGGTGGCGGGCAGCACGCGTTCCAATCGCACCCAATCGAGATAAAACCAATCCGCGCCCGCGTTGAGAATTTCAATCCGGCATTGTCCCGCCGGCAGGGGCACGGTCAGGTCGGTGTTGTATTCGTGGCTCACGGCGTGGCCGCCGTCGAGATTGACCAGGTTGGTGCGATACAATTCCGTGTCGTTGACGCGCACCACCAGGATGGAATTTTGCGAAACCGAATTCAGATGCAAAATCAGGCGCGCGTCGTTGGTAAGCCACGCGTTGAGGCGGAAGGGAATTCGCAAATGGGGATGGGTCGTGCCATGCACAAAACTGTTGAGCGCGCTGACGGAATAGCTGGACGCGCCCGGAGCGGCCACGGCGACTTCACCCGCGAGTTTCGGTCCCCAACGCGTGTCCAGCGGCAGCGTCACGTTGAACGGTGACGCATTGGGCAGCGGTTCATCCACGGTCGGCGGCGGCGTCAGCGACATGTCGAAAACCAGATTGGTCCACGCGCCTTGTCCCCAACTGGTGGGGTTGAGAATTTTCCCCAACGCCGCATAAATCGGATACACATTTTCACGGTGCAGGTTCTGCCACCACCAGGACATCGTGGTGCCAACCGAGCCGCCCAACGCACCGCCCCAGAGGCCCTGACGCAACCCGCGCAGGTGCGGGTCCGCGGCGCGATTCCAACCCTGCCAGCTCGTGCCAAATTCATCTATCAACACCGGCTTGCCAAATTCCTGCCCCAACTTCTGCGTGTTCGCACTCAACGCGCGCGCCGGTCGGCCCGCGCCGTAGGAGTGGATGCACACGAAGTCCATTTGCGGCAGCGACCAGATTTCCGCGTGCGGATCGGCGGTGGTAAAACTGGTGGTGATTAAATGCTGAAACGGATCGTGGGCGCGCAGCCAGTCGCCCATGACCGCGTGCCACGCCGCGATGTCGGTGGCGTTCAGCACGGAATAAACATTGTCAATCTCGTTGAAGAACTGCCACGCGAGCAGGTTGGGACTGTAACCGTAACGCGCCACCAGATAGCGCAACCGCTTTTGGTAAAGCGTGCGCGCGGCGGCGTCGGTGAAAAACGCGTTGGGCGTGGCGCACGGTCCGCCTTGCGCGACGTTATAAGGATGCTTGGGCCAATAATCGTTGCCGCCCCAGTAATCTGGTTTAGACGCGAACATGCCGTGGTAATCCAGGCACAACTCGACGTAAAAACCGCGCTGCTCGGCCTGTTGCAGGACGTAATCCAGCCGCCACGCTTCATCAAGGCGATAACGGTTGAGCGAGTCCGGCTCGGTTTCCAAACCGAACGACCACGGGCACATCCAGAGGCGCATAAAATTGGCGCCCGCCGCCGCCATCGCGGCGAACCAGTCATCGTAATCGTGCGTGCCCCGACTGCCATGCCAGCACACGTTCGCGCCGATCATCCGCAGCGCCTGACCATCGCCCGTCTCGAAATACTGCCTGCCCGGAGCGAGGCGCACGTAACCGCTGCGTGACGGCGCTTCACCCGTGACGGAAAAATTCCTGCTGGCGGCCAGCCCGGTGGCCTGGTCGTTGGTGAAAACAGTTACGCTCACGGAATAATCTCCGGCCGCTGGCGGAGTAAACCGCAGGCGCCACTCCGGCGCGTTCGTCGAACTCAATTGCTCGTTGTCGCCGATCAATTGGCGCTGCCAGGTCTGATACCAAAAGCCGGGAACGGACCGCGTTGACCCGGACGGCAACCGAAACGTGCCTTCGACCCGGATCTGTTCAGGATCAAAGGGATTGGCCACAGGGGGCACTCCGACGATGCGAAATTCGAGTCGCTGCCATGGCGCCGGCGTTTCCAGCGGGATGATTTCCAAGGCGGACAACGACGACACAATCATCGTGCCGATCAATACCCGCGTCAGCCAGTTGACTGAACACACCATAAAACTGTGGTGAAGCACATCCGAGCTTAAGTTGGCGCGCGTGAACATTCAATGCCGGCGTGCCTCGCTTATTTCCCTGATGAGTTGGGGACGACGTGGAAGTCGTCCCTCCCAGCACAACGGTGGTACGAACGCATGGGTAGGGCGGGCTTGATTTTGACAGGATGAACAGGATTTACCGGATCGGATTTCTGATCGGCGGCTGGAGACCATAGGTTTACGTACCGCGTTTGAACTCCAACCGCTTCGCACCAAGATTCAGCAACGATCGTCCCTTGTATTTCCCCCCTCCCCTCAATGCCTCTGTGCCTCGGTGGCCTTTTACTTTACAACCGGATGTCATCCGTGAGACGCGAACGACCACCGCCGAGACGGCGGTACTCCCCCATTTCCCATTCCTGTGCTCATCATTCCCCTGCCTCTCTGCGGAAGTGGATTGGCATTGCGCGAACCGCTGCGACCAGGGGGACGATCGCACTCACTCTCACTCATTTCTCGGTCGCGTCGGTCTGATCAGGCGCATGCGTGGACTCCATCAATTCCACCACCTGCGGAAAGTCCAGCACCCTGTAAAGATTCAAGTAATCCGGCGCGGTGGTTTCCGTCAACGCCCGGACAACCGCGAGGGAGACCAGGTGCGCGTTCGGTTCAAACCAAGCCGCCCAACCCGCATTCAGCGCCATCGGGCCGTTGGCCTGCAAATCCACGCGGCGGGTCGCGGCGCCACGCACCGAACGCAGCGCTTGCACCGCGCGCCGAATGTCCCAGACGCACATTCCATCCTGGGTTTGTCCCAACAACATGAAGCGCCGCCGAATCTGCGTCCGCTGTTTGGCATCCCCCGACCAGGCGGACAACCCCACGCCACGCGGCGCGAAATACGCCGACACTGCGCCATTCGCTCCGCCCTGCGTCACCCGCGCTTTCAATTGCGTGAACGCCTCGGTTGCCGCCGCCGGCGGATGCGGCAGCGCCAGTTCTTCAGCTAATTGATCCGCAAAGACCACGCGCATCGCGGCCAGCCAATCCGACCAGTCATCCACATTCAGCACGTTCAGATTGATCGCGTTGCTGCTGCCGCCACCGTCCACCGGTTCGAGCCAATACAGGCGCAGCCGCACTTCAGGCTGGCTGATAAAGTCCCAGGCGCTGAACCGCAACCCTTCGCGCTCGACCGAGCGAACCCGCTCCGGCGTCAACGGTGAATTTTCCTCCGGCCAACCCGCAAACGTCTGCGCTTTGAGCGTTGCCGCCAGGGTGGCGCGCGGTGTTTGCAATTCCGCGCTCGTGCGCGGCCTGGCTTGGGGAACGAACCGCGCATGGATTTCCGTGTTCACCTGATCGGCGGGGAGTTGATCAAACACCCGGAGTTGTTCCGGCTCGAAAAACTTGGTTGCCGCCATCTCGATCAACGGTTGTTCCGGTTGCAAAAACCGGTTGAACCAGCGGAACACCGGCACCTGCAAATCCTGCGTGTCTTGATGCGGTCCTTCGGTGATCAGCAGTCCCAGATTTTTTTCCGCTCCGTGCAGGCGATAAATGCGGCGCACCTTTTCGTGCAAACGCACCACGCCCTCCAGCGGAAAGATGGTGTCCTTGTCCGTGTTGCCGATGAGCAACGGTCGCGGCGCAATCAGCGCGGCCAGTTGGGGAAAATCCCAGCGGTACGTGTTCACGAAAAACATGCAATCGCAATGTCCGGCCACGCAACCATCCACCACCTGATTTTGCAGATCGGTGATGCCCGCCACCGGCGCGGCCACCTTGACCCGCTCGTCCAGCGCCGCCACCGTCCACGTGTACGAACCACCGCCCGAACGCCCCGTCATGCCGATGCGTTCCGCGTCCACCTCGGGCCGCGCGCACAGATAATCCAGCGCGCGCAGACCGAACCACGCCTCGACGCCCGCCGGCGTGTAACCGCGCGAGTTCCACCACCACATCCCTTCGCGATACGTGCCGTGATGCAGCCCCTCGATCTCGCCCAGTTGCACCGTGTCAATCATCAGACACACGTAACCGTTCCGCGCGAACCACGCCCCGTGATGTTGATAACCGGTCTTGTTGCCGTAACTCACCCCGTTGCCGACCTGCCGGGAATGACCGCAAACGTAGAGGATGCCAGGCGCGGGTCGGGTCCGGTGCCGGGGTAACCACAAATTCGCCGTCACATAAAGCTGCGGCGCCGCTTGGAAATACAGCTTCTCCACCGTGAACTCGTCGTGCTCGATTTTGCCCGTGACGACCGGATGCAACTCGGTCCGCTCCGGGAGCGGCCACAATCCGAGCATCTCCTGCAACTGCCGCCGGTACTCCGCGCGATGGACCTGCCAGTCGGCCAGCGATTGAATCTCCGTCAGGCACTGCTCGCTGAGCGCCGCCGTTTCGTGACGGAAATACGCGGACAACATGCGATCCCCGGGTAAAGCTGCCGGCGCGGCGGCCACGCCGGAACGCAACGACATCAGACCAGTCATGATCGCGAGAAATTGCAGGGTGCGCTTCATGCCCGTCACCGAGGCTTTACTTTTTGTCACCACTCAGTCCGTCAATTGTTTCAACGCGAAGGGCGCGAACAATCCGTAGCCGACGGTGGAATAGGTTTCACCAGCGGGCGGACCGGGGTTGGGCGCGTTTTGGAACATGCCGGGCCAGGCCAGACCCAACGTCGGGTTGCCGTGGTGCGGTCCGAGCGTGTTTTTCAACGTGCCAATGACCGTGATTACAATGGTGTTGTTGCCGCGTTTGATCTGTCGGGTCACGTCACATTCGTAGGGCGACGCGTCAATGTAACCCGCCGCTTTGCCGTTCACCGTCACCTGCGCCACGCTGCCCAGCCATTGGGGCAGCGCCACCACATAGCGGCCCGCGCGTTTCGCGACGTGAAACTGTTGTTGATACGCCACGCCCGCCGAGTAGAACGGATGCCCCTGCGAATTCCAGCCGCCGGAAGTTTTCCGCGTGAAGCCGCTGCCGTCCACCAGGTACCGGGCCAGCCGTTGGCGTGCGCCCAGTTCGCTGGAGACTTGCTGGATTTTAACGCCGTCAATCATCCGGCCGGTGGCGTCGAGAAATTGCGCTTCCGCCAGACCAACGAACCCGTTGTCCTCCGGCTGGCCGGTGGCGGGAAAGGTCACGCCGTCGTGGTTGCTCAAAATGTCCACGCGCACAAACCGCACGCCGCGCGCCGTCACGGCCAGGTCTTCGGACGCGCCGCCGCTGGCGCTGGCGCGGGCCAGGGTGAACTGACCGAGCGGTTGATTGAATTCAGGGGTGGCGGCATCCGCCGCGCCGGTCACGCGAATCTCCTTCGCGCCGCGCGAGGTCAGGTCGCGCACGTTCGCTTCGCAATAATTCCAGAGGCGCAGCGTGCGCAGGTCTCGCGCGCCACCCAGATCGAACACCACGAACGGCGCGCGATCTTCCACGCCGGCGGTAAACCCGATGCCGCCGCTCAACCACATGCTTTGATCCGGATTGGCGTCATGCTTCAGCGTCGTCACGGTCGTGGCGGCGCGGAGTTGCAACGGTTGATCCGGCGCGATGACGAAGCCCCAGTCGGACGGTTGCAACGTGAAATCGCCGAGTACGTAAGCGGATTCGAGTTCGTGATAGATGGAGAAGGGCGCGGCGGTGATGGTGACCACGTTCTCGCCGAGGCGCGCCACCTGAGCAAGCGGGATTTTGCCGAACGCCTTGTCGAGCCACCAATCCTTGAACACCGGGCTGGGCCGGAGCACGGTGCCGGCGGCGTAAGTGGTTTCCTGCGCTTGCCAGATCTTGGCCGGCGGGTGCGCGGGCGTGGGCAGCGGCTGTCCGTTGCAGGTGATGGTGTATAAATCGGGCCGCTCAATCACAATGGCCAGATTGGCCGGCACCGCGCCTTGGATGGTGAATTTGTAGCTCGCGCTGAAGCCGCTGTCCGCCGGAAACGACTTCGTGATCAGCCGGTCCTTGAATTGCACCGCGCTGTCCCACGGATTGCGTTCCAGTCCGTTCTTCTGAAAGGCGAACTGGTTGGCTTGATAGAAATACAGGTCGCGCTTGGTTTCGCCGCCCGCCGTGATGTCCACGTAATCCAAAGTCAACACATTGGGTTCAAGCCGCCGCACCGTGGTGGCGTCGGTCGGTGGGATGGTGGTCACGGTTGCATTGGGCCTCGGCACCGGCTTCCGGGATTGGTTGGACAGGAACAGCAGCAAGCTGCCGCAGGGGGGCAGGTTGAAGCTCGCTTGGACTCCGGCTCCGGCGGCGGCAAACGGATACGGCTGCACTGCCGCTGAATAAAGTTCCCATTGCTCGACGCTCTGACGGCGGGAAACAAATTCGCCCGTGGCGGGAAACTCGCTGCTGGTGTTGACCAGGAAAAGCAATTCGCCATCGGCCAGTTGCCGGCGCATGTGGAACAGGAGGCCGTGATCGCCAGCGGCGCGAGTGATGCGAAATTCATTCGTTCGATTCCAACGCTGCAACACTTGCGGCGCGGCTTCGACCTTCGCCGTCGTCCAGCCGACTTCGCTCGTGCCCTCCTGCACGCGCCAGGATTCCCGACCGCTGACACGCAACGGCGGTTCGCCCAGACACACCACCTGCCCGCCAGCGTTCAGAAATTCCTCACCGAGATCCACGACGCTTTCATCCAGGTTCTCCGTGTGCGGCGGCAGCACCACCACGTCGTAACCGCGCTGGCCCACCCAGAATTCACCGTTCCGAATCCGACCGTGGCGTTTGATGACGTCTTCGCTGCCGAGATCGTATTCGATCTGCGCCGCCTCGAGCGCCACGAGCAGTTTGGCGAAGGAATCGCCCAGCGCGCCGAGCTTGGCGCCGTTGCCCTGATACATCCAGGCGGTGGTGGTCGGTTCAATCACGAGGATGCGATTGATTTGTTCGCCCTGACACAGCGCGGCGCTGAGTCGCGCGAGGTAACCGGCGGAAACGTGATACGCATCCCACCACGGTTCGTGATAGGAAAAGCTCTGCGGATGATCGCGTTTGCGCGCGCCGCGTAGCGTGAGGTAATCGAGGTGCTGATTCAGCGTATCCACGCCCAAAACTTGCAGCCAATCGCCGATGCGTTTCATGTCTTCGAGCCGCAAATCCCAACCGCCCGCGCCGTACACTTCCACGAACGTGCGCCGCCCCAATTGGTTGCCCAGGCTCGAAACCTCGCGACACGAACGCACGTTGCCGAACTGCGCGTGCGTGTGCTCGGCGTACTGATTCATCAGCAGGTCCATGCCGGGCCGATGTTGCCACGCGGCGATGGCCATGTTATCGGGCACCATGCCGCAGTTGGGCCATTCGTGTTCCCAATAGTGACCGGTGAACTCGAGATGATTGGACGCGCAATAGTTGAAGTACGGTTGCCCCCAGCGCTCGACGAACAACTCGTTCAACGTGGAATAGTAATTGTGCCGGACGCGCCGCCAATCGCCAACCTCCGCCGCCAGACTCGGCAGGCTCGCGAGGAGACTGTAACCCCAGCGTTGCTGAAACTGCTCGGGCAAATCCGCGGTCCAAGGCATTCCGCCGGCGGGCAATAATTCCGGTTCGTCGGTGAACGAACCGGGAATGCGTTTGCCAAATTCCTTGCCGAAATGCCGGCGATACGCCTCGTGCGTGACTTCCAGAAATTTTTCGGTTACGCCCGGATACAGCAAATCCACATAAGCGTGATCGCCGGTCCAGGCGCGATCCGCCGCACGCAGGAGGGTGGCGACAAAGTACCGCCCTTCCGACAGCGTTTCCCCCGCCTTGATTTGAGCGGAGACATCCTCGGTGGTGTCGCCGTTCACCCGCAGCACGGCGATCAACTCATCGCTCCACTTGGGCGGAGTTTGGGTTTCGGAAAGCTTCAAACCGCGCCCGCGCGCTTCGGGCACCAACTCGGGCACCCAACCTCCGGCAAAACCACTGGGATAAGAGTTCTCATCATAAATCCAGATGTTCATGTCGAGGCGGCGCGCTTCATCCAGCGCCACCTCCCACAGATGAAACCATTCGGGCGAAAGATACGGCGTCATGAGTCCGGGACGCGGATGCACCCAGGCCTGCTTGACCTGTTGTCGGGCCAGATCGCGCAGCGTCGAGCGGATTTGCTCGTCCGTGATCAAATCGTTCCACACCCAGAGCGGACCGGTGCTGTATTCGCGCGGCGGATTACGGAAGAGCTTCTTCACCGTGGCGGAATCGGTCGGGCGAGCCGGAACTGGATTGACGGCCAGCGTCGCCAAAAACAGGAACGGGAGCAGGATGCGCAGCGTTTTCATGCCGCCAGATTGTCACAGAGCCGAAACCAGCCCAAGACCTAAATCGAGTTGCTGAAGTCGCCCGGAGATGAATTATTTCCAGACCGACGCCGAGCGGGTGGGCGGGCGCGATGTTGACGGTTACGGCGAGCGCCGTCGCCCGTGAACATCATCAAGGCGCACCGTCAATTTTCCGGCAGGAGGCGACGGGCGGCGACAAGACCGCGAATGCGGTTCTGATCGGCAATGGGCGAGTTCGAATCCAGGCTGCTGATGCGCACCCGGCCGGAAGCTTGGATGAACAGTTTGTTGCCCAGATAAATTCCGGTGTGCGTGATGCGCGCGTCGACGCCACGGGTACGGTCGAACGTAAAAAAGAGCAGATCACCTTTGCGCAGATGGCTCAGTTCGGGATTCAACGGCACGGCGGTACCCATTCGCGCCTGCTGGCTGGCGTTGCGATTCAATTCAATGCCGTTCAAAAAGAACGTGAGCTTGGTGAGTCCGGAGCAGTCCATCCCGCGCGGGGTGCCGGCGCCCCACAGATACGGACGGCCCATGAACTGGCGCGCGGTGCGTTCGATGTTTTCCGCCGTGGGCCGACGCGTTTGTTTCCAGGTGGAAAAATCCGTCACGTCCGATTGCGCCAGATAACCGGTGCGGCCGTCCGGCAAGGCCACTTTGTATTGCGACCCCGTGGCCCCAACTCGGCGCACCCGGTTGCCGAGTACCAGGTCCGCGAGGATCGGCGACTCCGCTTCGGGCGCCTCGCGGATGATGCCGTCGAATTGGGTGTAGATCAGCAACGGCGCGCGTTCCCAGGCTTGCGCTTCCGGTTCGGTGCAAAGCTGGAGCGAATCCGCGCTCACCCACGAGAGATACCGGTCGTGCGTCTGCACCAGCAGCCAGTAATGATCCCGTTTCAGCACGCGGACGATTTCCCCGAGCAACATTTGCGTGCCGAGTTCGGCCTTGTTTTCCGGTTGTTCGCGACCGTTGGCCACGCTGAGGGTGACGATGCCCCAGTTGGTGTCGCCCAATTCCGCCGCCGGTAAAACGCGGATTTGATCCACCACCGTCGCGCCGGTTTGGCGGGCGGCCTGCAACGTGGCGGCTTTGGTGGCGACGCTGTCCGTTTCACCGGTGAGAATCAATTCCCGACCTTGGCTGGTGGCGGTAATGTCAAAGCGCGCGAGGTGGGGGTCCGGCGCGTATTGTTGCCGCAACACTGGCAGTACGAGGGCGAACTGGTCCGCCGCGCTGATATTTTCTGAAGTGGTTTTCGTCGCGCATCCGGCCAGGGTCACTGACAGGGCGAACAGGGTTGTTAAGAGCCGCCAACTGAACTTGAGTTTCATCGTACCAATCCGAATCAACGTGTCAGCGGATGCGGGAAAACTCAAAACTTTTTCCGCTTCCGGATGGTTCGCGCTTTACCTGACGGTTAAAATTCGTTCTGATGCAGACTTCAAAAATGATCGCCAGACTCATTTATGGCTGAAGCAACGCGGGCATCCGAGGGGTTCATCGGGAAATTTCTCGTGCTCAACGGCGCGGCGCGGGAGTTGTGGCTGACCTTCGTCATCAAGTTCCTCAGCGTGGCGGCTTATGCGGTCACCAACCTGACCATCAAGCTGTGGCTTTCGTCCGAATTCGGCTTTTCCGATGAGCAGGCGCTGGCGCTGGTGTTGGCGTGGTCGCTGACGATGACGGGCGTCACGTTGCTGGTCGGTTCGCTGACCGATGCGTTGGGGTTGCGCAAAACTTTTTTCCTCGGGGTCTGGGTTTGTCTGGTGGCGCGGCTGGTCATGGTGTTCACGACGAACCAATGGATCGCCTTGATCGGCGGGTTGTTTCCACTCGCCGTCGGTGAAGCGTTGGGCACGCCAGTATTGGTGGCGGCGGTGCGCAAGTATTCCACGACCAAGCAGCGTTCAATTTCATTCTCGATGGTGTACATGGCGATGAACGTGGGTTTTCTGGTGACGGGGCTGCTGTTCGATTACGTGCGCCAATCACTGGGTGAACACGGACAGTTCAGCCTGCCGCTGTTCGGCACGACGATCAGCACGTATCGCGCGCTGTTCGCCGTCAGTTGGATCATTGAACTGGCTTTGGTACCGCTCGTGTGGTGGATGCGACCCGGCGTGGAAGTCACGGACACGGGGGTGCAAATCCATCCGCCGACCCACGCGGCGCGGTCGGGCAATGTGGTCACGGCCTTGTGGGCGACCGTGGCCAAGGCCGCGCGGGACACGGCGGATTTGTTTGCGGGATTGTTCAAGCAACGCAGTTTTTATCGTTTGCTCTGCTTCCTGGCGCTGATCGCCTGTCTGAAATCCATCCTGATGGTGATGTATTATGTCTTTCCCACGTTTGGCATTCGCGAGTTGGGCGAAGGCGCAAAAGTGGGCACGCTGTGGAACATCAACAGTTGGATGGTGATCATGCTCGTGCCGTTTATCGGCGCGTTGACGCAACGCTTTCCGGCCTACGGCATGACGATGATCGGCGGCGCCATCACCGCCGGATCGGTCTTTGTGATGGCGTTGCCAACGGTCTGGTTTCAAGCCGCCGCGGATGGTTGGGCGGGCCATCTGGTGGGGCATTGGTATCTGAACCTGGCGGGAAACATTCATCCGTATTACGTCATGATCGCGCTCTACATTGCGGTGTTTTCCGTGGGGGAAGCGTTTTATTCGCCGCGCGTTTATGAATACGCGGCGGCTATTGCGCCCAAGGGACAGGAAGCTTCGTACTCGGCGCTCTCGTACATTCCGCTGCTCCTGGGCAAAGTCATCGCCACCATTTCATCCGGCCCGCTGCTCGCCAAGTATTGTCCCGAAGTGGGCGCGCGTCATTCCGCGACCATGTGGTTGTTCTTCGCGTTGGTGGCCACGCTTTGTCCGTTGGGCCTCTTGTTCTTGCGTCCTTACATCCGGGTTCACGAAGTAGGACGGGAGGAATGACCGGGATGGTTTCAACGCCGGACAATTCGTAAACCCGCGGCGGGCGTGAACAAGCAGAACTCCAAGCCACCGGCTAGAACGCGAGCGGTCCTCTTGATCGCCGTGGGCTTGGCACTCCTGTTCGGCGCCGTCATTGCCTGGCTGGCCAATTCCACTACCGCAAACCGGCGCTCGGGAAAAACACCAACGTCGCTTGATCGCGTTCCAGATGCCGAATTATACGCCCGTTACGGCACGTCGGCGTCGTGCCGCTCCTGTCACGAGGAAATTTATGCGCAGTGGGAAAAATCGCATCACGCCCAGGCGGAACGATTGGTCCTCGCTGACCTGGACGGCGATGCCTTTGCACCATCGCGCCAGTTGCGGCACGGTGGCCAAACCTCGGAGTTGCGGGCGACCAACCAATTTTTCCAAATCGTCACGCTGGGTCAGGATAACCGGTTGCATCCCTTCATCCCGGAACGCGTGTTGGGCGTGGCGCCGCTGCGGCAGTATTTGATCCCAACCACCAACGGACGCTACCAAGCCTCGGAACTGGCCTATGATCCACACCGGCAGGAGTGGTTTGACGTCTTTGGCGATGAGAACCGTCAGCCCGGCGAATGGGGGCATTGGACCGGGCGCGGCATGAACTGGAACAGCATGTGCGCGGCTTGCCACAACACCCGCGTGCGGCGCAACTACGATGCGGTCACCGACAGTTACCGCACGACCATGGCCGAGCGCGGCGTCAGTTGCGAAGCCTGTCATGGACCGATGGCCGAGCACAACGCCTGGCAGACCCAGCACCCGCGACAAACCGGCGACCCCACCATCCGCCGTTTCACGCGGGAGCAAGCGTTTTTCACCTGTGCCCAGTGTCATTCTCGGCGGGGTGAGTTGACCGGTGAATTTCAGCCGGGCGATAATTTCTACGATCATTATCAACTCACCCTTCCGGATGAGACCGACGTGTTTTATCCCGATGGACAAGTGCGCGATGAGGACTACGAGTTCACCGCGTTTCTGGGCAGCCGCATGCACGCGGCCGGAGTGCGCTGTCTGGATTGTCACGATCCGCACACGAGCCAGTTGCGATTACCAGGCAATCAAATGTGCCTGAGTTGCCACGGCAATCCACCAGCCAACGGCGCGCCCACCATTGATCCGCAAAAACACAGTTTTCATTTCGCCACCGCCACGCCCGCTGCGAAACACGAAGCCGCCGCCCGCATGGGTAACGGCACGGAGTGTGTGCAGTGTCACATGCCGGTCACGACCTACATGCAACGGCATCCGCGCCACGATCACGGGTTCACCATTCCCGATCCACGACTCACGCAGGAGCTGGGCATTCCGAACGCCTGCAATCGTTGTCACGCCAATCAGAGCGCGGATTGGGCGTTGACGGCGATCATCCAGTGGTACGGCCCGCGAGCGAATTCGCCGACTCGGGCGCGGACCACTGCCATCGCGCAGGCGCGAGCGGGCGCGGTCAGCGCCGTGCCGGAACTGGTGAAAACCCTGCGCACGGAGACCAACGCGTTTTGGCAGGCGGTCGCGGCGAACCTGTTGAAATCATGGCCCGATCAACTGGAAGCGCAGCAAGCGTTGTTGACTGCCCTCACGCACACCAACGAACTGTTGCGCGCGATGAGCGTGCGCGGTTTGGAACCATTGGTGGCCACGGGCGACCGAACCGTTTTTAACGCATTGAGTGAACGCCTCACCGATCCGGTGCGTTGGGTGCGGACGGAAGCCGCCTGGGCGTTACGCCGCACGCTCGACACCAACTCGCTGGCGGGACAGGATTTGCTGACCCAATTGAACTTCAACGCGGATCAACCGGTTGGCGCGATGCAGTTCGGAGTATTTCATCTGGACCGTGGCCACGTCGCTGCCGCCGTGGATTACTTCCGACGCGCGGTCAGTTGGGACACCAATTCCGCACCATTGCATCAAGCGCTGGGTCTGGCGTTGAGCACAGCCAATCAAACGACGGAAGCAGTTAAAGCCCTTGAAGCGGCCTGTCACCTCGCGCCAACCAATGCGGAATACCGTTATCAACTGGCGCTGGCCTTGAACGAGAACGGTCAACTCGCGGCGGCGCGGGAAGCGCTGGCCGCTACGGTGAAACTCAATCCACAATTTGCGCGGGCCTGGTATAATCTTGGTCTCGCCGATGCCGCGCAAAACCATCTGGACGACGCGCTCACGGCGCTTTGGCGCGCGGAAACATTAAGCCCACATTCCGCCGAGATTCCTTACGCTCGCGCCACGGTTCTTGCGCGATTGGGCCGCGAGGAGGAAGCTCGCACCGCCGCCGCCCGCGCACTGGAGCTGCGCCCGGATTTTGCCGCCGCCCGACAATTACTTCAGAGTTTGGAAAGGTGAGCGCTTCCCCAAATCGCCTGATGGCGGTCGTGGCGGTTGCGCCGCTCCGCTTTCGTTTCGTGGCGAGGAATGTGGAGGCCCCGATTGTCTCGTTTTTGCTGCTGATGCAAAAATCATTTCCCGCATTGCCCGGAGTTGTGACTAAACTACAGCGATGCGACGTTTCAGAATTCATTGGCTGACAATAATCGCGCTGGCGTTGTTTGCCGTCGTAACGCTGCGCGCGAAAACCGTGGTCGAATGGAATTTTAATCGGCCCGACGACCTGCAAGGGTGGCGGCCCAACAGCGATTTGACCGATGTCGTCATCACGGGCGGCGCGCTGCATTGTCGCGCCGTCGGGACGGACCCGATTTTGGAATTGCAGCCGCTGCTCAACTTTCCGGCGTCGGCGTTTCAGGCGGTGGAGATCCGGTTGCAAGCCGATCAGGACGGCACGGCGGAATTGTTCTGGGCCAACACTTCCACCGGGCGCTACGGCGGATTCACTCAAGAAAAAGCCCTGCGTTTCAATGTCCGCGGCGACAGTGATTGGCATACGTATCGGGTGTTACCGTGCTGGCAGGCCGATGGGCGCATCGTGCGGTTGCGCTTTGATGTGTATGACGGCGCGCGCTTCGAACTGGCTTCCCTCCGGGTGCTTGATTTAACCCCCGCGACGCCAAGCGCCACCGCGGATTTCGATTTCCGCCAGGACACGGTCGGCTGGCAGTGGCTGGAGACGTTGGATTCATCCGCCCCGCCGACATGGAAAGACGGCGAGTTCAAGATGCCCTCCAACGGCCTGCTGCTCGGTCCACCGGTGCAAATTGACACGACCAATCAATCCTACGTGTCACTGCGCCTGGCGGTGGATCGCGGTGAACGCGCCACGCTGTTTTTTGCCAGCGATTACAAACCGGGTCTGCACAGTTTTTCGTTTCCACTCAAGGTTGACGGACGTGAGCACACCTACAATCTCGATCTGCTTTCCGCGGCCAACTGGCGCGGGCGGGTCAGCGCGATTGGTTTGCGTCCCAGCGACGCGGCGAACGCCACCGTCCAATTGCGCTGGCTGAAAGTCTCCGATGCGCCGCAAGGTCCGGCGCAACTCGAACTGACTTCCTTCGCGCTGGACGAAGCGTTGCCGCGCGTCGGCCGGCCCGCCACGTTGCGCGCGGTGGTGGTCAATACCGGCGGGGCATCGGCGTCGAAAATCCGCGCCGATCTTCAGCTTCCCGACGGCCTTAAATTGCTTGAACCCGCAAATCTCCAATCGCTCAACCAACCGCTCGCGCCCGGTACCGAGACGGCGTTGCTCTGGCGCGTCGAGGCCAATCGCCCGCTCAGCAATATTTGTCAGCTCACCTTGAGCGCTCCGGATGCCGACGCCGCTCGCGGACAAGCCCGCGTCAATTTCACTCCGCGTCCGACGGTGACGGCGACCGGTTACGTGCCCGAGCCTCAACCCGTGCGCGGCCCGATCGAAGTGGGCGTTTATTATTTTCCCGGTTGGAACACGGCCAGCCAATGGCAGCCGATTCAGCGTTTCCCCGAGCGCCGCCCCGTGCTGGGCTGGTATCGCGAGGGCGATCCGGAAATTGCCGATTGGCACATCAAATGGGCGGTTGAACACGGCATCACGTTTTTCGCCTACGACTGGTATTGGTCGCAAGGCGCGCGCTTCCTCGAACACGCCTTGCACGATGGCTATTTCAAGGCGCGCTACCGGCGCCTCCTGAAATTCTGTTTGCTCTGGGCCAATCACAATCCGCCGCAGACTTCTTCGCTGGAGGATTGCCGCGCCGTCACGCATTACTGGATTGAAAATTATTTCCGCCGTCCCGAACACCTGACCTTCGATGGCAGACCGGTCGTCATCATTTTCAGCACGGACCGTTTGACCGCCGATCTGGGCAGCGCCGGCGTGAAACGCGCTTTCACCGCGATGCGTGAGGAATGTCAGCGCGCCGGATTGAAAGGGCTTTACCTGATCGCTTGCGTGGGCGACGTGGGCGGCGCACGCCGCGCGGCGGAGGAGGGTTACGACGCGGTCACCGCGTACAACTGGCCGCATCTGGGCATGACCGGGGAAGGCAAATTCGCACCGTATGCCGAGCTGGTCCCGGCTTATCGCCGCCAATGGGAACATCTGCTGGCTGAAAGTCCGGTGCCGCTGACGCCACTGCCGATCAGCGGTGGATGGGATAGCCGTCCGTGGCATGGGGAGAACAATCTCGTGCGCTTCGATCGTACTCCGCAATTATTTCAGCAACACCTGCGCGACGCGAAAGCCGTCATCGAATTGCAGCCGTCCCAGCCCCGGCTCGCGCCCGCCGCGTTGATCGAGGCCTGGAACGAATGGGGCGAAGGTTCTTACATCGAACCGCAGGCGGAATTTGGTTTCGGCTATCTGGATGCCATCCGCAGTGTCTTCACCACGGCATCCGGGTCGCATACGGATCTCACGCCCGCCGATGTCGGCCTTGGCCCTTACGACATCCCTCCGCCTGAACCGTCGCGAACCGCCTGGGAATTTACGCGTGACGATCAGGGTTGGAACAACACGATGCACTTGACGGAGGTAAAAGTTGCGGATGGTTACTTGCGCGCGCGGACGACGGGGAATGATCCCGCTTTTTTTGGTCCGGCCACGCAGGCCAAAGCCGCCGATTTCAGCACCGTGGTCGTGCGCCTGCGGTTACGTCGCCCCGATGGCCAATCCTTCACCGACATGGCCCAAATTTTCTGGAGCACCACGCGACTGGCGGAAACGGAAAGCAGCAGCGAACGCTTCGCCGTTCGCGGCGACGGTCAATGGCACGAGTACCGGATCCCCGTCGGCCAGAACCAGCGCTGGCGCGACCACATCACCCGGCTGCGGTTTGATCCCGGCACCCGGTCCAATGTCCAGGTGGAACTGGCCTTCATCCGGTTGGAAAAATAATCTGCATTATGCATCTGAACCGCCGCGACTTTCTGAAAACCACCGCTGCGGCCACGCTGGCGTTCGCTCCGGGAATCGGAGCGGCGAAAGTCGGCAAAGATCAGCCGACGGACGAAGAGATTCTTTCCCAATGCCCGGCTCGCATCGAGCAGTACCGCCAGAGCGCGGGGCAAATCCGATTGCGCGATTCGCAGGGACGACCGGTGGTTGGCGCGCCCATCCGTCTCGAACAACTGCGCCACGATTTTCGGTTTGGGAGCAATGCGTTCATGCTGGATCACGTTGGTGATCCGGACCTGGAAGCTCAATACCGCCGCCGATTCGCCACCGTGTTCAATTTTGCCACGCTGGGTTTCTATTGGGCGAATTACGAAGCGAAACGCGGCCAGCCGAATTACGAATACACCGATCGCGTCGTCGCGTGGTGTCGGGAACAGGGCATTACCTGCAAGGGGCATCCGCTGGTCTGGGATCATCCCGCCGGTTCACCCGATTGGCTGCCGGAAAGTGACGCCGAGCTGGAAGCGCTCTCGACCGCGCGGGTCCGTGAGATTATTGCCCGTTACCAAGGGCGCATTGACGTGTGGGACGTGGTCAACGAAGCCACGCATATTCCCGAAGGCGCCAACCAGACGCGAATGGCGCGTTGGGCCAAACGCCTCGGTCCGGTGGAATACGTGACCAAACATTTGCGCGTGGCGCGCGCGGCCCATCCGACCGCAACGTTGCTGGTAAATGATTATCGCCATGACGCTCCCTACCTGAAGTTGCTGCGAAGCGTGTCGGACGAATCGAAATCGCTCTTCGACGTCGTGGGTTTGCAGACGCACATGCACGACCGGGTCTGGCCGTTGTCCACCGTCTGGAGGGTTGGCGATGCCTACGCGGAACTGGGGCGACCGCTGCATTTTACGGAAACCACCATCTTGAGTGGTCCGCGGTTGGGGCCGGGTGAAAATTGGGGCGACACCACGGCGGAAGGCGAGGCACGTCAGGCGGAGCAAACGGCGAATCTTTACACGGCGCTTTTTGCGCATCCGGCGGTGGAAGCGATTACCTGGTGGGACTTTTCTGATCGCGGCGCCTGGCAGCGCGCTCCAGCCGGTTGGTTGCGGCGCGATATGTCGCCCAAACCGGTTTACGAGCGCCTGAAAACGCTCATCCGCGAACAATGGTGGAGCAAGCTTGAAGGCCGTTCGGATGCGGCGGGCGCCATGTCGGTGCGAGCCTTTCACGGCACCCACCGGATCACCGTCAAAACACCGGACGACCGCACGATCACGAAGGAAGTTCAGTGGCGACCGGGCGCAAAAAACCAAATTGACATCGAACTGTCATGAACCGGCGTCGGATTCATTTTGCCGCCACCGCTGCAACCGCGTTGCGCCTTTGGCCCAGCGCCGGTTACGCTGCCTTGAGCTTTATGCGTCATTTTCTTTCCCAGATTAAATCAAGCAGCGGATGCGGAAGCTGGTTGCTGGTGGCCGGACTTTTAGTGGCTACCGGTCAATTGAGCTTCTCCGCGGAACCGGGTTTATCCGTCAATGAACACGGCGAGTTGCGGTGGCAAGGCGTGCCGTTTCGCGGCATGGGCGTGAATTATTACGATGCGTTCGTGCGTACCTTGGAACGCGCGCCGCGAACGAACTACGACGCGGGCTTTCGCGAACTGGCCGCGCGGCAGATTCCGTTCGTCCGCTTTTCTGCCGGTGGTTACTGGCCCGTCAACTGGCAACTTTATCAAACCAACCGCGCGCAGTACTTCACGCAATTGGACGCGGTGGTGCAGAGCGCCGAACGGCAGGGGATCGGCTTGATTCCGTCGTTGTTCTGGAACTTGAGCGCCGTGCCGGACCTGATGGACGAACCTTGTACGCGCTGGGGCGATACGAACAGTCGCACCATTGCGTTCATGCGCGATTACACCCGCGAACTGGTGACGCGCTACGTAAAATCGCCAGCCATCTGGGCCTGGGAATTTGGCAACGAATATAATCTGGCCGCGGATCTGCCCAACGCCGCCACGCATCGCCCGCCAGTGGCCCCGCACCTGGGCACGCCCGCGCAACGCACTGCGGAAGACGAAGTGACGCATGACGATATCCGGATCGCCTTCCGCGCGTTCGCCAATGAGGTACGAAAATACGATCCGCATCGGTTGATTATCAGTGGCAACGCTTTTCCCCGTCCCTCGGCCTGGCACCAAAAACAGGAACGCAGTTGGCGGAACGATACCCCGGAACAATTCGCGGTAATGCTCGCGGCGGATAATCCTTCGCCCATCAACTCGCTTTCCGTCCGCGCCTACGATCTGACCAACGACCTGGGCCGACTCGCTCAAGCGGTGGCGGTGGCGCGCGCGGAACAAAAGCCGTTGTTCGTGGGCGAGTTCGGCGTGCCGGGTAATGACACTCCCACGGCCCGCACCGATTTCGCCGCGATTCTTTCCGCCATTGAAATCAATCAAATTCCCTTGAGCGCGCTCTGGGTGTTTGATTTCGATTATCAGGCCAAGGATTGGAATGTCACCGCGACCAACGGGCGCGGCTGGCAGTTGGACGCAATCCAACAAGCCAACGAGCGGCTGCGCGTTCAGTCAAACGCCTCGCCGGCGCGTTAGCTTGTGGTTGATCTGCGTTCGGCGATCAGATTGGCTTGGCTTGCCCGCGGTCGCCCGGCATGATTTCGCCCCACATGAACCGATCCTTTCATTTCCCGATTTGCCGCGCGCAATTTCGACTTCGATTCGCACTGAGCCTGCTGCTGGGATTAATGCTGATCTCGCTCACGTCCGGCGTTGCCGGCGAGTTGTGCATCGAACGCCTGTTTGGGCCGGAAGTAAAGACCGGTCCGTACAAACATCCGGCGCGCATCGAGGCGCTCGCGAACGGCGATCTCTACGTGGTTTATTACGGCGGTGAAGGTGAATACGCGCTCGACACGGGCGTGTTCGGCGCGCGCTTGAAGTCCGGCCGCCGCAAGTGGACCCAGCCGGTGCGCATTGCCCACGATCCATTCCGCTCGCTCGGCAACGGCGTGGTCTGGCAGGCGCCGGACGGTTTGGTCTGGCTGTTTTACGTCGTGCGCTACGGCGACACCTGGTCCAGCTCGCGCGTCCAAGCCAAAGTCTCCACCGACTACGCCCAGACTTGGTCAGATGCGTTTCCGTTGGCCAGTGAGGAAGGCATGATGGTGTGCAATCGTCCCATTGTTTTGTCGAGCGGCGATTATCTGCTGCCGCTGTATCAAGAGCGAGGCAATGACACGGAAGTGATCGCGCCCGACAGTGCGGGACTGTTCCTGCACTATGACGTGAAGCGCAAGGTCTGGCAGCAAACGGGCCGCATCCGCTCGGCGACGGGCAACATCCAGCCCGTGGCGGTGGAAATCCAAAAGGATCAGCTCGTGGCGTACGCGCGGCGCGGCGGCGATTACGAGCCTACCACCAACGGCTGGGCCATCCGCGCGGAATCGCACGACGGCGGTTGGACTTGGAGTCCGGGCGTAAATTCGTCATTCAAGAATCCCAATGCCGCGTTGGATTTCATCAAGCTGGCCAGCGGCAAGCTGCTGCTGGTGTTCAATGATAACATGAACGAACGCACGCCGTTGACGGTGGCTCTTTCCGCCGATGGCGATCAATCCTGGCCCTGGCGGCGGAATGTGGCTGAAGGGCCTTACGATTACGCCTACCCGGTGGCGGCGCAGACGCGCGATGGAAAAATCCATCTGATCTTCACCTCGCACGAACGCACGGTCATCAATCACGCGGTGTTTGACGAAGATTGGATTCAGCACGGCGGCCCGGTAAAAAGCTGGCTGGCCCAGTGAGCGGATGACTTTCATAAGCGACTGATTTAACTCACCTCGCCCAGCTTGGCGGGCAGCGCCGGAATTCTCCGGTGCCGGGCCGGCCGACGAATTTCGTGGTCACGCAGGGCCGGCGATCGTTTGGCTGCTTTTCAACCTTCCGGGTTGTCCAATAACTCTTGAAGTCGAACCGCCAATTCCGGCGCTAAACGTTCGAGCCACCCGGCGTCCACCAGTCCAACTTCGATCAAATCGCGCAGGTGCGTGCGGTCTTTATCCCGGAATGCGGTGAGTTTCATCCGCACCAATGCGCCCAGCGTTACCAGCCGGAAAGTTTCCGTGCCTTCGGATTCCGTCACATCGGGAGCGGCGGCGACTGAATCGGCCTTCACCTTTTCGCCGGCAAAGACAACGTGGACGGCATCACGCGCTTTCGCATCCGGACCGTCCAGAAACATATCAATGCTTTTAACGTGACGGTGGTGGAAACCCGCATTGGCCATTGCGGCGATGGCCGCCGCCAAATCGGAGCGGCGCAGCAGAATGTCCACGTCCTGAGTATTGCGCACAGCGGCTTCATCCACGCGCGAAACCCATGCGGCCACGGCATTACCGCCGGCCAGCGCGTAAGGAACTCCCGCCGCTTCAAGGGCGGCCACGGTGCGGCGAAGTCTTTCACGAACTTTTTCCACGGCGCGAATCATCCGTTCCCAGGAAACTTCCCCCATCCGGATGTCAGCAGGTCGGGCGTTTCCACTGGTCGTGGCGGTTTGCACGGAAACAAGCTAAACAAATTGGAGGAGGCCGCCAACACAGGATTTAATCCAAGTTCACGCGGTGTTTGACGAAGATTGGATTCAACACGGCGGTCCGGTGAAAAGCTGGCTGGCCCAGTGAGCGGATGCTTCATCACGCCGAAACATATTTCCATTCGCATTTCCTTCGGTTGATCAAATTTGATTCAAGCCCGCCGAGTTCCGGGGTAGAGTCGCGGCGGTTAAATTTATCATGAAACACATCGCCTCGGTTTTGCTGATGGGATTGGGTCTGTTGATGGCACTGCCAACGTCGGCTGCAGATCGGAAATTTATTGAGTTGGGCTGGGACATTCCGGACCCGGCGTTTCTGCGGCAATTTGGTTCAGAGATGGAACGCGAAGGGCCGTTCGATGGCGTCATTTTTTATGTTACGGCCAAGACCGATGCGGGCCGAATGGTCTCCACGCAAAGCGGCTGGGGGACGGGCGCGTGGCGGCGGGAATGGTTCAAGGAAGCGTTGGCGGATTTGCGCGCGTGCCGGTTCACGAATTACACGCAGAATTTTGTGCTCTTCAACGCGACTCCCAAATTCATTGATTGGGCGGATGATCAAGGTTGGAGCGCGCTGGCAGAAAAAATCGGCATCTGCGGCTGGCTCGCCCGCGAAGGCGGCGCGAAAGGGTTGGCGCTCGACTTCGAGCCTTACGGCGAAAACCAGTGGAAATTTGACCCCGGCAAGAAACGGACCTTTGCTGAAACTGCCGCGCTCGCCCGGCAACGCGGCGCGCAATTCACTCGCAGCCTGGCTGCGGAAATGCCTCACGCGGTGGTGCTCACCTTGTTTCTCAACAGCGTGGTGCAACGCGCGGGACGGGCGGATGATCCGACGTCCGTTCTGGCGCGGGAACATTACGGTTTGTTGCCCGCGTTTTTCAACGGCATGCTCGACGCCGCGCCGCCCGAAATGGTCCTCGTGGACGGATGCGAGAACGGTTACTACCTGGACAGCGTGGAAGCGTATCAACGCGCCGCGCTCGACATGCGGTCGTGGTCGGGTCCGTGTCTCAAACTGGTGGCGACTGAGAACCGCGCGAAATACCGACAACAGGCGCAGGCCGGTTTTGGTTTTTACCTCGACATGTTTGTCAATGAAGCGGGTAATCAATATTACCGTCCGCCGTTGGACGGCTCGCGACTCAAGCGGTTGGCGCGCAACCTGAGCGCCGCGCGCGATGCGGCAGACGAATACGTCTGGATTTACGGTGAGCAATCCCGTTGGTGGAGTGGATTGGCCAAGGAGCAGCCGTGGCGCGCGGAAGCGCTGGCGCACACGGTGGGTAAAGGCCGTTCGTGGGAGGAAGTCTTGCCCGGCATCACGCGCACGATTGCTTGGGTGCGCGATCCCGAAGCGGCGGCGCGAGTGGAACTCGCAAATTTACAAGCTCGAAACGCCGCTACCAATCTGGCGGTGAACGGCGCATTCGATCGCGGTCCCGCTTCAGGCGCGACCCGGCCGGAAGGTTGGAACGCGTGGCAGGACGAAAAGCAGGCAACCGGCACTTTTGCCTGGGATAACCAGATCGGCGGCGGCTCCGGTCGTGTCAGCAAGGTGACGCACGGCTGCTTTTTGCAGAGTGTTCCCGCCGCGCCGGGGCAGGTCTTTGTGGTGAAAGCGAAGTGCCGGGTGCAAGGCGAGTCCTCGCCGGACTTGATGATTCGCTGGCAAACCGACGCGGGCGATTGGACGCACGAAGCGGTTGACCGCGTCTTCATCTTCACACCGGATCAAGGCGGTTGGCAGACGACGACGGGCGTGGTCACCGTTCCGCCGGACACGGGGCGATTGGTGGTACTGCTCAACGTCCACAATCAGAAAACCGATGCCGACGTGTGCTGGTTTGATGACGTGGAAATTTATCGGTTGCCGGGGTTGGACTTTTGAAAAGATCGCCGATGGATTCAGATCACCCCGCTGCTTTTCGCCGTTTGACTTGGAGCGTGAGAATGGCGAGCACTCCTCATCATCCATCAACGAATCATCGGCTTGGCTGTGCCGATTCAGCGCGAACCGGGTCTTGCATCCCTCCATTTACGGACTAAGCTTCGTGCCAAGCTGTCACGTCCGGCTAATCCAATGAGATTATGATTCGCTCACTTGCCTTCACCACTCAGGGTCGTTTGCACACCCGCAATGTCGAGATGTTTCTCATGCCGACGCTGCTCAACGATACCAACCTGTTTCTCTGGGTGGATTTGGAAAACCCAACCGAGGAGGAGCAGAAATTTGTGCTGGAAGACCTGTTCCATTTCCATCCGCTTTCCATCCAGGACTGCGTGCAGACCAGTCCGTCCCCCAAGGTGGAGGAGTTCTCGCCCAAGGAGGACGAGGCGTTTGCGCCGTATCTGTTCATGCTGATTCACGCGGTGGATTACAGTCGCAAGGACGGCGTGTTTGCCACGAGCGAGTTGAACTTCTTTCTGGGCAAAAATTTTCTCGTCACGTATCACGACGGACCGTCGCGGAGCATCACACAGACCGAGGAACAAGCCATCAACGCCACGATGCACATCGCCCGCGCGCCGGATCGCGTGGCGTACACGTTGTTGGATTCCATCGTGGAAAATTACAAACCGGCGCTGGACGAGCTTTCGCTCGAGATCGCCGAACTTGAAGAGCAGGCGTTGCAATCGCCCTCGGTGGAGACGTTGAACAAAATCATCCAGATCAAAAAAGAAGTGATGCACCTGCGTCAGATCATCGGCCCGCAACGCGAGGTGCTGGCCCGGTTTGCGCGCGGTGAATTCAAACTGATCCGGTCGCACCTCGTGCCGTATTACCGCAATGTTTACGATGGGTTGTTTCAGATTTCCGAACTGGCGCAGAGCTACACCGACTCGCTGACCGGGATTCTGCAGGTTTACCTCAGCATGTCGTCGAACCGCACCGGCGAAGTGGTGAAGGCGCTGACGCTCATCACGATTCTTTCCACGCCGGCGACGCTGATCGCCAGTTGGTACGGCATGAATTTCCAGAAGGATATGCACGAAATTCATTGGGAACACGGTTACCTGTTCGTCTTCGCGCTGGCGGCGCTCACCACCCTGGCGACGTATTGGTATTTGAAACGGCGCAACTGGTTCTGATTCATGGCGACGATTAAATCCAGTTTCCTCGATAAAGTCCTGGGGCGGATCGGGCAGTTGGACACGGACGGCCTGCAAACGGTGGTCCAGCGGCTGGCTCGCGAACGCGCGCTCTTGGAAACCTTGTTCAACACCATCGAGGATGGCGTGTTGGTGGTGGATGAAAACGGCAGCATCGTTTATTTCAACCAGGCCGTGACCCGCTTGATCGGTCTGCAACCCAGCGCCGAAGGCCAGTCGCTGAACAAGGTGTTGCCCGAGGTGGATTGGGAAAAAGTCTCGCGCTTCGATCGGGAGGGTGGTGCGCACGTTGTTCGACATGAGTTTGAGGTGGAATATCCGCGTCCGCGTTTTCTACGGCTCTACGCCGCGCCGCTGGATGGCGAGCGGGCGGGCAGTTCGGGCGTGGCCTTGATTTTGCACGACGCAACCGAGGCGCGGCAAAAAACGTTTGACGCCATTGAAAGCGAGCGGGTGCAGGCCCTGACCCTGCTGGCCGCGAGCGTGGCCCACGAAATCGGCAATCCACTCAACGCCCTGCACATTCATCTGCAGTTGATGGAGCGCGAATTGAAGCGCAGTCGCGAAGCCAAACCGGAGGGCGGCTTGCGCTTTACGCGCAAAGCCGAAGCGCGCCAGGCCCCACTGGATGTACGCCGGCTCGAACAGTATCTGGAGGTTTGCAAAGGGGAGATCAACCGGTTGGATTACATCGTCACCCAGTTTCTCCAGGCCATCCGCCCCGCGCCGTTGCAACTCAAACTGGTTTCGCTCAACGAAGTGGTGGATCGCACCATCGAACTGTTGCGACCCGAATTGGACAACCGCGGTCTCCACATCAAAATCAAGCCGGCCCAATCACTGCCGGCCACGCCCATTGATGCAACCCAGGTCCAACAGGCGCTCGTCAATCTGGTCAAGAACGCCATGCAAGCCATGACGCGCGGCGGCACGTTGACCGTGCGGACCGGTGAAAGTCACGACGCGGTTTGGGTCAGCATTGCCGACACCGGCGCCGGCATTCCGTCCGAGCAGTTGGCCCGGATTTTTGAGCCGTTTTACACGACGAAGAAAAAAGGCACCGGACTGGGGCTGATGATCGTGCAACGCATCGTGCGCGCCCACGGTGGACGACTCGAGCTTGATAGTCGGGCCGGTCACGGCACCACGTTCCGACTCTGGTTTCCACGCCATGAAAAGAAACCGCGCCTGTTGGCCGCCGCTTTGGAAGCATGAACGACACGCCATTGAAAGCCCTCGTGACTTCGGGGCCACTCCGGCCCGCGCCGCCCGAATTCGGAGCTATTGACGCACTGACATGAAACCGACCCTGTTGATTGTGGATGACGAAAAGCCGACGCGCGAAGGCTTGCGCGCCGCGTTGGAGGAACGCTTTGATGTTTATCTGGCGGAGGACGCCAGGAGCGCGTTCGACCTGCTCGAGACGGAAAACTTCGAGGTGTTGTTGACCGACTTCAAAATGCCGAATGAAGACGGCATGAAACTGATTGCGCGGGCCAAGTCCCTGGCCAAACCACCGGTCTGCATTTTAATGACCGCCTATGGTTCGGAGGAACTGGCTGTGGAAGCGATGAAGCGCGGCGCGGACGATTACATCGCCAAGGGGCGGATGCAGATTGACGAGTTGGAAATGCGCATTGCCCGCGCGGTGCGCGCGCAAAAGCTCGAATCGGAAAACGTCACGTTACGGCAACAGTTGGATGACAAGTTCGGACTGGAAAACATCATCGGCAAATCCACCGCGATGCTGGAGGTGTTTGAAACGGTCAAGCAGGTGGCCCCCACGCGGGCCACGGTGCTGATTCTCGGCGAAAGCGGCACCGGCAAGGAGATGATTGCCAAAGCCATTCACCAGCTCAGTCCGCGCGCCAAACAACCGCTGGTCTCGGTGCATTGCGCGGCGCTCTCGCCTTCGCTGCTCGAGAGCGAACTGTTCGGTCACGAACGCGGCGCGTTCACCGGGGCGCACGAGCGGCGCATCGGCCGCTTTGAGCAAGCCCAGGGCGGCACGCTGTTTCTCGATGAGATCGGCGAAATTGATCCCACGCTGCAAATCAAACTGCTGCGCTTTCTGGGCGAACGCACGTTCGAGCGGGTCGGTTCAAACAAAACCCAGACGGCGGATGTGCGGTTGATGGCGGCCACCAACAAGGATTTGGAGGCGATGGTCAAGGCGGGCACGTTCCGCGAGGATTTGTATTTCCGTTTGAAAATCGTGGAGTTATATCTGCCGCCGTTGCGCGAACGCATGGAGGACGTTCCCCTGTTGGCTACGAATTTTTTGCGCGAATACGCCAAAGAAAACGGCAAGGCCATCGCCGACTTCACCACCGACGCGATGGGGATGCTTTTGAATCATCGCTGGCCGGGCAACGTGCGCGAGTTGCGGGCGACGATTGAAAGCGCGGTGGTGATGTGTCGCGGGGAGCGGATTTCGGCACGCGACTTGCCGCGTACGGTGCGGTCGGAAACCGCGCCCACGAGTGATCCAGCCCGGTTGCTGGTAAAGAATAATTTGACCGTGAAAGAAGCCGAGAAACAATTAATCATCCGTGCCTTGAAAGAAACCGGTGGAAACCGGACACTGGCGGCCCAGAAGATTGGGATGCCGCGCCGGACGTTTCACCGGAAACTGCATACCTACCATCTGGAAGGATTTTGATTTATGCCGTCAATTCAGGATTGGATTCACAAGTTTGAAGAACGCGGCGGCAGCGGGTTTCGGATCGTGTTCGTGGGGCTGCTGGTGGGCATCCTGCTGGTCGTCTATAACTGGCGCGACTTTCGCAACCTGAACAACCAGGAAGCCATGGATGCCGCCCAGGTCGCGCGCAACATCGCCGATGGAAACGGCTTCACCACGCATTTGATCCGGCCGCTCAGTCTGTATCTCGTTCAGACGCACAATCAAGGTCGCGCGGCAAACCCGGCGTCGGGCGAGCGTCCCGATCTGGCCGAAGTGAAGGAGGTCATGCATCCCGATCTGGCCAACCCGCCGGTTTATCCGCTCTTCCTGGCGGGGGCGATGAAGGTGCTGCCGTTCCGTTATCCGATCAACGTCGTTGACCCGTTCTGGAGTGTCCCCAATTCCCAATTGGCCGACCTGACGCCGGAAGAATTAAAGCAAACATCGGCCCGGCGTTTCTGGCGGTATCAGCCGGACTTCCTGCTCGCGCTGTTGAATCAAAGCCTGCTGATCCTCAACGCCGTCGTTGTGTTCTTTCTGGCGCGAAAACTCTTCGACCGTTCGGTCGCGTGGCTGTCGTTTGCCCTGATGATTTGCTGCGAAGTGCTCTGGCATTTCAGCGTGACCGGCTTGCCCACGCTGCTGTTGATGCTGATTTTTCAAGGGCTGATCTGGGGTCTGATCTGGATTGAGCGGGAAGAACGCGACCCGGTCTGGAGTCCGCGCGCCCAAATCTGGCTCGCGCTGCTGATCGGCCTGTTGCTCGGAGTGGGCATGTTGACGACCTACTCCTTCGGCTGGCTGCTGGTCCCCGTGCTGGTTTACGTCGGCATCATTTGCGCGTTGCGACGCTGGCGCGTTCTCCTCCTGATCAGCGCGGCGTTTTTAATCATCGTCACGCCCTGGATTTGGCGGAACTTCCACGTCAGCGGCACGCCTTTCGGGACGGCGGGTTACGCGCTGCTGGAGGGCACTTTCGCGTTGCCGGAATTTCGCCTGCAACGCTCGCTCGCCCCGGACTTTCGCGGCATCACGCTGCCCATCTTCTTCTACAAATTTGTGTACAACGCCCGCGATCTCATCACGGACGCGCTGCCGCGGCTGGGCGGCACCTGGGTCAGCGCGATGTTTTTGACCGGACTGCTGCTCTCGTATCGCAGCCTCGCAATCCGCCGGCTGCGCTATTTTATTCTCGCGGCTTTGTTCACCTTGTTTCTGGTGCAGGCGATGGGCAAAACCCAATTGTCGGTGGAACGACCCGAGTTCAATTCGGAAAATCTGCTCATTCTGCTGGTGCCGCTGATTTTCATTTACGGCGCGGGCTTGTTCTTCCAACTGCTGGATCAAATGAACCTCAAGATTCGCGAGCTGCGTTACATCGTGATCGGTTTGTTTGCCGTCCTCGTCAATCTGCCGCTGGCGTTCACCCTGATTTCGCCCAAGGTGCGCCCGCTCAATTATCCGCCTTATTATCCGCCGGCGATGCAAGACATCGCGCAGTACCTGCGCCCCGATGAGATGATGATCAGCGATATTCCGTGGGCCGTGGCCTGGTACGGCAACCGCCAGTGCTTGTGGCTCACGCGCAATCCCGAAGGGCAGTTTTATCAGGTGCATGATTACATCAAGCCTATCCGCTGCCTTTACCTGACACCGGAGACGACGGACAGCCGCATCCTGACCGATTGGGTGCGATCGGGCGACCGCAGTTGGCCCACGTTCATTCTTGAATCGCTGCTCCGCAATCGTGCGCCGGAAAAGTTCCCGCTGCGTTTCGCCCAACCACGCTATTTCCCGGAGCAATTGATTCTCTGGGATTACAAGCGCTGGTCGGACGACGCGCCACCCGTCGCCGTACCGCCGCAATTGGAACCCAAGGAGCCGCCCGGAGAAGCGGATCAATCCCCAACCCCGGCTAATACCCCTTCGACACCTTAAGGATTGCGCGATGGGTTGAACGGTTAAATTGCCAACCAATTAATCAGCATCATTTTGTCTTGTGAGTGTGAAATCTGAAAAAGCTTCGGTGGACCCGGAATTACATCGGCGGGTCCTGGAACTCATCAAATTCAAAGGCGGCGGCTACAACGAAGAAGCCGTGGCGGACATCATCGAAAACGCGCTGAAACTGCTGCAGGACGTGAAGGACACCGGCGACGTGCGGGTCATTCAAACCGCCGTGCGCGAGTTGCGTTACGCTTACCGTTTGTTCGCGCCCTACGCCCGCCGCCGCAAAGTGACCATCTTCGGCTCGGCCCGCACCGCGTCGAACAAATTGGAATATCAAACGGCCGTCGAGTTCGGCCACAAGATTGTCCAGGCCGGGTTCATGGTCATTACCGGCGCGGGTTCGGGCATCATGCAGGCCGGACATGAAGGCGCCGGTTCGGAGAACAGCTTCGGCGCGAACATCCGGTTGCCGTGGGAACAGAACGCCAATCCCGTCATCGCCCAGGATAAAAAGCTGGTCACCTTCAAATACTTCTTCACGCGCAAACTCACGTTCATCCGCCACTCGGATGCCATCGTCCTTTTCCCCGGCGGTTTCGGCACCATGGATGAAGGTTACGAAGCGATCACGCTCATGCAAACCGGCAAGAGCCAGCTCATGCCGCTGGTGTTGGTGGATAAACCCGGCGGCACGTACTGGAAAACGTGGGATAAAAACATCCGGGAACATCTGCTGCGCGACGGACTGATTTCACCCGACGATTTGCATCTCTATCGCATCACCGATAATGCCGATGAAGCGGTGAAAATTGTCTCCCGGTTTTATCGCAATTTCCATTCGACCCGCTTTGTCAAAGACCTGCTGGTGATCCGGCTGCGTCACGCGCCGACCGACACCGCGCTGGAAGCCATGAATGAAGATTTTGCCGACCTCATTTCGGGCGCGCCCATCAAGCGCATCGAACCCACGCCCGAGGAGCGCGAAGATCAGGATTGCCTCGAACAGCAGCGCATTGCGTTCGGCTTCAACCGTCGCGATTACGGCCGCCTGCGCCAGATGGTGGACGTGTTGAACAGCCTGTAGCCGCGTCGAGGCCCGCTTTGACTCAACCCGTTTTCAAAAGTGAAATGACCGCCGCGCAACTGACGAAACTGCGCGAGGCGCTGCTGCGTTTGCACAAGGCCCTGGTGGAATCCGAACGCGTCAGTTACGAGTTGACCATGGGTAAAATCCCCACACCCAACCATTTCCTCCACCTGCTGACCACCGATCCGTGGTTCGCCTGGCTGCATCCGCTCTCGCTTCTGATCGTCAGCATGGATCAGGCGCTCGATACGAAGCGGCATCCGCTTGATGCATCCCAAGCCGCCGCGCTCCGCCAGCAGGCTGAGCAATTGCTCGTCGCCTCGGAAGCCGGCCACGGATTTTCCGCACACTACTACGACGCGTTGCAGCGCGACCCGGATGTAATCCTCACCCATGCGGCGGTGATCACCTTGCTCAAGCGCGGCCAATGACGAGCCGCCCTTGCGCCTGGCGGCTTCACTTCGGATTTCGCAGCGTTTGATCAAACCAATCGGCAAAACGGCGAAGATCAAAAATCATGCTGGGCCAACCATGATGGCCGCCGTGATGCACGACCAGTTTGGCGGGATGCCCAACTGCCTCCGTTTTCGCGATGAACCACTCGGATTGTTCAAGCGGCGTCAGCGTGTCGGCGTCGCCATGATAGATGAGGATGGGCGGCAGATTCGTCGTCACATGATAAATCGGCGAGCAATCGCGGCCAATCACCTGCCAGACCGGCAGGTTCGTTCCCTCCGGACCGAACGCGCGCCGGAAGCTTTTGGGCGGACCACCGTCACCCAGGTTTTCCGTGGACTTGCCGAGGTTCAACAAATCCGTCACGGGAAAAAAGATTGCCACCGATTGCACTGCGCTGCTCTCGCGATCCACCGGGTCGCTTGCGTCCGCCGGCCCCGGCCCGCCGCGCGTTGCCAGCATCAAACTCAGGTGACCTCCAGCGCTGCCCCCCGTGACGCCCAGTCGTTGCGGGTCTATGTCGTATTCACGAGCGTGATGGCGAACGAAGCGC
The DNA here is from genome assembly GCA_023953615.1 of Verrucomicrobiia bacterium. Lineage (NCBI taxonomy): Bacteria > Pseudomonadati > Verrucomicrobiota > Verrucomicrobiia > Verrucomicrobiia bacterium. Next base: position 2,265,939 of record JAMLJH010000001.1, on the reverse strand, counting down.
ACGGCGCGGTTCACATCCGTGATGATCTCCATGATGCTCGCCTCGGGTTGTGACACATGATAGACCGGAATCACCGTGTAACCCCGACGCAACAGGGACGCCGCCATCCAGGTGCTGAGTTCGCCAGGATGCTTTGATTTCCAACCACCGCTGACCATCACCAAGACGCCGAGGCCATTCGCCCGATGCGGTTTGATGACGTCCAACGCCAGCTCCCGTTCCCCGCGCCGGCCATACACGATTCCATCCGTGCGCTCGACGGATGGATGGAAATACCACCAGGCGGAACCCACGATCACCCCGAGCAGCCCGACCAGGCCAAGCAGCGTCAAAAAGAACCAGCGTAAGATCCGACGAATCTTCATGCGCGCACCCTAGCCGAAGGGCAAAACTCACGCCAGTCTGGACCATTCCCCTCCGCACGACCCACCGCTCCAGGGGAGCAATCGAAGTCCAGTAAGTAATTTCTAACAGACTAACTATTGACTTACTTTGATATGTAAGTAGGATCTTTGCGAATATGATAACAAAAGCGGAATCGGTTTACTTCTCGATCAAAGGCCAGGTCGTCATTCCCCGACGATTGCGCAAGGAATTTGAGATTGAGGAGGGCACGCGCGCCTACGTGGAAGCCACGCCGGAAGGCATCCTCCTTAAACCCGTCACCACCAAATTCATTCGTGGGTTGCGCGGTTCGCTCAAGGGCAAGGGCGTGTTGAAGGCGATGATGGAAGACCGTAAGGCGGAACGGGAGCTTTGATTCATGGCCGCAAAAGAACACAACACTCGCAAATGAAACCGCGAACTACACCAATCATGCGAACGCTATTCCCTCTCGACTCCATCGGATGGAGGGGAGAGGGTCAGGGTGAGGTGTGGCAATTTGACCTTCTTCATTCACCCTTCAACCTTGATTTGCCCGGAGTGACGTGCCGGACTCAGAATTGAACTGACCTATGGCCACCAAAGTCTTGGATAGCTGGGCGCTCATCGCGTTCCTGGAGGACGAACCGGCGGCAGAAGCCGTGGAAAAACTGCTGGGGCAGGCGGCGGCGGACAAGCACAAGCTCTTGTTGAGCGTCGTAAACTGGGGCGAGATTTACTACAACACCATGCGCGAAGTTTCGCAGGAAGCCGCCGAGCAAACCGCCCGCGAGATAGCCGCGCTACCCATTGACATCGTGGGCGTGGGCGACGATCTCCAGCTAGCAAAGCAAGCCGCCATCTACAAGGCCACGCACAAAATGTCCTACGCCGACTGTTTCGCCGCTGCGTTGGCAAAGATCAGAAATTGCGAACTCCTCACCGGCGACCCGGAATTCAAGGAAGTGGAAAAGGAAATCAAAATCAACTGGCTCAAATAGAGATGAAACCACAATGGCATTTCAACACGCGCCGCGCGTGCGACCGAATGCGCGACTCGGCAAACGATGCGTTCTTCACCGCTGAAAGTCTGGAGAATTTCAGTGAGGCGTTGGTTCGTGAGGGAATTCAAAACTCACTTGATGCTGCCCAGCGCAATCAAGGCGGCGTGCGCCAAGTGCGGGTACGGATTGCCTTCCAACCCAAAGCCTCTACAGCGGCACGGAATTTTTTGATCGAGCAGTTCGCGTCTGCTCGCGAAAACTTTTCCCGCGGAATTGGCATTGCAAGTATTGATCCGCTTTTGGCTGCCGACCTTGGTTATCTTGTTTTTGAAGATTTTGGCACGCGCGGACTCACCGGCGACGTAAACGAGTATCGGCTCGAATACGCGGAGAAGAATGCGTTCTTCAGCTTCTTCCGGGCCGAAGGCCGCTCGGCAAAGACGGGCGAGAATCTTGGCCGTTGGGGAATTGGCAAACAAGTGTTTCCGACTGCCAGCCGGCTGCACGCAATATTCGGGCTTACGGTGCGGGCGGATTCACCGAACCGCGCGCTCATGGGAACAGCAATTGTCCGCAACCACTCCGTCGGTGGCAAAGACTTTCAGCCCGATGCATGGTTCGGATGTCGAGAAAACGACGACAACCCCGTTCTGCCCGTGACATCTGGAGAATTCACTGACTCATTTTCAAGTGTGTTTGGCTTGGAGCGCAAGAATGAAACCGGCCTGTCAATCGTTGTTCCCTCGGTTGATGAACGGGTGAATACCGATGACCTGCGCCGTGGAATTGTGCGGAGTTTCTTCTGGCCAATCCTGTTGGGTGAGCTGGAGGTGGAATTAGAATCCCCGGAAAAATCCTGGTCGATCAACGCCGAGACGCTGGCCACTCACCGCGAGCTTCTGTTCGCTACTGAAGCTGCCGTGATTGAGTTTGCAAGCTGGGCTTCGATTGCAAAACCTGCGGAAATAGTGAGCCTCTCAGAACAGGCTGCAGTCAAGCCACAGTGGGCGCAAATTAGCGAGCAACTTTTGCCAGAGGCCAAACTGGATGAAATCCGCACCCGCTTGGAGAAAGAGCAGCGTGTCGCAATCAAGATACCGGTTCGAGTACGTCCGAAATTCAATGTTGGTCTGGAGAAAATGTCATTCTTCACGGTTTATCTGACAACGTGTCGCGACTCAGGGCATCGACCAATTTTTCTCCGCGATGGGATCGTCATCACCGATGTCAGGTCGCCGCTAATGTCCGGAACGCGTTCACTTGTGGTCGCGGATGACCCGCCGCTGGCCGGATTGCTTGGCGATGCAGAAGGAGTCAATCACACGCAGTGGCAAAAAGATTCGCCAAAATTTCACGGTCGCTACGTCCACGGTCCGGACACAATCAAGTTTGTCAGCCGGAGTGTTTTTGAAATCATACAGCGTTTGCACGCCGCTGAGACAAAAGGCGACCCAAACCTTCTACTCCACATTTTCTATCTGCCAACGGATGAAGGTGCGGTCGAGCGAAAGAAGAAGCCCGAACCGGGCAAGCCGGATGTCCCCCCCGAGCCTCCATCTCCACCTCCGCCACCAAAACCAAAGCGATTTGTTTTGGAGTCAATTAAAGGCGGTTTTCTGCTCAAGCCAGGTAGCACGTCGTTTGAATCCCTGCCTGCCAAGTTGCAAATCGAAGCGGGCTATGCCGTCCGTCGTGGCAATGCAATCAAGCGCTGGGCGTCAGATGATTTTGCCTTCATGCGGCAACCGTTGCGTCATGACCCGAAACCAAATGGCGTTATGGTCACGCGCGAGAATGGCAACTGTATTGAATTGGAAATCCGAAAACCTGATTTCTTGTTCGGGGTCTCGGGCTTTGACACCAAGCGCGATTTGGTCGTGCGCGCCATCGAGTTGAAAGGAGACCATGAAGCGGACGTTTAACTACACGGGGCGACGTAGCATCGTGCGCAAGGATGTGTCTGTCACCGTGCGCGCGGATGGCAAGGTGTGGGCGTTCGATGCAGATTTGAAACTGGCGCACTACAAGTTTCCACACAACGCTGAGATATGGGTTGAAGCTCACCGGCAAAACCTCTGGATGCAGTGGTCATGGGGAACGATTTCCGCCGTGCGCGTGCCAACCAACCGGCTTCTTACCGAGTTCGATGTGCCCGACGGTGTGTTGTTTCGCGTGCGGGTTGTTCAGCCGCCCGGTCAAGAAAGCCGCAAGCTCGTCGGCGAAGTGGACGGCATCCAGCCAGTGAAAGCGGGCGAAGCCGATGACAGACGACGTCATTTGCTCGTGCCCGTGCCTGACGCTCTGGATCAGGAGTTGTGGAAACTCGACTTGGAACACGAGCCGCCGCAGCTGTTGGTGAACCGCGATGCCATGCCAAGTTGGAAGGAACTGGCGCGCTCGCCGTATTTCATCGCGCTTGTTTATCCCGAAGTGTTGCGTCGCATTTTGGCGAAGGTTCTTATCGAAGATAATTGGACGGAGGACGAAGAGGATGCTGATTGGCAATCGGACTGGATTCGTTTTGCACGAAATCTTGGCGGACTTCCGCCCGTTCCGTCGGCGGGACAGAAACAGGAACGTGACACTTGGATTGAGGAGGCAGTCACAGCGTTCGCACGGCGGATGCAACTACGGACAATTTGGGATAGAGAACAGGAGGGCAAGCGATGAAACTGCGCCGCTTCAACGGTGATGGCATTACCGAGTTCGCAATATATCGTGCGCGCCTAACACTCGAACCCAACTTACCACCGCCCGTTCAAATACTCGAAGACCCTGCGTTGACAGAAGAAATCGCGGGTGAGATCAAAGTTCCCAAGCGCACTTTCGAGACGCGACTGGATGCCGGGTGCTTTCTGAATGAATTGCTGGAACATTCCGGCATCGCATTGCCCGAGCGAGACCGCGGGTTGTGGACATGGCTCACTTTGTTTTATTTCGACGAGGTGTGTCCGGCGGATGGAAATGGCAACCGCGATGCTCAGAATGAGGCGCGCTTGATGCCGCTACTCGATAACCACCAACGATTTTATCGGCACTTGCTGTTAGGGCCTTTCCTGATCGTGCGGGCGCATCATGACCAACCGGAGCGTGCCATTGCAATGCTGTGCAATCCGCTTTGGAAGCCTGGCGAAATTGTGGAGCAACTTGCTTCGCGCAAGGAACTCGTCACCAATCGTGGCATCGTTGAACTCGCGACGCGGCTTTACTACGACGCGGGGAAAAAATCATTTAAGCGAGGGGCTGGTTCGAGTGTGAAAGGTGCGGCCCGTCGCTTGGCGGCATTGCTCAACCAACTTGACCTGACCTTTTACCTCTATGGCATGAGCGCGGATGAATTGCTTGCCTTGCTCCCGAAAGAATTTGACCGTTTTCGTTCGACAACGGTGTAGCCGTCTTCGCGATGCCAATTCCCGTAATCGATTTGTTTGCTGGCCCTGGCGGTTTAGGTGAAGGATTTTCCGCGCTTCTCGCCAACCCAAGCGAACGCGTTTTCAAAATCAAACTCTCGATTGAGAAAGACGAGCACGCGCATCGAACGCTGGAGTTGCGAGCATTCTTCCGCGAGTTTTCGCCCGAAAGTGCGCCCGAAGCTTTTTACGAATATCTTCGTGGCGAAATCAAACGCGAGAAATTGTTCGGGTGCCATCCAGTTGAAGCAGGGCAGGCAACCAGTGAAGCGTGGCTTGCCAAACTTGGGGAGACGCCAAACGAGGAAGTGGACAAGCGCATTAGAGTCGCACTTGGCAAAAAGATGGAGAACTGGGTCCTGATCGGTGGGCCGCCATGTCAAGCCTACTCACTGGTAGGACGTTCGCGACGCGCAAACGATCCGAAGTTTGCCACCGACGAAAAACATTTTCTTTACCGGGAGTACCTCCGGATTCTCGCCGCGCATAAGCCGCCGGTATTTGTGATGGAGAACGTCAAAGGACTTCTCTCAGCGAAGATGAAGAAGGAGCACATCTTCGATCAAATCCGCGCCGACTTGGAGCATCCGCTTTTTGCCACCGGCACGGGCAGGAAGGTAGATTTGAAATACGATTTCTTCCCGCTTGTTGCGACTGCGGGAGAATTGCTCGGCCATTTCAAGCCAGAGGATTTTGTGCTGCGCTCCGAGGAGTTCCAGATTCCACAAGCCCGACATCGAATCATTATCCTCGGCGTGCGTTCGGATTGGCCAACCAAACCCGACTCGTTCTTGAAGCCGGGCAAGGCACAAGTCGCGATTGAACAGGTCGTCGGCGATCTTCCGCGCTTGCGGAGCGGCTTGTCAAAAGAGCCAGATTCCGCTGAAGCGTGGCGCGATGCCGTGCATGAGTTGCTGTCGTTCAAATGGTTTGGAAACGGCGAAATCGCAGCCGAGTTGCGAGCCGCCTTCACCAGCGCGGCGAAACGAGTCGGCACAACACTGACGCGCGGGGCTCTTTTTCTCCCTGAAAGCGTGAAGCCGGAGATTCACAAGGACTGGTTTGTTGACCCAAAGCTCAAAGGCGTCTGCAACCACGAAACCCGCAGTCACATTCGCGCTGACCTTCACCGCTACTTCTTCGCTGCCGTCCTTGCCCGCAAACTCGGGCGATCACCTCTGCTGGAAGATTTTCCAAAAGCATTGTTGCCGAAGCATGAAAATGTGAGACAAGCACTGAAGGAAAACAAATTCAACGACCGCTTCCGTGTCCAAGTGAGCGGGCGTCCTTCGACGACCGTCGTATCGCACATTGCGAAGGACGGACACTACTACATTCATTACGATCCGTCACAGTGCCGGAGCTTGACCGTGCGGGAGGCAGCACGCCTGCAAACCTTCCCGGACAATTATTTTTTTGAAGGCCCGCGCACGGAACAATACCACCAAGTTGGGAACGCCGTGCCGCCATTGCTGGCAAAACAAATCGCGGAGGTTGTCGCCAAACTTTTTGATTAAAATTTTTCCTGGCAAACTGTGTTGCTGGGGTTAGCTTGGATTCCATGAAAACGATCAGCCATGTTCCAAATTCTCTGCGAAGTGCTGGGCGCGAAGTGCGACTTTCGCTTGCCCACCCGCTTGAAAATCTGCCGCATGAACAATTCGTGCGTACGTGGTCAGCCGTTGCGTATCTCTTTCCCGGCCTGCATCCCGATGGCTTCGAGGATACGGACAGCGGCTGGCCGCACGTGTTGAAACGCTTTGCCGCCGAAGCATGGCGTCGGGCGAATGCGGGCGAGCTGGCTGACGTGGAATTGTATTGCTCCGACGCAGCGTGGTCAGGGCTTTACGACCGGATGCACACGCACGAACCCGATGAAATCGAACGGCGGCTGGCGCTGGCGTTTGAACACGGCGATGGCTTCGCGGAATGAAGCGCCACGAGAAAACGTACGGAACACAAAATGAATTCGACACCTCACCCCGGCTCTCTCGCCGGTCGAGGCGGAGAAGGTGAAGCAATTCTGCCTCTCTTGTGTTCTATTGTGGCAAATGAATCCGTGTCCATCCGTGTCCATCCGTGGTTAAGAAGCAATGGCTGACGTTTTCACCAAGGCGAAGCGGTCGGAAGTGATGTCACGGATTCGCGGGCAGGGAAACAAGAACACGGAACTGGCACTGGCGAAATTATTCCGGCGACATCACCTCACCGGCTGGCGGCGACAATTCGAGATCCGGGGCAGGAACGTCGCCCGACGGCGTCGGTGCCCGGATCGCGAACGCAAGCTTCCGATGATTTTACCGTCGGAGGCAGCGCGGCGCACTGCTCCTATCTTTCGCGTGAAACCGGATTTTGTTTTCCCAAAAATCAAACTGGCCGTCTTTGTGGATGGTTGCTTCTGGCACGGTTGCCCGAAACACGCGACTTGGCCGACAAATCGGGCGGCGTGGTGGCGGAGAAAAATCCAAGGCAATCAGGCCCGGGACACGCGGGTGACGCGCGTGTTGCGGCGGACGGGTTGGCGGGTGTTGCGCGTGTGGGAGCACGACTTGCAACGAGCCGCCCGGGACCCCGGGCACGAGGCGCGGCTGATGCGACGCATTACTGCGGCAATCAGCCATTGATTTGTTTTCGCGTAGTTCGCGATTCAAAACACCTCATCCTGACCCGCTCGTAAAATTGTTTTCTCGCGACAACCCTTGCCTACCGCGCGGATCCTCTTCCGCTCGAGTGTGTTCTTGCCCATGTAGAAACTCAGGATCGAGCCGGACTCGGCGCGCGGGGCGGATTCCACATGGTGGCCGTGCGCCAGCACCTCAAGCGCATTTGCTTGCCGATGAATTGCGTGAATTCCTTCGGGCTGATTTCACCCCGGCTGGATCAATCAGCAGGGTGAACATCGAGAATTTTTACGTGCCGGTCGGCGAAGTCGTCCCAGAACTTGATGGCGAATTTGCCGAAAATGTGAACCCCCACCCGGCGACCGACGGAATCAAGCTCCACGAAGTCTGAGAATTTGGAAGGGAACGCTGCGATTTCGCGGAAGCGGTTAAGAAGGCCCGCTTGTTCCTTTGGGTGAAGGGTTCGCAAAAATTCGAGAACTTCGATATCAATGAGCAGACGGGCGTCGCTCATTTGGACTCACCAGAGAGCCCCAGTTTTTGTTCACACTGTTCGGGTGTCAGCCAGCGTTCGGAAGACTGGTCATCAATCTTGGCGGCCAGTTTCGCGGCGTAACCCTCGCGGCCTTCATCCTGCAACGCCACCATGAACGCCATCAGCTTGCGTCGTGCTTCGGCGGGCAGTGCCAAGACTTCATTTTTTAGAACCTCGAAACTCACGGTCGAAAACTACGCCTGATTCTAATTGCCCGCAAGCTACGACTTTGGGCGCTGGACTCACGCCAATGCTACTCTTCCACCGGCACGACGAGCTGGTCCATGATGTAATCCTTCCGCTCGGGCGTGTTCTTGCCCATGTAGAAACTCAGGATCGGGCCGGACTCGGCGAGCGGGGCGGATTCCACATGGTGGCCGTGCGCCAGCACCTCAAGCGCATTTGCTTGCCGATGAATTGAGGCTGGTAAATTCGGATTGGAGATGGCAGTTTCCATCATGTGCCGCGCAAGATACGCCAGTTGGTCGCCGACTTGGAGCAGGCGGGCTTCATGCTTGTTCCCGGCGGCAAAGGTTCGCACCGCAAGTTCCGACATGCGAAGTTTCCCGGAGCGGTGATCCTCAGTGGTCAGGGCGGAGATGACGCGCAGCATTATCAGGAAAAACAAGTTCGCAACGCGATTCGTAAGGCCAGCCAATGAAAGCGCAAGACCAATATCTAAAGTTTGTCCGGTGGGAGGAAGATGATGGCCTCTACGTCGGCTACTGTCCCGATCTTTTCCCGTGGGGTGGCGTGTGCCACGGCGCTACCGAGGAAGCGACCTACCACGAACTCTGCACACTCGTGACGAATGAGGTGGAGCAATTGCAGGTGGAAGGTAAAGAGCTTCCCGCTGCCACCACTCGCCCCATGCGCGAGGCTGTTCCCGCTTGATTACTCCTCCACCGGCACGACGAGCTGATCCATGATGTAGTCTTTGCGCTCGGGCGTGTTCTTGCCCATGTAGAAGTTGAAGATTGGCGACGACTCGGCGCGCGGTGCGTATTCGACTTTGCTCAACCGCATTTCCTTGCCGATGAATTGCGCAAATTTCTCCCAGGGTCTGGATTTGCTCAAACCAAACTGAAGCTGATTTCCCGTGGTAACTTGTTTCCCGTTTGCTCACGACCACAATCAAGAGCAAGATCGGAAGCGCGAAGAACATTGCAGCCAAGAGAATTTTGTTTTTCATCGTATCAACCGCACGCCGTCACGGAATCGCGTAAAAATACGGAGGAAAGGTGCTTTGCTTCATTTTTTTCTCAAAGTCAGGGTATTTCCATATGCCACCGCCTTTGAGCTGACCAGCGCGCAGAATATCCTCCAGATAAGAGGCTTCTAAATCGCGTGTCATGAGATATTCGCCACCGCTCCGGACGAATATCGTGTTTTGTAGAGCGATCGAACCATTCTTCGGGTTCATATCGTTCTGCGCCCTCCAGAACACAAGGACATAGTCCTTCCCTTCCAGGGAGGTCTCGGCGGTCAGCAGGGGCGTAATTAGGGTCATGGAGGGGATATCGTAGGTCGACCGGGGCTTGGCTTCATTCACTCCTATTTGTTTCAGATAACTCTGTCCGGAGGCATCGGCATGTTGTAACAGAGCTTCAGCATCGCCTGTCCAGAAAGCCCTCAGGTACGACCTCAGGGCCGACAACGGAGTAAGGTAGTCGTACGTAAACGGCTCTTTCTTGTTGAAAGCACCGGGCGAATCCAGAACGACCGCATGATAGTAGTTGGTCCACGCGTCCCAGTTATCGAGCCGAATATCCGCCTCTTCGACCCGAATGCGTTCCTTCTGCGAGGTAATCCGCGCCGGCGACGCCCCATTCGATCTCATGATTTCCAAATAGCCCTGACGGAATTTCCGAAGTCGCGCGTCCGCCTCTTCCTTCGAGTATGTCGGCCGGTGAAGGAACTTGGCCGCCCGGGACAGCAAAGTCTGTTCAACCACTTTATCCTGCGTCTCGGGCAACAGCCGCCAGACCCCTTTGAGGTTTTCGGCGAAGACCACCCTCGGCTCAAGCACCGGCTCGTTCGTGATGACCTGACCGGGGGTGCGGCCCAGAGCCATCGTCGGCACGATTGAAATTGCGGAGCAAAGATTGGAGGAGGTTTTTTCATTCCCAAGGGTCGCTTCCTCCGAAACGAGGAAGACATATCGTTCGCCTAGAGAATTCCATTCCTTGTAAAGCGCTTCAATCCGAAGGGACGGCTGGTTTGTGTCGAAATTCCAAAAATCAGCAAAGGAATTCTTTTTGCCTTTCCGCGCCGCATCGAACGCCTGGGCCACCTGCGATGCAGCCCCGGACGCCTGGAGCGCCAAGTCAGTGCTGCCCCCGTGCAATCGAACACTCCACTCCCCTTTCTGTCCGGCGACTTTATCGTCGGCCCCAGACAAAAAGGGGACCATCGAAAATGCCACTGCAACAAGCCAGATTGTCTTCATCGAAGACCAAAAATAGCAAGATTCGCGCACAATTTAACGCCTTGTTCAGCCTGGATATTCATTTCCCACGCACACAGTGCCTGTCTGGCTGGCGGGCGGATTCTCATCAAGTTCCGACCACGCGACTTTATTCTGGAAAAGGCCAATCTGGTAGCGAGTGTAAATATAGGCCAAGCGCCGGTACTTGTAAAAATGCGGAATCTCAGTTGTGTTGCCACCGGAATAGAGGTCGTATTCATTCCATTGGTATAACAAATTCGCGTCAAGCGCGATGATATGGATCGAGAAATTGTAGCCCAACGGTGCAAACACGCTTTCGGGTATATCGACGATGCCAATCTGATTTTGGGCTTGAGCCGTATGTGATCCGTACGTCGCCGAAGTTCCCCAGCAAGTGCAACCATCCGTGTAATTGTGAATAGATTTCCAATCCGTGCTCCCGTTCGCGCCAAGGGTTGTTGCGGAAAATCCAAAAGTGTCGATAAAGGACGTGGCTGGCCCCTCCAATCCCAGACCACCAAGCCCGGCAAGATCCAGTGCGGCACCAACCACACTTTCCGCCAGTGACCTCAGCGTCGCAGACCCAACGTCGAGACTAAAGTTTGCGCTGCCATTAAAACCGAGCTTTTGATAAGTGACATAGGCGATGGCGTCGTTGCAACAGTAGCCGTGCTGGTAGGTTTGGTGATATCCGGCGAGCGGCCCGAGCGTGGGAAGGTTGATATTATAGCCAAGAAGATTTTTCAGGTCTTCTGCCCAACTTGGCCAGTAATCAAAAGGAACCTGTGAAAGGTAGATTCCCGCATCAACCACGTTCCATGTGCAACCTCCAATCCAGTAACGTCCTTGCTCGTCAACAGGCGCAGGACAATTTGTCGGATCAGAACTGGTTATCGTTACATATGCCGAAGAAGAAAACGACGGCACATGGCTTATGTTAAAAGTCCCCGGCAGCGGCGGCTCCCACTGAACCGCACCAACGGTATAGGTGATGCCTTGATATTGGTAGTTAAGATTAGTGCTGCAATCATACCATGCGACGCGCGCTTTCCGACCACCTGCGAAAGTAGGCGGCACAACTGTTGGCTGAGGCGGCGACTGGCCTGTTTGGACACAACCGTACCAAGATGGCGTAACCGAAGGGATGTTGCTGTTTGTGGGACACTGCTCCGCGTACCAATCAGACCAATGCGGGCCACACTCACCACATTGGCCTTCGCCATACGGACCGCATTCAGCGAATGCTGAAAAGTGCAGGAGTACGGCAGACAATATGAGAAAGCCGATAAGTTTGAGATTTGAAAGACATGGAGAGTTTTTGCGGAGGGTGTTTTTCATAGCGCATTCCAATTCGGTTTTGTTGGCCAGCACGACGATGCGCAAGATAAGCAAAAAAAGCCCCCGTCAACCACCAATTTCTACCACAAGACCGCCCATCCGCCTCACACCTCCACCGGCACAACCAATCGCTCCATGATGTAATCCTTCCGCTCGGGCGTGTTCTTGCCCATGTAAAAGTTGAAGATGGGCGCAGACTCGGCGCGCGGGGCGTATTCCACTTTACTCAACCGCATTTGCTTGCCGATGAATTGTGCGAATTCCTTCGGACTGATTTCACCCAAGCCCTTGAAGCGTGTGATTTCAGGCTTCCCACCGAGTTCTTTCACCGCGTTATCGCGCTCGGTTTCGCTGTAGCAATAGATGGTTTTTTCTTTGTTGCGCACGCGGAACAGCGGCGTTTCCAGCACATACACGTGCCCGGCTTGCACGAGTTGCTCGAAGAACTTGAAGAAATACGTGATCATCAAGTTACGGATGTGCATGCCGTCCACGTCCGCGTCGGTGGCGAGGATGACCTTTTCGTAACGCAACCCCTCGGTGTTGTCCTCGACGTTGAGCGCCTGCATGAGGTTGTACATCTCGTCGTTCTTGTACATCACGTCGCGCTTGAGATCCCAGACGTTGAGCGGCTTGCCCTTGAGCACGAACACGGCCTGATGGTTCACGTCGCGGCAACTCGTAATCGAGCCGGCGGCGGACTGGCCTTCACAGATGAAGACCATCGTGCCCTTGCCTTTTTCCTTCTTCTTATCGAAATGATTTTTGCAGTCCTTCAACTGCGGGATGCGCAGCGTGATCGCCTTGGCGCGTTCGCGCGCCAGTTTCTTCACACTTTGCAATTCCTTCCGCAACTCCTGCGTGTCCTTCACCTTTGCGAGAATGGTGTCCGCAATGGTTTTGTTGCGCTGGAAAAAATGCAGCAGTTCCTCGCGCACCTTGTTCACGAGGTCGGTGCGAATTTCCGTGTTGCCCAGCTTGTTCTTCGTCTGCGACTCGAAGATCGGATCTTTCAATCGAATGGCCACCGCGCCCACCATCGCTTCACGCACGTCGTCCCCGTCAAATTTGCCGCTGCAATACTCATTCACCGCCTTGAGCAATCCTTCGCGAAACGCGCTCAGGTGCGTGCCACCATCGCTGGTGTACTGACCATTGACGAACGAATAGAACGTCTCGCCGTAGCGCGAGTTGCTGTGCGTGAAACAGAACTCCAGCGTCTTGCTCGCGTAATGCAGCGGCGCATACAACGGCTCGCTGCCGTCGCTCGACAAATCCTCCAGCACCAAATCCATCAGCCCGTGACGTGATTGGAACACCTTTGGGCCATGTTCGGTAGGACGCGCAGTCCCCTGCGCGCCGTCGGCTGATTGGGATTCGTCATCGGCGCGCACGGAGTGACGCGCTCCACCTTCCCAGTTGAGAATCAGTTTCAACCCTGTGTTCAGGTAACTGTAATGGCGCAACCGTCGCTCGACGTGTTCCGGTTTGAATTCCGTATCTTTGAAAATGGTCGGGTCCGGCTCAAACTCGATGTAAGTTCCATTCGGTTCGCGGGTTTTGCCGGAGTCCTCCTTCTTCAATTTGCCGATCTTGAATTGTGCCTCGGCAAATTCGCCATCGCGATGGCTGCGCACGATGAAGTTTTTCGATAACGCGTTCACCGCCTTCGTGCCGACCCCGTTCAGGCCGACGCTGAACTGGAACACGTCATCGTTGTACTTCGCGCCGGTATTGATCTTGGAAACGCAGTCCACGACCTTGCCGAGCGGGATGCCGCGCCCGTAATCGCGCACGCAAATGTGCGTACCATCAATGGTGATCTCGACCTCCTTGCCGTGGCCCATGATGTATTCGTCAATGGCGTTGTCCACGACCTCCTTGAGCAGGATGTAGCAACCGTCATCGTAATGATTACCGTTGCCGATGCGCCCGATGTACATGCCAGTGCGCAGCCGGATGTGTTCGAGCGAGCTCAGCGTCTTGATCTTGCTCTCGTCATAATGGTGTTTTGATTTTTCGGCCATACGAATTGCTTGCGGTAAAATGAAACAAACGGGCGCGGATGAAAACAGGAAAGTGCGGCGGTGGCGGCGCAAGCGGCTTGCCTGCAGCCCATTCGGCAAACTACCGCAACGCTTTGGACAGCCGTTTCGGATGCACCGGATGCACCGGCAGCAAATCGGCTTCATTGAAAGCGAGCAACAGCGCATCCTCGTCAACGTCAAGCAAATGCTTGTCAGAAGTGGCCAGCGCCGGAATTTGCGCCAAAGAAGCTTGGGCCAGAATCTTGCCGTCGTTGAGTTCCGTTTCAGGAATGAGCCGCAGTTCAAGTAGCCTTTCGGCAAAGCGATAAGCAATGGCAAGCTCAGTAGTCGTCAACATCAACGGCTGGCACTTCCACGCGGAAAGATTCTTCAAGGCGATATCGGCGAACCTGCTTTGCGGCTGGCGGCCAGACTTGGCAAGGAGATTCAATTCCGCCAGCGCCGTCGGTGGCACCCAGAAGCTGTAAGCGCGGCGTGCGAATTCCTCCCTGAAATCGTGCGCGAAATCTTTCTCTTCAGCGAGATCCAGCAGGAGATTAGCGTCCAGCGCCAGTCTTTTCTTTGGGCTGACCGCCATAGATTTTCACCATCGCCTGCGCGAAATGTTCCGTCTCCTCTTCTGGGGTCAATTTGCTTGCAAGCCGGCGGGCTTCCGCAGCCCAACGTGTGCCATTGGTCACATTGGGATAATCCAATTTTTTCCGCTTAAGTGGTGGCCGTTTCATCGCGATGAAACTAGCTCAGACTCATATCCGAAGCAAGCAGAGGCAGCGTACACTTCGGTTTTTAGCCATGGAAATTTTGCCGCGTAACACCAATCAACTTACTAAAGGCAGTTCGGCTAATCCCGCTTCCCCGAAGCCTGCTTTACACTCCCATCACACAAGCCAACATGGCCATGAACCGGGCAGCGAACGAGAATCTCTTCGGGATTGGTCTCATCAATCTTCGCTCCCGAACGCACCAGGTAGCTGACGTTGACAGCTTGAAGTTGTCGAAAATCCGTTGCTGGATGTTTCGCAGTATCGGCAGGACAGACGAGAATTTTGGGGCTGTTCAGTTCATTCGACATAACTTGGAAATGAACTGACGCGCTTGCATCAAATCCATCACCCCCACGCGAGCAAAGCTCTTGCGTGCCACCGGCCCCGGTGCTGGTGTTAAATGGAAACTTGTCGTTGTGATCCGCCGCCCACATGCGAAACGCCAGACCAATTTGTTTCAGTTGAGCCACACAGGCGGCGCTCGTTTCATCCGGGACAACGGATTGCAGAACCGGTCGAGTCGTTTGCCCAAAGCCGGCCACAACCCATCCATCCGAAGCCGGAGTGAATAAAGCGTAACCTTGCATGACATATCGCCCACCTCTTTCCTTCACTTCGATGAGATTCCGTGGATCGGGGTTGCGAAGGCTTGATTCAAGTTTGAGCAAGACAAACGTCAACGGTCTGCCTTGATATCGGCTCGCCCACTGGCAAGGAGCAGCGAATTCAACGCCCGCTTCAAATTCCACTGCGTAGGCTTGTTTTCCGCTGATTTCCAAATCCAGCGGCCTGGTTGTGATATGTCGAAATCCAAAAAGCGTAGCCTGACCTTCGGATTGTTCCTGAATACGCTGCTGGAGAACTTTCTTCGCTTGATCGCTGGTGGGTCCACCTGTTCCCACCCGGCCCTCACGGCCAAAGATAAGGTTGCGCCCCGATTGGTCTTGAGCAACGGAAGATGGAGACAGCATCCATCCGCTGAACGCGACGAGTAGCAGACCATGCTTGGTCAGTCGGGTTATTCGGAAAAAAGATGCAAGCTTCATAGCTCAAAACTGATTGCGAGGTTGAACCCCGCTCCCCGGCAAGTCAAACGGGAATCCCTCCGCGTCTGAATTCCATATTGCGGCTCTGGCAAAAGAATCGTTTTCTTCACCTGAAAGCAGCGGAGGATCCCACCGCAGTCGCGACAGCCCCATCGGGGCGGTTTTGTAGAACCGAACGCAAACAATTCCCCAGCTCCATTCAGGAGCGGCATATTTAGCCGCTCCGGGGCTTGAAATGTTTTTGGTCGTCTCCACTACAAAGGTTTCACTCCTGACGGAGCTTGGAAAAAATCCGACTGCGAGGAGAAATGCAAAAGGAAGAATTTCCTATCGAAGCCTGTGCCTTGTCTCGCTCATCGTGAGTAGGAACAAACGACGAATGGCGTCGTAACCACGTTCGTTGGGATCTTCCAGATTGATCCAGAACCAGTAGTGCGGATCATCACGACGATAGTGCTGGCTCCAGATACGGCGACAACCGAGGCCATGTCCGAGAAATGGTTCATGCAGATTCACGAGATGAACATTTTCCCGCCGCGCCACTGCCGTGTGAATGATTTCGTTATAGGCGGAATGAATCCGCAAGCTATCCGGCCATGAAGGAAGCCCGACACGACGAGCGCTGCCCGTGCCGTCCGTGGGGTCATAAATATCAGCCAGAAAAATTTCGCAACCGCCCGGAAACCGCGCCGTTATCTCGTCCAGCATTTGCTCAAGCCGTGCGGCAAAATTTACAATCCACGGTTGCGCCTGCTCCCAGGAAGCTCCGAACATTGCTCCTTCCCTGGGTTCGCTGCGGCCATAGTCGTGAATAAGATCATTTCCGCCCGTGGTGAAAACCACAATGGCGAGTGTGTTGGAATCTCCGGCTGGCAGCCGGGGCAACTGCCGGCGTTGGTGGTCGAGGGAGGTGCTTCCAGACATGGCGAGATTGGTAGATTCCAGGTTCGGAAAAACTTTGCGTAAGTTGATGTCAGTCAAATCCGGCCATTCATCGTCAGGGTTTTCCAACAAGCGGTCGAAATACGAATAGCCTTTGCGGGCGCCAAGCCCCGCAGTGATGCTATCTCCCAAACCAATCAAAAGCACGGATCTGGTCGTCCAAGTTTCCTGAAATGCGACGGCGTCCACAGCAGGTCCCGCTGGGCCGCTGCCGGTGGGTTGGCGATACCAAAATTCCCAAGCGCTCCAGATCCCACCTGCCAGGAGGATGCTTGTCGCAACCAACCCCAGTTTTACCCACCGCCTCGTCGTTGAGGCGGGCGATATGGCTTGTTTCGTCATAAAAATTGCGCGAAAGGGCGTTGGCGAGAATACCACTCTGCTTGCACCCCTCAAGCGGTGATTTTACCCGGACGCAGCCGGATAGGATTACCGGCGATTTATACCGTCTTGCGCATATCCGCCACTTTCCCGACGGCCAACATCACGCGGCTGAACAGGACCTTTACCCTCGGGTTTTCATGGGTAATGTGGCCGAGAGATTATGAGGCCGAGGATTGGTGGTCGGTGGCGGCTTCGGGAAGTTCCTGAGTGGGCAGTACCGTGCGCGCGGCGAGAAACGCTTTTAATTCCGCCGCCGCTTTACTGCCAAAGCCAGGCACGGCGGCGATCTGTTCCGTTGTAGCGATTTTGAGTCGCTGCACCGAACCAAACTTTTTCAGCAACGCGGCTTTGCGTTGCTCGCCGATGCCGGGAAATTCATCAAGAATGCTTTCGGAAATTTTTTTGAGCCGCAGTTGCGCGTTGTAGGAATTGGCCACCCGATGCGATTCATCCCGGATGCGCTGTAACAATTTCACCGCCGGATGATCCAGTCCCAGCCGCAGCGGCTGGCTCGCGCCGGGACGATAAATATCCTCGAATTCCTTGGCCAAACCGATAAGCGGAATGTGTTGCAATCCGAGTTTCTCCAGTTCCTCCCGGGCCGCGTGCAATTGCCCTTTGCCGCCATCCACCAAAATCAAATCCGGCAGGTGCGAGTCGGCTTCCGTCTGGTCGCCTGGAGGCGATTCCGGTGACGGAGGTTTTGCCGACGATTGAGGCCGGGCGCGCAATTGTCGTTTCACCCGGCGGCTGGTCGCATCAATCATCTGCTGCAGTTCGGAAACGATCCGCGCGCCGCCCTCGGCATCCGCAGCCACCTGAGATTCGGCGGGCGCGTGCGGATGCGCTTCGTCGAGGAGGCGTTTATAGCGCCGGTGAATTACTTCCGCCATGCTCGCGAAATCGTCCTGTCCCACGACCGATTTGATTTTGAAGCGCCGATAGTTGGCGCGGTCTGGACGGCCATTTTTGAAACTGACCAGCGAAGCCACCTTGAACGTGCCGCTGATGTTGGAAATGTCGAAACCTTCAATGCGCCGCGGCGGCTGCGGCAGCCCCAGCACCTGAGCCAGCGCTTGCAAATCGGCTTCGGGGTGGATGGCCAGCGGCAGCGAATACGGCACGCGGGCGAACGATTTTTCCGGCTTCGTCGTGCGTTCCAAATCCTGCAGCAAATCCCGCAACTCCGCCGCTCGCTCGAACTCCTGCGCCCGCGCCGCCTGGCGCATTTCAGTTTCCAGTTGCGATTTCATGTCCTCGCACTGGCCCGCGAGGAAGTCGCACGCGGCCCGGACCTGTTCGAGATATTGCTCACGCGTCACGTTGCCGACGCACGGGGCCGTGCAGTATTTCAAATGCGCGTAGAGGCAATGTTTGTAGTCCGTTTCGTTCGGTGTAAACGCCCGGCAGCCGCGCAGATTGAATTGGCGGCGCACCAGCGCCAGCGTGTTGCGCGCCGCCGTTGAGTTGACGAACGGGCCGAAGTAACGCGCGCCATCGTCCTTCTTCAGTCGCGTGAACACGAAGTTGGGAATGGGGTCGTTGAGATTCACCTTCAACAGAAGAAAGCGTTTATCATCGCGCAGACTGACGTTGAAGCGCGGATGAAATTCCTTGATGAGCTTGCTTTCCAGCAGCAACGCTTCCGGTTCGCTGCGCACCACATGCACGTCGAAGTCGTGAATGGCCTCCACCAGCGCGTTGAATTTCAAGTCCCAGCCGAGCCGGCGCGACGGGTGAAAATACTGACTGACCCGCTTGCGCAAGTCGCGCGCCTTGCCGACGTAGATCACCGTACCGAACCGGTCCTTGTGCAGGTACACGCCCGGTCGGTGCGGCACTTGACTGAGCTTTTTGCGAATGTGCTCGGAAACCTGCACGATCAAAAGCTAGAAGCGTAAGCGCCCGATGGCAAGGGAACGCGCCATGTGGTCACGCGCTCAAGCCGGTTCTTGTTGAGTCAAACAATGCAGCGACCCAAAGCCCCACACCAAATCCACCGCGTGAATGCCGACCACCGGACGGTCCGGGAACAACTCGCCCAAAATGCCCAGCGCCACCCGATCGTTCGGATCGTTGAACGTCGGCACGATCACCTGCGCGTTGCTGATGTAGAAATTAGCGTAACTGGCCGGCAGCCGGACGCCGTCACACCACAACGGCGCGGGCATGGGCAACGCCACCACTTCGGGTTTCGAGCCGTCTTCCAGCCGGAAGTCCTGCACGCGCTCCCAGTTCTCTGCCAGCGGCCGATAGTTCGCGTCGCGCCGATTGGTTTCTTTGATCAGCACCAAAGTTTTCCGATTCGTAAACCGGCAGACGTCGTCAATGTGCCCGTGCGTATCATCGCCCACCGGCCCGCGACTCAACCACAACACGTTGGAGACGCCCAGGTATCGTTTGAACGTCGCCGCATAGTCCGCCTTGGTCATGCCGGGATTGCGCACCTGGATTGTTGGATGTTGATAACACTCCTCGGTGGTGATGAGCGTGCCGGCGCCGTTCAACTCGATGCCGCCGCCTTCCATGACGAACGGGCGTCCCTCCCAGCGCGCGTCGAAGAGGGGGCGTTTCAGAATTTGCGCTGCTGTTTCCGGCACCCGGGTATCCAGTTTCCAATTGTGGTATTTGGCCCAACCGTTGAAATGGAAATGCACGATGGCCTTGTCCCGGCGCTTGCCGCGCTGGCGCACGAGATGAATCGGGCCGCTGTCCCGCGTCCAGCCGCGATTGGTCCGATGCACCACAAAGTGAACGCGTTTCAAATTCGCGTGGGCGCGTTGCAGATAGCTGGTGGCCAGTTCCGCCTCGGCCGGATGCCGCACGAGAATGCGCGCATCCTCGCCCTGCGTGATCTTGCGGACCATTTCGCCATAAACCCAGCGGATGGCGCCGATTTTACCCGGCCAATCCGAGGCGTTATGCGGCCACCCGATCCAGGTGGCGCGATGCGGCGTCCATTCCGCCGGCATGAAGTAACCCAGCTCGTGCGGCGTGGGTGATGATTTCGACTGCGCGACTGCCATAGCGCCGCGCAGGATAGGCGATGCGGCCAAATTGTCCACGCCAACTCCCGCCGGGGCGGCCAGCGAACGTGGCGGGCCACGAAGGTCGCGGCTGGTTATTACGCCAGGCAAGTGCCCGACGCTGGGCGAGGAAGCAGCGCGAAGTTATGTCTTGGGATGATCCCTGCCGAAGCGGCAGCCGCTCAAGCCAGCGGTTGCCCTTCACTCACTTAGAAATCGAATTGGTCAATGTTGTCCCGGTTAAAGATGGTGGGTTTGCCCAGCAAAATGTTGTCGCCGGCGATGGAAAATTCACCCAACGCGCCCGCCTGAAGAGATGGCGTGCCCGGTTTCAGTGTGCCTTGCGCCAGGGCGTTGGCGGCGTAGATGGTAAGGTAGCCGAGATGCTCGGTGTTCCACAAAATCACACTGGCGGTCACTCCCTCGTGAACGTAACGCCGATTCTCGTTGGGCAGGCCCAGGCCGAGCACCTGCACCTGACCCGCTTTGCCGGCCTGCTTCACGGCTTCCGCGGCGCCAGGCACCGCCGGGGAACAAATCGCCATGATACATTTCAAATTCGGATTGGCGCTGAGCAGCGCGGTCGCTTCGCTTTGCGCTTTGTCCTTGAGATCATCGCAGGGGCGCAACGCGATCATCTGCATGCGCGGATATTTATTGGCCCGACGCGCTTCAATGTATTTCTGCCATTCGATCATGTTCGCCGCGGTCAGGCTGGCGGTGATGATGGCGAACTCGCCTTCGCCGCCGCACAAGCGCGCCGCTTCATCCATCAGGGTGAAGCCAATGCCTTCGGGAGTGGCTTGATTGACGAAGAAATCCCGCGCGTCGGGTTGCGCGTCCGCGTCGTAAGTAATCACTTTGATGCCCTTACTTTTGGCGCGGCGCAGAGCGGTGGAAATGCCCTCGCGGTTTTCACAGGCCACGGCGATCACGTCCACGCCGATTGTGATCCAGTTCTCCACGATTTCATTTTGCTTGGCGGGATCGGGATCCGTTGGACCATCGAATAACAAATCCACGCCGAGTTCCTGCGCGGCCTGATCCGCACCCTTTTTGCAGGAAATGAAATACGCGTTCCCCTTCGATTTGGGCATCAGGGCGATGGAAACTTTTTTGGTGCCGGCATTGGCGGAGCGGTTGCCGGAGTCGGAGCTTTTTCCGCAACCCACCAGGAAACCCAGACTGGTCAGTGCCAAAAGCGAAAAAATTTTTTTCAAGTTCGAACTGTTCATTTTACAAGGGCATTTTGGCGGCGCGGCCAGCGTTGCGCCAGTATTTTAGGCAAGCTGGATCCGGCCAGGGCGAGGATCAGCAGCAGACCGGTCAACATTCCGGCCACTTCACGGGGCTGCCGGGCGTGGACCAGTCCGTTGTTCAGAATGGCGATCGCGGCGGTACCCAGCAGGGTGCCATGCACCGTGCCGCTGCCGCCGAAAATACTCGTGCCGCCGAGAACCACCGCCGTGATTGCCAACAGTTCATAACCCGTGCCCGCGTCGGCTTTGGCCTGGCCGAGTCGCGCCGTGTAAATGACGGCGGCGATGGCCGCGATGATCCCCGCCAGCACGTAAACGAACGCCAGTCGCCGCGCGACGGGCAACCCGGCGTAGCGCGCTCCTTCCGGCGCGTAACCGATGGCGCGAAAGGATCGTCCGAACGTGGTGCGATGCACCAGCAGCCAGATGCCCACCGCCACCAGGATGAACAAAGGCGCTTGCGCGGGAACGCCCAACCAATGTTCCTGCCCCAGGAAAAGGAACGAAGCGGGAAAGTTGGTGAAAGTGTCCGCGCCCCGGGTGAGCGCTTCCGCCAGACCGCGAAACAACGAGAACGTGCCCAGGGTGACAATCAGCGAAGGCAACCGCCAGTGCGCGATCAGCACCGCGTTCAGTCCGCCGGCCAGCGCGCCACAAACTATCGTCATGGCGGCGGCCAGAGGAATGGGCAGACCTGCGTCGCGCCAGAATTTGCCAAACAGAACCGCGCACAACCCAAGCAAGGAACCGACCGAGAGATCAATTCCGCCGGTCAGAATAATGGGCGTCATGGCCAGGGCCAACAGTCCGATTTCCACCGAGTGGCGCAGCAGATCGAAGGTGTTATCCAGCGAACCGAAGCGCGGCCCGACCGAGTTGAAATAAAACCACTCCAACACCACGACCAGCAGCAGCACGG
Organism: Verrucomicrobiia bacterium; assembly: GCA_023953615.1. Classification (NCBI taxonomy): domain Bacteria; kingdom Pseudomonadati; phylum Verrucomicrobiota; class Verrucomicrobiia; species Verrucomicrobiia bacterium. The sequence continues at coordinate 2,243,831 of JAMLJH010000001.1, read as the reverse complement.
TTTCGTGGCGCAGCAGCGTGGCTTTGATTTCCGATCGGTTCATGGCTTTCAGTGGTGAACGGTTACTGGCGATGGCGCAGGCCATCGGCGACGACGGCCAGTAAAATGATGCCGCCTTGAATGGCTTTTTCCCAATACGCTTCGATATGCAGATGCGTCAAAGCGGGGCCAATGCACGCCAGCAACAGCAGCCCGGCCAGCACGCCCCAAAGTTTGCCCCGGCCTCCCGTGATTTCCACGCCCCCCACCACGACGGCGGCGATGACTTTCAACTCTAAACCCGAGCCGGATTTCGGGTCCACTTGCGGGGATTGCACCAGGTTCATCACCGCCGCCAGCCCCACCAACGCGCCCATCAGCACAAACACCAGGAACGTCACCATCTGCGGGCGGATGCCGGACAAGCGCGCCGCTTCAGCGTCACTGCCCACCGCGTAAATGAAACGCCCCAGACTCAGATGCTTGGTTGCCCAAGCCAGCGCGAGCAGTAACCCCACCGCCACGCTGATCAAGGTCCATTGGCCGGCGGCCTGGCTTAATCCCAGCCATTGCGTGCCTTCGGGCAGGTCCACGAATTGTCCCTGACGCCACCAGCGCAATCCCTCGCGCCACGTGACCAAGGTGGCGAGCGTGACCACGATGGAGGGCAAGCGCAGCCCCGCCACCAGCACGCCATTGATCGCCCCCAAGCCGGCGCCAATGACAATTGCAAGCGGCACGACCAGGAGCAGCGACAGACCTTGCGTAGCCAACAATCCCGCGGCCACGCTGCACACGGCGAATTGTGAGCCGACCGAAATATCAATCTGGCGGCAGACGATGATCAACGCCGCGCCGCAGGCCACCACCAGCGAAGGCGCTTCGCGCGCCAGCAACGAGAGCTGCGGCTGCGGCTGATAAAACGCCGGAGCAACCACCGCTAGCAACAGAAGCAAAACGCCCAGCACGATGGCGGCCGACCAGTCGCGTAAATTGAGTTTCGTTTTGGTCATGGCGACGGCGCCGATTTCGGCGTTTGAGTCGAAGGCGTTTGATCCACACTGACCGGCTCGATCCAGGCCAACGGAATTCGCGCCAGCAAAATGCGTCTGGCATCGTTGGGTTCGAACAGACAACCGATCTGGCCATCCGGCAGACGGGTCAAGACGCTGTAGGCAAATCCATCGGGCACAAAGGTCCGTCGGCGTGGCCAGGTGGCCCCGTCATCGTAACTGACATGAAGAGTGCCGTTGCGGCGTTGATCGCTGTCCGGGCCGCTGAATAGCAGTCGCCCCGCGCCTTGAGCATCATCGAACGAGTAACGCAATACACTGGCGTTGCAACTGGGATCGCGCAGCGCCGGCACGTCCGTCACTGGCGACCACGTCTGGCCGCCGTCACGGCTGATCGCCGTTTTGCGCACTTTGGCACCGGCAAATGGACGGCTGTTCAAACGCACCGAGCCATCACTGAGTTCGACCATTTGCACCTCATTGACCTGACTGCGACGTCGCCCCTGCGCATCCGTTACGAATGCGCCGGGCACATTTTCGCCCCATTGCCAATGTTGCCCGCCATCGTCGCTGTACACCGCATAGTTGTTCCACTGATAAAACGGTCCTTCATTGAAGGGAATGATCAACCGACCGCGCTGCGGGCCGCGCGTCAATTGGATGCCAATGCCGGGGCCGCTGGCGATGGTCGTGGCGCCGGTGGGGCGTTTGGTGGAGCGCGTGACGTCCGTGGGCTTCGACCAGGTTACGCCCGCGTCATCGGACCAGATGACAAAACTACGGAAGATGTTGGTGCCGGTGTAACCGGTCTGGATGTTTGCGTCGTGTTCCTTGAGGTGTTGCGGAATGAGTTGGTACATCAGGAAAACGCGCCCGGAATCCTGATCCACCACCGCAGTGGGATTGTTGAGTGAAGCCGCGCCGGCATCGGCCACCACTTGCACGGGTTGCCAGGTCAAGCCGCCGTCCGCGCTGCGTTTCAGGATGATATCGTTGGACGCCTGATCCCGGTCGGCCGCCCGTCCCTCGGCGAAGGCAAGGATCGTCCCGGTCTTGGCGACAACGATGGATGGAATCCGGATCGAATCATAGCCATCGCGCGCCGCATCAAACACGGAACAAAACTCAGGATTGGTGGTGCTTCGACCCATCCCAATACCGAGCGCCAGCGCCAGCAAACTTTTGAAACCATAGAGGCAAACTCGCTTCATCAGTTCTCCTTTGCTCCCAGGGCGGCGGTCATGACCGCATCAGCGGAAGCGTTTCCCGGCAGCAACGCGGTGATGGTGCCGCCGCGCATCACCGCGATCTGATCGCTCATTCCGAGGATTTCCGGTAGTTCACTGGAAATCATCAATACCGCCAAACCCTCACGCGCCAGGCGACGAATGATCTTGTGGATTTCACTTTTGGCGCCAACGTCCACGCCCTGCGTAGGTTCATCCAGGATGAGCAACTTCGGCCGGGTGGCGAGCCAACGAGCCAGCGAAACCTTTTGTTGGTTGCCGCCGGAGAGCGAACCGCCCGGCGCGTCGGGGCCGGCGGCTTTGATGTCGAGCGTTCGGATGAAATCCAGAGCGAAGCGCCGCTCGGCGCCCAGCCGCAACCAAGTGCCGCGGAAAATCCGCTGGTGAATGGCCATGGTCATGTTGTGAGCGATGGGCAGTTCCAAAATGATGCCGTGCCGGCGCCGATCTTCGGGCACGTAAGCGATGCCGTGCGCCGTGGCTTCCTGCGGTGAGGTAATGCGAATCGGCGCCTCATCCAGATGAATTTCCCCGGAATCCGCAGGGGTGATTCCAAACAATACGCGCGCCAGCTCCGTGCGCCCCGCGCCCACCAATCCCGCCAGGCCCAGGATTTCGCCCGCGCGCACCTGGAGGTTCACGTCATGCACTCCACCGGCGGCGCAGGATAAATTTTTCAATTCGAGCCGGACCGCTCCCGGTTCGCTTTCGCTGGGAGGAAAAACGTGCGCCACCGCGCGGCCCACCATCAGTTTAATGAGCGTCGCCTCGTCCAAGTCCCGCACCGAACGCGTGCCGATGCTCTCGCCATCGCGCAGCACTGTCACCCGATCCGCGAGCGCAAAAATTTCTTCCAGCCGATGGGAGATGTAAATAATGCCCACCCCTTGCGCGCGCAATTCCCTGACCAGCGCAAAGAGCAGCCGCTGCTCCTTTTGCGTGAGCGACGCCGTCGGTTCATCCATGATGACGATCCGCGCGCCCGTGCCGACGGCGCAAGCGATCTCCACCAATTGCTGTTCGGGCATGGAGAGCGAACGCACCTCGGCGGTTGGGGAAATGTCCGCGCCAATGCGTTGCAATAATTCTCCGGCCCGGGCGCGGCGGCGCGTCCAATTCACCCGGTGCCACACCGACGCGGATTCAAGGCGCAAGCCGATATTCTCGGTCACCGTGAGTTCCGGAAACAACGCCGGTTGCTGGTAGATACAGGCGATGCCCTGCTTGTGCGCCAAGGCCGGAGTGAGGTGACGGAGGCGCTTGCCGTTGATTTCGATGGTGCCGCCGTCGGGTTGGTGCGCGCCAGTGATGATCTTGATGAGGGTGGATTTACCCGCGCCGTTTTCGCCCAGCAAGGCATGAACCTCACCCGGCTGCAGGTCCAGGGAGACTTGCCGCAACGCCCGCACCGCGCCAAAGGATTTCGTCAAGGAAGTTAAGCGCAGCAGGTCAGCCATGAGCGGAGTCGGGAGGAGTTCGGTTCAGCGGGGGCGGGCGGCGGGCGGAAAGTTAAAATTCATGGCGTATCGGCTCCAGAATGGTCGTTGCGGCACAAAACCTACAAATAATTACCGCAGACGCAAGGCAAAGTCCGCAATTCCAAAATTCCACAATTCTAAATTCTGACTGGCGGGTCGTTGGGAGTGAATCTTGGAAAAAGGGAGCCACGAAAGGCTTTCGGGCGAAATGGAAAGCGCCGCCACCGACGTGGAGGGGCGAAAACGATTTCCGCTGAAACACCCGTATCAGCCGCCTCGTTGGAGCGGATTGCCTACCTCGAAGTGGGGCCGGACGGCTCGTTGAGCAGTATTTCGTCCTCGGGGGTGAACGGCTGTGGTTGGGTGAAATTATCCAGCGCATCATGGTCGGATTTAGCCTTCACCGGCGCAGCTTTCTTTTTACGCCCTGGTTTTTCCGCTTCGGCTTCCTGCTCCGCCAGCGCGCGTTCGGTTTTATCCAATTCTTTCTCGGCGGACACCACTCCGGGCAGGCGTTTCTTTTCCACCTCCACCTGCAACGCCGCAATGCTCGGAGTCCGCAACACCGTCGGACGCATCAAGACCATCAATTCCTTGCGCTCCTTCGAGCTGCCCGACGAGCGGAACAGCGCGCCCAACAGGGGAATGTCTTTGAGCACAGGCACGCCGGATCTATTTTTGTTGTCCGAGTTGCGAATGAAACCGCCGAGCATGATGCTTTCCCGATCATTCACCGCCACCTCGGCGGATAAGGTGCGGCTGGTGGTGTTCGGCACCGCGCCCACTCCGGTGATGTCGGTGGCCCCGCTGATTTCATCAATGGTTTCCTGGATTTGCATGACCACCAATCCGTCAGAATTGATGAAGGGCGTCACGTCCAAACCGATGCCGACGCGCAACTGTTGATACGAGGACCCCGGGCCGCCGCCATAACCACCGCCGTAATACGTGCCGGTGACGTACGGCACCGTGTTACCGATGAAAATCGAGGCGGGCGTGGCGTGCGACGTTTGAATGCGCGGCTTTTGAATGACGTTGATTTTGTTATCCGCGGCGGCGGCTTCAATTGACAAATAAATATCCTGATCCACCACACCAAAGTACTTCAATCCGGTGCCGATCAGATCGCTGAACGCGTTCGTGCCGCCGGGACTGCTGTTATTGCCAACCTCCGTGAATCGCTTCAAGTTCATGCCGCCCGCACCGGAAAAATCACCTGAAAACTGGCGCGCCGTCTGGGCGCCGGAAACGCCGAACGCCCACGAGTTATCCAGGGAAACATCCATGATGATCGTCTCGATCAATACCTGCGCCAGCACCACGTCCAGCTTGCCGATGATGTCCTTGATCATGTCCATATCGCGCTTGGCCGCGAAGACCAACAGTGAGTTGGAGCGGATGTCGGCAATGATTTTGGTCTCACCCAAAATTGTGAATTCACCGCTGCCCGCCGCCCGGTTGATCAGACTGCGCACGCGATCACCAAATGACGTATTTGACGAAGGCGTGGGATTCTGCGCGGCGCCGGTGGTGCCCAACTGATTCATCATCGGGTTGTTCAATCCGGTATTGCCCATCCCGCCCCGATTCATCCCGGCGCTGCGTCCAGCCGTCGTGCCGGAGCTGCTGCGGGTGCCAATGGACCCGGCGGTGCCACCGCCAACGGTGCTCAAAGCGCTGGCGATTTCCTCCGCTTTCGCAAATTTAATCGGAATGACCTCGGACAAAATCTCGGACTCCGCCACGACGTCCACCTTCTCGATCATTTCCAACATCCGCTTCACGTTGGCCACGTTGTCCCGCAACACCAGAATGCTGCTGCCCTCGAGCGGCGTGATGGGCGTGGCCACGCTGCCGCTGGCGAAAGGCTGGAGCAACTGCACCATTTCCGACGGTTTGTTGTATTTCAACTGCACCACATGCGTCACCACCGAACCCAGGTCGGGCATTTGTGAAATGTCGTTCGTGTTGATGATGCCAGGAATCTTAACCGCTTCCGTCGTGGGGATCACCGTGACGAACTTATCCCCCACATTGACGAGAGAAATTTGATTCAGATACAACGCCGCTTCGATCATTTGCACGACCTCGAGTTTGGTCAGCGGCGTGGTTTGCTTCAGCACAATCTCCGCCTTGGGCAATGAGGCCGGCTGCAATACGTTGCGCCCCACGTACTCCGCATAGATTTCCAATACGGAATCCAGCGACGCCGCCGTAAACTGAATGCTGCCGGCGGGAAGGATTTCATCCGGATTAGTAATGCTGCCTGCCGTCGCCGGGGGGCGCAACGTCATCGCGCCCAAATCCGGCGTGCCCGGAGGGGCGGTGACAATCGGCGGCACCGCGTTGGTGGCCGGCGTTGCCGCCGGAAAGGCCGGCAGTGCGCGCGCGGGCGGACGGTTCAAGGTCGGGCGGGCGGGCGTGGCGGAATGCGCGGGCGGCGTTTGCGCCATCCCACCAAAACTGAATAGCCACACTAAAACGGGCAGTAGAATTTTCACTTTCATTTCTTCGTAGGCGTTGCAGGTTTAGCCGCAGGAGCGGGAGCCGGAACGGGTTTGGCCGCGGCTGGATGCGCCGGCGGAACATTGGAGACGGTGGGGGTGGACGCCGGCGCGGCAGGCTTGGCGGCGGGAGCGGGCGACGAACGGGCCAGCGGTTTCTTTTGGAAACTGGCAATCAACGTCGCGCTCGCATTCAAGGCGTAATGTGGCGGGTCCGGTTGCACCGACAAGGCGCGCACGCGAATCATCGAGTTGCCCGCGCCGAGGCTGTAGAGAAAATCCACCAACTGTTCTTCATTGGACTGGGTGCGCAGGGATTGGATGCGTTCCAGAAAGAACTGGTTCGTGCGCTGCGGCTGCGGCGTATTGGCCACGATGGTCACGCCGGACTGCACCGCCTGGTTCTGGATGGCCGTGAGGAAATTGTTCACTTGATCTTCCTGCGGCACAGCGGCGCCCGCGCCCTCCAGTTTCGCGACCTGATTGGACAACGTGACCGTCTGCGCGATGGCATCCTCGTAGCGTTGCTGTTTGTCGCGCGCATCACCAATCCGGCGGGATAACCGGCCGAACTCGCCAAAGTGGGGGAAGATGAACACGAAATTGACCACCGCGAACACCACGATGATGACCAGGATGATGAACCAGCGTTCCGCCGAACTCAGGCGGGAAAACTGGGCGCTAAGTCGGGCGAGGTATTCCTTCAATCTTCCTCCGTACGGTTGAGTTCCAAACTAAAATTCCAGATTACCACCCCGCCCGGCCCGACGCGGGTGCTGAGTTGCTGGCCTTTGTTGGCGTCGAACAATTGCGCGCCAGCCAGTGTCGCTTTGCGAATGTCTCCGTAAAACTTGTTCACCGAGGCGGCGGAATCCGCCGGCGCACTGCCGCTCAGGGAAAACTTGCGCCCGTCCGAAAAGGCAAAGCTGTCCAGGGTCAGGGTTTCCGGCAACAACTCGGCGGTGATTTTCCAGCAGTCCAACGCGGCAAACTTGAGGTCTTCGCGGGTTTTCAACACCTGTAACCGCTCTTTCAATTGCAACACGTTCGTGTAAGCGCCGCCCAGCGAAGTCACCTGCCGCTCGGCCTGATTCAATCGGTAATCCTGCACGCGCACGGCCAGCAGATAAACAGCGACCAACACAAAATAGATGATGCCCACCGCGAACATGCCGCGAATCCAGAGCCGGTCGAAAAACTGGTTGCGATAACGCGTCGCGTACTCCGGCGGAATGAGATTATCCTTCCCCTCCACCGCCGCCGCGCGTTGCGCGGTCTTCGAGGCCAGAGCCATCGGCGTCAGCGCGGGAATCAATCGGACCGGCACCTCCAAGCTGTCGCGCAGCCATTTCTCCCAGACCGGCGTGGCGGCTTCACTGGCCACCAACGTCCATTGCGGTTGCGCGGTGAGCCAGCCTTCCAGTTCGCCCGACCAGGCCATTTGCTCCAGTTGCTCTTTAAGCGCGCCAACCACATTCCCCGTTGGCGGCAGATTCACCGGACTCAAGCTCTGCAATCTTCCGTCGTACCACCAGGCGACCAGCGCCGTGTTCAGCCCACCGGTCAATTCCGGATAAATCCACGCGCCATTGCCATCCACGACCGTGGCGACCAGTTGATCCAACGCGCTCAACTCGAGGCGATCCGCGAGGTAGCCGCTGGCCTCGATTGTGCCCAAAAAGTCCTCGACAACCTTGCGTTCAACCAGGACGACAATGAGGGTTTGCAAATCACCGGAAGCGGCCGCGTCCTTGCCGGTTGGCAACGGATGCAGGCTCCAGAGAATTTGTCCGACCGGTAATGGCGAAAGCTTTTCCAGTTGCAGCTCCACCATGGCACGTAGTTCGGCCGGCGCGCTGGGCGGCAAATGCACCACCCGGAAAAACACCTGATCGGGCGGCAGCAACGCAAGATTCAGCCGGGGCTGCCAGAGCTGGCGCCAACTTTTGCCGGCCATACCTTGAGCCAGGGGCACTCCGTCAACGACCTTCTGCTCCCGCACCATCGGGAACGCGCCCTGCGCCTGGAACTGCCAGACCTGCCGGTCAGCTCCAGCGCTCTGTAACACATTGCATGAATGAAAGCGGGCCATGAAGGTGATCCTCAGACGGACACGGTGGTCCGCGGGGTTGGGGCGGGCAACGATTCCAGATGTTCCTCGATCTGCGTCACGCGCAGCACTTCTTCAATGGTGGTAATGCCCTGGCGCACCTTGTTCCAACCATCATCGCGCAACGTCCTCATGCCTTGTTCGATCGCCCGTTGCGCAATGGTTGAAGACGCCGCGCGGCTCAACACCAGCGGGCGCAACGCCTCGTTCAACACGAGCAATTCGTAAATCGCCAACCGCCCCTGATACCCAAGCTGGCGGCAGGATTCGCAACCCGCGCCGCGCATGAACTTGGTGGAATCAATCAATTCCTCCGGAAAACCGATCTTTTTCAAATAGGACCGTTCCACCTGTTGCTCAATTTTGCACACGGGACAAATCGTGCGCACGAGCCGTTGCGCCATGATCCCTTCCACCGAGGACGCCACCAGAAACGGCTCAATGCCCATGTCAATCAACCGGGTGAACGCACTGGGCGCGTCGTTCGTGTGCAACGTCGAGAATACCAAGTGACCGGTCAACGCCGCGCGGATCGCAATCTCCGCCGTTTCCAGATCGCGAATTTCGCCGACCATGATCACGTTGGGGTCCTGGCGCAGAATGTGGCGCAGCCCCATGGCAAAGGTCAGGCCGATCTCCGGGCGCACAGCGATCTGGTTGATGCCTTTAAGTTCGTATTCCACCGGCTCTTCGATGGTGATGATGCGCTTCTGGATCGAGTTGATCGTCGAAAGCATCGCGTAGAGCGAGGTGGACTTCCCCGATCCGGTCGGTCCGGTAACGAGCAAAATGCCGTGCGGTTTGACGATGATCTCCCGGATCGCCGCCTCGTCCACCGGCGCAAATCCCAGTTTGTCCAAACTGAGAAAAATTTTACCACGCGATAGCAGCCGCAGCGAAACCGATTCGCCATACACCGTCGGCACGGTGGAGACGCGGATGTCAATCTCCTCGCCTTTGATGCGGACGTTGATGCGCCCGTCCTGGGGCAGCCGCTTTTCGGAAATGTTCATTCCGCTCATCACCTTGATGCGCGAAATAATGGCCGCCTGAAAGCGCTTCAACTGCGGCGGCATTGGCGTTTGGTGCAGAATGCCGTCAATGCGGTAACGAATGCGCAGCTCGTCCTCCTGCGGTTCGAGGTGGATATCCGTGGCGCGATCCTTGTACGCCTCCCAGATCACCTGGTTGACAAACTTGATGACGCTCGCCTCCTGATCGCCTTCGGTGATTTCCTTGTCCGTCGGCAATTCCAGATCGAGCGGAATTTCCTCGCCCATCTCATCGAGCGTTTCCGCCCCGACGCCGTAATATTTCTTGAGCGCCTTCTCGATTTCAGCTTTGGGCGCAAGCGCGAACTGCACCGGACCGTGCGCGTCAAAGCGCACCGCGTTGAGCATCGCGTTATCAAACGGATTGCTGACCACCACTTGAACGGCATCGTCCTTCATGGCCACGGGCAGAACATTGTACTGGAACGCGACCTTGGTGGAAATTTTGCCGCGCGCCTCGTTTTCGACGGCCAGCTTGTTGAGTTCGAGATACGGCCAGTTCAAACCTTCGGCCAGGCGTTGGAGGAAAATATCCTCGGACAGACCCAGCTCCCGCGCCAGAAACGACAGGAACGGGTCCTGCGAACCATTTTCCACGGCGATGCGCCAAGCTTTTTGCACCTCCTCATACTGATCGGGCATTACGCCCAAAACAGAGGCAAACAGAACTTTGACTGAGTTGAACGCCATGGATTCTTGTTCTCGTACGCGAAACTGAACGCCGCAAACTAAAAAAAGTTGCGCCAAGGGTCAAAGAATATCGCGTCGCAACGCCAACTGACACGGGTGAAATCTCCAGACGTTTGACGCGGGTCAGTGAAAATGGCAACCAAGACGACGCGGACGAGTGGGCCAGCGGCCTTGGGGCGCGCGCCCTTGGCAAGCGTTCGGTTCTGGCCTAACCAGTCCGCCTTACGCATCATCCTGCTGATGAATCGGATCAAATTAAAAATCGGGATCGCCCTGGCGCTCGGTCTGGCGGGCTTGCACTTGGCGGCGGCCAAACCTTTCTTCTTCATTCAATTGTCAGACCCGCAATTCGGCATGTTCACCGATAACCGGGATTTTATCCAGGAAACGGCCAACTTGGAATTCGCCGTCGCCACGATCAACCGCCTGCGCCCGGCTTTCGTGGTGGTAACCGGCGACCTGGTGAACCAGCCGGGGAATGAAAAACAGATTCACGAATACCAACGAATCATCGGCAAAGTGGCATCCGACATTCCGGTTTACTCGTTGCCGGGGAATCATGACGTTGGCAACGAACCCACCGCCGCCAGCATCGCCACTTACACCAATCAACTTGAACCGGATCACTTTACGTTCCAGCACGAGGGGTTCGTGGGCATTGCCTTGAACTCCATGCTTATTCATTCCCCGCAAAAGGCGCCCGATCTGGCCGCTGCCCAGGAAAATTGGTTGCAGCACGAACTCCAGACCGCGCGCGCCAATGGCGCCGCGCACATCGTTGTGTTCGCGCATCATCCTTGGTTTCTGAAAAGCGCGGATGAAAAGGATGAGTATTTCAACATCCCCACCGAGCGGCGTCGCCACTATCTGCAGCTATTTCACGCGGCAGGAGTGAAGCATCTGTTCTCAGGCCATTACCATCGTAACGCGGTGGGACACGATGGCGACCTGGAAGCGGTGACAACCGGCCCGGTTGGCATGCCCATCGCCGAAGGCAAATCAGGATTGCGAATCGTCATCGTGCGCGACGACGGAATCACCCATCAGTATTACCACTTTGGCGAACTCCCGAAGACGGTAAATCTCAACGCGCCGGCGGCAGCAACGAAATAATGGCGCAGCTCAAGGCGCAACGTGGCGTACCGCAAACACCTGAACCGGAGAGACGGTCAGTGTGGAATCGGCGACTCCTAATTGATCATCCAAGTTGCGAAAACGCGAATCGGCCGCCAGCGCCCGAGCCAACGCTGCATCGCGCCGCTGAAAATCAAAGCGCTGGAATTTTTAACCACGAATGGACACGAAGGAACACGAATTTTACTGGCCAGCGTTAAATACGTTGCAACGGTTACAACGATCTAACCTTTGCAGCCATTGCCTTTCCATCCGTGGTTACTTCTTCCGAAAGACAACAACGAGGTTATCCGCCAGCCCCATCACGCCGAGGGCCTTCTCCGTCAGTCCATAAAGCCATTTCACCGGTTGCAACCACGGTTTCTGTTTCAACGCCGTGGTTTGCTTGAGCAACTCACCACGCTCAGCGTTGGAAACATCGCGTCCCCTGCCCCGCCAATCCTGCCAGAGGACGACCGGATTGAAATGTGTGAACTGCATGGCGACGACCGCGAAACCGGTACGAGCGCCAAGCCGCGCCAGCGTGGACGCAGAAAAATAATTCAAGTGTTGTGGATAAACGTAACGATATTTCGCGCCGAGCCAGCGCACTGCGAGCGAACGCAGATTCGGCACGAGCACGAAGCACAAGCCGCCAGGTTTGAGTAGCGCGCAAGCTTTTTCCAGAAAGCGTCCAGGTTCGGCCAGATGTTCCGCCACAGCCCAGAACGTCACCGCGTCAAATGGAGCGTTCTTGAAATTCAGCTCCAAAAAATTTCCACGCGCCACGGGCACGCCACGCGATTCCGCGTAATCCAACGGCCCGCCGCTCACGTCCGTGCCGAGGATTTCGTAATCGCCCGGCCAGCGTTGTTTGAGTTGGAAAAGAAATCCGCCCGAGCCGCAGCCCACGTCCAACACCGCGCCGTGCGGACAAAATTTTCGCAACAGCCGCAGTTCGCGCTCGAAGCGCACGACCGCGTAATCGCTCGCGAGCTTGGCCGGGGAAAGATAGTAATCCGCACCTTCAGTATCATAAAACTGACCGCTGGCCATCGCGGTGGGCGCAGGATTGACGAAGACCATGCTGCAATCGGCGCAGCGCACGATTTGCAAATCGCCTTTGCGCCAGTGTGGTTGCGCGGCAGCGTTTTGACAGACGGGACAAGCTCTTTCGATTTGGGCCGTTTCGGTCATTTTAATTTGTTGAACGCTCGCTCTCACCTCGGCGCTTCCAGAAGGGGCGAACGTCATATTTTTTATCCCTCAACCATCAACTCTCCACTATTAACCAGCTGGAGACTCACTTGTCACAGATGTATTCGTAAACATTCAGGTAATGCTGCCCCGGATGATTCCACGAGTAGTCGTAGCGCATTCCGTTCTCCACCAGTTCGCGAAAGTATTGCGGATGGGAATACCACAAACCAATGCCGCGATGGAGAGCGGATTCGATCCCGGCGTTATTGAAATCGTTGAACGTGTAACCGTTGCGTTCGTGATACGGTTTGGGTGCGTAATCCGCATCAAAGATGGTATCGGCCAATCCGCCGGTCGCCCGCACGATCGGCACCGTGCCGTATTTCAATCCAATCATCTGCGTGAGTCCGCACGGTTCGAAGCGGCTCGGCACGATGATCATTTCCGCGCCGGCGTAAATCAGATGGGACAATTCCTCATTGAATCCCAGTTCCAAATGGCAATCCGGATTGTCGTTGTATTGGCGTTTCAGTTCGTGGAACTGATGGGCGATCCCGGCGTCGGCCGCCGTGCCGAGCAACACAAACTGACAGCCGTTCTGCAAACAATAATGAATGGCGTGCGCGATCAGCGGCAGACCTTTTTGCTGATCCAGCCGGCCCACGTAGCAAACAATGGGGCGAAAAGCATCGCGCAACCAAAACCGGTTGCGCAACGCGGTTTTGTTGAGGTATTTCGCGTCCACGTTGTTGAGACCGTATTGCTGGGGAATATGCCGGTCGGTTTCCGGATTCCACACGTTGTAATCCAGCCCGTTCAAAATGCCGCCCAGCTTGCGGTGATGCACGTGGAGCGTATGCCCGAGACCGTAGTTTTGCGTGGAATATAAAATCTCCTCGAGGTAACGCGGTGAAACCGTGGTGACAAAGTTGGAGTAAACGATGCCGCCTTTCATCAGGTTGATCGCGCCGGAATTAAAATTGTCCCGCAAGCGGTCGGGGTGAAAAAAATACGCGGGCCGGTTCAGCCCGGTGGCGCGGAGGATGTGTTCCCGCGTCACGCCTTGATGCTGTAAATTGTGCAACGTGTAACACACTCGCGGATGCGTCAGGCCCAGGGGTTGGTAAAGCTCATAAAGCAACACCGGCACCAGGCCCGTCTGCCAATCGTGACAATGGATCACGTCGGGATGCTTGCCGCTTTTATGCATGAACTCCAACGCGGCGCGACAAAAGAAGGCGAAACGCTGATCGTCGTCGTGCTGGCCGTAGAACGTGCGGCGGTTGAAAAAATTGTGATCGCCATGCGCGTCAATGAAGAAGCACTTCCGCCCCTCCACGAACCCGAAAAAAACCGTGCAATGGATCGCGCCATTATACCACGGCACCCACAGATCGTTAAACGTCGGCTGCAAGCCGTAAATCCGGTCGTAACGCAGGCAGTCATACTTCGGCAGGATGATCTCGACCGAGTTGCCCCGAATTTCCAGCTCGCGACTCAAACCAAATACCACATCGCCCAGCCCGCCCACTTTGGCGACCGGCGCACATTCAGATGCGATTTGGATGATGTACATGCTCAGAGTTGGAAAACCACGAATGGATACGAATGGACAGACATAATTCCCAGACACGAACTCCACGAATTAGCACGGATTGAATCTATGCCAATTTGTGAAATCGGTGTCACTTGTTTTTGATTCGTGCGCATTGGCATCACTTCGTGATTTGCATTTTTTTCACGGCGGTGTCGAGCAAATGATACGTTTGCTCGAGGCCATCAAACGAGCGATGCACCCAGCGGCTGCCCCAGTAAAAATTACAGCTCGTCTCCGCCGTCAGCAGATGATCGTAAGCTTGCACGATGAGCGAACGGATTTCATCGGCGTTCAGCAGTGCGTTGGATTGCCCCTCACCCCGGCCCTCTCCCCGTCCGACGGGGCGAGGGAGAAAAATCTCGCCGAATTTCTTTTTCACCTGCCAGTAGTAATCGCTGGCATTCTTAATTTCATCCCAACCTTTCTTTTGCAAAAGCGATCCGGTCCATTGCGTGAAGTCGCCGCCCCAATGATGCTCCGTGTTCCACGCGCCGCGATGCACCTCCACTTCCTCCGTCGGCGGGAAGCGACGCAGATATTCGCTGATGTGAATGGGCGTGAAGCCCAGCGTTCCGGCGCGGTAACGATCAAGGATCGGCTTGTAGAAAAAACCCCAGAAGCCGGACTCGACTTGCGACGTGCGAAACCAGCCGCCGTTCTCGCCATCCGTCCACGTCGTCACCAACGCGGGGAAATGACAGTGCTTGGTGCGCTCGTAGATTTCGTTCTGAAACCAGCCGGGGTCGAGGCCGGAAAGTTGCGCGTTGGAAAGATCGCGATCGCGCGGCACGACAATAATTTCCGCGCCCCCAAACCGCGCGAGATACGGACGATAGCGCGTTTCCTCCCAGCGCATCTCGCGCTTGGGTTTGATATAGATGGAATCCACGAGCACGTATTTGAAGCCGTGCCGGGCGAGCATCGGAATTATCTCCATGCAAAAACCCATTTCCGGCGGCCAGAAACCATTGAAGGTATCGCGCCCGAGCAGATGGCGACCGAGGCCCTTCCACCAATCCGTCTGCGCGTCCCAGTCGGCAGCAGGCGTCAGCGGATAGACCGGATGATACAAACCGCTGCCAACATATTCGATGTTCGCGCAGCGGAAGCGGTGCATGAAGTCGGCAATGTTGACCGTGTCGGAAAAGGTTTCGCGCACGCCGGGGTCTTCGAGCTGCTTGAGCAGCGTGCCGGAAAAACTCAGGTGCAATCGCGCCACGTCCCAATACTGATCAAGCATTCGCGTGATGCGATCGTAGCACCAAAGAATCTGTTTGGCTTCCCACGGCTCACTGGAATTGTGCAACGCCACCAAATTGCCGAGCGGCTGATGCAAATGCAATCCGAGCGCGTGGAAGATTTCAGGCATGGTATTGGGTTCGTCCTCGAGACCGCCGTCGTCGTTTGGTGGAACAGAACAAAGACAACGAAGGCGACAATTTACTTTGCGGGTTTAAGGGTTGTTGGTTCAACGGATTTGGCTGCTTTTGCCTTTTCCTTCACGGGCGCGATGACAACTCCCTCCTTTTTCTCCGACGCGTAGGGTTGTTCCGGTTTGAACGACATGATGCTCATCGGCGGCAAAGTGAATTCCGCGGAATACGATTGATTATGCCAATCCAAATCCTCCGCGGTCACGCTGCCGTAGTTGCCAACATTGCTGCCGCCATAAATGGCGGCATCGCTGTTGAAAGCTTCCAACCACTTGCCCGGGCGCGGCATGCCGATGCGGTACCGGCGCCGCGGCACCGGAGTGAGATTTAGAATGACAACAATTTCACTGACGCGCTCAGGTTCGCGACGAATGAACGACATGACGCTGTTTTGATTATCCGAAGCGTCAATCCACTCGAACCCTTGAGGATCGAAATCGGCCTGCCACAAACCGGGCTCCGCCTGGTACAGCCGGTTCAGGTCAGCCACCATCCGTTGCACGCCTTTGTGATACGGTCCGGCTTCGAGCAATTGCCACTCGACCTGACCGTTGGCGTTCCACTCACCGCTCTGCCCGATCTCGCCGCCCATGAACAACAGTTTTTTACCGGGGAAAAGCCATTGATAACCCAGCAACACGCGCAGGTTGGCGAAGCGCTGCCAGTCGTCGCCCGGCATGCGCCCGAGCAACGAGCGTTTGCCATGCACCACTTCATCGTGCGAGAGCGGCAGAATGAAATTTTCGTGATACTGATAAAGCATCGCAAACGTCAGATCGTTCTGATGATACTTGCGATGAATGGGATCGCGCTTGAAGTATTCGAGCGTGTCGTGCATCCAGCCCATATTCCACTTCATCGAGAACCCCAAACCGCCCACGTAGGGCGGGCGCGTCACCTGCGGCCAGGCGGTGGATTCCTCCGCAATGGTCATGGTGCCCGGGAATTCCGTATGCACGAGATGATTGAACCGACGGAGAAATTCAATCGCCTCCAGGTTTTCCCGGCCGCCGTAGCGGTTGGGAATCCATTGCCCCGGCTTGCGGGAATAATCCAGGTAGAGCATCGAGGCGACCGCATCCACGCGCAGCCCGTCAATGTGATAGCGCTCGCACCAGAACAGCGCGTTGGCGATCAGAAAATTAGCGACTTCATGACGCCCGTAATTAAAAATCAGCGTGCCCCAATCCTGATGCGCGCCCTTGCGCGGATCTTCATGCTCGTAAAGGCCGGTGCCGTCAAAGCGCGCCAGCGCCCAATCGTCACGCGGAAAATGCGCGGGCACCCAATCCACGATGACGCCGAGGCCGGCGCGGTGCAGTTCGTTGATGAGATATTGCAAATCCTCGGGCGTCCCGTAGCGACTGGTCGGCGCAAAATACCCGGTCACCTGATAACCCCACGAGGGATAAAACGCGTGTTCCGCCAGCGGCATGAATTCAACATGCGTAAAGCCCATGCGCTGGAGATATTCAATCAACGGCGCGGCGAGTTCGCGGTAGCCCAGCGACTCGGCTTTGCTCTTCTTGCGCCACGAACCGAGGTGCAATTCATACGTGCTGACCGGAGCTTGCAGCGGATTGGTCTGGCGCCGCCGGGCCAGCCACGAATCGTCGGTCCATTTGAATTTTTTGTTGTTCCAGACAATGGACGCCTGCTTGGGGGGCAGTTCCATGAAGAAACCGAACGGATCAGCTTTCAGGCGAATCCGGTTATTGCGATCCCGCACCTCAAATTTGTAGAGCGCGCCTTCACTCACTCCGGGAATGAAGATCTCCCAGATGCCGGAAACGCCCAACGAGCGCATTTGGTGACAACGCCCATCCCAGCCATTGAAATTGCCGACGACGCTCACCCGCTGCGCATTGGGAGCCCACACGGCGAAACTGGTTCCGGCCACGCCGTCCACCGTGCGGAGTTGCGCGCCGAGCTTGTCGTAAAGTTTTCGATCATCACCCTTGCCGAAAAGATACAGATCGTCGTCACTCAGCGTTGGCGGAAACGAATAAGGATCGCGGTGAGTTTGCGTCCGGCCCTGGGCATCGGTGACGATCAGTTCATATTTGAAGACCGTGGCGACGGTGGCATCCGTGCCCTCGAACAAACCTGCGGCCTGAACGCGCGGCAATTCAATCGTGGGGCCGGCCGCTTTATCCAGCGGTCGCAGCGTGATTTTGGCCGCACGCGGCTCGAACGCGCGCGCCACCAATCCGGGCGCGGCGTCACGCACGTGCAGACCGAGGACGGAATGTGGGGAACGGTGTTTAAGCTCCACCAGTTTCCGCCATTCATCCGGAGCGAGAATCATGTCGCCACACTAACAATCTCCACGCCGGATGAACAATAATTTATCGAAGCCGAAATCTTTTCGAAAACCGACGACAATGAAGTCAGTATAATTGCGGAGTCATCACCGCACGCGGAAAATTCGACATTTCGGCGTAATCATGGCAGTGTGAGCCGAATGAAGGAGGCATCGGTAAGCTCAGTAAATCAACCCGACTCCGACATCGCTCTCTAAGATTCGGATTTTGATTGTATGCAACGATTTATTTTAGTCTGCCTTCATCTTCTAATGGGCGTCGTTTCGATGCACAGCCAGACAGACGTCTTGATCTCGGAATTTCTGGCGACCAATAACAACGGATTACGTGACGAAGATGATGCCACCTCGGATTGGATTGAGATTCACAATGCCTCGAACCTAACGGTTGATCTGGCCGGTTGGCATCTCACGGACGATCCCGAGCGACTGGATAAATGGACGTTTCCCGCGACCAATCTTCCCGCCGGAGGATTTTTGGTGTTGTTCGCAAGCGGCAAGGATCGCGCCATTCCAGGGCAGCCATTGCATGCCAACTTCAGCTTGTCTGCTGCGGGTGAATATCTGGCTCTGACCACTCCCACGGGAATCATCAGTTCGGAATACGTTCCGGCGTTTCCAATTCAGTTCGAGGATATTTCCTACGGACTCACCCCAACCAACCGCGATGAGCAAAAATATTTCGCGATCGCCACGCCAGGAGCCACCAATACGACGAGTTATTACGTGCGCGTCGTTGAGCCGCAAGTCAGCTCCGGACGCGGTTTTTACACGAACCCGTTGTCAATCACCCTGACCTGCCCGACTCCCGATGCCGTCATCCGCTATACCCTGAATGGCTCCATTCCAACCGAATCCAACGGCACAACCTATACCGATCCGATTACACTAACCAACAACCTGGCATTGCGGGCGGCGGCGTTCCTTCCCGGAGCCGGCTCCAGCACCATCGCGACACACACCTATATTTTCCCGGATCTGGTCTCGCGGCAGTCGCTTAACGGTCTCGCTCCATCCGGATGGCCGGGGTCGTGGGGAAATAACACCGTGGATTACGGGATGGACCCAAACATTGTCAACGCGGCTTCCTGGTCAAACGCGTTCCCTCAGGCCTTGCTGACGATTCCCTCAATTTCGATTGTACTGCCACTCGGTTCGCTCTTTAATTCCAGCACGGGTATTTACGCCAATGCCTCGCAAGATGGCCGAAATTGGGAACGAGCGGCCTCGATGGAACTACTCGCGCCGGACAATGACGCGGCCAGGGAATTTCAGAGCAACATCGGGCTGCGCATTCGCGGCGGATACAGCCGGAGTTCAGCAAACCCGAAACACTCTTTCCGAATCTTTTTTCGCAGTGAGTACGGAAACAGCCGGTTACAATTTCCCTTCTTTGGTCCGAATGCGGCAACGAGTTTCAAAAAATTTGATCTGCGCTCCAATCAGGATGATTCGTGGCATTTTTCCGGCACGCAAAGTGAAATCCTTCGCGACGTCTTCTCTCGTGACACCCTGTTGGACATGGAAGAACTGGCCACTCATGGCAACTATTACCATCTCTATATCAATGGCCAGTATTGGGGACTTTACAACAGCGAAGAACGGCCGGATGCAGATTTTGCGAACAGCTACCTCGGTGGCGATGCGGATAACTACGATACCGTGAAAGTGGATGCCGACGCGAGTTATACGATCGCCGCCACCGATGGCGATCTCGCCGCCTGGCAACGACTCTGGCAAGCCGCCACCAACGGGTTCGCCGATTTGGAAGCGTACCAGAAAGTTCAGGGCAAAAATCCCGATGGTTCACAGAACCCAGCTTATGAAAACCTGCTGGATGTACCGGCGCTGATTAATTACATGCTGGTGATCATTTACACGGGGAATATTGACGCGCCCATCTCCAACTTCCTCGATAACAATTCACCCAACAACTGGTTTGCCGTCCGTGAACGAAGTGGCGCTTATGGCGGCTTCCGCTTCGTGGCTCATGATTCGGAAAACGCTCTCTACAATCTAACGGACAACCGAACCGGACCGTTTCCAGCCGGCGACCCCTCCCAAGGCAGTAATTTTTCCAAGAGCAACCCACAATATTTGTGGCAACGGCTCTCGGCTAATGAAGAGTTCCGTCTCCTGGTCGCCGATCACATCCAAAAACATTTCTTCAACGATGGGGCACTAACGGCGACGGCCCTCACCAATCGCTATCAAGCCCGACGCAACGAAATTGATCAAGCGGTGATTGCCGAATCGGCACGCTGGGGCGATGCCAAGCGCGAACCGCCTTTCACTTACACCGACTGGCGCAATACCAGCGACAAGCTGCTGACCAATTACTTCCAAGCGCGCGTCCCCATCGTGCTCAACCAATTACGCGCCAAAAATCTTTTTTCCACACTCGCGGCGCCGCAAATGAATCAATTTGGCGGAAACATTCCTTCAGGATTTGCTCTCGTTCTGACCCAGACGAACCCCAGCGGGATCATTTATTTTACGACCGATGGAAGCGACCCGCGAAGGATCGGCGGAGCCGTGGCGGCCTCCGCCCAAATTTATGAAACGGCAATCTCGATCTTCAATCCAACGCGAATTCGCGCCCGGGTAAAAGACGGTAATGCTTGGAGTCCATTGGTTGAGGCCGCATTTACGCCGCCCCAAGACTTATCCAAGTTGGTGGTTACCGAAGTCATGTACAACCCGCTCCCCTGGGGTGGATTCTCGGGTAACGAGCTTGAATTCATTGAACTCAAAAATATCGCCACCAACGCCTTGGATCTTTCACAATTGAGTTTCACCGCCGGAATCAGCTTCACCTTTCCGGATAATACGCTCATCGAACCCGGAGGTTTTGCAGTTTTGGCTCGTGACGCCACGGCGTTCACTGCGCGCTATCCGGAGGTGGAAGTGGTCGGGACTTACACCGGGCAACTCGACAACAGCGGCGAAAAAGTCACCTTATCCTTCCCGGATGGCAGTACGCTCTTCTCGCTGGATTACGATGATCGCGCTCCGTGGCCGATTGCCAGCGATGGCTTTGGCTTTTCTCTGGTGCCCAAACAGCCCGGCCTGAGTGCGGCGCCGGACAATGGCAATCGCTGGCGGGCAAGCGCGCAAATTGGCGGATCGCCAGGCATGGACGATCCCGAACCAGATTGGCCGCCCATCGTTATCAATGAGATTCTCGCACACACTGATCCGCCGCTACAGGACGCCATCGAGTTATACAACCCCACCTCGACCAATGTTGCCATCGGCGGTTGGTATCTGAGCGATGATGCCACCAACCCCAAAAAGTATCGAATCCCGCCAGACACGATCATCCCCGCGTTGGATTTCGTCGTTTTTTACGCGGACCAGTTCAACAGCGGTTTGAACGGCGACACCGCGTTTTTGCTCAGCTCCACTGGCGAAGAAGTTTATCTCGCCTCGGCCGCTCTCGACGGCGCGTTGACGGGCTACAGTCACGGCTTTGCTTTTGGAGCGACTTTCAACGGCACAAGTGTCGGGCGCTATGTCAACAGCACCGGTCAGGAATTCTTTCCGCCGCAAGTAACCCCCTCTCTCGGCACGACCAATGTGGGACCTCAAGTCGGGCCGCTGATTATCAATGAAATCCATTATCACCCCGCTTCCGGCGATGACGAATTTATTGAATTAATGAACATCAGTGATGTCACCGCGCCGTTGTTCGATCCCAATGCCACCACGAACGCATGGCAAATCCCGACTGTAGGGTACACGTTTCCAACCAACCTCGCACTGGCGCCGAAGGAATTACTGCTGGTCGTGCCCATTGATCCCGAGGTTTTCCGATTGAAATACGCCGTGGCGCCGCAAGTGCAAATTGTCGGGCCTTATACCATCTCCCTGCCAAACAGCAGTGCCCGACTCACCCTGGACCAGCCAGACAACCCCAATCCCGATCTGGTGCCCTACGTTGCCGTGGAGGAAATCCAATACAAAGACAAGTCGCCGTGGCCTCCGGCCGCTGATGGTAGCGGCTTCTCCTTGCAGCGGATTTCCGCAATCCACTATGGAAACGATCCGATCATCTGGCAGGCGGCAGCACCTACTCCCGGACGACTGCTGCCAACTGCGGACAGCGATGGCGACGGCTTACCGGATGAATGGGAATGGTCGCACGGTACCAATTGGAAAGAGGCCGACGCAACCGAAGATCCAGACGGCGATGGTTTTACCAACTTCGAAGAATTTCTCTGCGGCACGCTGCCGTTCGACCCCGGCAGTGCCTTACGCCTGGAGCTCGTCACCTCGACCCCCAATCAATGGCAACTGCGTTGGGAAGCGGTCGCAAACCGTGCCTACCGCATCCTTGTCGCAACGGATCTTGCCACTCAAGACTGGACAACCTTTACCGAGGTTGCCTCGGTCGCCACAAATCGGCTGGTCGAAATCCCGGTTCCGATTGTTGGCGAGTCGCCTCGGTTCTTCCGCCTGGTTTTGACGACTCAGCCTTGATCTTTATCGTAAGTCTGGCAACAAGCGATCCAGTTGGCGTGAAGCGTTGATGGCGTCGCCTTCCGTCCAAATTACGTAATCCGCCCGATCCATTTTATCTTCAATCGCAAGTTGCGCCGCCCGACGTTGTTCAATTTGTTCCTTTGACCAACCCCGCGCAGCCAGTCGCTGCGCTTGAGACTCCAAGCTGCAAGCCACACAAATGACCGCGTCGAATTCGCTTTCCGCACGGGTTTCGTAGAGTAAGGGAATTACCACCACCGCCGCCGCGCGCTTTTCCGTGCGCCAAGCCCGCAGTTGCTCCTGCCATCGTTGACGGATGCGCGGATGGGTGATCGCTTCCAGCTTGGCCCGAGCGGCAGCGTCGGCGAAAACAATCCGGGCCAACGCTTCGCGGCGCAACTGACCGCCAGCATCCTGAAGATGCGCGCCGAAAGTTTGAGTGATTTCCGCCAGAGCTGGTTGCCCGGGCTGAACGATTTGGCGGGCCAGGTCATCGGTGTCCACCATCGCGAAGCCGCGCGACTGTAGCAGGCGTGCCACCGTGGATTTCCCCATCCCAACGCCACCCGTCAGGCCAATCACTTTCAGTTCTGATCCCAGAAGTTCAGAAAGCATAGGCGTAAGATTCAAGCGGTTGATTTCCGGAAGGCCAATGTTTCAAAGCTCAAGGCCGAACCGTATGTGAGCAAAATATCACCGTTTACTACGACGATTGTATCGTTTCTTTGAAACGCCAATGCGGGCGCGGCGCACCGCTTACGTGCGAAAATCCGGCTTGTCAGCACCTTGGTTACGGCACTACCGCGACGGCCCGGTAGAATCGAACCGAATGCATTCCGGAATTGGGGTCGGTGAAATGAATTACTCCACCGGAAGCCACTTGCGTGGCGACAAGCTCCCAATCCGTGAGATTAGAACTGGCTTGGATTTCATATTCCCGGTCTTCCTGCCCCAATATTTCGATGGTCAAACTACCATCCGGAAGCCGAATGATCTCCAGGCTCGCCGGTGTGGATTCATCCACGGGCAACCCCAGTGGCAGCAATAGATTATCTATGAAGGCAGCATCCAAGCCAATACTGAGCGCGGCGTCTTTCACATAATCCCACTGCAAAGTATGCGTGCCTTTTTGAACCGGAAACATGAAAGTCGTCCAATCGGTTTCTCCAGACCAACGCTGCAACTCCTCGCCATCCAGCGAAAATCTCAGGTAATCAAAGGTCGGTTCGGAACTCACTCGATAAGCGAACGAACCGCTGCCGTCCTGGAGGGCGACGGTTAAAGTCAGCGAGCTGGTTTGAAAACCTTGATTGTTATCCACCATTTCACCGGACCGGGCGGCGAATTGCCCCGAGGCAACCGATTGTTCGGTAATCACCCACGGAACCTCCCCACTGGTTGTCCAAGGTAACTGCTGGAAGTCTCCAGATTCAAAACCATCAGCAAATGGAATCAGCTCAAAATTCGCCGTAACCGTCTTGTCCCTATTCATTACGACAGCCACGGGATTTGCCGATGAGGTGACGTCTCCCGCCCAAGAACCAAACTGGTGGGACGCGGAGGGTGAGGCGGTCAACCAAACCACCGTGTTACTGGCATAGTCTCCCGAACCCGGAGCAACCGTCCCGCCGCCATTCGTCTCAACCGCAAGGTGGAATACCGGCGCGGGCGTGAATGAATAATTCAGCACCACCTGACCGGACACCCCATCGTATCCGTCCACCGCGATGTAATACAGCGAACTGGCGCGCACGGCTTGAACAATCTGGCTGGCCCCGCCTGGGATACCCTCGTAGGCATCATCATTGGAAGCGATCTCAGTGAGGTTGCCCACCGTGCTTCCGGTATAAACCGCCAATAACGTATCAAAGGTGGAATTGGTCGTATTCAGCACCAACACCCCATCGGCTGGCGGTTGATACAGCCACCAAACTGACTTGCCGCCCGCGTTACCGGCGTGATGCGGCTCACCCGCCTCCTTGGTCGCATTGGTATTGGCGACCGTGACGAATTCCGGAGTCGCAACCAGCGGCAGAGCGTTGGCAAAAATGTCATTGACTGGATTGTTGGGAAGATAGTGAACCTGCCGGGTCACGGAGGCGGAATAATTACCCGCCGCATCCACCGAAGTCACTTTCAGGGTGTTCACCCCCGGCTGCAAAAGCGCCGGAGCGCTCCAGTTGGTCGTGCCCAAGGCCGTCGCAGCAATGTTGCCGTTCACACTCAAAAAGACCTCGCTCACGCCCGAGGCATTGGGCGTGGGATCCGCCGCCGTTCCCGTAACCATGATCAATTGATTGCTCACGCTGAGTCCACTAAGCGGACTGGCGACGAATACCGCCGGAGGGGTCACGTCACGGCCGCCACCAGGGGCAACCCGCAACTGGATCGAACCCAGGGAATCTGCGCTCGCGCTGGCGACCGCGATACGATAACCGGTGCCCGCCTGCACCGGCAGCCCCAGATAAGCCTCGCGCCGGTTGCCGACATCATTGGTGGCCACCACCAAGTGTAAATTGGACACGGTGGTACCCGTGTAAATGGCCAGCACCGTATCAATCGTGCTGCCCGTGGTATCAATGAAGACATTGGTCGTGACCGTGGGGGTGTAGGACCACCAGAGCGAACCCACCGCCGTATCTACGTCAGCATGGTGAGGTTCTCCGTCCTCCAGGGTGGCGAAACGGTTATTGGCAAAATAGGTACCGCCAGCGGCCGGTACTTTCGTCGCATTGGTAAAATAATCATTCGGCGGCGGCGGCAGGATGGCGTAATTGACGGCATTGGTAATCCCCAATTTATTCGTCGCGGTAGCCGACAGCGTCATGGTTAAAGTCCCTTCGATCTCCGGAACTTGCAGGATTGCCGAGTAAATATCGTCGTTGGCAATGGCATCCGGCGGCACGCCATCGTTGGCGAACACCAGATTGGTAAGTCCGGCCACCTCTCCATTCACCGTGGCGGTATTGACTCCAAACAAATCCGTCACTCGCACAAAAATGGGCTGTTCCGAACCGCTTAGAAGATAGGACCTCGAAGCTGGGTTCACGGTCATACGAAGGGTCCCGCTTCCTGAAACGGTGAGCGAGTTGTAGGCGTTCACCCGCCCGCCGGTCGTCGTGCGGCCATTCAAGCCCGGCACCGGCACGACTCCGGCAAACAGGCGACCGACCATTTCGTTCAGATCCGCAGCGGGATAAATGCTGAGGATCAACGCAGCGACGCCACTAACATGGGGCGTCGCCATACTGGTGCCGTTCATCAACTGATAAGCCGAATCCGAAGTGGAAACGGACGAATAGATGGCTACGCCAGGCGCGCCAAGATCCACCGAGGTTTGTCCGTAATTTGAAAAATCGGCGAGCAGGTTGTAGCGATCAATGGCAGCCACCGAGACGATATTGTCCAACGGATAACTGGCTGGATAGGCGGGGATCAGATCATTGTTCAGTCCATCGTTACCCGCAGCGGCAACGAACAGAACGCCTCTTTGTCCAGCGACAGCAATGATGTCATACAAGGCCTGCGAGTAACCACCCCCGCCCCAACTGTTATTGAGAATCCTGGCCCCCATCGTTACCGCATAATCAATACATTTGATGCCATCCGAGGTGGACCCGCCGTTGCTGCCGAGGAAGCGGCAACCCATCAGCCGCACATTCCAGGCAACTCCGACCAGACGATACTCATCATTGGCGCTGGCCCCAATCGTTCCAGACACGTGGGTGCCGTGATCGCCGAGATCCATCGGGTCACCGGTGTCCGTAATGGCATTGATGCCATAAATATCATCCACGTAGCCATTCCCGTCGTCATCAATTCCGTTGCCCGGGATTTCGCCCGGATTGATCCACATCTGGCTGGCCAAATCATTATGGGTATAGCGAATGCCCGTATCAATGACCGCCACGATGACATTGGTTGAGCCGGTGGTCAGATCCCACGCCCGCACCGCATCAATGTCCACACCGGGGACGCCGCCTTTCTGTCCCAGGTTCTGCAGACCCCACAAAGTGCCATCCACAAAAGACTGATCGTTGGGCGTAAGATTCAGGTGGACGGTATAGTCCGGTTCAACGTATTTGAACATCCCGGAGAGGGCCAAAGCGTTCATGCGGTTCAGTAACTGAACCCGTACCACTTCCTCGCTCGGCGCCGCACCTTGAGCGGCCGCGGACACGCTGGCATCGCCCAGAACAACCAATCCCGGCACCAAGCGCGACTGCCATACGATTTTAGATCCCAGTTGCTCCAAGGCCGAACCACTGGCCGCAGCAACCACCGTCTCTTTGAATTGAGCCAGAATCCGCGTTGGATGCGCCTCATGCCCACCCAAAGAGATGGAATCAGGGAGCGCCGCCCCGGCGGAACCAGCCAGACAAGTGGCGACCAAAACCAAGAGCATCCGGACGTTCCGGGCGACATAACTCAACTGTGTTTTTGATACAGTAACTACCAACTGAATCTTCATGAATCTTTCTTTCTCTGTAACCACGAGGCGCACCCTGTTGCCGACATTCTGCTGCTACCCAATCCGGGAATCCAAAATGGCTACTCTTGGCTCGTGGGGTTATACAGCACCCGATAAAACCGCATCACATTGCCGCCGACAGCATTGGTGTCCACCACACTGCAAACACCATTGACTGGCGAATCGAACGTGGTGGTCAGTAACTGCTGCCACGGCGAGGTCAAGCTGGTCCGATACTCCACATGATAAGTCGTCCCAGCCGCGGCTTGCCACGCAATCCGCACACCTGAAGGCGCAACGACCGTTTCGATGCCAACAATTTGAACTCCGCCGAATGGATCAAAATCGAAGTAGTTGGGAATGCCATCGCCGTCGTCGTCCAGAATCTGACTGTACCGACGGGCCTGATTCACCCGAATGGTCTGGTTGCCGTTGATGAGGACATCCACGGAACTGTTCGGACCGGCAAATTGCGGCACCCAGCGCAAACGACCGCCGAACTTGTTGTCGAGATACTCCTCTGGAGTAAAGCCTACCGGCGGGGTGAAACTCAGCTTGAGTGCCGCGTAATAAATGGTGATGCCGGGTTTGATGATCAATTGCTCTTCCCAATCCGCTACTTGTGAGAGATCCAATAAGTCCACGTACAACGCCTTCTGTCCCCCAGTTCCGACGAACTCGAAGGCCGTAACGGGACCGTTAGGCATCAAGGTGAGAACGCCCAAGGCCAGATTATTGGTGAAGCCAGCAACCGTGTCCCCGCGATCTTCGCCCGGCCAACTGTGGGTCACTTTGGAAAAATTATTGGCCTTGGATTGAATCGTGGTGCCCAGCAAATCTCCGGAGGCCGGTTTTTGCACTACGAACATCCCATCGCCGAGCACGAATAGATTGCTCGAATTGATGCCGTTGTCCTGCAGGGCATTGGTGACATTCAGAACCAGCCGCGTTGGTGTTTGCAGAATCGCTTGATTGAGCTTCAAAGTATTGGCGGCGAACTCAATATCATTACCGGCATTGATTCTCCCGTTGCCCACTCTGGCATCAATGGCCTGTACTACGAACGAGCTCAGACTCGTGTTGGTACCGCCCAACTCGACATAGCTGCTGGCAATATTTTGTCCGGCGGATTGAACCAACCCGTTATTCACAAAAGTCAGATAAGATTGCGGCGCGTCATCGCCAAAGTGAGCCTCACCGGGCATCACCAAGCTGCCGTTATTGGTGAAATAGCGCAGGGAAGGCGCGTTCGTGGTGCGCCAATCCGAAACCGCGCCAGTCAAATTCATGCCCCCGTTAAGAGTGAAACTCTGACCATCCAATTTGTAGGTCAAAGTGACATTCGCTTGATCGTCCATCACAATGTTCGTGGCCGTGCCGCTGAATTGCTGCACCGCTACCGGCACCGTGGTCGTCAAACGACTCATGTCATAGATCAAGGTGTGGAACAACACATTGACCGTATTGGTAATCAACTCCACTTCAGCCCCATTGGTGGTGACGTTGTAGTTCGTCACCAACATGCTGAACGAATTACTCCAGACTCCGCTCCACGCCAGGATTGGTCCCCTGACCCGATGCGTCTCTGTCTTGGTAAGGTCTTTGATCCGCAACAGCCCATTGGTTGAGCCTAAATCCAAACTCAAATTTTCCGTGTCCACCGCCGCTTTGGCGCTATCCACCAAGTGGGTGGCCTGGATGGAAAGCAGTCCTTCCCCGCGCAGCCGGGCACGACTCAGATTCAAATTTGCAGCGTGGATTTCCGCGCGTCCCGTCAAATTAGTGGCGGTGCCCGCAGGGATGTTCGGCGGACGAATAATAATGTTATCTATCTCGCCAGAATACGCAGCGTAGGATCCACTGACGAGGTTGGTCTCATAATCCTGGTTGTAGAAGAAATCCGGGGTCAACTCGGCGTTGCCAGGAGCGCCCATTCCCTGGGTGCGTCTGGACAAGAGATAACCAGCGGGGCGCTGGGTCTGCGGCGTGCCGGCGCCGGCCAGCGTGGTCGTGTAATTGATCAAGGAGCCAAGGTCATTCTCTCCGGCCAAGGTGTCTTGGAAGTAAATCGTGGTGCCGCCAACCTCCTCAGTCAGTACGTTTGTATAAGGAAACTGAACCGTGATACAGACGGATGAATAGTCATTCGTCGGCTGGCTGGAAGGCACAAAGGAAATATCCACGTCCTCGATTCCCGGCGGCACCGAGAGAAATACACCCTGTTTCACAACATTAGTCGGCACCTGGATGGTCTCACTGTCGCCATCAATGTTGGTGACCGTAATGCTGGCCCATCGAGTCACATTTGAAATGCCATCGAAGTAAAAACTAGAGAGCGAAAACTGCGTATATCGGTCGGCAACAGGAGGTGGCGCTTGTACACGATGCGACGGAGTGCGGACACCATTGGGAGTCAAAATATTAGCCACGTTGATCGTCAGCTCATCCAGATCCTGTCCCCAATAAATGTCGGTAATCGCCGTATCCGGCATGAACATGTTCGTGGACGGCACCTCGTTGAAAGATCCCAGCAAAATCGGATCGGCATCCACCGAAACCACGCCAAACGCGCCCCAAGACAGATCCAC
This sequence comes from Verrucomicrobiia bacterium, assembly GCA_023953615.1. Classification (NCBI taxonomy): domain Bacteria; kingdom Pseudomonadati; phylum Verrucomicrobiota; class Verrucomicrobiia; species Verrucomicrobiia bacterium. Next base: position 2,214,548 of record JAMLJH010000001.1, on the reverse strand, counting down.
ATCCACCCCGGTTAATTTCCCCAAACCTCCGGCGCCTACGGTAATGATTCCCTCATTGATCAGATTCGTGGCTTCAATGGATAATAAGCTCCCAATGTATCCGCCAACCGTTCCGCCATCCCGGGCGTGGACGGCACCGCTATTGCGATTATGGAAATTGGCCAGCGGCGTGCGCAACCCGATCAGTTGACCGCTGCTGTTGCGTGGCGCGTTATCGAAATGAAAGCCAATTGATCCATCAAAAGTTCCGGAATTCGTCAAGTTGCGGGTATTCGACGTGTCGAATGGTTGGAGCGTTCCACTGAAATTAAACCACGGTCCGATGCTGCCGTAGTTAATCACATTCGTTGCATCAATTGCGACCGGATAATTGATCGAGGCGGTGCTGCCGTTGATCCAGGTATCTTGAGCCCCCCAGACCGCCAAGGGCAGACCAAGCATCGCGAAACCGAAGAGGGGAAAATACGACCGGTTCATAAAACTACTAATTCTCAGTTTCAAGGAAGTCATACGCTCAAGGAGTAACGGTAATCGTGTAGTGGAGATCTATTGAGCGCGCCACTGCGTCACTCAACCGCAGCGTAAAATCATAGATGTTTGGCTGGGTGGGAACTCCGGAAATCTGTCCTGTGCTGGAGTCCAACGTCAATCCCGGCGGCAAACCACCCGAAGCGGGGGCGATGGTCCAGGTGAAAGGGGCCGTTCCGCCAGTTACGCTAAAACCGCTAAAAATGGTTCCATACTCCACGCCTAAAATCGCATCGGGCAGGTCAGGTCCAGATGGTGTCGCCTGAATCAAAATATGGTTTTCCAATTCCGCCACGCTGGTGCCATTGGGATACACCACGGGCGGATTGGTTGAACCATCGTATGAAGCCCACAGGAACAGCGGAAAACCCGTCGCTTCATCCATCTGCGGATAGGAGTTTCCCATCACTGGTCCCGTTTTACTGAAAGTTATTACGGCCGGATTCAAGATGGTGCCTGGACCGGCCAAACCGCTCAAAGATCGGGAGCTGTCAAACTCAATGCTGCGCGCCAGCGTTCCCGCCCCCGAAGGACCACCAGGCCCGCCCGTCAAATCCTGCGCGGTGATCAAAATGTCCGGTTGGAACACCTCGCGACGAATGTGTTGCGGATAATCCTGGTTATTGGTGACGGTAACGATCGTATATTCGCTATTCGTTGGATAATAAAATTGACCAATCAAGGAGTCGTAATCGCGTCGCACAAATTGGACGCGCTCAATCCCTCGGCGATATCCCGCCCAGTCTTCCGGACAACTCACCGGGTACACCTGATAAACATATTGGGTGTAAGTGAGCGTGGGCGTAACGGTGAACGAAATTTCATTCGTATTGATGGTGCCCGGGGCATTAGTCACGGTGAAAGTTTCACCTTCCAGCGTCACCACGCGAACCAATTGCGTCTGCACATTTCCGATCGCGCACCAGTTGGTTGGTAAAATATAGAAGTCGCCGCCCACGCTATTAAATACTTCGCTTTGGATAGTGACGTTGGTGCAGATGCTTCCTGCCGGACTCATCGGGGGGCAGGCCTCAGCGGAGACATTTGTAATTACGTTATCAATCGTGTAATTGGTTGTGGTGTGACCGGGTACCAGGGGCACTTCAAAATTGGAAGTTAATTGATATTCCGGGGTAATGTAGGCGTTTAGGAATTCGTGGTAGAAGTGGCGCTGGATGTTGGTGGTCACCACGTTGGCCGAGCGCAGCACCGCCATTCCCGCCGGGGCGAACGGAACATTCGTCACGTAGAAAACCGTGTTGGTGGCAATGACATTGGTGAAATACGAGGAGGAGTTGGCAATCTGTAATCCTGGATAAAGCGCCGTTAATGTACCCGGATCGCTTACTCGTGCATTTTCAATAAAGGTGGCCAGATCCTCGGTCCCCAAAAGCTCCGCGGTGGTGTTGGTCACGTAGGTCAGAACGTTGGTACCTGCACCTTCCAAATTGATGTTGCTGGAGCGCATCAAATACCGCAACGCGCCAACATCGTCTCGGGTCAAACCCGTATAATAATACCCCTCACCCAATCCGCCCAGGGCCGTCAGCGCCGTGCCGCCCAACAAATAGGGCATCGACCCAAATCCCGAAGCAACGGCGGTAAATGGCGTGGCCAAGGGGTCCACATTGAACTCCACTGCGTCCGCCAGCCAGCCGAATGGAGTAGGCGGATCGCAAAACTCAACAATCTTGTAGCTGAACAAGGTGCCGTTCACGTAGCTGCTGGCCTGCAACTGATCCAAGCCGCTGGTCACCGGATCAAAATTCCGTTTGACCACCAAATAATTTTGTCCCGCTGGGCACTCCACGTTTCCTTCGTGCCAGCGCGCATGGAGGGTCCACACGTAGCGATCAGGTTGCGCCGCGCCCAATTGCTCCATGATCATGCTCATGGTCGCAGATTTCAGGTCGTTCAGAAACAACGCCTGCGCTTGATAGTTAACCCGCTGCGCCTCCATGGGAAACTCCAGTAGATCAGCGCTGTAGCCGGAAACATTGGTCAAGCCATTGAAAACTTGAAATGCACGATCAACCGCATCCATGCCATTGGTGCCGAAATAATCAATAAAGTTTTGGTCAAACGTATAGAACATGACCGGCGTCACCCGCCGATATTCTTCACCCAGATTTTTGGGCCCGGTCGGTAGAGCATCGAGAATATTCGGATTGTACCCGTTCTCCGTGATTTGGTACGCTTCGTTATTCGGCCCGATGAACGCCGCGCCAAAGGCGACGCCAACCGGCAGAACCAACCCTACCACCATCCAAAAATTACGAAACTTTTGCGCCATAAAAACTTTCATTAGCGAACGCGTCCAATTCGGTAAAATCCACCACTGCTCTGGCCGACAAACAGGGAGTCATTGGTGCTTGCGGCAAATCGTGCCCCTCCCAAATCCGTCCATGTCCCGTTCAACACCGGCGTGAACTGCACCTGATAAAGTAATCCAGGTTGCGTATTCCAATCCAAAAACACTCCCTGCTCAGTGAGGCGCAGTTGGTACTTCAAAACGCTGGCGGAATCGGTCGGGTCCGTACCCTGTAAAAATTCCAGGAGATTCGAAACCCCATCGCCATCGCTGTCCAGGTCGACCCGAGGCCAAGTATTCACATCACTTCCAAAATTGGCGTACATCCAATCGTACGGAATGCTCTGCCAAGCGAATGGGAAAAGGTAGGTGGTGCCAGTGGCCACCGGAGACAACGGCGAGCTTCGTCCGTCTGGCAACACATACGCAAGCCGGAAGGTGTGCGTGCTGCCCGCGCTCAAGGCGGTGGCGGTCCAAAAGTTATTAGTCGTCTCCACCGCCGCCGTTGACGCGCCGTCAATATAGACCTCGTAGCTGGCCACGCTTATTCCGTCCACATGAGGCCAGGTCAACGCCAGCCGGGTGGTATCCAGCACACTGACAATGGGCGCGCCCGGCGCGTTCAGCGGCTGATCCGTATTTACATAGCGCTGGGCATACAAATCCATGCTCGCGCCGCCACCCGCATAACCGGACCATACCGTCATAAACCGCGCGGCGCCGTCGGAAGCAATAACCGGCATGACCTGCTGACTGATCGTAGTTGTGTTCACTCCGAACTCCGAGCCTTGAGGCGAACCGTCGGCTTGAAGGAATTGTGCGTAAATTCCCTCACGCGAACCGTCCTGGCCAACGCTGGTCCAAGCCACCAGATAATCACTGTTCAGCGCGCTGATTTTGGGATCTACTTGATCTCCCACTGTATAAGTATTTACACGCCGAGTAGTTCCGCCCATGAGGTTTGCGGAAAAGGCCCGGGCGAAAATATCCCAACGATTATCCACTCCTTCCAAGTCCATCTCCGACCACGTCACCGCAAAGCCACCATCCGCGACGGCGGCAACTGCAGGATTAGCGCACACGTTCGTACCCGCATTGATTAAAAATTCAGCCGAGGCCGCCGTGCCGGACGCGGAAAAAACCCGACCGTAAACATCCACGCTGTTCTCGAAGCGACGGGATTCGGAAATCCAGACCGCGACGAAACGACCGTCACTCAACGCAGCCAGCCGAGCGGATCGTTGATTGTAGGCTGTGTATTGATTGGCTAAAACCTCGCCGCCGTACTTCGTGCCGCCAGGCAGCAGAATTTGAAAATAAACGTCCTGCATGCTGGTGCTGGACACCTGTCCCGCGCTGGCCCAAGCCACCACCACATTCCCGTTGGTCAAAGTAATCGCAGCGGCATCGCGCTGCGTGACGTTGGTGGCGGTATTAACGAGAAAATCATCCGTTGCCCACAATCCATCCGCACCCAGTATCCGACCGTAAATATGCTGCATCCCTTGTTTGCCGCCCTGCCAGACGAAGGCCGCTCCACCGTTGGACAAGAGGGTGACTTGCGGCTTCTCCTGATCGTCCGCACCGATTTGGTTGACCCGAAACGGACTGAACGTTCCCGTCAAACTGCCGTCCAACTTGCGCGCACTGATTCCAGTGCCGTCGCCATCGGTAATGTTATCCTGCCAGACCAGATACCCACCCGAAGGTTTGATGCTTAGTCCAGCATACGTTTGATCGCCCATCAAAGTGCCGATCGGCTTATATTCGCCTCCTTCGCTGGCGTAATTCCCCGGGGCCGACCAAGCCGACCAAGCCAGCAGGCTCAATCCAGCGGCAATGCCACCTCGCCGTATCTTAAACAAAAAGGCCATAATGATTTTCAAATCTCACCGCTCCACCAACAACCTAACGCTCGCACGTCGTTTTGTTTCAACCGTAACTTACATCGCAACACTCAAATCAATTCCGGCTGCGACTGATTTACTTTCAACAATTCCGCCAACAGGGAGCGGAAACCCCAGTCGTGGAATAACTTCGCCAATTCCTCGCGATTCGCCGCTTTTTCGCCCAATTCTTCCCACTTCACCGGACCCCCGACGCTTGGATTCAAGCGCACCAACGCTTGATTCCGCCGCACGTCCGCCGCCGCAGCCAGCAATGCTTCTCGCACCCGTTGCGGCTGGACTTCCGCAATCCGCTGATACAGTCCGTCAATACTTTCAAATTGTTTCAACAGCGCCGTGGCCGTTTTAGGCCCGATGCCTGGGGCGCCGGGGATATTATCCACCGAATCTCCCACCAAGCTCAACCAATCCACGATCTGCTCAGGACCCACACCCGTTTTCGCCTCGACTTGTTGCCGGGCCCAAAGCGTATCCGTTTTATCATTTGGATTCAGCAGACCCACCTGCGGCCCAACCAACTGCATAAAATCTTTATCCGAACTCGCAATAACCACGTCCAGTTGGCGGGCGGCGGCTTCCTGCGCGACTCGGGCGATGTAATCATCCGCCTCCACGTCGTCCTCGCAATAACTGGCGATCCGCGCCGCGCTAAGGTAGCGTCCGATCTCATCCAATTGCCCCCGCAAGTCATCAGGCATCTCGGGGCGCTGGGCTTTGTAGCCGGGTAACGCTTGCTGTCGCTCCGGACTCAACCCGCCATCCCACACCACCAACAAATGGCTGGGTTGCAATCCGGCCCGCATCTTACCGAGCATTTTCACAAAACCATAAATGGCATTGCTGGGCCGCCCGTCCGGCGTTTTCAAAGAGCGAATCGCGTAAAATGCGCGATAGGCGTATGCGTGACCGTCAACCACCAAGAGCCGGGACACGCAAGTCCTTTCTCATCACACTCCTATCAGATCATCTTCCAAATCCAACTATCTCATCACGGCGCTGTTCATCTGCGTCGGCACGCTCTGCGCGAACGGCATCTCGTTGTCCGCATGAGCCGGATTACCAGCGGGATCAATGATTCGGGGCGTAACGAAAATCACCAGATTCTTCTTCTTGGTCTGTGACGATTCACTGGTAAACAATTTACCCATCAGCGGAATGTCGCCTAGGAACGGCACCTTGTCTTTCTGCTTGGTCACTGTATCGGAAATCAATCCGCCCAAAACCACCGTCTGCCCGTCCCAAACGATGCAACTGGTGGCCAATTGTCGAACGCGGAAAATGGGTAGCGGCAACGTGCCCGCCAAAGTGGCGCCTGTTCCAGTGATGGCCGTCGGCACAAAGGCCTGTGCCGTATTCAAGTCATAACCCACGAACTCGGTATAGGTGGGAATGATGGCCATTTGAATCGTGACGCCATCAGACGAAACCGTCGGCAAAACGTCAATCACCGGACCGAGCGGTACTGGGGACGTATTGGGCGTTTGGAACGTAGCGGCGACGGCTTGATTGACCGTGCCACTGCCGGAGGAGGCGGCGACGCCACCTTGGTTTCCCTGGCTCTGGTCCACACCCGTAACGACCGTGCGCACTTCAACCACTTGAATCTGCGCCTGACGACCACTCAAGGTGGTGATCTGTCCTTCGTTCAGCAGCTCGATTCCATCGCGCTGTTCAATGGCGCGCAACACCACCCGAAATTGCGGGTCCGTCAAAATTCCCGTGAAACTGGCCAGCGACGGAATATCGGTGGCGTCCGTACCGAACGTGTTCCGTAAGCCTCCCGTCAAAAGTCCGTCAGAGGCCGATGGTGGGATCGCATTGGCCAGATCAGTGCCTGGGAAGAATCCGGCGGGATTTCCCTGCGAGGGGCTGCCCGTATAAGAGGGCTGGGTACCGCCGGACATGGCGGATTTGTTCCCAATCATGAGATTCCCCAAATACCAATCAAAGCCCAACGCTTTGCTGTCGTTCTGCGAGATTTCGGTGAAGCGCGTTTTGACATTGATCAGCGGCGGCGCCGCGTTCATCACGCGAATCACCTGCTCAATCAAATCCAACTCTTCACTCGTCGCCCGCACCAACAAGATGCCTTTGCGGTCATTAAAGAACACGCTCTTGCCCAAAGCGGGGTCCAGGTTCACACCAAGATTGAAGAAAAACTGACGGGCAATCGCGGAAACCGCTTCCATGCTGTTGGTTGCCGTAATTCCTGGAATACCGCCATTCATTTGTTGCTGCGCGCCACCGCCGCCACCGCCCTGGTTGCCGGTGGAACTGGTCTGCCCGGTAACACTGACGCGCGGAATGATAAACGAACCTTGGCCACTGCCACCACCACCGCCACCGCCGCCACCACCACCGCCACCGCTGCTTTGAGAGGAAATATCAAGATACTCGCCGGTCACATTAACCAATCCCTGATAAAACGTATTGGGGTCCAGATCGAACTGGCGGGTGAACAGGGGCGTCGTTTCCTGTCCCTTCAGCGACAGGTAAATGGCATATTCCCGATACGAAATTTTAAGCGGGCGTTCAGCCACCGTGGTAATGGCATCCAACACCTGGTTCAAAGTTACCCGACGCAGCGGCGCGCTAAATTTCACGTCAATAGAACCAACATCCACCTCCTCCTCACCGCCGCCCATGGGTTGTTGCATTGGCAGGCCGGTAGTCGGATCAATCATGGGCACGGCTGTTTGCGCCATTTGAGACGGCGGCGTGCGATCAATCATAATATTGACCCCTTCTTTCTTGGGATCACGCTTCGGGGCTTCCTGGCCGAGAATCCGCACGATTTCACTTAGCGGCAATGAGTCGGGCGAGCCTTCCGGTGGGAAGATATCAAATTTGATGCTGTTCAATTTTTCGTAGATGGCCTGACGCCCTTTTCCCGTGTGAACCGTGTCGGCGCGATTGTAGGGATTGGGCACGGGCAGAGAGTTCCGGTCCTTGCGGTCGGCATAGGTATTGACCACTTCCAAAATCTTTTCGCCATTATCCCGGTTTTTATGCGCCAAACTGATTTGGTAACGCTGGTTTCGCACCAGCTCCTTGTAACGCAAGGCGGAAGAATTTCCGGGAACCAGCAGCAACGCCTGATCCAACTCCTCATCGGCTTGGTCTAAACGACCGGACTCCAAAAGAACCCGGGCGTTTTGCACATGAGTGTTGGACTCAATCAAGGCTTCCTGGCCTTTTTTGGCCTCGGCCACCGCCGCGTCAGTGGGAATCTGACCCCGCAATTCCCTCAAGGTCTTGTCATTTTGTTGTTTGGCCAATAACGCCTGCGGATTCTTGGGGTCCACCTTAAGAATCCGGTTCAACTGCACGTCCACTTCCCGATAATCTCCACGCTTCCGGGCCGATTCAACCAACTGCAACCGCACACCGGAAAATCCGCGAATGGCTTCATCGGCTTCCAGTTCGCAATTGTTCGCGCCAATCTGTTCCACCAGCTCCACGGCAGCGTCGTACAGTTTGGCAGCATTGACCATGTCGCGGTTGACCACGGCCTGGTTGGCCTGTTCCAGTTTCTGGCGGAGCAGAATCTTGTTGGCATCGCGGCGGACGGCTTCCGAAATGGCAACATCCGTCTCGGCTCCGACAACATTGGTTGTCGCAAGCAAGGTGGTGGCGAGCACGGCGGCGAGAATTTTAATGGCGGCGGCTTTGGTCATGAGATGACTTCTGGTTTTGATCACAAATGCTGAAACTTATATTTGGACGTTTGCAAAATTGGTCACAACTGGATCGGAACTGGTGTCTTTTTCTGGTTAGACTTGGCAGAGACTACAACTTCGTTCTGCGTAATCGCAACGATAATGTAATCCTCCCCGCCAAATTTCAGGGTGGCTCCCACTCGCTGCCCCACCCAGGGAGCGCGGTTCTCCAACGGGTATTTCAAATCCACCGCATAGCCATCCACGCGCTGATACGGTTTGTCCTTGGTCAACGTGATCGTGCCTCCATCTTCGGTGAGGTCCAAAACCAGCTCGGGATTATCCGCCGGGCCGCGGACTTCGCGGATCACAAACGCATCGGTTTTATTGTTCAGCGTGGCAAAAAAGGTCTTCTTTCCGCGTTTTTTGCGATCGAGCGCAGCTTCCTGTTCGACGCTGATGGCATAACGCGGCGGCGTTTCACTCGTATTGACTCCTTCCAAGGCGAGCGTCAGGTATAAGGGCGTTTGCTTGGTCACCACGAGCGCCTTGGGTCCCGTCTCTTCGCCCGTTTTAATCTTTAGAATGCGACCGTCAGCGCCCTTTTCCCACAACATCGGATTCAGCACATGATTGGACGTGGACAAATCCAATACGGTCGCCATCCGCAAATCAGTGATCCGCGTTTGCTGCGTGACAAAGTTCAGCGGATCCAAGGGCTTGGCCGGCTGGTTGATGATGCGATCTTCCTCCTGCCGCAACTCATCCCGTTCACTCCCGATCTTGAACGGCAACCAAGCCGCGCCCAGCGCGAGTACCAGCAGCACGCCGCCCAGGATGATTTTTTCGTAATGTTTCTTGAGCAGGTCCATGCCGTTACGTCTTCGCGGGAAGGAGTTTGATTACCTCGACCAAAAGCGTCACTTTCAATTGCTTCTCCGCTAAAAACGGTTGTAATCCCGGCTTGGCTGCAGCTCCCGCCGGGTTCGCGTAATACGGTTGTTGCATCGGCATGGGTTGAGGTACCTGGCCGTATCGCGGTGATAGTTGAGCGCCACCTCCGTACCGACTCATCCGACCTTCTCCGCCTCCCGCTCCCGCGCCGATTCCCATTCTCATTTCCGAGCGGATCATCGGTTGGTATCCGGGCGTGGCCGGAACTCCCGGAGCCGGGTAAGGTTGTTGCGGCATGCCGTAAGGCACTCCCGGGATCGGGCTCATCTCATTCATGAGCATGGCGGTGGAGGGTTCAACATTGATCGCCTTGACCACCAAGCCGTAGGGAGAACGGGCAAACCCAGCCAAGACCGCAGCAAGCTCAGGCGTAAAACTTTGAAAACTGACTTCGTAAAAACTGCCGACCGCCAACTCGTTGGTGATGGATTTTTTATCAATGTAATCCGTGGCCACGCCCTTTAGATCATCAGGGTTTCCCGGCACACGTTCCCGGCGAATATCCCCCAGCGAATTGATTTTGGCTTCGTTGAGAATATCGCAAATGGCTTTGACCTCGCCGAGTTGCACCGCCAAGGCGTCGAGGGTGCCCGGGGCGAATTGCACCAAGGAAGCCTGTTGCGAAAACGAGAATTTATATCCCGGCGGAATAATCACACTGCTGTTGGTGGCCTCGCGTTGCAATTGGCTGATGGTTTCCTGCAAGGCGGCGGAAAATTGCGGGCCGGTGACGCCGGCTTTGGCGGGAATGGCGGGAATTTCCTGTAAATACGCAGTTAAATTCGTCAAAAAGCTCGCGGCTTCCTTTTGCTGCTCACGCGCCATTTTGATGTTATCCACTTTTTTTCCATCTCCCGGCGCGGGCTTGGCGCGATACAACTCGCTCAACTCTCCATAGGCCCCGGTGATGGCCTCTTTTTTGGCCGAGTTATTGTTGAATCCCGAGTAACCATACCAGCCGGCCGCGCCGAGCAGGATCAATGCGACCACCGCGCTGATGACAAAAATCAAATTTCGTTTGATCCACTCCATGTTACAAACTCAGTGGTCGTTTCAAGGACAGGGTGAGACCGAAAGTAAATGTGCCCGTGGCGTCGTCCTGGTTAATTTGCGGATCCAATTTCGTGCCTTCAGGATCCACCACCAGACTGTTCGTATTGGCGAGTTGTTTATGGAACTCGAATACGATCCGTTGATCAGCGGCCGGATTGATGTTGCGCAAACTTACTCCCCGACATTCCAACTTGATGGTCCCCACCTGATTCGTCTTGGACTCGCCCTCCCCCTCGGCGCCGCCAGCCGCCATCGCATCCGGCACCGGCATGGGACCTTCGCTGAACCGCTCCGCGCCCATCGGTCCGGGCGCATAGCGACGATATCGCTCGGCCATTCTGGGGTCCATCCCCATGGGCAACCCTGGACTACGCTCAGAATTCATGGCCCCCAACGCGCTCTCCGCCGCATTCGGGTCCGCTCCAATTGGACTGAAGGAATTGATCTTCTCCACCCAAACTCCGGTGTCCGCGCCAAACTCCTGCTCGGTAATGTTTTCCGTGCGGATCAGCGCGCCACGAATTTCCTCGAGCACTTGCGGCCAAAGCGCGCGCTCGGCCAGCCAATCCCCGTACTGCGTGGATTCGTCCACCAACTTTTTGACCTTGCCGTATTCGCGCTTGAACAACTGATCCTTGCTCTTCAACGCGTCCAACTTCGGCTGCAATTCATTCAGCTTTTCTTCCTTGATGCTGGCCAGTTTGTTGAACAAAAAGCCGACGGCCAACGCCATCAGCGCCAGGCTGCCCAAGGTGGCGATCAGATAAGGTTTCTTTTCGTTGAAACTCTGCGCCCGCAAAGTGCTTTCCGGGATCAGGTTCAACTCCACCGGACAATTCGCCAGATTCCGCAGGCCCAACCCCACCACTTCACCCAATGAATGAGCCACTTTGGAGAGCGCTTCTAGGTTGACGGCCGGATCAATTTGAATACTGCGAAACGGATTGAAATACTCGACCGGCACGCTGAGTTTCTCCGCGAAAAACTGCGCCGTGTAGGGCATGATCGAAGCGCCACCCGCCAGATACAATCGTTGCGGGGCGGTCCCGCCCTGTTGACCGCGATAAAATTGCAAGGTCTGATTGACCTGAATGTGCAACCGCGTCATGAACTGGCGGGCGATTTTGGAAATGGCCGCCTGATGCGGATTCTCCGGCTCTTCGTACGCGCCACCCAAACTGACGAAGCCCTGCTCGATCTTGATTTTTTCCGCCGCGTCGAACTTCAGCTTCGACTCGTTGGCAAAATCCTGGGTGATCGAGTTCGCGCCAAGATTGATGCTGCGGGCAAATACCTTGCCCTTTTCAAACATCACCAAGTTGCTGGTTTTAGCCCCAATATCGAGCAACATGGTACATTCCTCCGGTTCGCCGTAGCTGAACCGGAAGGCATTGCACAACGCCGCGGGCGAAACATCGCAAATGTTCAGTTTCAAGCCGCCAGCTTCCGTGGTGCGGAACAAACCATCCACGATGTTTGACTTGATGGCCACCAACAACACTTCCAATTCGCCGCCGGCGGTCGCACCGAGAATCTGATAGTCCCAAACAACCTCGGCGAGCGGGAACGGGACGTTTTGTTGCGCTTCGTATTGGACGATCTGCGTGACTTTCCCCGCGTCAACCGGGGGTAATTTTACGAATTTGGAGAAGACATGGAACCCCGGAGCGCAGACGTTGATGTCCTTCGAGTGGAGGTCCAGCTCGGCAATGGCTTCCTGCAACTTCTTGACCACCAGCTCTTCCCGGCGCGTTTCCTGAGAGCCTTGCAGGCCCAATGGTTTTAAGATGTAATTCTTAAAAACCAACCCACCGGCCTCGTTCACTTCGAACTCGGCCAGCTTGAGCGTACCGGCGCCAAAATCCGCCGCTAAAAATGTCGTGCTCTTCGCCATGCGTTTCGCTACTGGATTTTCCGCGCCTTCTCGTCCGGAGACGGCATGGAAGCTGGCGAGTGTTAATTCAATTCCGAGTCATGGTCAAACAGAAAAGATTTTTGAACTCGAATTTTTGTCGCCAAGTAAGCTTTACCATTCCGCCGCCACCGCCGCCGCCACACGGTACCACCAAGACAAATCACGCTGATCCATCCGCTGCGGACTCAAAGTGGCGCGGAATTTTCCGCCTCCGACGGCACGTCCAAATCAATAAGGATGTCGCGCGGTTCCGCGCCCTTGCTCGGGCCGACGATGCCGCGATTTTCCAGCTCGTCCATGATTCGCGCTGCCCGGCCATAACCCAGACGCAGGCGCCGTTGCAACAGCGAGACGCTCGCTTTCTGTTCGCTGCGAATGACTTCGATGCAATCCTGAATCAAATTTTCATCTTCATTAATTCCATTTTCATTTGTCGGCGCCGTGGGCCGGGAAAGTTGTTGATGGATTTCCATCTCGTAACTGGGTTTGGCCTGTTTCGCGATGAAATCCACGACGTTCTGAATCTCCTGGTCGGTGATTAACGCGCCCTGGGCACGGATCAATTTCGCCGAACCGGGCGGGAGATACAGCATGTCGCCTTTGCCCAGTAATTTGTCCGCGCCCATCGCGTCGAGGATGGTGCGCGAATCCACCTTGGCGGCGACTTGAAACGCAATGCGCGCCGGAATGTTCGCTTTAATCACACCGGTGATCACATCCACGGAAGGACGTTGCGTTGCCACGATGCAATGAATGCCGGCCGCCCGCGCCATTTGCGTGATCCGCGCGATGGCCATTTCCACATCGGCGGGCGATACCAACATCAAATCCGCCAACTCATCAATGATCACCACGATATAACTGAGCTTCTCGGGGATGATGATGTCCTCCTCGCGCGGCACCACAATCTCTTCATCCACCTCCACGGCAAAGCCTTCCGCGCCGGGTTCGACCTTTTCCTTTTTGCTGGTCAACGGCAATTCCGGCTCGCGTTCCGGTAACGGTTTGTTTTTGGGGCGCGCATTGAAGGTGGCGATGTTCCGCACGCCGACGCGGGCAAAAATCTGGTAGCGTTTTTCCATCTCGCTGACGACCCAACGCAACGCCAGAATCACTTTCTTGGGATCGGTCACCACCGGCACCACCAGATGCGGCAGCACGTTGTATTGCTGCAATTCCACCACTTTCGGATCAATCATCACAAAGCGCATCTGATCCGGGGTGAACCGGTATAACAACGAGGCGATGATCCCGTTGATACAAACGGATTTGCCCGAACCCGTGCTGCCGGCAATCAAACAGTGTGGCATCTCCGCCAGGTCCGCGATGATCGGATGACCATAAACGTCCTTGCCCAACGCGATGGGGATTTTCGCCTTGGAATTGCGCCATTCGTCCGTCTCGAACAAATCCCGCACGATGACCTTGGTTTTCACCGTGTTCGGCACTTCAACGCCCACCGAACTTTTGCCAGGAATGGGCGCGAGAATGTTAATCCGTTCCGCCTTCAGCGCGGCAGCGATGTTATTGGCCAATCCGGCGATCTTTTCCAGCTTCACGCCCGGCGCGGGATGCAACTCGTAGCGGGTGATGGTCGGGCCTTTCGTGATGTCGCCCAGTTCCACGGGAATATCAAACTGCGCCAGGGTCTGCTGCATCAGCCGCGCGTTGGCCAGTAATTCTTCCTTCGATTCCGTCGGCTTGACGGTCAGATCGGGCATTTGCAGGAAATCCAACGTCGGCAACTGATAGTTTCCAATGAGCGGCGTCGAAGCGACGGTAATCGGCTTTCGGCGGGCACGCGAACGGCCTGGCGCTCCGTGAGTGATGTGAATTTTCGGTTCGGGCTTGGCCTCGTCCGCTGGAGCGTTGGCACTGCCATCGGTCGGAGTGGCCTCCGATTTGGCGTCGTCTTTCTTGCTCTCAGTCTTGGATTTATCCGCATCGGTCGCACCCGCTGCCGCTTTGACTTCATCGGCGGAGATCACTTCGCCTTCATCCGCCGGTTCAATTTCCTTCGGGGCTTCAGACTTTTCGCCCTTCTTCCCGCGGCTCTTCACCTGTGGCACGCTCAGATCGCGCACCGTTGGTTCGGGTACCGGGCGTAAATCTGGTCCCAACCCATGCTGAGTGGCACCGCTGGTTGCCGTCATGGTTTTGGCAACTTCCGCCTCGAGATCGCGTTTTTTCTGTTCCAGATCGCGCGCCTTACGCTCCAAGGCGGCCTCGGCGGAATTGGAACTGGCCTTGGCAAATGGCATGGATTGATCCGCCGCCCACGCCTGCAACCACACGCCCAAACGGAAATTCGTCAGGAACAGAACCCCAAACAACGCCAGCGTCATGTACAGAATGATCGCGCCCACTTTCCCCGCCATCCAAAAGCCATACTCAAAAGTTGCATACCCGAGCCAGCCCCCGGCCCATTGCGATCCCAGGCGATCCGGCACCTGCCCGGTCATGCCTGAGTCGTGCATGATGTGCAACAGCCCCGTCAGCGAAATCAACAACATGACCGCCCAAAAAATGCTCCATTTGGAGCGTTCGCGGAGGTACCCCATGAAGTTGAACAGATAACCCAGACCGAAAACCAGGAAGAGCACCGGCACCAGGTACGCCGTCAGGCCGAAAAACAGAAAAAATACCCAGGCCGCATACGCGCCCGCCGAACCAATCCAGTTGTGCAGCGGTTTGTTCGGCGGATTGACCAAGCCGCTGATATCGCCATGATCAAAAGACAACTGCGCCAACAACAACAACGCGGCGGCCGCCAATAAGCCGACCCCGATAAAATCCCCCCACCCGTTGTGAGACCCCGCTGCATCCTTCCGTGCCATAAGCCAAAAGTATCAATTCCGAAAGTGGAGTTCAAAGTTGAAAAGCATCAGGTGTGCGCCGCCCGCAACGCCGCGCCTTTGACCGGCTTCCAACGGTTATGCACCCAGAACCAATTCGCCGGATCGCGGCGGATGGCGACTTCAAACGCGCGGTTCACATCGGCCATGATCTCGGCCACGGCGCGCGGATGACCATTGTGACGCGTCGGAATTTCATCCCCCACTTCAATCCGCCACTCCGCCAGCCCGGTGCGATAACAAATGGCCGTGTGCAGCGGACAATGGTAGCGCAACGCGAACACTGCGGAAGCGGCGTTGGTGGAACATTCGTGCCCAAAGAACGGCAGCCGCACTGAACCCAATGAAGAATGTTGATCCGCCAATAATCCCAGAATCAAGCGTCCCTCCGCCATGCTCGACTTCAAGGCTTCCGCATCGGTGCGACGCTCAAAAAAACGGCATCCCGAGCGTTCGCGCAATTCCTGCATCAGCCGATTCAATCCCGGCTGCCGCAACGCCCGATAGGTGGTGGCCCCTTGCGCCCCCGGAACGAACTGGTCGAAACGCGCGTACAATTCGAAGTTGCCAAAATGGCCGATGGCCGCCACCCGACTACACGGCGCGATTTCCCCCGCTGCGTTTGCGTCCCGCAGTTTCTCGGCGCCGGCGAACTGGAAGTGCGGTTGCAACGCCGTAGCGGTCATGGCGGCGGTTTTCAACGCGCTTAAATAGTTTTCGCCCAGCCGCCGGAAATTTTCCTGCGCGATGGCCCGGACTTCCGTCGCTGACTTTTCCGGGAAACACATCGCCAGATTGCGAAGGGCCACCCGACGGTGGCGCCCATCCAGATGAAAAGCGACCCCGCCACCCCAACGCCCCAACCGCGCCACCCCGCGCAACGGCAGCGATTGCAACAGCGTCACGATAAATTTGGCCAGCCAGTAAATCAGTGAGTCCATGGTTATCGGAAACAGATGCGGCGCACACAATCGCGGAAATCATCCGCGCCACTGACGATGTTAATTTCCACCCGCATGAACAAAATTGGCAAATCCCGGCGATCCAACTTCGGAAAGCGCACGGCGTCTTTTTGCGTCGTCACGATGATTTCTGCCTGCCGTTTTTTGCTGCGATTGATGGTGTTCAGCACTTCCTGTTGCGTGAACCGGTGATGATCCGCGAACCGCTTCGAATAAACCACCTCCGCGCCCAACCGGGTCAGGCTTTGCTCGAAACTTTCCGGCTGCGCAATGCCGCTCAGCGACGCGACTTTCCGGCCCTTGATCAAATCCAGCCCGGCGCGTTTGCCGCTGAACACGTCCTCGAGATACATCGGCTGATGCACGCACTCGATGATGGGCGCTTCGAGATTCAACGCTTCGATCCGTTGCCGCAACGCCTCGGTCTTGCCGTCGCTCTTGGTGATAAAAATCGTGTGGGCGCGAGCCAGGTGCGTGGCCGGTTCGCGCAACGTGCCGCGCGGCAACAGGTACTCGTTGCCAAAGGGCTGCTGGCAATCAATCAAAACCACGTCGTGCCGCCGACCGCGCAAACGCCAGTATTGAAATCCATCGTCCAACAGCAGCGTGTCGCATCCAAACCGCTCGATCGCGTAACGCCCGCTCTTCACGCGATCCTTGTCCACCAATACCACCACGTCCTTCAGGTTGGACGCCAGCATGTGCGGCTCGTCCCCGGCCATTTCCGAATCGAGCAACAACGATTTGCCGTCCGACACCACCCGCGGCGGCGTGAATTCGCGCCGCATCAAAATCCGGTCCAGCAGCGACTGGTGCAGCGGCGATGGCTTGGAACGATAGCCGCGCGATAAAATGGCGACGTTGCGTCCCGCATCCTGCAATTCACGCGCGAATTTCTCGACCACCGGCGTCTTGCCCGTGCCGCCCACGGTGAGATTGCCAATCGCAATCACCTGCACGCCCAGGGTGGTGTCCCGCAAAATCCGCGCGTTATACAGAAAGCGGCGAAATTTCACGGCCAGAGCGAAGAGTTTGGAGGCGAGGAACAACAAGCCGCGCACCACCGTCGCCCGTTTGCCTTGACGTTCCTCGAAAATGACTTCGAGGACAAAGGTTTCAACGGCTTCGGCCCAAACGCGCAAAGATTCCCGCATGTTGCGTGCGCATGTTGCCAAGCCGCCGGGCGTAGAGCAAGAACGCGCCCCAACCTCACCGACGTATTATGACCATCCGTTCGCCCCCCTGGCCAGACTAGAACTGCCGACGACAAAACGCGGGCCGCCGCGCAAACCGGCTATTTCTCGATCACCAACTCGTCGCGGATCGTGCCGTCCACGTCGCGCGCCCGATAAACCAATCGCGAGCCGTTGACCTGAATGTCCAACACCTGGTAGGTGGGAATTTTGCTGAAACCAACCTCGGTATAATCGTGTTCGGGCAGATCGTACAATTTGGTGCCGGAAACCGAAATGACGTGGACGGTTCCCTCCCGCGGACTTGCCACCCGCCGTTGATCGTGCATGGGATAAGTACGCAAATAAACGTGATCGTGCCCTTCCAAGGCCAGGTCCACCTGGTATTTGTCAAACAGCGGCTCCCACGCCTGACGCAACGCGGCGTTGTCGCGATTTGCCCCCGCCGAATAAAACGGATGATGATAACTGACAAATTTCCAAACCGGCCGCCGGTCCGCCAGTTGCCTTTCCAACCACTTCGTTTGCGTGGCGGGCTCCAAATTGGAATCCAAAACCACAAACTTGGCGTTGCTGTACTCAAACGCGTAAGCGCGGCCGGGCGTCACGCCCCGCGGGCCATTCCGGGGCAACGTGAATTGCGCCAGATACAACTCGGGTTCGCCGCCTTGACATTCATGATTGCCAATCACC
Source organism: Verrucomicrobiia bacterium (assembly GCA_023953615.1). NCBI lineage: Bacteria > Pseudomonadati > Verrucomicrobiota > Verrucomicrobiia > Verrucomicrobiia bacterium. The sequence continues at coordinate 2,196,518 of JAMLJH010000001.1, read as the reverse complement.
GGCACCAGCGGTCGCCGGTCAAACACGCCTTTGGCATTTGCAAACAAGCTGTCCCAATTCCAACGCCCATCGCCGCGATCCACCAAATCGCCCGCCATCAGATAAAACGCCGCCTCCGGTTGCGCCTGATAAGCGTGACGCAACAGCCGCCCCCACTGGTCCAGACCACTTTGCGCATCGCCCATGTACACAAACGAAAACGACACCGCCGCTGCGGGCGCGGTGGTGAACTCGGCCGGCGCCGTCCAGCCGGCGTCCGTGCCATCACCAACCGAATAGAGATAGGTGGACGCGGGTTGCAACCCCTTTAACTCAACGGTGTGACGATTAATTTGCGGATCATTCAACAACCGTCGCGTTTCCAATCGTTCCGTGCGGGCTGGTTTGGAACGCGTGAATAGTCGGTTAAAATCGGCCCCGTCCGACTTCAACTGATAGCGCGCCACGCCCCGCTGAATCGCCGGGGAAGTTCGCCATTGAATGGTCTGGGTCGTGCGCGGATCTCCGCTCCACGTCAACAGCACCTGGTCGGCGCGGTTCGTGGCGGGATACTCGGTGTTGTAAAAAAGACTGATGAGCCGGGCGAGCTTCACTCGATTCGAAGCCATGCGCACCAACAACTGCCCTTCCAACTCGGACGGAATGGTTGCCCAACGCACATCCTGATCCACGTACGGGGCCACCCCGGCCACGAAGGGCGCCACTGCCAGATCCGCGGGACGGAGCTGCGTCACTTTAAGAACGCGCCCCGCCTCCTGCGGACGCAAGAACGCCAGATAATGCGATCCATGCCCGGATAAACTGGGCACTCCCAAACCAATCGCCCCGGCCGCAAACGCCTTCGTCCAAACCTTGTATTCGCGCGTGCCCAGACGGACCTTGCCCCCCGCGGTCTCAAAACCACGCTCGCGCAACCAGAACGGATCGTCCCCCAGCCGCGCGTCCTGCGCAATCGTCACCACCACCGGAACATTCACCCGCAGTTGGATGTAGCGAGCGCCGAGAACCTCCCGTTCCGCTGGATTCAGAAACGCCTCCACTTGCGGCACGGTCAATCCGACCAATTGATCCGCCGGCAACTCCCGCTGCAGACGCTCCAAAATTCCAGTCACCGCATCTGTCACCACTGCGGTGCCGTCGCGCGCGCCGACGTTCGGAACGATCCACAACAGACCGAACCAGAGCCATCCGACACCCACCAACAATTTGAAACGTCTCATAAGCCGTCACCGATAGTTTAATGAACTCGCAGGTTGCCAAGCGAAACGAGACAGGGCAAGGATGCGGAAGCGCACGTCATCATACTGGGAGAATACAACCGCGAAATACACGAAATACGCGAACGGGAAGACAGTGAAATGATTGGCAAAGGAATGGGGAATGGGGGAGCACCGCCGTCTCGGCGGTAGTCGTTCGCGTCTCGCGGACGACATCCGGTTCCGGTAACTGAAACCGGTAGGGCGCGTCACTCCGTGCGCGCCGTCGGGCAATGCGGAACTGCGGCGGGACGCCGCCGCCACATTGTTGACCGGAACGATTCGATTGGAGTTTGGGTGGAACGGGCCACTGGCCCGTTCCGGCTTGGCTGATGCAGATTCTGTCGGGCGAGACGCCCGCCAGCACACGCGAGACGCGTATGCTCCCCAATCGCACTGGCACGATCATAGGTGTGCAAAGACCCGTGGGCCAATCAGCGGTTCAGTCAGGTTCGATGGGGTGATTATTTCCGGGAGCGCACCCGTCTCGGGTGCAGGTTCGACGCGTCCCGCGTCGAACAACGACACCGTCCCGGCTTGGTGATCTTTGCGTTCTTTGCGGTTTCAACCAGCCCGCAGGAGGGACGACTTCCACGGCGTCCCGCAGAGAGAGGGAAAATCAAAATGGATTGCGCGGCGGGTTGAAATTTAGGTTTGCTTCACCGCTGATACAAATCAGGATTGATTTAATGTCTGCCGCGCCACCACAACCAATCAACCCAACCGAACTGAACTCGTACTGAAAATGAAGGCGGCACCTTTACCAATCGTTTGGTTGTTGATTGCTTTGGCCTCCCTCGAGCACTTCACCACTCTGGCTGATAACAGCACCAATGTGAACCGGCTGTTTCCGTTCGAAGCAAAAATCCGAGTGCGGACATCGGAATTCGCCGCAAATGCAGCCGAAACGCCGTATTCCGTTTCAGAAACTTTCGTCACGCTGTACTACAGTAATGCGTGGTGGAGAATGGATTCTGTTCAGACAAATGCGGAGACCGGCGACAGAATTTTCTCAAGCTGCATGACTATTCCGGGCGGCGTTCGTTACATTGTTCATCCTCTGGACGCAGGGGATAGAGATGGTCAAAAACTCGCCGCGGTCGCAACCGCCTGCCCATTGTCGTTTCCAACCCCTGGGCATGAAGCTCTTTTTGTGTCCTGGCTGACATTTTGTCCCAGGCCCAAACTGCCGTTCATCAATTCGGAACGGATTCATCGCCCCATCTACACACGCGAGTGCGATGTAACCGTCTTAATGCACCCTAAAAACGAGGGTAAATACTCGATAAGTTACGGTGGTGACGCCAACGCCTTTCTCTCGAATCTGCGTATTTGGAATAACGGCGTGAATATCGAGCCTCAGTATTCCCTGCCAGGAGCGGAGCCGATATTATCCAATTTTCCTCCCCCTTTCGATTCGGGGTTTTTGGAGTTTGAATTCTCAGCGCTGAGTACCACCAATTATCAAGGCGTTACATTCCCCGTTCACGCAATAGTGAAAAGAATGTTTCCTGCTTTCGATGTCCCCAATTCTTCTGAATTGTTCACACGGGTATGGTCCGAGATTCAATTATTGACGGTATCAAATTGGAACACCAGTGACGGCATCGAGACCAACCTGCTTCCTGCGCTGATGGTCGCGATGGATTTTCGACCTGACGGCCTGCCGAGGAACACCTCGGTTGACTATCTCATTACAAATGATACGTGGCGAGAAAGCAGTGATCCACAGATCGTCCATCGCGCCGAGAAGTTACGGCTGCGCGATTCTCTCCAAAACCGCAACAACGGTTCATTTGTAAGAACAGTTTTCCTTGTCGTTGGTTCCCTGTCGCTGCTGGCCCTTGCGACGCTCTTGATGAAGCACCGAAATAAAACACGTAACGAAAAATAACTAAAACCATGAAGAACAAATCGAATCCAATCGCGCTACGGTGCTGCTTGAAATTCCATTTGTGTTTATTGGTGCGCATTTGCGGTTAAAACTGGTGCTGAGGGCAATTCGGGCAATTCGAGATTTACATTTGCCCGTCCGGCGGGCGTCTGTTCAAATAATCCGGTTATGAAAAAGATTTTGGTTCGTGGTTTGATTGTGGTGGTGGTGCTGTTGATTGCGGTGGTGGTCATCGTGGGCATGTCCCTCAACGGCGCGATTAAAAAGGGCATCGAGACGTTCGGGCCGGAACTCACCAAGGCTTCCGTCACCGTGGAGGACGTCAATCTATCGCTGCTGCGCGGCAACGCCTCCATCAAGGACCTGGTCATCGGCAATCCCGAAGGCTACAAATCACCGGAAGCGCTGAGCGTCGGCCGCGCGAGCGTGTCCATTTCGCCGCGCTCGATTTTCTCCGACAAAGTCGTGGTGAAATCCATTCGGATCGAAGCGCCCAAAGTGACCGTGGAAGTCGGCCCCGGCGGCAGCAACCTGCAAAAATTACAGAAGGAATTGGAGGCCGCCATCGGTGGCGGGGCCACCAGCAGCCCATCCGGCAGTACTCCCGCGCCCGCCAACACCGACGCGGGCAAAAAATTGCAGGTGGACGAAGTGGTGGTCACCGGCGGCAAATTGCTGCTCGGCGCGGCGGCCCTGGGCGGCACGGTCGCCGAGGCGCCTTTACCCGAGATTGAATTGCAAGGACTGGGCCAGGGACCGGAGGGCATCACCGGTGCGGAACTCGGTCGCGTCATCCTCAGCAAAATCAACGAAGCCGCCCTGAAAACTTACGGCGAGAAATTAGGTCAAGTCGGCGCGGAAGCGCTGCAAAACATTTCCCAAACGGCCACCAACGCCATCAACGAAGCGGCGGGCGACGCGCTCAACAAAGCGGCCAAAGGCCTGGATAATCTCCTCACGCCAAAGAAAAAGTAATCGGGACGGCGGAGGACCTTGAGTCGCGCCAGTGCTTCAATCCGCCGGGAGATCGTCCGCCCCGTTCGCCGACCAACGTCGCTGCGTGCAATCCGCCACCACGCCTCGTTTGCTGCTCTGCACAAACTCCAGCAATGTCCGCGCGGCCGCGCTCGCATAACGTCCTTGTGCGTCCGCGACGGCGACTCGCAAATTTTTGCCGCTGCGGAACAACTCGCGATAGAGCTTTTTCACCTCCAACCGATCCGCGGCGCTGATGCCCGCCCGGCGCATGCCGATGATATTCAACCCGCGCATTTCGTTGATCTGGGTTGAAACGGTGAACGGAGGCAAATCCTGACTGACGCCGGACAGCCCTTGAATCATCGCCAAAGTGCCCACCCGGGCAAATTGATGCACGGCGGAGTTGCCGGAAATAAACGCCCGATCAAACACGATGGCGTAACCTCCCAGCAACGCGCCATTGGCCAGAATCACATGATCATGCACCACGCAGTTGTGCCCCACATGCGCGTGCGCCATCAGCAAATTGTGCGAGCCGATGACCGTGGCTTCGCCGCATTTGGCGGAACGATGGATCGTTACGTGCTCGCGGAAAACATTGTCCGTGCCGATCCGCACTTCCGTCGGCTGGCCGTCGTATTTCAAATCCTGGGGCGCATCGCCAATCACGCAACCCGCGTGAAAACAATTGCGGGCGCCCACGCGCAACTGGCCGGTGAGATAAACCTGTGGTCCCACCACGCAATCCGCGCCCAATTCGACGCCCGCGTCAATGACGGCGTAAGGCCCAACGCGCACGGTGGGATGAAGTTTTGCCTGGGGCGAAATGATCGCCGTCGGATGAATCATGTGGGGAGAGACTAAACGACTCGGGCGGCGGATTCACGCAGATTTACCGTCCGAGCGTGGAAAAATCGTTGACAGCCGCCCTGACAACGGGTGTATTGCCGCCCATTCATTGACTAGCAACGAATAAAAAACAACCACTTATGAGCAACGCATCTGCCAGTACCGTAGGGGTCACCCCCAACGCCAACCGCCTGTTGTGGGCGGGGTTCATGGCCATCCTTGCCGCCGGGGTCGGCTTTTCCATCCGAGGCGGCATCCTCAGCGATTGGGGCACCCAATTCGGATTCACGCAAAGCGACCTGGGCACCATCACCGGCGGTGGCTTGACCGGCTTTGGCATCATCATCCTCCTGGGCGCGCTGATCGCGGACAAGGTGGGCTACGGCAAGCTGATGATCTTCGCGTTCATTATGCACTTCCTTTCCGCGATCGTCACCCTGGCGGCAACTCCCATCTATAATTCGATGGTCGCCGCCGACCCCGCCGCGGCCAAGAACGCCGCCTACCAATGTCTGTTCTGGGGCATGTTCATGTTTGCCATTGGCAACGGCACGGCCGAAGCCGTGGTCAATCCGCTGGTCGCCACTTTATTCCCCAAGAACCGGACGCATTACCTGAACATCTTGCACGCGGGCTGGCCCGGTGGCTTGGTGGCGGGCGGACTGGCTTCTTATTTCATGGTCGGCAAGGTCAAATGGGAAATCCAGATCAGCCTCTTCATGATTCCCGTGGTGCTCTACGGCCTGATGTGCCTTAAACAACGCTTCCCGAAATCCGAAGCCAGCGAGCACGGCATCAGTTTCTTCGACATGCTGAAGGAATTTGCCGCGCCCCTGCTCCTCTTGCTCCTGGTGATTCACGCCTTGCTGGGCTACGTGGAACTGGGGACGGACAGTTGGATCAGCAACATCACCGGCAACATTCTCGCCAGCCGGGAACAAGGGCTGTTGCTGTTTGTTTATACCTCCACCCTGATGTTCATCCTGCGGTTTTTCGCCGGGCCGATTGTCCATCGGATCTCCCCGCTCGGCTTGCTGTTTGTCGGCGCCACCTGCGGGGCCATCGGGCTGACGTTCCTGGGCAGTGCCACCACCGGCTGGCTCATTGTGATTGCGGCGACCATTTATGGCGTGGGCAAAACCTTCCTCTGGCCGACCATGCTCGGCGTGGTTTCGGATCGGTTCCCCAAAGGCGGAGCGATCACCATCGGCGCCATGGGCGGTATCGGAATGTTGTCGGCTGGATTGCTCGGCGGTCCGGGCATCGGCTACAACCAGGACTACGCCGCCTCCAAGGATTTGCGGCAAAAAGCCCCCGCTGTTTACGAAGCTTACAAATCCGAGACCAAAAATCGCTTCCTGTTCTTCCCTCAAATTCAGGGATTGGATGGCAGCAAAGTGGGTGCGATCCGCAACAAATCCGTGGACACCCGCACTCCGGAAGAAACGCAAGTGCATGACGCCGATCTGCACGGAGGCCGCACCGCCCTCAAGACCACCGCCGCTCTGCCCACCACGATGGCCGTGTGTTACCTGCTGCTGATTCTGTATTTCAAATCCAAGGGCGGATACAAGCAGGTGCATATTTCGGGTAGCGGCCACGGCGCCAAGGAAGTGGGCTGATCAGGCGTCTGCATTTAATTCACAGGGCGGCCGTACCAGGCCGCCCTTTTGCTTGGGGCGAACCGTGGCCGCAAAAGGTGACGGCGATTTTTCTTTCGATTGGCGGGGTGGTTCCCTAAACCAGACGGTGCTATGCCGAATCCTTGGACCGGTAAGGGGAATCCTTACACGCGTAAAGAAGTCATCGAGCGCCTCCGCGCCACGCTGAAAAAGGGAAATGCCCTCATCGCTGCCGGTGCCGGCACGGGCATCAGCGCCAAGTTCATCGAGCAGGGCGGCGCGGATCTCATCATCATCTACAACTCCGGCCGCTTCCGCATGATGGGTCACGGCTCCACCTGCGGCTTGATGGCTTACGGCGACGCCAACGCCATCGCCATGGAAATTGGCGAATACGAAGTGCTGCCCGTGGTCGAGGAGGTCCCGGTAATCTGCGGCGTTCACGCCACCGACCCGCGCCGGCGCATGTGGCATTGGCTGCTAAAGGTCAAAGACATGGGCTTCAGCGGCGTGAATAATTTCCCCACGCACACCATCGTGGACGGACATTTTCGCGGCGTGCTCGAAGAAACCGGCATGAGCGTGCAGAAGGAATTTGAAATGGTCGCCCTCGCGCGCCGGATGGATTTGTTTTCCATCGTCTATGTGGCCACGCCGGAGGAAGCCGTCGCCATGGCGAAGGCCGGAGCGGATGCGATCATCGCGCACGTGGGCACGACGGTGGGCGGCAGCATTGGCGTGAAGCGGGCGGTGGTCAGTTGGGATTTCACCATCCAACGAACGCAGGAAATCATCAATGCCGCGCGCCGGGTGCGGAAGGACATCTTCTTCCTTTGTCATGGCGGTCCGATCAACACCCCGGCGGATGCCGAGCGCGTGTTGAAAAACACCGACGCGGTCGGGTTCGTCGGCGCCAGCTCGTTGGAGCGGATGGGCGTGGAGGCTTCGCTCACCAATCTGACGCGCGAGTTCAAAAAGTTGAAAGTGCCCGCAGCAAAGGGATTCGGCAAAAAGGCCAAACGCTGAACCACACTGGCAAATGTCGAACCCTCGCGAAACACACGCCGCCGTCTCCCTCTTGTATCTGCCTTTCCGTCTATCCTTGTCAGAGATGATGGATTGGGGAAGATGGGACTGTCCTGCCGCCTGCAGGCGGCAGGACAGTGGCGCGGATGAGTTCGTTACCCTCTGGCACAGGCTTTTGGCCCAGTGCGTGGGGAGCCTGAACCGTTCGCGCTGGAGTCCTAAACTCGAACCGTTGATGGAGCGGCCCACTCCGGCCAGCTCGTATTTGCAAGAAGGAGAGAACACCATGACCACTATCTACACAGGCTTGGATATTGCCAAGCTGAACCTGCAACTGCACCTCCTCGGACGCCGCCACGACCTGCCCAACACGGCAGCGGGCCACCGCCGGCTGGTCAAACTCCTGGCTTCCCTGCCCGGAACGCACGTCATCTGCGAAGCCACCGGCGGTTACGAACGCGACCTCGTCGCCGCGCTGCATGACGCCCGCATCCCTGTCAGCGTCTTGAACCCGGCCCGCGTCCGCCACTTCGCCCGGGCCACCGGCCAGCGGGCCAAGACCGATCCTCTGGATGCCGCCATCCTGACTGCCTACGGCCAGGCCTTACAACCCCAACCCACCGCTCCGCGCACGCCACAGGAACACCACCTGAGCGAACTGATCCGCCGCCGGGTGCAGGTATTGGCCCTCTTGGTGGCGCAACGCCAGCAAGCCCAACGGCTCACCGTGCCCGCCTTGCGCCGCCAAGCCCAAAGCCTCGTCCGCCGCCTGGAACGCGATCTGAAACAAATCGAAACGCAACTGGGGCAACTGCAGGCGCAAGCCAGCTCCCTGGACGAACGGGTGCAAAAACTCGTCGCCATCACCGGCGTCGGCACCATTACGGCGTTAGGCGTGCTAGCCGAACTGCCCGAACTGGGCACGCTCAACCGCCGCCAGGTGGCGGCACTGGCCGGACTGGCCCCGCATCCGCGGGAGAGCGGCCAATGGCATGGCCGCCGGCGCATCGGGGGAGGCCGCGCTCCAGTGCGCCGCGCGCTGTATATGGCGGCATTGGTGGCAGCGCGTTCCAACCGCCAGCTCCAAGCGTTCTATCAGCGCCTGCGCGCGGCCGGCAAACCCGCCAAAGTCGCCCTCACCGCCGTTATGCGTAAACTGATCGTCCTCATGAACCACACCCTCAAAAATCCAAACTTTGTCCCCCAAAATTAAATACCGTTGCTCCCCCGCGGGGGAGAGGGTCAGGGTGAGGGGGCAGCGGCGAATCCGCATCGCCGCCGCTCGCAATTTTGCCCGGCGCCACGAATCAACTGACGCGGAAAAGCGGAGCCGATTTGTCACGCAGCAGGACATCAAGGTCTTACGCTTCCGAAACCATCAACTGCGAGGTGAGATTGAAAGCGTTCGGTTTGAAATCCGGCGGACGCCAATGGAACGCACTGGCCGGACGAAAGCACTCGCGAGTTATCTTCCATCGTCTGACCACCCCTCATCTCAATCCTTTCCCCTCGGAGGGGAGAGGAAGATCGCAACTACCGCCTGTTCTTGAAAATGAATCCGTTTGATATCAACTCCCGCCGTTTCGTGACCGCCGCCGAAAAAGTGGATGTCCTTTCACCTTGGACGCTTGAAGAATGGCTCTGCCGTTCCGACGTGGTGCCGAATCAGGAATTGATGCTGGTCCGCGCCAACATGGAAGCCGGGCGCGCGCACCCGTTTCACACGCATCCGCACCGCGAGGAAATCATCTACATCGTTTCCGGTCGCGCCGAACAATGGATTGGTCAGGAGCATCGGATTCTCGGTCCGGGCGAAATGGTGTTGGTGCCAAAAGGTGAAGTTCACGGCACCTACAATCCTTTCCGCGAACGACTCGTTTTTCTGGCCATTCTGGCGCCGGCGAACGCTCCGGAACCCAGCATCGTAGATGTTTCCACTCAAGAACCCTGGGCGTCGCTCCGAACCAAACACGGATTGCCCGCCTGCCAATAGATTTTATTTATCCATGAAAACAAAACTTCTGGCTTTAACCTGCCTCGTTTTACTTGGTCTCGTTGCCGCGGCCAGCGCCGAGCCGCTCCGCGTCTTCATTCGCGGCGGCATCAAGACGCATGGCCCGAATCAACACGATCATCCGCGCTTCCTCAAAGAGTGGACGCAGTTGCTCAACGCGCGCGGCATGGAAGCCACCGGCGGGATGGAGTTTCCCGAAGCGGAACAACTGGCCAAAACCGACGTGCTCATCATCCATTGCGATACCGGCATGAAAATCGTCGGTGACGATCGCGAAGCGTTCGAGGTCTTTCTCGCGCGGGGCGGCGGCGTGGTGGTGATCCATGCGGGCGTGGTGGGCGGCGATGATTTCACCTGGATCAAAAAAACCATCGGCGGCGCCTGGCGCTGGCCCGCACCCAACTTTCCTGCGGAAAAAGCCACCAAATACCTCGAAGGCGAGGTGGACGTTTGCTGGGTGGATCGCGACCATCCCATCAGCCGCGGCATCTCGAACTGGGACTGGACGGATGAAATCTATTACGACATGGACTTCGCCGACGACGCCGGCGTGCTGGCAACCAGTTTTCACAACGTCCACGTCATCGCTCCGCAAATCTGGACGTACGAAAAAAAGCTGCCCGGAGCCGCCGCGCCGTATCGCGCCTTCGTCAGTCTGCCAGGACACGAATACGATTCGTTCAATACGCCCCAGTATCGCGTGGTGCTGTTGCGCGGCATCGCGTGGGCCGGCCGCCGCGCCAACGTGGATGAGTTCTGCCAACCGGACGAACTCGCGGCGCTACGCTATCCGCCCGGTGGACCATTGCCGGCTCAGGAAGCGATGAAAACTTTCCAACTGCATCCGGAATTTCAGCTCTCCCTCGTCGCTGATGAAAACCTCGCGGAGAAAATCATGTCGCTCGATTGGGATCCGCAAGGGCGCTTGTGGGTGGTGGAAACGCCCGAATATCCCAATGGTCGCTCGATCAATCGTAACGACGCGAAAATTGCCCCCTGGCGCGAGCGTCACCCGGAGGAGTATCCCGTCGGCGGCAAAGAACCACGCCCGGCGCACGACCGGATCTCCATGCTGGAAGACACCGACGGTGACGGAGTGATGGATAAAAAAACCGTGTTCTACGAAGGACTGGAACTGGCGACCTCGCTCGTGTTCTACAAGGATGGGGTGATTGTTTCCCAGGCGCCGGACACGTATTGGCTTCGCGATACGGACGGCGACGGAAAAGCCGATCGCAAGGAAACGCTGTTCACCGGTTGGGGCACGGGTGACACGCACGCCGTCACCAGCAATCTGCGTTGGGGACCGGATGGCTGGATTTATGGCAGTGTCGGTTACAGCGCCGGCGACCTGACCTCGGGCGACGGATCCCGCAAGTTCGGTAAAATCACCGCCGGGCTGTACCGCTTCCGCCCGGATGGTTCGGCGTTGGAACAAGTCGCGTCCGGCGCCTGCAACACCTGGGGCTGCGAAATCGCGCCGGATGGCGAAATCTTTTTCAGCACGGCCACTTGCGGCGAACCGATGTTGCACGTGGTGTTGCCGGAAAAAATCATCAGCCAGGCGGGCCTCCCCGGTGTGCGCGCGGTCAAACCCATCATTGAAGAAAACAAGTTGTATCCGCCCCGCCATGAAACGCGTCAGCCGTACGTGCAGATTGATTGGGTGGGTGCGTTCACGGCGGCTTCCGGCGCGACGATCTACAACGGCGGCGCGTGGCCGGGAAAATGGCAGGGACCGCCGTGGGCGTTTTTTGTCAGCGAACCAACCGTGTGGTTGACGCACCAGGAATTTGTCAGCCCGGACGGCGTGAGTTATCAAGGCCACAAAGAACCGGGCCGCGAACGCACCCATTTTTTGACGAGTACCGATTACTGGTTCAAACCAATCCATACGCGCGTCGGTCCGGACGGCGCACTTTACCTCGTGGATTTCTACAACCAGATCGCCGTCCACAATGATACGCGCGGTCCGGCCCACGGCGCGCACAACGCCGCCACCCGCCCCGACCGCGATCACCATTTCACCCGGATTTATCGCGTTCAACACAAAGACGCGCTCGCCTTGCCGCCTTTCACTTTGGATCAAAAAGCCCCCACCGGCCTGGTTGACTTGCTGGATCATCCCAATGGTTGGGTGCGCGAAACCGCCAACCGGCTGCTGAGTGAAGGCGCGGGCCGTCAGGTCATTGGACGACTCGCCGGCAAAGCCGCCCACGCGCGCACCGCGTATGGACGCATGAACGCGCTCTGGGTGCTGAACAACCTTGGCGAACTGGAGCCCGAGCTATTGGTCGCCGCCATTGACAGTTCCGATGCGGTCGTGCGCAAAAACGCGCTCTGGATTGCCGCCACGCAGGACAACACCTACAACCCGCCCGACCTCGAAATGGTGCGCCGGCTCCTCGCCGATCCGGATCAACGCGTGCGCATCGCCGCGCTGGTGGCCGGCACCACCATCACGCCGGATGCGGACTTCGCCACCGCGCTGGTTGAAGCCTGGCCCACGTTCCGTGAACCGCATCTCGAAGCGGCAGCCCTCGCCATCACGGCGAAGGACCCGGTGCTGTTTCTAAAAGCCGCTTTTGCCAGCCGCGAGCCGGAGGCGATGACCGGTTTCGTTACGCAACTTGCGCGACAGGCAGCCAATCGAAACAACGCGGTCACCGCGCGCAACGTCGTGGTTCTGGCGGGCAATCAACCCGCCTCTGCGAGCCAGTTGCAGGTGATCGCGTTACAATCGTTGAACGCCGCCTTGCGCGCCGAAGTGAAACCTGCCGCCGACGCGGCGCTTACTCAGGCGTTGAAACGACTGCTGAGTGCCGACGCCACCGCCGGCGCGGTGCTGCCGCTGATCGCGCGTTGGGACGCCATCTCCATCGCGGGAAATGAAGCTAAAATTGCGATTGCGAAAGCTGAAACACGGTTGGCTGATAAATCACTCAGTGATAATGAGCGCGGTCAGATCGCGGTTAATCTGCTCGGCGTGCGCGCGCTGGATGCGGGGATTCTACCTGCCGTCGCCGCATTGGTCGGCAGTGACGCCAGCGTGGCGCTGCAGCGCCGGGTGATTGAAGCGCTGGGCACCACCGGTGAAGCGGCCGCAGGCCAGGCATTGCTCACGACGTTGCCGAAGTTGGATCAGGATTTGCGCGAGGCGGCTTTCGGCCAATTGCTGAAACGCGCGGACTGGTCCGCTGCGGTGATTCAGGCTTTGTCCCATCGCCAACTGGATCCCGGACTGCTCGGCCCGGGAAATTTACATCGGTTGCGCACCCATGCGGATGCCGCCGTGGCCGCCCAGGCGATTCAGGTGTTAACCGAATTAAAAGGCCCGGAGCAGAAGGAGAAGAATGCGTTGATCGCCCAATTCCGCCCGGAAGTGGTCAAACTGGGGAACGTCGCCAATGGCGCAAAAGTTTTCACCGCCAACTGCGCGGTATGTCATCGCTTCAATAACGAAGGCGCGGATTTCGCGCCCAACCTCACCGGCATGGGGGCGCACGGTCCGGAGGATTTGTTGATCCACATTCTCGATCCGAACCGTGTCGTTGAACCCAACTTTTTCACCGTCAACATCGAGACCAAGGATGATTTGAGCTACGACGGCATTGTGTTGCGTGAGAACAACGCCGTGGTGGTGCTGCGCAATCAAAACGCGGAAACAGAAATCCGCAAGGACAACATCGCCACGCGACGGCTCACCGACCGGTCGCTGATGCCCGAGGGCTTTGAACAACTCGGCGCGGAGAATCTGCGCGATCTGCTGACGTTCTTGTGCGCGGACGAACAACGCTTTCGCATCCTCGATTTGAGCGGCGCGTTCACCGCCGACACCTCGCGGGGCATTTACCGCAGCCTGGAAGCGGCGGAAGAATCGCTGCGCTTCAAAAAGTGGGGAACGATCAAACATCGCGACGTGCCGTTCGAAATCGTGAACCCGCAACGCACGCCCAACGGCCGGAACGTCATCGTGCTGCAAGGCGGCGACGGCCTGGCGCGCAGCTTTCCGCAAACAGTTGAAGTCCCGGTCGGTCTGCCGGCCACGAAACTGCATTTCCTGAGCGGCATTGCCGGCTGGGGTTATCCGGCCGTGGACGAAGAAAAACCGGTGGCGAAAATCACCGTCCATTATGCTGGCGGTCAGACCGAGGAGTTCGTCCTGCGCAACAAGGTCGAGTTCGCGGATTACATCCGGCGCGTGGACGTGCCCGGCTCCGAAGCGCTCGATCACCTGGACAGTCTGTTGCAGCAAGGCCGGCAGTTGCGCTATTTCGCCCGGACGTTGTCGCCGCGTGGGGTGGTGGAAAAAATCACCCTCGCCAGCTACAACAATAACGTCGCACCCACCTTCGTCAGCATCACGGCGGAAGTGGGCGACGCCACGACGGGCGCATCAGCCAATCCCACACCAGTCCCGGTCCCGACCCCCATTCGATTTCAATGGGGCAACGGCTTGAAAGTCCTGATCATCGGCGGCGGTGAAAGTCATGATTATCAGCAGTGGTTCAACGAAACTGACGTGCGAACACTGAACCAGATGGACGGCGTCTCTGCCAATTACACTGAAACCACAAGCGGCTTAGCAGATGCGCTTAAAGACGTGGACGTTTTGATCATCAGCAACAACAAGCCGTTCACCGACGACGCCACCAAGGCGGCCATCGTTCGCCATGTCCAAAACGGCAAGGGCCTCATCGGTCTGCATCCAGGGCTTTGGTATAACTGGAAAGATTGGCCGGAATACAATCGCACCCTCATCGGCGGCGGTTCGCGCGGACACGATCCGCTGGGCAAGTTTGACGTCGTCGTCACCGAACCCAACCATCCGCTGATGCGCGGTGTTCCCGCCAAATTCAACCTCAAGGACGAGCTGTATTGGTTTGAACCCGACCCGCAAGGCACGCCCATCAAAGTGCTGGCTACCGCACATTCTGCTCAGAAGAACAAACCGTATCCGCAAGTCTTCACGGTCGAGCAACCGAAAGCTCGCGTCGTCGGCATTACGCTCGGGCACGATGGTGACGTTCACAATCATGCTGCTTACATTCAACTCCTGCGCAATGCGGTTCTTTGGTCGGCAGGGAAGGAAACCCGATAGCCACCGGCAGACAACCGACAACCTTTTGTTGCACATGCAACAAAAGGTTGTCATCCGAAAACTCCAAATCTCATGTCAACCATTGCCATCCTCGGAACGCTGGACACCAAAGGTGTCGAGCATGGCTATGTGGCCGACCTGATCAAACAACGCGGCCATGACGTGCTCGTCATTGATGTCGGCACGCGCGCAGCGCCAAAACTGCAGCCGGACATCACGCGCGCCGAAATCGCTGCTGCTGCCGGAGTGGATTTTGCCGCGCTGAACGCGAAACAGGATCGCGGCGAATCCGTCACCGTCATGTCGCAAGGCGTGCCGCGCGTGCTCGCGAAACTCGTGGCGGAAAAGCGCATTGACGGCGTGATTTCACTGGGCGGTGGGGGCGGCACGGCCATCGCCACGGCCGCGATGCGCACCCTGCCAATCGGATTCCCGAAGCTCATGGTTTCCACGCTGGCCAGCGGCAACACCGCACCCTACGTGGACGTGAAAGACATCGTCATGTTTCCCAGCGTGGTGGACATTGCGGGACTAAACCGCCTCTCGCGACAGCTCCTCGCCCGGGCGGCGGGCGCGATTTGCGGCATGGTGGAAATTCCCGTGCCGCCAGCCACGGATAAACCAATCATCGTCGTCAGCCAGTTCGGCAATACCACGCCCTGCGTTGAACACGCGAAAAAAATTCTCGAAGCGGCGGGCTACGAAGTCATCGTGTTCGCCGCCACCGGCACCGGTGGGCGCACCATGGAATCGCTGATTGAAAGCGGTCTGGTCGCCGGGGTGCTGGACATCACCACCACGGAACTGGCGGACGAATTGGTCGGCGGCGTGTTGAGCGCCGGGCCGAAGCGACTCGAAGCCGCCGCGCGCGGTGGCGTGCCCGCCGTGATTTCCACCGGCTGCCTCGATATGGTGAACTTTGGTCCGCCCGAAACCGTGCCGGCCCAATTCGCCGACCGGAAATTTTATCAGCACAACCCACAGGTGACGTTGATGCGCACCACGCCGGAGGAAAATACGCAACTCGGTCGTCTCCTCGCGGAGAAATTAAATCGCTCCACCGGCCCCGTCACCGTGCTGTTGCCGCTGCGCGGCGGCAGCATGATCAGCGCGCCGGGCGGGCCGTTCCACGATCCCCAGGCGGATGCCGCGCTCTATACGGCGTTGAAACAAAACTTGCGATCAGGAATCACGGTGCAGGAGCTGGAAACGGCCATCAACGACGCACCATTTGCCGAAGCCTGCGCGCAGTCGCTCTTGCAACTATTGCCCCGCGCGTGACTAGAGCGTTTCAATTTTTATGGCCACAAGACGGCACAAAAAGCGCAAAGCAAAACCACTTTTGCGCCTCTTGCGCGTTTTTGCGGCTCCAGTTTAGTTGCACCGATTAGGCCGTTGCCCTTCACGTTTCCGCCTGAATCGCGTCCCAAATTTCCTCGTAGAGCGGACGCACCACCGGATTGACGGCCAGCGCGCGAGTCAACTTGCGGCGCAGGATAAGTTCCACCACATCCGTCTTGTCGCGCAATCGCTTCAACGGGCTGTTCCGCCAACTGTCCAGCTTGAGGGAAAGCAATTCTTCCAGCGGAGCAATCTGCAAATCCTCCGTGGCTTGGGTGGGTTGGGGAAAGCGCACCTGACAGCCGCGTTTCACCACGCCGCCCGCCGGAAGCAAATCAACAAATGTATGCGTGCGCCGGTCTTCCACGCGATCCGCCGCTTCCGGCACTCGATAGAAGGGGCCGGTCAAACTCGCGGTCAAAAACTCCATCGCCTCCAGCACGTCCGGCACCACGATGTCCACGTCAATCGTCACTCGGGGATAACCATGTTCCTGCACCGCGATGCCGCCCACGATCAAATGCGGAATCTCCTGCGCCGCCAACAGCGCGACTGCCGTGCGGGCGGTTGCCAACACACCAGAAGTTCCGGTGCCTTCGCGAAGAATGTGGGCGTCGCCATTCATTGTCGTGGCAGCTTCGCACCTGCGACCCGCCGCGACAAATCATTTGAAAAAATCCGTTTCGTGGAACGTGTCACCGACCCCTCCGATTGTCCCATAGGGCAATACACGAATAGCATCACTAAGGTGACGCCTGACAAAATCAAATGTCTCTTTTATCTTTTCGTAAAAGCTGACGGTCTCTCCCACCAGAACCAAAATAGACGAGAGTAGCGATCACCACCGAGCCGACGATCATGCCATTAAGAAATGGCGTCCAGCTTGAGGACGGAAAAACCTCCCGCACGGCGAACCGCAATATACCGATCACCAGACCAACTCCAGCGCCAACGATCATAAACCGGGCTACGCTGTAGTCTTTAACGGGCCTCATATCACTATGCTGAGACAATGAAGTTTTCCCAATGGCCTGTCAATGGATGAGTTTCCCAAAGCTCCCAGCCAAGTTGTGAAGCGCAACGCCCTGCTACGACAAATCATTTGAAGAAAATCCGTTTCGTGGGACGTGTCATCCGCCCCCTCCGATTGTTCCGCAGGGATCGAACCATGCTAACCCTCCCATCGTGGGTTACCCTCACGGCTATTCACGTTGGGTCGAGGGTCACAACCTCGTTCCAGTTCAACGCACCACCATCGTTCCGACGCCGGCGTCGGTGAAAATCTCGAGTAGCACCGCGTGCGGCACGCGCCCATCCACAAATGAAACCTTTTCCACGCCGGACCGAATCGCCGCCACGGCGCTGTCCACTTTGGGAATCATGCCTTTGGCCACGATTCCGGCGGCCTTGAGCGCGGGCACTTCATTGACGGGCAGGTGTTCGATCAGCGACGCCGCATCCTGAGGATCGCGCAACAGTCCCGGCACATCGCTCATGAACACCAACCGTTCCGCCTGCAACGCCACCGCCAGTTGTGCCGCCGCCACATCCGCGTTGCAGTTGTAAATTTTCCCGTCCGCCCCGCGTGCCGTCGGGCTGATGACCGGCGTGATGCCTTGTTTGATGCAGTCGCGCAACGGCGCAGTGTTCACCGCCACCACTTCGCCGACGTAACCCACGTCAATCTTTTGCCCGGGATGCTCCTGGTCATCGAGCAACAGTTTGCGGCACTGGAAAATATCCGGCCCGGCAAACCCTTTGGCCATGCCGCCCAGCGAATTGATGGTGGCGACCACTTCGGGATTGATCTCGCGGGAAAGCACTTCGTCCACAATCTGCACCGTCGCCGCGTCGGTGACGCGCTGGCCTTGGATGAAGTTGGTTTCGTGTCCGGCCCGTTCCATGGCCCGGGTAATGGCCTTGCCGCCGCCGTGAACCACCACCGGATTGATTTCCACGGCTTCCAGAAAAACCATGTCTCGCGCCACACTCTGGCGCACGGCCGGATCAGGCGAATCCATGAACGAGCCGCCGTATTTGACGACAAACGTCGCCCCGCTGAATTTTTGAATGTAGGGCAACGCTTCCAACAGCGTGTTGGCTTTGGCGATTAATTCTTGCACCGGTTTCAAGCGCGTTCATTTAGCCACAGCGATGGGCGGGATGAAATGAAGATTTTCAATCCACGGCGCGGACCTCCAGGCTAAGGCGTGGCGGAGGCGCCCGGCGGTTGATCGCGAACACTCAACAACCGCCCCACGCCATCCGCGTCATAAATGAGCATTGTCGCGCGGGCGGTGCATCAGGTAAATTTTCGGCGTGATCCCGCTGCGGCAACGATCTTTGGCAGCTCGCACCGCAGGTGAAGCCGTGATCATCGGCTCACCCGGAGACGATGCTTTGTCGCCCCTCCGTGATTTCATGCGCCCAGCCTGGCGGCGGTTCTCCGGCGCGTTTTCCCGGCTCGTCCTGTTGCTTGGCCTCGCGAGCGGATTGCTTCGCGGTGGACCAGTCGCCCTCGATCTCGGCGCCGCGACCACCAACTGGCTCGACCAGGAACGGGAATTTGTCGTCCGCACCTGGGGCATTGAAGCCGGGCTGCCGCAGAACACGGTGACGAGCATCATTCAGGCGCGCAATGGTTATCTCTGGCTCGGCACGCTGGCGGGGTTGGCGCGCTTCGACGGCGTGCGCTTCAAGGTGTTTGGGTTGGCGGATGGATTGCCCAATTTGCAGGTGCGTTCGTTGTTTGAAGACGACGCGGGCGACTTGTGGATTGGAACCATCAACGGCGGTCTGTGCCGTCTGCGCGCGGGGCGCATCGAGCCGATTTCCGGCGCGGGCATTTCCGGCGATGAGACCATCACCAGCCTGATCGCCAATTCGCAGGGTCATTTGTGGGTGGGTTCAAACGAGGGCCTGCTGCTCTGGGATCAGGAGCAACTCCTCCATCATCCCACCTTGACCCAATTGCCGCGGAACTTCATCCGCACCCTTTTGAAGTCGCGCGATGGCACAATCTGGGTCGCCACCGCGAATGAACTTTACTCGTGGCGCAACGAAACCTTGACTCGGGAAACCGGTCCCGCGCCGGACACCAACATCGTCCCCTATTGCCTCCTGGAAGATCAGCGCGGGCGTTTGTGGGCCAGCATCGGCAACGGCAAAATCCTCTGCCGTCAAGCCGATGGCGCCTGGACGCGCTACGATCAAACCGCCGGCGTGCCTTTCGCTTACGTGACCAGTCTCGCGGAGGACAACGACGGCACGATCTGGGCCGGATCACTCGACGCGGGGCTTTACTATTTCAAGGATGAACGCTTCCACCCAATCCCGGACCGGGCCGGTTTATCCGACCGCGCCGTTCGTTCGCTCTGCGTGGATCGCGAGGGAAATCTTTGGATCGGCCACCGCACGTCTGGATTGGATCGGCTGACGGCGAGCAAGCTGGTCACGCTGGACGTGGATTCGGGTTTGACCAACGATTACGTGCGTTCCGTGGCCGAGGCGGCGGATGGACAGCTTTGGGTGGGCACGACGGGCGGGGGGATGTATCGCTCGGAAACCGGCGGCTTGCGGCTCCTGACCAACACCACCTACAACGCCTACTATCCATTTGTCGAAACCATCCTGACGACGCGCAATGGCAGTGTCTGGTGGGGTGGCGTCAACAGTTTGCTTTGCTGGCGCAGCAACCAACTCGCCGCCGCGTTCACCAGTCCGCCGCAAACCTGGACGCCGCCCTCGCAAACTCCCGAATGGATGATCGGCGCGACCGTTTCCGCCCTGCTGGAAAGTCAATCCGGCGCCATCTGGGTCGGCACGTATCAAGGCAAAGTCATCCGGATACGCGCGGGACAAACGGAAGTGTTGCCGCACCACCTGGGGCGCGGCGCCATCACCTGCTTCCAGGAAGAAGCGGACGGCACGCTTTGGACCGGCTCGCTGGCGGGCGGGTTGAGTCGCCTGCAAGCGGACCAAGTGACCACCTTCACCGCCAAAGACGGTTTGCCCAGCAGTCATGTGCGGGTCCTGCATCGCAGCGCCAACGGCGTGCTTTGGATTGGTACGGGCGGAGCGGGACTGGTTCGCTTTCAAAATGGCCGCTTCCAAAACTTCAGCATCCAGCAGGGTCTGGGCGACGACACCATCTCGCAAATTCTCGAAGACGATCAGGGCGACCTTTGGCTGGGCTGCAATCGCGGTATTTTCCGGATCAACCGGTTTGAACTGGAAGAACTGGCAGGCGGACGCCGGACCTTCCTGCATCCGCAAGCATTCGGGCGCAACGCGGGAATGCTCGCCGAGGAATGTACCGGGGGCTCGTCGCCCGCCGCCTGCCAGTTGCGCTCGGGAGCGCTGGCCTTTGCCACCGTGAAAGGGGTGGTGATCATTGATCCGCGCCATCAGGAGTACGATTCCGTGCCGCCAAAAGTGCTGTTGGAAGAAGTGCGCGCCGACCGCCAGCTGGTCCCCATCAACCACTCCGCCCGACTCGCGCGACCCGACGCTCCGGCCACGGTGACGATCCCGGCGGGCCGCCGCGATTGCGAATTTCAATACACCGGCCTCAGCTTTCGCTCGCCTGAACGCGTGCGCTTCCGCTTCAAATTGTTTCCCGTGGACGGAGATTGGGTCGAGGCCGATACGCGCCGCGTCGCCCGCTACAGTCCGCTCAGCCCGGGCAAGTATGAATTCCGGGTCACCGCCTGCAACTCGGCCGGCGTTTGGAGTCCGCAGGAGGTGGTTCTGCGCGTAAACGTCCTGCCGCGATTCTGGGAGACGGGTTGGTTTCGGTTGCTGCTTGGCCTGGGTTTTTCCGGGCTGTTGGTGGGAGGCGTCTCGACCCTGGTGCGACAACGCTACCAGCAACGGCTCGCGTTGTTGGAATTGCAAAATGCGGTCGCGCGCGAACGACTCCGCATCTCGCAGGACATGCACGATCACATCGGCGGCCTCCTCACGCGCGTCTCCATTCTGAGCGATGTCGGGCAGGACGAGAACGAAGCCCCCGCCGTGCGGGAACAGTTCGGGCGGATTGGTGATCAAGTGCGCGCGGCGGTTCAGGGGCTGGACGAAATTGTTTGGGCGACCAATCCGCACAACGATAATCTGCCGCGTTTCGCCGAGTACATCGGGCGCTTCGCCGATGAATGTTTTGAAGGCACGAAAGTGCGTTGCTGGCATGATCTGCCGGAGGAGCTGCCGAATCTGGCGGTGCGCGCCGATCTGCGGCATGGCGTTTTCCTGGCGATCAAGGAAGCGTGCAACAACGCGCTCAAACACTCGGGCGCTTCCGAAGTCTGGTTGCGCTTGAAACTGCGGGGCGCACAGGTCCAGGTGGAAATCGAAGATAACGGCCGCGGGTTTGATCCACAAAAAGTCGCTCCGGGGGGCAACGGCCTGGGTAACATCGCCTCGCGCCTGGCTGAATGTGGCGGGCAGGCGGCGTTTATCAGCACTCCGGGAAAAGGGACGCGGGTGCGTTTAACCTTCAACATTTCCACCCCTAGAAACGAATGAAACCGCCGGGTCTAACATCAATGTGGGATGGCTCTTGGCGACCGGAACGCTTATGAGTAAACCGCGCGTGACTAAGAAGATTCAAGTGGCCGTGGTGGAGGATGACGTCGGAATTCGTTCCAATCTCGCGCGGATGATTGACAGCTCGCCCGGCTTCCAATGTCGCGCCGCCTACCCGGACGGCCTGACCGCGCTCAAACACATTCCCAGCAACCGTCCCGACGTGGTCCTGATGGATATCAATATGCCCGGAATGCTCGGCACCGAATGTGTGCGCCAACTCAAAACCGTGGCGCCGGACGTGCCGGTGTTGATGCTGACGGTCTATGACGACAGCGAACAGATTTTCAAATCCCTGCAAGCGGGCGCAACGGGTTACCTGTTGAAACGCACGCCGAAAGACAAACTGCTGGAAGCCATCCGCGAAATCACCAGTGGCGGCGCGCCGATGTCCCGCCAGATTGCCCGCCGCGTCGTGCGCTTCTTCCAGGAGATCAATCAAGTCCCGACCCCGCCACAACGCGCGCCAGAAGTCAGCACCCTCACGGAACGCGAGGAGCAGGTGCTCGCGTTGCTGGCCAAAGGTCACGCCTACAAGGAAATCGCCGGACTGCTCGGCATCAGTTTTGAAACCGTGCGCAGTTACGTGCGCACCATTTACGATAAACTGCACGTCCACAGCCGGACTGAAGCCACGTTAAAATACCTCGGACATTGAGTCGTCACCGATCATCGGTTGCCGTTGTCAGCGCGCCGCCTCCGGCGCGAGCGGGCCATTGAATCCAACGCCCATGCACCTCCACCTCACCAAACTGTTTTTCGCTCTCGGCGTCAGCGGCAGTCTGCTGGCTCACGGTCTTTCCAGCGCGGCGCAATCCCCCACCGGCCATGAGTGGGAACAGGAACAAAACCTGTCGCTCAACAAGGAGCCGGCCCGCGCCACGTTTGCCTCGTTCGACGATGAAAAATCCGCGTTAAAAATCCTGCCGGAACATTCGCGTTACTGGCGTTCGCTGGACGGCCCGTGGAAATTTCACTGGGTCAAACAACCAAGCGAACGACCGCAGGATTTTTTTCAGCCGGAGTTCGACGTGTCCGGCTGGAAGGAAATCGCCGTGCCGTCCTCGTGGCAATGTCAGGGGTACGACGTGCCGGTTTATTCCAACCAGCGTTATCTGTTCAAACGCGATTGGCCGCGCGTGATGGGCGAACCGCCGACAAATTACACCGCGTTCCGCAACCGCAATCCGGTCGGATCCTATCGCCGTGACTTCGAAGTGCCGAAAGCTTGGGCCGGACGTGAAGTGTTTATCAACTTCGACGGTGTGGACTCGTTCTTCTATCTCTGGATCAACGGCCACTACGTCGGCTTTTCCAAAGACTCGCGCTCGCCCGCCGCGTTCAACATCACGCGCTTTCTCAAACCCGGAAAAAACATCGTCGCCGCCGAGGTCTATCGCTTCTCGGATGGCTCGTATCTGGAATGTCAGGACATGTGGCGGCTTTCGGGCATTTTCCGCAGCGTGTCGCTGCAAGCGCGACCCCAAACTTTCGTGCGCGATTTCTTCGCCGTGCCCGATCTGGACGCCGCCTATCAGAACGGTGAATTGAAAATCACCGGCGACCTCGCCGGGTCGGAGGCGAACACCAGTCAACTCGTGGCAACGCTGCACGATGCCAATGGCAAAGCGGTAATCACCCAGATCATCCAGCCGGCGGGCACGAATTTCACCGCGACACTGGCCGTGAATAATCCGCGCCAGTGGACGGCGGAAACTCCCGAACTCTACACGCTGGTGCTGGCCTTGCAGGACGCAAAAGGGAAAATGCGCGAGTTTGTCTCCGCGCAAGTCGGCTTCCGCAAAGTGGAAATCAAAAATCAGGTTTTCCTCGTCAACGGCCAGCCCGTCAAACTCAAGGGCGTCAATCGGCACGAAAATTTCCCCGACACCGGCCACGCTTTGTCTCGCGCGCAGATGGAACTGGATTTATTGCGCCTCAAACAAGCCAACGTGAATCACGTCCGTACCTCGCATTATCCGAACGATCCCTACTGGTATTACCTCTGCAACAAATACGGCATCTACCTTCTCGACGAAGCCAACATCGAGTCGCACGGTTATTACTACGGCAAGGATTCGCTATCGCATCCGAAAGAATGGGAAGCGGCGCATGTGGACCGCGTCATGGCCATGATTGAACGCGACAAAAATCATCCGTGCGTCGTCATCTGGTCGCTCGGCAACGAAGCCGGACCCGGACACAATTTCGTCGTGGCAGAACAAGCGTTGAAAGCTCGCGCCCCTTCCCGCCCGACGCAATACGAACGCAACAATGACATCGTGGATCTGGGCAGCAATCAATATCCCGACGTCGGCTGGGTCGAGCGCGCGGCGCGCGGCGCACGCGGCATCAAATACCCGTTCTACATCTCGGAATACGCGCACATCATGAACAACGCGCTCGGCAATCTGGCCGATTATTGGGCAGCGATTGAATCTTCAGACCGCATCCTCGGCGCGGCCATCTGGGAATGGTGCGATCAGGGCCTGTACCAAACCAACGCCGCCGGCGAACGGTTTGTCGCCTACGGCGGCGATTTCGGGGACGCGCCCAACGACGGCCAATTCATCGTCAAAGGCGTGGTGTTCGCGGATCGCACGCCCAAGCCGTGTTACTTTGAGGTGAAGCACGTCTATCAAAATATTACGGTGACGCCGCACAACGCCGCCCAGGGTGAAGTGGAAATTTTCAACAAATACTTCTTCAAAGACCTGATGGAATTTCAGGTCGTTTGGGAACTCTCCGAGGACGGCAAGGTCATTCAATCCGGCAAGCTAGCGCTGCCTCGGATTGGTCCGCGTGAAAAAAAGACCGTAACCGTTCCCTTCCGCCGACCGCGTTTTCGGCCCGGCGCAGAATACGCGCTGCGGTTCAGTTTTCGACTGGCGCGCAAGTACGATTGGGCGCCGCGCGGCTATGAGCTGATGTTTGATCAAATTCCGATACCGAATTCCGTTTCCAACAAACCCGCGCTGGTGATCGCTGACTCAATTCTGGATGTCACTGAAACGCCTGATCATGTTTCGGTGGCGGGTGATCGTTTCCGCGCGGACTTCGATCCGCGCACCGGCATGCTCACGCAACTGCGTTACGGCGGGAAAAACATGCTTCTGCCAATGGCCGCGCCTGCGTCCGAAGGCAACTTTGGAATCAACGCATTCCGCTGTCCGCTGAACAACGACGTGTGGACCATGAACAAATGGTTCGAACAGGGTCTGCGTCAACTCACCCAACACGCCACCGCTTTCCAAGTCGAACCAGAAAGAAATTGCGTGCGCATCGTGGCTGCGGTGCTGGCGCACGGACTTCAGGCCGAACGGGTGCTGGATTTCGGCGGCAACCACACCCGCGTGGAGGCGCAGGGACCGTTGGCCGAAGATGCGCTCCAGATCCGGGCGCAGTTGGAATGGACGATCTACCCCGATGGCAGCATCGCCTTGCAGACCGCGCTCGTGCCGGAAGGACCGACGCTGCCACTCGCACGACTGGGGGTGCAACTGGAATTGCCCGAATCCTTTTCGCGCGTCACCTATTTTGGTCGCGGCCCGGAGGAAAATTATCCCGACCGGAAAAGTGGTTCGTTCCTGGGTCAATACTCGCGGACGGTGCGCGAAATGTTTGAACCCTACGCCCGCCCGAACGACATGGCGAATCGCGAGGAAGTCCGCTGGCTGGCGTTGACCGACGCGCAAGGCGCCGGCGTGATTTTCGCCGCGTTGGAGAATCCGTTGAGCGCCGCCGCCCTGCCCTACTCCGCCACGGAATTGTTGCAGGTGAATCATCCGCCGGAATTGCCCGCCACGCACCGCACGGTGCTCACGTTGAATTGCGCCAACCTCGGCATGGGCGGCGCGTCTTGTGGTCCCGGCCCGATGGAACGCGACATCCCACGCTCGAACCGCGCGTATCATCTCGGTTTCCTGATCCGTCCGGTGAATAAAAAATCCGACCTGGCCGCAACCGCCCGGGTGAGTACGGCCACGGTCGCACCGGTCGCCATCAGGTTGCAAAAGGGAAAACTGCAACTCAGCACGGGAACACATGACGCCAACATCTTTTACCGGTTGAACGACGGTGAAATTCAAACCTTCACCGCGCCGATCAGCGCGAAAGTCGGCGACAAAATCAGCGCCTGGGCGGAACGCACCGGATGGGCCTCCGCGAAGCCGACGGAGTTTGAAGTGCCGGTGACGGCTGAATCGTTGCGAGCCACCATCAAATACGTGGACAGCCAGCAACGCGATGAAGGCGAAGCCGAACATCTGATTGACGGCGATCCTGACACCTACTGGCACACCGAATACGCGCTGACTTTGACCAAGTTCCCGCACTCGATTGAACTGGACCTCGGCAGCGTCAAAACCTTTTGCGCGCTGGCTTACTTACCACGACAAGACAGCGCCAACGGACGCGTGGCGCAATACCGATTCGAGATCAGCACGGACGCCGAACATTGGCGTCCGGTGGCGGAAGGCCGTTTTCCCAACTCCTCGCAAAAGCAAAAAATCACCCTGAAGGAACCGGCCAGCGCGCGTTATCTACGCTTCGTTGCCTTGAGCGAAGTGAACGGCAACGACTTCGCCTCCGGCGCTGAGTTGGAGATTCTGCCTTGAAGTCCGGGCGAACCTCGCTGATAACTGACGCGCCCGTTTCACCGCCGTCGTTGCTGCCGGTGGTGAGGCGCGCTTTTCCAACATGAACCAGTCATTTAAATCATTGCTAGCGGCCCTCGCGCTGAGCGCCACCTCGTTGTGGGCGGACGAGTTTCTCCCGCCCGCCTCCCTCAATCTGCAACTGGCCGCGCCCATCCGGACCTGGGATGAGGCCGTGCCGCTCGGCAACGGCGCGATGGGCGTCCTGCTCTGGGGCGAAACCAATACGCTGCGGTTGTCGCTGGATCGCGGCGATCTTTGGGATGAACGTCCGTCCCGACGCTTCACCGAAGTGCGGTCGCAATTTAACTGGCGCACCATGCAACAACTCGTCGCCAGCAATCGCATGGACGAGTTCAACGACATCTTCGATTCGAATTACGATTACAACGGGCCGCCCACCAAACTTCCCGCCGGACGTGTCGAGATTACGCTCGACGCATCACAAACCGTCGCCGCCTTCGAGCTGAACCTCGCCACGGCGGAAGGCCGGATCCAATTCAACGACGACACGGAAGGCCGGATGTTTGTGGATGCGAACTCGGTGTCGGCTCCAGTCGCGTTGCTGCGTCTGGCCGGGCCGCCCCTGAAAGCGGTTCGGATTCAGTCGCCGGAATCCGTCAAGAAACTCGGTTATCCCGCGCCCCGAACGGGTGCCTCCCAGGATTCCTGTTGGTTTGAACAATCGGCCGCCGACGGTTTTGCGTATGCCGTTTACGCCGCCTGGCGCCGCGTCGGCCAAACCACATTGTTGGCGGTGACGGTCGCCACCCGCGACGAAGGCAAGCGTCCACAGGCCGTCGCGCAACGGCGCGTGGAAAAAGCGTTGCGAACCGGCTACGAAAACTTGTTGCGCAAACACACCCGCTGGTGGGCTGATTTCTGGGATCACTCGCGGGTCGTCGTGCCCGAGCCACACCTCCTGCGGCACTACTATCTCGTGCGCTATTTCTACGGCGCGGCGTCACGGCGCGGCGCGCCGCCGATGCCGTTGCAAGGCGTCTGGACGGCGGACGCGGGTGAATTGCCACCGTGGAAGGGCGATTATCATAACGACCTGAATACGCAGATGACTTACATGGGTTATCAAGCAGCGGGCCAGTTTGATGAGGGCGCAACCTTTCTCGACCTGCTCTGGGATTTGTTGCCCACGTTCCGCACGTTCGCGAAGGATTTCTACGACGCGCCCGGCGCGGCGGTGCCCGGAGTGATGAGTCGCAAAGGTCAGGCGCTTGGCGGCTGGGGTCAATACAGCCTCTCGCCCACCATGGGCGCGTGGAACGCGCACTTGTTCTATCTGCACTGGCGATACACGAGCGATGAACGCTTCCTCCGCACCCGCGCTTATCCGTGGTGTCGTGAAATCGGCGTTTGCCTGTTGAGTTTGCTCAAACCGGACGCGAACGGCATGCTGAAACTGCCACTGTCCAGTTCACCCGAAGTCTTCGACAACCGCCGCCAGGCATTTCTGATTCCCAACAGCAACTACGATCTGATGTCGCTGCGCATCTTGTTCCGGGCGCTCGAGGAAATGGCCACCGCCGCCGGCCACCCGGACGACGCGGCTCAGTGGGTAAAGGCGGACCGGCAATTGGGCGATTGGCACGCCCTGGCGGACGGCACGTTGTTGCTTGATGAACAAACCGCGCTGCCCGAAAGCCACCGGCATCTCTCGAACCTGATGGGCTTGTATCCCTTCAACCTGGTGACGGTCGAGACGGGCGCGCGCGACCAACAGATCATCGAGGCTTCGCTGAAACAATGGCGTGGACTCGGCACGCAGTTGTGGTGCGGTTACTCTTTCACCTGGATGGCCGCTCTTTCCGCGCGTGTGGGACAGCCGGAGGAAGCGCTGCGCAATCTGGATATTTACTCGCGCGCCTTTATTCTGCGGAACGGCTTTCACGCCAATGGCGATCAAACCGGGAACGGCTTCAGCAACTTCAGCTACCGCCCATTCACACTGGAGGGAAATTTCCTCGCGCTGGCCGCAATCCACGAAATGTTGCTGCAAAGCTGGAGCGCCACCCCTGGCAGCGGCGATTGGGGCGTCCTCCGAATTTTCCCCGCGACGCCGTGGCGCTGGCATGACGCCTCATTCGATGACCTGCGCGCGGAAGGCGGTCACCGGGTTTCAGCCCGGCGCGAAAACAACGCCACCACCTGGCTGCGCGTGGTCGCCGGGCGCGACGGTCGGCTCCGCATCCGCGATAACTTTGGCGGGCGGCAGCCCAACTGGGATCGGCCAGACGTGCGGAAAGTTGGTGAGAATTTTGAAATCACCCTCAAACGCGGACAGGTGCTCACCGCCACTCTCCCCAAACCGGCAACTGTTCCGGAGACGCCAGCGGATGCGGCCCAACCCGTCGTCATTCGCCCGCGTTAATCATCACCGGACCGAGGCACTTGCGCGACGAAGCGAGCCACACCCGAAATGACTGGCCGCGGTCAGTTGCTTTGTGTAGCGTGCCGGCGCTCCTCAATTGGTGATGCACAACACAGCGACATCCGACGATTCAATCAACGCCGCCCGGGCGCCGCGATCCGACACGCCGCCCGGCAATTTCTCTTTCATCGCCAGCGGTGGCGCACGAAAAATTTCGAGACTTCAAGCCGTCGTATTGTTTTGCATCACCTTGACCGTCGCGCTCCCAAGTCGCGCCTTTGAAAGTCCGGCGTCCCCCGAGTCAGCTCTGGCCGCGTTCCAGCACGATCCCGAGGTTCGCGTGGAATTAGTTGCTGCCGAACCGCTGGTATTTCAACCGTGCGCGTTGGCCTGGGACACCGCCGGACGTTTGTTTGTGGTCGAGAATCGTGATTACCCCACCGGTCCGGCGCCAGGGCAGCCGTCCGCAGCAGCCATCGTCCGTCTCGACGACACCGACGGCGACGGGCGCATGGATCGGCGCACCCTTTTCGCCACGAACCTCACCTATCCCAACGGTTTGATGCCCTGGAATGGCGGGCTGATCGTCACCTGCGCCCCGGATATTTTATTTCTCAAGGACACCGATGGCGACGGGTACGCGGACGTGCAACGCGTGTTGCTCACGGGGTTCTCGACCAATGGCAGCACACAATTGCGGGTCAGTCATCCTCTCCTCGGACCGGACGGTTGGATTTACATCACCAGCGGCCTGACGCGTCCGGGCAAAATTTCCGCTCCGGAACATCCCGGGCGGCCTGCCGTGGACATCGGCACCGACGCGCGGTTTAATCCTTTCACCTTGGAAATTGAACCGGTGGGCGGACGCGGTCAGTTCGGTCAAACCTTCGACGAGGCGGGAAATCGGTTTCATTGCATGAACCGGGTGCATATTCAGCAAACCGTCATTGCTCCGCGCTATCTGGCGCGCAACCCGAACTACACCGGGGCGGACGCCGTGCAAAATGTGCCGGAAACCATGGTGACGGACCTGCTCGGCGGGGCGAACCAGAACTTTGCCGCGCGCTTGTATCCGATCAGTGAAAACCTCACCACCGCGGATTCGCATGTGGGCACGTTCACGGCCGCCTGCGCCGTGCATGTATATCGCGGAAACGCGTTGCCGGCCCAATACCGTGGTGACGCATTCGCGTGCGACCCAACCGCCAACCTGGTGCATCGCGATCGGCTCACGGAGGTCGGACCAACTTTCGCTTCGCGCATGGTCAACGAAGGCCGCGAGTTTCTGGCCTCACCCGACGATTGGTTTCGCCCGGTTTTCCTCGCGGACGGTCCGGACGGCGCCCTTTACGTGTGCGACATGTATCGCAAAACCATTGAGCATCCGGATTACCTGCCGGTGGAGGTGCGCAAGCGAACGGATTTCACTTCCGGACGTAATCGAGGCCGCATCTGGCGCATCACCGGATTGAACGCCAAATCCCGTCCGCCAACTGAACCCTGGCCAGCCCAAGCGTCCCGCGAAGCGCTGGTGCAAATGCTGGGGCAGGCCAACGTCTGGCAACGCGAAACCGCGCAACGGCTCCTGATCGAGTCGCCCGGTTCTGAAGCGTTTCGTGCGATTGAAGCGGCGTGGCCATTACCAGATGCAGCGGAACTCGAACAACGCGGCAACATCTTGCGGGCTGAAGGTTGGAGCGCTTTTGCTACCAACACGGATTCGGGCGCAGACCTGTTTAGACTCA
The DNA here is from genome assembly GCA_023953615.1 of Verrucomicrobiia bacterium. Lineage (NCBI taxonomy): Bacteria > Pseudomonadati > Verrucomicrobiota > Verrucomicrobiia > Verrucomicrobiia bacterium. Next base: position 2,166,068 of record JAMLJH010000001.1, on the reverse strand, counting down.
ATGCGCTGCGTACGCTGGCTATTTTGACCACGCAAGCGACGAACAACCAGTTCACCCGTTTCACGGCGACGTCAGCCAGGGAAGAAGCACACCAACAACTGGCGAAACATGTTCAGGCTGCCGCACTCGCGGCCAATCCGCTGCTTCGCGAAAATGCGTGGCGCGTCGTTGCGGAACATCCCTGGAGCGGCGCTCACATTCCTATGGAGTTGTTGCCTCAACTTGCGACGGACCCGAATCCGCGCGCGCGATTTTGGCTGGCTCTAAGCCTCAACGCCCATTTCGCTAGCAAAGCCAGAATTGATCCCATCACGGTGTTGGCGCAACTCGCCAGCCGTGACGGCCAGGATCGTTGGATGCGCGCCGCCATGCTGAGCGGTCTCGATCCTCAAACGCAGTCGGCATGGCGGCTGGCGCGAGAACTCGTTCAGCGGACTGAGTCACCCGCACCGGTAGAATTTTGGTCGGACTTGGGCCAGGTATTGGGAGCGGAACAACTTGAAGCGGCCACCACCAATTTATGCGATTTGCTGGCGCCGCCCGACGTGCCCGCGACGCCGTGGCGAATTGCCGCGCTGGAAGGGGTATTGGAATCAGCGCGACGCCGTGGAACAACGGCTTCGTTACCCGCCGCAGTGCAAAACCGTTTTACCCCGGTTGCCGCGCAGCTTGCTGCCACCCACTCGGAATCGGTGGCGACGCGGAAAGCGGCGATTGGCTTCCTCGCCAGTGTGGACCCAGCGGCGGCCACGACTGCGTTGCTGCCACGACTCACCGCCAGCGAACCGACAGAGTTACAAACCGCCGCCGTGCGGGCGCTCACCAGTCTGCCGAGCGAAACGGCGGTGCAGGAATTATTGCGATTGGAACATTGGAACACCTTATCGCCCAATACGCGGGGCGCCGCATTAACGGCCTTGCTCGCGCAACCACGACATACGCGGGAATTGTTGGCCGCAATGGCGGCACAACGGTTGCCGGAAAATATGTTAAGCCACGCTCAACGCGAAGCGTTGCGCCATCATCGTGACGCGGAGATTCGTGAAACCGCGCGCCAATTATTTGCCGCGGCAGCGACCGGTGATCGCATGGCGGCTTACGAAAAAGCGCGCGCCGTACTCGAGCTGACCGGTCAGGCAGTCAATGGACACAAGGTGTTCGCGACTCATTGCGCCTCCTGCCATCGGCTGGATCGAGAGGGTTACAATGTCGGTCCGGATTTGCTGGGCATCCGCAATCAACCCAAGGAAAGCATCCTGTTGCACATCGTGCATCCGAACTACGAAGTCGTGGCCGGGTTCAACGCCTGCACCATCGAATGTCAGGACGGACGAGAGTTGACCGGTTTGATCATCGGTGAAACGCCGACGAGCGTGACGTTGCGCCAGGCCCAGGGACTGGAGGAAACCGTGCCGCGCTCGGGAATCAGCCGGCTGACGGTCGGTCAGTTATCGCTCATGCCCGAAGGATTGGAAGAAGCCATGACCCCGCAGGAGCTGGCCGATTTGCTGGCCTGTCTAAAAGGAGAGTGAACTTATGCAAACCTTGAACCATAATCCGCGACGAACGAGCCAACGGCATTACGAGCGAGCTATGAAGAGATTCTTGTCACCAAATCAGAATTGCAGCGGAATCACCGGCCCAATGCTTCCACCAATCACCCGCGCAAAAACAGGCGCGCCAGTCTTGGGTTTGATCCTGCTGCTCAGTGGCTGGCTGACCAGTCCGATGACTACCGCCGCCGCGCCCAAAGTGTTTCGGGCCGGAGCCGCGTTGGTGGATATTACGCCGACAAATTATCCCATTCGCATGGCTGGAAGCCTGGTTTTATCCACGGCCACTCAAGCTCTCGATCCGCTGCACGTGCGCGCCCTGGTGCTGGACGACGGTCGCACAACGGCAGCCATCGCGGTGATTGACAGTTGCATGGTGGATCGCGAAACCATGGACGCAGCCAAAACCGCCGCCGCGCGAATCACTGGCATTCCCACCAAGCGAATGATTATTGCCAGCACCCACACGCACACCGCGCCGGCGGCGTACAGTTGTCTCGGCAACGAAGTCGAACCCGACTACGTGGCGTTTTTAATTCCGCGGATCACGACCGCCATCGTCGAGGCCTGGCAACACCGGGTGCCGGCGCGAATTGGTTGGGGAAAAACGGATTGCCCGGAGTTCGTTCACTGCCGCCGCTGGATCATGCAACCCGGTGCGGCGATGCATCCACCCGCCACGTTCACCGGCCAACCCACCAACATCGTCATGATGAATCCGGGTTACGCAAACACCAACAAGATCCGCCAGACTGGACCGGTGGACCCGGCGGTCACCGTGCTTTCCGTGCAAACGCTGGCCGGCAAACCGCTCGGTTTGCTCGCCAATTATCCGACGCACTATGCCGGGGTCTCGCAAGCGGGTTTGTCCGCGGATTATTTTGGCGAATTCTGTCGCGTCATCGCGCACGATCTGGGTGTCGAGGAAGGCCAGCCGTTTGTCGCCCTGATGAGCAACGGCACCAGTGGCGATGCCAACTGTATTGATTTCACTCAGCCCAATTGGCGGAACGATCGCTTCATGGTCGCCCGCGCGGCGGCGGACGCCACGCTGACGACGCTTCAGAACATGCAATATCAAGACTGGGTGCCGGTAACGATGATGGAACGCAAACTGACTTTGAAAGTGCGGCGTCCCAGTGCCACCGATGTACGCGCCGCGCGAGAGTATCTGGCGCAAAATGTTGGAGACCGGCCGCCGCGCAACTGGGAGGAAGCCTACGCGAATGAAACCGTGCGGATGGCCAATTGGCCCGCCAAAAAAGAAGTGAAACTTCAAGCCTTGCGACTCGGCAATTTCGCCATCGGCACCTCCCCGTGCGAGACGTACGGCAGCACGGGCCTGGCGATCAAGGAGGCCAGTCCATTCCCGTTGACGATGGTGATGGAACTGGCCAACGGTTGCAGCGGCTATCTACCGCCGCCCGATCAGTTCGCGCTGGGCGGTTACACGACATGGCGCGCGCGCACCAGTTATCTGGAAGTGGGCGCGGAACCTAAAATCCGGGAAGGCGTTGTCACTTTGCTCAAGCGCGTGGCTCGACGCGGAACGTCGCCGACAAAACCGGTGAACCATCCATAAAGCCACCTGCGTCGTGAAACGGTTGTCCGCGCACGATTCACTGATGGATTGGTGGAGCGTTGTATCCAGCCGGGGCTATCAACACCACAAACTCGCCTTTCCACGATCGCGATTGCGCCTGAGCCAAAAGCTCAGTCGCGGTGCCACGCAAAAATTCCTCAAATTTTTTCGTCAGCTCCCGCGCCAGCACGATTTGACGCTCGGGAAATACTTCGCGTAATTCGCCCAAAAGTTTTTCGATGCGGTAAGGCGATTCGTAAAGCACCAACGTGCCGGGCGTGGTCGCAAGCGCTCCCAACTGCCGCAGGCGTTGCCCGGATTTGTGCGGGAGAAAACCGATGAAGTGGAATTCGTCGGTCGGCAAACCGCTGGCGGTCAACGCCGCCACCAACGCGCAAGCCCCGGGTACGGCTTCCACGCGAAAGCCGGCGGCGAGCGCGGCGCGAACCACCCGCTCGCCCGGATCACTGATGCCAGGACTGCCCGCATCGGTCACCAGCGCGACTTTCTCTCCGCGCGCCAAACGCTGAAGAATTTCCTCGGCGCGCCGGGCTTCATTAAACTGGAAATAGCTCACCAAAGGTTTGGTCAGTTCCAGATGTTTCAGCAGTTGCCCCGTGCGTCGCGTGTCCTCCGCCGCCACCACATCACATTCACGCAACACGCGAATCGCCCGCAGGGTGATGTCTTCCAGATTGCCAATCGGCGTGGCCACCAGATAAAGCGTGGCGGGCGTGAGCGGAGGCAGCGATCGGGTTTCCATGACTTAACGCAGAAAAATTTCGGCGGCGGCATCGGCGAAACGGAGTCCCTGCGGGGTCAGTTGAAAACGATCCGCGGAAAGTTGCGCCCAGCCCTTGCCCACCAACGCCGTCATGTCCGCCTGCCAATCGCGCCGCAGATCCATGCCCGTGACCTGCTCGAATTGGGTAAACGGCCAGCCAGCGTTCATGCGCAACCCGAAGGCAGCGGTCTCTCCGGCGCGTTGCAACGGCGGCAACGTCTCCCGCGATTCAATGGCGCGCTGACCTTTTTCCAATTGATCGCAATAGAGCTGGGTGTTGGCCCAATTTTTTGTCCGCACGCCGCGAACGTAACCAGTCGCGCTGGGTCCCAAACCGTGAAAGTCTCCGCCGCGCCAATAGTTCACATTGTGCTGGCAGGCCCGAGTCGGCAACAGCGGGTCGGAATGCGGCAACGCGCTCGCGCTTTGATCGCCCGGCGCCGACCGGGCGAAGTTGGCGATTTCGTATTGCTGAAATCCGGCGGCGGCGGAGCGATGCACCAACTCCTCGAACATGTCGCACGCGAGATTTTCATCCACGTCAAATTGTCCGGCTTGCAGTTGCGCATAAAGCGGTGTGTCTTCCTCGTAGATCACCTCATAACAGGATAAATGCTCACTGCCGAGCGCGAGCGCCTCATCAAGAGTGGCCCGCCAGATGGCCAGGGTTTGACCGGGAATCGCGAACATGAGATCCAGGTTCAGATTGTCAAATCCGGCCTGCCGCAAAATATCGAAGGATTTGAAAACCATTGCTCGCGAATGAATGCGCCCCAAACGCTGCAATAGGGTTTCATCGAACGACTGCACGCCCATGGAAATGCGATTGACGCCAAACGCGCGCAGCAGTCTGGCCTTGTCCAACGAAATGGTGGCGGGGTTACATTCCACCGTGAACTCAGCGGCTCCGAGCAGGCTGAGTCGCTGCATGGCCAGCAGCAGGGTTTCCCACTGTTTGAGATTGAGCAGGGAAGGCGTGCCGCCACCGAAAAAGACCGTGCGCGGTCGTAAATCCGCCGCCACGATTTCCAATTCGCGTTCGAGCGCGCGAACGTAGCGATTGATCAGAGCGCCGTTGGAAGCCTCGGAATAGAATGCGCAATACTCGCACTTTTGGGCGCAAAACGGCACATGAACATAGAGGCTCTCGACTGCGGGCGTGACCGGCATGGAGAAAATCTAGCCGATCGCGGCACGGGTCGCGATGCAGATTTTTGCAAACGTGGGGAGGCGGAACTTAAGCCTGCGGTTGGTTGCGTTGGACGTTCTCAGCCTTGAGACCTTTGTCACTCGTGATAAGCTCGAACGTGACGACTTCGCCCTCGTCCAAGGTCTTGAATCCTCCGCCCATGATGGATGTGTGATGCACGAACACATCCTGGCCGGTTTCCTGGGCAATAAAGCCAAACCCCTTTTTATTATCGAACCACTTAACTTTACCACTTGCCATACCTGTTGTTCCTAAGCATTACCTGGTTTTGATGCGCCCAACTCGAAATCAATTTTCAACCCGGCCATCGGCAGGCTTCCGAGCGTGGCATCTGTGGCGACTTTAAAACCAATTTCAAAGCCGTCAAGACTTTTCCAGCAGGCAGGGTTACGTCGCAAAACAACGCGCTTGCACGGAAGCATATTGCGGATCGGCCCCTGAGAAAAAGGGAAGGCTGCAGACGGGTGTGATTGGAAGTGACGGTCAATTGAGGCCGAGTTTTGGCGTGGACCAGTAGCGCGACCAGAGTTGGTTGGCGCGGGCCACGCGTAGGCCTAGCATGGCTTCGGCGTTGGTTTCCTTCCACCAACTGCCCGCCAGTTTGAGCCGTTGTTGAATCACATGCCGATGGCCGCTTTCAATCTCGCCGGAGCCGATCTCCAGTCCCGCCGTCCGTGCGCCCGCATAGTCCAGATGCGCCCGCCGTTCGCTCAAGTAGCGGTACGCCGCCCGCACGGGCGCGGTCGGCACGCCTTCGGGTTCGAGGTGCGCAGTCAACGCCCGCAGCACGGCCGACACCTTGTTTTCCAGCAACCGGCTTTGTTGGCGGCGGCGCCAGCGTTCGGGATTTTTGGGGTGAATCACCGTCGCGGCCGCCGCGAGGTATTCGCTCACGTGGTAGAAGTCCAACAAGTAATCACCTTGCGCGCCGAACTGTTCCTGGAACTGGGTGAGAATCCAGGCCGCCCCGTCGCCCACCCCATGGACGTGCGTGCGTGCGCCCAGCCCGGCGGCTTGGGCCGTGGCCCGCCACATCGCGCCAGCCAGCGTCACGCTGCCCAAGGTGGCGCCGTAGCAGGGCGTGGCCGAGTCTTTGGGCCGAGCCAGACACAAACGCGCTTCGCGCCAGATGAGTTGTTTGCCGCAGCGACGATCTTCGCTGTGGGTGGGCGGCACCATGATGGGAATCAGACTGCCGTCCAGTTGCGTGACCAGCGTGCGGACCGCGCGTTTGGGCGGCGTGACGGCCAAGGCGCTGATCCGCGCCCCGTGCGCCAAGGTGTGCTGGCGCACCGCTGTGGCCGTCACGTCCAGCCCGTAGTGTTCCCGCACGCGTTGAGCGGCGCGGGCAAAACTTTCCTCGGCCCCGAAATCCACCAGCGCCCGTTGCAACCGCCGCGAACGGCCGCGCGGATTCACCCTGGCCCGTTGGCAGAAGGGGCGCAACAACCGGCCGCGCCGGCCCAGCCGCCATTGCGTCTCCTGGACTTCCACCCACCCAAAGGTGGTCTGCCACGTCAGTCTTTTTTTTTACCGTAGTGAATGGCATCCGGATGGCGCTGGGGCACCTGGGCTTGGGTGTGGGCCTCGGCTTCGCGGGCCCACTGGCCCAAAAGCTCCTGAGCCAATTGGCGCACCTGCGCGCTCACGCGCGCTTCGGCTTCATCGGCGGTGCAGTCGTCGGTGACGGATTGGTCGAGCGTATCGGCCAGTTCGTGCAGCCGTGCCAGCACGTCGGGCCGATGCGCCAACCGCTCTTCCAGGGATCGGCGGGAAGGGGAAACGTTTTTGGATTTCGGTCGTTCATCGTTCATGAACCACTTCAAATATACAAAATCGTTCCAAGGCGCCAGGGCTAAATCACTTACAAAAAATTAGCCTTTGACCGTCACTTCCAATCACACCCGCTGCAGACAACACAAACGCCATGCGCGCCATGCGCAATACGCGGAGCGCGACGTTTCTAATCCACCCGCAACGCTTGCTCGATCAATTGTTCCAAGTGAATGACGATGGCGGCGTCCGTCGTCACCAAATTCGCGCCCGCCGCCTTGGCGGCGGTTTGCAGTTCGGTTTCCGCTTCGTCCGCAAACGCGATAATGGGCAGATGCGCCGTTTCCGCCTGACTTCGCAATTTGCGGATGGCGGCGTCAGTATTCCGCTGCGGTGAAACGAGGTCCAGCAGCAGCAACATCGCGCCACTGCCGGCGGCGGCAGCGGGGAGTTCGGCGGCACTCGACATGGTTTGCACCCGGTAGCCTTGATCTTGAAGCCGGTTCACCAATTGGGAACCGGGAAGAATATCTTCGTAGCACAGCAGAGCCAGGGGCGCGGTCACGAGGAGATTTTGTTTCGAGCGGCGCCGAATTGCAAAAGAATTTCTCGGCGACTCGATTCCTCAGCGTCCCAGCCACCCCGTTTCTCCGAGCGGCGCGATGTGGTCAAGGAATCACGCGAACGCGATAAAACTGCTGCGATTGGATGGGGAGCGAGTTGGTGTAGAAAATCGCCGAATTCACGGCCGTCAGCGCCGACCCCAATTCCTCCCAGGAATCAGAGAGCAAATTCGTCGTCGTCTCCAACTGATATTGCTGGCCGGAGATCGCCGACCAACTGATCACCATCGCCTCCGATTGACGGATGATGTTCGCCATCAGCGGCCGGGGTTGCACCAGGATGTGGAAGGTGCCCGTATCTGTCTGCGTCGGATTAACGACGCTGGCAACCTGAATGGCGATCAAGTTGGTGGTGTTGGCGTCCACATCCAGAGTCTGCCAGAAAAATTCTCCTGAGACGGGATTGATGGTTGCGGTCGCCGGCGCGCCGCTCAACAAAGAAAACGTGAGTTCGTTGGTGGGCGAATCGGGCACGGTTGCCGCCGCCACGAAATGCACCGGACTGCCGGCGTGTACCACTCGATCCGATAGAGGCGACAACGACGGGGGGTGATCCGAACCAACGCCCAATCCGGTGCCGTCAATTTTAACCACAGAAAACTCCAGCGTCGCCCCGTTGTTGGCCAACTGCGGATCATCAGTAAAACTGCGCACCACACTGGAGTTCACAAGTTCTCCGGCCAACAGACACCTGCCGGACAACTCGAGGCTGACCGCTTCGCCAGGATCAAGCGCGCCAATCTCCCATAAGCCCGTCGAGTTCGACAACGTCCACAAGCCGTAGCCGGCAACGGCGGTATCCAACAGATAACTCGCGGGAAATTGATTGCTGACCGTGACAAACGTCGCTGGATTTGCGCCGTGATTGGTCACGGTTATCGTCATGGTAAAGTTGCTCCAGGTGGCAATGCGATTGGTCGCCATCTCCGTGGTGAGTTCCAGGTCGGCAAAAGTCTGGCTCGTGGTGGCACAAACGAGATTCGAGGTGGTGAGACTTAAACTCCAACCGCGCAGCAAGCGACCACCCGACATGGCGCTGTCATCTTGAACAAATAACCGCCAAGTTCCGTTGGGACTGCCACCAACGAAAGCGCTCAACTTATCGCCATAAGGCCCGCCCGGCGCGGGAGCGGAAAACACGTCACCGATCAAACCGTAATTCGTCGGCTTGTAAGTTCCGCTGGTCATCGGACCGCCTTGCGGAAGGGATTGCGTCGCCGCGACGGAAAAATTCAATTTCAGATTGGAGCAGGAATTACCGCCACCACAATCGGACAGCAGCATGACTTTTTGTCCGTTCGGTCCGACCAACAAAACGTCCACATCCTCCGGCCAGGCGTGAGTCAACCCATCCAAGGTCACCGTCACTCCAATGACTTTACCGCTCATTCCCGTCACGGTAATCGGGCTGGGAAAGAGCGAGGCCGGGCCGCTATCCGGAATGATCAACTCGGTGGCGTTGGTGAATTGCCGCGTGGTGATGATCCGTTGTCCCAAGGGCAATTCCACATTTATCAACCCCAAATCGCCGCTGGCGTCTTGCAAACGGAACGTGGGGGAAATGGCCCCGCCGCAGTTGCCAACCGCAGTAAAGCTGAAACCGCGTTCGACCGGCGCCACGCCGGACGCCAAGTCGCCGTAGTTTATCGCGGCGCTTGGATTGGAAACGCCGTTGGTGGCCAGCAACGTTACCCACAGATTCGAGGCGTCAAGCGTGCCATAATTTTCCAAAGCCAACTGCACCGTCACCATTTCGTCCGGGTCCACCGCTTGATTGGCCGGGGTGAATCCCTCGGCCGTCAGCGTGGCGGCGGCGGCGCGAATCAGCGGCACGGTGGTGTTGGTCGCGTTGTAAATCACCAGAGCAAAATCCTGATCTAATGGACCGCCGTAATTGGGCACACCATCCGAATTGATATTGGCCGCCAGCACGGTCACGACGATATCGCCAGAAACTCCGGCGGGCAGTAATACGCTCTCGACGTTGTTGCGCGAATCGGCACTACCACCTTGAATCGAATCCGAACCACTGAACACATTGCCGAGATACCGGTTCGTGCCAATCTGCACCATCAAATCCAGATCGTTGTTAAACGCGTCCCCCACCGTGCTGCCCGGCGCATCCGTCCAAGCCAGCGTCACTCGCAGGGGTTTATCTGCATCCACAATCCGCCCGGTAAACACGCGGGCTTGCCCTGAAGCCGTAAAAATATCTTCAGTTATTTGATCGCGCAGAATTCGCGGGGTCGCATCGAAGGCGCGATCCAACCAGACGGCCCCAAGCCCTTGTCCCGACGACCACAAATCGTCACCAACCCCTGCGCCCGTCAAATAGCGCGCGCTGTTCATCAAATACGCCTTGGTCATCGCCGGACTGGGCGCGGACTGATTTTGATTCAGAAAATATTGTCGCAACAAAGCGCAAGCCCCCGCCACCGCCGGGACGGCGTGACTGGTGCCCGAGGAAACGGTGTAAAACTGTTGGCCCAACGGAAAGAAATTCGCCGGACTACCAGGAGTACCGCTGCCGCTCAACGCCAGAATCGAAGACGCCTTGAACCCGCTTAGCGCGGTGCCCAAGCCATCCAAAGTCAATGCACTCTGCGGCACACCGCCGACCACATGCGTTCCTGGAGCAACCAGATCCGGTTTCTGTCGGCCATCGCTGCACGGACCGCGACTCGAAAACAGCGCGAGATCATCGGCGACATCGGCATTCAAATCCGTGTAACCGCCGCCGTCACTACCAAACGCGCTTGATCCGCCGTTGGCAAGGCTGAGCGAACGCACATTCTCGGAAGCGCCCACGGTGATTACGTTTTTTGCCGTGCCCGGAGCACCGACGGAATGGGGCGACGGTCCGCTGTTGCCGGCGGCAAATAAAATTACCATCTCTTGATTGCCTGGAGTGTCGTGAACCGACCCTGCGGGTTGCGCGTCGCGCACCAAGGCGTCGTAAGCCTGGGCGTCAATCGAATAGGTGTTGTCCGGTGCGCCCCAACTGTTGACGCTGATGCGCGCGCCGGCTTGATAAGCCCGTGCTTGCAACTCGACATAATTCGGATGGGTGAATTGATCCGGATCGAACACCACCGACGAGCCGATTTGTACAAACGGACACACGCCGAGACCGTATTGAAATCCAGCGCTGTCCGTGTGCGGAAACCCGGTGAGATTGTCGGCGTAACCCGCCAGAATGTGCGCGTTCAAATTACCGTGACCGTCCAACCCGGCCAGCGTGCTGCCCGAATGTGGCGTCCCGAATAAACGGTTATACGCCACGCGGCTGCCCAACGGCGCGTCAGCGTAGCGATATAATGCCAGGTGGCCGGGCGCAATCGTGCCGTTGTCAATTCCACTGTCGCTGATATCCACAACGAATCCCGAGGCATCAAATTGCTCCTGCGTAAAGCCCTTGCCCGCCAACCAGGCGAGGTAACCAGGACCAGCGGACTGCGATCCGGCCCCAGCTCCGGCGATGATTTGAGCCTGTCGCTCATCCCGCAGTTGCGGCTCTTGATAAAGTTGAATCGAAACCACATCCGGCCGTGCGGTCAATTCATCCAACCGCCCCGACGGCAAACGCACAATGAGATTACGATATTGCAGAACGCGAAAATCACGTTGGATGGGCTGCAGTTTCAACGCTTCAATCAAAGTCAGCGTTGCGGGAGTGTCCGCGGCGGATTCGATTAACTGAACCGCAAACAAATCATTGGTTTCGGCCACGCGTAAATCTCCACCAAACCGATGGCGAATGTTGGACGCTAATTTATCTTCCGCAGCGTAGTCATCATCCCATTGCACGTAATCCGTCACGGCAGCCCAGGCTTGCACCTGCGCCAACGTCGCCGCTTCACCGCGAATCAGGTAGGCATTGGCGGGAACGTAACTCACGATTTGCGCGCCCAGTTGCTGTAATTGCTCGCGCCACGTGGGCTTGATCGGACCGACGAATTGAACCAGGTGCAACTGCGGTCCATTGGCCAGCGCCCGGGTGGGGCGGGGTCGTTGCTTTGAAATGTCCCGCGTTGAGATGCTGCGCGCGTTCAACCGCAGTTCGTCGGCCGTGTCTCCCGCGCGTCCACCGCGCAAAGCCGCCGCGGAGTCACCCTCCGTGCGAATGATTTTGAAGCTGCCATAATCGGCGAGTACCTGGCCGCCTCGTTCGATCAACTGCTCGGCCAACACCGGATCGCTCACTCGCACCTTTTGCGGCGCGGCGAAAGCGAACGGGACCAGCAACGGCAGCACGGCCAAGGTTGCCAACAACCTCAGCCGGCTTCCGATACGTCTTTCGTCGCTGATCGGACGGACTTTCGCCATTTAAATCATTCGCTTTAGGTCGGAGTAGTTAAATATGGACGGACTCCATTCGCCTGCATTCTGAATTATCGCAAGCCGTCAAAATTACGGAGCCGCCAAGACCACGCGGCTGGCTAACGGCGAACCGTCCATTGTGCCATACCCGGCGTTCAGTTTCTGTAGGATTACTCCGTTGAAAGCGTGGGTCGGTCCGCCATCAGGCTCTTGCACCTGACCACTGAACAATCCGGAACTCGGAGTGATATTGAAAGTGAGGGTGTTCGGACTCAGATTCACCACCTGGCTGCCCGGGTTGATACTGACGACATTGTTAAATGGTGCGGTCAAGTTGCCGCCGCTGAAGCTTACCACGCCGCCCGCGAGATTCAGCGCCTTCTCCTCCGTTTGCGGAGCGACATACGCTGAACCAACCACTTTGGTGCCGAGCGCGAATCCGAGTGGATAACTCGTGGCACTGGCCCCGGCTTGTTTGATCCAGACCATGTCCCCGTTCAGATCGCTCGAGGTGAGATTGGCAAACGTGACCCAGCTCAGGATCAAACCTTTGCCCGCATACATGGAGACGCCCAAGGGCCAGTCGCCATCCACCGTGATGTAGGCGGATTGCATGAACCGGGTGCCGTCGGCCAACGTGCCGCTCATCGTCGCCAGACCATCGGCCGCCACGTGAATGGTGGCATAACCGTCACCGGCTGGACGCGAGAGGTCTCCGGCGATTCCCGGGAACACTGCGGTATATTCACCCGCAAGGTCCGAACTGGACGCTGGACGTCCTCCTGAGAGTTGCCCCGTCCAGCGTCCGTCGGTTATGCGCCCAAAAATCTGACCCGCAGTCGCTCCCCGTCCCACCTCCAACTCGACCACGAGGGAACTTTGCTCCCAACGAGCGATGGTATTGGTGGCGCGCAGCTCCTGACTCAACGCTCCGCTAAATGGATAACGAACGTATCCCATCTGCACCCAGGCCGAGTAATGGCCCTGGTTATCCACGTAAACGCTGAACGTCCCGGCGCTTTCCAAACGCACTTCATCGGTTTCATTGAACAAACCATTGTAGGTCCCAGCCGCCGCCAGATAAGGGTCCCCCACAAAGTTGGCCTGAATCACCGTGTTGGATTGCATGATGAAAGTGAGGGTCGGCGAGGTGGAGACCACGCTGCCACTCCAACTCGAGAACACATATCCGGACGCCGGAATGGCCGTGACGGTGTAGCTCTGCCCCACAATCAACGTCGTGCCAGTAAGATCGGGAGTGATTGTGCCTTCACCGTTCTTCACCACGGACAATTGTCCCACCGCCGGCTGCGGCTTCTGCACTATCACATTAAACGCGGTGCTGGCGGAGGCCGTGCCATCGCTCACCGTCAGCGTAATCCGGGCGGTCCCGGCAGAATCAGCAACGGGCGTGATCCGCACCGTTCGATTGGTCCCGCTACCTCCAAATACGATGCCGGCAACTGGAACGATACCCGGCGCGGATGAACTGGCCGTTAAAGTCAGCGAATTAACCAGCGTATCTTCGTCACTGATGACAAATCCGATCGGCCCGCTATTGGTGTCTGAAATGATGGTCCGGTCCGCGATCGTCGAGATCGTCGGCGACTGGTTCTCCGCTTGGACTGTCACCGTAAAGCTCCGGCTCACCGTCCCGTTCTGCCCCTGCCCATCGTTCACCGTCACCGTGATCACCGCGCTCCCGCTCCGGTTCGCCGCCGGCTCCAGCCGCAGACTCCCCGTCCCGCTCGGACTCGTGTAACTCACCACCGGAGGCAACACCACGCTCGGGTCCGACGATACCGCGCTCACCGTCAACGCGTCCGCCTCGTTGGCCGCTCCCGAACTGATCCCGCTCAACCCCACCGTCCGCGCCCCGCCGTTGCCCGCCAGGTACTGATCCACGATCGCGTCCAACGTCGGCGCGTCGTTCACCGAACGCACCGTCACCGTAAAGCTCCGGCTCACCGTGTTGTTCGTCGTCTGCCCGTCGTTCACCGTCACCGTGATCACCGCGCTCCCGTGCCCGTCGGCCACCGGCGTAAATCGTAAACTCCCCGTCCCGTTCGGACTCGTGTAACTCACCACCGGCGTCGGGATCAATCCCGGGTTCGACGACACCGCGCTCACCGTCAACGCCTGTCCCGTCTCCCCGCTCCCCGCGCCTATCCCGCTTAATCCCACCGTCTGTAAACCCGCATCCTCATCAATCGTTACATCCCCAATCGCCCCCAAGGTCGGCGGTTGATTGACGGACGGAACAGTGTAGCCAACTTCATTGGAAAAGGGGCTTTCAAGATCATCAGAATCGTTAGCAGTGGCGGCAAAATAGTACCTGTTGCCAGCGCGCAGATTCGGCACGATAGCAGTGGTGACGTTTCCAACCTGGATGAAATTGGTGTAATTGCCGCTGACGCTGCCATAATAAACACGATAGCCGACCACCGTGGCATCAGGACTGGCATCCCACGCCAAAGTAACGTCCGCCGCCGGCGCAGCTGGAATCAGGACGAAAAGTGAAAGACAACTGAAGAAGACACTCCACGTCTTACGACTTACCGAATACAACACTCCTTTACAACACATCGAAAAGAGGGCATCGCAAAAAAATTGCCAATCCGGTAGCCCCCCGGGGAATTTTTCCAATGTTTCGGCGCCAAATCCGCGCAAAATCTCCGCGAGGACTAACTCAACCCCGCAACCGAATAACATCACGTCGCGAATTAAAGACAGCGATCGAGAAGCACGAGACAATGTTTGTCTTGAAAACCCGCAACTGCACCGGGGTCACGCCACGGGTGATTTTTCCGCAGCCCGCAAACAATATCCTCACGGCGCCGCGCCCCGGTCCGGAAAGCTATAAAGCTTCAGAAATGCGCTGGATTTGGCGGGCGTGACCGGTAGCGGCATCAATCGTAACCAGCGCGCCGTGGAGCAGAATCCGGTGCTTCGCCACTTCAAACCGCTGCGGCATGTTGGTGACGAAGCGTTTGATGACTGGCTCTATCTCCCGACCCAACACACTCTCATGCGGACCAGTAAAACCAGCGTCGCTAAGGTAAGCGGTGCCGCCCGGAAAAATCTGCTCATCGGCGGTCTGCACATGCGTATGCGTCCCCACAACGGCGCTAACCGTGCCATCCAACAGGCGTGCCAAAGCGATTTTCTCCGAGGTCGCCTCGGCATGAAAATCCACGAAGATGATTTTCGTCTCGGATCGGAGCCGCGCAATCACCGGCGGCACCACGCTGAACGGATTTTCCAGCGCGGCCATGAACACGCGACCTTGCGCATTCAGCACTGCCACTCGAATTGGACCGGCGGCATCCGATCGCGCTCGCTTGATGTCGAAAATCCCCGCGCCCTGCCCCGGCGTGTGTTCGGGATAATTGATCGGTCGCAGGAAACGCGGTTCCGAGTTCAACAATTCCAACACTTCCTTCTGATCCCATAAATGGTCGCCGCTCGTAATGACGTCAATGCCCGCGCCAAACAATTCCGTGGCGAGGCGCGGGGTAATTCCATTGCCGCCGGCGGAATTTTCACCGTTGGCGATCACAAAATCCACCGCGTGTTCTTCCCGCAGCTTGGGCAGCAAAGTCTGCACGGCACGGCGGCCGGGCTCGCCCACGATGTCTCCAATGAAAAGAATTTTCACCATGCGAAGCTAGCCCACCGCCCCAGGCCCTGGCACGCACAGAATCGGGCGCATTTCTCATTTGCATCCCCCGCGGCGTGTCCCACACTGCCATACGTGTTAAAACTCGGAGTCAACATTGATCACACCGCCACGCTCCGCGAAGCGCGTTATCGCGGTCGAACGGAAGGCGAGCCTTCGCCGGTGGAAGCGGCACATGTTTGCGAAGCGGCGGGCGCGCAGGGCATCA
Source organism: Verrucomicrobiia bacterium (assembly GCA_023953615.1). Classification (NCBI taxonomy): domain Bacteria; kingdom Pseudomonadati; phylum Verrucomicrobiota; class Verrucomicrobiia; species Verrucomicrobiia bacterium. Next base: position 2,150,336 of record JAMLJH010000001.1, on the reverse strand, counting down.
CCGCGCATTTGCGCGAAGACCGGCGGCACATCCAGGATCGCGACGTGTGGAAACTGCGCGAAACCATTTCCACCCGCTTGAATCTCGAAATGGCGAACGTGCCGGAAATTGTCCGCCTCGCCATCGAACTGCGACCGGACATCGTTTGCCTCGTGCCCGAGCGTCGTCAGGAGGTCACCACCGAAGGCGGACTGGATGTCGCGGGCCACGAAGCGGCCCTCACCGAAACGCGGCAACGCATGAACGACGCCAACATCGAGGTGAGTTTGTTCATCGCCCCGGATGAAAATCAAATTGCCGCCGCCGCCCGCACCGGCACGCAATTCATCGAGCTCCACACGGGCCAGTTTGCCGAAACTTTTCATGATCCCGCCCGGTGCGCGGTGGAATTGCGGCGCTTGATCAACGGGGCGCGCCAGGCGCACGCGCTCGGATTGCAAGTCAACGCCGGACACGGTCTGAACTACGAGAACCTGTCGGTCATCCATCAGGTTCCGCATCTGGTGGAATTGAACATTGGCCACAGCATCATCAGCCGCGCGGTCTTCGCGGGGCTGACCGTCGCGGTCAAGGAGATGCTGGCGTTGCTGCAAAATTACCGCGGCTGACCCCGGCGTCAGGCAGGGCCGCCAGCAGTTCGGGAAAGAATTGTTGGAAGTCGGTTTGCAATGCGGCGTAATGCCGTTTCAGTTCCGCCAAACCGCCAACCAAATCCACGCGCCGGCGAAAGCGTCGCTCCATTCGCCCCAGCGTGCGTTCCAGTCCGGCGAAATCCTGATACGATCCCAGCCAATCCTCGACTTGCATCTGACGCCAAACCGGACCAAACCATTCCGGCAGGTGCATTTGATGCGGCGCGAAGCTTTGGTAAACCTCACTCACGAATGCCGACAAAGGCTGCCGGGAATACTGCGGCCAGCTTGCCGAAAGAAAATGGTCGTAGAACACATCCACCAACACCGGTGCCACGCGGCGGTACGGCGGTAAAAAGCGTTGCACACTGGCGCGAACGACGGGATGACGATCGGTAAAGCCATCAATCCAGCGATGACGCGCAATGCCCGATTGAAACCGTGGATCAAGCGCCGCCAATTCGGTGGCGTTCAGAAAATCGGGCAGCAAATTTCCGAGTCGGAACGCCGGCGTCGGCTCCGAAAGGAAGGCGTGAGCCAGCCAGTTCAAGGCGCTGCCTCCGGGCAATGATTGGAAAACCGCATCTGCTGCAAGTAGGTTAAGTTTGCTTGCCCGTCAAGCGCGCACCCGCACAATACTGCCAGCATGATTCTTGGCATCGGGACGGACATCACCGAAGTGGAGCGCATCCGCGCGGCGCTCGAACGCTTCGGCGACAGCTTTCTGCAACGCATTTTGCGACCGGAAGAGATCGCGTATTGCAACGGCTATAAAAATCCCGCGCCGCACATTGCCGTGCGCTTTGCCGCCAAGGAAGCCATCGCCAAGGCGTTTGGCACCGGAATCGGCGCGCAGCTTGGCTGGCTGGACATGCAGGTTTGCCGGAAGGATTCCGGCGAGCCGTTCATCGTTCTGCACGGAGGCGGCCAAACGCTGTTCACCACGCGCCACGCCAGACAATTGTTGATCACACTGAGTCACACGCACAATTACGCGACCGCTGTGGCGCTATTGGAAGGTTGACGCTTCCGTCACCACGCGCTCAAATCACAATCAAATCATTCATCCGCTTGCGCTCGCTAAAAATTTTACTGGCCTCCCCGGTCAATTGCGCTATAAACGACGCATCTCTTCCGCGAAAAACCAAATGCGGTCACCGAACCATAAGAGCATTATGAAAAACATTATCGTCACCCAACTCCCGTCGCTCCCAACTTGCGGAATCGCGCTGCTGGCGCTGGCCGCAACCGCGTTGCCGCTTCCGCAACCGGCCGTCGCCGTGGAAGCGCGCCCAGTTGCCAAAACGATTCCCTGGGATCAGATCGGCACCAAAGCCACGGCGGAATACCAAGGCAATGGACTGACCGTAACCGCGGCCGAGAACGGCGCGCGATTGCGCTGTGCATTCCAGCGCTTGGAGGCCGAAGCCACCAGCGCGGGATTGTGGCTGACTTCGACCGTGAACGATTCCACCCAAGACCGTTTTCGAGTTCTGGCAACAGCGATTGGGCGCACCGATGCTTCCGAAAACTCGAAGGCGAACCGGTTTCAATTTGGCCGCGCAAATTTCTGTAATGCGGAATGTCAACTACCCACTGCGGGAAGCGTTACCACCGACGGACCAATCGTGAAGTTCACCCGGCCCGGTTTGATCGAAGAATACTCCGTCAGCATGGACGGAGTGCGGCAGGATTTCGTGGTTTTGGAGAGGCCGTTCCCGGTCAATCCGATTACGGCGGGCGCCGGAGAATTACGTCTGGATCTGGCCGTGAGCGGAGCGACGGCGCAACGGACGCCAACCGGAGTTCAACTGGTATTGACCGCATCCGGACGAAAAATCGCTTACAACCGGTTGCGCGTGACCGATGCGACCGGCAAAGAACTGCCGGCGCGAATGGAAGTCCGATCGGCAACTCCACGGGAGGCTTCGGACTCCAGCTCAAGCCTGGTGCTTTTGGTCAACGATGCCGGTGCGGCTTACCCGATTCGGATTGATCCAACCTTCAGTGACGCCAATTGGATCAGCCTGGGCGCGCTGCCGGGAACGGACGCGCAAGTGAACGCCGTCGCCGTGGATGATAACGGAGACCTCTTCATCGGTGGCTCATTCCAAATTGTCGGCAATGTGATTGCCAACGGCATCGCCAAATGGGACGGCGTCGCCTGGCACAGTTTGGGAGGCGGCGTGGGCGGGAGTGAACCCGTCGTTTGGACGCTGCTATTGGTGAACGGGGATCTCTACGCGGGTGGTGAATTCACCACCGTCAGCAACAGTCAAGGCACGCCGATTACCGTAAACCGGATCGCCAAATGGGACGGGACAACCTGGAGCGCGCTGGGAGCGGGAGTGAATAGCGATGTTTACGACTATCCAGCCGTCTATGCGTTGGCGATGTTGCATGGCGATCTGTACGTCGGTGGCGGCTTCAGCAGTGCGGGCGGCGTGACGGCAAACCATATCGCCAAGTGGAGCGGCAACTCTTGGAGCGCCCTCAGCGCGGAAGTGGATGACTGGGTGGCGAGCTTTGCCGTCATCGGTAATGATCTGTACGCCGGAGGCTGGTTCACCACAGCAGGCGCGGTTGAGGCCAACTACATCGCCAAATGGAACGGAAGCAGTTGGAGCGCGCTCGGAGAAGGCATGAGCGATGTGGTTATCGCTCTGACCGCCTCCGGGAACACCCTTTACGCGGGCGGTTATTTCCAAATGGCCGGTGAAACTGAGGTTAATTATGTGGCCGCGTGGGATGGCAACGATTGGACCTCGCTCGGCGCCGGTACCGATGACGCCGTGCAGGCCCTGGCTGTTTCAGGTGACGATCTGTATGTCGGCGGCGATTTCCGCGCCGCTGGCGGGCAGGAAGCCAACCGTATTGCCAAATGGGACGGGACAACCTGGAGCGCACTCGACACTGGCGCGAACTACAGCGTGTACGCATTGGCGCTCTCCGAAAATGAAGTGTACGCCGGTGGCGATTTTACCTCGATGGGCGGCAACGCGGCCAATCACTTCGCCAAATGGAATGGTTCCGCATGGAGCAGTCTCAATCTGGGTGTGAACCATCCCGTGAACGCGCTGGCGGTGCTGGGCGACCAGGTCTTCATCGGCGATGTGTTCAGTGAAAATGCCGCCTCTCGACACACGAACACCAACGTTGCCCAGCGCATCATTGGTTGGGATACCGGAAACTGGCAGAAACTCGGAAGTGGTCTGGCATACGAATTTGATTATCCGTCGGTGTATGCGCTCGCGGTAGCCGGCGACAATCTCTATGTCGGTGGCGAGTTCTCGATGGCCGGGGGCGTTCCCGCCGCGAACATCGCCAAATGGAACGGCACCAGTTGGAGCGCGCTGGGAACGGGATTGAACGGGCGCGTGTACTCGTTGTTGGCGGATGGCGATGAGCTGTACGCCGGGGGCGATTTCTGGAAAGCAGGCGAACTGGAAGTTAACTACATCGCCCGATGGGACGGCGACAGTTGGAACGCATTGGGCACGGGCATGGACGACCGCGTGCGGGCCATGGTCACTCTCGGCGGGAATCTATACGCTGGCGGCGAGTTTTGGGCGGCGGGCGGAGTAACGGTCCATTACATTGCCCAATGGAATGGCACGAACTGGAGCGCGCTGGCGTCCGGGACTGAAGCTCCGGTCCGCGCCCTGGCCGTCTTTAAGTCCGAGCTGATCGTCGGCGGCACGTTTTCCGAGGCCAGCGGAGTTGTCGCCAACCACATCGCGAAATGGAGCGGCGGAAACTGGAGTCAACTCGGCGCCGGTATGAATAACTGGGTCAACGCGCTGGCCGCATCCGGTCGGGATCTGTTCGCGGGCGGTGATTTCACGGAAGCGGGCGGCAGCAGCGCCAATCACCTCGCTCATTGGGATGGGAACAGTTGGAGCGCCATCGGCTCCGGCGTCGGCGGCTTGCAAAATCCAACCGTCAACGCCCTGGTGTTGGCGGGCACCAATCTTTACGTCGGCGGCGAATTTATGATCGCGGGCGGAGCCGCTTCCCCCTTCGTCGCGGCGGTGACGGTGCCAACGGTGGCCGCGCCCATTCCGCTGCATTGGCAGCTCAATGGCAGCGCCTTGACCTTGAGTTGGGATGACCCCACGTTCCGGTTGCAGAGCGCGCCCGAAGCCTCCGGCGTTTACACGAACCTCCCCGGCGCCAACAGTCCCCACACCATCAATCTGACCGAACCGCGCCGATTCTTCCGGCTCAACGCGCCCTAACCTTACCTGGGCCAGTACGTCCGTCAGGCGGTAATGTTGACCCAGGTCAAAGCGATGTCGCGCAAAACGCCGCACGGTGACAGCATGGCGATCAACTTTGTGCCCGGCAATCGCAGACGACTCAAATCGTTGCGTCAACTTATCTCGTTCCTCGCGATTGCGGGACTGGTTTGGGGTACGGCTGGTTGCCAGTCAACGGCACACCATCACAGCGGCAAACCACTGGAACTGGATCAGGGCCAGAAATGGTCCGTGCCGACGCCGATGATGAGTTACCTGCGGAACATCGAGCAGGCTGTGCAAAATTTTGATCAACAACCCGGACAAAATTCGGCGACGCTGGCCAAAACGATTCAGGACAATCTCAGCGGTTTGGTGACGCATTGCACCATGGAAGGAAAAGCGCACGATGAACTGCACAAATGGCTGATTCCATTCCTCGCCTTGAGCGACGACTACGCGAAAGCCACCAATCCGCAAGTCCAGGAAGCCAAGCGACAGGAGATCAAGCAGTCCCTGGCGGTGTTCAATTCTTTCTTTCAATGACCGGACCAACCCCGGCCGCGAACGGCTCTGAGCCGGAACGATGCAGTTGGTCCGGGTGGAATGGCCAACTTGGCCGTTCTGGGCAGCAACCTGCCGCCCAGCCGAGTGCACGGAGATCGCACACCATTGAGTTCGCATACTTTGCGTTCGGCTATCGGGCTGGTAGCCCGACCGAACGGGCCAGTGGCCCGTTCCACCCAAACTCCAATCGAATCGTGCCGGCTGAGGCCGCACCGCAAGCGGCGCATGTCCGGCTTTAGCCTGACGCGCGGACTCGACGTCCGCTCGGCGCATCACTAATCTTCACCCATGCCCGCGCCCGGGGAAATTCTGGAACTTGTCGCCCGCTTCGAGCAACAGCTCGACGCCTACAAGTCCGGCCATTACAACGAGACTCAGGTGCGCCGGGAATTTCTCGATCCCTTCTTCAAGATGCTCGGCTGGGACATTGATAATGTCCAAGGTTTCGCTGAAGCCTATAAGGACGTCATCCATGAGGATCAAATCCGCGTCGCCGGAGTCATCAAGGCCCCGGATTACTGCTTCTGCATCGGGGGCACGCGCAAATTCTTTCTCGAAGCCAAGAAGCCGTCGGTCGCCATCAAAGACGAGCCGGCTGCCGCCTACCAATTGCGCCGCTATGCGTATTCGGCCTCGCTTCCGTTGAGCGTCCTCTCCGACTTTGAGGAATTCGCCGTCTATGATGGACGCATCAAGCCGGCCAAGAACGACTCCGCCAGCGCCGCGCGCATCTTCTACTGCACCTTCCGCGACTACGCCGAGAAGTGGGACTGGATTTACCAACGCTTCAGCCGCGACGCCGTCCTCAAGGGCGGGTTCGACAAATTCGCCGAATCCACCAAAACCAAGCGTGGCACTTCGGGCTTTGACAAGGACTTCCTCGCCACCATTGAAGGCTGGCGCAAGGAACTGGCCCAAAACCTCGCGCTTCGTAACCCCCGGCTCACCCAGCGCGAACTCAACTTCGCTGTGCAGCGCATCATTGACCGGATCATTTTTCTGCGCATCTGCGAGGATCGCGGCATCGAGGATTACGGGCGGCTCCGCGCGCTGCTCAATGGCGACCGCATTTATCCCCGACTCGCCAACCTCTTCGAGCAGGCCGACGATCGCTACAACTCCGGTCTGTTTCATTTCAAAAAGGAGCCGGGGCGCGGGGAAACTCCGGACGACCTTACGCTGAATCTCGAGGTGGATGACAAACTTCTGCGCGACCTCCTGCGCGGACTGTATTATCCCGAAAGCCCCTACGAATTCTCCGTCCTCGGCGCGGACATCCTCGGGCAGGTCTATGAGCAATTCCTCGGTAAAGTCATCCGTTTGACTGAAGGACACCGCGCCGTGGTGGACGACAAGCCGGAGGTGAAAAAGGCCGGCGGCGTCTATTACACGCCCACCTACATCGTGGATTATATCGTCCGTCAGACGGTGGGAAAACTCGTGGATGATTGTGGCAGCCGACGCAAGGAGACTCCGACTGAATCAGGCAAAACTGAGAAAGGGGGAAAGGGAGAAAAAGAGACCGCCGCCGTGGCAGCTTCATTCTCCTCTGCTCCTTCTTTCCTTTTCTCCTCTGCCATTTCCACGCGCGACGCCACCCGAATTCTCGATCGTGTCTCGAAACTCCGCATCCTCGATCCCGCGTGCGGCTCCGGCTCGTTCCTCATTGGCGCGTATCAATTCCTGCTCGACTGGCATCTGCAATTTTATCTGGCGCATGATCCCGCGCACTGGGCCAAAGGCGGACGGCCCGCACTCGTGCAAACCGCCAAAGGCTGGCGACTGACCATCGCCGAGCGCAAACGCATCCTGCTCGCCAACATCTACGGCGTGGACATTGACGCGCAGGCGGTGGAAGTCACCAAACTCTCGCTGCTGCTCAAGGTGCTGGAAGGCGAGACAGGACAGACCCTCCAGACCATTTTCCGACTATTCGCGGAACGCGCGCTGCCGGATCTGGGCAACAACATCAAGTGCGGCAACTCGCTCATCGGCCCGGATTTTTATCAACAAGCCGAACTGCAACTGCTCACCGACGAGGAACGCTACCGGATCAACGTCTTCGACTGGCAAACGGAATTCCCCGAAATCTTCCGCCGCCAATCCGCACCGATGGAATTACACGAAACGCCCGCCGCGCCATTGGACTACATCATGCCCGGGGTGCCGCTGCACGGCAGTTTCAACTACCAGAAGACCAAAGCGCCGAAAGCCGTGCCGCCACCACGGTTGCTTGAACCCGAATGGGAAGGCGGCTTTGACGCGGTGATTGGAAATCCGCCTTACGTCCGGCAGGAATCGCTTTCCCGTTTCAAGGATTACTTCAGGCGACACTATGAGGCGTTCAATGGCGTGGCTGATCTCTACGCCTACTTCATGGAGCAGGGCGTGAGGCTGCTGCGCCCCGGCGGCCTGTTCAGCATCATCGTTTCGAGCAGTTTCTTGCGGGCCACCTACGGCGAACCGCTCCGCCGCGCGTTGAAGCGATACGCTGCGGTTGTTCGCATTGTGGACTTCGGCGGTCTTGCGGTCTTCGCCCACGCCAAGGACACCTACGTCTGCATTCCGCTGCTCGCCAAAGGCGCGAAGCAATCGCGCGTGGAAGTGGCCAAGGTCACCTCCCTGAAAAACCTGAAACTCGTTGAGCACGTCGCCGCCAACAAGTTCACAATTCCCCACGGACGGCTGTCACCGGAAGCGTGGTCGTTGAAATCGGACGCCGAAGCGGCGGTGTTCAACAAGGTGATGAAGGCGGGTGAGCCGTTACGCGACTACGTCGTGCGAAAGATGTTCTATGGCCTGAAGACCGGACTAAACGAAGCCTTTGAGATTACAGCGGCACAACGAGCGGCATTGACCAAGTCATCACCGGAAAGCCGAGCACTCATCAAACCGTTCCTTGGCGGACAAAACATCCGGCGTTACCTCATCAAAGACGACGGACGTTTCCTGATCGTCATCCCCTGCGGCTGGACCCGTGGGCAGATGGTCAAGGCTGGAAAGGGCGCGGTAGATGTTTCCGAGCGATCAGCCTGGAGTTGGTTCAGCGATGAATACCCGAAGCTGGCTGCGCATCTGGCACCGTTTGCTCCGGCTTTGAGGAAGCGGCAAGACCAAGGCGATTACTGGTGGGAGCTTCGCCCCTGCGACTACTACCACCATCTCGACGCGCCGAAGATCATCTTCCCGGATATCTGCAAAGGCCCGCGCTTTTGCGTGGATCGTACGGGAATTTATCTCGCCAACACCGCCTATTGCCTTGGCACGGACGATCTTTATCTGCTGGGCTTTCTGAACAGTCGGTTGTTTTGGTTTACGATCAGCAACCTCAGCATTCCGTTTGGCACGCGTGCAGGTGAATTCCGTTATCGGCTGATTTATCAATACATGGAGAAAGTTCCCGTTCGCGTTATTGACTTTTCGAATGACGCCGACAACGCCGCGCACGACCGGATGGTAAAACTGGTGGAAGTCATGCTGGCGTTGCACCAGCAACTGGCCGCCGCGCGCACGCCGCAGGAGCAGACCGTGCTGGAACGTCAGATCGCCGCCACGGACACGCAAATTGACCGTCTCGTCTATGACCTCTACGGCCTGACCGAGGACGAAATCAAAATCGTCGAGCGCGAGGCCGAGCCAGCGACTGCCTCGGATGCAAAAGTGCCCGCCGCGCCGGCCCATCCATACTGACACCCAGCAGGAAAGCGGCAGCGGACGGACGCACTCACAATGCGCTCTATAAACCACCGTTTGTCGTCCGGCGCTTGAACGAACTTCGCGCCATAATATAATAGGAGCGGGAGGATGACTTTGCGGCGCGGCTTGCCTAGATTGTCGGTGGATGATGTTCCAGTTCTCACATCCGCATTGGTTGTGGCTGATCGCGCCCGCCTGGGGGTGGATCATCTGGCTCGCGCGCACCTCCGATGCGCAGTTGAGTCCCGTGCGCCGCTGGCTGTCCGCGACGATCCGGCTGGGGGTCATCACCGCGCTCCTGCTCGCACTCGCCGGCTTGGAAGCGCAACATCCTACCGAGGGCATGAACGTCTTTTTCGTGCTGGACCGCTCGGAGAGTGTTCCCGCCGCCCAACAAACCGAAGCCGTGCGCTGGTTGAATCAGGTCGCCAAATCAAAGCCCACCACGGATCGCGCGGGCACGGTGATTTTCGGCACGGACGCAGCCATTGAAGCGACGCCGCGCACCGCATTTGATCTGCCCTCGATTCAAGGGGTGGTGGCCACCGAGCGCACGGATATCGGCGCGGCGCTCCGGCTCGCCACGGCCGCGTTTCCTGAAACTGGTCAGCGCCGCATTGTGCTGCTCAGTGACGGTCAGGAAAATCTGGACGACGCCCTCAGTGTCGCCACCTCGGCGAAAGCCGGCGGCGTGAGCATTGACGTCGTGCCGCTCGGCGCCAAACGCGATAATGCCGTCACCCTGCAACGTCTCGAACTGCCCACCACGCTGGCCAAGGGCCAGACGTTCGACGTAAAGATATTCGTGCAAGCCGCAACTGCCACGACCGCCAAACTCCAACTCTATCGGGACGATCGTTATCTCGGGGAAAGCGCGGTGGCGTTGGAGGCGGGCAAGAATTTGTTCACGTTTCCCGAAACTTTGTCCGAACCGGGATTTTACAATTACGACGTGCGGATTGAGGCGCCGGACGACCACTTGCCGCAGGATAACCGCGCGCTCGGTTTTGTCTGGGTGCGCGGGCAACCGCGGGTGCTCATGATTTCCAGCGCGCCGAGCGAGGACCGTCCGCTCGCCACGGCGTTGCAGGCTTCCGGTCTGGACGTGCGTCTGGCCAACCTGCAGGGCTTTCCCGAGTCGCTCGCCGAATTGAACAGCTACGACTCGGTCTTCTTCTGCAACGTGGCAGCGGGCGACTTGAGCCAGGAACAACTGGGGCAACTGGAAACGGCCGTGCGCGATTTCGGCGTGGGTTTCGTTTGCGTGGGCGGACCGGACACTTACGCGGCGGGCGCTTATCGCGGCACGTCGTTGGAAACCATCCTGCCGGTGGACATGGAATTGAGTAGCAAAAAGGTGCTGCCACCGGGCGCACTGGTGCTGGTGATTGATCGCTCGGGCAGCATGACGGGCGATAAAATTGACATGGCCTGTCGCGCGGCCATGAGCGCCGTAAAAGCGTTATCGGATAATGATTACGTGGGCGTCATCGCCTTTGACGGAGCACCGCACGTCATTGTGGATCTGCAGCCCGCCAAAAATCGCCGGCAGATCATGGACGACATCAGCCGCCTTGAAGCCATGGGTGGCACCAGCATGTACGAACCGATGGTGCGCGCCTACGAAATGCTGCGTGGCGCCAAAGCCGCGTTGAAACATTGCATCATTCTGACGGATGGCGTTTCCAATGATGGCGACTTTCCCGGAATCACTCAAAAAATGGCGGACGCGCGCATCACCATTTCCACGGTGGGCTTGGGCGAGGATTTGAACGACCCTTTATTGCAACAAATCGCCAACGTGGGCAAGGGACGCTTTTACCCCATCCCGCAACCAACCACCCTGCCGCAGATCTTCATCAAGGAAACCGCCGTCGTGTTGAAGTCGGCTATTGATGAAAACCCCTTCAAGCCCAAGTTGACCGCTGCCACCGAACCGGTGCGGGGCATCGCCGCTGATGCGTATCCGCAACTGCTTGGTCACGTCGCCACGGAACCGAAACCGCGCGCGGAACTGCCACTGAGCACCGACCAAGGCGATCCGCTCCTGGCGCATTGGCAGTTTGGGTTGGGGCGCACCGTGGCGTTCACTTCTGACGCGCGCAGCCAATGGGCGCAACACTGGTTGGCGTGGCCGCAGTATCAACAATTCTGGCGCCAAGTGGGCCAATGGAGTCTCCGCCGACTCGGCCACGCGGATTTTACCGCCGAGGCGCGGATTGAATCCAACACGGGCCGGATCGCGGTTGAAGCCCTGGACGCCCATGGTGATTTCCAAAACTTCCTCACCTTTCAAGCGACGGTGGTTGCGCCGGGCGGCGGCAAGCAGACCGTGAAGCTGCAACAAACCGGACCGGGTCGTTACGAGAGCGACTTTGCCGTAACTGAATCGGGCGCGTACCTGGCCAACGTGTTGCAAATGGAAAACGATCAACCCGTCGGCCAGCAGATTGTGGGCACGAGTCTGGCCTATTCACCTGAACTCACCACCGACGGCACCAATCTGTCGCTACTGCGCCGGCTCGCGGAATTGACCGGCGGGCGCATCCTGGACCCGACGCAGCCCGAAAGCGATCCGTTTGCGCACGGACGCATCAAGACGTTTCAAGCCCAGGAGTTGTGGGAATGGCTATTGCGGTTCGTCATCATTGCGTTCGTTCTCGATGTCGGGCTGCGCCGCGTGCAACCAGATCGTGAAGAACTCCAGCGGCTCGCGCGCCGGGTTTTAAGTTGGTTCCCATTCTGGCACCGCCCCCAACCGGTTTTGGATACCGCTCCGTCACTGGCCGCGTTGCTTTCGCGGCGCAATGCAGTACGCGAACAACGCTTTGATCTCATTGCGCCACTGGAAAAACCGACCGCCGCCGTGACCGGGGAAGCGTCGGTCGCGGTCCACTCCCCCCCGGCAACCGAGACCTCGCCAGAACCGGTCGAGGAAGCTCGAACCACCAGCCGGTTGCTCGAGGCAAAGCGCCGGGCGCGACGTCGCCCACCCTCCGCTTGACCGGATAAAATCGCTCGAATCGCTAATCGCTCAAAAAAAGGGGTGAAATGGCCGTATTTTTGTGGATTCACCCAAACTTGCGCCTCGGTCACTCGCAGAAATGAGTTGCCATCCGCGGCTTTTGAGGCTTACAAGTCTGCCACGCTACATGGGCAAAGCATTGATCATCGCCGAAAAACCCTCGGTCGCCAGCGACATCGCCAAGGCGCTCGGGAAGTTTCAGAAGCACCAGGATTACTTCGAGAATGACGCTTACATCATTTCGTCGGCCGTGGGGCATCTGCTCGAATTGATCGCCCCGGAAGGGGTCGAGGCCACGCGCGGCAAATGGACGTTCAAGTGTCTGCCGGTGATTCCGCCGCATTTCGATTTACAACCGATTGAGCGAAATGAGAACCGGCTCAAGGTGCTCAAGAAACTGATCAAGCGGGATGATGTCACCCAACTGATCAACGCCTGCGACGCCGGGCGCGAAGGCGAGTTGATTTTCCGCAACATCGTCCGTTACACGAAAGCGAAACAGCCGATCCAACGGTTGTGGTTGCAATCCATGACGCCTGCCGCCATTCGCGAAGGGTTTGCGGCGCTCAAGTCGGACGAGTCCATGCAGCCGCTTTCGGATGCCGCGACGAGCCGCAGTGAGGCGGACTGGTTGGTGGGCATCAACGGCACGCGGGCGATGACGGCGTTCAATTCCAAACTGGGCGGCTTTTTCAAAACAACAGTCGGGCGCGTGCAGACGCCGACGCTGGCCATCCTCGTCGAACGCGAAAAGAGGATCCGCGAGTTCGTGCCACGGGATTACTGGGAGGTGCTCGCCACGTTTGACGCGGCCGCCGGCCAGTACGTTGGCCGTTGGTTTGATGAAAAATTCGCCAAATCCGAAGACGAACAGCTCCGGGCCGAACGCATCTGGGAGCAGGCCAAAGCGGAGGCGCTTAAAGCGCAATGCCTGGGCCGGCCTGGCATCGTCACCGAGGAAAGCAAACCCACGACCTCGCTCTCGCCGTTGCTTTACGATCTGACCAGTTTACAACGCGATGCCAATGCGCGCTTCGGGTTCAGCGCCAAGACCACGTTAAGCATCGCGCAGGCGCTCTACGAAAAACACAAGGCGCTGACCTATCCCCGCACCGATTCCCGCGCTTTGCCGGAGGATTACCTGCCCACAGTGCGCAGCGCGTTGACGATGCTCACCGGGGAGACAGGTTACAGCACTTTTGCGGACCAGATTCTTACAAGCGGCTGGGTGCGCCCCAACAAACGTATTTTCAACAACGCCAAAGTGTCGGATCACTTTGCAATCATCCCCACCACGCAAGCGCCCAAAAGCTTGTCCGAACTCGAACACAAACTCTACGATCTGGTCACCAAGCGCTTCCTCGCCATCTTTTATCCGGCGGCGGAATTTCTGGAAACCACCCGGATCACGCGTGTCGAAGGGGAGCCGTTCAAAAGCTCCGGAAAAGTCCTGGTCAAACCCGGGTGGTTGACGGTGTACGGAAAGGAAGCGCAATCGCAGGACGACGCGCCGCAGCTCGTGCCCGTGCAACCGGGCGAGCGCGTGCAAACGAGTCACATCGAGGTGAAGCAGAACGTCACCAAGCCGCCGCCACGTTACTCGGAAGCCACCCTGCTCTCCGCCATGGAAGGCGCGGGAAAATTGGTGGATGACGATGAACTGCGCGAAGCCATGAGCGAACGCGGTCTGGGCACGCCCGCAACACGCGCCGCGATCATTGAAGGGTTGATTCTGGAGGGTTACGTGCATCGCAACGGACGCGAATTGCAGGCAACCGCCAAAGCGTTTTCACTGATGGAATTGCTGAACGGACTGGGGATTCAGGAATTGACCAAGCCCGAGCTGACCGGTGAATGGGAATTTCAATTGCGCCAGATGCAGCGACGGCAGTTGAGTCGCCCACAATTCATGCAGGGCATCGAGGCGATGACCCGGCGCATTGTGGATCGCGCCAAAACCTTCGAGCAGGACACCATTCCGGGAGACTTCGGAACGCTCAAAGTCCCGTGTCCTAAATGTGGCGGTGAAATCCGCGAAAAATACAAACAGTTTCAGTGCGTAAAATGTGACTTCGCCGTTTGGAAAACGCTTTGCAATCGGATGTTCGAGCCGGCCGAAGTGGAAAAACTCATCACGGACAAACAAATCGGACCGTTGCAGGGCTTTCGCAGCAAACAAGGTTTTCCGTTCGCGGCGGTGCTCAAGCTCAACGGCGAGTACAAGGTGGAGTTTGATTTTGGCAACGGGAACAAGGACGGCGAAGCCGCGGCCCCGCTGGATCTCTCCGGCAAAACGCCGCTTGGCAAATGTCCCAAGTGCGGCGCGGGCGTGTTCGACGGCGGCATGAACTACGTTTGCGAAAAACAAGCAGGAGCGGAAAAATCCTGCGACTTCCGCACCGGTAAAATTATTTTGCAACAGGAAATTTTCCCCGAGCAGATGAAGAAATTGCTCGCGGAGGGCAAGACCGATCTGCTGAAAAATTTCGTCTCCAAAAAGACGAACCGTAAATTTGAAGCCTACCTGGTGCTCAAGGAAGGCAAGACGGCTTTCGAGTTCGCCCCACGAACCAAAAAGCCCAGAACCAAATCCACCACCACCCCGGTCAAACTCGATTTCACGGGCAAGAGCGTGATCGGCAAATGTCCCAAGTGCGGCGGACGGGTGTTTGATACCGACAGCGAGGCGGGTTACGTCTGCGAAAATTCACAGCGGGAAACCAAAGCCTGTAAGTTCAAAATCGGCAAAACCATTCTCGAACAGCCAATTGCTGCCGATCAGGCGCAGAAAATTTTAGCGACCCACAAAAGCGACCTGCTAAAAACATTCATCTCCAAAGCCGGGAAGCCGTTTCCGGCGTATCTGGTCATGGATGCCAAGGGCAAAATCACTTTTGAATTCCCGCCTCGGGATGACGAATAAGCCTGAGAACAACGTCGGATCAGCGGCAACCCAGACCCCGCCACTGGATCACTCGGCTCAGAGCTTTCTCGTCCATCTGGCTACCGAGCGCGGCGCATCCATTTACACCCAGCGCAACTACCGGCAGGCGCTGACGACGTTCATTGACTGGCTGCACACGGAACGACAGACCCCACCCGATTGGTCGAAGTTGCAACGCGACGATTTCCGCAGTTACCTGCGATTTCTCGGACGGCACAACCTGGGCCGCGCCGCCATTGCGTTGCGCTTTTCCGCGTTGCGATCGTTCTACAAATTTTTGATCCGCCAAGGCACGGTGGAAACGTCACCCATCAAGAACGTCGCGCTGCCGAAGCCTCCCAAACGCCTGCCCCAGTTTCTGACCGTCAAACAGATGGAGGCTCTGCTGCACGCGCCGCTGGAGGGATGCACTGACACGGGAAAAAAAAGCGCCGGCCGACCAATCTCGATGGTGGCGCGCTACCGTGACGTGGCGATCCTGGAGACCATTTATTCGTGCGGATTGCGCATCAGCGAACTGGTCGGTTTGCAGGTGGAAGACATTGATTGGAACGAGCAAATGATCCGCGTTCGCGGCAAGGGCCGGAAGGAGCGTTTATTGCCCATTGCTCGGACAGCTTTGCTGGCGATTAAACATTATTGGTCACTGCGCCCCGGGGGCGCCCCCGGGAAATCCCCGGTATTTGTTTCAGAAACCCGTCGCGGCGGTCCCGTCAACCGGACCATGTTGCAACGCCGGCTCAAGACCTATTTGATGCGCGCCGGATTGGACCCCGCGATCACGCCCCACAAGCTGCGCCACAGCTACGCCACGCATTTATTGGATAACGGCGCGGACCTGCGCAGTGTGCAGGAATTATTGGGGCACGCGCACCTCGCCACCACGCAGGTGTACACCCACGTCTCGACCGAGCGGCTCAAGCAGGCATATCTCCGCGCCCATCCGCGCGCCTGATTGGCACCAAGTTTGCAAGTAACGCCCCCGTCAGGAGGTTTGCTTTCCGACGAAAGACGAGCCACTGATTCGCCTTGTAAAGGAGGTTAAATTGAGCGAGCGGACTCGCCACAAGTTTTCCCCTGGTAGGTCGCATCACAAGGCAAACCGAAAATCTGAGAAGATTAATTATGCCAGTTACGCTCAAGGGAGAGGTTTCAAGTTTCAAACCAAACGAAGCCGCACTATTCCTTAAACCCTTAATTCTGGGTCGCCACCTCGTCGCCTTGCTCATCGCGGGGATGCTGGTGATCCCGGCGCTGACTCCCGCCGCCACCTTCACTTGGGACGGGCATGGGAATGGAAACAGCACCTGGCGACGCGCACAAAACTGGGTCGGCAATGCACGACCGCCAATAGATTCTTACTTGGGGCTGCTCAATACGGATATCATCCTGTCCGGCACCCGGAAAACCACTCCGGTTTTGGATCGCAGGTACTACATTCACAGCCTTGCCATCGCGGCCGGTGCCGCCAGCTTCACGCTGAATTATCAGGGCAACATCAACAACAACAATCTGCTTTTGGGTTCAGGCGGGATCGTGAACAACAGCGTCAATTCGCAAACATTGCGGCCCGACATTACCATCAGCCAGAGCCAGACGTGGAACGCCAATGCTGGAAATATCACGGCCAGTGGCCCGTTGCACCTGATCAATAATAACAACTTGAACTTCAGTGGCGGCTTCAACACGACGGTGACTGGTTCAATTCAAGGCGCCGGCAGCCTCTCCAAAGACGGTTCCGGGACACTGACTTTGAGCGGCACGAGCGCAAATTCATTCTCGGGCGGAGTCACCATTAACGACGGCACCGTAACGCTCGGTAAAGCCAGCGGCTTGGGTTCAGGCCCGCTCACCGTCAACGGCGGTACGCTGAACCTCGGTAATTACAATCTCAACTTAGGCAGCGTGACCCTGTCCGGTGGTACGATTTCCAGTACCGGAGGCAGCATCGCGGGAAGCACCCCTTACCAACTTCAAGCGGGTACCGTTTCGGGCAATTTGGGTGGCGCGGTGGCGGCAATTAAATCCACGTCGGGTAATGTGTTCCTCACTTCCGCCAACACCTACACCGGGGGAACGCAGGTGAACGACGGTCAACTGATCGTGGCCAATTCCAGCGGTAGCGCCACCGGCAGCGGACCGGTTTCAGTCAATAATTCCGGGGTGGTTATGGGTATTGGCGCGATTGGCGGTTGGGTTACCAATGGCCCCGGCGGCACCATTTCCGCCGGTTATGAAATTGGCACTTTGAACATTGGCAATCTCGCGTGGTTCGGCGGTGGGATCAATCGTTGGGATCTTTCTGATACGTCCGGCACGGCGGGTACGGGTTGGGATTTGTTGCGGGTCAACGGCAACCTGATGCTTCTGGCCTCGCCAGGCAATCCGGCCATCATTGATGTCACCTCCTTCACCCTTGCGGGAACGCGCGGCCTCGCCGCCAACTTCGATCCGACGCAAAATTACCTCTGGACCTTTCTCGAAGCGACGGGAGGAATCACCTTCGCTGGCGGGGGCGATGCCAGTTCGGCCTTCACTGTAGTGACGGGAAATTTCATGAATTCACATGATGGCGGGCAATTTGCTGTTGAGCTTTCGGGTAACGGGCAACAATTGAATTTAACCTATACACCGATTGTCGTGCCTGAACCCAGCAAGATGGTCCTGTTGGGCCTCGGGTTGTTCAGCTTGGTTTACATCAAGCGGATAAAACGAAATTGGCAGACATAGTGTCGTTTCATGTTTAAGGCGTCTTTTTTGCGAGCCAGCAAGCGTGCTGCCGCTGCCCACCGACGGTTTGGTCGGGTGCAGCGGCAGAAATCACGTACGGCGCAAGTTTTTGAAACCACCGCGGCCATGATTCCGGCCATCGTTTGTTTGCTGCATCTGACGATGAAATCCGCCAACGCTCAACCCGCGCGGGTCGAGTCCGATCCGATTCGAGTGGAAACGCCTCGCCCTGAACCCGGTAAAGCGCAACTCGTCCCGGCTCCGCTCGTGACGGTTCCCGAGCCGAACAGCATCGCGATCGTCACCTTGGGCCTGGGGGTGTTATGGCACGCCCGCCGCGCTAAAAATTCCGAGCGACTCTCGGCCCCGCCTGGGGATTAAGCGTTTCACGGTTTAAGCGAAATCATTTGAGGGTGATCAGGACGCATGAACCTCGCTGCGGGTAAAACCGTCAAACGGTGAATCGTTCCACAAAATTCCGGCCGCCAATCTCTTGGCGGTTTGCTTCGCTTCACGCGGCGGCGCTTTGCTGGCGTTTCTCCAACCAAGTAATCATGCTTTGGAAAATCAGCCGGCCGTCGGTATTGCCAAGAATGGTTTCGCAGGCGCGCTCCGGGTGCGGCATCAACCCGGCGACATTACGCTGTTCGTTGCTGATGCCCGCGATGTTCAGAACCGCCCCGTTGGGATTGGCCGGCTCGGTCACGTTCCCTTCCGAATCGCAATACTGCCACAGAATTTGGTCGTTGGCCTGAAGGCGCTTGAGCGCTTCCTCATCGGCAAAGTAGCAACCTTCGCCATGCGCAATCGGTACCCGCAATAATTTTCCATCGGGGATTTGATTGGTGAATGGCGAGTTCTTGGTGGCGGTTTTCAGAAAGACGTTCTCGCAGCGAAATTGCAAGGAACGATTGCGCACCAGCGCGCCGGGCAATAATCCCGCCTCGGTTAAAACTTGAAACCCATTGCAAATTCCCAGCACCAATCCGCCCTGCCCCGCAAACTCCTTTACCGCCTGCATCACCGGACTGAAACGCGCAATCGCGCCGCAGCGCAAGTGATCGCCATAGCTGAACCCGCCGGGAATGAGCACTACATCGGTCGCGCCGAGCGAGGTGTCCTTGTGCCAGATGTAACGCGCCGAGTAACCCAGTTGGCGAACCGCGTGCAAGGCATCTTGATCGCAATTGCTGGCGGGAAATTGAATGACGGCAAAATTCATGATGAGGTCTGCGGGTTTACAAATCAAAGCCGGATCGCACCGGATCAACGCGCCCGGCTTCGCCTTCGCCCGGATTCATTTAATCTCCAAGCGATAATCTTCAATCACGGGATTGCTCAGAAACCGGTGCGCCGCGTCGTTGAGCGCCCGTTCCGCCGCGGCCAGGTCCGTGCCGGGTGCCAGATCAATCT
The DNA here is from genome assembly GCA_023953615.1 of Verrucomicrobiia bacterium. Classification (NCBI taxonomy): domain Bacteria; kingdom Pseudomonadati; phylum Verrucomicrobiota; class Verrucomicrobiia; species Verrucomicrobiia bacterium. Next base: position 2,131,091 of record JAMLJH010000001.1, on the reverse strand, counting down.
CGATGTACTTTCCCACATGCACATCAGTGACTCCCGCATAACCCATGTGCTCCAACGCGCGCCGAACGGTAATCCCCTGCGGATCCACCACGGCTTTCTTCGGTGTGATGATGATTCTGGCCTTCATGTGAAACCCAACCACGCCGGGCTTGGCCCGGAATAAATCCGTTCCAGAGTGACAAGTCTCGCGGCGCAGGGCGAGCAATTTCAATTTGATCGCGGCGCGGCACACCACGCCTGGCCACACGCCCCCAACCTACTTGTGCTTCGAAAAGTGCATCGCGGCGCGGCGCAACTCGCGATCCGACTCGCGCTTTTTGATGTCCGCGCGCTTGTCGAACTGTTGTTTACCTTTGCCGACCCCCAACGCCACTTTGACCTGACCGTTCTTCCAATACAACGCGAGCGGAAACAAGGCGTTCCCCTTGACCGAAGCCAGCTCGAACAACTTGCGAATCTCCGCCTTGTGCAGCAGCAATTTGCGCCGCGCCTTCGGTTCGTGGTTGTTCAGATTCCCGTGCGAGTATTCGTCAATGTGCGCGTTATACAGCCAGACCTCTCCCCGCTCCACCCGCGCGAAAGCGTCGGCGATTTGTCCCTTGCCGGCACGCAAGACCTTCACTTCAGTGCCACGCAGCACAATCCCCGCTTCGAAAGTTTCGAGGATGTGATAATCACGTCGCGCTTTGTGATTGGAAACAATGTCCGCCATTCTTCTCAAGGTAGAAGGAAACCAACAAAATTCGAGCCACAAAAAAAGCTTCATTCACCGGGATGAATGAAGCCGCTGGCAACCGTCGCCAAACGCAATGAACCTACCGCTTCATTTGCGTCGTTGGTTGCATGAAAATCCTCGCGCCTTATTTGCGGCGCTTTTTCGGCACGGGACGCGTTAGCTCCTCGAACTTGGGCAGCTCCCACCCGATTTTCTCTTCGATCACCTCGCGCAAGGCAATATCAGCGCATCCCAGCGTAACGTAATCCGCGATCAAGGGCCGCCCCAAGCCGCCGCCGCCCGCATTCAACTGGCGCACCCGTTGCGAGATAATGTTAATCAGGACGTTGGTGCCCCCAACCTTCTCCAAAGCTTTCCGACAAAGTTCAGCGTTCACAGTATTCAGTTCAAAACCAAGCTCGGCAGTCTAGCGGGAATAACCCCGGTGGCAATCAAAATTCAGGTGCCGAGCAAAGCAAAGGCAAATGACCGCCCGAGAACCGCTACCACCAAAACCAAGTCAATCCCTTCAGCCGGCTTTGTAAGCGATTAAAAATCAGCGAGATTGACGATCAATCCAAACTGACTATTGCCGGTCGAGTAGAACTTCGTTATCGGAAAGCAACCTCATGGATGACAATAAACGCATTGAACCACGACGTTGCGCCACCTATGCTGGCCACCGGTTTGCGCGAGTAGCTCAATTGGATAGAGCGTCGGCCTCCGGAGCCGAAGGTTGTGGGTTCGACCCCCGCCTCGCGCACCAGCTCCATTCCGCCTTCGTCACTTTCCCCTGCAACTCATTCAACGCTCCATCATCCCTCGCCTCATTCTGCGTAAATCATCCTTCATAATTCGCCCTCCTCTCGGTGTCTCTGCGTCTCGGTAGCCTTTAACTTTAGAACCGGATGTCGTCCGCGAGACGCGAACGACTACCGCCGAGGGCGGCGGTGCTCACCCATTCCCCATTCCTCTGCCAATTATTCCCTTGTCTTCCCGTTCGCGCATTTCGTGTATTTCGCGGTTGTATTTTCCTTGTGAGGGACGCGTTCCACGCGTCCCTGATGAGTTGGGACGACGTGGAAGTCGTCCCTCCCTCATGAAGTATCAGAACCTGATGAAGCCCCTACCAGCCACAGCGCTAAAGTTTTCAGCCTTCCAGAACGAAATCCAATTCGACCCATTCGGATATTACGCTAGACAAATTCTGCGGTTGCCCGCGTCATAATTCCAGAACGATGCCCGACGCACGCGAATTGGAACGCCTTTACGATGAGCACGCCCAGGCTCTGTTCGCTTTTTTGCTGAACCTGACCGGTGACGAAGCGGACACCCGCGATGTGCTCCAGGAGGTTTTCATCAAACTGGTTCGGCAACCAAACCTGCTCCAGGGGGTTCGCGACCTTCGCTCGTTCCTGATTCGTCTCGCGCATAATGCGGCCATTGACCTGATCCGCCGCCGCGATACCCGTCGAAAATATCACGATCAACTCGGAGAACAATTGGAGCGCGTGTCGGCTTTTACGCCGGCCGAGAAACCGGATGAGCAGACATTCCGCACGACTCTGAGCAAGGCACTGGGCGAATTGCCACCGGACCAGCGGGCCGTGCTGCATCTGAAATTGTGGGAAGGGCTGACTTTCGAACAAATTGCCGGCGCTTTGGAGATTCCACCCAATACCGCGGCGAGCCGATATCGCTACGGGTTAGACAAATTGCGCGACCAATTGCGTCCGCTCTATGACGAGATCAAATGAACGAACCGGAAACATTCGAAAACCGCTTGGCACGCCAGCCACTACGACGAGTCCCGGCTGCTTGGCGCGCCGAAATTCTCTCCGCTGCCGAAGCAGCCCGACCTCGCGTTACCACCCGGCCCACTGCTGAAAGAGAGGCGGATTGGGCCGTTGGTTGGCGTTTGCTCTTCGCCCGGTTTCCGCTGGCGTGGGCGTCTCTGGCAGCCTTGTGGGTTGCTTTGATTGGAATCAATTTGATGTTGCCCAGCCCGTTTGTCCGACTGCCGATGACTCATCTGGGCGGACTGGCGGCGTCTGAGGTTAATGCGCCTAATCCCTCGACACCACCTGCCGAACTGCGTCCGCCGGCGAAAACCGCGCCCGCCCTCATTCCGCCGGATGCACCACCCCGACCGCGTAGTGAACGACGACGCGAGATAAACTTTGGCGCACTTTGCGGTTGGCTGCCGTTCAACTTGTTCACTTCATGAAAGGAGGAGGTTGTGTCGCTTCCCGGATTTCTGCTTACCTTCGCCAATAACCGGTTGGTGTGGCTTGGCCTGCGTCATCGCGTGGTGCCGGCAATCACCGAACGTTGGTCCTTGACCCGATGGTTCGCCTTGGTGTGCATCAAAGTAGTGTTCGGAGTTTTATTGGGCTGGCTTATCTCGTTGCTGGCGCTCCGACAGCCGATGCCCTGGATGATGTGGCTGTTCGGTTCGCTCGCTGGTTGCCAGGGTTTCGTCATGACGGGCTTGACCGCACTGTGTTGGAATCAACGCGCCGCACGTTTACGCGCCAATCCAAATGCGCCGCTCGCTCCTCCACCCACACGCTATCGCGGGCTACGCTGGTTGGTCGGCATCGTTTATTATGTCATGCTCGCCGTCGTGACTCCGGTGGTCATGGTTCTCACCGCAGTTAATCTTTATGGGCAATGGGCCTGGCACCGTGAGTATGCGCGCTTGGTGGCGCAGGGCGAAAAGCTGACGTCCGCAGAATTGCTGGGGCCGGCAATTCCTGCGTCCGAGAATGCCGCCGCGGCTCCAGTGTTTGCGCCGTTCTTTGATTATAGGCCCGGCAGCAACGAACTGCGTCCAGAAGCCACTAACGCCATTGCTCATCTGGAGGAAGCGCTGTATCAGCCGTTTGGGTTTTTACCCGAGCGACCAACGGATTCGACGCGGTTTCTCAAACGTCCCGAAGATGTGGAGGCATGGGCGGCAGCTTATCGGAAATTGAGCGAATCACCCAAGCAGGACTATCCACCCTGGGTGGCGTCTCTCAAGTTGCCACCCCCGGGCAATCCGGCGCAGGACGTACTGACCGGTCTGGCAGTCAGTGATGCGGTGATGGCGGATGTTTGCGCGGCGGCTGCCCGTCCACGATCGCAGTTTCCCATCCGATTCGACCTGGGGTTTGATGCTGCCTCCCCTGCACATCTTTCGGTGGTCAAGACCTTTCAACAAAATCTCAGGGTGCGTTGTATCGCGCATTTGGCGGCGGGCGATACGCACGCAGCTTTCGCCGATGCGACCAACGCGTTGAACGTGGCGGAATTATTGCGGGACGAACCGTTGCTCCTTTCACAGTTGGTGCGTATGGCTCAGAATGCGATTGCAACCGATACCTTGTGGAACGGCTTGATTACCCATCGCTGGACCGATGCGCAATTGGTGTTTTTCCAATCCCAGCTCGGCCGCGTGGACTTTTGGTCCGGATTAATCCGCGCTGTTGAAGGAGAACGGCTGCTGGGCATCACCGGAACGGACGCGCTCATTGCGGGTCGTGGCTTTGGGAGTGAAAGCGTTACCGGCCTCCGCCGCACCGCACTGTTGTTCCCGCTCGGGGCGCTGCGCCTGAATGAAGTTGCCTTGGCTGAAATGAACACCGAATGGTTGACTGACCTTCGCAGCCTTGACTCCGCCGTGCCTCCCAACGGATTAGCCGCTCGCCTTATGACAAATGGTAATGCTGACAAACATTATCCAGGCCGTCCAAAGGCTGACGCGTTGAGGTCCGCTCCTTTCTCTCCGTTCAACGCTTTTGCTAAAAATTTGCTTCCTGTTTTGGGCAAGGCCGACAGCAAGGTGGCGCGAATTCAGACGGTGAACTATCTGGCCATCACAGTTTGCGGACTGGAACGCTACCGTCTCGCTCACGGTCGTTATCCCGAAACGCTGGATGCGCTCGTTCCGGCATTTCTACCCAAGCCATTGCCTGATCCAATGAGCGGGCAGCCTTTTCACTATCGCCCCACCGATGATGGTTGGTTTTTGCTCTACAGCGTGGGCGAGAACGGTCGGGACGATGGCGGGGCATTCCGCCGTTTGGGAGGGGGGCCGGCTCTGGACTGGCCTTGGCCCGTGCCGGGGCGCAACGATGGTGGATTGTTGTTCTGAACCGGGCCACCACGGTGGAACGTGTCTCTCCCTCAGGAGGTATCCAGAGTGGTCAGGACAACGGGCGAGAAATTACGGTTTGGTTTCGGCCAGGGATTGGCTGGTGTCCCAACCGCCACCCAACGCCCGAATCAGCCCTACGGCCACAAGGTTCTGTACGCCTTCGAGTTGAGCCACGGTTCGTTCCCGTTGCAACGCGGCGCTCTGTGCGGTCGCCACTTCCAGAAAGGTCACCAGCCCGGCTTGGTAACGGTTGTTGGCAATGGCCAGCGTGCGTTCGGCGGCAGCCAGCGCCGCGCGTTCCGCTTCAAGTTGCGCCGCCAGGAGCCGCTGGGCGGCCAACTGATCTTCCACATCGGCAAAGGCGTTCAATACCGTTTGGCGATAGTTCGCCACGGTGGCGTCATAGTTGGCGCGGGTGGCAGCCAGTTGCGCCCGATTGCGTCCGCCGGTAAACAGCGGCAGATCAAGGGACGGCCCCACGGACCACATGCGGCTGGACCAGTTAAACGCGCTGCTGGCTTCGACGGATTGGAAACCGGCCAGTCCATTGAGGCGGAGGCGTGGATAAAAGGCGGCTTGAGCGACACCCACACTGGCGTTGGCGGCAGCCATGCGCCGTTCAGCCGCAGCGATGTCCGGCCGGCGCTCCAACAATTCGCTGGGTAGATGGGTGGGAATCAAGGGTGGCGCCACGTTCGCAAGGCTTGATGGCGCGACCGCGAAAGTCGTGGCGGGTTGGCCGCACAAGATGGCGAGGGCGTGCAATAGTTGAGCGCGTTGCAAATCCAGCGCGGGTAATTGAGCTTCCGCGGTGCGCAGTTGGGTTTCCGCTTGCGCAACGTCGAGGTCGGAGACAATGCCGCCCTTGCGTCGGTCGCGGGTTAATTCGAGCGAGCGGCGAAATGTTTCAATGGTGTCAGCCACCAGTGCGCGTTCCGTGTCGAGGGCGCGCAGCGTAAAGTAATCGCCCGCCAACTCCGCCTGCAATGCGAGTTGTACCGCAGCGAGGTCATCGGCCACGGCATAGTAGGCCGCACGCGCGGATTCGGATTCGCGCCGGACGCGGCCCCATAAATCCACTTCCCAGCCCAACGTGAGCGCAGTAGCAAACGTGTTATAGGTATGCGCGGCGCCGGCCGCTTTACCACTTTGCGGCGCGTTGGCGCTCGTGCGTTGTCGGGCCGCGGAACCGATGGCATCCAGGTTGGGAAACAGGTCGGCGCGGGCCAGATTGAATTCCGCACGGGCGCGGTCAAAGCGCGCGACGACCCCGGCCAGTGTTTGATTTTCGCTTTCGAGCAAGGTTTCGAGGCGATTGAGTTCGACGTCCTGAAAAACCAACCACCAGGTGCCGCGGGGCAGATGAGCGGACGGTTCCGCGATTTTCCACTCGTTCGTCGGCGAACCGAAATTGGCCGGCAACGGTTGCGAGTTGAGCACTTCCGGACGCTGGTAGTCCGGGCCTACCGCGCAACCGGCAAACAATCCCAAACCGATGAGGCCGATGACGAAGCCGATTTTCATTGGGCGGCCAAATCCTTGGTGTCGGTTTGCGCAACCTGTACCGTCATGCCGTCGGTGATTGAATCCGGTGGATTATCAATCACCCGGTCACTCAAACTCAACCCGGACAGCACTTCCACGGTTTTGCCGAAGTCGCGACCGAGCGTGACGGAACGCAAACTCACTTTATTGTCCTGACCCAGCACGGCGACTTGCAATCCTTCCGCGCGGAAGATCAGCGCGTTGTCAGAAAGCATGAGGACGTTCGGCGCGGCGGATTCGCTGAAGCGCACTTGCGCGTAACCACCGGCCAGAATTTCGTCGTTCGGATTGCTGACCTGAAGTTCCACCTGCAACGTGCGCGAGGTGGGGTCCATGGCGCCGGCGGTGCGGGTCAGTTCGCCGGTGAAAGTGCGACCCGGCAATTGCACAAAGGTCAGTTCGGCCTTTTGGCCGGGGGCAAGCCCCCGCACGTATTGTTGCGGCACGCGCACGTAAACACGCAGCGGATCCGTCTGCGCCATGCGGAATAGTTCCGGCCCGCTCCCGGCGGCGATGAGCTGGCCGATGTCGGTGTTGCGCGCGGTCACGACGCCGCTGAAGGGGGCGACGACGCGGGCAAAATCCTTCAACTGTTGCAAGCGGTTGAAGTTGGCTTGAGCCGCTTCCAGATTGGCGTTTTTCAAAGCGAGATCGGACTGTTTCTCGGCCGTTTCCTGTTCGCTCACGCTCGCGGTTTTAAGTAATTCCGACCAGCGATCCGCCGTGATTTTGGCGAGATCAAGATTGGCCTGGGCCTGATTTACTTCCGCGCGGGCCTGCGCGAGTTGTTGATTCAGTTCGGGCGTGTCAATTTCCGCAAGCACCTGCCCATTGGTCACATGGTCGCCGATGTCCACGAACCACGCTTTCAAATAACCACTGGCGCGCGCGTGGATGGAAGCCTGAATAAAGGCCTGCACATCCGCCGGCAGCGGCGTGCCCCAATCCGCTTTGGCGGAAGTGGGCGTGACGACGCTCACGATCGGCACGGATTCGACGCTCGTTTCGGCGATCAATTTACGACTCGCCACAGAACGCGGCGCGAGGCCGATGGCCAGGCCGATGAGAACCAAGATTACGACGGCCAACGCCACGCGGCGCAGGCGGATGGGCGTCGGGGTTTCGGGAGAAGGAAATGCGTTGGTGCTCATGATGTTGCCGGTACGGTTGCGGTTTGCGGTGGCTGCTGTCGGTGCAGGAAACTGAAAACAATCGGGACGAAAAATAACGTGGCCACGGTGGCGAAGGCCAATCCACCAATCACGGCGCGACCGAGCGGCGCGTTTTGCTCGCCGCCTTCGCCCAGCGCCAGACTCATGGGCGCCATGCCGATGATCATCGCCAACGCGGTCATCAATACTGGACGGATGCGTTGCACCCCGGCGTCCAGCGCGGCGGCTATTGGCGCCATGCCGCGAGCGAGATTGTCGCGCGCAAACGCGACCACCAACACGGAGTTGGCGGTAGCCACGCCCAAACTCATGATCGCCCCCATCAGCGCCGGCACACTCAAGGTGGTTTGCGTGAGAAACAAACCCCAAGCCACGCCCGCCAACGCGCCGGGCAACGCGGTGATGATGATGAAAGGATCTTTCCAACTCTGGAAATTCACCACCAACAGAAAGTAAATCAGAATGATGGCCATGATCAGACCGCCGCCCAAGCCGAGGTAGCTGGAGCGCATGGTCTCCGCCTGACCGCGAAGCACAATGCTGCTGCCGCGTGGTAAATCCTTTTCAATTTCTTTCACCAACGGCTGGATGTCCTTCAGCACCCCCCCCAAATCGCGCCCATCCACTCCGCCGTAAATGTCAATGACCGGCATCACATTGTAATGCGACACCACCGGCGGCGCATGAACGCGTTTCAAGCTGGCCACGTTGGCGAGGATTTGTCCGCTAGACGGGCCTGAAAGATTGGCGCTGATCGGCATGGCGTTCAGTTGTTGCACCGAGTTGATGGTGTATTCGGGCGCACGAACGTTGATCAAATACTGCACGCCCACTTTGGGATTAAGCCAATAGGCCGGTTGCACCTGGCTGCTGCCGCTCAACCCGAGCAAAACGGATCGCGCCACATCCTGCTCGGTCAACCCGAGTTCAGCGGCTTTGACGCGATCCACATCCACGTTGAACTGCGGGAGGTTATCGGGTTGTTGCACCCGCACGTCCACGGCCCCGGGAACCTTTTTAATCTCCTCGGCCAGTCGCACCGCCAGGGCGCGATTACGCACCTGATCGTTGCCCACGATTTGCACGTCGAACGGCGCGGGCAAGCTGAAGTTGAGCGTTTGACTGACAATGTCCGCAGGCAGGAAATAAAACAGCGTGCCGGGAAACTCATGGGTCAGACGCTTCCGCAACTGTCGCACGTAATTTTGCGTGGGCGCATGGCCGGGTTTGAGCGACACCAACACGTCGGCGTCGCCCGGACCGATCACCCCGCTGGTGTTGTAACTCAAATTGATGGAAGAATTCGGGATGCCGATATTGTTCAAAATACCGCCGAGTTCGCCGGCGGGAATGACGCCCCGGATAATTTCGTTCACCTCGCCCGCCAAGCGCTGGGTTTCCTCAATCCGCGTGCCGGTTGGCGCGCGCAAGTGCAGCAGGAACTGACCGGTGTCCACGCTTGGGAAAAAGTTGCGGCCTAGAAACGGAATCAACAACCACGAACCCACGCACAGCACGAGGAAGAAGACGACAAAGCCTTTACGGAAGACGAAGCAACTCGCGAGCACATTGCGGTAGCCTTGACGAAACCGATCAAAACGACGCTCAAAACCGCGTTGTAAACGGATGAACGGGCGCATCCAAACGGGCGCAGCGGAAAGATCGGATTGATCTCCATGGATTTCGACGTGGCGATAAAACCACGCAACCAACGTGGGCAGCAGGGTTCGCGAAATGATGAAACTGGAAAGAATCGCGAAGACGACCGCTTCGGCCAACGGCACGAACAGATAGCGCGCCACGCCGGCGAGGAAAAACATCGGCACAAATACGATGCTGATGCACAGCGCCGAGACAAACGCCGGCATGATGATCTCCTCTTGTCCGACGAGAATGGCTTGTTCCAGAGGTTTGCCCGCGGCCATGTGTCGGTGGATGTTTTCAATCGTCACCGTGGCGTCGTCCACCAGGATCCCCACCGCCAACGCCAGACCGCCCAGCGTCATCAGATTGATGGTCTCACCCAGCGCGCTCAAGGCGGCGATGGAACACAAAACAGCGAGTGGAATGGAAAGCGCAATGATGAACGTGCTACGCCAGGAGCCCAAGAAGAGCAGAATCATGCAGGCCGTCAGCGCGGCGGCAATCAAGCCCTCATGCACCACCCCATTGATGGCGGCACTGACGAACAGCGATTGATCGGCGAATTCCTGCACCTGCAAATCAGGCGATTGAGCGGCCATCACGCGCGGCAACGCCGCCTTGACCCCTTTGACCACATCGAGCGTCGAGGCGTTGCCCGCTTTCATAATGGTCAGCAAGGCGCCGCGCACACCATCCTGCCGCACGGCGTTCTGCTGGGGCGTGTAGCCGTCATGCACCTGCGCCACGTCGCTGAGGTGAATGGTCGCACCACGCACAACTTTGACCGGCAGATGATTCAGATCGTCAATCATGCGGGCGTTGGAATCCACCGCCACGCTAAATTCCGTGGTGCCGATTTTCGCCGTGCCGCTGGGCAGGATCAAATTCTGTGCGTTGATGGCGCTGACGACTTCCTGCGGCAGAACGTTTTTGGACTTCAGCGCGTCGAGATTCAGATCCACTGAAACCACGCGGGTTTTACCGCCGTACGGCCAGGGGATCATGGCGCCGCGCACCGTGGAGAGGCCGATGCGCACTTGATTGGCGGTGGCGTCGAAAAGCTCCTGCTCCGACATTTTGGGGCTGCTGAAACTGTACTGGGAAATCGGCACGGTCGAAGCGCTATATTGAATGACCAGCGGCGGCTGCATGCCGGGGGGCATCTGTCGCAACATGGTTTGCGCGCCCGCCGTGATTTGCGCCACCGCGGAATCCACGGACGAGCCAGGCTGCAGGAAAACCTTCACCACGCTGATGCCGTTGTAGGAGGTGGACTCGATGTGTTCGATATTGTTGACCGTGACGCTCAGAATGCGTTCGTGCGCGTAGGTGATGCGTTGCTCGACCTGCTTCGCGTCCAAACCGGTGTATTGCCAGATGATGCTGACCACCGGAATGTTGACCGCCGGGAAAATATCCGTGGGCATCCGCAACAAAATGAGCGGCGTCAACAAAACCAGCAGCAACGCCGCCACCACGAACGTGTAGGGTCGGCGCAATGCTAAACGAACAATCCACATATAATTTCTCTACCGCTGCGGGTTAACTGACCGGTCAAATATAATTTTATCAACAGGCATCTTCGGTTTGGCAAACATGCGAATGAGATTTCAAACGGCGGCGCGAATCCCGATCAAGTTCATGATCGCCGGCTCCAATTCGCGCAGCAGGTCGAGATTGTTACGAATCTTGGCATGGAGGGTAAAGCCGAGAGTCGTGGAATAAATCTGGGTCGCCATTACGCGCGGATCGCCCACCTCGATCAAGCCATCCCGTTGAGCGTCGGCAACGGCGCTGGTCAGATAACGCTGATTACGCTCGACCAGTTCCTGAATTTTCGCGCGAATTTTCTCCTCTTGAGTGGCGAGTTCCGCCCCCAGGCTGCCGTATGGACAGCCACAAACGCTACCATACTTTTCCGCCCGTATTTTCTGACGTTTTTGAATGTAACCGCACCAGCGTTCCAGCCGTTCCAAGGGCGGCACCTGCGGTGAAAAAATCCGGTCCAACTCGGGCTGCTTTTCGCGCCAATCTTCTTCGTACGCAGCGACCACCAAATCGGCTTTGGAGGGGAAGTAATGATAAAAGCTGCCTTTGTTGACGCCGGCTTGCTCGCAAATTTGATCCACGCTGACGGCACCATAGCTTTGGTTCCAAATCAGGTCGAAACCGACTTGGAGCAATTTTTCTTTGGCGTCACTGGTGCGTCCCATAACTTTTGGGTCGGAACAATCCGTTCGCTCGACTGTTCGAGCGAACGTGCCTCACGATAGACAAGTTGACTGAACAGTCAATTAAAACCATTGAATGAACCTCGGAACCTCAGGTGCGGATTGGTCGCTTACCAAACCAGATTGAGCACTGTCAGCGCCGTTCCTGGTTCGACATGCAGATCAGTAAGCATGACGAAGCCGGCGGGGCGACGCTTGTGCCAGCCAGTGGGATTGGTGGGGAACGCAACGACATTGTCGGCGAACAGAACGGTTCGGCTCGGATACGGTAGCGAGGTGGATTTGAGCGCATTCAGCCCGCCCGTACCCGTTGGCAGACCAACCGCGTTGAACATGTAGGAATTACCCACATATTCGGCCAGCGTATGCGGTTGGGAGTCTTCCCGGCCCTGATCACAAGGACACGTCACCACCGGAAAGGACAGACCGTAGTGATTGAGCGGACGATCCAGACGATTGAAGATGCCGTCTTGTCCCGTGTGAAAATTATTGTTCGTGCGACCGGCCCAAACAAACCATTCCATCCCCTCGGTGCTGACGTTGGTGGAAGTCCAGAAATAGCGATCGTTGAAGTCATCCAGATATAAACTCATGGCGATGCCGCATTGGCGCAGTTGGGAAATGCAGCGCGTATCGCGCGCCTTGGCTTTGGCCGCAGCCAGTGCCGGCAACAACAGGCTCGCTAAAATGGCAATGATGGCGATGACCACCAGCAGCTCGATGAGCGTGAACGCCGGCGACGAATCATACGCCGGCGATTTTTGATCGGTCGCGTCCGGCGGCGGTGGCGGTGATTGATCCAAGCGGTGTTTCACAAGTTATCCGACGCGAACCCGGTCAGTTCGTTCAACTTTGACCGAGAGCACACGGCAGCAGTGGAAAACAAAAATGTGAGTTCGGGTTGCAATTACGTTTCTGAGTAAGGGCGCAAGTGCGGAGCCTCTTTCAAGGAATCGGTACGGTTTCGGGAATCACCTCGAAAAAGCGGCTCAGATCGCGGTCCGTATTGGCAACCGCCGGTTGCGCCACAATCCAATCATTGCGCTGGGCAATCTGTCGGGTGTTGGCTTCGCGCCAGGCCCATTTCTCGACGTGGCCATCGGCGAAACTGAGCAATCCGGAGTCAGCGTGGCGCGTCGCGGGAAAACTGATCCACGTCCAGAGCGAATAACCGAACAACGTGAGGGAATTGGGCGCATTGATTCCAAACGCACTCTGTTGGATGCTTTTCTCATGCTCCTCGATGAACACCGCGGCGCGACTCGGGCCGGGCCGTTGGATTTGCCCCAGACGATGCCAGCACAAGCGGTAGGCGGGGTCTTCCGGCTGATTGCGGAAATTCATATACATGCTCATTGAAACACTGCGGTTGCGCGGAATGGCGCCCAGGTCCCGCACGGTGGAGCGATCAGCGGGACACCGATAAATACCGAGCGATCGGTTGTAAGGGTAGAGGACTCCGCGTTGCAGATATTCTGGCGTGGTATCGGTCCAGGCATTGCCTTGCAACCAGGAAAAAGGGTCCGAGGTCCACGCCTCGCGATTGCCAATATCGTCTTCATTCAAGGCGGTATTGGCGGGCAGATGATCGTTGCTATCGTCCACATATAACTGCCAACAAAGCTGGAGTTGCTTGAAATTCCCCATGCAAGCGGCGGCTTGGGCTTTACCCTTGGCCTTTCCAAGCACCGGCAACAGCAAGGCGGCCAGAATGGCAATAATCGCGATGACCACCAACAACTCGATCAAGGTGAAACCCTGACGATTGGCGGAAAACGAAGATTCTCGTTGGGCAACGAACGAGTTCACAGCGGAATTGACGTAGCTGGCGATGAATTGTTCAAGCTAAATTTAGCCTGGCTTCAGGTTTGCAGAACACCAATCTGCCCCCGCCGGATCGGATTCATCTATTGACCCAAGTCCGTCGCGCTACGATTGATGATCAACGCGCGCTGCTGGAATGGTTATTGAGAAAGTTTAATCTTACCACCAAACCCCGAACATAACGACGGGCCGATTCGCATCAAATCCGGCGGCGCGGCGTTTCGTTCCGCCCAGCACACCCGGAATTTTAGGAATCAAGCGTTCAAGCCCATCGTCCGGTTGTTGGCTGGGTGAAAGATTATTTACCCACCGCTGGCAAAGCCTCGGCTACTGGCGGCGCGGCTTGAGGAACCGCTTGGTTGTAGTCCTCACCGAGGAAGGCGGCCAAGGTCGCCGCCAACTGGCTTTGCGTAATTGTCGAGCAATTGGCGCGTTCACCCAGCGCCGGAGTGTCCGGACCGAGGAAAGCCATCCAGATGTATTGCGCGCCTTCGATCTTGCGACCGTGGTGTTTCCAATTTTCCGGCGCCAACCCGCGGCCATGGTCCGTGAGCAGGAGCAAAGTTGTTTTGTTCCGGTAATGGTCTGAGGCCTGAACCGTCTCCCAGAGGCGCTGCACGTAACTGTCGAACTTGTGGGCGGCGTTCAGAACCGCGCCGTATTGACCGGCGTGGGCCCAATGATCCGTTTCCAGAAAATCCACGTACAACACGCGCGGTTGTTTGGTGACCAGATGCTCCAACGCCGCTTGAAAAATAAACGAGTCGTACACTTCCGCCGTGTTGGCGGGAGTGGTGTCGCGAATCAATTCGTTCAGCAGCGCCATGCGCGGACTCGGGGATTTATCCGGTACCGGTTCCCAGCCGCCCATCACGGGAAAACCGCAACGGTCGCGATTGATAATGTACGGGACGACATCCCAGGCGCTATAGGCGGCGACGGCATGATTGAACGCTGGTTTCTGATGCAACCATTCCAGCACGGTCACGTTGGGATTGGGCGTCTTGGCGTTGCTGTTGATGCGCGGATCGGCCGAACCCGTCAGGAATTCATTGCGTCCCGGATACGAAAACCACTCGTTGTTGGTCACCCGCACGACGCTGCCTTTGTTTTGATTACCGTAGATCTGTCCCTCCTTTGCGATCACCTGCCAAAAGAAAGGCAGCAAAGCTTCGCGCCGCGCCTCGGGCGTATCGCGCCAGTACGTTTTGATCAACGGATGATTACTGTCAGGTTTGGGGAGCAGCGCGGGATCGGCACCGGTGAAGACTTCCTGCCAACGCAAACCGTCGGTGTGGATAAGAATCACGTTCTCGGTTTTTAACTTGCCGGCCGCCGGCGCCGCATCGGGATTGATCGCCACCAGCCCCACCAACAGGGTGGTCGTCAGCAGCAGGTTCTTATGCCAAGGAAGAAGCATCAGGTTCATCTTGTTTCGTGTTGTTAAGCTTGGTTTTCAGTTGGTTAATACGGTGGTCAAAACTTTGCCATCCGCCGGGAAATCCACGCCGAGCAAGCTAGCGATCGTGGGGGCGACGTCAAGATTGGAAATCTCGGCGAGCTGCACGCCCGGTTTGATGCCCGCGCCCCACGCGACGAACGTGGCGTGCAGTTCGGGCAGGTGCGGGTCGTGACCGTGCGTGCCACGACGTTCCGGTTTATCCTGAAACGGCAACGCGCCTGCCGCCGTATTGCCGAACGCGTAACCCAACTTCGCGAATAAAATTAAATCCGGCGCGTGAGGGTCTTGCCGCGGATCAGCCACACCGTAGGCGGCAAATTGATCCGTGCCGATGACTCGAGCCACGCCTTCCGTATCCGCAAAGACGCGGCGCAATTTGGTTTCCAGTGCTTCACGTCGGGCTTCATTGCGGATGTAGATGAAGGCCGAACCGCCCTGGGCCAAGGCAAACACATCACCCGGATTCTTCGTCCCCGTCTGCGTGCTGATGGCTTCATTTTTCAGAATGACGTTTGGCAAAATAATTTTTTCGATGGGTGAAAAGCCATGGTCAGAAACCACGAACAACGCGGCGCGCCCTGGAAAGTCTCGTTTCAATTCCTCCCATACCAGACCAACGCAGTGATCCGCGCCTTTGATGGCGGCGTAAGCTTCCGGCGAGCGCGGTCCGTAAAGGTGCTGCGCGTGATCCACATTCAAGAGGTGTAACAAGGCCAGTTGCGGACGGTGTTCGCGCAAGACGCGATTAAAAATCTGGGTGAAAGTGCCATCCATCCGGTCGGTGAAGCCGGGTTCGCCATCCGCAGTTTTCGCTTTGTTCACCGAAAGTCCGGTGCGCTCACATTCGGCCCAGAGCGAAGGGGTGGAATACTTTTCACGCAACTGCGGCGAACCGATGTCCGGGATGGTCCAGTCCAGAGTTTTGGCGTTCCGAGTCGCCGGCCACCGGAGCGCCGCCGTCACCAAACCGTTCGCCTTGGCTACATCGTAAATTGTTGGCACCTTCACGATCTGATCCTTATCGAACACGGGATCGGCGATCAAAGTAACGCGTTTGCCCGTGCTGCGATTAAAGTAGTTGTTACCCACGACGCCGTGACGAGCCGGGGTCACCCCGGTAACCAGAGTGGTATGATTCGGCCAGGTCACCGTCGGCGTGGAAGCCAGCATGGCGGCGGAACGCGCGCCACCCGCGGCCAGCGCGCGGAGGTTGGGAATATCAGCCTGCGGATCGTCGAGATAGAAACCAGCCAAACCGTCCACACTGATCAGGACGACCACCCGATCCGTGGCGGCCTTGACTTGAAGCAGTGGAAAACACAACGCGACGACGAGGAACAACCGGATGGGCCAGGAAGTGAGACCAGTGTTCTCGGGAAGTTCTTTGCTCATTGCAAACGTATTGTTGGTGGAGAATGAGGATTCACCCAAGGTTTTTTTACCCGAATCCAAACAATTCAGCGAGGTTGCGGTTCGCGGCGAGGCGGCTCCTAACAAACTCGGGCTGGCTTTGATAACGTCAGTTGGGTTCGTACCAGGTGGCGCGATGCGGCCGCAGCGCGTTACGAATCGGCTCCAGATTGGCTTCCTCCACAATCAGGAAGCAAATCGAGTGCATCGCGTTGAGCGTTTCCACGCCCGTTTGCTCGGCTTTTAAGTTTTTGGCTTGAAGAAACTCCTCGACATGATGTTCGTGGTGTTCGGCCGTCTTCTGACCTGAAGGGCCTCGGAAGTCCCAGATAAGTTTGATCTTCTTCATGATAAATGTGTTTTCGTCCACAATCACCCGTCGCCGCGCGGTGGAGTGAAATGAAAATCGGACGGACTGAAGGCTTTGCCCGCACACGGTAAATTAATCAGGAAAACCAACCGTCCGCCCGCGTTCAGGTTCGCAATTCACGCCGGAATTGACAATCGGATTTCGAACTCCGATTTCAATCGCCGTTCTGCACTCGGGCGGCATTTGGAAAAACTTCCTTTCACACGCGAATTGCGTTACTTACCTCGCGGCCGACAATGCGATTAGAATCCATCAACAACATCCGAACACCGACGCCTTCGTCACGGTGAATATATTCCATGACGTCGCTTGATCTCACCCTGCCCACCCCGGCTGAAAATCTGGCGCTCGACGAGGTGTTATTAGAATCAGCGGAAACGGGATCAGGCGGCGAGTCGCTACGCTTTTGGGAATCACCAACGCCTTTCGTGGTGGTCGGCTACGCCAATAAAATTGCCACCGAGGTCGGGGCGGAAGCCTGCGCGACGCTCGGAGTTCCAATATTCCGGCGTTGCTCCGGCGGCGGCACGGTGGTGCAAGGCCCGGGATGTCTTAATTATACTCTCGTCCTCCGAATCGCCGACACCGGACCGACGCGTAATGTCACCAGCACCAACCGATTCGTCATGGAACGCAACCGGACGGCACTGGCCTCATTGATCGGAGCTTCAGGCGCCGACGGCAGCGTGGTGCAAGTTCGCGGTCATACGGATTTGGCGATTGGCGCGTTGAAATTTTCCGGAAATTCGCAACGCCGACGAAAGCGGTTTCTCCTGTTTCACGGCACGATGCTGTACGCGTTCGATCTCGCGTTGGTTGATCGGCTGCTAAAATTTCCATCGCAACAACCTGATTATCGCGACGGACGAGCCCACCGGGAGTTCATCACGAATCTAAACCTGCCGGCGCCAACCGTGAAACAGGCGCTGGCCGACGTGTGGTCGGCGACAGAAGTCATGCGGCATCCGCCGGAAATCCCCGCCGAACTGTTGCGGAAATATCAGTCCGCCGCTTGGAACAGAAAATTTTGATCGGACAACCCGCGCAGGAAACATCCAAGGCAAGAGAATGTTTGGCAGAAGAATAAAGTCCGGCTTTTCCCCATTTCCTTGTCGAACATTCCCTTGCCTACAGTCGTGAGTTTGCTCCTGCTATGATTCCGGAAAAACAGTCAGAATGATGTGCCTCATTATTCTGCCGATTTCCTTTTCAAGGTCACAGAGGGCCACACGACATCCCGGCCCGACCAAATATCCGTCGCTATGACTCCTGGCGACGGCTGCGAATCCCCGCCATCATCCACGCCGTCTTCGCCCACGGAATACAGAACGTAACCGGTTTGATTGGTGCGATAACCCAGGGGTTGGCCGCTCATCGGGTCGAGCGGAAGCTGCGCGATAAAATCCGGCACGAGCGCATCAAGGGACGGCGGGAACTGCTGGTGTTGCAACTCATATCGCTTCAAGGCAATCGCCACGACCGCCAGCCGCCGCATGGTTTCATTGCGCACAACCGTCCAAGCCGCTTTTTCCATGTTGACAATCAGCCAGGCGCTTAGGGAATAGCGGACGGACGCATACGGCTCATCCAGTGTCTTTTCCAGTGTAGCTTTATAGCCAGCGAGTTCGTGTTTTACGACTATCCAGTTGGTGCCATGGCTCAACCGACGCACGGACTCAATACTGTTTTGAGAATGCCGCAAAGCCAACAGTTCATCGGCTTCACAGTTCATTTTCCAGAGGGGCGTGGTCACAAACACCTGCCAGTAATATTCCAGATTTTTGCGCAGCGAAGCCCCGAACGCGCCATAGCCGCTATTGATGTGTTGAACCTGTGCGCTTGCGCTCAAGTTCTTAAAGTAAGAGAACATGGCTGCCACCCACGATCGTTCACTCAGCAAACCGATTTCCAAATTACGGAACAGAATGATTTGCTCCCAACCCGCTTGCCACGCCGCCAAGTCAGCCTCACCCCAGCCGGGCGATTGCAAAGCTTCCCAAGTATCCGCCACGGCCAGCCCGGCAATTGCCACTCGAATCATCTGGTTGATCAAGGTCGGGTCTTCTTCATGCAGGTGAACCAATTGCAACTGCGCTTGCAAATCGGCTTTTGCCAGTTCCAAATTTTGCTGACGCAACGCGTAAATGATCTCCGCCGAGAGCCATTGCGCCGCGTTGCGTTGCGACACGAATTGATATTGCGGTGGCGCGCTGAAATTGGTGGGGTCGCTCACCAAGCGGGTGGGTGGATGCTGCAAGGCGGCGCGGATTTCCGCCAGCGGCGCCACGGCGGCGGTCAATTCCTGACGTACGATTTCCCACGAAAGATTGGTGGTCGTCTTGTCGGCCAACGGCAAATCCGATCGGACCCAAGCGGGTTGGACGTTCGTCGGCTCAGTCACATCCATCAGCTTGATCAACCCGGGAGTCAAACGGGCCGACTTGATCTGCCCAACCGCCGCCACGATCCGGGACAGGCAATCATTCGATTCCACCACGCGCGGATAACCCAAGTCCGCAAAACTCAGTATTTCGCCCTGCGCCTGAAGTTGCGCCTTGTAAGCCTGCAACGTCTGGCGCGCGCTGGATTTTCGCGCGGACGTGAGGATGCCAATCAAAGCATCGTCACGATCATCCCTATCGCCATCAACAATAGCGGTCGTTTCATTGTTTAGGTTGAAAAACAGTCGGGCGCCAAATCAAAGCCGCCTCATAACGCGGCGGATAACACCGCGGACAATTCCGCAGCGCTCAAGGCCACGGGATTCGCCTTCATGCTGCTGGCTTGCGCGGCTTTGGCGACCAGTTCAGCGGTATGTCGCCGGGAAATCCCATACGCACTCAGTCCCGGAATTCGCAAGTCCCGCACCAATCCGGCAACCCAATCTACTCCCGCAAGCGCGGAAGCGGAGGCGTTTCCGGTGAGAATACGCGCCACTTCATCGTAGCGTTCTCGTGAAGCGTCATTTCGTTCCAGCGCCCGGATGTTCATCGCCATGACGTGCGGCAAGAGCGCGGCGCAGATCGCGCCGTGCGGTGCGGGAAACATTCCACCAATCGGTCCCGCCAAACCGTGTACCGCGCCGAGACCCGCATTCGCCAGGGCCAGACCGCCAAACCAACTCGCCAGGGACAAGTTGGCGCGGGCAACGGAGTTCGTTCCATCGTGAAACGCTTGAGGCAGGGACTTTGCCGCCAATGGAATTCCTTCGCGGCAGATGGCGTCGGTGAGCGGATTGGCGCGACGACACACAAACGGCTCGATGAGCTGCGTCAGCGCATCCATTCCACTGCTGGCCGTCAACTTGGGCGGAAGCGCATACGTCAATTCCGGATCAATCAACGCCACCGTCGGCAGCATCAACGCGCTGCGCAAGCTGACTTTGATTCGCTGTTCAGGCACGCTGAGAACGGCGTTGCGAGTCACTTCAGTACCGGTGCCGGACGTGGTGGGAATGGCGATGAACGGTCGCGATGATCGGGTCAACTTCCTTCCGCTCCCAACGATTTCCAGGTAGTCCCGCACTGCTCCTGCATTGGCGAGCAAAGCGGCGATGGCCTTGCCGGTATCCAACACGCTGCCGCCGCCACAGGCGATTACGAAATCACTTTGCGTTGTCCGGCCAAGCGCCAGGCCTGCTTCAACCATGGCGATGGTGGGTTCCGAAGCGACCGCATAGGGCGTCGCCTGAATCCCCACCCGCTGCAATAGCGATAGAATCGTCCGGGTTGGAGTGGAACGCGCGCCGGTTACCAATAGCGCTCGCGAACCAAATCCAACCGCAAGGTCTCCCAGTTCGGCGAGTTTGCCGGCGCCAAAAATGGTTCTGGTAGTGGTGGCAAATTCAAAGTTCATGGCGACAAGCCGGACGCGTTCCATTGCGAACCAACCCACCGGCGTGCCCGACACCGTCTGTGTCAGTCCGCGCCGAGTTGCTGGAAGTCACTCAACATTTTGTTCAAGGCGTTGGCATCGAAGTCCGTGGCGCGACGTGACACAAACGCGCCAAAGATGGTGCCGTCATCGCGGCGGGCGCAGTATAGGATCGTGCGCTCGTGGGTCCAACTGAGCCGCATCGGCGGCAGATGTTGGGCGCTGAGGACTTGAAACGTATCAGCCACAATGCGCCAGGCTTGTTCCAAGGCGGACGCGGGAAATTCGCGCGCGTCCACGTCACTGAAGAACGTCGCATCGGTAAAGCGGAGGCCGCGCACCAACACTCCGCGGGTGGGCGGCGTTGCTTGCAGCCAGGCCAATATTTGCTCCTTGCTGACGTTGCTCATCTCAGACCGCCACCTTTCGGGTTTTGACCATGACGCCGTGATTGGGAGTCAGTAGCACCACGGCACGCGCGCCGCCGCTTTGGATTTCCAAACGGTCAAAATCACCCAGCGGCAACAGTTGCGCCAGACGCTGGCCGCGTTGGGAAACAAACTCAAAAAAATTCACCCACAAATCCATGTTGTGACACTGCCACCCATAAATAATTTCGCCCTGGCTGGAAAGGATCAACAACTCATCCACCTGCGGCTGCGTGGCGACGCCCGGCGGCACGATGGGCACCGCGCCGTAGGAATAGTCAACCTTAAGTCTGGAGGGATCAATCGCGCCGTCGGTTTCCAGTTGCGCGGCTTCAGCGGTGATGGTGGCGGCGGCGGGCGCTTCGGGCGGGTTGGCGGCGAGCGCTTCCCGGGTTTCATCACTTTTGCGCGCGGCTTCCATCAATAGGAATTCCCACTGCCCATTGATCGAACGCGTGGCCGGTTCGCTGAACGGTTTCAACACGAACTGGCCGCCGGTCAGCGCCAGCAAATGATTGAACGCGTCCTCGCCCGTGAGCGAGCCGCTTTCCGCATGAACGATCTGGCCCGTTTCGATGAAGATCCGCCCGGTCATGCTGGCGTTGGTGATTTCCAGGATCGAGGAGCTGCGCGCCAGACATTCCATCTGAATGATGTCCTGCAGACCGACGCGCCGGAGCACACCACGGAAACCTTCCTCGGAATGAAGTTTCAGCAGTTCGTTCAGAATTCCGTAAAGGCTCTGCCAACCGGAGGGGTTGGTGGGCTTTTGCAGGAACAGCTCCGCGCCGTTGCTTAAACAGGCGGTCCGATACTTCTCCGTCACGAAGCCGGTCAGCACGACCTTTTGCACGTTAGGATAGCCGCGGTTGAGCAGGGACAACATTTGCAAGCCGTCCATGACGCCCATCTGCATGTCAATCACCGCCAGGTCCACCGATTGCTTTTGCAGCATCCCGAACGCCTGGCTGGCGCTCGTGGCGGTCAGGATTTCCCATTGGCCCTGACTCAGCACGCCCATCAGCTCGCGCACCGTTTCCAAAAACGGTTCTTCGTCATCCACAAACAGCACCCGACGCAAACCGTTGGCGGGTGTGGCTGATGTCCCTGTATCACTCATGTTGACGTTGTTGGCTGACAAGTCCGCTTTAATTCAGAAGGAGCAACCGGAAAAAGGGAAGCGAATTCCTCTCCGTTTCAACAAACTTTCGCAGCCAGGAAAATTCATCGTTCGGCCATGAGCGCGGATAATCCCTTGTCGGCTGTCTGTTTAACCCAGCGATTCTTGTCGTTCAACAAAGATTGCAGCGCGGGAATACTCGCGGGCAGATTCAATCGGATGACCGCTTCCACCGCAGCAAGACGCACTTCCGCATCGGCATCGCGCAAGAGGATTTGCAACACGTCAAATACCTGATCGCCGGTGAGGTCGCCGCCCATCACGCCGGGCGGTCGAGCCAGTTCGCCACCACGGCGCCCGGTGATGCGGCGGATCAATTGCACGGCGGCAAATTGCACCCCCGGCTCACGATGCCGCACGGCCTCCTGCAACTGCGGCACCAACGCTTTGGCGGTGGCATGGCGTTCCCAATACGGATCCAAGGAGGCCAGCGCGCGCGCCGCCGCCTGCCGCACGCCCATGTGTTCATCCACCATCGCCAAAATCAAACAGTCCATCGAATTTTCATCGCCAATATAGCCCAGGGCGTCGGCGGCGTGTTG
Organism: Verrucomicrobiia bacterium; assembly: GCA_023953615.1. Lineage (NCBI taxonomy): Bacteria > Pseudomonadati > Verrucomicrobiota > Verrucomicrobiia > Verrucomicrobiia bacterium. Next base: position 2,108,554 of record JAMLJH010000001.1, on the reverse strand, counting down.
CCGCACTTCCGCATCGCGGTCTTGCAACAACTCCGTGACCGCAAACAACGCCGCGCGGTCACCCAAACGCCCGAGCGCTTCCGCTAAAGCCGCGCGCACTTCCCAATCACGATCGCGCGCCAATTTCAGCAGCGGGGCGACGGCTTGCGCGTCCCCCAACTGCCCCAACGCGGTGACAGCGGCCACGCGCACATTACGCACGCGATCGCGCAAGAGCGAAATCAAGCCGGGCACCGCCTGTTTATCGCCCATGCTCGCGAGACTATTGACCACCGCCACGCGCACCATCGGCTCGTGATCCTTCAAGGTGTCCAGAAGCGGTTTGAGTCCGGCGGCTTCGCCCAGTTCGCCCAGAGCCGTTGCGGCCGCCACGCGCCGCTCGTAGCTCCCGCTCCGCAGCACGCTGGTCAGCGGCCCCAAAGCCATCGAACCAAACATGGTCACGCGTTTGAAATCGCCACAAGCGATGAAGAAGGGGATTTGCTCGGTGACATTTCGCGGCGTCCAATTCAGCGCGCGCAACGCCTGGGCTACGTGATATTGCACGCCAGGCGTACCGCGCAGCAGCGCGCCGACCAAGCCGTCAATCGCCGCCTTGCTGCCGATTTTTTTCAGTGCTTGCGCGACCAGTTCCTGCACGGCGTCACTGGGATCGCGCAACATGTCAATCAAGGGCTTGAGCGCGACGGCGCCTTCAAAATCGCTCAACGCGGCGACGACTTCCGCGCGCACGGCGGCTTCGGGATCGCGCAAGGCGTCAATCAGCACGTTGACCGCCGCCGGGTCTTTAAGCGCGCGAATGCGTTGCACGGTTTCCAATCGCTTTTGCGCTGAATCAGAATTCAAGCCGCGTTGCAGCAGCCAGAGCTTCGTATTTAGCATGGCCACAGATATTAGCGATCTACTTCGCCAAGGACAATATCCACGCTGCCCAGAATGGCGACGGCGTCGGCCACCGTGTGCCCGAGGCACAAGTCTTCGAGCACGGTGAGGTTGATGAAGCTGGGCGGGCGGATTCGATAACGGTAGGGATTCGGTCCGCCATCACTGATCAGATAAAAGCCGAGTTCGCCCTTGGGCGCTTCAATGCGACCGTAGGCTTCGCCCGGTTTCGGACGGAAGCCGCGCAACTTGGATTTGGGATCCATGATCGGACCGTCGGGAATGGCCGCCAGCGCTTGTTCCAGAATTTTGACGGACTCGCGCATTTCCAACATGCGCACGAAATAGCGGTCATACGTATCGCCCTGCGCGCCCAGCGGGATTTTGAATTGGAAGCGATCATAAATGCCGTAGCGATCCACTTTGCGCAGATCATAATTCACGCCGGCGGCGCGCAACATCGGACCGGTGATGCCGGCATTGATGGCCAATCCCGCCGGCACCGCCCCAATGCCTTGAGTGCGGGCGAGCAGGATCTCGTTCGTCGCCAGCAAATTCTCAAACTCGTCAATGAAGCGCGGCGTTTCTGCCACGACTTGTTTCGCCTGCGCCAGCCAACCCTCGGGTAAATCACAGCGGCAACCACCGAAACGCATGTAATTGCACATCATCCGCGCGCCAGTCAGCGCCTCGAACAAATCCAAAATCTTCTCGCGTTCGCGGAACGCGTACATCAACGGCGTGCCGCTGGCGCCCATGTCCTGCAATAAAAAACCCGCCAGACAGGCGTGATTTTGGAGTCGCGTCAATTCCGCCGTGATGACGCGGATGTATTCCGCGCGTTCCGGCACCTGCAACCCGGCGAGCTTCTCGACGCTCAACGCATACGCCCAGTTGTTGGTCAGCGAACAAAAATAATCCAGCCGGTCCGTGTAGGGAATGGACGCCAGATAACTCATTCCCTCGGCCAGCTTTTCGTGGTTGCGATGCAGATAGCCGAAGACGGGTTTTAATTTAACAACGCGCTCGCCATCCAGCGCCACGTCCATGCGAAACACGCCGTGGGTCGAGGGGTGATGCGGCCCCATCGCCACTTCGAGCCAGCGCCCTTCACGGTCATCGACTTTGGGCCGCAGCTCCATTTGCGGCGTGGTGAGTCCGGTCGCCGCGATCATGTACGCGCCTCCGGTAATTGATGTTTTTGCGCCTTCACCAGCACTTCATCATGTGGGGTCGGCTCGTATTCGTAATCATCCGGCTCGACGTAATCTTTGCGCATCGGAAAATCCTTAAATCCATCCCACATCAAAATGCGGCGCAGATCGGGATGTCCATCAAACACGATACCAAACAAATCGAAAATCTCGCGCTCCTGAAATTCGCAACTGCGCCACATCGGCGTGAGCGACGGCAGATGATTTTTCTCGTCACGATCTTCCGTCCGCAACCGCAGGATGACCGGCCCGTGCTTCTTTTCCATCGAGTACAGATGATAGACCGCTTCGAGATAAGCCGGACGTTGCGTCTGCTTCACTTCCTCGACCTCCTTCTCCACGCCGTCCACGACTTTCTTGACCTTGATCTTCTCAGTTAGTTCGGCGGCGGGCCAATCTACGCCGGTGACGTTCGAGCAGTAATCCAGTTTCAATTCCGCGTCGGCGCGCAAAAATTTTGCGACGGCCAGGCCATGCGACGCATCCACCAGCAACGAATGTTGCGCGGACGGCGAATCGTTCGCGATAATTTCCAGCGTCGCGCCGGGCACGGCGGCGTCGAGGCGCGATTTAAGTTGTTCGAGCGTTTCCAAGTTTCAAAATTCTGTATTGTTGAAAAGCAAATACACTCAAACCAAGCAGAAGTGCGAGTGCATTCCATTTGAGCGGCCAGAGAACATTCAATGGAGGAATCAAGACAATCACTTCTTCCGGCTTGAACCGGATGATTTGAATCGCAATCCAAACCGGCATCGAAAGCAAAATCAACAGCGCCACAACGCTCTTTCTGGCAAGCAAACAGCACAGCACCACCTCGACTGACAGGCAAAACAAGTAAGTAGCCAGCAGCACCAACCCATAACGAACATCGTTTGATGCGTTGATGGTTTGTTCCGCAGCATAGACCCCATCGGCATACCCGATGAATGCCACGGCACGCGTGACGGGCAGGCTCCAAAGCGTAACAAGCGGAAAAACAAAAATCAGTTTCCGCCAATCGAAAACAGCCTTTAGTCGTAACGACCAGTTGTTCATCACTGATTTGTTGCGAGTATTTCCACTAATCAATTTTTCTTCCCAAGTTGTTTCACGCGCATCATCAAATCCAAATAATCACTTTGCGCGCGATCCGATTCAGGAGTCGTTTTGAGCAGTCTCCGAACGGTTTGAATCACTCGATTTCCAAAAACTCCATTTTCAACAAGGATCAAAGCGCAACCGGCCATCTTGAGGTCATCCCGCCACTCGCGGCTTTTGGTTCCGGCGAGTCGTTCGTAGGTGGCGCGGGTTCGCGCTAGAGCTCTTTCCGTCTTCCGACACTTCGGGCACCGGACACAATCAGAAGCCAAAGGAAATTTCAGCGTCTCGTACCAATACTTCTGCTCTTCGGCAAAAAATATGAATGGCTTTTGGCAGTTTCGACAAATCCGCTCCATGTCAAAATAGTGAGTGACTGGAACTGTCGGTTGATTTTGCAAATCAGGTTCAGCCTTGATTGCTGTATTGGCGATGCGCTTCGGCTCTTTGGGGGTGATTTTTTCCAAGGAAGCTAAAAAACCTGATTTCTTGCCGCAGACTCGAACCACGCGCTTTTGAAGCTCGTGAACATTCGTGGCGTTGAAGTGAAGTTGAACCTTCCAATCGTTGGGACTGGGATTCAATCCCGTATAGCGCGGACGACGACCATAACGCGGGTGTTCGACATAGTCGTCGTATTTGTCACTGTAGATTTTATCCCGCGATTTCATCAGCTAAATAAAATTATCTGGCTATCACCGGCGCTTTCCAAACTCCCGGATTATTCGGCGGCACGAGATCATGTTCACCGAATTGAGGCACGGGAAATTCACTCGCCGCCGTCGCGTCGAGATGGCGCGGGCGGTTCGCACCGGTCAATTCCTGTTTGGCGATTTTTTGCTGCAGCGTCATGAACGCGTGAATCAATGCCTCCGGTCGGGGCGGGCAGCCGGGGATATGCACATCCACGGGAAGAAACCGATCAATGCCCTTGAGCACGTTGTAGCCTTGCTTGAACGGGCCGCCAGAAATCGCGCACGCTCCCATCGCAATGACGTATTTCGGTTCGGCCATCTGATTGTAAAGCCGCACCACTTGGGGCGCCATTTTCTTGGTGACCGTGCCGGCGACGATCATCAAATCAGCCTGACGCGGCGACGGGCGGAACACTTCCGCGCCAAACCGCGCGAGGTCGTAACGCGCCATGGTGGTGGCGATCATTTCGATCGCACAGCAGGCCAGCCCGAATTGCAAAGGCCAGATGGAGTTGCGCCGGCCCCAGTTGTACAGGCTTTCCAACGTGGTCGTGAAGACGCCCTGCTTTTGCAATTCGTTTTTGAGGCCGGCATCCATGGAGAAATCGTTGCGAAGGTTGATAACGTCTACCTCCACGTCAGCACGCCTTTCTTCCAAGCCCAGAGCAATCCAACCACCAGCAAAAAGAGAAACACCAGCAGCGATAAAAAGGCGCCCAGACCCAGGCCCGTAAACGCCACGGCAAACGGCAACAGGAACACGGCCTCGACATCGAAGATCAGAAAAATGATGGCGTAGAGGTAATACTCAGACTTGAAATGAACCCACGCATCGCCCTTGGATTCCAACCCACACTCATAGGTGGCGTTTTTGTCCGCGCCCGGTTTGCCCGGTGAAACGAACCTGGCCCACAACCACGCGAGCAATAAAGGCGTGAATGCGAAAATTGCCGCCGCCACCAACAGTCCCAACACCGGCAGATAATCGTTGGCAGTATTGGGCAGCGAGGTCGTCATGGCTCAATTCGTTTCCGGGGCGTGTCGTTTCAACCCCACCTCGTGGGCGATGTCATCGAACTCCTCGCGACTGATGCGCTCCAACTGCTTCCCGCGTTGTTTGAGTTTCTCGTTAATTTTGATGGCCGTTTCGGTCATCTGCTCATGAGTTGTCTTGGAGCCGCCAATCAGGGCGAAGTTGGGTCCCTGGGTGATGCGCTTGTGTCCATCGGAGTCCAATCCCACGCCCACCAAGATGGTTTTCTTTTGGGTGGATTTGCCGTTGTTCGCCATGTCAAAAGGCTAGTTCGGCAACGGAACCGGGTCAAGCATGGCAGCGACAAATCATGGCTTTTTGAAGAAAAAGAAAAAGCCCTCCGGGTAACCAGAGGGCTGAACGGAAAATAATGCGGTAATCCGCGCGCTTATTTCGCGCCGAGGATCGCGTCCTTACAGGCTTTGGCGACGCGGAACTTGACGACCTTCTTCGCGGGAATCTGGATGGTTTCGCCGGTGGCCGGATTGCGACCTTGACGTGCCTTGCGGTTGACGAGCACCAGTTTGCCGATGCCGGGCAAGGTGAAAGAGTTCTTGGCATTCTTGTAGGCCAGCTCGGCGATGATTTCGAGGATCTCAGATGCCTGTTTCTTTTTCAGACCCGCTCGCTCGGCGAGTTCGGCTGCGATTTGGGATTTGGACAATGCTTTAGCCATATTCGTGGTTAGTTAATTTGATTCAGTTGTGTGTTAAAAAGTCACTCGACAGATGCGAATTAAAGGCTTTCGGCGCCGCCACGCAAGAAGATTTTGGAAGTTTTTGTTAGGAAACCGGAGAGTTTCCGAGGGATTTGTCAAGCGTCCGCTTAGTTGGATTTCACCAACAACGACCGTTTGCGCCGTACGCCCACCGCCGTCAAAAATTTTTCCATCACCGTATCGGCGGCTTCCGCCGGTTGTTTGGCGGCCAGCAATTTTTCCAGTCGCCGCACGGAATGTCGGGGACGTTTCGACGCGTTGGGGCGACCGAGATAGGGGTCCAATTTCGTGATGAGCTTCAGCACCAAGGCATCGCTCTTGTATTTGTAGATGTCCGCCATGCCGAGGCTTATCACCGGTTTATCGAGAGTTTCCAAATCGAACCGTTGATCAATGGCATCAATTTGAGATTGGTCGAAAACGAAAATGATCTCCGCCCATTGCATCAGTTCCGGAGTGAGCTGCCGGGCGGCAAAATTTGCCGTTCCGCAGGACTTCACGCGCAGGTCCGGTCGGACACTGTACAAATGTTCAGCGGTCAGACTGCGTACCTTGTTTTGGGTACACACAAACAACACTCGTAATCTGTGCTCCAACTCGCTCATGCGCAGCAACCTAGCCCGACCTTCACGGAATTGCCATTTGAAAGTTATTCTCCACCGCCGAGTTTTGAGCAATTTACCTGCCGCTTTTCCGCCATCAGCTCAGGCGGGAATTGAAACTGTTCATCCAGGCTGGCTCCGTTTAAGCTGTGTTCTCGACGCGTTTAACGAACAACCAAGAAAATCATACTGTGATGAAACCTACTCTTCTCGTTCTCGCCGCCGGCATGGGCAGTCGCTACGGTGGACTTAAACAAATTGATCCTGTCGGTCCGCATGGCGAAACCATCATAGACTACTCGATCTTCGACGCCTTGCGCGCCGGGTTTGGCAAACTCGTTTTTGTCATCCGCAAGGATTTGGAAGCTCAGTTCAAAGAAATCGTGGGCGCGCGCTTCGAATCCCGGCTTCCCGTCGAATACGTTTTCCAGGAATTGCACCAATTACCCGCGGGTTTCAGCGTGCCGCCCGGTCGCACCAAACCGTGGGGAACAACGCAGGCAATTTTGATGGCGGCACCGGTGATCAATGAACCTTTCGCGGCCATTAACGCGGACGATTTTTACGGGGCGGACTCGTTCCAAGTGCTCGCGCGCCAATTGCAATCCGGCAGTGCTGATTATTCGATGGTGGGCTTCATCCTCCGCAACACGTTATCGGATTTTGGCAGCGTAGCGCGCGGGGTTTGCGAAGTGGACGCCGCCCATTATCTGCGGCACATCATCGAACTGACCAAAGTGGAACGCGACGGTGCCGGCGCCAAATCCACCGCTCCGGACGGAACGGTGACGAAATACACGGGTGACGAACCGGTCTCGATGAACATGTGGGGTTTTACTCCGGCCATCTTTCCACACTTGGAGCGGGAATTTACCGAGTTTCTCAAAGTCAACGGCACGGCTGAAAAAACGGAATGTTACATCCCCATGACGGTGGGCCAACTCATCCGCAATGGCCAGGCGCGTTGTCGAGTCCTGCGATCCACGGCTTCGTGGTTTGGCGTTACTTATCGGGAAGATCGTCCGCGGGTCGTTGCCGACATTCGCAAATTAGTCGAGCAAGGCTTGTATCCCGAAAAGCTCTGGACCTGATTTTGCCACGTCAGAAATCAGCCCATTGCACTGCAGCGCGCTGCTCCTTCTCCAATTAAAAAACGACACCAACGACTGAAACTTGTTGGCGTCCACCGCGCCGCGTTGCAGCCTTGAGACATGAAGTATCGTCGTTTTGGACGGACGGAGTTGCAGTTGCCGGTGATTTCCTGCGGCGGCATGCGTTATCAATTCCGCTGGCGCGACGCGAAGTTGAAGGAAATCCCGACCGCCCAGCAAGCAAATCTGGAGGCGTGCGTGCAACGCGCGTGGGAGCTGGGAGTCAATCACTTTGAAACCGCGCGCGGCTACGGCACCTCGGAACTGCAACTGGGCCAGATTTTGCCGCAATTGCCGCGCGACCAAATCATCGTTCAAACCAAAATCGCGCCGCAGGCCAAGGGCAAAACCTTTCGGCAACTGTTTGAAACTTCGCTACAGAATCTGGGTTTGGATTACGTGGACCTGCTCAGCCTGCACGGACTCAACAATCGGCAGTTGCTCGACTGGTCGCTACGGAAAGACGGTGCGCTAAGCGTCATGCGCCAACTGCAACGGGAAGGCCGTTGCCGCTTCATTGGTTTCAGCACGCACGCCGTTCCCGCACTGATCCACGAAGTAATCAATACCGGCGAATTTGATTACCTCAACCTGCATTGGTATTTCGTCAACGAGCTGACCTGGTCATGCGTGGAAGCGGCGCACGCCCACGACATGGGGGTGTTCATCATCAGTCCCAACGATAAAGGCGGAAAGCTATATGAACCGTCGGAAAAAATGGCGCGGTTGTGCGCGCCGCTGACTCCGATGGCCTTCAATGATTTGTTCTGCCTCGCGCGGCCCGAAGTGCATACGCTGAGTTGCGGTGTGGCGCAACCGTCAGACTTTGAGGCTCACGTTGCGGCCCTGGCGCATTATGAGCGCGCGGCCGAGGTCATCGCGCCCATTGAACAACGGTTGCGCGCGGAGATGCGTCGCGTTTTGGGCGAGGATTGGTGCGCCCGCTGGTTTGAAGGGTTGCCCGATTACACGGAAGTGCCGGGAAACATCAACGTCGGTGAAATCCTCCGCTTCTGGACCTACGCCAAGTCGCTGGATTTGGTGGCGTGGGGCAAAATGCGCTACAACCTGCTCGGGCAGGCGGATCATTGGAATCCCGGTGAAAATGCCGCCAAAGTTGCGCAGTTGGATTTGGCGTCGGCACTGAAAAAAAGTCCGTTCGCCGGGCGCATTCCGGGAATTTTAATGGCAGCGCATCAGTTGCTTTACGAAGCCCCGGCCAAGCGATTGAGTCAGAGCTGACGCGGCTTACCGCTGGGCGTCCGGCGGTGCCGTGACGTTGAGTTCATCAATCACCGGTTTGGTGAGATCGAAGTCGCCCGCGTTAAACAGAAACACTTCCGCCGAGGAAACCGAGCGCGCCGAACTATCCAGCACAAAAGAATAACCGGCGGTTTTGGCCTTGGTCGCGATGACGGTTTTGATGTCTTTGATGACGTCTTCCATCATGCGATCGGTCTTCACCTTCAACTCCGCCTCGCGACTGCCAACCACCTGTTTCAGCGTTTCCTCGCTGTCACGGACTTCCTTCAATTTCGGTTCCAGCGCTTTTTTGCGCCGCTCCCGCTCCTCGTTCGAGACGGCTTGATCGTTCGCATCCGTGACGGCTTTCTGGTATCCCTGCACCAATTTTCGGTGAGCGTCCTGCATGGACTCAATTTCCTTTTTGACGTCGTTCTTACTGTCAGCCAACGCCAGCTTGGCTTGTTTGGTCTTCCAGTAGTTGTCGAACACTTCGACCAAATTCACGGTGGCCATCCGCCCTTGCGCGACGACCGCTTGGGCGCCGATCAGGCTCAGGATTCCGCTCACCAGAACAACTCGAAACAGTTTATTCATCCCAATAGGGAAGCAGAATTGTCGCCCTCCGCCAATCTCTTTTCGCTCGGTCATACAATAGGGACAGTCCGGCCGGAGGCGCGTTCAGAATCACGCTTAGCGGCGCAGTCGAAAGTATTGCGCCGGATTGGTGGCCGGCACGCTTATCTGACTTTGGAAGTTGGTCAACGTCGCGGTCTGGCCCAGATTCACCCAACTGTTGCTGCTGGCCAGGTCGGTGGTGGTTTGCACCCTTAGCTCAGGAAATAAACCGCTCCAAGTCAGGTCGAAATTGGTCTGGCTCAAGTTTGCGCTCAGTTCGGGCAACTCATCGGCCAGCACCTTGACGATGAATCCATTCTTGTTCCCGCCACCGGCGGTTTCGCCGCAGTAGTAAACATTGCCCGCACGGTCCACCGCCGCACCGCGCGCCAGGTCATCACTGAGACTGCCAATATAACCCGAATAAATGAAATCATCCCCCGCCGCGTTCAGTTGGGCGATGAAAGCGTCCACTCCCCCCACCTTGTAGCCGTCAATATCCACAACGGCGGTTTGGTTGGTTGGAAAATCACTGGAACTCGTTTCGCCCGCCACGGAGGCCCGGCCCATGGCATCCACCGCGATGCCCCAAGCCACTTCGGCGCCAGCACCGCCAAACACCACGGAATAATCCCAGTTGGTCGCGCCCAACGCGAACCGGGTCACAAACGCATCCGCCAAGCTCGAATTTTTGTCCAGCACCGCTGACGGGAAATTGGTGCTCGTGCGCGGGAAGTCATGCGACCACGTCTGCCCGACAACATAAACCCGGTTGGATGAATCCAAAGCCAGCCGAAAGGCTTCGTCATTGCCCGCACCCCCCAGATAAGTCGCGTACTGGACTGCACCCGTGTCCGCCTCCAACTGGCAGATGAACGCGTCCTCAGCCGCCGTGGCGGTATTGGTGATGTTGTTCAGTGCGGTTTGCAGCGCGTTGGTCGTAATCGGAAAATCGCTCGATGTGGTATAACCCACCACCACCGGATCGTCCGAACTGCTCACGGCAACGCCGCGGGCGTAATCATGTCCGGTGCCGCCGAGGTAACGCGCGTAAAGCAAGTTGGTGCCGCTCGCCGCCAGTTTGACAACGAAGGCATCCTCGAAACCGCTCGCCGAGGTGTTCGTCGTGTTCGCCGTGGGGAAGTTGGTCGAGAGCGTCTGGCCCACGACGTAGATATTGGTTGCGCTGTCCAGCGCGATTCCCAATCCGACATCATCCGATCGACCGCCGAGGAAGGTGGAGAAAAGCAGGTTGCTGCCGGAAGCGGAAATCTTGGTGACAAACGCATCGAGTGGCGGCGTGGCAAAACCTGGCGTAACCCGACCGCCAATTTCCGGTTGCAGCGCGTTCACGACCGGGAAATTGGTCGAACCCGTGTAACCAGTCACGTAAGCGTTCCCTGCCGCATCCACCGCGAGATCAAATGCCGCCTCATACGCGGCCCCACCGATGTAAGTGATATAATTCGTCGCCTGAAAACGATTGTCCATCTTGGCCACCAGCACGTCGCCGTGTCCGAACAGCGCACCGGCCAGATTGGTTTGCGCCGCGCCGGCGGAGGCCAACCCCAGACTCATGGTTTCGCCGGCGACGTAGATGTTACCCTGCGAATCCAAGGCGACCGCCCAAAAGACATCGTCACTGGAGCCGCCCCAAGTGCGGGCGTAGCTGACCAGCGGATCAATGATCAGCGGTTGCGTGCGATCATACGCGCCAAGGTCAAACCGAACGATGTTGTTGGTTTCAACCACGTAATCGCCCGATACGAGCGTTCGCGCTCGGGGACCATTTTGATAGACGACAGGCTTGGGTTGACGCAATTCCGCCTCGCCCAGCTTGAAAACCAATTCGCCCGTCGCGGCGTCATGATGCAGTTCGCTGACCCCGCGAAAGGCCAGACGGATCAATTCGGGGTCCGCACCGGGCTGCACTTCAAAATCGTACTCCAACTGGTTTTGATTGCCGTAATGAACGAGGTTGATGCCGGGATAAACCTCCTTCACCCGGACGCGTTCATAAAACGGTACGCCCGTGCGCCATTGCGCCGGATCGTCGCCCACCAAATAATTCGCGCGTCCGGCCAGTTCGCCTTCGCCGGCAATGGTCGCGCGTGGATTGGCGCTGAGCAATTCAACCGCAAGCGTCTCGAAACGCACCGGCGTTGAAGACGCCTGGTGACGAGTGGCGAGGTTTCGCTCCGAGGCCGGCGGCGGTGAACGAAACACGGTGACCGTTAGTTCCGTCGGCGCGAGCGTCAATTGGTAATGCGGCCCGCGCGCCACGAAGTTCGCCGCGCCCGGGTACTGCCCCAGATTTTGTTCAAACGTCAACGGGCGCATATTCACATTGCGCGCCAGGCGTTCCGCGATCGTGGCCGGGCAGACGGTTGAGCCAACAAGCCCACCCACCAAGCCGAGGCAAAGCGCCAAGCGGTTTAGGATTCGCGCGCCATTCCCACCTTGAAAAGGTCTGTGCGTTCTCATGGTTAGAAAGGACGTTGCCAGCCGACGCCGAATTGGATTCGCCCGCGGCCATTACTGAATGAATCGTGATGAATCGGTATGCCGTAGTCGAGGCGCAGCGGACCAAGTTGCGGAATGTTCAGCCGGATGCCGAAACCCCAGTTGTCGCTATAATCGCCCGCATTAAAGCTGTACGCGTTCGCCCCCACACTGCCGATGTCGTAAAACGCCGCCAGTCGAACCCCGGCGCCGCTTTCCGTATCAATCAATGGAACGCTGTATTCCACCGAACCGAACCAGAACGAGTTGCCACCGATCGGCTCGTTGAAGTAGCTCCCCGTCTGCGCGTTGAATTCGCGCGGGCTGATCGCCCGATACCGGAAACCGCGCAGCGAATAGAGACCGCCCAGGTAATAGCGTTCGTAAAACGGAACGCTATCGCCACGGAATCCATCCGTCACCCCGCTTCGAGCGCCGACCTCCAATACGTGACCTTTGGCCAGGCCGGGAAAAAACCACATGGATTGCAATTCCAGTTTATAGAAATCTTTTTCGCCTCCCAGTGCGCTCGTGGTGACTTCCGCGCGCAATTCGGTGCGTTGGCCGCCATTGGGCAAACGCACGGCATTGCGCGTATCATACGCCAGGCTCGCGCCCACGCGCGTCAGCACCGAATAACCTCCCTCGCGCACGATGGCGTAAGGCGCGTTGTGTCCGTCCTGAATCGGCCACGGTTGTCCCGGTACCGTCACGAGGCGATCATCGTGAATCCCGTTCTCCAGGAGAATGCCGGTGTTCTCGACGTTGTAATAAACGCCGCCGATCAAATCGCCCGGACCGAAAATTTCATCCAGCAACAGAGGCCGCGGCAGGGCTTTGCTCAAACTCAACCGCAAGCCGCCGCGCACTTCGTCGTAGAGGTTGTCGAGACTTTGATAATCAGCGCGCCGATAATACAGCTCGGTGCCGAATTGCAGCCGACGATTCAAAAACCACGGTTCGGTCAGCGACAACACGTAGTCCTGGCGGCGCGTGCCCGCTTGCAATTGCAGCCGGAATTTCTGGCCGCCGCCGGTGAAGGTCGGCGGATGGAACAGATCAAAGTTACCCTGCGTCACTTCGGTGAAGGCGACAAAGGAATCAATGGAACTGAATCCCGCGCCGAACGTCAGTTTGCCGGTGCGCTGCTCTTCCACGCTGACCAAAAGGTTTTTCCGATTGGGCACGTCGGTGTCTTCCGGTCGCGCATCCACTTTGCTGAAGTACTCGAGGTTTTGCAGCCGCTGCTGACTGAGGCGCACGCGCGTCATATCGAAGGTTTCCCCGGGCGAAATCGCGAGTTCCCGCCGGATCACCTTGTCCTTGGTTTTTGTGTTCCCACGGATGATGATTTTTTCCACGTAGGATTTTTGACCTTCCTCGATCTGATACTGCAAATCCATCGTGCCGGTTTCGACATTGGGAACGCGACGCGTTTTTAGATTGCCTCCCCGAGCGACGTCTATGTGACCGCGCGCATCGTAGAAATTTTCAATCGCCTGCGCATCCTGCCCCATGCCTTTGAAGGTGAACACGTCTCCGGGCTTCATTTTGAAGTCCTGATGCAGGGCGTTTGCCTCGCCCCAGTTGCGGAATTCGGCGGCGTCTTTGGGCGCGCGCCCGGCGTGAAAATCCGGACTGATCGCATTGGTCGGCAACATGGTCGTGCCGGCAAAAGTCACCGAGCCTAGCCGATATTGGCGACCCTCGAAAACGTGGAGCCGCAACGTCATGCTGTTGGTTTTTACGCTGACAAATTCAACGCTCTGCAGATCAAAATCGAGATAGCCCTCACCCCGATAGAAATCTTTCAACAGCTCTTTGTCGTCGTCGAATTTTTCATCCCGAAAGAAGCCATTCCGGGTGATCCAGGAGAACAGCCAATGTCGCCGCGTGCCCTTCAGAACTTTCCGCAGCTTCGACTGCGAGAACTTTTCCGCACCGACGAACTCCACGTCGCTGATTTTGATTTTCGGACTCTCCTTGATTTCGAAGGTGGCGGTGCCGCGACCGGAAGCCTCGTCAATATCCAGCACGTATTTGACGTCGGTCTGCGGATAGCCTTTTTTCTGGTACAGCTCCTGAACGGCGCGCGAATCCGTGAACAATTTTCGTTCGTCCAGCGCTTCGCCGATCTTCGAGGTGATTTTCTTTCGGATGGCCGCATCTTTCAGTTTGGCATTTCCGACCAGTTTGATTTCTGCCAGCCGTGGGTTGGCCTGCACCACGTAAGTGATGATTACGCCACCGTCCTCGGCTTTCTCCCGCGTCACGCGGACGTCGTAAATTAAATCGGTCTTGTAAAGATTCCGGATGTCGTCGTCCACGGTGATGGGACGATAAGGCTCGCCAACGCGCGAACGAAGGTTGGCGCGGATAATGGCTTCGCTGATGTTGGCCGGCCCGGCGAACTTGATATCAATGCGGGAAATCTTGGGTAAATCCGCCGCGTCCTGGGCCGTTGCGTGAATCATCCAACTCCAGCACACGGCCAGGAGGCAAATCCGCAGCGCCGCCCGGATCAGAGCGGCTTTATTCAGGTAGATCCTCTTCGCTAACTTTCGCTGCGCTTTCAAATCGCGTGTACTGTTTCAAAAACGTCAAAGGCACGTCGCCGGTTGGTCCATTGCGTTGCTTGGCAATCAACAAATTGACCGGAATGCCATCAAAACTCTCTTCCGTCCGCACCGCCTCGTCATCCTCGCTGTTGGGCTTGTAGAGCAGGCCGACAAGATCCGCGTCCTGCTCGATGCTGCCCGACTCGCGTAGATCGGACATGCGCGGCTTCCGGGACTTGTCCTTTTCCACATCCCGATTCAACTGCGCGAGCACAATCACCGGCACATTCAATTCCTTGGCCAGCGCTTTGATGCCGCTGGAAATTTCGGCAATTTCCTGCTGCCGATTATCCTGTGCCCGGCGCGAAGTAGAATTAAGCAACTGCAGATAATCAATCACAAAAAGCTTGATGCCATGCTGTTGCCACATCCGGCGGGCCCGGGTGCGCAACTGAAATACCGAGAGTCCCGGGGTGTCATCAATGTGCAACGGGGCCTGGGACATCTCCCCCGCCGCGCGCGCAATCTCGGCAAAATCCGATTCGCTCATGAACCCCTCCCGGATGTTGCGCAAGTTCACCCGCGCATTGGAGCACAACATGCGCAGCACCAGGGATTCAGCCGTCATTTCCAGACTGAAGACGCCCACCGGAAACTTCTGCTGGATGGCGATATGCGCGGCGATATTCATGGCGAGACTGGTTTTCCCCATGCTCGGTCGCGCCGCGATCACCACCATTTCACCGCCGTGCAATCCATCGGTCATCCGGTCCAAATCGGGAAAGCCGGTGGCCAACCCCACCAGTTGGCCCTGGCGTTGAAAAAAAGTCTCCACGTTATCAATGGCCTTGGTGACGAGTTGCTGCATGGGTTTGGTGGCGCCGCCGGCGCGATTCTGGCCGACGCGCAGAATATCGCGTTCCACTTCATCCAGCAGCGCGTTCAACTCCCCGTCATGCTCGTGGATTTTTCCCACGGTTTCAGTGCAGACCTGAATCAGCCCGCGGAGCAGGAATTTTTCCTCCACGATCTCGGTGTAATGCCCCAGATTGGCCGTGGACGGAACGGCATCTTGCAGCTCATTGAGATAGGCAATCCCACCAATCTGATCCAGCGAACCGCGATCTTTCAGCCGTTGCTGCACCGTGATGAGGTCAATCGTCTCGCGCCGGTCGAACATTTCCAACAGTGTTTCATAGATCGTTTGATGGCGCAGGTCGTAGAAGGCCTTGGGGCCGACTTGAAGTTTCTCGACGCAAAGTGGCAGACAGGTGTTCGGGTCCAGCAACGCGCAACCGAGAACGCCTTGTTCGGCGCTGTCGGCATGAGGCGGCAGACGATCCAACCGCGCGGTTTCCTTTGGTAAAGCGCGGCGCCGTCGTGACTTCTTGAAATCTCCCGCAGGTTGAGGGGTGTCGGAGAATGAATCAATCATGCCAGCGTTATGGGAACCCATTCCGCCGATTCACGCAAAGATTTCTTTCTCACAAATTATTCGCCGCCGGCCCGCGCCGGATGAAGCTGCCGAAAAACCACGTTTGATCCGGGTTGCAGACGCGGGAGCGGCCGCGCGGGTTCGACCTCGAAGGAACGCCGCCCGAGTCAAGCGGCGTGGAATTGCGCGAGGGCTGGGCTTAACGGAGTGGAAACAAGTGAAACCATGCCTTGCGAAATCGCAAAACGCGTCAAGCCGGCGATGCTGTGGATATCCAGCTTGCGCATGATACGTTCCCGATGGGTTTCCACCGTGCGAACGCCGATGCCCAACTGACTGGCGATCTCCTTGTTGCTGAAACCCTCGGCGATATAAAGCAGCACCTCGCATTCGCGATTGGTCAAACAGACCAGTGAAGCATCGCGCTTTTCAACCCCTTGCACCACGCGATTCAAGGTGGCGCGCGCCACGTCCGGGCTGAAATACGACGCGCCGGCGTGGATGGCCTCGATGGCTTGGACGACCTCTTCGAGCGCGGCTTCTTTCAGGAGAAATCCGCGCACACCACTGCGAATAATCCGCATCACGTAATCGGGTTTTGAATAGCTGGAAAAGACGAGGACTCTGAGATGGGGTTGTTCGCGATGTAATAAATCAACCGCCATCAAGCCGCTCATTTCCGGCAGGTCCAGATCCATCAACACCACGTCCGGCTTTAATTGTTGAGCCAGGGCCAATGCTTCACGTCCGTTCCGGCCTTCCCCAACGATTTGGATGCGTGGGCTACTCATCAAAGCCAGGCGGATGCCCTGGCGCACCACGGGATGGTCGTCCACGATCAGCAGGCGAATGTTTACGCTCATAAATTTCAGATATTCTTCCGGATTTGGCGGTTGGAGCCACACCAACTGGGTTGGTCCAAACGGCGCACTCCATCGCGGTTGACTCGCAGCCGGGTTAATTTTCTTTGCATCGTACGCATTCCCCAAATCACCACGGCCAGATAAGCCGCTTGGACAATTGCGAGTTGGATCAACCACCCATGGGGATCGTGCATTTGATATGTTCCTTGTTTCCAATCCGGATGTCGGATTGACGAAAAACCCATAATCCGGAAGGCGACACCGCTCAACCAGGATGAGTCTGCCCTGCGTTCACGGATGAATCCCCCAGTGGCGCCTCCGGGCCATCCCGGGGAACAAAGAAAAACCCTCATCCGAAACGAACTCGGATGAGGGAAACCTCGAACCAACCAACCGACCAAATTGTGGATTATGCGGGCACTTCGCGTTGGACCCAGGCGGTGGCGTACTGCGTCAGTTCCGCCGCGTCCCGCAGATTCAGTTTACGCTTAATCTGCTCGCGGTAATACTCCACCGTTTTAACGCTGAGATGCAATTCGCCGGCAATTTCCTTGGTCTTCTTCCATTGCCCGATCAGGTGGAACACTTCCACCTCCCGATCGCTAAGGGATTTGATGGCGGGCTGCTGGATGTCAGTATTGCCACGAACCTGTTGCTGGAGCATTTTGGCGGCGAGGGAATCACTGACGTAAACGTTGCCATTTAGAACGCGCCGGATGGCGAGAATAATTTTTTCCAGGGCCTCCTGCTTCATCAAGTAGCCGAGGGCGCCGGCGCGAAAAGCGATTTCGGCATAAATGGATTCGTCATGCACGCTGACGACGAGGATGGGCAGGCCGGGATATTGCGCTTTGACGTTGCGAATCAGCTCCAGCCCGCTGCTATCCCGGAGCGACAGATCCGCCACGACCAAATCGGGTTTGAGTTGCATGATGGCGTCCAGCCCTCTTCGGGCATCTTCCTGTTCGCCGCACACGACCAAGTCCGCCTGTCGATTGATCAATTGCGCAATGCCGAAGCGGACTACCGCATGGTCGTCCACCAGCAAAATTCTTTTCCTCGTGTCGTTTGGCTCCGTAGGCTTCGCGTCTTTAGTTTGCATCATTCACCAAAAAATCCAGCAGTCTCCTGACTTTGGGTCGCAACGACGCAAGTTAGAAGCCAACAATATGCCCCAGAGGAAATCGAGGATATCTCCGGAAACCGCTCCTCGCCTCACGGCAAACTGTCCTGCTCGCGGACAGCGCGCCGATAAATCAAGACAGCGCCACCGGCGGCCATGCCCCCGGATTGGACCGGACGGAAATCGCCAATTTCGTTTACTTCACCACTTGCCGTCGGCAGGCGCTCTTCTTATTCTGGCGACACCATGAAGTTTTCCATACGCCTTCAACTTTCGGTGATGATGTTTCTCCAATTCTTTGTTTGGGGAGCGTGGTACGTCACCGGCCCGAACTATCTGGCGACCATCGGTTTCAAAGCCGAACACTTTGCCACCATGTATTCGGTGGGGCCGATCGCGGGCATCATCGCCCCCTTCTTCGTGGGCATGATTGCCGACCGTTTCTTTGCCGCGCAAAAGGTGCTCGGGTTCATGCACCTGCTTGGTGCGGCCGCAATGTTTGCGGCCACCACCGTAATGAAATCAGCCCAGCCATCGCCGGGCACGATCAATCTACTGTTTTTTGCCCACATGCTGACCTACTTCCCGACGCTGGCGTTGACCAATACAATCGCGATGAAGTGCATGACCAATCCCGAAAAGGAATTTCCGGGCATCCGGGTGCTGGGCACGATTGGTTGGATCATTGCGGGCCTGGCGATAACCGGTCTGAGTTTCGACACCAATATCGGCATGTTTTATCTGACTGTCGGTGCGGGGGTGGCGCTGGGGTTGTTTAGCTTCCTGTTACCGAACACACCTCCGACGACCACCGGTCCGGTTAGTGTGCGGCAGATTCTTGGGTTGGACGCGTTGGTCATGCTGAAGAACCGGTCGTACCTGGTCTTTCTTATCGCCTCGACCTTGATTTGCATTCCGCTGGCCTTCTACTATCAAATCACCAGCCGCATCGTGGAAATGACCGGATTACCCATTGGCCAGACCATGAGCTACGGTCAAATGTCCGAAATCTTCTTCATGCTGGTCATGCCGCTTTTCTTCATGCGGCTGGGCGTCAAGTGGATGCTGGCGGTCGGAATGCTGGCGTGGGTGGCTCGTTACGCTCTATTCGCGTTTGGCGCCGCCGACGAAGTCCGCTGGATGATCATCATGGGCATTGTGCTCCATGGAGTTTGTTACGACTTCTTTTTCGTCACGGGTCAGATTTACACCGATCAGGCCGCCCCCAAACAAGTCCGCGCCCAGGCGCAGGGCTTGTTGGTTTTGTTCACGCTCGGTTTGGGAATGATGATTGGAGCGCAGATTGCCGGGCGCATCGAAGCGGCCAATACTCCCGAATCCTCCAAGGCGGCTGCTCAAATCGTGACGGCCAAGGCGGCTGAGGTCAGTCGCCTCAACGAAGAAATTGCCAAGGCATCGCCGGCTGATAAACCCGCCCTGGAGGTCAGCTTGAAAACAGTTTCGGAAGAAATGACCGCGGCCCGCAAAACCGAACTTCAATCCATTGCCTGGAAGACTCTGTGGGGCGCTCCCGCTATTTTTGCCGGGGTTATTCTGTTGTTGTTTGTCGGACTCTTCCGACCTCGGGCCAAAACCTGACCGTCGCTTACGGGTTTAATTTCACCGCGATCTCTTTGCCCACCAGCGTGGCGAGCAATTGCGCGATCGTGGCGCGCTGGCCAGGCAAAACCAGCTCCGGCGCTATTTCGTTCAGCGGTTGCAACACGAACCGCCGTAAATGAGCCCGGGGATGGGGCAGAACCAGCTCCGGCCTCGTGGAAATTTCATCTCCGTAGGCAATCAAATCGAGATCCAGACGCCGCGGTTCGTTCAGTTCCTTTTTGGGCAACCGCCCAAATTCCTTTTCCAAGGTTTGAAGCTTTTGGAGCAAAGACCAGGCGGTTTCGTTTGGCAGCGGGTACAACGCCACCACCGCGTTGATAAACAACGGAGAACCCGGCGGGCAATCCACGGGAGTCGTCTGCCAGAAGGAAGAGCATCGCAAGGGTTGACTGGATAATTTTTCCAGACGCGTCACGACCTGCTTTAAGATCGTTGGCGAGTCGCCCAAGTTGGAGCCGAGCGCGATATAGGCAATCACAGAGTTCAAAACGCCTCCTCAATTGTTACGCCAATTGTCAGCGGTGGGCCGGTTGATTACGAGATGCATTTCTCAAACTTGACAGACGCTGGTTGCGGCCTGGGTATTCACAACACGCGAATCCCGATGCCGCGACGCAACCACAACTGGCCGGAGATTCGAAACGCGTGGTTCTTAAATCAACCCGACGTTTCGCCTGACGGACGAGCTGGAAGACTGGTGGAGTCCAAAGTGTTCAAACCGATCCGAGACTGGGATCAGCGCCAGCCTTTGGTTGGGAGCGACCTCAAACCATCAGTGTCATCTCAACCCCAACACATCCTGCATGTCATACACGCCGGGTTTCTGTTGGATGACCCATTGCGCCGCACGCAACGCACCATTGGCAAACGTGTCCCGGCTCGATGCCTTGTGGGTCAATTCCACGCGTTCCCCGTCTGCGGCAAAAATAACCGTATGATCGCCCACCACGTCGCCGCCGCGAATGGCGTGGATGCCAATCTCGCTGCGGGTGCGTTCGCCAGTGATGCCCTTGCGACCATGCCGAAGCGCCTCTTCAAGTTGCACCTGGCGTACGTCCCCGAGAATCTCCAACAACGTCGTCGCCGTGCCGCTGGGCGCGTCTTTTTTCAAGCGATGGTGCATCTCGACGACCTCGAGATCGAACGCCGGACCAAGAATCTCCGCCGCCTTGCGCGTCAGCCAAAAAAGCGTATTCACGCCGGTGGAAAAATTCGTCGCCATCACGAGCGGAATCCGGTTACCCAACGCGAGAATTTTCGCCTTTTCTTCCGCGCTATGGCCGGTGGTACCGATGACGATGGCTTTGCGGTGTCGCGCGCATAGTTCCGCGACTGACGGCGTCACGGCGTGGAAGCTGAATTCAATCACCACGTCAGCTTGCGGCAGCACCGTGCTCAGATCGTCACCCTGATCAACGGCCCCGATCACTTCAATCTCCGGCACTCGCGCGGCGCAGGAAAGCAGCGCCTGCCCCATGCGACCTTTGGCTCCGTTGATTGCGATTTTCGTCATGGTTGCACTTCACCCGGGCGGCGATTCATTTCAGCAAACCCACCGCTTTCATGGTTTTTTTGAGCTTGTCCCGGCTGCTCGCGCTGATCGGTATCATGGGCAAACGCAGTTCCTCATCCATTTGCCCGAGCAGGGCCAGCGCTGCTTTTACGGGCGCCGGATTGGTCTCGATGAACAAATCTTTGAACAAGGCGTAATACTTCTCGTGCATCTTGAGCGCGAGTGAGGCATTGCCGCGTTGGTACGTCCGCACCATGCGCGCCACTTCATGCGGAATAACATTCGACGCCACGCTGACCACGCCTTGCGCCCCGACCGCCATGAACGGCAACGTCAGCGAATCGTCACCGCTGAGAATTGTGAACTTGTTTCCCAGAGCGGCGCGAAGTTGAGAAATGCGATCCGCGTTTCCACCAGCTTCCTTGATGCCGACAATGTTCACGCTGTCGTGGGCCAAACGGTTCGTTGTTTCCACGCCGATCTCAATGCCGCAACGTCCGGGAATACTGTAGAGAATGATCGGCAGCCGGGTGGCCCGGGCCACGGCATGGAAGTGGCGGAATAATCCCTCTTGCGTCGGTTTGTTATAGTAGGGCGCGACCTGTAACGACGCGTCGGCGCCCGTTTTTTCCGCCGCCCGCGTGAGGTAAATGGCTTCCTGCGTGGAATTACCTCCCGTGCCCGCAATGACTTTAATCTTGCCGGCCGCGAATTTTACCGAGAGCGCGATGACGTGGATATGTTCCTCGTAATCCAGCGTGGCGGATTCGCCGGTTGTCCCGACTGGAACGATGCCGTCCACGCCGCCTTTGATTTGCGCCTTGACCAACTTCTCCAAGGCGGCCTCATCTATTTTGCCTTTTTTGAACGGAGTAACAATCGCGGTATAGGTGCCTGTGAATTGCATTTTCAATTTTCCGGTTTGAACGGTCCCGCTGGTAACGGCTTGCCGCAGGCGGGACCGTCACATTTTCAAATTTCAATTTTCCCCGTAAACACAAAGTCCGCCGGGCCGGTCAACCGGACCGATCCGAACCGCCCCTGCTCTTCAGTAAAGCTGACTTCCAGTTGATCGCCACTCTGCACCTGGACTTTGACGGGCGAGGTGAACCCGTGAACCCGCGCGGCAATCATGGCCGCCGCGCTGACGCCGGTGCCGCACGCCAACGTTTCGCCCTCGACACCGCGTTCAAACGTACGAACGCGAATGTGATTCGGACCGAGCACCTGTACAAAATTCACATTGGTTCCGCCGGGGCTAAACTGTTGGTGATGGCGGATCTCCGGCCCCATTTGGCTTACCATGGCTTGATCCGCATTGGGCACGAACAGCACCGCGTGCGGCACGCCGGTGTTGAGCGAGTGCAGGATCACCGTTTCGGGCGCGAGCTTTACGGTCTGATGCAATTTCAAATCCTGCGGGGTGGTAAGGTTCACCGTGACGAGCGCGCCCTGGAAACTCGCGGAAATGATCCCCGCGACCGTTTCAAAGGTAAAATCGCGATTAACGCCGGTGACGCTTTGCACATAGCGGGCAAAGCAGCGCGCCCCGTTCCCGCACATTTCCGCCACGCTGCCATCGCGATTGTAAAAATCCCACGCCCAATCCGCCTGCGGGCCTCGTGCCGGAATGAGCAGCATGACGCCATCCGCGCCAACGCCGCGATGCCGATCACACAACCGCACGACCTGCGCGGTCGTCAGCTTGAGTTTGCCCGCTCGATTATCCAACAGAACGAAGTCGTTGCCCGCCCCGTTCATTTTCGTAAATTCCAACACCATATAACCGGCTCATTATACGCGAGGTCTCGACTCGATAAATATAAAAACCACGCCCACCAACAAACCTCCGCTGACAAACACGGCACCAGCTCTAAACCGCAGGCGCGACCCCAAGTGACGACAACGGTGAACTTCATCAGAAATTGCCACCGCGAAAAATGCAGCGAGAAATTGACACTTCTGACGAACTTCCCTAGTTTTTGCCCGCAAAGATTGAATCGCTTTGCCCCGAATTCTCGTTCGGGGATTTTTATTGTCGGTAGCTGTCAGCTCCCAGCCATCAGCTTTCAGCCCGCGAAACGGAACCCTCGGCGGATTGCCGACGGCTGATGGCTGACAACTGATAGCTGACAGCTTTATGGCAAATACGATACTGGTCGGAGCCCAGTGGGGTGACGAAGGTAAAGGCAAAATAATTGACGTGCTGACCGAGCAGGCGGACGTGGTCGTGCGCTACGCGGGCGGCAACAACGCCGGCCATACCGTCTGGGTCGGCCAACAGAAATACGTGCTCCATTTGATCCCGTCCGGCATCCTGCGGCGCGGCAAACGCTGCGTCATCGGCAACGGCGTGGTCATTGATCCGCTCGGCTTGGTTGACGAAATCAAGGGCCTGCAAAAAATCGGCGTCAAGGTGGGCAAAAACCTCGTCATCAGCGAAACGGCGCATGTGGTGTTTCCCTACCATCGCGAACTGGACGCGCGCCGGGAGGCGCTGCACGGCAAAAACAAAATCGGCACCACCAAACGCGGCATCGGTCCGGCGTACGGCGACAAGGTGGCGCGAACCGGTCTGCGCATGGGCGATTTGGTTGACTTGGAACGACTGGCGGAAAAGCTGTCGGTTCGGGTCAAGGAGAACAACCGCATCCTCAAGGCGCTGGGCGCGAAACCAGTTTCCTACCCGACCGTCCTGGCCGAATACCGTCAGGCGGGACGCTTCCTGAAACCATTCGTCACCAACACCGTTCCGCTTCTGCACGCCGCGCTGAAGCAGGGAGCAAACCTGCTTTTCGAGGGGGCGCAAGGCACGTTTCTTGATCTCGACCACGGCACGTATCCCTATGTGACTTCATCAAACACCACGGCGGGCGGCGCTTGCACCGGCTCAGGGATTCCGCCGCATCGCATGGATCGTGTGGTGGGCGTGATGAAAGCTTACACCACCCGGGTTGGCGAAGGACCGTTGCCGACTGAGGACCAGGAAATTTCCAGTTTGCTGCACGGTATGGGACGCGAATTTGGCGCGACCACCGGTCGGGCGCGCCGATGTGGTTGGTTTGATGCCGTCGCAACGCGCGAGGCGGCGATGGTGAACGGCATTGATGATCTGGCCATCACCAATCTCGATGGTCTGGATACCGTGGCCAGAATCAAAGTCTGCGTCGCGTATCGGCATGGCAAAAAGCGTTATCAGTATTTGCCGAGTGATATCCGGACCTTGTCGGCCTGCGAACCGGTTTATCAGGAATTTGCCGGCTGGCAGAAGCCAACGGACCAGTGCAAAACCTGGCGCGAATTGCCGGCCAACGCCCGCGCCTATTTGAAAGCCATCAGTGAATTGACTGGCGCGAAGCTTTACATTACGTCGGTCGGCCCCGGCCGGGAGCAAACCATCTTCGTGTGAAGCAGGGTCGCCCGGAACGCCGCTGGTTTGGCGGCAACATTGGACTCGTCAGCCTTCCCGGCCGTTGTCATGATTGAAATCGTCATGAGTTAACTATGAGCGCGGCGCCGCCTCCATCGAATTTCATCACCCCCGAAAAATTACCCCGGCACGTGGCGATCATCATGGATGGCAACGGGCGTTGGGCGAAGCAGCGCCGTCTGCCGCGTATTGAAGGCCATCGCCAGGGAGCGGAATCAGCGCGCAGCATCATTCGCGCGGCGGGTGAACTGGGCATCAAGTATCTGACGCTCTACGCGTTTTCCGTCGAAAACTGGAATCGCCCGAAGCGTGAAGTGGAAGCCTTGATGAAATATCTGCTCCACTATCTGAAAACCGAGACGGCTGAGTTGAACCGCAACAACGTACGCCTGGAAGTTATCGGCCAGTTGGAGCGGCTGCCCAAAACGGTGCAGACGCAGCTCAAAAAAACCGGCGACACGCTGGCGCAAAATACCGGGCTGACGCTCATCCTCGCGTTGAGCTACGGCGGTCGCACGGAAATTGTGGATGCCGTTCAGGGCATTGCGGCCAAAGTGCAGGCGGGTGAATTAACGGCGGCGCAGATCAACGAGCAGGTGGTTGCGGATCACCTGTACACCCGGAATTTTCCCGACCCGGATTTGCTCATCCGCACCAGCGGCGAAATGCGCGTGAGCAATTTTTTGCTGTGGCAGATTTCCTACGCGGAATTTGTCATCACGCCCACCCTTTGGCCGGATTTCCGCAAGCCACAATTTTACGCGGCCTTGGCGGAATACGCCCAGCGCCACCGCCGCTTCGGCGGCATCTGAGGAGCGAGGACGGTCTCCGTCCGCAGCGCGTAGCCGAAGCTATGCGCGTCCGAATATCCAACATCTTCCGGTCTGGCACAGTGCTGCGGGTGGTCACCCATCCGCAGCGCGTAGCCGAAGCTATGCGTGTCCGAACATCCAACATCTTCCGGTCTGGCGCAGTGCTGCGGGTGGCCTCCCGTCCGCAGCGCGTAGCCGAAGCTATGCGCGTCCGAATATCCAATATCTTCCGGTCTCGCGCAGTGCTGCGGGTGGTCCCCCCGTCCGCAGCGCGTGGCCGAAGCTATGCGTGTCCGAACATCCAACATCTTCCGGTCTGGCGCAGTGCTGCGGGTGGCCTCCCGTCCGCAGCGCGTAGCCGAAGCTAGCGTGTCCGAACATCCAACATCTTCCGGTCTGGCACAGTGCTGCGGGTGGTCCCCCCGTCCGCAGCGCGTGGCCGAAGCTATGCGCGTCCGAACATCCAACATCTTCCGGTCTGACGCAGTGCTGCGGGTGGAGACCACCCGCGCTCCGGGAAAATTATTTCACGGTTGCGGCACGTAGATTACCCGCGTTGGTTGAGTCGGTGCGTAAGCGTTGCGCGCCGGAATGTCCGCGCGGTTGAACGGTTGATAATGCTGAATGGACCCCACGCGGGCGATTTTGAGGGAGTTCCGCAGCAGCCCGCGGCCGCCATTGGAATCGCTGAACTTGCCCTGACCGTACCCCACCCCTTTTGAGCCGGACAGATTCGAGGAGAAGTATTTCATGCCGACGATCTTGTTTTGCGCGTCGCGCAACCAGTCAATGAAGATCACCGCATGACCGCCGGGCGGCGTGGTGCTGTAGCTCAGAAAATCGCCGGGGCGCACCTCTTCCAAATTCGTAATCGCCTGCCCCAGACCATAACCCACGATGCCACGTTGCTCTGAGTCGCCTTTGCCTTCGATATACCAAAGTTGCAGCATGTTGAAGAGGTCGTTGAACGACATCCCATTGAAATCATCCGGCTCCAGCCCTTTTTGGATGTTGCGCAGTTTCATCGCGCGAATAAACACCTCGAAGGTGAAGCCGCAACAATAGCTGCACCGCGAACCGTCGGGATAAGCCTTGGCAACCACCATGCCCTGATACCACATGTCCTGGGTGACTCCGTTGTAAATGTCGTATTCGCGGGGCGTCCAACCGCAGTGGTAGGGGTAAGAACCGTCCAACGGATAACCCGAAATTACCTTGAGCACATAGGGATTCAACGATCCCTCGGCGTCATCCGTGATCATTTCCTCGCGGGCGTAGGCCTTGGCCAACGCCCGATCCACCGGTGAAAAACCTCGCTCATCCACCGGATACACCCGCGGCGTGTAGCTGTAACGCTTGGGAATCTTGTTGGTGTAAGTCACACCGTTTTCCGAAGTGGTGGTCGGAACGGTCAGCGGAGTCGCGGCCACCGGCGGTGGACAACTATCGCCCGTCGGACCTTTGCAACCGACGAGTCCAACCAACACCAGGCCGCTGACGATGAGCAATGGAAACTTCATAGCTTTGTGCGACTTTAACTGCGCCCGACGGGCGGCAGCAAGATTGGAAATGACATGAACATGCGAATCGCAACGGCGGCCCAGCGGATCATACTTGTGTTAAAATGACTTCGGCATTCAACTTGAAATCTGGGTTGGCCCACCGTTTTTCAATGCTGCTTTTGCTGGGCGCTTTAACGTCCGCGCCCGCGCAAGTGTTGCCGTTGCCGCCCCGTCCCGCCAACGCACCGAACGGAACGCAGTTTACCAACATCATCACCACGCTGCCTCGCAACGAGCGCGAGCAATGGATTTATGCGCAGGTCATCAGTGGCAACGTGCCGGACTGGTTGCGGACACTGAAACCCATCGCCGTCAATGCAGGCGGACACAGCGCGACCTATTACGTCACGCCCGATTACGTTTCAATCGGCTCGAACACGGATTATTTCCGCACGCCCATGACGCCCCTGCTCGCGCAACGGTTGGCAGATCATCTGGGTTGTTCGTTGCCGACCCGGCAGATGGTGAACCAAATCTGGACCAACGCGCCCGTCAAACTCGCGCCGTTGCCCTTCAGTCCGGATAACTACGACATCACGAGCGTGGCGGTTTTCGCCGCGTCGGATAACGCCATTGATAATCAACGCAATCCGCTGACCAATGCGTATCCGCTGGGCACGCTGGTTGGCGGCACGAAAAAGGATGTGATCATTTCGGCGCGTATTTACACCAATTTCGCCAATGGACCGACCATCACCAAGCCCGTGGTGATTTACGGCTGGCATTATGTGAACGGCACCTTCATCCAGCCGCTGTATAACGGTCACGAAGAAACTTACGTGGATTACTCGCACGGAA
Organism: Verrucomicrobiia bacterium; assembly: GCA_023953615.1. NCBI lineage: Bacteria > Pseudomonadati > Verrucomicrobiota > Verrucomicrobiia > Verrucomicrobiia bacterium. The sequence continues at coordinate 2,081,103 of JAMLJH010000001.1, read as the reverse complement.
TCCGTTTTGCGCAGATGGCGCTGACGGTGGACGGCAATGCCAATTCGATCACAAACGTACTGGTCAACCCGACGCTCTGCGCGTTGCTGAGTAATGATGGAGCTGCGGAGGGTTCGGCGAATGGAACGATTCCCATCCCGCGTTATACCGTCGCGCCCCTGGCCCCGGTGGTGATGCGTCATCCCGTCAGTCAATCCGTTTTACCGGGCGCGGATGTTTCGCTTAACACTCTGGCCATCGGCGACGCGCCCTTGCGATACCAGTGGCGGTTGAACAACACCAATGTTTTTCAGGCAACGAATGTCAGTTTAAGCATCACAAATTTACAACTGGCGACCGCAGGCAATTACACGGTGGTCGTCAGTAATGCCGCGGGGGCAGTGACCAGCCGCGTTGCCGTGGTGCGTCAGCGGACCTCGGATTTCCCGCTGCTCTTTCAAGACCATTTCAGCACCAATTCCGCCGATCAATGGAATGTCGTTTGGGGAGCAGACAATGGCATCCCGGATTATACCGTGGAATTTGGTTTCGATTACGGAGTAATTCCCTACACGTTCAACGGCGTGACCGCGCTGATTCCGCCCGCGCCCAACACAACCGATGGCAGCACTCGAGGCGTGAAACTCACCGTGAACACCGATGCGGTCGGCGCCAATGCGGCGGTGAACCTCTATCCGCGAAATTTCTCGGTGGCGGGCAATTTTGCGCTCAAGTTTGATCTGTGGATCAATTATCCCGGCAACGCGGGCGGCAACGGCAGCGGCGTGGCCGGTAGCACACAACACACCTTGTGCGGGATCAATCATTCCGGCACGAACGCAAACTGGGCCACGACCGCAGCGCCAGACAGCGACGGCATTTGGTTCGCGGTTACTGGCGAGGGCGGAGACAGTCGGGACTACCGCGCCTACGTGGGGAATCCGAACGGAGCGCCGCTGGATTTGAGCGCTTCCGCGCTCGGTGGTTTGATCGGGACCAATCATACGCAGGCCCCATTCCAAAGTCTTTTTCCCAGCGACCGTTTTGAAACGCTGGGCGCACCGGGGAAGAACTGGGTGGAAGTCGAATTGCGTCAGACCAACAACACCATTCTCTGGCTTCTGAATGACGTTGTCGTTGCTCAACGCACCAACACCTCTGCCTTCTCGCACGGCAACATCATGCTGGGGTTGATGGATGTTTTTCCTTCCATCGCTGCGCCGGCGCGCGATTCCTTCGTGCTATTTGACAATGTTCGGGTGGAGAATCTGGCGCCGACGATTACCTTCACTGCGGTGTCCATCACTCCGGAAGCCAAGGTCAGTCTGACCCTCAGCAGCGCGTTGGGGGATCAATTTCAATTGGAAGTTTCGGACGATCTATCCGTCTGGCAACCGTTGGCGAGCATTACGATGACCAATCAACCCTTGCAATTTTTGGATACAAACCCGCCAACCCACCACACGCGCTTCTATCGCGCGCGGCGGTAGTGAACTCCGCTCTCCCTTGATTGGTCAGCGCCTGGCTCAATCACTTCCGCCGCGCCCATTTTGCTTTCTCGTGGCCCGGGGTTCTCGCATCTTGGACACATGTCAGGGTTAATAGCCATTGTTGGCCGACCCAACGTCGGCAAATCGGCGTTGTTCAATCGCCTCGTCGGTAAACGCATTGCCATCGTGCATGATATGCCGGGCGTCACGCGCGATCGCGTCAGCGCGGAGGCGGAATGGCATGGACGACCCTTTACATTGGTGGATACGGGCGGGATTGGCCTGTTGCGGAAGGAGAAATCCACGGACGTCATCATCCGGGCGGCGGTGGAACAGGTGGACCTCGCGATTGCGGCGGCCGACGCGATCATCTTCGTCGTCAATGTTCAGGAAGGCATTGTGCCACTGGACCGCGAAGTGACGCAGCGCCTGCGCAAATCGGGCAAACCAGTATTGGTGGCGGTGAACAAGGTGGACACCTCGCGTCTCGAACCGCAGGTGAGCGAATTTGCGCAACTGGGCTTTGCCAAAATTTTTCCCGTAACCGCCATCCACGGAGAAGGAATTGATGACTTGATGAGCGCAGCGTTGACGCTGCTGCCGGAAACTGCAGAGGCAACTCCGTCTGCGGCGACCCGGACTGAATCCACTTCCGAAAGCGAAAACTTGAGCGAGCGGAAACCTGAGGAACCGTTGAAGCTCGCCATTGTCGGACGGCCCAACGTCGGTAAATCCTCGATCATCAATGCGCTGACCAAGTCGGAGCGGGTGATTGTCAGTCCCATCGCGGGCACCACGCGTGACGCGGTGGACGTGCCGTTTGAAGTCGAAACCGAAGGCGTCAAACAGAACTACGTTTTGATTGATACCGCCGGGATGCGCAAGACCCGTCGGGTGAATGATTCGGTGGAATTTTTCAGCGTGCAACGCACGGAACAATCCATCGAACGCAGCGATATTTGCGTGCTCGTGTTGGACGCGCAGGAAGGCATTTTGGAACAGGATAAAAAAATCGCCGATCACATTGTCGCCAATCGCAAAGCCTGCATTCTCGTGGTGAATAAATGGGATCTTTACGCGGACGCGGTGCGGCAGGCGCGCGCGAAGGAAATTCAGAGGCGGGATCGTAAAAAGCGTTACGAGGGAAATGAAGTGCCGTTGACGTTGCTGGCGGAGTTCGGTCAATGGGTGCAAAAACAACTGTTCTTTCTCGATTACGCGCCGGTGATTTTCACCTCGGCCCAATCCGGTTTTCATCTGGACCGACTGTTGGAAGCGGTGCGCTACGTGGCCGCGCAATTGCAGCAGAAGATTCCAACGGCGCTGCTCAATCGAACGCTCAATGACGCCGTGGAACGCCGCCAACCCATCAGCGCGCTGGGGCACCGGTTGAAATTTTTCTACGCGACCCAGGTTAAACAAGCGCCGCCAACGTTTCTGCTCTTTGTTAATCGGGATGAACTTTTCTCTGATCCATATAAAAAGTATCTCGCCGGCGAAATGCGCAAGGCGTTCGGGTACGAAGGCTGTCCCATTGTGCTGGTACCCAAGCCGCGCCCCAAAACCATTGAGCCGGTGCGGAAATTTACGAAATCCAAACCGTCCCGGCGGACCGCGCCAAGTCGCCACGTTGATAAAAAGCGCGCTCAGCACGTACGACGCAAGGCATAGCACGCGCGCCATTGATTGCTGATGATTCCTTCCCAACATAATTCGACCGTTGCCAAAAGCATGACCTTGGCTTGGTTGCGTCAACCGAGCCGGATCGGTTTGATGATCGGGAGTTTGCTGGCTGGCGGCCTCGTCAACGTCAGCGTCGCTGAACCATTGCCCCCGGCACAACCGGTGTTTGTGCGCGGGCAGGACGGCTACCATACCTGGCGCATTCCCGCCCTGGTGGTTTCCGCAAACGGCACACTGTTGGCGTTTGCCGAGGGGCGTAAAGAGTCCGCATCGGATACGGGCAAAATTGATCTGGCGGTGCGCCGTTCCACCGATCACGGCCAAACTTGGGGTCCAATTCAAGTCATCTGGTCTGATGGCCTCAATACCTGCGGCAATCCCAGTCCCGTGCTGGACCGCGACACCGGCGTGTTGTGGCTTGCTCTTACCTGGAACAACGGCGCGGACAAAGCCCGCCAGATTCACGCGCAAAAAAGCCAGGACACGCGCCGGGTTTTCATCACCAGTTCGAGTGACGATGGAGTGACTTGGGAGCCACCGCGCGAAATTACCCAAGCCGTGAAGCGCACGAACTGGACCTGGTATGCGACCGGACCGGGCGGTGGCTTGCAAATTGTTCACGGGCCACATCGCGGACGTTTGGTCATTCCCTGCGACCATAATGAAGCGGGAGCGGATCGCTATTATTCACACGTCATTTATTCCGATGATCACGGGGCCACTTGGAAATTGGGAGGCACCACTCCCAGCGACAAGGTGAATGAATGTCAGATCGTTGAATTAACCGATGGCCGACTGCTGCTCAACATGCGGAACTACGAACGCAGTCACAAGTGCCGGCAGGTGGCCATCAGTGCCGACGGCGGATTGACCTGGCAGGACCAACGGTTTGACGAAGCCCTGATTGAACCGCTCTGTCAGGCCGCGATCCGCCGCTTGCGTTGGCCGGAAACGGAGCGGCCCGGAGTGATTTTATTCAGCAATCCAGCCAGTGCGGAACAGCGCGTTAATCTCACGTTGCGCGCCAGTTTCGACGACGGACAAACCTGGCCGGTCGCTCAAGTCTTGCATCCTGGTCCCAGCGCGTACTCGGATCTGGCCGTGCTCCCGAATGGCGACATCGCCTGCCTATTTGAGGCCGGTCGCACCAATGCGTATGAGTCCATTGTGTTACAGCGATTGTCCCCCGGAGCATGGTTAGTCCCGGCCCCGGCAAAATAAGCGAACAGAACGCCAGGAAAGGACCGGCGGAGGGTGGCGGCCAGTCCCACCGCGAGAGCGGCGGCTTCAGTGGAGAGGAAGATTGGCTTGGAGGAATTTTTGCACGCTGGCCCAGACTTCCGCTTCCGAGATGTTCCACAAACAATGCGGCGTCGGAAAACGGCAGTAATCAGAGCAGGGTTTGTAGGGACAGGGTTTGCCTTCGATGAACGCGGCTTGCGGATGCAGCGGGACGAACCATTCCGGGAGTTGCGGGCCGAACAGGGTGAACGTCGGCAGACCGTGGATCGCCGCGATATGCCCCGGACCGGAATCGTTGCCGATAAATACCTGGGCCTGATCCATGAGGTTGAAAAGTTCCGCCACAGAATGGGGTGCCGTCACGTCGGGTTCGCCGTTATTCGTCCACCAGGTTTGCTGATCCGCATCGCACGCAATGAGGACGCGATAATGATGCTCGCGAAGTTGTCGCGCCAACCGTTGGTAGCGGTCCAATGGCCACACCCGCACCGGTTGGGCGGCGCCGCTATGAATGAGGACGGTTTTACCCTTGGCCACGGGCGCCGCAATCAACTCGCTTCGCTCCGGCAGATTCAAACCAAGAGCGCGCCCCAAAGTGCGCCAGTACTCATAACGATGTTCCCACGGCGCCGGACGCGCGATGGGATCAGTAAGAAAAATACGGCTACGCAGCCGGGAAAAACCCAAACGCCGGCGAACGCGGCAAGCCTTGAGTAAGAAATGGTCGCGCGGATCCCATCGCGCTGACAGTCCCACTTCAAAACGGCGGTGAGCAATTTGGTTGCGGATGTGGAGCATTTCGCGCCACGGCCAGTTCCAGAGATGGTATTTGGCTTTGAACGCCGTCCACGGCGCCACGAACGGAATGACCTCGACCTCCGGCCAAAGTTGGCGGCGCAAATCCTGAGCGTACGGTTTGGCCAACAGGGTGACGGAAAATTGTTCACACGCCGCTTGCAGAAATGAATTGGCGATGACCAAATCACCCAACCCCCAAAGTTCAATGATCAGCAATCGTGGTTTCATGGCAAACGTTGCGCCACCAGGTAGGCGGACCAACCGATCCAATGTACGCGGGCCGTGAATTGTTTCCGGCTTGGGCGGCAAAAATAGAACCAGGGGTAGGATGCGGCAAACAGCCAGTTGCGCGAGATTCCACTCCGGCGGGGTTGCAATCGGGTCGAAATCATGGCACGGCGCAATTCCACAACGGACACAATCCGCACATGCGTGGCGTCATCGTAGAAATTGAGCGTAAATTTTCCGGCCGCACTCGGCAACTGTGCCGTTTTGGGATGTGGAGTTTCAATGTAAACCCGCCCTCCCGGTTTCAAGACGCGCGCGATTTCGGACAATAAATTCTGCAGCGAATCCAGATGCTCCACGACATGCATGCAAGTAACGGTGTCAAAGAATTGATCCGGCCAAGGCAAACGATCCGTAACGAAATCAACTCGCGAAAACTGGCAGTTTGGTGGATACCGCTCGGGTTGACCAAACTTGTCCGCAGCATAGAGCGTCAGGTCGGGCCGCAACTCGGCAAAGTGATTCAGGGTTTCACCATCGGACGAGCCGAGGTCGAGCAACCGTCCGCGAGGCGGCGTCCTGGCCACGAAACGGGCGCGGGTGTCCAACCACGATAAATAACGCAAGGCCACCCAGTTCATTCAGATTGCTTCCGTCCGCCACATTGATTCCATGCTCGGTACGCCGTGGATTCTAAAGAAATCAGCGCGCCCGTAAAGCCAGCTAATCGGAGGTGAGCCGGTCAAGTCCGCTATTGGAGGAAAACTGACTTTGCCGCCGCAGGTGCGGACGCAGTTTCCACCGACCCGGAACAAGATCACAGTGGCCACGATACCAGAGCTTCTGCAACTGGCGTTTGGCTTTGTAAACGAGCTTCAGTCCGCACGCCGTCCAGCCACCCGGATTCCCGTACGTTCGTTTAATGATTTCCGCTTCTTGAAGGCTGTTACGGATGAGCCGCTGGTCGGCGGATTGGCCGTGCTGGTGATAGCGGTAATTCACGAGGAACTGCGGCAAATGTCCGACGCGACATTTCTCCCGGCCTAACCGGAGTTTGAATTCGTAATCCGCTGAGCTACGAAACTCCCGTTGCCGGTACCCGCCGAGGCGTTGATAGACACCGCGCCGCACGAACAGCGTCTGGTGGCAAATGTTATCCACCGCGTAGAGCAACACCTGATAATCATATCGCGCTTCCGCCCGACGATAAATCTCCCGTCCCGCGTCATCCACGTAAACGACGTCGCCGAACAAGGCATCCCATTCGGAATGTTGCGCGGCGGCCCGGGCCACTGCGGTTAACGCTCCCGGACGAAAACAATCGTCGGCATTCAAAATCACAATCCATTCGCCGCGCGCCCGGGCGATGCCTTGGTTCATGGCTTCGTAATTGCCGGCATCCTTTTCAGAAGTCCATTGCAGGTGGGGATATTCGGAAAGGATTTTTGGCGTTGCGTCAGTCGAGCCGCCATCCAAAACCAGATGCTCCCAATCACGATAATCCTGGGTGCGCACGCTTTCGATCGTCGCCCTGAGCGTGACCTCGCTGTTGAGGCAGGGAGTGACGATGGTGATGTTCGGCCGGGTATTCAAGATTCAGCGTTCTGTTGCCATGGGAAATCATATTCGCAGTTCCCCCGCATGGCAATTGCCGCCGTCCTCGACGACCGACGCATGGGCTACAAGCGCACCGGTTTGGGCAGACGGAACGGGAGATAAGCCGGATTCGGTTTCGCCGGGGCCAGCGCGGGCTGGCGAACGCCGCCGTTGAGGCTGAGGCTCAGGGCCACGATGCCGGTGAAAACGACCAGATCATTTTGAAAGGAGCCGTAAATGACAATGAACATGAAGGTGCGCACCAGAAAGAAGGCAAAAAGAAAGGTGTTCAGCTTCCGATATTCGGGCGGACCGTGCCGATAATTGTTGCGCAACACCCGATAAGCGGCGACGAGAAACCAGACAAATCCGACAACGCCAAAGCTGCCCAAAGGAATCAGCAAGGACAACGGACCGCTATGGTAGTCCTGGGCATATTCGGCGGTCGCCTGGCTGCTGGATTGGCCGGCGGTCTGAATCTTCTCGAATTCCCGCGCATCAATGGAGTAGCCCTTGCCGATGAGCAGGTACTGCGGAATCGTGGGAATAACCTGCTCCCAAATCTTCAACCTCCATTCGGATGAATTCTCGGCATCCATTTCCGCCCGTGGATCAATCTCAATGGGCAGGAAACTTAAAGACCGCTGAATGGTTAAGGGCAATTTATCCGCGAGCGGCAAAGTCACCACTGGAATCAAGACGGCCAGAAGCAACAAGGGGGGCGATAATTTTGAGCGGAACAAACCCTCGAGAAAGAAGAGCGCTCCGCAGTAAAGAATAATGGTAATCAAATAGGAGCGATATCCGCCACTCGCCGCCAAAGCTACCAAACCCAGGAAAACAAGGACGCGCCAAGGTTGGTTGAGGCCAAAGCCTCCACGAAACTGCAGCGGCAAAAATCGCGCGCGTTCGCCAATGCCCAACAGGCCACTCAATCCATGAAGCGCGAAGATAAAACAAAGCGCGCTCATGGCCGCGACCGTCAACCCATTCAAACGCAGGTATTCGGTATTAACCTCGTTGAAAAACAACCGCGCGTCGTCCACCGGAAACAAGGCATAAATCATTCGTAACCCACCCGGAATCCACGGTGCCAAACTTCCAACCAAAGCGGTCACTCCGCCCAGAAAGTACAAACCGACGTAAAGATTGGCGCGCTCGGGGGGAATGCGATGGCTGACAATGGCAAAAAATCCGGCGATGGCGACCAGCAATTGGATGTAGCGCTTGCCACCGAAGGAATCGCCCCCAAAAGCGGCCAACCCAATGCCCCCGGTTAACTGGGCCGTACCGGCAATGATCAGAGCCAGAAACATCAACGGCAAAACCAGGGTGCTGGGAGCGTTGAACTTCACGTTGCGTTTCAAAACTTGCTGCAACACTGTCAAGGTAAGGCTCAATGCGGTCATCACCATCCAGAGATAAGGCGAACCTTGGATGAAAAAGAGCACCATGCTCATGTTCCAACTGATGATCAATAGCAGGTGGTGCCAGCGCATCAGCGCCGGGATCAACGGCAACAGACAGGCGACGGCAATAACCGCCAGACTGATGCGATCCGCGGGATTCGCGAGCAGGTAGCCCAAGTAAATCGCCAACGGCAGACATAAGCCGTAGATGATTACGGACCGGATGATCGCAAGGGTATTACTCATTGCTCACGCGGGCGATCGGGATACTGTTCGCTTGATTCATTTCGCTTTCCGACAGTTCCGCAACAGATTCCGTGCTCGACTGCCGTTCGGTTGAATTTAGCGCCACGCTCAACCCCAAGATGCCGGTGAAATAGTAAAACTCGGAGTAAAGTGCGCCAAACACGAAGAGGAAGAACACGATGCGTGCCACAAACAACGCGAATAACAGCCGATTGATCATTCGCAGCGATTCTGTCCCGTCCCGATACACTCGATAGAGATATCGCGTCCCAGCATAAAGCACCCAACCAAACGCCAACGCCCCCCAAATCCCGAAGGGAATAATTACCGATAGCGGCCCACTATGATAATCCCCGGCCAGGGCCGCACCGCTCCATTGTTCACCGAATCCGCGTAGCGCGCCCTGCCGCTCCATGTATAATTCTTCCGCGGAAAGGCTGTACCCTTTTCCCAGGAACAGGTATTGAGGCACCATGTGGATTACGGATTGCCACATGTGAACGCGCCATTCAGTGGAAGATTCCGCTCCGATCCGCACCGCCGGGTCAACGTCCACGGGCAAGAAGGCGATGGTTCGTTGGATGGCGAGCGGCAACTTGTTTGCGGAAAGCACCACGGCGGCGCCGCCCACCAACATTCCCATTAATAGAATCAAAAAGGCGGGGCCGCGCCACATGCGTTCCAGATAAACCAATAGAAAAAATACCATTCCCATCAAGGCCAACATGGAACGAAATCCGCCGAAGCAACCCACCACAATAACGCCGACGAAAATGATCGCGCGCCACGGGCGATTCCACGCCAGGATTCCTGTCGCCCCGTACCGCGCCAGAAGCCAGCAAAAGACCAACACCGCGGCGGGCATCAAGCCATCAATCCGCTCGCTCTCAGGCCCGAATACTTGTCCCGCGGAGTCAACCCCGGAGAGCGAGGTGAGCGGGAATAAGTAAGTTAAAAATTCCGCTCCAGTCCCCATCCTTAACGCGAAATAACCAATAACATAGCTAACCCCTGAGAGAAAAAAGAGCGCGACGTACCATTTGGCGTACTGGGGCTTGATACTGCGGCTCGTCAACACGAAATAGCCCACAATAGCCGCCAGCAACAGCACGTACCCTCTGCCTCCCATCTCTTTCGAACCCAGAACGCGCAGGCCAATACCGCCAGTGGCCAGAGCGGTGGCAATGATTACCAGACTAAAAACGAGCAAAGGTGCTGTCAGTGAAGGCTCATTATTCCAACGATAATCGGGATCCACGGACCGATGTAAAATCACGAAAAACAAGCCGGCAAAGGTCATGGCCACCCATAGCGCCATCCGCCCCGGAAAAAAAACGGGATACATGGCCATATGCCAACTGAGGATCAAAAGCGGATGGTACCAGCGCATCATAACCGGCACCATCAGCACCGCTGTCAGCACGACGACGACGACAACGGTGGTGGAAGCGAAGGGTTCCGCCAACAAGTATCCCAGCAATACCGCCAGTGGCAGGCAAAGCCCGAAGATCAAATGGTTTCTGGTTACGGCAAATGTACTGGCCATATTTTTAGAAGGAGATTTTACCGACGCCGCCTTTATTTATTCAAGAACCGAACGAACGCAAATCCGGGCCACCGGCGCCGCGCCGCCTTCACAAAAACATTGAGTTGGCCGGATGAGTGACTAGCTTTGACAACGAATGAAAACGTTTGCCGAGCAGGGTTTCCCCGGACGCTTGATCGCCGTCGAAGGTCTCGATGGCTCCGGGAAATCCACGCAAATTTATCTGCTGCGGCGCTGGCTCGAAGCGGAAGGGGTGAAGGTTTATTTCAGCGAATGGAATTCCTCGGAACTGGTCAAATCCGCCACCAGCAAGGGCAAGAAGCGCGAACTGCTGTCGCCCACTACGTTCAGTCTGATCCACGCCACTGATTTCGCAGACCGCTACGAACGCCATCTGCTGCCGCTGTTGCGCGCGGGCTACGTGGTGTTGTGCGATCGTTACGTGTTTACCGCGTTCGCCCGCGATGTCGTCCGCGGCTGCCCCCCGAATTGGGTCCGCGGCATTTACAATTTCGCCGCCGCCCCGGACCTCACCTTCTTTTTCAAAGCCGATCTGGAAGTCTCGTTGAGCCGCATTTTGGAGGGGCGACCGAAGTTGAAATTCTTTGAGGCGGGGATGGACTTGCGTCTGTCGCCGGACCCTTACGAAAGTTTTCGCATTTTTCAAGGTCGCATCCTGGACCAGTATCTGGCCATGAGCGCCGAATTTAATTTTGTGACAATCAACGCCAATGAACGCGTGGAAACGCAACAAACCACCGTGCGCCGACTCGTGAATCAAGGGATTGATTTCGATCAATTCCGCCGCAACAGTCCGCTGCCCCTGCCTCCCCCCATCAAACGCGCGGCCAGTCGCAACCAACTTCAGGAAGAAATGGAGGAGGATTCCGCCGCATGAACAAGGTTCACACGAAACTCGAAGTGCCGTCGCGCAGCGACCGCAGCTTTTATGGCGAGGGCATTCCGCGCGTAAAGCCGGAGGAACTCGCCGGCAAATTGATCGTGGTGGAAGGGGCGGATGGTTCGGGCCGCTCGACGCAGATTGAACTGCTGGTGCAATGGCTGGAGATCAGCGGTCACGCCACCGTGCAGGTGGGCCTGAAGCGCTCGACGTTGGTGAGCGAAGAACTGGCGCGCGCTCAGAATGGAAATATCCTGAGCCATACCACGCTCAGTCTTTTTTACGCCACCGACTTCGCCGATCAACTCGAGAACGTCATCCTGCCGTCGCTCAAGGCCGGTTTCATCGTCCTGGCGGATCGTTACATCTACACGTTGATGGCGCGCGACATGGTGCGCGGGATGGATGCGGCCTGGCTCAAAAATCTCTACGGCATCGCGTTGAAACCGGACGCGGTTTTTTACCTGGCCATCGAACCAGCCGAACTGGTCCAACGCGTTTTGGCCAAGGCGGCCACACTTGATTACTGGGAAAGCGGCATGGACCTGGGATTATCCCGTGATTTATACGACAGCTTCACCGAGTACCAGACTCTGATGCGTCTCGCCTTCCGCAAGCTCCAGAAAACCTACGGGTTCACCATCGTGGATGGGCACCGCCCCGTGGATGAGGTGAACCGCGAATTGAAGGAGAACATCGGAGCGGTCTTGGCGGGTAAATAATCGAGCTTCTTTACGCGAATGAGCGGTCGGCGCAATCGTTCCACGAAACCTTGACCCATGCGCTACCAAACTTCCACCGGTCCGCGCGGAACGGGAATTTGCTCACGGGTCGCGGCGGCAGGTTCGCCCAGCATAAATGACGCTTGCATGGGAGACGATTGAAAGCGCGGCAGTAACTCGCCGTGCTCATCCAGAAACTGCTGCCGCCAGCGAAAGTAGTGTTCCAACAACTCGTGAAATTCCTGGCGCGAACTGATGGTGACAACACGCTTGTTAAACTCATTCGCCGGACCGAAACGTTTGGCATACCACGGCGCCACCTTGCGGAACATGCGACAACCCAACGCTTCGCCAAATACTTCGATCATCAAGTCCAAATGGCGGCACATTACGCGGACCCGTTCCGAGAAGGGCGCTTCTGGAAGTAATTCGCCAGTGGCTAAAAAATGGTTGGTCTGTTGGAAAATCCAGGGATTGTAAAACGCGCCCCGACCGATGCTCACTCCGGCGCAACCGGTCGCCTCGAACATCCGCTTGGCCGCTTCGGGCGTCACCACGTCGCCATTCCCGATTACCGGAATGCTTTTCACCGCCGCGACCACTTGGCGGATTCCGGTCAGATTCACCGTCCCGCCAAAACCTTGTTGTCGGGTCCGGCCATGCACAAAGATCGCCGCCACGCCCACAGCTTCCAAGGCGCGCGCCAAATCCGGGGCGGTCAAATTGTCTTCATCCCAGCCCAGCCGCATTTTGGCGGTGATCGGGATTTTTACCGCGCTCACCATTCCTTGAACCAACGCCGCCGTTTTGCGCAACTCGGTCATCATCGCGGACCCGCCGCCGACGTTGACCACCTTGCGCACCGGACAGCCCATGTTGATATCCACGGACGCCGCGCCGCGCGACTCCAGCCAGAGCGCGGCCTCGCGCATCTCTTCCGGCACACTGCCGAACAATTGCACGGCCAGGGGCGTGTCCGCCGGAGTTGTTTCGATGAGCTTGAAAGCCTTCTCCCGTTTTTCCAGCAGCGAACGCGCGTTCACCAAATCGGTGGTACAAAGCCCCACTCCGCCGATCTCCCGGATTACGAGCCGAAACGGCAGATTGGTGTAACCCGCCAGGGGCGAGAGGAACAACGGCGTTGAAAGCGTCAGCGAACCGATGCGCATGTGCCCGGCAGACTACCAGCGCGTTGCGCCGGGCGAAAGAGATAGTCAGCGTTGGCGTACGAAGAGTTTGCCGGGCAACTGCCGCACAATCCGTTTCATCTCCAGACTTAACAACGCCACGCTGGCCGCCGAACTGGGCAGACCGCTCTGTCGAATCACCTCGTCAATGCTCGTCTCCTGGGCGGATGAAAGTGTATCCAACACGGCTTGTTCGTTTGCCGACAATTCCAGCGTGGGCAACGCGCCGGTCTCGCCCGCGCTGGGCGGACGGTTGCTGGCGGGAAACAGATACTCGAATTCGCTGAGCACGTCTTCCGCGCTCTCGCAAAGTTTCGCTCCTTTCTTGATCAAATCGTGACAGCCCTTGCTGCGCGGCGAATCAATCCGTCCCGGCACGGCAAAGACTTGTCGGCCGTATTCCGTGGCAAAATTGGCGGTGATCAACGCGCCGCTGTGCAAATCCGCTTCCACCACCATCGTACCGAGTGACATGCCAGCCACAATGCGGTTGCGGATCGCAAAGGATTGTTTGTCGCCTTTGCGGTTAAACGGAAATTGTGAAACCACCGCGCCGTTTTCCGCAATGCGTTCAAACAAGTCTTTGTTCTCAGGCGGAAACACGATGTTGAGTCCGGTACCCAGGACACAGACGGTTCGACCTTTCGCGGCCAACGCCCCCTGATGCGCCGCCGTGTCTATGCCCCGCGCGCCGCCACTCACCACCGTCACCCCCACGTACGCCAGTTGATAAGCCAGCTTGCGCGCGGTTTCGATTCCGTAATGCGTCGTTTGTCGCGAGCCGACCAGGGCCACGCAATTCTTATCCTGCGGCACCAGGGCGCCTTTCACGTAAAGCACCAGTGGCGGATCGTAAATCTCACGCAACGCGGCGGGATACTCCTCATCCGATTGGATCACCACGCGACAACCAAAATCGTCGAGGCGCTTCAGTTCCCCCGCCAGGTCAACCTGCTTTTCCCAGTTGCCAATCGCTTCGGCTGTTTCGTTGCCCAGATTGCGAACCTGCAACAGTTGTGATTTGGAGGCGCTGAGAATGGCCGGGGCGGTTCCGAAATGCTCCAACAACGAGCGCGCTCGCACCGGCCCAACGCCTTCGATGAGATTTAACGCGACAAACGCTTCACGGGAATCCATGGCCGCACTCTATCGAATGTGACCACGGATGTCAGCAGGGAATCAAGGGCGCGTTACCCGCGACTATTGCTTGCCTTGCACGAGCGCTTCGACCACGGCCGGGTCCGCCAGAGTGGTGGTATCGCCCACTTGATCGGGATGCCCTTCGGCGATCTTGCGCAGGATGCGGCGCATGATTTTACCGGAGCGGGTCTTGGGCAATCCGGGCGCAAATTGAATCTTATCCGGCGCGGCAATCGCGCCAATTTCCTTGCGCACATGCTGGATCAGTTCCTTCTTCAACTCTTCACTCGGACTGACCTCTTCTTTGAGCGTAACAAAAGCGTATAGTCCCTGGCCTTTGATGTCGTGCGGCATGGGAGCGACGGCGGCTTCCGCCACTTTCGCGTGACTGACCAGGGCGCTCTCCACTTCAGCCGTGCCGATGCGGTGACCGGAAACATTCACCACGTCATCCACGCGCCCCATCAACCAGTAATCGCCGTCTTCATCCACGCGGCAACCATCGCCGGAAAAATACAGGTCTTTGAACATGGTGAAGTAAGTGTCCACGAAACGATCGTGATCCCCCCAGGTGGTGCGCATCAAACCCGGCCACGGTTTTTTCATGCACAATTTGCCGCCTTCATTGGGCGCGCATTCCGTGCCGTCATCGCGTAACACCACCGGCTCGACCCCAAAGAAAGGGCGGTTCGCGCTGCTCGGTTTCAGCACACTCGCGCCAGGGAACGGAGAAATCATGATGCCACCGGTTTCCGTTTGCCACCAGGTATCCACAATGGGCCGCCGGCTCTGCCCCACGACGCGATAATACCACATCCACGCCTCGGGATTAATCGGTTCGCCCACCGAGCCGAGGACGCGCAGGGAACTCAGGTTGTGCTTGGTAACCCATTCGTCGCCCAATCGAATCAGCGCCCGGATTGCCGTGGGCGCGGTGTAAAACGCGGTGACTTTGAATTTTTCAACGATCTTCCAGAACCGGCCCGGATCGGGATAAGTCGGCACGCCTTCAAACATCAGCGTGGTGGTGCCGATGCACAACGGTCCGTAAACCAGATAGCTGTGGCCGGTGACCCAGCCGACGTCGGCGGTGCAGAAATACACATCGTCATCATGGATATCGAACATGTATTTGGTGGTCAGCGCCGAGTGCAGCAAATAACCGGCGGTGCTATGCACGACGCCCTTGGGTTTGCCCGTCGAGCCGCTGGTGTAAAGCATGAACAGATAATCCTCCGCGTTCATTACTTCAGGCGCGCAATCCGGCGACGCGGAAGCCATCAATTCGTGATACCACGCGTCGCGGCCCGCCGTCATTTGGCACGGGATATCGTTGTGCTTCAACACGATCACTTTTTCGATGGAGGGCGTGCTTTGCAGCGCCTTATCGGCAATGTCCTTGAGCAAAATCGGACGACCAGCCCGCACGCCGGCGTTGGCGGTAATCAACAGTCGGCAGGTCGAGTCATTGATGCGGTTGGTCAGTGAATCCGCGCTGAACCCGCCGAACACCACGGAATGAATCACCCCGATGCGGGTGCAGGCCAGCATCACGATGGCCGCTTCGGGCGCCATCGGCAGGTAAATCGCCACGCGATCGCCCTTTTTCAAACCAAACGATTTCAACACGTTGGCGAACTTGCAGACTTCCCGATGCAATTCCGCGTACGTGAAGCGGCGCACGTGATCCTCGGCTTCACCCTGCCAGATGAGCGCGGTTTTATCGCGACGCGACGTCTTGAGGTGACGGTCCAGACAATTGACGCTCAGGTTCAACTGACCATCCGCAAACCAGGTATGCTCGATCTTCCGTGCCGCCGTATCCCAGGTGTAACGACAGGCCTGGGTTGGCTTCTTGAACCAATCGAGTTCGTTCGCTTGTTCGAGCCAGAATTGCTCCGGTTCATTGATCGAGCGAGCGTACATGGCCTGGTATTGCTCGGCGTTGATCAAGGCGCGTTTTACGGTCTCGGGCGAGGGCGGAAACGTGCGCGATTCCTGCAGGAGTGAACTGGTGGAAATAGTTTTGGCTGACTCGGTCATAATAAGTTTCGTTGTGCGTTTAGTTTTGAATTCTTGGTTAAGTATATCGGTTGTGTCAACTGCCGCGCTTAATCACCCAGCAACCGCTTCAATTGATCCCGGGCTTTATCGGCGCGGAATTTCTCCTCGGCGGGGGGCACATAAACGCGGCGCGCCAGCTCGAACCACTCGCAATAATTGGCAAGCTGCTTGTCCATCACCGGCTCGGCGCGGCGCTCGCGACATTGGTGCGCCACGGTCGGATCGTAGTGAACGCAATTCAAACAGACTTTCAGGTCCGCGCCGCAGAGACACACTTCCGACCGGCCCGGCGAACGACGTTCCTTATATTCCGCCCCACACTTCCAGCAATGCCGCGTTGCCACGTTCATGGGCCGATTTTATCACGGAAATCCAACGCGCCAAGCTTTCACTCGGAACGCAATAACCTTACGCTGCGCGCATGAATATCTGCGTTCTCGACGGTTTCACCCTCAATCCCGGTGATTTGGACTGGACGGATTTGCAGCGTTTAGGCTCGTGCCAGATTTATGACCGCACCCCGGTGGCGGAAATCAGATCCCGGGCGGCGGACGCGCAAATCGTCCTGACCAATAAAGCTCCGTTGTCGCGCGAAACGCTGGTCGCGCTGCCGCAACTCCAATACATCGGCGTCCTGGCGACCGGCACCAACGTGGTGGATCTGGCCGCCGCTCGGGAGCGCGACATTCCAGTGACCAACATTCCCGCCTATGGCACGCGCGCGGTCGCGCAGGCGACGTTTGCCTTGTTGCTCGAACTGACAAATCGCACCGGACATCACGCCGAACGAGTACGCGCCGGAGGTTGGACTCACGCCATTGACTGGTGCTTCTGGGACGCACCGCTGATCGAACTGGAGGGCTTGACGCTGGGAATTATTGGCTACGGACGAATCGGGGCGGCGGTTGCGGAATTGGCGCGGGCTTTCGGCATGAAAGTTCTGGCGCATAATCCGTCGCGCAAACCGGCACCGACGCCGATTGAGTTTGTCGCGCTCGAAAAGCTGTTTCACGAGAGCGACGTCATCACCTTGCATTGTCCGCTGACGCCGCACACCCAGAAGCTCATCAACCGCGAACGCCTGGGTTGGATGAAGCCGACGGCCTTTTTATTAAACACCGGACGCGGCGCGCTCGTGGACGAAGCGGCACTGGCCGCAGCCCTGAACTCCGGGCAATTGGCGGGCGCCGGACTGGATGTGCTATCGGTCGAACCACCACCGGCAGATAATCCGTTGCTCACGGCCAGGAACTGTTTGATCACTCCGCACCAGGCCTGGGCCACGCAGGCGGCGCGCCGGCGCTTGCTGAAAACCGCCGTGGCCAATATCCAAGCCTTCCTGAACGGGCAGTTGCAAAATGTGGTCAATTGAAGTCGTCGGCACGGCTACGCTCGAGATGATGCGTTTTCTGATTGCTGCTCTCCGCGACTTTCTGCATAAAACGACCGCTGAATTGCCGGGCGTCAAGCTGCGGCTGTGAGATGAAAATACTGATCATATCGCTGGCGGGCATTGGGGACACCTTGTTGGCCACACCGTTGCTGGCTGAATTGCGGGCAAACTTTCCCGACGCGACCATTGACGCACTCACCTTGTGGCCGGGATCGAAGGATCTGCTTGAAACTAATCCCCATCTCAACACCGTTTATCAAAAAAATCTACTGCACAGTCCGAAACTGGAGGCGTGGCATTTTTTGCGCGAACTGCGAAGCCGACATTACGACGTCTCGATCAACACCCATCCGCAGAGTCGGATTCATTACCGTATCATCGCCCGGCTCATCGCGTCGCGCACGCGGCTGAGCCACGATTACGACTGCACCGGATGGCTCGATCGTTGGCTGGTGAATCAAACCCTGCCGCAAGATTACACCCGCCACACGGTGGACCAAAACCTCGACTTTTTGCGCTGCCTGGGCGTTAAACCCAAGCTCACCACGCACCGCACTGAAGTCCATTTAACGGAAGCCGACACGCGTTGGGCGGAGGATTTTGTCCTCGCGCACGAGCTGAAAAACTTCACCTGCCTCGGGGTTCACGTCGGCAGCGGGGGCACAAAAAA
Organism: Verrucomicrobiia bacterium; assembly: GCA_023953615.1. Lineage (NCBI taxonomy): Bacteria > Pseudomonadati > Verrucomicrobiota > Verrucomicrobiia > Verrucomicrobiia bacterium. The sequence goes on along the minus strand of JAMLJH010000001.1, from coordinate 2,062,809 downwards.
TCTGGCGTTGAAGCGCTGGCCGCTTGAAAACTACCGGCAATTGTTCCAAAGACTGAACCAGCATTATCCGCGAGTAAAAATCCTGCTTTTCGGCGGCGGCGCGGAATTGCGGCAACACCGACAACTCATATCGGAAACCGACGCGCGCTTGCTCGTGTCCGTCGAAACCAAAAACCTGCGTCAGGCGGCGGCGTTGCTGCCGCGTTGCCAGGCGTTCCTCAGCGTGGACACGGCCCTGATGCACCTGGCGGCCGCAATGCAAACGCCCCATCAAATCGTGATTGAAGCGCCCACGCTCAACGCGACCAATTTACCGCATGACAATCCCTTCACCGTGGTGCCCAATCCTCTTTCGCATGGCCGCTCCCTGGAGTACTACCGCTACGATGGCAATGGCATTCGCGGCAGCACGGAAGAATTGCTGACCTGCATGAATTCCGTCACCGTGGACGCCGTGTGGGCTACGGTGACGCCAGCGCTTGGCGGCTGATTAAAAGCGACTCCAGTTCGTTCATTCTTGATTCCCCGCGCTGGCTTCGCCAGTTTTTGCGCATGTCGGCACCGCTTTTTTCGCCAATTCTAGTGACCCGCAGCACCTGTCGCATTTGTGGAAGCAAGGCGCTGACTCCTGTGCTTTCACTGGGTGACCAATACATTGCGGGATCCTTTGCCTCGCCGGATGGCCGACCGCCGGTAAGCCGCCGGATCCCGTTGGACTTGGTACGCTGCGATCCGGCCCACGATCAGGCGGCGTGCGGGTTGGTCCAACTGCGTCACAGCGTGCCCCCGCGGATTTTATATCGAGCCTACTTTTATCGCTCCGGCATCAATCAAAGCATGCGCGATCATCTCGCCGGCATCGCCAATTTTGGTGAAAGTCTGATCCACCTCGAGGCCGGAGACCTGGTGCTGGATATCGGTTGCAATGACGGCACCCTGCTCAAGTCGTATCAAACGAAGGGGCTTAAACGGCTTGGGATTGATCCTTCCAACATGGTGGAACATGCGCGGGCAGCCGGTCTGCAGGTGGTTAATGATTTCTTTTCGGCAGCGTCACTCCGTTCCGCGTATCCGTACGAAAAACCGAAGGTCATCACTTCGATCGCCATGTTCTATGATCTGGAGAATCCACACGCCTTTGTCAGCGATATCCAGGCTTGTTTGCACGAGGAAGGCGTCTGGATTTTGGAGCTGAGCTACCTGCCGCTGATGCTGAAGATGAACAGTTTCGACACGGTCTGCCATGAGCACCTCGAGTACTATTCCCTGGCGCCCATGGAACGATTGCTTGCCGAACACGATTTGGAGGTGGTGGACGTCACGTTGAATGACTGCAACGGGGGCAGCTTCCGGATCGCCGTGGGCCATAAAGGCCGATTAAAACCAAGCGCGGATGCCAACGAACGAGTGCAGCAGTTGCGGCTGGAGGAATTTGAACTGGCTTTGGACACCGATGCGCCGTACGCGGCGTTTCGAAAAAATATTGAAACGATCCGCAAAGACATGCGCGCGTTTCTGTTGAAGGCCAAGCGCCAAAAGAAACTCGTCCACGGTTACGGCGCGTCCACGAAAGGCAATACGACCTTGCAATACATCGGCATCACCCCTGACTTGGTGCCCGCCGTGGCCGATCGCAATCCAATCAAATACGGCAGCTTCACCATCGGCACCAACATCCCAATCATTTCGGAAGAAGAATCCCGCAAGCAAAAACCGGACTACTACCTTGTCTTGCCGTGGCATTTCATGGACGAGTTCAAACGCCGCGAAGCCGCCTTTCTCAATCGCGGTGGTAAATTCCTGCTGCCCATGCCCACCGTGCATCTGGTAGGAAAATGATCCGTGATGAAACGCGCGGCAATTACGGGGATTGCGGGTCAAGATGGCACCTATCTGGCCCGGTGGTTGTTACATCAGGGTTACGAAGTCCACGGGTTGTTGCGATTGCCATTCGATCGCGAAGAAGCCCGATTACGCCGCCGCTTTCCCCCGACCGACCTTAACGCCATCCGGTGGCATACCGGCTCACTGAATGATCCGTTTGCGTTACTGCGTTTCCTGAAAGCCGCGTTGCCGACGGAGCTTTATCATCTGGCGGGAGTTTCCGATTCACGACAAAGCTTTGTCGTTCCCGAGGAAACAATCGCCAGCATCACCCTCGGAACACTGCGCTTGCTCGAGGCGGCGCGCGAGGCGTGCCCAGCGGCGCGCATTTTCCTGGCTTCTTCAGCGGAAATCTTCGGGGCGCCGTCCGAAACGCCGCAGCGCGAATCCACCCTGCGCCAACCAAGTACCCCGTACGGAATTGCCAAGGTCGCCGCCGATCAACTGGGCCGGTTGCATCGTGAAACCTACCAGCAGTTCGTGGTAAGTGGCATTCTCTACAATCACGAATCGCCGCTGCGCCACCCGAACTATCTCAGCCGGCGCGTCGCCGAAGCGGTGGCCGGGATCAAGGCCGGGCAGCGGCAGGAATTGGAGTTGGCCGATTTGAGCGCTGAACGCGATTGGTCTGATGCGCGAGACTTGGTGCGCGGCTACCAGCTCGCGCTGCAAGCACAAACGCCGGGTGATTACGTTTTCGCTTCCGGACAACCGCATCGCGTGGCGGACTTGGTGGACTGCGCGTTCCGGGCGGCAGGCTTGGATTACCGTAAATTTGTCCGCGTCACCAACCGCACGCTGAATTCGCAGCAGGTGGTCAAAGGCCTGCAAGGCGACCCGACCAAAGCCGCAACCGAGTTGGGCTGGCAACGCCGCTGGACCTTCGCCCGGACCATCGAGGACATGGTGCGCGCGGAGCTTGAAGCGCGTCCGGAACTGGAGCGGGCCGACCCGTTATGGCAATAATACGACTATGAGTTCAATGTTCCGCCGTTTGGCCTACAAATTATCCATGCTCGGCTATTTCAAGGAGACGTGCAGAAAATTTTATCAGACCCCGGCAAACCTCGAGCGACAGACCTTGCTGGCGCAGCACCAGTATTTGCGCGGCTTGCTGGCTGAGCCGCGTTACGCGGAGCCAAAGCGACTGTGCCGGCACGAGCAGCAGGTGTTTTCACAAAATGGCGAAGATGGCGCGGTGGCGGAAATCTTTCGGCGCATCGGGACCAAGGATCGAACCTTCGTCGAGATCGGGGTGAGTGAAGGGCTCGAAAACAACACCACGTTTCTGTTGGTTCAAGGTTGGAAGGGTTTCTGGTTCGATGGCGATGACGCCGCCATCGCGAAGATCCAACGACATTTCTGGCAACCATTGGCCGCCGGAAATTTGAAGTTGAAGCGGGCCTTCATCAACGCCGAGAACATCAGCAGTCTGATTGACGCGGCCGGCGTGCCACGGGAATTCGATCTGTTCTCGATTGATATTGATCGGAACACCTATTTTGTCTGGCAGGCGTTGACCACGATCCAACCGCGAGTGGTGGTGGTTGAATACAATTCACTGTTCCCGCCCGACGTGGATTGGAAAGTCGAGTACCGCCCGGAATTGGTGTTCAACTGCACCACCTACATGGGCGCGAGCCTGAAAGCCTACGAGCGATTGGGCGCGGAAAAGGGATATGCCCTGGTTGGATGCGATTTGTCGGGCATGAACGCTTACTTCGTTCGGAAGGATTTGGTGGGCGACCAGTTCGCCGAGCCATTTACCGCCGCCAACCACTACGAACCCCCGCGCCATTTCTTGATCCGCCGCGACGGCCTGCCGCGATGTTTCTCAGATGTTCCACCGCCGCCGTGACTTCAGCGCGAAAGCAACTGACGGTAAATTTCCAGATGCCGGGCAAAAATTTGTGCCATGGCAAAAGTATCGGCATTGTACTGGGTGATCCGCACGGCTTCGGCGAGAAATTGAGGTTCCTCCATCAGCGCCGTCATTTTATCCGCCAGATCGGCGGCGTTCTTTTCCTCGAACGCGGGTAAGTTTTCGTATTCAGCAAAGCAGGGAATCCGCGATACCAGCACCGGCTTGCGCGTAGCCAGCACCGTGGAGATGGCTCCGGACGGAAAATTGCGATTAAGATAGGGGAACAGAAAGCAAAACGTGGTTGCGAAAATTTCTTCCAACAAAGGGTCTTCATTTGCCAGATAACCCGTGAAGATCACACGCTCCTCCAACCGTAATTCGCGGGTCAGCCGTTTCAGATATCCAATGTAGGATTCACCCTGACCACCGCCAGGAAAACTGCTTTTGCCTGCTTCGCCACTCACTACGACCAAGCGAATGTCCTTTCGCCCACGTTGGTTCACCAATAAATCGAAGGCGTGAATTCCGTATTCGTAGCCTTTGTTTGGCCAAGCGAATCCAAAAAGTGTGAAAAGCTTCTCAGTCGAAGCCACCCCAAACCGTTCTGCGAGCAGACCGTGTGTTTGCATTCGAATATTCGCCAGGTAATTGCCCAAGTGAACTCGCACCACTTTGTTATCAAACTGGCGGCGGGAAATCGCGCGCTGCAAATGCGTCGCGCCGATTTTGCTCAACAATACGATCCGATCCGAGCAGGCCACGACCATTTTGAAATGCAGTTTGAGGTAAATCCGACCCAACGGGAAAAGAACGCGGTACTTGGCAAAGTGCGGCAGGGCGCTGGGCAGATCATCCACGTTGTAGGTTGAATGGATGGTCGTCACCAGTTTGCAGCCGAACAAGCGACACCAAAACCAGAGATACGGATAAAACAAGAACGCCGTAACTCCCACGAGCCGGTCGAACAAAAAAAACTCGTGTTGCACGTGGATGACGTTTGCTCGGGCAAAAGGCGCTTTCAGCAAATTGCCGAGAGTAACGTCCCAGACCTCGATTTGCAGGTCCTGTCCCTGCCAGAAGGCCGGGTTGAACAGTTGTCGCGTGTACTCAGCAATCCCGTCGCGCTCCTTTCTTGCTGATGATAATACGGTTACTTTCATACCTCCAATCTGAATATCCAATCTTTTGCGATCACTTCGCGAAGGATTTCGCGCCCGGCGATTTCCGACAAGAACTAACTATCGGCACAAGCATCAGGTTTGATCGTGTCTTTAGCTGATATGTGAAAACTCCAAGTGAAAGAAATTGCCGCAACTATGCCGCATTGTTACTTTTTTCAAGCAAAAGATGATTATCCACAAACTTCTGCTCCGGTACTTCAAGCATGGTGACGACGCCGTTTTTTATCTAATGCAGGCAGAAGATTCGATTCGTTGGCTCGAAAGGAATGGGGTTTCGCTGAATGCCAAGATGCGGGTCCTTGATTTGGGATGTGGACATGGTGTATTCGGGCGAGAGTTGAAAAAGCGCAACTGTCAGGTGACCTTTGCGGATCAGGATAATTATCTTTATCCAGAATTAAAATCATCCCCGTTTCTAAAGGTGGATATTGACAACGACGACTTGGATAAATTGGGCCAATACGATCTGGTCATTTGTTCGAACGTATTCGAACATCTCGCTCGACCGGACAAGTTTCTTTCTCAATGCACTGCGACGTTGGCAAAAAATGGGCGCTTGTACCTAAGTTGGACCAACTGGCTGTCGCCTTTTGGCGGTCACGATTATGCTCCGTTTCATTATTTCGGCCCTCGCTTTGGCCGTTGGATAAAGTTCAAGCTTACGGGTAAATGGAGTGATCATGTTCCCTACGCCGGATTATACCCGACCTTCATCGGGAAGACCTTTCGGAGTCTAAAAACCTCACCGACAGCCAGAATTCAAAGGGCGACAACCCGCTATTACCCGGAGTTTTCTTTTATCCTTCGCCTTCCGATCATTCGAGAATTTTTGGCGTGGAACTGTGCGCTCCTGATCTCGAACCCCATGAAAGACGGAAAATAAAACGACTTGAGGTGAAGTCGGTGAGTCGTCTTTATCTAGTGCGGCGACTTGGGAATATCTTACGCACGCAACAATCTGCTAGCCGTCTGAAGGTTTGTTCCCGGGCTAAATCAAGGGCTGACTATCCGGTAATAGCGCTGGGAGAATCTCACTGAATCCCGATCTTCAAATTCGCAATTTCCGTTATCGTCTGACATTACATATCCTAAATCCAGCCAGTGTTTCAAATCTATTGAAGCCTGAACACGGTATCGCTGCACACGATCGGCATTAAAGTGTAAACGGATGCTCTGATCTGACTGACGATGTGCCACCAGCCGGCCGGTGCTACGTTGGCTGGTTGATTGGATTGGAGTGCCGCCAATAATTTGAAGTCCGGAGAGGGTGGCGTAACCGTGGACGCCGGGCTGAACGGTAATCACCACCGGTCGGGTGCTCTCCGCAACAACAACATTCGAGTAACGGGAATACTGCACGCCTTCCTGCCAAACTGGCGATCCCGTGGGATCATCGTCCACGTTGGCCCGCATCCCATAATCTACTCCGCCCGACTCCAATCTATATTTCGCATCCGGTCCATACAGATAGAAGTCATACTGTCCTACCGGCAGATTCATCACCATGAACGTCGCATCACCATTGAACGGATAAATGTAGTTCGCATACATCGGGTCCGTTGAAGTCGTCGCCCAAGCCCCCGGAGCGTTGGCCACCGCCAGCCCCACACTGCTAACAACTCCGTTTGCCAGCTTTAAATCCGATAACAATCCGAAAATCCGCCACCCGCCCGCACCATCATCCCGCGTATAGTAGTTCCAAAAATCATTTTCTTCCTGACCCACCACAGCGGCTCCCGTTCTGGCGCTTGAAGTCGCTCCGCCAAAATCCACATTCGCCAGAAATTGCGTGGAGGATGGGGGCGCAGCCGCATACACCAGTTGGATTCCGGATATAACCGCGTAACCGTCCAACCCTGGCCGCACCGTCAGCGTCAAAGCTTCGCCCGAAGCCACATTGATTCCGCTATACCTCACATATTGTCGTCCTTCCTGCCAGGCCGACACCCCGGCAGGGTTATGGTCACGGCAGGTCTTAATCCCATAGCTGGTGCTGCCGACCGTCAGCTCGTAATTCCCATCGTGAGCATAGACATACAAATCATACGCTCCAGCCACCAAGTTGGTTACGGTGATGGTTGCAAGTCCGTCAAATGGATACAGGTAGTTGGCATACATCAGATCGGACGAACTATTCCCCCACGAACCCGGAGCGTTGGCCACCGTCAATCCCGCCATGGTCGTAGTGCCATCAGCCAGCTTCAAATTCGACAACCAACCGAAAGACTTGAACCCGCCAGCCTCGTCATCGCGCGAATAGAAATTCCATACATCATCCCCGGATTGCCCAATGGCGGCCGCGCCAACCTTCCCGCTCGATACCCCATCCTGTCCAAAATTCACGTTGAGTAATGAAATTCCAAGAGCGGGGAAGGCTCCTGAGAGAAAGAGACAGAGCGCAAAAAATAACACTGAATCAAGTGCCAACGGTCTTTTATTCAGCAGCGATAGGTTGAAGTTCATAGGAGGTTGCATGGGCTGTTCTGTTCAAGAATCGTTGACCGTAGAGAACGCGACTAGTCTTCACCATTTGAGTCGGTTTTGTCAACGGAATTCCATGTAATTGTCTCGACCCTTTGAGAAAGTCCCCTTTGGAACTCGCTGAAAATGTCTCTTTTGGACGACGATTGTAAATAAGTGTCCCTGCTGTTCTCAGTTGCTTGGACTTCAATAACGATATTTTCACCGGTCCGCTGCTGTCGCAACCCTTCTGATCCTCACAACAAGCGTAACCGACAAGCTCCACGTTGGCCGCAAGAATTGACTGACGGTGGCATCGCCGTTCAGTACCCTTGCCACGATGTCAACAGACGACAACGAATCGCCAGCCGTTAGCGTCATCATCGTTATTTACAACGATGGAGCGTGGTTGCCCCGATGCCTTGAGTCGTTGCGGCAGCAGACGCTCGCGCCGCGATTCGAAGTCATTGTGGCCGATAACGCGTCCAACGACGATTCGGCTCAGATCGCGCAACATTTGCTGGCGGATTGGCCAGCGGGACGTTTCTTGCAAAACGGCGCCAACCTCGGCTTTGGTCCGGGCAACAATCGGGCAGCGGCGGCAGCTCGCGGCCAGTATCTGTACTTCGTCAACTCCGACACCTGGTTCGAGCCGGACTGTCTGGAACAGCTTTACACCGCCGCCGAACAGAACGCCGCCGCCGCTGCTGGAGCAACGGTGTTGGAATACGCTGACAACACGCTGATAGCGCGCGGCAGCGATGGCTTGGACCTCTTCGGCAATCCTGTTTCGCCAAGCCACAACCGCATTCCTGAGCCGCTGTTTTGCATCGCCGGTTTTTATTTTATCCGCCGAAATGTTTTCGAACGGATTGGCCAGTTTGATGAACGCTATTTCATGTATGGTGAAGAATTGGATCTCTCATGGCGGCTCTGGGTGTGCGGAGAGAAGGTGGTTTATGCGAAACGCGCCCGATTGCACCACCGCGGCGCGGTTGGGGTGAATCCCGAGGGAGGCATCAAGCCAACAGTCCATCGCACCAGCGAACTCAAACGGTTTTATGCCAATCGCAATCAACTGTTGACCATCGCCAAGAATAGCCAGCATCTGCTGCTGTTCATGCTGCTTCCTGCCGCTCTGCTGACTTGCGCTGAGGGTTTGCTGACGCTCGTGCTCACCCGGCGTTGGCGAACATTCCGACACGTTTGTCTGTCGCCATTTGCCGATTTTATTCGTCTGTTACCGCAAACCAAGGCCGCTCGTCGCCGCCTGGCCTTGCTTCGTCAACGCAGTGATTTCTGGATGCTGCGCTTCCTACGCTGCCGTTTTGGTCGAATGCACGAAGTGAAGCAAATTTTGCGTAAAGGATCTCCTCGTTTCGATAGGTAAAGCTCGGCGCAGCAGGCCAATAAGGGCCACATGCCAACGCGATTAACTGCACCGAACGAGGGCAAACCACCAAGCGGTTTGTACGGATGTTCAGAAGTTCCACTTGACGGTAGTTGTTGGAGTGTTAGAAGGATAGACGAGTCTCGAAACTATCAACAAAAATCTCACCATGAAGAAAATCATCAAAACCCTGATCGTGACAACTGCAGCCTTCACTTGTTCCTTTGGCGTTATTGGCGCGGAGGTGAATATCGGCCTGATTAACGGCGATTTCGAGTCTCCAAGCCTTTCCCCTTACACATACAGCGCATCGGATAACTTTCCGGATGAGTTCGGTTGGAAAATAGCTTGGGGTCAAGTAGACTTATACCACGATACTTGGCAACCGGCGAGTGGAGGAAGGCAGTCGTTGGATTTAAACGGTTGGATTACTGGATCCGTCTATCAGGACTTTATTTTTCCGAGTGCCGGAACATGGGTAATCACTTTTTCGCTGTCTGCGAACCCAGACTTATACAATTATGGTGATGGACTCGGTTTCGGCGTGAAGGAAATGCAGGTGGACTTTGGAACGCCGGGACAGATGTCTCTTTTGGGTACTTACGGAGTTGACTCCGAACCGCGCAGAATTTGGGATATGCAATGGGTTACAATAACCACTCCTGAAATTACGGTTTCTGACGCGAACACATATCGACTGCAATTTAGCTCGCTCGTGCCGGGAGCTGGTGGGGCCGCGTTGGATAATGTCCAAATTCAACTGGTGCCGGAACCTTCGGTTCTGGCTCTCGTCGGCAGCGTGCTGATTGGTGGTTTATTGAAACGACGTGCGTCGGCCAACAAGTAGCGCTCGCGATTTTTATGGTTCTGCGTAGTGGTGCGGCTTTCCTCTCGCCGGGCAATTGGCCAAAGAAATTATTGGGTTACGCAAGCTGATGCCTGCGGTGAGAGGCGCTTCGTGCAAAAAATCGAAAACGCTTTTCGCGGATGACGACGAGAATAGGTATAATGCCCCAACAATGAAACAATTGTCCAAACTGACCTCGGGCGAAATTTGATGATGGCTTTCTCGCCTCGCAGACATTTAGGGCCAAGCATGCCGATGACTTTGTAGCCCGCCTGCTGCATTTCTCCGACATCCCAACCGGATAGGTGTTGTTGCAGGTCTCCATTTTCACTGAATTGTGGTATAAAGCCATTCGGTGTAAATAGAACGACGCACCGGGTTGCGAGCCTTTCCATAGACTCCATCATTTTCCATCCGTCTTCTTTGGGTAAATGCTCAATTACATCTAGAGCAATGCATGCGTCAAACCGACGACCGGCCACATGTGCGGCCGCCGTCCTAACGTCTCCAAGGATATATTCGTCGTGTGTTCCGCGTTCTTGCGCTCGGCGCAAGTCGGGCTCATAACCGTCCATTCCCACCAAACTCTTTCCGCGAAGAAATTTTGCCGGCGAGCTATGTCCGCAACCCAAGTCCAATATGGTTTTGCAATCTTTCAAGACGCGATTCAATTCAGTTACCATTGCAAATAGGCCCGGATTTAAAATCGCTGCACGCACAAACGGAAACTCTCTTTTCGACATTCAGTCGGATTGTGCAAAGCGCATTTAGAATCGTCAATCTACGCTTTACCTCGACTCTTTTGTTACGACAGTAACCAGTCACCAATAAGCCGTGGCGTTCGGTGAAAAGTGTGCCCCCAAAAGCTATTTCATGGCGCACACCTGCTGGATTTATGCTGCAAAATCGTGAACGATCACCTTGTGCTTTGAAGTTAGGTTTTGCGCCAGAAACGCCCGTAGTGATCAATTTCAATCAGTGGAGCGGTGATTTTTTCCCGGGTGCGAAAATCATCCACCGCCTCACGACATCCCCGCAGCGCGTAATCGTCAATAATGCAAAAACCGCCGGACGATAATTTCGGGTAAAGATTCGTCAATGCGTCCATGGTGGACTCATACATGTCGCCGTCCAGCCGCATGAGAGCCAACTGCTCAATCGGCGCGGCGGGCAGCGTGTCCTTGAACCAACCTTTCAGGAAAACCACGCGGTCATCCAACAAACCATACTTGCGAAAGTTCTCTTCCACCTGCTCCTTGGAAATCGCCAGAAAATCATGCACATGATGCTTGTCGCCGGCATCGGATGGATATTGTTCGGCGTTGGGCTTGGGTAAACCGGCAAACGAATCCGCCACGAAAATCCGACGGGTTGAGTCACCATGAACGGCGAGAATGGCCTTCATGAAAATACAGGAGCCGCCCCGCCACACTCCGGTTTCGATCAAATCTCCCGGCACGTCCTCCCGCAAAACCGTGGTGACGAGTTGTTGCAAATTATCCAGGCGTTGCATGCTGACCATGGTGTGCGCGCACGCCGGCCAACTGGCTCCGGGGATATTTTTTTCCAATTCCTGGTCCTGCAATACCACAATCCGCAACCGCATCCTGGCCAGTAATCGCGCCACGCCAACTACGAGGGGTCGAAACAGGCCGGCACGATAGGCAATCGTCTCGATTGGCTTGCCAGGATCCTCCCAAAACCAATAACGGAGCGTCTTTTTTAAGAGGTCCAAGTAGAGCCGATTCAAAGCATCAGTCGTCGTTGCGTTCTGCGACATCATGGGATTATGACAATCATCAGGTGTCAGTCAAGAATCCCACAGGGAGCCAAAATCCGATGGCCAGCCTTAAACGTATGCCGCCAATCGCGCCTTGCCTTCACCTTCTCAAACCTTAGCCTGACGGGAATTTGTGACTTTATGAATTCACGTCGTGATACGACTGCCGGTGGATGGAAAACACTCTACCCGTTGGCGCGGTTCAATCTGCTGCTTTTTCTGGTATTAGCCGTATTATTCAGCGGTGGCTGGGGGTCTGGCTACCTCGTGTTTTCCAACGACGCACCGTTGGGCGCGCTCAGCGCCGAGTACCACGACATCGCCACCTCATTAACGGGAACCTGGGCGGATTTGAATTGGCTCGGTCTCAACGGCGGCATGCAATCCGTCAGCATCACCAATCTGTTGCTTCTGCTGCTCAAGCCCGTCGTTTTTTCCAAGGTGTTCGCACCGATCGCTTTGTTGTTAGTGGGAAATGGCGCGCGTTTTCTATTTCGACGTCTGGGGTTTTCAGAGTTGGTGGGTAGCGTGGCGGGGTTGGCGGCGGCGCTGAACGGCGATTTCGTGGCCACTGCCTGTTGGGGCGTGGCCAACCAACCAATTTGCTTCGCGCTTTGCTATTTTGCGCTCGGAATTCTGGCCGGTTCGAACCAACGCCCATGGGCGCGGGCCATGCTCGCTGGTCTGCTGGTGGGTCTCGGCGTCATCGAAGCATCCGACATCGGCGCGATGTTTAGTATTTTCGTGGCCGCTTGGGTGGTGGCTCACGCGTTGGTGCAGGAAGGTTCATGGGTGTCAAAAATGATTCAGGCGGGTTGGCGATTACTTCTGGTCGCCGTGTTTGCCGGGTTCATTGCCTCCAATGCGGTGAGTTCCCTGGTGGCTACACAAATCCAAGGCGTCGTCGGCATGGCCCAGGATGAACAAACGCGGGCCAATCGGTGGAGTGAGGCCACGCAGTGGAGCATGCCCAAGCGCGAAGCATTGGACATCGTTGCGCCCGGGTTTTTCGGTTTTCGTATGGATACTCCGGCGAACCTGCCGCAATGGGCGCAGAAATGGTTCGCGGACGGCAGCTATTGGGGATTCGCCGGTCGCGGGTCGGAGTGGGACAGCTTTTTGCAAACGGATCGCAAGGGACCGATGCCGGGGAATTTTTTCCGCTACGGCATGGGGTCCGGTTACGCGGGCATCTTGATTCTGCTGGGCGCAGCTTGGGCTGTGGCACAATCATTTCGAGGTGACAAATCGTTTTTTTCCGCGCCACAACGAAAAATGATCTGGTTCTGGTTGGCAGTATTGATTGTCAGCGCGGCCTTCATGTTCGGGCGTTTTGCGCCGTTCTACCAATTTTTATACGCGTTGCCTTACGCTTCCATGTTTCGCAATCCCGCGAAATTCCTGCACGTCTTCTCATGGGCGTTGATTATTCTGTTCGCGTATGGACTGCACGGTTTGACGACGCTTTACTTGGAACGTGCCACCGCCACGACTCGGGGGGCGGTGGAACAGTTCAAAAGCTGGTGGAAAACGGCGGGCGGCTTTGACAGGAAATGGGTGACCGGACTGTTCATTACGCTCGGTTTTACCGGCCTCGCCTGGGTGGGCTTGATTAAATTTCGTGGCCTGCTTGAAACTTACGTTACCGATTATCTTTACGTCTTGGACTTGTCGCAAGGCGGCAATCCGGAACCAGGCGCGATTGCCAGCGCCGCCGGACGTACGGTTGGCTTCAGCCTGGGGCAGTTCTTTTGGACGGTAATTTTCGTGCTGGCCTCGGTCGCCTTTCTGGCTCTGCTGATAAGTGGAGCGTTCACGGGAAAACGCCAGCGCACGGCTGCAATTATTTTGGGATTGCTCGTCGTTGTGGACCTCGGCTGGCAGGCGCGACCGTGGGTGATCGCGCAAAATTGGACCGGCCGTTACCTCGACGCCGCGCGCAACCCAGTCTTTGATCTGCTTCGCGAATATCCGTATGAGCAACGCGTCGGCAACATTGACCCCTTCCATCTGCGCGCGTTCCAACTCGACCCGCGCTTGATGGATCTGGAAAGCATGTTCCAATCCGTCTATGGCAGCGAATGGACGCAGCACCTTTTTCCTTACTACAACATCCAATCCATCAATGTCGTGCAAATGCCGCGGCGACCGCTGGATTATGACGTCTTTGAAACCGCGTTTCGTTTCTGGGGCACAACCAACTCCCTGGCTCGCGTCACGCAGCGCTGGCAGTTGACCAGCACCCGCTACATCGCTGCCGCCGCGCCGCTCGTCGGATTGTTGAATCAAGGCTTCGACGCGGCGCAACAACGCTTCAAGGTGCGCCTGCCGTTCGACTTTTATCAGAATCGCCCCGGAGGACCGATTCTGATCCGCACCAATGAAAATGGGCGTTACGCCATCATTGAATTCACCGGCGCTTTGCCACGCGCTAAAATGTACGCGCACTGGGAAACGCCCGCTTACAACTCGAACCGTGTGGATCAATGGCTGGAGACGATCCCCGCGCCGAGGCACGGCCCGTTCGCCGGGGTGGCGACCAATGACTTGGCGACGCTTGCGTTACTGTCGAGTCCCGACTTCGATCCAACACAGACAGTTTTGCCCGCGCAAGTCGTTCCGGGTGGTTCGGACACCAATGCGCCCGCCGGGACGGTGGACTACGTCAGCTATCATCCCAAGAAAATCGTGCTCAAAACCAAAAGTGCGGCGCTGAATGTTCTGCTGCTGAACGACCGTTACGATCCGAACTGGCAGGTGACGATTGATGGTCAGGCCGCCGAGTTGTTGCGGTGCAATTATCTGATGCGCGGAGTGGCCGTGCCCGCCGGTGAACATGTGGTTGAATTCAACTTCCGGCCCGACGCCAAATTTCTTTATGTCAGTCTGGCCGCAATCGCGTTGGGATTGGTTTTAATCGGCTTTCTGGCGGTGCCAAGGCGAACCGAATCCCAACCAACGTCGGAACCCGCTCGTCCGAAGCCATCGAAATCAGGCGACCCCGGCAAAAATGGCAGTGCCCCCCAACCCACACGAAAATAAACACGCCGCACCGTTGGTGATGTACTTGTGCGGTTAGTGGCCGCCGGAGAAATTCTGCTGACGGAGTGCTTCGAACAGCACCAGCGCCACGCAATTGGAAAGGTTCAGCGAGCGCGCCTCGGGATTGAACATCGGAATGCGCAGCCAGCGGTCTTGGTGTTGCGCCAATAACGGCTTCGGTAAGCCGGCGGTTTCGCGTCCGAAGACCAGGTAATCATCCGCAGCGAAACTGACCTCGGAATAAATTCGCGGGCCGCCCGATTCGATTAACCACAACCGGCTGGTCTTTGGAAGTTGCGTCGCAAACGCCGACCAGTTCGCCCAACGTCGCCAATTCACCTGACGCCAATAATCCATGCCCGCGCGCCTCAACGTCGCGTCATCCAGCTTGAAGCCGAACGGTTCGATAAGGTGCAACGTCGTCCGGGTCGCCGCGCACAAGCGGGCGACGTTGCCGGTGTTCGGCGGAATTTCGGGTTCAACCAAAACGACGTGCATGGAATCAATCTTGGGTCGGGCGCGACCGGGATTGGCGCGGCCGATAAAACACCCGCCACAACACCAAACCACACGCGGGCGCGTTCATTCCCGCCGCATCCCGACTTTTACGCGCCAACATGGTTTTGATTTCACTCGCGGGAAAACGACCGTAACCGATTTGCACCAGCGTGCCGACGATGCCGCGACACATCTTGTAAAGGAAGCCGTCGCCCTCGATTACAAATGTGAGCTGCGCACCGCTGCGTTTGATGTCGCACCGCCGCAAAGTCCGCACCGCATCGGCCAACGGCACACCGCGATTGGCGGTGAACGAACGGAAGTCGTGGCGGCCCACCAGCCGTTTGGCGGCGGCGCGCATCGCGCTCAAGTCCAGCGGCTGCGGCACATGCCAGGCGTAGGCGCGCAACAGCGGATTCATCGTGGGCGAATTCCAGACCC
The DNA here is from genome assembly GCA_023953615.1 of Verrucomicrobiia bacterium. Taxonomy (NCBI): domain Bacteria; kingdom Pseudomonadati; phylum Verrucomicrobiota; class Verrucomicrobiia; species Verrucomicrobiia bacterium. The sequence continues at coordinate 2,047,422 of JAMLJH010000001.1, read as the reverse complement.
GATAGCGATACTGCTTGCCAGTGGCGTCGAAACGCGCCTGGAAATTATCCACCGCGCGACCCGCGCGCATCACGCGAATATCCGCCGGCAACGTGGCGTTGATGGCCAATGCCAGCCGGCGCACCGGCATGCGGAACTCCGCGCGCGGCAGGGAAAAATGTGCCACCAACCCGAGCGCGTGGACTCCGGTATCGGTGCGGCTTGAACCGATCAATCGCGGTCGGCTTGGAAACAATTTCGCCAGCCCGGCCTCAACCAGTTCCTGCACTCCCGTGCCCACCCGTTGCGCCTGCCAGCCTTGATACGCGGCGCCGTCGTACGCAATCGTCAGCTTGAACTTAAGCGTTCGCGCCGCGTTGGCGGCGGGTTTCGAGACCGGTTTGTTTGGCGGAGCGGAATTTTTGGCGGACATCGGATCAAAGCAAACTATCCAGGTAACTTTGCAGCAAGATTGCGGCGGCGATTTGATCCACTTTCTGTTTGCGCTGCTGTCGGCGGGTGCCGCCCTGAATCAAAACCCGCTGCGCCTGCACGGTGGTCAGACGTTCGTCCCACAGTTTGATGGGCACATTGATTTTCGCCGCCAACGCCTGAACAAATTCCCGCACCTTTTCCGCCGCCGGACCGTAACTGCCATCCATATTGCGCGGCAGACCAATCACGACGAGTTCCACGTTTTGCTCGCGCAAAATTTTACCCAGCCGTTCCACAAACTCCGCAAAGGGTTCGGACGGGATATACTCGAGCGGCTGCGCGATCAGGCGCATTTCGTCGCTCAACGCCACCCCGATGCGGCGCGTGCCATGATCCAATCCCAAAATTCGCATGACGCGAATGCTAACGAAGTAATCGCCAGAACCAAGTTCGCATCTTGGCAAACACATCTGAACCCGCGCGGAGGCCGCGCCTTACGGTTTTCTTGCGCCGTTGGCGGAAGGCTGTATGCTCGGATTGGTTTTAGCGGGCCCGAGGCGGGTGACCGAACTGCGCAACGAAAATCTCTCCCGATGTTTTCTTCAGCTTCGGCTCCGTGGGCGCCGCTGGTGGTTACGAAACTCGAATGAACGCGAAAGTTGAAGCTGCTCCTCCAGCGGGAGTTCCGGCCGGCGCGGCGCCGACCGCACTGGCGGTCCTGTTCACCCTCAGCTTTTCGCATTTCTTGAACGACGCGATTCAGGCGCTCATTCCGGCGCTTTATCCGCTGTTGAAAACGTCGTATGCGCTGACTTTCACGCAAGTGGGATTGATCACCCTGACCTTCCAAATGGTTGGCTCCGTGCTGCAACCGTTCGTGGGTTATTATACCGATCACCACCCGAAACCTTATTCGCTGGTCGTGGGCATGAGCATTACGCTGATCGGGCTGGTGTTGCTGGCGTTGGCGCCTTCCTATCACATTGTCATTCTGGCGGCGGGAATGGTGGGCATGGGATCGGCCATCTTCCATCCCGAATCATCGCGCGTGGCGCGGATGGCTTCCGGCGGCCGCCACGGGTTTGCCCAATCGCTCTTTCAAGTCGGCGGCAACACGGGCAGTTCCTTTGGCCCGCTGCTGGCCGCGTGGTTCGTCGCGCCCTACGGACAACACCGCATTCTCTGGTTCACGCTGTTGCCGTTTATGGGGATAATTCTCCTGGGACGGGTGGGCGGCTGGTACCGGGAACGATTGGCGCACCGTCTGACGCAAAAAGCCGAAGCCGCCCATCAGCATTTGATCACCTCGCGCCGCAAAATCGCGTTTTGTCTGGTGATCCTACTGACGCTCATGTTTTCCAAGTTCTTCTACCTCGCCTCGATGACGAACTACTACACGTTTTACATGATTGGAAAGTTCCACGTCTCGGTGCCCGCTTCGCAATTATATCTGTTCCTCTTTCTCGCGGCCGTGGCGGCGGGCACAATCGTCGGCGGTCCGGTGGGCGACCGCATCGGCCGCAAGCAGGTGATTTGGATTTCCATCCTGGGCATGGCGCCGTTTGCCTTGGCGCTGCCATTTGCAAACCTGTTTTGGACGGCGGGATTGTCGGTGATCATTGGCTTCATCATGGCGTCGGCGTTTCCGGCCATTCTGGTTTATGCGATTGAATTGCTGCCGGGCAAGGTGGGCACGATCGCTGGCTTATTTTTCGGATTCGCCTTCGGATTGGGTGGGATCGGCTCCGCCGTCCTGGGTTGGTTGGCGGATCATACCAGCATCACGTTTGTCATGAAGAGCTGCTCGTTTTTGCCGCTGCTCGGGTTGCTGACGGTCTTGCTGCCCGATTTGCGCGAGCCGAAGCCAACGGCGTAAATCCGGCTCGTTTCCGATCCGCTGGAATCTGGCCCGCCCGGCAGACGGCGCCGTTTATTCTCCGAGTAGCGCGGCGGCAAACGCCTTGGCGTCGAAGGGCTGTAAATCGTCAGCTTGCTCCCCCAGCCCGATGAACTTGATCGGCAGCCCCAACTCCTTCTGAATGGCCACGACCATGCCGCCTTTGCTGGTGCCGTCGAGCTTGGTCACCACCAGTCCGGTCAGCGGCACGATCTTGTTGAACTCGCGGGCCTGATTCAGCGCGTTCATGCCCGTGCTGCCATCCAGCACCAGCAACACTTCATGGGGCGCGCCCGTTTGCTGTCGGCCGATCACGCGGTGCAACTTTTGCAATTCCTGCATCAGATTGTGCTTCGTGTGCAAGCGCCCCGCCGTGTCAATGAACAGATAATCCGCCTGCCGCGCTTGGGCGGCGCTCACCGCGTCGTGGGCCACCGCCGCCGCGTCGGCGCCGTAATTGCCCGCCACCACCTCCACCCGGAGACGTTGTCCCCACAACTTCAGTTGTTCAATCGCGGCGGCACGAAACGTATCGCACGCGGCCAGCAACGCCACCTGTCCCCGCGCCTGGATGAAAGCCGCCAACTTGGCGGACGTGGTGGTTTTGCCCGTGCCATTCACTCCGACGATGGAAACCACCGTTGGACCGGCGGGCGCTTTGATCAAACCGGTTCGATCCGAAGTCAGGCTCTTTTCAATTTCCGTTCGCGCGACCGCCAGATAATTCAGGCCCGCGCCGCCTTGCGATTCGTAAGCCGTTTTGACCGCAGTGAGAATCTGGCCGGTCATCGCCATGCCCAGATCGGCGGCAATGAGCGCCTGCTCCAATTCTTCCAGAGTTTCCGGCGTCAGTTTCGGCGAACGCGTAACGATGCGTTTGATTTCATGCGCCAACTTGGCTTGAGTTTTGGCCAGACCAATTTTGAATTTATCGAAAAGTCCCATGAGTAATAGATGAAAGCGGATTCACGCCGGAGCAGCGGGCGTCGTTTGCTGCGTCCGTTTTCGCTGTTCCGCAGCGGCTTTGAACCGGTCAAAATCGGCGCGCGCCAGTCGCACCGTGCCAATGAGCGGTTTGCGTTTGCCCATGCCGTGACAATCCGAACCGCCGGTGACCAACAAATGATACCGTTGCGCCAGCCCCAGATAGCGTTGGGCGACGGGGGCGGAATGTTTCGTGTGGAAACACTCGATCCCGTCCAGTCCGGCGCTGACCAGTTCCGGGATGAGTTCGTCCGCCTTGTTCAATCCCGGATGCGCCAGCACCACCAGCCCGCCCGCTTGTCGGACCAGTTGGATCACCGTCAACACGTCCATCCTGGCTTTCGGCACCCAGGCCGGGCGGCCCTTTTTAAGGTAGCGCTCGAACGCTTCGTCCAACGTGTGACAAAATTCCCGCTGCACCAACGCGCGCGCGACGTGCGGCCGGCCGGGCGATTTGCAATTGGCCAGCGCGAACACCTCTTCCACTGGCAGCGGCACCCCGAGTTCGTTCAAGTGCGCCACCATTTTCCGGATCCGTTCCTGGCGCACCTGTTGAAACTTGTTGATTTCATCGCGCAACGCCGGATTGGTGGGATCAATGAAATAGGCCAGCAGGTGCAGCTCGTGATCCGCATGCTCGGCGGTTAATTCCGTGCCGATGACAAATTCAATGCCCGCCGCCGCACATTCAGCCGCCGCGACGGCGCAACCCTCCACCGTGTCGTGATCCGTCAGCGCGATGGCCCCCAACCCCTGACGTTGAGCGCGACGCACAATTTCCTCGGGCGTAAAAGTGCCGTCGGAGTAACACGAATGGAGGTGAAGGTCCGCGTACATCTCGATCAAAAATTAAAGTGTGAAAATCGGTTGCCCGGCGGCGGTTGGTCGTCCAACCGTTCCGGCATCGAAGTTCGGTAAACGCTCATTTCGGCTCGTGCGCCGGACGCAACACCTCGGCGCGAACGCGATCCAGAATGCCGTTCACGAATTTCCCGCTGTCCTCGGTGGAGAATTTTTTCGCGATGTCCACCGCTTCGTTGATGCTGACCGCCGGCGGAATATCGCGGCGATGCAGCATCTCATAAATCGCCAGACGCAGAATGTTGCGGTCCACCGGCGCCAAGCGGCTGAAATTCCAGTTTTTCAGATGCTTTTGGATCTGCTCGTCAATCGCCTCCTGATGTTCAAGCGTGCCGCGAATCAACGGCTCGGCGAACAGGCGCGTTTCGGCTTCCGCCGCGGTGGGCGGCGGCAGCTCCACTTGTTCGCCCCAGGTGGCCTTGCCCGCTTTGTCCTCGGCCAGCGCGGCGGCGCGTTGCGATTCCCAAAATTCATTCAACGCCGCCTCGAGATCTTCACGCGGGTTTAAATCGTTTTGAAACAGAAACTGAACGGCGCGTTCGCGCGCCTCACGGCGTTTGCCCATAAACACCATGATGTTGTCGAAAAATGCCGTCTCACGAAATGAAAAACTTTACCGCCCCGCTGCGCCCATTAAGCTCGCCGTCATGCTCAACTACATCTGGCTGGGGTTGATGGTGGCGGCGGTGGTGATCGGCGCCACGCACGACACGCTCGACGCCGTCGGCAAGGCGGCCTTTGAACGTGCTGAATTTGCCGTGATGCAATTGGCGCTGCCTTTGGCGGGCGTGATGGCGCTCTGGCTCGGCATCATGCGCCTGGCTGAAAAAGCGGGTTTGATCAGCGTTCTGGCCCGACTGTTACGGCCGCTCATGCGTCGCTTGTTTCCCGACGTGCCGCCCGAACATCCGGCCATGGGTTCGATGTTGATGAATATGGCCGCCAACATCCTCGGCCTCTCGAACGCCGCCACGCCCTTGGGCATCCGCGCGATGCAGGATCTGGAAACGCTGAATCGGCGCCCGGGTGTCGCCTCGAACGCCATGTGTACTTTTCTGGCCATCAACACTAGCTCCATTCAATTGATTCCCGCCACGGCCATCGCCGTGCTAGCGGTGGCGCACGCGACCAACGCCTTCGCCATTGTCAGCTCCAGCATCATGGCCACGTTCTGCTCCACCGTTGCCGGAATCACCGCGGTCAAATTGTTGGAAAAACTGCCCGGCTACCGGTTGCCGCCGTTGCCCAAAGTCACGCTGGCGGTCGAGACGCCAACGCAAAATCCGGAGGCCGCCGCCGGTACTGCGCCCGCGCCGGTCGTGCTGAGCAACCAGTTACTCACGCCGTTGAACTGGTTCAGTTGGCTGGTGTTGGTGGTGTTCGCCGGAGTTTTTATTTATGCGTTTTTGCGCCTGGGCTTTTCAGAAATGTTTGGCAAAGCGCCGTTGGCATCGCTGGCCGGGCAAAACTCTTTCCTGCGCAGCACCAACGCGATTTCGCTGCTCTCCATTCCGCTGTTGTTGTCGTTTTTTCCGTTGTACGCGGCGTTGCGCGGGGTGAACGTCTATGAAGAGTTTGTCGAAGGTGCGAAAGACGGCTTCAAAACCTCGGTGATGATCATGCCTTATCTGGTCGCTATTTTGGTCGCCATCGGCATGTTCCGCGAGGCGGGCGGCATCGAAATGCTGACCCTGGCCTTGAAGCCGGTATTGGATTTTGTCCACTTCCCGACCGAGCTGCTGCCCTTGTGCCTGGTACGCCCGCTCAGCGGCAGCGGCACGTTGGGACTGCTCTCCGACCTCGTGAAGGAATTCGGTCCCGACAGTTTGTTGGCGCGAACCGCCGGCACCATTTTCGGCAGCACGGAAACCACGTTCTATGTGATCGCCGTTTACTTCGGCGCGGTGGGCGTGAAACGCACCCGGCACGCCGTGCCCGCCGGATTGATCGCCGACGGCGTGGGAATGATTGCCGCCATCATCATTTGCCGTTTGATGTTCGCGTAAGGAAGCCAGCCCGCCCCGCAAACTGGCCGTTGGGTGATTTGCCGACGCTTATTTTTTAATCCGATCCAGCGACGGCACAAACTTATACGGCTCGATATCCGGCACAACCCGCACGGAAGTCGTGAATTTGAAGGCTTCCTCGCCTTCACTCGGGAAGGTCAGTTCCACAAAGAAAGCCGTCCAGCCTTGCGCCGGTTTTTCCACTTTGCCCACGAACACGCCGCCGCCCTGATCAGTAAGCGTCTGGCTTTCCCATTTTGGCCCGAAGGATTCGAGCCGGAAATCGCGCGCCGTGGGATTCGTTGCGCGCCACAGTCGCACGCGGGTCGGACGATCCTTCGCCGTCACCCGGATCGCATCTTCGCCTTCCTGCGTCCAGGTAAATTCAGGCAGGTGATATTGGTGAATCACCGCGTCGTAACAGGCCGCCAGCGTGGCGTAGGCGTCCGAACCGCGCAATGAATGATCCGCGTTGGGCACGTAACGCAGATATTTTACGCCGGGCAGATCGTTGAAATAAAATTTGGAGGAGTCCGGTAAAAAGAACTGATCGCCCGAACCGTTGATCATGAACTTGGGCATCGTGTAACGCGCCCGATAGGTGTATGGGTCTTCAATCCGCATCAAGGCTTCATTCTGCGGTGTGCCCATCCAATCCATAATGTTGAACTCGGTGTAATTGCCCACCGCCGGCGCCCAGAAGCCATACGAACCGTAATGATGTTTCATCGAAGCCTCGACGTTCAGGACGTCAATCACCACCGGTGCAATACCGATCACCCGCGGGTCCACCGCCGCCGTGGTCCAGGTGGTCCAACCCCGTTTGGACGCGCCCGAAACGAAGAATGCATCCACCTTCAACTGCCCGCCGGCGGCACTGCCGCAAAACGCCGTGACCGTGTCCATCGCGCGCACGGCGGCTTTGGTCATGGGCAGTCGCGCGGGCCACTTTTCGTCGCCGGTACGCAGGAATTTATCCCACGTGTAAGCGATCAAGGAATCCTCCTTGCGCCCCTGCGTTTCCCCGGCGAACACCAGCGGTTGGTTGGGCACCATTTTCAACTCCGTCACCACGGACTTGGTGAGCATGGCGATCTTCACCAGTTCCGGCGCGGCTTTCTTGGGTGGCTCGCCTCCGTTCGCGCCGCCGCTGATCAGCAACAACGATTTCGTCGAGGTGACCGTGTCTGGTTTCACCAGGATCAACCAATGCTTCCACAACGGCCGATCCACTTCCTGAGTCGTCAGCCACTGTTGTGAAGTCATCTCCAGCACATACGTCGTCCAGCCTTGTCCGGGGATGGTGTTGACCAGCGAGAAATTGTAATTTGAGTCCGGCGCGGCCACGTAGCGATCCAGCGCGGTGATCGGGCCTTTTTGTTGCGCCACACAACCGCCACCGAGCCAGCCGCCCAGGACGAACCAGCCCAGCAAAAACAAGCGGACGGTTTGACGTTGACGGCTGGAACCTCGCGTTGCACGCAACGCGCGACGTTTGCACCTGACGGATACGGATTGCATATTCGTGCAGCATAGAAGGACCACAATTTCATCGGCAAGCGGAATCAAAGAAAATCCAATCCGCCACTCGAAAACCGACCCGCCCTGGGATGGTGGAGCGGCCAACCTGACCGTTCTGACTGGTCACTGAGAGGAGCGCGTTCCACCGCGTCTCTGATGAGTTGATTACGACGTGAAAGTCGTCCCGCTCTGAGGAAGTGTCAGAGCTGGTAGCGCCCGTTACTTTTTGCGCAATACCGCCACGTAAGCGCCGTCGGTCCCATCGGTAAATGGCAGCAACTGGCGTTCGCGTTCCAATGTGAAATCGGAATGGGCCGCCAAAAAGTGTTGGACGACTTGCGCGTTTTCTTCCGGTTCAAGACTGCAGGTGCTGTACACCAGCAGCCCGCCGGATTGCAGATGCGGCGCGGCTTGTTTTAACAGCTTTTTCTGTTTATGGCTCAGACGGCTCAGTTCGGAAAGACGCACCCGCCAGCGCAAGTCCACGCGACGACGCAACACGCCGGTGTTGGAACAGGGCGCATCAATCAAGATGCGATCAAAAATCCGGGCTGGCGCTTCAAGAGCTTCCAGGGAGAGCGATTCAACACAGGTTATTCCGAGGCGCTGACAATTTTCCGCAACCAGTTTCAGGCGGGCGGGAACTTCATCGGTGGCAATAATTTTCCCCGTGTTATTCATCAACTGCGCGAGGTAGGTCGTCTTCCCGCCGGGCGCGGCGCAAAGGTCGAGAACGGTTTCGCCCGGTTGCGGCGCCAGTTCCTGCACGGCGAGCAGCGTGCTGGGGTCTTGAATGTAAAACCAACCTTTTTGAAAACTGCTGAGGGTTGGTAGCGGCGGGTGCGATTTGAGTTCAAAAACCAGATTCTCGCCGGTCCAGCTTCGGGTAAAAAAGTCATACGCCACGTTTTCATCCCGCCAGAGCGTTAATAAATCGTCAACGGTGGCGATCTTCTCCGGCACACCGCGTCGGATTTGTGCCGAATCCGGTGCGGCGCTGGGGCGATCAAAATTCAGTGTGTTGACGCGCGCATAGGTCTGCGGCGGCGTGTTATTGGATTCCAACAATCGGCGCGTGTTCTCCGCACCGAACGATTGCTCCCAACGACTGACGAGCCACTTGGGATGCGAGCACCCGATCGCCGGATCGTTCACCTTCAACTCAGCCAGACGGCGGCGGGTCGCCTCGGCTTCGCGCAAATAACCGCGCAAGACGGCGTTGATGAAACCGGCTTGTCGTCCGTATCCCTGATGTCGCGCCAGCTCCACGGTTTCGTGGACTGCCGCGTGATCCGGGATGCGTTCCAGCCAGAAAATTTGGTACAAACCGAGGCGTAGTAAATCCTGAAGTCCGGCCTTCTGCTGACGGTCCTGCGTCTTCCTCGCGATCAACCAGTCCAACGCCGACTGCCAGCGCACAACGCCAAAAACCAGTTCTTGCGTCAGCCCACGATCAGCCGGCGAAAGCTTTGCGCGAGAGAGGGCGCGGTCGAGCAATTTCTCCGTGTAATCGTCGCTGTGGTGGCGTTCGCCGAGGACGCGAACCGCAATTTCTCTTGGTTTTTGGCCAGTCACGGCTTTTAATGTTGGCGGGAAAACGGGACGGACGCGAGGAAGAATCGAACTATGAAAGAAGAATTTGAAAAGTTGGCCGCAGCGGGAAAAATCGAAGGGCGGCAGATTGAACCGTTGGTGCGGTTGACCAGCAGCGGATTTTGCGAGCATCGTAGTTGGGGCTTTGGCCGGATCAAGACCGTGGATACGGTTTTTGCGCGGTTCACCATTGACTTTGCGGGTAAGCCGGATCACGCGATGGACCTTTCCTTCGCCGCCGAGACGCTGAAGCCCATTCCCAAAGAGCACATCCTGGCCCGGAAATCCGTGGACCTTGAGGGATTACAAAAAACCGCCGCGCTGAATCACCTGGACTTGATCCGCATCGTGCTCAACAGCTACGACGGCAAGGCCACCCCGGCGCAAATTCAGCAGGTGCTCGTTCCCGACGTCATTCGCGATGATTGGAAGAAATGGTGGGAAACGGTGCGCGCGGAAATGAAGAAGGACGGTCATTTCATCGTGCCGACCAAGAAGAGCGAACCCATTGTCTATACCACGCAGGAAACCTCCTTGCAGGATCGGTTGCTGGCCAGTTTCCAGGCGGCCAAAGGGTTAAAGGCGCGTCTGGCCGCTGCGGCGGAGGTGGTGAAAAACGCCGCGGACCTGACCGATAAAGCCGCGGCCGCGAAAGAGATTGTGGCGGCGTTGAACGCGGAAATTCCGGCCCATTTGCGGACGCAAACGGCAGTCGCCCTGGAGGCTGTTTTTGTTCGCGACGACGTGGCGGCCATTGCCGATCTGCCACCCGCGGCGGACGAGATTACCGCCACGCAATTGTGGAACCAGGACGGGGTAAAATTTGGTGGCGTCATGGAAGCGATGCCGGCGGCCAAACACCGCCGGACGCTCGAGTCCTTCAAAGACGCGCAACCGGAACGCTGGGTTGAAACGCTGCTGACCGCTTTTAACATGGTTTCGGCGCGCTTGTGCAAAGAGTTCGCCAACATCCTGGCCCACAACGGCAAATTGCCGGACCTGAAGGAAGTGCTGGCGCGGCTCATCAGCCAGCACGCTGCCAGCAGCGAGCCGTTGCTCTGGCTCGGCAAGGAACGCAGCGATGATTACGCCGACATTCTCGGGCCGGAAGTTTTCCGTGCCATGCTGGCGGCCATTGAGCACGACCAATTTAACGAGAAACGCTCGAACCGCTTGCGCGATTTCATGTTGTCGGACCATGAGTTGATCGCGGATTTGACGGGCACCGCCGACATTGAAGTCGTGAAAGATTTGACCCGCGCCCTGCAATTTTCCCCGGCGTTCGAGGACATGGATAAACGCTCGCTGTTGGCGCGGATTGTCAAACGTCATCCATCCGTGCAATCGCTGATCACCGGCGAACCGGCGAACAAGCAGGAAGCGGTGCTTCACGTTTCGTGGGAGAGTCTGGAGCGACGCCGCGCGGAATACGCCGAGCTGGTGCAGAAGAAGATTCCAGCCAACTCCAAGGAAATTGCGGTGGCCCGCAGCTACGGTGACTTGCGCGAAAACCATGAGTACAAATCCGCCAAGGAAATGCAAAAAATCCTGATGCGGCGGAAAGGAGAACTCGAAGCTCAGTTGGCCCGCGCCCAAGGGACCGATTTCAACAACGCCCAAACAGATGTGGTGAACATCGGCACGGTCGTGCGCGTTACGGATCTAAACGCGCAGAACCTGGAAACATTCACGATCCTCGGGGCCTGGGATTTCGACGTGACCAAGAACATCATCAGCTATCTCACCCCGGTCGGGCAGGCTTTGCTGAATCGCAAGATTGGCGAGGAAACCGAGGTGGATGTGGACGGAGTGAAACACCGTTATCGCATCGAAAAGATTGACGCTTACAGCCCGCCAGCGGCTTCCGATGCTTCCTCCGAAGCAGCGGCATAATCAGCTAACCGGTAATCCATCTCTCTCGGAACCGCCGGTCCGCGCGCTTCCGGTGAATGTTCGCATTTCCGACGGAAGCGGCTCAGTGCGCCGAGGTCATCAACATGACCTGTTCGAGGGTGGAAGCTCCGTCGCGGGCACGATCCAGCGCCACCATGCGCAGTGTTTTCATACCCTGACTGATGGCGACCTTGCTGATCTCACGCGAATTGGCGCGGGCAATGATCAGTTTTCGAATCTCATCCGTCACCGTCATGGCTTCGATAATCGCCAGTCGCCCGGCGTAACCCGTATTTTTACACCGGTCACAGCCACGACCGCGATAGAGCGTAACGCCGTCGAACACACTGGGGTCCAGTTGCAAATCATCGAACATCTTGGTGGGGTAAGTCACCGGCTCCTTGCAATGCGGACAGATGCGGCGCAGCAACCGTTGCGCGCAGGACAAGATGACGGACGAAGAAATCAGGAACGGTGCGATGCCCATGTCGTCCAAACGCGCAATCGCGCCAGGCGCGTCGTTACAGTGCATCGTGGAGAGCACCTGGTGACCGGTGAGTGACGCCTCGATGGCAATTTCAGCGGTTTCCATGTCGCGGATTTCACCAATCATCACAATGTCCGGGTCCTGACGCAAAATGGAGCGCAGGGCGTTCGCAAAGGTAAGGCCGATTTCCTTTTTGACCGGGACCTGGTTGATGCCGGGAATCTGAAATTCCACCGGATCTTCCACCGTGACGATATTGAAAATGGGGCTGTTCAGTTCGTTCAACGCGGAGTAAAGCGTCGTTGTTTTGCCCGAGCCGGTCGGTCCGGTGACCAGGATCAAACCGTGCGGCGCATCCACCGCTTGTTTGAATTGGGTAAAGGTGTCGGGGTCCAGTCCCAACCGGTCGAGACTGGCGGAAAGATTGCCTTTGTCGAGCACGCGCAACACGATCTTCTCGCCATGCACGGTGGGCATGATGGAAACGCGCAAATCATAATCCTTGCCGCCGACTCGCACCCGCATGCGTCCGTCCTGGGGCAACCGCCGCTCGGCGATGTCCAGACTCGCCATGATTTTGAAGCGCGACGCAAGCGCCAATTGCATGCTCTTGGGCGGCGGCGTGGCGTCCACCAATGATCCGTCAATACGGTAGCGCAGGCGCAACACCCGCTCGAACGGTTCAATATGAATATCACTGGCGCGATCCTTGATGGCCTGCATCACGATGATGTTGGCCAGCTTGATGACCGGAGCTTCCTCACTGGAAGCCGCCAGTTGGTCGAGATTCACCTCTTCGACCGACTCTTTAACCGTCTCGAATTCCCCATCCCCGTCCACGCCCTGATTCGCGGCGTCTTGGAGAATCTCCTCCATGCTGCCGCTCTTGGCGGTGTCCAACAGGTTGAATTTGTCCGCAATCGCCTTGTCGGAGGCGATCAGCGGGAAAACTTCCAGCTTGGTGATGCGCTTGACGTCGTCAATGGCCAGGACGTTCAACGGATCGGCCATCGCGAGGAACAACTTGTTGTCCACGCGCGAAACCGGCAGCACGCGATGGTTATGCGCAACTTCACGCGGCAGCAAATCGGCAACTTCCACCGGAACTGAAATCCGCGCCAGATTGATGGGCGGCACGTTCAGCACCCGGCCCATGGAAACGGTCAGGTCCTGCTCGCTGACGTAGGCTTTCTCGGTGACGAGTTTGACGAAGCGCGCGCCCTCGGTCTTCTGTTGTTCCAACAGTTCTTCCACCTGCTGGCTCGACAACAAACCGTCCTCGACCAGCGCGTCGGCGATTCGCTCACCAAAAGTTTTTATGGGACGCATGATTAACGGAAAATTTTCTGCAGGTTCTTCACGATTTCAGCCGGCGACGCCAGGTACCACAACAACCGGTCAGAGGTGGCGGCTTGCAGTTCCTTGATCACCTGCTGATTAAACGGGTTCGTGGTGGCAATGAGCACGGATTTGCTCATGCGATCAAACGGCAGGACGCACCAGCGCCGACAGCTCGCGGCGGGAAAGGTGCGCGCCAGCTCGAAATCCACTTCATAACGCTCCAACGGCAGACAGGGCAGGCGCGACCGGTCGCTGATCAATTTCAGCGCGGTTTCGGTGGCGACCAGTCCCTTGTCGGCGACGGTTCGCAGGAATGAATCGCAAACCTCGGTGGGCGGCGTGGTTAAATCCAAACTAGGCCAGCACGCGTCGAAGTCTGACTCCGCCATGAGTTTGCTTTTGACGAAAATTTTGTGCATCGGCTTGCGGCCATCCTCCAACACTCCGGAGAAGGTCCCCGTCGCGGGCTGCGCCAGATCGCCGCCCTCGGTTGGGCGGCGGAACATGGCGGTTTCCTCGCCGTAGGTGATGCTGGTGGAAGATTTGGCTTCGATTTCCCGGAGCGCTTTTTGCGCTTCGGGATCGTTGGGATGCTGCTGTAAAATCGTCTCGTATTCGAGGATCGCCGAGGAAAACTGTCCCGTTTGGACGTACGCTTGGGCGATGCGTTTGGCGGTGCTGATGACCTCGGCTTCGCGGCCCAACTTGCTGTAAGCCTCCTTGAGAATCTCCAACGATTGATAGTCATTGGGCTGCGATTGAGTGATGACCTCAAACATCTCAATCGTCTGGGCAAATTGGGCTTCTTCGCTCTGCGTTAACGTCGTGGCCATTGCGTTCAAATTTGTCGGACATGATTTGCTGTTTGGTACGACTTCATGCCGGGCGACTCGGTAAAAGCAATCTGCTGGCCAAGGCGTGATCCCAAAGAAAATTGCGAAGATTCAACCGATTTTTTCTCCGATCCAGAGACACCGTGTCTTGTTCTGGCACGAATTTGCATCGGTAAACCGAGCCGGACCGTGCGAATTTTCCTACCCTTCGGCAAATTTTTCACCATGCTGTCTCGCATGAAATTTGTCCTGCTCCTGGGTTTGGGTCTGATCTCGTTCCGCCTGGTCGCGGATGAATTAACGCCGGCAACCTACGCCGCGCAGGGGAAATTAATCCTGACGCATTTCGACTCCGCGCCCTTTCCTCATCCCAGCCGGGAAGCGGGACATGAATATCAAGGCCGACTTTATTCGGCGGCGGAGCATTACCAGGACAACACCGTGGCGCTTTTCATTCCGAAAACCTTTCGCGCCACTGACCAGGTGGATTTTGTCGTCCACTTTCACGGTTGGCGGGGCAAGGTGGCGGGCGTATTGGCGCATTACCAATTGATTGAGCAACTGGTGGCCAGCGGACGCAACGCCATCCTCATCATACCTCAAGGGCCAACTGACGCGCCGGATTCGGCCGGCGGCAAACTGGAGGAGGATGGTGGCTTTCGCCGGTTCATGACCGAAGCAATGTCGGTGTTGCGAACGAACAAAATCGTCGGCCCCAACGCGACCTGGCGCACCATCGTGCTCTCCGGTCACAGTGGCGCCTATCAGGTCCTGTCGTCCATCGTGACGCAGGGCGGTTTGAACGAAGCGGTGAAGGAGGCCTGGTTGTTTGATGCGCTCTACGCGCAGACTCCGCGATTTCTGCACTGGGCGGAACGAACCGGCGGACGGCTCGCCATTATTTATACCGAAGACGGCGGCACGAAAAAGCGTTCGGAAGAATTGATGGAAACCTTGCGCCGGCAAAAAATTTCCTTCCTGCTCACTCCCGACACAAGCGCCACCGCGGCGCAACTTCGTACGAACCAATTTATCTTCCTCACCACCGACCTCGGCCACACCGAGGTCCTGGCCAAACACAAAACCTTCCAGCTATTTCTCGAGAGCAGTCAACTCGACGTGGCGACCAACGCGCCGCCCCCCCAACCTTGAACCGTCGCCAGCGTCCGCTTGAAAGTGGCATGGAGAAATCGTTAGAGTCGTCGCATGTCAGCCGACACCCGCAAGTTTAACAAAGCCCCGCGCCTCCTGATCGTGGATGACGACGCCGGGCAGCGCAGCCTGTTGAGTTCGTTTTTGCAATCGCAAGGCTACGACACGGTGGCGGTGGATTCCGGCGAACGCGCGTTGACCACGCTGCGCGAAGCGGAATTCAGCATGATGATTTCGGACGTGCGCATGCCGGGCATTTCCGGACTGGAAACCTTGCGCCGCGCGCGGGAGCAGAACACCGCGCTTCCGGTGTTGTTGGTCACGGCGTACACGGACATTCGCGACGCCGTCGGGGCCATGCGCGATGGCGCGGTGAACTACCTCGCCAAACCGATTGATCTGGATGAGCTGCTCGCCATCATTCAAAAGGTAACGGGAACCGCCAAGCCAACCGCACCCACCGTTGCACTGCCGCCGCTGCCCGGCGGCATCCTCGCGCAAAGTCCGCTGATGCAGGCGGTGTTCCGCGATGCGGCGCTCGTGGCTCCGTCCGACACGCGCATCCTGATCACGGGTGAAAGCGGAGTGGGCAAAGAAGTCGTGGCGGACGTCATTCACACCTGGAGCCGTCGGGCGTCTGGACCTTTGATCAAAGTGAACTGCGCCGCCATCCCGGAAAATCTGTTGGAATCCGAATTGTTCGGTCACGAAAAGGGCGCTTTTACCAGCGCCATTGCCCAGCGCATTGGGCGGTTTGAAGAAGCGCATGACGGCACCATTTTCCTCGATGAAATTGGGGACATGACCGCGCCCCTGCAGGCCAAGCTGCTGCGCGTCACTCAAAATGGCAGTTTTAGTCGGGTCGGCTCCAACCGCGAATGGCAGACGAACGCGCGCATCCTGGCGGCCACCAACAAAAATCTCGAAGAACGGGTGCGCAGCGGCGCGTTCCGCGAAGACTTGTTTTATCGGCTTAATGTCGTGGAATTGAACGTGCCACCGCTGCGGGAGCGTCCCGAGGATATCCTGCCGTTGGCGGCTCATTTCATTGCGGAATTTACCCAGGGCCGGGCGCGCTTTGCGGCGGCGGTAACCGAAGGTCTCGCCCGATACTCCTGGCCGGGCAATGTGCGCGAGTTGCGTAATGCCATGGAGCGGGCGGCGTTGTTGTCGCGCGGGGAAATGATCCTGCCCGAACACCTTCCGGCTCGAGTCCGCGCCGCAGTCGAACAAGCCGCGCCAACCACGCTGCCGGATGCGCAGCGTTTGGAGGAAATCGAGCGTCACGCCATTTTTCAGGCTCTGCGCGAACACCAAGGGAATCGCACCGAAACCGCGCGCGCGTTGGGCATCAGCCGCCGCGCGTTGTTGTACAAATTGCAACGCTTCCGCGAGCAAGGCTTCGAAGTTTAGGTTTCCGCTACCGATGAAGCGCATGACAAAAAATTATTTGATTACGGGCGGCCTGATTTTCTTTTAAGCTCAACGACCTTGAGCGCGTTGCCGCCGACTCAACCCGGTTGACGCAGACGCAATATCCGACGAATGCAGATGGCGAAAAACATCGTTTATTTCGATCTTGAAACGCAAAAATCCGCCGAGGAAGTGGGCGGCTGGAACAATGTTAATCGCATGGGGCTGAGCGTGGGCGTGACCTACAGCACGGCCCGTGGCGACTACAAGATTTATGGCGAGAAGCAGGTCAACGCCCTGCTGACGGAATTGCAACGCGCCGACCTCGTCGTTGGTTTCAACATCCTGCGCTTCGATTACGAAGTGCTGCACGGTTACACTCCGTTTGATCTGACGCAATTGCCCACGCTCGACATGTTGGTGGATTTGCAGGCCGAGCTCCAACACCGGCTTTCGCTCGACTCCATTGCGACCGCGACTTTGGGGGTGGAAAAAACCGCCGAAGGCTTGCAGGCGATCGAGTGGTTCAAACAAGGCAAACTGTTGGAAATCGCGGAGTACTGCTGTTACGACGTAAAAATCACCCGGTTGGTGCATGAGTATGGCGCGACGCGCCGCCAGCTTTATTATCACAACCGCTTCGGGAAAAAACTTGTCGTCCCGGTGAAATGGGGCAATTAAACGGACGGTGATGAAACTCAATTGACAGCCCCGGATAATGTTCAATCTTGAATTTGCGCATGCCACTTTATGAATACGAATTGTGTGAAGGCGACTGCAAGGTGTGCGGGGGCCGATTCACACTGAACCGCCCGCTATCCGCGAAACCGTTGACACATTGCCCGGCCTGCAAGCGGCCCGTGCGCAAGGTTCTTTCCAACTTCAACACGCCGCACAAGTTGAAGCCCCTTTCCGTCACCGACGCGAAAAAAGCCGGATTTACAGTCCTCAAGCGGGTAAACAAGGGGGAATATGAGCGCCAATAAAACTCGGGCGGTCCTGGAAATCGGGCTTTACAAGTTTGGCGCGAGCGGTACTCTGCGTCTCAGAACTATCTCTGTTATGATTAAAAGATTTTCCATTCTTGGCGGAATCGCGGTGGTAGCCACCCTGATGACGGGTTGCACGGGACCGGAGAACAAACTCGGCCGCGGCATCAACAATTTCTACGAACCCGTTCGTTTGGCGGAATGGCGCCGCAGCGTGGAACAAACCTCGTTCGCGATGCCGGAAGAACGCAATTACAACACCGGCGTCATCAAAGGCTTCAATAAGACCATGGCGCGGGCGGGCGTCGGGCTGTATGAAATCATCACCTTTCCGTTTCCGCCCTATGATCCGGTGTTCACCGATTATCTGGCCCCGACCCCGCAATATCCGGACAGCTACCGGCCGGGGGTCATTTCCGATTCTGTTTTTGCGACGGATACGGACATTGGCTTTGGCGGCGGGGATATCGCGCCCTTTCTGCCCGGCAGCCGATTCCGCATTTTCGACAATTAAGTGTTGAAGCCCATCAGTTTTCATCCACGCGTCAACCTTGGTTGGCGCGTTTTTTCTGCGGTCGAACGGCGCGGACTTTGACCCGGGCGAGCCTTTGATGCAAACCTTGGAAAAGCAATCTCCCGGCAAAGTCAACCTGTTGCTGAACCTGCTCGGCAAACGCCCGGATGGTTTTCACGAACTGGAAACCATTTTCCATCCCCTCCGGTGCTTTGACGAACTGGCCTTTTCCCGTGGCGGCGTTGGCGTGCAACTCACCTGTAATCGGACGGATTTGCCCACCGACAGCCGCAATCTGGTTCATCGCGCCGCCACTGCATTTTTTCAGGCCGCACGGATTTCCGACGGCGTGCGCATCCATTTGACAAAGCATTTGCCGTTGGCCGCAGGATTAGGCGGCGGCAGTAGCAACGCCGCCATCACCCTGCTGGGGCTGAATGAATTGTTTGATCACCCACTGACCTCCAGCCAACTGCATGCGCTGGCTGCTGCCTTGGGATCGGATGTGAATTTCTTTCTGCAAAATCAACCCGCGTTGGCAACCGGGCGCGGAGAAAAAATCGAACCGCTGCATGAATTTCCAGCCTTACGGAACGCGGCTTTTTTTCTGGTACATCCGGGCTTTGGCGTTTCTACAGCTTGGGCCTACCAAGCGCTGGCACGATTTCCAACGGCGCGAAATGGAATACCGGGGCGCGCCCAGCGCTTGATTACTTTGCTACAGACGACCGACCTCGCGACTGCGGGCCGGGCATTTTACAACTCGCTCGAAGCTCCGGTGTTGGAAAAATATCCCATCCTCGCGCTGTATCAGGAATTTTTGCGCACCCATGGCGCACCAGCCGCTTTGATGTCTGGCAGCGGCTCAACCACCTTTGCGCTTTTCCCCGATTTGAACCGCGCCGAAGCAATGCTGGAAACATTCCCGGCTCAATTCGGGCGCGCGGGTTGGATGGCAGCCATCCCGGTTTAACCGCCGTTCGTGGCGAAGCCGGGTGCCGTCTGGCGCGCATTCGTTGGCAAAGGCGGGACTGGTCTCGGTGGGAGCGGAAGCGCGGGCAGGGTTGCCGCCTTGCTGACCACCTCGCGCCAGGCCTGCCGCTCCGATGGTTTCATCTGCGCCCAGCGTTCGGCGTTTTTCAGAAAGATCTGGCGTTCGGCGGGACTCAACGAAGTCAGCACCGCCATTGATCGAAGGCAATGTGCGCGTTGCGCTGGCGTCAGCGCCTCGTAAGCCTGCAAAGTCTTTTCCATCTGCCGCTGCTCAGCGGTTGAGAGTGTCGTCCAGATGCGTTCCTTTTCCCGATCGCTGAGTTCGAACAACCGATTATAGCGCGCGATCAATTGCGATCGCACCGGATTGGGAGGGAAATCGGGGCGACTATTTGGGGCGAGGTATTCAGCGCCAACGGGATTTGTCAGCAACATTTGCTGCAGGTTGGCGGGCATGGCGTCCCACTGTTGTAATCGCACCGTGACCATGTTGCGCAAATCTTCGGGAAGACTCTGCAAATGCACCGTTCGGTTGGTTGCGGGCAGGCGGGCGAACAACTTGAAATACCATTGCAACTCCGTGACCTGCAGCCGCAAATCGCGCTCCTCCGGAGTGAGCGTTTGGTATTCTTGAATGCGCTCCAACAGCCGCTCCCGGACGTCCGGTGGCCGCGTGGCGAGTTGCGCTCTTCGATCCGCGGCGGGCATCACCAACAGCGCACGAAAAGATTCCACCGGCGAACGCGTGATGACCGTTGGCACCGGCGGTTGCAGCGCGGGGTTGTTGGTCTCGGCGCTAAACCCGTGCAGAACCGCCGCCAGTCCAATCCCCACCCAACTCAAAACGTGGCGAATATGTTTCATGGATGCAACGCCAGCAACTCGTCGCTTAGCGCGAGCAATTTCTCATCCGCCACCACTGCGAATGGGGGAAGCTGGCGGATGATCTCAAAATCCTCAATTACCACCGGATCCGTCAGCGACCGCACGTTGGCCACTTCGTGCGCGGCCCTCGCCAATTCTCGTTGTTTGCCGATTAAATGTTGCCGATACCCGATCAGACTCACCAACAGCACCCCACCGACAACGGCCATCCGAGGCAAAAACCTGCGCCACCAGGAAACCGGATTGATGTGAACGGAATGTTTCTCTGATTCAATCGCCCGCAACACTCGCGCGGTGAAATTGGACGATACCGTTGCCGGAGCGCGTTGGGTCAGCAGCTCACTCAACAAATTCTCCGTGGCCACGTCACTTTGCCTTTCAGGATGCGCTGTCAGCCACGCCTGCAGTTCGGCCCGCTCGCTCGCTGTCAACGGGCGTCGCCACACTGTTTCTTGAAACTGCCGCTGGATCGGATCGGACTTCATGACTCGATTCGTAAATTAAAAACCGGGCTTGCGCGAAAGTTGCTCATTTCATTTTCTCCCACGCACCAGTTTGCAGATAGGGCTTAAGTCGCGCCTTGAGCGTTTCCCGGGCGCGAAAAATCAATGATTTCGTCGCCGATAGTGAGCAGCCCAGCACGGCGGCAATTTCCTCGTAACTCAGCTCGTCCTGTTGACATAAAGCCAGGGCCGTTCGTTGATTTGCGGGCAAGGCGGCCACCGCTTCCTCCACTTTGCGTTCCAGTTCATGACGCAGCAACTGGTCGGAAACGCCTGACTGACGTTTGTCTTCGATTTGCATCGCCAGTTGTTCTCCGTCCGAGGTACGGGCTTGATCCAAGGAGTCTGCCGGATGCCGGGTGCGCCGCCGAATTTCATTCCAGCAAAGATTGCGCGCAATGGTGAACAACCAGGTGGAAAACTTGGCGGTCGCTTGATAACGCCCCGCCGACTTCCACACTTGCACGAAGACATTTTGCGCGAGGTCTTCGGCTTCAGTGGGATCGCCGAGGATGCGCCAGGCCAGATTCATGACGGGTTGCTTGTATTTCTCGATCAAAACGGTGAAGGCCGCCGTATCACCTTCTTTAACGCGCAGCATCAAAACAGCATCTGGATCCATTTCACCGGGCATGACCGTCGGTCAGCCTAGGAGAACACCTGATGCGGCTCAAGGTTGCGCCGAAATTTCCGCAATCGCTTTTTGGCAGTACCATTTTACCGCGTTGCTCATCGGAGGCTGCAATAACTCCAGGTCCGCCTCCGAACACCAGCGAATGTCGTGATGTTCCGCGGGGGCCAGCGTGGTAACGCCACTTTTGAGCCGCGCCCAATAAATCATGCCAATATGCTCGTGCGTGGCGTTGATCCGATGAATATCCAGATAGCGGGCATTGATGAGCGCACGCGTCCCCGGACCGGTGGTGGGCGGGCGCTCACCCAGTAATTCCACTTCCAAGCCGCTCTCTTCGCGCGCTTCGCGCCGCGCCGCCTGCTCGGGATCTTCATCCAGTTCAATATGTCCGCCCAACGGCAGCCACTGATTCAACTTGCGATGATGAACCACGAGCACTTTGTGGTCGTGAACCACAAAAATCGCCACGGTAAAATCAATCTTCTCGTGAAGGTGTGGCATGTAATTTATGGGTTTCCGCAACCACCAGCGCGACTGAATCTGAACATTCCGGTTGCGTGATTGGCGAGCATCCGAAGGAGCATTTAATAATCGTAAAGTCCGGGATCCTTCGTGTAAGCGCCACCACCACCGCCGCCCGGAGCGTCAGGCCCGCCCATGAAATCTTCCAGAATATCGCCCATGTCGGCTTCAATTTTTTCCGGGTCTTCACCGGCTTCCAGCCGTTTCAATACCACGTCCATTTCCTTCGGCACGGCGGCGGCGGGCATCAGCTCCTTCATCTTGCGCATCATGTGCGCCAGATGTTTCGGGTTATTTTCATCCAGATGCGCCATGTCGCGTTCCATCTCCATCATGGCGCGCTCCAGACGTGGGTCCTCCCAATTTGGCTCAGCCGAACCGTCGCCCGGTTCGCCGGAAACCGGCCCAGGTTCTCGCAATCCCTGCGTAAGGGCAAACCGGCTGATCTCCTTCTTCAATTTTTTGCAACCGCACTTCGGACAGACCGGTTGGCGCGTGGGATTCAACCGCTTCGACAGGAAGCTGTAGATCTTCCGGCATTGGGGACACGCAAATTCGTAAATCGGCATGGCGCGAGCATGACAGGTTCGCAAAGATTTTTCACGCCCGGATTTTGTCGAGATCAGCCGTGCTCCAAACCCGGTGACAAGTTTCACTTGAACGCGGTCACGCATCAGAAACCTTTCCAGCCAACACCGACGGCGAGGAGCAGGAAACTAGCCGCGCTGTAACGCAACCGTCCGCTCTGTAAAGCCAAGGCTATCGGTGAATTTGGCTTGCCACGTGCTTTCGTTAGCCACTGATGGCAGATGAACCGATACTGTGCTGGGGCAATTGTGGGACATATCTGATATTTCGCAGCAAAGACGGCGGGCAACACATCCCTTACGATGCGAAACAAATGAAACTTAACAACAGATTCGTCCGACATTCCTGCCATCGAAACAACCGGCCACCCATCTTTGAGGATGCGATGGTTAACTTCTCCGAACCCTTTAGGTGCGCCACCTTGAACCGGGACATATACGCCGTGCCCACCATCCGCGGAGTCGTATGGTTTGATTGTCTGCGCCCATGGAGCATTCATCAGTGTGAGGAGCATTCATGCAAATCGGATTTGCCGGGAATGCGGAATTTTGCCGAGGGCGACCTGCTAAGGCGTGGCAAAGGCGATGGAAGTGAGCCAGCAGTGATCTGCTGTGTGAAACGTCTCAAGCCGGGTTGGCCAGATGCTGCGGACCTACACCTGGTTGCCCTGAAGACTTTGACCGGCGGCAAGTACTGCGAGTTCTTTGAGGGTCACGATCGCATTTTGCTCGGTGATCTGGCTCTCATCCTTAAGCAAGGAGATCGCCGACGACTCTTGACTGCGAGTTCGCCAACAAGCTTCGAATTCGATGGTTCGTCAGAACCTGAGCTTCTCGGTCTATCTCGGCATTGGTTGAGCGCGGCATAGCTACCAAGCCATGTAATGAATCTCTCACGAACCTCTTTTCAACTAAGCGCGGGATAAATCCTGTGAAACAAAAACGGCCATTACTACCAAGGAAATCAAGTTATGAACTCATGGAATTATGAAGAATCCTCAGACGACATCGAACCGGTTCGATGTCCCGTATGCCGCAAGGCCGCCGAGAAGGAATGCCGACACCTTGTGTTCCATGGCGACGATTTGCGAACTGACGAAGTGATTGCCGCTTGTGATGCTGAGTCCGTATGGAATGAGTTAATGGAGCTGGACCCTGACGGATGTCCTGAATTTGCAAGCGAATTTTTTGAGGTGTACGGGGAAAATTTTCCAACTTTGGCGGAGAACAAGAATGAGTTCTGGGAGGGGGGAGCTCCGGGGCTGAGCGGTTCATATTGCTTTGTCTGGCGGCGTGGTCGGGGGAACCTGTACCGGCAAATCAGCGAATTTTTAGAACAGAGGCTGAAGAAGCTGCGAGACCCAAAAAAACGACGTCAGGTTAAGCCGCAGTAGAGGCGTGAGCAACACCAGCGCAGGCCTATGAACACACAAACCAAAGCTATGCAGGGTTGGGAGATGACTGCGGAACAGCGCGATTTGTGGGAACGATTTCAAGCAGCCTACAATTCCATTGATCGGTGTCTGCGGAAACAACAGCACAGCGATGGCAAAAAGTCGTTCGTTGCTTTGGTCAAGGAACACGAGCGGACTCATCGTTTTGGCCCCGAGGCTGATTATCTGCGAATGGCAGCAGATTTACGCAACGTCCTCATCCATCAACAAACGAAACCGCATCTTCATTTGGCAATCCCGACCCGGCCGATAGTTGAACGGCTTGAATCAATTGGCGAGCGAATCGCCAATCCTCCGAAGTTGCTGCCCACATTTCAAAAGTCAGTTGAAGTGCTTGAACCGCACGTTTCGCTTGGGCACGTGCTGCGACTGATCGCGCAGCGAGAATATTCGCAGTTCCCAGTTTATGAAGAAAGCCGATTCCGCGGTCTGTTAACGGAGAATGGCATCACCCGTTGGCTCGCCCGCCACGTAAACAAGGAATTGGCGTTGGTGGATCTTGATGAAATCCCGGTGAAGCGGGTGTTACCGGAAGAAGAAAAGCGGCCTAACTGGCTGTTCGTCGGTCGAGATCAGGCGGTTGACGAGGTGAAGGTTTATTTCCGTGAGAAAGAACTGCTGGAGGCGGTTCTGATCTCGCAAACCGGCAGCCGAAACGAAGGCTTGTTGGGAATTGTGACTCGCTGGGACATTCTACATCTACACTAGGATTGAGCAGCCGAAGGTTATCGAGAACCGCTGCTTGAACCACCCAGTGTCAGATGCGAGCACCGTGTTTGTTATGCCGTGCGATCTTCGACTCGTAGTAGTGCAGTGGGTGGAACGTCTCCTTTCAGGTTGGCAGGGGTCGCCCTGTATAAGTCAGGTGATTGTTTCCCTCAAGTGGGCTGCAAAGTTTTTTGGGAGGGGCTTAAGGTTTTCGATTTTTTTGTGAATTTCGTCGCGGTTGCGGAATTGGGAATAAGGTTTCCACCATCTGATTTCGACAGCAGGAAACACATAAGACGAGGACGAATGCGGGTGAGTGTGTGGTAACTTTGACCCTGCGGCTTTGTAAGTCGTTGATGGAGAAAATTGGAGCGAGCGAAGGGATTCGAACCCTCGACGTTCACCTTGGCAAGGTGATGCTCTACCAACTGAGCTACGCTCGCTTCCCAGATAAGCGCCCAGCAGCTTACGCGAGCCGTCTCGCAAGGCAAGCCTTTGTTTCTTCAAAACACCGCCGGGACGCCTTCATTGAGAATCTGAACTTTGGAACTGATTCCCTGCTCGGCGGCCAGTTTCCTCAGCCAGCGCGGGGGTTCGTCCAGGTCTTCAAAGGAAAGTTTGAAAGCCCCATAGTGCATCGGAATCAACCAGCGTGAGCCGAGGTCAATGAAGGCTTGAACCGCTTCGTCCGGGCCCATGTGGACTTTGCGGAAGCTGTCCGGGTAATAAGCGCCAATCGGCAACAGCGCGATGTCGGGTTGTAATTTCGCGCCGATTTCCTTGAATCCGTCAAAGTACGCGGTGTCGCCGGCGTGGTAAATCCGCCGTCCCTGATGTTCCAACACAAAGCCACCATAACCGCGATGGTGATCGTGCAGCACTCGCGCGCCCCAATGCCGGCTCGGTGTCAGAGTTACTTTCACATCGGGCTGGCTAAAGCTCTCCCACCAATCGAGTTCAATGACGCGCTCGAAGCCAAGGTTTTGCGCCAGTTCGCCAACGCCCCAAGGCATGATGCCGATTTTGGGTTGCGAAAGGCGCCGGAGGGTGGGTTTGTGGAAATGATCAAAATGGGCGTGGGACAGCAGCACCAAATCAATTGGCGGCAGGTCTTTTAGGCGCAAGCCCGAGCGTTTGATGCGTTTCAACAAAAACAGCCAGTTGGCGAAATTCGGGTCCACCAACACGTTCATATCGGTAAACTGAATTAAAAAAGAAGCGTGACCAATCCAGGTAATGGCGACCTGGCCCGGTTGCAGCGCGGGAAACACGGGCTTTTGCGGTTCGCCGTAACGCCGCGTCAGCAGCGCCTTCCAGATCAGTTCATGAAAGAACGAGGTGGGATTAAAATGTTGCGCCGGAGTGAGGTCCTTAAATGATTTCGGCAGCCGCTTTCGAGGCGCAGGATGGCGGACTGAAGGTTTAGCCATAACGACGCCGCAACTTTAGCGGAAAATTGTTTTTGAATAAAATGGAAAGTAGCTGGTCAAAGAGAATGTTGGGTTTGACGGTTCAGCTTCCAAGTGGGGTGGAAGCGTTCCGTCACAGTCGCCGGTCTTGAGGTTCCGGCGGTTGTGGTTGAAAATCCCGCAAGGGATTTGGGTTGGGTGACCCGCCGCAGCGGCTACTGCGGCGGGTTTTCTTATTTTCTTTCAGCGTTAAAACGGTAAAACAGTCGCATGGGCAAATTGGAACGACAACTGGACACATTTCTGCGTCAAGCTCCGCGTTTGGGCCGAAATGTTTATATCGCCAAAGGCGCACACGTTCTGGGCGACGTAAAAATTGGCGCACATTCCAGTGTCTGGTTCGGCGCCGTGTTGCGAGGCGACATCAATCGCATTGTCGTCGGACATCACTCGAACATCCAAGACAATGCCGTGCTGCATCTGGCCGATGATTATCCGTGTCTTATTGGCAATTACGTCACGGTGGGTCATTCGGCCGTGGTCCACGCGTGCCGGGTTGGTGACGAAGTGTTGGTCGGCATGGGCGCGATTATTCTGGATGGAGCGGTGGTGGGACGGCAGTCGCTCATTGGCGCCAAGGCGCTGGTGAAGCAAGGCATGAAAATTCCAGCCGGATCGCTGGTGCTGGGCGCACCGGCCAAGGTGGTTCGGAAATTGACGCCACAAGAGCGGGCCGGTTTGAAATTTTGGGCGACAAAATACGTCGCCAACAGCGCCTATTGCCTGAAGCACGGCATCAACGTGGGCGGGCCGTTACCAACTTGAATTTTAGCCCGTGACGGCCGGCGCGCTTCGACTGAACAATTCCTTCAACCACTTCAGCGCTGCGTGCAACCCAATCGGGCGCACTCCGAGCAGACCGTAGGCGTCAGACAATTCCTGTTCGTGCGACCGATAGCGCGGCGGCAATAGAAGGGTGGTCTGCGTTTTTTCGCCGTCCACTTTCAAGACTTCTGAATTGATCAAGCCTCGCCCGACGGCGTAAGTACCGCCCGGCAAGATCAGGGTTTGACGACGAAAAATCAGCCACGGTCGGTAATGCAGCACCAGATGCCCCGCGTCATTGCGAACCAGCGTTCCATAGGTGCGGGCTGGAACTTTGTTGACGCAACGCCCCAGAAACAGGCGGTTACGATCGGGTTTGGGTTTGAAGCGCTTGCGGCGCAACGTGAAGAAGTCCCACAGATAGACCGTGCCGAAATGCGATAGCCGGAACGACCAACCAGCGATGAAATAGGAGACGATGATGATGATCAGCGCCCAAGCCGCGCCAATCCATGGATTGAGGAAAGCCGTGCCAACCACAGAACCAAGCAGTGCCAGACGGGCGCCTTTTAACAGCGTATCCACGGTGGTGAACGGACTCAGCAAAATCAGCACGTTGATGGTGTTGGACGCGAGAAAGACAAAGAAAAACGCCACCATGGCCACCGGAATCAGAATCAGGTTGTAAAGCCAGGAAGGGTCCACCATCGCCACTCCCAGAGCACTCCCCAAAGCTTGCGGCGGCCCGGAATCCTCCGTCAGCAAGATGAGCAACGGCACAATGGCGCCGGTCGCCAACAGACCGCTGAACTTGTTTTCCAGAGCTTCGATGACATCGAACGGCTTTTTGATCGCCGCCGGCATGGCGTTGCCCAGCGTGTCCTTGAGAAAACAAGCGCCAACAATTACCAGACCCGTAACCCAGAACCACGGATGCGCAAACCACGGCAGCGGTTTCCGTTCCGCTTCCGGAGCTTGGCGCCATTGATACCATTGATAACCGCCATAAGCGCTCGCGCCGAGCAACGGACTGATGGCAATGCCGGTCAGCACGGAAATTTGCTGGGCCAGCGCCGCGCCGGGCACCGACGATGGCGAAGGTGGAGCGGATGCTGTTGGCGGCGCGGCCATCGAACCGCCTGCGCCGAGCAACAGCAAGACCAGCCCAATCAGAATCCTGTTGATCGCTAAATTTTTCATTCTTGCGCTTTGAGTCTAGCGGGCAGCCGGTGACACGCAGTTATAATTTCGCACGGATTCTGGAGTGAGGCGGCTGAGTGCGTGGCGCTTCAAATCTTCACCTTAAACTGCTCTCCTTTTTTCACGGATAGCGCAAACGCCGCGAGCAACCGGGGGATTTGTTCCAAATCCTTCAAGCTGATCAACTCCACCGGAGAGTGCATGTAGCGATTGGGCAGGCTGACCAGGGCGCTGGCAATGCCGCCGCGCGTCCAGAAAATGGCGTCGGTATCCGTGCCGCTGGTGCTCGACATGGCTTCGTGTTGCAGGGAAATTTTTTCTTTAGCCGCCACGCTTTCCAAGCGGGCGACCACTTCGGGATGATTACAGCCGCCGTGGGTCAACGTCGGTCCGGCGCCGATTTTAACGTCGCCGTGTTGCGCCTTGTTGACGGTGGGATAATCCGTGGCGTGCGTCACATCCACCACCACCGCGACGTCAGGGTGCAGGGAGTAAGCGATTTGGCGCGCTCCCAGCAAACCAACTTCTTCCTGCACGTTGGAAACCGCGCAGACTTCGGCTTTGAGGTTGCGCGCCGAGTCTTTCAGCAAACGCAGCGCCTCGATGACGGCCCAGGTGCCGATGCGGTTATCGAAAGCGCGGGCAATTGCGAGGTCGTTACGCAACAACTCAAATTCGTCCACAAGCGTGATGGGGTCGCCGATGCGAACGCACTGTTCCGCGGCTTCACGAGACTTGACGCCGATATCAATGAACAAGTCGTGGATTTTGGGCGGCTTGGGATCGCCATCCGATTTGGTCAGGTGCGGCGCGACATTTCCGACCACACCGCGCACCGGACCGGATTTGGCGTGAATGGTAACGCGTTGCGCCTTGGTGATCGCCGCGTCCACCCCGCCCATGCGCCGCACGTAGATGAAACCGTTCTCATCAATGTAATTCACCGACATGGCGATTTCGTCAGCGTGCCCGGCCAGCATGATCCGCGGACCGCCGCCTTTATTCAGCACCGCGACGCAGTTGCCATAAGCATCGGAGTGGGTTTCATCCGCGTATTTTTTGGCATAATCAAGCCAGACCCGCTGACCACGCGTTTCGTGTCCGACCGGACTGGGAGTGTTGACCAGGGTTCGAAGAAAGTTCAATGAAGCTTCACGCATGGCGACAACATAGAAAACGGATGGAGACGAGTCGAGCGCGCGCGTGGGCGAAGTTTTGTTGCGGGGTTGAACCGTTACAATGCTAAACCGTCACCGCGTTACGACGGAGTGCAAGTTCGGGCGATGGCCGGTAAAACTCAGTCGGAACGATTCGATTGGAGCTTGGGTGGAACGGGCCACTGGCCCGTTCTATTGGGCTACCAGCCCGATAGCCGAACGCCAAGAGTGCGAACTCAATGGGGTGCGATCTCCGTGCGCTCGTCTGGGCGGCAGGTTGCCGCCCAGAACGGCCAAGTTGGCCGTTCCACTCAGACTAAGTGCATCGTTCCGGCTTAGCGCAAAGCGCGACCGAAGGCAGCCCACGGCGGGAGCCGTGGGCGTAATAATGCAAACGCAGAACCGCACGGAACTGATCCAGCAACTGATCGAGCTTTCCCGTTGACTCACTGCCATGCCGGATTTATACGTTTCCACAGAAAAAAGTCACCAACCGCTTCGGCGAGCTTGGCCTGAGCGTCTCAGGTTGGTAATTGGGACGGTTCGGGCGCCGGGCCGCTGAGCTGAGTTCGTTAAACGACATCACCCGTTTATGAAAAACACATTCATCGCCACCAGTTCGGTCATCAGCTCTGTCGCATTATTGTTCGTTCTAGATATTTGCTACTGGCATATCTTTGGTCTGCACTTCCATAAGACTCCATATTTGCCCGGCGCATTATTTTGGTTGGGTTTGCTTTTCACAGGTTCGGCCACAGCATTTGCAACTTGGAGTGTGTGCGGACATGGGAGGAGCAGTAGATTGTCCGGACAGTTCATTTGGTGCTGCACGTTGCTTGTTAGTTATTTGGGGCTCTTTGTTTATGCCATCAGCCACCCATTACTTTGAATTCGACCTGACGACTCCTGAGAAACCAGACATGCAAAAGGCTGATTACCAACAAAACTGGCTGGTCAAGTTTCTTGCGCCATGGCGCCGCGTCCAACGCGGTTGGTTCCTCGTGCGCTTCAGCGCCTAACTGTTGATCCTCGAGAAGTTGTCCGTGGTTTTTGGGGAGGACTGGTAAAACTCAGCGCGGAGCGCGACCGAAGGTAGCCCACGGCGGGAGCCGTGGGTTGAATGTTGCACCACCCCAAGCCCCAGCGGGGCGGCAGAAAGGGCGCGCAGAATTTCAACTGTAGAGCATCAAGCGCGAGCAGGTGAAAGGATGCTCTCCGAACGGGTGGGTAGGCGACCTTGCGTCCCCGGTTATTCTCTGGCATATCAGCTTCATGCGAAAATCGAAGAAGCAGGAGTTTAGCGTCATCGTTGAGCGGGACAGGGAGGGTTACTATGTTGCCAGTGTTCCTGAATTGCCGGGTTGTCATACGCAGGCACGCTCCCTCGACAAGCTTATTGAACGGGTTCGCGAGGCCATCGAGTTGTGTCTGGAAGTTGAGCAGGATACACCGATCACCACCGAGTTTGTTGGTGTGCAGCGCATTGTGGTTTGAATTATGGCACGTCTGCCGCGATTACGTGGGCGGGAAGTGATCGCCTCACTGCGCCGTGTCGGTTTTGTCGTATTGCGAGTGCGTGTCAGTCATCATTTCATGCAGCATCCTGA
The DNA here is from genome assembly GCA_023953615.1 of Verrucomicrobiia bacterium. Lineage (NCBI taxonomy): Bacteria > Pseudomonadati > Verrucomicrobiota > Verrucomicrobiia > Verrucomicrobiia bacterium. Next base: position 2,017,040 of record JAMLJH010000001.1, on the reverse strand, counting down.
CGGGCGACGGACGGTTGTGCCGGTTCACGCGGGTGAAACTATTGGTCCTGGATTGTTGAATAAAATACTCAAAGACGTAGAGATGGAGACGGAAGATTTTGAGGGATTATTGTGAGAGGACCGTCTCCTGAGAAACCAGACATGCAAAGAGTTGATTATCAACAAAACTGGCTGGTCGAGTTTCTTGCGCCATGGCGCCGCGTCCGACGTGGTTGGTTCCCCATGCCCTCCGGCTTCGTTACCTCGGCGGCTCACCATTTTAACGCGGCAACGCTGTAACGATTTAACGAGGATCAAGATTGCGATTGCGAAAGCGGCGGGTTGGCGCGAGTGCCCCCGTAACTTCCCCTTCGACATTCGCCGGGAAATCCGGCAATAATCGCTATATGTCGTTTAGTAGTTTAGGGTTGTCGCCGTCACTTCTCGAAGGCGTCAAGGCGATGGGATATGTGGAACCCACGCCGATTCAGCTTCGGGCCATTCCGTTGGTGCTGGCGGGACAGGATGTTATTGGCAGCGCGCAGACCGGCACCGGTAAAACGGCGGCCTTTGCGTTGCCCATTTTGTCCAAGCTCGGAAACCATCAACCCCAATCGCGGTTATTGGTGCTGGAACCCACGCGCGAACTCGCCGCCCAAGTGGAAACCGCCATCCGGGATTTTGCGCGATTCACCAATCTGAAAGTGGCGGTGGTTTTTGGCGGCGTGGGTTACGGGCGACAAACCGAAGCTTTGAAAACTGGCGTGGACGTAATCGTCGCTACGCCGGGACGGTTGCTGGATCACTTGGAACACGGCAATTGCAAGTTGAATCAGATTCAGCACCTCGTGCTGGATGAGGCGGATCGCATGTTGGACATGGGATTTTTGCCTGACGTGCGGCGCATCGTCGAGAAGTGTCCGCGAAAACGGCAGACGCTGTTGTTCTCCGCCACCATTCCGCCAGCGATTGAAACGCTGATCAGTTGGGCGATGCACCAGCCGCAGACCGTCGAGATTGGCCTGCGCCGTTCCCCGGCCGATACGGTCAAGCATGTCATCTATCCAGTGGCCGAAACGCAAAAAACCGATCTGTTGCTGGCGCTGTTGGATCAGGTGCAATACGAATCGGTCATTATATTTTGCCGCACCAAGCACGGAGCGGATCGCGTGGCGCGCACGCTCAAGAAAAGCAATTACGCCGTGGCGGTGCTACATTCCAATCGCACCCAGCGCGAGCGCGAACAGGCTCTGGATGGATTCCGCAGCGGCAAATATGAAATACTGGTGGCTACGGATATTGCCGCGCGGGGACTGGATATCGAGGATGTCAGTCACGTGATCAATTACGACGTGCCGCAACATCCGGAAGACTACATTCACCGGATTGGCCGCACCGGGCGGGCCGAGTCCCGGGGCGAAGCGTTTACCATCATGGTGGCGGAAGACGCGCAGGCGGTGGCCGCCATCGAACGGTTTATCGCGAAGAAAATCGCGCGGGTGAAACTGGAGCATTTTGATTACCGCTACACCGCGTTGTTTGAATCGGACAAGCCGGGGCAGCCCAGCGGTTTCCCCGGCCGGGCCATCGGCGTGCGCGTGCATGGAGGATATCACTTCGCGCCCGGCGGACGGCGGCGCCGTCGTTGATTCCCAGAATTTCATTATGCCTACGTATCAATACCAATGCAGTAAATGCGGCCGCGAATTTGAAGTGCGGCAATCCATGAAGGACAAACCGCTGACGAAATGCCAATTGCCCGTGGGGCGCACCAAAAAGAAATGCGGGGGTCGCGTCCATCGCCTGATCGGCGCCGGGGCCGGCTTGATTTTCAAAGGCAGCGGTTTCTACATCACCGATTATCGCAGCGAAGGCTACAAGCAAGCGGCCAAGAAAGAGACCGAAGCCAGGTCCGCCGCGACAAACGGAGCGAGCAAGACGACGACAAAGTCCGAAAGCGCCCCGGCCCAGCCCGCCGCGAAAAGCTGAGACGCTGCGTTCGCCGTCATGAAAGCCTGGTTACTCATTCTCTTGTTCGGGCTTGGAAGCGGCGGAACGGTAGTTCGCGCAGCGACCGGAATGCAACCGCTGCGCAGTGTTTCCGGACAATTTCTCGTTTCGGATTTTCAGTCGGCCACCCCCGGGCTGGCGTTGCCCTTGAGTAAACCGAATGCCGAGCGAATGGAGCTGACCGCGCCGTTCCTGGTCGTGTCCTGTGAACGGATCAAACAGGCGCTGGAGCGGGAGCTGGCGACGGGGCGGGAATGGCGGGATGTGATTCAGGTGATCATCCGACCGGTTAAATCGGCGGGTTTTGTCCCGCTGATTAAAGTGGATCGCTTGGGCAGCCAGTGGTTGTATCGAGTGGATTTACCGCAGCAGATCGAGCCGGCGTCATTTTTCCGGACGATGGTTCAAGTTTTATTGCTGGAGATGGCCAATCGCGGCAGCAACGAACGCAGCGCCGAAATCCCCCTCTGGCTGTCGGAAGGATTAACTCAACGACTCCTGAACTCGCAGCAAGTCGAGCTGATCTTGCCCACGCCCTCCTTGAGCATTGGCCGGTTGATGGTCGAGCCAAGAAACCTGAAAGTCACCGATCCTGATCCCCTGGCCCGCGCCCGGCAAATTCTACAAAAACGACCGCCCCCCACGCTGGCCGAGTTGAGCTGGCCCGCGCCGGAAAAATTTACGCCTGCTGATGCGGAATACTTTGAAGCGAGCGCGCAATTATTCGTCACGGAACTGCGCCAGCTCAAGCGCGGAGACGAGGAATTGAGCCGCTTGGTGCGGGCGTTGCCACGCTATTACAATTGGCAATCAGCCTTTCTCGAAACTTATCGAACGACCTTCTCGAGTCAGTTGGCGCTGGAAAAATGGTGGGCGTTGCAGGTGGCGTATTTCCTGGGACGCGACAACCGGCAGCTCTGGACGCCCGAAGAAAGCGCGCAAAAACTGGACGAGCTGCTCCGGGTGTCACTCGCCGTGCGCGCGCGTCCGGGCGAATTGCCCGTGCGAACCGAAGCGCCATTGCAAACGGTGCTGCGCGATTGGGATGCCGCCAAGCAATTGCAGGTGGTGCAGGAAAAATTACAGGCTCTGCGCCTGGCGCTGCCGCGGATTGCTCCGGCGTATTTGGAATTGGTGGATAATTACTACATGACCTTGTCCGAATTCGCCAAGCAACGATCACGGGCCACGCGCGCTTTTGGTCGAATGCCGCTGCCCGCCAGCGCGGCGAGGGCCGCCAACACGGCGATTCAACGGCTCGACGCCCTGGATCGGCAGCGACGACAGTTGGCCGCCACCAACGTAGTTTCCGTTGATACCCGGAATCCGGCGGGTCTCACGCCCTGATTTTGACCGGATTGGGGGGTGTGATTGGAAGTGACGGTCAATTGAGGCCGAGTTTTGGCGTGGACCAGTAGCGCGACCAGAGTTGGTTGGCGCGGGCCACGCGTAGGCCTAGCATGGCTTCGGCGTTGGTTTCCTTCCACCAACTGCCCGCCAGTTTGAGCCGTTGTTGAATCACATGCCGATGGCCGCTTTCAATCTCGCCGGAGCCGATCTCCAGTCCCGCCGTCCGTGCGCCCGCATAGTCCAGATGCGCCCGCCGTTCGCTCAAGTAGCGGTACGCCGCCCGCACGGGCGCGGTCGGCACGCCTTCGGGTTCGAGGTGCGCAGTCAACGCCCGCAGCACGGCCGACACCTTGTTTTCCAGCAACCGGCTTTGTTGGCGGCGGCGCCAGCGTTCGGGATTTTTGGGGTGAATCACCGTCGCGGCCGCCGCGAGGTATTCGCTCACGTGGTAGAAGTCCAACAAGTAATCACCTTGCGCGCCGAACTGTTCCTGGAACTGGGTGAGAATCCAGGCCGCCCCGTCGCCCACCCCATGGACGTGCGTGCGTGCGCCCAGCCCGGCGGCTTGGGCCGTGGCCCGCCACATCGCGCCAGCCAGCGTCACGCTGCCCAAGGTGGCGCCGTAGCAGGGCGTGGCCGAGTCTTTGGGCCGAGCCAGACACAAACGCGCTTCGCGCCAGATGAGTTGTTTGCCGCAGCGACGATCTTCGCTGTGGGTGGGCGGCACCATGATGGGAATCAGACTGCCGTCCAGTTGCGTGACCAGCGTGCGGACCGCGCGTTTGGGCGGCGTGACGGCCAAGGCGCTGATCCGCGCCCCGTGCGCCAAGGTGTGCTGGCGCACCGCTGTGGCCGTCACGTCCAGCCCGTAGTGTTCCCGCACGCGTTGAGCGGCGCGGGCAAAACTTTCCTCGGCCCCGAAATCCACCAGCGCCCGTTGCAACCGCCGCGAACGGCCGCGCGGATTCACCCTGGCCCGTTGGCAGAAGGGGCGCAACAACCGGCCGCGCCGGCCCAGCCGCCATTGCGTCTCCTGGACTTCCACCCACCCAAAGGTGGTCTGCCACGTCAGTCTTTTTTTTTACCGTAGTGAATGGCATCCGGATGGCGCTGGGGCACCTGGGCTTGGGTGTGGGCCTCGGCTTCGCGGGCCCACTGGCCCAAAAGCTCCTGAGCCAATTGGCGCACCTGCGCGCTCACGCGCGCTTCGGCTTCATCGGCGGTGCAGTCGTCGGTGACGGATTGGTCGAGCGTATCGGCCAGTTCGTGCAGCCGTGCCAGCACGTCGGGCCGATGCGCCAACCGCTCTTCCAGGGATCGGCGGGAAGGGGAAACGTTTTTGGATTTCGGTCGTTCATCGTTCATGAACCACTTCAAATATACAAAATCGTTCCAAGGCGCCAGGGCTAAATCACTTACAAAAAATTAGCCTTTGACCGTCACTTCCAATCACACCCCGGATTGGGGGGCAACTTGACACCGTCAACTCGAATCCTATAGTGGCTTTACAAATAATGCATAGTGACAATAAGGCTCCGTCTGATACTTCGAGACCGCCCGCTACTGAAACCGAGTTTTTAGCACTGAAACAATTCCATCCAGCCGGACGCGGCGTTTGGTCGGAGGTCTCCGACCAGGACTGGAACGACTGGAAATGGCAGTTGCGCAACCGGATCACCACGCTCGCGCAGTTGCAAAAACTGCTGCCCACGCTCACGCCCGAAGAACTGGCCGGAACGCAACTGGTCAATCACAAGCTGGCGCTGGCCATCACGCCGTACTTTTTCAATTTGATTGATCCGACGGATGAAAATTGTCCGATCCGCCGGCAGATCGTGCCGCGCATTGAAGAAACGCACACCGCCTCCTGGGAGATGAGCGATCCGTGCGGTGAAGATTCACATTCCCCCGTGCCGGGCTTGGTGCATCGTTATCCGGACCGCGTGCTGTTTCTGGTCACGGACCGATGCGCTTCCTATTGCCGGTATTGCACGCGGTCACGGCTGGTCAGCAACGCTTCGGGTTACGATTTTCATCCTGAGTTTGACCGACAAATCGCCTACATCGAAAGCCATCCGGAAATTCGCGACGTGCTGATGAGCGGTGGTGACCCCCTGTTGTTCAGCGACGAAAAGATCGAGTATTTGCTCCATCGGCTGCGCTCCATCCCGCACGTGGAATTTCTGCGCATCGGCACCCGCATACCGATTTTTCTGCCGCAACGCATCACCCCCGAGTTGTGTGCGATGCTGAAACAGTTTCATCCACTTTTCATCAGCATTCACTCGAACCATCCGCGCGAACTGACCACGGAAGTGCGCGCCGCCTTGGAACGCCTGGCGGACGCGGGCATTCCGTTGGGCAATCAATCGGTGCTGCTGAGCCAGGTAAATGATGACATCACCACGATGCGGGCCTTGGTCCACAAGTTACTCATGTGCCGGGTGAAACCGTATTACCTTTACCAATGTGACTTGATCAAAGGCTCGGCGCATCTGCGCGCGAGTGTGGAGAAGGGGTTGCAGATTATTGAGCAGTTACGGGGGCACACCAGCGGTTACGCGGTGCCGACCTATGTTATTGACGCGCCCGGCGGCGGCGGCAAGGTGCCGTTAAGCCCCGGTTACGTGTTGACCCGCGATACGGATCGGGTGGTCATCCGCAATTACGAAGGTAAAATCTTCGAGTATCCCGAGGTTAAAGAAGCGGCAGTTGCCACCGAAGCCCTGGCCCAGCCCCGACCGGCGTAAGCAACCGGTTTGGTTTCACGGTGATGCCGACAGACGAAATTCTCGTCGTGCCACCTGAATCCGCTGGCTTGGTGAAAAAATCATTTTCATTCCCGCCAAACGCAGCAGAATGTCCCGTGTTGATATGAATTTGACTGAGCAGCAGCAGCAGGCAGTTTCTGAATGGGTGGCCACCGGGGCCAAACTTTCCGAGGTGCAGACGCGCTTGGCGGAAGAGTTTGGCGTTCGGCTCACGTACATGGAGGTGCGGTTTCTGGTGGACGACTTGAAATTGCGGCTGAAGGACCCTGAGCCAGCGCCGTCTGTGGCGGCACCGGCTTCAGCAAATTCGCCACTGAGCACGACTCCTTTGTCGCCAGAAGCGGCCAAGACCTTCGCCGCGGAAGATCCACTGGCGGCGGGCGGCAAAGTGTCCGTGACCGTGGATCGCATTGCTCGTCCGGGGGCATTGGCCAGCGGCGGAGTGATTTTCAGTGATGGGATGAAAGCGGAATGGTATCTCGATCAAACCGGGCGGTTGGGTTTGGTGCCGCAACAAGCCGGTTACAAACCGGCACCAGCGGATATCGAGCGATTTCAACTCGCGCTCGAACAGGAAATGGCCAAACTCGGCTTCTGAGTCTGGCGTTAAACAAATCCCCCCGGCCGTAATCCACATTCACAGCGGGATGGTGCCGTGACTGGGGTAATCTGCCGGGGGGATTAGCTTATGGTTTACCGACCCCGACGCTGCGGGGGCGGGCCAAAAATCATTTGAGCGTCAGGAACACAACGCGTAATCCACCTGAACGATTCTCTGGATCAGGCGGAAAAAGAAGGGGTACCGAAGTGGAATCCATTTTCATCCTGATAGCCGAACGGCGCCCGGTGGGCGATACACAACCCGGTCAGGAATCCGGAGGCTAACAAGCCGGTTACTATGGCGATTGCGGTAATCATGGCCACACCTTCAGCACAACCGATACCATACCGTGCCCGCACGGAGTGACCCGATTCAAGCTTATTTTTCACCAAGTCCTGTCGTGATCACTTGGATGTGTTCGGAAATGGGACACCCGAAGTCGTGGATTCAATCAAGTTCAATACCCAGCAACATGTCACTTGGGTAAAACTTGCGTCGCGACGGATAGCTCGCAAGACTTCGGTATGCAACCGACCGGTTTGTTGCCTCAATGGCTGCGCTTCATCAACGCCGCCAGACGCGGAGTGTTGAACTCCCTCTGGCGAACGGAAGCGCGGGCGCGCGGCCTGGAGTTAGGGCAAGGAGTGATATTCACCGGCCGCCCCTACCTCAAACGGTTTCCAGGTTCGCGCATTGTTTTGGGTGAGCGGGTTTGCCTGAACAGCGCTCTGCGCAGCAACCCGCTTGGATGTGGTCGTCCGGTGTCATTGGTGACTACGCGGTCAGGAGCAGAAATTATTTTAGGCCCGGGGGTGGGATTGAGCAGCACGGCGATCAGTGCGGCGAAACGGGTGGAAATTGGCGAAGGCACTTTTGTAGGTGCGGACGCAATGATCTTCGATAATGACTTTCATGCTCCCATCGGCGAATGGAATTGGGGGGAAGCCGCATCGGACAACCCCAAACCGGTTATCATTGGTCGGGGCGTTTTTATTGGTGCCCGAGCGATTATTCTCAAGGGCGTTCGGATCGGCGACCGGGCGATTGTTGGGGCCGGGGCCGTGGTCAGTCGGGAGGTCCCATCGGGGCACGTTGCAGTAGGCAATCCCGCTCAGGTGCTGTCGCCCAAAAACGCTCCGCGCGCCTTGACCGGGCGCTGAACCCAGAATTATCCGCGCGCCGTTTTTTGCACGACCGAAATGTAAGTCTCGTAGAACCGGCGTGCCATGGTTTGCGGCGACAAATAAACCCGCATCTTCTGGAGCGTCTCCAGGTTTACCTGGCCTTTGGAAAATTCAGAATCGGTGAAGGCAGAGCGTAGGGCCGCCACCAGTTCTTCAACACGACCCGGCTGACACAGCACGCCGTTGCGGCCAGGGATGACGTAATCAGGAATTCCACCCACCGCCGTCGCCACTACCGGGACTCCAGCCACGACGGCTTCCTTTACGGCGTTCGGGCTGACATCCGCCCGCGAAGCACACACCGCCAGCGTGGCCTGGCTAAGCTCAGCTGCGATTTCCACATGCGTCAGATTGCTTTTCATTTGCACGCGCGACCAAAGCTCCTGCGACACTTCAGCGGTTAACTCCTGCACGTCTGGTTTCAGGCCGCCCACGACGATAAGTTCAAATTGAAATTCCGTACGCAGCTGATCCAAAGCGAGCAACAAGACGTCGCCACCTTTGCGATAATCCAGCGCGCCCACAAAAATGAGTCGCAGCGGTTGCAGTGATGGCTGCCGACGCAATTGATGAAATACCGGATCGGGCGCGTGCTCGATCTGTTCAACGCAAACACGCGGATAATGCTGTTGTAACCAGTTCACCGTGAATCGCGCCTCGGTCGTAAGCGTTTTCGCGTTCGGCAATGAAGCCCGTTCGATCCGGCCCGCCAATTTGACCATCCACGGCACCGGCACGACCTGTTCGTACCAGCTGATTAAGCCTTGAATCGTCACCACCTGGGGATAGCCCAGTCGGTTGGCCACGATCGCCGCTCCTTGCTCCGTTCCCCACGCATGAACCACGTCAGGCTTGATCTCACGCAAGACGCGCTGGATCACCCAGGTGTCCAACCAGAAGAATGATGGAGCTCTGGTGCCCCCTCGCACTTTGCGCAGATGGAAAGTCACTCCGCGCACTTCGAAAGTCTGATCCCGCGCAAATTGTTTGCGTAAGACGATGATGTGTAATTTGAGGCGGCGATCGGCAGCAAATTGATCAAACAAAACGCGCTGCCAGGAAGCGGGATGCAGCCGGGGCAAGCGCCGGATTTCCTCCGGCGCATCCGGCAACCATTCGATCGGAAAGAAAGAAAACCAGGCGACCGTCAAAGGACGCTCCCCCGACAGCAACTCACTGGGTGACTTCAAACTCATGAACGGATCAAAAAGCACTGGCGATTCGTCCCGTGCGCTGCGAATTGCCCCGCGCGGTGGGCCAGGGCGACTGAGCGAGCGGGATATTGCGCTGCAAGGCGCTAAGTTCGCGCGCCAATCCCATCACGTAAATGACGCCGTCCGGAGCCACCAAGGGCGATGAGTACGAGGGCGAAAAGAGCCAGTAGTTCCAGATCCACTCCTTGCCACCATCATCGTCCGGAACCGTCATCACGTAGCCATCGCGTCCAGTGAACACGACCGTGTTATTTGCCAACACTGCCGCCGCGCTTTCCCCGAACAGATCGGCTTGCGTCAAATTCCAAAAACCACGTTGCCAAAGCATTTTTCCCTCCGCAGAAATGGCGCAATGATTGGTGTTCACCGAGACATAAATTGTTCCGTCCGGTCCGAGGACCGGAGCAGATGCCGAAATGCCGCCGGTTGACAATGTCCAGCGCGGGATTCCATCCGAATTAACAGCGTAAAATTTGCCGTCGGTGGAAGTGAAATAAAGTTCGCCCTCACTGCCAATGGCGGGCGAGGAAATAATGGCGCCGCCGGTCACGAACTCCCAACGCAGCGAGCCATCCGGATTCAGCGCGTAAAACTTACGATCATTGGCGCCGAAATAGATGCAGCCCGCACCATCAATCACCGCCGAAGCAACAATGGGCTGACTGGTCGGAAAGGCCCATTTCAGTTGACCATCAGCAGTCAAAGCACGGAACTTTCCATCCGCCGCCCCGCAGTAAATTGTTCCGTCCGCGCCCAGAGCCGGCGAGGCGTCAACCCAACCGCCGGTTTTGAAGCTCCAGAGCTTTTTGCCACTGGCGGAAACGGCATAGATGTTTTTATCGCGCGCGCCGAAATACACGACGTCTTCGGCGCCAACGGCAGGCGAGGACACGGTATCCACACCAAAATAAAAGTTCCACTTTTCTGAACCGTTGGGATTGATGGCCCGCAATTGTCCCTGCCAACCCGTGATATAAATGACCCCGTCCGAACCAAGTGCCGGCGAGGATTGGTTGTAAAGCCCGACCGGCGCCTGCCAGAGATTCGTTACCGTATAGTGGATCTCAGCGGCCCCACTCAACGGCGCGACAGTGAACACGGCACTGCCACACATGATCCAGAACCCACGCCAAAATTTGTTCATTCGAACCTACGATGCCGGATTGAATGACCGGGATAAAGCCGGTTTTCGTTGCGGATTGTAAACGGGAGGTCGAGGCGCGGAGCTTTGCCCAACGTCCGCCAGATATAAATCCATTCGGAAGCGGATTTCAGCCACGAATCAAGAGGCCGCCGGTCCGTTCGATTTGACGAAAGCGGATCGTCGGAGCAGCCGCCACCATGTCGTGTGGATGCTCTGAGCGCCCGCTTGAGGCCACTTCCAATGGTTGTAGAGTGTGTTCACCAACAACGGAGCGAGCACGGGGGCGCCGAGTCCCAGTCGGGTGGTCTTGAGCAGGACCAGCACGAGCAGAAAACTCACCAGGTTTGAAGTAATGATCGGCCAGGTAAACGGCGTCCGGTTTTCGGTGGAAATCAGTGTGCCCCAGAAGATGTAGTTCATTTCCAAAAATCCGTGCAGTGCAAGCAGGGTCAACCAAAACGATGGCATCAAATTTTTTTCAGATCCGTGCCATTGCAACAAGGCGGGCACCACAAGGATGACGCCAAGAACCAGAACCAGATAAGTGAAATACTGCAGCCAGATACGCGGCCAGATCAACCGCCGCAGTGCGGCATAATCCTGCTGGATGCGAAGCTGCCCAATCAACGGCCATTTCACCTGCATCCACACCTGCGCCATGCTTGAGCAGATCATGATCAATTGGAGTGAAAACCCATACGTGCCCCCCGCAGCCAATCCGAGCAGAGGGAGGCAGATGAGCGTATTGGCCTGCCCAGCGAGATAGCTGCTCAGATATTGCAGACCCACCCGCCAACTGTTGGGCCAAAGTGTGGCGACAAAGGCTTTGAGTTCCGCCGCGGCCATCTTCGAGGTCGGTGTTCCCAGCAAGCGACGAACCTGTCGCCGCGCCAAGGAACGCTGAAGCAGACTCGAGGTGATGGTGGCGAGCGGGACACTGAGTAAATCCCCACCCGCCAGCAGGAGCGCGGCGCTCAACGCGACCTTGACGGCTTGAGCCACGGCCAATTGCTGGGTGCTGACCAGCACTTGATCCATGTTGCGGAGAAACACGTTCCACCAGCCGCTGTAAATTTCCCACAGGACCGCGATGAGCGTCAGTCCCCAAGCGATCCAGGTAAGGGTGGGGCGCGTGGTTTCGGGAACGACTTTGGCCACCAGCAGTGTGCCCAGGCATCCGAGCAGCACAATCGTGCCCAAGGACAGGAGGCGGTAAATTTTTCGGGTGGTTTGCAACAACTTCCAGAGCAGCTCGTGGTTGGGGCCATTCACGCCGACTTGAGGCACAAATCCTTGAGCCTTGAGCTTTGTAGCTCCGCCCATGGCATAACTTACCGCCCGACCAATGCTGGAGGAGAATCCGAGATCCAAAATCGGCACGAGCGCCGACAGGCTCAGGAACACGAAATACATGTCGAAGTCCGGCTTGGCCAGTTGGACCGCCAACAACGGAAGAACAAGGATGCCCGCCGTTAAACGGAGCCCGTTCATTATCCACGACCAAGCGACCGCGGAGCGGTAAAGGCGGGAGCAGATCCGTTTCAGGTTGCTCATGTTGATTTGAGTTGATCAATGATGGCGCACACAGCGGTCAGCCCAATTGAAGAATTTGTCGAACGGCGGTCAAGCCTCCGTTTCAAACGCGGCCTGTAATAACACCGGACGTAACCGGGAGCCTTCGGAGTCGTGAACCGGGCCGAAGCGGGTCAGACCTTTCAAACGGAACCGATAGGCTGGCTGGATGGAACGCAAATAGGTAAGGATTTCACGCGCGTGAGCTTCGAGGTGATAAGTGGTCACCGTGATTTGAGGTTTTCCCTGACGAATCAACTGCTCGGCCCCGCGCAACACATCAAAATCCGCGCCTTCGGCATCCACCTTAATGAGATCTCGAGGCCCAAGCACGAGACGATGTTGGGCGCAATACTGGTCCAAGGTCACCGCCGGAATTTGCTTGGTTAATGCGCCGTCGTTTTCACTAACGATGCGGTTGGCGGTTGGGCTGTCACCCTCCGCAAAACCAACGCGGCCAGATTGGTGACTGACCGCCATGACTTCGGTGATGAGCCGATCCTCCACCGCATTCATGGTGGCTCCGCGCCGCAGGTAGTCGGCAGTTCGCTCGGATGGCTCGAAACAAATTACTTTGGCCGCAAGCCCCTGCCGCAGCGTTCGATAAGCAAAAAGTCCCTCACAAGCGCCAACGTCCAAAATGATGCTTTCCGGAGTCAGTCGAATGGGTGGCGTGGTGTAATAATGCGGATACGTGGGATCAAACTCTTGGGCCAACGTCCAATAAACATTGTTATCCAACTTGCCGATCCAAAAAAACTTCAGCCCCGATTTTTTTAAAGTTACTTGATGCACGTCCGCTTCAATTGTCTGAATGGTGGTCTCGCGCGCCAAGGCACGTCCGGCCGCCCGATAGGCAAAGCGACTTGGCAGCAGCCAGGAACGCCAATTCATCCAGGCGTCACCCCAACAAAAGGCCCCGCTCTTACGTAACGACCACCAACAAGCCCAAGCCTGGGCCAGCAGCACCGGAGGATTTTTCTTGCCGAATACAGTCATGTCGTCACCAAACGGACTTATCGCCGCCGTCCCTGTTGCCATCCACTCAACCAGCCCCAGCCCAATCCGATCAGCAATCCGGCGACATGGGCGGTGTTGGCAATGCGACCGAGCATTCCCGTGAAGCACAACACCAGCCAGATGAGGAGAATGAGCCAGCTTTGCTGATTCAGACCAATACCCGAAGCTGGATCTTTTCTTCCCACGATCCAGGCGTAACCCGCCAGACCGTAGATCACTCCCGACATGCCCCCTACAAAGCCGGGACCGCTAACCAGATACTGCGCCAGCATGGGCAGGGTGCCAGTGACCAAAACCAACGCACCCAACATCGCCGCGCCGCGCCGCGCTTCAATCATATTCCCCAATTGAAACAACCACATCATGTTGAACAGCAGATGCAGCAGACCGAAGTGCAGAAAGATCGGCGTCACCAGCCGCCAGAGTTCACCGGCGCGAACGTCGGGTAGAAATGTCCCATCGGCGCGCAGCGGATCCGCCATAACCAGCTTGCGGACGATTTGAATTTCAGCGCCCATTTGCGAAAGAAGGGCCACCAGCACACACACCGCAATCAAACCGCACGTGAGGAAACCGAGACTGTGTTCCCCAGATTTCGCAAGGAGCTGCTGCGCCGCGCGCTGCCGCCGGATAAACTTGGCGTGCGCTTTCGCTTCGTCCGCCCGGATTTGAGCGGCTTGGGCGCCGGCCACCTGAAACTCGGGCGCTCCGGGCTGGGCCAGAAATTTTTGGAGTCGCGTCTGGGCTTCAGTAATTTGTTCCTCATCCAAAACCCAAACGATCCACGAACCGCTGTCCTCCTCCACTTCATTGGGGATTTTTTGAGCGAGCAGATAATCGCTAAAGGTTCGAGCCTGAGTCGCATTAGCGAGTTGCGCAATGGCCCTCATGCCTGATGGGTTCGAGTAGTTTTCCGACGTTTCACTGGTGCCCTTCGGGAGTAATTGACGGACGCGGTTTTCGCCGTCGCTGCGGATGATACCCCATCGGTCGCACGTTTCAATTCCTTGATTTGGTCGCGCAACAGGGCGGCTTTCTCGAATTCCAGATTGTTTGCCGCCGTAAGCATTTCGGATTCGAGTTCATTGATGGTTTCCGTGAGGTCCACGTCCATGCTCGCGTCGCGCAACACTCCCGCCGCTTCCTGGCGCGCTCCTTCGCGTTCCACCAAACTCTCCTCGACCGCCCGTTTCACGCTGCGCGGCGTGATGTGATGCTCGGCATTGTAGGCCAGTTGTTTCTGGCGGCGGTACTCGGTCACGGCAAGAAAGCGCTTGATGCTGTCGGTCCTCACGTCGGCATAAAGGATGACTTCCCCGTGCAGATGTCGCGCCGCGCGGCCGGCGGTTTGCACCAGGCTGGTTTCGCTGCGCAGAAAGCCCTCCTTGTCCGCATCGAGAATCGCCACGAGCGAAACTTCGGGCAGGTCCAATCCTTCGCGCAACAGGTTGATGCCCACCAGCACGTCGAACTCGCCCTTGCGCAACGCCCGCAAAATTTCCACGCGCTCAATGGCGTCAATCTCACTGTGCAGATAACGCACGCTCACCCCGATGTCGCGCAGGTAATCCGTCAGCTCCTCGGCGGTGCGCTTGGTGAGCGTAGTCACCAGGACGCGTTCCCGCGCATCGGCGCGCTGACGACATTCCTCGATGAGATCGTCAATCTGTCCCTGGAGCGGTTTGATGGTGACTTTGGGATCAATCAAACCCGTGGGGCGCACGACGAGTTCAACCACGCCCGTCGCCTGAGCCGCCTTCTCACCCCGGCTCTCTCCTCCGCTGGCGGAGGGGGTGGCCGAAGGTTGGGTGACGGGGATGATCGCCGGCTTCACGAGCGCCGCACTCGCCCTGGCCCATTCCAATTCCCGCCGCGCCGGCGTGGCGCTGACGTAAATGGTCTGGTTTTGCATCGTCTGGAATTCCTCGAAGCGGAGCGGACGGTTATCCAGCGCGCTCGGCAGACGAAAACCGTATTCCACCAGCACCGTTTTGCGCGAACGATCGCCTTCATACATGCCGCCGAGCTGCGGCACGGTGGCGTGCGATTCGTCAATCACCAGCAGATAATCTTCCGGCAAAAAGTCCAGCAACGTGCAGGGACGCGAACCGGGCGGACGCCCGGCGATGTGCCGCGAATAATTTTCGATTCCCGAGCAAAAGCCCATTTCCTCCATCATCTCCAGATCGAATTCCGTCCGTTGCTTGACCCGTTGCGCCTCGAGCAATTTGCCTTGTTTCTCAAATTCGCGGATGCGTTCGCCCAGTTCCTCGCGAATGGTCACGACCGCCCGCTTCATCTTGTCCGGCGTGGTGACGAATTGCTTGCCCGGAAACACCGTCACGCTTTCGAGCGACGCCAGTTTTTTCCCCGTCAGCGGCTCGAAGCGGGTGATGCGCTCGATCTCATCGCCAAAAAATTCGATGCGCAATCCCTCCTCCGTGTAGGCTGGACACAATTCAACCGTGTCGCCGCGCACGCGAAAATTACCGCGTTCGAAAGTGATGTCGTTGCGGTTGTATTGGAGCGCCACAAGTTTTTCGAGCAGTTGCTCACGCGTGAACCGTTGCCCGACGTGCAGATGAATCAGCATCGCCTCATAATCCTCGCGGCTGCCAATGCCGTAAATGCACGAGACGCTGGCCACCACCACCACGTCGCGCCGGGCGAACAAACTGCTCATCGCGGAAAGCCGCAGCCGCTCGATGTCGTCGTTGGTGGACGAATCCTTTTCGATGAACGTGTCGGTGCGCGGAATGTAGGCTTCGGGCTGATAATAGTCGAAGTAACTGACGAAATATTCGACGGCGTTGTGAGGGAAAAATCCTTTGAATTCGGCGTAGAGCTGCGCGGCCAGCGTTTTGTTGTGAGAGATGACCAACGTGGGTTTGTTGACGTTTTTAATCACGTTGGCAATCGTGAACGTCTTGCCCGAACCGGTGACGCCCAGCAACACCTGATGCTTCGCGCCCGCCAACACGCCATCGGTCAGCTTCGCAATCGCTTGCGGCTGATCCCCGGCGGGCGCGTATTCGGAAACAAGGTTGAACGACACAGACTCACGCTATTCTGGTATCGCGGCGCCGTCAATGCAGGGGCGCAATTTGCCTCTCTTGATGCCAGCGAGTCGGATCCGTTTATTCCAAAAACACCTGAAGCGACGCAATCCGACACTGGACCCCACCCAGGTCCACCCGGAAATCGGCGCCACTGTTCTGGCGATTGCCCAGATAAGGCGCTTCCGCCACAAAACCCACCGTGCTCCAGATGCCATCCCGTTTGAGCCATGCCGACGCCGTCGAACGGTAGGTGTTGACGATTTCAGCGGCGCCAGCGGCGTCGAATTGCAGTTGCACCTGCTCCAATGGTTCATCGGATTGCAGCCGAACCTCGACGCGCATCCGATTCACTCCGCCACGGAACGCGATACGATCGTCCAGATCGAGATAGAGATAACGGTTGCGTTGTGGATTCTCGTTCAGAAGGCACGGCACGCCTCGAAAGGTGGCGTTGGTGAACATCCCGTCGCGAGGAGATTTCCGCACCAAACCCGTCGGGGCGGCGTTCACGCCGAAGCTGATCGCGAGGGGGGATGGGGGTTGTCGGTAGGTCACGCGCTCAAGCGCTTTCTTGACCTGAGCCAACACCGGGTTTTGCGGGGTGGCAAGCAGCGCCACCCAGTCTTTCGCATTCGGCGCGGCCAGTTGGAGTTCTGGCGCGGCAGTGACGACGTGGTCCGGAATTGATTCGCCAGTGGCCGGATTAATCCACAGCACCTCGTAGCGGGGCGCGAGGCCGTCCAGGTTCAACACCAGGTTGGTATTTTGCGGCAGGTAGGCAAGACCCACGGTTTTGTCGGCGGTGAACGCCAACGCCATCCAAGCGGCGCGATCCTCGGGCTGATTGAGAATCCGTTTCGGTTGCGGTTCAAGCTGCCGCCAGGGAACGGCTCGCAACACCCGAGCCAGTAGAGCAATCATGTCGCTTGAAGGCACATTCATCATCGCCGTGGCCTGATCGGTCCAGCGATAGACTTCATTGATGCCGGCGGTGTAGCCCACGGCCCCGGATAAGAAGCTCAACCACGCGGTACGGCGCACGTCGAAGGCGCCGCCCAGTTCGCCCTCATAGATCGCTTCGCCGTTGATGACGGGCTTGCGCGGCGCCAGCGCCAAAATATCCGCCGGCATGCCGATGGCGCGCGCGGATTGTTGAGCGCGATTGCCCCCGTTGTGACCGCTCTGATACATGTCGAACGCAAGCCAGTCGGCAGCGTGAAAACGCGGGCCGACGCCCGTGCCCAGGTGCATGGTTACAAGACTGGCTGGCGCCGCTTCGCGCACCGCGTCCACGGACGCCAGAGTTTCGGCTTCACGAATCGGGCTGTCGAAACTCGGTGAAAAAATCACTTCAAAAGAACTGTACCGCGCCGCCACGTAACGACTGAAGACGGCGATCTGTTCTGGCGGCGGATAGCGATGCGGAGTTTCCATTAAACCGGAGATCATCACCACCAGTCCTTGATCATTCGCCAAAGCCAGCCTTCGGTCCAGGTGTTGAAAGAAAGCGGGATTGGGTTGCGTGATGTCCGGCAGCTTCGACAGAAAGGGAGGCGGGAGGTTTTGTGGAGCGTGGTCCAATGCCCATTCGGGAGCGATGGACAATTGCAGCACGGAGTAGCCGCGCGTTACGCGATTGCTGACATAATGCGCCCATTCCGCATCCGTAGCGTGAACCGGCGCCGCCCAACAAGTGTCGCCAATCCACAAAAACGGCGTGCCGTCGGCATGAACCAGCAACCGGCCATCCTCGGAAACGCGCAGATAGCCATGCTGCGCCAGCGCATCCGTGCCGCTGGTCCGTTTCACCCGCACCGTTCCGGATTGGTTGTGCAATCCGAGATTGTTGGTATCGGAACAAGTGGTTTGCCAGTGCCACTCTCCCGCAGTGGGGAAAACACCCCGGATCAGAAATCGCCGCCCTCCATCCCAGAACCCCAACGCCGTCCGCGTCTGGCCGGTCGGACCGTCGAAACGCACACTGATTTTCACATCGGTGCAGGGGTTCGCATATTCCGTGATACTGGTGAGTTGACGCTCCCACCGCTGCCATTGAGTGATCGGAATCGCCGCCGGCACCGTTGCAATGAACGTAAACGCCACCGCCGCTCCACTCATGCACAACCCGAAACGACGCGTCAGCCGCCGCCAGTTACCGTTGATGTCGAATCGTGAGCGCCAAACCAGCTCCAGCGCTGGATCATCAGAAAAATGCGGCCTCATGTCGCAAGATACGAAAGCGCACGGATGATTCCAAGTCTGCTGCAACGGCAACCCTTCGCCCCAGCGATCCGACCGTTGGTTGCCGATGACCGCGCCGCCCTCGGCACAAATCAAGGTGAACCGGCACCTCACGGAAGCGCCTTACGGAATCAGAGCGTCTCCGGATGCTCGTTGATCCCGAGGATGCTGCACGCCTGCACGACGCGCAATCCCAGCCGTTCTGCCGTCGCCAATGCTTCCGGCGATTCGGTGCCGGGATTCAGCCAAAGCTCATCACAGCCTTTGGCGGCGATCGCCGACAACTCGGACAACAACACCGCGGGCGGCAGATAAACGCTGATCTTGTGCGGGCGTTGGGGAACTGCGGTGATGGAGGTAAAAACCGGAAGGCCCTCGATGGTGCCGCCCTTGGGATTGACCGGAAAAACGGTGTAACCCTGGCGTTGAAAGGCGCGCACGGCTTTATTGCCGAATTTCTTTCGGTCGCTGGAAGCACCGAGAATGGCGACGGTTTTCATGCGGCGATTATCTGAATTCCTGCACCGCAGATAAAGCGCGGAATGTGCCTCTTCGCCACTGCGGCGTGGCGCGGAATGGATCCGTTGCGCTCGTGAAAAAGAGGCGCGAGCCTCGGTTAGTAGATGGAATCCGGGGTCAATCCATTAAGGTCAACCGACAACACGTCGTTGGTGCTGAAGTGGCCGATGACCCGATGCGACGGAAGTTGGAAGGCTTGTTCCGGACCAACGCCCACATCCATTCCATAGGTGCGGTTCATTGCTGCCGTGCCACCAGTCGTGCTGTTGCCAAAACCAATGCCCACGGAACGCGCCCAAGAATTGTAGGTTTGATGCATGACCTGTCGGGGAATGATCGTGTTATTCTCGATCCAGCTGCCGTCACCTCGGGAAACCGCGCCGGTAAACCAATAACCGATGGGAGTCACGACCAGATTGTTCATGATCTTTTCATCAGGTCCGCGCGAAATAATCCCATACGCGCGCGCACCCCGCTCCATGGAATTACGGGCCAGGATGACGTTCGAATCCACCTCCAAGCCGCGCGTCGGCGGGTTGAGCGGATTATTGACGTTCTCGTAGATGTAAATGCCACTATCGTAGTTGACGATGCAATTCCCGTAGATGGAAGCTTTGGCGTTGGCCGCGATTCCAATTGATCCGTGCGGCTCCCCTTGATCAACGAGGTTCCCGGCGATCGTGGCAAATCCAGGATCATATTTTTCCGAACAAATCGTCGTCCAAACCGGAATGGTTAAACCCGCCAAGCCGGTAAGCTGTCCCGTGTTCGTAATGGTGAGCAGAACATTTACGGGGTCAAACTCCTTGACTCCGAAGAGGGCATTCCGGCTCGGTTCGCCGCCGGTATAGGGAATTCGAAGGTTGAGTACTTCTCCCGGAGCGAACGGGTAAGTGCTTTGCAGAATGGCAATCGTGACTGAGGAGACTCCATCTGCCGGAGGAATGATGAACGTTGTGCCGACGGTGCCGATACGGGAGCCATCGGTTTGAAAGATCCCCTCGACGGCCATCCGGCGCACCACGTTGTTGGTAAATACCAGCCGCAATGGGTTTCCAAAATGACTGCCATCTTTGCGTACTGCCCCGGGGTTTTTCACCGGATCCACCGGCCCCGAGGTGCCGCCATCGAAATAGTTGCCTTCGTAAAAGGCCGCTTTGACCCAGGTGCTGAGGCGGACCTGTTGCCCGCCGCTATATGAACTCGGCGAAGCGTTGGTCGTATTGGAGCCGTACGGATTAAGCACCTGGCAATCACGCATGCCAAAGCGCGCTATGGTTCCGCGGATACCAAAATCCATGCAGTAAAATTCCACCGCTGGGTGGCAGTTATCGAAGGTGCAATTTTGAAAATCCACGCCCTCCACCCGTCGTGGGTCGGCATTGTAAAACCAAACGCCGCCCGCGAAATTGGGTTCGGCCGACACTTCCGGCAAGGCCGTACTTTCCTTGCGCCAAGTCAGATCGCGAAACGCCAGGGAACGAAAACTGGCGCTCGCCGCCACCATGTGCGTGCGGACCCGACTAATCGTGGAAAAGAGAATCGCTCCCGCTTCACCGCGAAAAATTAAATCCCGATCCGCCAGGTCGCGGCCTCCCAACCTTAACGCCTCATTCCAAGGAACCAGGTCCCGATAGCGTGCCGTGGGGGTGTTAAGCCGGTACGTCCCGGCCGGAAAATGCAGCGTGTTGTAATTGGTGTCGCTCTCCAACGCGTCTATGGCGGCCTGAATCGCCGCGGTGTCGTCCGTGACGCCATCACCGACCGCGCCGAAATCATGCACGGAAAGCGGCACTTCCCTCAAAATCCGAACCTCAGCGGTGGTATTCGTCCCCAAGACGTACGCGTCTGGCGAGGGCTGCAAGGATAACGTCACGCTCCGACTGAGCGGCAGCGAACTGTTGGTCAGCGGCGTCACGGAAAGCTCCAACTCATTGACGCCGGGAGGGAACGTGATCACTCCCGCGCCAGTGCCGTTGGTTAACGGCGCGTAGTCAAAACCCGCCAGCGCATCGCCGCCAACGCTGTACTGGATGGTGAGTTGATTCAAATTGCCACTCCGGATCAGGCGAAAACTGCCGCGTTGCCCCGTCGTCAGATTGGCGACCGGGAGCGCCGGCTCGACGTTGATGATGTTGGTGGCCGTGAGCCGGGCGAGCACTTCGGATATTTCAGTGGGGTGATTGGTTCGATAAATAAACGGTCCTGAATCCAGTCCGGCAAGCTGTTCCTCCCAATCGGAAACTCCATCGCCATCCGAATCCATATCTGCCACCTCGACGCGATAAAATTGCCGCGCCGCATTGATCTCCACGGCGATGGTGAGATCGCTGCCGTCGCCACGGAAAGGCGACCCCTCGACCTGCCAGCTTCCGCCATCCGCGGCAGACCGGCTGCTGACCTGATAACTTTTGCCTTTCACCGTCGGCCAGTTCAGCCGGGCGGCTTGCCCGGTCTCGACGCTCGAGATGGTGAGATAGGACTCCGGATCAAACATGTCGGTGCCAGCGGCGAATTCAGAAAGATCCGATACGCCGTCTCCGTCTGTGTCCAAATCGCTCAGGTGGGGAAGGCTTAAGGCGATGGCGGGATTATCGGGAAGCACGCGCAATCGAAACAAAACATACGGCACCGTTCCCAATGGAATCGCCGCCAAGACCGTTGCGCCGTTGCCGAACACCGGGTCGCCAACCGGTTGAAAATCTTCAGTCTGATCCGAGGTGGCCCCTTCGACTTGATAGCGCTTTCCCGCCACGGACATCCAGCGGACGAGATAGGCGTCGGGCAAGACCGTCATCCCACTAATCCGAAAAACCGAAGTGGCATCCTGTGGGTCCGTGCCCACGACGGATTCAGCATAGTTGCTCTGCCCATCTCCGTCATCGTCCGCAGTCGCGTTTCCCGACCAGTTGTACGCCGTCTCCCAAACGTCGCTGATGTCGTTCTGGTTTGTGTCCACGATGGACAACACCGGATTGGCTGAGGTCACACACCATGAGCCGCCGATGATCAGGCAGCACAGCAAGGGTTTAATTTTCATGCGATCGGTTCAACGCTGTCGTTCGATACGGTCGGAACACCGGATGGAAATATAGCTTCTGATTTTCACGAACCGGCGATCCTGGCGCGAGAGTATGCTTCGGACGAACGACGGTCGCAACGCATTATTCTCCATTATTCTCCTTTCCAGCCGCAAATCCGGGCGAATGAGCGGAGGCTTCACAGCCGCCCGTTGTCAATCAAACGCGTCTGGCCAACCCAAACCGCCAGGGCCATGTGCGTGCCGGATTCCACCCGCTTCCGCGGCGTGAGCGTTTCGGGATCGAAAAACTCGACGTAATCCAAGCGAGCGTCGGGCGCTGAAGCCACCACCCGTTTCACCAACTGCCTCAAGCGCGCGGCCGGAACAGCTCGCGCCGTTGCAACAAGTTTCCGCACTTCGGCAATGGACCGCGAAAGGACCAGCGCCTGAGCGCGTAAATCACCGGTCAAATACTTGTTGCGCGAACTCCGCGCCAACCCATCCGGCTCGCGCACGATTGGCGCCGCGACGATCCGAATGGGAAAATTCAAATCCGCCACCATGCGTTTGATGATGACGGCCTGCTGCCAGTCCTTGGCTCCGAATACGGCGAGATCCGGTAACACCATATTGAACAGCTTGGCCACCACGGTGGTCACACCGCGAAAATGCATCGGTCGAGACGCGCCTTCCATGCGTTGCGAGAGCAATGTTTCGACGACGTAAGCGCTGTAGTCGCCCGATTCACGACCCGGATACATCGCCGCATCGCTGGGCGCAAAAACGACATCCACCTTTTCCGACCGGCACAACGCCAGATCTCGTTTCAAGTCGCGCGGGTAACGAGCCAGGTCCTCGTGCGGCGCAAATTGCGTGGGATTCACATAAATGCTGACGACCACTTTGCCGGTCGCTCCAACCCGCCGCCGCGCCGCTCGGATCAGGCTGAGATGGCCCTCATGCAAATAACCCATCGTGGGCACGAATCCAATCCGTGCGCCGCCACCACGCCAGCCTCGGGCAAGGCGTTGCATGGCGGCAATGGAACGAAGGACTTGCATTTAACCAAATGGCAGCGCGCTGGAGGTCAGGCAAAATCGTAAACGAGCACCCGCTGGCAAACCCGCTTAAAGACCTTTTCCACAAACGCCACATGTTGCGGATGCACCTGATAATCGTCCTGCGCCTGTTTGCTCGGGAAAACAAGATTTAACGCGACTTGATACGTTTGATCCACCACCGGACGGTGGCTGCCCACCATCTTGCCGACGTGAAAATGCAGCACGCCGGGAATATCTTTGAGATACTGATTAATCCCGGCGATGAGTTCCTCCGTCGCGTTGGGTTGCGCCGGATCGGTCCAGAAAATGACAACGTGCGAAAACATGGGCGGGGATTGTCATCCGCTCCCGCGTCCGCCAGCAAGCGCAAATATCGGGCGGCGCGGTGGCGGATCGCCCTTTCCCTTCGGAAAAGAGAAGATTCCGACGCGACGCTCCGCCCTCCTCTCCCCTCCGAGGGGAGCAACGGTATTTAATTTTGGGGGACAAAGTTTGGATTTTTGAGGGTGTGGTTCATGAGGACGATCAGTTTACGCATAACGGCGGTGAGGGCGACTTTGGCGGGTTTGCCGGCCGCGCGCAGGCGCTGATAGAACGCTTGGAGCTGGCGGTTGGAACGCGCTGCCACCAATGCCGCCATATACAGCGCGCGGCGCACTGGAGCGCGGCCTCCCCCGATGCGCCGGCGGCCATGCCATTGGCCGCTCTCCCGCGGATGCGGGGCCAGTCCGGCCAGTGCCGCCACCTGGCGGCGGTTGAGCGTGCCCAGTTCGGGCAGTTCGGCTAGCACGCCTAACGCCGTAATGGTGCCGACGCCGGTGATGGCGACGAGTTTTTGCACCCGTTCGTCCAGGGAGCTGGCTTGCGCCTGCAGTTGCCCCAGTTGCGTTTCGATTTGTTTCAGATCGCGTTCCAGGCGGCGGACGAGGCTTTGGGCTTGGCGGCGCAAGGCGGGCACGGTGAGCCGTTGGGCTTGCTGGCGTTGCGCCACCAAGAGGGCCAATACCTGCACCCGGCGGCGGATCAGTTCGCTCAGGTGGTGTTCCTGTGGCGTGCGCGGAGCGGTGGGTTGGGGTTGTAAGGCCTGGCCGTAGGCAGTCAGGATGGCGGCATCCAGAGGATCGGTCTTGGCCCGCTGGCCGGTGGCCCGGGCGAAGTGGCGGACGCGGGCCGGGTTCAAGACGCTGACAGGGATGCGGGCGTCATGCAGCGCGGCGACGAGGTCGCGTTCGTAACCGCCGGTGGCTTCGCAGATGACGTGCGTTCCGGGCAGGGAAGCCAGGAGTTTGACCAGCCGGCGGTGGCCCGCTGCCGTGTTGGGCAGGTCGTGGCGGCGTCCGAGGAGGTGCAGTTGCAGGTTCAGCTTGGCAATATCCAAGCCTGTGTAGATAGTGGTCATGGTGTTCTAGCTCCTTCTTGCAAATACGAGCTGGCCGGAGTGGGCCGCTCCATCAACGGTTCGAGTTTAGGACTCCAGCGCGAACGGTTCAGGCTCCCCACGCACTGGGCCAAAAGCCTGTGCCAGAGGGTAACGAACTCATCCGCGCCACTGTCCTGCCGCCTGCAGGCGGCAGGACAGTCCCATCTTCCCCAATCCATCATCTCTGACAAGGATAGACGGAAAGGCAGATACAAGAGGGAATCCATCCGCGGCGCGGGTCACATGAGTGCGCACTTAAATTCCGACGTGACGCTCCGACCTCCTCCGAGGGAGGGCGCGAATGGTTTTGACGCAAAACGCGCACTTGGCAAAGTTACCAGTCATGTTGGATGGGTTGAATCGGTGGGCGTATCAAGCGGTGGGGCTTCTGCTAATCGCGCTGCTCTTGGGGGCAGGTTGCGCTTACGCTCCTCCGCTGGCCTCGCGCACACAAGTCCATGCTTTGCAAACGGCCCTGGTTCAATTGGGACCAGAAGTGGCGGAAGTGGAAGCCGCACGAGTGGCCGACGTGGCTTATGATTATCCTCGTGAACTCGCCGCGCAGTATCGGCTGGTGCGCCCGCCGTTGTGGCACAATTTCCTGATCAACCTCGGTCTGAAAAAACGCGGCTTGTGTTACCAATGGGCCGAGGACCTGGAAGCAAAACTGCAAGCGATGAAATTGCAAACCTTGGAATTGCATTGGGGCGTCGCCCACCCCGGCTCGTTTCGGGAGCACAATACGGTCGTGCTAACCGCGCCGCGGCAACCATTCGACAGCGGGATCGTATTGGACCCGTGGCGACATAGCGGCGTGCTTTATTGGGGCGTGGTTACCGATGATACTTATCCCTGGCGCGAAGGGTTGCTGACGCCCGCTCCTGCTTCAACCGCAGGCGCGAATATCAGCGAATCGGGGCATTAATAAATTTCACTGGATGGTGATTGAGACGGGCGGTGGCGGGCTGAGTGGATGCTGGTTCAGCTCGAAAAATTTATTGCCAAGCCAACGCAACTCGTCTAAGAAATACGCTTCTTTGTAATTATGAAAAAGACATTGATATTTGCAATCGGCTTGGGAGCTTCCATTTTCCTGGCCAACAATAATACATGGGCGCAACAAGCCCCGGCACCGGAACAGAAGGGTTGGGAAACAGTGGCCTCAGCGGGTTTGACCATCCAGAGCGGTAACAGCGAAAGCGTCGCAACCACGGTGGGCATTGACACCAAACGTAAGTGGGATACGGACGAAGTGCTGTTAGGCGCTTCCGGCGGCTACGGAAAAAGCAGCAGCACCGGTAATAATCGTTCGCGAACCACCGATTACGCTAAGGCTTACGGCCAGTATAACCATCTGTTTACTGATCGCCTCTACTTCGGTTTGCGCGTGGATGGCGAGCATGATGGCATCGCGGATCTGGCGTATCGCGTGCGGATTGCCCCCTTGGTAGGTTATTACCTCATCAAAAATGAGAAAACCACCCTCTCCTTCGACGTTGGCCCGTCATTCGTACTCGAGGAGCGCGAGGCGTCCGCTACTTCCTTGCGGGATCGGCAGGAATACTTTGCGTTGCGGATTGGAGAAAAATTCGAGCATAAGCTGACGGATACCACCCGGATCTGGCAAACGGCGGAGTACATCCCCGCAGTCAAAGACTGGCCCGATCGCGATCTGATCAATTTCGAGGTCGGAATCAGCACCAAGATCATCAGCAATTGGGATCTGCAGGTGAAGTATCAGGTGAACTACGACAACGGGGTGAAGTACGGCAAGGAAACAACCGATACCCGGTTGATCGCTCAAACCGCCTATACGTTCTAATCTCGGCCAACGCCGTTAAAACATTTAGTCATCGGGGGTGGCAGATTTGCCATCCCCGTTTTTTTGTACAGAAAAAAGCCTGTCACTTGGAAATGACAGGCTCAAAAATCTGCGAGGGATGGTTCAACCATCGTTACCAATGGCTTCCACCGGACAGCCTTCCTTGGCTTCCTTGCAGCGCTCTTCTTCTTCCGGGCTTTCCGGTTGTTTGAAAACGAAAGAGTAGCCGCCGTCGTCGTTGCGTTTGAAGTTATCCGGTGCCGTTTCACGACAGAGATCGCAGTCAATACATTGATTGTCCACGTAATAACGACCCGGCACATTTTCTGGATATCGGTTTGCTGCGTCAGCCATATACTATATGTAACCGTCGCCAGAGTAAGGAGTAAGCCCGCCGAGTGGCAAGCTTCAATTCGGCCGCCAATCTCAACGAGTCCGTCTCGCGCGAACCCCGAATTTCGCCGAACGCAGGATTGCGATTGCAGCCGCAGTTGCTCAAACTTTTCTTCGGTCAGTGAAGAAAGCCGCTTCAGATCTCGATTTCATGCGTCAGGCCATCCGTTTGGCTCAGCGCGGTCGTGGAACGACCTCTCCCAATCCAATTGTCGGGGCCGTTCTGGTGAAGGCGGGACAAGTCATTGGACGTGGCTGGCATCGGCGGGCGGGGGGACCGCATGCGGAAATTGAAGCGTTGCGCGACGCCGAACGACGTGGACGCAGCGCGCGCGGAGCGACGCTTTATGTGTCACTCGAGCCGTGTTCCACGCAGGGCCGCACGCCACCTTGCGCCACAGCAATTCAGGTCGCCGGCATCCGGCGCGTGGTTGCCGGCGCGACCGATCCCAACCCAAACCACGCGGGCAGAGGTTTTGCAATTTTGCGAAAAGCGGGCATTAAAGTGACGGCCGGTATTTTAGCGGATCGGTGTGCCGAACTGAATGAGGCCTTCAATCATTGGATCGTGCAGCGCACACCATGGGTTACGGTAAAAGCCGCGCTGACGCTGGATGGAAAAATTGCCACAGCGGCGGGGGCGTCGAAGTGGATTACCGGTGAAGCGGCGCGCACCGAAGCGATGCAATGGCGCCATCGCCACGACGCGATTCTCGTCGGTATCAACACCATCCTCGCGGATGACCCCAGTCTGACGATGAGAGCAATTACCGGAAAAAGACTGCCGCCGAAATATCCGCCGTTGCGTCGGATCGTGCTGGACGCTGATGCGCGCACGCCATTGAAAGCCAGGGTCGTCAGCGATGCACATGCGGACGCGACGACCGTTGTGGTGAGTAAAACCGCCCCGGCGAGGCGAGTGGCGGCATTGGCCAGGCGTGTCCGCGTTCTGAAAGCGCCGGCGCGACAGGGCAAAATTGATCTACCGTGGCTGTTGCGGAAGTTGGGCGCCGAGGAGGTCACAAGCCTGTTGGTGGAGGGTGGTGGCGAGGTGAATGCCTCCTTTCTGCTCGGTCGTCTGGCGCATCGGATCGCCTTTTTTTACGCGCCCAAGATTCTCGGGGGACGAACCGCTTTGAAAGGCGTGGCGGGAAACGGAGTGGGAACGTGGGCCGAAGTACTCACTTTGGCCGACGTGAACTGGCGGCAATTGGGTGATGATTTACTACTCACCGCCCGGGTAACGGCGTAAGTTGCGTTGCGCGCTTGCCGTCGGGAATCTTTCCAACGCAACATAAGCGCATGTTTACAGGTATCATTCAGCAGGCGGGCGTGATTGAGGCAATCAACCCGACCTCGAAAGCGATCCGTTTGGTGGTCCTGGCCCAGGGCGGGATGTCAGGGATCAAGCTTGGCGCCAGCGTCGCCGTCAACGGTTGCTGCCTGACGGTGGTAAAAATCACGCCGCGCGGATCGGCGCGAAAGCTGCACTTCGACGTGTTGCAAGAATCCTGGCAGCGAACCAATCTTCAGTTTGCGCATCCCGGAGATATTGTGAACCTGGAACGTCCGCTGTGTGCCAGTGACGAATTGGGCGGCCACTTTGTAACGGGCCATGTGGATGGTCTGGGACGAATCCGGCGCTGGGAAAAATCGGGAGCGGATCGTTTGCTCAGCATTTCCGCCGCTCCAAGCCTGATGCGCTACGTGGTGCGAAAAGGCTCCATTGCGGTGGACGGCATCAGTTTGACGGTCGCCAGAGTGGCCAAAAGCCATTTCCAATTGTGGATCATTCCACACACTTACGAAGTTACCGCGTTGAAAACACGAAAAGTTGGCGATTACGTAAACCTCGAAGCTGATCTACTGGGGAAATACGTTGAAAAATTTCTGACGCTCAAGCGCCGTTGAGTTGTTGGCGGTTGCCGATAAAAAACAAAAGAGCCGGATTTTTATCCGGCCCTTTGCCTGAGAACAAATCAATTTCAAACAACGAAATTCAAAGTTGTCTTCCGGCGGCGCTGCAGTTTTACGCCTTTACAACTTACACGGTAATTTCTGCAAATTCCCGTCCAACAACGTTATCAGCATAGAAAAGATTCCCAGAAACGGTAGTCACCATTGCGGGGGACACGAGGATTACCAGCGTGACGAGAGGTTAGGTCGCTGATATTCAGCGACTTATGTGCGGCGAAGGGCTTTGGCGACGGCTTCCGTCCGGGTGCGAACATGCAGTTTTTCGTAAATGCGCCGGATATAGGTCCGCACGGTTTCAAAGCTGATGCCCAACCGATCGGAAATTTCCTTGTACATGAACCCCTGACTCAACAAATCCAACACCTCCTGTTCGCGCGGAGAAAGTTCTGCGGTTGGTTCGGGCGGAGCGACGCTGGGGCGCGCTTGAAAAGATTGCACTACTTTGCGCGCGATATGAGTGGACATCGGCGAACCGCCGTTTTGCACGTCGCGCAGGGCGTCCAAAATTTCCGAGCCTTTGGAGCGTTTGAGCAAATAGCCAGCGGCGCCGGCCGCCAGGGAATTGAAGATGTTTTCCGTATCCTCGTACGCCGTCAGCATGACGATCTGCGTTGCCGGTAAAATCGCCTTCAATTTGCGAACGCACTCGACGCCGTTCATGCCGGGCAGATTGATATCCATCAAGACGACGTTCGGTTTCTCGTCGGGGATGCCGGTGAGGGCGGCCTCAGCGCTCGGATGTTGCCCGACACACGCGAACCCCTCCGCCCGATTGATCATGCGCGCGAGTGTATCCCGCAATTGCTCGTTGTCCTCAACAATGGAAACAGTGATGGCCATTTGCTCTCAGTGCCGGGTAAGCGGCGCGGTCAGCCGCACGATCGTTCCGCGTTCAGGCCCCGGAATCATGTGGAACGAACCGGCCACATCTTCCATGCGTTTGCGCATGTTGCGCAACCCATTTCTGCCGGTTTTCGTCGCCGCCTCCGCTGGACCGCGCCCGTTGTCTTCGATCTCAAAAACAAATTGATCATCCATCAACCGCAGATGGATTTT
This sequence comes from Verrucomicrobiia bacterium, assembly GCA_023953615.1. NCBI lineage: Bacteria > Pseudomonadati > Verrucomicrobiota > Verrucomicrobiia > Verrucomicrobiia bacterium. The sequence continues at coordinate 1,987,625 of JAMLJH010000001.1, read as the reverse complement.
AACCTCGGTGGCGCGCGCGTGTTTGACCACGTTGTTCACCGATTCCTTGAAGGCCAGAAAAACATTGTGCCGCAAATCCGGCGGAATGTTGAGCGCGGGCAAAGTCGGCGGCACGTCCAGGCGGTACCGCAAATTGGCCAGCGCGAGATATTCTTGCGCATATTTACACGCGTAATTGACCAGCCCCTCCAGCGTATCGTTGGAGGGATTGGCGGCCCAGACGATCTCATCCAACGCGTCGGAAGTTTGTCGCGCCGTTTTGCAAATCTGCTCCGCGTGGGTCGCCACCTCCTCGGGCAAATCCTTGTCTTCACCCACCATCTCGCCCAGCAGATTGACCTGGGTCAGGTTCGCACCCAATTGATCGTGCAGATCGCGCGCGATGCGGGCGCGCTCTTTTTCCAGCGCCTCCTGCTGCCGTAACAACGCGAGCTGGCGTTGCAGCTTCTGCGTGGAAATGAAATAAACCACTCCGCCGATGACTCCGATCAGGCCCACGACCACGGCGGCTTGAAACCACCACCTTTGCCAAAACGGTGGAATCACCACGAGATGCAGCGTCGCCGGGAGCGGACTCCAGAATCCGTCTTCGTTGCTGGCGCGCACCTGAAAGTGATAACGCCCCGGCGGCAGTCGCGTGAAACGCACTTCGCGCGAACCACGGGAATCAATCCAGCGGGCGTCGCCATCATCCAGCCGGTACTGGAATTGTGCCTGCTCGGGCGCGGTGAGGTTCAGGCTGGTAAAATGAATTTCCACCACTTCCTTCCGCGCGGGCACGATGACCTCCCGTGGCCAGGTGGTCTGCCAGGCGTTTGTGCTTTGCGCTTTTCCATCCACCAAGACCGATTCAATCACCACGGGCGGCGGGTTCGTGTTGGGCCGTAATGCGGTGGGCTGCAAGCTGACCAGGCCCTTCGTGGTGGGAAACCACATCCGACCGGTACGACCGCGCCCGACTGATGGTTGCGAGCCGGAGGAACATTCCTTGGTCGGCAAGCCGTCCGCTTTGCCGAAGGTGCGCAAATGCAGGCGGTTGGTGTGTCCGTCGGCAAAGGCGTTCAAAGTGGACTTGGCAACGCGCATCAATCCTTCGTTCGAGCCAATCCAGAGGAACCCCGAATCATCCTCCGCCAGATAGGTGATATTGTTGCCCGCCAGGCCATCCGATTTACCAAAGTGTTTCCAATCATGGTTTTGGTAACGCGTCAAGCCGCCACCCGAAGTCCCCACCCAAACCGCTCCGGTCGCGTCGGCATGAAGCGCCGTGATGTAATCGCTGGGCAATCCGGTTTCCGCGGCGCGATAGCCGGTGAACTTTCCCTCATGCAACCGATTTAACCCGCCTCCGTCCGTGCCAATCCAAAGATCGCCGTGGGCATCTTCCGCCAGGGCGCGGACGGAGTTCGTGGTCAAACCGTCCTGGGTGGTGAACAACCTCCACGTTGCGCCGTTCCAGAACGCCAGTCCTTCTAACGCGCCAACCCAAATGTTGGTTGCGCGATCCTGGAACAACACGGAAACCTGGGGCCGCACGCCCTCGGTGCCGGGAGCGATACGAAAGCGTCCGTCCATGAATTGATAGATGCCACCCGCCACGATGCCGCCCAGCCAGACGGTATCCCGGGCATCCACCAGGACCGCGCGCACATTGACGCCGGGCAGATCGGTGGTGGCGTCGTACTTTCGCATAACGTCGTCACGCCAGTAATTCAATTCGCCGCCGTTGAACGCGATCCATAATCCGCCCTGGCTGTCGGTGGAAACCGATTGCACGTTTTTACCGCTGGTTTCCGGTTGCAACTGAAAGTGCGGTGGACTCAACCGGCTCGCGCCGCCGCCGTCAGTGCCGACCCACAAATTCCCTTCGCGATCCACGCACAAGGACAACACCGTTTCGTGATTCAAGCCTTGATCGCCGCCGATGCGCGTGACCGCACCCCGCGCCCCCAACTGGTACACGCCATCGCCCAGAGTGCCGACGATCAGGTGGCCCGATTCGTCTTCACAGGCCGACGTGACGGGCGAAGCGGTGAAAAGCGATTTCCAAGGATAGGCCCCCAGCGTTTGCGAAATGCCGTTCGTGGTGCGCAGATAAATATGTTGATTGGCAAACTGCCAGATGCCGCCGCCCCGGTGCGCGAGCAAAAAATCCTGTTTGCCGGTCACTGGAATTGTTTGCAATCGCAACTCAAAGTTGGGGCTGCGTAGATCAGAAACGACGCGATACAAATTGGTGTCGGTGCCAATCCAGACCTCCCCCGTCGGCTCCGCAACGACGGAACGGCAACTAGCCGCGCCGGGGTTGATCAACCAGGTGTTTTCGTGCTGGCCATTCCGATATCGAGCCAGTTGTCCATCAGCCGCAAACAACCACACCGCGCCGCTGGCGTCTTCCGCAGCCGAGACCAGCCGTTCACTTGCCCCGTTGCCAAACGACACCTTGGCGACCGTGCCATTCTGGATGCGGCGCACCCCGGGCTTTTCCGTGCCCACCCATAAACCGCCCTGGCGATCCTCAAACAAATGCACAATCGTATCGGCCTCGAAGAAAACTTCCGGGTGAAGACCATCAAAGCGGACCAGCCCTCTCATGGTGCCCAACCAGAGGTAGCCATCGCGGGTCTGAGTCAGCGCGATGACCGAGCTTTGCGGCAGCAATTCCGCGTCCTGCGTATTCCAGACCAGCCAGGAGTCATTGGTTGCGGCCGTAGCGGCAGAAACGACACCCCACAGCGCGCCGCCGCCAAGCAACGCGCCGATCAGTAGTGTCCGAAAGCGCTTCAGCATCAAGGCATGGTTGGAAGTCACGTTGGCCAAGTAAAGCGGATTGATGGGCCGCCGGGACGTGATGCCACTTTTTGAAAGTTTGACCTCGGGCGGGGCTGCGTTAAACTGACCGGCCTTGTTTGTATGAAAATTTTGGTTTGTGACCGGATTTCGCCCCGCGGCATCGCCCTACTACAACAACGACCCGAGTTCGAGGTCGTGGTTCTGCCCAAACGATTAACCGAAGCAGAATTACTTCCCGTGGTGGCGGAGGTGTCCGCCATGATCGTCCGCTCCGAAACCAAGGTGACGGCGCGGGTCCTCGAAGCCGCCAAAAAATTGCGCGTGGTCGGCCGCGCCGGGGTTGGCGTGGACAATGTGGATGTGGAAGCGGCGACGCGCCACGGGGTGGTCGTCATGAACACTCCCGGCGGCAACACCATAACCACCGCGGAGCTGACGTTCACCATGTTGCTGAGCCTCGCGCGCAAAGTGCCCCAAGCTTACGCCTCGATGACCGCCGGCAAATGGGATCGCAAATTGTTTCAAGGCGTGGAGATTTCCGGCAAAACCCTCGGGGTGTTGGGCATGGGCCGCATTGGAACGGAAGTCGCCAAGCGCGCCCTCGCCTTCGGAATGCGCGTCATCGGTTACGATCCTTTCCTGACGGAGGCGCGCGCCAAAACGCTCGGCGTCGAACTCGCCACCGAAGTGGATCTGGTTTATCGCGAAGCTGATTTCATCACTGTTCACATGCCGGTGACCGATCAAACGAAGGGCATGTTGAACGCCGCCGCTTTTGCCAAGATGAAGCCCGGCGTGCGCGTCGTGAATTGTGCGCGCGGCGAGATCATTGAAGACCAGGATCTGTTGGCCGCGCTGGAATCCGGCAAGGTGGCCGCCGTCGGCTTGGATGTGTATCACCAGGAGCCGTTGCCCGCCGACCATCCGTTCCGCACCCATCCGGGCGTGATCCTCACCCCGCATCTTGGGGCCAGCACCGCCGAGGCGCAGGACAAGTGCGGCGTGGAAGTGGCCGAGGTCATCACCGGTTATTTGTTGACCGGCGAAGTGCGTAACGCCGTGAACCTGCCCTATCTCGACGCCAAGACGTATGAACAAGTGAAACCGTATCTCGTCCTTGGCGAGAAACTCGGCAAGCTGCTCGCGCAATTGGCGCCAGAGCAGGTGGACCGCCTCTACATCACTTACGGCGGCAAAGCGCAGGAACTGCCGAACATTGATCCGATCACCCGCGCCATCTTGCAGGGCTTTCTGTCGCGCGCCGGAGTGAACGATCTGAACAACATCAACGTCCGCAGCATTGCTTCCACCCTGGGATTGACGGTGGAAGAAAAGCGTTCCAATGAACTGGTCACGTTCAATGAATGGCTGCATGTGCAGGCGTTTCACGAGAATCAAAAAGTCATTTCTGCCGGCGGCACCTTCTTTGGTTCGCCCAACAATCCACGCATCGTCCGGTTGTACAGTTCCTCCGTCGAAATCCCGATCAGCGGGGTGATTTTACTATTAACGAACAAAGATCGCCCCGGCATTGTCGGATACCTCGGCACCTTGTTGGGCCGGCATCAGATCAACATCGCGAGCATGAGCTTGAGCCGCGACACCGAAGGGGGTGACGCGCTTACGGTTCTGCACTTGGACAGCGAACCGACGGCGGCGGTGCTGGCGGAACTGGAAAAAGACGAAGACATTCACAGTGTGCGTGTAGTTAAACTTTAAATAAACTCTAAACCAAAAATTATGATCTCATTTATCCGCAGGATTTCCTGCCTGACGCTGGGGTTGCTGTTGGCGGGGCCTGGCAGCGGCATTACCACGTTTGCGCAAACGACCAATGCCGCCAGCAAACTGGACAGTCTGCTGGGCGATCCGGTGATCGCTCGCGGCCGGGGTGTCGAAGTCAAGCGCAGCCAGTTGGATGCGGAGATGATCCAATTGCAGGCGCTGGCCAGTGCGCAGGGCCGCTCGATTCCCGCCGACAGCCTCGGCATGTTTCAATTGCAAAAGCTGAACGATCTGGTTGCGGCGCAGTTATTGTTGGCGCGCGCCACGGACGCCGACAAAGCCAAGGGCCGCGAAATGTTTCAAAAGGCGCTGCAACGCCTGAAGACCGACAACAAACTCACGGACGCCGAGTTCGATGAGAAGCTGGGCAATCAACTGCGTCTGCAGGGGGTGACCCGCACCGAGTGGGACCAACAACGCACGGAGCAGGCGATCGTGGCGGCGGTGTTACAACGCGAGTTGGACGTGAACATCACGGACGCTGACGCCAAAAAGTTTTACGAGGAAAACCCCACCCGGTTCGAGCAACCGGAACAGGTGCGCGCCAGCCACATTTTGCTCAGCACCAAGGACCCGGTCACGGGTGAAGATTTGTCTGACGAACAGAAGAAGGTGAAGCGCAAACAGGTGGATGACGTGCGCAAAAAAGCCGTGGCGGGTGAGGATTTCGCCGCCCTGGCCAAGCAATATTCCGAAGACCCCGGCTCGAAGGATCGGGGCGGCGAATACACGTTCAAGCGCGAAGACATGGTGCCGGAATTTTCCGCCGCCGCGTTCTCCTTGAGCACAAATCAAATCAGCGACGTGGTGACAACGGTTTACGGTTATCACCTCATCAAGCTGCATGAAAAAATTCCCGCGCGGATGATTTCCTACGACGAAGTGGCGGATGATTTGAAGGAAGTGTTGCGCAGTCAGGAGCTGCAGAAAAAACTGGCCGACGGCAAGTTCATTGAAAATTTACGCAAGGCAGCCAACGTGGAAATTCTGGATGAAAAGCTTAAGAAGATAGAAGAACTGATGGCTTCATCCAAAACCAACGAACCAGCGGCCAGCGCCCCATAACCCGGCTCACTGGAATGGTGTTTCAACGCGCCGGCGCCAACCGGCGCGTTTTTATTTACCCAGAACCTTGGTCGGCGAATGTACCTCGAGATCGCGCTGGAGAAAATTGGCCAATTGGCGGAGGCGCGCTTCCAGGCCGCGCGTTTCCAAAATCTTCTGGCGTTCGGCGGCGTCGGCCAACACCGTGCCGGCGATCAAATCCACCGCGCGTTCCGGTTCAGTGATGGAGTCGAGGTAACCCATGATTTCCCGCGCGGAAAGCGGGCGGGGCGATTGACCGGATTGGCTGGGCTGCGTGCTGGATACGAACGGGAACGGGAAGGGGATGCCGAGCTTCACTCGTTCCGTCAGCAACCGCCGCGCGCTCGTCAACAACGCGCGAACTTTTTGGCCGGCGCCCGCCGTCGTGGGCAGCGGTTCGATCTCATAAACCGGATACGGCTGCCGTTTTTTTAAGTTGCCCAATTTGACCCGCGTCAGCCCCTGCAAAATCACGTGCGAGGTGTGGTCTTTATGTTCCACGGAAACGCGGATCAAACCGACCCCGGCAATTTTTACCGGCGCGTCCGGTTTCGTTTCCGGTTGGCGCATGGCCACGGCGAACAGCCGATTGCCATGCAGCGCGTCCGCCAGCAACTGCCGGTAGTGCGCTTCAAAAACGTAAAGAGGAAGTAATGCCTGCGGGAACAGGATCGCATCAGGCAACGTCATTACTGGGACTGCGTTGGGCAGTGTCATAACTGCGCCGTTCCAGCAACAACTGTTCCAGCGTGGTTTCAAAATCGGGTTAATTGTTCCAACCGCTTTACCCGCTCGCCAATCTGGGCGCGCGTAGCCGTCACGGTGCGGTTCAAACCAAACCCTTCGCAGCAGAAGGAAGCCACGACACTGCCGTGGATCATGGCGCGGCGGAGGTTGGTTTCAATGTTGCCCCTGGCGCGGGCCAGATAGCCCATCATGCCGCCCACGAACGAGTCGCCGGCTCCGGTCGGGTCCACCAGCGCGGTCACCGGATAGGCCGGGCACAGGAAAAATCCCTTCGGACCGCTGAGGATCGAGCCGTGCGAACCCTGTTTGATGATTACGTATTTCGGCCCGAGTTTATGGATCTTTTTGAGCGCACTGAAGACGTTGTCCTCCTGCGTCAACTGTTGCGCTTCACTGTCGTTGAGCACGAAACCATCCACGCGTTTGATCAGCGCCAGCAGATCGTCCAAGGCGATGTTCAGCCACAAATCCATGGTGTCAGCGACAATGAATTTCGGGCGGCGCATCTGTTGCAGGACGTGCAATTGCAGTGCGGGCGCGATGTTCGCCAGCAACACGAACTGCGTGGATTGATAGGCGCGCGGCAATTCCGGCGAGAAGGTTTCAAACACGCCCAGCTCCGTCAGCAGTGTGCGGCGGTGGTTCATATTTGCCTCGTATTCGCCCGACCAGTGGAAAGTTTTGCCGGGTTTGATCTGCAACCCGCTCAGGTCAATGCCGTGCTTTTTGTACAGCTGCACATACTTCTTTGGAAAGTCCTGGCCCACCACGCCCACCATGTTGACTGGCGAAAAAAAACTGGCCGCCACCGCCGCGTGGCTCGCCGAGCCGCCCAGTAGTTTCGGATTTTCCCGCTTGGGAGTTTTGATGGAATCCAAAGCCGTCGAACCAACAATCAATACGCTCATAAATCAGTGGTGAATCAGACTACAAATCGCTGCGCACGGTAGGCCAAGCCCGAAAGCCAGGCAATCCTCAAAAAATTCAACCACGGATGAGCACGAATGTTTCAACCACGGATGGACACAGATGAACACGGATCAAAAACCGTTTGGTTACGTGTCATGAAATTATTCCGCTCAGTCGGCTAATACCAACTTTCTTAAATCTACGACGTAACGGAACCAGTGCGAACTCATAGAAATGATGCTGCAATTAATAACAACGGCAATAATCGTCAATGACGCCACCAACCATCTCCGACTGCGAATACAAGCGACAAACCCACCTATGCCGCAAATGGCGCCGAAGCAAGCCGCAAAAAATCCGGCAAGGAATAACTGAAATGTCAAACCCATCGGACGAATCTCTGTCCCAGGAGCGAGATGAGCGGTATCAACGTAAAATGTCCGTAGTAGGTAAGCGATACGAAGTAGGGCGAGAAGCGCAACGCCCCACGGCGAGATCACCAAAACCAGTAGCACTCGATTTGGAATCACTGCTTTGGAAGACACGGGTGTTCCCATAATGTCTAACGAAGAGCAGGCCAAACAGGGGTTTGGTCTGGCAAGAATCGGTTTGGCTCGATTCGGTCTTGCATGTGGCGATTTTCGGTGGATTCGGTGGTTTGGCAAGCCGTTAGTTTGGCCCAATCATTTGAACCACGAAATACACAAAACACACGAAAGAGGCACAGATTTTTTCATGTTTCCGTTTTCGTATCATTCGTGTGTTTCGTGGCCAAGAAAATCCGTGTCCATTCGTGTCCATCCGTGGTTTCAATCCTGAATGGCGCGCAGAAAAATCTTCCCACGCCGCCGGGATGCCGGAACAGCTCCTCCGAATCACCGAAACGATTCTTCATGACCGAGTTTTCGGATAAACTCGGCTTTATTCTTAATGCGGACGTGACTCCAGAAATACTGGTCTGGATAATGATACAGGTAGATGTCGCCGGGAGTCTTTGTGTCGATGCGATCATCAATATAAAAGTCAATCACGCGGCCTTTCGCATCAGTGAACCGGCCACACCTTGTCCCCCCATCGAAGAGATAACCCCCAGCCGTTCCCATCTGAATGGGTGGCGTTATTCTTGTCCAACCTTGCACAAAATCGTTTTTGGATGGTAAATGCAGACATCCTGTGAGCAGAAGCATTAGCATGAGAACAAATAAGCTCTTCATCGCTGCCAAATGAGCGACAAAATTGGATTTGATCGCTTTCATGATGATGGACGCTAACGCGCGATTTTGCGCCCGTCCAGCAAGGAGTTTTGCCCAGACCTAACCAAGCTCCGCATTTCTCCGCGTCTTTGCGTCTTTGCGTCTTTGCGTTAACTTTTAATCCGTGTCCATTCGTGTCCATCCGTGGTTTCAATCCTGAATGGTGCGCAGAAAAATCTTCCCACGCCGCCGCCTGGTCGGAACAATCTTCGCGTGACACTCAAAGACGCACAAACGCGCCACGCCAAACTGGTTGCGACCATCCGCCGCCACGATCACGCCTATTACGTCGTCGGCCGCGCCGAGATTACCGATTACGAATACGACCAGCTTTTCCGGCAGTTGCAGGAGTTGGAACAGGAGTTTCCATCCCTCGTCACGCCCGAATCACCCACGCAACGCGTCGGCGGCGCGCCCGCCGAGGGTTTCGTCCGCATCCGCCATCTGCAACCCATGCTTTCGCTCGAAAAGATCGAAGCGTCCGAAGTGCCCTCGGTCGAGGCGGAGCCGGATCGCGACCGCCGCAATCGCGCTCAGGACGAAAATACGCTGGGCGGATTGAAAGCTTTTGATCTGACCATCCGCAAACAACTCGGGCGCGAACACATGGAATATGTGCTGGAGCCGAAAGTGGACGGCGTTTCGCTAAGCGTGCATTACCACTACGGCAAACTCGCGCTCGGAGTGACGCGCGGCGACGGCACGTTCGGCGACGACATCACCGCCAACCTGCGTACCGTGCGCGCCATCCCGCTGGAATTAAATCTTAAGAACCCGCCCGAACTGCTCGAAGTGCGCGGCGAAGCGTACATGGCGAATCAGGATTTCGAAGCTTTGAACGCGCGGCTCGAGGCCGCCGGTGAAAAACCTTTTCCCAACGCGCGCAACGCCACCGCCGGCGCGTTGAAGTTGCTGGATCCGCAACTCGTCGCCGCGCGTCCGCTCAATGCCGTATTTTACGCGATCGGCGCGTACCGTAGCGGCGACGCCTCGTCGCCGACCGATCACCGCAACACTCCCGGCGACCTGTTCCTGACCGACGACGCAACGTCGTCGCCAGATCAAGCGCGCCGGGGTGGCGCGGCCCCACCGTTCGCTTCGCACGCGGAGATGCTGCGCGCGTTGGCGAAGTTCGGTTTGCCCACGCTGAAAAAATGGTGGCTCTGTCCCGACATTGCCACCGTGCTCCAGGTGTATCGCGAGGAAATTGTGGCGCACTACGATGAAAGCCGGGATCTGCGGCAACAGTTACCCTTTGAAATTGACGGCATCGTGCTCAAGGTGAATCGCTATGCCGATTGCGCGCGCATCCCCAACAAGACCCGCGCGCCCGGTTTTGCCATCGTGCATAAGCCGATTCCGTGGATCACGCCGGCGGAAACCCTGCTGCGCGACATCACCGTGCAGGTCGGACGCACCGGCGTGTTGACGCCCGTGGCCGAACTGGAACCCGTGTTCGTGCAAGGCTCGACCATCGCGCGCGCCACGTTGCACAACGAGGATGAAATCCGCCGGAAGGATATCCGGATCGGCGATACCGTGGTCATCCGCAAAGCCGGTATGGTGATTCCGGAAGTGCTGACCGTTTTGAAATCCAAGCGTCCCGCCAAGGCGCGGGCGTTTGATCTGTTTGAATATGTCGGCGGCAAATGTCCGGCGTGCGGTGGGTCAATCGCGCGCGAAACAATTGCGGACGGGGCCACCCAGGCCGTGGCGTGGCGTTGTCAGAACGTTGCCGGTTGTCCGGCGCAACTCACGCGGCGCGTCGAGTATTTCGCGCAGCGCAAGGCGTTGGACATCGAATCGCTTGGCGGCATCGTGGCGGAAAAACTGGTCGAGCGCGGGCTGGTGAAAGAGCCGCTGGATTTGTTCGATCTCAAGTTGGAACAACTCGCCAAGTTGAATCTCGGCACGGACGAAGCCCCGCGCGTGTTCGGCGAGAAGAACGCGACGAAAATCATCGAAGGATTGCAACGCGCCAAAACCGCGCCGTTACAGCGGTGGATTCACGCGCTGGCGATTTCTGACGTGGGCGAGACGACCGCCAAACAACTCGCCGCCACGCATCGGACTTTGGAAGACCTCGCCCAATCCGCCGTGCTCCGGGACATTCTCGCGCTGGGCACCAAGGAAACCGAACGCGCCGAGATCAGCCCGCGTTCCCGCAAAAATCCGCCAAAGACCGACGCGGAAAAAGCGGCGCGCGAAAAACGCGATGCGAAACTCAAGGCCGAGATTGCGGAGATTGAAGCGCGCTTGGAACAAGGCGGATTAAAGGCGCGCCTGCCCGAAGTCGGTCCGGTTGCCGCCAATAGCGTGCTGAATTATTTTGCCTCCGACGCGGGGAAAAAGGTGCTCGGACGACTCCGTGAATTGGGCATCAAACCAAAGAACGATTTGCCCGCCGCCACGGCTGCTGCGCCCGGGCCGTTGGCCGGGAAAACCGTGGTGCTGACCGGCACGTTGCCGACGCTGACCCGCGAGCAAGCCACCGCGATGATTGAAGCCGCCGGCGGCAAGACCAGCAACAGCGTGAGTAAGAAGACGGATTATGTCCTGGCGGGAACGGAGGCCGGTTCAAAACTGACCAAGGCGCAGGAGTTGGGCGTTCCCGTGATTGACGAAGCCGAGTTCCGTCGGTTGCTTGGCGGCAAATGAACCACTGCTGCCGTCCGGCAGTTCGGTTGTGATGGCGACTCAATCCGCCGGTTGCCCCGCAGCGGTCTTGGCGGTTTCCAATTCCTCCCAACGCTGGTAAAGCGCCGCCACCGTTTCCTTGGCCGTCGCCAAATCCGCTTTCAACTGATTCGTCTGCGGCGCGTGGGTGCGATGAAAATCAGGCGCGGCAAACAAGCCTTCGATGCGCGCAACTTCTTCCTCGGCGGCGAGAATCCGCGCTTCCATGCCTTCCAGTTCGCGCTGTTCCTTAAAGGATAATTTGCGCGGTTTGGCGGCTTTGGTGGCTGCATCTCGTGCGAGGACGGCGGATTTATTGGTGGCGAGAATGGCCGCGCTCTCACGAGCCGCAGCCACGTCCGCGCGCTGTTTCTTTTCCAGATAATAATCGTAATCACCCACGCTGTGATGAATCCGGCCATCGCCCTCGAACGCGAGGATGTCCGTGCAAACGCGATTCAAGAAATACCGGTCGTGACTCACCACGCACACCACGCCCGGAAACGCGAGCAGCGCTTCCTCCAACACGCGCAGCGTTGGCAGGTCCAGATCGTTCGTCGGCTCGTCGAGCATGAGAAAGTTGCCGCCCGCCTTGAGAATTTTTGCCAGCAACAATCGGCTCCGCTCGCCGCCGCTGAGCTTGCGCACCGGCGTGGTGATCCGGTCGTCCGCAAACAAAAAGCGTTTCAAATAACTGCGCACGGAAAGCCGCGCGGCCCCCCACAACACAAACTCAGTGCCGTCCGACGCCTCCTCCAGCACCGTGCGATCATCGTTCAATTGCTGCCGCGATTGGTCCACGTAATTAAACTTGGTCAGCGGCCCGGTTTTGACCGTGCCTTCGGTCGGCTCGATTTGACCCAGAATGATTTTCAACAGCGTGGTTTTGCCTAAACCGTTGCGTCCGCAAACGCCGATGCGCCGGCCATTCTCAAAATTGAAACTGAAACCGGAGAACAGACGGTGGCCGCCCAGGACCATGCCCAATTGGGTCAGTTCCACGGTGCGATTGCCCAACTGTGGCGGGGGCGGAATGACCAGTTCCATGTCGGTGTCAATCGTGGGCCCCGCTTTCGCCGCTTCCGCGTAATAACGCTCGAAGCGGTTCTTCTGTTTGGTGCGTTGCGCGCGCGGGCCGGTGCGCACCCAGGCCAGTTCCTTTTTCAGAAACATCTGGCGTTTGTGCTCCACCACCGCCTGCGCCTCTTCCCGTTCGGCTTTGGCCAGCAGGTAATCCGTGTAGTTGCCCGCGTGCGCCCAGAACTTTCCGTCGTCCAATTCCACCATGCGCGTGACCACCCGATCCAAAAAATAGCGGTCGTGCGTGACCACGAGGAACGTGCCGCCAAAATTTTCCAGAAACTCCGCCAACCATTCGATGGCTTCCGGATCGAGGTGATTGGTCGGCTCATCGAGAATCAAAAACTCGGGACGCGACACGATGGCGCGCGCCAGGGCCACCCGCCGCTTTTCGCCTCCAGAGAGACGATCAATCCCGCGCGTTCCCTCGGGACAGTTCAATCGGGAGAGCGCGGTTTCGATCCGCTGATCCAACGTCCAGCCCTCCAGCGAGTGAACCCGATGCTCCAGTTCCGCATGGCGGTCGGAATCCGGCGGCAACGCTTCAAACGCGGCGATCAACCGCAACACTTCCGCCGCGCCCGCCCGGACGTTGCCGCGCACATCCAGCGTGGGATCGAGTTGAAAATCCTGCGGCAGATAACTCGTGAATAAATCGTGACGCCGCGTGACCGTGCCGGAATCCGGCGTGAGCAATCCGGCCAGCACCTTGAGAAACGTGGTCTTGCCGCAGCCATTGCGCCCCACCAAACCAATCCGTTCCCCCGCTTCAACGGCGAAGGTCGCGGCATCCAGCAACGTTTGGACGCCGTAACGCACGGTCACTTCGGTGGCATTGAGCAGGGTGGACATTTTATTTCACAAACGCGGGTCAACCGATTCGCTTTCCAAAGCCAGCACACCAAAGACGGCCTCATGCACGCGGCGCAAGGGTTCTTTGCGGGTGAAACGCTCAAGCGATTCGATGCCGAGCGCAAATTCGCGGAGCGCCAGCGAACGTTTCGTGGAAAGGCCGCGCGCCCGCAGGCGTTCGAGATTTTCCACCGCCGTGTATTCCGGGCCGTAAATGATGCGGAGATATTCGCGGCCCCGGCACTTCACGGCCGGCTGCACCAGTCCGCGCCGGCTTTTGGCGATGAATTCCAACGGCTTTACGACCATGCCTTCGCCGCCACGCCCGGTCAGTTCTTCCCACCAACGGATGCCTTCGGCTTCGCTTTCGGGATCAGTCACATCAATGATGCGGAACGGCGTAGCGACGATGATGCCGCTCGCGAGTCGCGCCAATGTTTGCATGTGCCAGTCGTTTGGTTTGTCAACGTGAACCTTTCCTTCGCTGGCGAGCAGATGAAACGGCGCGAGTTTCAAATCGTTCACCGAGTTCACCGGCCAGCAGTAGCGGCGATAAGCTTCGATGTAGTCGTTCACCATTTGACGGCGCGCCGTTGTATGGGCGAGCAGTTCGCTCACGTCGAGGCCGCGGACGGCGGCTTGCTCAAGCGCGGTGACTTCCGCCGCGAGTGTTGCTTGCGCTGCCGTTCCCACGGCGGCGTATTGTTGTTTCAACAATTCCTGCGCCTTGGCCGACCACGGCATCAATTCACAGTCGAGGCAGAGCCAGTCGGTTTTGAATTCATCCCAGAATCCAGCGGCACTGGCAGCGGTGCGGATGCGCTCAAGAAATTCCGCTTCCAACGTCGTGTTGTCGAAAAACCTTCGCCCGGTGCGGGTGTAACAAATACCAATGCCTTCCCCGGTCACGCCAAAAATTTTTCGCGCCGCATCTTCGTCGCGGCAAATGATGACCACGGCGCGCGAACCCATGTGTTTTTCCTCGCAGACCACGCGCGGCACGCCCGCATGGCGAAAGTAAGCGAAGGCTTCCGCCGGATGTTCCAACCAACCGGGCGCACTGCTGGTCTCGCACGGCGACATGGTGGGCGGCAAATAAATCAGCCACTTGGGATTTGCGGCGAAACGGCTCATCACTTCCAACGCGGCGATGGAATTCTCCTCGCGAATGGTCACGTTGCCATGCAGGCGGGTGCTGACGATGCGTTTGCCCGTCACGTCGGCGAGATCGAGCAAATCGTCGTGCTGTTGTTGCGCAGACAAGGTCGGAGCTTGGTCTTCCGGCGGTAGAAATGGTTTGCGAGATTCGGCGTAAGTTTGTTTTGCCGGAACGGAGACGAGTTCCTTTTCGGGATAACGCAGCGCGGTGAGCTTCCCGCCGAAAACGCAGCCGGTGTCAATGTTGATGGTGCGGTTCAACCACTCCGGTTCGGGCACGGGCGTGTGTCCATACACCACCGCCGCCGCGCCGCGATATTCGGCGGCCCAATTGTAACGCACGGGCAGGCCGAACTCATCGGTTTCGCCGGTGGTTTCGCCGAACAGCGCGAATTCGCGCACTGCGCCGGAGCCGCGTCCCTGCATGGATTCTTTCATACCAGCGTGTGCGACCACCAGTTTGCCATCGTCGAGAACGTAATGACTCACCAAGTCATCAATGAATTCCGTCACGCGCTTGCGGAAATCCTCCGGCTCGTTGGCGAGTTGCGCCAGAGATTCCGCAAGACCGTGGGTGATTTGCACATCACGCCCGCGTAGTTTCCGCATGAGTTTCACGTCATGGTTGCCGGGCACGCACAACGCCGTGCCGCCGGCAACGGCGTTCATCACCAACTTCAACACCTGTGGAATTTTTGGCCCGCGATCCACGAGGTCGCCGACGAATACTAGCTTGCGTCCATTGACCGGTTGAACCGTGAGGGTCGTTCCATCCACGCCATGTCCGAGTTGGCGAAGTAACTCCACGAGTTCATCAAAACACCCATGAATATCGCCGATGATGTCGAACGGCCCATGTTCTTGTTTCAAATTATTCCAAAGCGGCTGCCGCTCGATGACTACGGCTTCAATTTCCTCGGGCGATTTCAGCACATGAACATGGCGAAACCCTTCGCGCTCCAGTCCGCGCAATGAGCGATGCAACTGCTGCGATTGCTGGCGAATGACGTGCGGGCCAAAATCCCGGTCAGGTCGCGCTTTATTGCGGTCATGCGCGACGCGCTCCGGCAAATCCAAAACGATGGCCACGGGCAGGCAATGAAATTCGCGCGCAATGGTGACGAGTGATTTACGTGATTCCGGTTGCACGTTCGTCGCATCCACCACGGTCAATTTTCCCGCCGCGAGCCGTTTGCGGGCGATAAAGTGAAGTACTTCAAAAGCATCCTTCGTCGCCGCCTGACTGTTCTCGTCGTCCGACACCAGACCACGGCAATAATCGGAAGACAAAATCTCCGTTGGCTTGAAATGTTTCCGTGCGAAGGTGCTCTTGCCCGAACCGGATACACCGATCAGGACGACGAAGGAAAGCTCTGGGATGGTGAGTGTCATCAAGAAACCAGCATCTATTTGGGCAATTCTTTTCCAGCTCGCCGAAATACAGCTTTGCGTATTAACTCGGGTTTACGCTTTCGATTGCCAAAGTTGGCCCATGCATCAATCCACATTTCCATTCTCACTTTGTCACCCAGCGCGCAATAGGCAACGGCGCGGTGTTGAAAAGCATCGAACCGACTGTCCGAATCTTCAGGAACGCCCGCAAGCCAACTGTCACAATTCTCCAGCAGCGCACTCCAATCCTGCCGCGCCTCGAAAACGTCCCCGCGAATCTCCCAAGCATCGCCATTCGCAGGTTCTACAGTCAAAACGCGCTCGGCAACCGCGAAGGCTTCGTCATAGCGCTCGATATGTATTAGCGTGTCGCCTTTGCAGGTCAGCGCCGGACTCAAAGCAGGTTTCTCCGCTAACACGCGCTCCAAAACTCGAAGGCAGTCGTCGTAGTTGTCGGCGTAATGAAGTTCCCAGGCAAACGCCAATCGAGATGCCGCGAGGTCCGCACACTTGGGCAGTTCTTCCACCCAGGATTCAAATGCGCTATCAGTCGTGAAAGCAAAACGAATCAGTCCGTTCCGCAGTGTGCTCCGCGAGTCGCCTGCAAAGAACTCCAACGGCACTCGCAATCCGCCGTGATGTTCGACAAAATCGAGCAAATCCTTCGCGGCAGCAGGATACGTCCTCTCCAAATAGGGGAGAACAAACTGGCGCGTCCATTCGTGCTCCATCTTTTCTGCATACCACTCGACGTTCTCCTTCCGGTCAGCGAGCCAACGTCCTCGGCGAACACGATTGGTCTCGTCGTGATGATGGGCGACTTCATGGACAAATGTGCTTAACGCTCGCAGTTTCAAATAAAATTCGGAAATGTTACGGGCGAGGGGAAGTTTGTCGGCATCGTAAACATGGGCGTGCAGTTTGATTTGGCCTGACCTCTGGGCGTAAGTGCCGAGACAGACGCCGGAATAAACGCCGGGCAGTGTCTCACAAGACAATCTTCCCGTGAACGGATCGCGATCCTCACGTTCGTCTGCGTATTCTTCGTCAATATATTCCTTGCCCAGAATCAACTTGATGGAGGATATGCCCTCAGTGGCTGCCGCTGGAAGTAATCCCAAAACAGATCTCAAGTCTTCAACCGAAGCGCTGTGATGCACATATTGGCCGACGTTGTGCATCTGGATCGGAATCGTCTTGGAGTCAGAGCCTGCTAGCGGCGCACGTACGCGTCGGCGTTCATCCGCTACCTGTCGTTTGATGCGACGTTTGCGCCTGAGTTCGCCTTGTGCTTTGTCTAGCGCTTCACTTCGTTCCGTTACCGCCGCGAATTTTTTCTTCGCGATTTGCGAGAATGTCCTTCTGGTTGTGTGGATGCTGCGTGACATTGAAATAATTTATTGCTTGGCGCTTCTTTCAAACACCCCCATCTGCGTCGGCGAGCCGACCACCGAATCTTCCGGGCCGATGGGCAGAAAGCGCACGTTGTAGCCAAAGCGAGCGGCCACACCATTCGCCCATTCCCGAAATTCCGCGCGTGTCCACTCGAAGCGATGGTCGCGATGGCGGAACTTCCCGGCGAGCAGCGTTTTCCATTTCACGTTGTATTCGCGATTGGGCGTCGTGATGACGATGGACTTCGGCCGGGCGCACTCGAACAGCACGCGCTCGAACGCAGCCAATCGCGCGGCATCAAGGTGCTCGATAACTTCCACCACGGCGGCGGCATCAAAACCGGCCAGACGTTGGTCGCGATAAATAAGCGAGCCATGCAGAAAGCGGAGGCGATTTTTCTGAACGGGCGGAAGGCGGTCATAATGTAATCGGTCATGCGCGATTTCGAGCGCGCGATGCGACACGTCCATACCGACGATTTCGGTGAACTGTTTTTCTTTCAGCAGGGCTTGGAGCAATTTGCCTTCGCCACAGCCCAAATCTAAAACGCGCGCCGCGCCGGTGCTTTTCAACGCGGCCAGCACCGAGCCAAGACGCTGTTCGTTGAGGCTGATGCTGCGCTCAATGATTTCTTCTTCCGCCGCGTGGACTTCGGCAACGGCGTCGGGATTCGGTTCAGCTTCATCCGCAAGTTGTGCCAGCGCGTCGTCCACCAGACTGCGTTGGTGCTTGAGATAGCGACGGGTAATGGCCTCGCGCTCGGGATGCGACATCAACCAACCCTCGCCATGGCGCAAAAGTTTCCGCACCTCGTCATCGCTCACCCAATAGTGCTTGTCATTGTCCAGCACCGGCACGAGAACATAAAGATGCGACAGAACCCGCTGCAAAGGCAGGCACGCGTTCAATTCCACTTGGAAATAGGCGCTCTCGCCCCAGCCGGGAAATTTCTCATCAAGCGGCAATCGGCGTGCGGTCACGGCGTAGCCGAGCGGCTCGAACATTTTCCTCAGAAACTCCTCACCGCCCCGGCACGGCAGCGCAGAGAATACCACACGCAGAGGTAATGGCGCATCGGCCAGTTCGGGACGCTCCTTGCTTTTCCCGGAAAGCGCGCTACCAAAAACTTCGGCGATGGCGACGCTCAAAAAGGACGAGGCGGCGTAAGGCCGGTCGTTGACGTATTGCTCCAACGCGCCACCTTCGCCCGCCGGGCCGCGACGATTTCGCACCAGACCAACCGGATCAACTTCTACCAGCAGCCCAACGGTGCATCGTTCCGGCGTAGCTTCGGGGTAAAAAATGTGGGCTTTGCCAAATGAAAGATTGAACGACTGTGAGCGCGCCGGATTCTTCCGAAGCAGGTAACCGATGTCGGTCGCCGGCTTTCGCGTCGTGGTCAAAGTTAGCAACATGGCGTGACGATTTTATTCTTTTGCCGCTGGGGACGGCAACGCCGACAGCGAACAATTTTTATTCATTTTACCGAAATAGTTGGCGAATCATGCGTTGGCAAACAACGCGACGGAATTTTGCCGATATCGCAGGCGAAATGCACTGTATCAGAAATTGTGACCGGGGCAAAGCGCGTTACGCCAAGGTGGAACAACCATCAAGTCCAGCCGTCGCCGCACACAGAACATTCTTACTAAATAAATATTGTCTTACATTTATCATTTGTCATAGTTGTTTTAGAAAGGTGAAATAATCATGAATACCGCCTACGTTACTTCCAAAGGTCAGTTGGTTGTCCCCGCGCGCATCCGACGGCGGTTTGGCATCAAGCCCGGCACGCGCATCAATTTCGTGGAGGAAGGCGAACGTATCATCTTCCAGCCCGTTACGCGCGAATACATCAGCAGTTTTCGCGGTATTTACAAACTCAAGCCGGGCGAAAAATCCGTGGTGCAAGAGCTTCTGGAAGAACGCCGCGCCGAAAAGAAAAAGGAGGACCGCGCATGAAACCCGTTGTTTTGGATGCCTCCGCGCTGCTGGCGCTGTTCTTTGATGAGCCGGGTGCGGAAAAAATAGAACATTTGTTTCACCTGGCTTCCGAAGCGGATCGCCCGGTCTTCATCAGCGCGGTCAACTGGGCGGAAGCGCTTTACAAAATGGAGCGCAGGCACGGCAAAGCCGGCTTGGAAACCGCGCGCCGGTTTGAACGCACGACACCGTTGGAAACCGTGTCGGTTGACCAGGAACAGGCGGAAGCGGCCGCGCAGTTGAAGAATAAATATGACTTGGGATTGGCCGACGCCTTTGCCGCGGCGCTGGCCAAGAATAAAAAAGCCGAACTCGTGACGGCTGACCAGGAATTCAAATCCGTGGAAAAAGAAATTAAAATCAATTGGTTAAAATAAATCGAATTACAATTGCCGCCGTTGCTGCGCGGGACCACTCGCGGGTTGAACGCTGCGGTTAGGTACTTCTTCGTGCGTCATCTTTCGCCCCTTCAGGGCTTGGATTCATTTCGTCCGTTGACCCAGGGCGGCGCTCGTTTCACTACACTTCAACACGACCACAAAATCATTCAAATGATTCGCCGCAGACCAAAGCGTGAACGGCACCGTGTCTGGCGCCGTCACTTGAGCACCATTCCCAAGCGCTTTGGCCACGGCTTCGACCGCGAACGCCCGGAGAAATCAAACCTTGATGACTTCAACCCGCTCACTTTCCAAGGAATGCGCCGGCAGCCGGGTATCCAGCGTGACGAGCCGTCCCGAATGGCGGCGAGCCACTGCGACCAGCCAGGCGTCATTGACCTGTTGGTGGCCGAGAGCCCGGGCGTAAATCGCAGGCTCGTCCGCGACCGGCGCGGGCCAGAAATGATGCCCCTTGAGCCGCGTCCATTGTTGCAGCAGCATGGCGGCCTCCTGCGGAGAAACCGCGCTGACAGTGTAAGCGGGATTGGACGAAAGCCGGATAAAACCAAGCTGCGTGAACGCACAAGTGGCCCAGTTCTTCTTTCCCTGGGCGGCAAACCAGCCATGCGCCTGGGCGTGATGCTGATGATTGGGCCAAGCCAGCGCGAGCAGGACATTCGTGTCCAGCAACGCGGTCTTCACGTTGCGTCCTCCGCCAGCAACTCCTTCGCTCGCGAACTGGGAATGATGGCCGCATCAGGTTGGACTTTGAACACCGGCAACCCGGCCTTGCCGACGCTCGGCGGGTCGGCGCGCAAACCGCGGCGGGCCAGTTGCGAAAGCACCTGACCCAGCTTCTTGCCCGATGCTTGTGCCTGGGCCTGCGCCGCCTCAAAAACATCGTCATCCAAAGTCACGGTCGTTCTCATACGCTGATACAGTGATGCAGTGATGTCGCAAAATCAAGGCCGTGGACCGGAATCGCTCTCACGCGAACGTGCCTCTGCTCGAACCGGACACGCCAACCATCACCATGAAGGGAAATTCCGGGATGGTGAGATTTATCTGCAGAATCCGGCAGCGTTGCTTGCGGCGGCGGCCCGTTCAAATTTCACCTGTTGCCGACAACACCTCACGCACGATCTTGGGATGCAAAATTTTACCTCGATGAAACGGAACGACGACGCGCACGTCACCACGAAAGTAAATTCGATGACTTCCTTTTGAACGCATGAGTATAAAACCGGCAGCCAACAAGCTGCGCTCCGCCTCCGCTGCGGTGAGGCGGGGCAATTTAGGCATGCGCGATCTCCAACGAAGTGGCGAGAATGGTTTTAGCGTTCAGTCGCCGCCGTTCCATCGGCTTTAGGGTTTCCACATAAAGCTCCGCCGCCTCGCGCAAGTTGGACAACGCCTCCTCCACGGTGTCTCCCTGCGTGTGACAACCCTTGAGTTCCGGGCAATAGGCAAACACGCCGTCCTTGTCTTGTTCGATGATGGCTGTGAGCTTGCAAGTCATGGAGGCAGAATACGCGGCACTCAATGCCTTGGCAAGACACACACGGGCGGGGCGTTCCGCACAAATGCGTCTCTGCTCGAACCGGACACGCCAACCATCACCATGAAGGGAAATTCCGGGATGGTGAGTTTCATTCAGTGAGCTTCCTCGTTCTCTTGCGCAGCCTATTTGAAAGGGCCAAAGGCCCGAAAGAAAATAGCCCAGGGCAAAGCGAGTCCGCGAGCGTCCCCCCGGGTTAATCGTCCACAAAATTTCCAAGCCCGGAAAGGGCGGCAGAAAAGCGGCGGAGTTTCAACGAATGGTTTCCGACGCGCACATTCCGAGATCAACCCAGCGCCAGGCTTTGTCTGACAAACAGGTACTTCTTCGCGTGTCATCTTTCGCCCCCTCAGGGCTTGAATTCATTTCGTCCGTTGACCCAGGGCGGCGCTCGTTTCACGACGCTTGCCCTGGGCTATTCATCTTTCGGGCTTCCCGCCATTGCACTTTTGCTGGCGCGGCGCTGGTAGTAGATCGCCGTTTTTTCAAACACCCCCGTCCGCGGTGGCAGCTTAACGCTTGATGAAGTTTGATGAAAGTCCAGTCTCGCCAGGCTGGAGCGGACGGTTTAGAGTGGTTGCATTATGAAAACTCCGGCGCGTTTCTTGTCTCTGGTCGGTCTGCTGGCGTGGGTGATTTGCTCACACGGGGCGGATGATTTGACCAAGATCACCACGGTCAGTTTGAACGGCCCGTGGCAGGTGGTCGAAGCGGGCGGCACCAACTGGTTGCCCGCCAAAGTGCCGGGCTGCATTCACACCGACCTGCTCGCGGCCCAGCGCATCCCCGATCCATTTTTCCGTGAGAACGAAAAATTGGTCCAATGGGTGGGGGAAACCAACTGGATCTATCGGCGCACGTTCCTCGCGTCACCGGAGTTGCTGCGACACCAGCGGATTCTGCTGCGGTGCGATGGCCTGGATACGCTGGCTACCGTGCGCTTGAACGGCAAGGAATTGGGCCGCACGGACAACATGTTTCGCACCTGGGAATTTGACGTCAAAGAAGCGCTGGCCGCCGGCGTTAACATCATCGAGGTGGCGTTTGATTCGCCCCTGCCGGTCATGCGCGAACGCAACGCCGAACGGCCGATGTATGAATGGATCGGATCGCACGAACCATCGGGTCGCGCCTGGGTGCGCAAGGAGCCGTGCAACTTTGGTTGGGATTGGGGTCCCGTGCTGATCACGTGCGGCATCTGGCGCGACATCCAACTGGTGGCGTTTGACGAGGCGCGCTTTACCGACATATCCATCCAGCAGGACCACGCCGTGAAGGATCAGGTCGCGCTGACGGTGCAGGTGGAAGCGGAAACGGTCAGTCAAGAACCGCTGACGGCGATCATTGCCGTGCAGTATGGCGACAAGACGCTGGATCGGACTTTCATTCCGCTGACGCAAGGCAAGGGCGCGGGCGCGTTGGTGATCAAACAACCGCAACTTTGGTGGCCGGTCGGTTTGGGCGGCCAACCGTTATATGACGTGCATGTGGGCTTGATGAATCTGGACACCGACCTGCTGGATTACACCGTCAAACGTATCGGCCTGCGCACCGTGAAATTGCTGCCGCCGGATCGCAACCAATCGCTGCGTCTGGAGGTGAACGGCGTGACCGTTTTTGCCAAGGGCGCGAATTGGATTCCCGCGGACCCGTTTCCCAATCGCGTCACCACGGAAAAATTGCAGCGCTACGTCAACGACGCGGTGGCGGCAAACATGAATCTGCTGCGCTTCTGGGGCGGCGGTTATTACGAGGAACCCGCGTTGTTCGAGGCGTGTGATGCCGCGGGCATTCTGGTCTGGCTGGATTTCAAATTCGGCTGCTCCAGTTATCCGGCGTTCGATCCGGCGTTCATGGATAACGTGCGTCAGGAAGTGCGCGATAACGTCAAGCGTCTGCGCCATCACCCGAGCATCGCGGTCTGGTGCGGCAACAATGAAATCTCGCTCATGACCAAGGCGGAATGGTCCACCAACAGCATGGGCAAGGCGGATTACGACAAGCTGTTCAGCGACCTGATCGGGGGCGAGGTCCGGCGGCTGGCGCCGCAGGCCGTGTACGTGCCCGGCAGTCCCGAGGTGGGCGACATCCATTCGTGGGGCGTCTGGCACGGGGACAAACCGTTTGAGAGTTTTCGCGAACTCAACGGGTTCATGAGCGAGTTCGGTTTTCAATCCTTCCCCGAACCGTCCACCGTGGCGACCTACACCCTGCCGCAGGACCGCGCGTCGTTGCTCACGCCCGTGATGCAATGGCACCAACGCTCCTCCGGCAACGGCAATCAAAAGATCAAAGACACCACGGCGCGTTACTTCCACGAACCGAAGGATTTTGAAGGCGCTTTGTGGTTGAGTCAGATTCTGCAAGGGTACGGAATCAAAATGGGCGCCGAGTTCTGGCGGCAAAACCAGCCCGCCTCCATGGGTTGCGTGTTCTGGCAATACAACGATTGCTGGCCGGTCACCAGTTGGTCTTCGGTGGATTACTACGGCAACTGGAAGGCGCTGCAATACTTCGCGCGACACTTTTACGCGCCGGTGCTCGTGTCTGGTTTGGAAAATCCCACCAACAATTCCGTGGCCATTTACGCCACCAGCGATTTGCGGGAGGAAAAACCAGCCACCGTCAGTTGGGAAGTCACCACGGCTGACGGCACTTCGTTGCAACGCGAGAACCGTCGGGTGACGCTCGGTACACAAGCGAGTCAGTTGGTCACCAAACTCGACCTGCAAGCGCTGGCGAAAAAACATGGCGCTGAAAATCTGATGGTCTGGTTGAAACTGGAGACGCTGGGTCAACCGGCCTCGGAAAATCTGGTGACGCTGGCGCGGCCCAAGGAGCTGCCGCTGGTGGACCCATGGTTGCAAACGGACATCAAGGCTTCCGGCAAACAATTCGTGGTGCGCCTGGACGCGCGGCATCCCGCGCTGTGGACGTGGCTCGAATTGAAAGGCAGCCGGGCGCGTTATTCGGACAACTTCGTCCACGTGCGGGCGGGGGCGCCGGTGGAGATTGTGGTCACGCCCGATCAGCCGATGACGCCGGAACAGTTCCGCGACGCCTTGTACGTTCACAACCTGTTCGATACTTACAACTGAGCCACGCGATGACGCACCGACTCGGCGGACGCGACGTTCATTCCCGCGCCGTTTGCACGGGCAGCGCCGAAAGCGTCACGCCGGGGTTGGTTTCGCCAAAGTAACTGGCCGACCATTCGTTGCTGAACAGCACCACGGGATTTTGCCCGAGGTCGTAAGCGATCCGCGCGCCGGTGGGCAAAACGAGCGCATCCAGATCGTCCTCGCGAATCGTCGTGGGCAACCAACGCACGACCGTCCACGGCGCGGATTCCAACCGCGAAACCGCGCCGTATTCGCTCTCGAGTCGGTACTGCACCACCTCGAACTGCAACGGCCCCACCGCCGCAAGCAAGGGCGTCTTCACCGAGGAATGACGGAGGTATAACGCCTGAATCACGCCCTCTTGCAACAGTTGGTCCAGTCCCTGACGGAACTGCTTGAACTTCGCGGTATTCGGATTGTGCAGGTAACTGAACGCTTCCGGGGTGAAGCGCGGGATTTCCTTATAGACGATGGTCGGATCCGTCGTGAGCGTGTCGCCGATGCCGAAAGCGTCGTGGCCCACCAGACCGATGATGTCGCCGGGATACGCTTCGTTGAGCGTTTCGCGGTCGTTGCCAAACACCTTGTGCGAACTGGAAAGCCGCACCTTTTTTTCACTCCGCGAATGATACACGGTCATATCGCGCTCGAACCGACCTGAACACACGCGGATGAAAGCGATGCGATCGCGGTGCTTCGGGTCCATGTTCGCCTGAATCTTGAAAATGAAACCGGAGAACGCCGGATGATCCGGAGCGATTTTGACGCCCGCCATCATGCGCGGCTGAGGTGGCGGCGAATGTTTCAAAAATCCATCCAGCAACAGTTGCACGCCGAAGTTATTGCTCGCGCTGCCGAAGAACACCGGTGTTCGTTGCCCCGCCAGCACCGCGGTTTGGTCCCACATTTCGCCCGCCAGTTCCAGCATCTCCAATTCCTCCACCGTGTGCGCGCGCGTGGCCGGATCGAGCCGTTCCTGAATCAGCGGATCCTCCAGGCCGCCAATTTCCACCGGGGCGCGAAATTGGCCGCCGACCGTGCGCTCGAACAGGTGCATGAGTTTCGTCTGCCGATCATAAACGCCCTGAAACTCGAACCCGCTGCCGATGGGCCAGTTCACCGGAAACGCGCCGATGCCCAGCACCCGCTCCAGCTCGTCGAGCAACTCGAGTGGATTTTTCATGGGGCGATCACACTTGTTCATGAACGTGAAGATCGGCACCCCGCGCTGCCGGCAGACCTCGAATAATTTGCGCGTCTGCGGCTCGATGCCCTTCGCGGAATCAATCACCATCACCACCGCATCCACGGCGGTGAGCACGCGATAAGTGTCTTCGGAGAAATCCTTGTGGCCGGGCGTGTCGAGCAGGTTGATATGGTAGCCATCGTAATCGAATTGCAGCACGGTGGAACTGATGGAGATGCCGCGCTTCTTTTCGAGTTCCATCCAGTCGGACGTGGTGGCGCGCTGGTTTTTGCGCGCGGTGACGCTGCCCGCGAGTTGCACCGCGCCGCCGTACAGCAACAGTTTTTCAGTTAACGTCGTTTTCCCCGCGTCCGGATGGGAAATGATGGCGAAGGTGCGTCGCCGCGCAATTTCTTGAGCTATACTCACAAAGGTCGGAAACGGTAGCAAAAATTGGCTCGCGAACAAGTCAGGAAAGCGGTCGGCTTAAGGAGCAGAGGATCGCCACCTGGTTTGAATAGCGACCCGGCAACGCGGTCAGCGTCGCCGCCAAACCAACAGACGCACCCCATTCTTTGTCGGCCCGGCTCGGACTCAGCGCAGTCGGACGCGCGCGTAACTGATTGTGTGCGGACTGCCTTCACGTTGCCCCAGCAATTCCAGCGTATTTGAAGGCGGCGAACCGGCGCGAACGGTGGCAGTGAAGTAACTGGTGAAAGGTTTTTGAAAATTCACTTTCACCGCCGGACTGATGGCGCCGTTCGGCAGAATTTCCGACACGCGATTTTCGGAAACCCGTTGCCCGCCGGCATCCGTACCCCGCACGTAATAAATCACGAACAGCCGGTGGTCGGGCGTGACCTGAAATCGTGGGGCCGAGGGAATTTCCTGCGCGCCACCTTCCTCAGCCATCAGCAAGGTGCGGCGGCCCGTCAGTTTGCCGGCATACACCGTCGCGTAACCAATCGCATGACTTTGTTTGGCTTCCGGAAAAAACCTGGCGCGCAACCGCTCGTCCAGCGCCCGCTCGGCCCACACAATATGCGCCGTGCCGTCTGGACCGACCCAGAGATCGCCCGGCATGATCCAGCCGCAGGTCGAGTCGCGGCTCGCCACCTCGATCCACGGACTGAATTTTCCCGTGGTGACGTCCGGACACCACGTAAAAAACAGTCGCCGAAAGTCGTAGTCCCATTGCTGGCCGGTGAGCTCCTTTTTGTAGTCTCGCCATTCCGGGTACGGCTCAATGATGTCGCTGACCCCGCAAAAATAAACCGCGCGGTTTTGCAGCATCACGTTGGGATAACAAACGCGGATCGGTTGCGGTTGTGGATATTCCCGACCGTCGGGCCAGCGCAACTGACCGTTAAACCATTGACCGTCCCGATCCCGAAACGTCCATTCGGCGTGGGTGTAACCTATGTTTTGCAACAGGATGAATTCCCGGCCCGGGCCATCCGCCGCAAAGCTGCGATACGAATGTTCAGTGAATTGAGGCTTCCCCTGCCACTGCGGCGCAATGATCTCCGGCGAACGTTTCAGGTCGCGCGCGGTCCACTGCAAAATCTCCGGACGCGCCGGACCACTATAAGCCTCACGATTGGTGACCAGGGTGGGGTTGACTGAAAGCAGCAACCGTCCATCGGGAAAGCCCGCGACGGGTGAAGGTTCGCGGGTGCGATCAGTTTCATCCGTGCGCACCAACTTCCACCCGTCCGTTCCGCGTTGATAAAGCGTCCAACGACAATTATGGAGCGGCTTGGCGCCCGGGAGGGTTTCAATCCCACTGGCGAAAAGCTCATCACCGCTGCGCACGAGACAAGTGGACCCGCTGCACCATAACGGCCCGGCGCCGTTGTTCGCCGGTGTAAACGTGTAAACATCCTCCTCAATTTCAACCACCGGGCGGATGGATTCAGCTGCCGCAGCATGGTTAAGGAAATCGCGAGAACCGACAAAGCTCAGCAGGACGCAAAGCAATGCCACCGTGGCTGTGGCGGGCTTGAAACCGAGCGGCAACCGCTCGTTACGGGCCGACAAGGCAAGGTTGCGACCGCAACCTCTTCGAGATCGAACTGGCGCACTGGATCGCATCATAATTGATACTGCGGAATCTTGAGCAGTTCGCCGTTTTGCAATGCCGATTGATGCGCCACGATGCCGGAGACGGTCAGGTTCAAGGCCAGCGCCACGTTCACCAGCGGCGTGCGATCCTGTAAAATGGCCGTGACGAATTCATTCATCAGATAACCGTGTGAGCCACCGTGTCCCCCGGATTCCACGCCCGGTGGCAACGGCGGACGTTTGATGTCGGTCTGCAACTTTTCGAGACCGCGAAACTGATTGAAATAGACCGAACCCTTGTCGCCCCGGATGCGTCCCATCTCGCCTTCGTTGGTGGGCGTGTCCCAACTGACGCCCATGCGCGCCATGCCGCCTTCACTCGTGCGGAACAGGGCGATCTCCGTCCCGAACGGATTCCGATAGCGGTTATTCTGCGGTTGCAGATGGGGGATGCGACTGGGAATGCCCATGCAGGACACCTCCGTGAAGCTGCCCTGCGTCACGCCCACGTAATAGGCGTTCGAGTGGGTGGGATACCATTGCGGTGGCAGCCCGACGCGCCAGCCCTGGTAGGAATCAATCGGCTGTTCCATGTAATGAAAATACTCGCCTTCGGCATAAACAATCCGCCCGAGCTGGCCCGCCTGATACAGTTGCCGCATCGCATAGAGGTCGTCGTGAAAACAGGAGGTCTCGAACATCATGTATTTCAATCCGCTTGCCTTCACCGTCTGGAACAGGCGATCCGCGTCTTCCAGCGAACCGAACACCGCCGGCACCGCCGTGCCCACGTGTTTGCCATGCTTCAACACTTCGATGCAATGCTGCGCGTGACTCGGCGCGTCCGTGGCCACAAACACCGCTTCAATCCGGTCGTCCTGCACCAGTTTTTCCAACGAGGGATAGGTGGTTTTACACTTCACGACGGAAGCCAGTTCCGCGCAACGGTCGGGGAGAAGATCGCTCACCGCGACGATCTCGACGTTCGGATGATTTTGGAAGCCGAAGGCGGCGGAAAACTTGCACACGCCATAGCCGACCAGTCCGACGCGCAATTTCCGATCGGAAACCGGTTGCCAACCCGCGTGGGTTTCAGCAGTCGTGGGTGCGGCTTCAAAACCGGCAATCGGCTGCGTGGGCGTTTGCGCCTGGGCGGTAGCGGCCGGTGTCAACCCGAGCGCGGCGGCGCCCAAGCCGACGGTTTGCAAAAACGAACGTCGGTTGAGCGCCGGGGAAGTTGGGGATGCAGTCTCCGCAACACTTTTGGGTGCGGCCGCAGATGGCGATTGCTTCATGGCGCGAGTGTAAACGCCCATTCCACTTCGTAAAGCCGAGAACGGATGCGTAAAAGCCGCACGGCGTGCGAGGGTTATGGATGTTATTTCCGCGGGCGGGACGCGTTCCACCGCGTCCCTGAACCACAACGGAAGCAACCGACAGGATGACAGGGCGTCGTCCGCACTGTCGCGCACGCACGTCCTCGGTCGGTTTGTGAAAACCATCGCCGTGCGCCGCAAACCGCACGCATGAGTAATCCTTCCATTCGCAACACCATCACCTGCTTTCCGATCCCGCTCTGGCGACTTGGGATGGGAGGCGAAGCGGCTTAACAAACGCACCATTTTCCGAGTGGCACCATTGAACACACTCCCCGCTGACCGTTGGGAAGGATCACAGCTTGACAAGTAGTTTGGGCGAGCTCAATTTACGGACACAATTATCACGCGACAAACAAGCCAATGCAACCGTCGCTCACTCAACTCTTAGGCCACCTCGCAAGACGATTATGAATACACGCATTCTCATCACAGCGGTCGTTGTGCTCGGACTCTCAATTCCAATCTTTGGCCAAGGGGTGCTATACCAGCATTACGGTGCGAACGACCCGACAACTGAAGGGTTCACGCTCGTTACCAGCGGGACTGGCGGCACAGCGTCAGCGATTCAAAATGATGACGGTGTGGCAGCGTGGAGTACACAGGTTGGAGCTGGAGGCACTCTTTGGTATTCCGGGCAGCTAAGTTCTGCAGCTCTGGCTCAGAGCGACTGGATACTATCGGTCAATATGCGAGTACTACAGTCCGGCCGTTCGTATGAGAATAGTTTCGTTCAGGTGGGGACCTACAATCTGTGGTTTGCTGCCAAAGCGAACGGAGACCCGATTGTTCGAGCGGGCGCATTTGCCTACGGGCCAGTTTTCGTGATGGATGGAGTGGGTGCTGGTTATCACGATTATCAATTAAGATATAGCCACACTGCTGGAAGTGCGGAGTTGTGGGTTGACGGAGTGATGCGCTTGCCTGGAATTACGTCAAGTGGGCCGTCCGACTTTTCGGTTCTTAGGTGGGGCGACGGTCAGGCTGGGCCATCCAGTGCATATTGGAATTCAGTTTCCTTGCAAGTTGTTCCTGAGCCTTCCAGTCTCGGCTTGATGCTTTTAGGGCTTTCATTGATTTGCCGCAAATGGCCTATTTGCCCCGCTTCTTCGTCAGTTCCTTCCGCAATTTCGCCAACGGTAGCGTGTTGATGACATCCGCCTTGGTGAGCCAGCCTTTGCGCGCCACCCCGGCGCCGAGTCGCAAATATCCCGCATCGCCATTGCGGTGGGCGTCGGGATTGATGACGCATTTTACACCTTTGCTCCGCGCGTAAAACCATTTGCGCCAGTCCAAATCCAGCCGCCACGGATTGCAATTTAACTCAATCCACGTGCCCGTTTCGGCGCAGGCGTCAATGACCGCTTCTTGATTGACCGGGTAAGGTTCCCGTTCGAGCAGCAGCCGTCCAGTCAGGTGGCCCAGGATATGGACGTATTTATTTTCCGCCGCGCGAATCAGGCGTCTGGTGTTTTCGGCTTCATCCTTGGCGGGCACGTGCAGACTGGCAACGACAACATCCAGTTCGGCGAGCAACCGATCATCGAAATCCAATTTATCCTTCAGCACGTCCACCTCGCTGCCCGTGAGCAAACGAAATTCCTGTCCCGCATCCGCCAGTTTTTGATTCACCGCTGCAATCGCCTTGATCTGTTCCCGCAACCGTTTCGGATCCAGTCCATTGGCTTGAAACGCGGCGCGCGAATGGTCGGTAACCGCCCAGTATTGCAAACCCAACTCGTCCATGTGCGCGGCGGTTTCCTCCAAGGTATTATGGCCGTCGCTCCAGGTCGTGTGATTATGCAGAGCGCCCTTGAGATCGGTCCATTCGAGCAGCCGGGGCAGTTTGCCCTGCTCCGCCGCCATAAATTCGCCGTGATCTTCGCGCATCTCGGGCGGCACATAAGCGAGGTCCAGCGCGGTAAAAATGTCCGCCTCGGTTTTACAGGGCAACCGCAGTTTGGGATCGCGGGTTTCCTGCTTGGACTTGAACAGGCCGTACTCGTTGAGTCGCAAACCGCGCGCGATGGCGCGCTGCCGCATCACGATGTTGTGTTCCTTGTTGCCGGTGAAGTAAGCCAGCGCAAACGGATATTCCGCGTCGGAGACCACGCGCAGGTCGGCCTGCATGCCGTTGGCCAGAAGCACACTGGCTTTGGTGTCGCCCTGAACCACCACGTTGCGAATGTCCGGCAACGCCACAAAATGTTCGATGACCGATACTGGTTGGCGCGAGGCAACCAGGAAATCAATGTCGCCAATGGTTTCGCGCCAGCGCCGTAAACTGCCCGCCAGGTCGCACCGCAGCACCTGCGGATGTTGTCGCAAATTTTCCAGAATCGGCTCCGCGGCCTGCAAAGCTTCATCCAGGCGCGTGCGCTGCGCGTAGAGACGACGGTACGCAATGCCTTTGAGCAAATTCTCCTGCGTCTTCGCGCCGAATCCCGGCAGCTTTGCCACTCGCCCCGCCTGGCACGCCGCTTCGAGCTTTTCGAGCGAGTCCACCCCGAGCTGTTGGTTGAGTGCGATGATTTTTTTCGGCCCCAAACCGGGCACGTCCAACATTTCCACCAGACCCGCGGGCACGGAGGCTTTCAATTCCTCGTAATACCGCAACCGTCCGGTCGTCACCAACTCGGTGATTTTCTGTTGCAACGCCGCGCCGATGCCTTTGAGTTCGCCGAGGCGTTGTTCCGCGACCACTGTGGCCAGCGGCTCATTCAGGCTCTCGATCATGCGCGCGCCATTCTGGTAGGCGCGGGTCTTGAAAGGATTCTCCCCCTGGAGTTCCAGCAAGGTGCCGATCTCGATGAGGATTTCTGCCACGCGCTCTTTGTCCATGCGTTGGTTGTAACGCAAACCCGCTTTCAGGCCAAGTGGCAAAGGGCGCGCGGCTGAACCCCGCGACCGCGGACCGACCCGCCCGCTTGCCGGCGGATTCCAGCGCGTGAACCCAAATGAATTCGCTTTGAGATTGAAGCTGGCGCTGAAACCTTCATCATAACTTTTTATGGCAAATTCAATTCTGTTGCAGCTCGAACTTCCCGGCATCAAAAAAGTTCGGAGCGGCAAGGTGCGGGAAATTTTCGATTTACACGATGCCTTTCTCTTTGTGGCCAGCGACCGCATCTCGGCCTTCGACTGCGTAATGCCGAACGGCATTCCGCACAAAGGCGAAGTACTCACGCAATTGTCGCATTTCTGGTTCGATCAAACGGAAAATCTCGTGCCGAACCATCGCCTGGTCAAAGCGGGTGAATCGTTCCACGTGCCCGCGCTGGCGCATCTCCCCGCCGCAACCAAAGCCGCGCTCGCCCAACGCGCCATGATCGTCAAGAAAGCCCGGCCGTTGGCGGTCGAGTGCATCGTGCGCGGCTATCTGGCCGGCTCCGGTTGGAAGGAATATAAAAAATCCCAGACCGTTTGCGGTCTGGCGTTGCCGGCGGGTTTGCGGGAATCCGCCGAATTACCGGAACCCATTTTCACACCCTCAACCAAGGCCGATACCGGTCACGATGAAAACATTTCGTTCGCCGCCGCGGAAAAAATTTTGGGCGCCGACCAGGCCCGGCAAGTCCGCGATTTGAGCCTGAAGATTTATCGGTTCGCCCGCGACTACGCCCGCCAACGCGGCATCATCATCGCCGACACCAAATTCGAATTCGGCGTGTTCGATGGTCAGCTCATTCTGATTGATGAAGTGTTGACGCCGGATTCCTCGCGGTTCTGGCCGGCCTCCGAATACGCCCCCGGCAAGAGCCAGCCCAGTTTCGATAAACAGTTCGTACGCGATTACCTGGAAACGTTGTCGTGGAACAAAACTCCGCCCGCGCCCGCTTTGCCGGACGACGTGGTGGCTAAAACTGAAGCCAAGTATCTGGAAGCTTACGAACGGTTGACGGGACAAAAATTGTAAGCGCCCGACGGCAAAGCGAACGGTTGCGTCCGCTGGTGCGGCTAACGTCGCCAACGCGATTGTTGCGCCAGCGGTGTGACCGGATCCATGACCAGCCAGCAAATCAATCCACCGCTGTACATGACCGCCGCCACGTAAAAAACCAGACTCCAATTCCCCGTCCACTGCACCAGGTAACCGGAAGCGAGCGACGAAAGGAAACCGCCGAAATTGCCCATCATGTTCATCGTGCCCGACAGCGTGGCCACCGCCTTGCCGCCAACATCCATGCAGGCCGTCCACGCGCCCGGCATTTGGGCGTCATTGCAAAACGCGACCAGCGCGATGGCGGTCACGGCCAGATACGGTTGCGTCAATTGCGCGGCGGCCACCAACAACAGCACCGCTCCGGCGGAAGCCGCGGCGCCGATGTAACGGCGCGCGTGGCCGACGTTCCCCAGCCATTGCCCCAGTTGCGGCGAAAACCAACCCACGAACAGCGAACCGAACGCGCCGACCAAGAGCGGAGTGCCCGCCAACAGCGCGCTTTGTTTCATATCGAAACCGTGTTGTTGCAACAGGTAAGTGGGAAACCAGGTGATGAAGAAATAAAAACAATAGCTGCAGGCAAAATATTGACCGCACAAACACCAGACCGTGCGCGAGGTAAACAACGTCCGCCACGGGATTTTGAAGCGAACGTCGGGCGCGTCCTCCGGCGGCAACCGCGCGGCTTCGGCGGCGTTCACGGCGGGATGCGTCCGCGGGTCATCGCGATACCACCAGAAGAAAATCACCGCCCAGACGACCCCGAGCAGACCGAACAGAAAAAAGGCCGCGCGCCAGGACACGAACATCAGCGTCCCGGCCACCAACAGCGGCGTGAACGCGCCGCCGATGCGGGCGCTCATCCACATGATGCCTTGGGCGCGGGAGCGTTCGGAAGTGGGCAACCAACGATTGAACGCCTTGGTCAGATTGGGAAAACAACCCGCCTCGCCCGCGCCAAAAAGAAAACGCACCACGAGGAGCGACCAGAGATGGCGCATCCAACCGGTAGCCGCCGTGAAAAAAGACCACCACAACACGATGCGCAGCAGAACGCGGCGCGGGCCGATCCGGTCGCCCAGGTAGCCGGTGGGAATTTCAAACAACGCGTACGCCAGCGTGAACGCCGCGAACACCCAACCCATTTGCTCCGCGTCCAAGTGCAGGTCGGCAGCCATCAACGGTGCCGCCTGCGCAATGCAAATCCGATCAATGTATTGAATAATGGCCAGCGACACCGCAAAGCCCACGACCCAATAACGCGCCCGGGTCGGAGCGGCGGCTGATTTGGAAACGGGCCCGGTCATGGACGCTTGAAGTAACCGAGCGCGCGGCCCACGGCGAGCCTAAAAATGTGCCGCGTTCGTTAGAACGCGGCTGACTTTCTGTCGGATGTGGAATAATTTCACGAACCGTGAGCAACCCCGACCTCCATCATCTATCCCGACTGGAGCGTTCCTACTATCAAGCCTTTGCCGCCGTTCATTGGACGATGCGAATTGTCCCCGTAACCCCCGGCTGGCTGGACGACCGTTTTCATCACGAGTTTCGCGAGGTGTTGGTTCATGCCGGCGTCCGTGAAAAACTGGTTTGTCCAACTTATTGTCTGATGCCGGATCATCTGCACCTGATGCTGCTGGGTTTGGCGGTGGCCAGCGACCAGTTGAATGCGATCAAGTTCCTGCGGTTGCAGTTGAACCGGTTGCTGGCGGGTGAACCGCTGCAAAAGTCAGCCGCGCTCGCACGAGCGCAGCGACGGGAAATATGGAAACTCCAGCCGCAGGCGCACGACCACGTATTGCGCGAGGAGGAACGGAAACAGGGCGCGTTGGCGAGCGTATGCTTTTACATCTTGGCAAATCCCATGCGGGCGAAACTGGTTGAGACAGAGGCGGAATGGAAATTTTGCGGTGCGGTGGTACCAGGCTATCCCGATTTGTATCCGCTTCAGGAGGATTATTGGGAACTGTTCTGGAAGCTTTACTGCAAACAGCGCGAGCCGTTGCCGACGGAGCCGTTGAAAAAATCTTAACCCGTGGCTGCACTCGTGAGAGTGCGGCACATCAGTCAGCCGCGTTCTCACGAACGCAGCCACATTATAAGGAACAAATAATCTCCGCCCACTTCGGCAGCATGCGCCGGTTTTCGAGCCGTTCTTGTTTGGCTTTGAGCTGCGGCTCGCTCAGATTACCGTCTTTCGTTACATCCATAACCCCAGCCGGAGCAGTCTCTGCCTTATTCTCAATCGTTCGCCGGAGTTCATTTCCAGCAACCACGCCGTCGCGCGCCCAGCCGGTGTTTTTCCGATAATGCTTCCCTCGACAATTGTGAAATGGTCGGCCCATCGGTCGTGACGCGGATGAAAAAGCTCCGTGACTTTGCCAGTGTCAGGGTCAACGCCGCTGAGATTCGTGCCTTTGTGACAATTGCATTCAGGGCAGGCAAGCGCGAGATTGTCGGCGTCATCAGTACCACGATGCTGACGGGCGATGATGTGCTCGATGTGAAAGCGCAGTCCGGAGAAGTCCTGCGGCAGACGACAATACTCGCAACGGTTGCCCGCGCGTTGCCGAATCAACTGGACGGTCGCCGTGTCCATCAGGCGGCTTTGGCAAGAACCGCTTTGGCTTCGACTTTGAGGACGCCAAGCAACGTATTGACGCGAACGAGCGATTCCAATTCTTCCCGCTCGGCTGCCGTGAGTTGCCCTTCGGTGTTTTTCTCCGCAAGCCAATCGTAGCGGGATTGTATTTCCTCATCGGCGGTCAGGTTGACGATGGCGCGCGCGAGTTCAATGGAAAGCCCACGCGCCAGCGGACGAAGAAATTTTTCCAAAGCCACGGTATCGCCATTTGTCTTCATGCCAAGCAGTCTAGCATACGGCTAATTTGCTTGCCAGACCTCAAATAATCCCCGCCCATTTCGGCGGCGTGCGCCAGTTTTCGAGGCGTTCTTGTTTGGCTTTGACCGGTCCGATCGGGGGGAGCGTAAACGACTTTGTCGTGCCGGGGTGGAATAAACTCACCTGTGAACCTTTATGGTTTGTTTCCCGCTTGGGCGAGAGCACGAACCGCCTCCGCCCGCACGCGTTCATCGGCGTCATTGTTGGCGGAGTATTGCAGCCATTTGACTACGGTGGGGTCCGACTGCATTTCGCTCAACGCATCCAGCGCCAGCGCGCGCAGTTTTGGATTATCCATCTGAAGCCCGTAGACCAAGGCTGGAGCGGCGGCAAGATTTCCTGTGTTGTCCAACATTCGGAACAAGTCCGCCGTTTGATCCACATTGTTCTGCGCCACGACTTCGTTTGCAAAATCCCTTACGGCCTCCGCACTCGCTGCCTTGGCTGACATCAAGACGCGAAAGGCGGCAAACCGCTCTTGCAACGAAGCGGTATTGTTCGCCAGCCGTCTTTCCAAGTCAGCTTGACGCTCCGGACTCATCGGCATTTCGCGTAACGCATCCTCCAATTGACCTTGCACCCCGCGACTTTGCTCCGAGGCCAGCGCCGTCCAAATTGCTGACTCAACCTGCAGATCGTCGAAGCCTCCCAGAATCTGGGCCGCCCGCCGGCGGATTTGCTCGTCCGGATGAGTCGCGACGAGTTGCAACGCCTTGTCCCGTAACGCGGGGCTTTTCAGCCCGACAAATTGTTCCAACACGTCCCCAATCAATTTCGTATCGGAAAGCGTTTCCATCCATGCCAGACCGGTGCGTAACACTTCGTCGTCAATGGCCTGGTTTCTACGGAGAATCCGCAGGATTCGGAGTCGCTCGCCGTCGGAGAGCGAAGCATCCAAAAATCGTCCCCTCAATTCGGCGGTCTTGGCAGCCGATAATGGAAGTTGCCCGCGCTCCATCAAGGACTCTGAGGCCAAAGTCAATTGGCGAACCTGTTCTTCCAGTGCGGCCAGGCGCTGGGGCATCACACCCTCATCGGAATTCATGACTGAAACCGGAGCACCTGAAGCGGCGGGAACAGTGACGACCGTTGTCTCCCTCTGCTTCAGATCCTCCAACTCGGATCGCAAAGCTCGAATCTCGGCCTGCTGCCAGACTAATAATCCGAACAAGACCGATAACGCGATGAAGAGGATTGCATTCTTTCGCACGGCTTGGATGCTGCCGCGACAAGGCTTGCCAGTGAAGCAAATAATCCCCGCCAGTTCCTGCAAGATGCGCCAATTTTCGAGCCGTTCCTGTTTGGCTTTGTGCAACGTCTCGCTTGGGTTGCCGTCTTTGTCAGTAGCCGCGTTCGTGAGAATGCGGCTGACTTCGCCTCGCCCTCCGTGCGCGCGAAGCAGATGAAGTCATAGACTTCGTTGGTCTCCGGTTCGATGGAGAAATCCGGCTTCCCGGACGGATCGCCCTGGAGACTCAGGCGTTGCGCGATCTTCTCGCCCTGCGCCCTTGTCATGAAGCCTGGGTCGCGATACCGTGTGGCTATGACTGCGGTGGAAGAACTTAAGAAGCAGGCACTCGCCCTCGGTGTAGAAGCGCGGGTTCAATTGGCCGAATCTTTACTGCGTTCGCTGCCCCCAATAACCGAAGAACGGTCTGAGGCTGAGGAGTTGGCCGAAGCCGAACGGCGTGACTTCGAGATTGAATCCGGCCAGGCGCCGGCGCTTCACGACGGCGAATTCTGGCAACGTGTCGAAGCCCGCCGCCGGAAATGAACGTCGAATACCATCCCGCCGTTGAGCAGGATGTCGCTGAAGTTCTCAATTACTACGATGGGGTTTCACCCGTACTGGGAGACGAATTCAAAAAGGAGTTACGGCACTTCATCAAGTTCGCGGCGGCAAACCCGGGAAGATTTCATCTCGTCAGTTCCCAATTCCGTCGGGCCAACCTGCGACGCTTTCCCTATCACTTTCTTTACCGCGAGATTCCCGATGGCATTCGCATCACGCTGGTCCGACACCACAAGCGGCATCCGGATCATGGCTTGGGACGCGAATAGCGAAGTGGTG
This sequence comes from Verrucomicrobiia bacterium, assembly GCA_023953615.1. Lineage (NCBI taxonomy): Bacteria > Pseudomonadati > Verrucomicrobiota > Verrucomicrobiia > Verrucomicrobiia bacterium. Next base: position 1,949,914 of record JAMLJH010000001.1, on the reverse strand, counting down.
TTTTGTTCAGCACTTCAAATAATCCCCGCCAGTTCCTGCAAGATGCGCCGGTTTTCGAGGCGTTCTCGTTTGGCTTTGAGCCGCGACTCGCCCGGGTTGTCGTCTTTGTCGAAGTGCTTCGCGAAGCGGCCTTCGGTGCGCGCAAAGCGGATGAAGTCATAGACTTCGTTGGTCTCCGGTTCGATGAAGGAATCCCGTTTCATAAAGTCAGAATACATAATTTTATTCTTACTAATTTTATATTGACGGACTTTATTTAGCAATTCACACTACTGGAAATGAATATGACTGAAAGAGCCGAAACTGCCTGGTTCACGACCAAGGGGCAGGTGGTCATCCCTCTTCGCTTGCGAAAACAATTTGAAATCGAAGACGGGACGAAGGTTGTGGTGCAGGCGACGCCGGAAGGAATTCTCCTCAAACCCGTGACCGCCGCGCTCATCAAGCGCGGGCGTGGCATCCTCAAGCGCAAGGCAGGCGACAAACCGTTGGCCGAGGAATGGGCCGAGCACAAGAAGCAGGAACGGGAACTGGAGGAGCGCCATGCCCGCTAAGGTGCTCGACAGCTTCGCGCTCATTGCCTACTTCCGCGACGAGCCGGGCGCAGAAGCGATGGAAATCCTGCTCGTCACCGCAGGGAAGAAGGACAGCCCGCTCCACATGACCGACGTAAATTACGCCGAGGTCAAATACTCCATTATGAAAAAGGACGGCGCGAATGCGTGGGCGGAAGCCGCGAAGGTTCTCCAGGGTCTGCCAATTGATTTCCATTCCACGGATCGTGCGCTGGCTGACACCGCCGCCGATTTCAAAGCACAATTCAAGATCAGTCTGGCCGATGCCTTCGCCGCTGCGTTGGCGAAAGAAAAGAAAGCGGAGCTCGTCACGGGCGATCTAGAATTCAGACCACTGGAAAAGGAAATCAAAATCAACTGGCTGAAATGAAGGAAACAGCGCGATGAACAACAATCAGAAGAAAGAACTGTGTCTTGCGCTCATGCGAGCCGACAGCGAGGCGGAGATTGTCAGGATTTTAACCGAAGCCGGACTTTGGGAAAACCGACGAGTGTGGCGTCTCTATGGCGACCGAGAAAACAATTTCAGCACGATTGGTAATCAGCAAAACCGCCCGGATGCCGCGCTGGTTGAGAAGCTGGTCAACTCCGTTGACGCGCGCCTAATGCACGAATGTCTGGCACGCGGCATCAATGCAGAATCGAAATCGGCGCCGCAAAACATCCGCGAAGCCGTTGCACGGTTTTTTGAAGAAGGCACGCCAAACACGAGTATCTATGGGGGACAAATCAGTGCATGGGACAACGAAAAACGTCGAGAAGTCGCGCGAGGCATCACGCTGGCGGCTACGGGAATGAAAGTTCAAGATGGCGACCCTTGCATCACAATCACCGACGCTGGCGAAGGACAAACGCCGCGCAAATTTCCTGACACGTTCCTTTCTCTGGAAAAGTCTAACAAGCTTCGCATTCCGTTTGTTCAGGGAAAATTCAACATGGGCGGCACAGGTGTTCTGGAATTTTGCGGAAAGAAAAACCTTCAACTGATTTTGAGCCGCCGCAGTCCGCGAATTCTCGACGGAAATTTTGATCACCCTACCGACGATGAGTGGGGATTTACCCTCGTGCGTCGTGAAGATCCTTCAGGCAATCGCCGAAGCTCGTCATACACCTTTCTCGCACCTGTCGGAGCAGACGAGCGCCCGCAGCAGGGAGAAGTTCTGACTTTCGCCTCTGATTCGATGCCGATTTTTCCAGACGGCGCGGACCCTTATGCCCGCGAGGCGGAGTCTGGTTCGCTGATCAAGCTTTACGAGTATTCAATGCCGGGTCATCGCTCGCACATACTTCGCAAGAGCGGCCTGCTGGCTCGCTTGGAAGTCTTGATTCCCGAACCAGCGTTGCCCATTCGACTTCACGAATGCAGGGCCGCGTATGGCGGCGACGAAGCGCGCAGTTACAATTCCATGGCTTCTGTAGAGCTTGAATTGTTTCGGGTCGTTGATCCGGCAGGTCGCGGCTCGGCGCAATCAGCAGCGAACCCAACCCAAGAAGTTAACAAGCCGACAACCAACGAGATCCAGCCCTTTTGAATCATCCGCACTAGCGCGTCTCGAATGGCGGCAAACTTCACGATGTTGTGAGCCGATGCCGCCAGTAACCGGGGCGGCGCTTGCCGTGAGCAATGGCAACGATGAGGATGTAATCGGCTTCGATGGTGTAGAGCACCGCATACGGAAAGACCCGCGCTCGACAGAGATGCACGTCCTGTTCAAGGACTCGCCAACGCTCAGGCGTGGCAACGATCTTCGCGCTGGTGGTTTGGATTTCTTGGGCGAACCGCCGGCTGAGTCTGTGTCCGCGTTCTTTGTAGAATTGAACGGCTTCCTCAAATTCCAAAAGCGCTTCGGGATGGAACTCGTGCCTCATTTCGCCAGCAGGCGTTCGATGCGGCGATAGGCTTCAGCGGCGGGAACTGCTTTTACTTTGCCGGAGCGAACTTCATCGCGGCGGCGGATGGCTTCATCGGCCCAAGCGGTTTCCAGTTCCGCCTCGTCAAGGCTGGCAATGAGACGCTCCGCCAGATAGGCGCGCTCCTTGGCGGGAAGTTGCTCCACGGTTTCGGCGATGCTTTTCAGCGCAGCAGTCATGATTGGAAAGTAGCACTTGGCGTGGCAAAGACAATCCTCTACAACCCGTAGGCTCAAACTTTTCAACGAATTTGGAATGAACCTCCTCACGTCGGCCGCTGCAAGGAATCAAATAATCCCCGCCCGCTCTGGCAACGCGCGCCGGAGGAAGCGTGGGACGTCAAGGGATTAAATCATCCGAACGGAAACTTTACGACTCGCCATTCTCCATTCCACCGCGCAAAAATTTTATTCGCAGCGCGCCGAGAGGCAGGTAATTGGCTAAATTGATGCACATGGAACCGCAACCACAACTGGCGTACGATCCAGCCGAATGGCTGGGCGATGCGCATCCGCTCGTCGCCCAACTCGGGTCGGCGGACGGCTTGACGGCGTTGCACCATCTGGCGGAAACGCTGGTGGCGCAACCGGTGACCAGTCTCGACACCTTGCGAAAATTTTTACGGGTTTATCTGGAGCGGATTTTGTTTCCGCACGAATTGCCCGCCATCCGCCGCGCCTATCAGCACATCCGCCGCAATGAACTGCGGGAACTGATCGCCTACGATCAAGCGCTGGCCACCGAACTGCCGCTGCCGGATTTTGCCGACGCCAGCCGCCGCGTCGGTCAGGCGCAACTGGAAAAGCTCCGCCCGTTGCGCGATGAACGGGTGGTGCAACGGTATCTCGCCGCGGTGGAAAACCAACAGGCGCATGCCTGGCACACGTTGGTTTATGGCATGACCCTGGTGCTTTATTCGCTGCCGTTACGCCAGGGCTTGCTGGGTTACGCCCACCAAACCACGCGCGGTTTCATTCACGTCGCCGCCCGCGATTTGCATCTGCGGGAAGCCGATTGCCGCGCACTGTTCCAAAGCTGTTGCGAAAAACTGGTTCTGACCGCCGGCGCCGCGGACGCGTGACCCGGCGCTCCCGCTCCGTCCCAACTCTTTCGACGTGATGCGAAAGTTGCGCCGCCCGTCCGAATTTGCTTCCTGAAAGTTTTCCCGCATCCAGACTGGAAACCCCGCAACGCTTGGCCCATGCTTGGGCTTTCAATGAAAACGAGTTCACTCCTGTTGTGCCTTTGGGTGGGGTTCGTCCTTGGCACATCAACCTTGCCCGCGGCGGAAGACGCGCGCCTCGAAGCGTTCTTTCGGGATTACCTGGAGCAGGTCTTCCAACAACAACCCACCACCGCCACGGCCTTGGGCGATCACCGCTTTGACGCGCAACTGGACGATATTTCGCCCGTTGCCCGGGCCGGGTGGAAAAAGCTGACGCAACAAACGCTGCGGGAGTTGCCGCGCCGCATCGCCTATCGTCAGTTATCGCGCCCCGCGCAGATAGATTTTGAAATCCTGCAACAGGAGCTGCGCCGCAACCTGTGGCTCGACGAAAATTTTCATCCGTTTGAGACCGATCCACGTACTTACGGCACCTACATCACGGACAGCGTGTATCGGCTGCTGACCCAATCCACGTTGCCGGCGGAAACCAATGTGGCTAATTGCATCGCGCGCATGCGCGCCATTCCCCGCGTCATCGCCATCGCGCAGCAAACCCTGACCCACCCGCCGGAATCCATTTTGGAAACCGCCATCCGCCAGAACCGCGGCGCCATCGCCTTTTACGAAACCGAACTCTTTCAACTTGCCGGCGCGACGCCGCAACGCGCGCAACTCGAAGCCGCCGCCGCGCCCATCGTTTCCGCCTTGCGCGATTACCAACACTTTTTGGAAACCGGACTGCGCCCGCGCGCCACCGGCAACTGGCGCATTGGTAAAAAGAAATTTACCCGGAAACTCGAGCTGATGCTGGATTCAGGTATGACCGCCCAACAGGTGGTGGCTGATGCCGAAGCGGAATTTACCCGCGTGCATCGCGACCTGTACCTCGTCGCGCGCCAGTTATGGAGTCGCTATTTTCCACAGCAACCGCTGCCGCCTGACGACGCGACTGGGCGGCGGACGACCATCGCGCAAGTAATCGCGGCCGTCAGCGAGGAGCACGGTCAACCGGATCAGTTGTTGGCGGATGTGCAAGCCACCGTGAGCCACATCAAGACGTTCATTCGCGACCGCCACCTTCTGACCTTGCCTGAGCCGGACGCCTGTCAGGTGATTGAAATGCCGGAGTTCAATCGTGGCAACTCCGTGGCGTACCTGGAAAACGCGCCGCCGTTGGACCCGCGCGCGGCCAGCTTCTACGCGGTGAGTCCGCCGCCTGCGGATTGGGAGGCGTCCCGCGTGCGGACCTATCTCGAAGAATACAACGCGCACCTGCTGCAAATCCTCACGATCCACGAGGCGTATCCCGGCCATTACGTGCAACTGGAATACGCCAACCGGAATCCCTCCTTGATCCGGAAAGTTTTGGCCTCGGGCGTGTACATCGAAGGCTGGGCGGTTTACACCGAACAAATGCTGTTGGACCAGGGCTATGGCGACGGCGATCTGCGCCTGCGCCTGATGCAGCTCAAGTTCTACCTGCGCACCGTGGTCAACGCGATCCTCGATTATCGCATGCACTGCGCGCGAATGACCGATGCCGAAGCGATGCGGTTAATGGTGGAAGGCGCGTTTCAATCCGAAGGCGAAGCGCGGCTCAAAATCATCCGCGCCAAACAAAGCTCCACGCAATTGAGCACCTACTTTGTCGGTCGCATGGCGCATTACCGCTTGCGGCAGGCGCTGCAACGCGAACTGGGGGATCAGTTTGATCTGGCCCGCTACCACGAAGCGGTTTTGAACGTCGGCTCGGTGCCGGTGAAATACCTGCCCGAGCTGGTGCGAACCCAATTGAACGCTGGGAAATAAACCGCAAAGCAAGCCGCCTGTTACCTCTCACCCCTCGCCGATCGGTTAAGCCAACGGAGTCTTCACCCCGAGACCCGGCCTCTGCATGGCTGCGGCGCCCCGCCGCAGTTCCGACCGAACCAAGTCGAGACGCCTCGGTGGCCTTTTACTTTAGAACCCGATGTCGTCCGCGAGACGCGAACGACTACCGCCGAGGCCGGCGATGCCCCCCAATGCCGATTCCTCTGCCAATCATTCCCTTGCCTTTCTGAGGAAGTGGATTGGCATTGCGATAATTCCCGTTCGCGTATTTCGTGTCTTTCGCGGTTGTAGCACTTTGGAATTAAACGCTTTTCCCCTCTCCCGACCTGACGGCCACCCTCTTGTATCTGCCTTTCCGTCTATCCTTGTCAGAGATGATGGATTGGGGAAGATGGGACTGTCCTGCCGCCTGCAGGCGGCAGGACAGTGGCGCGGATGAGTTCGTTACCCTCTGGCACAGGCTTTTGGCCCAGTGCGTGGGGAGCCTGAACCGTTCGCGCTGGAGTCCTAAACTCGAACCGTTGATGGAGCGGCCCACTCCGGCCAGCTCGTATTTGCAAGAAGGAGCTAGAACACCATGACCACTATCTACACAGGCTTGGATATTGCCAAGCTGAACCTGCAACTGCACCTCCTCGGACGCCGCCACGACCTGCCCAACACGGCAGCGGGCCACCGCCGGCTGGTCAAACTCCTGGCTTCCCTGCCCGGAACGCACGTCATCTGCGAAGCCACCGGCGGTTACGAACGCGACCTCGTCGCCGCGCTGCATGACGCCCGCATCCCTGTCAGCGTCTTGAACCCGGCCCGCGTCCGCCACTTCGCCCGGGCCACCGGCCAGCGGGCCAAGACCGATCCTCTGGATGCCGCCATCCTGACTGCCTACGGCCAGGCCTTACAACCCCAACCCACCGCTCCGCGCACGCCACAGGAACACCACCTGAGCGAACTGATCCGCCGCCGGGTGCAGGTATTGGCCCTCTTGGTGGCGCAACGCCAGCAAGCCCAACGGCTCACCGTGCCCGCCTTGCGCCGCCAAGCCCAAAGCCTCGTCCGCCGCCTGGAACGCGATCTGAAACAAATCGAAACGCAACTGGGGCAACTGCAGGCGCAAGCCAGCTCCCTGGACGAACGGGTGCAAAAACTCGTCGCCATCACCGGCGTCGGCACCATTACGGCGTTAGGCGTGCTAGCCGAACTGCCCGAACTGGGCACGCTCAACCGCCGCCAGGTGGCGGCACTGGCCGGACTGGCCCCGCATCCGCGGGAGAGCGGCCAATGGCATGGCCGCCGGCGCATCGGGGGAGGCCGCGCTCCAGTGCGCCGCGCGCTGTATATGGCGGCATTGGTGGCAGCGCGTTCCAACCGCCAGCTCCAAGCGTTCTATCAGCGCCTGCGCGCGGCCGGCAAACCCGCCAAAGTCGCCCTCACCGCCGTTATGCGTAAACTGATCGTCCTCATGAACCACACCCTCAAAAATCCAAACTTTGTCCCCCAAAATTAAATACCGTTGCTCCCCATCGGATGGGGAGAGGGCCGGGGTGAGGGGATATTTCCCTGGGGAGGGACGCGTTCCACCGCGTCCCTGATTGGTTGGGGACGACGTGGAAGTCGTCCCTCCCAGCATGACGCCGGTGACGTAAGCGTATGGGTAGGGCGGACATGGTTTTTGACAGGATGAACAAGATTTACCGGATCAAATTCTTGATTGGCGGCTGGATCGCGTTCCGCGTTTGAACTCCAACTGCTTCGCGCCAAGATTCAGCAACAATCATCCCTTGTAATTCGCCTATCTCTCGGGGCCTCGGTGGCTCTTAACTTTAGAACCTGAATGTCGTCCGCGAGACGCGAACGACGACCGCCGAGACGGCGGTGCTCCCCCAATGCCCATTCCTCTGCCACTCATTCCCTTGCCTTTCTGCAGAGCTGGCTGGGCGCTGCGATAATTCCCGTTCGAGTATTTCGCGGTTGTCTGCTGCGGTGCGAAGTCGGTGATCTCAACCAAATCTCGCCCGGTCTCACGAGTTGTTCCCTCGCCAATTACTTTTTTCCATACTCACAAATTGGCGCGGCGGCTTAAAAGCCCGTTGAAAATTACCACTGCTTGACTTGGCGGGGCTTCCTCTCGACTCTGCTGGCGGTGGCATGAGCACAGACAATGGCTTTCTTTTAATTTTCCGCAGCGCAAGTTGGTACCAGGACCTTTCACCCGAACAGATGCAACAGGTGGTCGAGAGCTGGGTGGCCTGGATGGACCGCTTGAAGGCAGAGGAAAAATGGCTCGGCGGCGACGCGGTCGAGCGGGAGGGGCGACTGGTGATGGGCAAGACCCGGGTGGTTTCGGAGGAGCCGTTCGCCGATGCCCGGGAGACTTTGGGCGGTTATTTGGTGCTGAAGGCGGACTCGCTGGAGGAAGCCGTGCTCACGGCGCAGCAATGTCCGGGGCTTTCGTGCGGCGTGGATGTGGAGGTGCGCCCGATTGCTTCCAAATATCCTCGTCTCGATGACGCGGTGTCGCAGGAGTTGACGCGGCGCTGAGGGGGCGGGAGCGCGGTTCTGTCGGGATCAAAATTGAAACTGTCTTGCGGCAAAAAATTTTTCTAGCCTGCCGATACTGGTGAATCGAGAAATGGCAACGAACGTCACGGAAACAGCGCCCGTCGGGCTGGCGGAACATCTGTTCCGACGGGAAGCCGGGAAGCTGGTGACGGCGTTGGCCGGGGTTTTTGGTCTGCACCGTCTCGACGTGGCGGAAGCCGTGGTGCAGGAAGCCCTGGTGCGCGCCTTGCGCATCTGGCCGTTTCACGGGATGCCGCGTTATCCGGCGGCTTGGTTGACGCAAACGACCAGAAACCTCGCGCTGGACATCATTCGACGGGAGGCGAACTTCGAACACAAACAACAGCAACTGATCGCGTTCATGGCGCAATGGCCGGGGCGCGCGGCGGACAGTGCGCCGTTGCAGGAGGCGGACCTGCGCGAAACCCGCATCCGCCTGTTGTTCGCCTGCTGCCACCCGCAGCTCTCACCTGAAGCGCATGTGGCGTTGCTGCTGCGGGTGTTGTGCGGCTTCAGTGCGGCGGAAATTGCCGGCGCGTTCCTCATTGCGGAAAACGCCATCCTGCAGCGGCTGGCGGAGGCGCGGCAAACCCTGCGGGAAAAGCAGGTGGCGCTGGTGATTCCTGATGGCGCGGCTTTGTTTTCGCGACTCGAACAGGTTTTGCACAGTTTGTTTTTGCTCTTCAACGAGGGTTGCAAAGCCGCGAGCGGTGAGGTGTTGGGTCGCGCCCCGCTCTGCCAGGAAGCGATCCGGCTGGCCGAGTCGCTGGTGGAACATCCGGCGGGCGACCAGGCAAAAGCGCACGCGCTGCTGGCGTTGCTGTTGTTGAACGGCGCGCGGTTGCCGGCCCCGGCGGAGGGCGCGGGCAACTTGCTGCGGTTGCGCGAGCAGAACCGTTCGCAATGGGATCGGGGTCTGATTGCGCGCGGTCTCTACCATCTGGCGCGCGCGTCAGCGGGCGAAGCATTGAGCGAATACCATTTGCAGGCGGGCATCGCGGCCATCCATTGCGCCGCGCCGAGTTATGCCGCAACCGATTGGGCGCAGATTCTGGATTTGTACGATCAACTTCTCGCCAGCGACGACTCACCGCAGGTGGCGCTGAACCGAGCGGTGGTTTTGGCGGAAGTTCGGGGGCCACAAGCTGGAATTGATGCCGTCCTGGCGATTCCCGATCTGCCCATGCTGAAATCGTATTACCTGCTGCACGCGGTGTTGGGCGAACTGGAGCTTCGACAAAATAATCCGCGCGCGGCGGCCACCTACTTTCACACCGCCGTGCAGTTGGCGGAGTTGAAATCGGAACAGTTGTATTTAACACGTCAGTTGCAAGCTTGTCTGGGACGATGAAACCGAAACGCAATCCATGGAAAATTCAAGCGCAAGGCGCGGCGAGCCTGGCCATCCTCAGCCTGTTTGTGACGCTGAAGGTGTCGGCCGCAAATGAGCCGGGTTTCGTGCAAAGCGAGTTCATTTACGAGACGGCACCGTTCCCGTCCTGTCACGCCTCGACCATTGTGGAAACGCCCTCGGGTTTGGTGGCGGCCTGGTTTGGCGGCACCGCCGAGAAAAATCCCGACGTGTGCATTTGCGTCTCCCGCCACGAAGACGGCGTTTGGACGCCCCCTCGGGAAGTGGCCAACGGTGCTGGATTCGGTCCGCAGCGCTGGCCGACGTGGAATCCAGTATTGTTTCAACCACGCGAAGGTCCGCTCCTGCTGTTCTACAAGGCGGGGCCGAGTCCCAGCGAATGGTGGGGCATGTTGACCACGTCCACCAACGCCGGCAAAACGTGGAGCGCGCCGCGGCGTTTGCCCGAGGGAATTTTGGGGCCGATCAAAAACAAGCCGGTGCAATTGGCGAATGGCGACATTCTCGCGCCGACGAGCCGGGAGGGAAGCGACGGTTGGCGGGTTTATTTCGAGCGCTCAACCGATGGCGGACAAACCTGGACGGCCACGCCGTTCCTGAATGATGGGCGCCAACTGGCGGCCATTCAGCCCAGCATTTTGTTTCACGGCGGCGAAGTATTGCAGGCGCTCGGCCGCACCCGACAGGGGCGGCTGTTTGATCTCTGGTCGCGGGACAACGGCAAAACGTGGGGGCCGATGGCGTTGACGCTGTTGCCGAATCCCAACTCCGGCACGGATGCCGTGACGCTGCAGGACGGACGGCAACTGCTCGTTTACAACCACCGCTCAGACCGGCAGCGCAACCGCCTGAATGTCGCCGTATCGTCGGACGTCCGGGAATGGTCGGCGGCTTACACCTTGGAAGAGGATCCGCAAGCGCCCACCGAGTATTCGTATCCGGCGGTGATTCAAACTGTGGACGGTTTGGTTCACATCACTTACACCTGGCAGCGCAAACGGATCAAACACGTTGTGCTGAACCCAAACCAACTGGTCCTGCGTCCGTTTACCGACTCCGTCTGGCTCTGGCCAAAGTAGGCGTTCTGATCTTTCGAATCGCGGCCGTCCGGCGAAGTGCTTTTGTTCACCGGCAGTCATGCGATCGCGATTCCGTTTCAAGGCGTCGTTGTGGCGGGCGTCAGCTCGCGGGCCAACGCACTGATGGCTTGATGCAACCGCCAGGCGGTGTCCGGACCGCATGAATTGACCTCGCCATACACACCTTTCGAGCCGTACAGGTGCGGCGGTTTAACGTCCCATTCACTCTTCGGAATGATGTAGCCCAGTTCGTCGTTGGCCAGACCGAAGATGAACTTGATGCGTCCGGGCATCAGTTCGCGCAGTGGTGGAATTTCCAGCGGCGCGAGGTCGAAGTCTGCGCCCTCTGGATGCTCGATGCCGCCGTTGACAATCTCCGGATAAATTTCACCGGGCACACAAGCAATGCTGGCGTCGCCCACGGTGACCAATGCCACCTCGGTCCGCATTTTTTTCCAATGCGTGTAGCCCCGATCCAACAGCCCCAAATAGCTCGCGGCCAGAAACAGTTGGTTATCCACGGGCAGTTCGAGAGTGCGCGCGCGAACGCCGATGGCGACCGCAGAGGTGGCGGGCGAATTTGCCTGGGTGAGCTGCGGCAAAATCTGGGCGGCAAGCCGATGCGCCACGGCCTGGGATTTTTCGTGCGAAGGTTCTTTGAAGTCCTGATCCAACCAGGGATCATGCACCGTCACCGTCGGATGCGTGGTCATCAATCCGCCCACCGCGCCATTGATGTAGAGATGAATCCCCCCAAGACCGGTGGCAAACGTCTGGCCGTTGTGTGAAAAACCGTATTCCAAGGTGTCGCGCAGAAAGCCGCAAAAATCCGCGGTTATCTCGGTGTTTTTGCTCCACGGTGTTTCCGGATGATTGGCCCAGCCCACGATCGTTCCAATCGTCGCCCCTGTCGTCGGACTGGTGAAGTGCATCACGCGCACGTCCGGATCGAACACCACCGGTTTGCGCGTGTCGGCCACCAGACCCTCGGGAGACATCGGAATTTCATGAAAAGCAACCAGCGCTGGTTGCAACGCGGCGGTGGCCTCACCCAATGCTTGCGCCGCGGCAGCAATGACCTGCTGTCGGTAGCGATTATCCACACCCGTGCGGAACGGGTTCGGTCCCCACAACCCCATCAGGTCCGGCGTGGAATGATTGTGCATCGAAGCAACGATCGTGTAATCGAGCTTCCACTCGGAATGACACGCGCGCCGCACGGCGACGACATCGTCGTGAAAGAAACCGATCGCATCCAATCCCACCATGCCGAGGCGCGTGTGGCCGTCATCCAGCACGCAGGCGATTGCCCACAGATCGTCATGAATGGCCGTCGCCGCGCGGTTCTGACTGAACCCGGCCAGCCAGACCGGACGCTGGGGATCGCTCAGGTCCGGATTGATTTTGACTCGACCGAATCCGACCCGCAACGGTTGCGGCGGCTGAGCAGCGCGGGCTGGATCAATTTTCAAATCCAGTTGATACCCTGGCGAACGGTCACGAAAGGCATAAACACCCCGCCACACCAGCACGACCCCCAAGACCAGCAAGAGCACCGCACCCCAACGCAAACCTCGCCACAAAATTTTTTTCATATTGACTCGTCCGTCCGCAATTTCGGGAACCACCTGATTTTGGCGACCCTGACGATGGGTGTCAAAACAAGAGGCGGTGGGAAACCGGATGTCGTCCGCAAGGGCACGAACGACCATAGCCGCGGACGGCGATGCCACTTTGGGTCTGAGTGGAACAGCCAACTTGGCTGTTTTGGTTGGCAACCTGCCGACCAGTACTGCTGAGTTCTATTTTTCCCTGGGAGGGACGCGTTCCACCGCGTCCCTGATGAGTTGGGGACGACGTAAAAGTCGTTCCTCCCGGCATACCGACGCCGTCGCCATGAGCGTGTGTCCGATCAATAATGTGGCTGCGGCGTCTCGCCGCAGTTCCGCATCACCTGGCGGCGCGCACGGAGTGACGCGCCCTACCGGTTCCAGTTACCAGAACCGGATGTCGTCCGCGAGACGCGAACGACTACCGCCCGAGGACGGCGGTGCTCCCCCAATGCCCATTCCTCTGCCAATCATTCCCTTGTCTCTCCGCAGAGTTGGCTGGGCACTGCGATAATTCCCGTTCGCGTATTTCGTGTATTTCGCGGTTGTATTTTCCTGGGAGGGATGCGTCCCACCGCGTCCTTGATGAGTTGGGGACGACGTGGAAGTCGTCCCTCCCGGCACACCAACGGCGGCGGCAGCGTATGGGGCGGGCAGTTACTCTCTCCACACTCGGTGGGGGGCCGAGAACGGCTATAAAAATCTCGCCATTAAAAACTGGACGGCTCCGGTGCGGGGAGTAGAGTCACCAGCAGTCAAGCCGTAACAGTGAAGCACCGAACCTGGGATCATGCCTGACGAACCATGCAAAGAACCATGCAAACAGGTTTTAACACCGATGAATTTATAGCGGCTTGCCGACAGGTTGGCGGTATGCGGAGGATGAAGTCCCAACTCCGCTGCCGCGGCACCTCTTTTTGCCAACCGCGAATCATGCTGAAATGGCTGTGCGTCCATTTGGTTTTGGTCGGCATGGCGAGCATTTCTCCGGCCCAATCATACAAAGTTCAAGGCCAGATGGTCGCCAAGTACTACAGGTGGAACGGAGATGAGTTTGGATCACAAATCACTGGGTTTGTCATCAATCTGCAAGGAGACCGATGGCTCTTGCGGGCGGAGTATGGGACCAATTGGTTTATGTTGGTCAGCGGAGATGGAACGAACAATTACGCGGTTCTGATTGACCCTGAAGGTGAAACAGATCCCGCTCCCGCGAGGGTGTACCCGGGCGATTTCCCGCAATTCCAATTTGATCGAGTCACCGTTCCGTGGCTGGCATTTTGTTCTTCCCACTTTTTGGATCATTCACCGAGAAAAGACTCCATCCCATGCCTGTGGCGACAGCCTCGGACGGACCCTTTGGCGCATGTCTGTATCACCCGCACCCAACGGTTTCATGATTCCCCTCGCCTGCCCGAAACAGTTGAATGGATTACTGATACCGGTCAAATTGCGTCTGCCGCTACAAATGCCTGGCTTCGCAATGAAGGGGCTACGGATGACGAACTCGACCGCCGGTTGATTGATTACTCGACATGGATCAAGCCGGGAAAGGTTTTGGGACGCTTCGCGGTTACAGCGCAAACGAACTTTAACGGAAAAACGTTGCCATTGGCATTTGAATTGGAAGCGTATGAATATCTTTCACCCGAGGCGAGAAACCGCCTGCAACAGACAGTGGATGCGGCGGGCAAAACTCCGGGGACCAAGCGCGAAACGGTCACGGATACTTACTTGGTGGCTCATTATGTTGGCCAGGTTTCCCGGGTGCAGACTTCTGATGTCCAGGTGGAGCCTCCAGAACCCAAGCTGATGGACATCGCGGATTTCCGACTTTCAAGCCCTGCTGATGGAATAGATTACGTGTTATACACCTCAAAGCACTGGAAACCTCAGACGGATGCCGAACTGCTCAGGCTGCTGGAAATTAAGAGAAAAAATCCGCCGCAACGGGCCATCCGTCTGCGCCCAAACCAACGGGGCATTGTGCGTATCACCATTCTATTAATTTTCTGCGCGCCGTTCGTGTTTTGGGGCGTGAGAGCGTTCGCCCAGAAAAACAAACGCCACCCGACATCGTGACATGAAAAAAACGCTTCGCCGACGGCGCAGGCCGGGCCGTCACCATTTGCTGATCGCTCTGTTATTCCTAACCGGAGCGCTCCCGAGTGAAGCCAGCGAATACCTCGCCCAAGGACATTTCGTCATCCACGATGGAAAAAACCTGACGACCGATGTGGAAACTAACGTCACTGCGGCTGAAGGTGGGTTTTCGGTCTGGGTTAAAAATTGCAACTGGCTGATGCGCTGGACTCAGAGCAATGAGCCGTTTGACTACCAAGAGTGCGGCACCGACGGGCGCTACGTTTATTCCATCTATTCAGTTGAACAACGCGCGCTCCAACGGCGCCGGGAAGGGCGGCCTCTCGCCAACGAATTCATCGGCACGGTCGAAGACGGCTCCATTCCCAATCCAGGAACAACCCGGCTGGCCAATGTCCTTTGGTGGACGCTGGCGTCCGGGTGTTATTTAAGCACGAACACCGACGTCCGATTTCCGCCGATCCGGTACATGGATCTACCGCAAGACGCGTACTTGTGGTACGCCAACCAGAAAATGGCGGCCTTGGTGGAGCGCGACACGAAATCGCCTTTTTTGCCTTCCCGGGTTGTTTTTATGGACGATGGCCTTGAAATCGGTTGGCCCGGTTTAGAACCACCAGATGCGGCCGCTTGGAAGCAGTTGCAAGAAACCCGACGCTTATCCCCGTATGAGAACGGATTTACCAACTGTGTCTTAAGCGTCCTCAACTATACCAATTTGGCAGCAGGGAAATTCCCCGTCTCTGCCGTTCTCCGCACCTATGCGCCGGTCCCACACGCTAGGACGGCTGCTGATTTGGATTGGCGGAGACACCTCCTCATCACCGTCACCAATCTTCAGACAGAGAATCTGGATATCCGCACTACGGTGCCGCGGGTACCTGGGAATATGTTTCTCGCTGACGCACGTTTCATAAAGGATAAACCCGTGGTAATGACTTTTGGCTATATTACACCCGGCGAGTGGCCTTCTGAAGCGCAAGCCAAGCAAACGCAGAGCTATAGAGAGGCGCGGGAAGCGTCCCTCAGAGCATTCGAAAATGCCGGAATCACAATTGACCTGCGGGCCCGCAAAAGAGCGTTGATCCTTGGACTGTTCATCTTGTTTTCAGCTTTGGCGTTAGTGTATAGCGTAAAAAAACTATCTCGGAACGCCAAAAGCACTGTCACCCAGCAAAGAAAGAAATAGCAGATGGATCACCATCAATCACTCCTCCCGTTCGACGATGAAATAATAATATGGGCTTAGTGGTTTTGCTGACTTCCCATGAAGACCTCAAAATCCAAATGGCAGCGGTTGCGCCGGTGGAGCGTTATCGGGATTATCGCGGCACTCTTGCTTCCCGGTTTGCAGGTTGCGGCATTATGGTTGGTGAATCCGCCCACGACCGGGCCGATGGTGTGGCGTTGGGGCGCGGGGAAGTTTGAAGCCCAACCTTATGTGGCCAACCAGTACCGCTGGGTGGATTTGAACGCGGTGTCCCCGAACTTCACCACCGCCGTCTGGTTGTGGGAGGATCATCGGTTTTTCGAGCATTGGGGGTTTGATTGGGTGGAGATTCAAAACGCCTGGGCCCAGGCGCGCGCCACGGGGAAACCGGCGCGCGGCGCCTCCACCATCACGCAGCAATGCGCCCGCTCCTTGTTTCTCTGGCAGGGCCGGTCGTGGGTGCGCAAGGGGTTGGAAGCTTATTATTCGGTCTGGATGGAGTTGTTGTTGAGCAAGCACCGGATTTTTGAGGTGTACGTAAATGTCATCGAACTGGGGGCGGGCATTTATGGGGTTGAAGCGGCGGCGCGACATTACTATGGTGTCTCCGCCCATGAATTAACCCGTGAACAAGCCGCACTGCTGGTCGCCATGATGCCGCAACCCAAAGTGCTGGACCCGCGGCAACCAACGGCGGGGATGTTGGTCCGGCAGGAAAAAATTTTAGAGCGAGCGGACGGAGTGGATTTTCCACTCCCGGAGTGAAATGAAAACATCACGCCAACGCAATGACTGGCCGGGGCCACGCCCCGCGTTCACCTTGCTGGAGCTGTTGGTGACCATTGCGGTGATCGCCATTCTCGCCGCACTGCTGCTGCCCGCGCTCGGCCGCGCCAAGGGCCGCGCCCTGAACGCGGTGTGCATCAGCAATTTCCGGCAACTGACCGCCGCCTGGAAAATGTACGCCGACGACAACGGCGGGCGGCTGGTCCGGGTGCATTTTCAGTCCCTTCCCGATTCGGGCGGCGCCATCATCAATAGCAACGCCTGGGTGCG
Organism: Verrucomicrobiia bacterium; assembly: GCA_023953615.1. Taxonomy (NCBI): domain Bacteria; kingdom Pseudomonadati; phylum Verrucomicrobiota; class Verrucomicrobiia; species Verrucomicrobiia bacterium. Next base: position 1,933,441 of record JAMLJH010000001.1, on the reverse strand, counting down.
CGGGAGCATGAATGACGATGCGAGCCAATATCCGCCCCTGCAACCGGGCCGCCTGGATTCCACCAACCTCAACGGGATCAAGTGGGGCAGTTTGTTTCAATACAGCGGGGACGTGGGCATTTACCGGTGTCCGCAGGACAAGGTGACGGTGGCGGGCGTGTTGCGGGTGCGGAGTTATTCCATCAACGGCTGGATGGGCGGCACCACGGTGCATGGCCAGCATGATTTCCGGGTGTTCCGGCACGAATCAGAAATCGTCAAACCCACCCCGGCGCAGACGTGGGTGTTCATTGACGAACACGAGCGCAGCATCAACGACGGCTGGTTCGCGGTGGACATGGTGGGCAATCTCGGTTTGCTGGACGCGCCCGCCAGCCGGCACGGCGGGAGTTACGCGTTGTCCTTTGCGGATGGGCACGTGGAAACGTGGAAATTACTCGATGGCCGCACTCGCAGTTGGAAAACGCTGCCCATCAAAAACCAACCCGAAAATCCGGACTGGCGCCGCCTGCGCGACGCCACCACCAGTCGCTTGACCGAATGAGTTCCCCGCTGCGCTCCCGACTGATCCGGACGTTCGCTTGGATCACCTTCACGATCATCTACGTGCTGCTGTTGCTCGGGCCGGTGTTGCATCAAGTTCGAGCGCCGGAATGGCTGCAAGCGGTGGCCTGGGAAGTAACGGCCGTGTGCCGGGATGCGAGCACGCAATGGATGGTGGTGGCTTGCCTGCTGAGTTATCTGGTGGCGTTGCTCGTTTTGGAAAGGCGATTCACCGGCGGCGGTTGGGGCAGAGCGAGTCTTGCAACTGAGTCCGGGCGATCGGTCTGGCGGTGGCTCGCTCAAATGATGCAAGCCCCAAACTTCTGGTTGGGTACCTTCGTGGTGTTGGTATTGGTTCGTTACTTTGCGAGTTACAAATCCGCCGCAACCGGCCCAACGGTGGTGATTCTGCTGGCCGGTATTGTTCTGGGCAAGTTCACGGCGGCGCTGACGCGCTGGCGACCGGGCGCTTTACCCCTCTGGATTCTAACGCTGTTTCTAGCCGCATCCGCATACTGGGGACCGAAAGGCGAATCGGGGCTTCAGTATCGCGATCAACCGCGCTGGACCGGTCTATGGGGGCATCCCAACTTCTTTGGCTTGTTGACGGGCGTGGGGCTGGTGTTGGCGGTGGGCCTGTTCGTGCAGACCCTGAAAATTCAAGTCGCCAATCGTCGCGCCAGCCGTCAGCCAGCAGCCCGCGAAGCAACCGCCTGCCGCTGGCAATCCCGCCTTGGCCTCCATGCGCAATCACTTTTCGCTTTCGCCGCCACGGTGCTTTGTAGCATCGGGCTGCTCAAGAGTTACAGTCGCGGGGCGTGGCTGGGCACGGCATTGGCGCTGGCGTGGTTCGGATTTCAGCAACTCAAGCCGCACGCGACCGGCGGGCGCACCGATGGGTTGCCGGGATGGTGGCGACGAAACCGGTGGTCGGCGCTCACGCTTTTGCTCTCGCTCTTGGTCATTTCCTTCTGGCAGTTCCGTCACACGGAAGCCCCGATGGTGCGGCGGGTCTTCTCGGTCGGGAACATCAATGATTTCTCGTGGCGCAATCGCGTCACCACCTGGGTCGGGGCATTGAAAATGATTCAAGACCGACCGTGGGCCGGGCATGGGTGGAATGAGTTCAGACCGTTATACGCGGAACAATATAAACCCGAACGACTCGAAGGCTCCGGCGCGTTGGGATTGAATGATTATCTCACTCTCGCGCTGGCGGCGGGAATTCCCGCCGTCATTTGCCTGGTGATTGGTTTGGTTCAAGTCCTGGTGCGCGCTGGAAAGGCACGGGCGGAACCCAACGGAGTGTCCGACCCGCACGCCATTGGTTACGCGCAAATCAGCGCGGCGGGGTTGTGGGTATTGGCGGTGGGCTTTTTCTTTGACGACGGATTGTTCCGATTGTCGCTCTCGCTGGTGTTCTGGCTGCTGTGGGAACAGGCTCGCCTGATGCCCGCAAGCGCTGCGGTGGCGGCGGCGAATCTGGACGCGCCGTCCAGCACGCCATCCTCGGCGGCTTTGCGATCACCATCAGTAACAGGGCGCTCGCAACGCTGGAGATCGCAAATTCTGCGTGGATGCGCCGGAGCGGCTTTTCTCGGGGCCTTGGGCTTGACGGGATTGCATCTGCTCACGCCGCAATTCCCAACGAGTGAACGCACTCTTACGCTGGCTCGACGATTTTTGTTGCAACCCGAGGAGCGGGCGGATTTTGAATTTCTCGCCGCCCAACCCATCTGGGCCGGACAAAAGCTGAACCATCTTCTCACCCATGTGCAACTGGCTCATTACACCCGCGGGTTGGTGAATTGGAAATTGGATGAATCGCTCTATCGCGAATTTGTGTTGTCGCCTGAGATTGTCCGCCCGACCACCGCCGGTCCCGAGGCCGCCACCGGTTTGAACTGGCGGCGGGAGTTGTGGGAATACTTCTATCCGCGCATTCGCAAAGCAAACACCCTGGACGAGGCCACAACGACGATCACCGTGAGACTGGAGAGACGCATGAAGTCGGGCGCGACCTCGACCGGAGCCGCCCCACGGCCGCTTACCGAGATCTGGCGGCACCCGGAACAACCGCTCACGTCGGACGAGTCCACGCTCCTGACTGTGGCCGCTTTCCGTTCCGCCGGCATCCCGGCGCGACTCAACCCCACCGGTGCGGTCGATTACTGGGATGGAGAACGGTGGAATGAATCAAAAAAACCAGCCGTAGCTGACGCCGATTGACGCATCCCCATGCCCAGCCCGCACACGTTCCCAGTATGCCCGCAGTCGCCGACGCGAGGTCGCGTATTTCACGGCGATGAAGTTTGGTTGCTTTATCGGGTAATTTGGACTGAAATGCCAGGCGTCATCGCCCGCGGTCAACCGTTCCGCCCGTCGCAGCGGTTTGGGAACCCTGCCGCGCCACGGGCGAGCGAGGCACGAACCGGATCACGCGGCATCAGGGCGTAAACTGTGGATCATCATGAGCGAACAACAATTTTCAGCGAACCCCAGGCGGTTGCTTGATTCAAAATCCGAAGCGCACCGGCAACCGCGCGGCGCTTTGCGATGGCGCGCGCGCGCGTTTCCGCTTCACTTCTGGCTGGGGTTGTGGTTGCTGTCCGGGCTGGTGGGCTGGGTCCATTCCAGCCGCGCGCATCTGTTGCCCATCAGTTACCTCACGGTGGTGGTGGATGATGATTACGTGCATCTGGATTTGAATTTCAATCCGTTTGAAATGGCCAACTTCAGCACGGTGGACACGAACCAAAACGGGCGGCTGGATCCGGCGGAAGTCGCCGCGCAAGGGGATAAAATCACGCAACAATTGCTGGAGCACCTGACGCTGACGGTGGCGGGGCAAAAAGTGAGCGCGGAAACCTCCGGCATTTTTCCCGAACTGGACGGCCACCACGCCACGTTGCGGGCGCACTACCGCGTGTCGGCGCGCGACGCCACCATCATCATCCAATCCCGCCTGCCGAAGATTCTGGGGTCGTCGCATCTGACGCAGGTGAAGTTCATCAACCGGGGCGAACCGCAGTTGCGCCAACTCGATTCGCGCTCCGGACGGGCCGTCTTCAAACCCGAGGCCGCCAAGAAACCCAGCGCGCCGCCGCCCAAGCAGGCGGAGACGCATCGCCCGCAACAACCTTGAATGTTATGCGCCACTCCTTTGTTTTTCGTCGCCACGCCACCTCACTCATCCAACGCGCTCCCTCGATTCTACGCGGCGGCCTGGCCGTATTGATCGGCGGATTGCTATGCGGTGGAAGCGCCGGCGCCGCGCCGCTCTGGTCCATCGGCAAACCCGATGGCGTCGGGATCGAGTTCGCTCCGGGGGGCCGGGGTGAATTGACCTTTACCATCGGACAAAGTACGCCCAGCCGGGATTTCGCGGGACAGCATCAGGGCGCCACGGGTTTTGATGGTCAGGTTACGGAACGGCCCTACACGATTCGTTTCGATCTGGCGGAAGCGGCGAGCGCGAACTACGAGCTGGTGTTGGACCTGATTTTCACCACCGGTGCCCCGCAACAGTTCAAGGTGCGGGTGAACGGAAAGACCGGTATTTTTCCCATCCGCCCCGCGTCCAAACACTCAATGTGGGGGGAGCAGGGCAACGACATGTTGCTGGCGGAACAGCGGCTGGTCATTCCCGTCAAAGGCGAGTGGCTGCAAGCCCGGGACAACCAGATCACGCTGATTCCGTTGGGCGTGGGTAATCTGGCGTACGACGCCATCACCTTCCAGGCGGCCGCCAGCGCGCCGGATTTAACGCCGCACCTTCAACCCACCATCTTTTTCAAAAAACAAGGCGGCAAACTGGTGGAAGTGTGCCACGTCGTCGTGCCGTTCCAGACGCCGTTCACGCAGGGCGAAGCGCGATTGCAACTGGGCCGCCACACCTACACCACCGCTTTCAACAGCCCTTATGACTTTGGCGAATTGACCGAGCCGGTGCTGGTGCCGGCGAGTGTTCCCGCCGGTCCCGCCCAATTGACCGTGATCCGGGATGCGCAACGGCAGGAAGTGACCCGCCCCTTTCAACCCGCGAAACAATGGCGCGTGTTCGTTTGTCCCAAGGTGCATAACGACGTTGGCTATACCGATCTGCAACCGCATGTGAACGAACTGGACAATCGCAATTCGGATCAAGTGCTCAACATTCTGCGCCAGTTTCCCGCCTACAAATTCAATTTTGAAACGGCGTGGCTGGTGGACAACTTTCTCGATTGCCGCACGCCGCCGTACCAAAAGGAGTTTTACACCCGGCTCAAACAGCAGCGACTCGGCGTGAACGCGCTCTACCTGAATTTGATGACGGGCATCTGCTCGGGCGAGGAGTTGTATCGCGCCATGTACTTCACGCACCGGCTGCATCGCGAACATGACGGCAATTTCGATTTCGCGTGCCTCACCGATGCGCCGTCGCACAGTTGGTTTTTGCCGACGCTGTTCAGCGACGCGGGCATCAAGGGCTTCGCCAACGGCGCGAACCAAACGCGCGCCCCGATTCTGCATCACAGTCACCTGAACGAAGATTCGCCCTATTGGTGGGAGGGCATGAACGGCGAGCGGATTTTCATGTGGTACGCGCGCAGTTACGTGCAACTCAAGCGGTTGGTGGGACCGGGCTGGGGGCAGGACGTTTCCAGCGTAGCCTATCTCAAGAGCAGCGTGCCGCAGTTCCTCGTGCGCTACGAGCGCGCGGATTACGCGCCGGATGCGGTGATGATTTACGGCGCGTACGTGGATAACGCCGCCATTCCGGACACCGGCGAGGCGGATACCATCGCCGCGTGGAATCAGGAGTTCGAGTTTCCCAAACTGATCGTCGCCACGGACGGCGAATACTTCAACTACGTGGAGCAACACTTTGCCGACCGGCTGCCGGTGTATCGCGGTGATTGCGGCGCTTATTGGGAAGACGGCGCGGGTTCCACCGCGCAAGCCACGGCGTTGAACCGGCAAACGCAAAAAATTCTGCCCGCGGCGGAAACTGCCGCGGCCCTGGCCAGCCTCTTTGAACCGCGCAACCGCTATCCCGCCGAGGACTTCTGGCACGCCTGGCGCAACGTGATGTTTTACAACGAACACACCTGGGGCGCGCACAACAGCGTCTCGCAACCGGGCCGGCAATTCGTCGAGCAGCAATGGGAAATCAAAGCGAGCTACGCCACCCGCGCGAATCTGGACGCGCGGACGTTGCTGGCCCGCGCCAACAACCGGCTGGCGCAGGTCATCGAAGTGGACGGCAGCAGCATCATCGCGTTCAACTGGCAGAACCGCGCGCGCACGGCGGTGATCGAAACCGAGTTGAACAGCAACGAACAACTCGTGGACCTGGCCGATGATCGCGTCATCCCGATGGACATTTACGCCGAGCAGGATGGCTGGCGCAAAGTGCGCTTCCTCGCGCCGGAGGTGCCGGCGCTGGGTTACAAGGCTTACGGCATCCGCGGCTGGCAGGCCCAGGCGCATCGCGCCAATGAATCCGCGCCGGGCGACACGATTGAGAATGAATTCTACCGGCTGGTGGTGGATCGGCGGACGGGCGGATTGCGCAGCTTGTTCGACAAACAGGAAAAGCGCGAGCTGCTCGATCCGCAGGCGGCTTACCAGTTGAACGAGTATCTTTACGTCAGCGGCGGCGAAAATTCGCAGATTCTGAACTGCAATTTCGGCACGCCGCCCGCCAGCCTGACCATCCACGAACCGGAAAGCGTCACCGATATCCAACTCCAGTGCACCCCGCTCGGATCGCGTTTGCTTGTGCAAACCAAATCCAAACACACGCCGCGAGTGCAGAGTGAATACCGGCTTTACGATCAGCTCAAACGGGTGGACATCGTCAACACGATCGAGAAGGAGGAGACGCGCGCCAAGGAGGCGGTTTACTTCGCGTTCCCGTTTGCCGCGCAACAACCGGCGCTGGAATACCAAATTCAAAACGGCTGGGTGCGCCCGAACGAGGACCAGATGCCGGGAGCATGTCGTGAATGGTTCACCCCGCAAAACCTGGTGCACGTGCGCGATGGTGATTTCTCGGTGGCTTGGTCCACGGCCGATGCGCCGCTGGTCACGCTTACCGACATCAATCGCGGCCTCTGGCTTTCGCATCTGCCGATCAAAAACGGTCACGTCTATTCCTATGCGCTGAACAATTACTGGTTCACCAACTACCGCGCGCAACAGGGCGGGACGCTGGTCTTTCGTTACGCCATCACCAGCGGGCGCGGCTTGAACCGCGAAGCGCTGGCGCGGTTCGATGAGGACACGCGCACACCGGTGCTGGGTTATCCGCACCTTTCCTCATTCTCGGCGGCGATCTCGCAAGCGGGCCGACCCATGCCCGCGCGCGGCGCTTCCTTCTTCACCGTGGAGGCGCCGAATCTGGAAATCGTGACGTTGAAAGCCGCCGAGGATGGCGATGGTTTTGTGCTGCGTGTACGGGAAGTGGCCGGCCGCGCGGGCGAAGCGAAACTACATTCGGAAGCGTTCCGCCTGCAATCGGCCTGGTTGTGCAATGGCGTCGAGGAGAACCAGCGCAAATTGACCGTCAAAGACCATGTCATCACCGTGCCCTACCAGCCGAATGCATTTACGACTCTTCGTTTGAAAGCCGCACCACCGACCCCAAAGATGGCGAAACGGTAGTCGTTCCACCCGAGGTCTAGTTAAAACCGCAAAGCACGCAAAGATCACCAAGCCGGAACGATGCAGTTGGTCCGGGTGGAACGGCCAACTTGGCCGTTCTGGGCGGCAACCTGCCACCCAGCCTGGCGCACGGAGATCACGCACCATTGGGTTCACTCTCTTTGCGTTTGGCGGTCAGGCTGGTAGCCCGACCGAACGGGCCAGTGGCCCGTTCCACCCAAACTCCAATCGAATCGTCCCGGCCAATAATGTGGCTGCGGCGTCCCGCCGCAATTCCGCATCACCCGACGGCGCGCACGGAGTGACGCGCCCTACCGGTTTCAGTTATCAGAACCGGGATGTCGTCCGCGAGACGCGAACGACGACCGCCGAGACGGCGGTGCTCCCCCATTCCCCATTCCTTTGCCCATCATTCCCTTGCCTTCTTGTTCGAGTATTTCGCGGTCGTATTTTAGCGCGCCTGGATCAGCATCACGCCGTGACGCGGCACCGTGGCGGAAAACGCTTTGGGAAATCGCCCCAGGTCTTGCTGCCGCCACAAATCCCGAACGTGCGGCTCGGCCTCGATTCCCAGGTCGGCCCAGGTCGCGGTGATCTCAACCTCGAGTTCGCTGCGGTTGCATAAGCCGACGGCTTTGGCGCCATCGGCCAGATCCTTCACCATGATGAAAGTGATTTCATCAAGATTAACGATGCGCGCGCACTGGCCCAACGGATCTTGATTCACGGCAATCACTTCAGGATTGCCGAGCACGTTGAGGGTGAAATCGTCGAGTTGGGTCAAGTCCCCGCTGTAGAACAGCGGCGCCGCCATCAGACACCAGAGCGACATGAAAGAGTATTGCTCGGTTGGTGTGAGCGGACAGGGAGCGGGCAGCCCGCCGCCCCGCGCATTGCCGATGTAGCCGATCTGAATGTAGTCCGGATCATTCCAACTGCCCGGCCGCGACCAGGCCCGATGTTCGACATTCTTCAGCGCCACATTGAAAATGTTGTGTAGCTCCAAACCCAGATCATCCGCCGTGCGCCAGCTTTGACCGCCAACCGCTGCGCCCCATTCCCAGACGTTGGCCATGCCGTATTGGCAAAGATTCAGCAGAATGTCCCGCGATTGTTGCCGCAACAGATCGCCCATGAGTTGATAGGGTTTTTGGAACGTGGCGAGATTGGTGTCGCCCCGGGCGATCTCGCCATAGGAGCACCAGTCGTACTTCAGCAAATCGAATCCCCAATCCGCGAACTGCCTCGCGTCCTGGGCTTCGTGCTGGTAGCTGCCGGCAAATCCGCCGCAGGTCCGCGGCCCGGGCGACGTGTAAATCCCCGCCTTCAATCCCTTGGCGTGGATGTAATCCGTCAGTCCCTTCATATCGGGAAAGTAGCGGTTCGGAACGATGTTGCCGCGCTCGTCGCGGAGTGGACCGCCGCGCAACGGGTCTTTGGGTTTCTCTGCGTTCATCCAACAATCGTCAACGCTCACGTACTGATAGCCAACGTCCGCAAGGCCGCGACTCACCAGGAGGTCCGCCGCCTGGCGCACCATCGCGTCGGTGATCCGGTCGTAATGCGCATACCAATGATTCCAACCCATCGAGGGCGTCAGGGAAAGGGTGTCTCCACAAACAATCTTGAACGAGCGCGCGGCGCGGCCATGCGGGTTCTGCGCGCGCAACGTCAGGTGATATTCGCCGCGCGGCGGGGTGACACCACTGATGATGCCCGTGGTGGTGTCCAGCTTCAATCCATCGGGCATCTCGTCCACCGAAAAAGTCATGGGCCGTTCGCCTTGGGCGGGAATGCGATACAGAAACGGATGGCCCGGGCGGCAACCATAGAGGCTCGGGCCGTTGAGGCGCGGGGCCGGTCCCGGTTTGGGCGTCAGAATCACGGCCGGCTCAATCGGCACGCCCACGATTCGCGGTTTGGTCCCGGTAACCATAAACCGCGCTTCCGCCCAATCTGCGTGATCAAAACTAATCCCATCGCCACCATCACCAACGAGCAGCAATAGCGTTTGCACGCCGCGCAGATCCACATTCACTTCCCGGGCGGCGGCGCCGGGTTTCATTACGCCGGATTGCCACACCGTACGGTTATCCGCCACGATTTTGAAGCTGATCGTGGCGGGACCGCGGGCGTTGTCGTCCACGCCAACGTAAGCGAGAAAGCGTTCGGTGCCGCCGGCCAATTCAAGGCGCGTCGTGCTGATTGCGTGCGTGCCAACGCCGCGATCGAATTTACGTCCGCCAATGGAAAGCGGCTGTTCGCGCATACCGCGATTTGCCTGCGCCACGCCCCAGCCCTGGGTTATCCCCGTGATTTCAAGCGTGTCGAGCCAGACCGTTTCCGCCGCCGTCACGTCAAGAAGGCTGGTCAGAAAAACCATCAAGAAACCAAAAATTGCGCGGCGGATATGCATCTCAAGCACGTATGAAAAGGTGCGGCACGACAACGCTCGCCATGACCACTGATCGTTCAAGCAAGGCAAGATCGGCGCGGCGGCCGCTCCTTAACGGAACAAGCCGAGAACAACGACTGGTTTTGAGTCGCAAAGCGCGAGACGCGGGGCGATCGGATGGCATAAAGCAAACTGGCGTTTTAACGGCGTAACCTTGCGCGCAAAACGAGCTTCGGTCAATCCCCGCTTCGGGTCAGAATTGATTTGCCTCCGTGGACGCGTTGGTAGAGAAATAGGTCATCGTATGAATCGCACCTTTCTGGTTTCGCTGTTTTGCGGTTGCCTGGGCATCACGCTGCCCGCAGCCGAACCGTCGGTGCGTTCAACCGCCGAGCCGATAAGCCAGGTTGTGAATCAGGCCGCCGACGAACTGCAATGGTCGTATCGCGGAAAACCGCTGCTGGTCTATGCCTTCGCCCAGACACAAATCAAACCTTACGTGCGCGAACTATACACGTTGCGCGGCGAAAATGTGCTGCGCGATGCGCCCGCCGATCATCCGCATCATCACGGTCTGATGTACGCCGTTCATGTGAACGGAATCAACTTCTGGGAAGAACAGGACGAGCCGGGTGTCGAAAAATCCATTCGGCTCGAACCGGGAACTCCCGGCAGAAATTCCAACGGCCAGCCGGAAGCAGCTTTCACCCAGTGGATTCATTGGGTCGCCTTTACCAATCGGATGGTGGTAGACTCGACCGCCGTCGCGCTGTTGATCGAAAAACGCACTCTGACTTTGACCGTGGATGAAAGGGCCGGAGAAGTGGCGCTGGTTTGGGAGGCTCAGTTCGAGCTGGGGACCAACACCCCTCAAGTGCAACTGCGCGGCGCCAATTACAATGGTCTCGGTTTACGTCTGCCGGAGGCGTTTAATAAAGTCGCGCAATTTGCGAACTCAGAAGGAGTGGCTTACACCGGCGACAACACGCAAAATGTGATTCCCGCCAAGTGGACCAGCGCGTCCGGAATGATGGCCAATCAGAACATCATGCTGGCGCTGTTTGGACCCAACGCAAACGCCAACGACCGCGCCCGGTTTTTCACCATGACCGAACCGTTCGCTTATCTGGCCGTGACCCAGGGTTTGAACCAGAAGCCACTCGAGTATCGGGGTGGCGACCGGTTCCGCCTGCGCTATTTGCTGACGGTATATTCGGAAAACCAGTCGCGAGAATTTATCGCGCGGCGAGCCGAAACGTGGTCGAGACCATAACCCAGCCGCCGGGGCGGCGGTGGCGCAACCCATCGAACAATGAACACAACAGCAACAAAAAGAACGGTCACCTCAACGCGACGCGAGTTTCTATCCACGTCGGCCAAAGCCGCCGCGGGAGCGGCGCTGGCCCGGGCCATTGCCACCCGCGCTTACGCAGCGGAAAACAACACCATCAAACTGGCGTTGGTGGGCTGCGGTGGACGCGGCTCTGGTGCGGTGGCGCAAGCGCTCTCGACTGCCGGGCCGGTCAAGCTGTGGGCCTTGGCGGATTTTTTTCCCGAGCGGATGCAGCACACGCTCAACCACCTCAAACCCAAGTTTGCCCAGCAACTCGACGCGCCGCCGGAACGACAGTTCTCGGGACTGGATGGTTTCAAACACGCGATTGACGCGCTGGACCGGGGCGACGTGGTGTTGCTGGCCACCCCGCCGGCGTTCCGACCGATCCATGTGGATTACGCCGTAGCCAAGGGCGTCCACATCTTCATGGAAAAATCCTTTGCGGTGGACGCGCCGGGCATCCGCCGCGTACTCCGGGCCGGTCAACTTGCCGCGCAGAAAAATCTCAAGATCGCCAGTGGCCTGATGAGCCGTCACTACGTGCCGTTGGAACAGGCCGTCGCCCAGATTCATCAGGGTTTGATCGGTGACGTCATCACCTGTTGGGCCAATCGGATGCACGGTCCGGTGGATTTCAAACCGCGCGCGCCCGGCATGACCGAGCTGGCCCACCAGATCAACAACTACAGTAATTTCACCTGGCTCAACGGGACATTTATCGTGGACTGGCTGATCCACAACATTGACATCTGTTGCTGGATCAAGAACGACTGGCCGGTCGCCGTGCAGGGCATTGGTGGTCGCCAGGTCCGCACCGCGCCGGACCAGCTTTTTGATCACTACACGGCGGAATACACCTTTGCCGACGGCACCAAATTACTGGCTCAGGGACGGCACATTACCAACGCGTATGACTTTTTTGGCGATGTCATTCAGGGCGCCATCGGCAGCGCGATTTTGGGTGAAGGACAATCCAAACCGCGCCTTTTCAAAGGGCACAAACCCAGTTCGGCAAATCTGATCTGGCAATACACCGGCACGCCGTGTGATCAATATCAACGCGAGCACGACCTGTTTTTCGATGCCATCCGTAACAACCGGCCGTACAACGAAACGGAATACAGCGTCAAATCCTGCTTCACCGCCATCATGGGCCGGATGGCCTGTGAATCGGGTCAGATGATTTCCTGGGACGACGCCTTCCATTCGGATTTGGAGCTGGCCCCGGGTTTGGAAAATTTCACCAGCAACTCGAATCCCCCCGTGTTGCCGGACGCGCATGGTCAATATCCCGTGGCCATGCCGGGCGTCACCAAAGTGTTCTGACGCGGATTATGATGCGACGCAGCGGGGAGCGCCGTCGCGCTTTGAAAAGCCATCAGGATTGACTCCGCCGTTCAGTGGGCTTCGTCCGTGGTGGCGTGCGGATCGCCCTTCAGCAGAGCTTTGCCGTAGTCATGATTCATCCGGGCGATGAAGGAAATGCTGATTTCCTTGGGGCAAACCGCCTGACAGGAACCGGTGGCCGTGCAGGCGCCGAAGCCTTCTTCGTCCATCTGCTTCACCATCGCTAAGACACGTCGTTCGCGCTCAGGTTGACCTTGTGGCAACAATCCCAGATGCGAAACCTTCGCCGCGACGAACAACATGGCGCTGGCATTTTTACATGCCGCCACGCAGGCGCCACAGCCGATACACTGGGCGGCGTCCATGGCCAGGTCGGCGTCCTTCTTCGGCACCAAAATGGCATTGGCATCCGGGGCGGCGCCGGTGCGGACGCTGATGAAACCGCCGGCGTGCTGGATGCGATCGAACGCGGTGCGGTCCACCACCAAATCCTTGATGATCGGAAACGCTTTGGCGCGCCACGGTTCAACGACAATGGTATCGCCATCCTTGAAACTGCGCAGGTACGTCTGGCAGGTGGCCACGCCCCGATTCGGGCCGTGCGGTTTGCCGTTGATGACGCACGAACAGGTGCCGCAAATGCCCTCCCGACAATCGTGATCAAACGCGATCGGTTCCTCGCCTTTATTGGCCAAGTCCTCGTTGATCACATCGAGCATTTCCAGGAACGACATGTGTTCGTTCAACTCGGGAGAGTCGTAAATTTTGAACTGGCCGGGGGTGTTGCGATCTTTCTGTCGCCAGACTTTCAATTTAACTTTCATGATCAAATTCGTTTTGCTTTTGCGCCGTTCACTTTTGCGGGTTTAGGCATCAAGGTGTGAAAACCAATCTCGCGTTTGGGCTTTTCTTCCTCGGTCATCAAGGCCCGAATCGCGTCAAATACGGCGCTGAATTGCCGGTCGTATTTTTGCTCCAGCGCTTTCAACTTTCGCGCCAAGTCCGCGTGCGATGCCAGCATCCGCCGCAATTGCACAAAGGTCCGCATGATGGCGATATTGACCAGCACCGCCCGCTCGCTGCGTAATACACTTGAAAGCATCGCCACTCCTTGTTCGGTAAAGGCATAAGGCCGGTAGGTCAACCCACGATGTTTTTTAGAACTCCTCACAATTTGTGATGAGTCCGACATCTGAAATTCCCGCACCGACTGGGTTTCCGCGGCCGAAAGGCGGAACATGAAATCACTAGGAAATCGCTCCATGTTCCGTTTGACCGCCTGATTGAGGACACGGGCTTCAACTCCGTACAGCTCGGCAAGATCACTATCAAGCATCACCTTTTCGCGGCGCAGCCAAAGAATCCTCCGCTCGATCCGGGCGGCGGGCATCAAAGCTGGACTTGGGTTGCTCATGGTGATTTTAGCGGCTTACATTTCAAACCACATCCTATAAACCACGGCCTTGGTCGGGTTTGAATCGTCAATCAGCATGTTCAACGTCCTTGCATTCGGCAGCGCGGTCTGTCCCGAACGAAACTTTATGGGTGCAGCGGGAAGAAAATCTTTGAAATTGTACATGTGATATTGCTGCATGGTAATCAAGCTTTGCATTTAAATCACTTGTAGCTCCGCGTGCTCATGTGGGCCGATTCGTACACGAGCGGTTCTTTGTTCAAAATGGGCGCTTTATCCAATGCGCCGGGATACTCCCAACCAGCCACGTAAGCGAATACATCATCGCGACGTTTGACATCGCCCACGTTTACCAAACCGTTCTTCACTTCCGGGTCCGCCGGGGTGTATTGATATTCCTCACGGAAATGCGCGCCACAACTTTCCGCGCGGTGCAGCGCATCGCGGCACATCAACTCGCCCAGTTCCATGTAATCGGCCACCCGACTCGCCAGTTCCAACGCTTGGTTCCAATCGGTCGCCGAACCGAGCACATTGACGTCCTGCCAATACTCCTCGCGCAGAGCGGCGATTTGTTTGATGCCCTCCTCCAAACCGGCCTGGTTGCGCGCCATGCCGCAGTGTTCCCACATGATCTTGCCCAACCGCCGATGGAAACTGGCGGGCGTGTGCCGGCCCTTATTGTTCATCAGTTTGCTGATGATGGTCTGCACATTCGCTTCCGCCTGCTGAAACGCGTCGTGATTGGTTTGCGGTCGCTGGCCCGGATTCTGTGACGCCAGATAAGCGCTGATGGTGGCCGGGATGACGAAATAACCATCGGCTAAACCCTGCATCAACGCGCTCGCACCCAGGCGATTCGCGCCGTGATCGGAAAAGTTCGCCTCGCCCAACACGAACAACCCGGGCAGATTGCTCATCAAATTGTAATCCACCCACAACCCGCCCATCGTGTAATGCACGGCGGGATAAATACGCATCGGCGTGTGGTACGCGTCTTCATCGGTGATCTCGTGATACATCGCGAACAGGTTGCCGTAGCGTTCGCGCACCTTGCCTTCGCCGAGCCGCTGAATGGCGTCGGCAAAATCCAGGTAAACGCCCAGTCCCGAGGGACCAATCCCGCGGCCTTCATCGCAAACCTGTTTCGCGGCGCGCGAAGACACGTCGCGCGGCGCCAGGTTGCCGAACGCGGCGTACATGCGTTCGAGATAATAATCGCGATCCGCTTCCGGAATGTCCTGCGGGCGCTTTTTGCAATCTTCCTTTTTCTTGGGCACCCACACGCGACCGTCGTTGCGGAGCGACTCGCTCATCAGCGTCAGTTTGGACTGGTACTCGCCGCTGACCGGAATGCAGGTGGGATGAATTTGCGTGTAACAGGGATTGGCGAAACAAGCGCCGCGCTTGTACGCGCGCCAGATGGCGGTGGCGTTGGAATTGCGCGCCGAAGTGGAAAGGTCATAGACGTTCCCGTAGCCGCCCGTGGCCAGCACAATTGCGTCGGCGTTGTGCCGGGTGATGGCGCCCGTTTCGAGATGGCGCACGATGATGCCCTTGGCGTGGCCGTTGACCACCACGAGGTCCAACATCTCGGAGTGGATGTAGGATTTCACGGCGCGCGCGCCAATCATCTTGTTCAAGGCCGAATACGCGCCGATCAACAATTGCTGACCGGTCTGGCCGCGGGCGTAAAACGTCCGCGAAACTTGCGCGCCACCGAACGAGCGGTTGTCGAGCAAGCCACCGTACTCGCGGGCAAACGGCACTCCTTGCGCCACGCATTGATCAATAATGTTCAGCGAAACCTCCGCCAGGCGATGGACGTTGGCCTCGCGCGAGCGGAAATCGCCGCCCTTGATCGTATCGTAAAACAGGCGGTACACCGAGTCGCCGTCGCTGGGATAATTCTTGGCGGCATTGATGCCGCCCTGCGCGGCCACGGAGTGCGCGCGGCGCGGCGAATCGTGAAACACGAAGTTATGCACCTCGTAACCCAGCTCGGCCAGCGTGGCCGCCGCCGAGGCGCCGGCCAAACCGGCGCCGACCACGATGATCTTGTATTTCCGCTTGTTCGCGGGATTGATCAGCTTGGTGTTGAATTTGTACTTCTCCCACTTTTCCGCAAGGTCACCAGGCGGGAGATTGGAATTTAAAGTGGCCATATTACTTTGCCTCCTTTCCTTGGGCGAGCGCGGCCTCGAATTGAGTGGCGGCGCGCAATTCCAGCCGGGCCTTCTCGGCGTAATCGGCGCCGATGACGCGGGTGAAAATCGCCGCCGGAATGGAGACGAAACCGAGGAACAGCGCGACACTGAGGATCAAGCCCGCGCGCTTGAGGCGCGGCGCCCACACTTGATTCCGCAAGCCGAGCGAGAAGAAGGCACTGGCAATGCCGTGGCTCAAATGCGCCAGCAGCAATATTTGCGCGATCAAATAAAGCAGCACCACCCACCAAACCTGAAATCCGAGAATCATTATGCCGTAAACGTCCGGCACCGTTTTGCCGTCGAGAACCGTTTGGAGTTTGGTGAAATCGCCCAGACCATTGACGGCGGGCAGCCGCCAGGTGAAGTGCGCCAGATGATAAACCACAAACGCCAGAATTACGGCCCCGCTCAAAAACATGTGCCGGGAGACCCAGGTGGAACCAAACGCCACGCCGCCCGCATAACCAACGGGACGCGCCGCCTTGTTCTCGATCGTGAGCCGCGCCGCGGTGCCGATATGAATGACCAACACCGCCAGCAATCCGAGCCGGGCCGACCACAAGAGCGCGGGTTTGCTGTGTAAAAACTCGGCGTAGCGATTGATCAATTCCGGCGGACCGAACACCTGGAGGTTGCCAATCAGATGACCAATGACGAACGACAGCAACACCAAGCCCGTTCCCGCCATTAGATATTTTTTGCCGAGAGAAGATTTGAAGATACCTGACATTGAGCTCATGGACGCAAAAATCTTTACCGTCGAGAAACGCTTACGACGGTGCGGCAGTCTATGAGTGGATTAGTCTCGAGGCAATAAATTTCGCACGAAATAAGCGACGCTTGAATTATTCCGCGTGAAACTAATTGTCGGAAACAATCGGATCAGTGCGTGGATTTTGCGGAGACCGCCGCCTCAGCCGGCTTGGCTTTCGCCGTTGCCAGAGGGGGAACGCTGGCGGGCTTGACGTGACCGTTGCCGGCAATCGCGCCTCCCGTACTGGTCGCCGCCGCATTGGCTTTGGCTTTCTTTTCCGCCTGATGACCTTTGCCGATACTGGTACCGTTGAAGACCCGTTTGGTGAGTTCGTCGCTGCCGGCAAAATCGTGCGGCTTCGCGCCGAAGTTGTAGCGGAAATTTTTCCAATTGTCGCCGCGCTTGTAGTTCGTGCCCAACGCGCCGCTGGGATCGTAACCACAATGCACCATGCAGTTCTCGCAACGCGGATCCCGCGCCACGCCGTTCACCACGCCGTAGTTTTCCCACTTCACCTTGGCCAACATTTCCTGGTACCCCTTGTAATGACCGTCGGTCATCAAATAACAGGGAGCTTTCCAACCTTGAATGTTGTAGGTGGGAATGGCCCAGGCGGTGCAGGTGAGATCGCGTTTTCCAGCCAGAAACTCCTGATAAACCGGAGTCCCGAAAATGGTGAAGCGCTTGCCCCAGTCGAGAATGTTCGCGAATTTTTTGCGCGTCATTTCGCGCGTCAGGAAGAACTCTTTCGGGTCTTTGCCCAGCCGCTTGACCATGTCCTTCTTGGCCGCGTCGTAATCGTACCCGGGCGAAATGGTATGTCCATCCACGTGCAACGAACTGAGGTATTTGAACGTGTCTTCCACTTCGTTCATGTTCGTCTCGATGTACACGGTGGTGTTGGTGGCGACCTGGAAGCCGAGCAGCTTGGCCATCTTGATCGCCGCAATACATTCCCTGAACACGCCTTCGCGCTCGACGATGAGGTCGTGGGTGTATTCCGGTCCATCCACATGGACATTCCAATAAAGCCATTTGCTGGGTCGAATGACCGCCTTGCTTTTGGCGGTCGCATCCGCATTGCGAATGGCCTCCGCTTCCGCCTCGGTGACCAGCCCCTGCCGCAACAGTTCCTGGAGTTGTGATTCCATCTGCGGCGTGTAGGCGGCGGCAAAGTATTCGCGCAATTTCTTCCGCATGAACACTCCGTTCGTGCAGATGTAAACGATGCGTCGTTGCTGGCGCAAACCGATGACCAGTTCCTCGATCTGCGGATAAATCAACGGCTCGCCTCCGCAGATGGAAACCATCGGCGCGTCACATTCCGCCGCCGCCGCCAGACAGCGCTCCAGCGGCACCATGTTTTTGAGCGAGGTGGAGTATTCACGAATGCGCCCACAACCCGTGCAGGAGAGGTTGCAGGTGTGGAGCGGTTCGAGCTGCAGCACCATCGCGAATTTCGGAGTGCGCTTGATTTTGTGCTTGATGATGTGCGCGGCGATTTTTACCGACAAGACCAGAGGGAATCGCATAGCTTTATTTGGAGACTTGAGCGAGGCGGGCGACGGAATTGGTATCCGTCCCTGCGGGCGCCGGAGGCGTGGAATGATTTTGAATCAAACCGGGCAGGATAAAATCCAATGGGGAGATGCTCTTGGTGGCGCTGACGCCACCGCAGCCGGCGGTGCAAACTAACAGCGCCGCGCCGGCCGTCCATCGGACGAGATTCCGCTTTGCAATCACTAGGGGCTGAGTATAGGTCGAGACGGGACGATGAACAAAGATTATTTTCTGAGGTTTAATCCGTCGGGACGTCCGGGGTTGGGCTGCCGGATTTTTATCAGGCTTTGGCTGCTCGCCATGACGTTGCTGATGGTGGAAAAGTGTGCGGGCGCGCCGGCCTGGCCCGTTCCCACCAATATTCTGATCCATACCGAGCAACATTGGATCGTCGCGCGCAATCACTACTTCAACGAACCCACCAATAGCGTGGCGGCCTGGCAACTCGGACAGGCGTGTTTTGCCTGGGGCGATTTGCAAACCAATCGCGCCCAACGCGAAATCCTCTTTACGGAAGGCGTCACGGCCTGCCGCCGCAGTCTGGCGCTGAACTCCAATGCCGCCCCGGCGTTTTACTATCTCGGGATGAATTTGGGTAAAATCGCTGATTTGAAACGCAACCTCGCAGCTTTAGGCATGGTGCGGGAAGTGGAGCGTTGCTTTGCGCAGGCGCGGGTCTTGGACGAAACCTTCTCCCATGCCGGGCCGGATCGGAATCTGGGCTTGCTCTATTGGGAAGCGCCGGGCTGGCCTTTGAGTGTGGGTAATAAAAAACTCGCGCGCAAACATCTGGAACGCGCCGTGGACCTGGCGGGAGCGCATCCAGAAAACCGATTGAACCTCGCGGAAGCCGGAGTGGCTTGGAAAGATTGGGCGCTGATCACCAACCAATGGGCGGCCTTGGAACGGATTTGGCCGGCGGCCCGAACGAATCTGGCCGGGCCGGACTGGGAGTGGGACTGGCTGAATTGGGAAAGCCGCCGCGCCGCGTTGCAGCGTCAAATGACATCGAAATGATCCACCTTAATGCCCTTTCGCCCGACAGAATCAATTTTTCATCCACCTGATTTCCCGCTAGGTTGAGCGCCAGTGCAACCGATTGCCTTTCATCTCGGACCCGTCACCGTCCACTGGTTCGGCATCTGCATCGCCGCGGCCTTTTTCGCGGGCATGTGGACCGCTGTGCGCCGCGCGCCGCGCATCGGCGTGCCGGGAGAACTGGTGGCCGATCTCGTCGTGCCGTGGTTATTGCTCGGCAGCGTGTTGGGCGCGCGGATCATGTTCGTGACCACCTATTGGTCGGATGAGTTCACCGGCAAACCGTGGTGGGAAATGTTCATGATCCAACGCGGTGGCCTCGTGTTCTACGGCGGTTTGATCGGGGCCGCCATCACGGTCATCGCTTTTGCCCGCATCAAAAAAATTCCCCTCTGGAAACTGGCGGACATCCTCGCACCCAGCATCGCGTTAGGCTCGGTCTTCGGACGCATCGGCTGCCTGATGAACGGCTGTTGCTTTGGCCGCGCCTGCGAAATGCCGTGGGCCATCCGGTTTCCCGCCGATCATGTCACCCAAGGTCTGCCGATCCATCCCACCCAGATTTATGACGCGTTGCTGAACCTGGCACTCTACTTCGGCCTCGCGTGGTTGTTTCGCTTCCGACGCAAATTCGACGGGCAGATTTTCGCGATGTACCTGATGTGTTATGCCGTCACCCGTTCGACGGTGGAATTTTTCCGGGGCGACTATCCCGACGGCCACCTGCACAATGGCCTGACGCCGGCGCACCTGATCAGCATCGGTATTTTTGTGGCGGGCGCGCTTCTGTTTTCAATTCTGGGGACGCGGAAGAAAGGTTTGATTTAACGCAAAGGCGCAACGATGCAAAGGCGCAAAGGCCCCCGGCGAAAGATTTCAACCCGCGACAATCTTTTCCAGATTCGTCGGCGTCTTGGCGTCTTGGCGTCTTGGCGTTGAACTCCCCCTATGTCCGCCATGCAACACGTCATCCGCAACACGTTGCCTCTCTTCCTCGCCGGTCCGACTGCCGCGGGCAAATCCGCGCTCGCCATGGCGCTGGCGGAACGAGCCCGTGGCGAAATTATTTCGGTGGACTCGATGCAGGTTTATCGTGGTCTCGACCTCGGCACGGCCAAACCCACCGCCGCCGAACGCGCCCGCGTGCCGCATCATTTGATTGACGTGGCGGAACTCACCGAAGCTTTCGATGCCGCAAAATTTGTCGTGCTCGCGGAAAAAGCGGTACGGGAAATTCAGGCGCGCGGTCACGTCCCGATTTTCTGCGGCGGCACGGGGTTATACTTCAAAGCGTATCTTGAAGGACTGGGTGAAGCGCCGCCCGCCGACGAGAAGCTTCGCGCCGAACTGGAATCCATTCCACCCGCGGAATTGCTGCGTGAACTGGAGCAACGCGATCCCGTCACGTTCGCAAAAATTGACCAGAACAATCCGCGGCGCGTCATCCGCGCTCTTGAAGTCATCCGTCTGACCGGAACCTCCTTCTCCGCCCAACGCGCAGATTGGAATTCATCCTCCATCCTCCATCCTCCATCCTCGCATTTTTTCTGCCTGTCCCGTTCTGCCGCCGATCTCCACGCCCGCATCAACTTGCGCGTGGACGAGATGTTCGCCGCCGGCTTGGTGGAGGAAACCCGGCAATTGTTGCGCCGTGGTTTGGCACAAAACAAAACCGCGCTGCAAGCCATCGGCTACCGGCAGGTGGTGGAACACCTGCGCGGCGAACGCACGTTGCCGGAGACCATCGAACTGGTGAAAATCAAAACCCGCCAGTTCGCCAAGCGGCAACTGACGTGGTTCCGCAAACACGCGCAGGCGCAGTGGGTGGAATTGAATTCGGGAAGTGTCTTAACCGAGACACTGAACTTAATTTTCCCAACGCGCTGACGCGTTCAAAAGCTACAGCAGTTTAATTAAAGTTGTAGCCGTGGAACCGAACGAGCGTAACCCAATGCAGGTGGAGCACGAATGAGGAATGGTGCCTCTGTCCGCGAGGTTTTGGACTGCGGCAGTCTTCTGCCGCTTTTCGGTCGCGTGCCGATGATTCCACAGCGGCAGAAGACTGCCGCAGTCCAAGACGCGGTCGCGCCGGTGCTCGTTCCGAACCAAGGGCCGGTCGCCCGTTTGACCCCAACGCTTGGCTTGAGGTTGGGAGGCCCGCTGCTATGAAGGAAAAAATCAAGCGGCCACGGCTTTATTTAATCCGCTCTAGCTAACCGGAAAAAAGCAGATGGTCCGGGTGGAACGGCCAACTTGGCCGTTCTGGGCGGCAACCTGCCGCCCAGCCGAGCGCACGGAAATCGCACCCCATTGGATTCGCACGCTTGGCGTTCGGTTATCGGGCTGGTAGCCCGACCGAACGGGCTAGTGGCCCGTTCCACCCAAACTCCAATCGAATCGTTCAGGCTAAGCCACAAGAACTGCGGCGTGTTCACCACCGCTGCTTTCCACCTTGCGAAACGCGCGATTCTACTTTGCCCGATTCGGATACTGCGGCTTCTTGACGTTGGGCGGCGGATTTTGCCGGATGGCTTTTTGCACTTCGAAAATGGCCCGTTCCAATTGCGGATCACCCCCACGCGCCATTTCTCCGGGATCATCCACCACCTCAATGTCCGGGTCCACGCCGTGGCTTTCGATGATCCAACCGGACGCATCGTAAATGCCGAACGTCGGCACGGTCACGCTGCCGCCATCAATCAAACCCGGCGCACCCGTCATACCGATCAGCCCGCCCCAGGTGCGTTGCCCGATCAGCGGACCAAGCTTGGATTGTTTGAAGTAAAACGGAAAACAATCCCCGCCGGAACCGCTCCAACCGTTGACCAACATCGCTTGCGGACCGTAATGCCCGATGGGCGGCCAGGACCAGTCCGTGCCGTCACGCACGCCCCAAAAATTTCGCAGCGGCCGATTCAGCAGTTCCACAAACCGATCGGGAATTTGTCCGCCGCTGTTGAAGCGCTCGTCAATGATCAAACCCGGCTTGTCGAATTGGGCGCGGAACTGGCGGACGAGTTCGTTCTGACCGTTCTGCCCGGTATCCGGCACATACACGTAACCGATCTGCCCCTTGCTCGTCTGGTCCACCCGCAACCGGTTTTCGTTGATCCAAGCCAGATTGCGCAGCCGCGCTTCGCTGCCGATGGTTTGCACCAGCACTTCCCACGCGCCTTGCAGGTGCGGTTCGCGATTCAACGTGAGAAATACGGGTTTGTCCGCCAATCCTTGCAGCGCCGCCCAGGGGTCTGCTTTCGGGTCCAACGGTGCGCCGTTGATCGCCAGGAGGTAATCGCCCACGTTGACGTTGGTCAGGCCGGGTTGCGCCAGTGGCGCGCGCACTTCCGTGTCCCACGGCGCGCCGGAAATAATTTTGGTGATACGGTAAGCGCCGTTGGTCAGCGCAAAATCGCAGCCGAGATAGCCGACGTTGCGTTGCAGGCTGCCTTCCAAATCGCCGCCGCTGCGATAGGTGTGCGAGGAGTTCAATTCGCCGATCAATTCGCCGATCACAAAGTTGACGTCCCAACGCGTCACGGCGGATTCGAGCAGCTTGCCGTAGCGCTCGCGCAGCAAGGGCCAATCCACGCCATGCAGCTTCGGGTCATAGAAAAAGTCGCGTTCCAACCGCCAGGCGTCGTTAAAGATCTGCCGCCATTCCGCCACCGGATCCACCGAGGCCTCCAATCCGCCCGTCGCCAGCCATTTGCTGAGTTTCTGTCCTTCCTTGGGTTCAACGATGCTGTAACTCTGATTCAATCGGACCAGCAATTTCTTGCGATCCGCGGATAACTCCATGTCGCTGGCGTCATCCACCACGCGCTTGGTTTCGCGCTTTTCAAAATCGTACAGCTCGATCGGGCTGCCCCCGCCATCGGCCCCGGTGCGCGGCAACCAGCGATACAACAGTTTTCCCGAGACGGCGACGAGGTTCGCGTAACGCCCCGCCTTCGTGGGCAGCAACACGACGCGCGATTCCATGTCGTCCAAATCAATCTCGACGCCCTTGGTTTTCTTGTCCGCCGTTTTCTTTTCGTCCTTGGTGGTCTTCTCTTCCTGGGCGTCGGCCTTCGCGACATCGGGTTTCGTTGCCTCAGATTTTTCCGCGGGCGCCGCTTCCTTCGCGTCGGATTTCTCGGAATCCGCCGGCTTGGTTTCGTCCGGCTTGGCCGCCTCCTTCTTCTCGGAATCCTTTTTCTTTGCGGGCGGCTCATCATCGTTGCGCGGCGCGAGCGGCGAGACCACGTCCTTGCGCAACGGCAGTACCGCCAGCCGGGCGGAATTGGCGTAAATCCAGGAGTTGTCCAAATCGCTGTAAATCGGACTGAAACTGCGGCCCGTGATGAAATAAAGATATTTTCCATCCGGATCAAAGACCGGTTGCGTGTCATTGTAGAACCCGCTGGTCACCTGATGCCGCGTGTGGTTTTCAAAATCGTACAACACGATGGCGCGGTTGCGATTGTCCAGATCGCCGGCGTAAGCAATCCAGCGACTGTCCGACGACCAACTGACGGTGAAGCTTTGCAGCTCCCCGTGATACAACCATTGCTGCTGATCCAGAATCCGATTGGTTTTCGTGTCCAAGTCGTAGCTCCACAACTTCATGGCCTGGTCAATCCACACAATCTTCTTGGAGTCGGGCGACCATTGCGGCGCGTAGCGGTAGCCCGGACCTAGTTGCGTCAGTGTTTCTTCCTCGGGGTCGCCCTCGGGATTGCGTTCCGCCGCGCGCAACGTCAATTCATACTCGCCGGTGCGATCACTCCAATAAGCAATCCATTTTCCGTCCGGCGACCACGCGGGATAACGCTCGGCCACTCCCGAACTGCGGGTTTCATTCCGCACCACTCCGTATTCCGCCGGCACGGAAAAAATGTCCCCGCGCGCGGCGAGCAACGCGCGTTTGCCAGTGGGCGAAATCGTTGCCCATTGAATCAACCCGGAGACATTTTGCACCCGCGGCTTCAGCGTGGAACGATCCGTGGTGACCGAGATTTCCACCTCGCGCAATTGTTCCGTCTGCAGGTCCAGCAGATAGAGCCGGCCCGCGTTGGCCAGCACGATCTCGTTTGGACCAAGGCTGGGAAATTCCACGTCGAAATCCTTGAAGAAGGTCAGTTGTTTGAAGCGATTGTTGCTCAAGTCCAGCGACCACAAATTGAACCGCTTGTTTTCGTCCCGATCCGAAACGAAATAGATTTTGTTCCCGGCCCACATCGGAATGGATTCCGCCGCCGGCGATTGCGTGAGGTTGCGGGTTTTCAGCGTCGCCAAATCCATCCACCACAGATCCGGATTCATGCCGCCGCGGTAACGTTTCCAGGTGCGAAAATCCACGCTGATGGTCGTGAACACAATGGCCTGGCCGTCGGGTGAGATCGTGCCGAACTCGCCGTAAGGCATCGGCAGTTTCTCGGGCAACCCGCCCGTCGCGGAAACTTTGTACAGTTGATTAAACCGATCCTTGAAACTGGTCATCGTGGTGGCGAACAGGAGACTCTGCCCGTCGGGATACCAATCAATCACCCGATCCGGCGCGCCGTGATGCGTGATGCGCTGCGGTAAACCGCCGGTGACCGGTACGGTGTAAATGTCCACGTTGCCATCGTAGTTGCCGCTGAAAGCAATGGTGCCGCCGTCCGGCGAAAATTTGGGAAAGGATTCCTCGCCGCGCGGCGAACTGAGCCGCACCGCCTCGCCGCCCTCCTTGGGCGCAACCCAAATGTCCCCCGCATACACAAAGGCAATGTGCGTCGCCGAAACATCCGGCTGCCGCATCATCCGCGCGTCAATGCGGGTGGATTTATCGGCGGCGAACGACTGCGACGGAAATAAAAACGCGAACGCGAACAAGGAAAGGAGCGTCAAGATGGGACGCGTCACTCGATGCCCGCCGCTGGTTGTCAGTTCGATGGCACGCCCGGAGCGACGCGCCCCATCAGTCGGGTTTTGAAAATTGCCAGCGTTGAACCAAGCCAGGAAATCGGTGTATCGCATAATTCGTTGACGCAAAGTCGCCGTAATGGCCGCCAAAGTGCCGCAGCCAGACTCGCAACGCCAGAGTGTAATTTGGATGGAAACCTCGAAGGGCGCACCTTAACACCGCCCCCGAATGGTAGCGGCAGGTATCCGTGCCTGCCGTAGCGGTCGGCATCTCTGCCGCCCAGATAAAACAGTGGCTGGCGCGAGAGGCTGGGAGTTTTTCCCCGCGCTTGGTTATGCGGGCGGTTCTTTCCGCCGGGCTGGAAGCCCGGCTCTACGGCAGGCACGGATGCCTGCCGCCACGGACGCAAGATACTCCGGAATCCCGACGCTCCGCTCCCCCACAAATCCAGACGGAATTTGTAATTGCCGCGCCGCGCCGGGAAACCAATCATGCGCCATGCTCAAGCGACGACTCAAACTCTGTGCCAAGGTGCTACTCGCGCTCGTTTTGCTATTGATGGCGTTCCTGTTGTTCGAGCGGTTTCGCGGACAAATCGCGCTGGCGAACTACAAAAAAGAACTCATCGCCAAAGGCGAAAAATTATCGCCGCAGGATTTCATGGCGAAATTTGATGAAGCCGACAACGGCGCGCCCGCCGTCTTTGCCGCGACCACAAATCTTATCAAAGGTGTTGTTTTGCCGAATGGTTATCCGCCGCGCATGAAAGTGTTGGACTCGGGCCGGGCCATCGTCGGATTCCGCGAGCCGGAATGGGTGGAGAAAGACCCGTATCGCGACGGCCAATCGCTCAAGGGCCTTTTCACTAATCACTGGGCCGACCTCGCCGCCGATTTGCAGGAGAACGCCGCACCGCTGGCGGAAATCCAGACCGCACTGATGAAGCCGGTGCTGAACAATCGGCTGAATCTCGCGGAAGGAAACAACTTACGATTTCCATATCTCGCGCCCGCCAAATCGCTGACTTATTGGTTTGGTAGCGCAAACGCGTTGGCTTTGCATGAAGGCCGCACTGCCGAGGCGACAAAGTATCTCGTGTCCCAAATCAACCTGCCGCGTTTATTGGCGGAGGACGGGCTTGTCATCAGTGAACTGGTGCGTATTGCCATTGGCGCGATTGCCAAAACCGACACTTGGGAGGCGTTACAGGCGGACGGTTGGACAGACGCGGATTTGGCCACCATTCAGAGCGCTTGGGAGAAACAACATTTCATGGCTTCAATGGCTGTCCAGCTTGAAGGTGAACGTATTTTTATAGCTCAAACCGCTCAACAAATCCGTGATTCCAACGACGAGACGTATGAATGGATATTTGGTCAATACGCGGCCTTTTTTAGCGATGAAGATGTGCCGGAGCCAAGGTGGATGAAATGGTTCCAAAAAATACCTTATGGCGAAGAACTGTTGGAAGGCTTGCGGAAGCAAGCTTATTGCCGGGTCTGGCGTTTTGCCTGGGCGCATCAAACGGAACTGAGAACCATGAAGAATTTGCAAAGGCTCATCGAACTGGTTCGGACTGCCGCGACCAACGCTTCGTTTCAAGCCATCGAATCTGATTTGGACGCGCTGGTTGTGAAGCTGGGCGACAAAAATTTCTACGACCGGCTGCGCTTTCCTTCGTACGAAAGCGTGGCAATATTGGCTCATGCGGCTAAAAAATCCACGCGAGCCGAAGCCGACCGCTCTCTTTGCATCGCCGCCATCGCGTTGAAACGCTACTCCCTCCGCCACGGCAATTACCCCGCCAAACTGGACGCGCTCGTGCCGGAATTTCTGTCCGTCGTGCCGGTGGATTACATGGACGGCCAGCCCATCAAGTACCGGCTCAACACGGACGGAAGTTTTACGCTCTATTCCGTGGGAGAAGACGGCAAGGATGACGGCGGCGATAGGTCCATGCCGGAAGGTTCCAAGGGCCGCGATTTATGGCGGCGAAAGGATTACGTCTGGCCCGCGCCCGCAACGCCGGAGGAAGTGGCGGAATACCGGCAGGCAGCGGGCAAAAATTAGGCGGGCCAAAGGTACGAGGTGTAGCGGCGGTCTATGACCACCGCAAATTTCAGCGCCGGAGGCGCGGCATGTTTATAGTTACACGCAGAAAATAAAACCAAGCTCCGTAGGAGCGACACATCGTTCGCGCGTCATGCCGCTCCTCTGGAGTTTGGAACTATTTCCCCACGCACAACTACAAACATGTCGCGCCGCTGGCGCTGGGAAAAAAACGAGCGGCTGCGGGCGGGATGTTGTTTCCCGGGGAGCACACGCGCCCCGCGGTCGGGACCTTGGCGCGCCGCCGCGCCAGTAGCCCACGTGCGATGACGCACGTGGGCGGAACGGGTCTTCCTCGTGGGCGTCGAATTGAAATCCGGCAACATCGCCATTGGCGATTCCGGTATCCTGTTGTAAAGTCCAGACATGGCTGCGACCGCCGAAACCTATCGTTACATCGTCAAGACGCCCGACGTCTGTGGCGGCAAAGCGCGTATTCAAAATACGCGCATCGGCGTTCATGATGTAATGGGACTTTTGCAAAATGGGGAAACGGTCGAGTCCGTCACGCGTCAACTTCCCGAAGTCACTCGGGCGCAGGTCTATGAATGCCTGGCCTATTATGAGGATCATCTGGCGGAGATTGATTATTTGGTTGCCCGCCAAATGGCGGATGCCGGCAAATGACTTCTCTTTTGGACCAGGATGTCCCCGACCCGATCGCGCGGGTCATTCAACAGGCTGGACACGAAGTGTTGCGACTTCGCGACCATCTGCCTATCAACGCTTCGGATCGCGCAATGCTTACTGCGGCAGCCGCCCGCGGCGCCATACTGGTTACGTGCAATCGCGATGATTTTTTGGCGTTGGCGCAAGACATGGCACACGCCGGCATCATTGTTTTAGTTCGTCGGACGACACGCATCGCCGAATGCGGTCGTTTTTTGCACCTGTTGCAAACTGCCGGTGAGAGCGGTTTGCGACGGAATATCAACTTTGCCTAGATCCACTTGAAAGCTCTAATTGAAACCCGCACCACCCGGACCGAACGGGTCTTCCTCGTCGGCGTCGAATTGAAATCCGGCGGCATGCAGGTTCTGCGTGAATCCCTGGATGAACTGGCTGAACTCGCGCAGACCGCCGGCGCCGAAGTCGTGGGCGAAGGCACCCAAAAAGTGATTGGAACGCATCCGGCCACCTACATCGGCAAGGGCAAGGCCGACGAGTTTGCGAAGTATTGCAAGGAACACGACGTGGACACCGTCATCTTCGACGACGAACTCACGCCCGCGCAGACGCGCAATTTAGAAAAGATTTTCGAGGTCAAGATTCTCGATCGCACGGCGCTCATTCTGGATATTTTTTCGCAACGCGCCCGAACGCGCGAAGGCAAACTGCAAATTGAACTGGCCCAACTCCAGCATTTGCTGCCGCGCCTGACCCGTTATTGGGGGCACTTGTCGCGACAAAAAGGCGGCATCGGCATGCGCGGCGGCGAAGGCGAATCGCAGTTGGAAGTGGACCGCCGGAAAGTGAACGAGCGTATTGATCGCATCACGCGCGACCTGGCGGCGGTGCGGCAACAACGCGAAACGCAACGCACCGGCCGCCGGCGCAACCAGTGGCCGCTCGCCTCCATCGTCGGTTACACCAACGCCGGCAAATCCACCCTCCTCAACCGGCTCACCGGAGCGGACGTGATGGCCAAGGATATTTTATTTGCCACGTTGGACCCCACCACGCGCCGGCTGCGGCTGCCGACCAACCAAAACATTTTGCTCACCGACACGGTGGGGTTCATCCGCAAGCTGCCGCACGGTTTGGTGGAATCCTTCAAGGCCACGCTGGAGGAAGTGGTACAGGCGGATTTGCTGTTGCATGTGGTGGACGTCAGTCATCCGCTCGCCGAGGAACAAGTCACAGCGGTCAACCGGGTGCTGGAGGAGTTGGGCGCGGGGGCCAAACCGACCCTGATGGTTTTCAATAAAATAGACCAGACCAACGGCGGCGCGACGCTGCCGCGCTTGCGGGAGCGCCATCCCAATTCCGTGGCGATTTCGGCGCGCACCGGTGCGGGCGTGAGCGAACTGCTCGACGCCATCGGCAGCCAGATTCGACCGGAGCGCGAACTGGTGGAGCTGAAAATTCCGCATGAGCAGGCGGAACGCGTGGCGCGTTTGCACCAGGTGGGTCAGGTGTTGGAGCGCAAGTATCTTGCCAAGGTCACCAAGTTCAAAGCGCGCATTCCACCGCAGTACCACGCGGAATTCGCGGCGTTCATCCAGCCGGGTTAACGCGCCAGCTTCAGGTGCTTGATGCGGAAGCAGGCCCCCTTGGGTTCATTGGCCACACATTCGATTTCCCAACCGTGGGCGAGAACGATTTGTTGCGCCACGGCCAGTCCCAAGCCGGTGCCTTGTTGCGTGGTGGTGAAGTAGGGTTTGAAAATTTCCACACGTTCCTCGGCGGGAACGCCCGGACCGTTATCGCGCACTTCCAACGTGGCTTCCGTGGCGGAAGTCTTATACGCCCGGATTTCAATTGCGCCGCCGTTAGGAACCGCTTGCACGGCGTTGATGGCCAGGTTGAACAGTGCCTGCCGCAAAAGTTGTTCATCCGCCGCCACGGTCAGCGGATCGCCCGTAACGCGCAGTTGGATCTGCTTTTCCGCAATGTCAAAGGAAAGCGCGCGCCCGACTTCATCGGCAACGCGATTCAGGCTGACCGGCGTGCGCCGTACTTCGCGTGGACGCGAGTAATTGATGAACTCGTTCAACTGCCCCGCCACACGATCAGCCTCGTTCACAATTTCCAACGATCGCGTTTTAACTTCGTCGGGCGTGTCGGTGCGTTTGGAGATCATTTGGGCCAAGCCGCGAATGATGTTGAGCGGGTTGCGCGTTTCGTGCGCCAATCCGGCGGCGGCGAGATTCATTTCTTTGAGGTGCGAATTCATTTCACTCGCGCGCACCAGGCGGATTTGCAGATCGGCGGTCTTGACGGTTTTGCGCCAGGCAAAAGCGATCGCCCCCACGGACAGGGTCGCCAACCCGGCGATGATGCAACGCAACCAGAGATCGCGTTGCAGCGCCTCCCGCACGCTGCGCGTGGATAGAATCAGCAGAAAACTATGCACCCCCTGTTTGGCGCTGATCGCTTTGAACTCGGGTTCGCTCATCCACGGCGGACGACCGAAACGAAAGCGGCCACCTTCGCGACCGCGCAATTGCGGCTCGGGTTCGGTGGCGTCGGGCGCGGGCGGAATATGCTCAGGCGGGCCAGGGCGAAAGTGGGATTCGGGAGGCGGACGATTGGTCTCGCCGGGACGGTTAAAGTTTTCCCGCGAAAGCACGATGGTGGGATTGGGGCTGTCCAGTTCCGGCGGCAGATTGCTGCCCAAGTCCACCAAGTTGATGATCGTGACCGAATCGCGCCCCCATTGCTCGGGCTGATGCAAATCAACGCGCGCGTGAAATTCGGCATTGGTGGGCGCGGCGGCCACAATTTCGCCCGCGGCATTCAACAGGGCAACGGTGCTCAACTCCTGCGGTCGGATGAGTCCGGCGAGCGCGGGTTCGATCCGCTCCCGGGAGATCACGCCGAAGCGGCGTTGCGAGCGCAACACGATGCCGACGGTGGTGGAAATATCCTTGGCGCGATTGCGCAGTTCGGTTCGGGCTTGAATCTTGACGCGCGAATGTTCGAGCGCTTGCCACCCGAGGATCACAATCCACGCGCCCAGCAGCACGCCAACTCCCCATAAACTGCTACGTCGCGTTTCCATGCACAAAGGTTCAGGAACCGAGCCGCCCCGTCATTTCTTTTTCTTGGTGGCGGCGCCTTCGGACGACTTGGGCAGCTCGTTCAGGAACTGTTCAATGTCCTCCTCCGTGAAGGCTTTTTTCGGCAGTACGGACGCCGCGCGTTCCCTTTCGGACAGGGCCACCAACTGGGTGGGCGATTGCACAATGTGCGGCGTCATAAAGATGAGCAACTCGGTCTTGCTGTTGTTTTTGGTCCGCCGTTTGAACAGGTTGCCCAACAGGGGAATGTCTCCCAACAACGGCACCTTGTAGTCCGTGCCGGTTTTGTTGTTTTGCATCAATCCGCCGATGATGATCGGCTGACCGTCGGGCGTAACCACCACGGTGTCCGCCGAGCGCTTGGCGATGACCGGCACGCTGACGCCATTGGCAATCGTCACCGTCTGATCCGTCAGCGAGGAAATTTCCGGCGAGACGATCATCTCGACCTGTCCGTCATTGGCCACGAAGGGCGTGACCCGCAAAATGATGCCGACGTCGGTGTACTGCACGGAATTGATGGCGTTGCCGAAGTTGTCATACCGCACGTTGGTGATGAGCGGCACGGATTGGCCGACGGTGATGGTGGCGGGTTGATTGTTCCGCGCCAGAATCGAGGGGCGCGACAAGACCTCGGTTTTGCCCGCCGAGGCAATGGCTCGCAGCGTGGCCTGATAATCATTGCCCACGACCTGATAAAATCCCGCACCCGGTGGCGTATTGCCAAACGCGGAAATGGGCAAACCCAGGGAGTTGACGTTCGTGGCCAGGCTGGTCAAGGCGGACGCACCGAAGGCATTCGCGCCGGAGACGTTGCCCTGGCTGGAGCCGCCGCCGACAGTTTGATCCTTGAAGCCGCCTTCGATGCCGATGTCGAGGGCGTTGTTGTAGGTGACTTCCAAAAATACCACTTTGATGAGCACCTGCGGTTTGGGGATGTCAAGGTTGGTGATCACCTGCGCAATGTGCTCGCTGGTTTCCTCGTCGGTGATGACGATGATGCGCCCTGATTCCGGATCACTGGAAATCGTCGCGCTCCCCACCTGGGTGCTGTTGTTGTATTGACGGGTGTTGCTGGAACTCGTGTTTTGCCGGTTAAAGTTGCCGAAGCCACCACCGGGGAACTGGGCCAGGGTTGGAAGGCTCAAAGCCAGACTCGAACCCAGAGCAAGAAGCAGAATGGAATGTTTCATAAATTTTTAATGCGGGATGATCCAATCAGAAACCGCTGCCAGTATTGCCGCTGCGGTTGCCGCTCCGACTGGTGTTGCCGCCGGTGGTTTGTGAATTTTGAGTGGCCCGATTCTGCAACACGTTGTTCTGAAGCGCCTGGTTATTGCGCCGGTTGCGATTAACGGTGGTATTATCCTGGAACATGTCCTCCAAAATTTGTTGCGTTTGGGAAACGTCACCGGGATTGACCTGATACACATAAACCTTCTGTTTCTTGGCGGGATTGGCGTCGAGCTGTTTGACCATTTCCTCGACCTGTTCCATCAAACCACTAGCCGCGCTGACAATGAGTGATGACGTGCGCTGATCCGCCACGGCGATGACGCGCGCGCGCTTCTTGACTCGCTGGGCCTGGGCGCCGCTACCGGCGCTGTTGTTGTTGTTATTGCCACCGCCGAACATCCGCGAAAAAGGACCGCCGCCGCCGCGCCCGAACTGAAATTGATTCTGACTGTTTCCTCCCGAGCGCGTGTCATCCGGAAACAGGTTGCCCAACAAGGTCGCCATTTCGGTCGGGTCCGCGTAATCCAAATGAAAGACGCGCACTTCGGTGACGTCTTCCGCGCTGGTGTCCACGGCCTGGATGATCTGAGCCACACGATTGATGTTGGCGCGCGTGTCCGTCATAATGATCGAGTTGCCCGCTTCATTGG
Source organism: Verrucomicrobiia bacterium (assembly GCA_023953615.1). Lineage (NCBI taxonomy): Bacteria > Pseudomonadati > Verrucomicrobiota > Verrucomicrobiia > Verrucomicrobiia bacterium. Next base: position 1,900,571 of record JAMLJH010000001.1, on the reverse strand, counting down.
CGGTCATGGTGGTGCTGGTACTGACCAGCGGTTCCAAGTCCTTCAGCAACTGGGTCGCCTCGATGTAGCGCACCGGTAAAATCTGCGTGACGATTTCGTCCGTTTTGGGGATGCGATTTGGATCGCCTTCCAGAATGACGGGGATGTCACGTGTCTTGGCGTCTTCCTTACTGACGATGGTCAGAATCCGCCCGTTGCGGATCGCGGCGTAACCGTTGCGGTTCAGAACGGAGTTCAGCAAATCCACCGCTTCATCCCGACTCAATGGCTGGTTGCTCCAGGCGTCAATTTTGCCGGTGACTTTGGTATCGAGAACAATGACAAAACCCGCGGCTTCGCTGAGGTAATTCAATACTTGATCCAGCGCGGCATTGCGGAAGTTCATGCGCAACCCAGGTTCGCCATTAGGCAGCAGCACGGGCGCATTGGTGTTGATTGTCTCCACGGATTCGGTCGGCGCGGGGACGGATTCACCCGGCGGCGACGTGGGGGTTTCGACCACGGCAGGCGCGGGCGGCGGCGAATCCTGAGCCACACTGTGACTCGTTGCGGCTAGCAGGGTGATCAAGATTATGGATGGTATAGTTTTCATCGGTTCAGTTCCTGTCGTCGTTGCAATAATCGTAATAGTACCGGATCCGTTGGCGGCGCTTCGGATTCCATTTGCGGCGTCCCCTCGGGCGGCGCTTCGCCGTTGAGTCCGTTTTCCTCTCCTGAAATCACAATCACCTCCGGTCCGTCTTCCTCCAACGCCGGCTCGCCATCGGGGTTACCGGCGCGAGCCGTGACGCTGCGATTCCACGCGCGCCCGGTGGCCACCCGTCGTTTCGGCGGTTCACTGGTTTCTGTCAGAAACCAATTCCCCTCATCCTCGCGCCGCATTTCCATGCCCACTTTCAAATCGTAAGTGTTGGTGCCCTGCGTCAGGCGCACCTGATCCGGCGTGATTTGGGCGATGTGATATTCGCCAATATCGGCGCCGGCGGACAGCACTTGCTGATAATCGGATTGCGTGCCGTCAAAGAAGGCGAACGTCCCTTTTTCGTAGGCCATGATCCCCACGAGCGAAATGGCTTCCAATTGCGTGGTCGCCGCCGGAGTGGGCCGCGGCGTGGTCCGGGCCGTCGTGCCCGCGCGCCGATTCGGGTTAAAAATGTTCCGGTCGCTGATCATGCGGAAAGCGTCATAATCCGGACCTGACGGCGCGTTGGTCGTTTCCGCCCGACTTGAAAAAATCACGGTGGAACTCATCACCAACAACATAACCGGAATTCGTGGCCGCACCACCCGCAAACTCCGTCCGAACCACTTGAACGAACCGCGCCTCATCGCTTTTCCTCCAGATTGTTCAAAGCCAAACCGTTGACTTGCAGCCCGAGCGACAGATTCTGACCGTCCTTGTCGCGCGCGGCGATTTCCACGGACTCAATCCGCAGCGCCATGGGATCGCGCTCCACGTTGTAGAGAAATTTGGCCAACGTGCCGAGACTGCCGGCGGCGTCCATGCGACACTGCAACGTCACCAGGTCGTCGCGATCGCGCCGCCATTGAGGCGTGATCGAGTTCACGCTGATCCGGGCGTCCTGCGACCATTTATCGAAAGCGTTCAGCACCTGCTGTTCGGCGGTGGAATTATTGACCGGCAACGCCTGCTCCTTCATTTGCGCCCAGCGGGAATTCAAGACCTCCGCGCGTTCCAGCAATTTTTCGCCCGCGGCCAGTTTGTTCCGCAGCATCGTGATCCGCTCCGCCCGGGCGCGCCAGGCTTTCGTTATCGGCGTAAAAACCAGCGAATCCGCCAGTAGCAAGCCGACGGCAACTCCGGCCAGAACCAGCAGCAATTGTTGTCGGTTTTTAATTGGTTTAATTGGCATTGGCGACTCCTTCCATCCAGCGAAAATCAAAAGTGAACTGCAACGGGGCTTTCCCTTGAATCCGATTAACCTTCAGATCGGAAATGGAATGAACCTGACGCAAGCGATCCAGTGCATGCAACAAAGCCGTATTATCCTTGGCCGTCCCGGTGCAGGTGACCTGGTTGGCTTCGCGGATCTCCACGGTCTTGGCCGTCACGTCGCCGTCTTCCGGAAACGCCTGGGTCAACTGTTTCAAAATGTTGAGACTCCGCACGGATTCGTCGTACCAAGGGCGGAACTGTTTGATTTTTTCCTGCGTCGTTTCCAACGCGGTGACCTGGGTTTTAATGGCATCCCAGCGGGATTGATAATGCCAGAGCAACGCTTGTTGTACGAGGAAAGCCAGGCCAACGATAGCGATCACCCCGGCAACCGCCAGACCCACTTTGCGCCATTTGCCGGAACCGTATCGCGACAAAATTTGCTGCGCGGCGGAAACCTGGGGCGGCAAAAATTCCCAGTGCGAAGGCGTGCCCGCCAAACATCCGGCGACCAGACTGAGCGCGGCAGACACCGGCGTTTCCGCCGCCAGGCCGACAGGGATTTCCGCCGGCTCATAGCGCGTTACCGGCGTCACTTCCAATCCCAATTCGGAAAACCGCGCGGTCAATTCCGCCGTCAGGGGGGCGGTCAACTCCGCCGGTCCAAACACCCGAATGTGGCGCAAGCTATGGCGCACCAACTCGGGCAACTGCCCCAAGGTGATGCGCACTTCGCGCGCGATGACATCCGCCTGCAAACGGCCGCGCCCGCCGGAACCATCCACCGCGCCTTCCAGATTGCGCAACTTCAAAACGCCGCCGCCGCAAGTGATCTGCAGATCGGCTTGGTGGGCACTGAGCAGAACGGCCAGCGCCGGTTCGGTCGTGGGCGGTTGCAGGGCCGTGATGCCCAACGCAAAGCCCAGCGGCTTCAACCCCGCCGCGCGCAACGCCGCCGCCAGGGCGGTGACGTGGTCGCGCGGCATGCCCACCAACGTGACCGTTTCCACGTCCGCCGTCACCCGACAGCGCGAGGACGCGGTGACCAGCGTTGCCACGTCGCAAGGAAAGTTCCGCTCCGCTTCGGTTTGCAGGAAGCTGGCTTGGTCCGCCTCGGACAGCGCGGGCAGTTGGGTTTGCGTCAGCAGCGCCCATTTAAGCGGCAAGCCGACCACGCACTGGCGCTCGCGAATCTCCGCCGTATCCAGGTGGTTGCGAATTTCGCGTCCCACCAATTCCGCGGCGGCGGTGAGCGGATCCAACGTCAGCGTTACCGCCAACGAACCCGCCACGCGCACCGTGCCGTTCGTTCGCTTCAACCAAACCCCTTCCAGGCGCCCGCCCTCGAGGGTCAACCCCAGGACGGAAGTGACGGCTTTGCGCCGCTTGGATTTTATTTTGTTCAACTCAATCATGGCATTGCCTTGGCCAACCAATAATCACGCGTCTCCCGGCCCAGCGCCCAGCCGAGGTGACTCAGGCTTTGGCGATAAACCACTTTGGGCGCGCCTTCCGTGACATCAAAAATAAACTTGGTGCGACGGTAGCCCCGTCCGAATTTTCCGAGCGCCGCGATATCGGCGGAAAACTGATAACTCTGGCCAGTGAGGTACGGTCCGGCATCCAACACCTGATCGCGCGTCAACACCTTGGTCACCCACGCCACGGAATTGATTCCAGGGATATTGGACTGGCGATAGCTGACCAGTGCCGCGGCCTGATCATCGCCCACACCGGGAACGCAGGCCAACACCGCGGCGCTGGCGGTGTTCACGTTCACCTTGCCCGGCAGTATTGTTCCGTCCTCGATGGTGATCTCCGTTTCGATCTGCATGAACTCTTCCTCGGTCAGGGTGGAATCCAGGTAAAATTCCAGGATGCTGCTGAATTGCCGGTTGGGGTTGCTCAACGCCGCCTGCTGGACGCGATCCGCCACGCCGCTGCCCAGAAGGTCCGTGAGCAAACTGGCGAGGTCATCGCGACTGGAGTTGATGTTCACGCGATTGGTCCCCGCGCTGTCGAGATTGGATTCACGACTCCAAACGGTGAGGTATTCCAACACGCCGGGGTCCGCGAGGCCGTTGCGATTATTGTCCGTTTCGTTCGGGTCCAATACGCCGTTGCGGTTCAAATCCTCCCCGAGCAGAACGTCCAGCGTCGCGCCGTTCAACAGCCGCAATTCATCCACGGAATCAAACGGCGCGCCTTTCGCGTAATAAGGCGGTTGATAACGCGCGTAGATTTGCTCCTCGCCGCTGTCCGTGCTGTCCTCGGAAGCAGGACTGCGCCAATGCACGATTGCCGACGCGAGATCGGAAGTCATGCCGGGGAGCAATTCCAACATCTCCTGGGTGACATTGGTGTTGTTGACGTTAAGTTTGGACCCCTCGTCCACCAATCCAAACACGACTTCGTTCGGGGCGTATTGGCCATTGTTGCGCCCAATCAACCAGAACTGCGCGTCGCCCAGCGGCACGGCTTCACTGGCGTAATCCTCGGGAAAGGGCACGAGGCCATTGGTGGCTTGTTCGGTGAGAATTTGCGCGACGTACCGGGCGGCCCCTTCAATGGCTTGATCAGCGGTGAGCATGGCGACGCGATTTTCCGAGGCGCGCAATTCCAGGCGCATCGAGTTGCCGAAATACAGCGCCAAGGCCACCAGACCGAGCGCGACCCACAACACGATGATCAGCACCGAAGCGGCCGTCCGCTGGCGAGATGACGCTGGTGGGGACAGTCTCATTCCGCGCCCTCCGTAATCGAGTATTCCAACAGTTGCGTGGTGATCGGGACCAATAATTCAATCGGCTCCTGAAACGTCGGCTGCGTTTGGTTGGGGGAACTGCCGGCCAATTGCAGTTGCACCTGCACCGCCTGCGGCAGGCCCTCGTCGCCGCCCGACTCCGTATCCCAACCGCTGCGCCAGGTGCTGCCGTCGTAACAAAGAAAATCCAGACTCGCGATGTTCTCGGCCAGCAGTTGCTCATCCTCGTCCTCGGTATTGATCGCCAGGACGTTGCGCCAGACGGAGCGCACCAATTCCATTCCGTAGGCATTGTTCGGGTCCGTCGAGGGCAACAGTTCGTAGCGCACACGCTGGAGGTCGCCCCACGGTTCATCATCGGAGATCACGCCGGTGGTCGTGTAAAATTCCAAACTGCTGGCGGCACGATTATCGAAGCGACCGCCACTGCCGGTGACAATGAAATGCCGCGGCAACAGAGTGGAATTGGTCAGCGGCGGCACGGCGCCTTGCAGGTCGCGCCGCAGAATATCGAGCGCCTGATTCAAGGGCAGCCGTTCATCCAGATTCCGACTCGTGGCGCGCTCCAATCGCAGGGCACTGAAGAACACCGTATTGATGGCGAACAGCACAATCGCAAAAATGCCGACCGCCAGCAGCACTTCAAGCAGCGTGAAGGCGCGGTTCTGCGTTCGGATTGTGGCGTTGATTTGCATCAGTTGGGCGCGGCTAAAGTGCTTAATTCCACGGTGTATTTATCGCCTTGAACCGGGTACTCGACGGACACCGTCAGCAACTGCATGGCGGACTGGGTCGTCGTCTCGGTCCACGTTTCGGTTCGCAGCGTCCAGTTATAGTTTCGATCCGCCTCCTGCACCGTGCCGTTCAGGGCGGCGCGATTCCAATTCGTCAAAATGATGTTCTCGTTCAAAATGCGTTCCGCCACCCGCGCGGCTTCCCGCTTGCGCTCGGCGACTTCGCCGGCGCGACCGGCAATGCGCAGCCCCTGCAATGCGACCGGAATGACGATCGCCATAAACACGAGCGCCGCCAGCACCTCGGCAAGCGTAAAGGCGTTAACGCCGCCGGATCGTCGGGCGCGCTGCCGCTTGGTTGCGAATTTCATAATTCAAACGATTGGCGGCCAGTCCCACCCAGAGCGAGTTGCCGTCGCGATCGGTGAGCCGCAGGTTCTCCCGGCTGCCGCCCCCAATGCTGCCATCCGGTTCAAACCGGAGGTTCGGCAGTGCGGCGTGTCGGCTGTTCCCGGCCTCGGCGTCATTATCAAACAACGTGTTGCCGGTGATGAAGGTCTGGAGCGCGGCGTCCGCCACGCCCAGGTCCAGTGTCAGGCTGCCATCCAACGTGTATTCCACCGCTTGCGGATCGTTATCCACAAAACTGGAATCCGTTTCCAAACCGTAGGTGCGTTGATTCAGGTCCAGCCATAAAATCGTGGGCAGCCCCTCGGCAATCGCCCGACTCTGCCCTTGACGGGTCAAAGCCAATAGCCGGCGCGCTTCCGCGTCCAGGGCGCGCCCGCGGAAAAATCCCGCCAGCGAGGGCGAGGCAATCGCGATCACCGTCACCAGCAGCGCCATCACCGCGATCAACTCGACGAGCGTGAACGCCTGTCGGTGCCATCGCGAAGTGGTCGGTGACTGATGAGCGCAACGCACGCTGTGGCCTTCTTTATTTCTTGCCGCCGGTGTTCGAAATATCGTCGTCGCTGCCGACCTTGCCATCCGGTCCGGCGGAAGTCAGATCGTAGGACGTGGCATTAACCCGCCCGGGACATTCATAGACGTATTCGTTGCCCCACGGGTCCTTCGGAACTTCTTTCAAATACGGGCCGCGCCAGTTCTGCGCGTCGCGGGGTTGCTGCACCAAGTCCTGCAAACCGCTTTTGCCGCGCGGATAGTAACCGTTGTCCACCTCGAACGCATCGAGCGCGGTCGAGAAGGAGGAGATCTGGGTTTGCGTGGCGGTGACGCGCGCTTGTTCACTGCGCCCGGCCAACTTGGGATAAACGATGGCGGCGAGCGTGCCCAGAATGACCAGCACGAGCAACATTTCAACCAGGGTGAAACCACCGGCCGAGGCGCGCGGAGGGAATTTAATCAAGTTCAGTTTCATAATGTGTCAGGGTGGACGGTTATTTGATGTTTTGTTGCATGGTGAAAATCGGCAGGACCATGCCGATGAAAATGGTCCCGATAAAACCGGCGATCAGAAACAACATCAGCGGCTCCAACAACGCCACGCCGGTCTTCAAATTGCGGTCCAGATCGCCCTCGGTCACGGTGGCAATGCGGACCAGCTCGGTATCCAGCTTGCCGCTTTCCTCCGCCACGGAAATCATTTCCAGCGTGGACCCGGAAAACAACGCGCGGCAGTTGGCCAGGCTTTGCCCCAACTGACCACCTTCCGAAACGCGCGTGATCGAGTCGGAAACGGCATCCACGAGAATCTGGTTGCCAATGGATTTGCGGGCGACATTCAGCGCCTGCACCAGATTCACCCCCGCGCCGAGCAACGTGCCCAACATCCGACAAAAGCGCGCCATGGCGAACTGGGCCACCAGCGGCCCAACGATCGGCGCGCGCAACACGAACCCTTCCCAAGTGCGGCGTCCGCCTTCCGAAGTCACCCAGGTGCGCAACGAATAACCCACTCCGACCAAACCAAGCAAAATGAACAGCCCGTACGAACGTAATCCGTGGCTCAAAGCGATGATGATTTCCGTCAACGCCGGCAGGGTGTTGCCCGATGAGGAAAACATGGTCTGAAATTTCGGAATAAAAAACACCAGGAGAAAAACCACCACGGCAATGGCGAGCACGAACAACACCGCCGGATACAGCATGGCGGTCATCACCTTGCCGCGCAGTTCTTTTTCGCGCGCTTGAAAGTCCGCAATTTGCGCCAGTACCAGATCGAGAAACCCTCCCGTCTCGCCCGCTTGCACCATGGCGATGTACACGCGCGGAAAGGTCTCCGGCGAACGCGCCATCGCATCCGCCAGCGACATCCCGTCAATCACCAGATCATAAACCTCTTTCCACTTGGCGGCCGCGGCGGGCGATGAAGCTTCCTTGTATAAAATGACCAGCGCCCGGCTCAACGGCACTCCCGCCGCCAGCAGACTCGACAGCAGACGCGTAAAATTTTCCAGGTCGCGCGCGGAGACTTTGGCGCTGCCAAACCGCAACGCCCAACGGCGCGGCGCGGAGTCGGTTTCGGCAGCGCGAGGTTTTTTGGTTCCACCGGCGGCCAGTTCCGAGAGCGAAATGGGACGCAAACCCAGACCTTCCATCTGGCGAAACGCCTCCGCCCGACCGGCGGCTTCAAGTTGACCTTGCGCCACCGTGCCGTTCCCCTGGATCGCTTTGTAATTAAACAACGGCATGATTCATTCGTGGCGCCTGAACTTCAATGGCCGGTTTGGGCGCGGCTTCCGGCACGAGATGATTGACCGCCTGATCCTTGGCGACGCGCAACACTTCCTCGGGCGTGGTGACGCCCTGACGCACCAGCCGCCAGCCGTCCTCGTTCAACGTGCGCAAACCCGCGCGCCGCGCCTGCGCGGCAATTTCTCCCGAAGACACATTCTTGAGCACGAGTTCCCGCAATTCATTATCAATGTCCATCCATTCAAAAATGGCGTGCCGACCATGATAACCGGTGTTGCGACATTCGCGGCAACCTACCGCGCGGTAAACCGTGGTGGCCGCCGGAATGCCAACCTGCGTTTTGAGGGTGGCGGTGGTGGGCGAAGTATCCGGTTGTTTGCAATGGCGGCACAGAACCCGGACCAACCGTTGCGCCAGCACCGCCTCGAGGGAAGACGCCACCAGGTACGGCTCGACGCCCATGTCAATCAACCGCGTCACCGCGCCGGGCGCGTCGTTGGTGTGCAGAGTGGAAAAGACCAGGTGACCGGTGAGCGAGGCTTGCACGGCAATCTGCGCCGTTTCACGATCGCGGATTTCCCCCACCAGAATCACGTCAGGATCGTGCCGCAAAATCGAGCGGAGGCCGCGCGCAAAGGTCAACCCGGCCTTTTCCGAAACTTGAATCTGGTTGATGCCGTTTAACTGATACTCGATCGGGTCCTCAATGGTGATGATCTTGCGGACCTGATCATTGATTTCATTCAACGCGGTGTAAAGCGTGGTGGTTTTGCCGCTGCCGGTCGGACCGGTGACCAGAATGATGCCATGTGGCAAAGCCAGCACCCGTTTGAAGGCGCCCAGCTCGCGCGCATCCATCCCCAACTCGGCCATCCCCAGCAACGTCGCGTTCTGCCGCAACAACCGCAGCACCACGGCTTCCCCATGCAACATCGGAATCACCGACACGCGAATGTCCACCTCGTGCTCGTCCAACCGGATTTTGATGCGCCCGTCCTGCGGCAGCCGCTTTTCCGCAATGTTCAAATGGCTGAGAATTTTCAGGCGCGAAACGATGGCGGGTTGAAACCGCTTGATCTGCGCCGGCACCGGAATGCTTTGCAGCACGCCGTCCACGCGATAACGAATGTGAAATTCATGCTCGAACGGTTCGAGATGGATGTCGGAGGCGCGCAGTTCGATGGCGTCGCGGAGGACTTGATTCACGAACCGGATGATCGAGGCGTCCTCGGCATCCATGTCGAGATCGTTGTCCTCCCGATTTTCATCCACCACCTGCAACGCGGCGTCCTCGGCCAGTTCGCCCATGGTGTCCGCACCCACGCCCAGACGCTTCTTGAGTTCGCGGCGGAGCGCTTCCGTCGGAGTCAACACCGGCTGCAGATTCAAACCGGTAAGCGTTTTGAGCGTGTCCAGTCCCTGCGTGGCGAACAACCGACTGGTGGCGATTTCCACCGCTCCGTTCACGCGCCGGAGCGGCAACAGTTCTTCCTTGAGTAGAATCCGGGCGGGAAAGAGGGAAAGCAGCTGGCGATCTGGTTCCACATCATCCAGGGCGGTATAGGACAAATCGTACTCGCCCGCCAGCCAGCGCAGGATGTCTTCCTCGCGTTGGCGCGGCAGTTCCGTTTGTCGCGTCAGTTCCGCGGCGTCCACGACGGAAAGCTGCCGGGACGCCACCATGCGGTCCAACAAATCGGATGATGCTTGGGTTGTTTCCATGAACCAAATGCCAGCTCCTTGACCCTTGGCGTGAATTAAAGCAATCCGTTCAACGTGGCAATGGCCTCCTGGCGCGGGGTCAACACCTTGCGCAATTCCTCCTGTGCCTTGTCCAACGCCGCCTGTTTGGCTTTGCGATCCGCCACGTACTTGGCCAGCGCCGCCTTGGTCTCGTTGTTGGAAGCTTTCGCATCAATTACTTTCTGCAACGCATCCGCCGAGGGATTGGCTTGACCAAATCCGCCAGGGCCACCAGGACCACCGGGGCCGCCGCGACCACCGAAACGACCAAACCCGATCGCCATCCGGGCTTCACCCACCTTGGTGACCAACGGTTCAATGGCTTTCCATTCGGAATCGTCTTTGACCTCCAATTCCTCCCGGGTCCGTTGCAACATGCGCTGACGCATTTCGGCCGGGTCAAAGTTCCCCCGTCGCCCCTGCCATTCGCCGCGCTGATTATTATCCTGTCCGTCACGATTGCGACGGGGACGGTTGCCGCCGTCCTGCGCCATGACGGTTTGCGCGCCCAGCGCCAGAATGGTGCTGAGGCTGAGTACCTTCAGTGCTTGATTTACTTTCATAACTATTCTCCTGCTGTGATTTGTTTAATCCGAACGCTCGCGAAGTCACACGCATGACCTCGCACTGAGTCGCGCCCCCGCAAAGTTCGTGCCAGCGTCGAAACCTCAATAAATTCAAGGGAAACAAGCACTGAATCGCGCATGAGTTGCGCAGTCGCCAATCGCGCCGCGCAAATTGTGCGCAGTCGCCGCGAGGCTCAGTCAGGTTCAAAGTCGCGTTCCAGTTTCACACCGGCACGACGCAACCGACGCACCAATTTTCGGTTCACCGGGTCATCGGCCCAACGCGTCACACGCCGCGTTTGGCGTGTTTGGCAAGTAGTTTGTCACGCCCTGCAAGTGACAGGGATGGAATTTTGATTATCGTAAAACCATGCGGCCATCGGAATTCGGAGCCCGAGCGCAAGCGTGTCAGCACTTGAAGCTGAGCAACATTATCAAGTGCCATCCGGACCAAGACCCGCAGTGCCGTTACGGCGTAAAGTCGAAGTGATGGCCGTTTTGAAACCCAAAACATCAAACCATGAGTGATCAATTACGAATCTCCAGCCTGTGGGGAAAGCGATTCGCCGAGCAGAAAATCGCCGTGCCGGCATTGCTTCGCCGCGCCGGATTACCCGTGACGCTTTTTCAGCAGGAAAAAGTCTATGTGACAACCGCTGAACTCTTTTCCCTTTGGCGGAGCGTGAGTGAACTCAGCGCCGATCCCGGAATTGGCTTGAAACTTGGCTCGGAGACGCGGTTGGCGCGGACGCACCCGGCGGGCATCGCGGTGATGTGCAGCCGGACCTTTGGCGACGCCCTGCAACGACTCGGTCGCTACAAACAACTGACGTGCCCGGAAGAAATTCGCGTTCATCGAGCGGGCCAGGAAGCGGCGGTCGAATTCTTCTACGTGGAAGCCAGGGAAACTCAACCCGAGGCGCTCGTTGATATGCTGCTATCGTGGATTCTGAGTGTGGGGCGACAGGGAACTGGCGATCCAATCGCTCCGCTTCGATTGGAATTGATCCGCCCGGTAAAACATCGCGCCTTGCTCGAACGCCATTTCGGTTGCCGGGTTCGTTTCAAGGCGGATCGCAACGCGCTGGTGTTCCGGAGCGATGATCTCAACCGCCCTTTTGTGACGTATAACGAGGAATTGCTGGAGGTGATCGGCGCACAGTTGGAATCTGAACTGCAATCCCGGCGCACGGATAAGAGTGTGGGCGAACAGGTGAAGCAAACTCTCAGGCAATTATTGGCCGGAAAGCGCCCAACGCTGCGGGATGTGGCCAAAGAACTCGGGTTGAGCGCCCGCACGCTTCAGCGCCGGCTTACGGACTCGGGCATCACCTTTCAACAGGTCGTTGAAGAAACGCGCCGCGAACTGGCCCGTCATTACCTGAAACAACGTGCCGTGGAACTGAACGAAGCAGCGTTCTTACTTGGCTTTGAAGACGCCAACTCTTTTTTCCGCGCCTTTCAAAATTGGGAAGGAACTTCGCCCGGCGAATGGCGGTCTCGGGAAGGAGTAAATTCATGAATCCGCAACTGCTTATGGCCACAGTCGCGACACTTTCTCTACCCGTTTCAGTCTCCGCCCAAACAAATACGACGGCGGCCGCCACCGCTGGAACGATGGAGTCGCCCACCATCAGAATCACTCGCAACGGTTCGCAACCGTCCCGGCAGGGACCGGTAGAAAACTTCAACGGCAACGTGCGCGTTGACCCGCTCTTCCAGGCGCAAGCGCCCGCCCGCGCTTCCGGCGGGCTGGTCACGTTCGAGTCGGGCGCGCGCACCGCGTGGCACACGCATCCGCTGGGCCAGGTCTTGATCGTGACGGCCGGGGTGGGCCGCGTACAACGATGGGGTGATCCAATCGAGGAAATACGGCAAGGAGACGTGGTCTGGATTCCACCCGGTCAGAAGCACTGGCACGGAGCCGCGACAAACAGTTCGATGGCGCACATCGCCATCTCCGAGGCGCTCGATGGCAAGTCGGTCGAATGGATGGAGAAGGTTGACGACTCCCAACCCGACGTCACAGTTCGCGCGCCGTCACTCACGACGAATGCGCCTGGCGCGCAACCTCGCCCCTCTCAACGGGCCATCGGTGACTTTGCCCCGAAGCTGGCGGAACTGACCGATAACGTGCTCTACGCGGACGTTTGGGAGCGGCCCGAGCTGTCGAAGCGGGACCGAAGTCTCGTGACGGTGGCCGCGCTCATTGCCATGAACCGCCCCGAGCAGCTTCGGTCCCATCTCACACGGGCGCGCGACAATGGCGTGACGCAAGCAGAGTTGATCGAAACCATCACGCACCTCGCGTTCTACTCTGGATGGCCGAACGCCGTGACCGCCATCGGCGTGGCCAAGGAAGTCTTCGAGAAGAAACGACTTAACCTCGACAATTAAGCGAAGGAAAAACAATGAAAAAACAGCGACCTGAAATGAGGTTTACCGCCCTTTGGCTACTGGCAGCCGTTCTCTCGACGGCGGCAAGCGCACAAGAAGCAAAGGAGAGCAGGGCCGAATCCACGACTCACCCAACGGTTCGTACCGCGTCAGGCGTCGTACGCGGTGTGGCTGAAGGAGATGTTTCCAGCTTCAAAGGAATTCCCTACGCCGCCGCCCCGGTCGGCCCGAACCGTTGGCGACCACCCCAACCCCTGTCGCCGTGGGAGGGCGAACGTGATGCGAGCAAATTCGGCGCGGACTGTCCGCAACGAGGCTTCGGTGCTGCGGGTTCACTTCGCGAGAACTCCTCGGAAGATTGCCTGTTTCTCAACGTATGGAAGCCTGCCGATGCCGCGGCGACGGCTCGGTTGCCGGTCATGGTGTGGATTCATGGCGGAGCGTTCGTGTTCGGCAGTGGTTCCTCACCAGACTTTTCTCGATCTCAATTTACAAGGCAGGGAGTCATCCTCGTCACCTTCAACTACCGCTTGGGACGCCTCGGCTTCTTTGCCTTCCCGGCGTTGAGCCAAGAACATCCCGAAGAACCGAAAGGCAACTACGCCTACATGGACCAGATTGCCGCGCTCAAGTGGGTGCAGCAGAACATTGCCGCGTTCGGAGGCGACCCCAAAAACATCACCATCTTCGGCGAGTCGGCCGGTGGGGTTTCGGTGCATTCACTGCTGACCATCCCGGAGGCGCGCGGCCTTTTTCATAAGGCGATCAGTCAATCGGGCGGGGGCCGGGACGGAGTCTTGACCGGCAGGCCGATACGGCAAGAAAACGCTGATCCGTTCTATCCCGTTTCGGCGGAGACGATCGGAGTGAACTTCGCGCGCAAACATGGGATCGAGGGTGCGGACGCCACCGCGTTGGCCAAGCTCCGCTCCTTGAGCGCAGCGGAGATTGTTGATGGAGGCCAGGAAAGCGATGGCCGCGGCGGCCCCCTGATTTACTCGGGACCGATTCTCGACGGCAAACTGGTGGTAGAAACTGCCGAGAGCGCCTACGCAGCGGGCAGACAGGCAAACGTCCCGCTCATCATCGGATCGAATAGCGCCGAGGTGCCGGGTGGTTTCGTCAATGCCCGTTCAAAGCCGGAATTGCTTTCGCTGTTCGGGAAGCTGAGTGACGAGGCGAAGGCAGTATTCGATCCGAACGGCGCTACCGATTTCGCCGAGATGCTCACCATGGTCAATACGGACAAAGTATGGGCCGAGCCGGCCCGGTTGACCGCCAGGGCCTTCGCCACGAAAGGCGCACCGGCCTATGTCTATCTTTTCTCCTACGTCTCGCCCGCCATGCGAGAGAGGATGCGGTTTGGCGCCGCGCACGCGTCTGAAATCCCTTATGTGTTCAACAATCTGAGCGGTCGAAATGGAGCAGCCGTGGCGCCCGAAGACCAGGCGGTTGCCAAATTGATGAACACCTACTGGGCGAACTTCGCCAAGACCGGCGATCCGAATGGTCCGGGTTTGCCGAAATGGCCGCGTTACAATTCCAGCAAGGACGAACTTCTTGAGTTCCAGCTCGATGGTTCGGCGGTCGGCAAACTCGATCCCAAGAAAGCGAGACTGGATGTGATTGAAAAGGCCGTCGAGATCATGAAGCCGCAGTAACCGCCCGCCATAGGGAAAAATATGAATATCACCTCCTCCACTCGAAGCAGGACCAGGCTTTGTGCGCTGACTCTGGTCGGTGCGCTTACCTTTGCCTCCACCAACGCTCAGGACGCAAACAAAAAGTCGGAACCGCTGACGATACAGGAGCAAGGGAGCTTCGCCATCGGCGGGACGGTGATTACCAATCCTGGCACCTACGACGCCACCAACCGAAGTCCCGCCGGCCAGACGTTGCATGGCGATCACGCCTACGTGTTCTACCAGGTGCCGGTCAACGCGCGAAAACTGCCGCTCGTGATGTGGCACGGCATCGGGCAGTTCTCAAAAACCTGGGAAACTACGCCAGACGGCCGGGAAGGCTTTCAAAACATCTTCTTGCGGCGGCGCTTTTCCGTTTACTTGATTGACCAACCGCGCCGGGGCCGGGCGGGCCGAAGCACGCTGCCAGGGAACATCACGCCCATGCCCGACGAGGAGAATTGGTTCGGAACTTTTCGCCTTGGGGTCTGGCCCAATTTCTTTCCGGGAGTACAATTCGCGCACGAACCGGAGGCGCTGAATCAATACTTCCGCCAGATCACACCCGACACTGGTCCCCTTGATCCCGCTTTGAACTCAGAGGTTGTCACGGCTCTGTTCAAAAAAATTGGCCCGGCGATTCTGGTGACCCATTCCCATGCCGGAGGCATGGGCTGGCGCGTGGCGGTTAAAAGCTCGAACGTCCGTGCCATCGTTTCTTACGAGCCAGGCAGCGGTTTCATTTTCCCGGAAGGCGAGTTGCCCACCGCGATGCCCAGCGCTGCCGGCCCGCTTCTCGCGGAGCGTGTGCCGCTCTCCGACTTCATGGCGTTGACCAAAATTCCCATCGTCATCTATTACGGCGATAACATTCCGTCGCAACCGGTGGCGAATCCGGGCCAGGACGGTTGGCGGGTTCGTTTAGCGATGGCGAGACTTTGGCGAGATGCTGTGAATCGTCGAGGTGGTGATGTCACGGTCGTGCATCTGCCCGAAATGGGGATCAACGGCAACACGCACTTTCCGTTCTCGGATCTGAACAATGTTCAGATTGCGGATCTCATGTCGGAATACCTTGGCAAGAAGAAGCTGGATTGAACCAATCCGTTGCCGCTCTGGAAGCGCCTGATAACGAGAAGAGCGCACGAATGATGAACAGCATAGTTTTGAATAATGGGGTCGAGATGCCAATTTTGCGATTCGATGGCTTCCAGACGACCGACGGTAAAACTGTCAAGTAAATCGCCACGGGACGCTTGAGGATAAGCGCGAACGAAGTGGGTATGAATAGACGTAATTTCATTACGAAGACCGTTGTAGCTGGCGCGAGCGTCGCCGCCCTTTCATCGTTATCCAATAAAGCCGATGCGCAACCGCAAGCGAACCGTCGCGCGGGGTCAAACAAGCCGGGCCGCCGCAGGCTTGGCAAGCTGGAGGTTTCGGCCCTGGGCATGGGCGTCCAAAACATGCACCGCAAATACGACACGACGGTGCCGTGCCGACCGGAGATGATCGCCATTCTCCGTGCGGCCTTCGACCGCGGCATCACGTTCTTTGATACGGCGGAAGCCTACGGGCCGTGGGAAAATGAGCGAATCCTGGGCGAGGCCATACAGCCATTCCGAAACCAAGTCAGAATCACGTCGAAGTTCGGCTGGAACATAGATCAGCCGACCGGTCGGCAGCTCCCTGGCCTCAACAGCAAACCGGATCACATTAAGGTCGTGGTCGAGAACTCCCTGAAGCGGCTTCGTACCGACCGAATAGATCTGCTTTATCAACACCGCGTTGACCCTCAAGTGCCTATCGAGGATGTCGCCGGGGCGGTTAAAGACCTGATGGATCAGGGAAAGGTTTTGCATTGGGGACTTTCCGAACCGGGCCTGCAAACGATCCGACGCGCTCATGCGGCGGTTCCGCTGACCGCGATTCAAAACGAGTATTCGATGGCAACCAGGGATCCGGAAAAGGAAGTGATACCGCTCTGCGAAGAGTTAGGAATAGGCTTCGTGCCGTGGTGGCCGCTGGATTGCCAGTTACTTACCGGCTGGATTGATGTGAACACGCGATTCGCCCCCGGCGATCTGCGTGCAGGCACCCCGAGATTCTCGCCCGAGAACCTGGCTCACAACCTGAAGCTGGTTGATCTGATAAAAACCTGGGCAGATCGCAAGCGGGCCACTCCCGCTCAGATCGCACTCGCGTGGCTGATGGCCCAGAAACCCTGGATCGTTCCGATTTCCGGAACGACGGTAATGCAGCACATGATGGAAAACACCGGGGCGGCAGACGTTAAATTCACCGCTACCGAAGTCACCGAACTAAATGCCGCCGTTCGAGCAATCGAGATTCGCGGGTTGCGGCTGCCGGAAGGAGTGCTGCGCTTCTCCGGAGTGGAAGCGCCCTCCGAAAAATAACAAAAGAGAATTGAGAGGAGTATCCAAAATGAAGCAAACAGCGATGAAGGCCACCTTTCTGGCCGCAATGATCACGATTCCGGTCGCGCCAGCCGTGGCCGACGACTACAGGAAGAATCCGTTCACGTTGGCCTACGCCGGTGCAATCACGAAGAACGAGCCGGGGAAGGTCAACATTCACCCGGTCCAGTACAAGCTCAACGGCTTGGATATTGCCGCCAACGTGTACACCCCGGCGAACTACGATCCGAAGCAGAAATACGCCGCGATCGTCGTGGCGCACCCGAACGGCGGTGTGAAGGAACAGGTCGCGGGTCTGTACGCCCAGCGCCTGGCCGGGCAGGGCTACATCACGATCGCGATGGACGCGGCGTTCCAAGGCGGCAGCGGCGGCGAACCGCGTAACGTGGACAAACCAGCCTACCGCATTGAGGACATCCACGGCGCGGCGGACTTCATCACCCGGTACGCAGGCGTCGCTCCCGAGCGTCTGGGCCTGCTCGGCATCTGCGGCGGCGGCGGTTACTCGCTGGCGGCGGCGAAAACCGACAAGCGCTTCAACGCGATTGCAACGGTGAGCATGTTCAACTCTGGGCGGGTCCGTCGCAATGGCTATGTGGATTCGCAACGGGACACCATCCAGCAACGCCTGCGCCAGGCTTCGGCTGCCCGTGCCCAGGAAAAGGCTGGTGGCGAACTGTTGTATTCGGGAGACGCCAACCTGACCGACGAGCAGATCGCCAAGCTGCCGTTCGCTCTGTATCGGCAGGGATATGAGTATTACTGGAAAACACACGCGCATCCGGGCTCGACGTTCAAATACACCACGAGCAGCTTGCTGGACCTGATGCGCTGGGATGCCACCGACCAGATTGAACTGATTAACCAACCGCTGCTGATGATTGCGGGGAGCAAGGCCGACAGCCTGTACCTGACTGAAGACGCCTTCGCCAAGGCCACGGGCACGAAGGACAAGGAACTGTTCAAGATCGAAGGCGCCACGCACATCGAGACCTACTGGGTTCCCAAGTATGTGGAGGCCGCGATGGGCAAGCTGACGACCTTCTATGCGAGGCACCTGTTGATGCCGCCGGGCGGCGATAACCACTGAATAATTGAATAACATGTCGTGGCAGGCTTTACTCATGGTCGAAGACGAATGACTGACGCCGCTGCTCAAACCAAACGAACGAATCTGGAGCAAACTTGCACTCTCAAATAAAATCTACTGGTTGGAGCCGAGTCGGGCGTTGGCGCCCGCGTCTGGCGATATTCGCTGGAGCGATCTTCATCGTGGCACTGCTGTGCGGAGCGGTCGCGCTACAACGCGTGTTACCGAGCGCGGTCGCGCCCGCGACTTTGGATTCGGATCACCTGTATAACCAGACCAAGGTTTGGTCAATTCATCTAAAGTTCTCGCCGGATCAATGGGCGGCAATGGAGCCCCAAGGTGGTTCTGGCCCATTCGGTGGAGGCCGACCGGGAGGCGCTTCGGGCTTGGGATCGGCCCGAATGCTGGCCCCGGTGTTTATGACCCAGGGTGATTTGAATCGTGACGGAAGACTTTCGCGCGATGAATTTGGCCGCCTCGCGCAGAAGTGGTTCCACGCCTGGGATACGAATGGAGCCGGCAAACTTGAGGAGAGACAAATTCGGGCCGGTTTGGACCAAATTCGCAACCCAGCGGGTGGGGGAATAGCGGGGATGCTCCTGGGGCCGGAAGGCGGACGAAATGGCATCGCTTCAGCATTTGGAATTCGTTTTGAATACGTGCGGGCGGATCTGGAATTCGAAGGCCGGTGGCTGCGGAATGTCGGGGTTCGCTACAAGGGGAATGGGACGTTTCTCGAATCCAGAGACACGCTCAAGCGTTCGCTCAAGATCAACCTCAACGCCTTCGTGAGCGGACAGGGATTGGGAAACGTGAAGATGTTGAATTTGCAGAACAACATCACGGACGCGACCGAGATGAACGAGGTGCTGGCCTATAGGCTCTACCGGGAGGCTGGAGTGCCCGCACCACGGACGGCGTATGCCAGGGTGTTTGTTACCGTGCCGGACAGGTTTGAGCGGAAGTATTTTGGGCTGTATTCGATCAGCGAAGCCGTGGACAAACAATTTGCGCGGCACAACTTTGGCACCGGACGCGGGGCACTTTTTAAGCCGGTCACCCCGTCGTTATTTACCGATCTCGGCAGTGACTGGTCGGCGTATAACCAGATCTATGATCCGAAGGGAGACTTGTATGACGAGCAAAAGCAGACGGTCATGAAGTTCTCCCAACTCGTGACCCAGGCGGATGATACAGAGTTCGCCGCGCGCGTCGGTGAATTTATTGACCTGCCCCGGTTCGCCCGTTTCATGGCGGTCATGGTTTATCTTTCCGACCTAGATGGCATTCTCGGTCCGGGCCAGAATATGTTCCTCTATTTGCATCCCAAAACGCAACAGTTCGAGTTTATCCCTTGGGACCAAGACCATTCTTGGGGACAATTCGACCGGGCCAGTCAGGAGCAACGGGAACAGCTTAGCCTCCAACACCCCTGGCAAGGTGCGAACTACTTCCTCGAACGCATGTTCAAGCTGGAGGCTTTCCAAAATTTATATCTGGCGCGGTTGAACGAGTTCAGCAGAACAATTTTCAATCCCGACCGCTTTGCCAGGCAGGTGGATGAACTGGCGGAGACCATCCGGCCGGCAATCCAGGAAGAGTCAGCGGCCAAACTGGACCGCTTCGACCAACTGGTTGCGGGGCTGGTCTGGGAGCGGGAAGGCGCTCCGCCGTTCGGCGGCGGGCAGGTCAAACCCATCAAGCCGTTTACGCGAGCGCGCACCGAATCGGTTTTGGAACAACTCTCTGGAAAATCGAACGGCTTGGAACCCGGCAACAGTTTTTCGTGGGCGACCGGCAGTTCCGGCCTCGGCAGGACCTTCGGTCCGTCACTCTTCCGCTTACTGGATGAAAACAACGATGCATCCGTGTCCCTGACCGAGTTCATCAGCGGCTTTACCAGACTTTTTCAAATGTGGGATACAAATAACCATGGAAATCTCACCTTTGTACCGCTGCGCGCGGGGATTGCAAAAGACCTGGTTCCGTCGGGATCTGGTTTCTCCCCGTTCGGTGGCGGTGCCGGCGCTCCTCAGCGTCGCAATAGCCCAGCCGCAGTAGTGATCACCGGAACCAAAGACCCGGGCTTGTTCATGAGTGAGCATTGGGGCATGAGCGCTTTCTCCTGTAAACTTCCCAACGGCCAATATCTTGCCAAACTCTACTTTTCAGAAACCTACGCCGGGATTACCGGCCCCGGCCAACGCGTGTTTTCCCTGAATGTTCAGGGACGTGAATTCAAGGACTTTGACATTTGGGCCAAAGCCGGCGGCCCCAACCGTGCCTATGTTGAAACCACGGCGGTGAACGTGACGAACGGAGAGTTTCGCGTGGATTTCACCAGACAAATTGAAAACCCGGCGATTAATGCGATTGAACTCATTCCGCAGACCGAAGCCGGTGCCCTCGCGCCGTCCTCCGCTGAAATCATCCGGATCATTGCCGGTCGTTCGACACCTTTTACGGATTCGGACGGCCAGGTGTGGGAGCCCGATCGAGGCTTTGAGGGCGGTGGCATGAGCCAGTTGCCGGGCAACAATTCCCGCGAAAATCGGACCCCTGATCCGAACCGACCGAGACCAGTGCCGGATAACCCCGCTCTCAACCAATGACTTTTTGATCAAGAACAAAGCTCACCGCAATCATCGCAATTGAACCAAACCATTAACTGAACTCAACCTATGCAAATTGAACAATCGTTACGTGAACTTCTGTGGAATCCAGAAATGGCTGCCGGGTTGCCGAAACTGGTATTAAGCTTGGGCATCGCTGCTCTGCTCGGGATCATTCTTGGCCGGGTTTACATCCACTTCGGGCAGTCGTTGTCCAACCGACGGGCTTTTGCCCGGAACTTTCTAATTCTTGTGGTGACCACCACACTCATTATCAGCATCGTAAAGTCGTCCCTCGCGCTTTCGCTGGGTTTGGTGGGCGCGCTGTCCATTGTCAGATTTCGAGCAGCCATCAAGGAACCGGAAGAATTGGCCTTCCTGTTCCTGGCGATCAGCATCGGACTGGGACTGGGTGCCGGGCAGGCACTGGTAACGGTCGTGGCGATGATCGTCATCCTGGGATTGATCATGATACGAAGCCTTTTCCGCGGTGGCTCTACCCAGCCGAACCTCTATTTGACCGTGTCGAGTCCTGCGGCCACCAAACTGGGCGCCAATCAAATCCTGCAGTTACTGGCGGGCTTGGGTGCGGCCGCGAGCCTCAAGCGATTTGATCAGACGGCGGACCAACTGGAGGTCGCCTTGCTTGTGGACTTCAAACGTGTAGCGGATTTGGAGCGATTCACCGAACAGATGCGTGAACTGAGCCCGCAAGTGAGGATTGCCTGCCATGAGGATCGCGGTCTGGCGATTTAATTGGATTCCAGTCCCTTTATGACAACGTCTATTCCAGGCCTGCGCCACGAACTCAAATTTGTCGCAACCGGGATGGGGTTGAGCGAGGTGCTGACGTTCGTTAAGCGTCATCCTTCCGCTTTTGTCGAAACCTATCCGCACCGGGTGGTCAACAACCTCTATATTGACTCTCCGGACTGCGGCGATTACTTCGACCATGTAAATGGAGTCGCCAACCGCAGCAAGACCCGCATCCGCTGGTATGGCGGACCGGTTGGTGTGATTAAGCACCCCACACTGGAACGCAAGCTCAAACGGGGCGCCGTCAGCGGGAAAGCGAGTCACCGACTACCAGAATTCAACATGAGCGTTGAATCCATCAAAACTCCCATTAAAAAGGCGATTAGGGACGCCCAACTTCCGGACCTGCTGCGGTTGGCGTTACAATGCCGCGAGCCGTCGCTGTATAACCGCTACCGGCGCCACTACTTTGTGAGTGCTGACCGCCGATTTCGGCTCACAGTGGATTCGGACCTCAACTTTGCGGGCGTTCAACCCAGATTCTTCCCATTACCCGTCACGGCAACCGTGATTATAGAACTGAAGTTCACCCCAGAAAATATCGAAGCCGCAGCGCTTGTTACGAACGCCATGCCATTCCGGATTACCCGTTTTTCAAAATATGTCGCGGGGCTCGGGCAACTATGAAATCCGCTGGCACCGAACCGCGACCAATCGAAATGTCATCCGGTAATTCCAGGATCCAGGTGGCGTTCCGACAGTCGCCGTCTGGAGAAAAATAAACTCTAACTGGAGAACCATTCCTGAGACGACGGAGAATGGTATCTATTGTTCCGCTGACCGCTTGGTGGCAACCCTGGATGCGCCGACCGCCCGTAAAGCCACACGCATGACTTCGCATTGAATCGCGCCGCGCAAATTGTGCGCAGTCGCCGCGAAGCTCAGTCGCGTTCCAGTTTCACGCCGGCACGACGCAACCGACGCACCAATTTTCGATTCACCGGGTCATCGGCCCAACGTGTCACACACCGCGCCATCGCTTCCGAAACTCCGGCCAGTTGCGACAACTGTTGATAATCCGCGGCGAACAATTCTTCGAGCGAAGCGAAATGGCCAATGAGAATTTCCGCTTCTTCCGAACCGATTTGTGGGATGCCCAAACCACGCAACACACAGAGCGGCCCTCGCGATTTGCTGGCATGAATCGCCTCCCAAAACGCTTTGGCCTGGTCCGCGTCCATTCCGTCAAGGGCCGCGAGTTCTTTCACTTTGAGCCGGTAAAATTCGGCCGCGTCCAATACCAGACCGCGCCGGACGAGTTGCTCCAGCAACACCGTGTCGTTGGAAATATCCATCGCATCCTTTGACGCCCAGAGGATCACCCGCTGCCGCACTCGCGGCGGACAATCCGGATTCGGACACTGCCAATCCGCCCCGGCGTTGGCTGCAAGTTCCTGCGCCAGTCGCGAGCCACATTCCGGGCAAACCTGCGTCGCATGGAATTTCAGCGGCGAAGCGGGCGTCCCGGCGAAAAGTCTGTCGAGCCACTTGAGCATCGCTCCAGCATCTTCGAGAACCACGGCGCGGCAAGAATAGAATGACGCGGCGGCGGCGATTCGCTCCACTCCATCCGCCCGTTTTTTAGCCGCGCGCGGTTGGTCCAGTTCGCGCCGGATGAAAATCGGAAAATCTTCGTGTCTTTCCGGCGCGGCCGGAGTAGAAATAACGCATGTCCACCTCGCTCAAAATCAAAGATCAACCGGCCAGTGAGCGGCCCCGCGAACGGTTGGTGGCCCACGGCGCGGCCGCGTTGAGCAACGCCGAATTGATCGCCATTCTGCTGCGCACCGGACTCCAGGGACACAACGCGATTGAAATTGGCCAACAGTTGCTGGCGCGTTTCAATTCGCTTCAATCACTCGCTGCGGCTTCCGTGGATCAGTTGCGCCAGGTCAAAGGCATCGGGCGGGACAAGGCGGTGACGCTGGTCGCCGCTTTTGCGCTGGCGCACAAAATGGCGCAGGAACTTCAACTGGAATCCCCGGTGCTCGATAATCCCGGGCGCATCGCGCAATTGCTCCGCGCCAATAATCTCGTCAAGGAAGTTGAAACGCTGCAGGTGTTGCTGCTGAACACGCGCCGCCGCTTGATCCGGATCGAGGAAATTTCCGAGGGCACATTGGACACGTTGCTGGTTCATCCGCGTGAAGTTTTTCGCGCCGCCATCTCCGCCAACGCGGCGGCAATTGTGTTGGCACATAATCATCCTAGCGGCGATCCCACGCCAAGCGAAGCGGACATCAAGGTCACGCGCGATCTCATCCGCGCCGGGCAATTACTGAAAATCGAAGTGTTGGATCACATCGTTTTAGGTCGCGCCACCGCCGAACGAACCAAGGATTACACCTCGTTACGCGAGTTGGGCCATTTCTACACCTGACCGCTACGTCCGCCGTGTCGGGCGTGGTTCAGTCATTATGAATCCAGCCCTGGCCCGGAATAAATTCCCGGCTGCCGGAGTGATGCGTCTGGCATCCGGTCAACGCGAAGCCCAATGCCGCCAACACCAACCAAAAGCAAAATTTTTTCATGGCCTCACTGTATTCGAGTTTGTCAGGACGGCAAGCGTGAGGCATGTTGCGCGCACGATACATGGCAGAGCAGTCGAAGTATCTCATGGGCCAGTTGCTGTTGGACAGCGGCGAACTGCGCGGCTCGTTTTTCCAACGAACGGTGCTGCTGGTCTGTCAGCACGATGCGGACGGCGCGTTCGGTCTCGTGCTCAATCGCAGCACCGGCACGAAGGCGGGCGACATGATTCTGGCGGACCTTCCGGACGCCCTCCGCGAACAACAACTTTACATCGGCGGCCCGGTGCAACCGACCGCGCTCAGTTTTCTGCATACGGATAAATTTCTGCCTGCCACCACGATCCTGCCGAATCTGAGCCTCGGCCACTCGACGGATGATTTGCGCGAGATCGGCGAATCACTCTCTCCAACGCAAAAGGTAAAACTCTTCGCCGGTTATGCGGGCTGGAGTCCCGGTCAACTCGAGAGCGAAATGAAGCGCAACGCCTGGCTGACGCATCCCGCGTCGTTGGAACTGATTTTCGACGTGGCGCCCGAACGACTCTGGCAAACGGTGCTGCACCAAAAAGGTGGCTGGCGCAACGAGATCCTCGCGCAATCTCCCGAAGATTTGTCGTGGAATTAGCGCGCCGCCTGGAGCGGTCCGACCTTTTATCTCACGCTAAACCCGCAACGGATGCGTTTGCCGTCATGGCCAGTGATTGCTAATTTAGCCGCAACTGACAGTGAGTTCGACACGACGAAAATTTTTGAAAGTGAGCGGTGCGGCAGCGGGAGCGGCGGTCGCCGCCGGCGCGGCGTGGGTGGGATTCTCGCAGGCGCGCATGGCGCGCATGGCGCGGCAGTTGACCAAGGACACGTTTCGCTCGCCCGCCAAGCCGCCTCTTGTCCCGACGCCCGAACGCTGGAATGATCAGCACATCACCCTGGCGTGGATCGGTCATGCGACCATCCTCATCAATTTCTACGGCGTGCGGATTCTCACCGACCCGGTGTTCAGCAGTCGGGTGGGTTTTGACCTCGGCCTTGGCACGCTCGGACCGAAACGCTACGTCGCCCCGGCGCTCGCGATCTCGCAGTTGCCGCCGCTCGATCTGGTGTTGCTCTCGCACGCGCACATGGATCACATGGACCTGCCCACGCTGGGCAAATTCAAACGTACGCAACCCATCATCACCGCCCAGGAAACCAGCGACCTCCTGCAACCGCTGAAATTTACGCAAGTGACCGAACTTGGGTGGGGCGACGCTTCGACACTGCAAACGGCGGGCGGCGAATTACGCATCGAAGCCTTCGAGGTCAAACATTGGGGCGAGCGCTGGCCGGGTGACAAACCACGCGGCTACAACGGTTACGTGCTGCGCCGCGAAGGACGCGCCGTGATTTTCGGCGGCGACACCGCGCTGACGCCGCGCTTCCGCGATCTACATTCGACCGGTTCACCCTATGCGGCGGCACTGATGCCGATTGGCGCTTACGATCCGTGGATTCGCAATCACTGCACTCCCGAGGAGGCGTTGCAAATGGCCGACATGGCGGGAGCGGAACTCGTTGCGCCCATTCATCACTCCACTTTCAAACTCAGCGACGAACCGATGAACGAACCACTGGCCCGCTTTCAACAAGCGCTCGATCGAGAACACGATCGGCTGGCGTTAACCCAGATCGGCGAAACCGCCACCATCGTCTGACGGCGCGCGGTCATTCGCTTTATCGCCGCTTAACCAGCCGATCAGCCGAAACAATCGCAAGAGCGACCATTATCTCGAGGAGGGAGACGAGCTATGGAGCAATCGAGAATATTGCCGCCGCCAATGGCGAAAAAATTGAAACCCGCCCAACCGGCAGTTCTCCCGCCGGTCGCACCGTTCCGTGCGCCGGCCTTTTTGCGCCGTATCGCAGATAAATTCGGCCGTTACTTTTTCAGCAACTTCAACGCGGCGGCCACCATTTTCGGGGCGGTCAAGCCGTGATGTTCGTAGAGGTGTTCGGCCACGTATGCCGATTGACCAAACTCGCCCGCCACACCCAGTGAGGTCATCGTGTGCGCGATGCCCGCACTGCTGAGCGCGTGGGAAACCTGCGCGCCCATGCCGCCAATGCGTTGATGATCTTCAATCGTCACGACCCGGCCACCGCAGGCCTGGACCGCCGCGCCGATGGTTTCCAGATCCACGCGATTGATGAACGGATTGTTGATCACGGTGGCTTTGACGCCTTGCGCCGCGAGCAGGCGTCCGGCTTCGATCGCTTTGTTCACCAGCACGCCGCAACCAATCAGGACCACGTCGCGGCCCGACGCCAGCACCTGCGCTTTGCCCCACGGATAGGTCGCCCCTTCGATCCAGGTGAGCGGATAATTTTCGCGGCCGACAAAAAACAAATAGCTCTCGCCGTCCCGGCCCGCGGCACGATCAGCGGCGAATTGTTTGATGGCGTGACCCATCAACGCCTCCGCTTCATCGGCGCAACTCGGCGCAATCACCACCGTATGCGGAATCGCACTGGTCGCCGCCAAATAGGTGGTGGCCTGATGGCTCGCGCCGTCCGCGGCATCCTGGAAGCCCACGTGGGAAAAGATGGCAATGACCGGCGCTTGCGACAGAGCGGCCATCATGAGCGGCAGGTTTCCCTTGGTGATGGCGAATTGGCCGAACGTATCCACGATGGGGATGAAGCCGCTCTTGGCCATACCGGCTCCGGTGCTGATCATGTTGGCTTCCGCGATGCCCACTTCAATAAATCGCTCGGGAAAACTTTTGTGAAAATGACTGATGCCGGTGGAACCCTGCACGTCCGAAGAAATGGAATACACCGGCAAGCCTTCCGTGGCCGCGCGAATGACGGCGCGCACCAAACCGGACTGGACCTTGTCGGTCTTCGGTTTGGCCGGGGCTGGAGTGCCCGCCTTGGCTTGACGCGCGGCTTCCGTCTTTTGCCAGTCGGCGTGCAGCGATTCGGCCCAGCTCAGAATGTCAGCCGGTACGGTGTCGTTATGGAACAACTCCCGCATCCAATCCACAATTTTCTCGCCATTTTTCAGCGGAAAACCGTGTCCGCCCGTCGAGCTTTCCGCAGTCGCCTTGATGCCGTAGCCCTTGACCGTCTTGCAAATGATGGCGACGGGTTGACGGTCGTTGGCGCGCGCGGTCGCGAGGCCTCGTTCAATCGCCAGATAGACTTCCGACAAATTATTGCCGTGCGGCACGATGATGGTTTTCCAGCCCAACGCGCTCATGGCGTCAAAGGATGGCTCCATTGTGAACGCGTCCTTGGAAATGTGCCCGGAGAGTTTGATGTCGTTGTCCGAAACAATCAGCACGAAAGGATTCAAGCGTCCCTTGGCGGCGAGACCAGGAATCGCCGCGAACGCTTCCTTGGCTTCGCCTTCCATGCTCGCGCCGTCGGACACGGTGCAGATGGTGACGCGGTCGCGTTGCGCGGCTTTGTCGCCAATCGCCAATCCTTGCGCCTGGGCCAGCGCGGAACTGAGCGGGCCGTTGCTCAACAGAACGCCTTCGGGATTCAAATGCGATTCGCCGTGGCCGGTGAGCTTGCTTTGAATGCCACGAAAGCCCCGCAACTGTTCGTAGGTCAAGCCATCGAACCCGTACAGTGCGCGCAAGGCATAGATGCCATTCTCGGCGTGGCCGGTGTCGTTGACAAAATTATAGGCGTCATACCACTCGCGACCGGTTGTGGCGAACAGGATGCCGTGAATGGACGCGATGATTTCCGCGTAGGCTGCCGGACCGCCCCAGTGACACGCCGCTCCACCCAGTACGGCGTGCAGATTCATTAAAGCCAGCAACGCCCGACTGGCGCGCGGATCAGCCAGGGTAACGTCGGCTCCTGCCGCGTTTTTGACTTTAACCGCGTGTTTCGGAGCGCTCGACGGCGTCCCGGCCAGGCGGGACTTCAGAGCGAGCGGTTGCAGTGGTGGCGCGGCGATGGGTTGGACCGAGGCAGAGGAATCAGCAGACATAAACTCAAAATCAGATCAGGTTAATTTCAACGTAACGCAACTAATATAATCGGAAATGGGAGCGAAAAGTGAAGCAGGAAATCTGAAGCGGACGCTGGCTCGAACTCACGAGCCGGTAAAAACAGGCGTGGCGGCCCTGCTATTTAAGTTCGATCATCACCCGCCACTCGTCGAGCAGCGAGGCTTCGGCAAAGTGCAATTGGGAGCGGGCTTGGTTGTAATCGGCTTTCGCGCGCCACTCCGCAGTCTGGGCGGTGGCCAGATCATTTTGCATTTCCAGCACCAGATAGACCGTGCTTTTGCCGCCGATCAGTTTTTCGTTCTCCGCCGCCAATGCCGCTTCGGAAAGTTCCCGGGCGCGCCGGGCCAAATTCACCTGTTCCAACTGGCTTTTAGCCGTGTGCAACGCATCCGAAATCTGGCGCATCACCAATTCCTCGTACTGTTTGATGCGCAGCTCGGCCTGTTCCCTAAGCTGTTTACCAGCCCGAAGATTTGCCCGCTCCGCAGTTGAACCCAGCGGAATGGAAAACAAAACTCCAATCATGTCCGACGGCATATCGGCGCGAGTGAGCTGCCGGCGGGCGGTACCCAGTGAACCCGAGGGCTGGAAGGGCGGCACCACCTTGTCGGTATCCGAACCGCGCGCCGAATACCCTGCCACCAGGTCCAACGCGGGGAAAAGCTGGTTGCGCCGGTATTTCAGGTCAATTTCGGCTTTGGCCAGGTCTTCGCGCAGTTGCGTCAAATCCGGACGCTCCGCCAAACCCTGTAGCCAACTGCCTTGCACATCGAACGATTGCGGCACGGCCAACAGTGAATCAGCCGGCTCCAAGCGCACGTTGAAGGAATTGGTCCAAGCATCTCCGAGTTGGGTTTTCAACTCATTCTCAGCGAGGCGAACGGCGTTATCGGCCGCAGCCAACCCAGCCGCCACCGTGGCGGCACGCGCTTCGGCCAGACGCTGATCGAGAATGGTCAACGTGCCCATTTCAATGCGGCGCTTGACGGATGCGAGCAACTGCTCCCGCGTCGCCAGCAAATCACGCTGGGTTTGCGCCGCCTCGATGGCGTACGCCAGTTCGTAATACGCTTGCTGGGTGCGGTTGATGACATCCATCGCCACGTAATGCACGCCCAGTTCCGTAATTTTTAGCGTCCGTTTGTTCACCTGAATGGTGAGCCGCCCTTGATCAATCCAGAAATCCCGCAACAACGGCTGCCGCACATCAATGCCCGCCTGCAAACCGTAAGATTCAAAATTAAAGAAATTACGCGAGCCGTCGCTGTGGGCGTAGTTGCCGAAAAGATTGTAGTTCATGCCCCACGGCAACACGCCCGTCACCGTGCCGTAGGCGCGCTGGGATTCGGCGTCATAAAGGGCTTCCCGACTAAAATCCTCCGGGTCCAAAGTGCCATTGTCCTGCGAGTGTGCGACGTTGAACTGGGCGGTGAACAGCGGATTGTAATATCCGTAGGCGCCGCTGAGATAGGAGGCCGCCACGGCCGGGGTCAGTCGTTCAATTTGCAACTGGCGATTATTCCGCAAGGCCGTGAAAATACATTCATCCAGTCGCAATCGTTTGGGATGGGATGCCGCTGCCGCATCCGGCGCCGCCGCGTCAAGACCCGCCCACGCCCCGCCCGCGCCGCCGCTCAAGCCGATCAGCAAGCTCAACAAAACATTGATGCGTGAGAATTTTCGCATGGGGTCACAGATCAATCACCGTGACTCGGAAATACCGTTGCTCCGGATCCGCAACCTCCTTGCAATCCACGCCCCCAATCTTGAGCGTGCCATCGTCACTTACCACCAACAGGCGCGGTTGATCATTTTCGACAAACCCGGCCATAGCTTCGGGATTCAACCCTTTTAATTCCGGATGCGATAACAAGCGGGGCGTTGCCGCCCCCCCGTTCCACTCATACAGCACGGAGTGCCCCTTGCCATTGTAGGTGCCCGCAATGAGGTAATAGCGCCCGTTGAACCACGTCATATCGCGCAGGCCCAATCCGCCCAGATCGAGCCGGATCGGATCCCCCAATCGCGCCCGAGTCCCCAACATTAATTCCGCCGGATTCAACAACGGCACGAGTAGAGCCTTACCGTCGGGAATGGGATTACGGAAACCAATCAAAAGCTCGCCGTCCGGAGTAGCGCACAATGACTCAATGTTCAACGCGCCGGCGGTTTTGGGCGCCCGTTGCGCGGCGGCGGCCAGATCGAAGGCGCGCAATTGCTTCGCCTGTAGCAGATCATTCAATAACCCGGTATAAGCTTTGCCGCTGGGTTCGAGCGTGATGGCGCCGTTGGTGATGCCAATGGTTGTGGCGAAAAACTGGCGCCGACTGGGGCGGTCCTTTCCATTTTTATTCCGCGCGTGGGAGGAAATCCAATAGGCGCGTCCATCCAAAACCGCGCTGCCTTCCAAGTCGGTTTCCGGTGAACGCGGGTCCAAGCTGAGAAACGCAGACCAGTCGGAACTTTGAATCGGGCTGCCGCCCCGGGTGCGGGAATAAACCCGCAGCCGGTTATCCTCATCATTGGCGACGACGAAATAATCATTGTCCAGCATTACCACCGCGGAGGCATCGCACATGCCGCGGCAGATCGTGATTTCCGCCCCCTGCAGCGGCACCCCCGCCAAACCAACGCCCAACCACAGCCCCAGATACGCAACCGCCGATTTTAGTTGTTTCATTAACTTCCTCGCAGAGGTTTCACATTTTACAAACGCGGCGTGCCCGAGGTGCTCGTGGAAGTATCCGTGGAGCGATGGGGGGAATCGGTGATCGTCACATCCACAATTTCGCCGGGACGAATTCGGATTCCTGGCGGCACGGGCAAAACCACTGGCAAAGCCGCATCCACCAACAAGCCCGGTCGTAAAATCGCCAGCGCATTGGTCAATATCTCGACCTGGGCTCCGACCTGCGTAATCTGGCTGGCAAAAGCCTGCCGCTCTGAGGTGCGCGTGGTGATTCGCGCGGTCATGCCGATTTGCGGATCAAACCGATAAGGCTGTCGCAAATAGGCAATCACCTGGTCGGCCCGAGTGGACCGCATCATCATCAGCGGTTCGCCCGCCGGAACGAATTCGCCCGCCTGGCGGATGGGGACGCCAACCATGCCCGTGATCGGGGCCCGCAAGGTCTGCGGCTCCAGATTTTTGAAAGCCGCAGCCTGGGCCTGTTCCAAATCCCGCAACCAAGCGACGTTCGTACCTGTCGCGCCCGCGACGGCGGGTTCGCCAATGGCCCGCAAGGCGTCCACGCGTTGTTCAATCTGCGTTACGGCCCGATCCCGTTCCGCCACTTCGGCCTTCAAGGCATCACGCAGGTTGACGGATAACTCGTAAATTTCCGCAGACACGAGTTTCTCGTGGAACAACGGAGTATTGCGTTGCACGTCGCGTTCCGCCTGTTCCAATTTCACGCGGGCGATGGCCAACTCCGCCTTGGTGTTCAGCAACTCGATGCGCACCCGTTCAAAACTCATTGCGTTGTCTTCCGCGGGCGAGGGTTGCGAGCGGATGCGGGCAACTTCATACAAGGTGCGCAAGCGATCAAACTCGGCCCGGGCATCCGCCGGAATGACGATGGCCACCGGCGCCCCGGCCGAAACGATGGTGTGCGGTTCAACCAACCACTTCTCGATGCGCACCGTTTGCGGCGCGGTAATGCTGGCGCTCGCGCCCTCGCCAATCCCCTGCAAAGTGGCCTGACCGGTATGGTTGCGCCAGATGACGGCCATCGCTCCAATGGCTCCAACCAGCACGACCAAGGGAAGCACTCGGGTGCGCAATTCACGCCACCACGTCGAGACGGAAATCGGAATTGGTTTGGTCTCCTTCATTACTTCACTCAGCTGCGACTTGTAGATGTAACTTGCATTGATGGCCCAATCAACCCCGAATTATGCGTACCCGTGCATTTCGGTGATTAAAACAGCCCCTTGAAACCAGCTAAAATCGTTCCTCACGTTCCAGGTCTTGGCGGTTTTTTGCCAATGCGATGATCGGCGAGTCAGGCAGTGAAGTCGTCAGTTTTGGCCGTCGATCGCCGTTCGTCGTCATGAAATGCCCCACCGCCACCGCCGATCCTCCGGTCGTGGCCAGTTGTCGCTTACCGATTGACCTCGTTGGAGCAAGTCCGGTCAAAGCGGCGACGAATCATCCGGCAGCCCGCCGTCCAACCTGCTTAACTCATCCAAAAAAATCCGCGCTCGACAGAAATTTTTTTGTTTCTGGTTGACCCCTGCCCGATTCCGTGGCGAGATGTCAGGCTAAGACACGAGTTGTATATTTCAGATGTCCAAAGTTGCAGGTAAAAACGGGGCCGGGGTGACTCGCCAAAGTGGCAGCACCACCTCCAAGTACGACGCGCACAACAAGGTTTTAGCGGAAACTTACGGCGCGTTCGCCGACCTCCGCCGTGAATTGTCCGACTCCAAAAACCGGATCGGCGAACGCGAGGAGATTCTGCGCAGCTTCGCCACCTGTCCGGATTCACAACGCGCGTGGCTGTTGCTCGAGGATTACTTCGAGAAGCTGTCGCTGGCGCGCAAAGATTTTCCCGCCACCGAATGGTGGCCGCGCTTGCTGGCCGTCACCGGAAACCAGCGGCTTGAACAGTTGGCGTTCCTGTTTCTACGCGCCAAACGCTCGCTGCCGCCGGAACTCTCCGCGCACGCGGACATGAATCACTTCGCCCGTGCCGAAGCCGTTGAGCGGGAGCAACAGCTTGTGAGCGCCCTGGAAAGCTGGTTGTTGCCGCCGCAACTGCCGCACCTGGACACGCCGCGCGCGACGCTGCGCGTCACTTGCGAACCGTTGCTTGATGCAGCGCTTCCAGCGCGGTACCGCCTCGGCGTGCGCTTCCATTTGTTCCGGGCTCGGACCGGAGAGAAAGTCCGTTCCTTGCGCGATTTGATTGACCTCGCCACCCGGGCGGCGCATGAGCAGGAGCTTTTTCCGCCGGCCGACTGGGAATTCATCTCCTGGCTGACCGAAACGCACCGCCACCGTCAGGATGGCAATGATTTGCTCATGCTTTCGGACACGGACCTGTTCCAATGGCTCACGCGCTGGGGGCATACGGATCGGTTGGAACTCGCCGCCGCCGGGCAACGACTGCGATTCTCTGGTCAGGTGGCCTCGCTCGATCCCCACCTGGAGAACGGCACCAAGGAGTTGTCTTTCACGCACCGCCTGACGCTCCCGAGCGGGGAAACGGTCCCCATGTCGGAGGTGAAATTTTTCAATCAACAACCGCCATTGGTACTCGCGGGCCGCACGTTCTACCTGCTGCGCAATGCGCCGCCATCCGCGGTTATCGAGCATTGGGCCGACCAGCCCGAAGTGCCGGTGCGCCGTCTGAGTCATCGGTTGCTCATGCACTTGCGCCAGACGCAAAGCGCGAACGGAGTGGATTGGGAACAGCTTTGCGTCACGCACCAGGTCGCGCCGCAATTCGTACTCGAGTTGCTCGACGATACCGTGCGGTTGCGCTTGCAGGCAAAAAGCGCGCGCGATGGCAGCGTTTGGAATTGGGCCGGACAAGAATGGCGTCCGACTGACAATAAAAAGCGTCCGACCGACAAACCGGAAATTCTGGACAGCCCCAGCATCGAACCGGCGTTGCAGTGGCTGCGGCAACTGGATTGGTTCAATCCCGAACCGGGACTGTGGGTGGGCGACGCCAACGAAAATTGTCTGGGGACTCTTGCCGCTGCCTGGCAACGCCGTCCGGAAGGCGTGGAATTTCTTGGCAACCCGGCGTTTCATCGCCTCTTCCTGCAACCGCGCCGCCTCAAACCGCAGTTGATCGTCAAAGGTAGTGGGATTGACTGGCTCTCCGTCTCGGCGGAATGGGAGGCGGAAGGGATGAAACTGAGCAAGGCCGATCTGGAATGTCTGGCGCAATCCACCGGGCGCTTCGTCAAGCTGCCCAACTCCGGTTGGGTGGAACTCGATTCCGACGCGGTGCAAAACGCTCACGAGACCATGGCGGAGCTTGGCGTGGAAGGTTTGACCGCCGTTCCTCAAAAGGTTGGATTGGAACACGTCGCCCATCTCAACGATCACGAGTTCGCGCGCTTTGTGGATTCACCGGAAGCCCGGGCGTTGCGCGAACGAGTCCGTAATTTCAAAGGCGTTCCCGCAGTGGCGCTGCCGGCCAACGTTCAGGCCGAACTGCGCCCCTACCAAAAGGATGGCTTTGATTTTCTCGCTCATCAGACCACGATCAAATTGGGCGGCATTCTGGCCGACGACATGGGTCTCGGGAAAACCTTGCAAACGCTCACCTGGCTCGCCTGGCTCAAGGAGCGCAACAAAAAGCATCCCAAACCGTCACTCGTCATCTGCCCCGCGTCCGTGCTGCATAACTGGCGGCGCGAAGCGGAGAAATTTGCCCCCGACCTCAAAGTTCTCGTGCTGGAAAGCGGTGCCGCCCGGCACAACTTGCGCAAACAGATTCCCGAGCACGATCTCATCGTCACCAATTACGCGCTGTTGCGGCGCGACCTCGAGGAACTCAACAAGTTTGCGTTTCGCGCGGTGATTCTGGACGAAGCCCAATTCATCAAGAACCCCGGCGCGCAGGTCACGCAGTCCGTCAAACAACTCAAATCCGAGGGTCGGCTCGCCTTGACGGGAACTCCGCTGGAAAACCGGCTGCTCGATCTGTGGAGCATTGTGGATTTCATTCAGCCGGGCTACCTCGGCAGCCAGGAACATTTCCTGCAAACTTACGAACCGAAGAGCGGGAACGACGTGGCCGGCGCCCAACGCATCGCGCGCCGCCAATTATCCGCCAAATTGCGACCGCTGCTATTGCGCCGCTTGAAAAAGCATGTGGCCAAGGATTTGCCGGAGCGCATCGAGGAGCGCCGCGATTGTCCGCTCGGCGATGAACAACGGAAACTTTATCTCGCCGAATTGCGCCGCAGCCGCGATCAGATCATGCAAGCCGTTGCCGAGCAGGGTCTCAATAAAAGCAAGATGCACGTGCTGGCCGCACTGACGCGGTTGCGCCAGGTCTGCTGCCATCCGGCGCTGGTAGGCAATGATTCGCCCAGCGGGAAAACGGAGACGCTGTTTGAATTGCTCGACAGCCTGGTCCACGAAGGCCAGAAAGTGCTCGTCTTTTCGCAATTCGTGCAGATGCTGCAACTGCTCGAAAAGGAATGTCGGACGCGCAACATCAACACCCATTTGCTTACTGGTCAGACCAAGGACCGCCAGCAGGTGGTGAACGCTTTTCAACAAGACCCGAATCCTGGCGTCTTCCTCTTGAGTCTGCGCGCCGCCGGCACGGGATTGAATCTCACCACCGCCAGTTATGTAGTGCTTTACGATCCGTGGTGGAATCCCGCCGTGGAGGCGCAGGCCATTGACCGTTCGCATCGGATCGGCCAGACCAACACCGTCAACGCCTATCGCTTGATCGCGCCCGGCACGGTGGAGGAAAAAATCTGGGAACTGCAACAAAGCAAAGCCAAAACCATTGCCGACGTCCTCGGCGAAGAAGGCTTTGCGCGCAGTCTGTCCAAGGCGGATTTGGATTACTTGTTCGCGGAAGCGTAGGCTTCCCGTTGGCGCCGCTCCGCTTTCGTCCCGCGTTGCGCATCAATCGGTGCTTGCCGTTTGACAAGGCCAATCTTGCATGTTAACGCTCTAACCATGTCGTTGCGTAAATCTGTTGTCCTCTTCCTGAGTTTGCAAATCATTGGCTTCTTCCCCTTGGAAATTAACGCGGCGGATGTCCTCAGTATCGGACACCGTGGTGATTCCCGATTCGCTCCCGAAAATACCGTGGCGGCTTTCCGCGCCGCCGAGGGCAAGGCGGATATGGTGGAAACCGACGTTTATGTGTCCGCCGACGGTTATCTCGTCATCATGCACGATAGCACGGTGGACCGAACCACCGATGGCACCGGCGCCATTACCAGTAAAACCCTGGCGCAGATCAAACAACTGGACGCTGGCTCTTGGTTCGGCCCCCAATTTATCGGCGAGCGCGTACCAACGCTGGAGGAAATGGTCACCAACACGCTCCCCTTTGCCACGCCATTGATTGAGCACAAACAAGGCTCGGCCAGCGTTTATTTGAGCGAGCTTCAGCGGCTGGGAGTGGTGGATCAAGTGGTGGTGCAGTCGTTTGATTGGAATTTCCTCACGGCCATTCACGCTTTGGCGCCCAACCTCAAACTGGCCGCACTGGGAAGCGGCGCCCTCACGCAGGCCAAATTAAACGACGCCATCGCCGCCGGGGTCGGCACGATGGCTTGGGAACGGAGTTCCGTCACGCCAGACGTTCTGGAAATGGTGCATAACGCCGGACTGAAGATGTTCGTCTGGACCGTGGATAGCATCTCCGAAATCCGCTACTTCATCGCCATCGGCGTGGACGGCATCATTTCCAATGATCCCGGTGCCGTGAAAGACGCGCAAGTGCCACCGGATATCAGCGGCCCGGTGCATCTGGCGGACGACTTGTTTGCCTACTGGAATTTTGATGATGGCCTGACCAACGCATTCACAACAACCGTCAAAGACAGCGCGGGCACCAATGACGCCACTTTGTTCCGGAATGACGGCGCGTCGCATTGGTTTGAGTCGCCTTGGGCGAAACTGGGCGGGGCATTGAAGTTGGAAGGACTCAACGCTTACGTGACGCTGCCGCAAAACTCCGAGATGGACATCGGCACCAACCAACTCAGCCTTGCGCTCTGGCTGAACCTGCAAAATCTGCCCGCCCAACTCTCCGCCAGTTATGGGGCGATCTTTGATTCGCAATTGGATTCGTACGTGCTCTACCTGGATAAACCCAACAACGAACTGCGGTTCAAAGTCTCGGTGGCCAATGGTCACGCCGCCCGACCGGGAATTTCCAGCCTCTTTCTGACCACCAACCAATGGATTCACGTCGTGGCCACTTACGACGGCCGGGCCTTTCCAGGCGCCGGTGAAGCGGTCATTTATTTGAACGGGGAACTGATGGATTCACACGTCGGCAACGACGGCGGCGGGTCGGTGGGATTGACGGGAAACATCAACCCCGGGCAGGCTGCCGCCATGGGGCGTGAAGGCCCAACCGGTGGCAGCTACTTCACCGGCTACGTGGATGACTTTGCCATCTGGCGGCGCGCTTTGAACCCACATGAAGTGCAGTACTTGTATCAAGGTGGAATTGCGGGCCAAAGTTTGGGCGAACTGTTGCTGGCAACGCCGACCATGCAGATTTTGACCGTTGAGCAAAACCTCTCGGAACACACCCTCGAAATCGTGTTTACCGGTCCGGCGCCATTGACGAACTTTAGCTTGCAACGCGCTACGGAACTGGACGGCCTCTACGAAGTCGTGCCCGGAATCAGCCCCGAAGCCCTTGGCAACGACCACTACCGCTTCAGCGTGCCACTACCTGCGAGTGGAATGGGATTCTTCCGCGTGGCTGCTTCTTGGTGAGCGCGCCTTTTGATCTGGAAAGCGACGGTTTGGATCAACCGAGCCGCGCCAATCATGTGAAAACGCGGGGGCAGAATGAAATTACTCTGCCGTCCATGCCTGCGTTATGCGGTTCAATTAAAGTTGTAGCCGTCGAACCAGAACGGGAGCAACCCAATGGCGGCTAAGTCCAAATGGAGGAATCCAATCTATGTCCGCAAGGTTTTGGATTGTAGCAGTCCAAGATGCTGCCGCGCGAAAACTCCTTCCGAAGCAATGTAATCCTCAATTTGAGGCCGGCGTTTAGCTTGAAGTTGGGAGGTCCGCCGCCTCGCATCGGCGGCTACAGTGATACTTAAAACGCTCTAGTTGAGCAGGTTTGGAGGAAAGTCGGGCACCTTGCCCTGCTGTACTTCCTGGGTCCATTCGTTGAGACGATTACGATCCCAAAATTTTTCGCAGGCGCTGAAGTAGTCGAGCACCGCTTGGCGTTCACCTTTCTCCAGAAGATCTTTGACCAGGCTCATGCTCGGCCCGTAATCCATCATTCGCGGTCCGGGAATCTTGATGGATTCCAGCAAGTGCTGTTTGGCGTCGTCCACCTGTCCAGCCCGCAACGCAATGCGCCCCAGCACCTGATGTGCGTCCATGGCCGCGTCGCCAGCGCCGGATTGCGTCCGCAAACCTGGCAACAGATCGAGCAGCTCCTGCGCGTAGTTCCCGGCTTCCGTGGCTTTTCCCGCCGCCAAACTCTGTTTGGCCGCTTCACCTAAAACACTGAAGCGTTCCTGGGGGGTTGTCGCCGCCGTCAAGCGTTCCAACGCCTGTTGCAGGCGGGGATTGTTCTTGCCCGAATCACCCTTGCCGCAGCCCACCAGAATCATCAAGCCGGCAGCCATCAGGAAAATTGAAAAGCGTCGCATAAATCACTCGGGGGTCGTCATTCCACCATGAATCGCAATACGATTCCGCGCCCCAGCACGGTTCAGGGAATCCTGCGGGTGGAATGTTCCTGCATCCAGGCCACATCCGGATTGTTGGGTGTGGATTTGAAATTATAGTCGTAATTCTCACCGCGCCGCAGTGGTGGGGAGGTTCGCGGATCCCGCCACTTGTGAATTTCGGAATGGCCGTCGGCAAAAGAGAAACCGCCCGCACCCCCATGGTAAGCCGCCGGGTAATCCGTAATCCCATAAGCTCCGGGCGATGCGGCGCCGCTGCCGCCGGTGGCCGCGCCTTCCATGGCAATGACAAACATTCCGTCATTGATGCTGTCCTCCCGTTCATCAAGGAATACCGCGGTTTGCGCGGGACCGGGTACCACCATATCACTATACTTGCGATAAATCCGGGCTTCTCCAGCCGTGGTTCCCAAAGTGGTTTGGGACCAATTCATCGCCACATGCTGACCTCCGCCACTGCCACGTCCACCCACCCAATTGACCATGGACATGCTGCGCACCCGCGGCATGGTGCGACCCAGTACCGTAATTTTACTTTGATCCGATGGACACTTGAAGATGCCCGCATTCTTTCCCGCATAAGGAAAAAGGATGCTGCTTTGGATCGTTCGGCTTACGTCCCAATTGTCCGCCGAGGCAGTGTAATCGAGCCAGCCATTTACCCAGGCGTAAGGATCATAGTTTCCGTTGCCCTTGGTGAAAGGCAGGACGTCGCGATTGTCATCCACGTACATGCGCCACGCCAACGCCAATTGCTTGTGATTGTTCATGCAATAAACGCCTTGCGCTTTGGCTTTCGCCTTCGACAGCGCGGGCAGAAGCATCGCGGCCAGAATCGCAATGATGGCAATGACCACGAGCAATTCAATCAGCGTGAATCCCTGACGTTTGGGGTAATGGATGTTCATAAGTTTCCCATTTCAGTTGCCGATAACCTAGCCGAACTCGGCGGCGCGTCCAACCCTCGGCCAGGTTTTCTCCCGCCAGCGGCAGGACGCGCGCTGGCGGGAGAGGTTACCACATTGTTTACTTCACACGAATCCGATAAAAGGCCGCGCCGGCCGGCGGATTCGCATCCACATAACTCGTTCCGGAGACGTCACCCGAGATGTTGGTGAATCCATTCGGATCACTCAGATCCGTCGAGCGCCAGACCTCATAGGTTGCCGGTCCGGCATTTTCCCACGTCAGGTGGAAACCGTCGCCCTGGCGAACCGCGCCCGTGATGGAAATGTCCAGCGTGGCAACCGGCTCATTGTGGAAGATGATCAGGCGACCACCGTCGTTAATGACGCTACCGTCAGTCAGCACCAGTAACGAGCCGTCATTGGCAAACGCCAGGGTGGGATCGTGCATTTGCAACTGTAGATCCGGCCGGCCCGGATTGGTCAGCGGAAATGACACTTCCAATTGATCCGGTGCGGCGGAATCATTACCCGAATTGGATTCGACAGACCAAATCTCATCCCGAGTATCATCGCCCACCCAGAGCCGACCGGTGGTTGGATCGGCCGCCAGCGCGATTCCATTGGGTGCGGGACCACCGCTCCAATAGTCCTGCCACAAAGTCGCCGGGAAAATGGAGCGATATGCCCCTTCGGCGTTGATCGCACTGATGTAGCCATCCGTACTGATGGTGACCACTTCACCTGATTGCGGCAGCGGCGTAATGCTGTTCAGATTTCCACCGCCCAAACCACTGGAGGTCGGCTCGACGAGGAACTTCCACCAGTCCGCGGGACCGGGCACGCCCAGATCCAGATTGGTCTGCCCCAAGGCCGTCGTCGCGGGATCCAGCACATAAACCGCATTATTGGGATCAGCGTCACTACCTCGATCCGCAATCACAATCTGTCCCGGCTTGCCAAGCGTTCCGTTGAAACTCGACGGAGCAATGCAAAGGTCAATGGGATCGTCATCACCGTCTGTGTAACCGAAATTGGAAACCACCTCTTCCCATGCGGAAGCGCCCCACGGAGCTTTTAACCGGCGCAACGACGGCGTGTAATCATGCGTCCACCACAGGGTACCGTTCCCGTCCACTGCCAATCCGGACGGTTTGTCAATTCCAGTCACAATGGGAGTGGGGTCAACCACCCAGTTGCCACTGGCCACTTTACTGGCGCGATAAATACCTCCGTCGGGCGGCGGGGCGTCCATGGTAAATAATATCGTCGCATTATCCTGAGCCACCACGGCTTTACCGATCGGTCCGGGCACTCGAATCATCGTGTAATTCGTGAAGCGCTCCCCGTGGAGGGTCGGAGTGTAAGGCGTCGGCAGCGGGTCTGCAATTGACGTCAGTGACTTCACTTCGATGTCATCCACATAAACCGGCGGATGCCCGTTTCCGTTTGAAGAACTCCAACCGGCCATAAAGATGGGACGGACAAAGGGACTGCTGCTGATGAACGGCGCCCGATCCACCACAACCTGCGGATTGGCGCTGCTGGGATTTTTAATCACCGTATATTTACCTGAACTGGTATGAGTAATGACCCGATACTCTTCCCAGACGTCCGGAGTGTAGGTGACTTCCGATTCCACCCAGAGGGTCGTCGGTGTGTAGTAGAGCAACGAGTAACTTCCGCCCACATTGGTTAGGCTATTGGCATTCGGTCCCTGACGGCGAATTCCGTAGCCAAACAGCATACAGTCTCCGGCATAACTATTTGCTCCCTCTTTGCCGTAGAGCGACATCCGCAAATAAACCGCGTCGTCCGTGGGCTGTTGTTGCACGGCCTCCGGCACTCGCGCCCACCAGGTAACTTGCACGTCACTCTCGGGCGTTTCGCCCCAAGCCAGACTGACCCCTGCGCGCTGACCGCCTTCAAGCTTCAACGATTTATTGCCGGAATGTGGCGAAACCACAGATGAATCCACGACTTGCACCTTGCCGGGCGTGGCGGGACGACCCGCATCACCAGATCCATCCACTTCTGAAGTAATCCAGGCTCCCGCCGGATCCGCATCGTCGTCAACGTTTGCACGGGCGGCGTAGCTCTCAAAACCTTCGGTAATGGTCGCATCCAAACTAACGGCGTCATCCACCGTGAAGGTGATGTCGTCTATGGCCCACCATCCGTCGTCGGCGCTATTTCCCTCATGGATAATGTTTATCTTGGTGGGTACCGCCACGATGCTCCGCGCCAACCGAGACTCGCCGGAATAGAGGGGATTATCCATGTCATCAATGTACACCTTCATTTCTCCAGTGTTGGGATACATCACCAACCGATGATGCTGCCAAACATTGGTCTCGAAGGTTCCGATATTTTTCCAAGCAGCGGGGCTGCTGACTCCGTCATAATGACGAACCTCCCAGTTGTCCGCTGCGCGATTCGCCTGATAAGCTACGAAATCGCCGCCATTGAAATCGTTGCCTTCACCTTGGATCTGAATATAAAAACTCCGATCACTGACTGAGTCCTTGGCGACGTAAGCCAAAAAATCCAACTGGTACCGCGGGCCGCTCTTCGGACCGTTGAGGTGAATTTCGGCTCTGGTGCCGGACCGCAAAAACAGACTCTGGGTGGGCTCACCGGCGGAATTAGTCAACCAATTGATCACCTGTACCCCGGCGCCTGGCGTTGTTTCCCCCAGTGCCACATCATCGCCAATGACCCACTCGGAACCGGTCGGATTGGCATCAGCCGTATCCGCCATGCTCGTCGCCACATCGTTATAACTCTCAAAGTTATCGGTGAAAATTGTCGTCGTGGCTGCGGTTGCCTGGCCGGCAACCAACAACAGTGCAGACGCCAATGCCGCCATGGACGCGACCCCGTTCCGCTTTGAACGCGAACCTGAGCCGGTGAACTGAGTCTGATAATCGGCCGGTAAGCAGCCGTTTCTTATAGGTTGGTTTGTTTTCATAACTTACTGTCTGGTTGGCGAACTTCACCAGCCAAGACCACTTTTCCGGTCAAGTTCGCAATCTCCCATCGTTACTACATTCGCCTCCCATCAACTTGCGTCCGGCTAACTGGAGCAAAAATTGGCGCGATTAAAATGTTAACGCACTAAGTACCAAGGTTCTGAAATTCTGTCAACGGTTTTTGCTCACACAAAATCTAACGCATACTCCGTTACGGTCTTCCACTGCCCATTCTGATCACGAGCGTTGTTCTCATAACCCAAGCGCCCCAAACCCGGAGTCGCCCATTACCAGTCCTATTCCGCCTTAGCCGGAAGGATGCAGTTGGTCCAGGTGGAACGGCCAACTTGGCCGTTCTGGGCGGCAACCTGCCGCCCAGACGAGCGCACGGAGATCGCACCCCATTGAGTTCGCACGCTTTGCGTTCGGCTGTTGGGCTGTTGGGCTGGTAGCCCGACAGGACGGGCCAGTGGCCCGTTCCACCCAAGCTCCAATCGAATCGTTCCGGCTTAGAAGACGCAAACGCGGATGGTTGCCCGCCTTGGGTGCAAACTGATTTTTCGGGTAAATTGCGGATATACAACCGTGGTCGCGTACGGTATAGTCCGCACCGAGCTTTGAGCGTGAACCAGCACCAACTCAAAAATTTGCTCTAAAAACGAATTTAACTTATGAACAAAACCTCATCTTTGCTTGCCGCCCTCACCTTGGCGCTCGGGACCGCATGGTCGTCCGCACAAATCCTTTCGCCACTGACCAGCTTTGGCAACGGTGACGGCTGGCTCGCTCCAGGCGAAGATGGTTACGCTTATCTCGGGGCGGGAAATAGCGAACGCGGATTGGCCTACGGCAACGGCCATCTTTATCTGGTCAGCCGCAGCGGCGGCAATTTCATCCGCATTCTGGATCCGATGACCGGCGCCGACCTGGGCGCGTTGGACACCACCGGCATCAGTGGCGGCACCTTTGCCGTGAATACCATCGCCGTCGGTGCCGATGGCGCCATCTACGTGAACAATCTCACCACCCAATCGGCCACCTCACCCCTCAAGGTATATCAATGGGCGACGGAAAGCTCCACTCCCACCGTGGTCTATTCGGGGGATGGAGTCTTGAGCGGAGCGCGATTGGGCGACAGTCTGGCAGCGATTGGCGGGGGCAGCTCCACCCGGCTCGCGCTGGGTTTCGGTAGTTCACCCGTAGTGGCTGGAAATAATGGTTATCTGATAATTGATCCTACCACTGCCAGCGCCACGGCGGTTGGCTTCGCGGGCACACCACCCGCCGCAGGCGATTTTCGCCTGG
Organism: Verrucomicrobiia bacterium; assembly: GCA_023953615.1. Lineage (NCBI taxonomy): Bacteria > Pseudomonadati > Verrucomicrobiota > Verrucomicrobiia > Verrucomicrobiia bacterium. Next base: position 1,857,065 of record JAMLJH010000001.1, on the reverse strand, counting down.
GCATCACGTTCACCGATTCCAGTCACGTGCTCGGATCTCAAGGCAGCGGCCTGTATCAGTACACCAGTTTCTCCGATGCGACCGGTATTCTGTTGGACACGGTGCCCTTTCCGGACCCGGCAGGGGCCACCGCCGACCGATTGATGGCGTATGCGGAAGTGGGTGGAATTCCCCTGTTGGCGGTGCAAAGCACGGGCGACTCGCATGTGAGTTTATACGACATCACCGATCCCGCGAATCCCCTCTGGCTGGCCAGCGGTAATAACACCGGCGGTTCTCCCGCGGCCAATCCGAACGCCACGGGACAATTGGTCTGGGGCAACATCAGCGGCAACACGGCGCAACTTTGGGCCATGAGTTCCAATCAAGGCATCCAAGCCTTCACGGTCGCCATTCCTGAACCGGCTACTGCCACTTTGCTGGGTTTGGGGATTACCGCCTTGATTGCGCTGCGCCGCACTCGCCATTGAGATCAACCTTCTGAATTTCCCAGAGCGTCGCGAACCCGCAACGCGTCATTTCCAATCTGCGGAATCGTCCGCTTTACCCGCTTGCGGCAATCCGCCGCCGGTCACTGCAAGCCGCACTCGCAACCGAAGCCGCTTCCCTTGACCGCCAACGGAACGGTTGGGGCAAACTGATTATGGGTGTTCGCCCAGACCGCCTTGATAGACGGCTTCGATAATAACCTCTCTCGCCCAAATAGTTCTTTTCTTGCTGACATTGGGACACGTCATGGAACCAGTAATCCGGTAAACTGTCCAGATGCATAGGACCCAAGAGAGATTTGTTTCCCCGCTGGATTCAGTTCGCGCCGTGCGTTAGGCTGCGCGGTCTATGTTTGATACGGTTAAAATTTCTTTGGAGACCGCCGCGCAGAAACTTACGCACCTGCGGAGGTTTCTTTGACGTCGCCAATCTGCAAAAACGTCAGGGCGAGCTCGACTCGCTGATGGCCGGCGAGGGCTTTTGGGACAATCGCGAGCAGGCCCAGAAACTGATCAACGAGGGCAGTTCCATCCGCAACAAAATTGAGCCGCTGGTGGCGGCGGAAAAGCAGTTGGACGACCTCCGCGTGATGTTGGAGTTGGGCGAAGCCGAGCCGGCGGAAGCGCAGTTGCCGGTGGAGCGGGAGCTGGAGCGCGACCTGGGCAGATTCCTCAAGGAACTGGACGGATTTGAACTGCGCGTCTTTCTCACCGGCCCACACGATCACAGCAATTGTTTCCTGAGCATCAACGCCGGAGCGGGCGGCACGGAGGCTTGCGATTGGGCGGGGATGTTGATGCGCATGTACCAACGCTGGGCGGAGGGGCGCGGCTGGGAAGTGGAAGTGGAAGACGCGTTGCCGGGCGAAGGCGCAGGCATCAAAAGCGTGACGCTGATCATCAAGGGTGAAAACGCTTACGGCTTCTGCAAGGCCGAGCGCGGCGTGCATCGGCTGGTGCGCATCTCGCCGTTCGACGCGAACAAACGGCGCCACACCAGCTTCGCCAGCGTGGATACCATTGCGGAAATCGAAGAAACGTCGTCCGATATTGTGATTCCGCCCAGCGAGTTGCACGTGGATACATTTCGCTCCGGCGGCAAGGGCGGACAGAACGTGAACAAGGTGGAAACCGCCGTCCGCATCACGCACTTGCCGACGGGCTTAGTGGCCGCCTCGCAAAGCCAGCGTTCGCAACACCAGAATCGCGCCACCGCGATGCGCATGTTGATCTCGAAAATTTACGCGCAGCGCGTGGACGCGCAGAAGGCCGAGATGGAACGATTTTACGGCGAGAAAGGCAGCGTGTCGTGGGGCAACCAGATTCGCAGCTACGTGTTTCAGCCGTATCGCATGGTGAAGGATTTACGGACGGGCGTGGAGACGAGCGACGTGCAAGGCGTGATGGATGGCGACTTGGACCCGTTTGTGAACGGCTGGCTGCGCGCGGGCGGCCCGCTCAAGCGGATGCAGGGCTTGAAGGATGAGGAAGAATAAATTTAACGCAAAGTCGCAAAAAGGCAGAGACGCAAAGGTTTTGTTTTCTCTGCGCCTTCGGGTCTTTGCGTCTTTGCACTAAAATAAATCCATGAACATTCTCGACACCATCGTTGAACAGAAAAAGCTCGAAGTTGCCAAGCTGGCCGAGCGGTTGATCGCAGCGGGCGACTTGCGCGATGCCATGCTCGAACATGGCGAGCGGCGCGACTTTTTTGCCGCGTTACAGAATCCACGCGGCGGCGATGTGGCGTTGATTGCCGAGGTGAAGAAGGCGTCGCCATCCAAGGGCGTCATCTGCGAAAACTTCGATCCGGTTCGCATCGCCAAGGAATACGAAGCGGCAGGCGCGAGTTGCCTGTCGGTGCTCACCGATGAAAAGTTTTTTCAAGGGTCACTCGATTATCTGCGGCAAATCCGCGCGGCGGTGAAGCTGCCGTTGTTGCGGAAGGATTTCATCATTGATGAGCGGCAGATTCTCGAAGCCATCGAATGGGGCGCGGATGCGATTTTGCTCATCGTCGCCATCCTTGATGACGTCCGGTTGCAAAATTTTCACGACCTGGCGGTGGAGGCTGGTTTGACGGTGTTGGTGGAGGTTCACGATGAGGCAGAGCTGGCCCGCGCGGTTGCCATCGGCGCGAAACTGATCGGGGTGAACAACCGCGATTTGAAGACGTTCAAAGTTGACCTCGCCACCACCGAACGGCTGGCCGCGAAGTTGTTCATGTCGTCTGCTACGTCTCACGCATCGCTGTTGGTCGCGGAGAGCGGCATTTTCACTCGTGCGGATGTGCAACGTCTTAAAGCCTGCGGCGCGGGCGCCATCCTGGTTGGCGAAAGTCTGATGCGCGGCGGCGACATTGCCGCGCAGGTTCAAGCGTTGCTGGCAGCAAAATAAAAACCGCCCGGGATTTCTCCCGAGCGGTTGAAGTAACCTGAATTGGAATTCTTACTTGCGACGGCGCGCAAACAGCGCCAGCGCTCCAAGACCAACCAACGCCAAGCTGGTCGGCTCCGGCACGGCGGTGACAACAATGTTGTCAAACAGGCCGAACAACACATCGTTACCGGTGAGGTCGGTTGTGGAGGCGTTGATATCGAACTGATTGAAGAGAATGTTATTGCCACCAAGCGTTCCGGCGGCGGATGCGTCCACCGTCGCCATCAGCAAGCCATCCACTTTCCAAGTAATGATACCGCCAACATTCGCAATTTCCACGTCGCGCCAAGCCCAGCCTAATGTTCCGGCCGCCGTGGCCCCAGTTTGATTTGGGTATAGCGCTATTTGGGCGGCTGGAGCGGTCTCACCACCGAACTGGGCATAGTAAGCGTCGCTATTATTTTGGCTTCCGGCCGCATAAACTCCAGAAGCGACTGTGTAACTGGTTTGAGCCGCGGGTGCGTAAGCGCGATAATCGGTTGCGGTGCCGCCTTCGCCGCTACCGCCAAAAAAGATGCTGTCCACCACCCCGCCCGCGATTTGTGAGGAGGTGCCGGCGGTGCCGATGCCGGCACCCGAGATTTGCGTCGAACCCGTGCCTCCGCTTGGAGCCGGACCGGTGAAGTTTAGCCACATGTCAAAACGCAGGATATAATCGCCCGTAAAGCTTTGACCAATCGGTGACACACTGACGCCCGCAGGGAAAGTCGCAGTGCCAAAACCAAACTGGTTCGCCCGCAACCGCAGGCCATACGTGCCATCGGACACGCCCGAATGGGGGGCTTGGGGAATACCGACTGAGCTGTAGTCAAAGAAGAAGTTGGCGTCCGAGCCGAGGCCTAACGTGTTCACGCTCCAGTTCGCCGTGGTGTCGGTTTCGAAATTTTGACTCCACAAGGTTTGTGCATTTACGGTGGTGGTAGCAAATGCCATTGCCACAGCGCCACATACAACAGGTACTATTATAGGACTTATTTTCATGATCTTATTTACAGTCTTTTATTGAGTTGCGGACGCGACGGTGGCAGATCCCTCTCTTGGAATCAAGGGAAAACCGCACCGTTACGGTTAAATCCGTAAATTTCCCTACGCCAACACCCAGGTTGCATCAGTATTTCACCGTCTCCCACTTCTTGGATTTGGAACTGGCCAGAATGGCTTCGCAGATGGCGAGTTCATCATGTCCATCCTGGAACGTGCTGAAATCCGGTCGCTTTTCTTTGCCGGCAACGTAGGCGTAAACGCGGAGCAGAAAATTCTTGAGTCCGTCCGGATACGCTTCGGGATGACCGCCGGGGTAATGCGCGTAAGCCCGCGCGCCCGGACTCAGGAGCGATGGATCTTTGATCAGCAGCTCATTCGGCTTCTCGCGATAACCGATCCAAAGTTCGTTGGGGCGCTCCTGATCCCATACGAGCGATTTCTTCGATCCGGCCAGTTCGTAGAACAGCCGGTTTTTTCTGCCGGCAAAGCATTGCGACACGCTGAACGAGCCGTGCGCGCCGTTGGCGAACTGGAACAACACACTGGCAAAGTCCTCCGTATGGATCGGCACCGGTTCGTAATCCGTCGGCTTGAGCATTTTGCCCGAGTAGGTTTCCACCTCCTTTTTGGGTTTCATGCGGCGCTTGTGGATGGTTTGGAAGTCGCCGAATACCTTGGTGATTTTCAGTCCGGTGATGAACTGAATGGCGTCGCACCAGTGCGAACCGACATCCGCCACGGCGCGCGACTTGCCGCTGAATTGCGGGACGAGCCGCCAATTCCAATCCGTGGCGAGGTAAAGCCAGTCCTGCGTGTAACTGCCGGTGGCGTGGAACACGTCACCCAATTGGCCGGAGGCCACCTGATTCCGCGCCTCTTGGACGAGCGGATAATAGCGGTAATTGAAATCAATGGCGTTCACCACGCCGGTCTGCTTGGCGAGCTTCACCAGCTCGCGCGATTCCTTGGTGGTCATGGCCAGCGGCTTTTCGGAGATGACGTGTTTGCCCGCCGCCATGATTTTTTTGCTGATCTCGAAATGGATGTGGTTCGGCGTGCAGTTATGAATGACTTCGACCTCCTTGTCTTTGAGCAAGGCGGCGATGCTGCCGTAGGATTTGGGGATGCCCAACGCGGTGGCTTTGGCGCGGGCGAGATCCTCATTCGCTTCGCATAACGCCACCATTTCCACGAAGCCGAGCCGGCGCGCGGCTTCCACGTGTGCCGGTCCAATGAAACCGGTGCCGATAATTCCTGCTTTGATTGTTTTCATAATTTAAATCGTGTCTTTCCGGGGGCGTAAATTTCCCGCGCGGCGACCGCATGGTGGCAGTTGGGCGCGGTGGTGGCAACTCCCGGCTTTGCCGGTTTTACTGGAGGGAACTTCATTCCGGTTGGGCCTGACGGCCGTCGGGATTCTCATTTGCGTTTGGCTCATCCGCTTGGAGCTTGCGGTTTTCCGGCGGACTGGCCTAGCATGGCAGGAAATCACAGTTGTAACTGGATTGGCGCTATGTCAAACACGAACCGTATCACCCGGCAATCTCTCAACACCAGCAACGTCCTGTGCGTCATCATGGGTGGCGGCCAAGGCACGCGGTTGTTCCCGCTCACCAAGGACCGCGCCAAACCCGCCGTGCCGTTCGCGGGCAAGTACCGGCTGGTGGACGTGCCGATTTCCAATTGCATCAATTCCGGTTTCCGCCGGATTTACGTACTGACGCAATTCAACTCGACCTCGCTGCACCGGCATATTTCGTTGTCGTATAAGTTCGATCAGTTCACCAGCGGCTTCGTGGAAATCCTCGCCGCGCAACAAACCTTCGCGGACGCTTCCTGGTACGAAGGCACGGCGGATGCCGTGCGCAAGAATCTGGTTCACTTTTTGGATCATGATTTTGAGTATCTGGTCATTCTGAGCGGCGACCAGTTGTACCGCATGGATTTTCGGCGCATGATCGCCGAGCACCGCGAGAGCGGCGCGGATGTCAGCATCGCCACGATTCCCGTGCGCCGCAAGGAGGCGGCGGCGCTGGGCATCATGCAAATCGCGGAGGACCGCAGCATTGTGCGCTTTGTGGAAAAACCCAAGGACCCGGCGGTGCAGGATTCGTTGCGGTTGCCGTCGGCCTGGTATTCCAAATTGGGAATCAAAGGCGATGAAGAGTATTTCCTCGCTTCGATGGGCATTTACGTGTTCAACCGCGAGGTGATCCGCAAACTGCTGGATAACGATTTCACCGACTTCGGCAAGCACATCATTCCGCGAGCCATCGAGACGCACCGGGTTTGTTCGCACATCTATCAGGGTTACTGGGAGGACATCGGCACGATCCGCGCCTTTTTCGAATCGAACCTCGACATGGCGGCGGAATTGCCCAAGTTCAATCTCTTCGACATGAGCGCACCGATTTTCAGTCGCCCGCGCTTTCTTCCCGGCTCGAAAGTGAACGGCGCGCAGATTGATCACGCGGTCATTTCCGATGGCTGCATCATCAACCCATCCAAAATCCGCAACAGCATCGTCGGCCTGCGCATCATTGTGGGGCGCGGCACGGAATTATACCGGGTGGTGGCGTTGGGCTGCGATTATTTTGAATCGCGGGAATCCATCAACGAACACGAGCGGCACGGTCGGCCCCGGGTGGGTATCGGCACGAATTGTCGGATTGAGAATGCCATCATTGATAAAAACGCGCGCATCGGCAACAACGTGATCATCTCCCCGGCGGGCAAACCCGACCACGTGGATCACGAATGGTATTTCATCCGTGACGGCATCGTGGTGATTCCCAAGAACGCTTCCATTCCGGACGGCACCGTCATTTGAAATTCATCCGTTCCAACATGTTTGTGTGCGACGCGGCGATTGCGGAACCCGCACAATTTGTCATTTTGCCAACATGAAATTGCACTTCTGGCGGGAACAATTGCGACTGGCCAACACCTGGACCATTGCGCGCGGCAGCACCGATCTTTTCCAGGTCGTCATGGTGGAGTTGACGGATGCCCGAGGCACCGTTGGCATCGGTGAAGCCAGCCCGATCCAGCGTTATCACGAATCGCCCGCCACGGTGGAGGATTTTTTCCGCAAGGTGGACGGCGCCCGGCTTTCCAGCGAAGACATTCCCGGCAGCATGGCGTACTTGGAAACGGTGGCGGCGGGAAATCGCGCGGCCAAATGCGCCTTGAATCTGGCGTTGCTGGACGCCGCCGGGAAGCTGGCGGGTAAACCGATCTATGATTGGTTGGGCCTGGGATTTCGCAACGAGCATCACGTCACCTCGTTCAGCATCGGCATTGATCGGCCCGAAGTGATTCGGCAAAAAGTGCAGGCCGCTGACGCCTATCCGGTTTTGAAATTGAAAGTTGGCGTCGCGGGCGATCGGGAAATCCTCGCGGCACTGCGGGAAGTCGCCCCGCACAAGCCCGTGCGCGTGGATGCCAATGAAGGTTGGAAAACCCGGGAAGAAGCGTTGGAACGGCTGCACTGGCTGGCGGACGACGGGCACATTCAGTTTGTGGAACAACCGATGCCGCAGACCACGCCACCGACCGATTTGCGCTGGCTCAAGGAACGTTCGCCGTTGCCGCTGTTCGCGGATGAGTCGTACCATACCACGGCGGACCTCGCGCACTGCGCCGAATGTTTCCACGGCGTGAACGTGAAGCTGGTTAAAACCGGCGGCGTCAGCGAGGGATTCAACGCCTTGAGCCGCGCGCGGCAGTTGGGGTTGAAAACCATGATCGGTTGCATGATCGAAACCAGCGTGCTGATCAGCGCCGCCGCGCATCTGGCCGAATTGTGCGACTACCTGGATATTGATGGAAATCTGCTGACGACCAACGATCCGTACGCGGGCGTGACCGCCAAACGCGGCATCCTGTCTTTTGCCGGCGCGGCAGAAAAAAATGGATTGCGCGTCAAACGGATCGCGCCTTTGCCGATAGCAGCGACTTCGTCAGCTCCGCGCGAAAATATCTAACGCCGGGCGCGGATCAGTTGTTTGGCCAATCGGATCGCGGCGATCATGCTGGACGGATTGGCCGTTCCCTGACCGGCAATGTTGTAGGCCGTGCCGTGATCGGGTGAGGTGCGGATGAATGGCAATCCCAACGTCCAGTTGATTCCACTTTCAAAAGCCACCGCTTTCAACGGCGCCAATCCCTGGTCGTGATACATCGCCACCACCGCGTCGTAATCTCCCTGCAACGCGTAGTGGAACACGGTGTCGCCGCTTAGCGGACCAACGACATCAAAGCCGTTCTGCTGCATCACCTGCACGAGAGGGCTGATGGTGGTGATTTCTTCCGTGCCAAATTCGCCGCCTTCACCGGCGTGCGGATTCAATCCACAAACAGCCACCCGGGCGCGCGACAGCCCCAAATCGCGACAGGCTTGCGTGGCGAGTTCAATGGCCAGTTTGATTCGCTCCGTAGTCAGTTTTTCGGGGACGGACTTGATGGAAATATGCACGGTCGCCAACGCCACGCGCAGCCAGCGGCCACGCTCATCCGTACCGAGCAACATCATGGCCGTCCGTTGGGTTTGCGCAAGTTGGGAGAGCAATTCCGTCTGCCCCACAAACGGCTGGCCGGAGCGCACGATGGCCGCCTTGTTCACAGGAGCAGTGACGAGAGCCGCCAGTTCGCCTTGCCGACAACGTTCCGCGCCGGCCCGCAGCCAGGCGACGGCGGCGCGCGCGGCCGGCGCGGCGCCGGGATGAAGGTTCAGAGTGAGATCGCGTTCGGACTTGCTGGCGAGTTGCAGCCGCGCTTTCCCGAGCGGCAACGCCAGTTGCAAGCGCTCATTCCAATGTCGGAGGATCGTTGGTTCGCCAAACAGCACGTAACGCGCATCGTCCCGTGGCAGTTCGGCCGCCAACGCCTTGAGCGTGACTTCCGGCCCGATGCCGGTGATGTCTCCCAACGAGATGCCGATGGCTTGCGTCATAACCAGAATTCCATCCGGCCGCGGATTTAATAATCAAAAATCCGGATGAAGGTTTCCTTCCTCAACTTGTCAATATAGCTCGCTTCCAACCGCGCGCTTTCCTGCTGCTGCAGCGTGCTTTCAATTTCGTCGCGCACTTCGCCGATGGGTTTTACGTGCGCCGTGCGTTTATCCTCCAGCAACATGATGAAATAAGCCTGCGGTGTTTCGATTACGTCGCTGAGTTCGCCGGGATTGAGTTTGAAGGCAACCTCGGCCAGCTCGGAGCGCAGCACGGACTTTTCCGTCCAACCCCATTCGCCGCCCTGGGTCCGTTGCGCGCCCTGCGAATAAATGGTGGCCATTTCGGCAAATGGCGCGCCCGCTTTAAGCTTCGCCAGAATTTCCCGGGCGAGGTCCAGAGTCATGCCCACCTCCTCGGACGCACCCTCGTTTTTATTCAGCATGATCATGCGCAATTTGACCTGTTCGGAAACCTGGTAGGTCTCCTGATGCGCCTGGTAATACTCCTCGATTTTGTACGGCGAGATGATGGTTTCCTGATTGACGTTCTTGCGCCGCAACTGACTGACGAGAAAGCGTTCCTTGATTTGTTGCCGCCATTTTTCAAAGGTCATGCCGCGAGCCTGCAGGGTTTTGGTCAAAGTCGCCCGATCGCCGTAGCGTTTGATTTCGTCGTTCACTACTTCATCAATCACCACCTCCGGCAGGCTGTAACCCTTCTTTTCGAAATCGTGCAGAATCAATTGATGCTTTTCCGCGCGTTCGAAACTTTCCCGACGCGCGGCTTCGATCTTTTCCTGAAACACAGCGGGCTGCCGGCCGTACTGGCGATACAAATCCTCGGCCATCATGGCCACGTCCGATTCGATTTCCCCATAGGTGATGACCGACGTATGCACCACGGCTTTGACGCCGTTGATCAATTCGGCGGCTGATGCCGAATGAACGAGGCCCATCGTCCCCAATCCCATCACGCACAACCATCGGAAAATTTTCCTCATCCTCACCCGCTGATGCTAGGAGCGGGCCTGGGGCGGGTCAAGCGCGCCACCGCAGTGGATGCTTGACGCCAGCGCCATGCCTTAACACGCTGCATGCCGTCATGAGTCAACTTGCCAGTCAAATTGCCGTTGTTACCGGGGCCAGTCGCGGCATCGGTCGAGCCATCGCTTTGAAATTTGCCGCCGCCGGTGCGGATGTGGCCGTCGTTTCCCGCACGGTGGAAAATTCGGAAAAAGTCGCCACAGAAATCCGCGCGCTCGGTCGCCAGGCCTGGGCCTTGGCGGTGGACGTGGCGGATGGCGCGACCGTCACCGCCGCTGCGGAAAAAATTCTCGCGGACTGCGGCAAGGTGAACATCCTGGTCAATAACGCCGGCGTCACGCGGGACGGTTTGTTGATGCGCATGAGCGACGCGGATTGGGACACGGTGTTGAACACCAATCTCAAAGGCGCCTTCCATTTCACCCGCGCGCTGTTCCGCAACTTTGCGCGGCAACGCTCGGGACGCATCATCAACATCGCCTCGGTGATTGGTTTGATCGGTAATCCCGGCCAGTGCAACTATGCCGCCAGCAAGGCCGGTTTGATCGGCTTCACCAAATCCACCGCCCGCGAACTGGCCTCTCGCGGCGTAACCGTGAACGCCATCGCGCCCGGATTCATCGAAACCGACATGACCTCGGATTTGAAACCTGATTTGCGCGACGTGATTTTGAAACAGGTGCCGCTCGGCTGGTTCGGTCAGGCCGAAGACATCGCCAACGGTGCGCTTTATCTCGCCAGCGACGCGGGGCGGTACGTCACCGGTCAGGTGCTGACCATTGACGGCGGGATGGTGATGTAAGAAGCCGCGCGGTCGAATCGAAGCCGTCGGGTTGGCCGGGCGGGGCGAGCATGCATCAAACCGGAAGCAAGCCGGACGGGGCGCGCGCCTCGGGCTTGACGACTTTAGTTTGGAAATTCTGAAACTGATGGAAGCATTACCACAAACCCGGCTCTACACCGGTAAATTTCTCGCCCTGATTCAGGAGGGACATTGGGAATATGTGGACCGTCCCAACGCCACTGGCGCCGTTTTACTGGTGGCGGTAAGTGAGGCACAAAAAGTTCTCCTGGTGGAGCAGTATCGAATTCCCATTCATGCGCGCACCATTGAGTTGCCGGCGGGGCTGATTGGTGATGATTCAGGCAGCGCAAAAGAATCCGCATTGGCCGCGGCGCGACGCGAATTGCTTGAGGAAACCGGATACGCCGCCGGGCAGTTGGAACAGTTGACGCACGGCCCCGCCTGCAGTGGAATGGGAACGGAAATCTCGACGTTCTTTTATGCGACCAAACTGCAGCGCATCGGTGCGGGCGGCGGGGTGGCGCGGGAAGCCATCACGGTGCATGAAGTGTCGTTGGCGGAAGTCCATGCCTGGCTGGAAGCCAGGGCGCGCTCCGGCGTGATGATTGATCCGAAAGTGTATGCGGGACTTTACTTCATTCTGCACCGGCAACGCTTTGTTTAGCGCCGCCGGCGGCGAGGTTTCATCGCGTGGCGTCAACCCTCCGCTGGTGATATGAAACTGCCGGCCGACTTGCGTCAATTGTTGCAAACCACGCCGGAACTATCCCGCGCTTATCTGGTGGGTGGTTGCGTTCGGGACGCCTGGCTCGGTCGTCCACAAACCGACTTCGACCTTGAAGTTTATGGCGTGGATTATGAAACGCTGGTTAATGGCCTGCGCCGCCACGGGCGCGCGGACTTGGTCGGCAAATCGTTCGGCGTCATCAAATTCACCCGTCCGGATGGCGCGCAATGGGATTTCAGCCTGCCGCGGCGTGATTCCAAAACCGCCGCCGGCCACAAAGGTTTCGCGATTGAGTTCGATCCGAACCTTGAGCCGCGCGAAGCCGCCAGCCGCCGCGATTTCACCATCAACGCGTTAATGTTCAATCCGCGCACGAATGAGTATCTGGATTTCTTCGGCGGGCGACAGGACCTGGCGGATCGCATTTTGCGTCACACCAGCGACCGCTTCGCCGACGATCCTTTGCGCGTCTTGCGCGGCATGCAATTCGTCGCGCGGTTTCAGTTGACGCCCGCGCCGGACACGGTCGCATTGTGCCGCTCCATCAGTCACACTTTCACGGAATTGGCGCCCGAGCGCGTCGGCCTGGAGTGGCTCAAGTGGGCAGGCGCGAGCCGCGAACCAGCGGCGGGTTTGCGTTTCCTGCAAGTCACGAACTGGCTGCAGCATTTTCCCGAACTGGCGGCGCTGGTGAACACGCCGCAAGATCCGGAATGGCATCCGGAAGGCGACGTGTTCACGCACACGGGTCACTGCTGCGACGCGCTGGCGGAATTGCCGGACTGGCAGGCGGCGGACGAAACCACGCGCCGCGTGCTGATGGTGGCGGTGCTCGCACACGACTTTGGCAAACCCGCGACCACCCATCGCGCGGAGCGGCACGGACGGATGCGGATCGTTTCGCCTGGACATGAACAACAAGGCGGACCGTTGACGGAGACCTTCCTCGCGCGGTTGAAAGTATCGCAGGAACTGACGAGCCGCATCGTGCCGCTGGTCACACATCATTTGGCGCAACTACAAACCGTCACCGCTCGTTCCGTGCGCCGCCTGGCCAACGCGTTGAAGCCCGCCACGATTGACGATCTCTGCCTGGTCATGCTGGCGGATTCCTTCGGTCGTCCGCCCAAACCTCGAATTGTTCCGCCTGGTATTCTGGCCCTGAAAGAGAAAGCGGCGGCGTTGCGCCTGCAAGCCGCCGCGCCGAAGCCGTTGCTGCAGGGGCGACACTTGATCGCGCGCGGCTGGCGACCAGACCGGGAATTTGGCGTCACTCTGAAAGCGGCCTTCGAGGCGCAACTCGACGGGGCCTTCAACGACTTGGCCGGCGCACTGCGCTGGCTGGACGCGCGAACGCCCGAGGGTTGAGCCATCGGGTGAACGCGATTTATTTCCCGACAACTCACCGCACTTTCTGATAATCGTTTCGTGTGGAAACGAGTCAGAGTTGACTCGCTTCGAAGTCGCCCGCAAGTTTATCCACATTGATATGAAAGCGCTGGCCCCTCGAGATGGATTTCACCGTGCGGCGACTTCCGCGTTTTTTGCGCCGACCGTGGATCAGGTCACGGTGGAAGAACGCGCCGCGGCTTTTGCCCGCCGCAGCATTAAAACCAGCGCCAAGCTGGCCGGGCTGAAAATGGCGGTGGCCATGTGCGATCTCACCACGTTGGAAGGCAGCGATACGCCGGGCAAAGTGGCGTATTTGTGCCGCAAAGCGTTGCAACCCGCCGATCCGAAGTACACCGTGCCCAGTTGCGCCGCCGTGTGCGTCTATCCCAACCTGGTGAAATACGCGCGCAAATTTCTTGGGGAGAATTCTCCGGTCAACATTGCCGCCGTCGCGACCGGTTTTCCCAGCGGCCAATATCCGCTCAAGACGAAGCTCGACGAAGTTCGTCGCACCGTGGCTGCGGGCGCGGATGAAATTGACATGGTGATCAATCGCGCGGCCTTTCTGGCTGGCGACCATGCGCGCGTCTTCGATGAAATCGCCGCCACCAAGGCAGCCTGCGGCCCGGCGCATCTGAAGGTGATTCTGGAAACTGGTGAACTCGTCACCTACGACAACGTCCGCCTTGCCAGCGAAATCGCCATGCAAGCGGGCGGCGATTTCATCAAGACCAGCACCGGCAAAGTGAATCCCGCCGCCACATTGCCCGTCACGCTCGTCATGCTCGAAGCCATCCGCGATTATTTTTTCGCCACCGGCATCCGCATCGGCATGAAACCCGCCGGCGGCATCCGTAATTCCAAGCAGGCGCTTGCCTACCTGGTGATGGTCAAGGAAACCCTCGGCGACGACTGGCTCACGCCGGAACTGTTCCGCTTCGGCGCCAGCTCGCTGGTTAACGACCTGCTCATGCAGATCGCGAAAACAGCGGACGGAAATTATCAAAGTGCGGACTACTTCTCACTGCCGTGATTTAGACAGAATTAAAGGCCGATGAATCCAACAACCAAAATTTCTGAAAAAGAAATTCCGGACCCCAAAGATCGAAGACATAAAATTCCACTGAAGGAAGACAGAATTAACCTAATGAACAGAATTTCAAGACGCAGACCACACAACTTCCCGGCCCTTGGGAAGAATTCTGCATAATTCGGTAAATTCTGTCTAAATCATCTCATGAAAACCAAAAGCAAAGCTGTGAAACTTTCCGCCAAGCGCGCTGTTACCCTACCAACGCCTGCGGTCGTGCCGCTCAAGGAACGGCGCTTGAACTTCGGCAGTAAATGGGATTACGCACCAGCACCGGAGGAATCCAAGCATTATGTCATCGCGCCGCGACATGGGTTATTCATCGGCGGCAAATTCGTCGCGCCAAAGTCGGGGAAATATTTTCCGTCTCTTAATCCGGCCACGGAACAACAACTCACGGAGATCGCAACAGCCAACGCCGCGGACGTGGACGCAGCAGTAAAGTCGGCGCGGCACGCTTACGACAAGGTCTGGCGCAAGATGCCCGGACGCGAACGCGGCAAGTATCTGTATCGCATCGCCCGCATCATTCAGGAAAAGGCGCGCGAACTGGCCGTGCTCGAGACCCTGGATGGCGGCAAGCCCATCAAGGAATCGCGCGACTTTGATGTGCCAACCGCCGCGGCGCACTTTTTCTATTACGCCGGTTGGGCGGATAAACTGGCTTATGCCTTTCCGGGCCGAACCCCGCGTCCGCTCGGCGTGGCAGGACAGATCATTCCCTGGAATTTCCCCTTGCTCATGGCGGCGTGGAAAATTGCGCCCGCTCTTGCGTGTGGTAACACGGTGGTGTTGAAGCCTGCCGAAACCACGTCGCTCACCGCGTTGCGTTTGGCGCAAATTTTTCAGGAGGCGGAATTGCCCGAAGGCGTAGTGAACATCGTCACCGGCGCGGGAGAAACGGGCGCGGCCCTCGTCAATCATCCAGACCTGGATAAGATCGCGTTCACCGGCAGCACGGAGGTGGGGAAGGCGATTGCGCGGGCGATTGCGAATCGTGGCTGCACTCGTGAGAGTGCGGCTGACTCAAAGGAAATTAGCCGTATTCTCACGAACACAGCCACAAAAATTCCCAAGCTCACGCTCGAACTCGGGGGCAAGGCGGCGAACATTTTGTTCGAGGACGCGCCGATTGATCAGGCCATCGAAGGCGTCATCGCGGGAATTTATTTCAACCAAGGCCACGTTTGTTGCGCCGGTTCGCGGTTGTTCGTGCAGGAAGGAATTTACAAGACCGTCATCAAAAAACTGCGCGACCGCATCCAGACGTTGCGCGTCGGCAATCCGCTCGACAAGAACACCGACATCGGCGCGATCAATTCCAAACCGCAGTTGGAGAAGATCAAAAGGCTGGTGCAAAGCGGCGTGGAGGAAGGCGCGCAACTGACGCAGGCCCGCTGTGCGTTACCGGCGCGGGGCTACTGGTATGCGCCCGCCTTTCTCACGGGCGTAACGCACGCGCATCGCGTGGCGCAGGAGGAAATTTTTGGGCCGGTGCTGAGCGTGATGACGTTTCGCACGCCCGAGGAAGCGGTGGCTCGCGCGAACAACACGCCTTACGGTTTGAGCGCCGGCGTGTGGACCGATAAGGGCAGCAAGATTTTCAAGATTGTGAACCAACTGCGCGCGGGAGTGGTCTGGGCCAATTCCTACAACAAGTTCGATCCGACCAGCCCGTTCGGCGGCTACAAGGAAAGCGGTTTTGGTCGCGAAGGTGGAATCCAAGGCCTGGCGGCGTATTGCCGGGTGGAGTGATGCTTTTCAGCGCAACTACGTATCGAAGGCAAGTCTTAACGTGATGATGTTTCTATGCGTTCCAAAGCTTCTATCGCATATTCTCTGACCTTTTTTGAAGGATGTGTTTTGAGTTCTTCAAGCGCAGGAACTGTTGCCACAAATGCCCCATATTGCCGACCGTATAGGCTGACCGAATACCAAACCGGCGGCTCACTTTCATGGTGACGTGATGAGCGAGGTGTGCGCCAGCAACTGCCCGCTGTGCGGCCGGCCCAACGAGTGCCAGCTTTGCACGGCGGCGGCCTACAAAGGCCCGTGTTGGTGTGCCACGGTAATGATTCCCGAGGAATTGATCGCGCGGGTCCCGGCGGAGCGGCGGACTGAAGCCTGCATCTGCCGCAACTGCGTGATGGAATTTCAGCGCGCCAAAGCGCATGGCCGCCCCGGACCGAAAATCCGGCCCGGGGATTTTTATTTCGAGCATGGGGTGATGGTTTTCACTGCCGCCTATCATCGGTGCCGGGGCTACTGTTGTGGCAACCACTGCCGGCATTGTCCGTATACCCGCGAGCAGCAAATTTCCGTTCGCTTGAAATGAATCGCGCGCCGCAACGCATCGTGTGCCTTTCCGCCGAGGCGGCGGACTGGCTTTGGCGGATTGGCGCGTGGGAAAAAGTGGTCGGGGTCACGGCGTTTTTCATGCAGCCGCCGGATGAACCGCCAAAGCCGCGCGTGAGCGGCTTCAGTTCCGCAAACATCGCACAAATTGAAAAACTGAAGCCCGACCTCGTCATCACGTTCTCCGACGTGCAGGCAAAACTGACGGCGGAATTGATGCAGCGCGGACTGCCTGTGTTCGCCACGAATCAACGCACGCTCGCAGAAATCGAAACTACGCTCGCGCTGCTGGGGCGCATTGTAAATTGCGAGGCGGAAGCCGAAAGATGGCTGCGCGAATTCCGCGAACGTCTCGCGCCGGTGGAAAAGATTGAAGGCCGCCCGCGCGTCTATTTTGAGGAATGGAACGACCCGTTGATTTCCGGCATCGCGTGGGTGGGCGAATTGATTGAGCGCGCCGGAGGAAAAGACATTTTCCCGGAATTGCGCGACAAACGTTCCGCGCCGGAGCGGATTGTCTCTGCGGAACAGATTCGCCGGGCGAACCCGGAAATTATTTTCGCCTCGTGGTGCGGCAAGCCGGTGCGGGCGGAAAGCATCGTCGCGCGTCCCGGCTGGCGGAAAATTGAAGCCGTGCGGCAACAGCGCATCCACGAGATTCCCGGCGCAGACATTCTGCAAGCGGGCTTTCGTCTGGTCTATGGTTACGAGCAAATCAGGCGGCACCTCCAGACGTGAGCGAATCGTTCTGATTTGCCGCCTTTGTTGGGGGCGGATGCGCGCTCATTTTCCGCGTCAATGGGCGCATCTGCCCCGATTGTCCCGCAGGGACAAAACGTGAATAGCCGTGGGCGTCAGCCCACGGTGACGGGAGCCAAACCCGTTCGACCCCGTAGGGGTCGCACATTGCTTTAACGCTGGACCGTGGGTTGACACCCACGGCTATTCAGGTTGGGCCGCTTCGCGGCCATCCGCTGGGGCAGTGTCAAGTTGTGCCTCGCGTAAATTCCTGTGGACAACTCTCTTTGACAGGCGCAAAGTCCAATCCATGAAACGAGATAGACTGCAAAGTGTGCAGTCCACTTAAATGTTAGGCCGCTATGCACGGCTCTTTTCGCTGGCTGGACGCACTCGTCGCCAAGCTCGCCCTTGGCGTTCTTGGTGTTGTTGCATTCCTGCTGGCTCTGTTGTGTGTTTGGCTGGTTCTTCGGAAGACACTCAAGAACAAGCCGCTCAAGACGAAACTCGTCGTTGGCTGCCTCGTCACGCCTATGCTCACGCTCGTCTTTGCGGTTGTCATCATTTGGATTGGCTGGTTTGCGTTGCTCCAGTTCGTAATCAAACCAGAGAACAAGCGGCGCTGTGTGCAGGGGATGCAGGCCATTGCAGATGCGAGCCGGAAGTGGGCGGCAGACCACGGGGGACGATTGCCTCAGGATGTCTTGTCGTTGAGCAACTATCTAGCGAGTCCACAGGTGCTCATTTGTCCGGCAACCGGACGCTTTACTGATGGTTCTTACCGACTTGCCGACGTGAGCTACGAGCTTGCCGCACCGGGCGCGACCGCGCAGGATACAAACGTGTTGTTCTTGCGGTGTGTTGTTCATCCGCACCGCGCATACACAGACGGTCGAGTTGTTGATGATACCGCACACAGATAAGCGGCCTAATATGGATATAGGCTGCATCCCTTACGTCTCGATACAAACTCCATCTCTCACGCTCCGACCTGCCGTTTGATGGCGTCGCAAATCTGCTTGCTCCACGTTTCGAGCACGGTTTGTTGCGGGCCTTCGATGAGGAGGCGGGCTTTGGGTTCGGTGCCGGAATAACGCAGCAACACACGGCCCCCGGCGGGTTTCACGTCGGCTTCAGCTTTCTCAACGAGGCCAAGGATGCCATCCAGTTGCTCGAACGGTTTTTTCTCGCGCACCTTCACGTTGCTGACGAGTTGCGGAAAGCGTTGCCAGCATTGCGCCAACTGGCTCAGTTTCTTGCCGCGCATTTTCATGATGCGCAGGATTTGCAATGCCGCCACCAGGCCATCGCCCGTCGTGGCGTAGTCGCGGAAAATCAGATGGCCGCTTTGTTCGCCGCCAAAGTTGAAACCGCTGCGCAACATTTCATCAATCACGAGCTTGTCGCCCACGCCGGTGCGGATGACTTTGCCGCCCGCGGCGGTGATGGCCGCATCCAACCCGGCGTTGCTCATCACCGTGGCAACGAGCGTTTTTTCCGCCAGGGCACCTTGGGCCAGCAGGTCAAGCGCGGCGATGGCCATGATGTCGTCGCCGTCAATCATCTGGCCGTGTTCGTCACACATCAGGACGCGGTCCGCATCGCCATCATGCGCAATGCCGAGGTCGGCGCGAAATTCGCGGACCAACCGACACAGATTCTGCGGGTGCATTGAACCGCAATCTTCGTTGATGTTTTTACCGTTGGGTTTGTCGCCGAACACCATGACTTCCGCACCCAACTCGCGCAGCACGCAGGGGGTCGCCTTGTACGCCGCGCCGTTCGCGCAATCCACGACGATGCGCATGCCCTCGAGGGTTTTACCGCGCGAAAAGCTGGCTTTGGCAAATTCGATGTAGCGTCCGAGCGCGTCATCAATGCGGACGGCTTTGCCGATTTCCTCAGCGGTGGGTCGGATGTTTTCGATCTCTCCGCTGAAGACCAGATGTTCGATGCTGGCTTCGATTTTGTCGTCGAGTTTATAGCCGTCCGGACGGAAGAACTTGATGCCATTATCGGCATAGGGATTGTGGGACGCGGTGATGACGATTCCGGCATCCGCGCGCAGGCTGCGCGTGACGTAAGCCACGCCGGGAGTGGGAAGCGGGCCGATGAACAGCACGTCCACGCCCATTGAAAGGATGCCGGAGGAAAGCGCGTTCTCGAGCATGTAACCCGAAAGGCGCGTGTCTTTGCCGATGACGATCTTGTGCCGGCCATGCCCGCGCGCGACGCGTTCCAAATTCTTGAAGACGTGACCGGCGGCGCGCCCGAGGCGCAACGCGGTTTCCGCAGTGACGGGTTCGATGTTCGCCGTGCCGCGCACGCCGTCCGTGCCGAAGATTTTTTTCAATTTGCTCATTCGATGGTTTTAGGAGGAGTGATGATGATTTTCGGTTCTGGTCGCGGAGGTGGAATAATCCGGACTTCCAACGGCTCGGTGCGCACCACGGTGACCCCGTTGGGGACGGTGACCACGAGATGGTGGCGCGAGGGTTGGGTGGTATCCACCAGGCTGACGTCGGTCAGCAGGTGAACCTCGCGCGCATCGAGGCGGTTGATCAAGCCGGAGCGACCGCGCAGCGTCACCGAACCCAGCGGCGGGTCCGCTTGAAACGCGCGCACGTCGGCGGTGCCGGAAACAATTTTAATGGAGAGATTGGGGAACAATCGCTCCGTGACGTCTTGTTCATTTCTGAAGGCTCTGATGGTCAGCCAGATCACGACGGCCAAAATCAAGGAAAGCAGTTTCCAGCCAAAGTTGCGAAAGAGCATGTGTTGCGATAAATCCGCCATGTTATTTGCTTTCTTCTTGCGGCGCGACCGACGCATCAGGATTGGAAGCTGCAGGCGCCGTGGCGTCGGGCGGACGGTCCACCGCCCAAAACCGCAGCCAGTTCCACAAACCCGAAGCGCGCGGAGGCCGCACAATCACCGACGTCAGGAAGGAGCGCAACTCCTCAATGCTGACGCCACGAACCAGTTCGCCCTTGTACGCATAGGAAATCGAGCCGGTTTCCTCGGAAACCACCACGATCACCGCATCCGTTTCGTCGCTCAATCCCAAAGCGGCGCGATGCCGCGTGCCCAATGATTTGTTCAGTCCCAAACGTCGGGTCAGTGGAAAAATGCAGGCGGCATACGCAATCCGATCGCCTTTGATGATCACTCCGCCGTCGTGAATGGCGTTGTTGGGAAAGAAGATTGCCTCGAGCATTTCCGCGGTGGCCACGCAATCCACGGAAATGCCGGATTCCACCGCCTCGCGGAGTTGGATGGATTGCTCGATGGCGATCAGCGCGCCAATCCGCACTTCGGCCAGTCGTTCGCAGGCATCCAAAATAACCTCCATGCTTTCGCGTTGTTCGTGCGCGGTGGCGAAGAGTGGCAGGTTGCCCAGTTCACCGAGCAGGCGGCGAATTTCCGGTTGAAAAATGATGATGGCGCCGACCATGATGACGAGCGAAGCGTTACCCACCAAATACCGCAAGACCTCCAACTTGAGCAGCGTCGCCGTCATGGTCAGCAGCAACAGCAAAATGACGAATCCCACGACCACCGGCCAGCCGCGCGTGCCGCGCACAAACCGGGTCGCCAAATAGATCGTCACCGCCAGAATGAAAATTTCCAGCGTCGGACGCCATATCTGTGAAATCAACGGCCACATGACGTTGTTCGTCTTCCCACCATTTTTACTGCAATCTTTTCATATCCCCTCGGGCAACGCGCGGCTTGGGTCTTCAGCGCAATTCCCGGATGGCTTCCGCCAGGCGCACCGCCTGCACCGTTTCCGCCACATCGTGCGTGCGGATGATCTGCACGCCCGCCGCCACCGCCAGCGCGGCGCAGGCCAGCGACCCCGGCAACCGTTCGTCAACCGTCGCCCCGGTCAGCGCGCCAATAAACGACTTCCGTGACACCCCGAGTGCCATCGGGCGTGGCAGTTTTGTAAAACCCGGCAAGGCGCTGAGCAACTGCAAATTATGCGTCACGCTCTTGCCAAATCCAATGCCAACATCAAACACGATTTGTTCGGCGGCCACTCCCACCGCCTCGACGCGCTTCAATCGCTCCTCGAAGAAAGCTCCGACTTCTTTAACCACGTCATCATACACCGGATGCAACTGCATGGTGCGGGGCAGACCTTGCATGTGCATGGCTACATAACCCGCGCCCGTCTCAGCCACCAATTGCCACATTTCCGCGGCGGCGCAACTCGCGCCCACGTCGTTCACGAGGCTCGCTCCCGCCCGCAAAGCCGCGCGGGCGACCGCCGGCTTCATCGTGTCAATGGAAAGCGGCACGGTCGTTTGTCGCGCCAGCGCGGTGATGACGGGAATCACCCGGCTCAACTCCTCGGATTCGCTCACCGGGGCCGCACCCGGTCGCGAAGATTCCCCGCCAATGTCCAAAATCGTTGCCCCCTGTCGCACCAGCTCCAAACCGTGCGCAACCGCCTGTTCCGCATCCCCAAATTGGCCGCCGTCCGAGAAGGAATCCGGCGTGACGTTGACGATGCCCATGATAAGCGTCGGCCGCGGAAACCGAAATTCAAATTGTCGGCAACGAAAGATCATTTTTAGCTATCGGTCGCCAGCTATCAGCTATCAACCGGGAGCTGGCTTATCACTGACAGCTAAAAGCTGACTTCTGATAGCTGACGGCTGACGGCTAACCGTTACTGGCTACTTTTGAATCAACTCGATCTCATATCCTTCCGGAGCGTCAATGAACGCGATGACCGATCCCGAGGCGGTGGCGGTCGGGCCATCCGAGTATTTCAATCCATGCTGCGCGAGATGTTTTGCAAACTCCGCCAGGCTGTCCACTGCAAACGCCAGATGGGTGAGATCCGCCTGCACCTGCACCGGACCGCTTTTGGGAAAACAGCAAATTTCAATCTGCTCCTCACTTTCCGGCGCTTTGAGGAAGACCAGGGTGGCGCCGCGCGGTGAGGCGTGACGCCGGACCTCCTGCAAGCCCAGGATGTCGCGATAGAACTTTACCGTGCGCTCCAGGTCGTCAACGCGGTAGCGGGTGTGTAATAGCTTTCGGGCTAAATTCATGGGGGTAATTTATCGGGGCCGCGCCGCTGACGCAAAGCCGGTTTTCGCGCGACCAGATTCCCGCTTGCAAAAAACTTGCTTCTTCCGGCCGTCGGGATAGGATTTGCCCCGCCTGAACTCCACGAGGGTGGAAGTTCACCGAGGCTGAGAAAAGAAAGTTAACAAGCAACCTAACCTTCAACCTCCGTTGCCCCGCAACGTCGGTCAGTTAGGCAATGGAGCTTCACCGGGCCGGTTCCCGCGCCCGTTCAAGCCCCAGTCGGTTCAGTTCACAGAATAATTATGCTTACGATGGAAGAAGCCCTGAAGCAAAGCCATACGCGCTTTTCGGCAGGTGAAATTGTCAAAGGTCGAGTCATTGAAGTCCGCGCCAAGGAAGCCTTGGTGGACATCGGCTACAAGAGCGAAGGCGTCATCCCCGCGAACGAGTTTGATGACATCAAAACCGTCAAGGTCGGCGATGAGGTGGATGTGCTCATCGAAAAATTGGAAGACAAGGACGGCATGGTCGTTCTGTCCAAGGAAAAAGCCGAGTTCAAACAGAACTGGGAAAAGATTCTCACCATTTGCAATGAGGGCGGTCGCATTACCGGTCGCGTCAAATCCGTCGTCAAAGGCGGCCTGGTGGTCAACATTGGCGTGGAAGCCTTTCTGCCGGCGTCGCAAATTGACGTGGTTACGCCCAAGAACCTGTCGCAATTCGTGGGCAACACCTACGAATTCAAGGTCGTTAAAATCAATCAGGAACGGCAAAACATCGTTCTGTCCCGCCGCGAGCTGATCGAGGCCGAGCGCACCGAGCGCCGCCAGAAATTACTCGATGAAATGGTGCCGGGCGATATCCGCAAGGGCACGGTCAAGAACATCACCGACTTCGGCGCGTTCATTGATCTCAACGGTATTGACGGCCTGTTGCACATCACCGACATGAGCTGGGGCCGCATCGGCCATCCGTCCGAATTGCTGAAAGTGGGTCAAGACCTGGACGTGGTGGTGTTGGATGTCAACAAGGAGAAGGAACGCGTCAGCCTGGGGCTCAAACAGAAGATGGCCAATCCGTGGGCGGACATCGAAACCAAGTATCCCGTCGGCTCGAAGGTCAAAGGCAAAGTGGTCAACCTCATGCCCTACGGCGCATTCGTGGAACTCGAACCGGGCGTGGAAGGCCTGGTTCACGTCACCGAATTGTCCTGGACCAAGCGCATCGCCAAACCGGGCGACGTGCTCAAGCAGGACCAGGAAATCGAAGCCGTCGTGCTCGGCATCAACCGCGACGAGCAGAAAATTTCGCTCGGCATCCGCCAATTGGAATCAAATCCGTGGGATACCGCCGAACAGAAATATCCGCCCGGAACCCACGTCAAAGGCAAGATTCGCAATCTCACCAGCTACGGTGCGTTCATTGAGCTGGAAGAAGGTTTGGACGGCATGATCCATGTGTCCGACATCTCCTGGACGCGCAAGATCAATCACCCGAGCGAAGTGTTCAAGAAGGGCGACGAGGTCGAAGCGCAGGTACTCGAAGTGGACAAGGCGAACCAGCGCATTGCCGTTGGCGTCAAACAACTCGCCCAGGATCCGTGGGATAAAATTGACGAGCTGTACAAGGTGGGCGATCTGGTCACCGGTCAGGTCACCAAGCTGGCCAGCTTCGGCGCGTTCATCGGTCTGCAGCATGAAATTGACGGATTGGTTCACATCTCGCAGATCAGCGAGGAGCGCGTGGACAAGATTAAAAACGTGCTCAAGGTCGGCCAGGACGTCACCGCGCGCGTCATTAAGATTGACCGCAGCGACCGTCGCATTGGCCTGTCCATCAAGGCGGCCAACTATTCCGCCGAACAGTTGAAGGCGGAACAAGCCGCGCTCGACGCGCTCAAGCCCGGGGAAGACCTCGTGGCGTTGCAATACGCGTTCGATGCGGCGGACGAAGCCAAGAACGATTAAACGGCGAAGCGCCATTCTTTCCAGCGGGCGAACCTTTCCGGGTTCGCCCGTTTTCTTTGCTCAAACAACATCAAAACACCCCGTTGCCAGGGTTTTATCCGGCGTCCGCAGGGACTTTCGTTTCCACATTGACCCGGATTCGGCTACTGTTACCATTGGCAACGCTGGTTTTTTCGCCAGCTTCCATTTAACTGAACTAGAACTATGGCAGTGAAAGTAGCAATCAATGGGTTCGGCCGCATTGGCCGCCTGGTCTTTCGGGCGTTGGTCGAACAAGGTCTCGTTGGCAAAGACATCGAAGTCGTCGCGGTGGGCGACATCGTTCCGGCCGACAATCTGGCTTATCTCGTCAAATACGATTCGACGCAGGGCCGCTTCCACGGCGAAGTCAGCGCCAAGAAATCCAGCCCCGACAAAGCGGAGGCGGATGTATTGGTGGTCAACGGCAAGGAGATCAAGGTGGTCAGCGCCCGGTCGCCCGCTGAATTACCCTGGCGCGAATTGGGTGTGGAACTGGTCATCGAGTCCACCGGTCTGTTCACCGCAGTGGAAAAGGCGCAGGGCCACATCACCGCCGGCGCCAAGAAAGTCATTATTTCCGCTCCAGCCAAGGGGGATTGCCTCACCACGGTCCTGGGCGTGAACGATGATAAATACGATCCCAAGCAACACCACATTGTTTCCAACGCCTCCTGCACCACGAACTGTCTCGCGCCCGTGGTGCATGTGCTCTTGAAGGAAGGATTCGGTATCGCCGAAGGTCTGATGACCACGGTGCATGCCTACACCGCCACGCAAAAAACCGTGGACGGCCCGAGCAAGAAAGATTGGAAAGGAGGCCGCACGGCCGCCCAGAACATCATTCCGTCCACCACCGGCGCCGCCAAGGCGGTCGCCTTGGTGTTACCGGAAGTCAAAGGCAAACTGACCGGCATGGCGTTCCGCGTGCCCACGCCCACGGTTTCCGTTGTGGACCTGACGGTGAAAACCGTCAAGGATACCAGCTACGCCGAGATTTGCGCGGCGATGAAACGCGCCAGCCAAACCTATCTCAAAAACATTCTGGGTTACACCGAGGACGAAGTGGTCAGCACGGATTTTCTGCACTGCAATCTCTCCTCGATCTTTGACGCCGGGGCCGGCATCGAGCTGAACAAGAACTTCTTCAAACTGGTCAGCTGGTACGACAACGAATGGGGTTACAGCTCCCGCGTGGGCGATCTGGTCAAGTTGATGATCAAGAAAGGCATCTGAGTCAGCGCCGCACTTTTCGCAACGGCAATCCAGTCATGGGTTGCCGTTTTTCTTTTGCCTCAACGCCGCCGCAACGCCGGGCGCTTTCTGAGATCGTAATCATTCTGCCGCCGAACAATTATATTTGCTTACCGCACAATGGTTAGTTCCACCACGTTCTCATCTTTTTGGATTCAGTAGTGGATTCGGGTTGCGGCGACACTACCTCTCGTTTGGCAACGTTGGCTAAGCGCCTCTTTTCGATTTCGAGTTCATCTAAGGTCGCATCGCGATGTTCGTCCTTCGCCAGTATCGTCGCGTAAAGTAAATGAACAGGATAAACTGTCCTACCACCGAGTTGAGCGAAGTGCTCGGCATCGGCAAAGACTTGCTTCGCAGCGGAACTCCGGCGCAATCGTTCTGATTCCTCCAACGAAAATCGCCGTTCTGGCGAAGCTCGCCGCAAGCGGCGGCGGAAAACTTTCGCATCAAGACCCGCAGCGCGGAATATACTTCTTAATCTCCTAACTTCTCGCAATAGTTCTTCAAGCACCTCATCTCGATCTGGCAAATCTTTCGACACCAATTCTGGCAGATCAAGGTCAACAACCTTGCACAGCCCCAGAAGCAAGTGTGTCGGTTCAATCATTGAGGCGTTTAGGTGGCGTTCCACTTCATAGGTGTCTCGAACTATCTGACCGTCTGAGAGCAAGCGCATAAGCAGCGGCGGTATGGTAGAACCTTGAAGTAGTCAGCAATTTGAAAGCCACGCAGGCGGGCCGGACTGCACATCACTGCTGAAAAGATATTCTCGCACCCGGACTGTCCAACTCCGGTTCATGAATGTCATCTTCCAGCGCCATGTACGCAAAGGGTGATAAAATTTCTTGAGTGTCAGCAGAGAATCGCGTTGTTGTTCGACTCCCCGCCCCGATCCGCTCCTCACTTGGCAAGGAGCGGGAGAGAGTTATTTCTTGGACATTTTGGCGGCGTGGGTTGATCTATTCGAGATCGTAAAGGGAGTTGTCCGTGGAGAGAAAGCCTGTGCCCGTCGCCACGTTTTTCGCGCCGTCCTCGTTCTCCACAAACCGTTCGCGCAGCGATTCGGCATGGCCGTCGCCAAAAGCCGCGTTGCTGCGTTTTTGATGGCGGAAACCCTGCGTGCCCGCCCAGCGACCGCGAAAGGAATCATCACCGGGATTGGCCCACGGCGCGCGCATGAATTTGTTCGCGCCGGCGGCATATTGACCGTCGCCAAAGAGGATGGTTTTCATTGGTTGTTTCACCGCCGCGCTTTTGGTTGGTTCAGGAATGTCTTCCTGTTGGCCGTGGCCGATGTAACTCGTGTTGTAGTTGTAGCCGGTGTAGGGGTCCACCACCCAATTGGCGCCGCCGGTGAATGACGGACATTGTTGAATCTGTTTGTTGCCCTGACTTTGCCAGAGCAGTCCCGGAATCACCGTCGGCGGGTTGCCCGCAATGGTGGTGAGGTCCCAGCAAATCAACGCGGCGCTGCCGTTGATCGTGCCGGACTGATACGCGACGGGATAAGACCCGGCGTTGTCATCCACATAAACGTGCGCGGCGATGAGTACCTGATGCAGATTGCTCAGGCAATGGATCCGTTTGGCCGTGGCTTTCGACTGGCTCAACGCCGGCAGCAACAACGCGGCGAGGATCGCAATAATGGCGATGACCACGAGCAGTTCAATCAGCGTGAACGCTTTGAAACGGGGCCGGGTGACAAGTGACAAGGGCCACGAAGCGCCACGAAGCGCGGACGCATAGTGCGTAACTCCTGCCCCTTGACGCTGGCTCCGGACGTTCATGGTCGGCCCAGTTTCAGACGATAAAACGCTTGGTCGGCCGGCGGCACATCATCCCGCAGCGTGATGGGGGTCGCCGTGTCGGGCGTCACGGTGTCGAGAGGCGACCAGGTGGAAAAATCCGTCGTACGTTCGAGCGTGTGCGTCCAGCCCACCATTGGAGTGAACGTGAAGGCAAATCCGTTTTCATCCCGGTTGATGGTCAGAGCCGGTGCGGTGATTTGCACCACGGCGAACGCAATCGAGCGAGTGACGCTTTCGAGCGCGACCGTTCTGGCAGCGGGATCATACGTGAACGCCAGCCGCGTCCAGTTCGTTCCGTCCCAGGCGTAAGCGTCCAGATCGCTGCCATCCGCGGCGTAACGAGAACCGATGTGAAGCGCGAGGTCGGCGACATATTTCAGCGGGTTTTCACCCAGCATCGGCGCAACGGTCACGGCGGCGCTTTCCACCAAACGATTGGGCAACGCGGCCAGCGCGACGGAATCTTGAAAAGGCGTGGCCGTGACCAGCGCAATTTGGTTCACGTCGTGGAAATGGATTTGCACCGCGTGGTTCGCCACGTTGCCGGGGTCCTGGAAGAACAAGGTCGCCGTGCCCGTGGTGAGATTATCGGGCGTGACGGTCAGTGATTCGCCCAACATCATCGGGCGCACGTCGGAAATCGCATCCACCTCGCCGGCATAATAACCCGCCGCCGCTTCCACGCGGAGGTATTGGATGGATTCAAATCCAGTTTCCGCCAGATCGAATCCGGTGCCGCCGCCCGAACCGGCATACAGTTGGATGGCGTCCGCCGCGGACAGCGTTACCTCGGGCGCACCGAGTACTTCGTTCAAAGCCGGATTCACTGGTTTGGTGAAATCCATGCGGGCGGCGGTCCAGCCATTGCCAGTGGCGTCATGTTGGGCAGCGTCCCATTCATAACCGTGCGTCGGGAAAGGCGTATCGCAGAACGGGCCGTTGGTGTAGGTGTACCAATTCACGCCGTCGGGACTGACCGACACCAACATCGGTTCACCGAACGCGCCCCCCACCAAATTGTAAGTGCGCATGTCGGAAGCGTCGCCGACATAGCCGCTACCGACGTAAAACGTGTTGCCGAACACCTGAAAATCCACGCCATACGGATTGGCGGGATCGTCGTGAACCGGATGATCGAATTTTATGGTCACGGCGCCGTACGCGTATTCTCCCTCCACCAATGAACGGCGCAGCGTCACCAGGGTTTTCTGTCCGTCCACGTCGCGATTGTACGCCGGTTCGACCAGCTTCACGTGATACGGCGCGTTGCCGATGATGGGATCAAAATTCACCGCCAGCGAAGCTGGTTCACCCAGCACCGCCAACGGATCGTCATAGGGCGACGAACCGAACGGCGACTGGGCAGTCACTACTTCAACCGCGTAAGGGCTTATATTAGTCGGCGCGGCTGCCGGAGACGCTGGGGCGTGTTTATGCAAACCCCACGCGCTGGTGCCCGGATTTTCGGGATCGCCAAAATCCAAACCGCCCGCCGCGACCGACCAACCAATCCACGCGCCGTCGCGCAGCATCAAGCCGGACAGACCCACCTGCGCGTATTCCCATTCCCCTTGATGACCCGAAAACGGCAGATCGGGATCGTCGGGGGTCCAGTAAGGATTTGGCCCGCGATCCGGCGCGTGATCAAACCCACCCTGCTGACCGGATTCATGCCACAGTTCCCAATTCGCGCCAGACCAGCCACCCCAATAGAGGTCAGCCCCCTCCAGCGCTTGCAACACGTCCGCCGCTTCGTGACCCAGCCCCGCCAGTCCGTTGGTGAAGGCGGAAGGCGCATTGGTGAGCGCGGCGGCGACAAGCAGGTTCGTGCCGTTGCGCAAGCCGAACCGGTGATTGTTGTTCAGATCATATCCCAACGCGAACACCGTCTTCCCATACGGAGTCACGTCGCTGACCGCGGCGAAGAGTTGCTGGTCCGCAGCCAGGATGGCGTTGAACAAGTCTTCCGCGTTCGCGCTGCCGTTCCAGCGATAACCCCACGCGAGGGATTTTTCCGCAATCGGTCCCGGTACGCTGGTGTGGTTGCGCACTTCCGGCGCGCTCCAGTGGATCACCAACGCGGCGCGGTTCGTGCCGGTACCCGCCCAGAACTGCAGGTCATCCAGCGCAAGCCCAAACGCCGGACCAGCCGCCGACAGCGCGACGACGCACCAGAGGGCGGGTCGCCTCAACCACCGTCGCCACCAACCGGAGGAAGAAAATTGCGGTTTCATTGACATAACCCGGATGGGTCAACAGTCGTCAGTCACACTGACCGTCGGAGATAATTTCCCGGCGACGCGACCGGCAACGACGCCAGAGGCAAACGCCTCCGATCAATCCGAACACCAGTGTGGTCGGCTCCGGTATGGCGGTGACCGCGACTGGTTCGCTAGGCGCGGCCCCCGGCCATGCGAAACCGAGATTAAGGTTCAATCCGTCCCAGACGCCATCGGTCAGCGTGCGATCCGCCATGCCGCTGCTGGCGGAAGCCCATTCATCGGCCGCCGTGGTTTTGTTGAAGTATTCCCAAAAGCCGGTGTCCCAAGCTTCAGCGTAATGATCTCCAGCTTCCGTCGCGACGCGCGTATCATCCGGTTCGGTGGAATAATAAAATCCGGCGCTGTCGAAACCTAGCGCAGGCGTGACGCTAAAATTGCCGTTGCCGTTCAGATCGAAGCCCAACCCCAGAACGGCGACCCCCCACGCATAATTGCCGAGATGCGCGTACAGGCGCGAATCCGTGGCGACGATGGCCTGGAACATATCAAGCCCCGTGGCCGCGCCGTCCCAGCGATAGCCCCACAACAGGGATTCGGCCGCCTTGCCATCATTCCAATCAATGACCAACGCGGCCTGATTGGCCCCGGTTCCGATCCAGAATTGCACGTCGTCGAAGGTGGCCGCGCTGGTGGTGAACGCGAGGAACGAACTGGCGCAGGCCAGTGACATTAGCTGAATTTTTTTCATATTATTTGTTTCGATGATTTAGGGTTAAAGTTATTTGCGACGACGGAAAACCAGTCCCGTCGCCAGTCCCAGCAGCGTCAGCGTCGTGGGTTCGGGTACGACATCCGCGAAGGGCACATCGAGGTAGTAGGCATTGGGATCGCCGCCAAACCAAGAGATCGCATTGATACCCGCCAGATAACCATGCTGGAGCAACTCCGCGTCGTAACCGGCCAGATTGGGGTGCCAGTCGCCCAGCCCGTTTCCGTCGCCCCATGTGCCCCAAAGCGCATAAGGACTGTCGGCGCTGGCCAGATTCCAACTGCCTGATTCGTCGGCATGCGAAAGCGTCTCGATGCCGGAGTTATACACGATGTCGTACAAAAATGCGCCGCCATAGCCCGAAGTAACGGTGAACACGCCGGCTTCATGAAAGGCGTTGAGCATATCTGATTCGTAGGCCACGCCGTCCCAGCGGAACCCAAAGGCGTGCGAGGGATTCTGATACGGCGCATTGGGGCCATAAACGTTCCAGTCCACCACCAGAATGGATTCGTTGGCGCCGCTGCCGGCCCAGGCGTCCACCTCCAGCCACGCGCTCTGGCCGGAAGCACTTTGGAAATAATACGGCGCGGCCAAAGCGGAGGCGACGCAACCGTTGATGACTATAAGTGAAACAATTTTTTTCATGCTGATCTTACTACGAAGTTTCCTTCCGCGAACGGAACGAAACGGTTTACGGTTTCGGGAGACCAGCACGGGAGCGGAAAGAGTTGCGTGTGCCCGGAATGACTCCGGTACAAAAAAACGCCTTCAACTCCCGCAAATCGGAAATGAAGGCATCTACGAACCCCGCCGAAAACAGTTCGGTGGGCTGGCCTCATCCTTCTCTTTGCGGAGAAGTCGGTCACTCTCGCGAGCAACCATGACGAGCACAGTCAAACCGGTATCCTGACTTCGGATGTCAAACCTCGTTTCCACCTTCCCGCCCACAGCGGTTTCCGCCGGACAGTGGTTGTTGGAAATTCGTAATCCGTTACAGTGGCGCTACCGTCCCCGATTCGCACGGGGTTCCCTGCATTCAACTGCGATTGACGTGACGGACACTCGTCCGTCTTTTTCAAAGAACAGTTTAGTTGTAAGGCCGCAGCGGCGCGTTGCCAAGCGAAAACCACGGCAGCGGCGCTTTTTCATCCGGCCGATCCACGCAAAATTTTTGCTATTCTTTTCCGTCCCGATAATCTCTGCGCGTGCCGTTACTGACGAGTCTGCTGGTTTTGATTGTTTCCGCCCGATTAATGGGTGGGTTGTTTGCCCGATATAAACAGCCTTCCATTGTCGGCGAAATGATCGCCGGCGTTTTACTGGGGCCGGCAGTGTTCAATGTGGTTCACGCGACGGACCCGCTGCGCGGTATTTCCGATCTGGCGGTGTTCCTGGTAGTACTGTCCGCCGGACTGGAAATGAATTCCAAGGACGTGCTCCGAGCCATGTCCGGGAAAGGACTTTTGGTGGCGCTACTGGGCTTTACGTTGCCGCTGGCCGCTGGAATCGGCATTGGCGCGATATTTCAACTCGGCGTCATGCGCACCGTGTTTCTCGGTTTGTGCGTTTCCATCACGGCGCTGCCGGTTGCCATCCGCATCCTGGACAGCTTCCGGTTGTTGAATTCGGAAATCGCACGCTATTCCGTCGTCACCGCCATTGTGAACGACCTGGTCGCGCTGCTGGCGTTGGGAGTCATTCTGGGATTACCGCAGGCCGGCAACGCGCTCGACGTGGTCATCGGCGTGATGTTCACCGGCGGGAAGTTGATTTTATTTGCCGTCCTCGTGTCCGCGTTTGGGAGCTTGCTGGCCTGGGCCGAACGCAAGGGCGTGGCGGTGCATCGCGTGCCGGAACGCTTGGTGGAGATTTTCGGCGCGGATGCGTTGTTTGGCATCGTCGTATTATTGGTGCTGGTGTTCGCCTCGGTCAGCGAAGTGTTGGGCTTTCACTTCGTCATTGGCGCGTTCTTCGGCGCGTTGTTGATCAACAAGGATTTGTTTCTGGCGTCGCGCTATTCCGAACTGGAAAAAACGCTGAACTCCGTAACCTCCGGATTTCT
Source organism: Verrucomicrobiia bacterium (assembly GCA_023953615.1). Taxonomy (NCBI): domain Bacteria; kingdom Pseudomonadati; phylum Verrucomicrobiota; class Verrucomicrobiia; species Verrucomicrobiia bacterium. Next base: position 1,824,894 of record JAMLJH010000001.1, on the reverse strand, counting down.
CGCGCCGGTGTTTTTCGCGTACCTGGGGTTGGAATTCAGCATTACCAAAATGGGTTCTCCGTGGTTTGTCGGCATCGTCCTCGTCGCTTCCCTCATCAGCAAGATTCTGGCTGGCTGGCTGGGCGGACGGCTCATCCGCCTCTCGAATGTGGACGCGTTGGGACTGGGCATCATCTTGAACGGCCGCGGAGTGATGGAATTGGTCATCGCCAGCATCGCTCTGCAACACGGTCTGATCGGAGAGGGACTGTTCTCCACGTTAATTTTGATGGGCGTGGTTACGACCATTCTGACCCCCGTGCTGTTTCGCAAATTTATCCTGCCGCACAAAATGCTGGGTCGAAATCTCGCCGCCGAACCGGCCCCGACGCCCATGGCTTAAACCAGCAACCCGGTCGCCCCGACGCAACTGCTCTGAGTTGGGACGGCGCGAATTCGGCGCCGGCGTTAATCTGATTCCGAACGAGTGGTAGCGCGATCGGTCGTCGTCGGCGCCGGATTTTTCACAATTTGATGAGCGGGTAAACGGATCTTCCAGACGCTGATCACCAAGGTCGCCACCGCCAGGAGAAAGCTCAAAAAGAACCCTTGTTGAAATTCGCGGATGAGTTGCGCCGGACTGATTCCTTCCGACTGCGTCAGCACCAGTGAAATCAGGGAGACGCCCAACGCGCCGCCAATGGTGCGCGCGTACATCGCCGCGGCGGTGGCCGCCCCCAACTCATTCTTGGGCGCGTTATCCTGCACCAGCAGCAAGGTCGTCAACATGCCAAACCCCATGCCAAATCCGGCGATGAATCCCGTCACCGCCAGCGCGTAAATGCCGGTATGGATCAACAGGATAAAACCCGCAAAGCCGATGGATAGCAGCAGAAAACCGGTTTTGTTGATCAGCTCCAAACCCAGTTTTTGCAGACTGCGCCCGCCAATGATGCTGGCCACCGTCCAGCCGACCACCATCGGCGTCAGCACAATGCCCGCAGTGGTGGCGTGAGCGCCGGCGACCGTTTGTACGAACAGCGGAATGTAAGCCACCGCGCCAAAATAGGCCGCCCCCGCCAGCAGGTTGTTCAGGAGCGAGCTTCGCGAAATTACGTTGCGCAAACTCTGCACCGGCAGCAGCGGCGCGGGATGTCTTAATTCAAACGGCAGCGCGAGCAAAATGCCCGGCCCGCCGACGATGATCATCCCAAGAAATTTTTGATCCAGCCCCCAGACGAGCAGGCCCACGCCCAGAATCAGAAAAATTGTGCCGGGCCAATCGAGCCTGAACGCCTGGCGGGGCGAGGTTTTTTCGCGCAGAAACAGGCCACACAAAACCAGAGCCACCAGACCAAACGGCACGTTCAGGTAAAACACCCAGCGCCAGGAAACGTGATCCACAATCAATCCGCCCGTCAACGGCCCGAGCAATCCGGCAATGCCCCAGACCCCGCTGATGTAGCCCTGCACCCGGGCGCGTTGATGTAGCGCGTACATGCCGCCAATCAACGTGAAGGTCAAGGTAAGCACGCAACCCGCGCCCAAGCCCTGAATGACCCGCATGGTGATCAACCACGGCATGTTGTGCGCCGCCCCGCTCAATCCCGAGCCGATCAAAAATAAAATCACGCCAATCAGGTAAAGCCGCTTCCGACTGACTGAATCACTCACGCGACCCCATAACGGACTGGAAACCGTCTGCGTCAGGAGATAGATGGAAAAAGGCAACGCATACAGGTGCGGACTGCCCAGGTCGTTGACGATGGCGGGCATGGCGGTTGCCACGACCGTTCCTTCCAGCGCCTCCAAGAAGATGCCGATAATCAGGCCAATGGTTGCCAGAGTTTGGGGATTCACCGTGAAATCAAAACGTGATCCTTATTCAACCAGTCGGACCATCCGGGCCGCGTCCGAGATGGAAACGACCTCACTGCCACCGCGAAAACGCGCGGCTTCGAGAGCGGGATTTTTGTCAATCACCGGCCAACCCTAGCAGAGAAATCGGGGGCTTGTCTTGTCTGGATTGGGTCGCCGGGCGCGCCGCGCCAAACTACGTCCGATTCTCCGGTCGCAGTAAAACCGCTGGTGGCTGCAGCCGGAGCGCGGTTCAGCGGAGTACCGGCAGTTGACCACCAACGCAACTAAGGTTAGACAGTTAAACGGTCAGCAGACGGTGCGCGGGTGAAATCGCGACCACGGCAATGGAAAACTAATGGAGCCATCCCGGCCAACAACATGATGAACCTGTTCCTGCGCGTTTTGTATGTGGGTTACCGGGCGTACACCCGGATCACTTACTGGACCAAACGCCGGTTCACCATCGTCGGCCAGGCCGTTTTGGGAGCGACGGTGGTGGCGCTGGTCGCCTCGACGGATTCGGACAACGCGGTTGGTTATCAAGCGTTCATGCCATTGGCGCTCGTTGTGGGCAGCGCGCTGCTCTTTGGCAGTCGCTGGGGGTTTCGACCGCATTTCGCCGTGGAACGGCGCCTGCCCAAACTGGCCACGGTGGGCCATCCGCTCACCTACCAGGTCCGGATCAAGAACCTCACCGCGCGGCGGCAGGTGGGACTGACGCTGATTGAGGATTTGGCGGACCCGCGACCGCCCTTCACCGAGTGGCGCGACTACAAATTGGATGAGGATAAACATGTGCGCCCGTTCCGATTCGATCGGCAGCGCTATCGCTCGCCGTTCAAGTATGCCACGCTCCGCGAGTGTGAAGTGCCGCCCACGGACCCGCAGCAGGAACAGGAATTGAATTTCGTATTGCATCCGTTGCGGCGCGGTTTGATCCGCTTTGAAGGTTTCACCCTTGGCCGTGCCGATCCGTTCGGAATTTTTCGCGCCTTGCAACGACAGGCGTTGCCCCAATCCATCCTGGTGTTGCCGCGACGCTATGAGATTCCACCCGTGGCTTTGCCGGGTACGCGGCAGTATCAGCAAGGCGGCGTCACGCTCGCTTCGCACATCGGCCAAAGCGAGGAATTTGTGGCGCTGCGCGACTATCAGCAGGGCGATCCCTTGCGGCATATCCACTGGCGTTCCTGGGCCAAGGTGGATCGCCCCATCGTGAAGGAATTTGAGGACGAATTTTTCGTGCGGCACGCGCTGATTCTCGACACGTTCACACCGCGACCTTACAGCGACGGATTCGAGGAAGCCGTCTCGGTGGCGGCCTCATTCGCCTGCACCGCTTTGACGCAGGAATCCCTGTTGGACCTGCTGTTTGTCGGCGCCGCAGCGTACAGTTTCACCGCCGGTCGCGGCCTGGCGCACGCGGATCAGATGTTGGAAATTCTGGCGGCGGTGCAACCGTGCCGGACGCCAACCTTCACGCAGTTGGAGCAGTTGGTGCTGGGACACGCGCCGATGGTCAGTGGCTGTATCTGCGTTTTGCTGGCATGGGATGAAGTGCGACAACGATTCATTGAAAAACTCCGAACCCTGGGCCTCCCGGTTTGGGTGTTCGTCATCCGAGCGGCGACGGAAACCGCGCCGCTCGAACCGGGGCCGATGCGCGACGCACCGGAATGTTTGCGCGCCCTGACCGTGGGGCGGGTGCAGGAACAACTCGCTGAACTGACATGAGACCGCCGCCGTTTCTGTTGGGTGCCGCCCTATTGTTCTGGGGTTGGCAGTCCGGATTGTTTCTGGTGGGAGCGTTGCTGGCCGTCATCCTGGAAGGCGCGCGCGTTTTCAAAGTGCGCTGGGATTTCTCCGACGAGGATTTCAATCGCATCTGGACCTTCTGCGCGCTGTTGTTGTTTGGCGCGCTGCTGTACGCCTTCAGCACCCACGACGGCCCCTCGAGCATCAGTTTTTTATTGGGCGACAAATCACCCGGCACCGCGCAAGCCGCTTCCACCGCCGGGGCGCGCACCATCATCAGCGTGATCCGTTGGTTGCCCATGATTTTTTATCCGTTTCTGCTGTTGCAAACGTACAGCACGCGCGAAACCGTGCCCCTGTCCACCATCTCGTTGATTTTGCAAAAGCGCTGGAAAAAGCGGAAGCGACGCGAGCCGGACCCGACCGCGGATCGCGGATTGAACGTCGGATACCCCTATTTTTGCGCCACGCTGCTGGCGGCCAGTTTTCATCCGGCCAATGACCATTCCTTCTTCTGGGGGTTCTGCACGCTGCTGATCTGGGCGTTATGGACGCATCGGTCGCGACGTTTTGGGTGGGCGGTCTGGCTCGGACTCTTGCTGGTGGTGGCGGGCGGAAGCTATTTCGGTCAGCGCAGCGTGAGCCGGTTGCAGCAATACGTCGCCAATCTCAACCCGCATTGGTTCGCGCGATTTACACGACGCAACGAAGACGCCAACCAAAGTCGCACGGCGTTGGGAATGTTGGGACGCATCAAAAATTCCGGCAAGATCGTCATCCGCGCCACCCCCCGCGATCCGACCCACGTACCGCAGTATTTGCGCGAAGCAAGCTATCGTTTGTATCGGCGGCAAACCTGGTTGGCCGGATCATCCCGGGACGACTTCCAACAACTGTATGAAGAAGCACCAGTGGAACATCCCGGGAACTGGACTTTGCTGCCGGAAAAGGTGCCGAACGCAACCTTGGAAATCGCCTGTTACCTGGATGGTTACGAGCAGGATTCGCCCGTGGGCTTGTTGCCGCTGCCGGCCGGGACGGCGCGATTGGAAAATTTACACGCCTACAATTTGATGCGAAACAGCGCGGGGTCCGTGCGCGCCTTCGGGCCGGGATTGGTGGTTTTCGAAGCGCGTTATGGTCCGGGCAAAACTATTGATTCGCCGCCAGGCACCGGCACCGCGGAGAACCCGGAAACCCAGCGGCTGCTGGCCGAAGGCGGTCGCTGGCACCACTTCAACAATGACGGTTCAGATCCGGCGGGAGGCCGAAGGCCGCGACGCTGGAACAGCGAATCCAACCCGCCATTCACGCCACCGCCGGGATGGGATGTGCCGCCAACCGTGCGGACCAACGAGGATCTGGAAGTGCCGTTGATCGAGCAGCCCGCTTTGGATGCGATCCTCGCCGAATTACAACTTCCCGATCAACGGCTGGCAACGGTGCTGCCGGCTGTTTCACAATTCTTCGATACGAAATTCAAGTACCAGACCTGGCAGACGCCAGTGCGCGGGATGAGTTTCACCAACACCCCGTTGGCGCAATTCCTTTTGACCACGCGCGCCGGGCACTGCGAGTATTTTGCCACCGCCACCGCCTTGTTACTGCGGCGTTTGGGCATCCCCACCCGCTACGCCATCGGCTATGCGCTGCACGAAAAATCAGGCAGCGGCTACGTGGTGCGAATGAGTGACGCGCACGCCTGGACGCTGGTGTGGGATGAACAGGAAAAAGTCTGGCGGGATTTTGACACTACGCCGGCGGCGTGGATCGAAGTCGAACATCAAGCGTTCTCGCCGTGGCAGTGGTGGTCGGACCTGGGGTCGCGAATCGCCTTCGAGTTTTCCAAAATCCGCAACGGGCAAAGCAAGTTCCAACAGTATCTGATCTGGTTGGTGGTGCCCGCGCTCGCGTTGCTGCTCTATCAAATCATCTTTCAACGCGGGCGGCGGCGAGCAACCCATTCCGCCGCGACCATGCCGCCACCGGACTGGCCCGGGGCCGATTCGGATTTCTACCGGCTGGAACAGCAATTGGCGGCGCGCGGCGTTCCGCGCGGAGAGGCGGAACCGCTGCGGCTCTGGCTTCACCGCGCCTTGCGCCAACCGGAATTGCTCACGCTCCAGACGCCGTTGGAAGAATTGTTGCGCCTGCATTACCGGCATCGCTTCGATCCGCTGGGCCTCAGCCCGGACGATCGCGCGGCGTTGCGACGTGAAACGGAGCGCTGTCTGGAACGTCTTTCGGGAATGGCTTCCCAACCGGCCGCGCGCTGAAATTTAGCACTGCACGACGTTTAGAACTTCACGTTCTCCAGGAATTTCAAGCTTTGCGGAATTTGTTCCAGCACGGAGGGCGATTCGTCTTCAATGAAGTAATGTTTCACACCGGCTTTTTGCGCGGCGCGGAGGAGAGCGACCCAATCCGTTTGACCGGTACCCAACACCACGTCGTTACGGACATCCGTGCTGCCGGCCAACGAACCGGTGGAAACGCCCTTTTTCAAATCCTTGACGTGCATCAGCCCCCAGCGATCGGGATACTTTTCCATCAACTTGGCGGGGTCCTGTCCGGGAAACACGGTCCACATGACGTCCATTTCAAAATAAACCAGTCCCGGTTTGGTTTCGCGCACCAGCACATCGAACACCGTGCCGTCCGCCAGCGGCACAAACTCGTATCCGTGGTTGTGATAGAAAAATTTGATGCCATGTCGCGCCAGCACTTCGCCCGCGTGATTGAAGATTTTGGCGGTTTCGTGCGCCCAAGCCTCAGTGACTTGTCCCGAGTGCGGCGCCCAAGCCGTGCCCGCCCATTCCAGGCCCAGCGTTTTCGCTTCCTTCGCGATGGCTTCGGGGTTGTCCCGGAAAGTTTCGAAGCTGAAATGTCCCGCCACGGCCTTCAAGCCATTCGCTTTGAGCAGGGCGCTGAATTCTTCCGGCGTCTTCCCGTAATTGCCCGCCAGTTCCACGGTGCGAAAACCAAAGTCGTGGACTTTCTTCAGGGTGCCCGGAACGTCCTTGCTGAACGAGTCGCGCAGACTGTAAAGCTGCAATCCCAGCGGCCCTTTGAAGCTGTCCCCGGTGCCGGCGGCGGCGGGCGCGGAGGCGGGAAGTAACAGGGTGAAAATGGAAACCAATAAAATGGCGCGTTTCATGGCGGTATTAAACACGGAGTAAAGCGGCAAGTTCAAGACCACAATCGCGGTAAAATGAGCGGGCGTCCGGCTTACGGTTCGATGGCTCGCACGCGGGCAATATGCCGCCCGCCCGCGAATTCGGTTTCCAGCCAGAGCCGGACAATTTGCAACGCCAGTTCCGACGGAATGGTGCGCTCGCCAATCGAAAGCACATTCGCGTCATTATGTTCGCGCGCCCAGCGGGCGGTATCCAAACTCCAACAAAGCGCGCAACGAACCCCATGCACTTTGTTGGCCACGATCGCCTCACCGTTGCCGGAGCCGCCCAGCACGATGCCCCGCTCACATTCGCCGCGCGCCACCGCGGTCGCCGTCGGTCGAATAAAGGTCGGATAATCCACCGGGGTTTCGCTGGTCGTGCCGAAATCTTTGACCTCGTGCCCCAGACTGAGCAGCAACGCTTTGATCTTTTCCTTGTAAGCAAAACCGGCGTGATCCGAGCCAATGGCAATTTTCATGACGCAACTATTCTACCAGATGAACTGCGGTTCGTATATGGGACCAAATTCATGTTTGCGCAACAACTCGATGAATTTCGCGAGGCCACGCTTCTCATCCGCCGCCAGATGATAGTGAATGTGCCAGCCCAGATAATCCTTCCGAAAATCCCGGGTGTACTCCGGTCGGCTGTTGATGAGGTGATCCAGCGTGTCGAGACCAAAGTCCCGCGCCGCGTGGAGTTGCCGCCGCAACTCCGGCGTATGCACGCCGCGCCGCAGCGCCCACACCGCATAGACAAAGGGCAGATTGGTCAACGCCAGCCATTCCGTACCCAGATCGAAAATCTCGTGGGTCGGCCGGGCTTGATTGGCAAAATAAAAATCCAGGGCCGGATCGCCGATCAACAGCACAAAATCTTTTTCCGAAGCCGCGGCATAATTTTCCAACGGCCGATAAACCGGTCGCAGCCCCCGCTCGGCCAGCAGCACTTTCAACAGGGTGACACTGGAAAGCGATGCCGGATCGCAAAAGACCTCGCGCAGTTCCGTCAGCGGCTTCCGGTGTGCCATGAACACGCTTTTGACCTCGCCCAACGACGCCACCGCGACGCCATCGAGGATGTCATAACGATCGTGGAACAGCGCCGCGACCACGCTGACCAAGGCGGCATCCAGCTCGTTGCGCTCCAACGCTTGCGCGAGTCTGGCGGGCACGTCATAAATGATTTCATTCTCCAGGCCACGCGTCAGCGGCACGGCATTCAAAGCCCGCACCGAACCGACGCGGAAGTGCCCGAGCAAGCTGTGGGGACCGAACTCGCGTTCGCGCTGCGCAATGGCTTCCTCGCGTTCCAGCCATTTCGCGCTGACGATTGGATTGTCCGCCGCCAGCCGTAATTTTGTGATTTCATCCGCCATTTAAACGCAAACGGGGTAACAGGCTGCGGGTCAGATTTCAATCACGGTGATTTCCGGGCGACACCGGAAGCGGAGCGGAGATAGAAACCAACCGATTCCCGGATTGACATAAAGTGGTCCGTTTTGGGTGGTAAACAGTCCCAAATCAAATTCATCAACGCCGAAAGGAATGGCGATCGGGCCATAGAAGGGAAGGCGGACTTGGCCGCCATGTGAATGTCCGGCCAGAATCACATCAAACTGTTGTGATCCCAGTTTTTTGACCCACGCCGGATAATGCATGAGCAGAATATTTTTCAACCCGGCTTGAATCGGCACAGCCGGTTGAGTGGCGCTTTTGCAGGTGATCCCGATAAGATTGATGGTTCCGTTTTGGATGATGACATTTTGATCCAGCAACCAACCGCCCCCGGTGGCCGCGAAACCTTCTGTGATCTTGTCAAACGGGACTTTAGCCCAATAGTCATGATTGCCGGGAACGCCAAAGACCGGAGCTTTGATCTGAGCGATGATTTCCAAGGCTTCCGCCAGATGCTCCGGCTCCTCGATCAAATCGCCAGTAAAGCAGACAAAATCAGGAGATTGCGCGTTGATCAGCTTGACCATGGATTCACCATAACTTCGGTCTCCTTTGTGGTGCAGATCGGTGAAATGAACAAAACGGAAAGCAGGAAGTGCTTTTGTTAGCCGCAACTTTTTTAACTTCAACCAGTGCGGCTCCACCCAGCGGGCGTCGGCGAGCGCCGCTGCCGGGGCCAGGACCAATCCCGCCAGGATGAAGCGGCGGCGATTAATCTTGAGCTTTTTCATGCGGAGCAAATTTTAATTCGAACAACGCGCTCTCGTCAGCAGGAATCGCCGCCGGGCGGGATTCTTATCTGCCTGACCTGTGGTGCTGCGCAATCTGGTGCATCCATAAGACACCGCGGCAATACCGTCCACTGGAAGACTATCTGGCTGAGCCCAAACACAACGCCACCCAATATACATCGGCATCTGGAGCAGCCTGACGAGAAATGGCTTCAGTTCGTCTTGGCGCGGCACAATTCTCGGGGAGCACATCCGTCCCCGGAAGTGCCCGAGCAAGCTATGGGGACCGAACTCGCGTTCGCGCTGACGGTTGGATTGTCTGCCGCCAGCCGTAATTTTGTGGTTTCATCCGCCATTTAATCGCAAACGGGATAACCGGCTGCGGGTCAGATTTCGATCACCGTCCTGCGGAGCGCGACTGGTCCCCAGTCGCAGCGCGGGAAATGGACGATGCCTCCGGAAGTTCGTATGACTTCCCCCACTGTGACGCGCTGCGGCCGGGGACCGGCCGCGCTCCTTGGGGAGTGCCGGGTTTGCGCCCACCTTGACATCGTCGAAGTCCTGCCAAACACTGCCCGCTGTCTTATGGTCGAAGCGAAGGAAAATTTACACATGGAAAAAATCGTGTCGCTCTGCAAACGCCGGGGATTCATCTTTCAATCCTCGGAAATTTACGGCGGCATCAACGGGTTTTGGGATTACGGTCCGCTCGGCGCGGAACTCAAACGCAACGTCAAGGAACTTTGGTGGAACACCATGATGCGGGAACGTGAGGACGTCGCGGGCTTGGAGGCCACCATCATCATGTCGCCGAAGATTTGGGAAGCGAGCGGACACGTTTCCACCTTTGCCGATCCGATGAGCACTTGCAAACAATGCAAGAAGCTTAACCGGGCGGATCAGCTCTGCGAAGAACAAGGCCTCACGCTTGGCAAAGATGCGAACGGCAAATACTTTTTCCCGCCCGGAGCGAAATGTCCGAATTGCAATTCCGCCGACCTGACTGAGCCTCGTCCCTTCAACCTGATGTTCAAGACGCATACGGGGCCGGTGGAATCGGATGAGAATATCGCCTATCTCCGCCCGGAAACCGCGCAGGCGATTTTCGCGCAGTTCAAGAACGTACTCGAAACGTCGCGCCAGAAAATTCCGTTTGGCATCGGGCAGATCGGCAAGGCGTTCCGCAATGAGGTGACGCCGCGCAATTACACCTTCCGCTCGCGCGAGTTCGAGCAGATGGAACTGGAATTTTTCATCAAGCCGGATGAGGCGATTGAAGCCATCCACGGCAGCGTGGCGACCGTGCCCACCACCGGGCATCCCGGCGAACCGCAACCGAATTGGGGCTGGCAGGCATGGCATCAATACTGGGTCGAGGAACGCGTGCGCTTTTACGAAAGCATCGGGCTGTCGCGCGACACGCTCAGTTTTCACGTGCAGACACCGGAGGAGCTGGCGCATTACGCGCGGGCCACAACGGACATTCTGTTCAAATTCCCGTTCAGCAAGCGCGATGAAAAAGGCGAGTTGAAAGGTGAAGAACTTGAAGGCATCGCGGCGCGCAGTGATTTTGATTTGTCGCAACACCAGCGGTTCTCCGGCAAACCGATGAGCGTGTTCGATGAGGAATTGCGCAACGCCTGGAATCGGTTGCCGAAGGAAAAGCAGGACGCTCTCTGGCAGCGTTATTACGAGAATCGCAAGCGTTACCTCACCAAGACGGGCGTGGCGGAAGAGGCTGCGACCAGGCAGGCGACCGAGGACGCGAACGCGCTGGCGAAGGGCAATTACCTCCCGCACGTCGTCGAACCTTCGGCGGGAGTGGACCGCTTGATCCTCGCTCTCATCACCAACGCCTACACGGAAACGGTGAAGACGGACCCCAAAGGCCGGAGCGAGACGATCTACGTCATGAAGTTTCATCCGCGGGTCGCGCCCATCAAGGTGGCGGTCCTGCCACTGTTGAAAAACAAACCGGAACTTGTCGCCCGGGCGCGCGCGGTGTTTCAATCCCTGCGCCACGACATGAACTGCTTTTACGATGAAAGCGGCAGCATCGGCAAACGCTACGCCCGGCAGGATGAAGCCGGCACGCCTTACTGCGTGACGATTGATTTCGACACGTTGGGAGACAATCCCGAGTTCCGCGACACCGTGACGCTGCGTTACCGCGATGATGGCCGGCAGGAACGCCTGAAAATTTCGGCCTTGCGCGACTGGTTGCTGGATCATTTACGCTAACCCGGATGGAAACCGAAACGCCCAACGTCCCGCCCGCGCCGCCGGCTCCCGAGCCGGGCGCGAAGCCACAGACGCGGGCGCTGTCGTACGCCGCGCGGAGTTCGTATCTGATCATGGGGTTGCTGTTCGTGGCGATCGCCTGGTTGCATGTGGGCACCTTGTTGCTCTCGGTGTTGTTCGGATATTTCGCGCTGCGCATGTTCAGCTTCAATCGCAGCAAGACGCTTGGCGTGGTGCTCTACCTGATCGCCGCGGTCGGGATCGGTTACGGCCTGGTCGTCTTTTCCAAACGCGCCTACCGCACCCTGCCGAAGATTGTGAACGAGACGATCCCGGCGGTGGTGAACTTCGCCGAGAAGCAGGGTATCGAACTGCCCTTCACTGACTACACCAGCTTCAAAGCCATGGCGCTCAAGGAAGCCAACGACAGCATCGCCAACATCGGCCGGTACGCCCACGACGTCATCTGGGTGGTGGCGTTGTTGATCATCGGTCTGGTGGCGGCGTTGAGCTTTTTCGTCAATGAACGGTGGAACGTCGAGGACGATCCCGAGGCGGTGAAGGACAACTTGTACTCCACCGTGGCGCGGGAACTGATCCTCCGCTTCACCACTTTTTATTCCAGCTTCGCGCGCGTCATCGGTGCGCAAATCATCATCTCCGCCATCAACATGGCGTTGACGGCGGTCTTCCTGATCTGGAACGGATTTCCCCACGCCACGGTGTTGATCATCCTCGCCTTCCTTTGCGGATTACTGCCGATCCTCGGTAATCTGCTGAGCAACACTTTGATCATCGGCGTCGCCTTCACCATGCCCGATGGACCGGAGATGGCGCTCTTCTCCCTCATCTTTCTGGTGGTGATTCACAAACTCGAATACTTCCTGAACAGCAAAATCATCGGCGACCGCATCAAAAATCCGATGTGGCTGATCCTGGTGGGAATTGTCCTGGGCGAAAAACTCATGGGCATCCCCGGCATGATCCTTGCCCCGGTGGTGTTGCATTACGTCAAGGTGGAAGCCTCGCGCAACAAGATCACCACCCAGGGCGTCGAGACCGCCTGAAACTCAAATCCCTCGCCGGTTTTGCGTAGCTCTGATCTCTGCCGCGTCACCGCTTCCGGTTGTATGCCGCCTGTGCATACTTTTCCGCAACCAATTGTTCCGCGCGGGCCAGGAGCGGACCGCTGGCGTGCAACGGCTCCCAACCCACCTTCCGCGGCGCCGCAACTCGCATTGCCTCCTCCCAGGCGGATCGCATAAGCCCGGTCGCCGGCGGTTGCACTGAACCCTGAATCAGCAAACCAAATTTGTTCCGCCGTTGCGCCGCCCCGGCAATCTTCTTGCCGTGCCAGAGCAGATCGAATTTTTCATGCCCGATGAAACATTGGCCCGGCGCGGTTTTCCGACAGCACGGCGCCAACTCCGTGGCGACCTGCAACTGACGGAAAGTGCGCTGAATCCATTCGTGAACTTCGCGATAACTATCTTCAGCCCGCAATTGATGCCATTCGTGCTGTGGCGGAAAAGCGAGACTGTAAGTCCAATCCGTCGCGTGCGGCACCAGCCCGCCACCCGTCGGCCGACGGATCAACGGGCGCAGCGGCGTCAGTTGCTCGATCTCAGCGTGGTGTTGGAAGTAACCGAACGTGGCGGCGGCTTGCGTCCAACCGTAGCTCCGCAACACCGGCGCACCGAGCGCGCCGACGGCTTCCAGCAACGCCTCGTCCAACGCCATGTTAAACGCCGCTTCGCCAGGACCCGAATTGATGTAATACCAGTTCATTTCATACCGATGCGGGGACAAAGTGCGGCGATTTCACAGTGAGCGCAATCCGGCTTGCGCGCGGAGCAGCGGCGCCGACCGTGCCAGATGAACCAGTGACTGAACAACGTCCACTGCGCCGGCGGCACCAGCGGGATCAACTCGCGCTCGATCTTCTCCGCATCCGTCTGGCGCGTCAGCCCCAGCCGTTGCGCCACCCGCGCCACGTGCGTATCCACCACGATGCCGGCGTTGATCTGATAAGCGTTGCCCAGCACCACATTCGCGGTCTTGCGTCCGACGCCGCGCAACGCATGCAATTCCTCCATCGTACGCGGCACGGCGCCGCCGTGCTGTTCCACCAACATCCGACAACACGCCTGAATGTTCTTCGCCTTGTTGCGAAAGAACCCCGTGGTTTGAATCAGCGCCTCCAGTTCGGACAATGGCGCCGTCGCGTAATCCGCCGCCGTGCGGTATTTTTTGAACAGCGCCGGCGTGACCAGATTGACCCGTTTATCCGTGCATTGCGCCGAGAGGATGGTGGCGATGAGTAATTCGAGCGGATTGGAAAAATTCAACTCGCAATGCGCATCGGGATACGTCTGTTGCAACCCGGCAATGATCTGGCGGGTGCGGGTAATTTTAGCTTTGACGGTTTCGCGCGGCACGACCGACCCAGCATAGGTGGCGCAACAACATTGGAAAACCACGAATGTACACCAATGGATGCTGCCTTCCTTGCTGATGATTGTAGCAGCGACGCCTCGTCGCTGGCTTGGAACGGAAGGCGACGGGGCGTCGCCGCCACCATGTAATCGTCAGCGGCTAAACCGGAACAAGACGAAATGGGTTGGCGATGGTCCGCTCTCCGAACTCTTTCAGCAGGATTCCTTCGTCTGGTTTCTTGTGTGGTAGCTTACGAATGAATTCGCGCACGGCCGGCTGTTCCGGACTGGGAATGCGCAGCGCGAAAAACGGCCACAGCGAGCGATTGCGATATTGTCTTTTGACATCCGGGAAATTCGCTATCGGTTTGATCTCGGTTTGCTTCTGAAACTCGTCTGAATACGAAAATAGCCATTCGCCCTCCTCGGCCCTGAGCGTCCCGATTTCATCGGAATCCAACATCACCTTGAAGGCCAGTTTCTCCTCCTTGGGCAAAGGTTCGACACCCGCCAACCAATTGTAAAGCTTCCGCAACATACCGCTTATTTCGTCACGACAATCGTGGGATGCGAGGCCACTTCGAAGCCGGACCGCATTTTTATGTCCGCCCGCAGAATGGATTTGAGTTCGGTGGAACGCATTTATTCAGCCCGCCAGGGTTAAGCTTTCCGCTCGTTCAATGCCGGGAGCGCGTTCACGATCTTCATCGTTTCCAGGCTGACACGGACAATGCGTTTGAGGAGGTCGAGGATGTAGCGGGGCTGGTTATGTTCCCGCGCCCAATCGTTCGGGTCATTGCGGATGCCGCTGTCTTTGTCCACGGTGATCTGGTAGCGCTCCATGATCCATTCGAGGGCGGGCTTGCCGTTCACCACGTAATCATAGGCTTCCAGCGGGATGTCCGTGAGCGTGATGCGGGCGTTGTAATGGATGGTCGTCTTGTCCACCTGCTTGTCCTTGCGCCCAAAGGTCATCTTCTGCACGAGGAAAAAATCTGCCGTGGCGGGCGGCATCTTGCCGCCCGGAATTGCGCCCGCAGGAGATGCGTCGTGCGAAATTTTGACGCCGTGCGAGTGTCCGGCGTCTTTTCCGCCGGGCTGGAAGCCCGGCTCTACGGCAGGCAGGGATGCCTGACCGCCACCCAAAGGCTGTTCGCTGTAATGCTCCTTCACCGGCCACGGTTCGACGGTTTCGTAGTCCAGATGCCAGTGCGCGAGATCGCGGCCCGCCCGGCTGAAACGCCAGAAATCCGCCGTCTCCCGCGTGAAGGGCAGACGCGGCAGCATCTTCTTCAAATCGCTGGCGAAGCGCGTGCGATACTCCGGCGAATGCAGCACGCCATAGACGTAGTAGAAAATGTCTTCCTTGGTGATGGTAGCAGCGACGCCTCGTCGCTGGCTTGCAGCGGAAGGGCGCGTGCCACCGATCCAGTTCTGGGAGCGGCGGAATTCACCGGACTCTTTTTCGCTGCCGCGGCCTTTTGCCAGCAGCACACCATGAATCTCTTTCAACAGCCGAAGTGACAGTGGAAGTTTTTCCAGTCGTTTCAAGCCATACTTCATGGCGGCGACGTAATTGGAGACTTCCTGCACGTCATCAATCGGCACGCCGGCGACACCATCCATTTCAAAGAGCATGAGGTCGGACAGACTGGATTGCGTGCCCTCGATTTGCGAAGACAACACGGCTTCCTTGCGGACATAAGAATAAAGGAAAAGCGTCGGGTCGGGCAGGACGGTAGTCAATCCATCCAAGCGACCCAAGGCAAGCATGGCTTTCTCAATGAGTTCTTGAATTTCAATATCAAGTTCCAGCGGTGGCGACACGGGCAGGGGATTAGGCACAAAAGCACGGGCGCTTTCCCCTGCGGCAGAAGGGATTGGAACATAATGACCAGTCAGCCCACGTTGCATCGGAGTTAAACAAGTTTTAATTCTCGTCCGGCAAATTAAAGGATGACGGCTTATCCTTTAATTTTGAAGCACCAAATTAAAGGATGCGTTAAATCGGAAAGCAAGATGGTGCGCTATACAGGGTGACTACCGGTCACGGCGGTTGTTGCAGGTAGCGCACTTCGTAGGCGTAGCGCGCTTGTTCGCCGGATTGCAGCGCCACGCGGGGCGAAAATAATTCCAGGTTGATCTGCTGTCGGGACGGTTTCCAGAACAAGCCCAGACTGCTGAAATCACCGGGCGCAAAACGTTGTTCCACTCCGAATCCAGCGCGGCGATTAAAATAAGCGTAGCCGCCGCCGTTCGCGGCTTGCTGGACCATTGCCAGTTGCTCGGGGGTCGGCACGGCATGCCGCCACTGACGGTTCACCTGCTGCCAGCCGGATTGTTTCACGTAGAGCGCCAGTTCTCGTGGATCGTCCGTGGCGCTCGCCGTGTCGTATTCCGGATGAATCCAAAAATCAAACTCTCGCGGCGCGCCCGCCGTCATCACGGTCACAAAATGAATCGCCTCGTCCTGCAAGGTAATACGACGCTCAATGCGGGTGCCGTCCTGGGTGGTCAAATTAAATACGGCGCGATCCCGCGCGGCGGTGTAGTCAAACGAGGCAACGTTCAACGCGGACGGGCCTTCGCCCTGGCGCAGCCATTCCTCAAACCGGAACCGTCCAAACGATCGTCGCGCGTACGCCACATTACGGCCGGTGGGCTTGTACGTCATTTCGACCACTCTGACGCTGCTTTCCGGCAACGTCACTACGCGCCAAAAATCGTTTTCGAGGGGCACGGCTTTCAATCCGGCGTGCAGTTTGCCCAAGTCAGTCAGGAACTGTGCCGTGGTGGTGAGTTCGTCCTCCATCTTGACTTCAAAGCGCTCACACAACGCGGTGTAGCGCTCCAGTAAATCGGGCGGGAAACCGGCCAGATTGGGACGGCAAACGCCGTTGGTGAGCACCAGCTCCATGCTGGCGGCGCTTAACGCCGCGCGCAGAGCACATACCGAGGCTTTGGCGACGCGAGCGCGGATCGTCTCCGATTGCGCTCGGGCCAGGGCCGCATCGAAATACTCCATGATGCGTCGCGCTGATTCCGGGTTGATGGCCAACGCGGCTTCGGTGGGGAAACAGGTGGGATGCACTCCCGCCGCGCCAACCAGATCGTGGTAATACTTGAGGTAGGCGAGAATCGGTTCGGCTGCTTCCGCGTAATGCAGCCGACAGAATTCCGCCGCTTCCTGCCAGCTATCCCGGCCCGGTCGCCACAGACAGCGTGCCATGACGTAATTCCGCAGGTCGCTCAACTCGGTGGAAAAACCGTTGCCGGCCGCCTGCATGAAAACGCCGCGACCGTGGTTCTTGGCAAAATACGCCACACTTCGACCAATACTGCGGAGATTCGGAAACGGCAGCGTGTAACCCTTGAAGTTGGTGTTGTAATGCCAGATGAAAATGCGATCAGCTTTCCGCTTCCAACCCGCCAGGTCCTCGCAGAACAACCGGTTCACCGCGCACGCTCGGTCGTCAATGGCGTGGAAATCGCAGCACTCGATGCTGCACAACTGGATCATCACGTTGGCCCGCGCCCGGATCGTTTTCGGCGGTTTGCGGGTGTACAAATAGGCGTACGTGCTAAGGATGATTTCCGGATGCGTCCGCTCGACGCGTTCCGCCACGGCGTTGACGAAGCTCAACGTGGTCGCGGCATGGGATTCTTCACGCGCATCCAGTGCGGCACAATTCGGACAGGTGCAATAACTTTCGTTGTCCATCTGCGCGATGTTGATGTTGCGCGCGCTCGGATCTTTGCGGATTTCCTCAAGCACCGCTTGCACCACCACTTCGACCAACTCCGGATTGCTCATGCACAATTGCGGTCCGCCGCCGCCCATCTCCAGGCGGCGTTGGCCATCCACCAGCGCGAAGTATTCGGGGTGTTCCTTCCCCCACTTCGCGGGCGGCACGAGATAAGCCACGTTATGGCTCACCAACCGCCAACCCGTGCGGCCGCCCAGTTTGGGATCGTCGGTGACGGTGTTCACCCGCAGACGCGTGGCGAACTCGGGATGCCGGGCATTCTCTCCATAATATGACCAGCGAAAAGCAAAGGCGGGCGGCTCGATTCCGTAACTGCCCAGTTTGATTTTTCGCTCCAAAGCCCGCTCCGGATAATACGTGTGATCAAAGGTGAGAAATCGGACGCCGCACAACTCCTCGAAAAATTCATAGACGCCGTAGAGCGCTCCGCGCGGACCGGTCCCGTCAATGCAAATGCTTTGATCACGCACTTCGAGTCGGAATCCCTCGTCACCGTACAACCCAGGCGCCAAGGCCGGTTCGCCGCGTTCCGAGACAGCGGCGCTGCCGATGCAAATCGCGCCGACGTGGGGCGGAGCCGCTTCCTGAATGGGCAGGATGGCCCCGGT
This sequence comes from Verrucomicrobiia bacterium, assembly GCA_023953615.1. Lineage (NCBI taxonomy): Bacteria > Pseudomonadati > Verrucomicrobiota > Verrucomicrobiia > Verrucomicrobiia bacterium. The sequence continues at coordinate 1,806,882 of JAMLJH010000001.1, read as the reverse complement.
CATTTCGCGGAACAGCCGCCGAAATTCCGTAGCGGCGTAATGCTCGGACTCCGTTGCCATTGGCGCGCACACGATTTTCCACGCGCTGACATCGGCCAGTGTGATGGCGCTTTTCCCGACCGCAGTTGCGGTAGCCGCCGCGAGCCATACCGTAATCAAAACCATTCGCATAACGCTTGTTCCTACTTCACTTGAGTTGCCTGATCGAAACAACATGGTGACGAGTTTGGCGGAAACGATTCCGGTCTTGGCCCGGTCATGTCAATCCGAGAATCGCGACGGGAACTGTCTTCCTTGGTAATGACCGTGGCAGCGACGCCTCGTCGCTGGCTTGGAACGGAAGGCGACGGAGCGTCGCCACCACCATGCGCGGCGCGGAAATCAGCGAGGATGACTGGGAGGTGCGCGTGATTTTAGCTTTGACGGTTTCGCGCGGCACAACCGACCAACATGGGTGGCGCGACAACATTGGAAAACCACGAACGCACACCAATGGATGCTGGGGTGCGGCCATACGCCAGTTTCGCTGGCAGCACGCTAGTTGAGATTTATAGTGCAGGAATGCTCACGCAGGAACTCCCCGAAGTCAGGCGTGACACGCTGAATAACCGGATCAATCGGAAAGATAACTCCGTTCGCTGTTTGAATCGCGTTGCGCGGGAAAAGGTCGAAAATCAACAGACCAATGTACTCATCGTAGTATGCGCCATCCGTCAATTTTTCATAGCCCTTACCAGTCATCAATTCGTCCAGCGCGATCTGGTTGGGAGCGATACCTTTGATGAAGGGTTGCGAAGTAACAATGACTGGCTTGCCGCTTTTCAGAACCACCCGCTCCAACTGGATGTCATCGTTGAAAATCTGGTTTTGCAGATCCAGCCGGTCGAGGTATTCGGAGGGGGTTGCGCCACGTGAATTTGAGCCGAGGGCAATGCCGTAGCCCAATTGTCGTTCAAGCAAAGTGGCCTTGAGGTAGCGCTGTTTGGCCTTGTGGAAATAAACCTGATGCTCGCCGCCCCGCGTGAATTCCGGGGGAAGCCGTCCGCCTAGCTTCCGGTTTTCTTTGGCCCACTGGACGAGCCGTTGCTGCTCTGCTTCAACACGTCTTGTGCGATCCGCGTGAGCGGCATCGTGGCCTGGAGCTGGCGCACCGCCTCCACGCGTGAAGTCTGCGGCTGATTCAAGCGTCCTTCTAGCGTGGGCCATGACCTTCCTGAAGTTGATTTTCGCCGTTGCATTTTACCTTTATAGGATAGCAAGAAATACGGTCTTTGCCATGTTTTATTTTGGCGGTGTAGCGGGGCCGAGGGCTTCTTGGAGGAGGTGGACAGCGACCCACCCACATTACTAACAGTCCGAGGCTTTAGCCGGACGCAAGATCAGCGGTAAATCTCATCCAGGCGCCACACCAAATTCAATGCCTTTGGCCGGCCAGCATCAACGAATGCCATTTGCAGGACCGAGCTAGGATCATAACGCAGGACGCCGTTCAAGAGTTTCATAAAGTGATGACGACTTATCTTCTAATTTTGAAGCAGCAAATTAAAGGATGCGTTAAATCGGAAAGCAAGATGGTGCGCGATACAGGGTTCGAACCTGTGACCCCTACCGTGTCAAGGTAGTGCTCTACCACTGAGCTAACCGCGCCACCCGAGCCGACATTCGGTGACCGCAGATCATCCAAGCGTCGTGGGCAGAGTATTCCGAAAAGCGCTTTTCCGCGCAAACTCATTTTCAGGGTCGAGCCGCGCGCCACCCCCCCGATTACCCGCTTCACGCGTGATTCAATTTTGCCAGGCCGCAAATTGCGTGTTAAAAGTGAGCAACGCGGTAATGCGTCCAAGCCGTGATGATTTGAACTTCGCTTGAAATGAAAACTTTTTCCGCTCGTTGCCCGATCCGTTTATGAAACGTCCCGCGTGGCCCATCGCGCTCACCATCGCTGGTTCGGACAGTGGCGGCGGCGCGGGCATCCAGACCGATCTGAAAACCTTTGCGGCGTTGCGTTGCCACGGCACAAGCGCCATCACCTGCATCACGGCGCAGAATCCCAGGGCGGTGACGGGCATCCAGCCGGTGCGCCCGGACCTGGTGCGCGATCAAATGGCGGCGGTCATGGGCGCCTTGCCCGTTGGCGCGGCTAAAACCGGAATGTTGTTTTCAGCGGACATCATCAACCGCGTTGCCGATTTTTGGGAGGCGGGCCGGCGGCCGCCGTTGGTGGTGGACCCGGTCATGGTCGCCACCAGTGGCGCGGTATTGCTCAAACCTTCGGCCATCCGCGCGTTGAAAGAACGCTTGTTGCCGCGCGCCGTCCTGATCACGCCAAATCTGGATGAGGCGCAGCTTCTCGTGGGTCGGAAACTCCGCACTCTGGAGGATTTGCTCGAGGCGGCGGAATCGTTGCGCGCCACTTTTGGCGCCACGGCCCTGGTGAAGGGCGGCCATCTCGATTTGCAGGGAGAAGCGGTGGATGTGTTGTTTGACGGCAAGCGCTTCACCGTGTTAAAGACCCGGCGCATCAAAGGCGTCACCACGCACGGCACGGGTTGCACTTATTCAGCGGCCATCACCGCCTATTTGGCGCGCGGCGCGAAACTGGAAGCCGCCGTCCGGGCGGCGAAGCAATTCATCACCCGCGCCATTGCGCACAGTTATCGGATCGGAAGGTATCAGGCGCTATACCCGGCCGCCGCGGGCAAATAATCTTGAACTTTATGGCTGGATTCGCCTCTAATGACCGTGGAAAAAGAAGCGTTATGAAAAAGATTCTACCTTTGCTCCTCGTTTTGTTGAGTGCGACCACGCTGCCCTTGCTTGCCGCCAGCAAGAAGAAGGCGGCCATCAAACCGTATCCGCTCGACGTGTGCCTCGTTTCCGATGAGAAGCTCGGCGAAATGGATGACCCTTACGTGTTCGTCCACAAGGATCAGGAGATTAAATTGTGCTGCAAACCTTGCGCGAAGGACTTCAAAAAGGATCCCGCCAAGTATCTCAAAAAGCTGGAAGCCGCGAAAAAAACGGCGGCTCAGGCGGAGAAAAAGTAGCGTCCGGATTCCGCTCCCGAGCGGAGGTCTGGCACGGTAAATGATAAATTAAAGCGGTGAAAAAGACGGCGGCAATCATTCTGGGTCTGACCATGATTTGGCTGCAAATCATGGTGGCCGCACCCAAAGTCACCACGGCGGCGGGCGCATCCCAGCCAGCCTGCGCTTGTTGCGTCGCCAAAACCACCTGCGGTTGCGTGGAAACCGCCACTCCCGAGGCGCTGCCGGTAACCGCCGCGACCCTGCCCGTCAACAGCTCAACCGATTTCCATGCGGATCTGATGCGCGCCGCGATCCCGGTCGTTGGCGTGATGACGGCGGCAAACTTTTCCTCTTCTCCTGCTTTCTTCGAGTTGGTCCCGGCCGTTCCGCTGTTCCAGCGAAATTGCGCCCTGCTGATCTGATTCTTCACCTCAAACACCTGACGTGTGTCCTGATCCGGACGCACTGCGTACGGAGGCGTGGTTTGAAGTTGAAAAATTCTGATTGGCATGAAGAGAAAAATACTGGGTCGGTTGGTTGCGGCCATCATTATGTTGGCCGCGGGGAGCGGGTCTGGATTCGGCCAGACGCCGCCAGAGTTGTCGGACATCAATCCGCCGCCCACAGCGGATGCCGGACGGCAACTCACGCCCGCGTTGCTCGCGGAATGGGTTGCTGAATTGGCAACGAACCATCCGGCGTTGCTGGCGGCACAAGCCCGCACCAACGCCGCTGCCGCGCAAATTGAATCCATTCGCACCTGGGAGGACCCCGTGGTGCGCGTGGGCGGAATGGCGGCAAACCGCATGATGCGCCAGGACGACGGCGATTTTATTTACGGTCTCGAACAGAAGCTGCCGCTGTTCGGCAAGCCGGGCGCGCAACGCGAGCTGGCGGCGGCGGAACTGGCCGTGGCCGCCACGGCGGGTGACGCTCAATTTCAACGGTTGCGCCAGGAATTGCTCCAGGCGCTGAGTCGCGCGGCGTTGGCGGATGAAACGGTGGCGATTGCCGGACAGGATTTACAATGGCTGGATTTGACCACGCGCACCATTGAAGCCAGCTATCGCTCGGGCAACGCGCGACTCGTGGATGTGTTGACCTTGCAAAACGAGCAAAGCAAACGCGCCGCCGAACTCCAGACCGAACGCGCCAACCGCGCGCAAGCTTACCTGGTCGTGAACCGATTGCTGAATCGCGATCTGACCCAGGCCTGGCCTCGACTGCGATTGCCACCAGTGGCGGCAGAAATTCAATTTCAACCGCACTTGCTGGCGGCGGCGCTGGCTCATTCGCCGGACCTGGCGCGGGCGCGGGCGGATATTCAAGTGGCAACGGCCGGCGTACAACTGGCGGGCAAGGAACGCTGGCCCGACGTGATGTTGGAATTGCAAAACAGCACTTACGTTCGCGAACGCGACTGGCGCTCCACGGAAGTCATGCTCGGCTTCAGCATCCCGTGGGGGAATCGCGCCAAATACCGCGCCGCCATCCGCCGCGAGGAACAGCAGCGTCGTGCCGCCGAACTGGAATCGCTCGACGCCATCCAGACGGTACGGGTGGAAATGCACGCGCTCATCACCCGCGCGACCACCGCGCGCCGCGAGGCGCTGTTGTATCAGGATCAAGTCATTCCTCGCAGCGAACAGGCGTTGGCCAGCGCCGAGGCGCTCTTTGAATCCGGCGGACTGTTGCGCGATGTGCTCGACGCGCGGCGCATGTTGCTGGACGGTCGGTTGCGTTACGCCCAAGCCGTGGCTGAACAATATCAGGCGCTTGCCGAACTGGCTCGTTATTGCGGCTGTGCCGATTGGGAAGCGTTGCAAACCCTCGCGAGCGAAACGAAAGGAAATACACCATGAAAACTCTCTCCTGCTGCGGGCGACTGATCGCCATCGTCGGCTTTGGTCTGATGTGGTTCACGCTGGCCGGTTGTCGAGACTCCGGGGATCATCCCGCGGCCGCCGTGCGCGCCGTGCAGTATTACCAATGTTCCATGCACCCGCATATCCGGGCCGAGCAACCGGGGCGCTGCCCGATTTGCGGCATGGAACTCACCCCGATTTACGCAAGCGACCACGGCGCGGGCGCGGACGAAAACACGATCACGCTTTCGGAAAACTCCGTGCGCGTGCTGAACGTCCAGACCACCGAAGTGAAAACGCAGGCGCTGACCAAGACCCTGACGGTGGCCGGGACGATGGAACAGGACGACACGCGGCGCCGCGCGATCACGGCTTACGTCGGCGGCCGCATTGATAAATTGCACTTCGGTTTTGTCGGCGCGGAGGTGGCGGCGGGGCAACCGTTGGCCGAAATTTACAGTCCGGCGCTGCTGCAAGCGGAGCGTGAATACCGGGTCGCGCCGGACGAATTGCGGGCGGCGGTCGCTTCGCGATTGCGGCAACTGGGTTTAACGGAGGCGCAAATTCAAGGTGTGCCGGAGAAGGATCCTCATCAGCTCACCTCGGAAATTCTGGCGCCCATCGGCGGTACCGTGACGGCGAAAGACGTCGTGGCCGGACAATATATTTCCGAGGGAACGCGCCTGTTCGAGATCGCGGATTTTTCCCGACTTTGGTTCCAGTTTCAGGTTTACGAGCAAGACTTGTCGTGGGTGCGTCCCGGGCAAACCGTAACCGTCAGCACGCCCGCGCATCCTGGTCAATCCGTCACGGGCGTCATCAGTTTTCTCTCGCCGGAGCTTGATCCGTTGACGCGCACGTTGCGGGCCCGAGTGGAATTGGAAAACCCCGTCGTCAACGGGCGGCGTCTTCTGACCTATCGCGGTTATGCCGAAGGCCGGGTGCAGTTGGCCGCACCTGAAGTGTTGGCGGTGCCGCGCCGCGCGATTTTACAAGCCGGCCCGGAAGCGGTGGCGTTCGTGGACGAGGGTGGCGGCGGTTATTCCCGGCGCACCGTGCAGTTGGGTCGGCGCGGCGATACGCTCGTGGAAATCCTCGGCGGCCTAAGCGCCGAGGAAAACGTGGTGGTGAACGGCAATTTGTTGATGGACGGACAAGTGGAAATTAATCGCCCCCCCACCCCGGCGCGAGCCGATGCAACCGTCCCGACGGAGGCGTGGCCGGCCTTGACCGCAACGCAACAACAAGCGGTAACGGATTATCTGGCGCTGGCCGATGCGTTGGCGGCGGCGCTCGCGGCGGACGACGTGAAGCAGTTTAATTTGCGCGCCGCGCCGGCGGCCGAAGTGAGCGCACGACTGCTGGCGGCATTTGAGGAATCGGGGCCGTGGCAGCCACTGGCGCGAGCCACGTTGAACCCGGGGCAACTCGCTTCCGCCGCGACCCTCGAAGCCGCGCGGAAAGCGTTTTATCCGTTCAGCGAAGCGACGGTCGCTTTGGCGCAGGCGGCGCGCAAACACGAAACCGCGTTTGCCGGCGTGAAGGTGTTCCGTTGCCCCATGACGAAGGACGCGTTTCCGGGCGCACCCAATCGGGCGGAATGGATGCAACTGCAACCCGGCGCGCGCAATCCGTGGTTCGGGGCCGAGATGCTGGATTGCGGCGCGGAAGTGAAACCCTGAGGAGCCGATCATGATTCATCGCCTCATCGAATGGAGCCTGAAGAACCGGTTTCTGGTCCTTAGCGCCACGCTGCTGATCATCGCGTTGGGCGGACGCGCGATGTATCGCACGCCGGTGGACGCGATTCCTGATCTCACGGAAAATCAAGTGCTCGTCTATGCGGATTGGGCGGGGCGCAGTCCGCAGGAGGTGGAGGATCAGGTGACTTTTCCCCTGACGACGGGGTTGCAGGGATTGTCCGGCGTCAAAGACGTGCGCGCCACTTCCATGTTCGGCTTCTCGCTGGTCACCATCATTTTCGATGAGGACGTGGATGCCTACTTCGCGCGGACACGCGTGTTGGAGCGGTTGAATTATTTGCAGGCGAACCTGCCGGCGGGTGTGCAACCGCAACTTGGTCCAGATGCGACCGGACTAGGTTGGATTTATCAATACTATCTGCACGTGGACCCGGCTCAGGCGCCGGGTGGCGGGTACGATCTGGGTCAGTTGCGCGCCGTGCAGGATTGGCAGGTGCGTTATCAACTCGCCAGCGTGCCGGGCGTGGCGGAAGTCGCGAGCATCGGCGGCTTCGTCAAGCAATACCAGGTTGAATTAAGCAGCACAAAAATGCGCGCGGCGGGCGTTTCGCTCGGGGAAGTTCTGCGCGCCGTGCAGGACGCCAATCTGAACGTCGGCGGCAAAGCGCTTGAGGAAAACGGCGCGGAATTTGTGCTGCGCGGCATCGGCTTGATCACCAGTCCCGACGACCTCGAGCTGACCGCCATCAAGAGCGTGAATGGCACGCCGATCTATTTGCGCGACGTGGCCACCATTCAAATCGGCGGGGCGTTTCGGCGCGGCGCGCTGGACATCAACGGTGCCGAGGCGGTGGGCGGCACGGTCATCATGCGCACTGGCGAGAACGCCAAAGCGGTGATTCAACGGGTGAAGGAACGGATCGCGGACCTGGCGTCGAGTTTGCCGCCGGGCGTTTCCATCCGCTCCTTTTACGATCGCAGCACGTTGATTGATCGCACCCTGGACACGCTGAAACACGCGCTCGTCGAGGAAATTCTCCTCGTCACCCTGGCGCACATTATTTTCCTGTGGCATTTCCGCAGCATTTTCATCGTCACCCTGCCGCTGCCCATTTCCATTCTGATTTCGTTTCTGTTGATGCGGGAATTGGGCATCACCAGCAACATCATGTCGCTCACCGGGATTGCGATTGCCATCGGCGTGCTGGTGGACGCCGCCATCGTGGTGACGGAAAATGTGATCCGCCAATGCGAACGGGGCGAAGCGGAACGAGGTCGCGCGTTGACGGCGAATGAACGCTGGAGCGTAACGCTGACGGCCTGTCAGCAGGTTGGGCGGCCCATCTTCTTTGCGATGGCCATCATCATTCTGGCCTTCGTGCCGGTGTTCGCGCTGACGGGGCGCGAAGGCAAGCTGTTTCATCCGCTGGCCTGGACCAAAACCTTTGCGATGATCGGTTCGACGCTGTTGGCGGTGACGTTGGTCCCCGTCTTGTGCAGCCTGCTGGTGCGCGGTCCGTTTCATTCCGAGGACCGCAACCTCTTCATGCGGTTACTGCTGAAAATGTACGATCCGGTGTTGGATTGGGCGTTGCGCTTTCGCAAAACCGTCATTGCGGTGGCGGCCTTGGTGTTGGCCGCGGCCCTGGTGGTGGCGTTCGGTTTGCCGTCGGGATGGACCGCGCGCTGGCGGCAGGCGGGTTGGACGCGCACCGCAAACTGGGCGCAGGGTTTCGGCAAGGAATTCATGCCGTCGTTGAACGAGGGCGGATTGCTGTCCATGCCGGTGCTGCTGCCCAAAACCGGATTCTCCGAAATTCAACGGGTCATGTCGTGGCAGGACGAGATGCTGGCGAAAATCCCGGAAATCGAAATGGTGGCGGGCAAGCTCGGGCGCTTCGAGACGCCCACCGATCCCGCGCCCACCGAGATGTTGGAAACCACCATCACGTTGAAGCCGGAATGGATTTCCACCAACCGCACGGTGCTGGGCTTTATCAAACTACCCCGCGTTGTGCGCAATCCTGCCTGGCGCGAAGGCATGACCCTCGAACAGCTCAAGGCGGAATTGACCGAGCAACTGCGGATCGTGCCGGGTTACGTGCCCGCGTTGCTGCAACCGATCGAGAGCCGCATCCTCATGCTGTACACCGGGATTCGCGCGCAGGTCGGCGTGAAAATTTATGGCGACAACCTGGAGGCGTTGCAGCGTAAAGCGTACGAGGTGGAAGCCGTCATGCGGAAAATTCCCGGCGCCACCGGCGTTTCGCCCTCGCGCGATCAGGGCAAACCGTATCTCAACGTGAAAGTGGATCGCCGGGCCATGGCGCGCTACGGATTGAGCGCGCGCGACGTGCTGGATGCCGTCGAGGTGGGGCTGGGCGGCAAAGACGTAAGCGTGGTCATCGCCGGCCGCGAGCGCTATCCGATCCAGGTGCGCCTGGAACGCGGCGAACGCGATGATCTGGAAAAGATTGGGCGATTGCTCATCGCCACTCATTCCGAAAACAACAATCGCGCGGCAGTCCCGGCTGGTGGCAGGGCAACCGTTTCGAGTGAGCGGGATGAGCCAGGTTACATTCCGCTGGCAATGGTGGCCTCCATCACCCGGGCAATCGGCGCGAACGAGATTGCCAGCGAGAACGGACAACTGCGCGCTTATGTGCAGGCGAACGTTCAAGACCGCGACCTCGGTGGTTTCGTGCGCGATGTGGAAGCGGCGCTACGGACGTTGAACTGGAGCGGCATGACGTATCAGTTGGCCGGCGAATACGAAAACCAACGCCGGTTCGCGCAGACGATGCGACTCGTTTTTCCGGCGGTGTTGCTGATCATTTTCCTGCTGCTGTATCAGATTTATCACCGCGCGGCGGAAGCGGCGCACGTACTATTGGCGGTGCCGTTTGCGTTGAGCGGCGGGGTGTTTCTGCAAAAGTTGATGGGCTACAACTTCAACGGCGCGGTGTGGGTCGGTTACATTGCGCTGTTTGGCACGGCCGTTCAAACTGGCGTGGTGATGGTGGTGTATCTGGAGGAGATGTTGGAAAAACGACGAAAAGAACGCGGCGCCGCCTTCAATGCCGCGGATCTGGTCCGCGCGGTCAAGGACGGCGCGCGACTGCGCTTGCGTCCGAAAGTGATGACCGTGGCGACCATTGTGGCAAGTTTGCTGCCGATCATGTGGAGTCACCGGCAGGGCGCGGAAGTGATGAAACCACTGGCCGCACCGGTGATCGGCGGCATGATCAGCAGCTTGTTGCATATTTTGATTGTGACGCCCGTCATCTTTGCCTGGCTGCGCGGACGCGAGTTGTCCCAACCCAAATCGCCGCCGCCGCCATGACAGCGTGACTGTCGGCTTGCCAATCCGCTGCGTATTGTTCGTATAATGACAGCGTTTAATGACCGTAACCAACCGTCAGTCCACTGAAAGCGACGCCGTCTCCGCGCGTTGGCTTTGGGGTTTGGGCGGCGCGGCCGCTCTGCTGTTTCTCCTCACGCTCAACAGTTGGCTCACCAATACGAGTTTGGGATTGGTCGCACGGTGGGCGGGCTGGACCGAACAGCCGGAGCTTGGTCGTCCGTTGGGCTGGCTGATCTGCGCGGTATTCCGCTGGTTGCCGGCGCGGTGGCTGCCGCTGGCGTTGAATCTATTCACGGCGGGAAGCGCGGCGTTGGTCCTGGTGCAACTGGCTCGTTCGGTCAGCATCCTGCGTTATGATTCCGTCGTGCCGAACCCGATGCGCTCAAGGCTCGCCGACACAGTGGCCGCCCCCGGCGCCTGGAAATGGTTGCCGCCCGCGTTCGCGGTGGCCGCCCTGGCCTTGCAACGATCGTTCTGGCAACACGCCACCGCCGCCACCGGCGAAATGGCCAGCGTGCTGTGCTTCGCCTTCGCGTTCCGAGCCATCCTGGAATATCGCCGTAACGCGCAGGAAAAGTGGTTGTATTGGGGCACGTTGATTTACGCGGTCGGCATGACGGACAACTGGATGATGCTGGCCTACGCGCCGGTTTACCTGGCGGCAATCATTTGGGCCAAAGGTTTCGGGCATTGCCTGGAATGGCGGTTTTTCTGGCGGTTAAGCGGCTGCGCGTTGCTGGGTTGGAGCCTGTATTTCCTGGTGCCGTGGATGATTTCCGAACGGGCCGCCGTGGGTGCGGATTACTGGCCCACCCTGCGCTTTTACGTGGCTGGACAGAAAAATTTTCTGCGGATTCTGTCAACGCCCGCGTGGCGGCTGCTCGCGTTGACGACGGTACTGCCCTTTCTGTTGTTGGCGGTACGGTGGCGCTCACATTCCGTGCAACTGGCCGACGACACGCATGCGGGCATTTTTCTGACCAAACTCACCGGCCATTCCATCCATCTGCTGTTTATGCTGGCGGCGCTGTGGCTGGCTTTGAATCCATTGTTTGCGCCCGGCCAGAACGAACTCAACGGCGCCCTGCTGGTTTATCAATACGCATGGGCGCTGGTCGCCGGTTATGGCCTCGGTTATCTGTTGCTGTTCCAATGGACTCCACGACGGAAGCGCGCCCGACGCTGGCCGATCGTTTCAGCCGTGGCGCTGGGCCTCGCGCTGCCGTTGCTGTTGGTGGCCCGCAATTTCAACACGATCTGGCTGGCGAACGGATCAAGCTTGAAGGAATTCGCCGCGCAACTTTACGAAGACCTTCCCGCCGGCCCCACCATTGCGCTCAGCGATGAACCGTGGCTGTTGCCGCTGCTGCGCGCCGAATTACGCACGCACGACGAATCCAAAACGCCGCTGTTGATTGAAACGCGGACGCTGGCCACACCGGCGTACCTCGCCCAGTTGGCCGCCCGCTATTCGACGCGCTGGCCGGAAGCCGCCCGGACGAATCTGACTTCCCTGACCCCGGTGCAAATGACGCAATTGATCCGGTCGCTTGCCGCGCACGAGCCGGCGGTTTACTTACATTCCAGTTCCGGTTTGTTCTTGGAAGCTTTCACCGCTGAACCGCACGGTTGGACGCAATGGCTGAAACTGCGCCAGATGGATGAGTTTGGCGTGGTCATCGCCCCGTCGGCCGAGACGATGCAACGCCAGCAAGAACGCTGGGAGGAGCGCTGGGAGCAAGGTCTGGCGCGGCGCAGTCGGCAATTTGAATCGCACCGACAACAGGTCGGACGCTGGAACACCCCGTTTTGGAAAGCGCTTTATCTGACTATCCCAACGAACGAGACGGTGACATTGTTGGGAAATTTTTATGGCAAGACACTGAACCAACACGGGGTGGAGTTGCGTCGGGGCGAGACGCCGGCCGCGGCCACGGTTTGGTTCGAGCGCGCGTTGGAATTAGCTCCCAACAACTTGGCGGCGAAAATCAATCTGGCCGCTAACGAACCCGGCGGCAATGAGGTATCAAACCGGCTGACCATGGCCTGGGCGCAGCAGACCTTTCCGCGATTAATGTCGCAATACCAATCCTGGCCCGACGTGATCGGTCGGAACGGGCCGGTGGACGCGCCCGTGTTTTTGTGTTTCTCGGGGTTCACGTACCTGAACGGCGGTTGCGTGCAACAGGCCTGGGAATGTTTCAACCGCAGCATGATCCTCGCTCCAGACTGGCTGGCGCCGCGCCTGGAAGCCGCGCAAACCTTGAATGTGCTGGGCCGGTTTACCAACGCCAACGCCTTGAGCGCCGAATTATTGACGCAGGAAAGCACCTTGTCGCCGCGCTTTCAGGCACGCTTGCTGAGCGCGCAAGCTGCCGCCTTGTGGGGTTTGGGTCAAACCAACGCCGCGCTGGATTTTATCGAACACTTTACGACGCGCCACCAACAGACCCTTGAAGTGGTTGGTGAAGCCGTCAATCTCTGCGAGACGTTCGGCGACGTTACCGCCGGGTTGAAATGGAGTGCGCGACTGACCGAACTGGATCCGCAAAACGCGGAGAGCTTCGTCAAGAAAGGTCGGGCCGAATTGCGGGCCAAGGATTTTACGGCGGCGCGCAATACCCTGACCCGGGCGTTGGAATTGGCGCCCGACAACCACACGGCGCGCTGGCTGCGGGCCGGCGCCGCGGTGGAATCCGGTTTGTTTGAAAATGCTGAAAAGGATTATCAAGCCCTGCTGAAAAACGCGGACACGAGTCAGTCCGCGTTGTTCGGCCTGGGCTCAATCGCCTGGCGACAACGCGACACCAACGCCATCCTCCGCTACTACCACGCGGTGCTCTCCAATGCGCCGGCCGTCACGCCGCTGACCACGATTGCCCGCGAGCGCCTGAAAAATTTGCAAGATGAAGCCGTCAACGACTTCAGCAATTGAGCGCGCACCGGCGGGGCCACGGCTGGATTCGCTCGGCGGCGTGGTGTGGCTGACCGGCTTGAGTGGCGCGGGAAAAACCACCACAGCCCGTGCGTTGGCCGCGGTGCTGCGCGCGGAAAATCGCGCGGTTTGCGTCCTGGATGGTGATGCGTTGCGACGCGGCCTGTGTTCGGACCTGGGATTCGCGGCGGCGGACCGACAGGAAAACATCCGCCGGGTTGGCGAAGTGGCGCGGCTGTTTGCCGATGCGGGTTTGATCTGCGTGGTGGCGCTGATTTCACCCTACCGCCGGGACCGGGATCGCGCTCGTGCCGCCGCGCCGCCGGGACGATTCATCGAGGTTTACATCAACGCGCCGCTGGCCGTTTGCGAGCAACGCGATCCCAAGGGACTTTACGCCCGCGCCCGGGCCGGAGAGCTGCTGGAGTTCACCGGCATCTCCGCCCCTTACGAACCGCCGCTGCGACCGGAAGTGGAATTGCTGACTGGTGAATGGACGGTAAATGCAGGTGTGGAAAAAATCCGCGCCGCCATCAACGCGTGGAAGCCGACGGATTGAGCAACGCTCAATTTTGCGGCCCCGCCCGGCGGTCGCCTACTTCTGATTGAGAATCCAGTTCGCCAGCACCTTGACCTCGCCGTCGCTGATTTGCGGAAACGGCGGCATGATGATTGAACCCCACTTGCCCGAACCGCCCTGGCGAATCTGTTGCGCAATCTTGTGCGCGGCCTCGGAATCAGCCTGATACTTTTGCGCGACTTCGCGGTAGCTCGGTCCAATAACTTTCACCGTGGGCTGGTGACAGGCCAGACAACCGTATTTCGTGCCGAGTTGCGCGGGGTCGGAAGACGCATCGGGAGTGGGTGAAGGCGGCGCTACCGGTGACGGCGTGCCCGTTGCCGGGGTGTCGCCGTAGTTGTGGTATAGATAATCCACAATCGGCTCGATCTGATCCGGCGGCACGTTTGCGCCGTATTTATCCACCATCTTTTTAACGGCTGCGCTCCAGAACGTGCGCGGCAGCGGCGGTTGCGAAGTCACGTATTCGACCGAGTGACAAACCAGGCACTGCCCATTGACCAGTGCCGCACCGGTGGCTTGTTTGAAAGCGCTGGTTTCCGGCGGCAGTTGAATTTTTAACGGGGCATTGGGTGGATTACCGCCGCCCGCCAAAAACACGCCAATCAAAATGGCCGCCGCAAAGAGAAGGATTCGCACCATGAGATCAGGCGGCTTTAATGTGAACGGTTTCCACGACGTTGCGCATGTAACCGGCCGGATTCCACAACGGCTCGAGCGGTTGCGATTCACCAATGCGGTTCGTGGCTTTCACGCGCAGCGCAAAGTCTCCGGTCCGGCGCGGCGTGAAGGGGATGGTCCATTCGCGGAACGAGTATTTGCCCAAATCCTGACCCAACTCGGCGGCCCGCCACGAGTGACCGTCGTCTTCCGAAAATAGAACCTCCTGGAGACCGTAACCGCCATCAAAGGCGATGCCACGCACGGTGAGCGGATGCCCGTTGCGGATTACATCCGCCTCGGCCAGGCTCGTGATGAAGGAGCGGATATTGAAGCGTCCGATGGGCCGGGTCCGCGTGGGCGTCGTCCCCGGCGCCACGCACGCACCGGCATTGTCCGGGATCAAATAAGCCGGATTCATCCAAAAGCTTTTGAAGGTTTCATCCACCACCGTGATTTCATTGAGGTGCTTGACCCAATAGGTGCCGTAGTGGCCGGGCACAATCAACCGCAGGGGATAACCATTCAACATCGGTAAATCGGCGCCATTCATCGCGTAAGCGAGCAGCACGTCTTCATCCAGCGCTTGATCCACGTCCAGCGCCTTTTGGAAATCCGGTGTGGCTTCCAATACCGCCCGATCCAGGCCGTTGAAGACCACTTGCTTGGCGCCGGCCGCGACGCCCGCTTTGGCGAGCACTTCTTTGAGGCGCGCGCCTTTCCACCGGGCGTTCCCCATGGCCCCATGACCCAGTTGCCCACCGCCAACGCGCGGTTTGAAGAAGCCGCGGCTGTTGCCGGAACATTGATTGACCGCAACAATCTCCACCGGCTCGAACTGCGTTTGCAAATCCGTCAGTGAAAGCGTGAGCGGTTGCTTGACCTGCCCCTTGACTTCGAGTCGGAAGGTTTGGGGGTCAATCTCGGTGGGAATTTCGGCGAGATGATAACGCACGAAAAAGGCATCGTTGGGCGTGAGCAAACCTTCGTTGAAAACGGCAAACGGCGTTTCCAACTGCGGAGGCCGGGCGGTCAGCCGGATCAACGGACGCTTTTGCGGGTAGCGAACCAGTTCGCGTTCGCCATTCACGAACGGAAGCGTCACCGTTTCGGCGGCACGGGCGGTCCCGCCAACGCGGGTCAGGAGTGCCCCCGCTCCCGCCAACGCGGCAGTGTGCAGAAACTGGCGGCGGGAAAAACCAACGCCTGCTCCGTGATGGACTTCAGACATGGCGCAAACTGTACTTCGTCCACGCGCCAAGGGAAACATTTTTTGCACCGCGAAAGCTGGACCGAATTGACTCAAATTAAATGTTTCCGGAGCCGGAAGACATTTGATGCGGAAGGAAGGGGGTTTGGGTTTACCGGTTCTACGACGCTGCGTTGTTCTTGATGAAGCATGGCATGTCCTGAAGTTGCGACGAAGTTTCGTCGTATATGCAACAAAAGGTTGTCATGGCTCGTTTGAGCAGTACTGGCGGTTGGATCTCGATATTACTGTCGGGCCACGGTAGCGTCTCTCGACTGGTGATGAAATGGCTGTGGTGGTTTTACTCGATGAAGGCGATGTCTTCGGCAAAGGGTTCCAGCGAGGCGGCAACCTTACTTGCTCCGACAACTTCACCGGTGGAAACGGCAGCATTACCGTAACCGCCATCGGTCCACCGAAATCGAGCTCGCCGCGCCGCAAACCGAAAACGAGCAGTTTCTTTCTGAGGTCGGCGGGCTGACATCGGATATTTTGTGGGACTGAGGGCTTCGGCCAATCGGACGATCGGAGTGGTGTCCGCACGAATTTGGTCGCGATGCCACTGGCAATTTTCACGAACATTTCCGCCGACCTCAGGCCTTTTTTCCGCGTTTACGAAACTCCATAGCCGTCGCGACGCGTCATCGCCAAATTGCGCGGCGGACATTTCTTCGGATTGACTTCTCGTGAGCGCTGATAATCCTCCGGGCATGTCGGAATTACTTTGGTATGCGGCCCACACGCGGCCACGACGAGAAAAAAAACTGGTCGAATTTTGCGCGCAACACGAACTTCAGGCCACGCTGCCATGCTACAATTCTCCGCACCGGTATCGGGGCAAGACGGTGGTTTTTCAAAAGCCACTCTTCCCCGGTTACGTCTTTTTACAACTGCAACCCACGCAAACCGCCTTGGTGCGACAAAATGATCACGTCGCCAATCTGTTGGACATTTTCGATCAAGCCACCTTCGAGAAACAACTACAGGAAATCCTCACCGCCCTGGCTTCCGGACTGGAGGTTCACCTGGCCCCCAACCTCACGGTGGGCACACGGGTGCGAATCCGATCCGGCCCGTTGCAAGGCATCGAAGGGCTGATCGAAGCGCGCTCCGGTCCACGCCGGATCTTTCTGCGCCTGGACTTCATCAATCAGGCGGCAGCGGTGGAACTGGGAGCAGAAGTACTCGAACCGGTTTAATTTCGTGCGCCCGACGGACGAGAAGTTTCGCGGGAAATCAAGTGGGGCGAGCCTGTGGATCGTTCCTGATCCGGGGCGCGTCAATCTTCCAGGTACCAAAAGGAGTGGAGCACTTTGCCGGAAGCGTCCGTTGCCCACAGTTTGGCAAAAGCCACGCGTTCCACGTGCCCATCCAGCAGGGTGACGTTCGCTCCGTTATCATGAACTCGGGGCCGGCCATAATTGTACGGCACGTCAGGATACTGCGGCATGGTGTCGCGGCGGCCATCGCCATCCAAATCCAATGAAAAGCGATAGCCGCTATGCACCGGCGAATAGACATAGTGCGTGATGGTTTCCATGAACATCATGGCGTCGGAAGCTTTCTTGACTCGCGTGGCCTTCAAGGACGGACGGGTATCGGTATAATAAAACGGGCCGCTCAACGGATCGCCGAACGCTCCGAAGTTGGCGCCGATCCAGCAATTCCAAGTCTTGCCATCCCATGCGCCTCGATAATACTCCGGCGCGGCGTAGCTGCCTCCGGGGCATTGACGCAGTTCGTTGGTGAAAACATCGGTTTGACCAAACTGGACTCCCTGCTGAACCCGCCGCGCCACGTAGGGGGCCAGTTTCATGTGCCAAAAATCCTTGGTGTAGTCCGAGGATAAATCGCCAAAAGGCGGCAGCCGATCCTCGTTATCGCCCAGATACATCACGGTCGCCAAACCCCAATTTTTCATGTTGGACACGCACCGCACACCTTTGGCCTTGGCCTTGGCTTTGGCCAAAGCGGGCATGAGCATGGCGGCGAGGATGGCGATGATGGCAATCACCACCAACAGTTCGATAAGCGTAAAAGCTCGTTTGACGCCGGTTTTCATGGACTGTTTTGAACAACTCAAACCGCTTGGGTTCACTCAACTTCGATCTCGATCACTGAGGCCGCCGCGCTGCCCTCGGTGGATTCCCGCGTCATGAGCAGCGCCCTTTACCGCTGGAAAACCGCGCGTTGCAACCGGCGCAAATCCACCTCGGTATTGACGCCCGCTTGAATCAACGGCGCGTCCAGCACATTGTCTCGCGCCAGCGCCCGCCATTTCCAATTCTCACTGTGGCCATCGGCAAATCCCAACACCCCCGCCTTACCATGCCGAACCGTCGGCGAATTTTGCCATTGATTGACGCGATCCGTGGCGTTGACCGCAAAATAACCGTCGTCCAATGTCTCGATGCTTTCATCAATGAACGTCATGGCCTCCGCTGGCGACGGTCGCTTAACCTCGGATAACTTTTTGTACTGCGGAAAGGTCGTACCGAGCACCCAACTGGTATCGCTGACCCCATACTTCGCGGCGGTGCCCTGATCCGCGCCGCCCATCCGGCCTTCGAGTGAGTAGTGCCGCACCAATTGCACAGCCCGCATGTTGGCCGGTGCCGGCGGCAACACCGGACCGCCTTTGGCGCTGGGACAGCGGTAAACTCCCACGTTGGGATTGTAAGGAAAGAGCAGGCCACGACGGATCGCGAGAAGATTGGTGGCCCCCGGCAACTGATAAACACTACCGACGGTCCCATCAATCCATGCCCGCGAATCGTTCAACCAATTGGGCGGCATGACGTCATTGTAATCGCCGATGTACAAAGCCCAACCCACGTTAAGCTGCTTGACGTTGCTGAGACAGATCGCCGCTTGCGCTTTCAGCTTCGCGCGACCGAGCGCCGGCAACAGCATCGCCGCCAGGATGGCGATAATCGCAATCACTACCAGCAGCTCGATGAGGGTGAAGCCCGTTTTAGTTTGCGGACGCCGACAACGCGGCAGCGGCTCCGCTTGTAACGGTTGCGAGGATAGCGTTACTCGAATTGGTTTGGCCATGGTGACGAATTGTTGACGCCAGCCTGACTAATCCCGCAAGCAAACGCAAGCCTATCTTATTCCCAATTTTATTCAAGCTGCTCACCGCGAACCGGGAGCGAGTTACTCCGGGCAATGCCATCAGTGACCGCTGAACTTATGGCAGCAAAACCAGCCGGTAGAAGCGTTGGGGAGCTTCGCCCAGCAGATCGGTGATGGTAAGCACCGAATTGGTGGCCGTCCGATTGGCGCCCAGCGGCGTCCATGACGACGCTTGCAAATCGTCTTTGTATTCCACGCGATAAGTCCGCCCGGTGATGGCTCCAGATTGGAATTGGAGCGTTCCATTGCCTTGAATGGTGATATTACCAACCAGCGGCGCAGCGGGCGCGCCCAATCGGTTACTGGCGCGCGGCGTCCAATCCGGCATGAAGAACACGGCATTGGTATCGCCGTCAGGGTACAATCCCTGACTGACGTTTTGGGTTTGCGGACCAAAGACCACGGCGTGCTGCAGGATTAAATCAGGAGTGGAAAGTCCCAAAGCCTCCCCGCTCAAGCTCAAGGAAAAGCTGGCGTGCAAATCGCCGTTTTCGCCCTGGCCATTCTGGCCGACGTCACCATCGGCCCAGACCAGCAGAAAGCCGTGCGGCGCGATGACCACGTTGGGTGGAATTTGCCACTTGGTAGGATTGCTCAGATTATCCGTGAGGTAAAATCCGGACAGATCCACCGCAACGGTATTCGGATTGTAAAGTTCGAACCAGTCCTGGAACAGCCCATCCAACGGGTCCGCGAAACCACCGGGGCCGGCATTGGCGGCCATCCATTCGTTGATCACCACCGGTCCGGGCGGCAGCGTGCCCAGATTGGTAATCGTGATGGAAGCGGTGGCGTTGGGTAAGGGGTTGCCTTGATTGTCCAAACCTTGCAGGGAAAACGGATTGACAAAATTCGGCAGCGAAACCGTCAACGTCCAGTTCGTCAGGCTGGTCCAGGTTAATTCGCCCACGCTGCCGTTTACGGCAATGTCCTTGACCGCTATCGGCGCGAGTCCCGCCAGGGTCACGACCTCGTTGGCCGTGCCGAAATTCTGCCCGCCGTTGCTGGTAATGACAAACGACACCGCCGTGGGCATGAAGCTTAAAACGTAGTTGCCGCGCTGCTGGAGATACGTCACGGCGCTGCTCCAGTTTTGTCCCAGCAAGCCCGCGTAGTGCGTGGCCCATGGCCCGAGATGCGCCGCGTTCATCGTGGTCGTCACCAAATCAAACAGGTGGTTGTAGTAACGCCGGTAGTTATCCGGCAGCAGGATAAAGCGGCGGGTATTCGAGGAACCACTCCCCGGGAATCCCGCCGAAACGTCCTGAGAGTACGCAAAATCCATGTCCCAGAGCAGTCCCAACGCTTTGCCATCCTCGGGGCGAAAATACGTCTTCCAGTTGTGGTTCAATCCGGCCGTGAACGTATCCCCATCGCCGTTCAGCGCCTTGAACGCCAGCGTGCGCATCCATTCATCCGCGTCGGTCAGTTGCCGCATTTGATTTTCAAATGCCGCGCCGCTCAAACTGAACGCCTGGTTGAGCGCGATGATTTGACGGTAATCATCGAGATCGGAATGATTTTCCTGACTGAAAATCCAGCGGTAATTCTCCTGGTCGTTGCCCCAGTCCTGATAATCCACATTCAACACGTCATCGGGCTGCGGCAGTTTGGGTGATTGCGGGTTGCCGGAACTGGCCGTGGTGGTCGGATAATAAATCAACTCCAGCATGTAGCGTTGGCCGTCATCGCCATTGGCGAACTGGCTTTCAAAATAATCGTTGTTGAAGGCCTGCATCCGCAACAACCCCGTGCCGTCCTCCGAACTGCGCGGCGCAAAGACCTGCACCAAATCGCACTCGATGCCCAGCAAACCGCCGCCGGCGTGGTTGACCGCGTGCCAGAGCAAAATCTCGTCGTGCTTCCCGCCCCGGCCCGAATAGCCTCCGGAGCGATCAATGACCAAGCTCTTCTGCGTGCCGCGAAACAGATGATCCGTATTAAAACTAATCGTAAAACCCACCCGCGAAGAAGCATCCCGACCGCGCTCGCTGCCTTGCAGGTGCATGCCGACATCGTAAAAAACTTCCTGTTCGTCATACACCACGGTTAACCCCGTCCGGGCGTTGCTCATGACATTGGTAGAGGCGTGTAGTCGCGTCACATCCGCCGCCGTCAGCAGTAAGCGCAACCGATGAAGCTGCGGCATCAGCGGCTGACCGTTATCCACCCGATACAAAGCGCGCGAGTTGGTGCCGCCGGCTGGGAAGGTGGTGACCGCGCCCAACCCGTCCGTGGCTTGCACGAAGAATTGCACCATCGTGTTCGCCGCCTGACCGGGGACCAGTCCCGAATAGGTGGCGTAATTGGGCGTCGCAGCGTAACCCGTAAAAGTCATGTTTTCCGTCTGCCAACTGCCGCCATTGGCCGACCAGTAGAGGGTGACATTGGTGACGCCGTGCGGATCAAAGACGTCCGCCGTCACCGTGACGGATTGATTCGGAGCGGGGATCACGGGGTGATGCTGGAACGCGGCAAAAGTGGGTCCTAAATTCGGCGTGTACGCGGAGTTGACCGCACCGGGTGTGCCGCGCAACCGAGGGGTCGGCAACGCGGTGGTTTTGGCGACGCGATTAAAATAGAGCCGGGTATTCAGGCGGTTATTGCCCGCAAGCCATTTGGCGCGAAAGGAAATTTCATACTGCCGTCCATCCACGACCGACTTTCCGCTGGCGTAAGTGGTTTCCAGATGATTGTGCATGTGGCCGGTGGGGCCGGTGGCTCGGAGATGCAGAACGTGGTTGCCCGCGTTATCCGGGTCCACAATGACGGCGCTCGCACCGTGATTGCCCAACACGCGCCACGCGTTCAGTCCCGTCTCGAACGAACCGTTTTGCAACAACTCGACTGGTGCGGTATCGGGCGACTCAATGACGTGCAGATCATCAATAAGGCACTCGCCCTCGTCCAACAAGCCGAGCACAAATTCGTTCCACAACGTCGGACCGAGGATGTTTTGCGCCACCCCGCGATACGAGTAGGTGTGCCATTGGGAGCGGTCCGTCTCGTCGCTCGCCGCCCAGGCTTCCGGTTGGGAATTATCCGCCCAGGGATCGCGTAATTCCAAACTGCTGCCCCCGCCATCGGCCGAGCCGGGCCACCGCCCGCCATCAAAATAATGAACTTCATCCGCTGGATTGTTCGCCGCATCTTTCAACACCAAATAATCGCTGCTGCGCGACAGCTTGTTGGTGTACGGCCCCACCACGGTGGCGTTGGGATAGTTCGATTGCATGAAACCAACCTCCTTGGCGACCACCAGATAACCGCCGCCCGGAAGGATGGTCCCCGGAGCAAACCGAAAATCAATGCCCTCATCCAACCGCCAGCCGGTGAGGTCCACGGCGTTGGCGCTGCGGTTGAACAATTCCACCCAGGAATCAGGGCCCTCTTGCGCCGGGAGCGCGGGGAATTGAAACCCGTAATTACTGACCTCCACCCCAAACGCCATGTCGGCAGCAATCGGATTGGTGGTGAATTGATGCACCTCCACGGCCAGCACGTTGGTACCGACGTTCAGATTAAAAACCGGCACGGTAAACGGACCGCTATAGGCGGGCGTCGCCACGCCAGCGCTGGCCAGGGTCGAATAACTGATTGATCCGGCGGGCATATTCTGCCGGTGGATCTCGACTCCGTTGAGATAATATACTGCGCCATCATCCACGATGGAGTTGAACGTCAACTGCCCGTCATTGGTGCCCCCAGAGAACACAAAGGCAGTGCGGAAATACCACGTGATGATCCGGCGATTCAACGCGTCAACCAGCGGCAGTTCGGTATTTTTCTCCGCTGGCAAAACCGAGCTGGTGTTATAGAACAACGCCCGGCCTTCCGGCCACGAGCTGTCGTTGTAACTGGTCGCGCGCCAGGTGCTGCCGAGATCGGAGCCTTGAGCGTTATACTTCCAAGTGTTGGTGATGCTCAGGAGAATGTTGGTGGCATAAGTGGGCGGCGTGGGCGGCAGCATCGGCGGGTGATACATGATCTCGTTGATGACCACCTCGTCACGAAATTCAAAATGGTTTGAAGCCCCCGGAGTTAACGTGGCGGGAAACCACCAACGTCCGGTGGCGTCGGGCCAGCGGGCGCGCGCCGACTCCTTTACCACCACCGCATCCAGCACTCCGATGCCATTGGGCCGATACAAAATAAGGCGCTGATCCGGTTGCGCCGCAAAACCCAACGTGGCTTGCGTTAATGACAACAGTTGTCCCGCCGCCAAAGTCTGCGCGGGGAAAACGTAATCCGCGGGAGCGCCTTTGCCACGCAGGGACAAAATGCAACCCGTCAGATCCACCGGCGCGGCGCCCGAGTTGATCAGCTCCAGCCAAAACGTGCCGTTGGTGGGAGCGCTCAATTCATTGAACA
This sequence comes from Verrucomicrobiia bacterium, assembly GCA_023953615.1. Classification (NCBI taxonomy): domain Bacteria; kingdom Pseudomonadati; phylum Verrucomicrobiota; class Verrucomicrobiia; species Verrucomicrobiia bacterium. The sequence continues at coordinate 1,783,988 of JAMLJH010000001.1, read as the reverse complement.
CCACAGGCAGGGGCGGCGGCGTAAGCAGATTGGTGGTGGTCAGTTCCAATTCCGCACCGAACAGCGCCTCCACAAGATTGCCGGAGGCGGAGTGCAATTCCACGGCCAATACGTTCGTCCCCGCAACCAAGGCCGTGTTCAACAGTTGAAATGGTCCCAACACCGTGGGATTCGGCACATTGGACACGGCCAGCGTCCCGGCGGTGATGGGGCCGGCGGGCATATTCCAGCGCAACACTTCGGTGCCGTTCAGATAAAACACGGCGCCATCGGCAACCACCGGACGAAGCCGGACACTGGATAGATGTGGCGCGCCCGGCAAAACGAATTGGGTGCGAAAGTAGTAGCTGGTTCGCTCGTCCGGCAGCGGGGTGTTGCTGACCATTTGCCGCCGCGCGGTGCCCGTCAACTGCACCCGCAACCCGGCCGGATTCGGACTGTCCCCGTCGTTGACCGTAAGAAAATCCAGCGTGTTATCTCCGGCCACAAAACCAGTCGGAAGACTGAAATTGCCGCTTAACGAAGCGAAGCCTTCAAAGGTGATGCCGGTGGATACTCCATTCAGTTGGAGTCCCGTCAGTCGGTTGTCCACGCCCAGCTTGAGCGTCAGGCTGGCCGAGGTGGGATCGAAGCCCGCGAGAGAAAATGTGGTGCGGTAGTTGTAATTGCCCGCCGCAACATTCTCGGTGCCTGGATTCACGGGGCCAATCCAGCTCGATGACAGATCGTTGGCCAACCACGCAGGATGGTTTTGGATGACCGTGGCAGCAATCGCGGGTGGCGGTGGAGTGCTCTGCGCCGATTGAGTCAATTGATAGTGCGGGTCGGTTACACCGGGCGGTAACCCCGCACCATTGGCATCCAGCCCACTGCTAAAAAGCGTGGGGATCGGTTCGGGATTGCCAATCGGCACGCTGATGTTTCCGGCCTTGAAAAGCCCCGCGCCCGATGCCCAACCGTCATCATCGAAATCCGTTTCCCGCCAAGCCGTACCCAAATCAATTCCCGAAGCCTCGTACCTCCAGACGGAATCCAGTTGGAGCGTCATGACGTTGGTGACTTCGTATGGCGTGGTGACGAAATTGCGCCCGCCGGGCGTGCCGCCGACCAAAGTGCTCATCGTCCAGTTGGAAGCCTGATCGCTGGCGCCGTTTTCGTTAAGTTTGGCCAACGATACTCCCGCATCATCCGGCCCAACCGGCCAGTCACCATCCACGCCATACGTGATCGCATCCATCAACCGATGGTTGTTGTTGCGCAGCTCCAATTTCTCACCGCTGTTGGAAAGGCGACCGCTGAACGGGCCCAGCACGTTCGTCAAACCGGTCGCCGCCATCAAGTCCGTCGGTGACGCCGCGACGACCAGATAGCCTTTTCCGGGAATGACCGTGCCCTCCGGAAACGTAAAATCAATTCCGCTGCTCAATGACCATCGGGACAAGTCCACATTCACCGCCATTTGATTATGCAGCTCCACCCATTCCATCAGCGCCTCGTTGGTGGGCGGGTGGTACATGATTTCATTGAAGACCACGACGCTGTCCGCGCGCAGCGCGGTTGGAACGGTGACGCCGAGAAAAATCAAAAGCATCCGGAGCGCGGTCCAGTGCGATGGCTTACCGGCGCTAGCTCGTTTTTGCCAGGTGATGACGTCAGGTAAGCTTGTCGCCAGTGGCGAAAAGCGTTTCATCTTAAATTGCTGCTTCATGAATTCGACTTCCTAGATTTCCTCAAGCGACCCGAAATTACAAGTCACACGGCCCAAACAATATGCCCGCCGTAATTCTCAAGAACACCTTTCCGTGACCAGAAACAAAAACGGCCGGGAGCATTCGCACGCTCCCGGCCTTTGACTACGGTTCGCGTTTGCCCAACCGTTACTGCGCGATTCGGAAGAAACGCTGCGTTCCGGTGGACGTGGTCTGATATGGGCTGGTGGCCCCGGGAATCTCCGTCCACGGCCCGGTCACATCCGGCGCCCATTGTAATTTCTGATCAGGACCGACCGGGGACCACGAGATGGTTATATTATTCCCACTCGCTCCCACCGTGAGAGTGACTTCGGGCAGACTGGTCCGAATGTCCAGCAATCCCCGCAGGTCCACCCGCAAACCCGCCGGGTTGGGTGAATCGGAATCAGTACCACCCGTCAGCGCATTTTCGAGAATGAAATCAACTGTATTCTCGCCCGCCACCAGCCCGCTAGTGAACGTGAAGCTGTTCAGTCCACCAAAGCCAGCCACCGTGACTCCCGTGCTGACTCCGTTGAGCAAAACGTCGTTGACCGCGTTATCTGCCGCGACCCCGCCAATCACCCGGACCTTGCTCAGATCGTAACCAGTCAGATCAAAAGTCGTCTGGTATGTATAAAGGCCTGGCAGATTGCCAGACAACGGATCAATGTCCTGGCGTTGGTTGGAAGAGGCGCCAATCCAACGCGAGCTTGGGCCATTGGCCAGCCACGGACCAGCGGGCGCAATCGGCCAGACGTTCGTGATGCAGACTGCGTCCGGCCCGGGGAAGTTCCAATCGGCACTGACCGAAAGCACGTAATGCGGATCCACCGCCCCATCACCTAGCAACGCTCCATTGGCGCCCACACCCGTGCCAAAAATGCCCGGGATGACCTGGAAAGCTACGTCAACGTAAGCCCCACTGCTGACCTCGTCGCCCCACGGATTCGAAACGCGAACCGTATAAGTCCCAGCGGCTGCTCCAGTCACTCCGACCAGCGTCAAGGTGTCCTGGGTTTCTCCGACCAGATCCTGACCGTTTTTACGCCACTGATAACTGAAGGGCAAAGAACCATTGGCAATCACCTTCAATACCACATTGTCACCTTCAATCGCTTGAACCCCTTGCGGTTGGCTAACAATGCTCACCGGCAATCCCGGCAGCACTTTCGTGCTCGTCTGGGTGAACTCAACCCGTAATCCGGATGGACCGACCTCTCCAATGTTAGCCATCACAAAATCCATCGTGTTGTTTCCTGCAATGAACGGAACATCGGCGCTGGTAATCGTGAAAGCCGTCCAGGCACTGAATCCAGTGCTTAAGGGCACATTTACTTGTTGGTCGTTGACATACACGGCTACGCCGGCGTTATCCGTACTCCAACGTCCGTTGATCACCACGGTACTCGTATCGCGACCACTCAGATCGAAGGTGGTGCGATACCGATAATTTCCCATGGCGATATCAGTATCGCCAGCCGTGGCCCGGGGTGCGACCCATTTGGACGCAGCGCTACTGGCCAGCCAGTTTCCGGTTGAAATGGGGAACTGATCATCATTGGCTACAAAGACATCGGCAGAACCACTATCTGGATTTTCCGTCAAGACCCAGAAGGGAGTAACAATCCCGTTCGCCTGTGGCAAACCGTTAGCGCCAATGCCGGTACTGCGTAGCGAATAAATCGGTTGCACCAAGGACAGCTCCGCCACGACGCTGGTCACCGATCCAGAGCTGTTTGCCACTACTACCGTGTAATCACCTATATCACCCACTCCGACAGCGGAGATTGACAATCCTGGGTTCGTTTCGCCGGAAAGCGCAGTACCATCATGATACCATTGATAGCTTAAGGGCAAACTACCCTGTGCGATGGTGCTAAAACTCACCGTGCTACCGGGCACCACCGATACGGATTGCGGCTGCGAGCTAAGGCTGGGCGGTGTTCCCGGTGCCACTTGTACAATCGCCACATTGTCAATCAGTGCAGTGCAATCTCCGGCCTCTGGAGCACTTTTAATGAACGCCAAACTTAAATCCGTAGCCGTGGCCGTAAACATGGCGCTGGAAACTTCTCGATAAGGATTGCTGCCACCGACTGGAGCCAGCGAATGTAATGGCACAACGGTATTACCATTCACCTTGACCTCCATTCCGGGGCGGGTGACCTCGGAACGAGCGTTTTCATAATAATGCACATAATAGTGACCGCCCACCGTGAAGCCGCTCAGGGTTTGACTCAGTTCCCCATTCCCCTGCATGAAGGCAATCTGACTTCCCTGTGGAATGGCTCCGTTATCTCCGAAGGGACTACGCCCATCTGGTGGCCGCACAGGGTTAATGCCGTGATCGTCGAGCGAATTCCAGCCGATGATTGATGAAGCATTTTCACCAAAGCTAGGATTACGAAGGTAACCCGGCCAAATATAAAACTCATCCTCTTCAAAACTTGGATTAATGATGTTAATCGCGCCCACCGTCAGTCGGGCTACCTGACTGGTGACTGAGCCAACCGAGTTTGCCACCACCACATCATAGAGTCCGGCGTTGGCGGCAGAAACCGAATTCACCACCAAGGTATTGTTGATTTCCCCGGGAAGATTGTTCCCATTCCAACGCCATTGGTAAGTCGGCAAAGGCACCGCCGAAGCCGTGACTTTGAAGCCCACAGTAAGACCTGGAGAAACGATCGTGCTCTTCGGATGCGCAGTAATCTTCGGGGCCGCCGGACGCGGCGTCGTTTCGCGATTCGCAAAACCATAGATGTGAATACTCACGTTATCCGCCTGGAAGGGAGCAATTCGAAACGTCGCACTACCGCTGGCATCAGCCGTGTAGCGATAGGAAAGCCGGATGCCCACATCGTTACCAAATTGGTCCTGGTTGAACGTCAGATAATCATCGCCCATGCTGCACGTCGCCCAACGGGCCGTTTCGGAAGCATTCTCCCAGCCCACCGAAAAAACGCTCAGGAGATACTCTGTTCCCGGTGAGAGCCCCTCGAGGGTAATACTTTCATAAGAACCAGCGGCGACCGCACTGCTATACAAAAAATCACGGCCCAATATCTCTCCGCCACCACCGGCCCACCTCGGTCCGTTATCATCACCGTTATAGACATTCCCCAGCAAGGTGGTGGAAAATTGTCCTGCCACCGCAGGATTTGCCCCACCCACCCCGGTAAAATTGACATCATTAACGGTTGTGTCTTCACTGCTGCCAAAGCTGTAAGCGTGCGTGTAAACATAATCCGGATCTATTCCCGAATCGCCGTCCGAGTTCCACGCCTCAACCGACCAGCGCTGGGTGCTGGGAGCAATCTTAAAATCGTCAACCACCACGGTGTGGTCGCCGTTAGCATCGTTTACAAGCGAGAGTTCCGCAGTTGCGGCATTGGCCGTAAACTCGAACGCAACATACCAATAACCAGCGGCCCCGCCCACTGTTCCCGGGGCAAACCCATCCGGCCAGGATCCTGGTAATCCCGGCAGTAAAACTGAAATCTGGTCAACATAAACCTTTAAGCGCGGCACATCGGCAGTCCGAACCCGGCCATTGGCACGAAAGGTCACCTTGTAAGTCGTGCCGGCGCTCAGACCGCTAATGGTCGTGCTGAGCTTCGTTGGGGTGCTCGGATCGGTGGCGTTGGACTGGATGAATGCCACGTTACTGCCATCGGGAATCGTTCCGTTGTTGGCAAATGGACTGCCACTCGCTGGATTTAATCCCACTCGCTCCGCAGGACTGCCCACCCAACCCGTAATCGGCCCATTGTCGCTGGTATAACCGGGAAAAATAGTAAAGGTGTCAGCCTCAAAGCTGGGATTGGGAATAGTTTGGCCAATAACGGACTGGCCCAAGAGATAAATAGATGCGACCAAGCCGGCGCCGAGCCGACCAGGCCACCTAAGAACACGAATCATTTGGCGAAGTTTCATGGTTTTAGTGGATTAAGTTTGATTTTTCACCCCAAGCATTTGGCCCGCCCAGAACCAGCGCGCGTTATGGCTTGAAGCTGGGGTGATTCCAGCAGCAACTCCGCAGACCGTCAAGAGCAATTATTATTACCAGAAAAAAACCTGTTACCTCAAATTCGCCAAATGCGAATCCTCACGGATGAAACTCACGACGGCGACACCATCACGAGTGACACCCCGTAGAAGCTGAACCTGCCACACCTTTATCCGCAAACCACCGCCCACAATCATTCACATGACGTTCCTTGAGAACGCCGGCAGTAACCAAATTGCGCCGCTTCAAGTCTGTCATCTGGAAAATCTTCTCGAAATCCTGGCCGGGAAGCGCATGATGAGGTGGCCATGACCGTTACTTTGTTCGTTCCGTGTTTTGTGGATTTGCTGTTTCCACAAGTAGCGATCAGTGCGGTGCGCCTGTTCGAGCGGTTGGGGCATCGGGTGGTCGTGCCCGAGGGACCGGCGTGTTGCGGGCAGCCGTCGTTCAATACCGGTTACTGGGGCAATGAATGTCGCGACCTCGCGTTGCAAGTCATGCAAACATTGCGGGAGGCGGAGGCGATCGTCATCCTAAGCGGTTCGTGCGGCGCGATGATGAAGGTGTTTTACCAGGAGTTGTTCGCGAAAACGGAACATGCCGCCCTGACCCGGGAATTCGCGCCCAAGGTGTGGGAGTTTTCCAGTTTCCTGGTCAACAAACTGGGGGTGACCGATGTGGGCGCGCGGTTTCCGCACAAGGTTACTTTCCACGATGGTTGCCACGGATTGCGCGAACTGCATAACCAACGACCGCCGCGCGAATTGCTCGCCAAGGTGCAGGGGTTGGAGTTGGTCGAAATGGGCGCGGCGGAAATCTGCTGCGGTTTTGGCGGGACGTTTTCGGTGAAATTCCCGGCCATCTCCACCGCCATGGCGGAGGTGAAATGTGCCAGCGCCTTGGACACCCAGGCGGAATACGTGGTTTCATGTGATTCCAGTTGCCTGATGCAGATTCAAGGTCTGGCGGACCGGCAACGCAAACCCATCAAGACCCTGCATTTGGCGGAGGTGCTCGCACAAACATGAGCGCGCCCGCCACCCAATTCAAAGCGGACGCGCAACGCATGGCTGCGGATTTGCGCCATCGCGCCACCATCCAGACCGCGATGGGCAAATACGAGGTGGTGCGCGACCAGCGGAAGCGCTGGTTTCAAGACTGGGAAGGCGCGCGCACCCTCGCGGCGCGCACCAAATACGAGGCGGTCAACGGACTGGACAAACATCTCACCCGCTTCACCCAGCAGCTTGAAGCGCGCGGCACGAAAGTGCATTGGGCCAGCACCGGCGCACAGGCGTGCGAAATCATCCTTGATATTCTGAAGGCAAAGAACGCCAAGGTCGTCGTGAAGTCGAAGTCCATGACCTCCGAGGAAATCCACTTGAACGGCGCGCTGGAACGGGCGGGGGTCGAGGTGGTGGAATCGGACCTGGGCGAGTTCATTGTGCAATTGCGTGGTGAACCGCCGTATCATCTGGTTTTCCCCGCGATGCACCTGACGCGCGACGAGATCAAAGACGTCTTCGAGAAGAAATTGCACGACGCGCCTTCAAACGATCCGGAGGAGTTGACGATGGTGGCGCGCCGACAACTGCGGAAGAAATATATTCAAGCCGACGTCGGCATCACTGGAGCCAATTACGCCATCGCTGAGACGGGAATGATTTCCATCACCGAGAACGAAGGCAACGCGCGGCTCACGGCGGCGTTACCCCAAACGATGATCACGTTGATGGGCATTGAGAAGGTTCTGCCGCGTTACGAGGATCTGGCGTTGTTTCTCCCGATGCTGGCGGTCATGGGCACCGGACAGGCGTTGACCTGTTACAACACGATGTATGGCGGACCGCGCCAGACTGATGAAGCGGACGGACCGGAAGAATTCCATGTGGTGCTGCTGGACAACCGCCGGACGTTGGTGTTGGCGGACGTCGAGCAGCGCGATGCGCTGGGCTGTATTCGCTGTGGCGCGTGTTTGAACGTTTGCCCGGTTTACCGCAACGTCGGCGGCCACACTTACGGCACGGTCTATGGCGGGCCGATTGGTTCGGTGATCACCCCGCACTTGCGCGACTTGCAGGATTGGAAACATCTCAGCTACGCCTCCTCGCTGTGCGGCGCCTGCACCGAGACCTGTCCGGTGGGCATTGACATTCATCATCATTTGCTGCGCAACCGGCGCAACGCGTCCGCGCCCAAGACCGGCAAACCGAGCTGGACGCAGCGACAGCTTTTCAAAATTTACGGCGCCATCGCCGCGCGTCCCAGGCTCTGGAAACTGACCACCAAACTCGGACGTTTTGCGCAGGTCTTTCATGGTCCGGTGAAAGGCGGGGTGCTGGACCCGATGCGCGCCTGGACCAAGACCCGTGATTTGCCGCCGATCGCCCGGCAGAGCTTTCGCGAGTGGTGGAAAGAACGAGGTGGGCATGAGTGAACGGGACAACATTTTCGCCCGCATCAAAGAGGCATTGAAGTTGCAAGCGCCCGCGCGGCACGGTCGTGGGTTACCTACCATCGAAGAACAACGGCACGTCATGCCGCCGGTTGGAAAATCCGAATCGGAGTTATTCGAGTTGTTCGCGAAGAACGCGACCGACCTGCGCGCCACCTTCAAACGCGTCAAGGATTTGGGCGAAGTGACGGCGGAACTGCGCGCGTTGCGAGACTCAGAAAAGTGGCAGCGCGTGGCGACGCACCGCGGCTCATTGGCCGAGCCGCAGGCGCGGAGTCTGGGATTGCCCTTGATGATTACCGAAGAAAACAGCGAAAAACATGAGCTGGAGCAATGCGACGTCGGGATTACGGAATGTGATGCCTTGGTGGCGCAGACCGGCACGGTGCTGGTGACCAGTCGCACCGCCGGCGGCCGGGCTTTGACTTGTCTGCCGCCGCATCATGTGGTGCTCGCGCGCCGCGAGCAAATGATGTCAGATTTACCAGCGGCCATGCAGTTGGTACAGCAAAGATTCGGGGATCAATATCCCAGCATGATTTCCTTCATCACCGGCGCGAGCCGGACGGGCGACATTGAACGCATCCTGGTGCTCGGCGCGCACGGTCCGAAGAAATTAACGATCCTGTGTTGCTGAATAATTACTCCAACGCCAGAAGCTTCCGGCGCAAAATTTCCAGAGCTTGCGTGCCGGTCACTTGTTTGAAGGTTTCACGGTCGAACGGATTGGATTGCGGCCGGGCGAAATTTTCCGATGCGGAAGCAAAGCCGATAAACACCGTCCCGACTGGTTTGGCCGTACTGCCGCCGCCCGGTCCCGCAATCCCGGTAACCGACAGGGCATAATCCGCGCCCGTCTCGCGGCGCGCGCCTTCGGCCATCTCCCGCGCCACGACTTCACTAACCGCGCCGTAAGTCTGCAGCGACGCGTCGCGCACGCCGAGGAATTTCTGCTTCGCAATGTTGGCATAGGTGACGAGGCTGGCGAGCAATACCGCCGAAGCCCCGGGTACGTTGGTGATGCGGTTTGCCAAACCGCCGCCGGTACAGGATTCGGCGAGCGCCAGGGTTTGGCGGCGCTCGGTCAACAAACGCACAATGACCGCTTCCAGGCTTTCGTCCGCCTCGGTGAAAATGTGACCGCGCAATTCCTCGTGAACAATGGCCTCGGCGGCGCGAACCAGCTCATTCGCGGTTGCGCCTCTGGCGATAAACCGCACATCCACGGCGCCGATGTGCGCGCAGTAACCCAGTTCCAAACCTTGAGCGATGGCCGTTTGCAATCGCGCATCAATGCGTTCGGCAACCTGCGACTCACCCAGCCCCACCGTGCGCAACGTGTGGCAAATAAAACCGGCTGCCGAGGGCAACTCCCGTTGCAACAGCGGCACCACGGAAAGATCAAACATGGGATGCAACTCGCGGGGCGGCCCCGGCAGCATGATGAGCCAGCGCGCGGGATGTTGCGGCAGCGGCGCGAGTTTGAGCGCCAGACCAGGGGCCGTGCCATGAGGATTGGGCAGGACCGTGGCGCCTTCCGGAACCAGCGCTTGCACGCGCGTGCTGGCGGGCAGGGGACGCTGGCGCTGCGCAAAGAAGCTCTGAAGGTGTTGGAGGATGGCAACGTCTTCGTAAAGTTTCCGGCCCAGCAGCCGCGCGATCAATTCCCGCGTGAGATCATCCGAGGTGGGGCCCAATCCACCGGTGGTGATGATCAGATCGGCGCGGGTCAAAGCTGCTTTCACGGCCAGTTCAATTTCCGCGGCAGTATCCGGCACGGCGACTTGATGCGAGATGATATAACCGAGATCGGCCAATCGTCGCCCCAACCATTGTTGGTGCGTGTTGAGTACCTGCCCCAGCAGTAATTCGCTGCCGGTATTGATCAATTCGACCTTCACCAATCCAGTTTGGCGGAGATGTCCCGCCACGCAAGCGCGAGGTAATTCCAGACGGGTTCTGAAAATGCGACCGCCACCCGCGCCAAGAATTACGGGTGCAATACCGGCGCGGCTTAGTAAGGTGGCGGGGTGGACGACGAACCGCTGCAACTGCCGATTGACGGGGTGTTGGACCTGCACACGTTTCAACCTCGCGAAGTGAAATCCCTGGTGTCGGATTATCTGGCGGAATGTTTGGGGCGCGGCATTTCTCGCGTGCGCATCATCCACGGCAAGGGCACGGGGCAACTGCGCCAGACGGTCCACCATCTGTTGCGGCGCCATCCACACGTCGCGGAATTTCATCTGGCAAATGAATCCTTCGGCGGCTGGGGCGCGACCATTGTGCATTTGAAACGCGGCGCCACAATGTGATCTGAGGCGACACGCCTCCAGGGTGGGCGCCAGCGAGGGCCGGGCCGATGTAAAATGCGGTTGCGCTTCCCGGCGCGGTTCGGGAAGATGCGGCATATGTTAGCCCGGGTCTGGTCCGCCGCCGTCAACGGTATTGAAGCCTTCCCCGTCGAAGTGGAAGTCAGTGCCGGATTTGGCGATACGCGCATCGTGATTGTGGGCTTGCCGGATGCGGCCGTGCGGGAATCGCAGGACCGCGTCACCACGGCGCTGACCAGTTCCGGCTTCAAAGTTTCCTACGGGCGAACCACGATCAATCTGGCGCCCGCCAGCGTGCGCAAGGAAGGCCCGAGTTTTGATCTGCCCATTGCGCTCGGAATGTTGGCCGCCAGCGAGCAGATCGAGACGGATCAGTTGGATAATTTCATGTGCGTGGGCGAACTGGCGTTGACCGGCGCGGTGCGGCCCTGCAAGGGAGTTTTACCGATCGCCATTCGCGCGCAACAGGAAGGCAAGGCGGGGGTGTTGGTGCCGGTGGAGAACGCCGCGGAAGCCGCCGTGGTGACCGGGTTGCAGGTCATCCCGATTCAAAATTTGCGCGAAGCCACCGATTTTCTCGAAGGCTTGATTACGCTCAAACCGGTACGGGTGAATCTACGGGATGTTTTTGATCAACCTCGCGATGACGACGTGGACTTTGCCGAGGTGAAAGGACAGGAATCGGTCAAGCGCGCGTTGGAAATTGCGGCAGCGGGCGGTCATAACGTGCTGTTGATCGGTCCGCCGGGCACGGGCAAATCCATGCTGGCCAAACGACTGGCGACCATTTTACCGCCGTTGACGCTGGCGGAGGCGCTGGAAGCGACCAAGATTCACAGCATCGTGGGTTTGTTGCCGACCGGACAAGGATTGCTGACGCGCCGACCGTTCCGCGCGCCGCATCACACCGCGAGTGACGCGGGTCTGCTGGGAGGTAACATCAATCCGACGCCCGGTGAAATTTCCCTGGCGCATCACGGCGTATTGTTTTTGGATGAATTGCCCGAATTCAAACGGAGCGTGTTGGAGACGTTGCGGCAACCATTGGAAGAAGGGCGCGTGACGATTTCCCGGGCGGCGGGCGTGATGACTTTTCCCAGCCAATTCATGCTGGTGGCGGCAATGAATCCCACGCCGGATGGCAAGATGCCGCACGAGAGCCGAAGCTCGCCGCGCGAGATTCAAAATTATCTGGGTCGCATTTCCGGCCCGTTGTTGGATCGGATTGATATCCACATCGAGGTGCCGCCGGTTAAATTTCGCGAAATGACCGGCGAGCGCAGCGGTGAAACCTCGGCGCAGATTCGGACCCGGGTGGTGGCCGCCCGCGAAATCCAACAGCAACGCTTCATCCGCAAAAACGGAATCACCTGCAACGCGCGCATGGCGACGCGTGAGCTCAAGGAGTTTTGCCAGTTGGACGAAACAACGAAGGAACTGCTGCAAATGGCCATGGCGGAATACAATCTCAGCGCGCGGGCGTACGATCGGATTTTGAAGGTGGCGCGCACCATTGCCGATTTGGCGGGGGCGGCTCAAATCTCCACCGATCACGTCAGCGAAGCCATTCAACTGCGTTCGTTGGACCGGCAGTTGTGGGGGTGAGCCGCGGGTCAGGCGTTCGCCAGCACCGTTGCGGCCGCCAGCTCGGATTGACGGAGTGCCGGAGTATCCCAGTCCACTTCGTGCGGAATAATCGCCTGAATTTTATAGGAGCTGCGGAGAATTTCATGCGCGGCTTCCAGGGAGGGAATGTGCCGCAGCGTCAACGCCTGCACGATGACGTTGCCGATCGCCGCCGCATCGGGCGAAGCGATGATCGCCGGAACTTGAAACGCATTGACGATGAAATGATTTAACAAGGTGTTTTCACCCGCGCCGAAAAGATAAATGCGGGCGAACTTCCGCCCGGTCAGCACCTCGAGTTCGTGAAAAGCCTTGCGATAAGCCAGCGCGAGACTTTCCAGCACGCAGCGGATGATTTGTCCGGGTTTGCGGGGAATTTCCTGACCCGTTTCCCGACAATACGCCTGAATCTTCAGCGGCATGTCTTCCGGCGTGGCGAAACGCGGGTCCGCTGGATCAATCAACACCTCGAAAGCGGGCGAGGTCGTGGCCAGGTGCATCAACACGTCGTCGCACAGTTCACGGTCGCGTTCGAGCCAGAATTTGCGGCAGGCGTCGAAGATGGAAAGGCCGATGAGTTGCCGGTAAAGATTCGTCGTGCCACCGAGGCAGGTCGCATGTGAGTAGAGTCGGGCCTGATCGCCGGGTGTGGTGATGGGATCGTTGATTTGGGTACCGATCAAAGTTTCCGAACCAATCTTCACGTAGGCCCAATCATTGCCGTGATTCAGCGGCAGACTCGATAATGACGCCGCCAGTTCATGCGAATTGGTGGCGACAATTTGCGTGCCTTCCAGGCGGGTTTGGCGCGCGATTTCCGGTTTCAACTCACCCAGGCGGGTGCCCGCCGGAACGATCGCGGGAAACAACTGGGCGGGTAAATGCAAGTCGTTGATCAAGCGGCGCGACCACGTTTTACTGACCGGCGTGTATAATTGTGTCGTGCTGGCCAGCGACATTTCCGCGCAGGCAATCCCGCCAAGTAAGTGATTGAACGCATCGGCCACCAGTAACAGGACCTCGCTTTGTTTCAGGCGTTTGGGCGGCTCGGTTTGCAGTTGAAACAGCGTGGCGCGCGGGTCAAGCGGCGAGTTGGTTTCGGTGTAAATGGTTTCCGGAGTAATTTGCCGCAAGGCCGCCGCCCGGTTCTTCTCCGTGCGCGAATCCAAATGATGATATACGGGCGATAGGAGTGTCTCGCGCCGGTCAAAGAGGAGATAATCCGCGCCCCACGAATGGCAACTGATGCTGTGGATATCGGTGTCTTGCGCGCCCACTTCGAGCAGACTGCGCAGAATGTAGTTAAAAAACTCCGGGATATTCCACTGCAACGCCTTTTTGTCTTCCAAAATCGGACTGTCGAAACGCGCCAGCTCGCCGAGCTTGAGAGTATTATGTTCCAAGGACCCCAACATGACCCGACTCGTCCGCGCCCCCAGCTCGCAAGCAATGTACAACTTCTCCATAACCGGCGCTTCGACGCAGGTGTCGTGCCCATTTTCCCGGCGACGGCGAAGAAAACGAAGTGGCGGGTTAGCCGCGAATTTTCACGCGCACGGCTCGCCACCCCGCGCTCAGAGTGTCCTGAAACCGGGCAAGCCGCGTGTCTTTTCCCGGTCGCGGCGTGGAGTTGACGTTTCCGGCGCTTGAGTCAGTGCGACTCGCCCTCTAAAGTGCTGCGGATGAATTCTTCATTGCACGAACCGGCGCAGGCGGTCGCCACATGGGTGAAACAACTCCGAACGGAAATCGCCGGGGTGATCGTCGGCCAGGAACAACTGGTGGATCGTCTCCTCGTCGGCTTGCTGGCGAATGGGCACGTCTTGCTCGAAGGCGTCCCCGGACTGGCGAAAACCCTTTCCGTCCGCACGCTCGCGGCGGCGGTGCAGGCCAGTTTCCGCCGCATCCAATTCACGCCCGACCTCCTGCCCGCCGACATCGTGGGCACGCTGATTTACAGTCCGCAGGATGGGAAATACCACGCCACGCGCGGCCCGGTGTTCGCCAACTTTTTGCTTGCCGACGAAATCAATCGCGCTCCCGCTAAAGTCCAATCCGCCCTGCTCGAAGCCATGCAAGAACGCCAGGTGACGCTCGGCGGCGAAACCATGCCGTTGCCCGCGCCATTCCTCGTGCTCGCGACGGAAAATCCGATTGATCAGGAAGGCACGTATCCGTTGCCCGAAGCGCAGGTGGATCGCTTCATGTTCAAGGTGATTCTCGATTATCCTTCGGAAGCTGAAGAGCGAAAAATTCTGGACCGCATGGCCTTCACTTCGCCCGAGACGCCGGTCAAATCCGTGGTCGGTCTCGACGAAATCCTCAAGGCGCGCAAGCTCGTGGATCAGATTCACGTGGACGACAAGGTGCGCGATTACATCGTGCAAGTCGTGTTCGCCACGCGCCAGCCGGAGAAATACAAACTGGACATGAAGCATTACATCCAGTTCGGCGCGTCGCCGCGCGCGACGATCTTCCTGACGCTCGCCGCCAAAGCGTGGGCGCTGTTGCAAGGCCGCACTTACGTCACGCCCGAGGACGTGAAGAGCATCGGCCCGGACGTGTTGCGCCATCGCATCATCCTGACCTACGAAGCCGAAGCGCAAGCCGTGACCACGGATGCGATCATCAAGAAAGTGTTTAACGCCGTGCCGGTGCCGTGAAGCGAAACGGTCAATGCTTACATGCCAATCCAATTACACCAATGGCAAACCGCTGCGCTTACAAAGTGGCACTCTGCTAGACGGCAAGGAATCATCGAAGCTGTAACTGGCTCAGGGAAAACCTACGTTGCATTTGGCGCGTTGGAACAACTGCAAGCCGAGAACAAGAGCCTGAACACCTTGATTGTTGTCCCATCCGTTCCTTTAATGAATCAATGGCTAAACAAGTTGTCGCAGTTGTTTCCAGATCGTAGAGTCGGTCGTATTGGAGACGGGCATTCGGATGATTTTTCCAGATTTCCTTTTGCGTGTGTCGCCATCATTAACTCTGCGGTTCGACACGTTGACAAGCTGCTTGGTCACACGCGGCATGGGACTGTAAAAAGTTTTCTCATTGCTGACGAGTGCCACCATTACATTGACGCGCCTGTGTTTCGACGCATCCGAGATTTCCCATTCCATTACACGCTCGGTTTATCGGCCACGATTGAACCATACGACGTTCCCGGTCTAGGCAAAGTCATCTACGAATACCGTTTCAAAGATGCAAACCGTGACGACCTTGTTCCGAGTTTTGACTTGGTCAACACGACAGTTTCATTAACGCCGGGCGAGCAAGCAGATTACGAAAGTCTGACGGAGAAAATCAGAGACCAGATTCTGCTTATTCGAGAAGCGTTTCACTTCGAATTGCTGAACGTCCCGGAACGTGAGTTTTTCACGCGGCTCAAGCAACTCATGTCAAGAGACGATGGAAGTGAAGACCCGGTGATTAAACGGTTGTTCGGACTGATTTTCAGGCGCACAAAGATTTACTACATGTCGGAGCGCAAGATGGCTCTTGCAACCGATTTGATTCGGCTCTTGGTGCAAGACGGCAGCAAGAAGGTAATTGTGTTCTTTGAGCGGATTGATTCGGCGGAAGATGTCCAAGAGGATGTTGCGCTCGAAGCCGCCTCAAAACTTCGCGCTCAGATTCAGGAGGTCATGCAAATCTGGTGCAAGGTGTTTCACAGCGGATTGCAGCGGGCAGAGAGAGAGGAAGTCCTCCGTGAGTTCCGCGCAAACAAGCAATCAGCGTTATTGGCGTGTCGTTGTCTCGACGAAGGGATAGATATTCCTGAAGTTGATGCGGCAATTCTCGTCGCGTCCACTCAATCGCGCCGTCAGCGTATTCAGCGAATCGGCAGAACACTTCGCCGTGGCGATGGCGAGAAGCGTCCGCTCATTATCACGCTCTATTGCCAAGAGACTCGCGATGAGAACGTCATTCAAAATGATGCCGAAATTTTTGCAGGCGTCGCAACATTCCACGAAACCAGTGAGCGCGGTTGTGTAAATCAGGTGAAAACTTTGCTGGCGAGAAAGGAGCGAAACGGATGAAACGTCTTCACCGTCCAAAACCAAACTCGCACAAGATCGCCGGACACCCGCTCGCCAAAAAGGTGCTGGACGATCTCCGACCTTGGTTGGAAAGCAAAGCGTCTGAGACGAACGCGGAATCTGCCCAGTTAAGCGGGTGCGTCGGGTATGCAGACAATGTTTTTGGTCATACCGCTGCAATTCAATCCGCAATCGAGAACTTGGAGAGAAGCCAGTATTTTATCGAGTCGTTTCCGCAACCTCGCCGAAATGTGAAGCGGGGTGTTAGACAACACGATTGGATAGAATATCACTACTCACACTATCTCATAACCCTCGTCAGTCTGCTCGACATCTCCTTGAGACTTACGAATGTGGTCTTTTGTTTAGGAAACCGTGAACGCGACTGCAAGTTCGAGTTGGTCACGAAAAATAGTTGGGTTGCGCGAACTCCTGTTGCTGGCGCTTTGGGAGAAATCAAAAAGCTCATTTACTCTCACAAAGAAGGGCGAAACAATTTTGTCCACTGCGGTCAGATTCCCAAGATTGCATCGATGATGAAATCTGAATATCTCAACAACCTTGACCGCTTTAGTTTCATTGAAATGTGCGGCGAGCCGGTTGTGGACAAAAAGACACTTGAACTTGCATACAAGGGACAGGTGAAAAAGATTTCGGCAAAATTAAAGAACGAGACAGATTCCATTTTCGACGCCGTGTGGAAACTTTTTAACAAACTTGAACCAATCTACGAAAGAAATGCCAACACACTGAAAGCGTTGCCTGAGGCAAAAGGAAGTTTAATATGACCCTCCCCGAACCCCTTGAAACCGTCCGTCGTGTCGAGGTGCGCACCAACCGCCTCGGCAATATCGGTTTCGCGAAACCTATCGAATTCGAGAGGTTTGGCAATTGTGGCGAATTTGCCACAATTAAAAATCGGGGGGACGAAATGAATCCGGTCTTATTCCCGTCGAATTCGACGGGAATAGAAACTTAAGTGGTTACCATTCACCTCCAACTGAACGCATGAGCAAACCAAAGAAAACCGTCATCGAAGTCCAAGGCGCGGCCATCGGGGTGCTGAATCAGAACAGTCAGGATTTCATCTGCCTGACTGACATGGCGAAAAAATTTGGCGACGACGTCTTGATTTATAGTTGGATGCGGAATCGTAACACCCTCGAATTCATTGGCGTCTGGGAGCAAGTCCACAATCCGGATTTCAAAGGTCTCGAATTCGAGACCTTTAGAAATCAGGCGGGCTTGAACAGCTTCTCATTAACTCCTCGCAAATGGATCGAAGCCACCAACGCCATTGGATTTCAATCCCGGGCCGGGCGATATGGCGGCGGCACTTACGCTCATCAGGACATCGCGTTTGAGTTTGGTTCGTGGTTAAGCCCGGAATTTAAACTTTATCTCATCAAGGAATTCCAGCGGCTCAAGGAGGATGAAAACCGTCGCCTCTCGCTGGCGTGGAATCTGAACCGCACTTTGTCAAAATTGAACTACCGCATCCATACCGACGCGGTGCAGGCGCATTTGATTCCGCCGGAAGTCACACCCGCGCAAGCGGCCATCACTTACGCGACGGAGGCGGATTTGCTGAATGTCGCGCTTTTTGGCCGAACCGCCCGGCAATGGCGCGACGCGAATCCCAAGCTGGATGGGAATGTCCGCGATTATGCCAGCGTTGAACAATTACTCGTTCTGGCGAATATGGAAGGCATGAACGCGGAATTCATTCACATGGGATTGGCGCAGGGCGAACGGTTGAAGCGCTTGAACCAAATCGCCATCCGCCAGATGCGGGTTTTGACTTCGTCGAACTTGAAGGCCCTGCCCGGCGCAAAGAAAAATTAGCATGACCACCGCTGAATTGCTTGAAACCGTCCGCCGCGTCGAGGTGCGCACCAACCGCCTCGTCAACGACACGATGGTCGGCGCGTCATTTCAGCCGTTGTCGCAGTTTCGCCGGATTCCGCGCCCCGTGCCAGACGGCCACCACCTTGATTTCGGAGCGGGCTTCGTTGACCACGAAGTAAATCGAATACGGCCGGTCAGGCATCCGCGCTTTGCGAGCCTTGCGTCCGACCCTGGAAAAGCGGAAGGGCTGGGAGACAATCGCCGTCATGACCGCATCCGCTTCCCGGATAAACCGAACGCCGAGTCCTTCGGTCTGACCTTCATACCACGCCACGGCTTCCTGAAATTCAAACGTCGCTTCGGTGTCGTGAATGACCCAAAAGCTCATTTCTGGTATTTGGCGAGCGTCTCGTCGCGGAGCTGTTCCCACGGAATTCCGCGCCCGGGATTGTTCAGAGCCTCTTCCGCGCGGCGATCCAGTTCAGCGATTTGTTCGGGCGCAAGCGCATCGTCGCAAGCGCCGTATTTCTCCCGGATCATTGCGGCGACCACCTGTTGTTCTTCGGGAGACAGTTTTTCGATCTGCTCAAGGATTTGCGCCGCACTCATGGCGGCAATTTACCCCCTTGATTTACTCCCGCAAGCTGGAGTTTTACCATGACCACCACTGAGTTGCTGAAAACCGGCCGACGCGCTGTGGCGACAGGCATCCGTGCCGGCCGAAGCGTCGAGCATCCGGCCCAGCGGATTAAGCCAACGATTGGCTTGAATCATTCAAGCTTTCGCGAGCTTGCAATTATTGCGACGCTTTTTTCCGGGCGGCAGGATGCCACCCGCTACGTCAGGCCGGGAGGCCCGACGCTACTATTACCATGACCACCGCTGAATTGCTCGAAACCGTCCGCCGCGTCGAGGTGCGCACCAACCGCCTCGTCAACGACACGATGGTCGGCGCGTATCTCAGCCAGTTTCGCGGGCGCGGCATGGACTTCGAGGAGTTGCGCGAATACATGCCCGGCGATGACGTGCGCGATATTGATTGGAACGTCACCAATCGCATGGGGCGTCCGTTCGTGAAGCGTTTCCGCGAGGAGCGCGAACTCGGCATGGTGCTGGCCATTGATATTTCCGCGTCGTCCTCGTTCGGTTCGGCGCGGCGGACCAAGCGCGAGTTCGCCACGGAAATCGCCGCCACGCTGGCCTTCTCCGCCGCGCGGGCGAGCGACAAGGTGGCGTTGCTGTTGTTCACCGAGCAGGCGGAACTCTACCTGCCGCCGCGCAAGGGACGGCGCCACATCTTGCGGTTAATTCGCGAAATGCTGAGTTTCCAACCCAAGCATCGCGCCACGAACATTCCAGCGGCACTGTCGTTTTTGAATCGGGTTTTGGCACGCCGCTCGATGGTGTTTTTGCTGACGGATTTTTTGCATAGTTTCGCCAACAACCCCTCACCCGGTCTGTCGGCCACCCTCTCCCCATCCGATGGGGAGAGGGACGGGGTGAGGGGGCGCGATGCCATCCAAGAAATCGGCCTCACCAATGCCCGCCACGATTTGATTTGCATTCACTTGCATGATCCGCGCGAGAGCAGTCTGCCCCGCGCCGGTCTGTTGACGATTGAAGATGCGGAAACGGGTGAACTGCTTGAACTGGATACCAACCGCGCCGCCGTGCGGGACGAGTTCGCGCGCACCAACCTGATCCGTCTCGCGGAACTGGAAGGCGCACTGCGGCGCGCGGGCGTGGATGTGTTACGCCTTAATGCCGAGCAATCTTCCGCTCAAGCGCTGCAAAACTTTTTTGAACTACGTCGCGGCAGGAGGCGCGGATGAGAATGGACTCGCCCCGATCCGCACAAATCCTGAGAAACCGCTGGTGGCGGGTGCTGACACTCGCCGGCATTTTGGCAATGACCCCACCAACGGAGGCACAGGAGGCGGATGAATTTCCGGCACTGCGTCCAATCCGTACTGAAATTCCAACCACGTTTTGGGAACGACAAGGACGCGCCCTGACGCTTTACAGCCTGGAACTGCTCGCGCTTGGTGCCTTTGGCGTTTGGCTGTTCTCGCGGCCACGGGCGCGGGTGACGGAACCGCTCGCCGGGGTCACCCGACGGCAGTTGGAACAGTTGCGGACACAGCCTCGAAATCGTGACACCGCCAGTGCCATCGTGCGTTGCGTTCGTGGTTATTACCGGGCGGCGTTTGGCTTGGCGGCGGGCGAGCCGACCACCGAAGCGTTCTGTCGCGAACTCATCATCAACCCATCCGTTGGGAGCGCTCTGGCGGATCGCGTGGTGCGCTTTGTGCGCGGTTGCGATGCGACCCGGTTCGCGGCGGCGGGTTACGCCAACGTGCCGGAACTCTTACAACAAGCCAACGAGCTGTTTGAGGCGGGCGAGGCACGACGACGCGAGTTGCAAGCGTTGCCTTCGGGGCAACTGGCCTTTCGGATTTCATGAACAGCAGCTTTGAATTTCAATATCCGTGGGTGCTGGCGTTGCTGGCGTTGGTGCCGCTGTACGCGGTGTTGCGCGGCCGGGCGGGCAAACATTCGGCGTTGAAATTTTCGAGCGCGGATATCGCCCGGGCGGCTGGAGCAACGGCCCGAGCCGCCGCCGGACGGCTGTTGTTCTTTTTGCGTCTGCTGACGGTGGCGTTGGTCATCGTGGCGTTGGCGGGGCCGCGCTTTGCGAATGATCGCACCGAAACGCAGGCGAGCGGCGTGGACATCATGCTCGCGCTGGATTTGTCCTGGAGCATGATGGCGCTGGACATGAGCGGGCCGGGCGAGCGGGTGACGCGCTTCGACATCGCCAGCAGTGTATTGCAGGATTTCATCCGCAAACGGGAGAGCGACCGGATCGGGCTGGTGGTGTTTTCCGCCGTGCCGTATCTGGCGAGTCCGCTGACGTTGAATCACGCCTGGCTCGAAGAAAACTTGCAGCGCATGCACGTGGGGATGATTCGCGAATTGGGCACGGCCATCGGCGATGCCACGGCGCTGGCCGCCAAACGGCTTCAAGCCAAAACCGAAAGCAAAAGCCGGATCATCATCCTGTTGACCGACGGCGATAACAACAAAGGCGAAGTGGACCCCATACCGGCCGCGCAACTGGCCGCGGCGTTGGGGGCCAAGGTGTACACGGTGGGCATCGGCATCGAAGCGCCCTGCCAATTACCGGCCTTTGATCCGGCCACGGGCAAACTGTTGTTGGGGCCAAACGGCGAGGTGCGCCCGACCATCGCTTTGCAGCCGGCGAACTATTCGGTGCTGCACCGGATGTCGGCGTTGTCGGGAGCGCGATCGTATCGCGCCACCAGCCGACGGGAGTTGCAGAGCATTTACGATGACATTGATCGGCTGGAAAAAACCGAGGTAAAATTGCGTCGCTTTACGACGCACACGCCGTTGTTTCAATGGCCGCTGCTGGCGGCTTTGGGATTGTTTGGCGTGGAATGTTGGTTGACCAACACGCTGTTGAGAAGAGTGCCATGAGAACACATTGCCGCGTCAACAAGACCGAGAGTCGAACCGGTTCGCCACGGAACCGGGCGCGCGCGGCGACGCGGGGCTTTGACTTAAGCGCGGTTGACATCAAGTTGGGAAGCGTTACATGAGTTTTGCCGATCCACATTTTGCCGAACCGCAATGGCTCTGGCTGGCTCTGCTGGGGCCAATCGCGCTACTCGCATTGCAAGCGTACGCGGCCCGCGCGCGCGAACGCCAGTTGGCCCGGCTGGCAACCCCGGCCTTCGTGGCGGAATTAACCCGCTCCCATAGTCCCGGACGGCGGTTGTTCAAAAACCTGTTGCTGGTGTTGACGTTGATTGCCGCCAGTTTCGCGCTCGCGCGGCCGCAATGGGGCGCGCGCGGTATTGCCGTGGAGAACTTGACTGAAGATGTGGTATTTGCGGTGGATTGTTCCCGCAGCATGTTGGCGGCGGACATATCGCCCAGCCGGCTCGGACGCGCCAAGCTCGCGGTGCAGGATTTCGTCTGGCGCCACTCCAACGGGCGCGTGGGTCTGGTGGCGTTCGCGGGACAGGCCTTTTTGCAATGCCCGCTGACCTTCGATCACAGCGCGTTTCTGGATGCCTTGGCCGCGCTGGATGAAAGAACCATCGTGGTGCCCGGCACCGACGTGGGCGCGGCGTTGGATGAAGCTTTTCGCGCCATGGAAAAACTGGATCGCAAGAAGGTCGTGGTGCTGATGACGGATGGCGAGGATTTGGAAAAGAGCGGCGTGCGGATGGCCAAAACCCTGGCGGAAAAAGGGGTTACGGTTTACGCCATTGGCGTTGGCACGGAGGCCGGCGCGGAAATCCGGATCGTGAACGAACGCGGGCAGGTGGAGTTTGTGCGTGACCCGCGCGGACAAGTGGTGCGCAGCCGGCTGGACGAACCCACTTTGCGCAGCATCGCGCAAGCAACGCACGGTGAGTACTTCCCGTTGGGTGCACTCGGCGAAGGTCTGGCTAAAGTCAAACAAGCGTTGCGCGCGGCTGACGCCGACGCGGGCGTGGCCCCGGTGCGCCGCCACGGAATAGACCGGTTTCAGTTCCCGCTGGCGCTGGCGCTCGTGTTGTTGGTGGTTGAATCACTGCTGGGCACACGCCGACGGTTGCGGCCAGCGCTGGCGGGTCTCGGGCTGGTCCTGTTGTTGCAACCGGTTTCAACCAGCGCCGCCATTGAAGTGACCGCTCCCACCAACTCCGTTCCCGCCGCCGTTTCGTTGCCGGCGCCGAAGTCCGCTCCAGAATTTTTCCACGCCGGCACCGCGCAGCTACAAGCGAATCAATTTCATGAAGCGGAAGGTTTTCTGCAAAGCGCGCTGGCGTTGCAAGTGGGGCGGGTGCAACCAGCCACGCTCTATAATCTCGGTCAAACGCGGTATCAGTTGGGCATCGAGGAATTGAAAAAATCACCGGACGCCACGACCACGGCGCGGCGCGCGCTCGGCGCGTTGGATCGCGGTGACCAAGCCTTGAAAAGCGGGCGGGCGGCGCTGGAGAGCGACGATCTGCAGCGGTTGATCCAGGCGTATCTCAACGGGCGCGGCGCGCGACGCGGTTTGCGGGAAGCCACGGATCAAGTGCGACGCGCCGTGGCGGCGCACGGTGCGGCATTGCAAAAATGGCAGCGCGCGTTGGATGATTTCAAAAGCGCGTTGGAGTTGGATTCCGAGGATCAGGACGCGTGTGAGAACATCGCCATTCTGGAGGAAGCCATCGCCAAGTTGATTGACAAGATTCGCGCGCTGCAACAGCTCGGCCAAATCATGGGTCAACAACAGCAGGCGCTGGGCGAACTGATGAAACAATTGCGGGGGAAAATTCCCGCTGAAGACGCACCTCCGGGAGCAAGCGGTGACGAGGATGAAGACGATGAAGAGGATGGCCAGAACGGGCCACGCGAAGGGCAGAAGGAAGGCCGCACCCGGGAGGGACAGACCCTGCTGATCTCGCGCGAGGAAGCGGGATGGATTTTGGATGCGTTGAAACTGGGCGGCGACCGGCGGCTGCCGATGGGCCAGGGCGACGAGAAAAAACCTCAGGATCAAAAAGGAAAAGATTGGTGATGCTCCGACTTGTCGCCACTACCGTGTTGATTTTCCGTCGCCTGACGGGGCGGCTTCCGAGCGTCGTGCTCGGCTTGCTGGGTGGCGCGGGCGTGTTGATGTCCCAGGTCAAATCCCCGGATCCGTTGTTGCAATTGATGCTCACGCAACCGCCCATGGACGTCAGCACCAACGTCACCGTAACGGCTGAACTTGATCCACCCATCATTGCCGCCGGCGAACAATCCACCTATCGCGTAACGATCAGCGCCCTTGACGATTCCATCCGCTGGCCGGCGGATATTTTGGCGCCGTTGGACTTAACCCTGCAATTTGGCTCGCGCGCCCAGATGTTGGAGCCGGGAGCGGATC
Source organism: Verrucomicrobiia bacterium (assembly GCA_023953615.1). Taxonomy (NCBI): domain Bacteria; kingdom Pseudomonadati; phylum Verrucomicrobiota; class Verrucomicrobiia; species Verrucomicrobiia bacterium. Next base: position 1,760,003 of record JAMLJH010000001.1, on the reverse strand, counting down.
GCATCCGTCCGTTCACCACCATCAATCATCACGTCACCGCGCGTCGCGTCGGGACTTATACGATTCCGGAATTCAAAGTGCAGGTGTACGGCAATCCCGTCACCGTGCCCGCCGTGCAATTGAAAGTCGTCGCGACGCCACCAGACAACCTCCCCCCGGCGCCGCGGCTTTATTTGCAACTGACGGAAACCAACATTTACTGCGGCCAGCCAGTCGAGTTCCAAGTCTATCTGCCCTCGCCAAGCAACAACTTTGTGCAGGCGCTCAGCCAGATGCAACTGAACGGAGACGGAGTGTTGTTGGATCAATCAGCCGCGCGTCAACGGGTTCAAGCGCTGGAATTTATGGGCCGGTTGCGACCCGTGTTCATCTACGAATCCACGCTGACGCCGCTCGTCGCTGGGCGTCTGGACGTGTCCGCCCAGGGCTTCACCATGCTCAATCCTCGCGGCACGCCGACTGGAGTTTCGCCCCGTTTCCTCTTGCTCGATTCCGATACGGTGCAGTTGAACGTGGAGCCGCTGCCGCGCACGGGCGAGTTGCCGGGCTTCACCGGGGCCATTGGCAAATTTTCCGCATTACCCCCGCAACTTTCCGCCGGGGTCATCCGCGTCGGGGACATGGTAAAACTGATGGTCGCGTTTGAAAGTCAGAGCGGAGCACGACGTCTGGTCGCGCCGCCGCCGCCAGCCGTTACGAATTGGCAGGTCTATCCCGCCGTGAGTGAAAGGTCCATGATGCCGCCAGCGGGCAACCCGAATGGCCCCGGAGCCATCATGGCTTTCAGTTACACGTTGATTCCGCTGGCCGATCATTTGACGGAAACTCCGGCGATTCCGTTCTCGAGTTTCGATCCCGAACAAAAGCAATACGTGGACCTCACCATTCCGCCGCAACCAATTCGCGTGGAAGCGGGCGCCGCCTCGGCGGAGGCGCAGGCATTGGCGCAAGCCGCCGCCGCACCGGAACCGGAAAGCAAACTGCAACTGAGCGAGCTGGCGGACGCGCCGGGACGTCGCACCAATCCGTTTGCCGCGCCGCAGTTGAGTCGCGGGTTTCTCATCGGGCAACTCGTTCCGTTCGCCGCGCTGGTCATTCTTTGGTATTGGGCGCGGCGCCGGCAATTTTTGGAGCGCCATCCGGAAGTGGTCCGAAAGCGAGCCGCCCGCCGGGCCTTGCGACAGGAACGCCGGGTCTTGCGCGCCGCCGCCCGGGCAAATGATGAAGCCCGCTTCGCCAGCAGTGCGGTTCAGGCATTGCGACTGGCCTGCGCCCCGCACTTTCCCGCCGCCCCGGCCGCCTTGGTGAGCCGCGATATTTTGGAAGTTTTCGATGAACCAACACGGACCAGTCGCGCGGCGGAAATGGTGCGCGCTTTCTTTGTGCAAACCGACGAGGCGCAGTTCGGGGCCACGCCGCCACCCGCCGGCGAACTGCTGGGCTGGCAATCCGAACTCAACGTGCTGCTTGACGTTTTGGAGGCAAAATTATGAGCGCGAGGTCTTTGCATCTACTACGCGGTTGGTTGTCCGCTCTCGTTGCGTTCTACTCGATTTGGACCGTGGGTGCTGACGCGGTTTCGTCACCGAGTTTTGCTGGTGGACAGGAGGCCTATGAACGCGGCGACTACGAAACCGCGATTGCGAACTTTCGGGCGCTGGCCGTCACGGCGCCGGCGGCGGGAATCTTTTTGAACTGGGGCAACTCCGAATGGCAACTGGGGCACACGACGGAAGCGTTGCTGGCCTGGGAACGGGCGCTGTTGATTTCGCCGCACGACGCTCAAGCGCGCAACAATCTGCAATTTGCCCGCGAGACGGCGCAGCTCGAAGCGCCCCATTGGACCTGGGGCGAAATTGCAGCCGCTTGGTTGACGGCCCGAACCTGGGCGTGGCTGGCGTGCCTCAGTTTCTGGTTTGCCATCAGCCTGGCGGTGCTGCCACCCGTGTTGCGTTGGCGGAAAACCGGCTGGCAACAAGCCGGCATGGCGTTCGGACTTGGCGTGTTCCTGTTGAGTCTGCCCGCGAATTATGGCACTTGGACGCGCACAAAAGTCGGGTTCATCGCCGAGGCGGAAACGCCGTTGCGCCTGACGCCAACGGCCGAAGGCGAACCAGTGGTGCAATTGGCGGCGGGGGAACCGGGGCGCGTGCTGCGAACCCACGATGGTTATCTGCTCGTGCAAACCCGGTTGGCGCGCGGCTGGGTCGCGCGTGAAGAATTCAGCTTTCTCATCGCGACTCCATTGAGCGCTGGAGCGGCGTTTGCTCAAAGCACGTTGCCGTAGTCCGATCGCGGACAACGTAACGCGTGCCGCCACCACGAACGCAAAATCAATTGAACTTTAACGACCCGGTGTAGGCGAATCGGAGCGGCGGCAAAGACGTTGAAATGGTTGCGCTTCAGCTTTTGCAACAGCCGCCAATAAACCGCGCCCATCAATTCGGCGGCCACCATGGCGCGCTGATCCTCCGGCGGCAACGCCTCGCGCGCCTCGCGGTAATAGTCCTGCGCCCGGGTCGCAATCGCTCTCGCCAGTTCGGCGTACCGATCGGAATACTGCCCCCGCAGAATTTCGGCCTCCGACACTCCGTGCGCTTTCAAATCCGCGAGCGGCAGGTAGATGCGACCGCGCTCCGCATCGTTGCGAACGTCGCGGAGGATATTGGTCAATTGCAACGCCTGCCCCAGCGCCACCGCATAATCGCGACAATGCGGATTTTGGTAGCCGAAAATTTCGATGCTCAAGAGTCCAACGACCGACGCAACCCGATGGCAATAGAGTTTCAATTCCGCGGCGGTGTTGTAGCGCAGCGTATCAAGGTCCATCTCGCAACCTTGAATCAATTGATCGAACAGGGTGAATGGCAAATCAAACTCACGGATGACGGATTGCAACTCCTGATTGACGATGAATCGAGGCGCACCACCGTCGCAAGCGCGCTGAAGGTCCGCGCGCCATTCCGCCAAACGGGCGCGCCGCTCGGCCACCGGTACGGCGTCTTCATCCGCCACATCATCCACCTCCCGACAGAAGGCATACAGCGCGGCCATGGCGTTGCGGCGGGAGCGGGACAGAAGAATGAAGGCCAGCGCCAGATTGGATGCGCTCTTTTTGGTGATCGCCTGGCTCTGCTGCATGCGGTCAGGATTCTGCCGAGGTGGTGGTGCCGGGTTCGCGGATTGGCGGCAAACCGCGCGTCTCCGCGAGCGTCGGATTCATCGGCGGTTGGGATCGGTGTCGGCGTTTGGATTTCGAGTGGGAAGTGGAGGCGGAGCGGGGCGCGCGCCGATATTTGTAGCGTCGTTCCCGACGCGGTTTCCGAATGAAAAACGCCCAAAGAAAAAGGAGCACCACCAGGCCCGTTAGCGCCAGGTAGAGCACCCGATTTTCCATATTCCAATTATGCAAAAAACTGTGAAACATGAGCTGGTTGAGTTTCAGGCATCGGCTGGATTTTTGCCAGTCTCCTCGTCGCCGGACAGCAAATTGAGCCGTTGCATGCGATAGCGCAGGGCGTGGCGGCTGATTTGCAGCTTGTCCGCCGATTTGGTCAGATTATGCGCGTTGCTGGTCAAAGTGGTGTTGATCAATTCGCGCTCGAAATCGGCCACCAACTCGTCCAGCGAACGATCCCCCGTCACCGTCGGCGTCGCGGGGCGGGTCAGCCGGGTTTCCAATTCAAAATCGGGCAGACTCTCCGCGGTGATTTCCGGTGACTTTTCCAAAATCAACGCGCGCTCGATGACGTTGCGCAGCTCACGCACATTGCCGGGCCAACGATGCGCCAGTAATTTCTGCTGCGCGCCGCGTGAGAGACGTTTGACATTTTTATTCATCGCGTTGGCGAAGCGGCGCAGAAAATGTTCGGCCAGCATCCGCACGTCGCCGTCTCGTTCGCGCAACGGTGGCAGATGAAATTGAATGACGTTCAAGCGGTGAAACAGGTCTTCACGAAAATCGCCCGCCTCGATGGCCTTGACGATATCGCGATTGGTGGCGGCCAGCAGGCGGACGTCCACGCGCAACTCCCGACTGCTGCCCAGGCGGGTGAAGGTGCCATCCTCCAGAAAACGCAGCAGCTTGGCTTGCAGGGGCCGGCCCATGTCGGCGATCTCGTCCAGAAAAATCGTGCCGCCATCGGCCTCCTCCACGCGCCCGTGTTTCTGTTTCAACGCGCCGGTGAAGGCGCCGCGCTCGTGCCCGAATAATTCACTCTCGAGCAGGGTTTCGGGAATCGCCGCGCAGTTGATGCGGATGTAAGGCGCGCGTTGCCGCAAGCTCAGACTGTGCAGCGCGCCCGCCACCAGTTCCTTGCCGGTGCCGCTCTCGCCAAGAATGAGCGCGCGGGCATCAGTCGGGGCCACCGTTTGAATGAGTTGACGCAACTCCTTCATTTTGGGCGAGTCGCCGACGATTTGATCCAGTTGATAAGTCGCGTTGGCGCGCGCGAGCAATTGCGCGTTGGCCTGCAACAACCGGTGCCGCTCCGCGCAACGCGCCACCGAGTGCAACAATTCCTCGGGCGCGAATGGTTTGGCCAGATAATCCATGGCGCCGGCTTTGATGACCTCCACCGCCAGCTTGGGCGTGGCGTAGGCGGTGATCATCAAAATTGGCAGGTCCGGCCAGCGCGCGCGAATTTTGTAGAGGAAATCGTAACCGCTCATGCCGCCCAGGCGCGCGTCAGTGATGACCATGAACACCGACTCCTTGGCCAGCAGTTCGAGACCGGCTTCGGCGGATTCCACCGCCAAGACCATGTAGCCTTCGTCCCCGAGCAAGGTTTGCAGGGAAAGGCGCATGTTTTTCTCGTCATCCACGACGAGCAATGGTGGCAATGGCGCACTCATGACAGCGACGGCAACAAAGTTCGCGCCGGGAAAGTTAGGATAAATTTGGCGCCATTTCCAAGTTCGGATTCGACGCGCACCGTACCGCCGTACAGTTCGATGTTCCGTTTGGCAATGGCCAGCCCCAGACCGCTGCCGCGTTCCTTGGTCGTGTAGTAGGCTTCAAAAATGCGTTCCTGCCGATCCGGCGGAATGCCCGGCCCGTCATCCTGTACGGAAATTTCGATGGCGTTGTTCTCCAGCAAGCGCGCCTGGAGTTGGATTTTCCCCGTGGCGGAAACGGCATCCCGCGCGTTCTGCAACAGGTTGCCCACCGCATCCGCGAAATGCTGGCGCTGCATCAGCAACGGCGGGAACGGTCCGTGAAAATCACCTTGCACTTGCGCGGCGGCGGGCGCGCTGGGCGGGAAGGTTTCGGCCACCGCCCGGTTAAGCTCCTGAATCAAATCCAGCTTCTCCACCCGGCCTTCGGTCAATTGCGCGTAGCCCATGACCTGCGTGATGATGCGATCCGCCTTGCTCACTTCTTCGCGGATGATCTCGATGGAAGGCAGGCTTTCCGGGTGCGTCGCCGCCAGGTTTTTTTGCAGTGAGAAAGTGACATTATTGATCACCGTCAGGGGATTTTTGATCTGATGCGCCACCTCGGCCGCCAGCCGACCGGTGGAGCGAAGTTGCTCCGTGCGCGCGGTAAATTCATTTCGCTCGTCCACGGCGCGCCGTTGACCGGCTGCCAACACCTGCACGCCGTAACAGCAGAAAGCGAGCAACACCAGCACGGCAACTTGTAACACGTAATGGCTGCCGGCGGGTTCGCTCTCGGAAGACGAGGCCACCAGCGCCGCCAGATTTTGCCGCCAAGGCAACATGCTCCGCACTTCGGGAGCCAGCAGGGATCGCAAGTCCGCTTCCGAAAGTTGGTTCGCGCTCGCGTTGACGAGATTGGAGCGCACTTCGGGAGCGAGGTTGTCCCAAAAGATGCGGCGGAACGGCGCGGGCGTCGTTTCCAGCCAACGCGCCAGCGCAAAAGGGTCGTCAATTTCACCGGCCGTAACGCGCTGCGAGCGGATCGGAATGGTGCCCAACACGAGTTCGCGCTGGGAATCTCGTTCCACAATGCCCGCCATCAGAAAGAAAATTCCCAACGTCAGATTGAGCACGATCTGCGGTGCCGCCAGCGGAATGGAGGCCGCGTTGACGATGATCAGCGCCGGGTAAACCCAATACAGATTGCTTTCAAAGCCACCCGTGACAATGGTCAATCCGCCCAGGAACAGGCCATCAGCCAAACCCAGGAAAAAGATGATCCATTGCACCAAACCGGTGGGGAAGCGGCGCACGACCAAAAAGAAAACGGTCACGACCAGAATGGTGACGGTGTAAGCCAGGATGAGGTTTTGGATCGTTTCAAACACCACGTCGTAGGTGTTGACGACTTCAATCATCCAAGGCGTGGCCGAGTAATAGAATTGATAAAAGACAATCAACGCCACGATCAGGCGGATGGGCAGGAAAATATTTCGCTGGCGGGCGACCTCGTGCTCGGATTGCGCCATCGGCTTGGCGGTCGCCTGGCTGAGCGCCGCCGCGATTTGCCGCCACCATTGCCACCGGCTCGGATTCATAACGGGATCATCCGATCGCGCTCAAGCGAGCCGCGCGTTGACGCGCTGCGCGATTTCCTCGACCGGCCACAGCCGACCAATGCCTTCATAACCACAAGACAACAGGCCCTCGGCTGGACCGATGAATTCCACGCCGCGCGCTTTTAAGCGACTGACGTTTTCCTGCGTGGCCGGGTGCAACCACATCTTGCCATTCATGGCGGGCGCAATCAGCACTTTCACCGCCGGCGGCAGCGCCAGGGCGATGCAGGTCAACGCATCGTCCGCCAGACCGTGAGCGAGCTTGGCGATCACATTCGCGGTCGCCGGCGCGAGCAGCAGCAAATCCGCTTCATCAGCCAGACGAATGTGCGTCGGGCGCCAGCCGTCTTCCTCGTCATAGAGACTGGTGATCACCGGATTGCGCGACAGCACCTGGAATGGCAGGGGCGTGATGAAACGCTGCGCATCCGCAGTCAACACCACATGGACGTGGTGTCCCGCTTTGGTCAACTGACTGGTCAGGTCGGCGGCCTTATGGGCGGCAATGGAGCCGGTGACTCCGAGGACAATCTGTTTGCTCATACTTATAATCCTGGTTGATTGGGCGGTTCCGCCATCTGCAATTTGCCCTCCCGCGCGCCGTCGGCAAATCCAGAATCAATTTGGCAATGAAAATTCCGGGGCGACGGATCGCGTCGAACGCATCTTTTCCGCCGCAATGATCGCCTGCATGTGGCGCAAATCCGTGGCTACGCTCTGGCTGACGATCAGGTAATCAAAATTTTTCCACTGGGCGATTTCCTGGCGTGCCACGCCCAGGCGCTTTTTAATGTCCGCGGCCGTATCCGTCCCGCGTTTTTTCAACCGGGTTTCGAGAACGGTCAAGGTGGCTGGCGTCAGAAAAACGGTGACGAGAGCGCGCTTCAATTCCACTTCCTCCTCGGCACACTTGCGCACGGCCGCCGCGCCTTGAACGTCAATGTTCAGCAACACGTCCTTGCCGGTGCGCAGTTTGCCCAGCACTTCAGCTTTCAAGGTGCCGTAGCTTTGTCCGTACACCGTGGCGTGTTCGAGAAAATTCCCGGCTTGCACCCGCTTGAGAAACGAAGTCGCATCAAGGAAGTAGTAATCTACACCGTCTTTTTCGCCCGGACGCGGTTCGCGCGTGGTGCAGGTGATCGCCCGCACCATGTCGGGTCGCGTGGCCAGCAGTTGGTTGCACAAGGTCGTCTTGCCCGCGCCGGAGGGCGCGGAAATCACCACGAGCAGTGGCACTGACGGTGAAGTGGGTTGTGGTTCCGCGCTGCTCACAATGCGTCTGATTATTCGATGTTCATGGCTTGCTCGCGAAACCGCTCCAGCTCAGCTTTCAAGATGACCACTTCGCGCGAGATTAAAGCATCATTGGCTTTCGCCCCCAACGTGTTGATTTCCCGATTCATTTCCTGCGCCAAAAAATCCAGCGTTCGCCCGACGGGCTCGGCGCCGGCAACGCAGGTCGTAAATTGCTGGAAATGACTTTGCAACCGGCTCAATTCCTCGGAGATATCCGAGCGATCCGCAAAAAATGCCACTTCTTTCAACAGCCGCTCATCATCGGTTTTGAGCAACGGCAAACCGGCGGCCTTGATGCGCTTGATGAGTTGCCGCCGATATCGCTCCGCCGCCCTGGGCGCTTGCGCTGTTACCCGGGCGACGCTTTTTTGCATCAGGTTGATGCGGGCGACCAGCTCTTTCGCGAGGTGCGCGCCTTCGCGCTGACGCATCTGCAGCAGTGCTTTCAGCGCGATCTGCAAGGCGCGCTTGACGGATGGCCAGAGGTCTTCATGTCCAACCAGTTCCTCATCGGTTTGAAACACGCCCGGCGCGCGAATGATTTGCTCCAACGTCACGCCGTGGGCCAGCTTGAGTTCCGCGGCCAGTTTATCGAGTTCTTGCGCGTACATTTTGGCCAGCGGAATGTTCAATCGCAGGCGGACCGACGAGCGGCCTTCAGCGGCATGAACTGACAGGCGTGCCACGACGCGACCGCGGGAGACGGCCGCCAAAATGGTTTCGCGGACGCGCGTCTCCAGCAACTCCAGTTCGCGCGGCAAATTGACCGAAACTTCGGCCTGCTTGCGGTTTACGGAACTGAGTTCGACAGTGACATTGAAGCCGTCGCGGGCGCATTCGCCGCGCCCATAGCCCGTCATGGACATCATGATGGCTTAGTATGAAAAAGGTTTGGTTTTCCCGCCATGAAATTCTACCGCCAGCGCAATTGGCAATGGCTGGAGTCCGATGAATGGCGCCAGTAACCACCCGCGCTACGGACGCCACGGTTAACTCGCCGCAAGCTCCTGCGGTCCCTGACCCCCGTTGATCAGGTAGAGCACCGCCATGCGCACGGCCAGTCCATTGGTGACCTGATCCAGCACCAACGAGCGTTTGCAATCCGCCAGTTCATTGTCAATTTCCACCCCGCGATTGATCGGTCCGGGGTGCATGATCAGCGCGTCAGGTTTGGTGCGCTCGAACCGCGCCCGGCTCAAGCCGAACAGGGCGGTATATTCGCCAATGCTCGGAAACATCGTCTTGCGCTGGCGCTCGTGTTGGATGCGCAACAGATGGATGATATCCGCTTCCTTCAAGGCTTCATCCACGTCATGCGTCACGCGGCAACCCATCGCCTCGAAGGTGCGCGGCACGAGCGTGGAGGGGCCGCACAACGTCACCTTGGCGCCCAGTTTGGTCAGCGCCCAAATGTTGGACCGCGCCACCCGGCTGAACAAAATATCGCCCAGAATAGTGACGTTCAGACCGGCAATCCTGCCCTTGTGTTCGCGAATGGTGAAGGCGTCCAGCAACGCTTGTGTGGGATGCGCATGCGCGCCGTCGCCGGCGTTAATAACGTGCGTGTTCAAAACCCGCGCCAGAAAGTGCGGCGCACCGGCGGCGCTGTGGCGAATGACGATGAAATCCGCGTTCAACGCCTCCAAGGTGCGCGCGGTATCTTTCAGCGTTTCGCCTTTGCGCAACGAAGAGGCTTCAGCGGTGAAATTAACGATGTCCGCGGAGAGCCGTTGTTCCGCCAGCTCGAAGCTGATGCGCGTGCGCGTGGACGGCTCGACGAACAGATTGACCACGGTTTTGCCGCGTAACGCGGGCACCTTTTTGATGGGGCGGGCGCCGATCGCTTTGAGCGCCGTGGCGGTGTCGAGCACGAGGTTCAAGTCCTCGACGTCGAGTGATTCGATATCAAGCAGATGTTTGCGATTCCAACTCATGAGCGCCGCAGAATAACCTCATCAGCCAGGTCCGGTGAACCAAAGCGCACCAGAACTTTCTCGTCGAGTGAGGTGGGTTGATTTTTGCCGACGAAATCCGCCTTGATGGGCAACTCCCGATGCCCGCGATCCACCAGCACGGCCAGTTGAATCCGTTGCGGGCGACCGAAATCGTTCAACGTGTCCATGGCCGCGCGGATGGTGCGGCCACTGAACAAAACGTCATCCACCAACACCACGGTTTTCCCCGCGATGTCAAAAGGGATGTCGGTGGGATAAATCTTCGGGGCCGGGCGCCGGTCCAGATCGTCCCGATGCAGACTGACGTCCAGCGTGCCCACGGGGATGGTCTGTTTGGTGATCTCGGATAAAAGCTGCCCCAGGCGTTTGGCCACCGCTATTCCGCCGCGTTGAATCCCGATCAACACAACCTCACTGGTGGTTTCGTTGCGCTCGACAATCTCGTGCGCCAGGCGCGTCAACGAGCGTTGGATGCCGGCGGCATTTAGAAGCAGATGCGACTCAGACATGGCTCAAACATCGGCTTTCCGCCGGGCCTGCGCCAGAGAAATTCCGGCGACCGAACTCCAGGGTGGGACTTTCAATCCAAAGGCCAGCGATGGGCCACCGCGCGAAGCCAGCCGCAAGTAATGCGGGCCATGGCGCGGTGGGACACTCCGCGGAGGCGCCAAGCCACGTTGATTCGCGCGCGGGCTGGGAAGGAAAGTTGGTTTGGTTCATTTGGCGCCTTGAGGTCCTCGCAGTGACCCCTTAAAGGAGCGGGTTGGATTGGGCTGGATTAACGAGGCGTGGCGGCGGTTGGGTTTTGTTGCATTTGACGCGCCTTGCGCCATTTGGAACGGTGCTTCACGATCCAATCCGTCAGCGCGCGTTCGAAGCCGATATCGTATCCAGCTTTCTCGGATTCGATCCATTTGTGCTTCAGGATTTCCTCGCGCTCCGCCTGGAACTCGCGATACAGCGAGGAGTTTTTCAACAGGTCGCTCGTGGTTGGTTCTTTCGAGTTGTCCGTCATACGCAAATCATTCGCACGATGGCTTTCGAGGGGACGTTACGTTGGAACGCACCCGTTGACAATCAGAAACTTATCGCGTTAACCGATGCCGCCTTGAGCGTAATGGCTGATGCGACGTCGTCTTAACCGATCATTTCAATTTGTTCCAAAGACTTTGGGCAATATGCAAAAACGCCGCGCCCGCCGGTTGGTCGGGAGCGGAAACCACCACGGGCACGCCCTTGTCGCCACCTTCACGAATTTCCGTAAAAATCGGCACCTCGCCAAGGAACGGGATGCCCAATCGCTCCGCCTCTTTCTGGCCGCCGCCGTGACCGAAAATCTCAATCCGCTCCCCGCCGGGCGCGGTGAAGTAACTCATGTTTTCCACGATTCCAAGCAGCGGCACATTCACTTTGGCAAACATACCAATGCCCTTGCGCACCACTCCCAACGAGGCTTCTTGTGGCGTGGTGACGATGACGCCGCCATCGAGCGGCACGGTCTGGCAAAGCGTGAGTTGCGCATCGCCGGTGCCCGGCGGTAAATCCACCAGCAAGACATCCAGTTCGCCCCATTCGGTCACGGTAATGAACTGTTGAATGGTGCGCTGAATCATCGGCCCACGCCAGATGACGGGCTGGTCGTCTTGAATCAAGAAACCCATGCTCATCAGCCGCACGCCGTGGCTGACCGGAGGAATCATCTTCTCGCTCTCACTCAAACCCGGACGCTCTTTCGTCCCCATCATCAGCGGGATGCTCGGCCCGTAAATATCGCAGTCCAATAACCCCACCTTGACGCCGAGATGGTGCAGACCGCACGCCAGGTTGGCGGAGGTGGTGGATTTGCCGACGCCGCCCTTGCCGCTGGCCACGGCGACAATGTGCTTGATGCCGGGAACGCGATTTTGATTCGCCCACGGCGTCGAGCCGTGGCCGGCACTCGAGGCCGCACTACCGCCTGAAGCGGCGCGTTGATTCACTTCCACGTGCGCCATCTCCACGCCGGGCATTTGCTGCAACGCCTTTTCACATTCGGTTTGAATCTGTTGAGCGGCTTCCGCGTTGTTGGAGGTCAGTTGCAGGGTGACCGCGATGTTGCCGCCATTGATGGCGATGTTTTTTACCAGCCCGAACGATACGATGTCGCGCGAATAGCCCGGATATTTGATGGTTTTGAGTGTGTTGAGAATCGTCTCCTGCGAAAGTGAGCTCATCGGGAGCGCAGTTTAGCATCCGCCATCGTGAACGCAAGTTTGCAAGCCGCGCGTCAGTTTTCCGCGGCCACAAAAACCGCGCAAATGGGCGCGGTGATCCTGACCGTCTGTACGCTGGATTTGATTTCGCCGCTTGGGGCATCCAGCGCAAAAACGATCACCGTGGCGGAGTCTTGATTTTCCGCGAGCAACCATTGGCCGGTCGGATCAATGGCGAAGTGCCGGGGCGTTTTGCCCTGGGTGGAAACCCGTTGCCGGGGCGTCAGTGCTCCCGTGGTGGGTTGGATGGCAAACCTCGCAATGTCGTTGGGGCCGCGATTCGAGACGTAGAGAAATTTCCCATTCGGATGCAGCGCAATGCCCGCACCGGAATCTTTTTCACTCTTCGGATAATCCGCCGCAACCGTGGATAACGTCTGTCGCACCGTCAGCGTTCCGGCAATGGCATCGTAATCCAACACCGTCACCGTTAATCCCATTTCGTTGATGGCATAAACCCAACGGCCATTCGGATGACAAACCAGATGGCGCACCCCGGCTCCGGGCGCGACGGATACTCCGGACGGCGTGTTGGCGGTCAGTTGCGCGCGCTCCGCTTCTAGGCGATAAACCGCAATCTGATCCAAGCCCAGATCGCAGGCGAGTACGAACCGATTACCCGGGTCCGCGGTGATGAAATGCGCGTGAGGTCCGGCTTGGCGATGCGGATTGACGCTGGCGCCATGATGCTGAATCGTCGTGCCCGCCGCCGCCAAACTTCCATCCGGTTGGATTGGAAAAGCGGCAAAGCTGCCCGAACCGTAATTGGCCACCAAAGCGCACCGACCTTGCGCCGCCACGGAAATGTGGCAGGGATAAGTGCCGCCGGATAATTGTTCGTTCAACAACGTTAGCGCACCAGTCTTGCGATTGAGGGCATAAGCCGCCAGCGCCCCCGCCGCTTGCCCCTGCGCGTCGCCCACTTCACTGACGGCGTAGAGAAATTTTTCCGAAGGATGCACTGCCAGATAACTGGGATTTTTGATTTTGGCCGCGAGCTTTGGCGGAGTTAATTGTCCCGTGGCTGGATCGAACCGCGCAACGTAGATGCCTTCACTTCCACCACCGGTGTACGTGCCAAAATACACCCATTGTTCCTGCGCTGAAACGGTCCCCATAAACAACCCGAGCCAAGCGGCAACCCAACTGAATTTCATGCCTTCAGAAAACATTGAAAACGCCGAATGGCAAGGAGAACCGGCGCGAGCGCTTCTTCGTCCACCACAACTCCGCCAGCGAAACGGCGAAAAAGGCTTCGCCAATTGGTCAGTTGCCGGAGCAAATTCGATCGGAGCCGCGCGATCACCATCGTGCCACGATGGCGTTAGGGATTCGACGCGGGCGCGTTCGTCAAGCTAGGAATGACCTTGACCGAGCCATCCGAACTGACTTCCACGTTCAGGTCGTAGCCGTTGGTGGCCGGCGTCGCGGGCGGATTGTGCATATTTTTTAACTGTTGCGCGCCCTTCTGTCCTTCGGTGGCAAACAAGCCTTTGCGGATCCACTCTAGCCGCCGTGCGATCGAGAGTTCTTCCTTGAGTTTGGAAACCTGCGCACGCAGCACGGCCAGATCATTGAACTGCCGCTCCAGCTCGGCCTTCTCCGCCATCAACCGCTTGAGTTCCTGTTCCAAAAAAGCTTTGTCTCCTTCAGACGCGTCCAGCTTGCGTTGCGTTTCCGCGATTTGCACCGTGAGATTGGTCAAGGCGGCGCTGAGATCAATCGCCTTCTCGTCCAGCTCACGATTCTGCGTTTCCAAGGCGGCAATTTTTTGATCGCGTTCCGCCACGGCGGTTTGGGTGGCCTTCAAGGTGGCTTCCACTTTACCCAGATTGCTCACCACTTCAGTGTAGCGATTGGTCAGTTGACTGTACTCGGACCGCGCGGCGCCCAGGTCGTTGGTCAGCATGAGATTCACCTGGCGTTGCTCCTCCAGATCCCGGCTGGTCCGCACCCATTGATTGGAATGATTCAAAATGGTGTCCACGTCCTTGATGTGCTGCTCTTCAGCCTGCTTTTTGTTCGAGAACAAAACAACCGCCAAGCCGATGCAGATGGCCAGCAAAACCACAATGCCAATCACACTTTTCATATCGAGGAGAGAATGCCCGCGCGGTTTAATTTTAGCAAGCGTGCAGGTAACTCATTCCCGCGCGGCTGTTTTCGTTGCCCGCACACGCCAATTCAGACGGGTTTCGGGAAATTTTATTCGGATTAAAGTTCCGCCAACACTCGCGCCATTTCCATGGCGGTGCGGGCGGCTTCAACCCCGCGGTTGCGTTGGGGATCGAGGCAACGTGCTTCGGCCTGTTGCCGATTTTCCAGGAGCAGAACTTCGTGGATCACCGGCAGTTGCTGGGTGATTTGAATTTGCATCAGCGCCTGGCTCACCGCTTCGCCAATGTGCTGCGCATGAGTGGTTTCACCCCGCAGAATGACTCCAAGACAGATGATGGCGGCCGGCCGGCGGCTCAACGCCGCCAGACGCGCGGCGACCACGGGAATTTCAAACGCCCCAGGCACCCGGATCACGCGCGGTTTTCCACCCGACTTTTTAAGTTCGCGCACGGCCGCGTTCAGCAGACCGTCCACGTAGCGCGGATTGTAACGTGAGGCCACGATGGCAAAGGTCCGACCGTCGCCGGTTGCCGCTGCCGCTTTGTTAACGCGCCGCAACATGCCGAACTTATGCCTTGGCGGGAACAGTTTCGATGGTGGCGTGCTGCTCTAAAAACTCCATGACCCTTTCGCTGGCAAGCTGATCGTAAATCTCAATCAAGCCGTTGCGCTTCTGCAGGTCCTGAACAAATTTGTCCGGCGGTATTTGATACATCGCGGCCAGCGTTTGCACGCGACGCGCCACTTCCTCCTGCGAAACCTTGATCGCTTCCTGCTCGGCGATTTTTTGCACGAGGAAGGCGAACTTCACCCGTTCTTTGGCGTTCTGGTTGGCGACGTTGTAAATCGCGTCTTTTTCCTTTTCAATCAGGTCGCGCGGCACTCCGCGCTGCGCGTTCTCCCGCACCAGATTGTAAACCACGTTGCGCGTTTCATTGGCGACCGCGCCCTCCGGCAGATCAAAGTTCACCTTGTCCAGCAGCGCCTTGACGAGCTGGCCGCGCACATCGCGCTGCAGCTTATGCTTCAACTCGTTCTCCAAATCCTTGCGCACGCCCTCGCGCAGCTTCTCGAGATTCTCCGCGTCATATAATTTGGCAAACGCGTCATCCAGCACGGGCAACGTCTTCTCGCGCACTTCCACCACTTCCACTTTGTAAATGCCTTTGTGTCCAACCAGTTCCTTGGTGCTGAAATCAGCCGGAAAATCCACCGTCACGGTGCGCTTATCGCCCGCCTTGGCCTCCAGCAATTGTTCACTGAAACCGGGCAGGAACGAACCCGCCTTCATCTCCACCCAAAAACCGGTTTGCTCGGTCAACCCCTTGGCGCTGGGCGCGATCGCCGTGAGCGGCTGACCGTCGCAGGTCGCCGTGTAATTCACCACCGCAATGTCGCCGCTGGCCAGCGCACGTTCCACTTTTACAAAATCCGCCCGCTGTTCCCGCAACAGGTCCAGAGCCTTCACCACATCCGCATCGGAAACTTCCTTCGCCTCCCGCTTGACCGGCAGGCCTTTGTATTCCGGCAGTTGAAATTCCGGCGGCGTTTCGATGGTGGCGGCGAACAACAAGCTTTGGCCGCGCCCGAATTGAATTTCCTCGATGTCGGGATAGCCCAGCACATCAATATTCTTTTCCTTGAGTGCGTCCCGGTACGCCTCGTTGATGAGCTTGCGTTTGACCTCGTCCTTGATCTCGGTTTCGTACTTGCGCACGACCATGGGGACGGGCGCCTTGCCGGGGCGAAAGCCGGGAAGTTGCGCTTCCTTTTGGAAGTTTTTCTCCATCGCGGCAAAGGCGGCGTCAACCGCCTGCACGTCCAACTCGATCCGCACGAGCTTTTTACAGGGAGCTAGATTTTCTACCGTAACATTCATAAAGTAGTTTGAATTCTCGCTGAGAACTGGAGAAAGCCGTGTGGATTTCTGCGATTCAACAGGTCGGAGAGGGTAGCAATTCGTAACCGACCGTCAAGAATCGCATTCAGGTCGAGACGAAGCAATCGCGCACCAGCGCCGGCACAGCGGTTAAACGCCATGACGGACTCGACCTGCGGACTTCGCTTAAAACGGCGCCGATGCGATCCGGCTTGATGTTTGGGACAAATCTGGCTTAGCTCCACGGGTGTAATGGCGCTCATCGGGATCGGAATCGGGTTCCAACCGGCAGCGCACAGTTGGCAAAGTCGGTGAACCATTCGAAATCACACAATTTTCGCGCAAGAACATGCCAGAAATGCCTGAACAAAAATTAAGGGTCATGGCTGTGGTGGGCAGCACGCACGCCACCTCGATCACCCGCGTCGTCGTTTCCTACGTCGCGGCGGAGTTGTACGAAAAAGGTTGCGAAGTGGACCTGCTCGATTTGAGCAAGGAGGCGTTGCCGCTCTTCAACGTCGAAACCGCCGACAAGCAACCGGGCTTCGCCGCCCTGAAAGCGCGCGTGGATGTGGCGGACGCGTACGTGCTGGGCACACCGGATTATCACGGGAGCATCAGCAGCGCGTTGAAAAACTTCCTCGATTATTTCTGGCGCGAATTCACCGGCAAGCTGTTCGCCACCATGGTGGCCTCGCCGGAAAAAGGCCTCACCGTCACCGACCATTTACGCACCGTGGCCCGGCAATGTTACGCCTGGACGCTGCCTTACGGGATTTCCTTCGCGGACCGGCAACACGTGGTAAATGGCCAGATCGTCAGCGACAGCTTCAAAACCCGGCTCGAAATGTTCATGCGCGACGTGCAAATCTACGGCGCGCTGTTGGCCCGGCAGCGGCGGACCGACTTGATGGGCCAGGACATCGGTTTCCTCTCGCGTTTGCGCAAGCCGTTGTAACCACCGGAGAAATGAACCGTTGCGGGTAGGCCGCGGCCAACCTGCCGTTAGACGTAATTTCTTAAAATTTGCGTCGCATCTAAGCCGGGTTTGGCTACATTTTTACATAATTATGTTTCGGGCATGACTTGACGTCCGAGCCAATCGCGCGGATTTTAGCAGGGAAGCTGGACACAGATTAAAAACGAGAAACCATGAATCGCTCCGTCAACCAACTGAATGTGCGCCGCCGGGCCTTCACGCTGATTGAATTGCTGGTGGTCATCGCGATCATCGCGATTCTTGCGGCTATGTTGCTGCCCGCGCTGGCCAAGGCCAAAGAGAAGGCGCAACGCATCAACTGTGTCAGTAACTTAAAACAGTTCACTTTAGCCTGGCATTTATACACCGACGATAATGCCGGCCGTCTGGTTTCCGCTTATCCCACTTATGGCGGCTTCACCGGTTCATGGTGTGGCGGGAACGCGGAAACGGGAGGGCTGCCAGGGGCCTATGTTTACGGTGGCTCCGACCCCACCGGGATTGAACGGGGACTGCTCTGGCCGTACATCAAATCGCTTCAACTTTATCATTGTCCGGCGGACCATCGCATTGCCAACGCGGCGGGAGTTCCGGCGGCGTATAAGAACAAGCCCATCTTGCGCAGCGTTTCCATGAACTCGTATTTGAACGGGAGAAACGCTGGCGTATCTCCAGCTTGGGTGGTGACTACTCCGAATGGCCCACAAAGTGTCCGCGCCCCGGTCTATCGCAAAGAGAGCGAGATTCGTAAGCCCACGCAAACGTGGGTAGTTCTGGACGAAGACCAAGCCAGTATCAACGACGCCATGTTCCTCGTGGATATGGGCAGTGCGTACTTTGCGGATTTGCCCTCCCGCAATCACGGCTTCGGCTACGGCATCAATTATGCCGATGGACACGCGGAAATTATTACGCTCAAGGATCCGGCCAGTCGCAACTGGACCCCGGGCGCTGCGGGCGGTCCAAACGATTATCGGGTGCTGACGAATGTGACCACGCATCCGCTGTAAAGCGCCTCTCTCTTTACCAACCCCGCGCTGCCGTCGGCGCGGGGTTTTTTGTTTCTCCAGCGGCGCACCAAACGACCAGCCAAAACCAATGATCGGAACATTTACCGTGTGTTGATTTCATCAGACGCACCAGGCTCCCGTGCGAACGAGCATGGTCCGGATGCTTTTTGCGTGTCTTTCAGATTTTGAGCAGTTAAATCATTCACATGGCGCAACCTCGGATTGGCATCATCGGCGGCAGCGGACTTTACGACCTCGAAGGTTTTACCCACCAGAAGTGGGTGCGGATAAAAACTCCGTTTGGGCCGCCCTCCGACGCTTTCCTCACCGGCCGTTTGGCGGGCCGTGAAGTGGTGTTTCTGCCGCGGCACGCGCGGGGTCACCGGATTCTGCCCAGTGAACTGAATCATCGCGCCAACATCTGGGCGCTGAAAAAACTCGGGGCCGCCTGGATCATCGGCGTCAGCGCCGTCGGTTCACTCCAACCCCAATACCGGCCGTGCGACGTGGTGTTGATTGACCAATTTCTCGATCGCACCAAGCGCTCTGCCGAACACACCTTCTTCGGGCGCGGCCTCGTCGGTCACGTGGCGTTTGCGGAGCCCATTTCCGCGGACTTGCGCAAACTATTGCTGTCCTCGGCTCGGAAGATCAAAGCCCGGGTTCACGACGGCGGCACTTACGTGAACATGGAAGGTCCGGCCTTCAGCACGCGCGCCGAATCCCTGACGAATCGCAAACTCGGCTACGACGTCATTGGCATGACCGCCCTGGGCGAAGCCAAGTGCGCGCGCGAAGCCGAGATCGCTTATGCCACGCTGGCGATGATCACCGATTACGATTGCTGGAAGGTGGACGAGGCGCATGTCACGGTGGAAATGGTCGTGGCCAACGTCGCCAAAAATGCCGCCACCGCCAAAGCCATCATCGCCCGAACCATTCCACAAATTCCGACTCAGCCAAACTGGTCCTGCCATACGGCTTTGCAGGGGGCCATCATGACGGAGCGCAAACTGTGGCCAAGACCAACCATCGCGGCGCTGAAACCGATTTTGGCGAAGTATTTGTGAACTTGTTTTGTGCGGTACTCCGACGATACTCCCAGCATGGAAATTGTCTTCAACATCACGCAGGAAGGCGATGGCGGTTATGTGGCCGAATGTCTGTCGCACGATATTTTCACCCAGGGCAACACTTGGGAGGAATTGCGCACCAACGTCCGGGAAGCGGTCGCCGCATTCTTTTTCGATCAACCCAAGCCCGCCACCGTGCGGTTGCATCTGGTGCGGGATGAACTTCTGGCCGTGGCATGAAACTGCCTCGCGACCTGAGCGGCGCTGATTTGATCAAGCTGCTCTGCAAACACCACGGTTATCAGCAGGTCAATCAAGAAGGCAGTCATGTCATTCTGCAAACGGAGTCGCCGCGTCACCATCGACTGTCAGTTCCCGACCACGCTCCGCTTCGCCTCGGCACGCTCAACGCCATCTTGCGCGCCGTGGCCGCAGCCAAAGGAATTTCCAAGGAAGAGGTTCTCCAGCCACGTTGATTTTCCCGCCGCGCGAATTGCAAAACAACCATGCTCACCGTCGTAAGAATTGTTCCATGAACAAACGCGCCCTGATCCAAAAAATTATCGCTCGTCTCACTGAGGAGCTGGGAATTTATTTTCGCGCCGCGCAAAATTCGCGCGCCGAGGCCACGCACGAGCAAAGCAAGGCCGACAACAAATACGACACGCGCGGATTGGAAGCTTCCTATCTGGCGCGCGGCCAGTCCAAGCAGGCGGCGGAACTGGAAACCGCCATTGCGGAATTTGAAAAGCTGGAGGCACGGAAGTTCGCGGCGGGTGAAGGCATCGGCATCGGGGCGCTGGTGGAACTGCAGGCCGACGGCGAAACGTCGTTTTATTTCATCGGCCCGCGCGCCGGGGGCACGGAAGTGACGCACGATAAAAAGGAGATTCTGGTCATCACCCCGCAATCGCCGTTGGGCGCGCAACTCATGGAAAAGAAACAGGGCGACAAACCGACGCTGGAAATCGCCGGGCGCAAACAGAAGGCGCAGGTCGTCTCCGTGTGGTGAAGCGGGTGAAGCCGCAGTTTCCAAATTCGCGTGGCGGCAGGCATCCGTGCCCGCCGCTACCATTCATCAAGACGCGCCCGCGTTTTCGGCTTCGTGCGGTTTAACCTTGCCTCAAGTTCACCGTAGCCGTTTCATTGCTTTCCGTAATTATGGCTACCAAACAAATCATCAAACCCACCAAGTCGCCGGCGGCCGTTGGTCCATACAACCACGCCGTGCGCGTCGGCGATCTGCTGTTCTGCGCGGGACAAATCCCGATTCGCCCCGCCGACGGCACCCTCGTGACCGGCGACATTCAGGCACAAACCGAACGCGTTTTGGAAAACGTAAAGGCCATTCTCGAAGATCAGGGGCTGACACTCGTCAACGTGGTAAAATCCACCGTGTTCATGACCAACTTGGCGGACTTCGCCGCGATGAATGAAGTCTATGCGAAGTATTTCACCCAGGATTTTCCCGCGCGCTCGACAGTGCAGGTGGCGGCTTTACCCAAGGGCGCGAACGTGGAAATCGAAGTGGTCGCGCACTTTTGAATTCTTGATTTACGAATTACGATTCACGCAGGCTTCGCGTTAAGCTCGTAAATCGGAAACCCGGAAGCGTAAACATGAGGAAGTCCGAGCGCGAAAAACTGGCGGATGATGAGAAGAGATTGTTTGGAAAATTGCGTTAAAATGAAGAAAGCAGGACATCTTTTCGTGGGACGTTCAATTTTCCGTCAGGTCTTGGACTGCGGCAGCCCTCTGCCGCTTTACGTCGCCAATCATGCGGGGGAAAAGCGGTGGAGGGCCACCGCACTCCAAGACGCTAACGCGCCCACCAAGCCTTTTGGCTTTCGCGCAACTCAAGACCAATTTAACTGACCCATGTCCCTCGGCGCACAACTCGCAATCGCCTTTCTCCTCGGCGGCGGTCTCGGCTGGCTGATCGGTTATCTCATGACGCGCGGCAAACCGCCGGTCGCTCCCACCAACGCCGCGCTGGAAAATGAATTGCGCCAGCAATTGCAGCAGCGCGAGGCCGAATTGACCTCGCTCCGCAGTGAAGTCGTCACCATCAAAACCACACTGGCGACGGCGCAGGCGAATCAGGCGAGCGCGGAAAAGTTGTTGGCCGAACAAAAAACGTTGCACGAACGCGCGTTGGCCGACGCCAAGGAAGCGCAGGCCAAGGCGCTGACGGATTTGCGCGAGGCGTTCAAGGCGTTGAGCGCCGATGCGTTGAAGCAAACGGCGCCGGAATTCCTGCGACTGGCCGAGCAGTCGTTCGGCAAATTTCAGGAAGCGGCCAAGGGCGATTTGGACAAGCGCCAGGAATCCATCAAGGTGTTGGTCGAGCCGCTCAAACAACAATTGGACACGTATCAAAAACGCTTGCAGCAGAGTGAAACCACGCAGGCCGCCACGTTGGGCGAGGTGAAGAAACAACTCGAATCACTCGCGCAATCCAGCCAATCACTCGCCGCCGAAACGGCGCAGTTTCGTTCCGTGCTGAAGTCGAACCAGGCGCGCGGGCGCTGGGGCGAAGAGACGTTGCGCCGCGTCGTGGAGGCCGCCGGCATGAGCGCGCACTGTGACTTCACGGAACAGACGCAGTCCGACGACAAGAAGCCGGACATGATCGTGAAGCTGCCCGGCGACCGGCTCATCATCGTGGACGCCAAAGTGCCGGAACTGGATTTCTTGAGTGCGTTGGAGGCGGCGGATACCGCCAAACGCGCCGAGGCCCTGGCCGCCCACGCGGCCAAACTCAAGGCGACCATCAAAGCGCTGGCCGAACGGGATTATCCACGGCAATTCCCCAACGCGTTGGATCACGTCGTGTTGTTTGTTCCAGCCGAATCGTTGTTCAGCGCCGCACTGGAGGGCGACCGCGATTTGATCGTGGAAGCCGCGCGCAAACACATTCTGCTGGCCACCCCGGCGTCGTTGATCGCGCTCTTACGTTCCGTCAGCGTAAGCTGGCAGCAACACGCGCAAACCGAGAACGCCCAGAAAATCGCCGTTGCCGCGCAGGAATTTTACGCGCGCGTGGTCACCTTCACCGATCACTTCGACTCCATCCGCGACGGGTTGGAAAAGGCCAATGCCGCTTACAATAAAGCCGCCGCGAGTTTCCAATCGCGGGTGCGACCAGCGGGCGAACGCCTCGCCGATTTGGGTGGCGCTCCGGCTCATAAAAATCTGGCCGCTGTGCCGTTGCTCGAAACGCAACCCCAACCGCCGCCGTGAAACTGCAGCGCGCCAGCTCCGTCCGGTGGCTTGCACTGACGCTCTTAATTTGCGCCAGCGCGGGGCAGGCAGCGGAACCGCGGGTCGCGCCGGTTATCGCGCAACTGGACCTGCTGACCACGAACCTGAGCGTCGAATTGACCGAGCAGTTGCGTACCAATGTCGTGGTTGGCAGCTACACCACGGTCTGGCGGCAGTTTGAAGATGTGAGCATTGCCGCGTTGCGAGAGATTTTGCTCCAACGCATTCCCGAATTGCAGCGAGAAAACTTTGATGCGGGTGACGCCGCGCCCGGCCAGGAAAAAAATCGTTTGGCCGATCTGGCCATTCACTGCGGCACGAACACGATTGAAATTTCCATCAAGGCCACCCGGAACACGCGCCAACCGGAAAATGATCTGGGCACGTTTCGCGATTACGAAAAACGCCGGCGGCAGTTTGCAGCGTCGTTCACACTTTGGGTGCGCTACACGGAGGCGGAGAGTGCATTTCGAGCCGAGCGCGTGTTCTTTGATCGCACCTGGCGCTTCGTCGGCAAATCGTCCCTGGTGGATGGGGTGAAATATCGCAAGAAAGACGGTAACCTGCGACCCAAACCGTGGGCGATGTTTGACTCCGGCACCGCCTTTTGGTCGGATGAAACTGAATTTGCCGCCGCAGTCCAACGCTCACAAAACTTTCGCGCCAACGCCCTCGTGCAGGAATATCTGCAGAATTTGACGGAGGAAGATCAACGTTTGCTACACGATCGCCTGCACGAAAAATTTACCGTGCCGCCACCGTAACCATCCTCAAACCAACCGTTACCGCGACGAAACCCGCGTCCAAATCCATCTGAATGGTTGATGAGGAGTCGAGGCAGCGCCGCCGCCCTCGCGGACGACCTCAAGCTCTGGTGACAACAAGGCGCAGCTTCAGCCAAACTCGAAAACTCATAAATCCGAAGCTGAAAAACCCGGATTCATAACTTCAGATTATTCGATGCCGTCGGGCGCGGCGCGTAGTGTTTCACGGGGCTGGAGGCGCGGACGACCGCGCGCATTTCGGCCAGCGATTCGAGTTCGCCATCGGCGCGAACTTGCGTGAGCAGGTTGCCCAGCGCGGTCGCTTCAACCGGTCCGGCGAGAACCGGTCGCTGGCACGCATCGGCGGTAAGTTGATTCAGCAATTCACTTTGCGCACCGCCACCGACGATGTGGATGATTTCGCAGGGGGTCGCCGTAAGTTCTTCGAGCGCGGCCAGGGTGTCTCGATATTTCAACGCCAGGCTGTCGTAGCAGCAGCGCACCAATTCGCCGACGCGCTGCGGCACGGGTTGATGCGTCTCCCGGCAGAAATCCTGAATGGCGCGCGGCATGTGCGGCGGGTTCAGAAAGCGCGGATCGTTCGCGTCCACGAGCGAGCGCATCGGGCGCGCCCGGGCGGCGAGTTTCGCGAGTTGATCGTAATCGTAATTTTTTCCGGCGGCGGCAAAAGCGCGCCGACATTGTTGCACCAGCCAAAGGCCCATGATGTTTTTAAGCAACCGATATGTGCCATCAATGCCGCCTTCGTTGGTCAGGTTCAGTTCCAACGCGCGCCGGGACAGCACTGGATCGGACACTTCCGCGCCCAACAACGACCACGTGCCGGAACTGAGATAGGCCCAGTTGGCAGCGCCGGTGTGCGCGGTGGGAACGCCGGCCACCGCAGACGCCGTATCGTGCGAGGGTGGCGTCACCACTTTCACACCGGTGAGTCCGGTTGCCGCCGCCAGCGATTTGCGGACGCGACCGAGCGTCGTTCCGGGAGGAACGATTTTGGGCAGAAAATGGGTCGGCAATCCAAATTTCTTGAGCAACGGCAAAGACCAGTCGCGGCGGCGCGGATGCACGAATTGGGAGGTCGAAGCGATGGTGAACTCCGCGCGTTTCACGTCGCACATGGCCCAATGCAGAAAGTCCGGAATGAAGAGCAGCGTCTCCACGGCGTCGAGCAGTTCGGGCGCGTGTCTCTGCCAGGCCAACAATTGATAGAGCGAATTGAATTCCAGAAATTGCAGTCCGGATTGCGCGAAAATTTCTGCGCGCGGCACTTGTTTGAACGCGCGCTTTAAGGCGCCGCGCGTCCGGGCGTCGCGATAGTGATAGGGCTGGCCGAGGATTTCGTTTCGTCGGTTCAGCAAAACAAAATCCACGCCCCAGGTATCCGCGCCGATGGAGACGATCTGGCGCCCATATTTTTTCTGCGCCAGCGCGAGGCCGGTCTGGATTTCCGCCCAGAGGCGCAGCAAATCCCAGCGCAGTGAATCGGCCAGGACCACTCCGCCGTTGGGGAAGCGGTTGACTTCCTCCAGTCGCAACCGTTTACCGTTCCAAACGCCCGCGATGACGCGCCCGCTTTCCGCGCCCAAATCCACTGCCAGATAAACTTTGTTTGCCATAGCCTTTTTCGCTCAACGCCCGGCTAATTTCTGACACCACTTCGCGGTGGGTCGGTTCAGCTCCAGCCGTATCTGAAAACTCACCTCACGCGCGTTGGCTCAAAACATTTTTCTCATAACTCTTCACCTCGGCCAGCCAGGCTTCGCCAACGGGAACATTTTGTTGCAGGCAATAATAATCCCACACCGCGCCGAACGGCAACGTCTTCGCCTCCTCCATCAACGCCAGACGCGACGTGTAATCGCCCGCGCGTTCAAGCTGTTTGTAGCGGGCGTGCGGCTCCAACATTGCCAGACACAGCGCGCGAATCATGTTGCGCGTGCCGATGACCCAGGCGGCGAGGCGGTTGATGCTGGCATCGAAGAAATCGAGACCAAGGTGCGTGCGGCCGAGGTAATCGCCGCGCACCAATTCCTGCGCGATGGCGTTCAGTTCATCGGTAAGCGTGACCACATGATCGCTGTCCCAACGCACGCCGCGGCTGACGTGCAGCAAAATCTCCGGCACGAAGCAGAGCACGGAAGAAATTTTGTCCGCCATGTTCTCGGTGGGGTGATAGTGCCCGGCGTCCAAACAAACGAGCGTTTGATGTTGCACCGCGTAACCGAGATAGAACTCGTGCATCCCCACGGTGTAACTTTCCGCGCCGATGCCGAACAATTTGCCTTCGATGGCATCGAGATGGTGCTTGGGGTTCAGTTTCTTTTTGAACACGGTATCGAGCGATTCCCGCAACCGTTCGCGCGGACCGCGCCGATCCGCCGGAGTGTCTTTCATGCCGTCGGGCACCCAGATGTTGGTCACCGTCGGCGTGCCCAGCGCCCGGCCCATGGCGGCGCCGATTTCCCGGCTGCGTTGGCAATGCTCGATCCAGAACCGGCGGATGCCGGCGTCGCGATGGGAGAGGGTGAAACCGCTGGCGGATTTCGGATGCGAGAAACAGGTGGGATTGAAATCCAAACCGATGCCCAGCGACTTGGCCCACGCAATCCAGTTGCGGAAATGGCGCGGCTCGATTTCGTTGCGATCCACCTTCTTGCCGCCGAATTCGCCGTAGAACGCGTGCAGGTTGAAACGGTGCCGGCCCGGAATCAGCGTGAGCGCCTGGGTGGCGTCCGCGCGCAGTTCATCCGGGGTGCGCGCTTTGCCGGGATAATTACCCGTGGCCATGATGCCGCCGGTCAGCGGGCCGCCAAAATTTTCGAAGCCACCCACATCGTCGCCCTGCCAGCAATGCAACGACACCGGCACTTTGGCGAGTTGGCGCAGCACCTGGTCGGTGTTCACACCCAGACCAGCATAACGTTCGCGGGCGAGTTGGTAAGCCGTTTCAAGACGGCGCTCGGCAGACTTGGTTTTGCTCATAAGTATCTCATCTCACCAGCTAAGCTATTCATAGGGCAAGCGCAAAACCGGATACGTTGGGAAGATGTCAACTTGGGAGGCATCAGGATTTCGCGAAGATTTCTTGCCTGGAGACGGTTAGAACCGCTACAAACTCGTCCGCAATTGCCTATGCAAACCGCCATCGCTTTTAGCCCAATCCGCGTCGGAAAACTTTTTCGCCGCGCCCGACTCTTCGTCGCCTTGGCGCTCCTGGCCCATCTCGTCAGCGCGCGCGCCGATGAATCCGGCAGCACGAATCGTTGCGTCATTCCCGCGCCGCGCACGGAGGAAAAGGCCACGAACCGTTTTGCGGAATTGAATCAGCGCGTTGAGGAGAACGCCGGACGGGCCCAACTGATTTTCGTGGGCGACTCCATCACGCAGGGCTGGGAAGGCAACGGCAAGGAGGTTTGGGCCAAATACTACGCGCCTCGTAACGCGCTGAATCTCGGTATCGGCAGCGATCACACGCAGCATGTGCTCTGGCGACTGGACCACGGCAATCTCGACGGGTTGCATCCCCGGGTTGCGGTGGTGCTGATTGGCGTCAACAACGCGCCCGATGCGAGCAATACCTCGCGGATGATTTTGGAAGGCGTGACGGCGGTGGTGGCCAAATTGCGCGAAAAGCTGCCGCAAACCAAAATCCTGCTCCTCGGCATTTTTCCGTTTCGTGAAGATTTCAATCCGCAGCGCGCCAAGGTGCTGGAGGTGAATCAGGCATTGCACAAATTGGATGATGGCGAATGGATTCACTTCCTCGATTTCGGTTACATCTTCCTGGATCGCGACGGTCGGATTCCCAAGGACATGATGCGCGACGCGGTTCACCCAACGCCGCACGGCTATCAACTTTGGGCGGAAATCATGGAACCCAAGCTGGCTGAACTGATGGGCGACGAGCCCGTCAAACCGTGATGCTGCCGGCCGGTTAAATTGCCGCGCCCGGATGCAGTTTCACGGCAGCCGCCGACTTCCGAAAAGCGATTGCATTATTTTCGCCGATTTCATTACGCTTTCCGTAAATAAATTGTTCTTGTGGCAAAAGAAGAAGCAATTGAACTGACGGGAACGGTCACTCAGGTTCTGCCGGGAACCATGTTCCGTGTCTCTCTCGCCAACGGTCACGAAGTCCTCGCGCACATCTCCGGCAAAATGCGCAAAAATTGGATTCGTATCAATGTCGGGGACAAGGTCAAAGTCGAAATCTCACCGTACGATCTCGGCAAGGCGCGCATCACCTTCCGCGAGTTCTGACGCGCCCCGGCTCATTCCCGGGCTTGCTTTCCCGTGGTAAATCTGCGACGACCGATTCATGTTGTCTGTGGTCAACGTCGCCATCCATTCCAGTCAAACGCCGGAAAACATCCAGCGTGCGCTGCGGCACTCGCTGCGCACCCGCCGCATCAATCATCAATTTCATTACGATTCCGTTCAGCAGACCAATCAGTGGCTCGCGTTGCACCAGGTCTATTCGCCGTCGCGGAATGATGCCGATTGCGCGGCGACCTATAATCGCGCGTTTGCCGCCGTCGCGGATCAAATCCGGTCGCGCGCGGTTCACTTGATCGGCTTGGGCTGCGGTGGCGGACAAAAGGACACGCGGTTGTTGCGACGGTTGCGCGCGCGCGGCAAGCAACTCAGCTACGCGCCGGTGGATGTCAGCACGGCCATGGTGCTGGTGGCGCACCAAACGGCGCGAGCGGTGCTGCCGCCGGAAAATTTGTTTCCGTTGGTGTGCGATCTCGCTGTCGCCCGAGATTTGCCGGCGGTTCTCGAGACGCCGACCGCGCCGCGCGCCGCGCGACTGATTACTTTCTTCGGCATGATCCCAAATTTTGAACCGGAGAAAATTCTGCCGCGGTTAAGCCAATTAGTGCGGCGCCAGGATCGGTTGCTCTTCAGTGCCAACCTCGCTCCCGGCGCGAATTACGCGCAAGGCATGAGGCGGATTCTGCCTCAATACGACAACCCACTGACTCGGGAATGGTTGTTGACCTTCTTGCTGCACCTGGGCGTTGCCCGCACGGATGGTGAAATAAAATTCCGCATCGAACGCGGGATTACCGGACTGCAACGCGTGGTGGCGCACTTTCATTTCCACCGCGCGCGCCGCATCACTGTGGCCGGCGAAACGATTCCCTTTCCGCGCGGCACAAAAGTGCGCCTGTTTTTCTCCTACCGCTACACGCCGGAATTGGCGCAACAACATTTGGCCAAGGTCGGACTGCGGGTGCGGACGCAATGGGTCACGCGCTCCGGCGAAGAAGGCGTGTTCCTGTGCGAACGTCAGTAAGCCTGGAGCGTGTCCAGCACGGCTTTGATGCGTGGCACTTCGTGCGTGCGGAACAGGTCGGTTTTGCCCAGCGCCGCCAGCACGGCGAAGAACGGCTCGGCGCAACGCACTTCTTCCCGAAAATATTCGAAGGCATGTGGCAGCGCCTGACAAACCGGAAAACCCAGGGTCCGCAGGCGAAACGTGTTGAGGAACACGCGCATCTGATGTCGAATTCGCACCGCACTGTCTTGTAAATTGCGGTAATAAAATCCCAGACCCGGATCAATGAAGATGCGTTTCACGCCGCAGCGTTGCGCGGCTTCGATGCGGCGCGCAAAAAAATCGTGCAGCATCGGAATCGGATCGGTTCGCAAATCAAAATCGCCCACCTCACGCACGTTACGCCCCTGCACGTAACAAAGGATCACCGCCGCTTCGTGAGCCGCCACCAGATGGAAAATTTCATCGCCATGCTCGGTGCCGGTAAGATTGAGGAGATTGGCCCCGGCCTCGAGACAAGCGCGCGTCACGGTCGGTTCATAGGTTTCCACCGACACCAAAATCTGCGCGGCGCGCAATTCTCGAATGACCGGCAGTAGTTGGGAGTTTTGTCCGCCAGCCGTGACTCGCGCCGCGTGCGCCAGCGTGGATTCCGCGCCCAAATCCACAATTTGCGCCCCCTCCGCCGCCAGCCGTTTGCCGCGCTGGATGGCGCTGTCCGCAGTGAGACAAACGCTCTCGCGATACCAGGAATCTGCGGAAAGATTCACCACCCCCATGATGGCGGATTGGGAATTGAAAGCGAACGGCTGACCGCCAAGCGTGAATTCCGCCACCCGCACGGCGGCAGCGGCGCGATGTTGTGCAAATAAATCTGAAAGCTGTTCGAGGGTCAGCACCCGGCAAGAGTAGTGGGTTGCGGCGCGATCGTAAATGCCGATGGTGCGCTTGGCGGGAGTCGAACCCACGACCCACTGCTTAGAAGGCAGTTGCTCTATCCAACTGAGCTACAAGCGCATTCCGGGTGGATGCGAAATTGCCGCATCCGATCGGTCGAAAACCTTCGGTCAAGTATTATGCTTCCGTCAGTCTCTACAGCAAGTTTGTTCAAGGCAATCCCCGTTCACGCCAGTGAATAATTTCATCTTGGTCTGCGCCTGGCGCGTATCGGTCTGCGTCGTCGTGTAATACGCCGGATAAAAATTCCCGACGTAATCAACGGGATCGCTGACGCGGCAAGACTCTGACCTTGCGCGGTTCAAATTTACTTCCGCCGGAATCTCTCCGCCACGACCGAGTTGGCGGTGATGGCAAGGCCGAAATAATTCCCGGCGGCTATTCGACAGGCAATTTTACCCCGACCGTGTGGCCAGCTTGACGAGTCGTTAAAACGCAAGGATGCGGAGCGATTAAACTAAATTTTCCTGGATCATATCGCCCGACGGTTTGACCAAATTTGCGCAAAGTCAAAACAGCGAAGAACGCTTCAAGTCTTTCTCCAAAATCCTTACGGTTCTGTTGACAGACGGCAGGATCAGCGGTGTAAAAACGCCGTTGGTGTGCTTAACGAACAGCCGCACTTCCACCACCAGTTTATAGTCTCCGGCCTCTTTTATTTTGAATGAACGAGTAACATCGAAGTCCCAGTAATAATCCGAACTTTCGGCGTTGGTAAAAATCAATTCTCTCGACCGTGATCGCCAATGACCATGCGTGTCTTTGATGTTTTTTCCGAACAAGCCGTTCAACAAATCGCGATCGGGAATTGGCTCTTTGCCGAATTTTTTCCCGAGAGCGGTTTTACGGATTTCGTTCCCATTTGAATCATACAACCGCGCAGCGAACGCCTCGCTGGGCAATGGGCTGTAGAGCACTACGTTAGTGCGGCCAAAAACTCCCACCTTGCAGATGATTCGATCTGTTCCGGAATGGCCTTCGCGGGTTGGAGCCATTTCAACCCAGAGATTTGTGCGGTATTTGTCTTGTATTTCTTTGAGTTCCTTGAGCATCGCGACCTTTTGCGTTTCAGAAATGGTGGGATTCCACTGGGTTTGCGCCGGCGCGAGGGTTGCCTTCAGTGCTATTCCAATGAACAACAGAACTGTGGTGATCCTTTGTGTTTTCATGGGCATTAGTATGGCTGGTTGGCGGTGATATCTACCCAATCAGGAAAGCCGCTATCCTCTACCCAAGTTGGAGACGAAGGAACTCCTGGAACAATGTTCCACTGTGAATTGGAGTAGTATGCTAACTGCAAGCAACACTAAAAGGCCAAGGCACAAAATTGAGTTCGCTTTTTTCATGGCTCAAGTTCACCAAATCAAGACAAGACCACAGCTTTTGCTCAGTCGCTTATATTCAGAACCGTCTTTGTTGGGCCAAAGTACGTTGGAATAGCTTTAGAATTTGTCACGACCATCCCACATAGACTCACTTCCAACGTGTAAACTCCCGGTTGTTTTACGTTAAAAAAATCTGAAAGCTTGAATCCTTTTCCGGGTAGGGACGGAAGGTCGGAATTCACACGCAACGCTACAAATCCAGATTCCTGAAGTCCTTTGTTTCCTATTTTCATCGGTGCTCCCAAACTACGCCCCGCCGCCGTTTTTTTAACGCCTTTCCCGTCGGCGGAAGTAAGGCGAACCAGCCATGACTGTTGTGGCGCAAGCCACATCAACACATCGTTGGTGGACACACCGGAAAGTGCCGGAATAATCTGCCAATCAGTCAAGAAGCTGCTTTTGTCCCCAAAACCACCCTTTGTTTGCGGTTCATCTGAGATTTTTCTGTGATAAACTCCTGCTTTTACGCCATTCGTGGCCACCCCCCAAGCAATGCTCCGGTTTAATTCTAATGCCGTTTCAAGAATCGCAGCGTGATAGTCATTCGTTTCCGCATGACTAGATAGGCAACACATCGCGGCCAGCTAACACCGCAATACCAAGCCATCTCCGTAAAGAGGCAAAGGGATGAACGGCAAGGAAATGAAAATTTGGGGAGCATTGCCGCTCCCGGCGGTGGTCGTTGACGTCCTCACGGACGATGTCAGGTTCTGGTAGCAGGGACGCCCCGTCCGTTCCGCCTGCCCATGGTGGCGGTTCAATCAAAACGGAATTTTTGCGGACGCGATTTCATGCCGGGCTGCGCAACAAGGTCGCCGCCACCAGCGCGCGCCATTTCGACTCCAGTCGCTCATCCCCTACGGTAATCGCCAGTCCGATTTGATCATCAGGTCCGCCAATTTCGATCGTCCAATTTTCCCGATCACAACACCGGCAGTGACGCTGCCACAACCACATTTCAGGTGTCGCCGTCAACACATGTAATCCCACATTGGCGCCGTGGAAAAAAGTCACTCCATCGCTTTCGCGGTCCGCCAGTGTGGGCGGCTCCGGCAGCCAGACTGCGGCGCAGTTGAGCGCGTGGTTGTAATGCGTCGTGCGTACCGGTACGCGAGCGGCAGCGGCGGCGGCCAGCAACTGGGGCAATCCGGCGCTGGATAAAGCGTGAATGGTCGTCGCCCCTTCCTGTTGCTGAAGCCGCAAGTATGCGAGCCGCTGACTGATGGCTTGGCAGCGGTGTTGACTCGCGTGATGGTTGGGCGAAATCCAATGCTCCGTCTCCGCCAGGGGGGATTGATGCCGGATGACAAATTGCTCAAAAAGCTCCCGGCGAGAGCGCGCAGTGAGAACAACTTTTTGAAATCGCCGCCCCGAAACATCGCCGGCTTCCAATCCATAAACCGGTCCCGCCGGAGAAGTTTCCCGCACCGCCCACAGGCTTGCGTATTGCCCGAGATTTGGAGTCAACAGGCGGGCCGCGTCTCGTGGCAAGGCGGAATTGCTCCAATCTATTAATTCCGGTATCGCCCGGATGGTGCCCAGCACCGCCACGGAATTACGGGTCAGATGTAGAACTTCACCCAACTGGGACAGCGTGTGAAACCAGCTTTCTGCCGTTGCCGAGAGGCTCACCCGCACGGACCCGTCCGCACCAATGTGCAGACAATCCGGGTGAATTTTGGCGCCGCAAAATAAACTCGCCGTCCGCGCCGCGCCCAAGAGAAAGAAGGGATCACCGGACATAATTCAAAAGTGATGGAATCATCCCGCCCTTACGGTCGTCGTTGGAAAAAGCCAGCATCGGATTGTTCATGCGGACCGCATCATAATGCGGCGGCGCCGTCTGTGCCTTCGCTGGCTTGCCGAAATTTTGTGGGGCGTTGCGATTGCGTCGGGAATTACTTTAAACGCGCGGTTGTCCTGGGAGCATCTGATACTTCACGAGGGAGGAACGACTTCCACGTCGCCCCCAACTCATCAGGGACGCGATGGAACGCGTCCCTCCCAGGGGAACAACGTGGTAAAACTGGATTGCGCTGGTCGGCCCAATGTGGCATCGCCGTCCTCGACGAGGTTGTTTGCGCCTTCGCGGACGACATATAGTTCTGATATTGCAATGCCAAGCCATCTCCGCAGAGAGACCAAGGAATGGAAAATGGAGAAGCACCTCCGCCCACCAGCCGTTACGATGTCGCTCGACGGCATAAAACGTCATGGGTTAGCATGCGCGCATGATTAAGGCCACTGGTGCAAAGGTGTCTCGAGGCGTTTCGTGCGGCCGGCGGGCGCGGGTTCATTGCGTTGACAAACGGATGCTGTTTTCCGTTACCGAAAGGAGTTTTCCATGCGGGCTTTGAAACGGGTTCTTGCTGCGGCTGATCGCGCGTGGTTGCGCCGGGTCATTTTGCTTTTGGGTTTGACGGTGGGTTGGAGTTCGTGGGGTCAGGACGGTTTCGTTTCGATCTTTAACGGGCGCGATCTGGAGGGTTGGGATGGCAAGCCCGGTTGGTGGTATGTGGAGGATGGCGCCATCACGGCGGAAAGCACGCCGGAGAAACCTTGCACGAAGCATAATTACCTCATCTGGCGCGGCGGGGAACCGTCGGATTTCGAGTTGCGGTTTGAGTTTCGCATTCAGGGAGGCAACTCCGGCCTGCAATTCCGCAGCCGGGAGGTGGAGGATTGGGACATGCGCGGCTATCAGGCCGACATCGAGGCGGGTACGGAATGGACCGGCGCGTTGTTTGAACACGAGCGCGGGGGCATCGCCATGCGCGGCCAATCGGTGATTATTGCCGCCAACGGCCAGAAGGAAACAACCTCCTTTGCCACCGCTGCGGAATTATTTCAGCACATCCATACCGATGATTGGAATCAGTATCGTATCGTGGCGCGCGGCCCGGAAATTCAACTTTTCATCAACGGCGTCAAAATGTCGCAGGCGGTGGATCGGCAGGAGGGACAGGCGGCGGCGCGAGGGTTGATTGGTTTGCAAATGCATCCTGGACCGCCCATGAAAGTTCAGTTCCGCAATTTGAAACTCAAAGAGTTCACGGCGGCAGACCGCGCCACGCCGCCGGAGAAGCTGACCGTGCCGCCGGGTTTCCAGGTCGAGCTGGTGTACGCGCCCAATCGGGAGACGGAAGGATCGTGGGTCAGCATGTGCGTGGATGATCAAGGCCGGTTGCTTTTTTCCGGTCAATATGACGAAGGATTGTATCGCCTGACGCCGCCGCCGTTGGGGGCGGACCCGGCGCGGACGCGGGTGGAAAAGATCAACGTGGATCTCAGCGGCGCCCAGGGTTTGTGCTGGGCGTTTGACTCTTTGTACGCGTTGGTTTCCAAGAATGGCAAAACGCCCAGCGGCCTGTATCGGGTGCGTGACACCAATGGCGACGACCAGTTGGATACGGTGGAGTTGCTGCGCGGATTGGGTGGCGGTGGCGACCACGGTTGGCACGGAGTTTTGCCCGGGCCGGATGGACAATCCATCTACGTAATTGCGGGAAACCAAACCGTGCCGCCCACCTTGAAGGCGTCGCGGGTGCCGTTGCATTGGGGCGAAGATCAATTGTTGCGACGGTTGCCTGACGCCGGCGGGTTCATGACGGAAGCGCTCGCGCCGGGCGGCGTGGTTTATCGCGTGAGTCCGAACGGTCAGGATTGGGAAATGGTTGCCAGCGGGTTTCGCAATATTTACGACGCGGCGTTTGATCGGAACGGCGAGTTGTTCACCTACGACGCGGACATGGAATGGGACGTGGGCGCGCCGTGGTACCGGCCCACGCGCATTTGCCACGTCACCAGCGGCGCGGAATTTGGCTGGCGCAACGGCAGCGGGAAATGGCCCGCCTACTATCCCGACAGCGTGCCCGGCATTTTGAACATCGGTCCGGGATCCCCCACGGGCGTGGCGTTCGGATTTGGCGCGCGCTTCCCCGAACGCTACCAGAACGCGCTCTTTGTCGGCGACTGGACGTTTGGACGCATCTACGCGATACATCTGGCGAATGAGGGCGCGACTTATCGCGGTGCGGCGGAAGTCTTCCTCTCAGGCGTACCGTTGCCGGTAGTGGCCATTGCGAATCATCCTCGGGATCACGCGCTTTATTTCATCACGGGCGGCTGGCGCATTCAAACCGGAGTCTATCGGGTGACGTACGCTGGAACGGAAGCCACGCCGACCATCACCGCGAAACCCGCGCTCACCACCGCGCAGCAAACGCGCTTGAAATTGGAGGCGCTGCACGGACACGCGAGCGAGGGCGCGGTGGATTTCCTCTGGCCGTATCTGGGTGATGCTGATCGGACCTTGCGCTATGCGGCCCGCGTAGCGCTCGAATGGCAGCCCGTATCCACCTGGCGGGAACGGGCGCTCAGCGCCACCGATCCCGCCACCGCCATGACGGCCTTACTGGCGTTGAGCCGGGTCT
Source organism: Verrucomicrobiia bacterium (assembly GCA_023953615.1). Lineage (NCBI taxonomy): Bacteria > Pseudomonadati > Verrucomicrobiota > Verrucomicrobiia > Verrucomicrobiia bacterium. The sequence goes on along the minus strand of JAMLJH010000001.1, from coordinate 1,724,836 downwards.
CCAGCCAGGACGAATTCCATCGTCAGTCCACGGATCCAGCCCCCGACCTGGCGCTGCAGCGGCAAATTTTAACCGCATTGGATCGCCTCGACTGGACCCGGTTGACCGCGGAACAGCAATCCGACCTGCTGCGTAATTACGCGGTTTGCCTGACGCGTTTCGGCCTGCCGGAAGCGGCGCAACAACAAAAATTATTGGCGCATTTGGAGCCGTGGTTTCCGGGGAAAACCCGGGAAGTGAACAGTCAACTTTGCGAACTGTTGGTTTATCTGCAATCGCCCCGGGTCGCGGCGGTGGCGGTGCGTCTGCTGCAGGAAGCGCCGACGCAGGAGGAACAAATGGATCTGGCCAAATCGCTGCGCGCACTCAAGACGGGTTGGACGCCCCAACTGCGTCGCGATTACTTCGGCTGGTTTCAAACCGCCGCCGCCTACCGTGGCGGAGCGAGCTTTCGCGGGTTCATCAAAATGATCAAAAACGACGCGCTGGCCAATCTGACCCCCGCCGAGCGCGACGCTTTGCAGGACGTGCTGACGACTCCGGAAACACCGGGGAATGAGGCGTCCAAATACTTCGCCGGACGGCAGGCGACCGATTGGACGGTGGCCATGCTGGCGGGCGCGTTAACCACGGATTTGCAGAAGCGTGATTTTGAGCGCGGTCGCAAAATGTTTTCCGCTGCCTCCTGTTTTCAATGTCACGCGGTGGCGGGCGAGGGGGGCGCGGTCGGGCCGGACCTGACCCGGGTGGCTGGCCGGTTCAGTCCGCGCGAGTTGCTGGAATCCATCATCGAACCGAATCGCGCCGTCAGTGATCTGTATCAAAACGTGCGCATCACCAAGCGCGACGGCGACGTGGTGGTGGGGCGGATTGTGTATCATCTGCCCGATGGCGCGGTGAACGTGAATCCGAACATGTTCGATCCGGCGCAGGTGATCGCCGTCAAGCGTAGCGACATGGTGAAGATCGAACCGTCCCCCGTTTCGCCAATGCCGGAAGGGTTGCTGTCCCCGCTGCATCAGGATGAAATTTTTGATCTCCTGGCGTACCTGCTCTCGGGCGGTGACGCGACTAATCCGATGTTCAAGACGGGCGCGAACGCACCCAAAACGTCCGCCAATTAAACGTAATAAAACCGAGCCGCCAAAAGCACTTCGGTCTCGATGTTTGCCCCGCAGCACGAGCGGTTTTATTTCACGTACGATCAGGGCAGAATGATCGGCAAAGCCGCTGAGCGGCTTTAAATAAAGCCGTGGCCGCTTGATTTTTTCCTTTATAGCAGCGGGCCTTCCGACCTCAAGCCAAGCGTTGGGGGCAAACGGACGACCGCCCTGGGTTCGGGACGAGCACCGGCGCGACCGGTGGCGTTGCCAACCGCCAGCTCGGTCTGGAGAATCATTGGCAGCGGAATAAAGACCGAGGCGTTCCCGGAGCGCGGACGGTCTCCGTCCGCAGCGCGTGAACCGGAAGCTCGGCTTGCGGATCAATCAACGCCTTCTGGTCTGGCGCCGCGCTGCGGGCGCGGGACCGCCCGCGCTCCGTTCCCAGCGCCAGCGGCGCGGCATCTTCCTGCCGCACTCCAAAACCTCGCGGACAGAGTCGCCATTCCCCATCCGGCCCCCACCTTCATGGGGTTACACTCGTTCGGTGCCACGGCTACAACTTTAATTAAACCGCTGTAAGCGGCATCAACCAGGGCAAGTTGGATTTACGGTGCCGTGGTGGATGCCGGCGTTTTCTGCGTGCGCAGTTGCGTCAGCGCTTTCTGTGCGGCGTCGCTTTCCGCGTCTTTTTTGCTTTTGCCTGTGCCGCGCGCCAGCTCCACGCCGCCATGCTGCACCACACATTCAAAGACGCGATCGTGGTCTGGCCCGGTCGCCGTGGCCACCGAGTATTTGGGCGCGTCGTGCGATTTGGCCTGCAGGAATTCCTGCAACTCGCCTTTGGGATTATCCAGTGACAGCGGCAGAGTTAAACCGCTCAAGAGCGAAGTGAACTCCCGCAACACGAACGTCCGCACGGTCTCGTAGCCGCCGTCCAGAAACAGCGCGCCCACCAGCGATTCAAACGCATCGGCCAAGGCGGAGGCGCGTTCGCGGCCGCCGTGCGTTTCTTCGCCATGACTCAAAATCAGATGCGCGCCGAGATTCAGCGCGCGGCCCAAGTGCGCCAGCGAACTGCGATTCACCAAACGGGCGCGCGCTTTCGTCAACGGTCCTTCATCGAAGTCGGGAAACCTTTCGTACAATTCCCGCGTCAGAATGAGTTGGATGACCGCGTCGCCGAGAAATTCCAGCCGTTGATTATGCTCGGTCGGCACGCCCTTTTCGTGCGCCGTGGAGGGATGGGTCACGGCGATTTGCAACAAATGCGGATTGCGAAAGGCGTATCCAAGACGGGCTTGAAGTGCGGCAAGATCGGACATGAGCTAGTTCGGGAACATCCAAAATTTTGTTACACGATGCCGCGCTTGTGTAGCAGATACAACGTCAGACCCAGGATTGCAAAGCCAACAAACCACATCGTCAGCGTGATGACGAACCATCTCAATGCGCGACGCTTCAAAAACGCCGCGTAACTGTCAACACGCGCAAGCGCCCGCATCTGAGCTGACCCGGTGAGTGAAAATAACGAAACCCCTTGGCGTCGGGCATACAACAAACTCCTCACAATAAAACTCATGTAAATCAACCACGGCACGAGGAATATGAGCACACCATAAACCGCAACATAGGGAGTGGGGTCAAGCGGCTTCATATATGCAGAGTAGTCTCATCCAATTAAATGGCGGTCAATACATTGACAGTTCGCTGTTTTCACGTTGGCGCGGCGGCTTCGACCGGCGCGGGTTGATTTTCCGTTTCGGCGGCAAGCTCGCCCTCACCCCGGCCCTCTCCCCCAGGAGAGGGAGAAGCGGGTTCCGCGTCACTCGCAATCAGCGCGTTGGGATTGGCGGCGGCTTCCGTCGCGTCCGGCGGATTTAACCCGTACTCCAACAAGTGCGCCACGTCGCGTTGCACTTCGTCCAATTGATCCAAACGCAGATTGGGATCGGTGATGGTGAACACGTCGCCGGTTTTGGGTTGCTCGTAGATGAAAATGCGTTGGCCCTCGCGCACGATCTGCTCCTTCACTTTGAGCAGGCGTTTGCGTTCGAGCATCACGGCCAGAATGTAGCCGGCCGGAATGTGGCGCGGATCATTCAGTTCGATGAGTTTTTTCAACAAGGTTTCCGCGTTTTCCTTCTTGATGACTTCCGCGGGCGGGGGCGGCAGTTCGTAAGTGCCCTGCCAGCGTGAGATCAGGCCCTTTTGGATGGAGGCGTCGGCGTAGCGTTCCTGCCAGCAGGTTTCGCAAACGTCCGAGCGCCGCAGTTCCGGCGTTAAATCAAACAACAGCGTGTGATAGGTTTGCTGGTCGGCAAACGGTCGCTGGCACGCCTCACAAGCACGGGCCCGGGATTGGATGTTCCACTCGTTCATGAAAACAACTGATCAGTCGCGCTTGGATTATTTGCCGGGAAAGCGGTGAGTTCAATCTTCAATTCCGATCCGACGCGTTAATCCCGTCCGGCGCCGCGCGTCAGGGATTCAGCATCACGTTGCGGAGACGCTGGTGCAAAGTCGCCGGCACATGATGCGAAAAGGTGATGGTGCCATCGGGTTTGATGGCGATGAAGCCTCGAGTGACGGACGCGGTTTGCAACACTTCCGCCACGGTCTGCACCACCTGCGGCAGCAGGGTCTCGCCGGAAACGCGCACCCCGCCGGTTTGGATGCGAATCAGGCTGCGGGTGCGACCCGGTGGAAAGAGATCAAAACCAAACAGTCTCATGGCGCACGCGTTTCAATTGCCTTTCTCGCGGCAACGGCGGGAATTATTCATCGCTGCGCCCGGTGAAATTGGCGAGCAACAGAATGGCTTTATCAAGCTCGCCCCGCGCGCTGTATTGAGCCGAGGGCGCGGTGTAGCGATTCAACATCAGACTGAACACCAGCTTTTCTCCGGCGGCGGTGGTCAGATATCCCGAAGTGGAATTCGCCCAGCGTAACGTGCCGGTTTTGGCGTGGACGTTGTTCTCGCCGCGCGTGCCTTTCAGGCGGTTGCGCAGTGTGCCGTCCCGCCCCGCAATGGGCAGCGCCTGATAATAACTTTCCGCTTCCGGATGCTGACTCATGAATTGCAACAACTGGATGGTGGCGTTGGGCGTCACCAGATTATTGCGCGCCAAACCGGAGCCTTCCTCGAATTTAACGTCGCTCCGTTTGATGCCGACCTTGCTGAAAAACTTGTACAACTCGCGCACGCCGTAATCTTCGGAAGTGCCCGAACTGCCGGCGGCATCCACCAACCAGGCGCTGTCATTCGGCGCTTGATTGGCAAGCGCACGTTCACGCTCCAGTGACCCCACATGCGCCAGCAGCAGATCCGTGTAGAGATTTTGCGAAGGTTTTTGCACGAGCACATTCAGTTCGCGCAGAGGTGCGGATTCCACAAAGCCCAGTTCGATCAAGCGGCTGGTGTCGAGCGGTGCGCCCGGTCGTTCCAGCCAATGGGCCGTGCGGGTTTTGCCGGTTACTTTGACGCCATTACGCGCCAGCGCCGCCTTGAAAAACTCGACGAACAAGCTGGCGGGATTGCTGAAAGTGACGTCGTCGGAGTATTTGTTGGTCGAGTTCAGCGGCAGTTGGCCGTTGACGTAAATCACGTTTTGTCCCACGGGCCGGTAAAGATTGATCACGCGGCGACTGTCGGGGGCGCTGGTCCGGGTTTGGTTGATCAAAGTGACAAAAGTGGTGGGTGGATTGAGTTCCAGTTGCCCGGGCGCACCGAGCTTCGCGCCCGGACGAGCGGAAAGTTGCAGCGTGTTGTCGTTGATGGTTAAGGCCGAAATCTCCGCGCCGTAATAATAGTTCATGTCGTCCCAGACCCAGCCCGATCCGTAAGGCGCACCGACGATGAAACTATCGTCGCCAATCAAGTCGCCGGAGATTTTACGCACGCCGGCATTGGTCAAAGCGGCCACGAGCGGTTGCAGCGCGCGAAGCAGATCGCCCTGACCGGCTTTGAGGTTGAACGTGGGGTCCCCGCGCCCGTACAGGATGAGATCGCTTTTCAGATTGCCGCGCGCGTCCGGTCTGGCGGCGCTGTAGAGCGAAGTGCGGAGGCGGTAATCACCGCCCAGTTTATCCAGCACCATGGCCATGGTGTAGAGTTTACAATTGGAAGCCGGACTGAACAGCTTGGCCGGTTCGTGCTCGAACAGGGTTTGGCCGGTCTCGAGCGACACCGCTTTGATGCCGAAGCGCGCGGCGTCAAAGCGCGGCTGATTCACCAAGTCGGTGAGCTGTTGCCGCAACTCGACGAGCGTGGCGGGCGCGTTGGTGGATTGAGCGAAATTCGGTTGCGGCAAGCCCAACCAGAAACCGATGACGAACAGACCGCGTAGAAATAGCCTCACGCGGGGATTTTTCCGATTTGCCCGTCGTTTGGCCAGATACATTTTCAGGTGGGGTCCGCATCCGGGCCGCCCAGTTTTTTCTCCAACTGCCGGACGCGGCGCAGCAGCTCGGGCAATTTTTGTATCGCCAGCATCTGCCGCTTGGTTTGCTTGTCGGGCAACGCCGGACTGCCCAGCACGGTCTGGCCGTCGGGGATGTTGTGCATCACCCCGGATTGCGCCGCGACGGTCACTTTGTTGCCGATTTTCAAATGTCCGGCCAGCCCCACCTGTCCGGCGAGAATGACGTAGTTGCCCAACTGCGTGCTGCCGGCGATGCCGGTCTGGGAAATAACCAGACAGTGTTCTCCAATCCGGACGTTGTGCCCGATTTGCACAAGGTTATCAATCTTCGTGCCCTTGCCGATGACCGTCGGCCCCAGCGCGCCGCGATCCACGGTGACGTTGGCCCCGATCTCCACGTCGTCGCCGATGATGACGTTGCCGATCTGCGGCACCTTGCGGTGCGCGCCGTGGTCCAGCACATAGCCGTAACCATCCGCGCCGATCACCGAGCCGGCATGAATCCGCACGCGTTGACCCAGTTCCGAGCGCGGATACAGCACAACGTGCGGAAACAGCACGCAGCTTGCGCCCAGCACGGAATCCGCGCCGATGGAATTGTAAGCGTGCAAGATGGTCCGCGCGCCGAGCTTCACCCGCTCTCCGACGACGCAATAGGGGCCAATGTGCGCCGTGAGGTCCACTTGAGCGGATTCCGCCACGACGGCGGTGGGATGGATGCCGGGCGGCGGGATCGGTTCTGGAAAAAACAGCTCGAGCGCCCGGGCGAAGGCAATCCGGACGTTGTTAACGCGAATCAGCGTCTTGCCGCTCCGCGAAGTGGTTTGCGCGCCGACGATGATCGCCGCCGCCGCCGATTGTTCCGCTCGCGTTAAAAACTCATCATTTTCGGCGAAAGTGAGGTCCCCGCGCTGCGCCTGGGCGGCGGGGGCGAAGCCTTGGAGTGGGGTTTGACCGTCGCCCAACAGCTCCCCTTGGAGGTGTTCGGCTACCTGTGCGGCAGAAAAAATCATAGTTCGGAGGCAAGTCGTTCGTTGACTTGAAAAATTTTCGTCACTATAAAGACGCCCGGCAGCAATTCAACCCCTACTTTGATTATGGCGAAAACTTTACGAGTTGGAATGATTGGATACCGCTTCATGGGCAAGGCGCATTCGAACGCTTGGCGACAAGCCCCGCGCTTCTTTCCGCTCAAGGCGAACGTGGAAATGCACACCATCTGTGGTCGTAACCCCGCCGGCGTGCAGGCCGCCCGCGCCCAGTTGGGCTGGCAGAACGCCTCCACCGATTGGCGCGAGGTGGTGGAAGACCCGCTGATTGACATCGTGGATATCACCACCCCGAACGATTCCCACGCGGAAATCGCCATCGCGGCGGCGCAGAACGGCAAACACGTCCTGTGCGAAAAACCGCTCGCGCTGACAGTCAAACAGGCCGAGCAAATGCTCGCCGCCGTACAAAAAGCCAAAGTGGTTCACATGGTGTGCCACAATTATCGGCGCATCCCGGCCATCGCCCAGGCCCGGAAAATGATCCAGGAAGGCGCGCTGGGGCAGATTTACCACTTCCGCGCGCGTTACGCCCAGGATTGGCCCGCCGACCCCCAATTCCCGCTCGTCTGGCGTTTGCAGAAGGAAGTCAGCGGCAGCGGCGCGCATGGCGACATCAATGCGCACATCCTCGATCTCGGCCGCTATCTGGTGGGCGAGTTCACCGAGGTGAACGGTTTGTTGCACACGTTTATTACGGAACGACCGTTGCCCGCCGCCCCCGGTAAAGAACAGGGCTTGGGCGGCAAAGGCGCCGGCAAACTCGGCAAAGTGACCGTGGACGATGCGTCGCTGTTCATCGGACGCTTTGCCAACGGCGCCCTGGCCAACCTGGAAGCCACGCGCATGGCCTTGGGGCGGAAGAACCACATCGAGATTGAAATCAACGGCAGCAAAGGCTCGCTCTATTTTGATTTCGAGGACATGAACCGCCTCAAATTTTTCAATCATGCCGATGCGCCCGACCGTCAGGGTTTTCACGATATTCTCGTCACCAAAGGCGGGGTGCATCCGTATTGCGCGCACTGGTGGCCGGAGGGACACCTCATCGGCTACGAGCACACCTTCATTCACACGGTTGTGGATTTTGTGAACGCGTGCGTGGACGGCAAGCCGGTGCAACCCACCTTTGAAGACGGCGTGCAAAATCAGCGGGTGCTGGACGCGGTGGAAAAATCCGCCACCACCGGCAAATGGGTCAAAGTCCGGACCGCTTGAAACCGCCACTTGAAATGGCACCGCCGGTCTGAGGGCTGACGGCTCGGCGAGCGAATCAGAATTTCATTCCGAGGCAAAGGGATGCGGTGGAACGCGTCCCTCCCAAGGAAATAAAATCGGGCTGGTCGTTTCACTCAAACCCAAGGGAGTGCGACCGTCCTCGGTCGTGGCAATCTGCCGGGCGTTCGGAAGCTCGTAATCCCAAGCAAGAAGCCGGACGAGGGTTGGCTCGCCCGGCTTGAAATCAACCGATTCCGAACTTCAGAGTTTCCAGATCATGTCTGCCACGGTTTTACCTCCCGGAATGAACGGCAGCACGTGCTCGGTGTGCGGCACGATGACGTCCAGCACGTAGGGTTCGTCGGCAGCCAACATGCGCTGGATGGCGGCGCGCAGGTCTTTTTTGTACAGCACCCGCTCGCATTTCACGCCAAACGATTCGCACATCTGCACGTAGTCGGGATAAATTTCCGTGCGCGCTTCAGGGTTGCCGAGATACGTATGCCCCCGGTTGCCGCCGTAGAATTTATCCTCCCACTGCATCACCATGCCGAGGTATTGGTTGTTCAACACGATGGCTTTCACGGCCAGCTTTTCCACCTTGGCCGTGGCCAGTTCCTGGTTGTTCATCAGGAACGAACCGTCACCGTCAATGTCAATCACCTGTTTGTTCGGGAACGCGGCTTTTACGCCCAGCGCCGCCGGATAACCAAAACCCATCGAACCCAGACCCAGACTGCTGATGTAGCGCCGGGGTTGTTTGTATTTATACCATTGCGCCGCCCACATCTGGTGCTGCCCGACGCCAGTGGTGATGAAGGCGTCGCCTTTGGTCAGGGCGTACAATTCCTCCACGACCATCTCCGGCAGAATACATTCCTCGGGCTGCCCCTTGAGGTGTTTGCGCATGTGTTCGCTGTTCATGATTTCCGGCGTCACGGCGTAGGCGAACGGAGCTTTCTCGCGCCAGGCCTCGATCTGCTTCCACCAGGCCGGATATTTTTTGTTCAAGGGTCGCTTGGCCAGCAGGCGGTTCAAGCGGGTCAGCGCGTCCTTGATCTCACCGACGATGGGCAGGTGCGCTTTGCAATTCTTGTTAATCTCCGAGGCGTCAATGTCAATGTGGACGATCGTGCCGGTCTTGCAGAATTCCTCCACCTTGCCGGTCACGCGATCATCGAATCGCACCCCAAACGCCAGCAACAAATCCGCGCCCTCATGCAACTTGACCATGGGCTCGCTGAAGGATTTGCGTTTCTCGAATTCACCGCTCACCGCCCAGTTGGCCACGGCTGAACCGTGCATGCCCAGCCAGCGCAAGGATTGCGGATGCGTTTCCGGAAATCCGCCCAGCCCACCGAGGGTCGTGGTCACGGGAATGTTGGTGGCCTCGGCGAATTTTTTCAATTCAGCCATGGCGTTGCCCATGACGATGCCGCCGCCGCAATACAACACCGGGCGCTCGGCCTTTTCGATCAAACCGATGATTTCATTCAACGCCAGGTCGTCCGCCTTCAACTGCGGTTGCTGGTAGCCGCGCAGCCGTTTCTTGACCTGCTCCAACGTGGGCCAGACCGGATGCGTTTTGATCTGTTGCACGTCTTTGGGCACATCAATCACCACCGGACCGGGGCGACCGGATTGCGCCAGATAAAACGCCTCCTTGATGATCCACGGAATCTCGTTCACGTCCTTCACCAGATAGCTTTGTTTCACCACGGGCAGCGTCATGCCGATGATGTCGGTTTCCTGAAAGGCGCCGCGACCAATCATCGCACTGGGCACCTGACCGGTGATGGCGATCAGCGGGACGGAATCCATGTAAGCATCGGCAATGGAGGTGACCATGTTCGTGGCCCCCGGGCCGCTGGTGGTCATGCACACGCCGGCCTTGCCGGTGGCGCGAGCGTAACCGCCTGCGGCAAACGAGCCGCCCTGTTCGTGTCGCGGCAGAATGGTGCGTATCTTGGATTTCGTCAGGGATTGATGGATTTCCATGCTCGCGCCGCCGGGATAAGCGAAGATGACTTCCACGCCTTCACGCTCGAGCGCCTCGACAAAGATGTCGCGGCCCAACATGGCCTGACCCACTTCACGCCGCTTGGAGGCGCGGGTCTTGGACGGTTTCGTTTTTATGCTTTCGGTGTTTTTTCTCATACTATTTGTTCTTGTTTTTGGCCGAACGCGGCAGGCGGGCAATAAAAAAACCCACAGCCGTTGCCAGCCGTGGGTTCTTGTTAAAATTGTTTCAATTTCGACAAGGACCGACGGCCTCGTTGCCTACGACTACGAGGATTGCCAGTACTACTTGTCGAACCGACCCGTTCATTACGAGCGAACCGTAGCTAATCCGCTGCCAACGGGTCAAGTCTTAATTAACAATTCACAATTTTGCAACCGCCCCCGGGCCGCGGAAATGGAAACGCCGCCGGCTCAGTGAGCCAGACGGAAGAACCGCGGGCCGGGGAAATTGGTGGTCACGACGAGATGATGCCCATTAGTGATCACCGGCGGAGTCGGGACCGCTGCCCACGCCCCGAGGATCAGATTGGTGCGGCTTTGGAGCGTGAACGCCCACTGATTGGTGGGCCAGGAAAGGAACAATAAGTTATCCATCCGCTCCAGCGTGAGTTGCGGTGGAATGATCTCCGCCGAGAGCGTCACCATGTCCAGCCAGAGGGTGCCGCCGGAACTGTAACTGCCACTGGTTTGCGTGCCCCGATACTGATTCGCGCCCTGGCCGGTGGCCGTGTTTTCCCATTCGCTGACGATGCGGAAGCCAAAGTTGGGATTGTCGTCCACGCCGGGAAGACCGGCCAGACTAAGCCCGGTGGGAAACCACAATGTTTCATGAGGATTGGTATAAACGAAGGAGGTGTTATTGAAGTTGACGCCGTCCACGGTGTATTGCACCCGCCAATACCGGCTGGCGGTGGCGCTGTTGTAGTGATCCCAGGAAATCCCGAGATTACGGCTGCCGACGGTGCTGACGCGGAATTCCGCGCCGCTGGTCCGGTTGCCCGCGCCTTGGGATGGGAACGCGGTCAATCGCCACTTGGAATTATCAGTCTGATTGGGATCAAAACTGCGCGACGCCACGTCGCTGTTCAGCGAGTCGGTGGCCGTGCCCACGCTGGCCGCGACGCCGGCACCGATCGCGGGAATCAGGGTGCCGGTGGAAGTGTTGTTATCCGGTGGATTACTGTTGAAATTCCAGAGCGCCAGAATCTCCGGCTGTTGCACCTTAAGCATGAACGATTTGCTGGGGGTGTAATCGCCGTCGCTCACGGCAACCGTAATCCAGGCGGCGCCGGCTTGATCGGGTGCGGGGGTCAATTGCAACACGCGGTTGGCGCCCGCGCCCGTCACGTTGATGCCCGCCGGGGGCAGCAGCGGGGCGTTGCTCGAGGCGGCGGTCACCACCAAATTGGTAGGATCCGTTTCCGCGTCAGCAATCGTGAAGGGAATCTCGGCGGTGGTATTGGCCGGCATCGTATGGTGCGAAAATTCATTGAGGATCGGGGCGAGGTTGGTCCACGGCGGATTCTCTGGTGCCGTGGCGAAGCGCCAAATGGGGCTGACCGAAGTTTCCCGACCGTTATTGGCCGTAATGTACCAATCGTAGGCGGCGCCGGGCGTCAAACCCGTCCAGTTGCAATCCACCAAACTGCCCGCCGGCACGTAATTCGTGGCGATGGGGGTGAAAGTGGTCGTCGTCGCCTGCATGTTGTAGGCAAACTCCAACTGACTGTCGGCATCAGTTTCGTACTCGCGCAGCCAGGGAGAATAACTGAAGACGCGAACCTGGTTGAAAGCGGGCGAGAAACGCAGCAATCGCAGGAACCCGCCCCCGCCGTCGGGACGGAATTGGAAATCGGAAACCAGGGTGCGCACCGTGTTCCCCGCAAAGACATCCTCGCGCATTCCCTCGCCATTAACGTGTCCCGAGAGCATGAGGAAGAGGTTGGGCTGGGACTTGAGTTCGTTGTAAATGGCGGCGCCTTGCGCGCCAAAACTGGAAGGCGTGGCCGCGCGACCAATGTAATGACTGACAACGATGGCGCGCCGTTGCGAGTAGGTTTGCAGCAGCGCTTTGGCCCAGGCCAACACTGCCGCATTGGCTTGGGTATCGTATTCGAAGTAAATCACGATGAAATCCATGCCGCCTGCGGAAAACAAATCGAAGTGGTTGTCGTTGTTGGTGCCGTAATGGCCGCCGTAGTACGACTTGCCGGCAAAGTGATCCACGCCAAAAAATTGATTGAAGTACGCGGTGCTGTCGCCACTCGGATCTCCATTGGGCGCCTGATCATGGTTGCCCACGGTCACGCCGTACGGGATGCCATCCGGCAACCCCGTGAGCAACGGATTTTCCAACCGGTAAAGAGCGTTGGTGGCGTTGCGCCATTGCGTCAGCGTATCGCCCGTATCCACGATGTCCCCCAGATGCGCCACGTAGGCGATGTTCCACGCGAGGCGATTGGCGATGATCCAATCCGTTTGCGCGTTGAACATGGCGGGAAGCCCGCGCCGGGCCGAGGCACTGTAGTATTGCGTATCCGGCAGCGCCACCAGCGTGAAGTCCGGACCGGTCGAAACCGGACCCCCATAAAATACGACGGTCAAATTGCTGCCGCCCGGGTCGCCCACACTGGCCTGCAATGTCGCAGCGGTGGCGACGTTCACCGCGTTGCTCGGCGGCCCGATCAAGACCGGGATTTCGGGCGAACCCGGCACGTCCGTCGGTCCCCAGTTGGTCCCGCCATAAACCATGTCGGCGATCTTCAGGCCGTTGTAAGCCGGATCACTGGCGCTATGGAAAATGAAGTTCAACGGACTGCCCGCCGAACCATCCGCGATCGCACCCACCCAATCGTTGGCGGTCGAACCGGTGGATTCGCCCTTGCGCCCCACGTAAAATGTGCCCGAGCTGGTGGTCAACGGCCCCGGCACATTGATGATGTTGCCGTAAGCGCAGGTGCCCACGTAGTTCCCGTTGGTGTCTGGCGCCCGAAAATTAATGGCCCCATAAACGGCATCCGTCGCCGCCGCGCCGGCCCCATCCATGATTCCCACTGAATCCACCACCGTCCAACCCGCGGGTAAATCCAAAAAGCCGTCGTTGTTCGTGTCCAGATCAATCGTCACCGCGGGCAAAATACCGCCGGGTTCGACTTTAACCAGTAAGATCGTAGCCGCACTGTTTTCCAGGTCCACTTGTGTGCCGTCTGAATAATGGCCCACGGTGCTCCCGGCGCCGTTCACTTGTCCCCAACCGGTACCGATGGTGTTCTCAATCACTGTGGCTGCGGGAGCGGTCGTCGTGTATTTGCTGCCCGCTTGCCGCGCAAACAAATATCCGTTGGCCCCGAGGGAGAAGGCGCTCAAATCAAAAAACTGGTTGATGTCGCCTTTGCCGGGAGTGCCCGTGCCTTGCCCCTCCACGCTGATCAGATAATAACCGGTCAGGGACAGATTGGGCGTGCCGCGTAGTTCGAAGTATTCATTGCCGGTATCCGCCCCGGGCGCATTGGGCAACACCTCGTTGATATAGACCTCATTGGCCCCGGCCGCTCCGATCAGCCACAAGGCGGTAATCGTGAAAAGTATGGATTTCATTACGTTGATTCCTGCGGGTTCGTTCTGATGACTCTGATTGCCCAAACCAATTACGCCAGCCCCTTCAACACCTGGGTCGCCGCCTTTACGGTTTGCTCGATGTCCGCCTCGGTGTGCGCGGCCGAAATGAAGCCGGCCTCGAATTGTGATGGCGCCAGATACACGCCGGCGGCCAACATGCCGTGAAAAAACTTTTTGAAGCGCTCGCGATCGGACCGCATCGCGTCATCCAGATTCCAGACGGGCTGATCGGTAAAGTAGCAACAAAACATCGAGCCACAGCGATTAAACGTCGCCGCAACCTTGGCGGACCGAGCCGCCGCGCGCAGCCCCGCTTCCAACTGCGCGCCACGGGTTTCGAGTTGTTCGTAATAATTTCCCGCAGCGAGTTCATCCAGATTGGCCAGACCCGCGGCCAGGGCCAGTGGATTGCCACTGAGAGTGCCCGCTTGATAAACCGGACCGACCGGCGCGAGGTAATCCATGATGTCCGCGCGGCCTCCCAGCGCGCCGACGGGCAATCCGCCGCCGATGATTTTGCCGAACGTGGTCAGGTCCGGCGTGATGCCGAATCTTTCCTGAGCGCCGCCCGGCGCGAGGCGAAAACCGGTCATCACCTCGTCGAAGATGAGCAACGCGCCGTGCGCCTGAGTGATCTGCCGGAGGAACTCGAGCCAGCCCGGTTTCGGATTAAACAAACCGGCATTGCCCGCCACCGGTTCGACGATGATGCACGCGATGGTGTCGGGGTGCGCGGCGAACGCGGCCTGGAGCGGTTCCGTTTCGTTATAGGGCAACACGAGGGTGTGTCTGGCAAAATCCGCCGGCACGCCGGCGCTGTCCGGATTGCCGAACGTGAGCGCGCCTGAACCCGCTTTGACCAGCAACGAATCCGCGTGACCATGATAGCAACCGGCGAACTTGATGATCTGGTCGCGCTTGGTGAAACCGCGCGCCAGTCGGATGGCGCTCATGCAGGCTTCCGTGCCGGAATTGGTCATGCGAACTTTTTGCACGGACGGCACCAACTGACAAATCCGTTCGGCCATGGTGACCTCGCGCGGATTGGGAATGCCGAAGCTCGTGCCGAAATCTGCGGCGGTTTTTATCGCGGCAATAATTTTCGGATGCGCGTGCCCGAGAATGGCCGGCCCCCACGTGCCGACATAATCCAGGTATTCGTTGCCGTCCACGTCGGTGATCCGAGCGCCGCTGGCTTGGGAGACGAAGAACGGTTGACCGCCCACCGCGCGAAAGGCGCGCACGGGTGAATTAACCCCGCCGGGAATACAGTTGAGCGCCGCCGCAAACAGCGCCTCGGATTTGGTCCGCGAACTCATGCGCCCAGCATAGCGGCGACCGGGAAAGCGTTAAAATGTTAAATCGTTACCCCGTAGCGAGAACGCTCGTGGATCATAGCGGTTTCGGAGCTTGTGATTTGTTGCGGGTGAGTTTCCACACAGATGCCGCGCCGCTGGCGCTGGGAACGGAGCGCGGGCGGTCCCGCGCCCGCAGTGCGGCGCCAGACCAGAAGGCATTGATTGATCCGCAAACCGAGCTTCCCGTTCACGCGCTGCGGACGGAGACCGTCCGCGCTCCGGGAACGCCTCGGACTTTATTCCGTTGCCAATGGTTCCCCGGACCGAGCTGGCGGTTGGCAACGCCAACGGTTGCGCCGACTCGGCTTGCGGAAATCTGATGAAGACAGATGGTGCAGGGAAAAGCCCGTTAGGGCTGACATATTTGTAGTTTCGCGATCACCAACCAACCAAGCTCCGCTAGGTGCGACATCATCAGTTGGCGCGGCGGGAAGATGCCGCGCCGCTGGCGCCGGGAACGGAGCGCGGGCGGTCCCGCGCCCGCAGCACTGCGTCAGACCAGAAGACGTTGATTGATCTGCAAGCCGAGCTTCCGGTTCACGCGCTGCGGACGGAGACCGTCCGCGCTCCGGGAACGCCCCGGATTTGATCCGCGAAATCATGCGCCCAGCATAGCGGCGACCGGGAAAGCGTTAAAATGTTAAATCGTTACAATGTGAAAAACGGGAACGGATTTGCTCGAAAAAAACGGGCGGCCGCGTAACCTCAACGACACATGTCGAAGCACAGAGCCACTGCCAGAAGAAAGAATACGACCGACGCACTCCGCGAAGTCGCGCGGGAATATCGCATCAACGGCAGTGGTGTTCAGCACCAGCTCCGGTTCATTGACCTCTTTTGCGGCATCGGCGGTTTCCGCATCGCATTCGAGCGCGCGGGTTGCGAATGCGTATTTTCCTCCGACTGGAACGATAAGGCACAGGAAACTTACGCGGCGAACTTTGGCGAGAAACCGCATGGCGACATCTACGGCGTGCCGGATGACTCCATTCCGCAACACAACATTCTGTGCGCCGGTTTCCCCTGCCAGCCGTTTAGCATCGCGGGTGTTTCCAAGAAACTCAGTCTTGGCAAGAAACATGGCTTCGAGGACAAGGAACAGGGCAATCTATTTTTCAAGCTCGCTGAGTTGATTGACCACCGCCGGCCTGACGCCTTCGTGTTGGAAAATGTCAAACACCTTCAACGTCACGATAAGGGCAATACCTTTCGCATCATTTGGGAAACGCTCACTGACCATCTGAAATATCACGTTTATCATCGTGTGATTGACGCGCAAAGTGTCGTGCCGCAGCACCGCGAACGCATCTTCCTCGTCGGCTTCCGCGACCGCCGCCATTTCGAGTTTCCGGAATACCCGCGCGAAGGGCCAAAGCTGGAATCCATCCTCGACGCCGAAGTCCCGGAGAAATACACACTCACTGATCATCTTTGGAATTATCTCCAGGCATACGCCGCGAAACACAAAGCCGCCGGCAACGGATTCGGTTTCGGTCTGGTAACAGGAAAAGGCATTGCGCGAACTTTGAGCGCCCGCTACTACAAGGACGGTTCGGAAATCCTTATCTCACAAGGCTCGCGAAAAAATCCTCGCCGCCTCACGCCACGCGAATGTGCTCGGCTCATGGGCTATCCGGCTGACTTCAAAATTCCTGTCTCCGACACGCAAGCCTACAAGCAATTCGGAAACTCGGTCGTTGTACCGGTTGTTGAACGGATTGCAAAAGCTGTCGTGGAGGCTTTGCAGAGGCCGGTGGACTACCGGAAAGACCTCGTGCTTGAACTTGCCGAGCGTGAAGGGCGAACGCCGCGAATGAAACCCAAATCGCCGATGAAGCCGGTGCAATACAAGGTTGCGAGGAAGAGCAAATGAGCATGAGAGACTTTCTTGCGAATCCGGATTGGGATGCCCCGTTTTTCAAGCGGCTTGCTCACAACGACACTGGCCAAGCGGCAGGTCATCAGGGCGGAATGGTTTTGCCGAAAGAGCTTCGCCGTTTTCTCCCGAGCCTTGATGAAGCCGCCACCTCGCAAATTGCGCCTACGACGGATCGTGACTTGCGTGCCGAAATGTTTGTGGGAACGGTCCGCCTAACCGATAGCGTTGTGCGTTACCAATTCCAAACGTGGGGAGGCACGCGGTCAGCCGAGAGTCGCATAACCGACGGCTTCGCTCCACTCCGCAACAAAGCGGCTGAAGGCGATTTGCTTTTATTCCAGCGGCGTGCTGATGCAGTAGATTGCTTTCGGCTGGTTCTTGTGAAGCAAGGCACGCCTGAATATCAAGAAGTGAACCAGTGGGTCAACGGTCGGCGTTGGGGCGCACTCTTTGTTACAGACCTTCCCGTCACGCAAAATCAACTGACCCAAGCTTGCACCGAGATTACGAGACTGGCGGAGCGACCATTCGAAGTGGTTAAGCCAGAAGTGACGCGCGTGGAAACCCGACAAAGCAGAATTGCGCGAGGCTCGGCGTTTCGTGAAAGTGTTCGCGCGGAATATATGCACCGATGCGCAATCAGTGGGATTGACATTGCTACGCCGTCAGCGCTTTACGAAGTCGAATCCGCTCACGTCGTGCCGTTGAGTGAAGGTGGTTCAGATGACATACGCAATGGATTCGCTCTGTCGCAGACAATTCATTGGGCATTTGATCGCGGTCTGGTTGGCGTTCTGCCGAACCGCACGATTTACATTCCTCGCCTCGTCAAGAGCATGGCCGAGAACGCGTTCTTAAAGCAATTCGAGAAGAAGCCTATTTCAGAGGCCAAGACAAGAGGCCTGCGAGTCCATGCGGACGCGTTCACTTGGCACTACGACAACAAAGTCCGACAGTGGGATTGACGCGTCTTTTTTGCAAAATTTTTCCTGGCAAATTGTGTTGCTGGGGTTAGCCTGGACTCCATGAAAACGATCAGCCATGTTCCAAATTCTCTGCGAAGTGCTGGACGCGAAGTGCGGCGCTCGCTCGCCAACCCGCTTGAAAATCTGCCGCGTGAACAATTCGTGCGGGCGTGGTCAGCCGTTGCATATCTTTTTCCCAATCTGCATCCCGACGGATTTGAAGATGCTGATGGCGGCTGGCCGCGCGTGTTGAAGCGGTTTGCTGCCGAGGCGTGGCGGCGGGCGGAGGCCGGAGAACTGACGGACGAAGAACTCTATCCATGCGACGCGCAATGGAGCGGGCTTTACGACCGAATGCATACGCACGAACCCGATGAAATCGAGCGGCGGTTGGTGTTGGCGTATGAACACGGCGATGGATTCGCGGAATGAATCCGTCGTCATCGGCGAAATCTGCGGTTAAAAATGGCTGACGTTTTCACCAAAGCCAAACGGGCGGAGGTAATGTCCAAGATTCGCGGACGCGGGAACAAGGACACAGAATTGGCGCTGGCGAAACTCCTGCGAGCGCATCGCATCACCGGCTGGCGCCGCCAGCAGCCGGTGTTTGGCAAACCGGATTTTATTTTCCCAAAACTCAAGCTGGCGGTTTTTGTGGACGGTTGTTTCTGGCACGGCTGTCCCAAGCATGCGACCAAGCCGAAGAACAATCGCATATTCTGGCAGCGAAAACTTTTGGCAAACAAGAAGCGTGATCGCGTAGTGAATCGAACATTGCGAGCGGCGGGCTGGACAGTGCTGCGGGTTTGGGAATGTTCGCTCACGCGGCGGCAGGCAGGGCGAACCATGAATCGGCTGATTGGCGTTCTAAACTTTGCTACGGCGTTACGGGTGCGGCATTGATTTCGGTTACACGACCGTCATCAAACTGCACGCGGCCCTTGAGGTAGGAGCGGTGCAGCAACTCGGGGAAGTCCGAGATTTGTTTGCTGAAATCCGCGTCCTTGATCACCGGCCGGTAATCGGGCATGGCCGCCAGCGTCACTTCATTGGTGGAAACGAAGTTCCAACTAAAGGTCAGCGTGGCTTTGCGCGTCAGGTTGGTGCCGCTGACTTGATAGAAATAAATCACCGGCTCGCGCCGTGTCAGCTCCGCGCTGGCTTTTGGCGAGGGCGAACGAAACCGGTTGCGATTGGCGGCCGCCAGGTCGCGGGTCCGGCGCGCGGAGACTTGACCGTAAATCGTGTTCGCTTCATCAAACATCCCGCGGTAAATCGAACCGTCCGCGTCAATGACGCGCAGGTTCAACCCGTTTTGTTCCACCTTGAAACTTTGCAGCAGCGGCGGCACGGGAAACTGCGGCAGGCGTTCATCACGCGCTTTTTCCTGTTGCACCGTGGCAAAGCGGACGAAGGATTGCGAGTGTACTTCCACCGGCGCCGCTTCCGTCACGGTCGGCACGCTGGTCGTTACGGGCGACGAATTCGCGGCCAGACGGATCGCTGTTCCGGAAGGCTCACCTCCGGCTGAACCGACGAGTAAAAGGGGGCGGGCAACGGGTTTGTTGGGCGCTGCAACATTGGCGGCGTTGGCATCGTTGGCGAAGGTGGCTGCGGGCGGCGGGGCGGCAAGCGATTGGACGGCCGTCTGCGAATCGGTTTGCGCTGAATCCATCCGCACCGCCGCCGGCGCTCCGGCCCGCTCCGGTGACGCCTGTTTTTTCGCGATGGTGATTGACTGTCCCTCGGTGGTCGCGGGCGGCTTCGGCGCCGCCGCAATTGCGCGTGCGGTGACCTCCTTCTCGCCAGACGCAACGGGCTTCACTTCCTCCTGGGGCGCGGCATCCGTGGTTGGTGACACCAGCGCAAGCGCCGCCGCGTTGGGGCCGGGCGGTTCATTCGGGGCGCGAAGCGGAGTTTCGCCGAGGGAGTTTTGGGCCAGCTCGTGGGTTGGTTGAAATTCGGTTCTATCCGATTGGAAAAATAGTCGGAAGATGATGAAGGCGATCACCAGCAACGCGGCCAGCGCGGAACCAAAGCGCCAGAGGGGAAGTTTCCAGAACGGGATGCTGGCCGCAGCCGTGGGCGCATCAGACGCTGCGGGAAACTGTCGCGCCACCTCCGCTTGCAACTGGCGCCGGTGGAGCGGATGTAATTCGAGCGCGGCTCCGGCAGCGGCGTTGCGTTCGCGAACCGCGCGGCGAAGCAATTCTTCAATGGGACGTTCGTCGTTCATTTACTCACTCCAGTTTAGACGGGATTTGGTGAATTTTCCTGTGAAAAGGTGCGGCGCACAATCAGCTCCAGCTTGTCGAGGCATTTGCTGAGGCGCGAGCTGACCGTTTTGGGATGCAGCGCCAACAGCCGGCTTAACTCGTCGTAGCTCAAATCGCCGAAATATCGCAGTTCGATAATTTCCCGGCAGGGCGCGTCGAGCAAGGCCACCGCCTCGCGCACCTGTCCGGCTTGTTCCAGTTTGATCAAGCGGAGGTCTGGCGCGGGAGTTTGATCCGGCGGCTCCAGCACCGATCCGGTCGGTTCGAGTTCCGCCTGCAAAGAAAGCGGCGGCTGGCCGCCACCGCGCTTGGCCGCATTTTTCTTTTCGCGAAAATCGCGGGCTTTGTTCGCCGCAATGTGAAACAACCAGGTGCGGAACTGGCTTTGACCCTGAAACGAATGCAGATTGCGAATCACACTCAGAAAAGTTTCCTGGCAGACCTCCTCGACGTCTTCACGGGTAAAATCTGATGCCAGTTGAAAGACAAAACGCCCCGCCGCCGCATAGTGCTGATCAAACAGCGCATCCCAGGCGGCGGTTTCACCCTGACGACATCGCGCCAGAAGTTGGGCTTCACTTTCCATTATTGCCACCGGATTGTAGCGAATACGGATGGTTTTTGAACATATTTTCGCGACAACGCGAATCGAGAAAAGACACAGGCTGAAGGTGAAACCGGGAGTATTGAGCGGGAAGTGAAGCGATGCGATGGAGAGGTAATTCCGGCGCGCGTGAATCTCCGTCCCGGCGAAGGAATGTGGGTGACAGAAGAACGATAGGACAAACACTCGGCGGGCTTGGCCACACTCAAGGTGCCGGCAGCACGGTGCGGAAGCCAACGGTGTTGAAGCCTTCATCGGGAGTGCCGCTGCCGCGCTGGGCTACGCGACCGCCATTGGCCTGCGTGGCCCAGCTTCCGCCGCGCAGCACCCGAAACGAGCCTGAGATCGGGCCGAGCGGATCCGCTTCCGCCGACGCGGCGTAATACGTGTCCGACCACCAATCGCCGCACCATTCCCATACATTGCCCGCCATGTCGTACAGCCCATAATCGTTCGGCGCAAAGTGCTCGACGGGGCTTGTGTACGGCTTCGGGCCGCTGGAAAAATTCGGATGATAACCATTGGTTGCACTCGCATCGTAAGCGTAGAGCGGTTGGCCGTTGCGCCAGAAACTGTAAAAGTTGGCGCGTTCCTGCGATATCGTATCGGTGTCCGTCCAGGGAAAGCGGTGTCCCGTCGTGCCGCCGCGCGCGGCTTTTTCCCATTCGGCTTCCGTGGGCAGGCGATAACCGGCATCCCACAGCACCCAGGAAATTTGGATGCCCGCTTCGCCGCGGCGATAGACGAGCGTCGTGCCGGGGTTGGTGTAATAAGCCGGCACGCGACCTTCACGTTCGCTGCGGGCGTTGCACCACTTGACCGCGTCATACCAGGTCACGGAATGAACCGGATGATTGGAGGCCGCCCCGCGAATCCCGGCGGAAAAATCATAGCCGTTGGTGATGGCCCATTGATGAACTTCGTCCCAAATCGTTTGCGTGACTTCGGTTGGATCAATGTAATACGCGCTGAGCTGAACCGTGTGGACGGGTTGGGCTTCAGTCATCCCGTCCAAGGCGTCGCCCATTTGAAATCCACCCGCAGGGATGAAGACCAGGTTCGTGGGCGGCAGCGCGTTGGTTTGCGGTCCGATGACCCGATAAACCCGCGGCGTCGAGGCCGACACCGTGTCGTCCACAACGGCATACGGACTTTCAGTTACGACGAGATTGGTCAGCGCGGTCCAGGCAAATTGCAGCGGATCGGGAGTGTACTGGATTTGGTTGGTGATTCCGGTTTCGCTGGTGATGGTGAGCTGCCGCACAAATTGCGGCAGGGCGATTGTGGTGGGGTGCCCGGCGGGCGTGGCGACCCGATAAAAGCGGTTCGAGTTGGATGGCGGCGTGGCGTCAATGATTTGGTAAGGCGAGTGCGGCACGGTCAGGTTGCTGAGGATCGTCCAAGCGGGCTGGTCCAAGGCAGTCTTGAACTCAATCCGATTGTTGATGCCGATGTCGCTTTGGATGCTTAATTGCGCGACCGGAATGATGTTGACGATTTCCGGAGCGGCCAGCGTGCGGAAGATTCCCGAGCCGGTTAATGACAGCATCGTGAACAGCGGAACGAAAGCGAAGCGGATGTTGAACATATAAGCTCTCCGGGGTTGACGGTCATCACGAACGGGCATTCCGGCTCGACGCCTGACGCTCAAGTTCTGGAGATGACGATGGTTGGTTAGTCATGGAATCCTGATATCCAATTTGCCGTTGCAACATTCAAGCCGCTTCAACCGGCAGCCGGGCCGCCGGGCACAACTCATTTTCCAGGCGCCGCAACCATCCTATCCGGTTAACGCGAACTGGAAATAGTTATTTGTTTCATCGAAGCCAGACTTGACGTTGGGCGAAAAAACCGCCAAACGAAGGTTCATGTCTGAGCCGCCAACGCCGTCTGCTTCCGATCCATCCGACCGATCATCCGCCGCCTTACCGTTGGCCGGGTTCAAAGGCACGCCGGAGGAAATTGACCGGCAATGGCTGGAGCAGGTGTATCGCGGGCGCGGCGATTCCATGGCGCAATTGACCGTGCGCTCCGTTTTGATGGGAGGGATTCTCGGCATGTTCATGGCGGTTTCCAACCTCTACACCACGTTGAAACTGGGTTGGAGCTTTGGCGTGGCGATCACCGCTTGCGTGATTTCATTCGTCGTGTGGAACGCGCTCCGCGCCCTGTCCGGGGGCAAGCTCTCCCAGATGACCATCCTGGAAAACAATTGCATGCAATCCACCGCGTCCGCTGCGGGCTACTCCACGGGCGGGACCGTGGGGACGGCGATTGGCGCGTTGCTGCTGATCTCGGGACACCATCTGCCCTGGTCGGTGGTGACGATTTTCGTTTTCTTTACGGCGGCGCTGGGCGTGTTTCTCGCCATCCCGATGAAGCGGCAGATGATCAATTACGAGCAGTTGAAATTCCCCAGCGGCATCGCGGCGGCGGAAACGTTACGCAGTCTGTATTCGCACGGCAAAGCGGCGTTGCACCAGGCTTACTCGCTGATCATCGCCCTGGTGTTGGGCGGTCTGGTGGGATTGCTGCGGACCTGGGGCACGTTGATCGAACAACTGCGGCACACGGGCCGACCCCAGGTTTGGCTGGAGAAAATTCAAGCCGTCATTCGCATCCCGGAGGAAATCGTGTTTGGCGGCCTGCTCAATCCGCTGAGTCGCGGGCATCTGCAGGGACTGACTTTCGAGCCGAGCGTGGTGCTGATCGGCGCCGGAATGATCGTGGGGCTGCGCGTTTCGCTCTCCATGCTGCTGGGTGGCGTGTTGTTGTATTACATCGCCGCGCCCCAATTGCTGGCCCTGGACGCGGCTCACGCTGGTCTGGCGGACTGGGTGCCGTCCTTTCAGGTGAACGCGGACGGGGATTTTTATCCGGTGCGTTGGGCGCTTTGGGGCGGCACGTCGGTGATGGTGTTTTCCAGTCTGGCTTCGGTGGCGTTGCAATGGCGCACGTTGGCGCGCGCCTTCAGTCTGTTTCGCAAACGCCAAGGGCCCGCGGCGGGCGGCGTGCTGGATCAAATCGAAGTGCCCAATTCCTGGCTCATCATGGGGTTGATTCCCATCAGCATCGGCATGTTGCTGGTGCAGTATTACGCCTTTCAAATTTCGCTGTGGCTGGGCGCGATCGCCATTGCGCTCTCATTCGTCATTTCACTGGTATGCTGCCGGGCCACGGGCGAAACCGACACCACGCCCGTCGGGGCGATGGGAAAAGTGACCCAGTTGCTTTACGCCGTGCTCGCCAAGGGGCATGTGACGGCGAACTTGATGTCCGCGGGCGTCACGGCCGGCGCCGGCGGCAGCTCGGCGGATTTGTTGACGGATCTGAAAAGCGGTTATCTGCTCGGGGCCAATCCGCGCAAACAATTTCTGGCGCAATTCATTGGAATCTTTTTCGGCACACTGGCGATCGTGCCCGCCTGGTATGCGATGGTGCCGGACAAAGCGGCATTGGAAGCTTTCAATCCGCCCGCCACGAACATGTGGAAGGCGGTGGCCGATCTGCTGACGCAGGGCGTTCACATGCTGCCCACCACGGCGCGTTACGCCATCGTCATCGGCGCGCTGGTGGGGGTGGCGCTGCCGCTCATGGAAAAATTATTTCCACGGTTGCGCCGCTTTCTGCCCTCGGCGATGGGTTTGGGTCTCGCCTGGGTCATGCCGTTTGCCAACGTGTTTTCCTTCGCCATCGGCGCCGTGATCTCGGAGATCTGGCGGCGCGTGCATCGTAAATCCGGGGAGGCGTTCAACATCCCGATTGCCTCGGGATTGGTCGCGGGCGAATCACTCGTGGCCGCGTTGATTGCCATTCTTTGCACCATCGCCGGTTTCCTGGCGATCAAATAACCGAAATTGGCTTTGCTTTTGCGTCCGCAAGCAGCGTAAGAATGACGCCGGATGAAAATGTTACTTTTTGCCTCGCTCGTCGGCGCCAGCGCGGTAACGGCGCACGCAACCATTCAAACCCAGACCATTGAATACCGACAGGGTGAAACCACGCTGGAAGGAGTGCTGGTCTATGACGACGCCATCAAAGGGCCGCGCCCCGGCGTGTTGGTGGTTCATCAATGGCTCGGGTTGACCGAGTACGAACAATCCCGCGCCGTCCTGCTGGCCAAGCTGGGTTACGTGGCGTTTTGCGTGGATCTCTACGGCAAAGGAATCCGTCCCAAAGACACCAGTGAAGCCGGCGTCCTGGCCACCAAATACAAAACCAATCGTCCGTTGTTGCGCGCCCGGGTCAACGCGGGGTTGGACGAATTGAAGCGAAGCCAACTGGTGGATAAAAAGCGCGTTGCGGCCATTGGCTATTGCTTCGGCGGCACGACGGTGATCGAGCTGGCGCGCAGCGGCGCGGAGCTTAACGGCATCGTCAGCTTCCACGGCGGATTGGATTCGCCCACGCCGGCGGACGGTCGCAATATCAAATGCAAAATTCTGGCCTGCCACGGTGCGGATGATCCTTACATCACCGCAACCGATCTCGCCGCTTTTGAAAACGAGTTGCGCACGCACCGGGTGGACTGGCAGTTGATTGCCTACGGCGGCGCCGTCCACGGTTTCACCCAGAAGAATGCGGGCAACGACAACTCAACCGGATTCGCCTACAACCAGGCGGCGGATGCGCGTTCGTGGGCGGCCATGAAACAGTTTTTCGATGAGCTGTTCCGCTGAGGTCGCTCTTTCATCCGGCGGACCCCGGTGGGCTGCAGGCGCGGCATCGCGTTGGCTGAAATGGGTCGGACCTGAATTTATTTTGCTGAACCCCTAATCATTTCCATGCGCATCACAGGCGGACAAGCGGGCGGGCGAATTCTTAAAGTGCCCAAAGGTTTGGCGGTGCGGCCTACGATTGATCGTCTGAAGCAGGCGTTGTTCAACTCGCTGGGCGAGCGGATCGTGTCCGCGCGCGTGCTGGAACTTTTTGCCGGAAGTGGCGCATTGAGTTTGGAAAGTCTGAGTCGCGGTGCGCAATCCGTCGTTTGCGTGGAATTATCGCCGCGCCACGCCGCGTTCATCCGCTCCAATGTGGAGGCCGCCGGATTACCGGTCGCCCATCTGACGGTGCGCACGCAGGATGTTTTCGCCGCGTTGCCGCAACTCGTCGCCGCTCAACAAACCTTCGATTTGATCCTCGCGGATCCGCCGTATGGCGAAAAAAATCGCGAGCAGCGTTCAACGTCTTTTGCGCAGCGACTGTTGGATGATCCGCATCTGCCCCAGGTGCTGGCTCCCGACGGACGCTTCGCGTTGGGACACGCCAAACGGGATCGGCTGGAAGTACCCGCGCCGTGGCGGGAGCTTAAACAACTCAATCACGGTGACAGCGTGATCCGCTTTTTTGAAACGACTCCAGTAAAGCCGTGACCAAATCCGAGCGTTGCAAAACTCTTCCTTGGCGCCGGAGGCGCGATAGCCGGTAGTCCACAGCGTGGCCTGTGGGTTCTGATTGGATAAATTGCCAGCCCCGGCAGGGGCGATAGAAAATCGTCGCTGCGCGCCTGAATCTGCCGCCCCTCCAGGGCTTGCTTCGGCATCACCACTCTCCGCAGCTTCGGCTGTGAAACCGCCGGCAGCTTTTCAAGCTGATTATTTGAACGCCGCCACGGCTTCTTCGAGCGCTGATTTTTCCGCCGGGGAAAGTTTGTCGAGCAAACCGAGTTGGGTATAGGTGTTCAACACCGATTCCGCCTGCAGGCCGGCGTAGGTGGCGTTGGCGTCCACGATTTTACGGTCCAGGATTTTTTCCAGATCGGCCTGCGTATAAACCGGACGTTCCGCGGCGGTGGCTTTGGTGCCGTACTGGCTGAGATTGGAAGCAAAAATTCCCGCCGCGCTCACCGGCAGAAAATCTTCGTAACGCAGCCCCTCGTAATCCACGTAGCCCTGCTCGATCAGCGTCTCGAGATCAGTGGTCGGGAGCTGACCTTTTTGCGCGAGGCCCCGCGGCGTGGCGTGGTAACGCGCATAGACCAAGCGCGCGCGCAGCAACTCCCGCAGCGTTTTCGGAAACGGCGCGAACGCCTGCGCGCACCTTTCCTCATACGCGGCGAAATCTTTTTTAACGAGTCCGGGATGCTGCTCGCGCGCGGCATCCGCTTCAGCGAGACACTGGTCATAAAGCGCGCGTCCTTTGGCCGTGGTCGCATAGAAGCGCTGCTCAATTTCGCCGAAGCGCGCGGTGTGCGCACCCGCCACGACGGTGCCATCCGGGTTATGGAACTGCACCGGTTCCGTCAGCGCCTTGTAGGAATCCTGCCGCAACAACACCGGCGTATCCTGCGGCGGACCTTCCGTGAAATCTTTGAACCCCGAGTGATTCAACGATTGCCAATCCAGATCTTCCTGCCGCAAACGCTGTAATAATTGTGCCGCGATTTCGCTCGCGGCTCGCGGCGGCACTTCACCCGCTTGAAAGCCGTCAATCACCGCGCGATCCATGTGTTTGAAATGCAGGCGCATCCAATCACGATCAGCGCGCGCGACGGTGCGGCGGAGGGCGGTTTCCGCACGCGACTGGAATTCCGCCGCGCTCAATTCGCCCAGGCAAAACTTCATCGCTGCCGTGTAGAGATCCATGCAGAACGTATTGGGCGTCAGATGATTCAAGTGGTGCGATTGGAAACACGCAATGTCCGCGGCGATTTTGAAACCGGTATTACACAGCTCTTGATACAGCGGATAATCGCGCGCGTGACCGGTCCATTTGAAAATACCGTTCACGCCTTCTGCAATCAGCGCTTTCGCGTCCTCCCAATCCAGCCCGTCCTGCTCCTCATTTTTAATCACCAACTGCTTGGCGCGTTCGGAAAAAACTTCGCGGGTGGCAAGCAACGCTTCAATGCGTGACCGGGTGGCCGGATCAAAAAAGTCCGTCAGCAACAACGACGTGAACACCCGGTGATCGGGATTCACTCGTGACCGGAACGCGGTGGCGATGATTGGTTGACTCTTGGGGCCGACGTTGGCCATGTCATAGAAATTGTGCGGCTCCATGGCGAACGCCGCGAAGAACTGGCAGATCAGGCGGTACTCGGCGGGCTTGCCAATGCGGATCGCGCCGTGCCGTTCGCTGCTGGTTTCATCCAGTTGCTCGTCGGTCAGAGCGAAACCGCGATGGCGCTGGCCGAGCAGGTGGCACACGGCCCGATTACACTCGCGATTGACGAGCAATGATTTGTCATAGAGCGGCACTTCCGCTCCGAACATTTCGGACAACTCGGCAAACAGCCGGTGTTGCATTTCAATCTTGTCAGCAAAGGCGTCACTCATAAGCAGTCACTCGTTGGCGAACGGAAACCAGACTACTCATTTGTCCGGATTTGCAAAATGAATTTTGGACCGGTTGGCGCAATCCGTTTGCCGCCCGATCGCTTGAAATCGTTCCGGCTAAAGAGACTTTCGTCGCCCGCCTAATTCTGCTAGTCGTAAATCGTGAGTTTCTTCCTGCACCGCAGCGAATTGCGCGATCTCTACGACAAGGTCGCCGCCGGGGAGCGCCTTTCCGAAGCTGATGCCCTGCGTTTGTTTGCCTCCAAAGACCTGAATGCGCTCGGCGCCATCGCCGATCTGGCGCGGCAAAAGAAGGTGGGTAACCGCGCCAGCTACATCGTCAATCGCTACCTCAACTACTCGAACTACTGCATCCTGAGCTGTCAGTTCTGTGCGTTCCAACGCAAGAAACGCGACAAGGACGGCTTTGAATTGAGCATCCCGCAGATGGTCGAGAAGGCGCGCGAAGCGTTGCGGCTCGGCATCACGGAATTGCACATCGTCGGCGGACTGCATCCCTCCCTGCCGTTCAGCTATTACACGGACATGCTCAAGGCGCTGAGCGCGTTGAATGATGACTTGGGGAGCGCACGCGCCCCGCGTGCTGGTTCGGACGCCTCGTCCGAACCTTCGTCCAACAAGCTTTCGGGGGAGGAGTTAGTCAACAGAGATTTTCCGCGCGGCGCGGAAAATGACACGCGGGGCGCGTGTGCTCCCCGACTTCAACTCAAATGTTTCACCGCGAACGAAATTCTGCACCTGGCCTGGCTTGGTAAGCGTTCCGTGGAACAGACCTTGATTGAGTTGAAAGCCGCCGGGCTTGAATCGCTCACCGGTGGTGGCGCGGAAATTTTCCGCAAGGAAGTTCGCAGCGCGATTGCCAAGGGCAAGGAGTCCGCGGAGGAATGGCTCGATGTGCATCGCATCTGGCATCGGCTCGGTGGTCGCAGCACCTGCACCATGCTTTATGGCCACGTCGAATCGCTGGCCGATCGCGTGGATCACTTGCGCCAATTGCGCGCGTTGCAGGATGAGACGCACGGCTTCTGTGGTTTCGTGCCGCTCGCTTACATGCCGCAGGACAACGACATCCCGGTTGAACACGCACCGACGGCTTTCGATTCACTCCGCACCATGGCGATCAGCCGCATTTACCTCGATAACTTTGATCACATCACGGCGTACTGGGTCGGACTGGGCATGAAGCTGGCGCAGGTGGCGTTGAGCTACGGCGCGGATGATTTGCACGGTACGATCATCGAGGAACATATCTTCCACATGGCGGGTGCGACCTCGCCGCAATTGCAAACCGAAGCGGACATGATCAAAGCCATCCGCGAAGCCGGTCGCACGCCGGTGCAGCGGAACACGTTCTACGAGCCGATCAAGGTTTTAGCTGACCGCCCTCAGTCCTCAGCCAACGACGCCGAACCGCCATCTGGTAAATCGAAGGTGTCGGCAGACAATTTGGCGACAGCGTGAGCGTGCAAGCCCGCCCCTTGACAATGGTAACATAAATGTAACTATATGGCTGCGGCTTTTGAAATCCGGGAATATACAATCGAGGGCCGGTCGCCTTTTGCAGAATGGTTTGATGGGTTGGATGCCGTAACCGCAGATCGCGTTGACCGATACATCCGCCGGCTGGAGTCCGGCAACTTCGGCGTGGCCAAGGTCGTGGGCGAGGGCGTGTCCGAACTGCGGCTGGATTTCGGGTCTGGCTACCGCGTTTATTTCGGGCGGGACGGAAAGACGCTCATCATCCTGTTGGGGGGCGGCGGCAAGCGGCGGCAGAGTGCGGACATCGCCGCCGCGATTGTGCGGTGGAAACACTACAAACAAACAAAGAACTAACATGGCACTGACACGAGCATACAAAGAAACGGTCATCGCGCGCATCAAGCGCGACCGCAAGTTCGCGCGACTGCTATACGCCGGCGCGATAGATATGCTGCTGGCGGGCGAAACGGCGGAGGCACTTTCCCGCCTGCGCGATCTGGTTCACGCCGGAATCACTTTCAAGGAACTCGCGCATGAAACCGGCTTGGGCGAAAAGACGCTGCACCGCATGTTAAACCAAACCGGCAACCCTACGGCGCGCAATCTCGGCATCATCGTTAAAACCGTTGCCGCCGATCTGGGCATCAAGCCGAAGGTGACGTTTGTGGTGGCAGCTTGAGACGAACAAAGCCATCCGCGAAGCCGGTCGCACGCCGGTGCAACGGAATACGTTCTACGAGCCGATCAAGGTTTTAGCTGACCGCCCTCAGTCCTCAGCCAACGACGCCGAACCGCCATCTGGTAAATCGAAGGTGTCGGCAGATAATCTGGCGACGGCGTAATACAACCATGCTGGCCGCCGAGATTCAGGCGGACTGCCTTTTTGTCTTCCGTTTGTGGCCGTTCAGGAGCGAGGCGCTTTCGATCAGCAAAGCGCTCAGGTGGTGTGGACGTTCATCGTTGTCGAATACAATAACAAACGAGCCTTTGGGAGAGACCGTGGCAAAATCAGAGTGAGGCACGATATAGCGTTTGCCACTGGCCATGCAAATTTCATAGGGCCGAAACGGCACTGCGTGGTTGAATTCACGGATGGACTTAATAACCATGAAGGACGTATAACCCCGCCCAGTAACCGCATCAAGTGACATTTCGCACGGCGGTGCGACCTCGCCGCAATTACAGACCGAAGCGGGCATCCATCCCTTCAAAACAACTCGTCCATTATTTCTGTGCGGTGTCAAACTGCGCCAAAAAAATGGGGCGAAAGTGAAGCACACTTTCGCCCCGAGGGTTGGCAATATGACTTGAATTATTTCTGATGGCGTCGCTTGAAAAACAGGCCGAGCAAACCGAGTCCGCCCACCAGGGTCAGCGAGGACGGCTCGGGAATCGTGGCGATGGTGAAGTTATCCACGCGCCCCGTTCCGCCAGCGGCGACATCGTTGCCGTTGATGGCGGTAGTCCCGAGGTTCACCAGACGGAAGTAAATGGCCGTCGCGTTATCCAAGGCCGTGATGCCGCTGAGGTCAAAGCTGTACGAGCTGGGATTTGGGGTTGGGTTTGAGGAATTCCAACCCGCATTGATGACCGTGTAGGTGCCGAATTGCAGAAACGTGGTGCCGTCCGCACTGTATTGCAGTCCGAAATCGCGCGGGCCGGTGTTGCTGCCCGTCTGATCAAAGGAGACGACCAATCCGGCGTAGCCGATTGAGCTGGCTTCGAACTGGAAATAATCATCCACGGACCAGTTATTGGCGCTCAGCGATTTGGGTGAACCGTTGCCCACCGGAGTGGACCAGACGCTGGCCGCATTGGCATGATAGGCCGAGGCGGAGCCGAGCCCAAGGTCCGCCGCGATACTATTGACTGACGGCGTGTTGGCAGGCGCGCTATCAACGCTCAAGGTGTCAAAGCTCCATTGCGCGAGGATGTCGGCGGAGGCCCATTGGGTCAGACCCAGTGACGCGCAAACGAGCGAGGTGATAAGGATTTTTTTCATAACGATTATTTCGGTGGTGGCGACTTCGATTACGACTGTTTTCTACGAGTTAGTTTACTATCTCCAGTTCAAACTGGACGCGATTTTTAAGAATCCATCGTGAGGTCAACTTGCGCAGACTGGTTCGATAAATCCCATCCGCCGGAGAGCATACCTTCATGGCCGCGTGGTTGAAAGCCGGGAAAACTACTTACATTTGTTCGAGGACGCCGATGCCCAAAACTTCCAATCCCTGCTTCAACACCCGGGCGGTCAGGTCACAAAGCTGCAACCGGCTGGCCTGCACTGCGGCGCTTTCCGCTTTCAGCACCGGACAGTTTTCGTAGAAGGACGTGAAGGCTCCGGCCAATTCGTACAGATAAGAGCAAATGAAGTTGGGCCGACATTCGCTGGCGGCAGCCTCCAGCGTCAAACCAAAGCGCAGCAGGTGTTTGGCGAGCGTCAGCTCGGCGGATTGGGTCAACTGGATCGGCGCCTCCGTGAGACTTTCACGGGTCAATCCGGCCTTGCGGAAAAGGCTTTGAATGCGCGCGTAGGCATATTGCAAATACGGCGCGGTGTTGCCGCTTAACGCCAGCATTTTATCCCAACTGAACACGTAATCGCTCTGGCGGTTGGGCAACAGGTCCGCGTATTTGATGGCGCCCAAGCCGACCACGCGGGCGATCTCCCGGCGCTGCGTTTCGCTCAGTTCGGCATTTTTTTCTGAAACCACCCGGAACGCGCGTTCCTGGGCTTCATCCATCAATTCCCCCAGCTTGACGGTGTCGCCGCTGCGCGTTTTGAACGGCTTGCCGTCTTCGCCGAGGATTTTGCCAAAGCCGACATGAACCAGTTTGACGCGCTTTGCGGCCTCGGGTTGCCAACGCGCAAAAGTGACGAATAATTTTTTGAAGTGGCCGCTTTGCCGGTCGTCCACCACGTAAATGATTTCCTGGGGCGCCCAGGTTTTGAGCCGATAATCAATCGTCGCCAGATCGGTGGTGGTGTAATTGAAACCGCCGTCACTTTTTTGTACCAGCGCCGGATCCGCCACCCACTCACCGTCGCGATTGACCAGAAACACATCCTCCTTGGGCGGCACGGAGCCGTCACTAAAAACACCAATGGCCCCCTCGCTTTCCCGCGCGATGCCGCGCGCCACCAAGTCCTGAACCACGCCCGGCAGTTGCGCGTTGTAAAAACTCTCCCCCAACGTCACGTCGAATTTCACTCCGAGCCGGCTATAGATCGCGTCAAACTGAACCTGCGAGAGCCGGGTCATTTCCTTCCAAATCGCAAGATTTTCCGCGTCGCCCGCCTGCAATTTTACCAGCTCGTGCTTCGCCGCTTCCAGGCGCTGCGGGTCCGCATCGCACGCGGCGTTGATGACTTTATACAGCCGTTCCAATTCAGTGATCGCATCGCGTTCAAGCGCTGTCCGATCCAAAATTTCCTTCCAACCCAACAGCAGTTTCCCGAATTGGGTGCCCCAATCGCCAATGTGGTTGTCGGTAATGACGCGGTGCCCGAGCAGGCGCAAAATCCGTTGCAGCGCGTCGCCAATGCCGGTGGAACGGATGTGCCCGACGTGCATCGGCTTGGCGACGTTGGGTGAACTGAAATCCACGACGAGGCAACGCGGTACCGCAGCGGGCGAAAAAAACAAGTGTTCGCCGCGCGCGGCCGCTTGCAGGGTCTCGACCAGCGCCGCAGTTTTGAGTTGAAAATTGAGGAAGCCGGCGCCGGCGATCGTTACGGATTCGCACCAGGCGGCCACGTCCAATTCCGCCAGCACGGCGGTGGCGAGTTGGCGTGGATTGGTTTTTCGCGCCTTGGCCAGCGCCATCAGGGCGTTGCACTGGTAATCACCGAACTTCGGGTCCGGACAGGGACGAACCAATACCTGTGCCAGATCCGCGTCCGGTAAAACGCGGCGCACGGCTGCTTGCAACTGGCTTTCAATTTGTTGATGTAGCGACACAGAAATGACTGACTCGATTCCAAGCGTTGCCAACGCGCGGAAAATCCGTGGAACAAACGGTTACTTTTTCTCCTGATGTTTGATCGCCTGCAGCATGGCCGCCGCGTCCGGAGCATGTTCCAGGGTCTGACGAAATTCGGCTTTGTGGAGAATCTTGGCGATGTTGGCGAGCGTGTGCAGGTGTTTTTGGAACTGGCCCTGCGGCACCAGAAACAGCATGACGAGGGTGACCGGCTGATTGTCCAGCGCATCGAAATTGACGCCCTGCTTGGAGCGGCCCAACGCGCCGACGACTTCGGGGATCAAATTGGTGGAGGCGTG
Source organism: Verrucomicrobiia bacterium (assembly GCA_023953615.1). Classification (NCBI taxonomy): domain Bacteria; kingdom Pseudomonadati; phylum Verrucomicrobiota; class Verrucomicrobiia; species Verrucomicrobiia bacterium. The sequence goes on along the minus strand of JAMLJH010000001.1, from coordinate 1,691,260 downwards.
CGGAATACCGATGCCAAACCCGATGCCCGTGCTCATCGCCCGCTCGCGTTTCTTGACGACTTCCGCAATGGCGGCGCGATGTTCGGGTTGAATTTTCCCCGCCGTCACCAGGGTGTTGATCAGTTCATCAATGGCCTGCCAACGGTCGGTCGCTTCCAAATCCGTAAGGATTTGGTCTTTGGTCAAGATATCAGCTAATTCCATAGCGCCGTAACCTCATTTCGCCCGAAGATGCGCCACAATTCAAGGTTGAATTATTTTGAAAGCAACGATGGCAACACCACGACGTTCATGCGCTGTGGAAAAATCGGCGCGCGGGAACCACCCCGCCGCCCCAGTTTTCCGGAACGGCGCTTCAATTCTTTCAGGCGGGCCACGGCTCCGCAGCCTCGAATCCAAAGATTGCGTTGTCACGGGTCCTCGGTCTTTCATGTGTCTGATGAAACGCACGCTCTGTCTGCTCGCGCTGGCCACGACGCTGAGCGCGCCGGTGGTTGCCGCCGCCAAGCCAATGGAATTTCATGTGGCAGTCAACGGCAGCGACACGAATCCCGGCACGCGCCGGGCGCCGTTCGCCACTTGGGAATGTGCCCGGGACGCAATCCGCGCGCGGCGAGCCACGGCGGGATTGCCCGCCGGCGGCGTCACGGTTTTGATCCATCGCGGAGACTATCCATTTGCCACCAGTTTCACTTTGACCGCCGAGGACAGCGGCACGACGGACTCCCCGATCCTCTATCGCGCGTTTCGTCAGGACGAGGTGCGGCTCATCGGTGGTCGCGGGTTGGCCGCAAAGGATTTTGCGGTTGTAACCAACGCCGCGGATTTGGCGCGGTTGGATGCCGGGGCGCGCCGCCACGTCCGGGTTGCCGGGTTGCCGGAGTTGGGCTTCGCCAACCTCGGTGCGTTTCCCGATCAATTCAGCGGTGCGGCGTTGGTGCCGGAATTGTTTTTCAACGATCAGCGCATGACGCTGGCGCGTTGGCCCAACGTCGGCTGGGCCGAGTTTCATCAAGTGATCGAAAGCGGCCCGGCACCGTGGCGCAATCATGCGTCGGATAAATTGGGTGCGTTCACTTACGAGGGCGACCGCCCAACGCGCTGGCTGCAGGCGCCGGCTGTCTGGTTGCAAGGCTACTGGTGTTTTGATTGGGCCAGCGAAACGATCCGCATTGGCAAAATCAATCCGGCGGAACAACGCATCACTCTGGCGCGCAATCACGGGTATGGTCTCGGCGGCGGTAATCCCGGCCCGCGCCGGTTTTTCGCGTTGAACCTGTTGGAGGAACTGGATCAACCGGGCGAATACTTCATTGATCGCGCCTCCAATCGTTTGTTCTTCTGGCCGCCGGCGGTGTTAAAAGGCGCGCGGATGATCCTCTCGACGTTGCGCCAACCGGTCATTTCACTCAGCAACGTAACCCATGTCAGTTTGCAGGGACTGACGGTTGAAACTTGCGTTGGCGATGCGATTCAGATCAATGGCGGATCGGACAGCCGCATCATTGATTGTCGGGTGCGCAATACCGGCATGGCGGGAATTGTCGTCGCGGGCGGAGCGCGCCACCGGGTGGAGGGCTGCGATATTTTTGAAACCGGCACGTCGGGATTGAAGATGGGCGGCGGCGACCGCAAAACGCTCACGTCCTGCGGCCACGAAGCCGTGAACAATCACATCTATAATGTTTCACGCCGGCAACGCACGCATGCTTATCACGTGCATTTGAGCGGCGTCGGCGTCCGACTGGCTCACAATTTGTTGCACGATGGACCGCATCAGGCCATTGGCTTGGCGGGTAATGATCACTTGATTGAGTTTAATGAAATCCATCACACCGGCATGGAGACGGACGACTGCGGCGCGTTTTACATGGGGCGCAATCCCTCCGAGCGCGGGTCGGTGTTGCGTTACAATTTCTGGCATCACATCGGCAGCCAGCGGACGCACGGCAGTTGCGCGGTTTACTTCGACGACGGAGCGGGTGGACAAACGGTGTTCGGCAATGTGTTCTATCGCGCGGCCGGCGGTAGTTTTGGCGCGGTGTTTTCACACGGCGGCCACGACAACATCGTGCGCAACTGCGTGTTCATTGATTGCCCGCTGGCGTTGGGCAGCAGTCCCTGGCCGGACGCGCATTGGCGGGAATGGCTGGAGGGCGAATTGTGGCAGACCAAATTGCGCCGCGACGTGGACATCACTCAACCACCCTTTGCCGATCGTTACCCCGAAGCCCGGCGGCTGCTGGAGTTCGACGGGGCACCGCGGCGTAATTACGCAACCGACAACGTCATCGTCAACTGTGACGCGGTGCAGACCGGAAATTGGGAGCTTCGCGACAACCTCGTCACCGATCAGGACCCGGGCTTTGTGGACGCCCAACAACTGAATTTCCAACTGCGCCGGGATGCGAGTGTGTTCAAAAAACTTCCCGGATTTGAGCCGATTCCGTTTGCCGAGATCGGATTGCAACGCGGCGGGCGAACGCGCCGTTGAGCCGGCTTCGGCAACCCGGCGAAAGGCGAATGTCAGTTGGCGACCTGACGGAAGCCGAAAGCGGGACCGCAACCGACGACTTTATTTTCCGCCGCGCTCGCGCAAATAAATCGCTTTCAAATACGCCGCCTCTTTGAAAGTGGCCGGGTGATCCGGTGGCTGCCCCGTCGTTTGCCATTCGAGCAGACGCCGTTCAGAACGGCGGGCGGCCGCCCGGACCGCGCCGAAAAATTCTTCCTGGCTCACATGCCCGGAACAGGAACACGCAACCAAAATTCCGTTCCTTCGCAAGTGGGCGATGCCCGTGCCGGCCAGTTTTTCGTAGGCTCGAATGGCCCCGGCGCGTTCCGTTTCGCGTCGGGCCAGCGACGGCGGGTCCAGGATTACGAGATCGAATTTCCGATCCGGATTGCGCGCCAGCCACTGGAACGCATCAGCCTGGATTTGTTCATGCCGGCACGCGGCAATCGTCGGGTGATTTTGGTTTAACGCAAAATTGCGGCGGGCCGCGGCCAAAGCGTGCATGCTGAGATCAAGGTCCGTGACGGACGTGGCGCCACCTCGGGCCGCGTAGAGGGAAAAGCCGCCCGAGAAACTGAAAGTATTCAACACCGAGCGATGGGCCGCGAGCGCTTCGACTTGCCGCCGGTTTTCCCGTTGGTCAAGAAAGAAGCCGGTCTTTTGTCCCCGCCAGACGTCTGCCTCCAATCGCAGTCCGTGTTCCTGAAAAATAACGGGCGCGTCGCGTGGCGGCGCCGACCCGCCTTGAAACAAGATTTCGCCATCAGTCCGAGGCGCATCGGACGCGGCCAGCTTTCGACTCAAACGCAGGACGATCAATTCGGGATGCAGATGTTCACGAATCAAGTGAACGATTCCAGTCAGGTGTTCAAACCACGCCGCCGTGTAAATTTTCAATACGCAGGTTTGCTCGTAACGATCCAGAACAAGCCCCGGCCAGCCATCGCTCTCGCCGTTGATCAAGCGGTATCCGGTGGTTTGCGCGTCAAACCATTCGCGGCGGCACGCCAACGCGGCAACCAAACGACCCCGCCAGAAGGTTTCATCAATCGCCAGCGGTTTGCCCACATGCAGAATCCGGACGCGAATCGGTGATTGCGGATCATAAAAACCGATTGCGAAAAACTTGTCATTCCGATCATAGATCGCCGCCAGCTCCCCCGCCACGCCCGGTCGGTTTTGCTCACGAAGGCTCTCGGAAAAAACCCACGGATGCCCGGCGCGGATGGGCTTTTCCGCAGCCGCCGTGACGCGCAAACGCAGGCGCGGCGCGGGCGGGGGCGGCGGATTCGCGGTCATGGCGCCACGGATGGATCGTCTGACGGGGGCGCAGAATTTTTGTTGCCCCATTTGCGATGCGCCCAATGGTCAAGCCCGAGGCAGATGGCGTTGCGGTGCGGCACGGTGTAAAACAGTCCGCCGACCAGGAACACGATGAAGAGCACGAACCAGACGGTGTAGGGGTTGTAGAGTTTGAAATACAACATGGCGATCAGCGGCAGAATAAACAGCGCGCGATCCACGATGATGATGTAAACCCACATGTCGCCCTGATCCTGCATGAATTTCAATCCGCAAACGGGGCAATGGTCGTGCATGTGCAAAAACGTGCGATAAATCGCGCCTTCGCCGCATTGCGGGCAACGCCGCCGCACTCCACGCGACAGCACGGTTCGTAATTTAAGCGGGGCATCATTCATTCGACATGCGGCTCCAATTTCATGGGTTGATCGTGAGCGAGGTATTCGCGGCAGATATCAAAAAATTCCGCACGGGTCTGGGAGCGGCGGATGCGATGGAGAAAGTCCGGCGCCACGCCTTCGCCCAGGTAGTTCATGAATTTTTTCATGCGTTCACACTGCAATCGCTCCGGGGCGTCGAAGCTGGCCTGGGATTCCCATAATTCGCGGACGTAGGCTAACACCTCGTGGCCGGTCGGTAAAGTCACGGGCGCGCCGCGCAACTGTTGCCGGATCTGCTGGAACAACCACGGATTGCGGATGACGCCGCGGCCGATCATCAGCCCGTGCGCGCCAGTCTCCGCCAACAACGTCTGCGCTTGTTGCGCTGAATAAATGTGGCCATTGCCCAACACCGGACAAGACATGACGCTCACCGCAGTGCGGATGAAATCGTAATGCACGGGCAGGCGGTACATTTGCGCGATGGTACGAACGTGAATGGTCAGGACATCGAGCGAGTGTTTGGCGAAGATGGGCAACAGCGTTTCAAACTCTTCGATGGCGCTGAAACCGAGGCGCGTCTTCACGGTGAACTTGATGCGGATCGCATCCCTTAACGCGCCCAAAATGGAATCCACGCGTTGCGGATCGCGGAGCAGACCGCCCCCGGCGCATTTTCGGTACACGATTGGCGCGGGGCAACCCAGGTTCAGATCAATCGCTGCGACTGGTAATTTTTCCAGCTCCCGGGCGGTGCGGATTAATGACGGGATGTCGTTGCCGATCATTTGTGCGACGACGGGGCGTCCCGTGGGGTTCGCTTCAATATCGGCCACGATCCATTTCTCCAATCGCGAAACGGCGTGAACGCGAAAGTACTCGGTCCAATAAACGTCCGCGCCGCCGCGTTGCTGGATGAGCGCCCAAAATCGGGCGTCCGTGACGTCCTGCATGGGCGCGAGCGTCAGGATGGGCGCAGCGCCTTCGAGCAGGGCGTCGAAGGTCGCGCGAGCGGATGGAGCTTCAGCGGACAATGGCTCGACCAGTGGTTGACGACTAATCTTGGTTTTGGCGTTCCACCAGCCGACTGGTTACGTAACCCGCGCCAAAGGTGATGAGCGAGCCGATCAACACGTACCATTGCCAGGAGATGTTGAGGCGCAGCCAGACAAACAGCATGGCGAGGATGCCAACGACCACGCCGGTGAGGGCGCCTTTCGATCCAATCCGCCGCGTCAGCGCGCTCATGAGAAATAATCCCAGGATGGGACCGTTGGTGAACGAAGCCACGGCCAGCACGGCATCCACCCCGCGCCCTTTCATGGCGATGGCCACCATCGCCACGATGATTTGCACCACGCCCCAGGCGGCCGTCAGCACCCGCGAGACGTTGAGGTAATGCCGGTCCGACTTGTGGGGCGCAAACAACGGCCGATAAAAGTCCGTGACGGCTGAGGCGGAGAGCGAATTGAGCGAACCGGACAGCGTGCTCATGGCGGCGGCAAAAATTGCGGCCACCACCAAACCAATAAGCCCGATCGGCAGCTCGGTAACAATGAAGTGCGGGAAGACGCGATCCGCCCGGGCGGCCACGTCCGCCGGCAGCGAACCAGCTTTTTGATAAAAGATGTGGAGCATGACGCCAATCAGCAGGAAGAGCACAAATTGGCCAAGAATCACGAGGCCGCTGGTCAGTAGCGCCAGGGTTGCCTGCCGCGCATTGCGCGCGCTGAGGTAGCGTTGCACCATGAGTTGATCCGTCCCGTGCGTCGCCGTGGTGAGAAACGCACCGCCGATGACCCCCGACCAGAAGGTGTAATTGCGGCTGAGGTCGAACGTGAAATCAAACAGGTTGAACTTGTGCAATTCGCCGCCCACGGTGACGACTTCGTTCCAACCGCCGGGAATTTTACCCAGTAACACCAGCGCCGCCGCCACCGCTCCGACCAGATAAATGACCAGTTGGATGGCGTCGGTCCAAATCACCGCCGCCATGCCGCCAAGATAGGTGTAAATGATCGTGATGATGCCGAGGATGAGAATTGAAACCGGATCCGCCAGACCGGTCAGCGCCACCAGCACAATGGCGGTGAGGAACAGCCGGATGCCATCTGCAATCGAACGCGTCACCAGGAACAACGAAGCCGCCGTGCGCTTCACCCGTCCGCCGAAGCGTTGATCCAGCACTTGATAGACCGTGAACAGTTCCCCCTTGAAATAAAGCGGGATGAACAACGCCACGATGATCAATCGCCCGATGAGATAGCCGATGACGATTTGCAGGAAGGTAAAATCACCGCCGGTGCCGGTGGCATTAACCGCGAACGCGTACGCCGGCACGCTGATGAAAGTAACGGTGGAGGTTTCCGTGGCAACGATCGAACCCATCAACGCCCACCACGGCGTGTCTTTACCGGAAAGAAAATAGTCGCGGATATTGCGCTGCCGGCGGCTGAACCACCAACCGACTCCCAGAGTGCCCGCCATGTAAATGACGATGATGATCAGATCGAGCGGGTGGAGGTTCATGGGGCAATTATGGGGAACACCGGGCGCCAACCGTGCCGGCCTGAGTCAGCAATAAATCCCGCTTTGCGCGGCGGGCGCGGACGGAGGGAGATCGGAGGCCGGCAGCGCGCACGGTCAGTGTTTATCTTTTTCTTCGAGCGAAGAAATGCCGTTGGCGATGGCGAACTTGGTGAGTCCGGCCACGCTGTGGATATCCAGTTTGCGCATGATGCGTTCGCGATGCGTTTCCGTGGTGCGCACGCCAATGCCGAGGTCAACGGCAATTTCCTTGTTGCTCTTGCCTTCGGCGATGAGCGCCAACACTTCGCGTTCACGTTCACTTAATTTCGCCACCGGCTTGGTATCGTCGGCATCCGAAATGTATTGGTTCAACGCAATTTGGGCGACCGGCTTGCTGAAGTACGCCTCGCCGGCAAAAACGGCTTCAATGGCGCTGGTTAATTCCTCCGGCGGCGCGTCTTTCAACACGTAACCACGCGCCCCCGCCCGGATCAGGCGCAGCACCGGCTCGCGCGCGGATTGCATGGAAAGAATAAGCACTTTGACCTGGGGCGTTTCCTTGCGCAGCGCTTCGGTCACCGCCTGACCATCCATCCCCGGCATGGAAACATCCATCAAAACGACGTCCGGGGATTGTTCTTTCGTCAACTGGATCGCGTCCGGGCCGTTGCTGGCTTCGCCGACAATTTTCAGGTGCTCCTTGTTGGCCAGACAGGACATCAGTCCCTTGCGGACTACGGGGTGGTCGTCAACGACGAGGATTTTAATTTTCTTTTTACCTGCGCTCATGGGCCAAAATCCGAACCGACTTCAGGCGTTGCCCGATATAGGTAAGCGCAAGCATACCTTGCGGCGGGGCCGAGGCAAGTCTCCGTTCCGCATTTTACCCGAGCCGAGGGGTGTGATTGGAAGTGACGGTCAAAGGCTAATTTTTTGTAAGTGATTTAGCCCTGGCGCCTTGGAACGATTTTGTATATTTGAAGTGGTTCATGAACGATGAACGACCGAAATCCAAAAACGTTTCCCCTTCCCGCCGATCCCTGGAAGAGCGGTTGGCGCATCGGCCCGACGTGCTGGCACGGCTGCACGAACTGGCCGATACGCTCGACCAATCCGTCACCGACGACTGCACCGCCGATGAAGCCGAAGCGCGCGTGAGCGCGCAGGTGCGCCAATTGGCTCAGGAGCTTTTGGGCCAGTGGGCCCGCGAAGCCGAGGCCCACACCCAAGCCCAGGTGCCCCAGCGCCATCCGGATGCCATTCACTACGGTAAAAAAAAAGACTGACGTGGCAGACCACCTTTGGGTGGGTGGAAGTCCAGGAGACGCAATGGCGGCTGGGCCGGCGCGGCCGGTTGTTGCGCCCCTTCTGCCAACGGGCCAGGGTGAATCCGCGCGGCCGTTCGCGGCGGTTGCAACGGGCGCTGGTGGATTTCGGGGCCGAGGAAAGTTTTGCCCGCGCCGCTCAACGCGTGCGGGAACACTACGGGCTGGACGTGACGGCCACAGCGGTGCGCCAGCACACCTTGGCGCACGGGGCGCGGATCAGCGCCTTGGCCGTCACGCCGCCCAAACGCGCGGTCCGCACGCTGGTCACGCAACTGGACGGCAGTCTGATTCCCATCATGGTGCCGCCCACCCACAGCGAAGATCGTCGCTGCGGCAAACAACTCATCTGGCGCGAAGCGCGTTTGTGTCTGGCTCGGCCCAAAGACTCGGCCACGCCCTGCTACGGCGCCACCTTGGGCAGCGTGACGCTGGCTGGCGCGATGTGGCGGGCCACGGCCCAAGCCGCCGGGCTGGGCGCACGCACGCACGTCCATGGGGTGGGCGACGGGGCGGCCTGGATTCTCACCCAGTTCCAGGAACAGTTCGGCGCGCAAGGTGATTACTTGTTGGACTTCTACCACGTGAGCGAATACCTCGCGGCGGCCGCGACGGTGATTCACCCCAAAAATCCCGAACGCTGGCGCCGCCGCCAACAAAGCCGGTTGCTGGAAAACAAGGTGTCGGCCGTGCTGCGGGCGTTGACTGCGCACCTCGAACCCGAAGGCGTGCCGACCGCGCCCGTGCGGGCGGCGTACCGCTACTTGAGCGAACGGCGGGCGCATCTGGACTATGCGGGCGCACGGACGGCGGGACTGGAGATCGGCTCCGGCGAGATTGAAAGCGGCCATCGGCATGTGATTCAACAACGGCTCAAACTGGCGGGCAGTTGGTGGAAGGAAACCAACGCCGAAGCCATGCTAGGCCTACGCGTGGCCCGCGCCAACCAACTCTGGTCGCGCTACTGGTCCACGCCAAAACTCGGCCTCAATTGACCGTCACTTCCAATCACACCCCGAGCCGAGGCGCCGCTTGACTTGACCGCCGGATTCGGAAAACCTTGAAGCGTCGTATGCCGGGCAAGAGCAGAAAGAGTCGTAAAACTCGCGAACAAACGCGGGCCTTGGACATCCAAATCCAATTCATGGAAGGCGTCGTGCGCCGCGATCCGCGCTACATCGAAGCCCTGCAACTGCTAGGCGACAACTACACCAAACGCGGACGCTTCAGCGAAGGGCTGGGCGTGGACCAGCGCCTCGCGGAGCTTGAACCGGACAATCCGCTGGTCTTCTACAATCTTTGCTGCAGCTACTCTTTGCTGGATCAATGCGAGGCAGCCGCGGACGCACTGGAGAAAGCGCTGCAACTGGGCTATCGGGATTTCAAATGGCTCGCCAAGGACCCGGATCTGGAAAATTTACGGGCGCACTCGCGCTACCAAAAAATTCAGGTCGAGATTCAGCGCATCAAGGTCGTGGAAAAATAATCGAAAACTGGCGCTCGTCCCGACCGCGCCGTAGGCTGACCACATGCAGGTGACCGTCAATGGCAAAGCGCGCCCTTTTCGCACCGTCACTTTTGACGCTTCACTGAATCAAGTCCGGCTCATCGAACAACGGGACTTGCCGCACGAGTTCAAAATCGTCGCCACAAAAACTTTTCGTGAAACCGCCGCCGCCATTCGCGACATGGTGGTGCGCGGCGCGGGCGCCATCGCCGCCACCGCCGCCTACGGACTCGCCCAAGGCGCGACGGCGTTTCGCGGGGCGGATCGGAAGCGGTTTTTCCAACACGTTCAATTGGTTTATCGCACTTTGAAGAACGCGCGGCCGACGGCCGTGGACCCGGTGAACGCCATGGACGCGGTGCGCGCAACCATGCGGCGTGGAAAATCCGTGGCGGAACAACAGGCGCTGGCGCACGCGGCCGCCGAGGAGTTTGCCAATACGGACGTTCACCACTGCGAAGCCATCGGACGCCAGGGCGCCAATCTCATCCGCGACGGCATGCGAATATTGACTCATTGCAACGCCGGCTGGCTGGCGTTCGTGGATGTGGGTTCAGCAACCGCGCCTTTGTACGCTGCTCAAGCGGCGGGACGTCATTTCCACGTGCTTTGTAACGAAACCCGTCCGCGCTCGCAGGGCGCGACATTGACCGCGTGGGAATTGGCGCAGCAACGTATTTCGCATGAAATCATCGTGGGCGGCGCGGCTGGACCTTTGATGCAGCGCGGCGAAGTTGATCTGGTCATTGTGGGCAGCGATCGCACCCTCGGACGCACGGGTGAAGTGGCGAATAAAATCGGCACTTACACTCTGGCGGTGCTGGCCCAGCGCCACCGAATCCCATTCTACGTGGCGATTCCGCTCTCGACGCTGGATTGGCAATTACGGCGCGGCAGCGAAATTCCCATTGAAAACCGGGCGGCGGCGGAAGTACTTGGCGCTTGGGGCGTCCCCGCAAATCCGACCGTCAAACCGACGACTGGAAAGCGGACGCAACGCACTTATATTCGCGTGGCCAATCCCACCAGTACCGCGCGGAATCCGGCGTTTGACGTGACCCCGGCGGAATTGATCACGGGCATCATTACGCCGGTGGGAATTTTCAAACCTGCGGAATTGTGGAAGCATCGAATCCAGCTAGGCTACAAGACATGTACGGAAAATTGATCGCTCTCGCCCTGGTGGTTTTAGGTGCGGCTCAAGGACGCGCGGCCACGCCGCCAGTTTTGCTCAGTGCCATCACGAACTCCGTGGGGCTGGTCACCAATGGCGGCGGCATTTGGGAATCATGGGCCATCACGCGGGCCTATTCGAACGCCATTCCCACCAACCTGCCCGCGCGGTTGTTGACCAATGAAGTGTTCCTGCGCCGCTACCGGACGGAATACACTTTTACCAATCGGACTTTTCAGGGTTATCAAACCGGAACGCTGGCCCATTTGATCTGGACGAACTTCATCGCCCACACCAACGGACGCACCCTGCGCATCTGGTCGCAGCGCACCCATCCGCCGGGCTGGCCCAAGACGCCCCCGGTGGTCGAATGGAATACCAATAGCGTAATCTGGGGCATGCAAGGCATCACGGGCTTGAGTCCGTGTTGGGAAGGCGAGGGCAATTCCGGACAGGTGCCGTTGACCGTGTTGACGCGCCGGCACGTTTATACCCGCGGTCATGGTTTTGGCGCCGATGGATTCAATCCCGATCACAACGGTCAGCGCGCGTGGTTTTTCACCCGGGACAATCGTCGGATCGAAGCCACCATCAAAATGACCGTGGTGCGGACGCAGGCGCCCTCGAAGCGCGATTATTCCATCCTGCTGCTGGATCGCGATTTGCCTGACGATATCGAGCCTCTGGCGGTGGCATCGGTGGAGAGCGTGAAGGAATTCTACGCGCCACCCAGCTTCGGTCCCGCGCCCTATCCGCTGTTCCAAACCGAGCAAGGCGGAAATGTCAGCACCGGCGTATCGCCGCTGACCGTGAACACTTGGAAAGGTGGCGATTCCGGATCGCCAAACCTGATTCCGTTACCGGGGCGATTGGTATTCATCAGCGGCCGCTCGACTTCTGGTCCAAGCCGAGAAATGCAGGAAGACATGGATGAGCTGTGTCGTCGCGCCGGGTTGGATCCGGTCCGATACCAATTACGCTGGGTGGATTTGGGGCGGGTGCTTCAGGATTAAACGCGGGTGCAAAATCTGTGCAAGATTTTTGAAAACCTGCATTTTCCTTTGGAAAAGTGGTGCGCGCTGTAGGTTTCGAACCTACGACCCCTACCGTGTGAAGGTAATGCTCTACCACTGAGCTAAGCGCGCGCTCCGACCCGGCGCCTGTCTGCTTCTTGAGCCCGAGCGCCATGACCGGAGCATCGGAAAAAACGGGTGACGACGCAATCTGATTCTGATTCTTGATTTTTCCAAAGGCACTTTGGTTTCCGAGACGTTCAATGCGGTACCCGTAAAGACAAGCGTGGCGAAGTGACGAATGGTGGTAGCCCAGGGTAGATTCCGATGATTTGCTGTGATTTGGCCTTGCCTCGAATCTGATCTTGCACCAAACCATTGACGCCCATTTTATGAAGAGCAAGCGGCATCCACATTTTGTTCTCGTCTTGTTGATGTCTCTTACAATCGCATCAACGATTGCGCGGGCGGAACCAGAATCTCCCCATTCCATTTCTGACCCGGACAAAGCAGCCAGCCAAAGGCTACTTCAGGCTCACTGGGAAAAAGCTCGCAAGGGATATTTGGAAGTGACCGTAGGCGGACTGCACAATGGCGTCACCACCGATGGGCGTCAGGTCAAAAATCTGATGTGGGTGGGCATCCTTGGCCGCACCAATCTTGTCGCTTACAAGCCACTCCCCAAACAAGCATTCGATGCGCAATTATTTGACGCGAATGGGAAAGAAATAAAAAAGACCTTTTTCGGACGACAACTGGGCAAACCTCTTCAACCCGACAAGAAACTTCTGGATGGCTCCTACGCAACCGATATATCGGCGATGTTTGGGCAATCTCGCGAACTGGTATTTACTTATGGTGCCGGCGACCAGCATCTGTGGGACTTGGAGTTGATGAAGATGTTCAAAATAGTCGAGCCGGGGGATTATCGCTTGCAGGTAACAGTCAGATTATTTGTAAGAGATACGAATGGAGTTTTTAGTCCGTTCATTCTACCTCCAGTCAACACTTGGATAAAGCTTTCCGGTCGCCGTTGAAAGAAGCGTGTTGGGCTGGTCTCGAATTGGGCGCTGCGCATGGGCGCAAGTTTGCGGTGGTTGATAAAGACCACTGGCAATCAACACTCCAGCGAACGGTGGCGCGGCGGACGGCGGGTGCAAGCACCCGACAATCTTTCGCAAATGACCGGGAGCGCGAAGCCTTTGTCCGACGTAGTTTTCCCGCCCATGAGCGCGAAGCAATTCCAGCATTTCATGCGATTCCATCAGCAACTCGCCGATCGGCGCCGCAATCCGCCAGCGGCCCGGACTCCGAAAGCCGCCAAGGTGGATCGGGCTTCGACCGCCGCGGCGGCGGCGAAAGAATGGCTTGCCGGAGCCGTTCGGCAGCAGCCATATTCGCCGTCGGTATGACGCCGCTCATCTCGAAGAAAGTTGCTGCCGCGCTGAACGCGCAAGTCGGCATGGAATTTCTCGCTTCGCTCCAATACGAAGCCATCGCCGCCTGGTTCAAACTGGAAGGTTTGCCGCACTTGCACGTTCACTTTACCCGCCAAGCCGCCGAGGAGCGCGAGCACGCCCATCGCTTCATCAAGTATCTTCTGGACGCGGGCATCAGCCTGGATCTGCCGGCGATCACCGCGCCGCAGTGCAAGTTCAAGTCCGCAGTGGAAGCCGCACGACTCGCCCTGGACAGCGAGTTGCAGGTCACGGATTCCATCAAAAACATTTTGACGCTGGCGCAGAAGGAGGGTGATCCCTTCACGCAAAATTTCCTGCAGTGGTTCATCAAGGAACAACTGGAGGAGGTTTCCTCGGCTGACGAATTGTTGCAAATCGTGCAACGCGCGGGCGAGAGCGGCTTGATGTTCGTCGAATACTACCTCGCAAACAAAAGCGAGAAGTCCGACGAAGCGGAGGATTGATCCCGTTTGAAAAATACAGACCCCAGCTCCATTCGGGACTGGTGATCCTGGTTTTAATTTCCGCGCCGCGTCATTGGCGCATCGGCACGAGCGTCAGCGGATCGCGCAATGGACGATCGTGAATCGCCCCCAACGCGTCCAGCTTCACGTCGTGGTTCGGATGACCTTTGAGAATTTCCTCCTTGTCGCCGACGACGAGAATAACGAGACGGTCCGGGGTGAGATATTTTTGCGCCACCCGTTGCACGTCGGCTTGGGTCACGGCGCGCACTCGGGCCGCGACGTTTTGCCAGTAACCGGGGTCCGTCTGGTAGCGCCCGGTAAATTCCTCGCTCGCCAACATGCCGACGATCTGGCCTTTGGATGCAAAGCTGCGCGGCAGCCGGTCAATGAAACCGCTCTTGGCGTTCTCCAGTTCTTCCGCGCTGACCGGTTCGGCGGCCATGCGTTTCATTTCCTCGAGGATGATGGAGGTGGCGTACGCCACGGTGCGGGATTTGGATTGGAAGCTCGCGCGAAAGTACGAAGGGAAATACGTGCCGCCCGGAAAGGCCGAACCCACGGCGTAGGCCAGGCCTTCATCCGAGCGCACGCGATTCACAATGCGCGACGTAAAACCGCCGCCGCCAAAAATCTCATTCATGATGAGGATGGAGAAATAATCCGGGTTGTCGCGCATGATGCCGGGCAACAGCATCGTCACCCGGCCCTGATTCACGTCCTTGTTCACCAGATAAATGCCCGCCGGCGACATGGTAACATCCTGCGGAATGGGCGGTGGCGGCGAATCGGTCCAGGGCCAGTTGGCGAAGAGCTGTTCGAGTTTGGTGATCATGGTGGCGCGGTCAAAATCGCCGCTCGCGGTGACCACGAAATTTGACGGGAAAAACCAACGGTGATGAAAGGCCATCAGGTCGTCCCGCGTAATGGCTTCCAGCGAAGCGGCCGTGGCGTTGCGATTATCCCAAAACTTGTCGCCGTAAGCGAGATAGCCGGTTTCCAACCGTTCGATATTTGCCGATTCGTCGTTGCGCTGCTTCATCGCCTGCAACGATTGTTGCTTGTAAAGCGCGAGACGATCCTCCTGAAAGCGCGGTTGGGTCAGCACTTCACGCAAAATCGCCAAGCCTTCATCCAGGTCTTTGGAAAGAAGATTCAGGGAGACGCTGCCTTGCGCGCTGCCGATGCTGGAGGCGAGGTTGGCCGCCAAAAAAGCCAATCGCTCATCCAATTCCTGAGCGGTGCGCGTGGTGGTGCCGGCGCGCGTCAGCAGATAGCCGCACATATCGGTCAGTCCTTCCTTGCCTTCGGGTTCAACCCAATCCCCCGTGTGTACCGACAGGGTGATCGTCACCAAGGGCAACTCGCGATCTTCCGCCACGTACGCCACCGGCCCGCTGCGCAGCGGAACGCGGTAGGTCGCCGCGTGGGGCGGTTGAAAGTTGAACGGAGGGAATTTCAATTCCTCGGGTCGCTCGGGAATCTCCGGATACCGTTTGATGTAATTGACTTCCGGGCCGGTGGCGATGGCGGGCGCGCTGGATTGCGGCGACGTCGTGCGGCAGCCGCCGAGCAATGAGATCAACAGCGCGGCAGTTCCGAAGTAAAAAGCGGCTTTCATGACTTGGGATTTTTGGGAGTTTCCGCCTTGCGCACGTAAGTGGCCACGGCGCGGTTTTCAGGGGTGAAATACGTTTTGACGATCCTTTGCACATCCGCCGCGGTGACGGCTTGATACTTGGCGGCAGCATCATTGATTTCGTGCCAGTTGCCCAAACCATCGTATTGCAACAACTGCATCAAGATCGCCATGTTCGAGGACAACTTGCGATATTCGGCCGCGGCGAAATTATTTTTCACCTTTTGCAGTTCCTCGGCGGAAACTTCCTCCCGCGCCAGTTTATCCAGCTCCGCATAAATCGCCGCCTCGACCTCCGCTGGCGTGCGCCCCTCCTTGGCTTCCCCGCCGATGTTGAAGAGGCCCGCCCATTTTTGCGAGCCTTGCCACGCCCAGGTTTGCGTGGCGAGATCATTGGTCAACACCAGTCCCTTGTATAAGCGACCGGTGCGCGTCGAAAGAATCTGCGCCAGAATGGAAAGCGGATACGAATCTTTGTGTCCGAAGGGAACGGTGTGCCAAAGGATGTCCACCTGCGGATTGGCTTCCGCCTCGGCGTTCATCCGTTTCTCGGCGGGTTGCTTTACCTCCAGCGTCACCACGTCGGGCGCGTCCTTGGCCCCGCGCGGAATCCGGGCGAAATATTTTTCCGCCAGAGTCGCCGCCGGTCCTGCTTGGAAATCCCCCACCAACACCAGCGTGATATTCTGCGGCGCGTAATACGTGGCGTAAAAGTCATCCGCCTGCGCTTTGGAAATGGCCGGAATGTCCGAAGGCCAACCGACCGTCGGCCAGCCGTAAGGATGCGATTCCCAGAACATGGCGTTGAAGGTTTCCTCAAATTTTCCCAACGGGGTGGCTTCGGTGCGCATGCGGCGCTCCTCAAACACCACGTCGCGTTCAGCGTAAAATTCGCGGAATACTGGGCGCAGGATGCGTTCGGATTCCATCCACATCCAGAGTTCGAGCTTGTTGGCGGGCACGCCGATGAAATAGGCCGTCATGTCGTCGGAGGTGAAAGCATTCATGCCGGCGCCACCCGCGCGGTTGTAGATGCGGTCAAACTCGTTCTTCACCAGAATTTTCCGTTGGGCGGCAATCAGTTCGTTGAATTGCTTTTCCAATTCCTGGTAGCGCGGCGAGCGGTGCTCCGGTTTGAACACGTCATCAATCTCTCCGGCGCGATACTCCGCGCGCATCCTGGTTTCCTCCGTCCGCATCTGGTCGCGCAGTTTTTCCTGGGCGGCGATGATTTCCACGTCCTGGGGAAAGTCCTGCGTGCCGATGGTTGGCGTGCCTTTGAACATCATGTGCTCAAACAGGTGGGCGATGCCAGTGATGCCGGGGCGTTCGTTGGCGCTGCCGACGTGCGCCACCCAACCGCCGGCGATGGAAGGATCGTCATGCCGCTCGACCATTAAAAGGCGCATACCATTGGGCAGCGTCTTTTCGATGACCGGAACTTTTTGAGCGCAGATCGGGAAACTGGCGAGGGCGAAAAGCACCCCGGCGCCGCAGAGGATTTTTTTCAAGCGCATATCAGGAATCGAGTTTCAATGAATGCCGCAACTGTGCTTACGGTAGTCAGCTTCCCACGAAGTGCCAGAAAAATTCCGGAGCGCGACCGGTCCCTGGTCGCAGCGCGAAACCACGAATAGCGGCCTCGGAAGATTCGATGCCCATCGGTCTTGCGAAGTGCTGCGGACGGAGACCAGAGAACAAGATTGGACGACGGGCCATTCCTACCAGACTTCGCAACGAATGTCAGCCAGTTTATCACAAGCGATTAAGAATGTTTCTGTAACCTGGTCAGGAAGCGGAGTCGTTCGGAGCGCGACCGGTCCCCGGTCGCAGCGCGAGACCACGAATAGCGGCCCCGGAAGATTCGATGCCCATCGGTCTTGCGACGCGCTGCGGACGGAGACCGTCCGCGCTCCGGCACCGGTTGAACTTCCGCAGCAAACAAGATGCTGACATTGCGGTTGAGGCCGATCAAATCCAAGCGGGCCAGTTTGCGGCGCAGGGCGGCGGCGGACCCGAAGCTCAAGGCGCTGTGCGATTCTCGTCCTGCGAGGTCTCGTAGCTGAGCAGATAGTTGGCGCGTGTGACCCATTCCACATGACCATCGCAAAACACGACGTTGCTGCCGCGATCCCCATGATGGTCACTCGGGTCCGGGTAATTGTTGTGGCCGACGAAGCCCTCATCGGCATCCACCATCAACCAGATGCGCGCCGGGCCGGGCACGGTGCCCTGCAAACCAAACGCGGTATTGCGGTGAACATAGTTTTGTATCGAACTCAGCGATTTCCTGATGCCCGGCGTCTGAACCATTTTCCCCGCGACAAGAACCGGCGTGGTGTTGCTCCCGTACACATTCATAAAACCGAACACTTCGTAACTGGTGCCGGGACCGCGCTTGTCCATCGCGATGCGACTCAAATCCGTTAGTTGCGGTTGCAGGTCGGGCAGGTTGTAAAAAATATCCTCTGGCCGCACCCGGTTTGACGTGGAGGGACAAACGAACACTCCCAACGTGTTCACGTGCGCGGGGTAGAGGTAGTTGAGGTTATCATCCGCATCACTGATGGTGGCGGAAAGATCGTTGTGCGCGGACTGTTCCGCATAATCCAGCGCTCCCAAACCAAGCTGGCGAAGGTTGTTCAGGCAACCGGTGCGCCGGGCCTTCTCCTTGGCGCTGGCGAGCGAGGGCAACAACAACGCTGCGAGGATGGCGATGATCGCGATGACCACCAGCAGTTCGAGCAATGTGAAGCCTCCCGTGCGGGAGTACCGATGCGCAGCGGGGTCGAGGAGATTCATTGTGGGATTCCTTGGGTTTTGTCCAGCGTGATGACGGCGTGGCCGTCGTCACGGGGACGGAAGTCAGCTTCCGGCCAGATGCGATTCTCGGCGAGCAATTGATTGTAAAGCCACAACTCTCCCACCGCTTCACGCAAACGGTGGCGAAGATCGGATGGACTTTCCCCAAAGCGATTCAGACGCTCCTGGGGATCGCGGGCAAGGTCGAAGATGAACTCGCGACCCGTCGCATTATGAAATACGTATTTCCACGATGCCACCCGCGCCACCAAGTACAGTCCATCGTACGATTGGAGCATGACCGCCGCGCGCGGCTTGGTTACCGGTTCAAACACGGATCGTCCCGTGCAGTGGTTCCGGGCCTGGATGCCACAGAGGTCCAGCAGCGTTGGGGCCAGGTCCAATTGTGAGAACGGCCCGCCTTCGATGCGTTGCGGCGCCAATTTCCCGGGCCACAAAATCAAACACGGAACTCGAAAGGACTCCTCAAAAAATCCCGATTGAAGGCTGCTGACTCCATGCTCCGCCATGGGAATGCCGTGGTCGCCAGTGATCACCACGATGGCGTTCGTGCCGTAGGCCGACTGTTCCAAATTCTCCAAGAAGCGTCCGATCCCACGGTCCACCAAGCGCAGGGCGTTGGCATACCATTCCGCCTTGGAAGTTGGCTGAGGGAAGGCCTCGCAAAAAGAACGCGGCAATTGATCGTACGGACTGTGACTCGAAATGGTGGCCAGCAAAGCAAACAAGGGCTTGGGGGATTCATTCTGGCGGCCTGACGCTGGATTTGGGTCGCGTTCCCGCAACCACGCGAAGAACCGATCGTAGAAGGCGTCGTCGCGGATTCCCCAATTCCAGAATAGCGCCGGGTCCATCGTTTTGGTGAATTCTTGATCCATCGCCTGGATGAATTCGAAGCCACAGCGGCGCATAAAGTCACCCGTCCCGGCAAAATCAATATCCTTGTACGCTTGGAAGAAACGAGTCTCATAGCCCGCTTCCCGGAAGAGCGTCGGCAGTGCGCGAATCCGGACCTCCCCGTAGTCATTTGCCAGATTGCCGGACAGGGTTGGGGGCAGCGAGGTCAGAACCGCTTCCTGTCCCTTGAGCGTGTAGGTGGCATTACCGTAGAAAGGTTCAACCCAGGCGCCGTTTCGGATGGCCGCTTGAAAGTGGGGCATCAAAGGAGTCCCATCCGCCGCGTGCTCATCCACAAAACGCGCGTTGAACGACTCAATCATGATCACGAAGACGTGCGGCCGATCCGCCGGACCCGTCACGGCGGTGGGAGGGATTCCCGGTTCGCGGACATAAGGAAACTCGGCCAAGTCTTTAGTGGAAACGGTCAGGCCAAACTGCCGCAGACGGAAGGACTCGCCCCAAGCGCTCCGCGCCAGCAGCGTTGCGGGCTCCAGCGTCACCGGTCCCCAGATCACGAGCAGCAACCAACCCACGCCACATCCGCAAGCCGTAAG
The DNA here is from genome assembly GCA_023953615.1 of Verrucomicrobiia bacterium. Lineage (NCBI taxonomy): Bacteria > Pseudomonadati > Verrucomicrobiota > Verrucomicrobiia > Verrucomicrobiia bacterium. The sequence goes on along the minus strand of JAMLJH010000001.1, from coordinate 1,671,675 downwards.
CCATGACCTCCGGCCCAATTCCAGCGCCCGGCGGAACATCGCGGTTTTCCACTCGATCAGCCAGAGGCCGGCATAGGTGACGGCCAAGGTCAGGTAACTTCCCGGTTCCAACTGATCGCTCACCACGACCCAGGCTTCCGCGTGCCGCAGCTCGTGGAAATGATCCGCCAGCAATGCGAAGGTCAGCGCGGAATTGGTTTTCCAGTTGTAAAAGCACAACGTCACGTAGCCGAAGAGCGCCAAAACAATCAGCGCGGACGCCACCCGTCGCCCCATCGACAACAATCGCCGCAGCGCACCGGCCAACAGTTGCAGACTGACCAGACCTACCGCTACCTCCACCAACTTCACCAAGTGGGTGTAAGCCGCATCCTGTACCGCGAACCGGCTGGCTTGACTGACGTTCTGCGCGAGCACGTACGTCAGGTAGATCACCGTGAGCACCAATTCCGGGGCGAAGCGACATGCCCACCCCTGAAAGCGCAACCAACGCCGCCTCCGAATAGTCAGATCGTTCCAGTCGGAGTAGTTGTTAGATTCCACGATCTCCATAACAACATCCCCCCGCCGAGTAACATGAATACACTTACCACCACCAGCGAGGTGTCCAGCAGACGCGGGTTTAATCCCAGCCAGCCAAAGACTGTCCCTAGGCAGGGGCACGCTTGGCCGTCACCAAACGTGGTCCGGAAAAGATGGTAGAGTAGGAAGCAAAATCCCGTCCACATCACCAGAGAAAGAGCGACTGCACGGTTCCGCAACCGCCACAAGCTGGCCGCAATGCACACTTCCAATATGCCTACAAAGAGTAGAACCAATCGAAGGTTAATACCCAAGACCGGGTCCTCCTGCTCCAGTATCCCGGCATGTCCAAACAAGCTGATCAATTTTAGTAGGCCAGTGATAGCTAAAATACCGCCACAGACCCTGAGTAACCAAGCAGTCAGGCGTACGACATTCATAATATCTTACCTTTATTTGCTTCTGGTGCTCGGCGGCGCAATGCCAGCACCAATGTGCCGCCCGCAACCACTACCAAGAGAATGTACAGATAACGGATCTTGACTCCGATGGGCTTAACCGTGGAAGCATCTGGAACCTTTACCAGTTTACCGTCCATCTGTTGGAAAAAGCCTTCGGGTTTGACAATCAAATTTGCCCGAAACGGCGCCGCATCCGAAAATACCGTCGGGAGGAATTGCTCTTTGGGCATGACTCCGGCCGTAAAATGAAAGTCCTCAATTAAATAAACCATGTGAGGAATTTTTTTAGTGCCTGAGAGCTTAAAGGTCCGAATCTCTCGAGGCAGACAGGGCAACTTGGCCTCGGAATCCAAACGGTACTCGATCAAATTCGTACGAACTGGCCCTTTTGGTCCGTGCGTCACATATTCCAGTCGGAGGGGCAGTCCCGCATCAGAGAACTCCAACACTTCACCGCGAATTTCCCAACCCGCGCGCCCAACGTCCTTATTCGTATCGGAAACCTCCACGCCCCCACTAGGAATTTCCCAAATGGGTCGTTTGACGGCTGCCTGAAACCGGTTGCCATCTGTCGCAACCAAGGTTGTTGGATCCGCGTTCAAAATGCCCCAACACAAAACCTCGTCTCTCACGCTCTGCCCCATACCAATCGGAAACGACAATAACATGTTGGTTCGTAAATTCATTTCTGCCTCCTCAACAAATAGATCGTTCGCCTGCACCATCCATCGCGTATCGTTGCCATAGCCAGCCACATACATGCGACTATTGGTATAGTTCGCCGCGTCCGCGTATTTTGTCAGTTCCCGGAAGAAAAACCCACCGATTTGAGAACGAATCTGGTACTTATCATCATTTTGATGTTTTTCACCCGTCTGATCAAAAACCTGCCGTTCAAGAAGCATTGAAACTGAACGGCTTTCGTGAACCATCCGTGCCCAGCGCGCCGTTTCAGCCGGGGTGGCGGATACACTGGAGCCGGTCATCACCATCGCCGCAATCATCGCGAAGAACACTGAGCACAGACTGCTACACTTCAAGTTCATGATTCTTTTCATGTCATCGCCTTTTGTTTGTTAATTTTCTACGCTTCCACCCCCACGCGGAGAACGGAGAGCAAGATTGGACGACGGGCCATTCATACCAGACTTCGCAACGAATGTCAGCCAGTTTATCACAAGCGGTTAAGAACGTTCTCCTACCTGGTCAGGAAGCGGAATCGTTCGGAGCGCGACCGGTCCCCGGTCGCAGCGCGAGACCACGAATAGCGGCCCCGGAAGATTCGATGCGCATCGGTTTTGCGAAGCGCTGCGGACGGAGACCGTCCGCGCTCCGTCACCGCTTGAACTTCCGCAGCAACAATTGCGTCACCTCACTCGCGGCGGGGACTTTGGCTGATAACGCCAACGCCCAATAGGCCGCGCCCGCCACGCCAATCGGCAGCAGCGCTCCTCCCAGACGCGGGACCAACGCCTGATGCCCAAACGCGGCGTCCCACCAGCGGAACACGCCATAAGCCAGCAGCCCAGAAATGACGGCCGCAGCAAACAAGATGCTGACATTGCGGTTGAGGCCGATCAAATCCAGGCGGGCCAATTTGCGGCGCAGGGCGTAAAGCAACAGCCCGGTGTTGATGACCGCGCTGCACGTATTGGCGACGGCCAATCCCGCCTCGCGAAACGGATGCACCAGCGCCACCGCAAAACTGAGATTCAACACCAGACAAAAGACACTGACTTTCATGGGCGTTTTGATGTCGTTCAGCGCAAAGAAGGCGCGCGCCAAAATGTTGTTCATCGAGAACAGGACCAGCCCGGGCGCAAAGCATTGCAGCGTCAGCGCCACCCGGCGCGTGGCGTCCGGCCCGAATTTCCCGTGCTCGAATAACAGCCGTACGATGGGTTCAGCGACCGCAAACGCGACCGCCGCCGCAATCAGATTGCTGAACGAGATGTAGTTCAAGCCTTGATTGAGCGTGGCGCGAAACTCGGGATATTTTTTGGCGGCAGCCAGGCCGGACAGGGTGGGCAATAAAAAGGTGGCCAGTGAAATGCCGAAGACGCCCTGCGGAAATTCCATCAGCCGCACGGCCACGTCAAACGTCGCGTTGATCGTTTTCGTGCCATCAACAAAGAAGACGTACGCCTGGGTCACCAGCACGTTGATTTGAAAAGCGGCGACGCCAATTGAACCGGGGATCATTTTTTTCACCACCTCGCGCACGGTGGGATCGCGCCACGGCGTCACCCAGCGAAACCGATAGCCTTCGTGATGCAGGCTCGGGAGTTGAAAGATCATCTGAACGAAACCAGCGATCAACACGCCAATGGCCAGTCCGAAAATACGCTGCTCCAGCGGCAGGTCCTTGAACTGCGGGAGGTACGTCACCAACACGCTGGCAATCATCACCGCGTTCAACATCACCGATCCCAGTGCGGGCACAAAAAAATGACCGCGCGCATTGGCCATGCCGATGAACACGGCCGCCAGACACACCAGCAACATGTACGGGAACATCAAGCGCAGCAGTTCCAGCATGAGCGTGGTTTCCGTGGAAAATTTGCCGACCCACAAAGCGCCCGAAAGCCCCAACACCACCAGCACGGAGATCACGCCGGCGGCGGCGAATAATCCGGAAACCACGGCGTTGGCGGCGCGCCACATTTCCGTATCGCCCTCCTGCACTTCCTTGTGTTTGAAGATGGGAATGAACGCCGCCGTCAAGGCGCCCTCGCCCAACAACCGGCGAAAGAGATTCGGAATCATGAACGCCAGTTTGAAGGCGCTGGCCACCGGCCCGGTTCCCATGAAGGACGCATAAACCACCTCCCGCACCAAGCCCAACACGCGACTGGTCATGGTCGCGGCGGCCATGGCGCCGGAGGATTTCAACATCTGCGACATTGCGGGCCGGAGTCTAAGGACGGACGGCTGTGGGCCAAAGAGGAAAGTGGGGAAGTTGACTGCGAGATAACAAGGTTGGGCGCGCCAGTCCGTGCGCGCCGTCATCAACCCAGCCGCTTCCGAAATTCCGCGCAGGCTTTGGTTATATCGGAGGCGTTGAGAATCGCGGAGACCACGCAGATGCGCGTTGCGCCCGCAGCGAGCACGGCGTCAAGCGTTCGCAGGTTGACCCCACCGATGGCGAACCAGGGGAGCGTCACGTTGGCCTTGGCCCAGCGAACGTATTCAAGCGTCACGGGCTGGGCCGTTGGTTTGGTGCCCGTGGCATAGATCGGTCCGATGGCGATATAATCCGCTCCGGCAGCGATGGCGCGCTTGGCCTGCGCCGGGGCGTGAGAGCTTAAGCCGATCTGGAGTTGAGCGCGGCGGGTATCGAGCTGCGAAACGTGAGTTAAACCGGCGTCAAAAAAATCCTCCTGCCCGAGATGACAGATTTCCGCGCCAACTTCGCGGGCGATGTCGAGATGGTCGTTGATGACGAGGCCGACTTTGGCGCGGCGCGTGAGGGGCAAAATTTTTTCGGCCATACGTCGGATTTCATCGGGCGGGGAAGTCTTGGCGCGCAGTTGAATCAAGTCCGCGCCGCCATCGCAAAGCTGCTGTGCCACGACTTCCGGGGCGCGACCATGCAGATAGGCCGTATCCACGAAGGCGTAGAGTTTACAATCAGCGAGCGGTTTCATCTTGGTTTCGTGGGCGCTGATGGGATCCGGCGCTCATCGAAGTGCAACAACTGGTTTGAGGCAATTCACATCGGCAGCTACAAAAATTATTGGGGCGCTTCTTCGGTTGGCGCGGGGTCGGCGGGCGTTTCCTCCAATTTCAATTCTTCAGGAGCAACCGTGGCCAAACCGGGGTCAGCCGTTAACGGAGCATCCGGTTTTTCAATCGGAATCCGTCGTAGCTCATCGGCGGCGGGCAAATCTTCGAGACCCTTGAGGCCGAGATATTCGAGAAAGCCGGACGTGGTGCGGTACAACGCCGGGCGTCCGATGACTTCCGCGCGACCACTTTGTTCCACCAAACCGCGTTCGAGCAGGGTTTGCATGGTGCCGTCCACGCTGACGCCGCGAATCTGCTCGATATCGGCGCGGGTCATCGGCTGGCGATAGGCAACGATGGCGAGGGTTTCCAGCGCGGCGGGTGAAAGACGCGGCGGGCGGGCCTTCACGCCGACGAGCGCCTTGAGCCACGGCGCGAATTCCGGTTGCGTCACGAATTGCCACGCGCCCGCCACGCACACGAGCCGGTAACTGCGCGCAGCGGTTTCGTGTTCCTGCGCGAGCGCTTCGAGCGCGGCGATGAGGTCGGCTTCCTTGGTTTTCTTGAGGGCTTTGACCGTGGCATCGGCGGCTTCCTCGGCGGCTTTGACCAACACCTCGCGGAGTTCCGCGGGGGTCAGCGGCTTTTGCGCGGAGAATAAAATGGCTTCGATAATGAACTTCAGCTCCATGCGATTCGATTTACGATTTTGGATTCACGATTTACGAGGTGGCCGCCGCGGAGTCGGACCGCGGTTCAGTTGGCGCGCTCGTGGCCTTTTCTCCGGTCGCCGGGGCAGCTTCACTTTCGGCGGACGCGGACGACCCGCGTTTTTTGATTTCAATCTCGCCAAAATCCTCGGGCTGCACGCAGACGAGCTGTTTGAGGCGGATGAGTTCAAGCAACGCGAGGAACGTGCAGACGACTTCGCCGCGGCTGGTGGCGTCCGAGAACAATTCAGAAAAATGCACCACTGGCCGCAGCGCCATTAAATTGACGATTTGTTCGATCTTCTCACTAACGGACCATTTATCCTCGTAGATTTCGCGCGGATTATCCCGCTGCTCAAATCGCTTGAGAACCGTGTTCACCGCGTTGAGCAGGTGAAAAATTGAGACCTCGGATTTCAGCGGCAGGGGTTCCGACTCAAAAACCGGCGTGATGGGCAAGCGGGGATAAACTTCGGCTTGCCGGGCTTCCAGCTCCTGGAGTTTGGCGGCCGCGTCCTTGAATTTTTTATATTCCACCAACTGCCGGATCAGCTCCCAACGCGGGTCTTCGCCCTCGTCTTCCTCCTCGATCTGCGTTTGTTGGTCCACCGGCAACAGCTCACGGCTTTTGATATACATGAGCGTTGAGGCCATCACGAGGAATTCGCCAGCGATCTCGAGATCGAATTCGCGCATGATCTCGATGTATTCGATGAATTGAGTCGCGAGCTTGGTGAGGTTGACGGAATAAATGTCCACCTCCTCCTTCTTGATCAAATAAAGGAGTAGGTCCAGCGGCCCTTCAAAGACCTCAAATTGAACTTTGTATTCCGACATGCTGTCGACGGATGACTTCGAACCGGCAGGCGGGATTGTAAGTTCTGCGGACGGCTTGGCAATGATTGAACGAGCGGTCGGCAACTACAGAATTGGGAAAGCGGCAGGCTGGTGAAATGACCGCGTCACTTTGCGAAGTGATCGGTCTGAAGGAAAAAAACCTCGCGTGTTTTGGAAGTGGCGGGCGAAAGCGCCGCGATGTAGATATAAAAAAACCGGGCCAAACGATCAGGGGGTGACCGAGAGGCCCGGGGAATTTTCGAATGGTGCTACAGTAGGTATCCGGAGACATCCGAAATTCGCATGCACCGAGCGAATTACGGAAATTCTAAAATTATCTTCAAAGAGCGAAGCAGTCGCACTCGCGGTGTCCTGCTTAGTGCCCTAAGTAAAACACAACTCCCCTACCGTGTCAAACATTCTGCAAAAAAATGAGTGACCATTTAGAACATAAGAAGTTTAACTTCTTTAAGTAGTAGATATCGCATTAAAAATCTGCATGGTAGAATAAATTTATATCGTTAAAATTTATTGAAATAATTGGCTTCTTTTTCAAGACTAAGAACCTAGTCATCACGCCCGAACGGATTCTTATTTTGGATTTTTTTCTCAATGATCATAACTTTCAACGGAATAACAGCTCTGGCTCGCTTCTCAGGAAGATGTTGTCAACCATTGCTGCATGGAGCTTAGAGAATTTGCTGAACGGGTTTTGTTCTCCCAATCGCTGGAAGAAAAGCTCCGACCACCGGAGCCGATTACGGATGAACGACCTGGAACGGCCATTAAAACACCAGCGTCTCCGGGACGTCCGCGTGATTTAATTTTTAAGCCTACGGGCACCGCCCGACGGGAATTTCCCGGAGCGCACCAGCTTGAAGCCTCGGTCGAGCGGGGTCGGTTACTCCACTTCTTTGGCAACCACGAATTATTGGCCACCGAGTTGATGGCGCTCGTGTTGTTGAAATTTCCGGACGCTCCCGCCGCCTTTCGCCGCGGTGTGCTTAAAACGCTCCAGGACGAACAAGAACACACCCGGCTTTACCTGGAACGGATGCGCGCCAACGGCATCGAATTCGGCGCGCTGCCGGTTAGTGGTTATTTCTGGCGCGCCATCTCGGGTATGGAAAGCCCGATGGATTACGTCGCCGGATTGAGTCTGACCTTTGAGCAGGCCAATCTTGATTTTGCGCGCCACTTTTCCGCGTGCTTTGCGGAAATCGGTGACGGCGATTCCGCTGGTCTGTTGCAAAAAATCTATCACGATGAAATTGGCCATGTGGCTTACGGGCTGAAGTGGTTTCGGCGCTGGAAAAATCCGCAGGACAGCGATTGGGCGGCGTTTTGCCGACAGTTGAAATTCCCGCTCTCACCAGCGCGCGCCAAGGGTTTCTCGGTCAATGTTCAAGGACGCAAAGCGGCCGGACTTTCGGAAGATTTCATCAAAAACCTCAATGTTTACACTCAATCGAAAGGTCGCACCCCCACGGTTTTTCTTTTCAATCCGCTCGTTGAAGCGCGATTGGCAGGAGGAAAAAATTTTTCCCCCAACCAGCATCAGCTTCACCTGCAGCGCGATTTAACGGCACTGCCCATGTTTCTGTGTCGGCAGGATGACATTGTGCTGGTGGAACGCATCCCTTCGGTTTTGTTCCTGAGTCAAATGAAGCAGGCCCATTTTATTCTACCGGAGTTTGTTGACACCATCGCCGCTCTCGCCGAACGCAAGCTCGGCGGGTTGCGTCCTTGGGGCTGGGGACCGGATAGCGTGGAACGATTCCACCCGCTATTTTCCAATCTCACCATACCGAACCCATCCATACCATCCCGTTTCAACGCAGCTCGGACTGGGTTGTTCAGCAAAGCTTGGAGCGCTGATTTTCTGCGTCGCTTTTTGCGTTCACTACAACTTACGAAAAAAGATCGTCACGCCCGCTTTACCGCAGCCGGCGACATTTTTTGTCCAGAGACCGTGGTTGGAATAATGGCGGATTCTCCCGAAAAAGCTGAGGCGATCATTCGCTCATTCCGCTGCCGCGGGCATCAGAAATTAGTTGTTAAAGAAACCTGCGGTGCCGCGGGCAGTCAGGCGTTGCGCTTGTTCGAGCCGGACCTGCTCGACTCGCAAAAACGCTGGTTGCAAAACACCTTTGCGGAAGGACGCGCGGTGATCATTGAACCCTGGCTGACCCGGGTTCTGGATTTTTCGGTGCAACTGGAAATGACTGCCACAGATCTGAAACTCTGCGGCTTCACCGGTCTGCTCAATGACGCTCGTGGTCAGTTTCAGGCGAACTGGGCCGAACCCCATTTCAGAAAAACTTTTCCCAGCCCGATCCTCACCACACTTAACGTCACGCCGCAGGTTGGCGATGCCATCAAACAACTTTACGGTGAACTGTTGGCGCAGCTCGCGAGTGAGTTGAAGCAACTCGGATTTCAAGGCCCCATCGGCATTGATGGTTTGATCTACCACGATGATTCCGGATCGCCAAAACTCAAACCGGTCGTTGAAATTAATCCGCGCTACACAATGGGCCGCGTGCTGGTGGAGCTGATGAATTACGTCCATCCAGGTAGTTTTGGTCGGTTGAAATTATTGAACAACCGCGCGCTGCCTAAACTGGGTTGCGCGAGTTTCAGCGCGTATGTGGCCCAACAACAAAACCTATTTCCGCTGGAATTCCAGGGCGCGCCGCGACCGCGAATTCGGCGCGGTTTTGTGCCCTTGAATGATCCGCTGCAAGCGGAAGAATTTCTGGCCGTCTTTCAAGTTTGGGGTGATAAAAATTCTTTTGCTCAGCGTAAATAGAAAACGCGAAGCGATCATTGCCACTTCGCGTTTGCCTGCAAATCTCGATTCGATCAACTCAGCCGCATAGGCATCACGACATACAAAAAGGGTCCGTTGATTTTGATCACCCCCGGACTCAGCTCATCCACCAGCTCGATAAACACTTCCTCGTTGGCTAGGGCATTGAGCGAATCAATCATGTACTTTGGATTGAAAGCAATCGCGATCTCCCCGCCTTTGTAATTGATGGCCAAACTTTCGCGCGCTTCACCCACTTCCGGGCTGTTCGCGGTAATTGCCAGATTGTTTGTGCCAAACGTCAATTTGACTGAATTGGCCTTGTCACTGGTCATGATTTCCGCGCGCTTCAAGGCGTGCAGCAATTCCTCCCGCGGCAAACTGATGCGCTCCTTGGCCTCAGTCGGAATCACCTGCCGGTAGTTGGGATAATTTCCTTCGATCAATTTTGAGATCATTACCACTGCCGACCCTTTTTCATCCGTGAGACTGAACTCGGCTTGATTGTCCGTATATTTGATGGTGACCTCGCCTTTGTCCTGGAGCAGCCGATTAAGCTCATTCACAGCTTTGGCGGGAATGATAAATTCTCCCTGACTTTTCTCGGAAAAATCCACTTCCTCATCCGTAAGCGCAAGCCGCCGACCGTCCGTGGCCACGATCGTCATCTTGTGCTCTTTCAGGCTGATAAAAATTCCATTCAGAACGTAGCGCGCTTCATCCGTGGACATGGCAAAGGATGTCTTTTTCAACATCCCTTTCAAAATTTCCTGAGCCAGACTTACGCTTTTATCCTCGGTGAAATTCTTCAGCGGAGGAAACTCCTCGGCGGGCAAGCCGTGAATTTTGTAGAAGGACGAACCGCAATTCACGCTGGTGACATTCTTTTCATCCACGGAAAGCTCGATCTCGCTGCCGTTCAATTCACGGGCAATGCTGAAGAGCTTCTTCACCGGCACTGTCGTCGCGCCAGCTTTTGTCACACTACCTTCGACGCAACAGGAAATGGTGACATCCAGATCCGTGGCGATGAACTTCACTTTTTTGCCGTCGGCTTGAATCAATACGTTCGAGAGAACCGGTAACGTGGTGCGCGAACTCACGACGTTTTGCACCGCCTGCAAACCGTTCAACAATTGCTCCTTGGTGATGGTCAGATTCATGCGAGCCTATTTATAGATTATCTTCTTCTCAAAAAATTATTATTATTAAAGCCGGTGAACAACACCAACAAGCCTCAAACCGCGCGTAAATAAACGGTCATTTTCCAAAATGAAAACGGAAATAAAATCCGGACGCCAGATTAAAAAACACGAGTTATTCAAGTTGTTCACAAAAGCCACTGCTCATTCACGGGTTGTTCTGAATTTATTCGGCACTTTTGCCCGACGCAAAACTTCCGGCAGTTTCGCGATCACCGTTTCCACTTCGGCGGCGGTGGATTCGCGACCCAGAGAAAATCGGACGAGGGAATTGGCCAGCTTTTTCTCCCAACCCAGCGCCGCGACCACGTGAGACGGCTCCAACGAACCAGCGGAGCAGGCTGAGCCACTGCTGGCGCAAATACCTTCCAGGTCCAAACCCGCCATCAAGGCAATGTTGTCCGTGCCCGGCACCACGAAGGCCACAGTATTTGCCAGGCGCGATTCACGCGAGCCGATAAATTGCAGACCAGGAATGTCATTCGCCGCCGTAATGAGCCGTTCCGTGAGCGGTGCCATCCGAGTTCGATCGAAGACGGGTTGTGGAACGAACCGTTCCAGCGCTTCAACCAACCCGGCGATGGCGGGGAGATTTTCCGTGCCACCGCGCCGTTCATTTTCCTGACTGCCCCCGAAGTGAATGAGGTCAGGGTGTAACGGCGAACGGATGTAAAGCAGTCCCGCGCCTTTTGGTCCGTGGAATTTATGCGCGCAAATGGAAACCAAATCCGCGTTGAATTGCTCAATCGTCGCGACCGGCTCCTTACCGAACCATTGCGCGGCGTCGGTATGAAAAATAACGCGGTGCTGACGGCAAATCGCTCCCAGTTCGGCTACTGGCTGAATGGTGCCAATTTCGTTGTTGGCCGCCATAATCGAAACCAAGGTGGTATCTGGTCGCAGAGCCTGTTCTAGCGCTTCCGGCGCGACCCGGCCAGTGGTATCCACCGGCAGACGGGTGACTTCAAAATGTTCTTTTGCTTCGAGATAGTCGAAACAGCGTAACCCGGCATGGTGTTCGATGGCGGAAGTAATCAAGTGCTTTCCCTTGTCAGCCAACAATCGTGCTGTGCCGAAGATTGCCAGGTTGTTGGATTCCGTTCCGCCACTCGTAAAAATAATCTCGCTGGGTTTGGCCTTCAGCAGCTTGGCCGCGCGATCGCGTAAATCGTCCAAGGCCGCCCGGGCTGTTTGGCCAATTTGATGCACACTCGATGGATTACCCCAAATCTGGTCGAGATAGGGCAACATCGCGGTGCGCACCGCCGGATCGAGGGGCGTGGTGGCGTTGTAATCGAAGTAAATCGTGCGCGACATGGTCAGCAAGTAACCGGAGCGAATGTGTCTTTCATCAAACGCGCCCAGCATAGCGGGAAACAGTCCCGACTCCAATGCCCGAATGGTAGCGGCAGGCATCCCTGCCTGCCGTAGAGCCGGGCTTCCAGCCCGGCGGAAAGAACCGCTCGCAGAATCAAGCGTGTGGAAAAATTCCAAGCATCCTACACCAGCCGCCGTTTTATCCAGGCGGCAGAGATGCCTGCCGCCACAACGAGGGCGGGATGGAGGCGGTCAATTGGCACCGATTTGCCGCTGATGGAGCTTGGAATTTGGAACTTACAAAACTACGTTTGGGCGCATGTTCAAACCCGCTGATTTGTTTGATTTGAGCCAGACCGAACACGCGAGACTCTTCGCGGATGGCGCTTATGCCTGGGAAGCGTTGAAGCAAATTCACGCCTACCTGGAGACGCAACTCAACAACCAGAAGGCCGCTTCCACCTTAACCGGCCGGTGGCTGAGCGACTCCGTGTTCATCGGCGTCGGCACCGTGATTGAGGCGGGCGCAGTCATTAAAGGCCCGGCGATCATCGGAAAAAATTGTCAAATTCGTCATAACGCTTACGTGCGGGAAAATGTGATTGTTGGCGACGATTGCATGGTGGGGAACTCGTGCGAATTGAAGAACGTTTTGCTGTTCAACGGCTGTCAGGTGCCGCACTTCAACTACGTCGGAGATTCCATCCTCGGCGCGAAAGCGCACCTCGGCGCGGGCGTCATCGCTTCCAACCTGCGCTCCTTTCCCGGGAACGTCACCGTGGAGCTGAACGGCATTCCGTTCGACACCGGCTTGCGGAAATTTGGCGCGCTGATTGGCGATCGGGCGGAGATCGGTTGCAACAGCGTGTTGAATCCCGGCAGCATTATTGGCCGCGGCGCGCTGATTTATCCGGGCGTGAACTGGCGCGGTTTTTTACCCGCCAACAACATCGCGAAGAACAAGGCCGTCATTGAAGTCGCCGTGCGCCGTCCGCGTTCGGAATAGTTTTTTAGCCTGTCGCAACGGCGGATGCCGCGTGGAGTCTAACGCAGTCGGAAGCCGCCGTGGAACATCACTTCAGCGGCGACCACGACGAAAAAGACGGTGCTGATGACGGCGTTGAGCCGGAAAAAAGCCACATTGATCCAGTTCAAACTGCGGCGGCGCGCAATCCAATGCTCCAGCACCAGGCAGCCGACGATGATGATCCAGCCGATGAGATAGGCGATCCGAAAACGACAGAGCATCCCAAACGCAAACAGCAGCCCGCACATCACCATGTGCGCCAGGAACGCACTCGACAACGCATTCTTCGGTCCCCACGCCACTACAAGCGAGTGCAGCCCGACGGATTTATCGAACTCGTAATCTTGCAGCGCGTAGATGATGTCGAATCCAAACAGCCACAGCACCACCGCACTGGATAAGACCAGCATCTGGATGATTTCGAGCGGACGAATTTCCATCCCGCGCACCGCCAGCCAAGCGCCCACCGGCGCCAACGCCAGCGCCAGACCCAGAAAAACGTGCGTGTAATCCGTGAAGCGCTTGGTCAGGGAATAAAAACAAATGACCGCCAGCGCCACTGGCGACAACCAAAAACAGAGCGGATTCAAGAAGTAACTCGCCACCACCAGTCCCGCTCCGGCCAGGACACAAAACACCATCGCACCCCCGAGGGAAACTTTACCGGCCGGCAGGTGGCGGTTGGCGGTGCGCGGATTCTGCGCGTCAAATTTGCGGTCCACGATGCGATTGAACGCCATCGCGCAGGTGCGCGCACAAACCATCGCCGCCAGGATCAATCCAAAAACTCTCCAGCCTGGCCAGCCGTTGTGAGCGCGCGCCGCCACGCACATGGCCGCCAGCGCGAACGGCAGCGCGAAGACAGTGTGCGAGAACCGCACAAAACCGCCCCATTTGGAAATTACGGAAAACATTGAACCTAAAATGTTGAACATCGAACTTTGAACAAATGCGCTTCACCGTGGTTCCCGTAGGGAGAAGTTCCAGAGCGCAAGATTTGTTCCGCCAAATGATTTCCCGCCCGGCTATTGGGTAGTTTTTCTGAAACGTCTATGATCGCTGAGGCAAAATCCAGCAACCGATCCTCCAGATCATATTTGCGCGGAACGGACTGTTGTTCAGAGTTCAAGGTTCAAAGTTCGACGTTCAAGGTTTTGGCTGATCATTCCTGTTCTTCCGCCCAACGCGGTGCGAGTTGATTCGCAATGCCCAGGTGATCCAACACGCGGCTGACCACCGTATCCACCAGGGCGGTGACGGTGGCGGCGCCGGAATAAAAACTGGGGTTGGCCGGAATCAACGTCGCTCCTGCCAACAGCAGTAATTCATAATTTTTTACGTGGATCAGGCTGAGCGGCGTTTCGCGCGGCACGAGGATGAGTTTTTTCTTTTCCTTCAACATCACGTCCGCCGCGCGCAACAAAACATCGCTGCTGTGACCGTGCGCAATGCGTCCCAGCGTGCCCATCGTGCAGGGAATCACCACCATGACGTCGGCGGGATTGGACCCGCTGACGAAAGGCACGTTCATGCTTTTGACGCCATGCACCTTGACGCCCGCCGGCACGTGCAAACCGCCCGGCAATTCCACGCCGATCACCTGCGGCGCGTAATGGCTCAGCACCACGCGAATCTCGTGTTGTGTAGGATCAAGATGATCCAACAACCGCTGCGCGTATAGCGTGCCGCTGGCTCCGGTGATGGCGACGAGAATTTTCAAGTTTCGAATCGTTGCGCGGAGTATGAACACTAAACCCGGCGCGAACAAGTTTGCGTCCACTGGCAAAACTCCTTGAGTTGCTCCCGCGCCTCCGCAAAATGGCCGCGTGTCGAAAGTGCGGATTATCGGGGTGAGCGCCCTCGTGTTATTGGTGGGTTGCGCCGCGCCCACCATGCGTTCCTGGAAGAAAGCGCCGCTGCCACCGGATTGGGATTCGGAGCCTGGCGCTTTCTCTGAACCGGTGCCCGCGCCGCCCGCGTCCGTGAACGCCTGGAACCCCCATCCGTCCGTCCCGGCGTCAACCCCCGCACCAATGCCCCCGACGGTTCAGTCGCCGGGAGTGGTCACGTCGGCAACAGGAATGATCTCCCTCAACCAATGGGCCGCGCAGCACCAGTTCGGCGCGGTAAAATTACTCCCACTGACGCCTCCCGCGTATGCCGTGCAAACCCCGTCGGGCACGTTCACCGTGCGCCCGAACAGTTTGAGCGCGTATTGGGGGACGGTGGAAGTGCGCCTGGGCTTTGCGCCCGAGTTGAACGGCAACCAAATCCTGTTGCACGCACTGGATGTGAAGAAGATTTTGGAGCCGCTCGCCAACGGTAATTCCAGCATCGCCCCCGCCAATCGCCTGGTGGTTTTGGATCCGGGTCACGGCGGCACCCACACCGGCACGCGCAACGTCGCCACCGGACGCTATGAAAAAGATTACACGTTGGATTGGGCGCTGCGCCTCGCGCCGTTGCTCCAACAAAACGGGTGGCGGGTTTTGCTGACGCGAACCAACGACGTCACGCTTTCCCTGGCCGATCGCATCGCGTTTGCCGATGCGCAACAGGCGGACTTGTTCTTAAGTTTGCATTTTAACTCGACGGGCAGCGGCAACAACCTGCCGGCCGGCCTGGAAACTTATTACCTGCCGCCCGTCGGGATGCCTTCCTCCATTACGCGCGGTTACGCGGACGACCTGAACGCCAGTTTCCCGAACAACGCTTACGACACGGAAAATTTTAACTACGCGTTGCGCCTACATACGGCGCTGTTGGAAGTCAACGGTCGCAAGGATCGGGGCGTGCGCCGTGCGCGCTTTCTGAATGTGCTTTCCGGCCAGCATCGTCCCGCCGTCCTGGTCGAGGGCGGCTATCTTTCCAATCCGGCGGAAGCCCGCCAGATTGCTGATCCCGCGTATCGGCAACAACTCGCGCGGGCCGTGGCCAAGGCGCTCGAATGACCGAGGGCCAACAGATTCTGGTCACGGGCGGCGCGGGCTTTATCGGTTCGCACCTGGTCGAACGATTGCTGCGCGAAGGACAGCGCGTGGTGGTGATTGACGACCTTTCCACCGGCAACCGGGAAAACCTGGCGAGCGTGGCCACGCATCCCAACTTGCGGCTGATCATCGCCAAAATTTCCACCTGCGCGGAACTGCCCGAATTGGTGGCTCAGTCCGCGGCGATTTATCATCTCGCGGCGGCAGTCGGTGTGGATTTGGTCATCAAAGAGCCGATTCACGTCCTCGCCACCAATCAACACGAAACCGAAGTGTTGCTGGCTCAGGCGGCGAAGAATCCCGTGCCCACGCTCGTGGCTTCCACCTCCGAAGTGTATGGCAAAAGCGAGAAAGCGGTATTTCGCGAGGACGACGATTTGCTCATCGGTCCGCCGCACCATTCGCGCTGGGGCTACGCCTGTTCGAAGTTGATGGATGAATTTCTGGCGCTGGCCTATGCGCGTCAATACCGCCTGCCCGTTGTCATCGCACGCCTGTTCAACACCGTCGGTCCGCGTCAGACCGGGCGCTTCGGCATGGTATTGCCGCGCTTTATCGCAGCCACGCGACAAAATAAGCCGCTCAAAGTTTTTGGGGATGGTCGCCAAACGCGTTGCTTCTGTTACGTGCTGGATACGGTGGAAGCGTTGATTCGCCTGCTCCATACGCCGGCAGCGTACGGACAGATTTTCAACGTCGGCGGCACGGAAGAAGTGACCATCCACGAGCTGGCCCAAAAGGTCATTGACACGCTCCATTCAACGTCGGCGATTGAACTCGTTCCCTACGAACAAGCGTATGCGCCGGGCTTTGAAGACATGCGGCGACGCAAGCCCTCCGTGGATAAACTGGCCCAAACCATCGGCTTCCGACCGCAAACGTCGTTACAGGAAATCATCCAACGCACCGTCGCCAGCGATTAACGCGGTTCCGGTAAACACCGATAATCGGCCAGGTTTTGAGGCAATGAGTTTTTCAAAGACAACCAAGCGCTTGAGTACCGCTTGCTCCATTTTGCGCGGCCAGCGCGTACATCGTAGCGGAAAGCGATGGATGTGCCTGAGCGCAATCTGCGTGACGCTATTTTTCGCCGGAGCCAGTCCGGCAGCTTCGCCGCCAACTGGAAATCCGGCCCCCACGCTGCCGCAGTGGACGAATGCGCCGTGGACCGATCCGAACTTCTTTCCCATCGCGGTTTGGCTGCAAGCTCCTGCCAACGCTCGACGCTATCGCGCCGCCGGCATCAACACCTATATCGGTTTGTGGCAGGGACCGACCGAAGCCCAACTGACCGCTTTGCGACAGGCCGGCATGTATATCATCTGCGAGCAGAACGAAGTCGCCCGCCGCCATCTGAGCGACACCAATATCCTTGCCTGGATGCACGGTGACGAACCGGACAACGCGCAACCTCGCAGCGATGGACCGGGCTGGGGACCGCCCATTCCACCGGCGCAGATTGAGGCGGATTATCAGCGTCTGCGCGCGACCGATCCCACCCGTCCGGTCATGCTCAATCTCGGGCAGGGCGTGGCGTGGGACGGCTGGCCCGGACGCGGCGTACGCAGTAATCATCCCGAGGATTATCCCGAATACCTTAAAGGCTGCGACGTGGTCTCGTTTGATATCTATCCTGCCGTCCATAATAACCCCGCCGTGGCGGGCAACCTCTGGTTCGTGGCGCGCGGAGTGCAACGCTTGATACAGTGGAGCGAAGGGCGGCAGTCGGTCTGGAATTGCATCGAATGTACACACATCGGCAATCCGGATCGCAAAGCCACTCCGCAGGAAGTGCGCGCGGAGGTTTGGATGTCGCTGATTCACGGCTCGCGCGGATTGATCTACTTCGTGCATCAATTCCAACCCACGTTTGTCGAGGCCGCACTGCTGGCTGATCCCGAAATGCTCAGCGCCATTACTGCCATCAATCGGCAGATTCACGAACTCGCCCTGGTTTTGAACCATCCCACGGTGACGAACGTGGTAAAGGTGACCTCGTCCAATCCCGACGTGCCGATCGCGACCCAGGTCAAACAACCTGAAGGCGCGACGTATCTGTTCGCCGTCGGCATGCGCTCCGGGCAAACCGAAGCGACCTTTCAACTTAATGAAATCTCCGGAGCAACCACCGTGGAAGTCATTGGTGAAAACCGGAATTTGCCCGTTAAGAACGGTCGCTTCACCGATCATTTCAACCCTTGGGACGTGCATCTGTATCGGTTGAGCCGCAGGCCTCAGTAGAAAGAGAGACAAGGGAATGATTGGCAAAGGAATGGGGGAGCATCGCCGTCCTCGGCGGTAGTCGTTCGCGTCTCGCGGACGACATCCGGTTCTAAAGTTAAGAGCCACCGAGGCACCTCGACTCGATTCGGTCGGAACTGCGGCGGGACGCCGCCGCCACATTATTAGCCGGACACACGCTCATGGCGGCGGCTTCGTTATATCGGGAGGGACGACTTTCACGCCTTCGCCCGGTCGCGGCAAAGCACGCGCATTGCGGCGTCGCTTTGGCGACGGAGCTTTGGCAACTTGACCGCGTTATGAAATGTTTCATCACCGGGGCATCAGGCTTTGTCGGCGGCAATCTGGTGCATGAGCTGGTGGCGCGCGGGCATCAGGTGCGGGCGCTGTTGCGCCCCGGCAGCGATCAGCGCGGGCTGGCGGGCGCCGCGTTCGAGATCGTGACGGGCGACCTCGGGGATCGGGCGTTGCTGACACAAGCGATGCGCGACTGTGATTGGTGCTTTCATGTGGCCGCGAGCTATCACCTCTGGTTGCGCGATTACGCGCCGATGTATGCGGCCAACGTGACCGGCACGCGCAATGTGCTGGAGGCCGCCGGGGAAGCGGGTTGTTCCCGCATCGTGTACACCAGCACCGTGGGTTGCATCGGGTTGCCGCGAATTCAGGAGGGTAAAATTGTGCCCACGGATGAAGCCACGCCCGTCAGCGCGGCGCAGATGAGCAATCATTACAAACGTTCCAAGTGGCAGGCGGAAGTGGTGGCGCGCGACTTGGCGGCCCAGGGTCTGCCGGTGGTCATTGTCAATCCGAGTGCGCCCATCGGGCCGCGCGACGTCAAACCAACCCCCACCGGCCAGGTGATCGTGGATTTTCTCAATCACGCCATGCCCGCGTTTCTCGATACGGGGTTGAACTGGGTGCATGTCCGCGACGTGGCGGTGGGGCACATTCTGGCGGCGGAGAAGGGACGGATCGGAGAGCGTTACATCCTCGGCCATGCCGACGGCAATTGGACCATGCGCGAAGCGTTCGCGGTGCTGGAAGCAATTTCCGGTGTGCCCGCGCCGCGCGCACGCATTCCGTATGCGCTCGCGTTGGGCGCGGCTTACGTGGCTGAAGCGGTTTCGGCTCTCACCGGCAAACCACCCAAAGCGCCGCTAGGCGGCGTGCGCATGGCCAAATACAAAATGTTTTTCAATCCGGCCAAAGCCATCCGCGAGCTGGGGCTGCCGCAAACACCACCGCGTCAGGCGCTCGCCGATGCGGTCGCCTGGTTTCGCGCGCAAGGGCTGGCAAAATAATCCGACCGTCCGCTCGCGCCAGCGGCCACCGCCGATTGAAGGCTCAGCCTTGAGGCAAGACAGTTTGACTGAACTGTTTAATTAGACACACTGTCTTTGCGGAACTATGCTGAATCCGCTGGAAAAAGAAGATTATGAAAATGAATTCATCTAAATGGTTGGGAGTGGCTTTGGCCCTGGCCACCTGCGGCAGTCTCGGGGGATTGATTTCCACCGCGCAAGCTGCCGACGAAACCATCAAGGGCGAAATTGTGGACTTGATGTGCTACATAGACCACGGCGCGAAGGGTGCGAAGCACACCGACTGCGCGCAAAGCTGCATCAAAGGCGGCGGACCGGTGGGCCTCCTGACCGCCGACAACCAGTTATATCTGGTGATTGGCGAACACAAACCTATCAACGACAAGCTCGCGCCGCTCGCTGCCAAAACCGTCACCCTCAAGGGCAAGGTGGTGGAGCGTAACGGCATGAAAATGATCGAAAACGTCGAAATCCAAAAGTGATCCAACCTTGAACTGACGTCACCGACGTTTCTAAAGCGTCGGTGACGTTTGCTTTCCGTGAACGAATTTTTGAAAACTCTGCAGCAGCCGGAATACGTGCATGTGCTGCTCAATCATCTGCCCATCATCGGATTGTTTGTGGCGCTGTTCGGCTTGACCCTCGCGCTATTTTTCAAATCCCGCGCGCCCCTGTTTTTGATGCTGGTGCTCGTCGGTCTGATGGCCCTGTCCGTGGTGCCGGTCAAACGCTCCGGCGACCGTGGCGCGGATCGCGTCATGGCCATGTCCGATGACGATGGCCAGGCCTATTTGCGGTATCACGAACAGTTGGCGAATCGCTGGTTGTTCACCTACTTGTTGACGGCCCTGGCAGCGGCGGCGGCCATGGGGATCGGCTGGAAACGACCGAAGTATTTTCGGATTGCGGCCGGGGTGGTGTTGCTGTTCGGGCTGGCGAGTCTTTTCGCCGGCGCGGTCATCGCCGATAACGGGGGAAAAATCCGGCATCGCGAATTTCGCAATGGCCCGGCACCGGTCATCAGCGCTGCGGCGGAAAACAATTGAGTCGCTGCGGACGGCGCCGCGTGAGTGGCGCGGGTGAAGCGACCCGGCTCAGCCGCTCGGTTCACGCCGGCACTTTGATTTTCTTGACGATCTCCGCCACCACGCCGCGCGCGGTTAATCCTGAAAAGCGCGCCTGCGGTTGCATCACCAGCCGATGGGCGATTACCGGACCGGCCAGTTCTTGAATCTGTTCGGGCGTCACAAAATCCTGGCCGTCAAACAAGGCGAGCGCTTGCGCCGCTTTCATCAACGCCAGCGAGGCGCGCGGGCTGGCGCCCAATTGCACGCCGTTGGCCGTGCGGGTTGCACCCACCAAATCCACCACGTAACGCTTCAATTCCTCACTGAACCGGATGGCTTGCGCGGCGCGTTTGACCATGAGCAAATCCGCTAACGTGGCGCAACTGGTGAGCGCTTCCAGCGGATGCCCGGTGGCTTGAGCGGTGAGCACGGCCACTTCGTCCGCGGGCGGCACGTAACCGAGCGTGAACTGCATGGCGAACCGGTCCATCTGCGCTTCGGGCAACGGATAGGTGCCGCGAAACTCCACCGGATTTTGCGTGGCAATTACGAAAAATACCTCGGCCAGATGGCGGCGCTCGCCATCCACGCTGACCTGGTTTTCGCCCATGGCCTCGAGCAGGGCGGATTGCGTCCGGGGCGAAGCGCGGTTGATTTCGTCCGCCAGCAAAATGTTGGTGAAGATGGGGCCTTCGTGAAAATGAAAATGCTGGTCGCGCTGACTGAAAATCGAGACGCCCAAAATATCGGAAGGCAACAAGTCCGGCGTGAATTGGACGCGCTTGAACCGGGCGTCCACCGAACGCGCCAGCGCCTTGGCCAATGTGGTTTTCCCCGTGCCGGGAAAGTCCTCCAGCAAAACGTGACCGCCACTGGCCAGCGCGGCCAGGAGTTGGCGCGTGGCGGCGGATTGCCCCTGCATCACCCGGCCGATGTTGGCGGCCAAGCGTTGCAGAATTTCGTGCGCGGAAGCGGTGCTCATCGAAATCTCCCGGCCGCTTCCCGAGCCTCGGGCCTGGCCGCCGCACCGTCCTGCCGACTCCAATTCCAATTCATGGCGCGCACCTTACCGCGAGTCCGGCTGGCTCGCAATTCTTAGTGCCTCAGACGCGCAAATTTACTACGCTCGACGGATGGAATTGATTATCCAACGCGACCCGGACGCCGCCGCCCTGCTGGTGGCCAAGATTGCCGCCAATGAGATTCGCGCCAATCCGCGCGCGGTGCTTGGGCTGGCCACGGGCAGCACCATGGAAGCGGTTTACCGGCACCTGGTGCGCCTGCACCAGACGACCAAGTTAAGCTTTGCCAAGGTGCGCACGTTCAATCTGGACGAATACGTTGGCCTGGCGCCCGAAGATAAAAATTCATACCGGCATTTCATGAACGAACGCCTGTTCCATCCGGTGAACATCAAGTTGGAGAACACACATCTGCCCGATGGTTGCGCCGCCGACCTGGACGCCGAATGTCGCGATTACGAAAAGAGCATCGAGAAGGCGGGCGGCATTGATCTGCAACTGCTGGGCATCGGCAAGTCGGGCCACATTGGTTTCAACGAGCCGCTTTCGGCGCTGCGCTCGCGCACCCGGGTGAAGGCGCTGGCGCCCGCGACAATCAAGCAGAACGCGCCATTCTTCGGCGATGAAGCGCGCGTGCCGCGTCGCGCCATAACCATGGGCGTGGGCACGATTCTCGATGCGCGCCGCTGCTTGTTGCTCGCCACCGGGGAAGCCAAGGCGGACATTATTGCAAAAGCCGTGGAAGGCCCCATCACCAGCATGGTCACGGCCAGCGCGCTGCAATTGCATCCGCGCGCCACGGTAATTGTGGACGAAGCCGCCGCCGCCAAGTTGAAGGAGCGCGAATACTACCGCTGGATTTTCGCCAACGAACCCGAGTGGGAAGAATATCGGTGAAATTATCGGCGTGCCGGTAAAGTGCCGGCGACCCCCAACCATCCGTCGTTTGAACCGCCACAATTTTTGCTCCAAATGGGGCAAAAATTTGCCACCCGCGTTCTCCAATCGAGACCAGCGCGCCGCGTTGTTGGTCCGGGGCAAAACTCACCGCATAACCCCGCGCTTGCGGTTTGCTTTCAGTTTCCGCTTCCGCTTAACTGCGTGCGGTCATGCACCCGCTGGAAGCTTATCTCACTGAAATCGCCTCGTTGCGCGGGGCGACCCGGGAGACTTCCGGCTACCCGGCGTTGGCCAATCTGCTCAACGCCATCGGTCACACACTCAAACCGAAGGTCAGGTGCATCATCCATCCCAAGAACAGCGGCGCGGGCATCCCCGACGGCGGCCTGTTTACGCCCGACCAGTTGAAACAATACGATGAGGCGGACACTTTCGGCGAACTTCTGCCCGCGCGCGGCGCGATAGAAGTCAAACCCGCCGGCGACGATCTCGCCGCCATTGCCACGACGCAACAGGTCAAAGATTACGTCGCGCACTACGGGCAGGTGTTGCTGACCAATTATCGCGATTTTCTTCTGCTCAAACGCGCGCCCGGCGGTAGAATCCAACCGCTCGAAAGTTTTCAGCTTGCGGCAAATGAAACGGAATTCTGGTTCGCCGCCGCGCACCCGCGCAAAACCGCCGCCGCCCTGGGTGAACGCCTGTCCGAATACCTCAAGCGCGTGATGCTGCACAACGCGCCGCTGAACAATCCCAAGGATGTCGCGTTCTTCCTCGCCTCGTACGCGCGCGACGCCCGGGGGCGCGTGGAAGCGGCCAAGGATTTGCCCGCGCTGGCTGCCGTCCGCACGGCGCTTGAAGAAGCCCTCGGCATGAAGTTCGAGGCGGACAAGGGCGAGCACTTCTTCCGCTCCACGCTCGTCCAAACGCTGTTCTACGGCGTGTTCTCCGCGTGGGTGCTGTGGCACAAGGAAAATCCTGCGCGCAAAAACGACTTCGACTGGAAATCCGCCGCGTGGACGCTCCACGTCCCGATGATCAAGGCGCTGTTCGAGCAGGTCGCCACGCCCACCAAACTCGGCCCGCTCGGACTCGTGGAAGTGTTGGATTGGACCGCCGCCGCGCTCAACCGTGTGGATCGTCCGGAATTTTTTAAGCAATTCGCCGAAACCCACGCCGTCCAGTATTTCTACGAACCGTTCCTCGAAGCGTTCGACCCCGAACTCCGCAAGCAACTCGGCGTCTGGTACACGCCGCCGGAGATTGTGCAATACCAGGTCGCTCGCGTGGACACCGTGTTGCGCACGGAACTGGACATCGCCGACGGCCTGGCCGACCCGCGCGTGTTCGTGCTCGACCCCTGCTGCGGCACCGGCGCGTATCTCGTCGAAGTGCTGCGGAAGATTGCGCAAACCCTCAAAGAAGAAAAAGGCGAGGATGCGCTCGCGTATGCTGAAGTTAAAGAGGCTGCGCAGAAACGAATCTTCGGCTTTGAACTGCTGCCCGCGCCGTTTGTTGTGGCGCATTTGCAATTGGGTCTGCTGCTTCAAAGTCTCGCCGTGCCGTTGGATGACGTAAAGGAACGCGCCGCGATTTATCTAACGAACGCGCTCACCGGATGGGAACCGCCTTCGGAGGAAGCCAAGAAACAACTCACCTTTGCCATCCCCGAATTCCAACAGGAAAAAGAAGCGGCGGATGCCATCAAGCAGGAGAAGCGGATCATCGTCATTCTCGGCAATCCGCCTTACAACGGTTTTGCCGGACTGGCGGTGGAAGAAGAGCGGGACCTGACCAACGCTTACCGCACCACGAAGCGAGCGCCCGCGCCTCAAGGCCAGGGATTGAACGATCTCTACGTCCGTTTTTTCCGCATGGCCGAGCGCCGCATCGTGGAAATGTCTGGCGAAGGTATTGTCAGCTTCATCTCGAATTACTCGTGGCTGGATGGTTTGTCGTTCACCGGGATGCGCGAAAAGTATCTGGAGGTTTTCGATTCCATCACGGTGGACTGCTTGAACGGCGACAAATACAAGACCGGCAAACTCACGCCGGAGGGCAAGCCCGACCCCAGCGTGTTCTCAACGGAATCCAACCGCGAAGGCATTCAGGTCGGCACGGCGATTGCCACGCTGGTTCGTAGCCGCCGACTTGAGTCGGTTCATTCATCTTCAAAGACGAGAAAAAGTAAGAGCCGATTCCCGTCGGCTGCCGTCGGAGAAATTCACTTCCGCCATCTGTGGGGCAAAGCGAAGCGGGCGGAGTTATTGGAAACACTCGCCAAACCGCCGAAGCAAATTTACCAACGCCTCAAGCCGCCGCTGGCAATGGGGCTGCCGTTCCTGCCCGCCAAGACCGAAGCCGGTTATTTCAGATGGCCGTTGCTGCCGGATTTGTTTCCCGTCTCATTCCCGGGCGTAAAAACCAGTCGCGACGATTTTCTGGTGGATGTGGAAAAAGACAAACTGGTTGCGCGGCTGGAAAAGTATTTTGATCCGAAGGTCAGCCACGAGGAAATGCGGCGGCAATTCCCGGGGGCGATGGAAAACTCGGCGCGTTTCCGGGCGGAATGGGTTCGGGACGAATTGCGTCAGCGCGGCTTTCTGAAAAAGAACATCGTGCGTTATTGCTACCGTCCGTTTGACGTTCGCTGGCTTTATTGGGAACCTGAAACCAAGTTGCTCGACGAAAAGCGAACCGATTACTTTCTACAGGTTTTCGAGGGGAATGTTTGGCTTGTTACGCAACAGAAACCGCGTCGGGAGTGGACTGAGCCTCAATTCATCCGTGCAATCGGATGCATTGACATTATGGACCGGAGCGCAAGTTGCTTTCCACTTTGGCTGAAGCCCAACCCCGATCCATCTTCGCTTTTTGACCGCTTGGATGATGGCAAACCCAAAGCCAACTTGTCTGATGCTGCGAAGGAATTTCTTGTATCACTGCGGTTGGGCAACAAATCGGAGGAGCTTTTTTATCACACACTGGCAGTGCTTCATTCGCCGGATTATCGGGAGGAAAACAGCGGGGCCTTGCGGCAGGATTGGCCACGCGTGCCGTTGCCTGCGTCACATGAGCAATTGCTGGTATCTGCGAAGCTAGGACGACAAATTGCGGCGTTACTGGATATCGAGGCAGCTGTGAACGGCGTGACCGCTGCAACGGTGAGACCCGAGTTAGTGAAGATTGCCGTGGTGACAAGACTCACAAACGACAAGTTGAATCTCTCCCTCACCGCCAGTTGGGGACACGCGGGCAAGGGCGGCGTGACGATGCCCGGCAAAGGCAAACTGGAAACGCGCGGTTACACGGCGGAAGAGGCGGAAGCTTTGGAGTGCGGGGACAAGTCACCGCACTCCATACTCGGCTCGTCCACCCACGACATTTTTCTCAATGACACCACCTGCTGGCGCAACGTGCCGGAAAAGGTCTGGAACTACACCATCGGCGGTTATCAGGTCATCAAAAAGTGGTTGAGCTATCGTGAGCACGAGTTGCTGGGCCGCGCCCTCACGCCGGACGAGGCGCGGGAGGTCACGCATACCGCCCGCCGCATCGCCGCGCTGATTTTGCTCCAGCCGGAACTGGACGCCAATTACCAGCGCGTCAAAGCCGCCACCTACGATTGGAAAGCATGAATCCATTCGCCGCCAAAGAACTCAGGGAACGCAAAGACTTTTGCCCCTTTGCGCGCTTTGCGTTCCCTTGCGGCCATCTGGGTTCATCCGTATTCATCCGTGGTTAAACCCCTGCCATTTTTGAAAGCCATTGCCGCCATGTCGCGGAATCGCGTCATTGGCGATGGCCCCCGGATTCCGTGGCATTTGCCCGAGGACTTCAAGTGGTTCAAAGCCACCACCACCGGTCACATCATCGTGATGGGGCGGAAAACTTTTGAATCCATCGGCAAGCCGTTGCCCCAGCGCGAAACCATTGTGTTGAGTCGCTCGGGGTTTTCGCATCCGGGCGTGAGAACCATGCGCGACTTGAGTGAACTCCTCGCATGGGCGAATACCTCCGCACCCGGCTTCGCCACCCTTTCCCCACCCGATGGGGAGAGGGACGGGGTGAAGGGCGCGCTCGGACAACGCCAGGTTTTCATCTGCGGCGGCGCGCAGATTTATGAGCGGGCGCTGCCGCTTTGCTCGGAACTGCTGCTCACGTTTGTGAAGCGCGAGGTGGCCGGTGATGTTTTCTTTCCTCCATTTGAAGATCACTTCGAGCTGGCGGAGGAAATTCGCGATACGCCGGAGTTCAAAATTTTGCGGTATCGGCGAAAGGCGCGGGCCTGATCTATTTCTTACGGGCGCGAGAAGCCGTCGCAGGACGCGAGGCGGGCGACCGGGTTTGAGTCTGGGCGGATGAACTTGATTTCAAGCCGGTGCCATTGGCCCGCATGTATTGCGTGCCCAGACCGGCAATCAGCATTTGTAAATCCGTGAAGCTGGCATATCCGGCGGGCGGCTCAAATTGCGCCGCGTCCACCGCGTCAAACTTCACCTGGCGAAACCGCATCATGACCACGCCCTCCTTTTCACGCGTCGCCACGCACACGGGAAAATTCCGTAACTCGGGCGCGACCCAGACCGTCGCCTCCGATTTCTGCCCCGAAGCGTCGGTGATGGTCACCCGCTGTTTGAGGCATTGGTAGCCTTGCATTTTTTCGCGGCCGAGATTCGCGCGATCCACCCGGGCGCGTTTCAGGAAGGCGTCCGCTTCGTTGGCGGGCATCCGCAATTGCAGACAGGCCTTCAACTTGGGGAAGCAAATCAGGTTGGTGCGCGTCTCGGGACGGATGATGCTGACGGTTTGATCCAATCCGAGCGGGCGCATTTGCGCGGTGGCATCGGGGTGCAATTTGTTTCGCATCTGGGCCAGGTCCACTTCCACGCGGATTTTGTTGCCGGCGCGCGCGAACCGCATCGGGACGCCGAGCAATTCCTGATTGGTATGATCCAACATTTGCATCTCGGCTTGCGCGGTGAAGTTCTGGTTCGTGCCGAACAAACGGATGAGCGAGGCGCTCACGCCGGTGGAAGCAGGCCCATCCAGTTGCGCCCAACCGGCCAGCGTCACCATCCCAAAGAAAACGCCCAGCAGCCCGGCGCGGATCATTGGATCGCCGCCCAAACGCGGTGTACGTCGTCGTGATCGTCCAAGGCTTGGAGAAATTCACCCACCTCGGCGCGTTGCTCGTCGGTGAGTTCGGGGAATTGTTTGGGCAGGTGGCCCAGCTCGCTGGTCACCACCGTCCAGCCATTGGCGGTCAACCATTTGGCCACTTCGGCCACCGCCGCGCGTTCGCAGATGAATTTCGCACCCGCTGCTCCGGCGGGAATATCGTCATTCTGTTCGTGCGTGAGCGGTTCAACCTCGTTGGCCCCGGCTTCGATGGCCGCGGCTTCGGGATCGGTTTGCGCCTCGGGATGATACGCCTCCACGAGGCCGACATGATCGAACAAAAACTTATTCGCGCCCGCGGTGGCCAGCAGGCCTTTTTTGAACAGGACCCGGATTTCGGGCGCGGTGCGATTCACGTTGTCGGTGTAAACTTCGACGATGACCGGGACGTGATGCGGGGCTTTACCCTCGAACACGACGTGTTCCATGATGAGCTTTTCCCCGCCAATGCCCGCGCCCTTGTTGATGGCGCGCTGGATGGCGTCTTTGGTCACGCTCTCCTTTTTCGCTTTCTCGACAGCGGTGAACAGGCGGGCGTTCATGCTGGGGTCGGGGCCGCCCATCTTGGCGGCAACAGAAATTTCCCGAACCAGTTTACTGGTCGTACGCCCCTTCTTGAGACCGGCGACCAAACGCTTGGCATGTAACCACTGACGTCCCATGAGCCAAACCTAGCGAAAGCTGTTCGGACCGACAAGAAAACCGTTGGGAGAATTTGCGCGGCTATAAATCGCGGGACGAGGGCGGGGCAGGGGGCATTGGTTCCATCAATGACCTGATGGTTTTATCAATTCGCGGTGGGTGACGGCGGCGCGTAGGGTGCGCCCATGAAAAAAATACTGATATTGGTGGTCGCGGTGGGGATGGGATTCTTGTTCACGGGTTGTTCGCTGCTGAGCGACGACGGGGTGCATCTTGCTGAGACTCTGGAGCAAGGTGCGAAAGCCTTGGAAGCGTCGGATGACACGGAATTAACCATTCCTTTCGTGCCGTTGAACGGCGTGAAGCAAGCCTACACCGTGCAACTGGGCGCCAACAGCGCGGTTGTGGTTTGGAGCAAACGAGGCGGATCGAGCACGTACCATTTGCGCTTCGTGCGCGTGCCAACCGGATTTCATTTGTCGAAAACCAACGAGCCGTTGCAAATCACGCTGCGTAAAACCAACGACGTGGTGGAAGTCGTGGCGGCGCGATGAGCCAGGGCCTTGGCGATCGGGAATTTATGCGCCGAAAGTCGCGCGCAGATATTCCCGGCTTTGACGGGCGATGACTTCCGGTCCTTCCTCGAAATTGAAAACCTCCACGGAAACGTAGCCGGCGTAACCCACTTCGCGCAACGCGGCGGCAATGGGTTTGAAATCCACCGTGCCAAAGCCCGGCCCCTTGAGGTTTTTGTCGTTCGCGTGAAAATGCGCAAAGTGCGGCCAGCTTTCGCGGATGATTTGCGGGATTGGTTTGGCTTCGGAACTCATCGCCTTCACATCGAGAATGATTTTGAAGGCGGCGGAACGAAACGGCTGGACGAACTCGATCGCCTCGGCAGCAGTGTTGATGAAATTGGTTTCCACGGGCGATAAAGGTTCGAAGCAGATTGTCACCTGGCGATCTTCCGCCCGCTTCACGGCGTCGCGAAAAGTGGCTGTCGCCCATTCGCGGGCTTGGTCGGCGGAAACCCCGGGCAGAATGTTCCGCTGCTTGGGAGAACCCACCACCAGCACTTTCCCGTCGAGGTCGGCGCAACAATCCACCAAGGCGACGAAGTAATTAGCGGTTTCCGTTCGAAGCGCCGCCTCGGGATGATTGAGATAAAGCCCTTCGGGTCGCACCAACAGCCAGTGCAAACCGGCGATTTCCATTTGGTATTGCGCGGCCAGAGCGCGGATGCGTTGTCGTTCCGTGGCGGAGAGATCAAGGACCGAATCCGCCAGCGTGAACGGCGCGATTTCCAGCGCGTCGTAGCCCACCTTGCGGGCGTGGGTGAAAATATCCTCCAGCTTCCAGTGCTGATAAATCTCGTTGCAGATGGCGAATTTCACGGGCGCAGGTTCACGATTCAAAGTTCCGAGTTCAAGGTTCAAAGTTCGGAGCGCGAGCGGTCTCCGCTCGCAGCGCTCCGCCGGTGCGCTTCCGTCAAACATGTAGCGGTACCTTTACCAGGAGCCCCTCACCCCATCCGATGGGGTGAGGGTGGCCGTCAGGCCGAGTGAGGAGTCGGCGAACCGCTGGTGGCTACATTATTTCTGGCGCCGATCTAATTATGAGAGCTTGTGATGGTTCAGCCGCCTTGTATCCAGTCGCGTGCTGCGGACGGGGACCGTCCGCTCCTTCCGTTACGCGAGCCTCCCTCCCTTTTGCGTGAAGCCCGCGCATATCCGGCTGAATTTACCGCGTGGCCAAGCTCAATTCCGCGTGGCATCGCCGGTGCTAAACGGATGACAGCACATGAACCCGAATCATCCGCAACCTCGCCACCGCGCTTTTATCTATGTTGCTCGTCAAGTAGGGAGCGGCTTTTTTTCTTTTCTTAAAAGCTTTTTTGGGGGCGGCGCCCGGGGGCTGGCTGTCACCGTCTGGCGTGGGTTTCTCAAGTTCACCGGATGTCCTCATCTATTCGCGGACCGGGCCCGCCCAGGGGGGGGATACACGAATGGAGTGCTGCCTTCACGCTAACGAACACAGTGACGAACTCCGTCGGGTTCCTGAAAGCGGCGCGCAGACAACTCCATCCGGAAACACGGTGAACTCAAATGTCATAACTCCAGATCGGAACCGCCGGGGTGTGGTCGGTTTTGGTTTCGGTGTTGGGCCAGACAAAGGGTTGACCGCGCCGGCACACACTCCAGGCGTAACTGAGGAGCTTGCGGGCCAGGGCGGTGGCGGCCTTCTTATTGCCGGCGCGTTTGGCGATGCGCGCGTAAATCCGCCGCGCGTTGGGATCGGTGCGAATGGCCACCCAGGCCGCCTGTTGCAAGACCCAGCGCAGTTGGGGTGGGCCTTGCTTGCTGATGTGGCCGTGATGGGCGCTTTCCCCGGATTGCGTCACGCGCGGACACAGCCCGGCGTAGGCGCTGAGTTCAGCAATCGAATCGAACCGGGTGATGTCGCCGCACTCGCACAGGACCGTGATGGCGGTGATGAAACCGATGCCCGGCACGCTTTGAAACAAGGCCAGCGTGGGCGCCAGATCGGCGTGCGTGGCGACGGTGTCTTTCAAGACCCATTCCGCGTCGGCCAGTTGCCGTTCCAGCGCAGTGATCTGATCCACGAACTGCCGGCCGGACAGGCGATGCACGGCGTTGAGTTTGGCGTCTTGGGCGAGCAGCCACTTTTGCGCGCGGTCGCTGGTGAAGGTGGCGGGGCCGGGCAGATTATTTTTCAAAGCGATCCAGCGTAAGTGCCTTCGGGCCAGCGCGAGTTGGCGGGCCAGCCGGTGGCGATGGCGGCAGAGTTCGCGCAGGGCGCGGATGGGTTCGTCGGGCACGTAAGCCATCGGGAGGCGATCGTCGCGCAAGAGTTCGGCCAGGAGCAGCGAATCATTGCGGTCGGTCTTGGTGCGGCGGCCGGCGCAGGCGCGCACCCCGGCCGGATCGGCCAGATGCAGATTGCGGACCTTGGGTTTGACGGTGTCCCAGAACCAGTGATAAAAGCCGACCGATTCGACGGCGACCTGGACGTCGGGGCCGTGGCTGGCGAAGTAGTCGGCGATCTGGCGGCGGCACTTGGTGGGAAGGTCGCGGCGTTCGAGGACTGCGCCCGAAGGATCGAGGACGGTGGCGGTGAGCGAGGATTTGTGGAGGTCCACACCGATGGTTTTGAGCGAGGTCGTGTTCATAGTTGTTCCAGCAAGCGGGGACTTCGCCCCCGATGCAAGAGCAACATAGCCTTCACGCTCATCGAGTTGCTGCTCGTCAGTCGCGTGCTGCGGACGGGGACCGTCCGCGCTCCTCCCGTTGCGCCAAAGGACCGTTGCTCCGCGTCACAACCGGGAAATTTTTTCCAGCAAAGCCGTCGTGGATTTGCCCGGCACGATGGGCAACACCTGAATCCGTCCGCCCGCGGCTTCCACCACGCGTCGTTCGGCTTGGTTCAACGTGTCGAGCGTGTAATCGCCGCCTTTCACATAAACGTCCGGTTGCGCCACGGTGAGAAAACGGGTCGCCTCCGGTTCCTGAAAAATGCAAACGGCGCTGACGCTTTCCAGCGCGGCCAGCACCAAGGCACGATCCGTCTCCGCGTGCAACGGACGGCTTGGACCTTTGAGCTGGCGCACCGAAGCGTCGCCATTCACACCCACCAACAAGGTGTGCCCGAGGTTGCGCGCGCTTTCCAGATAAGTGACGTGCCCGAGGTGCAACAGATCAAAGCAACCATTCGTAACCACCAAGGTTTGCCGGAGCTGCCGCAACTCTTCCCGCCATTGCGGCAAATCCGCCCACGAGATCAGCTTGTCCCGGAAATGCACGCGGTCATCTTGCTCCGGCCGGTTTCGTTCTGGCAACGCTTTTGATGCTGCGGGTCTCGCGCCAGGAGCGGCTTGCCAACCGAGCGCATCACGGTTTTTTCAGGCAGATGGGTGGATCCCAGGCGTTGGTCGTCGCCAGATGTTGCCGAATGAACTGTTGTAATTCCGCCGTGTCAGCGGTGAGCATCAATTGTTCGTCTTTATCTCCGGCACCAGCCCGGCTGGGCACGATGAGATGGCGCAGCGCGGCGGGATTGGTCTTCAACAATTTTTCCAACCAGGAATAGCTCATTGGGTGCAACTCCAGTCCGGCGCCGGGATTGGTGACGCGAAAGATGAAATGTTGTGGCGTCTGAAACGGCGGGCGGTCACGCGACAAACAATCGAGGAAGCGCGCGTCGCCAAGCGTGAACAGATGGGTGTCGAAGACGTTCGTGCCGCTCGCATTGCTCAAGGTGAGCCGGTAAGTCTGCGTGGCGATTTTTTCAAACTGCCATGCCGGCTCGCCCTCACCCGATTCCGCGTCCAACGACCCAGCAGCGCAGGATCAAACGCAAGGTCTTTGGCGGTGTAAAAGGGATAAACGGACGTCACCAGGCAACCCGTTAATAAAATCAATCCCGCTGCGGATAAGCTACGCACGATCGGTTTCATAAATTGATGTGTGATTTGTTCTTCATATTTTTCCCATCGTATCGCCAATCTGAAATTAAACCAGTGTGACGGGTTCAGGTGGGATCGGCGCGCCGATCGCCAATTGCAATCCGCGCACAATCGCCGCGTTGGTTTGGGCGTCTTTGACGGCAATACGCAGCGCGTGATTTCCCAGACTCCGGCCCATCGCGCCCGCATCGCGAAGGAAGAGGTTTTGCCGGCGACACCGCGTCACCACCTCTGCGGCGGTTGGTCCGTCGGGCGGAAGAAAACAGAGCAGAAAATTGGCAATGCCGGGGATGATTTCCCAGCCAGCGAACGATTCCAGATCCCGCGCCAAATGCGCGCGCAACTGGTGGGTTTCTTGCCAACGCGCTTCGTAGTAGGCCAAATCCTCCAACGCGGCTACCGCTGCGACCTGGGCGGGCAGACTCACCGCCCACGGCGGATTCAATGGTCGCAAAGACGCGATCAAAGCGGCGGGCCCGCACAGATAAGCGGCGCGCGCCCCGCTCAACGCATAGACCTTGGACAGGGATTTGCAGACGACGACATTCGGGCTGGTGGCGGCAAAAGTTTCAAGGGATTGGCCCGGCCCGGCGTATTCCACGTAAGTTTCATCCACCCAAATCCGCGTCGTCGCCGGAATCTGTTGCAGTGCCGGAAGCAATTCCGCGCGCGGCACGTGCCGTCCCGTCGGGCTGTTGGGATCAACCAGAATGATCAAATCGTAATGGCGTTTCGCCGCCGCCACCAATTCATCCGGATCGAGTTGGAATCCCATCGCGCGGCGTAGAACCAACCGGTCCACATGGCACGCCACGATCTTCTCCAACAGATGCGCGTACTCGCCATACATCGGGTCCAAAATCAGGACACGGGAATCGCGGTGCAACCACTCGCGCAGGGCAAGAAAAATCAGGTCGGATGAACCGGCGCCGGCCAGGAGAACTGCCTCGGGTACGCCGCGGACCCGCGCGATGGTTTGAATCAAGCCTTCATTATGCGTGGGCGGGGAAGTGCGCAACAGCCACGGCAGATCGGCGGTCAGCGCTTCGAGCACGCGCGGCGCGGGCGGAAACCACGCATCGAGGACGTCGGCATTGATGACCCGATGACGCCGTTCCAAGCGGTCGAATTGCGGGCCGATCGCCTCGAAGAATGCGCCCCCGTGGTAACACCGGTCTTGCATGTCCGAATTGTTTTTCAACCCAATCGCCACCGCAATTTTTTAATTTGAATTTCTCCGGGGAAACCGCAACCGGTTGGAAGTCTCGACCGACCGCATTTTACGGCAAGCGGAGCCTGAACTTCCGGCGGCCGCGCGTCCTCCGACCCAACAAGCGCGCTCGTGTGCAAGGTGGTTTCAGCCGCGCGCCGGCGACGTTTTAATTTCCGTTCACCGGGAGTTACCCGGGGAAAACCCGGAACAAAATTTCCGCATTCCTCATTATTCGGCAAACGCTGTCAAGCCGCTGGAACGCTTTAAGGCTCCTTGCGTTGGCGCTGCTGAAAAACTCCGGGGCGCGCCGTTGATTTATTGTGAACTGAACCTCCCGGCACGCAAGCTGCACAGTCCGCCGCATGGCTAACAAGGAGGCCAATTTGGTGAATCGAGTCGTGCTGCCGGGACCACAAATGCAGGGGTTGCCGCAGTACGCGATGGTGCTGCAAAGTCCCGCTTCGATTCAGCGCGCCCGGCAACGTTTGGAACGACCTGTTCCCAACCGCACCCTGCCCCGCGTTGACCCGGAGAAACCGCGCGTCGTCCACGCGTCGTTTCAAGGTCACTCAATGAGTCCTCATAACCCCAACGAATACGAGTTGTAACCAAAGTCGCATCAACCTGGCGCCCTTCCGGGCGCTCACATCACCTCCATGAATAATTCTCCTAACGCTGAATCTGACGCGCCGCCAGCAACCGCCGCGCAAAAACTGTCCTGGTGGCAGTTGTTAAAAACCAAACGGATTTCCTATTTCACAATTCCGCTGCTGGTCATGGCGACCGTGGTGGAGTACGTGATTATCGCCACCGGCTGGAAGTACCAGCAAGCGGTGTGTTTGCCGCCAGGCATGGGCGTCACCTTCTTCGGTATCGGGCCGATCGGCGCCACGATCCTGGCGGTGGAATTGTTGAAACTGCCGCTGGCGATCTGGACCGCCTCACGCGACGGTTTGCAAAAGAAATTCATGCTGTTCGCGGGTTTGCCGCTGATTTGCGTGCTGACCTTCCAGCTCGTCAAAGACATGGCGGTGTATGAAATGGGCATTGCCATGCAGCCCGCCGCCGAGGCGCTCGAAAAAGCCGCCACCGAGGAAGTCAAAATTGTTCATTTGAACGGCGAGTTGAAGGCCATTGAGCAAAAGAAAATTGACCGGGAAACCAAACTCACGGAACTGGCGGAGAAGAAGGTCAAGGCGAAGGCCGACCTGGAAGAAGCGCTGAAGCGCAACGATGAATCCCGGCAAGATGCCATCAGCCTCACGGATTATCAGAAAAAGGAACTGGCCGAGGAAGAAGCCCGACAGGCCGCCATCACTAAACAATACAACGCGGACGCGACCCAATTATCCGCGGCGCTCACCGACCTGCGCGCGCGGCGCGAGGCCGAGTTGCCCAACGCCACGAAGTGGAACGAGGAAGAGGCGCGCATCGAGAACGCCTACAAGGCCAAGCTGGCGGATTACACCAACAAGAAAACAGCTTACGAAAAAGACAAGCTCGCTTACGAAAGCGCCAGCTTCCTCATGCGCCAGGTCATGCGGCAGCCGGTGGACCCCGGGGTGGCGCCGGAGCGCGAAGTCAACAAGCTGATGAAGCCGACGTTGCTCGCCGACCTGGATGAGCAGATCAAAGCCAAGGAAGCCGAGTTGCTGGCGGTGAACAACAAGCGTCGCGATCGGGTGGCGCAAGTGGGCGATAACGCGCAACAGTTGCGCAAGGACTTTGACCAACGCTCGCGCGCCAAACGCGAGGAGGCGGATCGCCGTCGCGACGAGTTGATGGCGGCCTATACGACCTTGACCACGGAGTGGAAGGCGGAGGAAAAGCAAATTGACGCCGAGCTGACGCCGGCGGTGCAGCGGATTGACACCGTGCGCGCGGAGTTGGATGCCGCCCGGAAAACGGCGGAGAGTTACTACGAAGCGCGCGAAAACGCGATCCGCCACACCCAGGTGCATCGTATTGCCACCACGGTGGAAATTGTGCGCGGCCTGCTGTTCGGTGAACGGCCCATGTCCATCACCGCCTCGGCCAAGGAGCGCGGCGACATTCTGACCGACCAGATCAGCATGGTGCGCATCTGGGTTTATCCCGTGTTCGCGTTCATCGTGGCGTTTCTGCCGACGTTGATGGTGGAAATCGGTTTCTCGACCGTGTTCAAACCCGAGCCGAAAACCAGCCGGCGGACGGAACGGCGGAATGGATTCCTCGTTCGCAATCTGCACCGGCTCTACATTCGCGCCGGGCGGCATAAGATTTTGCGCGCCGAGCGCCTGATCAAGGAAGCTTCCACAAAGATCGCCGGACGCGAGCAGGCGTTGTTGGAGGCCCGACGCGAAGGGCAGAAGGCGCTCAGCGACAAGACCGCTGAAGCACAAGCCGCCCGCGAAGCGTTGCAAGCCGCGACGGCCGCACATGAAGAGCAATTAAAATGGCAGGCGGCCGAGCACGAAGAGCAGTTGAAATTGAAGGAGGCCGAATGGGTCGCCAAGTTCGGCAGTCTGGCGGATTCGCTGAACCGTGCCGCCGCCGAAAAAGACGCCTTGCTGGATTTCCAAAAATCCGAAATTGACCGCCAGGTGCAGGCGCGCCAGGGCGCGTGGACGGAGCGGGTCAATCAATTGCGTCAGGAGTTGGATACGCAGCGCCACACCTACGAGCGGGAGCGGGCCGCGTTGTTCCAGGAACAACAGCAAAAAATTCAGGCGGTCATGGATGATTGCCAGAACCAGATCGTCCAAGCCAAACGCCAGGCGGCCGAGACGGAGCGGTTGGCACAGGAAACCGTCGCCAAAGCTTCCTTTGACTTGAAACAGGCCCTTGAAGATCGGGAGGCCGCGGATCGGCAACTGCAACAGCAAACGGAATCGCTCACCTTGCGGCTGGCCCAGGCCCAGGAAGACGCGACTCGCGAGCACGCCAAATCCCTGCGGCAGGAAAAATTCCGGCTGGAACGGCAACAACTGGATTTCGACAAAGCGCTCCGCGAGCAGAACGAAGAAGCGGACCGTCGCCTCAAGCAACGGGAGCAGGAACTTCTGCTCGAGGCCGAAGATCGTCTGTTGCGCGAACAGGCTCGCGTCGAACAACAGCTCCGCCATCGCGAGGAAGAATCCGAGCGACAACTGGAAGCGCGTGGTCGCGAGATTGAGCTTCGGTGGAAGCAGGAATTGCAACAGCGGGAGGAAGCGGCGCAGATTCAAGCCAAACAGCGCGAGCAGCAGCTTCAGGCGCAGGCCGCGCAATCCCTCCGTCAACGGGAAGCGGAATTGGAGCGCCAACTGGACGCGCAAGCGCGGGAGGCGGAAACGCGGTTGAAGCAGGAATTGCAAGCGCAACAGTTGACCTATACCGGCAAGTTGCAGCAGTTGGAGAAGGAATTCACGGCGAAGAGTGTGGCTCGGGAGATCGAGCTGCAAAACAAGTGGGCCGAGGATTTGCGCAGCCATGAACAGGAATGGCAACACCAGGCGGAAGCCCAGGCCCGGGCCGTGGAAGCCCGTTTGCAACAGGAGATTCGTCAGAAGGACGAAATCTTTGAGGTCAAACTGCGCCAGCGCGAACAGCAGTTGTACACGGAATTTGCCGCGCGGGAAATCGAGTTGCAAAGCCAGAAGCAACATTTACAGCGGCGCCGCGAAGAAGAGTCGGCGGATGCCAACCAACGCGCCCTGCGGGAATTGGAACTGCAACTGCGCCTGGAAATGCAGCAGAAGGAAGAAGCGGCGCAAGCGCGTCACAAAAAGCAGGAGCAGGAATTTTTCGCTCAAATCAACGCGCAGTTGGCCGCGCACAAAACCGCGCAGCAACAATGGGAAACGCAATTCACCCTGCTGCAGCGCGATCTGGAGCCGCTCAATCAACGGCTGGTGCAGACGGAAAAGGAGCGTGACGAGGCGCGGCGCCGCGCCGCGGCCAACCTGCAGAAAGTGCAGGCCATGGAAAAGAAATTGACGGACGCCTCCTCGCTGTTGACGGATTGGAAAAGCGGCAATGGCAACGGCGATCACTCCGCCCGAAACGGGTTGGACGTGCGCGAAGCCTCGCTCGCGGTGCTGAACAACGGTCATTCGAGTTAACCGCGGACTGACGAAGCGGGTCGCATCAAACAACAGCCGACGGCAACCGCCGCTCGGCTGTTGTGTTTGGCCCCGAACGCGGGCGGTGCGCGCGAACAACGAAGGCAGTGTCCGAGCCACACGATAAATCATGAATGTTCACCATCTGGAATTGTTTTACTACGTGGCGAAACACGGCGGGATCAGCCCGGCCGTGCGCCACATGCCTTACGGCATTCAGCAACCGGCGGTCAGCGGTCAAATCCTCCAGCTCGAAGAGTTTCTCGGCGTGACCCTGTTTCACCGACGCCCCTTTGCGCTGACGGCGGCGGGCGAGGAACTATATGATTTCATCAAACCTTTCTTCACCAACCTCGGCTTCATGGCGGACAAGTTGCGCGGCGGCGTTTCCCAACATTTGCGAATCGCGGCTTCGGAAACGGTGTTGCGGGGATTTTTGCCGGAAATGTTGCGGGAGCTGAAACGGGCCTTTCCCAAACTCAAGGTCTCGTTGCGGGAAGGATATCATCCAGAGGTGCTGGCCTGGCTGGAAAATCAGGAGATTGATCTGGCGATGGGTCTGCTGGGCGGAAAACCGCCTCCGGGTATTCACGCGCAACCGATGTTCGATCTGCCCCTGGCGTTGTTGATCCCGGAGTCCAGTCCTCTACAAACGGCGGAGGAACTGTGGCGGCAGGATCGCATTACGGACTCCCTGATTACCGTGCCCAGCAACGAACTCATCCAGACCGCGTTTCAGGAGGGGCTGGCGAAACGAAAAGTGGATTGGCCGGTGGGAATCGAGGTTAGCAGCATCGAACTGGTGCAGGAATACGTGGCGCACGGCTACGGCATCGGCGTGTCGGTGCATTTGCCGGAACGGCAATTTTATCCACGCGTACGAGTATTGCCGCTGCCGGATTTCAAGCCGGTGACGTTTGGCGTGCTCTGGCAGGGCCGCAAAACGCCGGTGTTGCAGGGGTTGTTGGACATCATTGCCAGCCGCGCCCGCCAACTGGCACCGCAGTTGCCCAAAACGTCCCCAACCGCCGGAAAATCGCCGCGTCGAAAAATATGAGACAGCCATTTCCAACAATGAGACAGCCACGCCATTTTAGTTTGATCTGCCAGCGGATTTTGACCGCTGCGCGCTTGGCATCGGGTTTGCTAAATACCAAATGCTTTAGAGGCGTACAATGAGGTTATACCGTAATCAGAAAACTTCTCGCAGCTTCCGTCCATTGCGCCGCTCCACTGCGGGCGGCTTTACTTTGGTTGAAGTGGTTACCGCGATCTTCATCACCGGACTGGTGTTTGCGGGCATTCTGGCGGCCTACATCCAAGGAGCGCGCCGCGCCGAATGGTCCGGTTACTCGCTGGCCGCACAGGCGGTTGGTTTGCGGGAAATTGAGCGCGCTCATTCGGCGGTGTGGGATGCTTCCTCAGGCGCCGAACGCAACGAGATCACCAACCTGGCTTTGATGAATTTCACGGTTCATCCAATCGCTTCCGGAGGGGTTCCAACCGTTACTGGTTACACCACCAATATTTTAGACCTGCCGTATTCCGGCAGTAATTTTGTCATAGCGACTAATTACGTGACGATCAAGCGCTACGATGTACTGTTGAACAAGGTGCGGGTTCAATTCATGCGCGTGGACACCGTCTGGCCTTTTTCCAAGGGTCAAGCCGTTAAATATTTTACCAACACCATCGCGACTTACTTCGCTCCGGACAACCGCGATCCCCAACTCTAATGAGAACTTCTTTCGCAAGCCGTTCGATTCGTTTCCGTCACGCGTTCACGCTGGCGGAGTTGATGATCAGCATGAGCATCTTCAGCATGGTCACCATCGGCTTGATTTCGATTCACCTTTTTGGGCAACGCTATGACCAATTGGTGCTCAGTAAATTGGGCGCGAGTGATCAATCCCGAATAGGTCTGAACAAAATGTTGGAGGACATTCGAACCGCGAAGACGGTGCGGGTGGGGACGAAATCAGGTTCGACTTTTACGCCGATCCCGAATGGAACAACACAGGAAGGGACCGCTCTCAAGTTAAGCTTTTTCAATTACACCACGGCGGCCACAAATTTCATTTACTACTATTACGATACGGCCAATTACCAACTTTGGCGTCAGGTGGACTCGGGCACGCCGACGCTTCTGGCTTCTCATCTGACCAACGCCACGCCCAACAGCATGACCTTTCGCGTGGAGGACTATCGTGGCGTCAACATGACCGATCTGACGCATAAAGGCATCGTTAGCACCATTTTGGAATTTGCCCAATTTCAGTACCCGTTAACTCAGGTTGGCCCTGGGTTGAAATATGATTATTACAAGACTGAACTAAAAGCTGCATCCCACGTTCCTGATGGACCATGAAAACACGTTTAATCCCCCTCCTACGTCGTAATACCGGATTTGCCCTGCTCATGGTGATGAGTCTCATCGCCGTAGGGTTGATTGTTTTGGCGGCCACCATGCAACGCACCAGCACGGTCGCCAATCTGAACGCGCGCAGTAATCAATTCATGGTGAACAACAATGCTGCGGAAGCGGCACTGGAAAAAGTGTTTGCGCGGATGGCCTATGATTTTACGGCGTTGGGACCCGGTGGCGTTGCCAACAACCTTTCTCTGTATCGAACCAATGTTCCGACGGAAGACGCCTTCTGGAGCAATTTTGAATTTTCTGACGCTCGAAGCAATATCAACCAGGTTTATATTCAAGCGTTAAGCAACTACTCAGGCGCCATGCCCTCCCAGTACACCGGCAAAAGCACAATCAGCGCTCCGGTGTACCGGCTCATCGCCAATGCACGTAACAAGAGCGGAGCGGTATCGTCGGTTGGCACCGCGCAAATGGATGTGCTATTGGCGCTTGTGCCTTTAAGCACTTACGCGATCTTTTACAACGGCCTCCTGGAATTCAGCACCGCCGCAACGATGACCATCAATGGCCGTGTTCACGCGAACGCCAACATTTATCTTGGATCCAGCCAAGTGGTGCAGTTTAACGATACAGTAACCTCGGCTGCGGCTATTGGTTATCCTAAAAACAACGGAAGTGGTCCGTGGACTAGCAGTAGCGGCAATGTTAAGTTTACAGGCAGCCCGAACTACCGAACCAATACCCAATCGGTCACCTTACCCATTAACATGACCAATACTTATGCGTTGATTGAACAGCCGCCCGCCACCGAATTGCCTACATCACTAGAGGGGCAGGAACGCTTATACAACAAGGCCCAAATAGTCCTGCTCGTGAGTAATTCAGTGGTTGAGCTTCGGCTTCAAGAGAGTGTCAGCGAACAGGTGCCCGGTGCGGATCCCAGTCCTATTATTCTGAGCTATACGAACACGACTCCGGAGTCTTTAGCCACCAACCTGCCGTTCCTGAGTATCACCAACAAATTTAAGGACCAACGGGAAAACAAAGAGATTATTACCACCCAAATTGATGTGGCCAAGTACGGTAAATGGATTGCTACCAATTCAGTCGTCCAATCCAAGTTTCCCGCCGTGGCTGGCTTGTATCCTACCGTTCTGTATGTTGCGGACAATCGGACCGCAGCGTCCGGGAAGTTGACGGGAGTGCGGTTGGTGAATGGCAGTGAATTGCCGAAGAACAACAACCTCGGCTGGAGCGTTGCCACCCCCAATCCACTCTACGTCTGGGACAATTACAATGTTACCAAAGATGGGACCACTCGCACCGCCACGACCAATACCACCTCCACCGTTCCCGCCGCGTTGATGTCTGATGCGCTTACCATCCTCTCTGGAAACTGGAAGGATAGCACGAGTTATACCGAAAGCGATACCGGTCCCAATCCCTCCTCGGCGATTACGATAAATGCCGCCTTGTTGACCGGCATTGTTCCCTCAACCGGGAATACCTCTGCTACGTTCAGTGGTGGTGTGCATAACCTGCCACGCTTGTTGGAAAACTGGACTACTTCTCGCCAGGTTTGGCTGAATACGTCCATTATCAATCTCTTCAATAGTAAAAAGGCAGTTGGCAAATTCATTACTCCTGGCACGGGATCTTATTATGTAGCGCCCAAGCGGCAGTTCAGTTACGACCTGAATTTTCTCGACCCCAACAAACAGCCGCCGGGTATGCCTTGTGCCATGATTCCCATCCGCTTCAACTGGGCTACGCCGCCGCCGAATAATATTACTTTCAATGCGACGCCTTGATCGAGTGAGCGTTATCCGAGTCTTTCGAATCATGTTGCCGTTCTGTCGTAATTCCAGGCTTCGTAGATTTGCGCCGGGTGCTGTAATTCTAGCACTGGCTTGCCAGCTCGGCGCTTTGGCTTCGGATCAAACCGAAGCGAAGGAGACGACCAACAGTCCAAGTTCAACTGAATTACTTCGCCCGCTGGAGTTCGACGCCACCGTTCAAGACCAGCAGAGTACAGCTTCCGAATCGGTCCGGTGTATTCTCATGTCGGCTAATCAGCGACACATGAGGTTCGTATTACCAGAAGAATTTCGCGCGGACCTCAGGAATCCTGAAAAAATCACCTTGGCTAATGAATCTTTCACCGCGCTCTTATCGGTTCGTGTTCTGGCAGCGACTGAAGATAGCCCGGCGCCCGGTTCGGCGGCGGCATATCGGACCTGGATATCTTCCCGTTGGGCGGATCCGGTAATTCTGAATGAACATACCTTCAGCGCCGCGAAAAACTCCGGCCCCGCCTTTGATCTGCTCTGCAAAGTGGATCGGGTGGTTCGCAAAGTACAGATTGGTTTTGTTCCAACTCCCGCCGGCATCCTGGAATTTTCCGCCGTCTGCAGTCCGGAACAGTTCGAATCCGCCAAGAGCGCTCTGTACGTATTGATGCGCGGGTTTCAAATGAGTGGTCTTGACGGCAAACTGCCCCTCGTGGTTTATCACAGCGAAAGTTAATTCTTTCCGGCCGACCAATCATTTCAAGACACCCCGTGTCACGGTTTTCGCAAATCCTGCCGCCGCCAAGCCGTTGCTCATCAAAATGTTTCCCCATGTTTGCGTCCATTTTTCCGGTAAAACGCCGACTCCGGGGCGCGGCTAGTAACCGCCCCGGGTGGCTGGCAAATGTCTTGCTATTCATACGCGGTGAAATGCTGTTCACGGGCGAATCCCGCTGATGCGCTCGGGTGAAGGGCAGCGCGAATCAAAAGAAAGAGAATAATGCACACGGTTTTGTCCACGTTGTTCACAGGTCCGCGACGGAAGCGGCCGGAACAAGTCCTCGCGATTGATCTTGGCAGCCGCACCACGAAGGCCGTTCATTTGCACCGTCGCGGTGAAGGATTCAATTTGTCTCGTTACGCGCTTCTGGATGCTCCGATCTTCGACAAGGCCATGTCGGCAGACATGCTGGGTGAGCACCTTAAGGCGGTCAGCCAGGCGCTGGAGGCCAAAACCAAACAGGTCAGCCTGACCACCGGGGTCAATGACGCCATTGTCCGCCACATCGAAATTCCCCGCATGCCGCTGGACGACATGCGCATGATGCTGAAACACAATTCACGCAACTATCTGCAGCAGGAATTGCTGAATCACGCCTTCGATTGTCATTTGCTGCCGTCTTTGGCCGGTGAACCGGCTTGCTCTGGAGCACCCCTGCCCAAACAGCGAGTGCTGGCCGCCGGCAGCAAACAGGAGATGATCAACGAGTACACCGAAGGCGCCAAAAGCGCGGGCTTGGTGGCCGAACATATCGTTCCTGGATTGGTAGGCCCGGTTAATGCCTTTGAAATGGCCATGCCCGATGCCTTCATCAATGAAGTGGTGGCGGTGATTGATATTGGCTTCCGCTCCTCCTCCATTTGTCTGCTGCAACAAGGCGAATTGATCTTGAGTCGCGTGGTGAATCTGGGCGGCGATCGGCTGACCCATGCGGTGGCTGAATCGTTGGAGATCAGCTATGCGGAAGCGGAGGGCATCAAAGTCGGCATGCCGCAGGAGGTGCAGGCCGCGCTGGAGACGGTTCTGCTGCCCCTGGGCCGCGAGTTGCGCGCTTCGATTGACTTCTTCGAGCACCAACAAGATCGCCCCGTATCGGCGGCCTATTTGTCCGGTGGCACCACCCGTTCCGAATTCATGGTGCAAGCGCTGCAACAGGAACTGTCCATCGAGACGCACACCTGGAATCCCGCCAGTTTTCTCAAATTGGATCTGCCGCCGCAACAAGCCTCGGAATTGGAGCAAGTCGCTCCGCAGTTGGCAGTGGCCATCGGCGCTGCCATTGCCGCGCTTTAACCTGATTTTAAGACCATGCCTATTCGATTAAATCTACTCGCTGAGGCTCACGCCCTTGAGGACCTGCGCCGGAAAGACCCGGTCAAGCGGACGGCCTATATTGGTGTTCTGCTGACCGTGCTCGTGCTCGCCTGGGCCA
Organism: Verrucomicrobiia bacterium; assembly: GCA_023953615.1. Lineage (NCBI taxonomy): Bacteria > Pseudomonadati > Verrucomicrobiota > Verrucomicrobiia > Verrucomicrobiia bacterium. The sequence continues at coordinate 1,627,535 of JAMLJH010000001.1, read as the reverse complement.
GCGTTATTCAATTCAAAATCATCATTGTCAAAAACGAGCTTTCCGCCGTCACCGCGCAGATGAAGCAATGCACGAATGATTTCACGCATGTCGTGGACATGCAGAAGCAAATTGGCGACATGAATTCCAAGCTCGCGGCGCTGCACACGCTGACCACGAATCGGTTTCTGAACGGCAACCTCATGGATGCGTTACAGCATGCCACGGTGGAAGACGTGCAATTGACGCGGTTGAGAATCAACCAGTCGTATCAATTCACCGCGGAAACCAAGCCGCGCAAGGATGGCGACAAAACGTTTCCCGGCAAGCCGGCCACGGTCACCGAGCGCACCCTGTTGGCGTTGGATGGGACGGACAGCTCGTCGAATCCCGGGGAACAGGTGCTGCGGTTGAAGGATGTCATTGCGCAATCTCCGTACTTCAAAACGTCGCTGGATCGAGCCAACGGCATCGCCTGGAAGAATTCTTCCTCGCCGCAGATTTCGCCGGACACCGGTCGGTCCGTTGTCACTTTCAGTCTGGAATGTCGTTATCCCGAGGTCACCCGATGAAATTCAACAAACTCTCGAAAGAAAAGAAACAGCACCTGATCATCACGGTTGTGATCACGCTCGCCGTGCTCGCCGGTTTGGGTAATTACCTGATCCTGGGCGGCAACCAGCAGTTGGCCACCTTGAAGCAGAACAAGGTCGCGGCGGAGGGAAAATTGGAAGAAATGCAAAAAACCATCAAGCGCAGCGATCAGGTCGAAACCGTGTTCAACGAAACCTCAGACCGCCTGACGGAGTTGGAAAGCGGCATGGCCACCGGGGACCTGTATTCCTGGGTGCAAAGCTTTCTGCGTAAATTCCAACGCAACTACAAAGTGGAAATTCCGCAAATCAGCCCCATCAGCCAGCCGGAGAATGTGAATCTCATTCCCAGGTTTCCGTATCAACAGGCTCAACTCTCCGTGGTGGGAACGGCTTATTACCACGATCTGGGTCAATTCGTTGCCGACTTTGAAAATGAGCATCCACTCATGCGTATCTCAAATCTTTCGCTGGATTTGAGTCCCGCTTCGGTCGCCAGTGAGCGCGACAAACTCGCCTTCAAAATGGACATCATCACCTTGGTTAAACCCACGAAAGCTCCAGGTAAAAGCTGATTGCCCCGTCATTATGAGACTCATTTCACTTAAAACAGTTTCGGTTGGCTTCCTGGGTTGGCTCGTCGCGTATTGTGGTACCTCAACGCTGTCAGCGGCGGAAACCAATGAGGTATTGCAAGTTCGCGCCAAAACTCTATCCACCACGCAGGCGGCACCAAAATCTGCCGCCGCCGACGAGGACAAAGCGCCCGCACCCACGACCTCGACCTTTGTCATTCCCAAGCAACCGTCGGAAGGTCGGGATCCCTTCTTTCCCAACTCGACGCGCGTGTACACCGTGAACGTCATCCAAGCCCCTGAGGCGCCAAAAGTTGAAGCCGACCTGACGTTGAAAGGCATTTCCGGAACGCCTGAGCAACCGCTCGCGATCATCAATACGACCACGTTCACCACCGGTGAAGTTAACGAGGTCATTACCAAAACCGGGCGACCGAAAATTACCTGCGTCGAGATCAATATGTCGGCGGGAACGGTTCTGATTCAGATTGGTGCTGAACGTCGGGAATTGCGGCTCGCGCCGCAAAAGTAATCGCGCCCAAACGCTGGCAACATTCTTGTCCACTAGGTGGACAAGAATTTTTTTTGTCCCCGGTTTTCCCCGGTTTTCCCGGGGATTTTGACGAAAACCCGCGCGTGGCATCGCTGCTGCTAAACAGGATTGAGAGTTGAGCGGCTGTACCAAACAAACGTAGAAGCTCAACGGAGAGAACAAACAAATAAAACAAATGAAAGCGAAATTCGCCCTCATGACCCTCATCGGGCTGAGCGCCTGCACGGTGGCTCTGGCCCAGAACGAACCCGCGGCAACTGCCGCCGATGAAACCACCACTACCACCGCGCTTGCGGACGTTGCCACCACCGGCGGGGCAGTCATCCCCCTCATCCAATTCCAGGATGTTCCGCTGATCACGGCCATTGACAATCTGGCCCGACAGGCGGGAATCAATTACATCATGGACCCCAAGGTGGGCTACGGCCAACCGGATGAACGCGGCCAGATCAAGGCGCAACCGAACATTTCCATCCGTTGGGAAAACTTGACGGCGGAACAAGCCTTGAACGCCCTCATTACCACCTACGGCTTGCAGCTCGTCAGTGATACCAAGACGGGCATTTCCCGGGTCACCATCAAGGATCCGGCCGCTGCCGAGCCGCTGGTCACGGAGATTGTGCAGCTCAAGTTTGCTTCCCCCAGCAACATCGTGACCTCGGTGCAAACCGTGTTTGTGGACAAGCGGAGCAAAGTCATTGCGGACATCCGCACCAGTCAATTGGTCGTCTCGTCCACCGAAAAAGAAATGGAAGCCGTGCATAAGCTCATTGACCGGCTGGACACCCAAACCAAGCAGGTTTTGATCGAAGCCAAGATTCTGGAAACCACGCTTAATCCGAAATCCAGCAAAGGCGTTGATTGGAGCGGAACGCTGAAAGCGCAGAACGTCCAGTTTGGTAACAGCGCGTTACAAACTGTACCTGCGGTCCCGAACGGCCCTGGGAATAATCAACCTACAACCGCAGACATTATGGGCGGGGTCTTGGGTAATCCGGGAATATTAATGAATGACGCGGCGGGTGGCTTCGGCTTCAACCCGGCAGCAGCCTTCCTGAACGCTGACGGCGTCTCGGCGGCGCTCTCGTTCCTCAACAGTTCTGGCGATACCAAAGTGGTTTCCGAGCCGCGCATGGTGACGTTGGATAACCAAAAGGCAACCATTGATGTGGGTCTCTTATACCCGATCGTCAACATCACGGCGGGAACGGCCAATACCACTGGCGGTTCTGAGATCAGCTATTCGAACTTAACCGTGAATTTGGACGTCACGCCTCGCATTGCGGCCAACAACTTCATCGAGTTGAACGTTAGCCAAGGGGTGCTTCGCCTCGGTCCAACCTTCCAAAGCCAGGTCGCCGGGGTAATTAACAACGTAGATTCTTTCTACACGCGCAAGCTGGACACCACCGTCCTGATCCCCAGCGGCAACACGCTGGTGATGGGCGGATTGATCCAGGATGAAAAACGTAATGAGAGCACCAAGGTGCCGGTGTTGGGTGATATTCCGGGATTGGGTTTGCTGTTTCGCAAGGATGGCAAGGAACTCAATCGTCAGAACCTGACCATCTTCATTACGCCTACGGTGGTGGAAGATGAAGACTTCCAACCGACTCAAACCGACTATCTGAAGACGACCCCAAATCTAAAGGTCACTGATGATTGGTCCTGGTGGGATAGCGGTAAATCCGCCGGCGACATCCGCAAGGAGAAGCAGGCGGGCGCGTTCCGCGATTAAGCCAATCGCTTCTACGTTTTGACAAAACACCGGCCTGAACTTCAGGCCGGTGTTTCTTTTGCGTTGTAGCGGCGGTCTATACCGCCGCAAACTCAAGCCCTGCGTTGGAACCGCATCAACCCAAGCCGGAAGGATGCAGTTGCTCCAGGTGGAACGGCCAACTTGGCCGTTCTGGGCGGCAACCTGCCGTCCAGCCGAGCGCACGGAGATCGCACCCATTGGGTTCGCACGCTTGGCGTTCGGCTGTCGGGCTGGTAGCCCGACCGAACGGGCCAGTGGCCCGTTCCACCCAAACTCCAATCGAATCGTTCCGGCTAAGGAAACGCTGAATCATTCAGATCAACCACGAATGCACCCGAATGAACCCCAATAAAATCAAGGCCATCGGACGGGTATTCGTGTTGATTGGTGTCCATTCGTAGTTAAATCATCGCCTCCCTAAAGCGTTGAATTGTGGGCGCTTGATCTATCCTCAATCCTCTGCGCTTCCGTGTCTCGGCGGCTGCAGCAGTTTAATTGAAGTTGTCGCCATGGCACCGAATGAGTGTAACCCCATGAAGGTGAGGTTCGGATGGGGAATGGCGCCTCTGTCCGCGAGGTTTTGGACTGCGGCAGTCCCCTGCCGCTCCTATGGAGCTTGTGATTTGTTGCGGGTGAGTTTCCATACGTATGCCGCGCCGCTGGCGCTGGGAACGGAGCGCGGGCGGTCCCGCGCTCGCAGCGCTGCGCCAGACTAAAAGGCGTTGATTGATCGCAAAGCCGATCTTCCCGTTCACGCGCTGCGGACGGAGACCGTCCGCGCTCCGGGAACGCCTCGGACTTTATTCCGCTGCCAATGTTTCCCCGGACCGAGCTGGCGGTTGACCACATCACCGGTCGCGCCGGTGCTTGTCCCGAACCCAGGGCGGTTGTCCGTTTGACCCCAACGCTTGGCTTGAGGTTGGGAAGCCCGCTGCTATAAACGAAAAAATCAAGCGGCCACGGCTTTATTTAATCCGCTCTAAGCCATTTCCTCAGTTCCATCACGGCGCATAAAGTGCGACGGTCATAGACCGCCGCTACCCAGGTCTTTCGCCCGGCGAGCGCACGCGCCTCGCGTGCCGGCGCGGTGGCACGCCAGAGTCTCGACCGCGTGGCGCGGTCGGCCACACGCGCGGGCGCGTATGCTCCCCGAGAACGACATCCCGCCCGCAACCGTCCGTTTCCCTCCGACAAAAGTGCAGGGCAGGCTCTAACCCGCCACCAGCCGATGCAAATAATCGAAGGCGTAAATTCCGCTGCTGTGACCATCAGCCCAGAAAAATTTGACCGCATATCCGCCAATGGGAGTGAACTCTTTCAGCTCAAAGGCTGTTGGTGGCAGCACGCGCGTGGGATTTTTATAGACGTTGCCCAGCACGTCTTTTTCGCCGTGGCAACCCGCGCAGGGGCAGCCGCGCCGCAATTTTTCCAAAGTAACGAAGCTTTCCTCACCATTTTCCCAACGGATGGCCAACTCCTGACCGATGTGCTGCAGGTCTAAAATTCGCATGAGGTCAGTATGGGGCAAATCGTCCCGCGGGCAATTACTCATCCCCCGGTAACTGCGCCGCCCCCGCTCCGCCAAGCGCACCCAGCACGGACCAGGACTTTGGCGGGGATAATTCCCGAAGGTAGAGATTCTTGAACCAGACCGGCGTCCGGCGCGCCTCCAATTCGATGGGGCCAAACGGCAACACGGATAGATCGCGTTGCCAGACGTTTTCCAGCGTGGCTCCGTTCACCACCAGTTGGTCGTTCAAAAACACATGCACTTTGTCGGCCACCATGATGATGCGAAACCGATTCCACTCGCCGAGGGGTTTATCCGCCAGGAGCAGCGGTTGGTTGGCGTTGGTTCGATTATTGATCAATCCGCCGCTGCCACCTCCCTCCGAGCCGCCCGCCGCGTGCGTAAACGGATCACAAATTTCCACCTGGGGCGTGCCGCGCAGATACACCCCGCTATTGCCTTCCGGTTCAATTTTCCAATCGGCCACCAACTCGAAATTCACGTAATCTTTATCGGTGGATAAATTATCCGTATTGGTGCCGCGATAGACCAACGCGCCCGCCTCCACCTTCCAATTGGCTCGCGCCTGTTCGTTGGCTCGCGTTTGCACGGCGGCCAAATCCGCCGGCGACAACGCCGCGCGTTTGGGCGGAGCGCCAACCGAACCCTTCCACCCGGTGAGATCCTGGCCATTAAACAGTGACACGAAATCCTTGCGCTCCGTTTTTCGCGGCAGTTCCTGAATCTGAAAGTTACGAAACTCCACGTAATCGCCATGGCCGAGCAAGCCAATGTGCCCGCACTCACGAAACAATCCGGGGTGTCGCGCGATTTTGGCCGGATCGTCAATCTCGTTCAGGTTCACATCCAGAATTGTGATGCCATTGACGATGACGGTGATTTTTCGTCCGTCGGCGGTGATTTGCTCACTGTTCCATTCCCCGACCGGTTTCAACGCGCCTTTTTCCGCCGCCGCGACGTCGTAAATCGAGCCGTGATATTGCTCGGGTCGCAACTGACCCCACCGACCCTCTTTCGCCGCCGTCTCGTCGAGAATCTGAATTTCCATCCCCAGCGTTGCGGTGTGCCCGCGCAACGGCGCCCGAATCCCAATCCCATTGTTCGCTCCTGAATCGAGTTTGAACTCAAAGCGCAGAATGAAATTCTCGTATTCCTTTTCGGTGAACAATTTTCCCTTGCCGCCGGGCCGGCAGTAGATCGAACCATTGGTGACGCCGTAACTGGGTTCTTCCGGATTATCCATGACCCAGCCGGTTAAAGAGTGGCCATCGAACAGCGGACGAAAGCTGTGGTTGCTGCTGCTGTCAGGCCGCACTTGACGACAGCCGGAAAGCGCCATCGCCACGACGATCAGCGCCAAACCTGCGCTGCCGCCGAGCAGCATTCCGAAGTTCAATCGTCTTTTCATGCGTCTTGTGAACCGGGACGGTTTCCGCGAGACTTCGAGAAAAATGCGAACCTGTCAAGCGATGCTTTCCGCCCGCCCGAGGATTCGGCCCCCGGTATCCCCGCGCCGATTCGGGCTAATGGTCTGGTGTGTCGTCGTGCTGTTTGCGGGCGGCTGTCAGTCGCCAAAACGGGGAAACGCCACGCCACCTCAAGTGGACGCCGCGCGTTGCGAGTGGTCAAATGGCGGCATCATTCGCGGTGATCAAACCCGCCGCGCTATCGCGCTGGCGTTCACGGCGCACGAGTTTGCGGAGGGCGGCGACACGGTGTTATCGGAGTTGAAAAGGCATCGGTCGCGCGCCTCGTTTTTTCTCACCGGCCATTTTATTGCCAATCCAAACTTTCATCCCTGGCTCAAACAGATGGCGCGTGACGGACATTATTTCAGCGTCCATTCGGATCAACATCTGTTGCTCTGCTCGTGGGATCGGGAACGCCAGACCCTGGTTTCTCGTGATGAATTTCACGCGGACATTGAAGCCAACTTCGCCCGATACGAGGCATTGAAACTTAAAGCCAGACCGGGCCGTTTCTTCATCCCGGCTTATGAGCATTACAATCAACAAATCGCAACGTGGGCGCGGGAACAGGGTTTCACGCTCATCAATTACACGCCCGGCACGCGGTCCAATGCGGATTACACGGGCGAGGCCGACCAGAATTTCGTTTCAACCCAAACCATTTTTGACAGCATCATCAAACGGGAACAGACCGATCCGCATGGACTGAACGGGTTCATTTTACTGTTGCATCTCGGCAGTGGGCCGGGGCGCACGGATAAATTTCATCCTCGCTTTGGTGAACTGCTCGACTATCTGGCCGGCAAAGGTTACGAATTTGTGCGCGTGGATGAATTGCTCGCGCCGCAAAAATAATATGAAACATCTGCTGATCATTCTGGCTCTGAGTCTGGCGACCGCGGCGGCAGAGGAGATTTATATCCGGGCGAATCAGGTCGGTTATTTCGGCGGCGGCGCGAAATCGGCCATTGCGTTTTCCCGGGCGCCCATGCCGGAGGATTTCACCGTGGTCGGGGCGAGCAATCAGGTCTGGTTTCACGGCAAAACCAAGCCCATCACCAACGCGACGTGGGGCCAATTTTCCAACCATGTGGAACTGGACTTCTCGAAGTTTTATACCCCGGGCCAGTTTGTATTGAAGCTCGGCCCGGCTCATTCTCTGCCGGTGCGGATCAGCGGCGAGCCGGATTATGAGTCGGTGGCGCACCTGCTGGAATTCATGCGCCAGCAACGTTGCGGTTTCAATCCGTGGCTGAACACGAATTGTCATCAGGCCGACGGACGCACGGTGTACGGGCCATTGACCAACGGCACGCCGATTGACGCCACTGGCGGCTGGCACGACGCGGGCGATTTGCTGCAATACCTGCTCACTTCCGGGAACGCGACCGCGCAAATGCTCCTCGCGTATGAACTCAGTCCGAAACATTGGTATTCCGAGAGTTATCGCGCCAATCATGCGCGCCTGCACAATGACCCAGTGGTTCACGTCAACGCGCTTGGTTTGCCCGGCACAAATGGCATCCCCGACATCCTCGACGAGGCGCGTTGGGGTTTGGACTGGATGCTCAAACTGCATCCCGCGCCCGACCAGCTTTATCATCAAGTGGCCGATGATCGCGATCACGCGGGCTGGCGGTTGCCGCAAAACGAAACCGTGGATTACGGCTGGGGCAAAGGCGGCGCGCGCCCGGTTTATTTCGCCGATGGCAAACCGCAGGGGTTGAAGAGTTATCAAAGCGCCTCGACTGGTGTCGCCAATCTTGCCGGGCGTTACGCGGCGGCGATGGCGCTTGCGTATCAAATCTGGAAGAACGATCCGCAGCAAAAGGAATTTGCCGCGCGTTGTCTCAAGGCCGGTTTGGAAGTCTATGAACTTGGTCGCGCCAAGGAAGGTGTGCAACAGGGCAATTCCTACGGCGCACCGTATCGTTACGAAGAAACCACCTGGGCCGACGACATGGAATGGGGCGCGGCGGAGTTGTATCGCGTGACGAAGGAAAAGCGGTTTCTCGATGACGCAAAACGTTACGCGAAACTCGCGGCGGATGAAGGTTGGATGGGCAAGGAACAGACCGGGCACTACCAGTATTATCCGTTCATGAACATCGGCCACTTCCGGCTCCATGACTTGGTGGACGCGGAGTTTCAGAAGTTGCTCGCGGGTTATTACCGCGCCGGTATCGAACGTTGCGTCGCCGCCGGGGAGAAAAATCCTTATCGCGTCGGGGCGCCGTTCATCTGGTGTTCGAACAATCTGCTCACCGCGCTCGTGACGCAATGCTTGCTATATGAACGCATGACCGGCGATCGGCAGTATCGCCAGTTCGCCACCAAGCAATGTGACTGGTTGCTGGGGCGCAATCCGTGGGGCACGACCATGTTCACCGAGATCGGCAGTGTATTTCCCACCGACGTTCATTTGATGACGGTGCAAATTCTTAAACGTCCGGTGCGCGGGGGGTTGGTGGATGGCCCCGTGTATGAACGCATTTTTTCCTCGCTCAAGGGCGTCAGCATCACGCAGCCCGATCCGTTGGCGGCGTTTCAAGGTGAAGCGGTTTACCACAATGACGTCCATGATTATTCCACCAACGAACCCACGATGGACGGCACGGCCTCGGCCATCTTAATGTTTGCGTTGTTGAATCTATATCCATGAAAATTATTGCTCCCTTCCTCCTTGGCGGCTTGCTGGCCGGCTTTCCAGGCTCGGCAGTGTGCGCCGCTGATGCAACCGCTCTAAAACTCACCCCGATTTTCAACGGCACCAACCTCGCTGGCTGGCGGGCACCGCAGCCCAATCCCTTCTGGACGGTGCGGGATGGCGTTCTGATCGGGACCAACGATGAATCATTACGCGGGAATGTCATTTACACCGAGTCGCGTTACACCAATTTCGTTTTGGAATTGGAGGCGCGTTGGTCGGGTGACATTGACAGTGGCGTCATGCTGCGCGCACCGGAGTTGCAGGTCCAGTTTGGCATCTCGCGCAGCTTGAAGGTGGATATGACGGGCGCGTTTTATCTCACTAAATCGCCGACCAACACCAAGGTCGGTTATCCGGAAGCGGGGCACACCAAGGGGTTGGCAGTGGTTTTCAAACCCGAGGATTGGAATCACTTTCGGATTGAAGCGCGCGGCGACACTTTCACCGTCTGGTGCAACGGTCAGCGAATCAGTCAGTACACGGACCCGCGCTATCCGGGAGGCGCGCCGCTCGGGTTGCAAGTGCATCCCGGCTTGAAAATGAAGATCGAATTCCGCCACCTCTACGCCGCCGAATTGGATTGAGGGTCGGGGATCCGTTGCCGCAATGATCCGCTCGCTTTCTGAGACCGATCTGGCGTGGCAATTACCACTGTTGTTTGGCGTTGGCTTGGTTTCGGGCTTTGTGGATGCGATTGCGGGTGGCGGCGGATTAATCACGCTGCCGACGCTGCTCGCCTTGGGCTGCGAACCCCAAGTGGCGCTCGGCACGAACAAATTGCAGGCTACGTTCGGCGCAGCCAGCGCTACGTGGCATTACGCAAAAGCCGGCACCGTGAACGTGTGGGATTGCTGGCGCGGCGGGCTGATCACCTTCGGCAGCGCCATCGTTGGATCGCTGGCCGTGCAGCAAATCGGAGCGGACCTTCTCAAGGCCATCATCCCGCTGCTCTTGCTGGCCGTCGCTGTGTATTCCTTGCGCAATCTCAATCTGGGCGCGCGGGAAATACCGGCGCGTTTGCCACGCCCGTATTTTGACCTGATTTTCGGTCTGCTGCTGGGAGGTTACGATGGCTTTTTTGGCCCGGGCACGGGAACTTTTTGGACTGTGGCCTTTGTGCTGGTCATGGGATTTAACCTGGCGCGCGCCACCGCTTACACGAAGGCCATGAATCTCACCAGCAATGTCGGCTCGATGCTGATTTTTCTATGGGCCGGGAAAGTCAACTACCTTGCCGGAGGCTGCATGGGTCTCGGCCAGCTCATTGGCGCGCGGATTGGCAGTCGCATGGTGGTGCAGCGAGGGGCCAAATTCATTCGCCCGATTTTTATCACCGTGGTATTGGGGCTGACCATAAAACTGCTGTATGACGCGTGCAAAAATTAGGCTCGTTGCGATGAGCAACGAGCCTTGTGAACGCGCCCGCTGTTTACAGCGGCCTTGGCTATGAGAACGTGGGGTGTGGAGTGAGGTGGCCTCGCGCGGCACGCGGAGGCATTCGATGCCCACCAACCTCCAGCGCCATTATTTTTGCGCGAATCCCTTGGTAATTTCGATGCGATAACCCGCTTGCTCTTTGGTGACGCTCGCGGTGAAGCCACTTTGTTTACTCCAGTTCTTGACCAGATTAAGTCGCGCCTCGCTGGGTGTTGACACGACTGACTGACCTTCAGACACCATGCTTTTGACCACTTCCAACCATTTTTGGTCGGCAGCTTTGGTTTCTTCACCAAAGGCTACTCCGGAAGTCATTAAGCAACTGACCATCAATACTTTGAACCACTTCTTCATTTTTACTCCTTGTGTTGAACTTTGCGCCACAATTACGCGGCAAAACCGAATCGCAGCTTGTGTGCCAGTGATTACTCCGGATTCGAATTCCGTAAATTTTCGATAGTTCAACGCTTGACCCCCTATTTACATTAGCTAGAATTTGCCCGCTTATTGGACAGACTTACGGTCACAGTTTTTTAACCTCGAAACGAAATATACTATGAAATTAAAATCATTGGGTTTGTTCGCTCTCGCCGCCAGTTTGGTGGTTACGGGCTGTCAACAAACGTCACACTACCATCAATCAACTAATACAACCGCCCCAGCACCGGTTGTGGTGGAGCCAGCTCCGGCCCCTGCACCCGCACCTGCACCTCAAGTTTCCTGTAACGAAGCAACGCGGGGACTCATTCAAATGGCGAAAACCATGCCGAAAGAAGTCGTTCTCGGCGCGGAATTCACCTCCGAAATTAAACTCACGGCTCAATCCTGTGCCGGTAATGTGGTTGTGCAAGATACGATTCCTGCAGGCGTCACCTACGTCCGCAGCGAACCCGCCGCCACCGTTGACGGCAGCCAACTCACCTGGAAGCTCGGGAACTTTGATGCGGGCGAAAGCCGTACCATCAAGCTCGTCCTCAAGGCTGGCAAAGAAGGCACGATTGTTAACTGCGCCATCGTTTCTGCCGATCCGCGCACTTGCGCTGAAACGCGCGTGGTCAATCCCGCCATTCAGTTGAGCAAGACTGAACCGCAAGAAGTGACCATTTGCGACCCGATCCCAGTTACCTTGGTGGTCAAGAACTCGGGTAGCAGCCAGTTGACCGGGGTGAAGATAACCGACACGCTCCCGGCAGGTCTCGCCAGCGAAGGCAAGAATGTCCTGACCTTCGACGCGGGCACCCTGGCCCCCGGACAAAGCAAAGAATTTAAGTTTAATGCCACGGCTTCCAAGACCGGCAAATTCGTGAACAACGCCGAGGTTACATCTGATCAAGGGGTTACCGCCAAGGCGACCGCCTCGACGACGGTGCATCAGGCCGTTCTGACCATTGCCTGCAAAGCCAACGAACAGCAATACATCGGCCGACCCTACAATGTTGATCTGACGATCGTGAACAAGGGCGACACCGCTGCCGCCGGAGCTCAAGCCGTGCTGGCGATTCCCGCTGGTGCGACGTTCAGCTCCGCCACGGCGGGTGGCCGCGTCTCTGGCAACAATGTGGTTTGGGATCTCGGTTCGCTGCCCGTGGACGCGCAGCGCGAAGTTCGCGCCACGTTCACCAGCGCTGCGGCTGGCACTTACAGCTTCAACAGCGCCGTCCGCGGCACCTGCGCCGCGCAAGTGGCTTCCAGTTGCCAAACCAGAGTGGTGGGCGTCTCGGCCTTGTTGCTGGAGAAAGGTGACAATCCTGACCCGATCCAAATCGGCGAAGAGACCACCTATTATGTCCGCGTGACCAACCAGGGTTCAACGGATGACACCAACATCAAGGTGGTGGTTGAGTTCCCTGAATACCTGACTCCGGTGAGCGCCGACAACGGCGGCCAAGTTCAAGGTCAACGCGTGGTCTTCCCGGCGTATCCGCGCCTCGCACCGAAGGGTGTGTTCGAATTCCACGTCAAGGCCAAGGGCGCCAAAGTGGGTGACGCACGCGTGAAATTCATCCGCACGTCCACCGACATCCCGGCCCCGACGACGGCGGAAGAATCAACCCGCGTTTACTAAATCGGTTTAGTTCTCTCAGAGCTGGCAGGTCTTCGGGCCTGCCAGCTTTTTTCTGTCTTGCCGCCCCGCTGCCCCGCTCCAACTGAAGCAGCCGACGTGAGTCGGCTCTAAATTTTGAAATCGCCCCCGATCAACCCGGACCGGTTTCAAACAAGCTCAACTGCCGTCCCCCCGGGCGCCGGAATGCCGCTGTGGAAAGTTGAACGTGATTGTCCGCGATGCCCGCACGGCGGCAGGCGACGTTGAACATCTGCTCGATTTGCGCCGCAAAAATACCCTCACCCGTCATGCGCTGACCGAAGCGCGCATCATAAAGTTTTCCGCCGCGTAGCGCCCGCAGTCGGTGGAGCACTTTTTCTTTCCGATCGGGGAAATGTCGTTCCAACCATTGCTCGAATAATGGCGCGACCGCATACGGCAGGCGCAGCACGGTGTGACCGACAAATTTCGCGCCCGCATCCGTCGCCGCCGCGACAAGATTGGGAATCTCATGATCCGTCAGCCCCGGAATCATCGGTGCGACCATCACGCCCACGGGCACGCCCGCGTCCGCCAGTTTGCGAATCGTCGCCAGTCGCGCGGCGGGCGGCGTGGTGCGCGGCTCCATGACTTTGCGCAAATCCGTGTCGAGCGTGGTCACGGAAACGCACACCACCACCGCCTGATGCCGCGCGAGTTCGACCAGCAAATCCACGTCGCGCGTGATGAGTTGGTTTTTTGTGACGATGCCGACGGGTTGCCGAAATTCCGCCAGCACTTCGAGACAGCCACGCGTGAGTTTCAATTTTCGCTCCACGGGCTGATAGCAGTCCGTCACGCCGCTCATGGCGATGGTTTGCGGCTGCCACTTGGGTGATGACAATTCTTCGCGTAACAATTGCGGCGCGTCCGTCTTCACCATGATGCGCGTCTCGAAATCCAGTCCGGCGGAAAAACCGAGATATTCGTGGAACGGTCGCGCGTAGCAGTAAATGCAGCCGTGCTCGCAACCGCGATAGGGATTGAGGCTGTAGGTGAAGCCGATGTCCGGGCTGTCGTTACGATTGAGAATCGTCTGGGTACGGTCATGGAAAAATTTTGTTGTTGGCAGCGCGTCCTCGTCGGGATTCCAATCCGCGTCGCGCTCCAGATGAATCGGCTCGAAACGATTCGCCGGATTGCTCGCTGCGCCACGCGCGGACCATGACATTTTGTTCACAAGCGCAAGTTTGCCGGAAGCGCTGGGACAAAAACTGTCCGAATGTGTTCTCCTTTTTCCCCAAACCAATTTTAGGAAAAGCGGTGGGCGTCGTGATCCTGGTGGTGGGATTTATTCAATCAACAAAGTGGCGTAGCCCTTGAACAGTTCGTCGGCATAGTCGGTGAAGCGCGTGCCGGGACCGGTTCACGGGCGGCGTATTGGCAGCGGAGCAGTTTCGGGTGCATCCCTGGTAACCGAACATCGGTCGCCAGCAGCTAGGCGAGGGTCCGGCTCAGAAACTCTCGATTCGCGCGGTAACTTTCCAGCATCGGCTTGCCTGGTGGTACGGCACCTTCGATCTGAATCCAACCTGAATAGCCGATTGCGTCGAGTGCTGCGCGCACTTTGGGAAAGTTGACTTTACCTTGGCCAAGTAATGCACCGTTTTCCTTGGCGTGTACTTCACAGATCCGCTTCCCGAGCCGACGAATTTCCGCGTAAATGTCATAGCCCCGATCATTCGAGTTGCAGACGTCGTAATAGACCTGCACGGCTGGCGAGCCCACGCGGTCCATGATTTTCTCATGCGCCTCGGCGCTCAGCCAGCTTTCGAGACCAAGAATGACGCCGGCTTTTTCGGCTTTCGGTGCGACCGCCTTGAGTCGCCGCACGACCTCATCCACTCCCGACGGGTCGTCGCGTAAATCACCCGCGCCAAAAAATGCCAACAAAACCACGCGCACTCCCAATGTGGTGCAAACGTCAATGGCGTCACTGACCCACGCCACGGTGCGCGGATCGCGTTTGTACGGCACTTCGTTCAACTCGCCAATGGCCAGCGAGGCGATCTCCACCCCGCTCGCCCGCGCCGCCGCCTTGTACTGTTCTTGCACTTCGGCACGGCGCAGGTGCATGTCGTTCGCCAGCGTGCCGAGACTCACTTGCACGCCGTCCAAGTCGATGTCCTTCGCGACGGCGAACGCTCCCGGATCCGCCAGTTTTCCAATGGACCAATCGCAGGCGCCGATTTTAATTCGGTGCCGCTCGGCGGCGGTCAGCCGCTGCGTGAAACTTGGCGTAAGCGCCAGCCCGCCGACAACCATGGCCGCGCGACGGAACATTTGCCGGCGCGTCAACTGGAAATGGGTTTCCTGGTGGTGCATACACGCTTTTGGCTCAGGCTTTCAAACCTTTAAGATCTGCCTCGAATTTTTCCTGCTTGCGCATCATGTCCTGCCAGGTGGCGTACGCACCCTTTTGATAGGCGGCCGTGCGACCCAGAATCGCGGTCAGGGTGCTGCGTACACTTTCCGCCACCGTCGGGTTGTCGTGTTCGCCTTTGCGAATCCGTTCGTGGAACGTGGCGATGTTGGCCTCCGCGCCGGTCTGGTAGAGATTCCCGACCTCGCCCGAACTGGAAAACTCCGTGGACTTGAACGTCACTTTGCCGAAGTAGTGCGTATCCACCGTGCCGGTCAATCCGTACACCCGGCACAGAATATCGTCGTAGGCGAATCCGTATTGGTGGGAGTTGAAGCTGGTGATGACACCATCAGGAAACTGAAATACCACCGCGTAATGATCCAGACAGGCCCCAACGAATTCCCGCACCCGACCACCGGTGCCGAAGGCGCTGATCGGATGAGCATTCAACATCCAGCACGCCACATCCAATGCATGAATGTTTTGCTCCACGATCACCTCGCCTGAATAAATCGGATCCACTCCCCACGCGCGGAGACGGACTTCGGGGTTATTGGGATTTGCGCGCAGCAACCGGTCCCGCTCCGTAAATGTTGGGCCACACTGATAGTTCGCCTCGACCAGCGCAATTTTCCCCAACTCACCTGCCTGCACTCGTTTGGCCGCGTCCTGATAGAGCTGGTTGGCGCGGGTCTGAAAATCCACGAGAAAGCAGAGTTTTTTTGCCGTCGCCTGACGGCCACAATCTTCAATGGTCAGGCAACCCGGCACATCCACCGCGACTGGCTTGGCCAGATAAACGTGCTTCCCCGCGGCCACTGCGGCTGCCGCCTGTTCGGGGTGGAAATACGGCGGACTTTCGATTACGACGGCATCCAGTTTTTGTTCCAACAGCCGGCGATAACCGGAAAGCCCGGTGAAACGCCGATTCGCTGGCAGTTGGAATTGTTCCCCGACGGCGTCCACCTGATCCTGAAAATAATCCGCTGCCGCTACCAATTGGTAGCCGCCGTGTTTTTGAAACAAGTTGGCAATCCATCGCCCGCGCCCGCCACAACCGATCAACCCGATGGCGATTTTATCGTTTGCTTCTGCGCCGCGGACTATTTGTGGTCGAACCACCGTGAACGCCAGCACGGATGCGCCGGTACCGGCAAGAAACGTGCGCCGACTGATGGCGGCAGCGGTTTGAGGGGATTGGGATTTTTTGCGTGTGCTCATGGCGTTGATATTCACCTGTGGCCGCCCGGAATTGCCAGACTTTTCCGTCAATCTTTTGTTGCCAACACGCCCAAGTTTGCTCGGGACGTTCCCAAAGGTGTGGGTGACACCGCACTCTTTGCCGTGGATGAGGCTTGATTGCCTTCAATTCATCACAAAAATTTACCTGCCGTCGTTGGGTTCGCTGATTTCCACGAATTTGTGCGTGACCTTTTTGATTTTGCGGGGTCGAATAATGGCGATTCCAAATTGCTAATGACGAGAATCGCGACGCAGATACGTGTGCCAGACGGCAGTGGCGGGGTTAAAATCCGCAGGACGAACGCTTCCGCTGAACACGGAAAATGAACGCCAGCGCAATTACTGGGTCGAAAATGCGATTCATAGACATGAACCGGACTTTTAGCGGCGGTAAATATATCAGCAGCCTCTTGGCGCTGTTATTGGCTGGCTGCACCAACGGTTATTACCGCCGCTCGGCGGATCGCGAAGCTTATCAAGTCATCGCGGACAAAACGCCATCAGTTCGCAACATGGACGGCCACTTCTCCATCACGCAGACGAATCAGATTTCGCTGGAAGCCTACCCAACGGTGGCCCACGCGGCGAATTATCTCGGTCCCGACAGTGCCCGCGAGCAAAACGCGCACATCCTTCGTCTGGAGGATGCGTTGGACCTTGCCGTGCATCACAGCCGAACTTATCAAAACCGCAAGGAACAGCTTTATCTGTCCGCGCTCGCCCTGACGCTCACACGGCATAATTTTGTCCCGATTTTTTCCGGCAACGGCAGCGCTACTTATGCCGTGCAAACCGCGCAGGCAACGGCCGTGGGTATTGATCCGATCACTGGAAATCCCACGGTCATCACCAGTGACAATCTGGTTGAAACCCATCACGTCAGCGGGTCCGGGATGGTGAATGCCAGTTGGCTGATTCGCGATTTGGGCCGCGTCACCACCGCTTTCACCGGGGATATTCTGCGCTACGTGACCGGCGATTCGCGCGTCACGTCGTCCTCTCAACTAAGCGCGACCTTTCTGCGTCCGTTGCTGCGTGACGCGGCGTTCAAGCAGGAACAGGAGGCGTTGATCCAAACCGAGCGCCAGGTGCTTTACGACATGCGGGACTTCGCGCAATTCCGAAAGGATTTCAGCGTGCAGATCGCCACGGCTTACTATGGGGTGCTGGGGAATCGCGATCAGGCGCGCAACAGTTTTCTCAATTTGGGCAGCTCCCGGAAGAATGCCGAGCGCACCCGGGCCATGGTGCAGGAAGGCCGCATCACCACCGCCGACCTGGGGCGTTACGAGCAGCAGGAACTGAGCGCCGAAAGTGTCTGGGTGAACGCCGTCCGCAATTACCAGCAATCGCTCGATAATTTCAAATTTCAGCTCGGCTTGAGCGTGGAAGCCAACATCGTTCTTGATGACCATGAGCTGGAAGCGTTGACCGTGCGTCATCCCGACCTCAGCGTGGAAGATTCCATTGCGGTCGCACTCGCGGGGCGGCTGGATTTCCTTAATTTCAAGGACGAATTTGACGATGCACAACGCAAGGTGGAGCTGGCGGAAAATATGTTGCGCCCCCGGCTCGATTTGACCGCCGCCGTCGCGGTGGACAGCAACCCCGGCAAGAATGGGCACTTCGAGTTTCCCGAGTGGGACCGGTATCGCTGGAACGCCGGTCTGCAATTGGACCCGGGTTTGGATCGCAAGGCGGAGCGCAACTCTTATCGCGGCGCCTTGATCAACCGGGAGCGCGCGTCGCGCGCGGTGGCGCAACAGGAGGATCAAATCAAACTCCAGGTGCGCGAAAGTTGGCGCACACTGGATCAGGCCAAGCGCAGTTTCGAGATCAGCGAGATCGGCGTGAAGCTCGCCGAGCGGCGCGTCGAGGAGCAGGATTTATTGGCGGAAGTGGGTCGTGCCAAGGCGCAGGATCAGGTGGACGCACAAAATGCGCTGATTGATTCCAAGAACGAGCGCACGCGGGCGTTGGTCACGCATACCATCGCCCGACTGCAGTTCTGGAACAACATGGGTATTTTGTACATCAAGGACAACGGACAATGGGAGGAGAACCCAAATGAAAAAATTGAATGAAATCTGGCGTGCGGTTCATCCCGCGCGCCATCGTTGGTTATGGGGGCTGCTGGTGGCGCTGCTCGTGGGGCTGTTTTGGTGGAGCCACGGCAACCAGACGAGTCACAACGCCCCGACTTTTACCGCGCGGCGCGGGCCGCTGGATATCACGGTGCTGGAAGGCGGCAGCTTGCAAGCTTTGGAATTTCAAGAACTCAAGTGCGAGGTGCGGGTGGGCTATCAAGGCACAAAAATTCTGAAGATCGTGGATGAAGGTTATCTGGTCACGGAAGCCGATGTGAAAAATGGAAAAGTGTTGTGTGAACTGGATTCCTCCGATTTGCAGAAACAAATTGTTCAGCAAGAAATTCAGTATCAATCCGCCGCCGCCAGTCTGACCGATGCCGAACAAAATTACGAGATCCAGATCAGCCAGAATCAGAGCGACGTGAAAGCGGCGGAACAAAAGGCGCGCTTCGCCCGGATGGATTTTGACAAATTCCTGGGCGACCGGGTAACCGAGCAAATCATCACAGAGTTGGGACTGGATCACTATTTGGAGCAAATCAGCACCAACGACTTGACCACAACCAAGGTCGCAGAACCAGCCGTGCCGCCAGACGCGCCAGCCATATCAATGACTCCCGGCGAGCCACGCAAGGCCGCGCCCCAAGTGATGCCGGCGGCGGGCGGATTACCGGTGGCGTTGACGCCGGAAATTGCCGCGCCATTGGCTGCGACTCGAAATCCGCCGTCGTCCGAGCCAACCGAAGAACCGATCGAGTCCCCAATGATAAAGCTGCCGCGGATTGATTTTATGAAGTATGCCGACATCGAAATTCTCGGTGACGGCGAGGCCAAACAAAAACTCCGGCAATTGGAAGATGACTTGCGGGTGGCGCAAAAAGAAGGCGGCCAGGCCAGCACCACTTTGGAAGGCACGCGGCGGTTGTTCGCCAAGGGCTTCGTGCCGCAGACCGAGGTGACGCGTGACGAAATTTCCTTTGAAAGCGCGCGGTTGAAAGTGCAGAGCGCGGAGACGGCCCAAGCGCTTTATCTAAAGTACGAATTTGTGAAATCCGCGGAGCAGTCCATGTCCGCGTTTGCGGAAGCCGCCCGGGAGCTGGACAAGGCGCGACGGGTGGCCATTTCCAAACTGGCCCAGGCCCGGGCGAAATTGAACTCGGCCAAGGGCCAGTATGACGTCCAATCGCGGCAGCGCCACGATCTCCAGGAACAACTTGAAAAATGCACGATGCGCGCGGAACGCCAGGGGTTGGTGGTGTACGGAAGTGGTCGCGATCAGGAGGTTTTTTATGGCAATCAGGAGCCGATTCGTGAAGGTGCCACCGTGCGCGAGCGGCAGGCCATCATCACCATCCCGGATCTCACCCGTATGGCGGTCAACGTAAAAATCCACGAGAGCTACATCAAAAAAATCAAGAAGGGGTTGAAAGCCAAAATCACCGTGGACGCGTTTCCAGATGAAGTTCTGACCGGCGAAGTGACCAAAGTGGCGGTGTTACCGGATTCGCAAAACCGATGGATGAACCCCGATCTGAAAGTGTATTTGACCACCGTCGAAATTGACGGCTCGCACGATTGGGTCAAACCGGGGATGAGCGCCAAGGTGGAGATTTTTGTCAACCACCTCGCCGACGTCGTTTATGTGCCGGTGCAAGCCATCATTCCGGATAACGGCAAGCAAGTGTGTTATGTCGCCGGCGCGTTCAAACCGGAGCGGCGCGAGGTCGAGATCGGCGACTTCAATGACGAGTTCATCGAAATTAAAAAAGGTTTGGCGCTTGGCGAAAAAGTATTGCTCAGTCCGCCGGAAGGGCAACTGACCACGCCTGGTGCGATCGGGCCGCAACCGCCTGACGCTCCCGCAAGTGAGCCGGGCGCGGCGGACCGGGCTGCGGAAGTTCCAGTCAAACCCACCAAAGCCTGATCCGCATGGACCAGCCCGATCAGCCCATCGTGCGATTTGAAAACGTCTGCAAGACCTACCAGATGGGCCCGGTCACCGTCCCCGCGTTGCGCGACATCAATTTCCAAATCAACGCCGGCGAATATCTCAGCATCATGGGGCCGTCGGGTTGCGGCAAATCCACGTTGTTGAACCTGCTGGGCTGTCTCGATCGCCCGACTGCGGGACGCTATCTACTTGGCGATGCCGACGTGTCGCAGATGAACGACGACGATCTGTCTTCAATTCGTGGCGCGCGACTGGGGTTCGTCTTCCAGTCCTACAATTTGATTCAACAGCTCACCGTGGTTGAAAACATTGAAATCCCACTGTATTACCAAGGACTTTCTGAAAGTGAGAGCCGCGTCAAAGCTCGGGCGTTTGCCGCGCGCGTGGGTTTGGAACATCGGCTGGAGCACAAGCCCTTTGAGCTTTCCGGCGGGCAACAACAGCGCGTCGCCATCGCGCGGGCGCTGGTTAATGATCCATTGGTGATTCTGGCTGATGAACCCACCGGCAATCTCGATTCGACTTCGGGAACGGAGATTTTGAAATTGTTCGACGAGCTTAATGCCGCCGGAAAGACGCTGATTCTGGTCACGCATGACACCAGCGTGGGGCAGCGTTCCCGGCGCGCGCTCCGCCTGCGAGATGGAGAAATTGAAAGTGATGTCCGCCAATAATTCCAGTACCGCTCGCCCGGTTTTCGCCGGACTGACCGCCGAGCATTTGCGCCGCAGCGTGCGACTGGGGTTCAAGAGCCTTTGGCTGCATCGGTTGCGTTCGCTGTTGACGGTATTGGGTATTGTTTTCGGCGTGTGCTCCGTCATCGCCATGCTCGCGATCGGTGAGGGGGCGAGTTTCAACGCGCAGGAGCAGATCAAAAGCCTGGGTAGTCAGAATATTATTCTGCGCAGCATCAAGCCGCCCGAGGAACAAAAAGTCTCCGACAAGGCATCGCAAAGTTATGTGCTGCAATACGGACTGACCTACACCGACGCCAAACAAATCCGCGCCACGATTCCCGGCGTCATGGTGGTGTTGCCGGAGCGCAACATCCGCGATTACGTCTGGAACACCAGTCGGAGAGTAGATTGCGAAATCGTGGGCACCGTTCCGTGGTATCCACAAATGCGCAACCAGCAGGTATCCGTCGGGCGATTTTTCAATGATCTCGACATGGACCGCCAGGCCAGTGTTTGCGTGCTGGGGGCGGGTCTGGTGCGCGCGCTGTTCCCTCTGGAATCACCGCTGGGCCGGCATGTGCGCGTTGGTGGCGATTACTACCAGGTGATCGGAATCATGTCGCCGGTGACCACTCCCACCGAGGCTTCCGGCGGCGAGGCGACCGAAAAACTGGCCAACCATCGGATGTTTATCCCATTGGAAACGGCCCGGATGCGTTACGGCGAAATCCTCGCCCGGCGGCGCAGCGGCAGCTTTGAGGCGGAACGGGTGCAACTGCACGAAGTGACGGTAAAAGTTGAGGCGCTGGACCGCGTGCGCCCCGTCGCCGAAGCGATCAAGCAGGTGTTGAAGCACAATCATCGCAAGAAAGATTACGACGTGGTGGTGCCATTGGAATTGTTGAAGCGCGCCGAAGAAACCAAGCGCATCTTCAATATCGTGCTTGGTTCGATTGCCGCGATTTCACTGCTGGTCGGCGGCATTGGCATCATGAACATCATGCTGGCCAGTGTCACTGAGCGCACCCGTGAAATTGGCATTCGTCGCGCCTTGGGCGCGCGCCGTCGGGACATTGTACTCCAGTTTTTGATTGAAACCGTTTTGCTGGCCGGGGTGGGCGGCGTCATCGGCGTTCTGCTCGGCATTACGATTCCGTTCATCGTCAGCCACGTCGCCGGCATGAAAACGATCATCACCTTCTGGTCGCCGCTGGTCGCCTTTACGATTTCCGCGTTCGTCGGAGTCATTTTCGGAATTTATCCCGCCCGCCGCGCCGCGCAGATGGACCCGGTCGAGGCGTTGCGTCACGAGTGAACTTTCGCCCGCAGTCAGGGAACAAAACCATCCGGATAAATTATTCCCCTGCCGAACCTTCCCTTGCCTTTTATTTTCCCGGTTCGGGCAAGAGAATGTTCGGCAAAGGAATCGCTGGAGAACGGATTTTGCAAAACCATGACAACTGCGGCTTGCCGTCGGCTTAGGCTGTCGGTAATGAAGTTCAGGCGTTTCCATTCGCGGTCGGATTAAATTATGGCTCCGGGCTTTTACTACATCATCGCCTTGCTGCTGGTGGGTACGCGCGAACCAAACCGGAACGCTTGAACCCGGCTTGCCCGTTCGTGGTTTTCCGCGAGGGCGCGGAAAACTGCGCCCGGGGCGGGCGCGTTCCCCAAACAAAGCTTGCGCGCTCTGGCTGGACGGCTCGGCATTTCCCCGGACTTGGTTTTCGGTGGTGCTTCAGGCATAGTGCGCGGCCATGCAGTTGATTCGCGACATTTACGACGCCAAACGCCAAGTTGGCAAACCAGTGATTTCGCTGGAATTTTTTCCGCCAAAAACGGTCGAGGGCGATGTTGCGTTATTTGAGAAGCACGTTCCGGCGTTGGCCGCGCTAAAACCGGATTTTTGTTCCGTGACCTACGGTGCGGGTGGCAGCACGCGCGATAAGACGTTGCAAATCGTGGCCCGCCTGCAACGTGAACATCAATTGACCACGCTGGCGCATCTGACGTGCGTGAATCATACCCGCGAACAACTGGAGGAGTTGCTCCAGAAAATTCGTAACGCCGACTGTAAAAATATTCTGGCGTTACGCGGTGATCCTCCGGGCGGCGGTGAGTTCAAGGCCACACCGGGCGGCTTCGAGTTTTCTTCCGAGTTGATCACCTTCATCCGCTCGCAGGGTGGCTTCAGCATCGGCTGCGCGGGTTTTCCGGAAGGGCATGTGGCTTGCAAGGCCGGTAAACACACGGACTGGAAGCATCTAAAAGCGAAGGTTGATGCCGGCGCGGATTTTGTGATCACCCAGTTGTTCTTCGATAACCATGATTATTTTGAGTTTCGCGATCATTTGACGCGGCTTGGCGTCACCGTGCCATTGATTCCGGGAATGATCTCGATTGTGAGCGCTTCGGGGATTCGCCGGTTTGCGCAGACTTGTGGCGCGAAGATTCCCGCCGCGCTGGCAACCAGACTGGATGCGTTGGGCGATAGTGACGCCGCTGCCGCAGAATTCGGCATTGAGTATTGCACCAAACAGTGTGAGGAATTGCTGCGGGCAGGAGTTCCTGGATTGCACTTTTACACGTTGAATAAAGCCGCAGCCACGTTGCAGGTGATGCGGAATCTGGGATTGGCTTGACCTCTGATTATACGATTTCCATCGGGCACTCCGGCAAGGCATCCAGAAAGGCTTGACCGTATTTTTTGCCAAGGACCCGGTTATCGAGGACGACGACAATCCCCGTGTCGGTTTTGGTTCGGATCAAACGTCCGAAACCCTGGCGAAATTTCAGGATCGCTTCCGGCAGGGAAAATTCACTGAACGAATTACCGCCGCGCGCTTCAATCGCTTCAATGCGCGCTTCAATCAAGGGATGGTCGGGCACGGCAAACGGAAGTCGCGTAATGATGACATTACTCAACGCCACGCCGGGCACGTCCACGCCTTGCCAGAAACTGTCCGTGCCGAACAAGACGGAATCCACGTCGTCCTTGAATTTTTCCAACATGGTCGAGCGCGGCATGCCGGTCCCCTGCACGAAAAGCGCGATCCCCAATTCATCGAAGAAGGATTGCATGCGCTCGCCCAGGGTTTGCATCAGCTTAAAATTGGTGAACAAGACAAACGCCTTGCCGTGCGTCTGGCGGATGAAGTGTTTGATCCAATGTTCCAACGCTTCTGAAAATCCGGCTTCACGGGGATCGGGAATTTTTCGTACAACAAACAGTTTGATTTGCCGCTGATAATCAAACGGCGCACCTAGCTGCATCTGAACGGCGGATTCCGCGCCAACACGCCGGGTGAAATAACTCAAATCAGCGCGGCAACTATCTGGTTGAGAATGAGTTGCGCCACCGTGACGAGCCGAGTTTCCGGTGCGCTTCGATTCGGAATTGGTTTTGTTGGTTGTGGCCAAGGTCGCGCTGGTCAGAATAACGCTCGTGTTGCTCTCGAATAGTCGGCGGCGCAGGTACGGAGCGATGTCAATGGGAGCAGCATTGAGACAGAGATTTCGCTGCGCTTTCCCCGAGCGCTCGACCCAATAAACCTGATCGTCGGCGTGGTGATTCAGAAACTCTGAGAGTTCCAATTTAATTTCACCGAGGCGACGGTTGCACTCGATCAGCTCTTGCCCGATTTCCTTGTCCTCGCTCATTTTGACGAGGTCGCTGACGGACTCACGCAAGCGCTGGATTGGCAACGTCAGGTTGTCATCCACCAATTCTGTTTTCCGGATCCGCAGCTCAGTCCATCCGCGCGATGCTCCGGATTTCGTGGTCGGGCCTCGTCGAGGGCTTTGGTGCAGCTTTTCACAGGCGGCCTCGACATGCTCAAAGAAACGGTCTGCGGCGTTGAGTGTCTCATCCACGAGTTCGACGGCTTTACCTTGTCGCAAGGTGGCCAGCAGGCCTTTTCCTGTTTTGGGATTCCACAAACGATTAAGTGACCAACGGATTTGCCCGCTTGAAACGCTCAATCCAATATGCTTCGAGGCGACGTGCCCGATCGTGTGCGCCTCGTCAAAGATCACAAAGTCGTTCTTAAACAAAATACCTTCATCGTTTTCCTCATCAATACCACCAAGCAGCGTGAAAAAAAGCGTGTGGTTTAGAATCAAAACGTCGGAGGATAGAATGCGACTGCGAGCCTTTTGAAAAAAACACAGCTCGTGGTCCTTGGCAAAATCGGATTGGTAACCGCAAATTTTTGGCGAACAAAGGCCGCGCTCCGAACAAACTTGAGCCCACACTTTTGGATCCGGCTCGATCTTGAAGTCCGATAAACTGCCGTCGTCCGTTTCCTTCGACCACTCATAGATGCGCTGCAATTCTTGAGCTTCCGATGAGGTGAACAGATTTTTACTTTGCTGGATCGCTTTTTGAAGTCGGCGCGTACAAAGGTAATTTGCACGGCCTTTGAGCATGGTGTAAGTGAAATGAACCGGGTTCGGCAGTAAATCAAGTACTGCCGCGATCATTGGCAAGTCCTTGTCAATAAGCTGCTCCTGCAAATTGATTGTGTGGGTGGAGATAATGGCTTTTTTCTTATGGCCGACGGCAAAAAGTATTGCGGGAATGAGGTAGGCCAGCGATTTACCGACACCAGTTCCGGCTTCCACTGCTAGATGCTCGCAAGCATTCAAAGCCTTGGCGACCGCTATCGCCATCTGCTGTTGCTCGGGGCGATATTCAAAATTGCTGGCCTTGGCTAGCACGCCCGTCTCGGAAAATATCTGCTTAGTCAGCGAAACAAGCTCATTACTTGATTGAGGATCATCAAGGGTAGAAATCATTACTTCATTTGGTTTGCTGTATAGGCATCAATCACAATTTACTTTAGCCGTCGCTTCACCGCGTTTGAGCCAGATGGCTATCAGGCCGAGGTCAGTGGATGTCACTCCAGGAACGCGTGCGGCTTGACCAACCGATAGTGGGCGCACTTTCTGCAGGTTTTGTCGAGCCTCATTGCTTAAGCCTAGAACAGATTCATAATTAAATCCGCCTGGAATTTGCTTGCTTTCGACGTTTCTAAGTTTTTGTACCTCTAGATTTTGCCTTTCGATATAACCTTCGTACTTAATTTCGACTTCGACCGCGTCTATGGCTTCTTTTGGCAATGAGTCGTTACGATCTGGTAAACTGTGATACGTGATCTCCGGTCGTCGAAGCAACTGAGCCAGCGTTAGTGATCCCGAGCGATTTGTTCGCAGCCGGTGAAGTTCGTCGCTAATTAGTTCACGTTTTCGCAGAAACATTTCATAATTTTTTCGGGGCAGTAAACCAATTTCGTACCCCGTGTCGCACAGTCGAAGGTCGGCATTATCTTGTCTGAGTAACAGGCGATATTCAGCCCTCGAAGTAAAAACGCGATACGGCTCCTTGACCTCTACGTTAATCAAGTCATCAATCATGACCCCGATATAGGCCTCATTTCGCTTAAAGATGATTGACGATTTGTTTGCACACCGTCTTGCTGCATTTACACCGGCTATCAATCCTTGGGCTGCGGCTTCCTCATATCCGGAAGTGCCGTTAATTTGGCCAGCTAGAAAGAGATTCTCGCAAACTTTACTTTCTAACGATGGAAAAATCTGGTCGGGCGGAGTGAAGTCGTATTCTACTGCGTAAGCCGGACGTAGTATTTCTGCATTTTCAAGACCAATGACTGATCTGACTAGCTGGATCTGAACTTCGTATGGTAGCGAAGTAGAAAGCCCGTTTAGGTAAAACTCATCCGTCTCTATCCCTTCCGGTTCAAGAAATATGTGGTGCGTTTCCTTATCCGAAAATTTAACAATTTTATCTTCAATAGATGGGCAATACCTAGGACCTACCCCTTCAATTTGCCCGCAATACATCGGAGACAAGTGTAGATTCTTTTTAAGAATCTCCTTGGTTTTGCTTGTTGTTTGCGTCAGATGGCAGCTTAATTGACAGCCATTTCTTTGAAGAATTGAGCCTATTGGAAACTCACTATTAGTTCTAGCCTCTTTTGAATTATGCGCGCCTTGTTCCACATGGAACAATTCATAAGGCCAAAAACTAAATAACGGAATCGGAGTATCTCCTAGTTGCTCTTCAGTGACGCCGAAATCAATAAACCGACGGAGAATTCTTGGTGGTGTGCCAGTTTTCAGGCGCTTTAGCTTGAGACCTATTCCGCGTAATGATTCAGATATTCCTACAGACGCCAATTCTCCTGAGCGCCCTCCGCTATGCTGGCTTTTCCCAATATGGATCAAGCCATGCAAAAATGTACCCGTAGTAATGATAATCGTCCTACCGCGATATCTTGTCTGGTTCGCAGTCGTGATACCTACAACCTTTCCGTCTTTAATCTCTATGGACGTTACCTGTTCCTGTTTTAAGTCGAGATTTGGTTGTCTCTCACAGATCCATTTCATCCTCAATTGATAAGCCTTTTTATCACATTGTGCTCGAGTTGCCCAAATTGCCGGCCCTTTACTTTTATTTAAGGTTCTAAACTGAATTCCGGTGAGATCAGTAGTCCTTCCCATTTCGCCGCCGAGAGCATCTATTTCACGGACTAAATGGCTTTTTGCTGATCCGCCAATAGATGGATTGCAAGACATTTGGCCGATCGTATCAACATTCGATGTAAGCAATAATACCTGTGCCCCGATCCTCGAAGCCGCAAGCGAAGCTTCAATTCCAGCGTGTCCAGCACCGACGACAATTACATCATACGCTTTTTGGTAATCGAACATGAAAGTATTATGAGGATGACTGCTCTTAAATTGTGAAAGATGGTTGTGATTTTAAATTACGTTCCTTAAGCTATTCACGTTCACATATTAACAAAAATCATGCTTTAGTATTTGTCTTGATCCCATTGTTCAAGCCAACTTCTGAATTTAATCATAAAAAGTACTAATACGTTGCGCTTGATGAGTTCACTGATCTTGATTGGCTTTGCCAACTTCAAATTGTTACACACATCAACCAATTACCGATACCTTCATCTTAAGCCCATCAAGTATCAAAATGGTGTTTTGGCGATTACTCGACATTCCGACAATACGCTAAACGCGTGATCGTCGCCAAGATTGCCACTCAGAATTTTTTGACATACGCTTCCTAAAGTGACGGAGACGATAAAACCTGCCAACCCACTCAAAGTCGGACTGATTTCACTCGGTTGCGCAAAAAATCTGGTGGATGCCGAGATTATGCTTGGCGCACTCCTCAAAGATGGCGTTGAAGTCACTAACGATCCGGTACAGGCCGACGTGGTGATCGTCAATACTTGTTCCTTCATTGATTCTGCGCAGGAGGAGAGTGTGGATGCCATTCTCGAATCCGCCGAGGTGCGCGAAGCCGGCAATCGCCAGCAAGGACTGATCGTGTCCGGGTGTCTTTCACAGCGGTTCCGCAATGAATTGCCCGAACTATTCCCGGAAGTTGACGTGTTCATGGGTATTGACCAAGTCACCCAAGTTACACAAATCGTCCGGCAGGCGCATCAACATCGGAAAGAAAAGATCAATGGATTGCGCCCAGCGAGCCGGGTTCGAAAATCCAAGATTACTGCGCAACTGGCGAAATTTGAAAATCAGTCGGAGCAGGCTCGACATGGCGATGAACCTGCCATCCGCGGCACTGACCAATTTGGCCATACGAAAACGGTCGTCGGACTGAATAAAACCAAACAATACTTCACGTCGGCGGCCGCGCCCATCTTGGAGGTCACGGCCCGCCCAACCTACATTCCGGATTACGCGACCCCCCGCTTCCGTTTGACGCCCCGGCACTTTGCTTATGTGAAAATCGCCGAGGGCTGCAACCATCCCTGCAGCTTTTGTTTGATTCCACGGATGCGTGGTTCGCATCGCAGTCGTTCACAAAGTGATATTGTGGCGGAAGCCCGGGCGCTTTTGGCCAGCGGCGTAAAAGAGCTGAATTTGATTTCGCAAGACTCGACCTACTACGGTCTGGATCTGCGTCCAAACCATAGTCGCGCCATCTCATCGCCGGAAAAATTCAGTTCCGTGGCAAAAACACTTCCTGCGAACGCCACCACAATTTGCACATTGCTTCGCGAACTCAACGCCCTGCCTGGTGATTTCTGGATTCGCTTGCTTTACACCCATCCCGCGCACTGGACCGACGAGTTGATCCAGACCATTCGTGAATGTCCCAAAGTGGCTCGTTACGTGGATATTCCACTACAGCACATTCACGACAACATGCTGGAACGTATGCGGCGTGAAACTTCCAAACAGTTTATCATGGATCTGCTCCAACGCATCCGTGCGGGCATTCCCGGCATCGCGTTGCGCACAACTTTTATCGTTGGCTTTCCCGGTGAAACCAAAGCTTACTTTGATGAACTGGTGCAGTTTATCACTGAAACCAAATTTGAGCGGCTGGGCGTCTTTGCGTATTCCCAACAAACTGGAACGCGCGCCGGGGCGATGGCGGGGCAGATTCCAACCCGGCTCAAACAACAGCGCCGCAAACTCGCCATGGCGGCACAACACAAAATTGCCCGAGAAGTTTCAGAAGCATTTGTCGGCCGCACCCTCAAGGTGTTGATTGAAAGCAAAGCCAGCGCAAAACAACTGGCGACAGCCAACGTCAGCTCATGGGAGCACGGCTTGATTCGTGAGCACGATACCAGCGGCGTAAAATTATCAACGGGCGAATTCCTGGTGGCGCGCGGAGAAGCGGACGCTCCGGACATTGACGGACGCGTTTATATTCGCGGTGAACTCCCAATTGGCGAATTCGCTTCAGTAAAAATCGTCGGCCACACCGATTACGATCTCATCGCGCAACCCGCATGAACCTGCCGAATAAATTAACCATCTCGCGGTTCGTGCTCACGGGCGCGTTTTTGTGGGCGATGCTTTCGCGTTCGGCATTGAACGACACCTTGGCACTGATTTTCTTTTGCATTGCCAGCCTCACCGATTTTCTTGATGGCCGCATTGCCCGCGCCCGCAACTTAATCACCAACTTCGGGGTGCTGATGGACCCGTTGGCCGATAAAATTTTAACCTGCTCCGCGTTCATCGCGTTGGCCGAGCGACATGCTTACAGCCTGGTGCATGGCGATCTGCCCGCCGTATTCACCATCGGTAATCATCCCATTTACGCCAAGGTTGAGGCTTGGATGGTCATCATCATTGTCGCGCGGGAATTGGGGATTACCGGATTACGATTATTGGCGGCATCCAAGAATGTCGTGCTGGCGGCTGAGGGTTATGGCAAACACAAAACGATTTCGCAAATCGCCGCGATTATCGCCCTGCTGGTGATGGATGCCTACGGTGAATGGTGGCCCTGGTTGCACAACTTATTCAGTCCGTGGACTCCGTTCTTTGCGTTGGCCGTGCTCTGGTTGACCGTGCTGCTGACGGCAACCTCAGGCATCCTTTATCTCTGGCGGAACCGGCAGCTTTACTTGAACGATATGTGAGCCTCAGCGTCGCGCGGGAGCGCGATCGGGCAGCGGCAAGGTTTGTCCGGAATTCTGCGGCGCTGTTTGCACGCGCGCCGGCGGCACCACCGGTTGCGTTGCCGGCTTGCGTTGTTGGCGCAACACAAAGATGACCACCATCACAGCAACGACAATTCCCACGCCCACCAACAGTTCGCGCCGGTGCAGATTCAATTTCGAGAGTTGGAGCGTGAGGAAATTGACGACGCTTTTATCAGTATCCGATAACGACGGCGGCTCGGCGAATTTTTCGGTGCGACTCAACTCCACCTCCAGCGCCTTGATCACCGCCGGCACCTCCAGTTTCAATAGAGTCGCGTAAGTCCGGGTAAAACCGCGGATATAAACCGGCGCGACGAAGACATCAAAGTTGCCTTCTTCGAGCGCGCGAATATGATCGGTGCGGATTTTGGTTATTTCCGCCACCTCGTTGATCGAAAGATTCCGAGCTTCGCGCGCGGTGCGTAATTGTTCAGCAACCGTTGACATCACGATATTTCTAGCGGTTTTTGCCGCAACTTGGCAATGCAGGAAAGACCCGGGCCGACCTTGAAAATAATATCCGCCGCACCGCGCGAGCATGAGGAACGATCTACTACAAGCAAAAGCGACCCTACGGGAACAGATGCGCACCCGGCAGTTCGGACCGTCGGCCTCCAGCCAATGGCCGGACGCATGGTGCGATCCGCTCAAGCGAGCTGACGTGTGGCAACGCGCGCAAGCCGTGTTGTTTTTTGCTCCGTTACCCGACGAGCCGAATATCTGGCCGTTATTGGATTTGGCGCTTGCTGAAAAAAAGGTCTGCGCCTTGCCGGGTTACGCTTCCCAGCTGCAGGGTTATCTGGCGCGGCGCGTTGTTGATCCCGCGTCCGATTTGGTCATTGGAAAATTCGGCATTCGGGAATGTGCCGTCCATTGTCCAGAAATTCCGCTGAACCATCTGGACTTGCTCTTGGTGCCTGGAGTAGCTTTTGACGCGCAAGGCCACCGGCTGGGTCGTGGCAAAGGTTTTTACGATCGGCTGTTGGCACGCGCGCGAGGCATAAAATGCGGCGTGGCCTTCGATGAGCAGATTGTTCCCGCCGTCCCAGTTGGACCTCACGACGTTGGATTGGATTGCATCTTAACGCCGACGCGCTGGATTAAGACCTGAGCCGCGTCGGTTCTGAAATGAGCTTGGTCTGGAATATATTGGCAGTACTGGCCGGCGGCGCCGCGGGCGCGGCTTTGAGCGCGATGATTCTTATCTCCAGGAATCGTCAACGGCTGGCCCAACACCAGCGTGAAGCGGTGGCCGCATTGGAAAAGGAGCGCGCGACGGCGCGACAGGAAATCGTTCAAATCCAGACGCAAACCAATCAGGACGCCGTTACGCGGCGCCAGGAACTGGATCAGCGCGAGAAATATCTGGCCGAACGCGAATCTCTGCTCAACACCCAGTTGAATCGAGTGCTTCAATCCGAGGAGCAGGCCAAACAACAGCGGGAGCTCTTGGACCAGAAGCAAGCTCAGTTGGAGCAGAGCCAGGCCGGGCTGCGGCAGCTTACGGAACAGCGGCGCCAGCAATTGGAAAAACTTTCCGGCGTCAGCGGTGAAGCCGCCCGGGCTCAATTTCTCAAGGAGGTGGAGCAAGAATCCCTGGCCGATGCGGCCAATATTTCCCGGCACATTTTGGAAGACGCCAAGGCTCACGCCGAGGAAAAGGCGCGGAAAATCATCATCACGGCCGTCCAACGCTATGCGGGGAATCAGGCCATTGAATGTTCCTCGGCCACCATCATCCTGCAAAGCTCAGACATTAAGGGCCGCATCATCGGGCGTGAAGGTCGAAACATTCGCGCTTTTGAAAACGCCACTGGCGTCACCGTGTTGATTGATGACGAGGCGGGAGCGGTGACGTTGTCCGCGTTTGATCCGGTGCGCCGTGAAATCGCGCGTGAGGCGATGGCGCGATTGATCCAAGACGGACGCATTCATCCCACCCGCATTGAGGAAGTCGTGCAAGAGGTCAAGTCGGAGATGGAGGATACCATTATCCGCAAGGGCGAAGAAGCGGCGGCGCGGGCCGGGGTCACTTTGCTGAACCCCGAACTGACCAAGTACCTTGGCAAACTTTTCTTCCGGCAAAGCTACGCGCAAAATCAACTTGATCATTCCGTCGAGGTTGCGCAGTTGGCCGGCCTGATGGCGGCGGAGTTGGGTCTGGACGCGCCGACCGCTCGCCGCGCGGGGTTGCTGCACGATATTGGCAAGGCGTTGACGCATGAAGTCGAAGGACCGCATGCCATCGTGGGCGCTGATCTGATCCAACGCTATGGTGAAAGTCCCGTCATTGTGAACTGCGTCGCTTCGCACCATAACGACATTGCTCCGATTGGTCCGTGGGGACTGTTGGTCAGTGCGGCGGATGCAATCAGCGCTTCCCGCCCGGGAGCGCGATCAGAAAGTCTGACCACTTACCTCAAGCGGATCGAAGAACTGGAGCAGATCGGTCTCGGCTTTTCCGGCGTTGAAAAATGTTTTGCGCTACAGGCGGGACGAGAGTTGCGGGTGTTCGTGCAGCCGCAGAATATCAGTGACGAACAAGCTTTCAGTCTGGCGCGGCGCATTGCTGGAAAAATTGAAGCCGAACTGCAATATCCGGGACAGATTCGGGTCACCGTCATCCGGGAAGTCCGGTGCATTGAAGTTGCCAAATGATTTTGCCACCCTGAATGGCGCAGCGCCAAGCCGATAAACCGCTTCAACGTCCTTCCATCATTCCGCTGGGCAATCCGTTTTCCCATCCCTGCGGCGCATTCCATGGTCGAACGGACGAGTTGTCTGGATCAACTGTTCTGCAACCCGTAAGGGGCAGCATCAAGGCGAGCAAAAGCAGGATGCTCGCGCCGCAGTAAGAAATTTTCCGAACCTTCACGACTCTGGGTTGGCGGGAATCACCTGATCGCCTTCCGCAACATCCGCCAATTTCCACCCCGGCAACAGGTTCGCAATCGCCCGATCTTTCTGCACTTCCCGAATGATCACCTTGGCGACCAGGCGGCCGCCCCGACTGACCAACAATTCACCATCTAGTTTGGCACCTTCAGCCTCACCGACATCGAGTACGACAAATTCCCACTTCGGATCGGCCACCAGCACCTTGCCGCGCATATCGGCTTTCATGCGCACTACATGATCAGGATCAATCAGCTTGGCCAGCCTTTCCTGGGTCTTATCCAACTCGCTCTGGATAATTCTCTTCTCCGTCAACGAAACTTCGTATTCCAGGCGGGCTTCCTGCAATTGTTTGCCCAACGCCAGCACTTGCGGTGGCGTAAAACCGGTGGCTTCGTAGGAGGCGAGCTTCGCGCTGGCATCGTCGCGCTCACGGATGGTCTGCGCCAGCTTTTCGGTCAACTCACTGGATTTCTTGGTCAGGACATCAACTTCGGCCACGGCGGCGGTGCGTTCCTGTTCTGACTTGACTAACGCATCCTTGGTGGTGCCCAGTTCCTTTTCCGTTTTGGCCAGCGTGCCCTTGGTTTCCGTCAATTCGGCATCGGTCTGGACGAACCGGTGGTTCCAGTCGTTACGCTCGGCCACCACGCCGTCAATTTTTTCTTTGACCTTAACGAAACCCAAGCCACCCGCCGCCAGTCCGGCGATGATGGCCACGATCAGACTAATCCGCATCAGCATATAAATCCGTTTGTTTCGACTATCTTGAGAAGATTAAACAAGTAAGAGCGAAACTGTCAATTGCCGGTTTATTAAAGTTATGCACCTCTGGAATTGTCTTTGAATCGCGCATCTCTCATGCTTGGAGGCTGTGAATAGTGTCGAATTGGAGAATCCCGCCGCCAACCGTCTGGACAGTCAACGCAAAGTGGTGGACCCGTGTTCCATCGTGATTTTTGGGGCGAGCGGTGACTTGACCGCCCGCAAGCTTGTCCCCGCGTTTTACCATCTGTTTAAAGAACACCAACTGTCAGCGGCCTTCCGGATCGTCGGTTTTGCGCGCCGGGACAAGACCGATGCCTCCTTCCGAGCTGAATTGAGGGAAGCGCTCGACGTATTTTCCCGCACGAAACCGGTGGATGATGAGGTTTGGGCGGCGTTCGCCGAACATATTTTCTATTGCCGGGGTGATTTGACGGATCGGGAAGCCTATCGGAAGCTCGAACGGCAACTGGCTTCCTTCAATCCCGCCGAGTTGCGGAATAATCTCCTCTTTTACCTCGCCATTTCGCCCAGCCAATTCGGTGAAGCGGTGGAAAATCTGCATCAGACCGGCATGCTCAAACCCCCCGGTCCCGGCGGCTGGCAACGTATTGTCGTGGAAAAACCCTTCGGCCACGACCTGGCTTCAGCCCACGCATTGAACAATGAATTGACCCGTTACGCGCACGAGGCGCAGGTTTTTCGCATTGATCACTATCTTGGTAAGGAAACGGTGCAAAACATTTTGATGTTCCGCTTTTCCAACTCCATTTTTGAACGCCTCTGGAGTCGTGATTCCGTTGATCACGTCCAAATTACCGTCAGTGAGCAACACGCCGTCGGCACGCGCGGCGGTTACTACGAGGAAGCGGGAGCCATGCGCGACATGCTGCAAAACCACATGCTCCAGGTATTATCGCTCGTGGCCATGGAGCCCCCCGTTTCGCTGGAAGCCGAGGCCATTCGCGACGAGAAGGTCAAGCTGCTCAAATCCATTCGCCCGTTCACGCCGGAAAGCGTCGCGCGCCAGGTGGTGCGCGGACAATACTTTGCGGGAGTGATCGAAGGAAAACCCCAGGTGGGCTATCGGCAGGAAGCCAAAGTCAAACCGGATTCCAACGTGGAAACCTACGTGGCCGCCAAATTGTTCATTGATAATTGGCGCTGGAGCGGCGTGCCATTTTATCTGCGCACCGGCAAATGCCTGCCGCTGGGAGCGAGCGAAGTGCGGGTGCAATTTCGTCCCACGCCCAACGTGCTGTTTTCCGCCGCCAGTAACGGGATGCTCGATCCAAACTCGCTGACGCTGCGGCTGCAACCAAACGAAGGCATCACGCTGCGGTTCAACGGGAAAATTCCTGGACCTCGCGTCGGCGCGCGCCCCGTGCGGATGCACTTCAGCTACGATTCGGAATTCGGCGCGTACACGCCGGAAGCCTACGAACGGCTGCTCTTGGAAGCCATCGTTGGCGATGCAACGCTGTTTATTCGCCGCGACGAAGTGGAAGCCGCCTGGCAAATTGTGGATTCCATCCGGCAGACCTGGGATGGCAAACCACTGTCGAACCGCGAGTTTTACGCCGCCGGCACCTGGGGACCAATTGCCGCGGAAGAACTGCTGGCGCAGGCCGGTCACGTCTGGCGTGATCCACAACCCATCAAATAGTCACGCCCGGACGTTCGGCGCGCGAACCGGCAAGCTGTTCAGCCGTTCGGAATTATAAAAGATTCTTTCGCTGCGAGCGCAACTCGTGTTGAATCAGGATGGCTATGAACCAAACCCATCCATTGACGACGACGGCCTTCGACCTGCCCGGCTTTCGCACGGCGAAATCGCTGGGCGTCGTGCGCGGGGTCGTGGTGCGTTCGCGCTCGGTGATCGGTAATTTCGGCGCGAGCATCCAGACGTTGTTTGGCGGCAACATCACGATTTACACCGACTTGTGCGAGCGGACGCGTGAAGAGGCGTTCAACATCATGTTGGCGCACGCCGGGGCGTTGGGCGCCAACGCCGTGATCGGGGTGCGTTATGACGCCACCGAAATCGGATCGGGCATTACCGAGGTCATTTGCTATGGAACGGCGGTGGTGGTGGAAGCGGGCGTCCCCATGTAACCATTGCGCCGCGTTGGCATGAATCCTTCCGCTCCCGAGACGTTGTTCGCCCGGTTTTTGACGGGGTGGGCACGGCGGGTGATTCAGCGGCCCCGCTGGTTTGTCATTCCCCAGTTGGGATTGTTCGTCGCCTGCATCTTTTACACCGCCACGCATCTGCAGTTTGACACCAACCGCAGCACGTTGGTTGGCGCGAACAAACGCTACCATCACAATTTTCTCCAATACAAAAAAGACTTCGCCGTGCGGGACGATCTGGCGGTGATCGTCGAAAGCGATAATCCCGAAAAAAACCGGCAATTCGTCGAACGCCTGGGCGCCAAGGTTGAAGCGGCCACCATCGCCCTTCCGATCAGTCCCGGCGCGCTGGAAACCCGCGCCACCAACCTGTACACGCGGATTTTCTACAAGGGCGATCTGAAACTGCTCGGCAACAAGGCGCTGCTGTTCGTTGCCGAGGACAAGTTGGTGGGGCTACAGGAAACCATCGAGGAATACCGTCCGCTCATTCAGCCGTTCACGCAGACCTCCAATCTGGTTTCGCTTATCAACCTGATCAATCGGCGGTTTGCCAACGCCAAGCCGGAAGCCAGTGCGGAGAACGATGCCTTGGTCAAGGCGCTGCCGGCGCTGGAACGAATCATCGCGCAAGCCACCGCCTCATTACAGCGCGGCGGCGTACCGCCTTCTCCGGGCGTGTTTGCGTTGTTCGACGCCAGCCCGGAGGCGGAACAGAGCATCTATCTCACCTATGCGGACGGACAGATTTACCTGCTGACGGCCCAACCACTGACGGAGGATTTGAACCACGAAGCCATTCAGCGTCTGCGCGAGTTGATCGCTGAAACCAAACTGGAAGTCCCCGGAGTCAACGTCGGTCTCACGGGTGAATCGGTGCTCGAACTGGATGAGTTGCGGCAATCACAACAAGACACCACGGTGGCCAGCATCATCTCGCTCATTGTCTGCGCGTTGATTTTTATTTACGGCTATCACCAAACCGGGCGGCCACTGAAAGCCACCGCGTGTTTGATCGTGGGCATCGGTTACACCCTGGGTTTCACTACGCTGGTCATTGGCCACTTGAACATTCTCACCATCACGTTCGTGCCCATTCTTATTGGCCTGGCGATTGATTTTGGCGTGCATCTGGTTACGCGATACGAGGAGGAACTGCGGCACGGCAAATCACCGGAAGCGGCGATCACGTTGGCGTTGGTCTTTACCGGACAAGGCATTTTCACCGGCGCTTTCACCACGGCGGGCGCGTTTCTGGCCATGGCATTCACGGATTTTCGCGGCATTCAGGAAATGGGCATCATCTGCGGCGGCGGTCTGTTGGTGTGTTTGATTCCGATGACCACGCTGTTGCCGGTGTGGTTGTTGCGGGGGCGGCAGAATGTGATTGATCACGCTCATGCCAATCAACCGGAGCGGCGCGCACATCTGGAACGGTTTTGGTTGCAGCGGCCCCTGGGCACGATCGTCGTGATCGGTTGTCTTTCCGTGGCTGGTTTGACTCAGGTGCCGAAAGTCTTTTTTGATTACAACCTGCTTCACATGCAGAGCGCGGGTTTGCCCGCGGTGGAATTTCAGGAAAAATTGCTGCACGCGACTTCCAAGCCCACGGGCTCGACAACCAACACCAACGAGTCGGGACGTTCGGTGTTGTTCGCGGTCATGGTCACCGATTCCCTTACCAACGCGGTGGCCTTGCAACATCGCGTGGAGCAACTGGGCTCCGTGGCACGCGTGGAATCCATTGCTCCGCTGTTGGCTGATGAAGCCACGCGAAAACTTCAGCTCATCGGCGAAATCAAAGCCGCAGTGCAGTCGCTCAATTTTCAGGCGACCGATCCGAATCCGGCGCAACTGGCGGATCTGAGTCGCAGCCTGTTCGCCTTGGGCGGGTTCGCAAAATTGGCGGTCCAACAAATCAACGATCCCCACTCGGAAACCAGTCAGCAGTTGACCTCACTCGGTCGGGCGATTGAAAGACTGCGGGTCGAGATGCTGCGCGGTTCATCCGAAGACCAGACCCAGGCCGCCCTCAAGCTCGGAAATTATCAGCGCGCTCTGTTTGACGATCTGCGCGACACCTTCGACGCCCTGAAGCAGCAGGATAACCGTGGCCGCCTGCGCATTGCCGATTTGCCGGAAACCATTCGCGACCGTTTCGTCAGCGTCAACGGCCGGAAATTTCTGCTGCAGGTCTATCCTCAGAAAGATGTCTGGCAGCACGACAATCAAAAGCAATTTGTCGAAGACCTGCGCACGCTCGACCCGGACGTTACGGGCACCCCGGTGCAATTGCTGGAATACATCACTTTGTTGAAGGAGAGTTACGAACACGCCGCGCTTTATTCGCTGGGCGCCATCGCGCTGCTCATCCTGATTCATTTCCGCAGTATCGGTTCGGTGATTCTGGCGTTGCTGCCGGTGGCGATCGGCAGTCTTTGGTTGGCCGGAGTGATGGGCGGTTTCCACCTTTCGTTGAATCCCGCCAACATCATGCTGCTGCCATTGGTGTTGGGAATTGGCGTGACGAACGGCATCCACATCCTGAATCGCTTTGCCGAGGAGCACACGCCCAGCATTCTTGGCAAGAGCACTGGCAAGGCGGTCCTGGTATCGGGACTGACCACGATTGCCGGTTTCGGCAGTTTGATGGTCGCCCAACATCGCGGCATCGCCAGTCTGGGCCTGGTCATGGCCATCGGTGTGGCGGCTTGCATGATTGTGGCATTGACCTTTCTGCCCGCCGTATTAACCCTGTTACTCCGACGAACCACGGACAAGAATCAACCCAGTGGCGACAATGCACAATCACCACTGGGTCGAGAGGAACCGAGATGAAAGAATCAACTCTACGCCGACCTTGCCAGCGCAGGAAAAAGACTAAATGAGCGCGCCTCGAAGTCAACGCCACGCTCAATTTAATTCTGATGAAACCGGCGCGGGCCGGTTGGGAATTTCCAGCGCCCGGCACCGCTGCCTCGGCGGGTGCAAAGCCGGATTGATGGCGCTGATCTTCGGTTTCGTCGGCACGGGGATCGGGCAGGAAAATCTCCTGCACGCGGGCTTTGCTTTCGATCGCTCGGCGTTGACGTTGGAATCCGGTTTTCGCACCGAAGCCGTCGGTCCGCTGTATTACGAGCACCACGGCGAACTTGCCCACACCTGGGCGGCGCCGCCGTTTTTTTCCTACACCGACTGGGTTGACGGGCACGCCACCGAATATGATTTCGGGTATCCCCTCCTGACCTACGACCGCTACGGCGAAGAATACCGCTGGCAAGTATTGCAGTTGTTCAACTTCTCCGGCGGCCAGACTCAGACCGACGAACCGCGGCACCGGTTCACGATCTTTCCACTCTATTTCCAACAACGCTCGCCGGACACCAATCAAAACTACACCGCGCTGTTTCCGTTCTACGGCCATCTGAAGGGCCGCTTGTTTCGCAGTGAAATGGATTTCGCGCTCTGGCCGCTTTACGTCAAAACCGTCAAACGCCGCTCGCTCGCCGTATCAAGTTCGCGCTTGTTCCCCAATCCCCCGTTCCAATGGTTTCAAGCGCGGCAAGGCGATATTACGACGTTCAATTTCCTCGCTCCGTTCTTCCATCTGCGATATGGCGACGCGTTGTTCGGCTGGCAGTTCTGGCCGTTGTTCGGCACCGAGCACAAGGACATTTCGTTCCTCACCAACGACTGGAATGAGGTGGAACAAATTCCCGGTCACGACAAACAATTCATCCTCTGGCCCTTTTATGAATTTCAGCACCGCGACATTGGCGGCGCGAATCCGGCGACGGAGTTACTTTGTTTTCCGTTCTACCATCGCTTGCGTTCACCGCTGCGCGATTCCACCGGCTACCTGACGCCATTCGGGTTGGCTCTGACCGATGATCGCGAGCGCGGATATCGCGAAGTGGATTGCCCCTGGCCGCTCATCGTCTTCGCCTGGGGCGAAGGGAAAACCACGCGGCGCGTCTGGCCGTTGTTCAGCCAGGCGCACACCAAAACCCTGGAAAGTAATTTCTATCTCTGGCCGGCTTACACGTATAAGCGCACTTTTGAAGCGGCGCTGGACCGCCAGCGGACACGCTCCTTCTTCTTTTTGTTTTCGCACACGGAAGAACAAAACCGGGAGACGGGTCAGACCCGCACCCGCACCGATCTCTGGCCCTTCTTCACGCAACAACAGGATTGGCAGGGGCGCACGCGACGGCAATGGCTCGCGCCGCTCGAGCCGATCCTGCCCGCCAGCAAAAGCATCGAACGAAATTATTCGCCGCTATGGAGTCTATGGCGCTCTGAGGAAAACCCCGTGACCGGCGCGAGTTCGCAATCGTTCCTGTGGAATCTTTATCGTCGCGAGGTGGTGCCGGCACCGGTTGCTGAGGACCCCGCACCCCCACCGGCACCGATGTCGGCGGGAAATTTCCTTTCGGCTTTCTCGACCCTGGCCGCCGCGGACCCCGCGCCCGCCGAGTTGGCGCTGCCACCGGTGACGCCATTTGAGCCGCCGACCAAAAAAGTCTCGCTCCTTTTCGGTCTTTTTCAGTATGAATCCACCGGGGCGAACCGGCGGTGGCGATTCTTTTATCTACCTCGAAACGCATCCTCGACCGTATCCGCGTATGTTTCAGAACATCGGTGAAATAGTGCTGCTTTTCTGGCAGACGATCCGCGCGTTGCCTTTGACCTGGCGGCAGCGCGCAAAGGTCTTTGACCAGTTTTTCGAAATTGGCAATGCCAGTTTGCTCATGGTCACGGTGCTTTCCTTTTTCATTGGCGGCGTCCTCACCCTGCAAACCGGTCCCACCATGGTCGAACGCGGACTGGGCAATTATGTCGGCGGCATCGTGGGTTTCTCCGTCGCGCGCGAACTCGCACCCATCATGATGGCGATTTTAATCGCCGGTCGCATCGGCTCCGCCATGGCGGCGGAAATTGGCTCGATGCGGGTCTATCAGGAAATTGACGCGTTGCGCACCATGAACATCAATCCCGTGCATTATTTGGTGCTGCCGCGACTCGTCGCGATCACGGTGGCTCTGCCCATGTTGGTGACGTTCTCGATTCTGGTGGCCTGGCTGGGGGGCGCGGTCGTCGCCCGCCTGACGGCGGAAATTGACATCCCCATTCAATCCTTTTTTGAAAACCTCAAAGCCATGGTGGAGTTGGAAGACATTGCCCACGGCATTTTCAAAGGCTTTTGCTTCGCATGGATCGTTGGCATCGTGGCTTGTCATCAAGGCCTGATCACGCGCGGTGGGCCGCGGGGCATTGGCCGCTCGGTCACCAAAGCGGTCGTCAATGCCATCGTGTTGATTGTGATCTCGGACTTTGCCTTAACTCGATTCTTCGTGGTTTTGAGCAGCTTCGGCATTCTGAAATGAGCGCAACCGCATCTATTCAACCGGGAGTCGCCGTGCAGGTGCGCGGCTTGTGCCGCAGTTTCGGCACGCAGGAGGTGCTCAAGAAAATTGACCTGGACGTGCTGGCCGGTGAAATTTTCGTCATCATGGGCCCCAGCGGCAGCGGCAAAAGCGTTTTACTGCGGCACCTGATCGGCTTGGAACGGCCTGATGCTGGCGAGATCCTGATCAATGGCGAATCCATTCAAACTCCCGAGGTGGCGGATCAATACCGCATGGCCATGGTGTTTCAATCCGGCGCGTTGTTGAACTCCCTGACCGTCGGAGAAAACGTGGGCCTCTATCTCCAGGAACATCGGCTCCGGTCGCCGGCGGAAATCGCCCGGATTGTGGCCGAGAAGCTGGCCGTGGTCGGTTTGAGGGGAACAGAAGACAAAATGCCCAGTGAGCTGTCCGGCGGCATGAAAAAGCGCGTGGCCATTGCGCGGGCGCTGATCATCGAGCCACAACTCATTCTGTACGACGAACCCACCAGCGAACTGGACCCGGTGTCATCGGTCGTCGTCGGCGAGGAAATTTTGAAGCTCAACCAACGCACGGGCGTAACCTCGATCGTGGTCACGCATGATCGTGACCTCGCGTTTGGGATCGGTCACCGGATCGCCATCATCAACGATGGTCGCATTGTGGCGCTCGGGGTCCCCGACGAAATCAAAGCCAGTTCGCAACCGATTGTTCGCAATTTTCTCAACGCAGACTTCAAACTTGAACGAACCAACCTATGAAAAATTCTTTGGAAACCCGCCTCGGCCTGTTCGTCGCGCTCATTGTCGTGGCGGCCTTCATCATCATGTTCATTCTCGGCGGCTTTGAAAAATTCAGCGGCGGCATCCGCGTGGAGGCGCTGTTCAAATCCGTCCAGGAACTCAAATTGGGCGAGCGCGTCAAAATGGCCGGCGTCGAGGTTGGCAAGGTTGAAAAAATCACCCTGGACCCGCAGCAAAACAAGGTGCGCGTCATCATGCGATTGCACCCCAATGTTCCGGTGAAAACGGACACGATCGCGCGCATCCAATTTGCCGGTTTGATGGGACAGAATTATGTGGCACTGCAATTCGGTTCGGAAAACGCGCCGCTGGCCACTGACGGCACGCAACTCACCACGGTCGAGCAACCGGACTTGAGCGCCATCATGCAAAAACTCGATAACGTGGCTTCCGGCGTGGAGAATCTGACCAAGAGCTTCACCGGCGATAAAATTGACAGCTTGTTCGGACCGCTCATCGGCTTCATTCAGGACAATCGCGAACCCATGACCAAAGCCATTTCCAACCTGAGCGAAACCTCCGCGCAAATCGCTTCCGGCCACGGCACCGTTGGCAAGTTGATCTTCGATGAAACCCTTTACACCACCGCGCTCAACACGGTTTCCAACCTGCAATCCACCGGCGACGAAATTAAGTCCGCGTTGGGCGATGCCAACAAGATCATCCAGGACGTGAACGCCGGTCAGGGCACGATTGGCAAACTGGTCAAAGACGAAGCGCTCTACAACGAAACCACTGCGTCCATGGTGAACCTGAAGGAAATTCTGCAAAAAATAAACCAGGGCCAGGGCACGATCGGCAAACTGGTCAACGACCAGGAATTTTATCGCAACGCCAAGCTCACGTTGCAGAAAGTGGACAAGATGACGGAAGGCTTGGAAGACCAGGGACCGCTGAGCGTCCTGGGCATCCTGGCGGGCAACTTGTTTTAACACGCTCGGTCCCAGCACCACCTGCCGCCGGGCGGGCATGACGCACTCAATTGAACCTAATTCTGCGCGTGACTTTGCGGAACATTCGTGAAATTCTCCCGCCGCTATGAAAAATGTGTTCTGCGGCGCGCTCGCCTTGTTCCTGAGCGCCTCCTTGGTAACCGCGGCGGAAACCAATAGTGCCGCCGCGCCAACGGAAACCAAAAAGGAAGCGGCCCCCGTCAAAGAAGTGGGCGTTATCACCACCAGCGAAGGCGTCATGGTGGTGGAATTTTTTCCCGAGGTCGCCCCGAAGCACGTGGAGAATTTTAAGAAACTCGCCAAGGAAAAATTTTATGACGGCCAATGCTTCCACCGGGTGATCAAGGGATTCATGATCCAGGCGGGGGATCCGAATTCCAAGGACGAGAGCAAGAAGAGTCTTTGGGGGCAAGGCGGCCCGGGATACACCATCAATGCCGAATTCAACGACAAGCCGCATGTGCGCGGCACGTTGTCCATGGCCCGCACACCCGATCCCAACTCGGCCGGCTCGCAATTCTTCATCTGTCACGGCAGCCCACGACAGTTGGATCACCAATACACTGTTTTTGGCAAGTTGATCAAAGGTGAGGACGTGCTCGATAAAATCGCCACCACACCGACCGAAGGTCCGGATCGCCCGATCAAACGCGCGAACATCGAAAGCATTACCATCGTCCCGGCCGATTCCATCAAATAACCCGCAACCCATCCGCTTTTGTCATGGACGAAATTGCCATCATCAAAACCTCCGAAGGAGAAATTCACTTGAAATTTTGGTCGGACGTCGCGCCCGGTCACGTCGAGAATTTCAAAAAACTGGCCCAACAAGGCTTTTACGACGGCACATGTTTCCATCGGGTGATCAAAAATTTCATGATCCAGGGTGGGGATCCGTTGACCAAGGAGGAAAGCCAGCAGCGCCGGTGGGGCACGGGCGGCCCCGGTTATCAAATCAAAGCCGAGTTCAACGACAAACCGCATGTGCGCGGCGTGCTTTCGATGGCGCGCTCCAGCGATCCCAATTCGGCTGGCTCGCAGTTTTTCATTTGTCACGCCGACGCGCGATTCCTGGATCGGCAATACACCGCGTTTGGTCAGTTGATCAAGGGCGACGAAGTGCTGGAAAAAATCGCCACGACCCAGACTGCGCCGGGAGATCGTCCGGTGACACGAATGCACATCGAAAGTATTTCGATTGTGCCAGCAGCGGCTTGAGGCAGCAC
The DNA here is from genome assembly GCA_023953615.1 of Verrucomicrobiia bacterium. Taxonomy (NCBI): domain Bacteria; kingdom Pseudomonadati; phylum Verrucomicrobiota; class Verrucomicrobiia; species Verrucomicrobiia bacterium. The sequence goes on along the minus strand of JAMLJH010000001.1, from coordinate 1,582,847 downwards.
CGGTGGACACGGAGAGCTGGACGAGCGAAGCGGGATTGGCGGTATTTTGTGGGTTATGAACTCGGGACAACTCGCGCAGCTTTTGGTTTCGCTCGGGTGCCCCACTGATCGGGCCGAGGAAATGGCACTGCAACTGGACCGCCGCGCGCAACAGTTGGCAACGCAGAAAAATCGCTCCTACGAGGACGCTCTGACTCACTTGCTCGGTTTGATGCGGCAAGGCTGGGCGGCGAAAGAAAAGGGCTTCTGAATTGGCGAGGTTGGATTTACGATTTGCGCCTTGGCGGGGTCGCAATCATCCACGCCCTGGTAAATCACAAATCTGAAATCGCATGATTCAACCTTGGCCCAAACTCAGCTCTCAGTCGGTTGGTAATTTCCGAATTTTCACCGTTCGCAACGACCGCAAAGTTTCTCCCCGCACCCATCAGCCTCACGATTTTTACGTCATTGAAGCCGGTAACTGGGTCAATGTCACCGCCATCACTCCGGATCAACAGCTCATCATGGTGGAGCAGTATCGTCACGGCACGAACACGGTGGAATTGGAAATTCCGGGCGGCATGATTGAAACGAGCGACGCTTCGCCCGTCGCCGCCGGCGTGCGGGAACTGCGTGAAGAAACGGGTTACGAAGGCGCCAACGCCCGGATTCTCGGCGAAATTTTTCCCAACCCGGCGATCATGAACAACGTATGTTACACGGTGCTGGTTGAGAATTGCGAACCGCGCGGGGCTGTCGCGTTCGATTCGGGGGAAGACTTGATCACCAAACTCGTGCCGCTCGCCGACCTGCCGCGATTGATTGCCGGAAAGCAAATCCATCACTCGCTCGTTACTGTGGCGTTATATCATCTGGAGCTGTGGCAGCGCAGCTTGAAGTCATAACGGCAGCCGTCGAGACACCGCAGTTGTGACTGCGGGATCGCCGGATGGGAATGACCACGTTTTAGCGTACGCCCGTCCGCTGCCGACGCAATGGCCTGGTGCCCGTTACCAACCTCAATTTTTCTTGAAGAAATCCTTGATGACGGCAACCACGCGCTCGATTTGCGTGTCGGTCAGTTCCGGATAAATCGGCAAACTCAAACATTCGCGCGCGGCTTTTTCCGACACCGGAAAATCTCCCGCGCGGTAGCCGAGGCTTGCGTAACATTTTTGGAGGTGTAATGGCAACGGGTAGTGTAACGCACAACCCACCCCGTTCGCTTCGAGATGCTTTTTAAGCGCGTCACGCTGGGGATGCCGTACGACGTACAAATGCCAGACGCTCTCCGCCCAGTCGGCCTGCACAGGCAGTTGCAGCGGGGTGTCCTTCAGCAATTCCGCATACCGCCTGGCAACTCGTTGGCGTCCGGCGGTCCACGCGGGCAGATGCGGTAATTTCACGCCCAGCACCGCGCCTTGGATGCCTTCCATGCGGTAGTTGAAGCCCACTTCGTCGTGATAATAGCGTACCGAAGAACCATGCTCACGCAGCGACCGCGCGCGGCGCGCAAAGTCGGCGTTGTTCGTCACCAACGCACCACCTTCACCGGCGGCGCCGAGATTCTTTCCGGGATAAAAACTGTAGCAGGAGATGGCGCCGAACGTGCCGATGGTGCGGCCTTTGTATTTGGCGCCGTGCGCCTGACAGGCGTCTTCCACCACAGGTAAATTATGCTTTCGGGCTACGGCCAGCACGCCGTCCAGATTGAACGGATGGCCGTAAAGATGCACTGGCACGATGGCCTTGGTGCGCGGCGTGATGGCCTTTTCAAGGAGTCGCGGGTCCAAATTAAAGGTGGCGTCGTCAATATCCACATACACCGGTTTGGCATTCACGTACGAAATCGCCCAACTGGTGGCCACAAACGTATGCGGGGTGCTGATGACTTCGTCTCCCGCGCCAATGCCGAGCAACAACATCGCGACGTGCAGGGCGGAAGTGCCGGTATTGAAAGCCACGCAGTGTTCGGCGCCGCAATAGCGGGCAAAGTCTTTCTCGAATTGCGCGACGTCCGGGCCCAGACAAAACGAGCAGTTATCAATCGTGCGGGCGATGACGGCATCAATTTCTTTGCGTAACGGGCGCAGTTGCGCCGGCAGGTCGAGATAAGGAATTTTATCGTGCATTTGATTTTAATTTTACTCTGTAAAACGTAGGTCGAAGATAACGCAAAATGGTTCCCGGCAAATCAATTTTCGCGCCGTGGAGTACCGAAGATTATCCGCAATTTTGCAGGTCTTCATTCTGGATGCATGGTCAACCACGCCGTGGTTTGTTCCCGCCACATTGCCCAATCCGTGCCGTAATCTTCGCGTAAAACCGTCTTGAGTAGAGCCAGCGCTTCGGCGGATTCCCCTTCCAGATCCGCGCTGGCCACAGCGACCAACCATGGCAGCTTGACGGTTGGTCGGCGCGTCAGTAGATCGGCAAAGATGACGCGCCGCGCCGCGGGAGTGATCATCGCATTGGTTAATTGTGCCCCCAGCGCTCCGTAGTAGTCGTCCGCCAACAAGTGACTGGTGTGCTGCGCCGCCTCCAATTGCGCCTGTGGCGGGAGGCTGGGAAACAGTTCCAACAGCGTGATAGCCTTGGCCGTGGGAGAATTTTCGCTCGTGAGTACGGTACCCATCTGCGTGGACCAGCGATTTTCCGCCGAGTCAGCCGGTGGCGGGACCGTGCTGGCAGTGTGCGTGGTTTCCTTCGCCTGGACGGGCAGCGGTTGCACTTCCAGCACTGAACCGAAACGAAACAGCGAACGCGGCGAGGAAAATTTGAACACCCCTTCAACGATTGCCAGGGCAATTCCCGCGATGAAAATGTATTTGAGCTTTGATCGCATGTTAAGCGAGCGCGGCCGTCAACTGGACTAAGCCGCGCTCAAACTCATTTCAACACCTGAGGAGTTAGAAGGAAAAACTCACGCCGAGTCTGACAATTGGATAAACCTTCCAGACGTCGTCTTTGATTTTGCTGGCTTCCATGGCCAGGTCCGGCGGCGTCACGACGCCCGGACCACTGTTGCCCAGAATCACCTCCGGAGACCCGGTGTAGGCGATACCTAATTCGCCGTTAAGAGACCAGTGCTTGGCTGCATCCAGGTAAACACTGGTGCCAATGGAGACAAACGGAGCGACGGCCTTCGAATCAATTTTCAAGTCCAGATTGCCGATTGCTGAAGAATCATAAACATTGGCCCCGATGTTCAGCATGGTCCGACCCGCTACGGGGTCCTGTGGCACATCGCCCTTCAAACGACTTTGATTGAGCAGGATGCCCGCAGAGATGCGGAAGGGATTGCTGGCCCACGGATAATAATCCAGCGCCAGCGGTTCGGAGAGCAGCCGCAAATCGGCATCGTATGAAATGCCTTCAATCTTTTTGTTATCCTTGGAAATTCCGAAGTGTTGAATCCCGGCATGCGCGCCAAAGTGATCATGGAAACGCCAATTGGCCGAAACCCCAAAACCGAGTGAACTCGCGTCCACACTTATTCCAAAGGGCCGGTAATTAACCGTTTCCGTCTCTTGCGCGCGCAGGGTCGGCACCCAAGACAGAGCTGCCAGCACCGTGCCGATAACGAACCATTTTACTGTTTGCATAGTTTTTGTCTTTGTTGTCGCGGCATCAAAATTCTCGCGTCGAAACGCCACGTAATGCCCTTAACCAAGCCAATCCTGTGCCAGCTCCGGGATAAATTTTCAGACTCGGAAACCTGCTCAATTCACGAACAAACCTGCTGATATCACTGGGCTGCGGCTCGTTTGAACAGGCAAAATTTACCTCGTGCGCCGGCATAGTTGGGCAGAATTTTTTTTCACCGGTGCGCCGGTTCGGCGTCTGATCAATCGCGCGCCTCGAATCAAAAACCGCGGGCCTGATTGAATCCGTTACTCCGCGAACGCTCGAGTCGCACTGGGTGGCAGCTTCAACGCTGGCCCAGTAATCGGGTTACACCATTCGGTGATTCTTGATCCCTAACGCAAGCTCGAATTCTGCCGAAAATTTCTTCATCGCCTCCGCGATTTTATCCGGCTGCTCGGTCAGCGTGCCGGACATGCGTTCCACCGCCTCCGGTTTGCGCCGCACCAATTCCACCGCCGCCATCACCAGCGAGAGATGGTTGTTCACGGAATGGCGCATCATCGAAAGCTGTTGGTTTAACGTCTCCACCTGACTGGGGGTCAAGACAATGGGATCATGGGAATTACTCATAACGGTGGAGGATTCAGGAAACGGTGGCTGGTTCGGTGGTGAAGGCGCGATCCAGGGCGGCGACCAATTCCGCGCTCGCCACTGGCTTGCGAAAGAAACCCACCGCGCCCAACTCACGAGCGCGAGCGACGTATTTGTCCGGGTTGCCCGCCGTGATGATAAACACCGGTGTTTTTGCGGCTTCATCAATCCGCTTGAGCCATTCCAAAATTCTCAATCCATCCCAGGCAACGCTGCCAAAATCATTGGGAAAATTGATGTCGAGCAAGATGGCGTCGGGCCGCTGCGTGCGCGCAATGTTGACTCCCTCGGCGGCGTCGGAAGCGGTGAGCACCTCGTAACCGCGCGTTTTGAGAGTGATGGCCATGGCTTGTTGCACAACCGGATCGTCATCCACAATGAGAATTTTCTTTTTGTTCGCGTTCATTCCATTAATCCCTCAAAACGATTCTGAAAGAGCAATAATCAAACCAGTGCCGATGAACGACGCGCTCGATGGAAACGAACTGACAACCCGCCGCCGCGCGTGGCCCAATGCCGCGACGTTCGACGCATTATGTATCCGACCTAATGGCGGGGCGAATTTGGTCGCTTCCAGCCATGTCTCTGGCCAGTATTGGGACGATTCTGCCCAACATGGGGAACGAGTTTTATCATCCTGGCCGTGAACGCGCCGCCCAAGTCAATCGGCTGTTTACGACGATTGCGCCTCATTACGATTTCATCAACGACCTGCAAAGCCTGGGCTTGCACCGTCGCTGGAAACGTCGGCTGGTTCGTTTGGCCCGTTTGCAACCCGGCGAGCAGGCTCTGGATGTTTGTTGCGGCACCGGCGATCTGGCCTTTGCGCTGGCGCAAGCCGGCGCTGCAGTCACTGGCCTGGATTTTAACCGATCAATGCTGGCCGTGGCGGCCGCGCGCCAGGCGCGAACCAAAACCGTGAACCCGGTATTTGTACCAGGCGATGCGCAAAAACTTCCCTTCGCGGATCAGTCCTTCGACGTGGTCACCGTCGGATACGGCTTGCGCAATCTGGCGAGTTGGCAATTGGGTTTGGCGGAAATGATGCGCGTGGCCCGACCCGGCGGGCGCTTATTGATTCTCGATTTCGGCAAACCTGACCACGCCCTTTGGCGCGCCTTGTACTTTGGCTACCTGCGCCTCGGCGTGCCGATTTTAGGTTTGTTAAGCTGCGGCAAACCCAGCGCCTACGCTTACATTCTGGAATCGCTGCAACGATATCCAGCGCAACGCGGCGTTGCCGCGCACATGCGGGAGCTGGGGTTGATCCACGTCCGCATTGAAAATCTTCTTGGCGGCGCCATGAGCATCAATTACGGCGAGCGACCCGGGACTTGAGCGGCGCAACTTTACGCAGACGGATGCCTTTCAGTCGAAGTCCGGATTGTATCCAAGATGTAATCGGCGATTTTTTCTGACGCTTGGGTTGCATCCACCTCAATGATATGCGCGCCATCAAACCGCATGCCTTCAAGTTGTGTGTTTTGCTGAATTATTTCCGCAGCTGATAGTTCCTGTTTGCGCCGGGTCAGGACTTCCATTGGAGGCCGCAGAAGGATGACGTAATCCGGACGTGGAAAAAATCGGCAGAGCTGGTCAAGCCACCGTTTGGAGGCGAAAAACTTAACGGAAACCGGATCCAGGTAGTAATTAAAGTAGTAACGATCAAGCATCACCAACCCACCGCGACGTAGTAACGGACGCAAGCTTCGCCACCAAGCCAGTCGGACTCGAATAAGGTTTTTCAGCAGGCGCAGGATTGAAAGCATTGCCGCCCAGACTCCGCGTTGCTGCTTCCGGTTGCGCGGTTGATTCCCCGGTTCGGGGAGCGGAAATTCGACGGTCTGACCGGGGGTTGGCAACCAGTGAAAATACCGCACGCCCGCAAACCGCGCATCGCTCGTAACCCGATGCGCCAGATTGCGGGCCAGTGTAGTCTTGCCGGAACCATCCAGACCCACCAGGGCCAGGAACGCGCCCCGGCCACTTGGTCGTTGATCGGAAAGCGACTTGGCGAGCGTCCGACAGATAAAGTCGGCCAGACCGTCGGCAAAATTGTCCGTTGTTGCCATGGCCCCGGTCGCCACGTGCATGCAATGGGAAATCCCGTTTGCTTCGCGCAGGACGGCAAAACTCCGATTGAGGTTGAGCCACCGGCGGCGGATGATTGGCGCCGGTCGGTCTGAGCTGGGCCAGGACTCGATCGCCAAACCTCCCTTGAATAATGCTTTACGAAACTTTCCGGGTTGCGTCGGTTTGCCCGCGTCGAAGCCCTTTTTCAGCGGGAACAATACGGCGAGTCGGTGGCGCAGTTCCAGCAGTTGCGCCTCGGCAGCGCCAATGCTTCGCAACGCGAGGCCCGGCGGAGCTTTAAGACGCTGATACAAACGCGCCAGATCCTCGAAACCGTGGCCAATCAAACGCGCCGCGCGCGTGGGCCGCAAGAACGTGTTGCGGCGGACCGCACATCGCAACCGCTGAACCAGCATCGGATCGGAGAGCTTGTCGAGAAGGTTTTCACGGATACCGAACGCGGCCTCGAATATGGCGATCAGTTCCGTTGAATCCGCCCGCTCGCGCTTTAACTCTTGTAGGCGTGCCGCATAGCGGTCACTCAATTGTCCCTGCCAGAGCGCCTGAATCAGAACGATGACACACTCGTGCCGTGGAGACGGAACGTCAAAACCGTTCTGGCGGCGGCGTTCCCGCAGGATCTCCTCCGCTCTCAGCAGGGGGTAGCGGTGCCAGCGTTTGCTGACGTCCACATCAATCCGGACGAATCCGCTGGTTCCATCCCAAAATACGAGCGAGTGATTGACGAACCGCGTTTTCTGAACCAGGCGTTGGCCGACCTGTTCTGCCGCGATGATGCAACCGGTCAAGAGGTCGTCAACTCGTCCGGGCAAGGTCAATAAATCCACATCGGACGTCGGATCGTCAAATAGCTCGGCGTAGTTTCGCTGGACACAATAAGGAATTTGCTGCCGATCAAAGTAACGGAAGCAGGCTTCGAGAAGCGCCCGGCGAGAACTCATTGTGCGGCCCATAAGCGTTCGTAGGTTTGCTCCAGTAATTCGCGTTTGGCCGCCCAGGTAAAATGGGTTTGCGCATGGATCAGCGCTCGCTGACCGAGCTGTTTGCGCCGCGCCGGATCTTGGTCCAGTTGAACCAACGCGCCCGCAAGCGCGCGGATGGTTTCCTGCGGATGGGTAACGGGAATTTTAACACCTGAATCCGCATCCACCATTTCAGCGGGACCGGCCCAGTCAAAGCAAAGGACCGGAACCCCTTTGGACATCGCCTCCAGCAGCGCCGAGCCACCGCTATCGCGCAAGGCCGGGAACACCAGCAAATCAGCTTGCTGATAGTATTGCGCCAGTTGCGCATGGGGAATCCGGCCAAGGAATTTTACCGATTCACTGACTCCATACTTGCGCGCCTGTGACTGCCAGAATTTGAAACCGTCACCCCCGCCAATAATCGTCAGTTCACAATTTTTCAGCGCGGCCTGCGCGAGTGCCGCGAACACCATGGCCATGGCTCGCGTAGGCAAACAATTGCCAACATAAAGCAATTTCAGACCGCGCGCCGGGTCGTCAGCGGCTGCGCCTGGCGCCGGCGAACCGGGCCGGGAGTCGTTGGGTGGCGTCACGCTTTTTTCGTCTTCGGGACGCAGTGCGTTCGGAGCGACGACCACGCTCTTGACCGCCAGTTTGGCGCCCAGAAATTTCAAGGTCTGACGATTGGAAACGAAAAGGACATCGGTCCGCTGCAACGCTCGTTGCACCGGCGGCCAGAGCAACCAAAGCCGGTTTCCAATCCGGCGCAGCGGTTCGGGCAGATAGACCGGGCGGATGTAGCCGGAGAATCCACTCGGAACATGTTCACCACCCGCTATCGGTCCCCAGACCGAGGGAACGCCCAACCGATTGGCTAAAAATGGAAAGCGAAACGAGTGAAACGTGGTTTGATGAACCAGAGCGAACTGCTCCTGCGCATGCCATTCCGCGGCGATGCGTTCGACTTGATAAGCCCAGACAATTTTTCGCATCCACGAGCCAAGCCGGCCGCAGCGGTCCGTGAGTTTTCGTAACCGCGTGGAAACTGAGGCGAAGCGCACAGTGATCCCGTGAATTTTGGCGTTGCGTTCAACCGACTCGCGCGCATTGGGAGTGGTGATCAAATAAACACGGTGATTTTTCGCCGCCTGTTCGGCCCAACCCCAGCCGAGCCAGTGTTCCCCGGTGCCTTCGGGATTACAGGCATAAGCAATCATCAGCACCTTCGGCGCCTGGCCAGTCCTCATAGCGTCTGCGCCTGAATCATCTCCGCCACTTTCGGCGTGAATTTCGGAAGAGACCTGGCCTTGGCCTGATAATCCGCGAGGAACACTTTGGCGAAGTCGAGCGATTCGGCAATGACCTGGTGCATGTCCAGGTACCGGTAGGTCGCCAAGCGACCGAGGAAAGAGATGGACGGCGTCGCTACCGCCAGATCGTAGTATTGGCGCAGCAAGGTTTTGTCCGATGGCCGGCGCACCGGGTAATACGGAATATCCCCCTCCCCCGTCGCCTGACTGTACTCGGAAAAAGCCACGGTCCGATCATGTTGTTCCCAGCGAGTATAATGTTTGTATTCGTGAATGCGCGTCTGGGGCACGCTGAAGTCCGTGTAATTGACCACGGCGGTACCTTGAAAATCCCCTTTTATTTCGTGCCGCTTAAACGTGACCGTGCGGTAGTTCAGCCGTCCGTGGCGGAAGTTGAAAAACGCGTCAATGGGGCCCGTGAAGAAGACGTGTTCAAACTCCCCGCAAGCTTCCGGAACAAATTTTTCAGCCAACCGCACTTCGATTTGCGGATGGTCCAGAATCCGCCGCACCAATTCCGTGTAGCCGTGTTCCGGAATGCCTTGAAACGAGCTGTTGTAATAACAGTCATTGCAGTCGAAGCGCACCGGCAATCGCTTCAAAACTGACGCGGGAATTTCCGTGGGCTCGCAACCCCAATGTTTCTTGGTGTAACCGAGGAAGAAGTTATCGTATAACTCCCGCCCCAGAAACCGCAGCGCCTGTTCCTCGAAGTTTCGAGGTTCTCGGAGCGATTGGTCGCCCAAGGTTTCCAGAAAGGCTTGGGCTTCGGCCGGTTGCAGGGACTTCCCGAAGAACTGGTTGATGGTCAGTAAATTAATCGGCAGCCAGAATAATCCCCGCGGAGTTTGCGCCAACACGCGATGCACATACGGACGAAACGGCATGAAAGCATTCACATAATCCCAAACGTCCTGCCGGTCCGTATGAAAAATATGCGAGCCGTACCGATGCACCATGACGCCGGTGGCTTCATCCCGTTCAGTATGGCAATTACCCGCCACGTGCGGACGCTCATCGAATACCACCACCCGGCGGTTCGTGTGCAACGCCAACTCGCGCGCGATCACCGCTCCGGCAAAGCCCGCTCCGGCTACTGCAAATTGTTTCGTACCCATATTCCGGCAAAGATAATCACGTAATTGCGGTCAGATTCAATTCCCATCCGCCCTTAAATGATTGGAACAACCAAATGACGGCGCGTACGGACGGGTTAACGTCGCTTCTGGCCGATCACGTGAATATCGGAACACAGCGAAGGGAAAGCGCGTAGCAGATAGTTCGCCCCGGTCGCAATCAAGCGAACGCATTTGGACGGCAGGAACCGCAGCGCGATACTGTAACCGCCAATGTAATTGCGCCCCTGAGTGCTGATCACGTCAAAGCCATTCCATTGCAGGATCTGGTGCAGATCGCGAATCACCGGCTCACGGACGTGACCGCGATAGACGGGATCTCCGTCGTGATACCAGCCCTTGAGGCTGGAGACCGGGGATTTTCCCAGCAGCGCAAAAATGCGCTTGCGGAGATTGACGGCATTAGGGGTGGCCAAAATTAAAAAGCCACCGGGCCGCACCACACGGGTGATCTCGGCAAAAAGTCGCTTCGGCGAATGATGCCAATGTTCCAAGCTGTGAAAGCAGGTAACCACATCCACACTGGCGTCAGCCAAAGGCAGTGGCGTTTGCAAAAAATCCATTTCAAGCAGTTGAATGCCAAGTTGATCCCGCAAGGCCGCCATGATCTGCATCGCCTTTTCACGCTGTTCCCTATCCACCCCGCCGCCACCGGCAAAGTCATCAATCAGTGTGACCTCCAGTCCCAGCGCTCGCGCCACCGGACCAAAGGCCGCCAATCCGGGACCTAAATCCACCAAATGTTTGCCGGCGGTCAGCGAGCCTGTCTGGTCAACCAACTGCAGATAATACATCAGCCGGGGATCCAACGTCCCGGTTTTAGTGGACCAGCCATAAATTGCCGCAACTTTATCCCGGAACACTTGATTGCCGATGTCGGCATTGAACTTGGTCGTACTCATTCAAGGTGGATTTTATATGTTAATCGGTTCGGACTGGCCGCAAATATGGTTTTTATTCGATCTACCTAAAAGCCTTTTTATCGTTCAAATGGGGATCAACCTTACCCGCTGTCCTCACTCCACCACCCGCATCTGCACGGCGTCAATGATCTGATCCCCCGATAGCGTCGAGCCGATGATCACCGCCGTCTGACCGGTCTGCAGCCAGTCCCGCTCGCGGAGATGACGCAATGCCGCTTCAATGGTGTTTTGCGGATTGATGACGTCAAAGGGAATCACCACCGGAGTAATGCCCCAGTTTAAGCTGAGGTGTCGCGCCACCTCCGCCTGCGCGCAGAGGGCGTAAATGACGGAGAATCGCGGTCGCATCCAACTGGCGTAACGCGCCATGCTGCCGTGCCGCGTAAAAACCAGAATGGCTTCCGCACGCAACTCATTCGCCATCACCACCGCGCTTTTCACAATCTTCTGCCGCACCTGCGTCAACGCCGCCAGCTCGTGAAAGTTCGCGCCGCCGCTGCGTTCGATCCGTCGCGCAATCCGGTCAAACACCTGGACGCACTTGACCGGATATTTGCCCACCGTGGTTTCTCCGCTGAGCATGATGGCGTCGGCTTGTTCATAAACCGCGTTGGCCACGTCGGTGACTTCCGCCCGCGTGGGCATGGGCATTTTGATCATGCTTTCGAGCATGTGCGTGGCCACGATCACCGGTTTGCCGTGGCGCAAACAGGTTTTTACAATGCGCCGCTGGACAATGGGCAATTCTTCGTACGGAATCTCAATGCCCAGATCTCCGCGCGCCACCATCACCCCGTCCGCTTCGGTAATGATCGCCTCCAGATTGGCGATGGCTTCCTGATCCTCGATTTTGGCAATGACCTGCGGCTGCGCGCCCCGGGCGGGGAATTGTTTTTTTAGCTCCCGCAAATCCTCCACCTTGCGCACGAAGGATAGAGCGATGAAATCCACTCCCAGTTCCAGACCCAGTTTGACGTCGGCAATGTCCTTGGTGGTCAACGCGGGCAGACTGACTTTCACCCCCGGCAGATTGATGTGGCGCCGACTGCCCAAAGTTCCCGCAGTGAGCACCTTGCACTCCACCTTGTTGCCGGCCTTCGCCAGCACCTTCATCTGAATCATCCCGTTGTCCAGCAACACCACGTCCCCCACGTTGATGTCGTTGATGAAATTCTCATAGTTCACGTCCACGGAATGTTCCTCTTCACTGCGCTCGCCGCGCACCGTCAGAGTGAAGTGTTCTCCGGGCTGCAACGGCAGCGGCACGGAGAGATCGCCGGTGCGAATGGCCGGGCCTTGCGTATCCATCAAAATCCCCACCTGACACCGTCGCGCCGCGCTGCCCGCGCGAATGTTGGCCACCACGTCGCGAGTCCATTCATGTGAAGCGTGTGACATGTTGAGGCGGAAGAGATCCACTCCGGCCTCCATCAAGGCGCCGATCAATTCGTCAGAACTGGTGGCTGGCCCCAAAGTGGCGATGATCTTGGTTTTTCTCATAATGCGGGTTGGTGGCCGTACGGACTGCGGATGATCAAATCCCGGTCATTCGGCCCAGGTCAAATTACCTAATGCCTCCGGCTGCGGACAGAAATATCCGTGACGCCGCTGGCCGTCGCTGCGACCGGGGGCGATCGCGTCCTTCGATTCTGGGGAGAGCGGTCAACCTGGCCGGCAACGTTTTAACGATTCACCCATCCGCGCGATTCCCCGCGTGACTTCGCCCGGATTTCGCCCCAAATTCAGACCGCTTTTATGACGAAGAAATCTCCAGTGTCGCGCAGTGGCCGGTTCCGCTCCGGGCCGGGCGCGGATGTCGCCGCGTTCTCCGAATCCATCTCCTTCGACTGGCGGTTGTGGGAGCACGACCTCCTTGGCTCCATGGCCCACGCCACCATGTTGCAAAAAATCGGTGTGCTCACCGCCGCCGAGGCCAAAGCCATCATCGCCGGGCTGGACAAAATCGGGAAAGAGATTGCCACCGGCACGTTCAAGTGGAAACCGGAACTCGAAGACGTTCACATGAACATCGAATCCGCGCTCACCGAACGTGTTCCCGCCGGCGCGAAACTCCACACCGCCCGCTCGCGTAATGATCAGGTCGCACTGGATATGCGTCTTTGGTTGCGCGACGAAATCAAATCGCTGCTCGGCGAAATCGTCGGCCTGCAACGCACGCTGGTGACCCTCGGCGCCGCCAACGCTGCCGTCGTCATTCCCGGCTACACGCACCTGCAACGCGCGCAGCCCGTCTATTTTGCGCATCATCTGCTGGCCTACGTCGAGATGCTCGAACGCGATTGCGAGCGGCTTTGGGATTGTCATTCGCGCGTGAATGTCTGTCCGCTCGGCAGCGGTGCGATTGCTGGTTCGACCCTGAAACTGGATCGTGCGCTCGTCGCGAAGTTGCTCGGCTTTGTGGATACCGACGGCAAGGTGCAACTCACGCAAAACTCGATGGACGCCGTGAGCGACCGTGATTTCGCCATTGAATTTTGCGCCGCCGCCGCCGTGATTGCCATGCACCTGTCGCGCCTCGCAGAGGATGTGATTCTCTGGGCCAGTGCGGAATTCAACTTCATCAAGATCGCCGACGCCTACACCACCGGCTCGTCGCTCATGCCGCAGAAGAAAAATCCCGACGTGGCGGAGTTGACGCGTGGCAAGACCGGGCGCGTGTACGGCAACCTGCTGGCGCTGCTCACGCTGCTCAAGGGCCTGCCCATGACCTACAATCGCGATTTGCAGGAGGACAAGGAACGGTTGTTCGACACCGCCGACACCGTGCGCGCCTGCGTGCGGTTGATGAGCGCCATGCTGCTGAACACGACCGTGAATCCATCCGTCTGCCGTGCCGCCGCGAGCGACCCCGCGCTGCTCGCGACCGACCTTGCCGATTATCTCGTGCAAAAGGGTCTGCCGTTCCGCAAAGCCCATCACATCGTCGGCGCCGTGGTGGCGCTGGCCGAAGGCACGGGCAAGGCGTTAAACCAACTCGCGCTCGCCGACCTGCAATCCATTGATAAAACCTTTGAGCGCGATGCGTTGACCATCTTCGATCTGAATCGCGCGATGACCAAACGCAATCTTCCCGGCGCCCCCGGCACGAAGGAAGTGACGAAGCAACTGACCCGCTGGCGGAAGTTGTTGAGTGTGTAAAAAGTGGTGGAGAGCCACCGCAGTTCAAGACTGCTTCGCATTTGTCGAGCCGCTTTCAAAGCGCGCGCCAGCATCCTGGAGTGCGCCAGCCCTCTGGCGCTTTGGTTTCGCACGGGCAGAGCAAAGGCTATTGCCGTGGCTGCTCAAGGCCAAGAATTCGCGTTACAAATTGGGTTCGGGCGTAAAACGCACGGCTGGTGCTACCATGCCCGGCCCCTTTGGTTCGGGGTTGAACGAGAATGCCCATTGCTCCAGTCAATGATTCAAAGCCTCGGGTGCGAATGGCAGAACGAACGAGTTCATAATCTGCGCGGACCTGGTTGAGAATTTCCGGATCACTCAAATCAAAAGTGGCCACTCGGGCAAGCAAACTGTGTTCGTCAGCCTGCGATTCAAAAATGCGAGCGCAGACAACCGCCTTGCGGAGCTTTGCCAGCAAATGGCTCCGATCGAATGGCGTGTGGGCGACGTTGTAGCTGTCAATCATGGTAATGGCCATTGTCTCCTTAACCCGCAACTGGCCCTTGCTGTTTATTTTTAGTGGAACCATTTTCAATTCCCACGAGCCAAAGTTTGGCGACTGTGAAGAATTTATGGGAAGTCCTAAATACCGTTCAATGACATGACCCGCCCAACCTTTGTTCTTTTTATCAGCTCGCCATACTGTGACTTCGTAGCGGTCCGCAAGCGGGCGCAAGTCTTGACCTTGCAATGCCCGCAGCCTTTGTACTGCTTCGCTCCGCTCCACTAAAACAGTTCTCCTTCACCCTTTGCCGACTCCGCTTTGATCCGCTTCACGCACAGATTCATGTGTGCTTCATCCATCTCGATGCCGACGCAGCCGCGTTTGTTTCTGACACAAGCGACGGCGGTTGTTCCTCCCCCAAGAAATGGATCAAGCACCAAATCACCTTCACCAGTGGAGGCGAGCAGGCATCGCTCGATTAGTGCGACGGGTTTTTGCGTGGGATGTTTGCCGTGTGTTTTTTCATCGCCTCCGGGCGCGGTCATCGTCCAGATGGCGTCAAGAGCAGCTTCGTCGCGGGAGAATTCAGCGCGGCGCCAGACGGTTTTCATCTGCTTGCCCGTAACCTTGCGCATCTCCTGATAGTTGAAGGCGTGTTTGCTTTTCTCGTTCTTGGCCGCCCAGAGAACGGTTTCTGTGGAATGCGTAAAGTAGCGGCAGGAAAGATTGGGAGGCGGATTGGGTTTCTCCCACGCAATGTCGTTGAGAATCTTGAAGCCGAGTTGCTGCATCGCGAAGCCGATGGAGAAAATGACGTGGTGCGTGCCGCTCACCCAAATGGTGCCGTTGGGTTTGAGGACGCGCTGGCAACGAGCCAGCCATTCGCGATTGAAGTTGTGATTTTCGTCCGCGCCCTGCGATTTGTCCCAATCACCTTTGTCCACCTTCACCATGCGCCCCGCGTGACAGGTGATGCCACCGTTGGAGAGGAAATATGGTGGGTCGGCAAAGATGCAGTCAAAGCGGCCTTCGGGATATTTGGCGGCAATCGCGTCGAGCAATTCAAAGCAGTTGCCTTGGTAAAGCCACACGTTGCGAGCGGAATCGGTGAAGGTCAGAACCGGAGCGCGCTTCGCGTCGTTGCGTTCGACATTAATGGTACCGTCTTCGCGAAGTTCAAAATGCGCCGGAACGATGGTTGTGGCGGCGACAAGTCCAGCGCTCGCAGGTTTCGGTGGCTTTGTACGATAGAGGGGTTTTTGTCGCAGTTTTTGATCAGATCGCTGATCCGGCCGCTTCTTGCTGGCGGTCTTGGAAGACGAGCGCTTTCGCCGGGACGATCCAGACATTCATGTAGATCGATCCCGATCTGTGAAGTGGGATCAAGCTTAAACATTAGATATGTCGAATGTTGGCGGCGCACGAAATCGAGTTTGCTGGTTGAGTGGCTCATGTTGGCAAACATCGGGAGATTGTGGGGAGTAACATCCGCACCTGCCGCACCAACGCGGGTCTGACGCTGGAGCAACTGGCGGAGAAAGCGGATTTGAGCTGGCCTTACCTTTCGGAAATCGAGCGGGGTCGGGAAAATATCTCGCTGGACAGACTTGCCAAACTCGCCCAAGCGCTCAACGTCAAGCTCTCCAGGCTGTTTGAAAACATCTGAGCTATGAAACAGCATGAAGCCGTAATCCTCACTTTGGAAAAGCTCGGTGGCGTGGCGACCTTGGGGCAGCTGTACCAGCGTGTTTCTGAAATTTCAGATTGCGCATGGGGTACAAAGACGCCGTTTGCCAGCATCAGAAGGATTGTGCAGTTGCGACCTGAGATTTTGAAAATCAAACCAGGACTGTATGCGTTGGCGAGCAAGCGAAACGAGTTGGAATCCAAAGGATTGATTGCGCAAAGTGGCCACAAGGAATCGGAAACGGTCAAAAAAGTGGATCACTCCTATTACCAGGGCTTGTTGCTATTACTCGGAAACCTGAAGGGGTTTCGTTGCTGGTCTCCCAACCAGGATAAGCGGAAGCGATTTCTTGATACTTCTTTGGAGTCATTGCGAACTCTTAACGCGATACCGGGCTTTTCATATCCCAAGCTGGTCAAGCGCAGCGAGACGATTGATGTGATCTGGTTTAATCAACGTGAAATGCCCAGTCGCTTTTTTGAAATCGAACAGTCCACAGACATCCAAAACTCTCTGCTGAAGTTCAACGACCTCCGAGATTTTCATACTGAAATGTTTATCGTTGCGGACCAGCAGAGAAGAAAGGAATTCGAGAGTAAGCTGCGGTATTCCTCGTTTTGTGACATTAACGGGCGCGTCAAATTTTTAAGTTATGATTGGCTGGTAAAGCAATATGAGCACGCCGTCGAAGCCAGTCAGCAAGAGGTAACGCTTTGACCTTCCCTGCCTGGCCTCTCGCTCCGACAGCACAGAGGAAATGGCGAAGCAACGGGCGCGCTGGCGGAAGTTGTTGGGTGCCTAACAGCGATGGCAGGCCACTGCACTTCAAGATGTTGATGTGCCATTTGCTGATGGTGTGGACCGGCGGCCGCGTTGATCGCGCTTTACTGGCGCGGCGGTTTGAACAGAATGGTTCGGCCCGATTTATGAAAAGAAACTTTCGTGTCCTGCTCGCTGGTCTTGGCCTCATCGGCCTGCCATTGCTGCTCACCCCCGGTTGCTCGTCCATTTACAACACCACGATGGAACATGTTTTCGGTTACGAGAAACGTGAGCTGCTCAGAAAATCCGTCACCGCGCTGCAGGCGGAACAAAAGGACGCGCAAAAGGAATTCACGGATGCGCTGACTCAGATCAAAGCGTTGTACGCGTTCGACGGCGGCAAGTTGGAAACGTTCTACGGAAAGATGAAAACCGCCTCGGAACGCTGTGAAAGTCAGGCTGAGGAGGTGCGGTCGCGCATTGAAAAAATGGAAAAGATCGCCCGATCCATGTTTGCCGAGTGGGAAAAGGAATTACAGCAATACAGCAATCCCAATCTGGCGACGGCCAGTCGCGAGCAATTACATCAAACGCGGGAACGTTACGCCCAATTGGCCCAAACCGTTCGGGCCGCCGAGGCTTCGATGCAGCCGGTGCTCAGTCAGCTCAAGGACAATGTGTTGTTCCTGAAACACAATTTGAACGCGGCGGCCATCGGCTCGTTGCAGGGCGAGGCGGCGGGCATCCAGCAGCAAATCGAGGTATTGTTGCAGCAGATGAACGCCAGTATTGCTGAGTCTGATCGGTTCATTCAATCGCTGCCGAAGTGACCGCGGGTCGAAATTCGGCGGGCGTCCGTCCCGACCGCCGGATGGAGGGTCAGAAACTGAACCGGCTCCACGCTGGATTTTTCCCGTCACATTCAAGATAGTCACGGCGTGTCTGGGATTACGGCTGCCGATGTGCCACAGTTCAATACGCTGCTTCAGCAAACTTCCCGCTCGTTTTATTTGACTTTGCGGGCGTTGCCACGCGCCATCCGTTTTCCGATCAGCCTGGCCTATCTACTGGCGCGCACCACGGATACGATTGCCGATACGGAAATCGTGCCGGTGGAGCAACGCCTGCAAAGCTTGCAACAATTGCGCGCCCGCATTTTAACGACGGATCAAGCTCCGCTGAGTCTGGAAACGCTAAGCCAATCACAGGGTGATCCCGCTGAGCGGCGTTTGTTGACGGAAGTGGAACTGGCGTTGGGCGCTTTGCAAAATCTGACCAGCGCGGACCGCTGCCGGGTGCGGCAGGTGTTGGAAATCATCATCAGCGGTCAGGAACTGGACCTGCGCCGCTTTGCGGGGGCGGCGCGCGAGAACATCATCGCGTTGCAGACCGCAGCCGAATTGGACGATTACACCTATCGGGTGGCGGGCTGCGTCGGCGAATTTTGGACGGGCATGTGCCGCGCCTATTTGTTTCCCAACGCGCCGTTGGACGACGCGCAATTCCTGGCGCAGGCGGTCCAATTCGGCAAAGGGTTGCAATTGGTCAATATCCTGCGCGACCTGCCGGCAGACTTGAAAAAAGGGCGCTGCTATTTGCCTGCCGATCAATTGGCCCGCGCCGAATTGCAGCCAGCCGATCTGCTGCGGCCAACCAGCGAAGAAAAATTTCGCGGCGTGTATCAACATTGGTTGGATCAGGCGGAGGCGCATTTACGTGCGGGGTGGAATTACACCAACACCATTCCGCGTTCGCAAATGCGGGTGCGGTTGGCCTGCGCCTGGCCAATTCTCATCGGTGTAAAAACCCTGACGCGACTGCGCGCCGGAAATATTTTGACCGACCCCCGAATTAAAGTGTCGCGAGCGGAAGTGCGAAAGGTTGTCGCGCACTCGATTCTTTACTACCCGTTCGCGGGGGCTTGGCGGAGCTTGGCGGGTTTCAGTCAGTGAGCGCACGAGATTCTTGGTCAGAGGGATTTGGGGACGGCCAAAGCGTTAAAAACACAAGTTTTTACGCGGCTTTGACGGGGAAGTTTTCTTGAGTGCGCGGCGCCGTTGCCAAAATGTCCGGGGGAAACTGCGGGAAACCTATTGCGCATCGCGCCGATATGACGTAAACGTAAGGAAAATCTTGAGATCGTTGAATCGTATGCAAAACACCAAATTTCTCGCGGTTCTATCTGCCGCCGCCATGGGCCTGACCACGACTGCATTGCTGGCCGGACCGGATACGGATGAACAGGCCAAAATGCGTGAAGCGCTGCGACAGGCCTTGGGTCAACCAGGTGCAGTCGCTCCCGCTGTCACTCCAGCGCCTCCGGCACCAGTCAAAGAAGCCAAGCCAGCCCCCGCGCCAACGGTGGTGGTGCCGATACCGGTTGAGGCGCCGGTGGTTAAAATGCAAAACAAGTCTGCTGATCCGGTTTGGATCGAACCGGCGGATGATGCCGATACCGCGCGAATGCGGGAGGCGCTGCGACAATCGTTGGGCACTGAATCGCCAACGGCGGCCACAGTGGTTAAACCCGCTGCCACGCCAGTGGTTATTACCGCGCCAGCTCCAGCACCAGCCATCAGCACCCCGCCCAGCAGCAATCAATACTCCAATGTTTCCAACGCGGGCGCTGACGATGCCACCGCCAGAATGGAGGAAGCGCTTCGCCAAGCGATGGCCGCGCAACCGGCGGCTCCGGCGCAACCCGCTCCCGCCAGAACCAGTCCGGGCAAGACCGTTGCCAGCACGCAATCGCCCGCCCGGTTCACGGCCGCGCCCCTTCATAATGATTTGATTCCGTCGCCTTTCTCCGCGGCGAAACAGCAGAAATTGGATGCGCTGTTGAACCGTTACAAAGCGGATCAGATCACTCCGCAGGAATATCACCGGCAGCGCGCCGAAATCATTGCCGAGCCGTAACGGGTGGTATTTTCAATAGACCCGCCATCTTGGCGGGTTTTTTATTGTGGAGATTGGTCCAATTTCCGACTGAATTTTTCCACCTTCGGGCGAATCACCACCCGGCAATAAGGTTGGTCAGGATTCGCGCGATAGTAATTCTGGTGGTAATCCTCGCCGGGGTAAAATTTCGTGAGCGGAACAATCTCGGTCAAAATGGGTTGCTCGAAATGCCGCTGCGCTTTGGCCTTGGATTGTTCGGCCTCGGCTTTTTGCCGCGCATCGTGATAGAGGATGATGGAACGATATTGAGTCCCCACGTCATTGCCTTGGCGATTTAGCGTGGTGGGGTCGTGCGCTTCCCAGAATGTTTCCAGAATCTTTTCATAGCTGACCTGGGTGGGATCAAAGGCGATCTGGATGACTTCCGCATGACCGGTGTTTCCGCTGCAAACTTGTTCGTAGGTGGGATTGGGCGTGGTGCCGCCCGCGTAACCGTTGGTAATGGAAACCACTCCCGGCAGCATTTGAAACACGGCTTCAGTACACCAGAAGCATCCGCCACCAAGCGTGGCCAATTCCGTGGGAACATTGGAAGTAACAGACGTTTTCATATTCAGTATTGAAGGCGTCCCCGGATCGGGACGGCAACCCATCATTCCGCAAAACACCACCGCCGACCAACCCAGAGTGAAGCAATATTTCATGAAGGAAAGGAAGCGAACGCAAGCGTTACAAGTCCGGTTCGCTTGATTGGTTCGGATTTTCGTCGGCGGTCACCTGAATGATATTCGCCGTCTGCTCGGGTGATAAGGGGGTGGCGATAACGTGCTCCTCTCCGAACCATTTGCCGAGGTCAATCAATTTGCAGCGGCGCGAACAAAACGGACCATGTGGACCGGCAAACCAATCGCCAGATTTCCGGCAGGTGGGACATTTGACCCGGGGCGTGGCCATGGTTCTCCCATTTACCGGCGGATTTCCTGGCCGATCTTTTTCAGGTCATTAGCGATGCTCACCGCCTGACTGCGCTTGACGGTGCCCACCTCTAAAATCGCCTGCACGTCAGCGATGATTTTATCGAACTGCGCCGCGGACTGCCCGCGGCTGTTCAGAACCGCGTCCAAGTCCAGCGCAAGACGATTGCGCGATTCATCGGCCAGAGTGGCGCTGGCCAATCCAGCCGTCAGTGAATTCACCAATTTTTTCACGCTGGCCAGGGAGGGTTTATTGCCGCGCACCGCTTTGGCCAGGTTGATGGTAAACTGTTGTTTCTGTTCCTCGCTGGCGATCGCGCCCGTTTTGAATCCAGCCAAATCGGCCTGCAATGCCGCAAGACTTTGCGCCTGGGTTACAACATTACTATTTGTGCCCGAAGCCGGGCGAACCGGCGCGGCCGGCTGAGGCGCCGGAGACGGCACGCCCTGACGCACGTTGTTTTGATTGGAAATCTCGCGGGCGCGTTGCAGCGCTTGTCCCGCCTGCCCCAGGCTGGAGTAAACCAGCCCGATGATCATTCCAGAGAGCATCAAAGTTTTCATCGTATCCTCCTCATGCGGTTCACGGATTGGCTTTGCGCGTGCGCAGCGCCACGTCTTTCGACGAGAGCAGCTTGATGTAATCCAACAAAATCTGCTGGGTCTCTTCCAGCGGCGCGTCAATGGCTGGCGGCGTTTCCGGCTCCAATTCATCCGCCGCCAAATCACTTTCCACGGTGGCGCTGGTCAGGTTGGTGGCCACCACCGGCGGGGGTAACCCCGGCAGATCAACTTGCTTGAGCGTCAACTCGTAAACCGTCGGCGGAGTTGTCTGGCGCGCGAGCCGTTCTTTGTCCCGCGCCCGTTGGCGCGCATCGTCCTCGTCCCATTCCTGAATGCGTTGCTTCTCGTTCAAGGAAACGGAGTTCGCCGCTTGGGCCTTGCGGAATTGTTCGATGTCCTCGCGAATGTAAATGTATTCCTGGTTGGTGCTTAACCGTTGACTCGATTGCTCCAGTAATTCCGACAGGTACGGTTGCACCAGATTGAACCGCTCGTACCGCGCGCTCCGAATGACATCCCATGGCAGCGCATTCTCCAACGCCGCTTCGCCGATATCCTTCGCGTAATTCAACTTGGACGGCAGCACGAGGTCCGAAGTGACTCCTTTCAATTGCGTGGACGCTCCGCTGGCGCGATAAAATTTCGCCTTGGTGATCTTCAGCGTGCCCGGATTGTTGGTCATGTCGGCTTCCGGAATAAACATGCGCAACGGATTCAACTGTTGCACGGTGCCTTTGCCGTGTGTGGACGAATCGCCCACAATGAGCGCGCGGTTGTAATCCTGCAAAGCCCCGGCCAGAATCTCCGAGGCCGACGCGCTGAACCGGCTGGTCAATACAATCAACGGGCCGCCGTAGAGCATGGAAGCGTCGTCGTCCTTGTCAATGAATGGCGGTTGCTCCTCGCCGGGGCCGCGCACTTGCACCACCGGACCGTCCTTGATGAACAAGCCCGTTAATTTGACACATTCCTCGAGCGAGCCGCCGCCGTTCCGTCGCAAATCCAAAATGATCCCCTGAACATTTTCCGCTTCCAACTTCGTGAGGAGCCGCGCGACGTCGCGCGAGGTATAATGTGCGTCGTCGTTTTTTGCTGGGCCGCGGGAGTTGCTGCCCAAATCCATCGGCACATAGAACGACGGCAGATCAATCACCCCGATCCGGACGATCTGGCCGTCCGCGTTCGGCAGATCAATGATTTTTGCCTTGGCGGCCTGGTCGTCCAGTTTGATTTCTTCGCGAATCAGGGTCACCTCCCAGCGATCCGAAGTATTGTCGGTTCCCACCATGGTAAGGCGGACTTGCGAGCCTTTCGGTCCGCGCACCAGTTGCACGATTTTGTTCAGATTCATGTCCACCACGTCCACGGGGGGCGCATTGCTTTGCGCGACGGCGACAATCCGATCTCCCACTTTGATCTTGCCGCTCTTGGAAGCCGGACCGGGCTTTAGGTCCGCAATTTTGCAATACCCTTCGCCATCCGCCTGCAAGACCGCGCCGATGCCAAATAAGGACAGGTTCATGCCGATGGCGAAATTGTCCGCCTGGCGCGGATTGAAATAATCCGAGTGCGGATCGTACACGTGCGCCAGAGCCGTCAGGTAAAACTCCAACACTTCCTGCTCATCCAGTTCGTGATAGATGTGTTGGTTGCGCGTGTAACGCTTGTTCAGCTTTTCCACAATCTCTTCCGCGTCGGTTTTTTTTGGTGCATCGAAAGCTTTCGCCAGGTTCGTGCTGGTGTTGGTTGCGGAGCTTGTTGCCGTCGTCTTTTTCTTGGCATCGCGCGCGGCTTTCTGCCGTTCGGCATATTTGGCGATTTTTTCCTGTAAATACTCACTCCGCAGCCGCTGCCGCCAAAGCTGCCGCGCCTCATTCAAATCAACCGGATACGGTTCTTCCTTGCGGTTGGCCACGATGCTTTCCTCCGCCTCGAAGGCGAACTGTTCGGTCTTCAACAATTCCTGCACGTAGGCGACGCGCTGGTCGAGTCGCTCCAGGAACCGATTGAAGATGAGGTAAGCCGGTCGGGTGTCTGCCGCCAGACGCCGACCCAAGGTCAAATTATCCAGCCGATCCCGATAAGGGGCGAATTCCGCGAGATCAGCTTGCGTAAAATACAATCGCTGTGGATCAAGCGCCTGCAGATACATTTGCAGAAATCTTTCCGAATAAGTGTCGTCGAAGGGATGTTGGCGGTAATGCCCCTGTTCCAGCACGCGGGCGGTGATGTAGGCGATCTCACCGTCATCCGGCGTGGGCGCGAGCAGTTTCGTAGCGACTTGCGTTGGATCGGGACCGATCTGATCGGCGAATAAACCCCCAGCCAACGGCATGAGCGCCATCAACAATAACCCCACTAAAACTCTGAATCGTCGTAACTTGAGCATAAATGAATGAACCCGGCGTTATTTCGACCGATTATAGACGCAAACATTCAATGACGCCAGCGATGGTTTCCCGATCCAAGGCAACCCCGGCCTCCAACTTCCGGTTCTGCCCGGGCCGATTTTTCGCCAGTTCCGGGGCGAATGGTTTCATGAATGATCGCGCTCAGCGGTGCCCGTCGCATCGTTACAGACCAATCGGATGCCACGCGGTTTTCAACTCCACCGTGTCCAGAATGGCGTAGGCATCCTCGCCGCGCGCAGTGAACCACGCCTTGGTCGGCAACGCCCGATTGGCATAGCGCTTCAAGTTGACTGCGGGACCGGTTTGCAAAACCGCACGCAGCGCCGGGTCGCCGGCGCCGTCCACAATCGCGTTGATGTCCAGGTGCGAAGCAAGATGCGGCGCCAATTCATCGCGCCGCCCCGTGAGAATGTTGATCACGCCGCCGGGAACATCGCTGGTGGCCAGGATTTCACTAAAGGTCACGGCGGGTAGTGGAAATTTTTCTGAAGCCACTACGACGGCCGTATTGCCGCTTAAAATTACGGGCGCCAGCAGCGAAGCCAGCGCCAGCAACGCCGGTTCATCCGGCGCCAGCAGTGCCACCACCCCGGTTGGTTCCGGTGTGGAAAAATTAAAATGCGAACTGGCCACGGGATTGACGCTGCCGAAAACCTGCTGATACTTGTCCGTCCAACCCGCAAAATGCACCAACCGGTCAACCGTCAAAGTGGCCTCACGCCGAGCGCCGGCCGGGCGGCAACAGGTCGCCCGCACAATCTCGGTCACCAGCTCATCCGCCCGATTCTGCAACATTTCCGCGGCACGATAGAGAATCTGACCGCGATTGTAGGCGGTGGCCCGGCTCCATCCCGTCAACGCCTGACGCGCCGCCCCGACGGCTTCCCGCAGGTCTTTGCGCGAAGCGTGACTGTAATTATCAAGGTGCAGGCCGCGAACCGATCGCGCCGCCAGATAACGCCCGCTTTCGCTCCGCGGGAACTTGCCACCAATGTAAAGTTTGTAAGTCTTCTTGACCTCGATTCGCCCGGCCATGACCCGAGACTAGACCAGCGGTATCCCGGCGGCAAGAATCCAGACCAGTCCACCCCTGGCCCATCGGCGCCGGAGTTGTCCGCGCCGCCGCCAGTGATTAAACTGGGCGCATGGCTTTGGTTCGGATTCTGGTTGATGGTTACAGTCTGCTGCACAGTTGGCCGACGCTGATTCGCGGCCAGCCGCCGCATTCGGCCGCCGCCCGGAATGAACTCATCCGGATTTTGACCCAGTACCAGGACGCGGCGAATACGCCGGTGACGATTTTCTTCGATGGAAGCGGCGCGCCACCGCACACGCCGAAAGACGCCACCAACCCGGTGGAAGTTTTGTTTTCGAGCGGGGGGCGCACGGCGGACGACTTGATCGAGCGCGCGGCGCACCGGTTTCAGGAATACGGTGAAGTTCTGGTGGTGACGAACGATCGGGCCGAACGCGATACCGTGAATGCCTCGGGCGGCTTGACAGTTTCCTGCCTGAATTTCATCGGCATGGTGGAAAGCGCATTGCAGACCTTGAATGAAAATGTGAAACAATATAATCGCAACGAACAAAAGCGTTTTCGACAAAGTTGATGTCACTGCTCAAAATCCTACGCTCCGCCGTCTGGTTAAGCCTGCTTTCGCTTGGCGGGATTGCGCCAGCCCAGCCGACGACCGAAACCAACGCTCCCGCCCTCGAGCGATTTCTGTTTATCGTGGAAACTTCCGCGCCGATGCAGAAGCGTGCGGAAAACACGCAACGCCTGGTTGCCAACATCATTGCGGCTGGATTGAACGGGCAAATGGGTTCGCGCGCCTCTCTCGGACTGTGGACCTTTAATGACCAACTGTTGACCGGAAAACTGCCGGCGCAAACCTGGACTCCAGAAACGCGTCAGTTGTTGGGGCTGACCTTTGCTCGAGTGCTGCAAAACCAGCCTTACGAAAAATCACCGCAGCTTTCGGTTATTTGGGAGGCCGTTACCAACATCGTCGCAAAGTCTGACCACCTCACTTTGCTGCTTTTGACCTCCGGACAAAACCCCATCCACGGCACTCCTTACGACCCTACGATCTCAGCCACCTTCGCGAGCAATCTCGAGCAACAGCGTCAGGCCAATATGCCGTTTCTCACCATTTTGCGCGCTGTCAAAGGCCAGTTCGTGGCCTTCTCGGTCAGCACGCCGCCCTGGCCGCTGGAGATTCCTGAATACCCTGAAGAGTTCAAAATGCCCGCGGTGGTCAACCCGCCGCCGCTCCGCCTCGCGCCAACTTCCGCTCCGCCATTGATCATCAAACAGTCGGATTTGGCGCCGCCACCCGAAGACTTTTCCTATTACCTGCCGATCGCGCCAGATGCCGTAACCAATCTAGGTCTGGCCGCAACGGGCTTGATCTATCTGGAAATATCCAATTCCATCGCCGCATCTCCGACGGGTACCAACGCGATCGTTACGGCAATCACGCCGCCGAGTGCGGATATCATCCGGACTAATTTCCTGCGGGATCAGGAAACCGAGACTCCGCGGCCGCTGGTCCAGCGCCCCGTGTTCCAGATCGGTGCGTTGGTGGTTTTCCTGTTGGTAATGATGATCTTGCGGCGGCGGTTGCACCGGAAATCGCGCGCGGCGGTGCTGGCGCGGTCCGCAGAACGCGAGCGGGAGTGAGATTATTCCACGCGCAACCAGATGGTTTTCAAATACGCCGGCTCCTCCCGGCTGATGGGAAAATCCGGCGGCTGCGGAGCATAATGGCGCTGCACGATTTTGCGCCGGGATCCGTGAATCGCGGCTTCAATCTGGGCGATGAATTTTCGGGGTTCTAAACGCGCCGCATTGCTCGAGGCCAGCAGGACGCCGCCGGGTTTCAGCCCCGGTAAAGTCGCCGCAACCAGTTCGCCGTAATCTTTCTCCGCTCGAAAAGCGCCGTGAGCCTTTGACTGTGAAAACGTGGGAGGATCGAGCACCACGACGTCAAAATGTCGTCCCCGCCTGGCCCAACGCCGCAACCAATCAAACGTGTCACCAAAAACGAAATCATGTTGCGCCGGGTCCAATCCGTTGAGCGCAAAGTTGCGCTTGCCCCATTCCAGATATTTTTTGGATAAGTCCAGGCTGGTCGTTCGCGCGCCACCCAAAGCGGCACAAACGGAAAACCCGCACGTGTAGGCGAACGCGTTCAGGACTTCCAGCGTCGCGGTCGGGTCGCGCGGCGCAAGGGGGCTAAAGTCGGCGGCAATATGTCGGGTGAGAAACCGGCGCCGATTATCGCGTTGATCCAAAAACAAACCGACTGAATAGCCCTCATTGAAACTCAACTCAAACTTCACCCCATTCTCCTGAATCACGAAAGGCCCGGACGCCGGCAGTCCCGCGACGCATTGAGGCGACGGATCCGCCGTGGCGCCGCGCAACCGCCGTATTAAAGTTTTGTGGTAGTGCCGCGCGCCTAATTGCTGCTGCAAACCCACCGGTAATCGCCTTTCGCTCTGCGACAATTGAAACGCGCCCAGTTGATCCACATAAACCCCCGGCCAACCGTCGCTCGCGCCGTGGAGCCGACGGAAACTGTCGGTTTCTGTCGGCGCGATGAAAGCCGCCCGCAAACCGGCGGCCGCGTCGGTTTGAAAATCCACCGTAGCCGTGAACGTGAGCGGTTGGTGCGTGGCGGGATGCGCCAAACTTAATTCCGCCGCATGCAAACTCACGCGCGGAAAGGGCGCGCCGCCGTACAGAACGTCACCAAGGATCGGGCATCCTTGCGCGGCAGCATGAACGCGGATTTGATGCGTTCGCCCCGTCAACGGCTCGGCGGTCATCGCGTAAAGCCGCTGACTGATGTGCGACGCCAGGCTGGGCGCGACTTGGCGAAGCCAGGCCTCGTCAATCTGAGTGGTAAAACGGGTTTCGGCCGGCAATCCGTGCGGATGGACAACATAACGTTCGCCATCACGGAGGATTTGGGAGCGGATGACGAATGACGTTCGTTTCGGGCGCCGATCCGTCAGCAGCAAGTATTTCTTGCGCACCGCTCGCTGCGTGAATTGTTCCGTCAACGACCGATTGGCCAACGTGGTTTTCCCAAAAATGAGCACGCCGCTGGTGACGCGATCCAGTCGGTGGATGATGGCCAGGCTCGCCCAGCGCGGCTCGCGATGTTTGAGCCAATCGTAAATGCCTTCCCCGGCGTGGCGCTCCGGCGCGTGCGTGTTCCAGCCTGCGGGCTTGTTCACGACAAGGAGATGCTCATCCTCAAACAGAACACATGGCGGCAAGATGGATGGTGTTGGCGGCATGACGGATTGTAAATAGTACTCGGCCTCGCGGCGAAATTGATTCTGGCCGGCTGGCGAATTGAACTCCAGCCGTGCGCTCAGAAAAATTTCCAGGCTTCGCCGCCCTGCCAAACCACGTACACCCCGAGCAAAAAGTTGGTGATCGCGTGCGCGGTGATTGCATCCCCCAGATGCCCGCGTCGAATCGCCAGCCATTGGTAAGCCAGCCCGCAAAGGATGCCCGGCAGCCATTGGAAGTGCATGAAACCAAACAACACGGCGCACAGCACCATCGCCAGCCCATCGAAATGATTCAGCGCTACCTTGGTGAAATCGTATTTGATCAGATAGCGATAAACGAGTGAGCGATAAAACGCCTCCTCAATTGGCGGCACGAGTACGGTCATGCCGAAGATGCGAATGACGATCAGCGTCCAGGCCAGCGCCGAGCCAGCGCCGAAACGCGCGAAGGGATTCCAGATGCTTTCCACCGTGTCCTGCATCAACAGGTGGTTCTTGGGGTAAAACGGGTCCAAACCAACCCACAAGCCGAAGATGAGCAGCCCGATCCCAACCGCCGGCCAACTGCACGTCCAACGGATTTCCGGGACGAACCGGCGCATCTCCCAAACCACCCAAAGCCCAACCACCACTTTGATGGCGTAGGACCAGAATTTCATGTCGCCCCCGCCAATGCCCAGCGCGGTGATGCCGACCCAGATGGCGAACGGCATGAACCGCGCGTGTTCGGGTGACTTCCCCAAATACTCCCGTAATGTGGCGATCATTGCGGCGCGCAGAGTGCCGTGAATTTAGCGTCCCGACAAACTCAAAACATTCGTTTCGGTGGCACTGGCCAAGGTGACGTTCGTCGGCGAAATGGCGATGACGCGGAAACCGCCGGGGACGCGATCCCCCAGAAAAACCGTGCGGCCATCCAAAATTGCTGACGGGTTTTGCGGGTTGTAAAAGATGCCTTGCAGTTTGATTTGCGGGGGCGGCGGCACTTCCACCACCGCGACCGGATAACTGTTCGTATCCGGCTCATCCGGATGCTCGATGATGGTTGGTTCGACCGCTGCCAATGGCGCGACTGGCGGATCCACAATCCGCGCATCCACCGGCAACGGATTTTTATCAAGCTGCCCCACGACCCAGAAAAAAACAGCCAGCACGCCCAGGACGGTGGCCCCGCCGTACCACAATTCAGCTTTCCGATACCAAGGTTCGGCGTTGGTCATTGGTGATTCCAGCGGTGCGGAAGTTTCTGCTGCGAGCTTCGGTTCTTCCGGGGTGGCCTTCTCGTGCTTGCTCATAACTCAGATGGTCTATGCGTTTTCGAGGGAACGAGAATTGTCGCGTAAAGTCGCAACCCTGCCGATGGACACACGATCCCGGCGAAAAACTTCTCGAACCCGTCGTAAATTCAGCAAAAGCAGTGCCTTATATTCGTTGGCACGCTGAATTGTGGGACCGAGCTTAAGCTGGACCGAAAACAGACACCGATTGTGCGCGAATCAACCAATTACGCCTTAAACCGACAGAATCGCCCGTGCCGCGCGAACAAGAGCGGCGGCTTCGGTGGCTGTCCCGATCGTGATCCGCAGATAACGGCTCACCTCCGGGGCGCGAAACCAGCGGACCAAAATTTTTCGGTCCCGCAATTTCTGCAACCAAGCTTCCGCCGAATAACGGGGCGGTTGAACTAGAATGAAGTTGGTCTGGCTCGGCAACACGCGGAAGCCCAGCTTGGTCAAATCCCGACTTAATTTTTCGCGAGTGGCGATGATGCGCCGGAAGTTCGCCCGGTAATACGCCAAGTTATCCAAAGTGGCTTCAGCGGCGATCTGGCCAAGGCCGTTCACGTTGTAACTGTCGCGAATCTTGTGCAGTGCTGCGATCAGTTCCGCGTTGCCTACCAAATAGCCGACGCGCTGAAAGCAAAGCGAGTATGCCTTGGAAAATGTGCGCGCAACGAGAACCTGCGGATGTCGCAAAGCCAGTTTCATGGCGTGTTCAACGGCAAAATCCACATAAGCCTCATCCAGCACCACGATGCCCGATTGAGCGCGGCAAAGGGTTTCCAGCGCTTTTGCGGCATAGCCACGTCCGCTGGGCGCGTTCGGGGTCGTTACAAACGTAAGCGCGGCATCAAAACGCCATGAACCATCACGTTTAAGCGCAGAAAGGCGGGGTAAATCGAAATTTGGTTTCAGTGCCACGGGATTGGCGATGGCGCCGTGCGCCGCGGCCAAAACCGGATAGAGTGAATAGCTTGGAGTGAAGTACTGCACGACCGCGCGCGAACTCCGAACGCGAGAACTGGTGGCGGCCGGCTCGACGAACGCGCGAATCGCCAGAGCCAATACTTCGTCCGAACCATTGCCCACGATGATGTTCTCGGGACGACACCGATGCAGCTTCGCCAACTTGATGCGAAGTCGCTCCGCAGTGGGATGAGGATAAAGCCGCAAGCGATCATCCACGGCGGCGCGCGTCAACTTGAGGACTTGTGTTGCGGGCGGATAAGGATTTTCATTGGTGTTAAGTTTGATGAGTCCGGAAATCCTGGGTTGTTCTCCGGGCACATAGGCGTGCAATCGTTTGACGAGTGGACGGATGAATTTTTGTGGTGATGGCACTGGCATCGGTAACATTTCACAAGAATTTTCTTTTCAAGTCGAGCGCGACCGGAAACAAGTAATGTATGGAAAGTGAAAAAAACATTTGCGTTCGACTCCTACTTTCACATACAAACCAAGTTGTTCCAGAGATGTACCAAAAATTTTGCCTGAGAACACCGAACAAAAAACAACCCGCATCGGATCGGAGGTGAGACGCGTGGCCGCCAAGAAGAAGAAGAAAGCAGCGAAGAAAAAAAAGTAACTTGCTAAGTAACCGGGATGGAAAACTGGCTGTATCAAATTGGTTTTCCATCCTGGTTTTTCATTCCACCCGTTCCGCCCCTCCGCCATGGCCCGACTCGTCTTTGATATTGAAACCTCCGCGCAACCCCTGGCGCACTTCGATGAAGTGCAACAGGAATACCTGCTGCGCGATGCGGAACGCTTGCCATCCGAAGCGGAACGCCTCGCCAAACGCGCGGAACTGCAACGCATGTTCGCGCTCTGGCCGTTTACCGGACAAATCGTGTGCGTGGCCATGCTCAACGCCGATTCCTTGCGCGGTCAGGTGTTGTACACGGCGGACGATTATGAGGAAGACGCGGCCGAGGGTGGCCCCGTGGAGTTCATGCCCTGCGCCGACGAGGTGGAATTGCTCACCGCATTCTGGGATGTGGTGAAGCATTACGATGAGATTGTCACGTTTAACGGTCGCGGCTTTGACGTGCCCTTCCTTTATCTGCGTTCCGCTGCGTTGAATGTTCCCATCAGCAAAAAGAACTGGTTGGGCTACCGTTACGCCACCGAACCGCATTGTGACCTGGCCGAGCAATTCACGTTTTACGGCGTGAGCGGACGAGACGGCGCCGCGCGAAAATTTAATCTCGATTTCTACTGCAAAGCCTTTGGCGTGGAATCGCCCAAAGCCCAAGGCATCACCGGCATGGATGTCACCCAACTGATTCAGGAAGGAAAATTTCGCGAGATTGCCGAATACTGCCTGCGGGACGTGCGCGCAACGGTGGAACTATACCGCATCTGGAAAGAGCGGCTGGCGGGTATCAAATGAACCATTCGGGTCCCCGCCCCGCCGCCACCGGACTGACGCTCGTTTGCTTCGCGCTCAAGGACGAAGCCGCTCCGTTTCGGAAAATGCTGGTCGCTCGCGAGGATCCCGCCATTCTGATCACCGGTATCGGACGCAACAATGCGCGCCAAAGCCTCCTCAAATTTTTACAGACCACTTCACTGCGTCGGGTTTTCACTTGTGGCTTTGCCGGCGGCCTTAATCCTAAACTTCATATCGGTCAGGTGTTATTTGACACGTCCGATCCCAACCTGCTCCAAGCACTGTCCCGCACCGAAGCCGTTGCCGCATCATTCGTTTGTCTGGATCACATCGCCACAACCAGCGCGGAAAAACAAACCCTTCACGCTACGACCCGTGCGGATGCGGTGGAGATGGAATCCGATGTCATTCAGGCCATCTGCCGCGAACAAGGCATTCCATGCGCCACCGTAAGGGCAATTTCCGATACGGCGCAGGAAGACCTTCCGCTGGATTTCAATGCGCTCTCCAATCCCGATCAAAGTTTGAATTTTGGCAAGCTCGCGTGGACCATCCTCAAATCACCAGGAAAAATTCCCGCATTGTTGAAGTTGCAAACACGAACGAAACTGGCGGCAGCAAATCTAGCCTCAGTGCTGAGAGAAGTTACTCAACCTAACTGAATCAACGACAGCTATTATAGTCATTCACACGCAGGTTACTATTTCCGTTAACGATTGCGGATGTTGAATCGGCGTCAGACTCAATGGATTTTACCAACAAACGACGTTTTCGGACTATCATTGGCCGATCCGCGCCGCTGACGCGCGGATCAACAAACGATTCGGCTCCGTTTACTGGAGTTTGTGCCGTCTTGGTTGCACTCCGGCGCAACGACTGAACCGCACCTTGAACTTTTCTACGCGGATTGATGAGGAGTGGGGCTCGGCCCAAAAATCAGATAACGGTGCAATCCCGCCGGCTGAAGCAAATTTGGAAGTCACCCAAAACAAGGTCGGTTGGCATGATCGGTTACGTTCAAGCCTTGGAGCGTCGCGACGGCACTGAGAAACTCAAGCGAACACAATTTCTGTCGTGGTGCCGGCTTCGTCCCAGCCGCGCGTGGGTTTGACGGTCACGCTGCTGATGTCCTTGATCGAAATCTGCCGGCCACGCGTCTTGGCTGATTTCACCTCGATCTGGGAGGGATCGCAGGTTTGTTGGTTGATCTTTTGATGCGCGGCGGGTTTGTAGCGCACGTACAAAACTTTCGGCGTTCCGGGTTCAAAGAACAGGATGCGCGACTTCTCGGGAATGCAGAGATACGCTTTGTTTAGAATCGTGCCGCCAAACTTGAAGCGTTTCAAATAACTCGCCTTGCGATCAGTGTAGGCGCAGGTGAATACGGCTTCGCGATCCGGCAGGCCGCAGTAAAACAGTTCCGGCCCAACAAACAATTTCTCCGGCAGTTCAGTGACTTTGTACGTGCCATCCTTGAATACGAGGAGGATTTTATCGAACTTCGTACACTCGGTTTTGAACTCTTCGCCATTGACCTTGTAACCCACATAACCACTCTCGCGGTCGTAGGCGACCTTGAACGCCTTGAACGCGACTGCCTTGGTATCAATCTCCTCGTGCCGGGCGGACTTGGTGGTCAACCGCGGATACTGCGGTCCATATTTCGCCAGCAACGCTTCGAGATGCCCGATGACATACTTGGTGAGATTTTTCAGGTGCTTCCGCGTCTCCGCCAGGTCCGCCTTGGTCTGCTCCATTTCCTGACGGTGCTGGTTGATATCGAAGAGCGAAATCCGGCGAATGCGCACCTGTAACAACCGTTCAACGTCGGCCTCCACGAGGTCGCGCAACAATTCCTTCTTGAAGGGCTTGAAGCCCTCGTACACCGCGGCCTTCACCGTTTCGGCGGTTTTGCATTTTTCGATCAATTTGTAAATGCGTTCCTCGATGAAAATGCGTTCCAGCGTGCGGTAATGCAGCTCGTCCTGCAGTTTTTGCTCGCGCAGTTCCAGTTCGCGCTTGAGGAGCGCCACCAGTTGCTCGGTGTTCGCGCGCAACACCTCGCTCACCGTCAGTTCGACCGGGCGATTGTCCTGGATGACCACGATGCGGCTGGAAATGGTCACCTCGCAATCGGTGAACGCATACAGCGCGTCCATCAATTGATCCTGATCCACGCCCGCCGGGCATTTGATTTCAATTTCCACGTTTTCCGAGGTGAAATCGTTGATGGCTTTTACCTTCAACTTGCCCTTCTGCGACGCGGCTTCAATGGAAGCGATGAGTGATTCCGTTGTGGTGCCCGGCGGAATTTCGGTGATCACGACGGCGTGATCGTCCCGATACTTGATGCGCGCCCGCACCT
The DNA here is from genome assembly GCA_023953615.1 of Verrucomicrobiia bacterium. Lineage (NCBI taxonomy): Bacteria > Pseudomonadati > Verrucomicrobiota > Verrucomicrobiia > Verrucomicrobiia bacterium. Next base: position 1,548,929 of record JAMLJH010000001.1, on the reverse strand, counting down.
TCACGCTGCCCTTGCCATCCTGATAATCGCGCGGGTCCATCAACCCGCCGGTCAGAAAATCCGGCACGCACTTGAAGGGCTGGTTTTTGAGAATGGCAATCTGCGCTTCGAGCAGTTCGGGGAAATTGTGCGGCAGAATCCGCGCGCTCAAACCAACGGCAATGCCTTCCGCGCCCAGCATCAGCGTGAGAGGTAGTTTGCTCGGAAGCGTGACCGGCTCCTGGTTGCGTCCGTCGTAACTGGGAATCAACTCGGTGATCTCGTCGTTGAACAACTCCGTGCGCGCCAGCCCGGTCAGCCGCGCTTCAATGTAGCGCGATGCCGCGGCGGGATCGCCCGTGTGGAGGTTGCCGAAGTTCCCCTGGCCTTCGATGAGATACCGCTTGTTGGCCAGCACCACGAGCGCATCCCCGATGGACGCATCGCCGTGCGGATGAAATTTCATCGTATCCCCGACGATGTTGGCGACTTTGGTGAAGCGACCATCGTCGGTTCGATGCATGGCCCAGAGAATGCGCCGCTGCACCGGCTTCAAGCCGTCCGCCAGATTCGGGATGGCGCGATCGCGGATGACGTAGCTGGCGTAATCCAGAAAGCCGCGATCCACCCGACGATGCAAACCCGCCGCGACCTGCTTCGGATTAAACGGACGATGCGTTATCGTTTCGACCGCTTTGGTGTCGAGAGGTTGGTGCCCGTTTCCATCGGTTGGCCCGAGATTCTTGTCTGGTTTTCGATCGTCAATCGGTAACTCCGGTTGATTGGATGTCTTCTTCCGTTTTCCTGAACGCATGCCCGGAAACCATTAAGCCGCAGAATGACGACAATGGCAAGATTGCGCCCGTCCCGTAATCTCCCTAACGCGGAACCGGATGAAATTGAAATTGCGCCGGGATCGTGGCCATCGCATCAAGCTCCACCGTGAAATAGCCGCCATCTTTGAGCAATTCAATTCCGGCGAGCGAAGGACACAACAATACGCGAAAGGGCCGCCAACCACGCGCTTCCCGCAGCGCGCGGCTGTAACGTCGAACCGAATGGCCGCAAAAATTGAGCGGCGGCATTCCAGCCAGCGCGCGACTCAGGCGCAGATAAAAGTTCGAGTGAAGATGTCCGATAATCGTGCGTTCGACGAGCGGAAGTTTTGCGCGAACGACCTCATCCCGCCAGAGATATGGCAATGCGGTCGGGTCGTGGCAGAAAAACAGCGCGCGTTGCCTTGGTTGCAGCCCGGCAAAAGCGTCCCGCACCTGGGCAAAATGTTCAGCGCGCAACTGTTCCCAACCAGCCCGCTCTTCGGGCAGCGTGTCGGCACCGAAAGTCGGTAGTGCGATCAACGACGAGACGCAATTAAATAAGACGTAACGACCCAGCTCCAGCCGCCAAAACGGCGGCATTTGCAAATCCTCCCGCGCCCGTCGCCAACTGTCCAAGCGCATGCCGCCCACCGCGCCAACGAGTCGCAGTTTGCCCAGTTCATGATCGCCGTAGTTGAGGCGCAAACGGTCATCAAACTTTTGCCGCAATTTGCCGACGCTTTCCCGCGCACTTTCCAAAGCGGCGGCGGCGCTCAAGCCGATGGCGCCGGTGTCACAGGAATAATCACCATTGGCGATGGCATAATCCACCGGAGGAACTTCCGCCAGAAACCGATCGAATTGACCGTTCTGCCGCAGGGGATGACGTAGCCAGACGTGCCACCGATATTGTCGAATCAGAAAGCGCAGCAGCGGATTTTTGAGATCGCGATATTCGAAATCATCGCCCTCCGCTTGCTCCCGCGTCCCGGCGTAATGAATATCGCTGACCAATGCGAGGCGATAACGGCCCATGAGCAATCACGCCTTCGGTTGCCCGGACGGCAGAATCACCCGAAAAGTCGTGCCTTTGCTCGGCTGGCTTTCGACGTGGATCGCGCCGTGATGTTGCTCGACAATGCGCTGCGAAATGAGCAAACCCAGGCCCGTTCCGTGGCTCTTGGTTGTGAAGAACGGCTCGAACATTCGCGCCAGCGTGTCGGGAGCGATGCCCGTTCCGGTATCCGCCACGCTGATGCGCACGAGTGGCTGGCCGACGAACTTTGGTTCTGAAATTTCCGAGGTTGGTACGGCAAGAAATTCCGTTTGCACAGTCAGCGAACCATTCGTCCCCGTGGCTTCCACCGCGTTCAACAACAAATTGACGAACACCTGCTCCAACTGGTGCGGATCACCTCGCACCACATCGGATGTGGCCGCAAAGGTGCGATGCAGTGAAATCAGTTTGTCGCTCAATTGCTGCCGCACCATGAGCAGCGAGTGCTCCAGGACATCGTGCAACCGCACGGGCGTGTGTTCCGGCGTCGCCGGGCCAGTCTTGAGCAATTGCCGGACGATGGCGTTGACGCGCGCCAGTTCGTGTTGGACCAAATCCGTCAGTTCCGCGTTTTTATTCTGCTCGACGAGCAAGTCCACGAAGGTTTTGATCGCCACGAAGGCGTTCTTGATTTCGTGCGCCATGCCGGCCGCCAGGGTTCCCGTCGTGGCGAGCCGATCCAATTGTTCGAGGCTTTTTTGCCAGTGAGCCAATCGGGTGATATCCGTCAAGTTGAGGATGACAGTGGGTTCCCCAGAACCGAGAGCGAGAAAAACTGCGGTCGCATGAAACTGACGCGCTGCACCCTCGGAATTGTGTAATTTCAAAACGGGCATGGCGACAGTCGCGCGCGCGGTTTTTGCCTGAGCGATCAAATCGGCTAACGGCTCAGGTAGTGCGGCAAGCGTCATACCTGGGGTGACGAGCCGGTTAAGAAATTCACTACCGTTCAAAGAGCAGGTCAGAACTTCGCCCGCCGCTCCAATGACGATGTTACTAGGCGACAGACAGGCTTGAAGAGCCGTGACGAGATTGAATTCCCCGTCCGGCCTCACGATCGGAATTTGGCTCCTAGCGGCCATGGTCGAGTCTTGTTTCTGTACTCATCCGACTCAGCTTTGAACTGTTTTAGCCGAATCTGACAGCAGACACAGCCTGCGATAAATCCGATCTGTTTCTCAAGTTGAATTACCGCCCCGCAAACTTCAGAACGCCAATTGATAACTCAAGGAGACTAGATGCACGGTGATTTTATATTTGCCGTCAAAAGCAGGATTTTGGTTGCCGACCAGATTACGGCGGTCGTAAAAATCCGCCCCGTACCCAAGTTCAATGGCTTGCGCACCAGAATGATACGCCAGACCAACTGTCAGCACATTTTGATTGGCATCAGGAATAGTAGTCGAGAAAGTCGAGTCCGGAACCGGGCTTTGATAGTATTGATATCCGCCGCGAACAGACCAATTGTCCGAAAGCCGATAATCGCCGGCGATGCCGATGGTAAAAGTATCGCGCCAATTTTCTTGAACGCTTTGGCTGGTCGCGGGGAGGAGAATATTGTTGTTGCCGATGTTGATCGGCAGCCGCTTAAACCGCGAGAATTGCAACCACTCAACATCTGTTTCGAGGCGCAGCCGATCGGTGACTTGCAGCCCATAACCTATGGCCACAATGTTTGGAAACGCCAGGTGCGAGGCAAACAAACTGCGTCCGGTCACCCCAAAGGCAGTCGCCGTCGGCGTGATGTTGCTCAATTGTGTGTCTCCATCAAAATCCACGTCCATTTGCGAGCGGTAGGTAAGTGCGACGGTTTGACGCGGAGTAATCTTCCAAGTGAAGCCCAAATTCCCGCCGTGCCCATAGCCCTCGCCCTCGCCGCGCAGCAGGCCATCGGGTTCCACTCCGCCGCTACCAGGAAAAATTGCCCACGGATAAAACTGTTTCAATGTCAGCCGCGACCACATGATGTCCAAACCGACGCCCACGGAGATGCTTTCGGTCAATTTGATGCCGACGGTTGGGTTAAGATTCAGAGTCATCAACTCAGCGTAGTGCGGAGAGGTGTAGCGCAAAGCTCCAGCCGGTGCGGCAAAGGCGCTCGAACCAGTTTCATTCCAATCCACGCTCAATCCATATGGACTGGTGAGCCCTAAACCAAACACGCATTTATCGTCCAGCACCGGCGTGGCGAAATAGGCTGCGGGCAGCACTTTCCATGGATTTTCTGTTTGCGCTGATTGTCCAGGTGCTGCCGAGGAATGTGCCACCTTCATATAAACCAAACCCAGCGCCGCCTGGGCTTGATAATTGGTTGCAGCCACGAGATTAGCCGGATTGTGAGTTACCGCGGTAGCGTCTTGAACATGGGCAATTCGTCCGCCCGCCCGTCCCAAATTAAAGGCGCCAGCCGGCGGATTTCGAAATCCTTCAGAAACGGAGGGACTTGCCAACAGTAATGAAAGCAACAGTCCGCACCCGATCAGGTGTTCGCGGTGGTGGGGCGTCCGCGCCGCGCGATGCGGCCGGCGATCTTGGTTAAAGAGTATGTTCATATTTACAGGCGTTACTGCCGCGGATTGAATCTGCGACCTCTCTCGTTGTCGGAATTCGCATTAGCATCCGACGCGGTCATCAACACTATTGGATTGCAGGTACAACTGGAACGGCTGAAGCAGAAGAGCAGACCAGATGCCAGTGCAACCAGACCGCTGAAGTGGCTCGTTGCGTCGTTGAAGCGAAGTTTTGACGTTTTCCTAAAATTGGCGCGAGATTTGATATCTCTTTGTATGCCGGTTATTTTCGGTTAGATAATCACCAGGGGGAACTACCAAGTAAGCAGCCAAATCAACCGGCAGGTTTCAACGTAATGCCAACAAAATCGAACCAGATTTCAGCGTACGCGGTCGTCGGCAAAACTTCAGACGGAATTGAGTTTACAGCTTCCGTCGCCCGACTGACGCGCTTCCGTGCGGTCGTTGAATTCTACGATCCATCCATTGTCTTGCGTGTTTCCCAGGTTCTTCCAGAACTGAAAATCACCACCGAGGATTCCGTAATCTACATCGGTCGAGGCACAGTCGCGGGGTTGGTGGATTCGAGGATGACGCTGACAAGTGATATCGAATTGGAGGAGAATGGATTCGTTAAGGAGGTATTGGCGGTGGGCGCACGGCAAGAAAGCGAGCATCTGGATTTTGACGCCTTCTTAAGTGCTTGGCAGAAATCCTATCGTATTTTTCCCGAATTCAAAATTGCCGTGACTGACATCCAAATGTTCTTGCGCGATTTTGCGCGCTGGATGGATCGCTTGGAACTGGGGTTCAAACTAAAACCTTCGGTGCGCCAACCGATAGAGGTGCAGGCATATTTGCGCGATCTCAGCGAGAAAATGATCCGTGCCTTCAACTCATTGCATGAGCGGTTTGAGGCGATCGGCGCGACCATCACTGAACCCCTGCGGCCGATGCACGCGAGTTTTGTCCGGCAACAGTTGCACTCGTTGGTGATGTGTTCGCCGTTCGCTTATCGGACGTTTCATAAACCACTGGGCTATGCGGGTGATTATGAAATGGTGAACATGATCCTGCGCGAACCGTTGGAGGGGAATTCGTTCTACGCGCAGGTGCTTAACAGTTGGTTCCTCCGCCAATGGCCCGCCGAAGCACATCGTAATCGCATCAAATATCTGACCACACGGCTCGGCGAGGAGGCCTTGCGGGGAGAACGTCGCCGCCGTCCGATTCGGGTGCTTAATTTAGGTTGTGGTCCAGCTCGTGAGATTGAGCTTTTTCTGGCTGAAAGCGCTTTGGCCGATTACACGGAATTCACGTTGTGGGACTTCAACGATGAAACCGTCACCCGCACCGGCCACCAGCTTGAAGAAGCCCGACAGAAACACGCCCGCCAAACCGAGATTCGGATTGCCAAGAAATCCATCCAACAGATTTTCAAGGAAAGCGGACGCACGCAAATTCAAACGGGCGCGGCCCGGTACGATTACATTTACTGTGCCGGGCTTTTCGACTATCTGACGGATAAAACCTGCCGACAATTGATGAGCATCCTTTACCAATGGCTCACTCCGGATGGGCTTTTGCTGATCACCAATGTTGTAGCCTGCAAACCTTTCCAGCACATGCTGGAATTTCTGCTGGATTGGCACTTGATATATCGCGACACCGCACAAGGGCGGGCGTTGATTCCGCCCGAGGCGCTCTCGGGTGATTGCCGCGTTTATCGAGATGACACCGAGGTTAACTTGATCGTCGAAGTACGCAAATCTGCTCATGGTTGAATCAGTCTCAAACAACGCATCGCTGCTAAAAGCTTTCGCCGCTTATGATCAGCAGGAGACCATCAACAACTTCAAGGTCGCCTGCGTACTCGGTATGATTTTGATGCCCGCCGGTTTCATTCTGGATCGCTACGTCTATCCCCACGCCGCCGAGCAGTTTCATTTTCTGCAAGCGCGCTTGCTTAGTTCGGTGTTGATCGGCGCTTTTCTGGCCATCTTGTTGACCAAGCTGGGGCGGCGTCACTATCGTTTTCTCGGCATTGTTCTATTCATGATCCCGGCCTCGTTCATCGCTTGGATGATCGCTAAAACGGAGGGCGCTGGGTCGCCCTACTATGCCGGATTGAACTTGGTGTTGCTCGTATTGGCTTTCGTATTGCACTGGACGTTTTGGGAAAGCTTCGCCGCGTCAACGCTGGTTATCGTGTTATACCTGACTGCTAGTTTTGTGCATGATGGACTTCAGACAGCAACTGATGAAAATTGGGGCGCGCTCGTGAACAACCTCTATTTTCTGAGTTTAACTGGCATCATCGTGGTCACGGGCAGTTATTTTCACAGCAAATCACGCTTTCACGAATTTTCGCTGCGGCACCAACTGTCCGAGAGTCAGCGCTCCTTGCAACAGAATAATTTGCAGCTCGATACGCGGAACAAAGAACTGGCTGACACCATCAAAAAATTGACCGAGGCCGAATCACAACTCATCCAATCGGAAAAAATGGCGTCGCTGGGCCAGATGAGCGCCGGCATTATTCACGAGATCAATAACCCGTTGAATTTTGTCACCACCAGTTTGTTTACATTGAAAAAGAAAGCGCGCCACGTCGCGCCCGAACAACAGGAGGAATACACCGAAATTTTGCAGGACGTCGAAGAGGGCGTCGAACGCGTCAAAAACATCGTCTCCGACTTGCGCGCTTTCACCCATCCGTCCACCGACCATTTGGACACCGTTGACGTCGGGGAAGTCGCCACGTCGGCGCTGCGGTTTTTGAGCAGTGAAAAGAAGGAACAGGCGGCCATTGAACTCAAACTACCGGATCACCTGTCCGTTCGCGCCAACAAAAACAAACTGGTCCACGTCTTTGTGAACCTGATTCAAAATTCGCTGGATGCAATGCGACACAAGACGTTTGCCAATGGCGAAGCGCCCACGATCTGGATTGAAGCGCGGGAAACCCCGCAGACCAGCTACCTTGTTGTCCGCGACAACGGCCCGGGCATTCCCACCACGCACATTGACAAAATCTTTGACCCGTTCTACACCACCAAGGACGTCGGCGAGGGCATGGGCATGGGGTTGAGCATTTGTTATCGCATCATGCAGGAGTGTGAGGGCAAAATCTCGGTGCGCTCCGAGGCCGGAAAGTATTGCGAGTTTACTTTGGAATTTCCGCACCCCGTTTAAGGCGCGCCCAATTTTATGGCTGAAAAATACGATTATCGCAAATTTCAGGTGCTCTATGTGGACGACGAGGAAAAATCGTTGAAAGCCTTCGCGCGCGCGTTCGGCGATGACTTTCGCATTTTGACGGCCACCAACGCACAGGACGGCTTCCGCCTGCTGCAGGAGCACAAGGATGAAGTCGCCATTTTGATGACCGATCAACGTATGCCGGGAGAAAAGGGCACCTGGCTGTTGCAGCGCGCCAAGGAGGTCAGTCCGGCCACGCTGCGGTTTTTGGTCACCGCCTTCACCGAGTTCAATGACGCGGTCACGGCCATCAATGCCGGGGGCATTTTCCACTACGTCACCAAACCTTGGGATCCGAATTATCTGGAGGCGCAACTCAAGCGCGCCATGGAGTTCTTCTGGTTGCAACGGGAAAACGAACGGTTGCTGCGGGAGAAAATGGAGACCTTGCGCAATTTGTTGATTGCGGATCGCTTGGTGAGTCTCGGCATGCTCACCGCCGGACTCAGTCATCACATCCGTAATGCCCTCGTGGCGGTCAAAACCTTCCTCGAGCTCGCCCCCGCGATGATGCGAGATGAAAAAGCGGCGCCAGACAAAATTCGCCACGAGGAATTTTGGACGGACTACCACAAGAGCGTGCTGAGTCAGATTGACAAGATCAACGATCTGCTCAAAGCCCTGTGGGCGGCGGCGGAAAAACCCGCGACGCAAACCACCGAGAAGATTCACCTGCGCCAGTTGCTCGCGGCAACCACCGAGGGGTTGCAGCCACTGATCGCGGAAAAGAAAATCAGCATCGAAAATCAAATTCCCGAAGACCTGCCGGTGGTCACTGCCGAGCGCGCGAAATTCCAGCGCCTGTTTGATTTGCTGCTCCGGGAGGAACTGGCCAGTTTGCCTGACGGCAGCCAGATCACCTTTACCGGCACCACGCACTACGAAAATCCGGAACGGCCCGAGGTGCAATTACAAATCGCCGACAATGGTCCGGGTCTTTCCAAGGAAAAATTGCGCTATCTATTTGATCCGTTCATGGTGCGAATGGATGATCCCGCCGAATACGGCATTCATCTGATGGGCTGCTTTTTCATCGTCCACCACCACGGCGGACGCATCGCTGCCGACAGCGTGGACGGCAAGGGCACCACGTTCACCTTGCACCTGCCGACCGCTCCCGCACGCTCATTGCCGGAACTCAATACGGAATTCGCCGAGAAGTCACGGCTGGCCGAGCAAATCTGGGGCGCCGCCCGACCGAAGCATTAAGCGGGATTACCGACGGTTTGTGGTTGCCGATCCAGCTCAGGGGTGACTGGTGATTTTCTTCCAATCCAAGCCTTGCGAACCCGCGTAGAAGGCGAGCGGCTTTTCGTTTTGAATGAGCACCGCGCGCACCACGCTGGAATCATCGGCGTAACCCAAACTCAACACACTGTCGGGAATGATGCCGACTTTTTTGTGCGCGTAAACCAGGGCAAACACGGCTTGCGCCAGGGTGGAATAAGGTAATTCCTTATAGACGCCTTCGAGGACGTCCTCGACGAGATCCGCAAGAAACGCGAGTTGATCCACCAAATGCGGGAACAACGGCGCATTGATCTGGGTGAACTCCAACTTCCACTGCGGCAAAAATCGCAAGACCTTTTCGGCGATGCCGGGCGTGATGCTCGTCGCGCCGATGTTGACAAATTTAGCGATCTCGGACATGCCGCCATCCTAATGTTCCAGACTGGGAAACCAAAGCTTAAATTATGGTTCTTTTGGGCCGAAATCAGGGACGCCACTTCAGTTCGGCTGGCGATTCCATCAATACCCCAGCAAACGGGTTTCGCGAATGGCATCTTCGCCGACGCTCGTTTTCGGCGCGGCTTTGAGTGAGAAGGTGAACGCCACGGCAAAGTCCCGGCCCTCACCGTTGTGCGGATCGCGCACCCGAAACGCCAGCGCTGCCGTCCAACTGCGCAGGTCGCGGTAAATCGAGTAGGTCTGTTGTTGCAGCCAGTTTTCCCGCACTTCGTATTGGTGCTGCGCCCGGAAACCCCAGTTTTCATTGACGCGCAAAAAGAGGGTGCTGATCAATGAGCTATTGCCCGCCTGCAACGCGGTCGGACTCGCGCTGAAATCGTCATGCACGTAGATGTGCCCGATGCCCCAGCTCCACCATTCATTCGGTTGCAACGTCAGATTGTGATAGGCCAGGCGCAACAGTCCGCTTCGCACGTTGTAACGGTTCATGGATTCCAACGTGATCCAGGAACGCGGTCGGAAGACGAGATCGGAATACAGATCGGAAAAATCTTCGCGCCCGGAACGCGGATTGATGAACCAATCCGCGTAAACGTCCCAGTAGAGAAAATCCTGGATGCGGCCGTCACGCTTGGTTTGCAGACGATTGCGCAGACTCAACCGCATCACGTTTTCGCCGTCAATGGAATCAATGGCGTTGTCTTCCGGAAACTCCAGCGGCAACAGGCGCAGACTGGGCAGTTCCATGTCAAACTGCGGCAGTTCGCCGGGGCGATGGTTGGGCGTTTTCACATAGGCATAATTAAGGGAGGGCTGAATGATGTGGCGCAAACCATCCAAGGCCAGCCAGCGATTGGTTTCGCCCGCCCACGTCTGCGACGCTTTGAAAGTGAGTTCGCCGCCGGCGTTGAAAACGGTGCGATTCAACTCATCCGTCGTCGCGCCCGGACCGGTGGCATCTCCGTAATACGTGAAGCGGCCGCCGGCGCGCGGGACAAGATTCAGCCAGCCCCAGAACGTGTGCGGCAGCGTAAGTTGATGAAACGTATCCGCCCGCATACCGGCATAATTCGCGCCCGCCACCACGTCATTGGTCACGGCAAACCGCCGGCGATAGTAGCCCGCCGAGGTTTCGCTCTCGTAATAGAGCGGCGTGTTGAGAACTTGCTGGCGGAACCCGGTCAGCCGCACGTCCGGCAAACGCTCCACATTTTCAAAGAACTCGTTGATGCGCGGTTGCGCGTAAACGCTGACGGAAAAATTATCCGTATGCGGATTGATCTCCACGTAGGTGCTGGGCTGCGAATTTTCGCGGTACTCGCTTTCAAAGAAGTTTTGGACGATGCGTTCGTCGGTTTGATAGCGCACCTGGGATTTGATGGTTAAATTCGTCGTTGGGGCCGCGTTGTAGCTGAACCAGACGCGCTGCCGATCCGCCGGAAGGTTGTAACCGGGGTTGCCGATGTCCGGGCGCAAATCGTGCAAATAATCATACTTCACCGTGGTTTCGCCCCACGGACCGAGATGCGCGTTCACATCGGTACCGGCCCCCACGCCGCGTTTGGTGCGGTAATCCAGACGCAATTTGCCGTCCAGCTCCTCGCGCCACGCCCAATTGTAACTGCTCAACAAATACGCGCCGTAGCGATTGCGATAGCCGGGAACAAAATCGAAATGGTGGCCCTTGCCATCCAGGCGCTGCGTATAGAACGGAAAATAAAACACCGGCACCGAGCCGGCATACAGCACGGCATTACGCGCCTGAAAATACTGGCCGGGGACGATCTTCAACGAACTGGCCTGAATCCGCAGTCCCGGATCAGCAACGTCATCGGTCGTGAGAAAAGCGTGTTGGGCGGAATACACGCTGTTGGTGTTGGATGCGCGATCGCTGGACAAGCCCTCGCCGCCTGCAAAAAACGGCGTGCGGCCGGTGCGAAACTGGGCCGCCTGCATCTGGCGGGTGCGAAAGTTATATCGGATGCTCTCGCCGACCCAGGTCAGATTGTCCCGCTGGATGCGAACGTGCCCCCTGGCTTCGATGTCGCCCGTTTGCATGTCCACCATTGCCCAGTCTGCGGTTAAAATCCCTCCCAATCCGGTGACCGTGCCGTTGATGATGATGGTGGTATTGTTCGTGCGACTCCACAGCACCTGTTCGCCCTGTAATTCCAGTCCGGGATCTTCCTGAGCAAACGCGCCACCGACAACGCCTGCAATCAACAACAGGGCGAGCGTGGCGACGCGATAACATTTCATTCGGGCGCGGGCAGGAAACCAAAACGCGGCGACAGTGCCAAGTTTCATTTACCCCGTCGCGCGCCGCTTCGCGGCAGGGTGGTTGCGGAATGACCGTGGATTCGGACGCGCGAACCGCGACGAAATTTCTGGTGGCATACGACCTGCACATCCGCCGCCGAGGATGCCCCATGGCTACAAAAATTAAATTACTCAAGGTGCTCCAAGAGGCCAAAGCCCTGGCGCAAATCACCAATCGCAAACCCGCGCCTCGGTCGTCCTTGCTTTTCCTCATGCAACTGCGTTCGCGCCATCAATCCAGCGGCACGCAACGGCGGCGCCTGCGCGTGGAAGCCGAATCTTCACACGCGCCCGCATCCATCAAAATCAATCTCGTCAATAACAGCAAGATGGCGGTGGCCGATTAGTCCGGCGTTGCGGCGCGGTTTATGAGGTCGCGACGGCCCTGGCTTGTTTCGGGGCAGTGTCCCGCGGTTATTGTGTGGGAAACGGACCGGCCTTCCGATCACGGCTCCACAAATTCCACCGTATAGCCCGTCAGCAGAAAAAATTCTTTGAGTTGGGCACGCGCCCGTTCATCGGCATCTTTCAAAATCCCCGCATAGCGGGCGGCCCGCTGAACGTCGTCCACGGCGATTTTTCGCGCGGTTTGTTCCAAATCCTTGTCAAACGCCCGTAGCAAGCCCGTGGTGCGCTCGACCACCTGGGTTTGGTTCTCGTCCAGGTAACAGTCCGTGATCTGCGCGCGCGGCAACCGCACGCGGGCGGTCGTGCCGGAAAGACGTACGTCCTCAGGTTGCAGCCGTTGCAAATCCACCCCCGCCTTGACGATACCGTGCGCCACCATCAACACGCGATTATCCCCGCCCGGATACCACTTCACATCCTCATAGACCACCACCTTTTCCATGACGTATTTCACCGTGACCAGTTGCGAGAGCGTTTGCACCTGCTGCAGCACGGTGGCGGAATTATACACCGGGCGCGTTCCACTCGTGAACCGGTGGAGGGTCAGTCCCAGCCACAAGCCGCCGAGGAGCACGGCGCCGAATCCCAGCGCAAGCAGGAGCAGGCGGAGCTTCTTCATGGGCAAAGTCTAACGCGCGCAACCGTAATGCAAAGTCGGAATCAGGCGCGTCGACCCAATCACGTCGCTGCCGCGCGAAATAACCTTGCCCGCCTGCCGGGGAATTGCTCTATTTTGCCCGCTGCGCGCACGTGGCGGAATTGGCAGACGCGCTACCTTGAGGTGGTAGTGCCGTAAGGCGTACAGGTTCAAGTCCTGTCGTGCGCACCATCACTTCATGTGCTGTGCGGAATGACATAGGACACCATTCCACTCAATAATCACACAGATTTGTGAGTTTTATCCCACGTTCGAGCGCTATTTTGCACATTCCAATTTTACGTGAGACCGGGGACATCCAGTTTCTCATTCTGTCATCCTGTCAGTTGCTTTCGTTGTGGTTCAGGGACGCGGTGGAACGCGTCCCTCTCGGGGAAATAAAACTGAGTTTTACTGGTCGGCGTGGTCGTCCCACCCGGTCCCCAAGGTGACAACGACGTCCTCGGCGTTGGTCAAGAAAATGGGGATTGGAGAAACCGAATTTAAGCCTGTGACATGGAAACATTGAGTCTCTGCCAACTACATTTTACAAACTGAGACTCAATCCTGCACCAATGCGGTGCCGTTTTACACTACTTCGACTCGAGTAAAATTTGGCGCAACACCTGGCCCTCGACTCCGTTCAGGGTTTGTCCGAACAAAGCCGCAATGGTGGGCGCAACGTCCACGTTCTCCACCCGCTTCAGTTTTACTCCGGGGCGAATCCCCGCGCCAGCGGCGATGAACACGCCGTCCATCTTCGGTTCGCTGGCCAGATAACCGTGCGTGCCCGCCGGGGTTTTCAGTTCCACCAAGGAATCATTCCCCGACGCATCGTTGACAAAGGCATAGCCATCTTCTGCCGCCAGCAACAAATCGCACATTTGCGGATTTTGCGCGGGGTCCGGCAGGCCCAGTTTGGCAAAGCTCTCTGGCTCCAAAACCGCCGCCACGCCTTCATGCTCGCGCAGCAGTTCGATGACTTTGGCGCGATCCTCGGTTCGCGTTTCGGGATGGGTCAGATAAACAAAGGCCGTGCCGCCTTCGGCCACGGATTGCGCGCGCCGTTGCGGCGCCGCCTCGAACAAACCCGCTTTGCGAAAGAGTACATTGGGACGAATCCGCTTGGTCGGGCGGATGAAACCATGATCCGAGGTGATCAACACGGTTGTTTGCGAGCGCAATCCGGCGGCGTCCACCGCGCGCAGCAACTCGGCCACCCGCGCATCCGCCAGGCCGAGCGCGGCGTAGGCGGCCGTGGATTGCGGGCCGTACTGGTGCTGCACGGAATCCGTCGTCAGCAGGTGAAACAGCAAAAAGTGCGGCGGGCGCGTGCGGAACAGATGCACCGCCGCGCCGGTCCAGATTTCATCCATCACCGCGATGCCGTGCGAGCGAAAGGCCTCGTTGTCCGGGCTGGTCAACCACCCGGCCTGAATCAATTCTTCACGCAGTCTGGGCGTGGTGAAATCCACCGCATCCGGCACATCGGGAAAATCGTCATCCAGCGTGCCGCTGTTGCGCGTGCAGGGCCAGTTGATGCCGGCGGTGCGCAGCCCGAGGCCATGGAGCAAATCGTACACGGTGGGCGCGGCCACCAAATCCCGCTTGTCGTACGTGCCTTTCAAATCCACGGCCGCTCCCGAAGCGCCGCGCGTTAATCTGCCGTTGAACAAAACCGAGTGTTGTCGCGGCGACACCCCCGTGACGAGCGTGGTGTGGTTCGGCCACGTCACGGCTGGAGTCGAAACGTGCATGGTTTCCGCGGCGGCGCCGTGGGCCGCCAGTTCACGCAACGTCGGCAACGGCGCGCGCGGATCGGAAAGATACGACGCCGCCAAACCATCAATGGTGATGAGTATGACGTGGCGATTGGTGTCCGGCGCTCCGTGAACTGAATTGCTGATGCCGATCCCCAAGCCCAGCAGGATCAGCCACAACCAACTGCGGCAATGGTGACGTCGTGGTGAAAGTTTGGTTGGTTTCATAAAAGCCGAATCTGCAAGTCGTCCCGCGCCAGTGAATCGCGCAGACTTTCCACGCGGTGCCGGCGGCGTTCGATAATTTCCTTGTCGGTCTGTGAATCATACGGCACGGGATAGTTGCCGTCCCAACACGCCAGGCAAAACTGCTCCTTCGGCAAACCGGTCGCCCGCACCATGCCGTCGAGCGAGAGGTAGTGCAGCGAATCGGCGTTGAGATATTCGCAAATTTGCGGAATGGAATAATTCGCCGCCATCAGTTTGCTGCGATCCGGAAAATCAATGCCGTACACGCACGGATTCCGGTGCGGCGGACAACTGACGCGCACGTGGACTTCCTTGGCGCCGGCGTCTTTCAACGTCTTGACGCGCGCTTTGCAAGTCGTGCCGCGCACGATGGAATCATCCACAATGATCACCCGCTTGCCGCTGACCAGTTCCTCGATGAGATTCAGTTTCACCCGCACGTTGAAATCGCGGATGAGCTGCGTCGGCTGCAAAAAGCTGCGCCCGACGTAGTGATTGCGGATGAACGCCATTTCGAAGGGGATTTTGGCTTCCTCCGCGTAACCCAACGCCGCGTAAACTCCGCTGTCCGGCACGGGAATCACCAAATCCGCCGCCACCGGCATTTCGCGGGCGAGCTGGCGGCCCATCTCGACGCGTACCTTGTAAACGTTGCGACCACTGATCGTGCTGTCGGGACGCGCAAAATAGACGTATTCAAACATGCAGAACGCCCGCCGGGGTTGGTCGGGAAACGCCTGGATGCTGTGCAATCCGTTGCGGTCAATCACCACGATCTCACCTGGTTCAACGTCGCGCACGAACTGCGCGTGGATCAAATCGAACGCGCAAGTTTCACTGGAAAGCACGTAGGCGCCGTCCACCTGACCGATGGACAGCGGTCGGAAGCCATGCGGGTCACGGATGCCGATCAATTCATGCTCCGTCATGATGACCAATGAAAACGCGCCTTCAATCTGCCGCACCACGTTGACGAGCTGGTTTTCGTTTCCGTTGGGATTGGGTTGCGCGAGCAGATTGAGAATGACCTCGCTGTCCGCCGTGGTTTGGAACATCAAACCGCGCGCCTCCAACTGATCGCGCAAACGCGCCGCGTTGACGAGATTGCCGTTATGCGCGACGGCAATCTGGCCGCGCAGACAATTTCCCGTCAAGGGTTGCGCGTTCCGGATGTTGCTCGCGCCCGTGGTGGAATATCGGGTGTGGCCAATGGCCATATTGCCGACAAGTTCCCGCAGGATCGCGCCGTTGTAGATTTGGGAGACCAGGCCCATGCCTTTATGCTCCCGGAATTGCTGACCGTCGCAGGTGACGATCCCGGCGCTTTCCTGCCCGCGATGTTGCAGGGCGTAAAGGCCGTAATACGTCAACTCGGCGGCGTTCGGATGGCCGAAAATGCCGAACACGCCACAATAATGCTTGGGATAAAATTGCATCGCGTCTGTAGAAACGAGCGGGGACTATTTGAACAGAGCTTTGCCCTCGGACGCAAGCTTCAAGCCGGATTCTAATGCGGCAGCGTCAAATTCAACCGATAAAACCCCCGCCCACTTTCCGGAAAGAAGTTAGTGGAGAATGTCGCCGCCGCAACCGGATTGGTCCAGAGCGGCGTCCAGGTTTGCAAATCCGGCGAAAATTCAACCTGATAACGCGCCGCCGTTCGCTTTGTTCCACAAAAATTTGTTGGCGATCAAAGAAAAGCTCGCCAGCTTCGCCGGATTCGTTTAATTCACCCGACCATAAGCGGCATGAATCCGGAAACATCTGTTCAGCCCAAGGCGCGGTGGCCCAAGCAAATTAAATACATCATCGGCAACGAGGCCGCCGAGCGCTTCAGTTACTACGGGATGCGGAGCATTCTGGCGCTCTATATCACCGGGGTTCTGTTGCAAACCAAGGATCACGCCACCGGCATCATCCACCTGTTCGTGTTCGTCAACTACTTCATGCCGCTGTTCGGCGGCTGGTTGTCGGATCGCATCTGGGGGCGCTATAAAACCATCCTGTGGATTTCGCTGTTCTATTGCGTAGGCCACGGCGTGCTGGCCACCAGCGATTTGTTTCACACGGCGGACGCAAAATTAAACTGTCTGTACGTCGGTCTGGCGCTGATTGCCTTCGGCTCGGGCGGTATCAAGCCGTGCGTCTCCGCTTTCATGGGGGATCAATTCACCTCCGACCAGGGCGATTTGATCCGGAAGGCTTACGCCGCCTTCTATTTCTCCATCAACTTCGGTTCCTTCTTTTCATTTTTAATCATTCCCTGGATCGCCGCCCAACAGGTGCCGCTCGTCGCCGATGCCAATTTCTTTGATCGCATCCTCTGGCAAATGAAGGAAGGCGGCTTTGGCGGTTACAGTTGGGCCTTTGGCGTGCCGGGCATTTTGATGGCCCTGGCCACGTTGATTTTCTGGTCGGGGACAAAGCATTACATTCGCCGCCCTCCGGCGCGCGCCACCCGTACTGCCGGCTTTTTTACCGTGTTTTTCGAGGCGTTCCGGAACTCGCATCGCGCGCCTGGCTCCGTCCGTGTGGCTTCCTACATATCGGTGCTGACTTCCGCCGTGCTGCCCGTGCTGGCCACGACGGGCATGTTGACCGTGGCGTTATTCGACATTTTTTCCTCCTCCACCCCTACGTACGTGCTGGGAATCGGCTGGGTGGCGGTGAGTTTGCTCGGGCTTTGGCTGGGACTGCTGCTGGTGGCAAGTCTGTGGTTTCGCTCTGAATTGCCCGAAGCGTTCTGGGTGGGCGCGCGCGGCCGCTTTGACGCGCAGGAGATTGCCGCGGCGCGATCGGTCGCTCCCATCCTGGCGGTGTTCTCGTTTATCGTGCCCTTCTGGACTCTGTGGGATCAATCGCTCTCCACCTGGGTGATGCAAGGTTCGCAGATGCAATCCTTCCGCTTCCTCGGGTTGAACGTCGGCGCGGAACAAATGCAATCGTTGAACGCCATCCTGGTGTTGATCCTGTTGCCGGTCATGACGTGGTGGTTGTATCCGTTGATCGAAAAACTCGGCCTGCGGGTCACGCCACTGCGGCGCATGTCCACCGGCATGTTGATGATGACCTTTTGCTTCGTGCTGGTGGCAATGTACCAGCAACAACTGGAAGGCGGCGCGACCTTGAGTCTGGCCCTGCAAGCCTGGCCCTATTTGATTTTAACCACGGCGGAAATTCTGGTGTCCACCACCGGATTGGAATTTGCCTACACCCAGGCCGCCGCCTCGATGAAAAGCACCATCATGAGTTTTTTCCTGCTCACGACCGCCGTGGGCAATCTGCTCATTGTAACCATCACCAAACTGGGCAGCGGCCACGGCGACGAAAGCGTTTCGTCGGGACGCTTCTTTTTCTACGCCGCCATGATGGCCGTGGTGGGCATCCTGTTCACCATCGTCGCCACGCGCTACCGTTACCGCGACGAACCGGAAACTTAGTTTTGCTCCGCTTGGCGTACGCTTGACCGTTCCTCCATACTTGGGGTTCAGTTCCTCAATGAAATAATGAACCGCCACCTTACATGCAGTAAAAACTCGGAGAAAGTGCGGGCGTTCATCCAGAACGCCCACGGTCAGAAGTGACGATCAATTCAACGCTGCCGGTGTTTCGCCGCCGGCAACGGCACCTCCTCCTCCGCGCCCAACTCACGACAACCTTTTGTCGCATATGCAACAAAAGGTTGTTAACTACGGCGGTGTTGCAGCGGGCATGTTTTCACGGACGAGGAGCCAATTTGCGCAACAGGTCGGCTAGTTCGGCGAAGCCTTTCAGGCTTCCATACTTCGCGCCCTTGCCGCGATCAAATACGCTATAGCGGTTTAATTAAAGTTGTAGCCGTGGCACCGAATGAGTGTAACCCCATGAAGGTGGGGTTCGGATGGGGAATGGCGCCTCTGTCCGCAAGGTTTTGGACTGCGGCAGTCTTCTGCCGCTTTCCGGTTGCGTGCTGTTGATTCCACAGCGGCAGCGGACTGCCGCAGTCCAAGACGCAGTCGCGCCGGTGCTCGTTCCGAACCAAGGGCGGTCGCCCGCGTGACCCCAACGCTTGGCTTGAGGTTGGAAGGCCGTTGCGCCATGTCGGCGGCTATAGGAATACTTAAAATGCCCTAGCCGGACCTTTGGTGAAGATGCGGTCGCGTTGCGGATTGTGCGGATTGGCATGGGAACGCACGATAATTAGCCGATAATCGCCCGATAATTTGTATTGCCAGACCGCCTGTCTGCCTTACAATGCGTTTCCCTTTTCGGTGTCGGAAAGGGATTCTTGAGGATTTATTGTGAGCTATTGCATTTTAGAGACTGGAAGCAAACAGTATCGCGTCAGTACGGGCGATACCTTGGAAATTGAACGCTTGGCCGTGGAAGCGGGGCAGCCCGTCACCTTCGACCGCGTGTTGTTGGTCAACCATGACGGCAAGGTGACGATCGGCACCCCGGTCGTGGCTGGCGCCACGGTGGAAGCCGATATCGTGAAGCACATTCGCGGCGAGAAGAAGCTCACGTTCAAAATGAAACGTCGCAAAGGCTACCACAAAACCATTGGCCATCGGCAGGAGTTGACGGTCGTCAAGGTCAAGTCCATCAACGCCTGATGCTTTGTCATCCACTCTCAACTAGAAACCATCAACTGATTTATGGCACATAAAAAAGGTCAAGGTAGCGTCAAGAACGGTCGCGACAGCGTCAGCAAACGCCTCGGCATTAAAGAATTTGGCGGCGAAGCCGTGCGCGCCGGCAGCATCATCGTCCGGCAGCGCGGGTCCAAGTGGATTGCCGGCACCAATGTGGGCACGGGCCGGGATTGGACCTTGTTCGCGCTCAAGGACGGACAGGTTCACTTTGACAAAGGGGGACGTCGCGTCAACGTGGTGGCCACGCCTGAAAAGGCGGCGGCACAAAATTAACGGCACGAGAAAATTTTCAGGCGAGGCCCACGCCTCGCCTTTTTTGTTTTCTCCATCACAACCGCACGACGGCAGGAACGCCCATCAACTGAACCAACTGATGAGAAACGGCCCGCTCGAGCGTTCAGGACTTTTTCAGGATGTTTATTGATGAGATCAAAATCTATGCGCGCGCCGGTCACGGTGGCGCTGGTTGCGTGGCTTTCCATCGCGAAGCTTATCGGCCCAAAGGTGGTCCGAGCGGCGGCAATGGTGGGCGGGGCGGGAGCGTGATTTTGCAGGCCGATCATGACCTGAACAATTTGATCGCCCAGTATTACGTTCCCCGCTTGATCGCCGAGCCTGGCGAAGCGGGCAAAGGCAAAGGCATGGATGGTCATGCCGGAAAGGATCTGATCATCAAAGTCCCTTGCGGCACGTTGATCTGGAAACTCCCGCTCGCCGCTGATCCCACTGAATCCGTTCCCGATGGTAACGCCACAGACAAATCTGACGCTGAACCCGCGCAGTTAAAAGTCAGCAGCGGGCAGCGACCGGTTTTACGCCGGGCCGGGAATGCGCAGGCAATGGAGTACGATTTGAGCCAGGACGAACCGGCGGAAGAGAAAATCACGGACGTCGCCAAGGGGGAACTGGTTGCTGATCTCACCCAGCACGGACAACAATTTGTGCTGTGCAAAGGTGGGCGGGGCGGTTTGGGCAATCGCAACTTTGCCACCGCTGTCCGGCAGACGCCCCGTTTTGCGCAACCGGGTGAACCCGGCACTGAAGGTCATTATCTGTTTGAACTGCGCATCGTGGCCGAGGTCGGCTTGGTGGGTTATCCGAACGCCGGCAAATCCACGCTGCTCACGGCGATCTCCCGCGCCCGTCCGAAGATTGCGCCCTATCCCTTCACCACGTTGCATCCGCAGATTGGGATTGTGGAATATCCCGATTACCAGCGGATCACCGTTTGCGACGTGCCGGGGTTGATCGCGGGCGCGCACCAAAACGTCGGTCTGGGACGCGCTTTCCTGCGGCACATCACCCGTTGCAAAATCCTGGTGATCCTGCTCGACATGGCGGGCACGGACAACCGCGCTCCGTGGGACGATTACCGGCAACTACTGAAAGAATTGGAGCTGTACGCGCCCGAACTTTTGGAGAAGCCGCGCTACGTGGTGGCCAACAAAATGGATGAACCGGAGGCGATAACCAATCTGCCCAAGTTCAAACGCCGGATCAGAAAAACACCGGTGCTGCCCATTGCCGCTGCGTTTGACGAAGGGATTACCGAGTTCAAGACGTTGATCCGCGAAGCGGTTGAAGAAGCGGGAACTGATTCGCCCTAGAGAGGCACAAGCCGTGTAAAACAAGCCGCGCTTGAAATCACCTACGGTCTGGGACAAAGTCCTCGCCATGAGCAAAGTCGCCCGGATCGAAGCCGAATTGAAAAGATTTTCGCGAGCTGAACTCCGCCAATCATGTAATTTGTCGGACGGCTTGATCGAGGAGAGCTTAAAGTTTGCGCCTGAACTCGAAGCCAGCATGGTGCGATCCGAACGCGAAGTGAGGGAGTTGAAATCGGCCTGACGAAGTGATTGCCTCCCGCCTATGAAATTGCCCAACGGTGAACGCGCCAACCTTGGTACCAAACTGGAGGATTATTCCCTCAACCCGCTTCACCGTCACGGCCAGCACAAGGCACGCGTCTTTCAATCCGTTTTGGGCATTACCTTGGAGAATTCCAGCGTGCTGCGCGATGCGCTCCGACAGGCCGCTGCAAACTCCGATCAGGCCGTGCATCGTGGCCACAACGGATTTGGCACTGTCTATGAACTGCGCTTTTCTCTGTCCACGGCCCACGGCACGGCCACCGTCCTGAGTGGTTGGATTATTCGTGATGACGAGGACTTTCCACGGCTGGCAACCTGCTTTATAATCTGAACCAATGAACGCTGAAATCCATCTGCATGATCCGGTGGCGTTGCTGGAGGATGTCTCCACCAAACACTTCCTTACCGGCCAGCCGCTGACGTTGCGTCGCGGCCAGGTCGGCACGGTTGTGATGACCTATGGTGGCAGCGCCTTCGAAGTGGAATTCTCCGGGCGCGATGGACGCGCTTATGCCCTGCTGCCCATCAAGGCTGAACAACTGATGCCGCTGCGCGAATCACCAGATGTAGTCGTCGCTTAAACCGAGACAACCGCCTTCTGCTACACGGCGAGCCGAACCATGAACGGCAACCGGTGACGCATGCGAAATCACCGGCAAACGGCGGGAAATCCACTGGGGTTATTGAAATGAGCGACGTAGTGAACACAGTGAAGCTCGATTACGTGGACACACTGGACACGAATCATTTCATGCGGTTTTACCGGGCGGTGTCGCAATAAGTTTCTTGGTGTTCTTTGCGTGCCGTTATGGCTAGACTTTTCCGATGTTAAGAGCCGGAATCGTCGGGCTGCCCAACGTAGGCAAATCCACCTTGTTCAATGCTGTCACGCGCACGCGCAAGGCGGAGGCAGCCAATTATCCGTTTTGCACCATTGACCCGAATGTCGGCATCGTCACCGTGCCGGACGCGCGGCTGTACGAGTTGCAAAAGATCGCCAAGACCACGGTGGTGATTCCGGCGGCGATTGAGTTTGTGGACATCGCCGGACTGGTGAAAGGCGCCAGCGCCGGGGAGGGTTTGGGTAACAAGTTTCTCAGCCACATCCGCGAAGTGGACGCCATCGTGCAGGTGGTGCGTTGCTTCGAGAACGCCGATATCCATCATGTTTCCGGCAGCGTGGATCCGGTGCGCGACATTGAAATCATCAACACGGAACTGGTGCTGGCCGACCTTGACACGGTGAAAAAACGCCGTGAAAAACTGGCCAAGGAGGTCAAGCGCGGTCACAAGGAAGCCGTGGCGGAAGATGCCGTGCTCGCCAAAATTGAAGTTGCCTTGGACGCGGGCAAACCCGCACTCACGGTCGAACTCACGCCGGAAGAAAAGCATCTGGCGCGGAGTTTTTTTCTCCTGACGGATAAGCCGACGATTTTTGCGTGCAACGTCAAGGAAGATGAGCTGGCGCAGGGACATAAAAACCCGTTCGTCCAAAAAGTGGAGGAATACGTGAAGGCGCATCTGGCCTGCGAAGCGGTGGTCATCAGCGCGCAGATCGAGAGTGATTTGATGGATCTCTCGCCCGAGGAAGCCAAGGATTTTCTCAAGGAACTCGGGGTGGATGAAAGCGGCGTCGGCGGACTGATTCGCGCGACGTATCACTTGTTGGGGTTGCGCACGTATTTTACCGCGGGCGAAAAGGAGGTGCGCGCGTGGACGATTCATGCGGGTGATACCGCGCCCAAGGCGGCCGGGGTCATTCACTCGGATTTCGAACGCGGCTTCATCAAAGCTGAAACCGTGGCGTATGCAGATTTGATCGAGTGCGGCTCCGTCGCCGGGGCGCGCGAGCGCGGGCTTTACCGGATGGAAGGCAAGGAATACGTGGTGCAGGACGGCGACGTGATGCACTTCAAATTCAACGTTTGATCCGGCTACTTGGCGGGGGTTTTAAGTCGGGCCAGGAAATCGCGAGTGGGGAAGTACTTTCCCGGGCAGCGCGTGGCAACCACGTTGATTTGCTGATGCGTTTTAACGGCGGTCGCGGGCAGATTGCAGCGGCGCATCAAGGCGCGCACGAGCGCTTCCAGGCTTTGCATTTGGTTTTTGGTAGGCGCTTTCTGATCGAAGTTCCCAATGAGACAAATCCCAACGGCGACGTGATTTTGCGCCGCGCTGTGCAGGTGTCCGCCATCCAATTGTTTCCGCCAGCGATTGCCCACGGCAATCTCGCCGTCGCGCATCCCGTTGCCGTTGCCAATCACGAAGTGGTACGCCAGTCCGTTTTCCATGTGGCGCTGTTCGCGGTGGTAGCGGTCCAGCGCCTGCGCCGTGCCGCGATCCACGGCCGCATGGTGGATGACGATATACTTCCAGCGACCCGCTTTGACAGGAGCGGCGGTGAGGCTTTGTTGAATGGCCGCCGGCAAATTCGGCGAGGTCGGCTGGGCTGGCGGCGTGTTATCAGGGATTTTCAGCCGTTGCCCGACGTAAATCACTTCCTTGGGATTCAGGCCGTTGCGTTTGGCCAGGACCGCAACCGAAATCCCGTGCCGCCGCGCGATACTCGTGAGCGTATCCTTGGATTTGACCGTGTAAGTCAACTCCGCACCGGCGGCGCGCAGACTCAAACCCAGCCCGATCAGGAGCACCAACGCCAGCCACCTCCAAAGACGAACGCGATGCAGAATTGAAAATGAATCCTCTCTCAAAATCAACGGCGTCACCCTAGCACGCGTCGCCCAGCAATCGGAGCCATAATTTTACCCGTGAAAATTTTGCGGCACCATTACCCCCGGTGCTGTGCAAGCCTGTCGAATCATCCGCCCGGTTGGTGGCGCGCAATGGAGCGCCGCCATCATCCACTCAAAAACGGCGTTTGGGGATTTTGAAAGTGGAAACCGGCGCTTGTTGAATCGGCGGCGTGAGCGTGCGGGGCGCGTCTTGCAGACCGGGAAGCGCCTTCAACTCCGACAACCCCTGCGGTTTGAGCGGGTCTCCCATCAGGTTGGCGGATTTTACAAATTCCTGCTGGGGGCTGGCTGGCGCCATTTTGGGACTGCTCCCAAGCGACGGATTGCTCAACCCCGAACCACGAACGGTTGTGTCCCCGCTGTACATCGTCGGGTTGGGTGCGTTAAAGTTGGGGCTGCTGTTGGCCGAATTCACATTGGCGTCGGGCGTGGCACTCAACGCTCGCGGCCCTTCCAACAATCGCCGGAAATCCTCCATGCGCGCCTCGCGCACGGAAAGCTGCGGGCTGGAGCCGCTTAATGAGTCGCCCAGCGACGTTTTGGCGTTGCGATACATGCCAATGTTTTCATTCATCCGGCTGGCGGATATGCTTTCGCTATTGGGCAAAACCGAAGGTAAATACGCATTGCGTCCGAGACTGACATTGGCTTCGGGGCGAACCTCGTTATTGGCTTTCGTGTTCTCCGGCTTGACGGCGACCTCGGCTTTTTCAAGTCCCAAACCATCGCCCGAACGCGACAGACTCTCACCCGTTTGATTGGTCACCGCACCGCGCGCTTGATCCAGGCGATCGTAGTAACGCTCCAGGGTTTTTCGCGGGCTGCTTTTATTAGGGTCCGAGTCCTTGTCACTCAGCCCGAACAGGTCGTCATCATTCAAAGTGTTGGCGCCGTTCAAGCCTTGGAATAAATAAGCGTTTTCCACCTTCTCGTTGAGGTCCTCCTTGGCCGATTTCTTTTTTGCGGCTGGCGGCGGAGTCGCCGGACGGAACGGCCTCGCGATGTTATTCGCATCGTTGAATTGAAACAAACCGAGCGGCCGATTGAGGTCCGTCTCGAGCTGGCGCAGTGGCGCTTGGGGTTTGCGCAACTCACTTAAATTTGACGACATCAAACTCGATTTGGCTGCGCCCGGCTCGGAAAAAATAATTGGCGCGCCCTTGTCGCGGGCGGGTTCATCCGCCACGCTCATAAGCCCGCTGGCGCCCAGGCATAACAGCCCCACCCAACTCCATTGCGTCACTTTCGCTTTCATCTTTGTTCGCCTCAGTCTAGCGGTTTTTACGGCGCGGTCAAAGGTCCGTTGCGCCTCACTCACTGGCCGTCAAACTCATCTCTTCCGTGTAATACAAAATCCGCCCGCAATTGATGCACGTCACCAATTCCTGCGCTGCCTGGCACGCCACCAGCACCTGGGTGGGCAATTTCATGTGGCAACCGCCGCAGACGCCATGGTTCACGCCGGCCAACGCATTGTCGCCCTTGGTTTTAAGCAGACGTTCGTAGCGGGCGCGCACTCCGGCTTCGACGGCCTCGGCCTGTTGGTCCCGCACACTCTGCAGTTCCACCAGTTCTTGCTGCAAATGCTTCTCCCGCTCGCCCAGTTGCGTCACCAATTCATCCGCATGTCGTTGCGCCTGTTGCGCTTCCTGATTGAAGCGCCCGACCTCTTTCTGCGCGGCCTCCGCCTGCTCCATCAAATCAATCACCTGATCCTCGATCTTGGTGATTTCTCCTTTGCACGTTTGGATTTGCTGCGCGAGTGCCTGGTACTCCTCATTTTTGCGCGTCTCCAATTGCTGGTTGGCGTAACGCGCCGCCTGCTGTTGCTTGGCCTCGATTTCCAGCTCCAGACGTTTGCGATCGGATTCAATCTGCTTCACGCGCTGTTTGCCGGTCTCCAGTTGGGACAATGCGCCGCTGGTTCGGGCCTTTAAGGTCTGGCGTTCAGGCTCAATATGGGCAAGTTCAGTTTGAAGCCGGCGGATTTTGCGATCGCGATCCTGCAAGATGAGTAGTTTTTCGATAACTTCCAGCATTGTTGGCAGGCTAACGACCAATTCCGGGCGAGTCAATGAAACCAACTGGAAAACTAAAAATCGAACCTTGCTTCGACCTCGAGACCCTGTAGGCTGGTTTTCCCCCGGTTGGGGTGTCACAACCAATTATTGAAATTTTATGGCAGTCTCAGCAAACGACCTGCGCCGCGGCCAGGCCATCAATTACAACGGCGACACCAGCGTGGTGCTGGAAGTTCAACATCGCACTCCCGGTAATCTGCGCGCTTTTGTCCAAGCCACCTTGCGCAGCATCCGCACCGGCAAATCTTCCGATGTCCGGTTCAGCTCGACTGAAAAGGTGGACATTGTGCCGATGATGACCAAGAAGATGGAGTTCAGCTACAAGGACGGCAACGACTTCGTTTTTACCGATCCGGATACGTATGAAACCGTCACGTTGATTCCGGAATTGGTCGGCGATGGCAAGAATTACCTCGTCGAAAATGGCGTCGCGACCGTGACGTTCGTGGATGATAAAGCCGTCTCGGTGGAAGTGCCGCCCAGCGTGGTGCTGCTGGTGACCGAAGCTCCCGAGGGCGTTCGCGGCGATTCTGCCAACAACGTGCAAAAGGCGGTCACTGTGGAAACTGGCATTACCATCCAGGCGCCGCTCTTCATCAAGACGGGTGAAAAGATAAAAATTGATACCCGCACCGGGAAATATATGGAGCGCGCCTGATTCTTCAGTCGCATCCGGTAACATCCTATTTTCGGCAAACCCGCTGATTCGTCAGCGGGTTTTGCTTTGACGCAGATTTGTCCGTTGCAACTGGAACGCAACGCCGCCACTTCACCGTCGCTCCCAGCGGAAGCAATTGGCCGCCAGTCTGGCGGAAATCTCGCTCAATCCCGACGCAATCTGTTTGCTCTCGCGTGCGATCATCAGAATACTTCCGGCATGGCTCATTGGCACAACCCGATCCGAACAATTACACCCGCTCTGGGCGCATTGCTGATTTTATCGGCTTCCGTTCACGCCGCGGATTTCAAACCCGCACCGCAAGCTTTCCGGCAGGAAGTGTCCCGCGCCTGGCCGCTGCCCGCGAGTTCGCCCGGCGGCTTTGCCGTGGTGGATGTTGCCCCTGACGGCTCGGTGCGCGTGGCGGACGGCAAACAATGGTCCGTCTTGCGTGGCGATCAGTGGGAGGCGCTGCCCCGACCCGCAAATGCCAGTGCGGAATCCACTGAAGTTTTCATCGGTGGCATCAATCGCACCGTTTCTGCCGCGCTTTCTGACCTACGCCAGATTCATCGCGCCGGGGACACGGTCTGGCTCGCCACCGCCCAAGGAGCCGTTCGCGTGACGGCGGCGGGCCAATCCAGTCGCGAACTGGCCGATCACGAGGTGCGCCAGGTGGCCACCGATCCAAGCGGATTGGTTTTGGCCGCAACGACTCGTGGCCTTTGGCAGCGGACAGCGACGGGTAATTGGGAACTGGTTCGCGCCACGGACGAGGGCGGTCGCGTCTGGACGGAAAACGACGTGCGCGGTGTGGCGATTGATCGCGCCGGAACGTGGTGGGTGGCCACGCCCGCGGGCGCAATTCGCCGCCAAAGCGGGCAATGGACATTTTTCACCGGGGCCGAGGGATTGCCCTATGCGGACTTTACCTGCGTGGCGGTGGGCGAAGGTTCGGAAGTTTGGTTCGGCACGCATCGCGGCGCGGTTCGGTTTGATGGCCAGGAATGGGCGTACCGGGAAGGCCAACGCTGGTTGCCCGGCAACGACGCGCGTTCCATTGCCGTTGGGGCGGATGGCCGCGTGTGGTTCGCCACCGATAAGGGACTGGGCTGCATTGAGCGCCGCGCCATGACGCTGGCGGAAAAGGCCGAACACTACGAACAGGAAATCGAGCGTTATATCAAACGCACGCCGTATGGTTACACCTCCGAAGTCGGTTTGGGCGCGCCCGGCGATCGCTCGAAGATCATTTACGACGACAGCGACAACGACGGTTTATGGACTTCCATGTACGGCGCGGGCGAATGTTTCGCCTACGGCGCGACGAAGGATCCCGCCGCCAAAAAGCGCGCCCAACAGGCTTTCGAGGCGTTGCGCTTCCTGCAAAAAGTCACGCAAACCGGCGCGCACGTTCCGCCCAAGGGCTTTGTGGCGCGCACGATTCGTCCGATGGATTGGCCCGATCCCAACCTCGGCCGCGTGGCGCGCGACCGGAAAGATCAGGAGGAGGATCGCTTGTGGAAAGTCATTGACCCGCGCTGGCCGAAGAGCGCCGACGGCAAGTGGTATTGGAAAAGCGACACCAGCTCGGACGAATTGGACGGGCACTTCTTTTTCTATCCAGCCTACTACGATCTGGTGGCGGAAACGGACGCGGAGAAAGAGCGCGTGCGCGAGGTGGTGCGCGATCTGGTGGATCACTTTCTCGAACACGATTTCGCGTTGGTGGATCACGACGGCAAACCGACCCGCTGGGCGGTGTACGGGCCGCACCACTTGAACGACGATCCGCTGTGGTGGCTCGAACGCGGCCTGAATTCGCTCAGCATCCTTTCCTATTTGACCGTGGCCGAACACGTCACCGGTGATGCGAAATACAGCCGGGCGATTCGGGAGTTGATCGAGAAGCACGGCTACGCCGCCAACGTGATGAGCGCCAAGATGCAAATGGGCGTCGGCTCGGGCAACCAATCGGATGACGAAATGATGTTCATGTGCTTCTACAATCTCATTCGCTACACGAAGGAAGCGCAGTGGCAGGAGAAATGGCGCTTCGCCTTCTATTACTACTGGCGACTCGAAGCGCCCGAGATGAACCCCTTCTTTAACTTCGCCTACGCCGCCGTCGGGCCGGGTCACACGTTCTCGGATGCTTTTGGTCCGGTCCCGGTGGACCCGTGGTCGGATTGGCTCTCAGATTCCATGGCGACCCTGCGCGGCTTTTCGCTGGACCGCGCCAACTGGGCGCACCATAACAGCCAACGCCTCGATCTGATCCCGTTGCGGCGCCAGGAGATGATTGATTTCACCGCGGATCAACGGCCCAATCGCGGGGGACTGGTGAATGGCAAGGTGTTACCGGTGGAGAATCGCCATTTCAATCATTGGAACACCGATCCCTGGCGCTTGGACTATGGCGGGAACGGGCGCGAACTCGCGAGCGGCACCGTTTATCTGCTCCCTTACTACATGGGTTTGTACCACGGATTCATCGAGAAACCACAGTAGTCAGCCCCGCGTTCAAACCTCCGCCACATGCCCACTCCGAACGGGTGGCGCCGGCCTTGCGGCCACGGCCGGTCAGAATTTTTGTAACGTTTCGCGGGTTTTGCTTCTGATGGAAGTATGGACATGGTAGAAAAATCGGCGATGCCCGCACCGATCCAATGCCCGCAGTGCGGCACGCCGTTGCCATCCGGCGCGCTGGCCGGGCTTTGCCCCGCCTGCCTGCTTAAACAGGGCGCCGCGGCGGATACCGTCACGGAGGCCAGGCAACCGGCATTTATTCCACCCACCATCGCGGAACTCGCTCCACTGTTTCCGCAACTGGAAATTCTGGAACTCATCGGCAAAGGCGGCATGGGCGCGGTTTATCAGGCGCGACAGAAACAACTGGATCGGCTCGTAGCCTTGAAAATCCTGCCACCGGGCATCGGGGCCGATCCCACGTTTGCCGAACGCTTCGCCCGCGAAGCCAAGGCGCTGGCCAAGTTGAATCATCCGGGCATTGTCACGCTGTTTGAGTTTGGCGTAGCGGCAGGCATCCTGCCTGCCGGAGAGCCGGGCTTCCAGCCCGGCAGAAAAAGCGGCGGTGTAAGTGAAGGCGTGGAGAGTTCGGAAGCCGCAGCCAGTTCGACCGCCCATCCGGGCGGCAAGATGCCGCCCTCTACGTCAGGCAGGATGCCTGCCGCTACCTCGCTTTATTATTTCCTCATGGAATTCGTGGACGGCGTGAACCTGCGCCAGTTGCTTCACGCGGGTCGCGTTTCGGCGCGTGAAGCGCTCGCCATCGTGCCGCAGATTTGCGATGCGCTGCAATTCGCGCACGATCAGGGCATCGTCCATCGCGACATCAAGCCGGAGAACATTCTGTTGGATCGGCGCGGCCGCGTGAAGGTGGCGGACTTCGGGCTGGCGAAGATTGTAGCGGCGGTCTGTGACCGTCATTCACTGGAGAAAAGCGCGGCCAGTCAGCGACAGTCACAGACTGTCGCTACAGAGAACCTCACCGACGCGGGCAAGGTCATGGGCACGCCGCAATACATGTCGCCCGAGCAGATTCACGCGCCCGGCGAGGTGGATCATCGCGCGGACATCTACGCGTTGGGCGTGGTGTTTTACCAGATGCTCACCGGCGAACTGCCCGGCAAGAAAATCGAGCCGCCGTCCAGGAAAGTCTCCATTGACGTGCGACTGGACGAGGTCGTTCTGCGCGCGTTGGAACAGAAACCTGAGCTTCGTTACCAACAAGCCAGCGTCCTCAAAACGCAGGTGGAGACGATTGCCGTTGGGCAAGATGCGATCCACCGGACGGCCCCGACAAGGTCTGTTTTCGTGCTCCTTGCAAAAGCTGGATTCGCCTGTGCTTACGGCCTGCTGATCTTGTTGCTGGTGCGGTCCTATTCCCAATTACCCGATCCAGTGGCCAGCCATTTTGGTGCGGACGGTCAGGCCGACGGCTGGCTGTCGCGGCGTGGTTATTTTATTCTGGTCGCGGGCCTGCCGCTGTTTCTGGGCGGCTTGTTCTGGTTGATTGCCCGGCAGGGCGTTCATTTTCCCCGGGCCATCAACATTCCCCGGCGCGATTACTGGCTCACCCCGGAACGCCGGGCGTGCACTTCCGACCTGTTGTTGTGCTGGCTGCTGTGGCTGGGCACGCTATTGACCGGCTTCATCGGCGGAACGCATGAGCTTACTGTGCAAGCAAATCAGGTCCAGCCGCCGCAGCTTGCAACGGGCGGCCTGCTGGCGCTCCTCATCAGTTTCTTCCTTGCCTTGTTGATTTGGGTCGCCGGGCTGCTCATGCGGCTGGCGGAAACGGGAGACCGCAAACCGGGGCCGGCGGAAAAGCAACCCGAATGGCGCCACCAACAAGCCAGCGCGCCCAAGCCGCAGGAAGAGACGATTGCGGAAACACCAGATGCCAGTGGGAGACAAGGTGACGAGGCTCAAACGGAAGTCATACCGAAAATGGCGAAACGCGCCTCGGGGCTAATCATTCGCCGGGCCGTGTTCGTGGGTCTGATCGTTGGCTTCAGCACGCTCTTGGTGGCGACCGCCGTCACTTTTCTTTTGCCGAAATCCTTCAAAGCCACGGCGGTGGTCAGAGTGAATCTCCCCGTCACAGGTAATTCAAACCTGCCCTCAATCGGGCCAGGGCCTGATCCCTATCTCCTTCAAACGGAAGATTCGATCATCCAATCCCCAGCGGTCTTGGATCATGTCGTCGAGGCGACGGACCTCAATACCCGATGGGGCCGACGACACACTGGGGGCGAAAAACTCAGCATCGCCGAGACTACGGCACTGCTCAGGCACCGCCTGCAACTCAAGTTTGGCGTCGACAACAACTTCATTGCAATCACCGTGTTTGACGAAGAGCCGCACGAGGCCGCCAAACTGGCAAACGCAATTGCACAAAGTTATCGTGAGCTTCGGTGGCAGCAGATGCGCAGCTCTTTGCAGGCGGCGGAAAGAAAGGAAATAACAGATTCGGCCGCAGCCGGCGTATCGGAATTTCGACAAGTTGACATCGTTGACTACGCCGTACCGCCGCTCCATCCGGAGCGACCAAATCGCCCACTCAACATTTTCGCTGGCGCCGTTCTGGGAGTAATCCTGGGTTTTGGCGCCTTTGGAGCGGTACTCCTTTGGTCTCTCGGTCGGAGTTTCGCCGATAAACCTGACGCGGTGCTGCCACCGCTTGCGTTCACAATGGCCATTGCATTTGGCGGGACCACGATGATTGGTCTGCTGTGGTTAATGCTCTGGGGAAACGTCATGGGAGGCTGGCTAATCACCATCTTCGTATCGCTGGCGAGCGTATCCGCGTTGGTGGCCTTTCTGTTGCGGCGGACGAGTGACGTAGAATTGCAGCGGGTTAGCTGCGCCGCCGGTGCGTGGCTGGCGTTTATCAGTGTCCTTCCCGTGATCCTCCTTGCGGTGTTCTTCATGGACGCACTCACCCGCCGCGGATGGAATCTTTCCCTGTCGGGGGACGTCATCATTGCGTTGATCTGGTCGGGTGCGATCTTGCTGCCAATTTGCGGCTGGCGATT
The DNA here is from genome assembly GCA_023953615.1 of Verrucomicrobiia bacterium. Classification (NCBI taxonomy): domain Bacteria; kingdom Pseudomonadati; phylum Verrucomicrobiota; class Verrucomicrobiia; species Verrucomicrobiia bacterium. The sequence continues at coordinate 1,516,684 of JAMLJH010000001.1, read as the reverse complement.
GTGGCGGGCGAAAACGAGAGACCGCACGGGGTCGCCGGAAAAGATCCGTTAAAACCAGTTGCTGCCAAAGAAGCCATGAGACCATGGATGAATCTGAAACGGATGTGGCTGTCTCCGCAAGGTTTTGAACTGCGAGTGCGTTTTGTCGCCCTATTTTTTATGAGAGTGAGTCTGCGTCCGCAGCAAGTCAAACCACAATGCCTCGGACCGGACATGGCGCAACCAAGTCGTTTTTCCTGTCCCGCGCGGACCCAACAGGAAGAACGATCGCTCCGGCAGCGGTTGCTGGCGTGTAAACATCGCCAGCAAATTTACGGTAAATTTGCTGGTGGTCTATACAATTTTACCCGGTGGCAATTTGGGCTCCGAAGCCAATGGATACGCTGCCGTCCTGGTCATTTGCGAACCAGAGACAGCCGAGATCGCTGTCCGACGTTATTTATCCGTGTCCATCCGTGTCCATCCGTGGTTAAATCCAAACTGCTTTGACATCGGAACTTTCCAGCCAGGCCGCGAATGCATCCAGCGATATTTTCGCCACGACGCATTGGACGGTCGTGCTCGCGGCGGGGCAACAGCATACGTCGCAATCGGATCATGCGCTGGAGGAGTTGTGTCGCACCTATTGGTTTCCACTCTATGCCTACGTGCGGCGGCACGGTCACGTGAAGGCGGATGCGGAGGATTTGACGCAGGCGTTCTTCGCGCGGTTTCTGGCGAAGAATTATCTCGCGGGCTTGAGCGCGGAACGCGGACGGTTTCGCGCCTTCCTGCTCGCGGCGTTGAAAAACTTCCTCGTCAACGAATGGAAACAGGCCCACCGCCAGAAACGCGGTGGCGGCATGACGATGCTGTCCCTGGATTGGGAAACGGCGGACACGCAATTTCAAGTCGTCGCGCAAAATGAACTCAGCCCGGATCAGGCCTTTGACCGCGAATGGGCGCTGGCGTTGCTGGGCCAGGTCATCGAGCGATTGCAAGCCGAGTGCGAAACCGCCGGCAAAGGAAAGTTGTTTGAGCAGTTGAAAATGTTTCTCGCGGCGGGCAAGAGCGAGACGGCGCAGAGCGAAGTCGCCAAGGCGCTGGGCATGGAGGAAGGCGCGGTGCGCGTGGCGGTGCATCGGTTGCGCAAGCGCTATCGGGAACTGCTGCGCGATGAGATCGCCCACACCCTGAGCGATCCGGCCCTGGTCAACGAAGAGATGCGCGCCTTGTTCGGAGCCTTTGCGGTTTAATCAGAGTTCCAACGGCCGCAGCCATTCATGCTGAAATTCACCTTCAGCCATTGAAATCCACGTCGGACCATCGCCCGGGCGCCGCTACCACTTCTTCCCGTCGGCCTTCGTGCCACAGAGGTTGACCTTGATGCCGAGCGCCTGGGCCAGGGCGGCTTTGGCGTAGAGGCATTGGTCGGCGGCGGCGGCGTTACGGGCATACGCGCAGTGAACGTGGTTTGCCTGATGTTTGGCCATCATCTGATCGCGCGTCACTCCGTAGGTCACGGCGTGCATGATGGGCCATTGCCAGGTGGTGGCCTGCCAGCGGCGCTCGGTTTCCGCGCGCGGCAGCCGGACGACCTTGCCGCGTCCGATATCCAGGTGCAAAGCGTCGTTCGCCACGTAGATGCGGGACCAGACAATTTCGCCCGGTCGGGAAACGCCGCGCAACGTGCTGCCGCCTTTCGGAAAATACATGGGCGGTTGCCGGAACCCTTCCGCGCCTTTCCAACCGCCGATCAGATGCGCCGGTGGTACGCTGCCGCTGATCTCGAAAACCCACACGTAATCCTTGACGGTGCCGGATTGATCCCAATCACCCCAACGCAAATCGTGCAATGTATTTTCCGGCGGCTGGTTCAGGGCCGCGTGGACGCGCTGGGTGAGCAATCCATCCAGGCCCGCACATTCGTCCGCTTCGTTGAAATGCGTCAACGGTTTGCCGGCGTAGAGCACGCGTTTGCCGTCGCGCGATTTTACCGGCGGCCGATCCGCGTTATTAAGCGTGCCTTCCACCAAATCGCTGGCGGGCAGCAAATCTTTCAAGCCCTGCTGATATTGAATGCCGACGCAGTCGCAGCCGAAGTCCGCCGCGATCCGCACCGCCGCGATGTAGGTTTTGCACTGCCAGAGAATTTGCCGCTCGGTGAGATCGGTCGCGTCGTTCGGGCCGGTGTGAAATTTCATCCCTTGGCGCCGATACCATTGATAAACCGCGCGCGCTTCCGCATCCCGGACCTGCGTCGCGCCGTAGTAAAGCGCGGATTGGCTCAAGCGTTCTTTGAAGACGCCGGTGGCATGCAACAGGTGGTCTGGAATAATGGCGTTGAACATGCCCATGCAACCTTCATCGAACACGCCCATGATCGCCTTGTCGCGCCGCAATTGCGCGGCGAGGTTTTCGCCGAGGCGCCGCGCGTTGGCGGGCACTTTGATCCGGGTGAGCGGCTGGACGTGCTGAGTCGGATGTGAGCAACGCCCCGTTTTGAGCCATTGCCGCAGGCGGGTCTTGAAATATGCGTCCGTGAAATTTTCACTCCACAGCGTGGAATACGTCACCCCTTGCTTGGTCAGCGAGCCGTTCAAATTCAGCATGCCGACCAGGCCGGGCCAGGTGCCGGACCAGTTCGCCACGGTGAGGATCGGGCCGCGGTGCGTGGTCAAGCCGGCCAGAACGTGATGCGAGTATTGCCAGACGGACTCGGCCACAATCAGCGGCGCGTCGGGATCCAGGTGGCGGAAGACTTCCATCCCGCGCCGTTGTGAATCAATGAAGCCGTGTTTGGCGACCGGATCGTAAGCATGACCCCGCACCACTTCGTAGCCCTCCGCCTGGAGGGCGACGCCCAGGGCGTCCTCCATTTCCTTTTGCGCGGGCCAACAGACGCGATTGGCCGAAGGGCGCAGGTCGCCGCTGGCGACGAGTTGCACTTGATGTTTCTTGAGACGCGGAAAGCTCCGTCCGGTTCGATTCGTGTTTTTGGCCATAACAATTGTCGTAACGAAATGAACTTGCTGGTTGTTTAATCTTTATTCTACCGACCGCATAGGGAATACACCCGGCGCGCGGCCAAAGAAATCATTTTCTCGCGGCCACAGGCTTGACGCCTTCCATCGCTTTCGGTACCGATAGCCCTGATCATTGTGCAGCCTCATTGTTTAGTTAAAGCCGACGGCCGCTGTGAACGGGTGGCGGTCGTCATCGCCCGCAACGTATGAGCCAACCCAAGTCCAGCATGTTCGTCCTGGCCAATGGCCGGAATGTTTTCTTCACCTTTCTCCTGGTCAGCTCGCTGTTCCTGCTCTGGGGATTTTGCAACGGGATGATTGACGTGATGGACAAACATTTTCAGGAGGAGCTGAAGCTGAGTCTTTCGCAATCCGCCTGGGTGCAGTTCGCGCATTATCTGGGATACTTCCTCATGTCGCTGCCGGCGGGCTGGCTCGCCACCCGGCTGGGTTACAAAGGCGGCATCATCGCCGGTTTGTTGATGGTGGCCGTGGGCGGATTCTGGTTCATCCCGGCGACCAAGATCGCCGCGTTCTGGGCCTTCCTGACCGGCGTTTGCGTCATCGCCTCCGGTCTCACCTTTCTGGAAACCGTGGCCAATCCCTACACCACGGTACTCGGCGCGCCGCGTTTCGCCGCCACGCGCATCAACATCGCGCAATCCTGCAACGGAGTGGGCTGGATTTTCGGACCCATTGCCGGCAGCGCGTTTTTTTACGGCACGGACGCCGCCGGTCGCAGCACGGGCGCGCAGACGCTATGGATCCCCTACGCCGGCGTCGCGGTGGTGGTTTTGATTCTGGCCGTTGTATTCTTCTTCGCACCCATCCCGGACGTGAAAACCGATGAGCCACAAGCTGCCGATGCCAAAACGGATGCTGACGTCGGTGCGGTGGCGAACCGAAGGATCAATCGCAAATCCGTTTACGTTTTGTTGTTGCTGAACGTGGGCGTGTTGATCGGCATCTTTGGCATGATCTTGTGGTTGATCCTGGAGGCCGTGGGAGCGGGCCAACCGGCTTTGACTCTCGCCGGCTGGTTGCCGCGTCTGCCGGGTATGACGCTGAACCCGGATTCAGCCCTGTTGCTGGTGCTCTTTTGGGCGGGTGCGATTGGTCTGGTTCTGGCCGCCATCAAATTGGCGGTCACCGTGAAGAAGATTTCCGCGCAGAGTATCTGGGCGCATGAACATTTCACCGGCGCCACGCTGGCGCAATTTGTCTATGTGGCGGCCCAAGCGGGTATTTTCAGTTTCCTGATCAATTATCTGGTTTCCGAACCGCCCGCCTTGCCCAACTCCTGGTTGACGGAGCGAACCCAAAATTGGTTTGAAGTCAAAACGGCTTTTTCCGCCAATGACTTCAAAGATCTGCCGTCACTGGCGCATCGGTTGAGCGACAAATCGGATGCGCTCTCAGCTTTTCTGACGGCGAATTTATCGCCGGCCACGACCGAGGCGTTGAACGAGTTCCAATCCGGTACCACTGGTGCGGCCGCCTTGCGCGTGGCTTTGACACAGGACCTGAACAGTCTCGTACTCAAGGAACAGCTCTACACACCGGAACGATTCGCCGGCGTGACCCTCTCCGACCCGACCCGGGAACTGTTGGTGTCAGCGTCCGAGTCGCGTCGTTCCGCGCGTTTGAATCGTCTGCTCCTGGCGGAGGCGTATCCGGAGGTGCTGACCTTTCACGACGGGTTTCTGGTCATCACCAACCAACTGGCGGCGCAACTGGTTTCGTTTGGGTTCATCTGCTTTTTGATTGGGCGCATCACCGGGGCGCTCTTGCTGAAAAAGTTCTCCGCGCACAAGGTGGTTGGACTGTACGGGGCGTTGAACGTCATCGCGTGTCTGTTGATTTTTCTCAAGCTGGGCTGGCTTTCGGTGGTGTGCGTTTTCCTCACGTATTTCTTCATGTCCATCATGTTTCCCACCATTTTCGCGTTGGGCATTTTTGGTCTCGGCAGCAAGGCCAAAGGCGCGGCGGCCTACATCGTCATGGGCATCATGGGCGGGGCCATCCTGCCCAAACTCATGGGTGCGGTGGCGGATCATTACGACATGTCCCGCGCTTTCATCGTCCCGCTCTTGTGCTTCGCGCTGATCACACTTTACGGCTACACCTGGCCGAAGTTGAGCCAGGCGGAAGCTTTGCATGGCGTTCGTCGCGTCGGAGGACATTGAACCCGACAAATCAGTTGCGACCGCCAGTCGGTATGTTTCGCGACTGACAATGACCCTGGAATCAAGGAAGCTACCCGCATGAGCACGCTCCCGGTCAGCACGGAAAAGGAAAGCCAGCTCGCGCAACGCATGGCGGCGCTGGGAATCCAGGAAGCCGATCTGGAGGAATCCTTCGTCCGTTCGGGTGGTCACGGCGGCCAGAACGTCAACAAGGTCGCGACCTGCGTGGTGCTGCTGCATCGGCCAACCGGTCTTCAGGTCAAGTGCCAGAAAACTCGCCAGCAAGGTCTCAACCGCTTTCTGGCGCGACGGTTGTTGCTGGAAAAGATCGAGGCGGAACGACATCGGGAGCGGACCGCCGCCCAGGCGCACGCGGCTAAATTGCGACGGCAGAAACGCAAGCGCAGTCGCGCGGCCAAGGACCGGATGCTTGCCGAAAAAGCGCAACGCGCGCGCAAGAAGGCGGATCGCCGTCCGCCGCGATGGGATTGACGCGCCGCTCTGCAATGCGCAACGAAATTTTCTTCTTTGTCCTGTGAACCGCGAGCGGTCCGAACCGAGGGGCTCCGCGCAATTGTCACATAAGCCACACGCGGCGGCTCAATAACCGTGTCGGACGAGCCAGTAGATTGCGGCCATCAAGGCAGCGCCCGCGAGCGACATCCAAAACCACGACTCGACAAAATAGGAAAGCGCGATCATCACCAAACCGCCGATCAGGGGAGGCATGGCCTGTTGCTTTTTGCCGTAGATGAAGTAACCCACGCCAATCGAGCCCCACAACAGCGAGGCAAACAGAAATTTTGTATCCAATAAATTCACCATCGCTCCGGCAGCTTGCCTCAGCCCGCGCGCTTTGACCAGTTTTCCGAACGACCAAACGACCGGAGGGCCGTCCGCAAACTCGAAGCCGACGCAAAGCCCATCTTGCGCCAACGGCGCGAAAAACCTAGGCTGGCGCGATGTTTGAATCGCTCAGCAGCAAACTCCAGAACGCCTTCCGTAATCTGCGCGGCCTGGGAAAAATTTCCGAGAGCAACGTGTCCGACGCGCTGCGCGACGTGCGTCTGGCGTTGCTCGAAGCCGATGTTAATTTCAAGGTGGCGCGCGACTTCATCGAACGCGTCAAAGCCAAATCCATTGGCGCGGAGGTTGTCCAGAGCATTCAGCCCGGACAGCAGATCATCAAAATCATCAACGACGAGTTGGTGGAACTGCTCGGCTCGCAGAACGCCGGGTTGAATTTTGATCGCAATCCCGCGTGCATTTTGATGGTGGGTTTGCATGGCGCGGGCAAAACCACGTCCAGCGGCAAGCTGGCGCGGCTGATCCAAAAACAAGGCCGCCAGCCCTTGTTGGTGGCCGCCGATGTTTATCGGCCCGCCGCCATGGATCAGTTGGAAACGCTCGCGAAACAACTGGACCTGCCGGTGTTCGTATCGCGGGGAGAAACCGACGTGACGAAAATCGCCCGGGACGCGCTGGCTTACGCGGAAACGCACAATCGCAACACGCTCATTTTTGACACGGCGGGACGATTGCAAATTGATGAGCCGTTGGTGCAGGAACTGGTGCGGCTGCGCGACCTGGTGAAGCCGCGTGAAATTCTCCTGGTGCTCGACGCCGCCACCGGTCAGGAGGCGGTCAATGTCGCCACGCATTTTGATCAAGCCCTGAACATCACGGGCGCGATCCTGACGAAACTGGACGGTGACGCGCGCGGCGGGGCGGCGCTCAGTTTGAAGGCGGTAACCGGCAAGCCGATCAAGTTCATGGGTGTCGGGGAAAAGCTGGAAGATTTCGAGCCGTTTCATCCCGAGCGCATGGCTTCCCGCATTCTCGGCATGGGCGACGTGGTGAGCCTGGTGGAGAAAGCGGCGGAAGCCGTGGACCTGGAGGACGCCAAGCGCATGGAGGAAAAGATGCGCCGCGGCCAGTTCACGCTGGAAGATTTCCTGGAGCAACTGCGGCAGATGAAGAAACTCGGACCGCTGGATAACATCATGAAAATGTTGCCCGGTGGCGCGGAGGCGCTCAAGCAGGTGGACATCACCAAACAGGAGCGTGAGTTCAAGCATATGGAAGCCATGATCTGCGGCATGACGCCGCAGGAGCGCAAAACCCCGGCCCTCCTGAACGCCAAACGCCGGCAACGGATCGCCAAGGGCAGCGGCGTGAGCGTGACCGAACTCAACACCATGCTCAACAAATTCGCCCAGATGCAGCAGATGATGAAAAAAATGGGCAAGTTCCAGAAAATGATGGCGCGCATGGGCGGCGCCGCACCCGGCATGTTTGGTCGGTAATCTCCGGGCGAGCCGACGCGGGAAGTTACGAAGTTGGAACGACGCGGAGCGGCTGGGGTCGCCAAGTATTATCGGCGTGGACCAATCGCCGTCCAAATCCCGACGTTACCATTTCCCATCCGTCAGCGCGGCGGTGATTTGCCGTGCCAGATCCTCCGCCAACACCGGAAGCGTTTGGCGTTCGGCACTCGGCAGATCATCACCCGCGCGCATCAAAGTGGCTCCGGTCAGATTTTCATCATAAACCACCCGTCCCGTGATCCGGTCGCGCACCACCACATGCGCCGTGAAAGTCAGGCGGTAATCACGTCCCGTCGTGATGTCCGTCGGCAGGAAGCTGATTTGGCCGCGTTGATAGGAAAGAATGTCGCCGGAAACCACCAGATCACCATCCGCCCGTGAGGCCAGCGTGTAAGTGCCGTCCCGCTGGATTTCCTTGCGCAGCGCGGTAGTGATCGCCTCGCCCAGACGCGGCTCCAAAGTGCGATTAAAGAACGGTTGAATTTGGATGGAACGCGCGCCGGCGGTTTGCCCGCCAGTGGGGCCCAGGCGGTAGCCCGCGCAACCGCCCAGCAACACGCTCAGGCCGACCACCAACATGCCGCGCTTCCAAACCATGATCATTGCGTCGTGGCGGGCAGGCGCTGCTTGATGAGGTCAATCCGTTCGCGCGCCACGCTGGCGTAACGGGACTCGGCGCCGTTGATCAAAACCTCGTTGTAATAAACCAACGCGCCACTCCAGCGTTTTTGTTTGGCGTAAAATTCGGCGATCTTGAAATTGCCCCGCGCCTGCTCGTCTTTGAGCCGCGTAATAATGCGCCGCACTTCCGGCAACCGCCGGTCTTCCGGATGCAGCACGATCAAATCATTGAAGGTCGCAATCGCCTGCCCCGCCGTGCCTTGATCGTACTCGGCCGTCAGCGCTTGTTTGTAGTAGGACATGCCCGCGCGATACAAGGCGTCGGCGGCAATGATGGGCAGGTCGTGATAGCGGTCCGCGGCGCGTTCGTAGGCGGCCACGGCTTCCGGGTAATTTTTCTGCGATTCATACGCCGCGCCGATGCGCAACTGCGCGTGCGGGGCCATATCGCCATAAGGCCCGTTGGCGACAATTTTTTCAAACAACCCCGCCGTCTTTTCCATGTTCGGAAAAAACGGCACGTAACCCCAGAGGACATGGAAGCGTTGTCCGGCCAGAAAACGCGAGGCGATTTGGTACTGGCGGCGGGCGGCATCCGCCAATTGATCGCTATTGGGATATTTGGTGAAAATTTCCTGGTACGCCGCAAACGCGCGTTCGTCCTTGCGCTGCGCTTCGTAACCGCGTCCCAACAAGTATTGCGCCTCGGCGGCATAATCGGAGAGCGGCCACTTGCGGACGAGGTAGGAACTGGCTTTGACCGTCGTGGAAAAATCTTTTGCCTCGAAGGCTTCCTGCGCCACGGCGAGTTGATCCTTGGCCTGCTCTTTGCGCCATTGCGCCGTCGTGCCCGGCAGTTCGTAGTGCCACCCTTCGCCCGGCGTAAAAATCAACGGGGCCGGTGACGGGAAGGCGTAAAACAGGCCGGTCAGCAGCAGCAGGCTCAGAATGGTAAACCGACGACTCATGCGCGGACGGTAGCGGCGGGAAAAAATCAAGTCAAGCAGGCGACCCCAACCGGGGTTCGTCATTCAGCCTTTGTAAACGATCATCACGGCGTAATCCGTCACAATTTTTTGCGAGCCGATTTCGACGTAGGAATACGTCAGCGGCGTCACGCTGACCAGATGTTGCTCGCCCACTTTCTGCAGGAATTCCGTCACCGTGTCGTCGAAACGATCGCGCCCAACCTCGACGCAATCCGTGTGGCGGATGGTCTTGATCCGCAATTTGCGATCGGATTCCTTCGCGGCCACTTCCAGCGGTTTGGAGGGTTTTTCGATCAAACTCGCCGCGGGTTCGCTCCGCACCGGCACTTTGAGATGGCGCTCGACTTTGGCGGCGGCCGAGGAGGCGATGGGATTAACCGTGCCACTGGCTGGAGGAATGACCGGCAGTCGGTCGCTGGAGCGCGATGCGGCGGGGATGACGATCTTTTCCGAACACGACGGGCAGGTGATTTCGGTGCCGGCCCCGCTGGCATCCACCGCGAGTTCCTGATCGCACTTGGGGCAATTGAAGATGATGTCCATAATCTCTTGTTCTCTAGTGGTTCAACGGCGAGTCGAGCCTAAGCGCGAACGGAAATCAGCGCCAGTAAAAAGTGCCGGTTGGGCCCGATAAAATGCGACTGCCACCGCCGGGTCGCCGCTCACTTTTTGGCCGGTTCAAACTGGATGGCCCCGGAATTGATGCAGTAGCGCAACCCGGTCGGCTTGGGGCCATCATTGAAAACGTGGCCCAGATGCCCGCCACAACGGGCGCACAGCACCTCGGTCCGTCGCATCCCGAAGCTGTCGTCCGCCGCCTCGGCAATGATGTCCGTCCGCGCCGGCGCGTAGAAACTCGGCCAGCCACATTCCGATTCAAATTTGGTGTCCGAAGCAAACAGCAACGCGCCGCAGCCCGCGCAGTGGTAATCGCCCGCGTCCTTGGTGTTCCAATACTTGCCGGTGAACGCGCGTTCCGTGCCTTTCTCGCGCAGGATGCGATATTGTTCGGGCGTCAATTGCTTCCGCCATTCCGCGTCCGTTTTGGTGAGGTTGTTAGTCATGGTTAAAGTGGATGAATCGGCCGCGCTCGGCGGCGCCGCCTCCGGCGCTTCGGTTCGGGCGACGTGTCGGTCAACGCCGCAGCCAAGCAGCAGCACCGCCGCCCAACTCGCCAGCGTGGCCCGGGTTATTCGCATGATCTCCAAACGCATCATCGCCTCATCGTCGCGTTACGCCGCGCCCACCACTACTTGCGGGAGCCGGTCACGGTGAACCTAACCGGCCAACGGCGCGCGTTCCTTGTGCCAGGATGTACTCTGTTCGTAGGCATGCGCAATTTTGAGAATGGTCGCTTCACCAAACGGCGAGCCGAGCAATTGCAATCCGATGGGCAGCCGGGGTGAGCTGGTGAAACCGCACGGCACGCTGATCCCGCAGATTCCCGCCAGGTTGCACGAAATCGTGAACGCGTCGGAAAGATACATTTGCAGCGGATCGGACGATTTTTCACCGATCTTGAATGCGGCCGTCGGCGTCGTCGGCGTCACGATGGCATCCACTTGTTCGAACGCCTTGAGAAAATCCTGCCGGATGAGCGTTCGCACTTTTTGCGCGCGCAGATAATACGCGTCGTAGTAACCGCTGCTCAAAACGTACGTGCCCAAAATGATGCGCCGTTTCACTTCCGCGCCAAACCCTTGACCGCGCGTGTTGCAGTAAAGCTCGAGCGGATCGTTCCCCTCGGCGCGCAAACCATAGCGAATGCCGTCGAAGCGGGCGAGATTCGCCGAGGCTTCAGCCGGCGCAATGATGTAATACGTGGCGGCGGCGTAATCCGCATGGGGCAAGGAAATCTCCGTCACACTGGCGCCCAACGCCTGCAGTTGTTCAATTGCCCGATCCACCGCGGCCTTCACCTCCGGGTCCAGACCCGGGATTTGAAATTCCCGGGGCAAACCGATCCGCAAACCTTTGATGTTTCCATCCAACGCCTGGAGGTAATCCGGTACCGGTTGCTTCACACTGGTCGTGTCGCGTTCGTCGTGGCCGCTGATCACCTGGAGCAACGTGGCCGTATCGCGCACGTCCTTGGTGAACGGCCCGACCTGGTCCAGGGACGAAGCAAACGCCACCAAACCGTAGCGCGAAACGCGGCCGTAAGTGGGTTTGAATCCCACGCAGCCACAGAATGCCGCCGGTTGGCGAATCGAACCGCCCGTGTCCGATCCCAGCGCGCCGATGACTTCATCCGCCGCCACTGCTGCCGCCGAGCCGCCGGAGGAGCCGCCCGGAATACGCGTTGGCGACCACGGATTGCGCGTCAATCCGAACGCCGAGGTTTCCGTCGAACTGCCCATGGCGAACTCGTCCATGTTCAAACGACCAAACACAACTGCGCCCGCCGCCTTGAGTTTGGTGACGACCGTGGCGTCGTAAGGAGAAATAAAATTTCCCAGAATTTTGGAGCCGCAATTCAGCGGTTGATTCTTTACGGCGAAAACGTCCTTAAGCCCGATGGGAACGCCCAGCAACGGACGGTCCAGGCCCATCCCTTGGGCAATTTCCTGGTCCAGCGCGTCGGCTTGCGCGAGGGCATCGGCCGCATCGTAGCTGATGAAGGCATGGATTTTTTCATCCACCCGCGCGATGCGATCCAGGCACGCCTGCATGGCGGCGCGGGCGCTGATTTCCCGTCGGGCGATCCGCGCGGTTAGTTCCGAAATGGTGAGTTGGTGAGGCATGTCGGCTCTGGAACGCGTGGGTTACTCGACAATTTTGGGAACAACAAACAGCCCGCCCGCCTGCCGGGGCGCGTTGCGCAGCGCCGCTTCGTGCGCAAGCGAGGGCTGAACGACGTCCGGGCGGGTGACGTTGACCGTCGGGACGGCGTGCGCGGTGGGCTCGACTTGGGACACGTTCACGGCCTTCAATTGTTCAATAAAACCAAGGATGTTGCCCAATTGGGTGCCGAGCATTTTTTCCTCTTCCGGAGTGAGCGCCAGTCGGGCCAGATGCGCCACGTATTTGACATCAAAATCGGTTCCAGCCATGCGCGGAGATTAGGGGTTCGGGCGCGAAGTTCCAAGTTCCAACTGGCCGCCGGTGGTTATTCTTCGTCGAACTTGCGTTGCAACAGCGCCTCAATTTCCGTCACCGCTTGGGCGGCGTCGTTGCCATTGGCGTGGACCGTCAATTTGCACCCGGGGCCGGCCGCCAGCATCATCAGGCCCATGATGCTTTTGCCGTTCACCGTTTCCCCGTCTTTTTCGACCATGATCTCGGCGGTAAAGCGGTTGGCTGTTTTCACAAACATGGCGGCTGGACGCGCGTGAATGCCCAGCTTGTTTTGCACCGTGAGTTCTTTGGTCAGCTTCGATCCACTCATCAAAATCGCTTCATTATTAGCGAATCGAAGGGGTTAGGCCATTTTTTTATTTGGCCGGAGGCGGGTTGATCATTTGGGCAATCAGCCGCTCATTCAATTCCTTGGCGGGATTGTAGCCGGTGATCGCCAATTTCAGGTGCATGGCCGCCACCTCGATCAGTCGCGCGATGTCCCGACCCGGACGGATCGGAATGGTAATGTGCGGCACTTTGACGCCGAGAATCTGCGTGAATTCCTGCTCCAATCCCAGCCGCTCGACATCGGGCACCTCGTTCCACGCCTTCAGTGAAACCACCAAATCCACCCGTTTGTTGGAGCGGATGCTCTTGATGCCGAACATGGCCGCGACGTTGATGATGCCGATGCCGCGCACTTCCATGTGATCCTTGGTCAACGAAGCCGCCGTGCCGATGACGTGTTTGCCGTCCTGCAAATGCACTTTCACGACGTCATCCGCCACCAGGCAATACCCACGCTCGATCAACGCCAGCACGCTTTCGCTTTTGCCCGCGCCGCTCTCGCCCTTGATGATCACGCCGATGCCCAGAATGTCCACCATGCTGCCCAGTTCGGTGCCGCGCGGCGCAAACATGGTTTCCAGCGTCAGCGTCGCCTGGCTGATGAAGTGCATGGTGATTTGTGGCGTGCGGAAAACCGGCACGCGCGCCGCGTTGGCCGCCGCAATCATCTCCTCATCCGGTTTCAAACTGCGGCTGCAAACCAGACACGGCACCTTGTAATTGAAAAGGGTTTGATAACATTTGGCGCGATCCGCCGGCGTTTGTGAACGCAGGAAAAAAATCTCCGCGTTGCCCAAAGCCTGCACGCGTTTGTAGGCAAAATACTTTGTGAAACCGGCCAACATCAGCCCCGGACGATTAACGGTCGGCTCAATGATCTCGCGCTTCAAACCCTCCGCGCCCGCCACCAGTTCCAACCCCAGAGGTTGCTGGTTTTCCCGGAAAAATCGTTCGACGGTGATGACTTCTGGTTTCATGGCTTGCCCGCCGCCAGAATAGACGGTGGCGCGTTGGATTCAACCTGAATTCCCGTCCGTCCGCTCCACGCCGTCTCCAGCGGTCGCCTGGATGAATCTACCGCAACGGCGCTTCACGAATGTTTGCCGCCGCAGCACCCGCTTTTTCCGTCAGCGTGGGATTTATGCGCGGACGACTCCGCCGGGGCGTGATCGTGACCGCACCCGCAACCATCCCCCGCTCCCGCTTTCCCGTTCTGCCAGCGGGTGAGCAGCACAAAGAAAAATCCGGCCACCAATAGAATTGCGACGATGAATAGAGTTGTCATAGTTTTTGCCCGTTCCCGACAGGCTACGCGAATTGCAAATCGTGTCGAGCCTGAGCGATGGACTCCGGGCCGCAGAGGCGAACCCAGTCCGCGCAGCTGCGGGATCGAGCCGCCTCCCGACGACTTGGTTTTGGCGTGACCCAACCTGGTTTTGCTGTCATCGTGATTCCGTGACAACAGCTCAAGCCGAACAACTGCTGGAACAATTCCGCATGGATAAAATTTCGCGCGCCCGTGTCCTGCGCGCCTTCCAAGCTGCACCAGTTGCCGACTTGGGTTTTGCCCAGGTGGATTTGCATCGGGCGCTGCGCAAGGGATGTCCGGAAGTCATTTTCGGCGCGGGAAAAACCGCCGCGCAAGTGGTGGGCATCGCCGCCCGGTTGCTTCAGCACAAGCAAAATGTGCTCGTTACCCGCGCCACGAAAGAACAAGCGCGCGCCTTGCAAAGAAAATTCAAAGCGGCGCGGCATTATGAACTCGCCCGCTGCGTGACGATTGAAAAGTGGCCGCTACCAAAACGTCCTGGCACCATCGCCGTCGTCTCCGCCGGCACGAGCGATCTGCCGGTGGCGCAAGAAGCGGCCCTCACCGCCACCCTGATGGGAAATCAAGTGGTGGAAGTTCACGACGTGGGCGTGGCGGGGCTGCATCGCGTTCTGGCGCGTTTGGAAATTTTGCAACAGGCGAACGTGCTGATCGTGGTGGCCGGAATGGAAGGCGCGTTGCCCAGCGTGGTGGCGGGACTGGTCAATCGGCCGGTGGTTGCCGTTCCGACCAGCGTGGGTTACGGCGCGAGCTTTGGCGGTCTGGCGGCGTTGCTGGGCATGTTGAACAGTTGCAGCAGCGGCGTCACGGTGGTGAACATTGACAACGGATTTGGCGCGGGCTACGCGGCAGGGCAGATCAATGCGTTACATGGTTGAATCGTTACCAGGTTACATCGTTGAAATGTTACAACGCGAAAATATTCAGGCGGCGCGTTTTTGTCCGTTGTAACGATTTAGCGTTTTGACGATGTAACGCCTCGATGACTTGACATTAAAATGCGGCTACAAAATACGGACATGCGAATGAAAACCCTTTACCTCGACATCTTCAGCGGCATCAGTGGCGACATGTTCATCGGCGCGCTGATTGACCTGGGCGTTGACGCGCATCGGCTCGAGCGCGAGCTGAAAAAGCTCAAGCTCGATGGTTATCACTTGCACGTCAGCCAACAGGAACGCCAGGGCATCGCCGGCATCAAGTTCGATGTTCATCTCGCGCATGACCATGACCACGAGCATCATCACGACGATGGCAGTGATCACGAACATGAACACAGCCACACGCATAAGCATCATCACCATGAGCACGGTCATGAACATCATCATGAGCACGAGCACCACGGCCATTCCCACGACGACAGCCGGAATTTTTGCGACATCAAAAAACTCATCAACAAGAGCAAGCTGTCGCCCTGGGTGAAACAGAAATCCATCGCGGTGTTCCAACGCATCGCGGACGCTGAAGGGAAAATTCATGGCCAGCCGGCGGATGAAGTGCATTTCCACGAAGTCGGCGCGGTGGATTCCATCGTGGACATTGTCGGCGCGTGCATCGGTTTGGAATTACTTGGCAAACCGCGCGTTGTCGCTGCGCCCGTCGTGGAAGGCACGGGCTGGATTCGCTGCGCGCACGGACGTTTCCCCATTCCCGCTCCGGCCACGCTCGCCATCCTTGGCGCGCGCAAAATCCCGGTGTCGCAATGTGATGAACCCAACGAACTGATCACGCCCACCGGCGCGGCGTTGCTGGCGGAGTTTGCCGAGAGTTTCGACTCGATGCAGAACCTCGCAGTGGAAAAAATCGGCTTCGGCCTCGGCACGCGCGAGAATAAAACACGACCAAACGTCCTGCGCGCCGTTTGGGGCGTACAGTCCAAAGTCCAAAGTTCAAAGTCTAAAGTTGCTGGCGCAAACGCGAACATTCCATCCACCATCCACCACTCACTATCCGCTACCAACGATTGGCAGACGGATCGTGTCGCGGTGTTGGAGACGAATCTGGACGACGTGAGCGGCGAGATTCTTGGCGCGTTTGTGACAGCCGCGCTGGCAGCGGGCGCGTTGGACGTGTTCCACACGCCAATTCAGATGAAGAAAAATCGTCCGGGTGTGCTGCTCACCGTGCTGTGTCCTGAAGCGGACGCGGACAAATTCGGCGAACTGATACTGCGCGAGACGACGGCCTTCGGCGTGCGGCGGACGATTGCCGAGCGCCGGAAATTGCGGCGCGAATTTACGACGGTAAAAACCAAGTTCGGCCCGGTAACGGTGAAGCTGGGCAAACTGAACGGCAAAGTGGTGCAAGTCGCGCCAGAGTTTGAATCGTGCCAAAAACTGGCCGCGCAGAAGAAAGTGCCGCTGCGGCAGGTTTATGAGACAGCCAAACTCGTCATGCCGGTGGAGGAGTGAGGGCAAAAGACTTTTTCAGCCGGCGGAAAGCCAGAGCCAATATCCCCAGCATTGCCAGAGTCGCACTGCTTGGTTCGGGAATGATGGTCGTGGTGCCGGCAAAAATGCCTTGGGCTTGGTGAGCGACAGCGTAGTCAACCTCCTGAATCACACCTCGGTTGTTGACCAGTTTCGCCCAGCCAAAAACTGGATCCAGATAAAAGAACGGCGGGTTAGGAGGATATGGTGGTGCAAAACCTGCCCCGGTATACAGCCCGACGTAAAACGGCGCTCCCGACTGGAAGACATATGTCTCGCCGAATTGAAACTCACGATGAGCATTGGCCACGGTTGGTCTGAGGCTGATGGGATCATTCGGCGAAACCAAGAAAACGCGCACCCCAATGGTAATCGGCTCATCGAAGCGAAAGATGTTTGTAAAAGCTGCCGGGGCTTGTCTGCCCCACGGCTCAAGCATAAATCCTGTTATCTGCGGCCCAAGGTTCCATACATCAATTTCTCCAGGAAACAAATTCGTGTACACCCCGTTGGGCACGATGTAGCCTTGGGCGTGCAGCCCGATAGCGGTGACAACTGCGAGAACTATGGCAACAAGCGATTTCATACGCTCAACCGCTTGCAACGGCGAATCCCCAAAAGTGCGCCGCTCAAGACGATCAAAGCGCAGCTCGTCGGCTCGGGAATGATGGTTTGTGTTCCGGCGAAGATGCCTTCAGCCTTGTAAACCAGCGCGCTGTCGAGCAGTTGGATCACTCCTTGATTATTTACCAACCTTGCCCAGCCAAACAGCGGGTCAGTGTAAATTCCGCCCGGCGGATAAAAATTCTGGTTGCCGGTGTACAATCCTACGTAAAACGGGGACCCGTTGTTTAAAACGTAATTTTGAAACATCAATTCCGTATAACTCCCAGACTGGATCGCTTGCAGGCTTACGGGTTGATTTGAGGCCACCAAGAAAACGCGCACGCTAACATCAAGGATGGCTCCGAACCTAAACGTGTTTGTATAGACTGTGGGCAGCGTTTTGCCCATGGGATCCAATCCAAAGCCAGTGTAATACGAGTTGGTTGGATCATGTAACACGTCAATTTCATAGCCAAAGCCAGGGTTATATCCGGAATAAACAACGCCGTTTGGAACAATGTAACCTTGCGAATATGATGGCACAACTCCCACGAAGATAAGAGCTGCGATGCAGAGGAGTTTCATTTTTGTTTTCATGTTGTGGTCTCATTATTTATGTTTCGGCGATCAGTGAATAGTCGGCCAGTTCGTTAGAGTGAATGGCGACAATTGGTAATCTGTGCCCACGCTGTTGTTTGTTGAGAGGTAGTGCATATGCTGGTTAATAGTCTCAAAATAAAATGTGTAATTCGGTCCGCTAAATGGTCCAAAGTGGTGTGAGAGTAAGACTAAATGGTTTTCGACGAGCAATCTTTCAGGTGACGAGGAATCACCACCACCAAGTGAGATACCCCAATTTGTCCCGACACCGAAAGGAATGACACGGCTACTATCCCAGCTAAGATTCGGCGGAAACCCAAACGAAATGGGCTGACTGAACAGTTTCAAAGCTTGGTTCATCCCGATTCCTTGAACGACACTTGTTGCGTTGGTTGGAAGATAATTCATGAGATTCGTCGGCACTACCGGCAAGAAGCCGACTGATGATGGCAAATCTTCGTTCAGAATCCCCACCGAGAGATCGTTGGCGATGAACACCGTCTCCACATTGGTCCGCCAGTAGATCACGTTGTTCGTGTCGAGAAAAGCGGCCACAAAACGATCCGGTGGATAATGCATGTGGTTGGCGAAGAGACAATGCCGGGGCGAAACCATTGTTACCAGCCCTTGGCCTCCAAGACTGTTGAGGAATCCAATGGCCGTGGCGCTTAAGCCTTGCACTCCCTTGAGCCAGAAATTCGTTGACCAGACCGCATTTGTGAGCAGGTGCAAATTCGTTGGATAGTAGAACGCCCATGTCCAGTCAGACACCTCCACCATGTTCGCGCCCGGCGAGAATCCATTCGTTCGTGCGACCAAATTGGTCGCCAAGTGGTAAGCAAGTGTTCCTGGCGCAACGTAGCTGCCAACGTAGGTGAAGTTCGTTACCTGCCAGTTTGCGCTGGCACTTCCGGCGGCGTTCGTCACGACCACAGTGTAAGCGCCAACCGTGCTCGGACCGCCCAGCAAGGTGTACGAGTTCGATGTAGCACCACTGATGTTCGTTCCGTTGAACTTCCATTGGTAGCTCAAGGGGAAACCGTTGTTTTGTCCCGGCGCGCTAGCGGTCACACTCAAGGTCAAATTCTCTTGGAAGATTGCGACTTGATCCGTCGGCAGCGGTGTTTGCGTGAGAATGATAGGTGCTGTGACCAACGTCAGCGTGGCGGTCGGGCTGGTAATGATGCCGACCTCGTTGCTGACGGTTACGGCGTAACTGCCCGCTTGCGCCGCTTGCACGTTGGTCAACGTCAGGGTGGCATTGGTGGCTCCAGCCAGATTCACACCGTTAGTTTTCCACTGATAGCCTACGCCGTAAAGTCCCGCTCCTCGGGAAGTGAAAGTGACAGTTCCACCTGCAATCTGGAACTGGTCGGTCGGCGCAAGGGTGATGACGGGAGTTTTTGGGCCGGTGCGAATGGCCAAAGCGTGATCCGCACCGTTAGCAATTGCGATTACATGGCTCATCCCGCTCAGAGCGGTCACAACTTCTCCTGAACCCCAGATGGCAAGCGTGTTGTCTCTGTTGAGCGCAATGGAATACGAAGAATTATTGAGCGGATCGCCGCCGGCGGCAATCGCCACGACATTGCTCAATCCAACAGGTACGTTGGTTTCACCGTAGGTGTTGCGTCCCCAAGCGACAACCGTCCCGTCCCTTTTCAGCGCCAAACTGTGAGCGACACCTGCTGCGACATCCCAAACGTTGCTTAATCCTGCTGGAACATTGCATTGGCCATCACCGTTGTTGCCCCACGCGACCACTGTGCCGTCTTCCTTGGCAGCGAGATTGTGTTGATAACCTGCGGCAATCGCCACGACGTTCGATAAACCCGAGGGAACATTCGTTTCTCCCTGCGGACTATAGCCCCACGCGACGACCGTTCCATTGCTGCGCAACGCCAGACTGTGGAGGGCTTGGGCCGAGATTACGACCACGTTCGTGGCGTCGGCTGGAATCGTGGTGAGATTGTACAGGCCTGCGGCGTTCAGTCCCCACGCAGTCAAATTGCCGTTGGTCAGCAGGGCTACGTTGTGATACCAGCCGGAGGCAATCATTGTAACGCCGGTGAGATTGGTCGGAACGCTACCTTGGCCGTAGCTGTTCTGTCCCCACGCCGCGATAGTCCCGTCACTCAGCAACGCAAGACTTTGACCACCACCACCCGCAACCATCAGCGCGTTACTCAGGCCGGCCGGGACGGAACATTGGTCGACAACGTCATTACCCCATCCGAGCGTCATCGTCTTTTGCGGCTTGGTGAGGATGTAGAAAGCCTGCTCTGCCGGCTGATTAGAGAACGTGTAGCGATTCGACGTGTAACCGATACCAATCCAGTTCCAATCCGCAACCGCTGCCGCGGCATTGGTGGCCATCAAAATATCGTAGGGCACGTTGTTCGTCCCACCGACGATGCTGAAACTGGCAGTGGCAAGTCCGTTTGTGAGCACTGCCGCCATGTCCACTATATACACGCCGTTACCGTAGGCATAACTCGTCAACATACTGCTCATCATCGCGACAGAGGTGCGTTCCAGCGAAAAGTATTCTTCGTCGCTTATCAAGCCTGCTTCCCATTCTAGCTTTCGCAACGCGCGTTCCTCCTCGCGTTGCCTGTAAATCGCCTCGTAATCCACGGAAGAATCATCAATCAGATAGGAGTTGCCGTAACCGAGATAGTACACCGGCAAATCGGGATAGCGGCAGAATGGCCACGGCGGCATGTTCGTACGCTGAAGCGACCAGAATGTTCCGTAGGCTGGGATTTTGTCTGGCGATACAGCCTGAATCTGCAATTTGTTCCCTGCAACAATGCGGCTCCAAATTTGGCTCCAGCCAAGACTCGTCAAAAGAAGCAAGCCAACGCCCAAGAACAGACCGACTCCGTACGACTTTCTGAAAGGATCCATCATATTCCGTTTTCCCTGCGGCCTCCCTTTTCCTCAATGAAAGGGCGCGGACTCAACGCCCCCTTCCTAGAGGCACCGCTAAGCGCCTGTCCAGACAGCACGCCAAGCCGTGCCGAGCGGTTGGCAGTGTCTGGACGGGCAAGGAAAATTCGTGGTATTCTAGCAAGCTCGCAGCCAAAAGCTACGTATGTATTGCTTGTTTCTGACTACATGATTTCCTTACCGAACGCCTTCGATTGAACCTCAAGCGTCAGATTCACGCAAGCAGGGATCTGCATTTCGGCAGAATAATCTCGCGTTTGCGCTCGAGACTTTTGCGCCTTTAGTTTCACCGTTACTTCCCCTAGCTTGGGAGCGGCAATATGAAGAGCCGTTTTGATTCCATCGAGTCCGTCATCGCCGACATCCGCAAAGGGAAAATGGTCATCGTGGTGGACGATGCCGACCGCGAAAACGAGGGCGACCTCATCTTCGCCGCCGAGAAGGCCACGGCGCAAAACGTGAGCTTCACGGTGCGTTACACGTCCGGCGTGATTTGCGTGCCGATGGAAGGCGGTGATCTCGACCGGCTGGAATTGCCGCTCATGACGCGGCAAAATATGGAGCGGATGCGCACGGCCTACACGATTTCCGTGGACGCGGCGCGCGGGGTCACCACAGGCATTTCTGCCGCCGACCGCGCCCGCACGATTCAACTGCTCGCGAATCCCAAAACGCAGCCGGATGATCTCGTCCGGCCCGGCCACGTTTTTCCGTTGCGTTATCGCGACGGCGGCGTGCTGCGGCGAGCGGGGCACACGGAAGCGGCGATTGATCTGGCGCGACTTGCGGGATTGCGTCCCGCCGGAGTGCTTGCGGAAATCGTCAATGACGACGGCACGATGGCGCGGTTGCCGGCATTGCGAAAGTTTGCCAAAAAACATCGGCTGAAACTTTGCACCATCGCCGATCTCATCGAGTATCGGCGCACGCGCGAGAAGCTGGTGGAGCGAATCGAGACGGTGAAGATGCCGACGGATTACGGAGATTTTGAGCTGGCGTTGTATCGCTCGAAGGTTGACGGACAGCATCATCTGGCGTTGATTCGCGGGGAGGTGGCGGGTAAGCGAAACGTCCTCGTGCGCGTGCATAGCGAATGTCTCACGGGCGACATTTTTGGATCGCGCCGCTGTGATTGCGGGCCGCAATTGCATCAGGCGATGCGGCAGATTGCCGAGGCCGGCCATGGCGTGATTGTCTATATGCGGCAGGAGGGACGCGGCATCGGTCTGGCCCCGAAGATCAAGGCGTATAAATTGCAGGAGCAGGGTTATGATACCGTGGAAGCGAACCAAAAATTGGGTTATAGCACCGACCTGCGCGAATACGGTTTGGGCGCGCAAATCCTCACTGACCTGGGATTGAAAACCATCCGATTGCTCACGAACAATCCGAAGAAAATCGTCGGGCTGGCGGGATATGGTTTGAAAGTGGTGGAGCAATTACCCATCCGCGTGCCGCCGAATCCGCATAACGCAAAATACCTGAAAACCAAGAAGAAGAAATTGGGGCATCTGCTGTGAGTTGTTCCGTCGCACAACCCGCGCAAACGGACTGACTCCGACGGCTTTACATCCGCTAAAAATTTCCGCGCCCCGACAATTGTCTGCAAATCAAAGTCATGTCCGCCGCATCCGCTAAAGTTCCCGCGTCCCACCGGTCGCGACGCGCGAAGCGTTGGCGCAACTGGCTGGCGCTGGGTGTTGGGCTTTACGCTTTGATCGGCTTTTTGCTTCTGCCGGTCATCATCAAGTGGCAACTGCCGCGACAACTCGCCGAACGGACGCACCGAGCGACGACCGTACAACAAGTGCGCGCCAATCCGTTCACGCTCTCGCTGACGGTTCGCGGCTTGAGCCTGATGGAAACCAACGGAACGCCTTTTGCCTCGATGGAGGAGTTCTACGCCAATTTTCAACTGTCCTCGCTGTGGCAGCGGGCCTGGACGTTTGATCAAATCCGACTGGTTCGTCCGCAAGTGCAACTGAGCCGTTTTACGAACGGAGCTTTCAACATTTCCGATCTTGTTGCCGTCAACACAATAGAAACCAACTTTTCCAACGCGTTACCGGCCTTGCAGATTCGGTCTTTGCTGGTGACGAACGCCCTGGTCACGCTAACCGATGCGGCGACGGAACCGGTTTTTCACGCACGCTACGAACCAATCCACATCCAGCTCACCGATTTCTCCACGCACGGTGACGCCGCTGAGCCGTATCACATCACCGCGACGGCCAGTGATGGCGAGCGGCTGGAATGGTCCGGCAGATTCTCGCTGGCGCAACGCGCTTCGGACGGTCACTTCAAACTCAGCGGGCTTTCACTCACGAAATACAATCCCTATCTGTCGCTGTTGACGACCGCCACCGTTGCGCGCGGGAGCCTTGAAGTCAACACCGACTACCGGTTGAATTTTGCGCGCCAGTCATTGGAACTCGAGGTCACTAACGCCGCGGTGGAATTGCGCAATCTCGCGGTCAATCCGCCTGAACGCAGCGATCCTTTGCTGACGCTGGACCGACTGCAAATCACCAACGCCGTCGCGCAGTTGGCGGAACGCCGGCTTCAACTCGGCGGCGTGTCTATTTCGGGCGGCGCGGCGCTGGTCGAGCGCGCCACCAACGGCGCCCTGGTGGCCGTCAGTTATTTAAAGTCAACCGCGACATCATCCGCCGCGCCAGCCGCGCCATGGCAACTGCAACTGGATCAGTTCACCGTCACCAACTTCAACCTCACGGCGACCGATTTTTCCACCACACCGCCCGCTGGTCTCGGCCTGGAGCATTTGGCGTTGGCGCTAAAAGATTTTACCACCCAGACCCATGTTCCTTTTAGTCTGACGCTGGCGGGGGATTGGCGGGACGGCGGCGCGTTAGCTCTGGAAACGCATGGAACTTTATGGCCACTGAATCAAACGGCCTCAATCGCTGTGAAGGATTGGGCCATTCCATCCGCGCAGCCTTACCTCAGTCAATACCTCAACCTCGCCGTGCAGTCGGGCAAGTTAAGCGCGCAAGGACAGGTGAAGTTTGATCCCAACGCAGAACCGCTGTTGCAATTCACCGGTTCGGGCAGCGTGACGGATTTTGCCTCGACCGATACCCTTTCCGGTCACGAACTTGCGCGGTGGCAGGAGCATATTGTGCGCGGAGTGAACCTGACGCTGCGTCCCAATCAGATCAGCATTGAACAGCTCAAATTCACCGGGGCGCGCAACAATCTCGTCATCAATTCCAACCGGCAATTCAATGTCGCCAGTCTGGCCAAGCTGCCCGAACGCACCAATTCCACGACCCGCCCGCGCACCAATCACTCGGGTCTGGACGCCTTTCCCATTCATATCGGCGCGATGACGTTGGAGCATAATTCCCTGCGCTTGGTGGATGATTCCCTGCCGCGCCGCTTCGAGTGGTCCATTGCCGATATTAACGGCAGCGTCAGCAACATCGTTCTCCCTGGACAACAAAAAGCACAGATTGATCTGCATGGCGAAGTTGCTCCGCTCGCTCCGTTTGCGATTACCGGCGCGCTCACTCCGGATCCGCAAAATCTATTCACCGATTTAACGATCGCCTGCACAAACACGGATTTGACCGCGCTCAGTCCTTATACGGAAAAGTTCGTTGGCCGGCCGCTGACCAAAGGCAAACTCACCACCGCGCTGCATTATCAGATCGAAGCGCGCCAGCTCGTCGCGACAAATTTCGCCGACCTGGCTCAACTCACCCTGGGCGCGCGTGTGGAAAGTCCTGACGCTCTGAAATTGCCCATCAAACTGGCCATCGGCCTCTTGAAAGATATGGATGGACACATCGTGCTGAACGTGCCGCTGTCCGGCAGCCTGGATGATCCCAAGTTCAGCATCTGGCGGTTGGTGGGGCAAACCTTGCAAAATCTGGTCGTCAAGGCTGCCGCCGCACCGTTCTCCTTATTGGGGGCGCTGGTCGGTGGCGGATCGGAATTGCAGTTTGTTGAATTTGATCCGGGCGATTTCTCGCTTCGCTCCGATCAAACCAACAAACTGGTCAAACTCGGCGCTGCCTTGGAAAAACGCACCGAACTCACCTTGGAAATCCGCGCGACGTATGATCCCCAACTCGACGTGGCGGCGTTGGGTCGAAATCAACTTCGACGGCAAATGGAGAATTCGCGGAAGCCTGAATCTACCGGCACCGCAACTGGCGGAACCGCTCCCGAGGAAGCGACGTTTAACGATGCGGACTATGACCGTTGGTTGCGGGAAGCCTATCAAGCTGCGTTCAACACCACTCCTGAACAGGCGCTCGCTGAAAAATTGCACGGAATCACCAACGCTGGCCGTGCCAATTGGAAAGGCGGATCGGTGGTGGAATCGAACGCTCGCAATCCGCAGAAAGGAGCAACGGGTTTATTGGAGTCGAAGTCGGCGTCATCAACATCGGACGCAAATAGTGCCGAGGGCGGCCCCACCGCGACGAACCCGATGGCTTCAGAGTTGCAACCCGAACTGGTGCGCGCCGAAATGGAGCAACGCCTGCTGACCTTGAATCCCGTGCCGCCGGAAGCATTGCAAACGCTCACGGAACAACGAATCGTCACGGTGAAAAAGTTTATGATCATGGACGCGGGCATTTCGGCGGATCGCATTCTGCCAACCACCGACAGTCCTCCGGCGTCCGTCATCCCCGGTACCGCGCGCGTCGAATTCTCTTTGGATTGATGACTCGCCCGCCGCTGCCGCCCGCCCCATACTTTTCCTGAGTGAGTCCATCGGACCCAACTGAAGATTTTGTCGCCAGAACTTGCCACAGTTTGCAGGAGGGTTCGTTCGTCCGCTTGATCCTGTCAACACCGGTCACCCCGGAAATGCCGCGCAAAATTCTGGGGCGCATGGTGGTTCTACGCGGCCGGCGGCAGCTCTCTCTCACGTTGCGTCACCCCACTCGCGATATTACCCAAAATCTCGAGTTGACCGCTGTGGGCGCCTGGCTGCGTGAGCAACTCAAACATCATTATCGCAGCGCACTGCTTGGCACTACGCAGCGCGACTGGCAACTGATCACCAATGCCAATGGAGGGGCGCGATTGGTGGATCATCGGCCCGCCCAAACCACCAAGCCCCAAGCGGAACACGACCAAAAGCGCGCCGGCCTACTGGATGCCACCGCCACCGACTGGCTGTCCGCTTTGGAAGTGATGGATGCCAACGGCCGGGTCCGTCCGGCGCGGGCGGGGAAATTCCGCCAGATCAACCGTTACCTAGAAATTATTTCCCATCTGGTCGCTGAGTGTGGTTGGCAACCCGGGGAACGATCGGCCACTGCCGATGAGTCGTCCAATGCCGCAATCCCCGACCCCGCACCGATTCGTCATTGGGTGGATATGGGCTGCGGCAAAGGGTATCTCACTTTCGGGCTTTGGCATTTGTGGACGCGCATTTGGAAACAACCCGTTCGCGTCACGGGCGTGGAATCGCGACGCGATTTGGTGCTGGCCACCAACCAATTGGCGAAAAAACTTCACGCGGACGGGCTGAAGTTTTTGCCGGGCGAAATTGCGAGCGCGCCCCTGACCAAAGTGGATGCCTTGATTGCTTTACACGCGTGTGACACGGCCACCGACGATGCGATCCGTCGCGGAATTGCCGGCGGGGCCAAGTTGATCATTGTCGCTCCGTGCTGTCACAAGGAGCTTCGCTCTCAGCTTGGTAAGCCCGAGGTCTTCGCATCGGTGCTGCAACATGGCATCATGGCGGAGCGGCTGGCGGAATGGGTCACCGACGGGTTGCGCGCGATGGTCTTGGAGTGGGCGGGTTACCGCACGAAACTCATGGAATTTGTGAGCAGCGAACACACCCCAAAAAATCTGATGTTGGCGGCCATCCGCGAGCGTCCGCCGTTCACTTCCGTCAGGCAACGCGAGCAGATCATCGCGCTTAAAAATTTTTTGGGCATCAAACATCACGCTCTTGATGACCTGCTGAATCACCAATCATGTCCTGGGAAACCATAGACTGGGATGCCTTGGAACGGATGCGCCAGGCGTTTCTCACCGGAACGGCGACCACGGCTGATTATTGGCAATCCGATAATGATCTGGCCGCCTACGACGCCACGTTCGCGCAGCGGATCGGCTGGAAGTGGGATTTTGTTTTGCGCGAACTGCGACGCCGCGGCTGGTCACCACCGGCCGGAGCGTTGCTGGATTGGGGCTGTGGCAGCGGGATCGCGACGCGCAAATTCCTGGAGTCTTTCCGTTCGGAAAGCATGAACCCTCTGCACGTTTGGGATCGGTCTGTTCGAGCCATGGATTTCGCCTTAAAGCGAGCCCGAGAATATGCTCCGGGACTATCGGCGAGCGCTTGTTCGACCGCTCCGACTTCCTGTCGAGGTACGGTATTACTCAGTCATGTGCTGACCGAACTGAGTCCCGCACAAATCGAAGCTCTGGTAGCGGCAGTCGCAACGGCAGATTGCATTTTGTGGGTTGAACCGGGAACCTACGAGGCGAGCCTGACGTTGATTGCCATTCGCGAGCGATTACGTGATCAATTTGGAATTATCGCGCCGTGTACCCATCAAGGACGCTGCGGCATCTTGGCGCCAGAAAATGTACGCCATTGGTGTCATCACTTCGCCTCGCCACCGCCGGAAGTATTCACCGACAGCCATTGGGCGCGCTTTGCAAATTTCCTCGGTATTGATTTACGCGCTTTGCCATTGAGTTTCCTCGTATTGGATAAACGTCCCGTGCCTCCGCTACCCGCGGGCACCGCCCATTTGATTGGACGGCCGCGCCTCTACAAAGGACACGCGCTGTTACTTGGCTGCGACGCTAACGGAGTTTCCGAGCAGCGGCTGTCTCAACGAAAATTTGTCAAAGAATTCAAAGCCTTCAAAAAGGGAAAGCATGGGTCGCTGTTACAATGGCAATGCGAAGGAGGTGAAATTCAGCGACTGGAAACGCTGTAAGCGGAGCCGAAACTCACGAACGCAAAAAGACGTTCGCTTTGGCTTTCTGAGTTTCAACTTCATTTTCACGCGTTGTTGCTATTTCCGCGGCAACGGAATGTTCGGCAGGGGGATTTTTAAGTATCAGAGGTGCAACCGAAGGCAGCCTACAGCGTGAGCTGTGGGTTTGGTCGGATAGGTTCATAAGCCCGGTAGGCACGATGGAAAACTGTTGTCGCGCGCCTGGATCAGCCGCCCCTGCGGGGCTTGCTGGGACTACCAGTTTCTGGCCGGCGCCGTGGGTTGCCGTCTGACGCTGCTCCGCAGCCTTGGCTGTGAAACCGGTTTTCGTAACAGGCAACGGCGGACGGAGGACTCCCTACCCCACCCACTTCAAGCTTTTTATGGCCCTGAAAGAATCCAGATGTAAAACAAAAACCCCTTCCGGTTTCCCGGAAGGGGCTGAAATTTTCAACTCAGCTTAGAACTTGTAGATGATGTTCGCCAACAGCGTGAACTCGTCGTCCGTCGTAGCGGTGCGCAAGGTACGGCTGTCAAGATCATGATCCCAGCGAAGTTCCGCACGGGAGATGACGTTCCGCCACAATTGGTAGTCTGCCGTCACCGTAGTGGAGAGGATCTCAGTCGTCGGAGCATAGGCGGCGCCGAGGATGCCACCACCGGCCGGGAGACCATCACCACCAACGCGGATGTAATCCAAACGACCGTGCAACGTAAGTTTCTCGGTAGTGGCATGGGAGACATAGAGCGCCAATGCCGAAGAGTCTCCATTGCTGTTACCAACACGATTGTCAATATGCACGTAGTCAAAGGCCGCGCCAGCTTTCAAGCTTTCCCATGGCGTGGGCACGGTGACTCCGACATACCAAGAGGTGCGCGCTGAAGAACCAGCGGCGCTACCGACTTTACCGCTAACCACGCCAGCGTAGAGCGTGCCGCCTTCCAAGAAGCCAAAGCTCTCCGGAGCGGTTAGGGCAATGGATGCCATATAGGTCTTCACGGAATCTTGGGTAGATCCAGTTGACACATTTGCGACCCGATTATTGATTACCGAATCCCAAGTATCGGCGATACCTGCTGAAGCAGAGATGTTCTCGGTGAAGCGATAGCTGGCGAGAATACCCGTGTGTTGACGCGCTCCGATCGAGTAGCCCCAAGAATGGCTGTAGTTGGGGTTGTCGCCGGCATTCGTAGCTTCGTAGCCAGTGATCGTGTCAAATACGCCCACCTTCCAATCAATGCCATTTCCTACGGGAGTCCGGAGTGAAACATAGGCTTGCTTGATCGCGGCCCCGCCCGTATCCAGCGCATTTTTTGTTCCCAAAAGGTTCACATCGGGACCAAACCAGAATTCCGCCTTGTAACCAGCGGCCCACTCACTCTCGTCGAGAGCTTTTTCCAGAGCTAAATCAACCACATCCAGATTAAAGCCGTCCCCCTTGCCTTGACTGAAGGCATAACCACGGGTGTTGGCCCGCGAGGCATTCTTACCGAAATCCCACGCTGCCGATGTATTGACGTAACCGCTGATGGTGGTCGAAGTAAGTTCGGCCTTGGTATCCAACAGCACCTTTTCCTCAGCCTGAGCG
Organism: Verrucomicrobiia bacterium; assembly: GCA_023953615.1. Taxonomy (NCBI): domain Bacteria; kingdom Pseudomonadati; phylum Verrucomicrobiota; class Verrucomicrobiia; species Verrucomicrobiia bacterium. Next base: position 1,487,695 of record JAMLJH010000001.1, on the reverse strand, counting down.
ACTGAAGCGAGACTGACCGCTCCCAGTGCTGCCAGACCCAATGTCCATTTATTCAACTTCATTTTGGTTCCTCCGATGTGTCTTCTATTATTTATTTTGTCCATCGCGCGTTGATTTATTTTTATGTTCCGCGCCAGTTTTTGTTCTATTTCTCTTATGCATTGCGAGAATAAACCCGGTTTACCCTCGGCACCACTCGGTGCATTTTCGACGAAAAGTATGGAAACACTAAAGGAATGACAATCTTTAATTTTCCATAAAACGGGCAGTCTTTGTCCTAACGCAAGACGACCTCACCAAAGCCTGGCTGGCACTCGCGGAAACCGTGGGTTTTCGTCACCGGCGCAAACAAATGGAATGGAGACTGCTAAGTTCGGGGGCGTGATGCTGGCAGCCGTGAATCAGAGACCGCAATCCGGTCGAGGCCGCATCCCGAGATCAGGATAATCATTTATGCCGTCATTTGCTTACGTTGCGCGTGAAACTGGAACCGGGCGAGAAATCCGCAGCCAACTGGAGGCCGCCACGGAACAGGCCGCCATTGCTGCGTTGCTGAACCGCAACCTTCTCGTCATTTCCATCAAGGAAAAGGTCGCGCGCAAAGGTCGCACCAGCGGCGGCGGTGTGCCGCTGGCCGATCTGGTGGTCTTTACCCGTCAATTGGCGACGATGGTGGACGCCGGTCTGGCGATGGTACAATCGCTCCAAGGGCTGGCGGAACAGACGCAAAACAAGGCAATGCGTGACGTGATTAAGGACATCTGCACGCGCGTGGAAGGGGGCGACAGCTTCTCCGAAGCCCTGCAAAAGCATCCCAAGGTTTTTAATCGGTTGTACGTGGCCATGGTCGGCGCCGGTGAAAAGGGCGGTTTATTGGCGGAAATTCTCGCGCGGCTCGCGCTTTATCTGGAAAACACCGCCCGCCTTCGTAAGAAGATCAAGTCGGCGATGATGTATCCCACCGTCGTCACGGTCGTCGCGATCGCGATTACCATCTTCCTGTTGGTCAAGGTCATTCCTGTTTTTGGTGAAATCTATTCTGGGTTCGGCGCCAAACTGCCTGGTCCCACGCAATTCCTTATCAATTTGAGTGAAGTCGTACAACGATTTTTCATCTTGATTTTGATGGCCTTGGGGGGCGGAGTCTATGGCTGGTTCGCCTTTATCAAAACCAAGAAAGGTCGGGAATTTTGGGATCGAAATCGGATCCGGTTGCCGATTTTCGGAGTGATTGCGCATAAAATTTGTCTCGCTCGTTTTACCCGGACGCTGGCTTCGCTGGTACGCAGCGGCGTGCCCATCCTTGAGGTGTTGAACATCGTGGCTCAAACGGTGGGCAACGTGGTGATGGAAAAAGCGATCCGCGTCGCTTCGGGAGACATCGAGCGTGGCGAAAGCATTTCTCAAGCGTTGAGCAAACACCCCATCTTCCCCAACATGATCATTCGGATGATCACCGCTGGCGAACAGACTGGTAAAATTGACAACATGCTCGAACGCATTGCGGATTTTCTGGATGAAGAAATTGAAACGACCCTTTCCGGTCTGACCTCGCTGATCGAGCCAATTTTGATCGTATTTCTGGGCGTGGTGATTGGGGGCATGGTGATTTGTATGTTCCTGCCAATTTTCAAGATGGCGGAAATCGTCAATCCCAAGCGCTGACGGGTTTTATCCATCGCAACTGCCGCCGACTCCTGGTCTGGCGGCAGTTTTTTTGTCCCGACTCAACCCGGTTTTCGCACCACGCTGTCGCGCTGGGACCAGGCCGGATCGGGTTGCGGATAATCCAGATTGTAATGCAGTCCGCGACTTTCCGGTCGTTGCAGGGCGCATTGCACAATCAACTCCGCCACCGTGGCGATGTTGCGCAACTCCAGCAAATCCGCGGTTACGATGAAGTTCCAATAGTATTCGTGAATTTCCTGTTGCAGGTTGGCCAGACGGGCCTCGGCTCGTTGCAGGCGTTTGTTGGTGCGAACGATGCCGACGTAATCCCATAGGCAGCGCCGGATTTCATTCCAGTTGTGAGCCACCACCACCAACTCATCCAAATTGTTCGCCTGGCCGGATTGCCAGACGGGAATGTTGAAACTTACTTCGGGCAATTTGAGTTGCGTCATCCGCTGGGCGGCGCGATTGGAACACACCAGCGCTTCCAAGAGTGAATTGCTCGCCAGCCGATTGGCGCCGTGCAATCCAGTGCAGGCGACTTCGCCCACGGCGAACAATCCCGCAATCTCAGTCTCGCCGTCCACGGTCGTCACCACTCCGCCGCACTGATAATGCGCGGCCGGCACCACCGGAATGGGTTCCTTGGTGATGTCAATGCCGTAGCCCAGGCAGGTTTGATAAATGTTGGGAAAACGATCAATCACAAAGCGGGCGGGCTTGTGCGTCATGTCCAGCAGCACATGATCCGCGCCGCTCTTTTTCATCTCACTGTCAATCGCACGGGCCACAATGTCCCGCGGCGCCAGTGACTTGAGCGGATGGTAGTCATCCATGAACGGTTTGCCGGCCAGCGATAGCAACACTCCGCCTTCACCGCGAACCGCTTCGCTGATCAAAAACGACTTCGCTTTGGGATGGTACAGACAGGTGGGATGAAACTGGACGAATTCCATGTTTGCGACCGCCGCGCCCGCACGGTAAGCCATCGCTACACCGTCGCCCGTTGCGATATCCGGATTGGTGGTGTAGAGGTAAACCTTCCCGCACCCGCCGGTGGCCAACAGCGTGGCGTTGGCGATGAAGGTTTCAACCCGTTGCTGGTTTTTATCGAAGACGTACACTCCCACGCAGCGATTCGGCCCGGGCTGCCCCAGTTTCTGACTGGTGATCAAATCAATCGCGAGGTGGTTTTCAAAAATGGTGATGTTGGGTTCGGCGGCGACGGCATTGAGCAGGGCGCGTTCGATTTCGTGGCCGGTGATATCCTTCGCGTGCAAAATCCGCCGTTTGGAATGGCCGCCTTCCCGACCCAAATCCAACTCACGTCCTCCGTTGCCGTCGGGCAATTCCCGTTCGGTAAATTTCATGCCCAGGTGGATCAACTCCGCGATGCGCGCCGGTCCATCCTCGACAATGGTGCGCACCACCTCCTCCCGACATAACCCGGCGCCAGCGACCAGAGTGTCCTGCACGTGCAGTTCAAAGGAGTCTTCCTTGCTGGTGACGGAAGCAATGCCGCCTTGGGCGTAATTTGTGTTGGATTCCGCCCGGTTTTTCTTGGTGACAATTGCCACTTTACCGTGCGGCGCCACTTTGAGCGCAAAGAAAAGCCCGGCAATTCCGCTACCGAGCACGAGGAAGTCAAATCGCTTCATTCCCAAATACGATGCCCGGAATTAAAATCCGAGGCAATCGTCGCCTTCATCCGGCGGCACCGTCAGGGGGTCTGGCCGCCCCGGAATTCACGCAAGTAGCGCAACGCCACGCGCAGGTCTTTGGGTTGCGGTGCGGTGACCAGTAACGGTTGTTGCGTGACCGGATGAGGCAGGTGAAGTTGCGTGGAATACAAGGCAGGCTGCGAAATTAAAGGCCGTTCCGTTCGACCGGGTTTGAGCCGATAATCTTTCTTCAATCGCGAAAGCCACAACGGTTTTCCGCCGTAGGACGGATCGCCAACGACCGGCAGCCGCGCGGATTTGAGATGCACCCGAATCTGATGTTCGCGCCAGATCAACGGGCGACACCGCAACAGCGTGTAGCCGGCAAATTTTTCCACCACTTCAAAGCGTGTCTTGGATTTTCTGCCCTGCCGGGCATCCACGCGACTTAATTCCGGACGCAGCGGATCGGGAGCGATTTTGACGGTTACTTCAAATTGATCTGCTTCCGGCGTGCCGACAACCAAGGCCAGATAATCATCCGCCGGTTTTTCCGTTCCGAACAGATTCGCGAGCTCGGCAAGCACCGCCTGGCTTTTGGCGAACAAGACCACGCCACCGACCTCAAAATCCAACCGTCGCGCCAGCCCGAGAAAAGATAAACCACGTTGCTGCGCCCACGGTTTTTGCGCGGTGATACCCGCGTGAAGCAACTGCGTCAGACTTGGGCGATCCACTTCCGTTGGACTGGAAGAACACAGCAGATTGGCGGGCTTGGCCAGCGCCAACAACCATTCATCTTCAAAGAGAACGGGGATTTCCCAAAAACCGCGCGTGGCGGGAGCGGAGAGTTTGATCGTTTCCACCATGACAACACGCCAGCTTCCGTGGCGCGATTCAACCGCGCCCCTCCATCCGGTCAATTTGCGGAGGCGCTCTCCAACTGCGCTTCCCGCTGGAAGTAAGGCACAGTGCGGTAGGCTTGTTCGGCTTCGCGCCGGAACCATTCGTTGAACGCCTCGCCGCTGCGCACTTGATGCACCTCACGAGCGAAGGCCGACAAATTGGTGCGCATTTGGGTTTCGTCCAGAGGCAGTTTCGTCTCCACAAAAACCACCGCCGCTCCGTCGGCGCTGGGAATCACCGGGCTGAGGTGCCCGGGTGCCGTAGCGAAAGCTACGCGTTTCAAAACCGATAAATCCACGGCTCCTTCAACTGCGGGAACGCTGCGCGTGCTGAGCGCCAACGGAGGCAATTTCACCGGTTTAACCCCCTGCTGGGCGCAAAGGTCGGTGAAGCTTTGTCCGGCGGCCAGTCCGTTCGTCGTCTTTTCCTGAAAAGCCAGACCGGCCTGACCCGCCAGGCGCATGGACTCCACCGTGCGGAAATCATCCGTCACCTTGGCTCGAACCGATTCAAATTCAGGTTGGGCGCTGGGCAGGTGATGGTTGTAGGCCACCACATAAATTCCATCATCGCCAACCAACGGCTCGGCCAGGGGTTCTTCCGATGAAAGACTGAAGGCGGTGCGCGCGAAATTGGAGCCGGCCTCCAGTCCCGCCGGCGATTCGCCGCGCGCAAACGGCGCGGACACATGCGCCGTCAATCCCGCCGCTTGCGCCAGCTTGACGAAGATTTCCGGCGTCAGTGGATCGGTGAGGTCGTAGAGCTGATTATCAAATTTCTTCGCGTCCTCGTTGGCCGCCATCAACGCCGCGTTCTTCAAATAATCCTCGCGCATTTTGAGCTTGGCGGCTTCAGGCGTCGCGCCTAGGGAAGTGTAATTCGTTCCCAACTGGGTCAAATGTTCCTCAAGCAACTCATTCAAATTGGTCATCTGGGTCAGCTTTTGCTCGCCCTGTGCCAGATAATTGGAAACTGGGAAATACACGTAACTAATTACAGCGCGCTCGGGCAACCGATACCGCGCCATCTGATTGGTGTAAAACTCACTCACCTTCTCCGGCGTCACCACGACTGCCGCCCGATTGCTCGCGCCATGGAAGAAAACGACTTCAGTGGCAACCTCCTGATGATCCCGCCGGTAAAGAGCTTCGATTTCGGCGGGCGGCACCATTTGTCCCGACAAACCGATGGAAGCAACCAGTTGTTGAATGGCGAGATCATGCCGGATGAAGCGCGCAAAATCCGCTGCCGTGAGCCGCTCCCGCGCCAACACTTGCGCTTCAAAATCCGCATACGACACCGGACGCCCGCCACCGATGGCGCGCAAGCGTTCCGCCGCGACCTTGCCCGCCAGCTCGTCGCTGACATGAATCCCCAACTCTTCGGCTTTCAAAATCACGAAGATGCGATTGTAGGTTTCCCGCTCCACGTTGAACCCGGGAATGGCGCGGCTGCTACGGCCGGGAAAATCTCCCGTGGCGAACAAGTGGTACAGCAATACCTCATTGCGCGCGTTTTCGTACATGGTGGGCGTGATTTTACGGCCATTCATACTGCCCAAGCCGCCACTCCCACCACCACCGCTGCCGAATCCGCCACCGGTATCCCAAAAGACGAAGGCCACCACGATGACCGCAATGATGATCCACCACATCGCCTTTGAATGTTTCCGCATCGTTCCAATCATAAAAACTGGCTTAAATAAAGAGGCTTACCCTAGCGGCCTTTACCTTTCCGGGTCAAATCCAAAAAGAGATGCAAAATTCCACTGAAAGTACAAGTCGCTGCGAACCTCGGCATGATTCGCTGGTTTTGGCAAAGTAATGGTTCGGATTGGTCCGATTGTGGCTATGGACACTTTGCCCGGATTCAGACTTCAGAAATTCGGCGCGACTCAGTCAGCGGATTGACGTGCGAGTTGATTGGTCCAGTGGTTTTACGCCAGTACGATTCCCATAACTTTATCAGTTTGCTGAACTGGAGTGAACGGCCTCAAGTGTTGGGCCGCACCGAGGATAGCATCTTCTTTACTGAGCTTCTGCGAAACGAGAAAAATCAGTTAACGAGGCTGAGTTTAACTTTACGCTTTGGCATGGCCGACGCCGTCGGCTGAACCGTCAACTGCTAACGTGACATGAACTGGCGCAAAAGAAACTCGACAAACGCCCGGATTTGTCCCGCCATTTTCGTAATGTGGCTTAGGGGTTCAATCGCTTTACCTTTAATCATCCTATGTGGGCTGTTGACGTCGCCGGCCTCCGCAAAATCTCCGGCGGCCCAGTTGAGAGCGACGCTGGCCGCGCAAGGTTATGAATCTGTTGTTTTGCGTCGAACGGGGCAGAACCATTGGTTTGTCTTCGGACAAGTGGAGGGGCAACGTCGCAGTTGCCTGATAGATACGGGTTGGGCCTACACCTCGATTTCGCGCTCGCTGGCACCCCGACTAACGTCCACCAACCAAATTGAGCAACTTAAAGTGGGTGACCTTGTTTTGAGTCGCGTTCCAGTTCGGATGGTGGATCTCCAGATAAACGGCCAGTCAACCGGATATGCGGTTGTGCTCGGTTGCGATTTTTTATTGGCGCATCAAGCGCTTATGGACTTTCGCAACGCCCGGCTTTACTTGCGCCGCCCGCCTTCAAGCGGTGCTCAGAATCGCGCGCTCGCTGAGGCTCTGTCCGCGACTGGCCGCACCGCCGTTGCGGTGCAGTTGCAGCATCCACCCGCACTCACTGCGGTGGCGACCATTCGTGAAATCAATACGCAGCTCCTCATTGACTCCGGGGCCATGTGGAGTTGCCTCGACTCCGAATTTGCGCGGCGGGCGAAGCTTTCATCCGCGAGATCTATTCAGCGGATTTTCGGTCCTGGCGCCAGCGGCCAGCGAAGTTTTGCCGTTGCCGATTTGGCATCTTGGTCGCTGGGAACGGTACCAATGAAGGGATGCTCCGCCGCCGTTTTAGATTTATCGGACTGGGGGCTTGGTGTCAGAGCGAAACTTTTTCCGTCGGTGGAAGGAATTTTGGGCGGCTCGGAACTATTAACAACCGAAGCGTGGTTGGATTGTGGCCAATTAAAACTGTGGTTGAAATCGTCTCCGTAATCGAATCCGCTTGAGCAATTCCCTCATGTTCCAACGATTGGATGGCTGGCGATTCTATCTCGATTTGGGTTCGATAGGCGGTTTACGCCAGATTTTAGGACAATTTTTCCCGGAGGAACTTCCAGACTTGGCGCTACATCTTCGTAAATTAACCCGGCCAACGAGCCGAATTTGATCACGAATAATCAGTGCCTTTGCTCCCAAAGTATAAAAATTCAATCGTGCCGTTGAATTTCGTGTTACAACTTTGGCCTTTCAAATCGCGGCGAAACCATTAGCTTGGCAACAGGGCCAGAAATCTGGCCTTAAATTTGCGGGAAACTAATTTATAAATTCAGTTGACAGACAGGCACTTATTTTTAGACTAAAGCGGTAATAGGCCGTCTGGTAACCAGAAAAAAATATATGAAAACGATTAACAAGTCCCTCGTTTGGCTGGCCGCAACCGTATTATCACTGACCTTGATTTCCGGCAGTCAAGCGGACACCGTCAAGCAACGCACCGGCAAGGTGGTTCGCATCAAAGGATTAGCCCGTTATTCCACTGGCAATAAAGTTTGGCAGCCGCTCAAGGTTGGCGCCATCCTGCGCTCCGGTACCGTGGTGCAAACCAGCACCGACTCGTATGTGGACATCGTATTGAGCCAGGAAGAAACAGCGGCCACAGTCGTCGTTAAACCTGTGGCGGCATACAGCGCCAGTTCGTCCGCCAGTGGCGGCGGTGGCGGGTTGCTGCCGGCTCCGGATCAGGATGTCATCCGCGTGCTGGATGATAGCTACTTGGTATTTGACTCTCTATCCGCTTCGGATACGGGTGCGGATACGGTCACTGAAACTTTGTTGGATTTGAAGCGCGGCTCCATTTTTGGAACGGTTAAAAAGCAGGCCGCTACTTCCCGATACGAAGTGAAGATTCCAAATGGCGTCGCCGGAATCCGTGGCACGATTTTCATGATCAGCGCCAATGGTAACATTGCCTGTCTGCAAGGCTCCGTTGTGGCCGCCCACGCTGATGCCAATGGCAACGTGGTGACCAAGCCCATTGGTGCCGGGCAGCAATATAGTATTTCTTCGGGAGTCTTGAGCTTTATCTCCACCGCCCTGAACAATACGATACTGGCCATCGCGCAGCAGTGCAGCTACTCCTCAGGCGGCCCCGGCGGATTGCCCGGTGGCGGCGGGAGCGGTCACGGGCATCATGATCACGGACCGGACATTGTCTCTCCAACCCGGCCCTGAGCTAAATCAACCGATCTCGTCGCGGTTGGAACATTTTACAAACCAGAGCAGCGTTAGGTTGCTCTGGTTTTTTCATTTGGTTGCACCCGAATGAAACTCTTCTCCGGCTTCAAACAGATCCCGCTGCTCATCACAGCGGGAGTCCTCCTTTTGACCAGTCTGTTGGCCTGTGTGTCAGTGGATTTTTTTGAGCGCCAGGAGTGCATGACGTACGACTGGCGCGCCCGGTTGGCGCTGCGCTTTCCGGCGGCGGTTTATCCCGATCTGGCATTTGCCAGAGTTGATGATGAAACCATCGAGACGGTTAAAAATGGATCGTTGGGTTATGGGTTTGGACTCTATTGGCCGCGTCAGGTTTATGGCCGGATCGTCAATGAACTGAAGCAGCAGGGCGCTGAAGCCATCGCTTTCGATGTGCTGTTCGGCGAACGGCGTGAAGACCACAAGGGCGTGCGAATGGCGGATGGCAGTTACGTGGATTCCGACGATTACTTTGCGACGGAGATGCGGCGTGCCGGCAACGTGCTCCTCGCCGCAACCACCAACCTGACGCCCCCTGAATTGTTCACCAGCGCCGCCGCCGGATTGGGCGACATCTCCACCGACAAAGATGCAGATGGAATTTTACGTCGCGCCCGTGCCTTTACGTTGCATCGCGCTTGGCATCCCGCGTTGCGGGAGTTGGAAACCAAACCCAACTCACGCATCAGCCTGCGCCACGCGCGCGTCGAGACGGCAGCAGAGGGGCGAAAACTAATTATCCCATTGTACGACTCCCGCGAGGATCAGGTGGAAATTCCTCTGGACGACGACAATAACTTTACGATTACGCCACCTGCTGACGCGCCTGATCAAACCAGTCAGAAGTTTCCCGCATTCACGCTGGAGCGCGTCTGGCACATGGGGATTCGACTGGCCGCCTGGCATCTCAAACTCGATCTCACCAATGCCCTGGTGGATCTGGAACATGGTCGCATCACCCTGAACGGCCCCGATCATTTGCAAAGGATTATTCCCGTGGATCACGAGGGCTATTTCTATGTGGATTGGTTGCTGCGACCCGATGATCCGCGGCTCACTTCCGGACCCGTCCAGGAGTTGCTGCGCGAACAACGGGCGCGCGCCTTGGGGGCGCCATTGGTGAGTCTCGTCAATTGGAGCAATAAACTGGTGGTGGTTGGATCGAGTGCCGCTGGCAATGACTTGACTGATTTGGGAGCAACTCCATTGGACAAAAGCACCCTGTTGGTCAGCAAACACTGGAACGTCGCCAACTCGGTCATCACCGGGCGCTTCATCCAACCGATCTCCGCAGGACAAAAAGTGGTATTGATCATTTTGTTGGGTGGGTTAACCGCCGTTTTCGCCACGCGCTTGCGCATCGGGATCGGGCTGCTTGCCGTCCTCGCCCTGGCGTTGACTTATGCACTGATTTCGCTGGGGCTCTACATTCAACAACGGCTCTGGCTGCCGTTATTTTTACCCTTGGTCGGCGCGATCGTCGTAAATTACGGCTTACAAATTGCCTATCGGGCTTTGTTTGAGCAGCGCGAGCAACGGCGGGTGAAAGGAATTTTTTCCAAGGTGGTGTCGCCCAATGTCACCAAAGAATTACTCGGTCGGAAAAGTCTGTCCCTGAGCGGCGAACGCGTGGCGGTGACGGTTCTGTTCGCGGACGTTCGCGGCTTCACCGAGCTGACCGATAAACAAGAGGCCGCTGCGGTGGACTACATTCAGCGCCACGGCTTGGACGTCAGGCAGGCGGAATCCGTGCATAATGAATCGGCGCGGGAAATCCTGCACACGGTCAATGCCTATCTGGCGATCGTGGCCGACATTGTGAAGACGCACAATGGGACATTGGATAAATACATCGGTGACTGCGTGATGGCGTTTTGGGGAGCGCCCACCGCGCAGCCGGATCACGCTTCAATTTGCGTGCGGGCCGCGATCGAGGCGCAACGCGCCATCCAAAAATTCAACACTGAACGCCAGGAAGAAAATCGGCGGATTGAAATGGAAAATCAGTCCCGCGCCACCAACGGACTCGCGCCCAAACCACTTTTGCCAGTTTTGACTCTGGGCACGGGCATCAACACCGGGATGGTCACGGTGGGGCTGATGGGTTCCAACGCGCACATTTTGAATTACACAATTTTTGGCCGGGAAGTGAACCTGGCCAGCCGCTTGGAAGGGGTCTCGGGTCATGGCCGCATTGTGATTGGTGAAGGCACTTACCAAGCTTTGAAAGAAGCGGACGCAAAACTGGCGGCCACCTGTGTCGAATTGGAAACGGCTCGCTTGAAAGGCTTCCGGAAACCTGTGAGAAATTTTGAGGTGCCGTGGTAATCGCCACCCCGGTCCGTTTTCTTCCTCGTCAAACCGAAACGCCTGCTTCAATCTGCGAACATGCGGACGGCGATTTATCCCGGCAGTTTTGACCCTTTTACCAACGGACACCTCGACGTGGTCCAACGGGCGGCGCGTCTGTTCGACCGTATCATCGTCGCCGTGGCGCAGAATGAGGAAAAAGCGCCGCTATTCACGCGCGAGGAACGGCGGACTTTTATCCAACGCTCGGTGGCCGATCTTCCAAACGTCACCACCGATGTGTTGGACGGTTTATTGGCCAATTATGTCGAAAAGCAGAATGCGCAAGCGGTCATCCGTGGACTGCGGGCGGTATCCGACTTTGAATTCGAGTTCCAGATGGCGCTTATGAATCGCAAGTTGAATGACAATTTTGAAACGATTTTTATGATGCCCAAAGGCGCCTACACGTTTCTCAGCTCCCGGCTGGTGAAGGAGATCGCGCGTTTGGGTGGCGATGTCAGCGCGTTTGTGCCCGCGCACATCCAAGCGGCATTGTTGGCCAAGTTTGGAACTGCAAAAGCCTGATAACCATGCCGTTGTTGGTCAATCTTCGTCATTTGGAGCGACACGACGTGCGGCTCGCGGGCGAGCTGCCGGTGGCGGATTTGGACATTGATACTCGCGACGAAATGATCGTGCTGCAAAAGCCCTTGAAGTTTCGGATCGCGGTCCAGGGGTTGCCGGACGGATTGTTGGTGCGCGGGCGTTTATCGTTGCCGCTGAATTGCCAATGCGTGCGTTGCCTGAAGCCCTTCATTCACAAGCTGGACTGGCCGGATTGGTCCTGTTTGATCCCCTTGACCGGCGAAGACGCAGTGACGCGAGATGGGGATACCGTGGACTTGACGCCCTTTTTGCGAGAAGATATTCTCCTTGAGTTGCCGCAACATCCGTTGTGCAACCCGGATTGTGGCGGTCTCAAACCACCGCTTCATGGTAGATCGAAAAAGAAGTCCCCGGACGATCAAAAAACCGCATCGGCTTGGGCGATATTGGACAAAGTTAAATTTAGGAAAGAGTAATTATGGGTGTTCCCAAGCGTAAACCGTCAACCAGTCGCATGCGGATGCGACGAGCCTACAACAGCGTGTTGAAGCTGCCGCAGTTGAGCACCTGCCCCCAATGCGCGGCGCCTTACGTGCCGCATCGCGTTTGTCCGGCGTGTGGATACTACAAAGGCCGCCAGGTGGTAACGGTGAAAACCGGAGCCTAACCACGGGCGTACGGCGGCTCCGCCCGGGCGTTGCCGTGTCCCTTCACTATGCGAATTGCGTTGGATGCCATGGGGGGTGACCACGGGTGCGTGGTCGCCATCAAAGGTGTCAAACGCGCGCTCGATACCGATGAACGCATCACCGAGTTGATGCTGGTCGGGCAGGAGGAGGCAATTCGCGCCGCACTTCAGGAAGTTCACCTAACGGATTCACGCGTCCAAATCGTCCATGCCTCCGAGGTGTTGACGATGAAAGACAAGCCACTTGAGGCCATCCGCAAGAAAAAAGATTCCTCCTTGGTCCGCGCCATTGAACTCGTCCGGGATAAAAAGGCGGACGCGATCATTTCCGCCGGCAATACGGGTGCGCTGGTGGCCGGCTCGATGAAGCTGGGTCGAATCGAAGGGGTCGAGCGTCCCGCCATTACCTGCCGTTTCCCCTCGCTTTCACAGGATTTCATCATGCTCGATTGCGGCGCCAACACCGTGTCCGAGCCGTCGCATCTGGCTCAATTTGCCGTAATGGGCCGCATCTATGCGCGCGAAATTTTAGGCGTAAAAAACCCCCGAGTGGGCGTGCTCAGCAACGGAACGGAAGCGGGTAAAGGCACGGAATTGACTCGGGAAGCCGCGCGTTTCTGCGCCCAACTTAATCTGAATTTTATCGGCTACTGTGAAGGGTTTGATCTGTTCAACGACGGAGTGGACGTGGTGGTTTGTGATGGTTTCACGGGGAACATCGTCCTCAAAACCTGCGAGAGCTTGAGCAAGACGTTTAGTCGCTTGCTCAAAAATGAGGTTAAGGCCAATCCCGTCCGCGTGGTCGGTGGCGCGTTGGCGCGCGGCGCCTTCAGCGCCTTGAAGAAGCGCTTGGACCCCGAGGTTTACGGCGGCGCGGCGGTCTTGGGCGTCAACGGCATTGTCATCAAGGCTCACGGTTCTTCGCGCGAGCGTGCCTTCGCCAGTGCGGTCCGTGTGGCCGCTGATGAATTCGGCCGTGGCCTGAAACAGATGATCGCTGCGGACATTCACCAAGCCAATCAACAGATCGCCGCCCTGACGCGCGCTTCCGCATTGACATGAGTTCTCCCGATTCCACCTCACCCGCACCTCCGGCCAGCGGCAGCGTTTCGCCGGGGCGGAGCGTTTCCATCGTCGGGTCTGGCGCTTGCGTGCCCGCCAAAGTCCTCACCAATCTCGATTTGGAAAAAATCGTCGAGACTTCGGATGAGTGGATCACGAGCCGAACGGGCATCAAGGAGCGTCGGATTGCGGCCCCGGATGAATTCACTTCCGATCTGGCCACCCAGGCCGCGCGGCGCGCCATGGCGGCGGCCGGCGTCACCGCAGATCAACTGGACCTCATCATCGTCGCTACGATCACGCCGGACATGGTGTTTCCCTCCACCGCCTGTCTGGTTCAGCAAAAATTGGGTGCGGCGCGCGCTGCCGCCTTTGATTTGGAAGCGGCGTGTTCCGGATTTATTTACGGATTGGAAATTGGGCAACAGTTTGTGCGTTCCGGCACGTATGACACCATCCTGGTCATTGGCGCGGAAAAGTTGTCCTCGGTGGTGGATTGGCAGGACCGCAACACCTGCGTGCTGTTTGGGGATGGGGCGGGGGCGGTCATTTTGCAACATCGCCCCGGAGCGCGCGGATTATTGACCACCGTCATGGGCGCGGACGGGGACAAGTCAAAATTACTTTACATGCCCGGCGGCGGCAGCCGTTGCCCGGCCACGACGCAATCCGTCATGTCGCGTTTGCACTTCCTGCGGATGGAGGGGCGGGAAACGTTCAAGCACGCGGTGCAAGCGATGATCAGCGCCGCCACCGAAGCGCTGCGGCGTTGTCAGGTGGAGATCGCGCAGATCAAATGCATCATCCCGCACCAAGCGAACCGCCGCATTTTGGATGCGGTTGGTGAACGGTTGGGAGCGAAGCCGGAACAGTTGTTTTGCAACCTGGACCGTTACGGCAACACTTCCGCCGCTTCGGTGGCAATTGCGCTGGACGAGGCGGCGCGTGCGGGCCGGTTTCAACGCGGCGACCTGGTGTTGCTGGTGGTTTTTGGCGCGGGCCTGACGTGGGGCGCGGTGGTCCTCGAGTGGTGACTTTAACGGCGCTCCATGCGCTTCCGAGCCGCATCAAGAACATTGCGTTCGCGCGCGGTCAAACTCTGAATTCCATGCTGGGAAATCTTTTCAAGAATCGGGTCCACTTCCTCGCTGAAAAATTCCGGTTCTGACTTCGATGCGGGTTTGGGCGAGGGGATTTCCACCTCTTCCCTTCGCCTGGACTTTGAGCGCGTCAGCCAGCGCAACATCAACCAGCCGCCCAGAATACCGCCGGCATGAGCGCCGTGCGCCACGCGCCCATTATCAATCAGAATCCCCACCAGACTGATCCCCAGACTGACCCACAACAACACCCGCGCACTCACGGTGATCGGAATGACAAAGAACAACAAAACCGTCAGATCCCGATGCGGAAACATCACTGCGTAAGCGGTGATCAACCCAAACAAACCCGCCGACGCTCCCACCACCGGCGTGTAAAGGCGCAAGCCCTCATGGATGATCACGCCAAACCGACTCGGCAAAATGAGGCTGCCGGCTACATGAACCAATCCGCCAATCACCCCGCTCGCCAAGTAGAGCCAAAGGAAACGTTTTGTGCCCAGCGCTTCCTCAACCGCGAACCCGAAGAAAAAAATGCCAACGGAATTCAGCACCAGATGCAAAAAACCCGCGTGTAAGAACTGAAAGGTGAGTAATTGCCATAGGTAGCCGTGCCGCAACCCGACCCAACTCAGGCTGAGATACTCGGTCGGAAACCCGCGCGCGGCGATTGATTCGGTCAGGAAAATGGCGGCGTTGAAGATTAAAATGGCGGCGGTCGCCGTTTGCCAACGACTCGCCCGGCCATAAGTCCTCTCGGGGCGCATGTAATCTCGATCATCCAGCATCCGCCGCCAAGCTAGAGGGCTGGCGTCTGGTTTTCAAATCTCTTATGCGCCTTCATCCGCCGAGACTGATTTGATGGGCTGGGTGGCGTTAAATAAACGGTCTCAGCGGTGACGATGGAAATCTTTGCTGAGATTTGAACAATTTTCGCATCTGCGGGTCGAAATCCGCAACCGTCAAATTCGTATTGTCTTTTAACCGTTAAATTTTCATTATTTGCGCCACATGAATACTCGATTACCTGCGTTTGCGTTGATCGCGGCAGTAAGCTTGACCTTCGCCCAAGCGGACACTGGCAAAACTTTTAAGGACGAAAAGGAGAAAGCCAACTACGCCATCGGCCTGAGCGTCGGGGGAAATTTCAAACAGAGCAACTTGGAATACGATGCCGCCGCGTTTGAACAGGGCATGAAAGACGCCTTGGGCGACAAACCGGCGCTGACCCCGCAGGAAATCTCTGAAACCATTCGCAAATATCAAACCGAACGACGCGCGGTATTGGGCGAAAAGAACAAGGCCGAGGGCGAAGCTTTTCTGGCCGAAAATAAAACCAAATCTGGAGTTAAAGTTTTTGAGAGTGGCTTGCAATACAAGGTGCTGGCCGAGGGTAGTGGTGATTCGCCCAAACCCGAGGATTCTTGCGTCGTCAAGTATCGGGGCACGCTGATCAATGGCACGGAGTTCGACAGCTCGGAACGTCAGCCCAACGGCACGGCAACCTTCCCGGCCAACCGCGTCATCAAAGGCTGGACCGAGGCGCTGACCCACATGAAACCGGGCGCCAAATGGCAACTCTTCATCCCGGCAGACTTGGCCTATGGCGAACACGGCAATCGCAACATCGGTCCGAACAACGTGCTGTTGTTCGATGTCGAGTTGGTTTCCTTCACGCCGCCACCACCGCCAGCCGCTCCGGCTGCGCCTCTGACCAGCGACATCATTAAAGTTCCGTCGCTCGAAGACATGAAGAAGGGTGCCAAAATTGAGACCATTAAACCTGAAGAGGTCGAAAAGCTTCAAAAGGAGAAAAAGAACTGACAGAACTGATTCCGCTTCTCAGTGGAGTCGTTGAGCATTTGAGCGGACAGTGGAATTTAATCCGCAGCCGGACTTTGCCGGTCGGGACCAACTGTAAAATTCCGCTCCTTTTGTGGCGTTACGCCTAAATAAGACGCTTGACAAAGTGGTCGGGCGGCGGAAACTGCCACGCATAGGAAGCCGTAAATTCAAGTTCATCATGCAAAATTCCAAACTGGAAAAACAGATTGCGCCGGGTTCTCGGGAGGCGGCAAAGCTTACTTCCTTGCTGGCATTGGCAGCGGGCGCGGTGGCATTACCGCAAGCGGGTCAGGCCGACATCATTTACACCAGTCTTGGGCCGAGCGGCTATTCCATTGGTTTCTCGGCACAGGAGAGTTTGCAATTTGTTATTCCGGGAAACGCCAATATCGGCTTTAGGCGTGAGGCTTTACAGACCTACGTCGGGCCACAGTCCAACACCGTCAACATCCGGCTGGTCTTGGCCGGCGACTTGGGTGGAGGAGCTGGTGGCGGTTTCAATGGTGCCGATGTGGCCACTCCCAAACCATTTGGGGCCGCCTGGGATAACCCCGCGTTACTCTATAACGTACCCGTGGCGTGGGTGGATGATGTCGGCGGACAAAGCGCCACAAGCAATTTTGACCACCAGTATTATGCCTGGACCTTCAACGACAGTACGCAAGGCGGCGCGGCGCGATACGGTTGGGCGGAAGTCAGCCTGGCAATGGCGGGTTACAACGCCGGTGGCCCCACGTTGACTGTTTGGGGGTACGCTTACGATGATACCGGCGCCAAACTCACGATGGGGCAGGCGATTCCCGAACCTACCTCGACCGCGTTGTTGGCTCTGGGAGCCATGGCGCTCGGCGCGCGTGGCGTGCGGAAGTGGCGCCAAGATCGGAAGCCGAAGCCGTCAGTCTGAAGCCGACCTTGGGATAATGGATTTTTCGACGGATTGGCCGGACTGAGAGCCAATCCGTTTTTGTTTTGTCTCGCATGTCCAAACCGCGCGTCTTACTCATCGGCTGGGATGCGGCGGATTGGAAGCTCATCCGGCCGTTGTTGCAAGCTGGTGAAATGCCTCATCTCGCCAGACTGCTTCGCGAAGGCGTGAGCGGAAACATCGCCACCCTTTATCCCGTACTCAGTCCGATGTTGTGGACCTCCATCGCGACGGGTAAACGCGCTTATCAACATGGTATCCACGGTTTCATCGAACCATTGCCGGATGGCTCCGGCGTACGGCCCATCTTAATCCTGTCCCGCCGCACCAAGGCGCTCTGGAATATCCTCAATCAAAACGGATACCGTTCGTTGGTCGTCGGTTGGTGGCCTTCGCATCCGGCGGAGCCGATCAATGGGGTCATGGTTTCAAACCATTTTTCACTGCCTTCAGGTATGCCCGGGAAAATGTTGCCGCTGCCGGTTGGCACAATTCATCCGCCATCCTTGGCCCGCACCCTCAGCGATTTGCGGATCAATCCCATGGAATTAACCGGCGAATTTTTGCGCCCGTTCGTGCCGGATTACGAGCGCATCAATCAAAAGGAGGATAAACGCCTGCACATGCTGGGCAAAATCATTGCCGAGACCATGTCGGTCCATGCCGTGGGCACCGAGTTATTGGAAACCCAGGAATGGGATTTCGCCGCGCTCTATTACAGTGGCCTGGATCATTTTGGTCACGGTTTCATGCGCTATCATCCGCCGCGTTTGTCCGGGGTTTCGGAAGTTGATTTCGCCGTTTATCAAACGGTTATCAACAACGCCTACCGCTACCACGATGCGATGTTGGGCGCCCTGTTGGAATTGGTGGATGAACAAACCACCGTGATCTTGATGAGCGATCACGGTTTTCATCCCGACGCGCAACGTCCGGAATACATCCCCGCTGAACCAGCCGGTCCGGCGATTGAGCATCGGCACTTTGGCATCCTTGGTCTGCGGGGACCGGGATTGCGTCGCAACGAAACGATTTATGGCGCAAGCCTGTTGGATATTTGTCCGACGGTGTTGTCGCTGTTCGGACTGCCGCCCGGACGCGACATGGAGGGTAAGGTTCTACACTCCATTTTCCAACACGCGCCCAAACTCGAACCCATTAAAAGTTGGGATGCGGTTCCGGGCGACGCGGGGTTGCATCCGCCAGAAACCCAATTGGATTTTTCCGCTTCCGCGGCCGCTTTCCAGCAACTCGTGGAATTGGGCTACATTGCGCCGCCCACCGACCGGATCCAGGAAACGGTGGCCGAGGGGGTGCGCGAACTGGAATACAATCTGGCGCGATCGTATCGCGACGGAAACCATTGCGCGACCGCCGCCGCACTGGCGGAAAAGCTTTGGACGCGCTGGCCGGCGGAACATCGCTTCGGCATTTTGTTGATAGATTGTCTCACCGCCTTGCAGCAAACGGAACGCCGCCGCGCCGCCGTTGAAACTTTGGCTCACCGCGTGGAACAACATCAACGCCAGGCTCAAAGCGAAATCGCCCAACTGGAGTCGCAACAGGCGGTCCCCTCGGAGGAGCAAACCGAGGATCGGCGGACGCAACTTGCCGAACGACGACGATGGGAGCTGGCGCAAGGCGCGCCCCTGTTGTTGGAATGGCTGAGACTGTCTCAGGCGTTGCTGGAAGGACGCCGCGCCGAAGCCCGCGAACGCTTGAGCCAGTTTCTGCCGATGGCGTCTAATCATCCCAACTGGACGCCGCGAATCGTCAACGCTTTGATGGAGCTGGATGACGTCGAAAGGGCGGAAGCGTTGCTGAACCAGATTCTATTCGCGGACACCGAGAATCCCGTGGCTCATGCGCAGTTGGCGGAATTGCATTTCCGCGCGGGAAGATTTGATCGCGCCATCGCCGCTGCCACCGAATCCCTAAGCTTGTTATATTTTCAACCTGCGCTTCACGCGTTGTTGGGCCGCGCACTTTTGGAGCAACATCGCTTTGCGGAAGCTGAATCGGAACTGCTGGTCGCCGTGGCGCAAAGTCCGCGGCATTTGATCGCGCACGAAACCTTGGCGGTGTTATACCGACGTCATTTGTCGCGACCTGAAGCCGCTTTTGCCCACGAAGGTCGCGCGCAATCACTCCGCAACGAGCTGACCGAGCGCCAACGCAACGGCGGCCAGGATTCTGCCGCGCCATTCAACACGATTCCGTCCGCTCCGTACATCACCTGGAAGGAATCCGCGCGGGGAATAATCCCGCCACCATTCCCCACGCCCGTACGGCACGAGCAAATCATAACGGTGGTCTCGGGCCTGCCGCGCAGCGGGACCTCGTTGATGATGCAAATGCTGGCCGCGGCTGGCCGCGCGGTTTTGAGCGACGATCAGCGGCGCCCCGACGCAGACAACGCGCTCGGGTATTACGAATTCGCTCCGGTGCTTTCGCTGGCCCAGGACGCCTCGTGGCTGCCGCAGGCGCGCGGCAAGGTGGTCAAAGTCGTGGCGCAGTTGCTTCCGCATCTGCCGCGCCATGAGCATTACGAAATCGTTTTCATGGAACGCAACCTGGAGGCCGTCATCGCTTCGCAACAGGCCATGTTGACCCGACAAGGCCGTCACGGTGCGCGGTTGGAAGCGCAACAACTTGCCGAGACGTATCAACGGCAACTCACCTTGTTGCGACAACAAATGAATCAACGCCCGGAAATCCGCTGGTGGGCCTTGAACTATGACGAACTGCTGGCGGACGTGGGTGTGGCCGTCCGAGGGTTGGCGGAATTTCTCGGCGCGCCCTTTGACCGGGATCGTGCGGTAGCCGCAGTGCGTCCGGAATTACGCCGCCATTGAGGGCGCGTCGGGTCGGTTTAATTTTGGTTGCTTGCCAGCGCCCCGTTCTTCACGGAAGATGCGCTACATTGGCATCATGGGTGCAAACCAAAATTCCCACTCAAACGCGACCAACCCGCCGGCGCAAGATTTCTCGGAATCCGCCGCCTGGCGGGATATTGGCAGTGGCTGGCAGCCGCTTTTTGGCAGCTTCCATGGCGTTGGCTACAGTTTCGAGTGGCACGATTTCATGGCGCGTCGTGAATTTGATTGGGCGGCAACATTTCATCCCAACTGTGTTGAACTCTGCCTGAATCTTCACGGGCACGGCTACGTCACCGCCGGGCGGCAGCGCGCCAATTTTGCTCCGAAGACCGCCGGATTCTATTTCCGACAGCAAGACGCCTTGGAAGCACGCCGGACGGCTGGGGAGCAGCACACTTTTCTTACGGTCGAGTTCTCCTGCCCATTTTTGACGCAGCATTTGACCGAGGCCAAGGCCATGTTGCATCCGCTGGTCCGTGCCGCCGTCGAGGATCGCACGAGCAAAACCACCATCGGCGTGCCGCAGCGCTTGACCGCTCCACAATTGCAGTTGATCGCTACGTTGCGGCAACCGCCCGTCTATGCCGCCGCGCAGCCGATCTGGTATCAGTGCAAGGCGTTGGAACTGGCCGTCACCTTTTTTGTTCAACCGCCACCCGAGCAGGAATTGTTCTGCACGCGCCAACAGCGGCTGGCCCAGGAACGGGTGGAGCAAGTCATATTTCTACTGAAACAAAATCTCGCCGCGCCGCCAGCCTTGGAGGAACTCGGTAAGAAGATCGGTTGCAGTCATTTCTATCTGAGTCGGATCTTTTCGGCGCAAACCGGCCAGACCATCACCCAGTATTTGCGACAATTGCGCATGGAACGCGCCGCCGAGTTGCTGAAATCCCGCGAGTATAACGTAACCGAAGCGGCGTATGAGGTGGGTTATAGCAGTTTAAGCCACTTTAGCACCACGTTTCAGGAAACTTTTGGTTGTTGTCCCGGATTATACCCGCTGGCGACCACCACGCAGAAATCGGTCGCGGCCAAGAAGCCGGGGAGCTGAAATTCTTCGGGCGCAAGGAGGCGACAACCTTTCGCAATTCACCAGAAGCCGGGACGCCGGATGTTTTTTAAGCTTCCGGACTTATGAGAAAGTTGTTTTTACACGTTGCGCTGATGGCCTTGGGTTTGAATTTCATCCCGTTGACCGGCCCGGCGCAAATTGTCGAGAAGATGGCGGATTTGAATATTGCGAACAGTGGGCCGGGCGGGCCGTTGGACCGACTCACGCAGGTCGGGACCAACCTGTGGTTCACTACGGAAAAGGGCGGTGTGTTTGATCCCCGTGGCACCATCTCGCGTTACGATTTGGTAACACACGAGGTGGAGGTGGTGGCCAGTTTGGGCAACGATCAAGGGGCCTCGCCAGAAAGTTCGTTGTTGGTCATTGATGATGAAGGTTACTTCACCACCAAGAGCGGTGGGACGGGAAACGCTGGGACGATTGCCAAAATCAACCTGACCAATGGCATCGTCACCGTGCTTTACGACTTTCCGCAAAACAACGCGGAGAACCGTGCGAACGGAGTGCAAACCGGGGCCACGTCGCGCAGCGGCCTGATCCGAATCGGAGATGAATTGTGGGCCACGACTTCGGGTGGCGGTATTTCTAATCGTGGCACAATTGTAAAATACGATTTGAACAGCGGCCTGACGTCGCTCGTAACCAATCTTGATGGTCCGCAGCTTGGTGGACAGGCATTTGACGGCTTTACGGCGGCGGGAACAAACGGGTGGTATTTCACCACGTTTACTGGTGGCAGCACTTTTGCCACTGAGGGACTGACGCTGGGAGCGGGAATTTTGGGACGGCTGACTTTCGATGCCGAAGGCGAAGCGGTGATTTCCCGGGTAATTGATTTGCCGGGCGGCTACACGCAATTCCCCGCGTTGGCCCCCACCTTGGTCGGCGACAACACGCTTTACTTCACCACCACCGGTCCCAACGATTCTCCCGGAGCGATCATTCGTTACGATATTGATACCGACACCTGGACGAATCTGTTCAGCTTTCCTCAGGCAACGGCGCTCGAAATTGGCTCGCGCCCCGGTTACAGCGGGTTGACCGAGTTTCGTGGTGATTTGTATTTCATCAATCGCTTGGGCGGCGCCAACGCCACCAGTCCAACCTCCACCGCCGGGACGGTGATGAAGTACAACATCGCTTCCAATACCGTCACCAAACTGGCTGATTTGGGCGGCCCAGTGGGACCTGAATCACTTGGCAGCGCCTCCGGCTTTTTCGGCAGCGGCACCCTCGTCGAGGAAAACGGGCGGCACTACATCTACTATCCGCTGACCGCGGGTGGAGCTTACAATAATGGCACCATTATTCGTATTGATCTGGCTGCGTTTCGCATCAAAATTGCGCCCGAGCCAGATCAGCAGATTCGCATCTCTTGGGATGGCGGTTACCCGCCGTTCACTGTGCAGCAGCGGACCGATCTGGTGGAAGGAGATTGGGTGGACGTGGCGCAAGGTTTGACGGATCACTTCCTTGTGTTGCCAGCCACCAATGGCGCCGCGTATTATCAGGTTATCGGTCAACCATGAGACGGATGCGGTCCATTGCTGTGTCACCCGGTCGCCCTTCGGCGCGACCGGGTTTCACGTTGATTGAGTTGCTGGTGGTGATCGCCATTATTGCCATTCTGGCCGCCCTGCTGTTGCCGGCGCTGGCGCGAGCAAAGGACGCGGCCTATCAGGTTAATTGCCAATCCAATCTGCGTCAGATTGGTATCGTGTATCACCTCTACAACGAGGATTTCGACGGTAAGCTGCCAACGAGCGTCATGTTGGGAAAGTCGAACTACCGTTACAGCACGGACACCAACAGCCTGCCGTATTACTTTAGACCGTATTGCCCGACGAATCGTGTCTGGATGTGTCCCGCCGGGCGCAAGGTTCTCACCAATGGCGTGAACTATGCCTGGTCACGCGCGCAAAACGTCGTGCGCGAGAGCGGCAGCCAGGCGGCATTTTTAAAAATGTCGCAGACCTTTGTCGTGTGGGACAATTACTGTTACACGCAGCCCTCGGTCTATAATATTCCTGAAATCAACAGCGGCCCGCCCGTCGCCAACCGGGTCAACTGGTATTACCCCCACAATAGTAAGAAGCGCATCAATTGGCTTTACCTCGACGGTCACACTGAAAATCGCGAACTCTGAAGTGCCACCCAACCATCCACCCCACTGAATCATGATGCTGCGTTTTCTACTGATGCTCCCGCTCTGGCTGGCGCTCACCACCTTCAGTCAGACCACGGCCACACCACAAACCGCCGCCCCCCGACAGGTCTGGGATCTTGCTGATGAACTGGAATTGACCAGCACTCAGCGCGACAC
The DNA here is from genome assembly GCA_023953615.1 of Verrucomicrobiia bacterium. Taxonomy (NCBI): domain Bacteria; kingdom Pseudomonadati; phylum Verrucomicrobiota; class Verrucomicrobiia; species Verrucomicrobiia bacterium. Next base: position 1,464,302 of record JAMLJH010000001.1, on the reverse strand, counting down.
CTTGTTTGAAATTCGCGACAGCTACGAAGCGGCGCGAGCCGCGGTGCGCGCGGCGGCAGCCACCAATGTCCCACCCGATAAATTGCGCGCCGCGCAGTTGAACTTGAATGACCAGTCGCGCCTGGCGAATCGGCGCATCGCCGAATTGTTGACATCCGCGCAGAAGGAGCGTTTAACGGAATTGCGCGCGGCCGAGCGTCAAGCCCGGGTCGGCGCGACCGCGTCGCGAACACCAATCACGGATTCCGCATCGTCAGAGGACGCGAACGCCGGGGCGGACGTGGACGGAACTCCGACCACTCGTAAAGTACCGCGAAAATTATTATCGGATGACGACTACCGCAACCTGGCTCGCGAATTGAGAGCGGCCTATTCCCAACCGATCGCAAACTGGCCAACGCCCACCTTGGATGAGGACGTGAAGCCGTACTTTGAAGAGCTGGGATTGCTCCCGCCCGTGGTTTTTCCCACGAACAACCCTTACTCGACTGCCAAGGCTGAGCTGGGCAAAAAACTGTTTTTCGATCCGCGCTTGAGCGGTTCGGGACAAATCAGTTGTTCGAGCTGTCACGATCCTGACCTGGGTTTTGCCGATGGGCGCACGGTTTCATTCGGACACGAACGCCTGGAGCTTAAGCGCAACGCACCCACCATCTTGAACAGCGCTTTCAACACAACCTTGTTCTGGGACGGTCGCGCCGGGTCACTTGAAAAGCAGGCAGCAGACGTGGTCAACAACGCCGACGAAATGCACTCCAGCGAGCATTTTGTTTATGAGAACCTCAATAAAATTCCGGGTTATCGGGATGAATTTACCGCCGCGTTCGGCTCCCCCGAAGTCACGCTCGAACGCTCCGTCCAAGCCATTGCCACGTTTGAGCGCACCGTGACGAGTCGCGGCAACAAGTTCGATACCTTTCTGCGCGGGGATACCAACGCACTCAGCGATGAAGCCCTCCGCGGCCTGCACTTGTTTCGTACCGACGCGCGCTGCGCCAACTGCCACAACGGGCCTAACTTCACTGACGGCAAATTCCACAACCTGGGCCTGACCTATTACGGACGAAAGTACCAGGACTTGGGACGTTACGAAGTCACCAAGGATCCGGCGGACGTGGGCAAATTCAAAACGCCGTCGCTGCGCAACCTTGCCCGCACCGCACCGTACATGCACAACGGCCTGTTTGATCTCGATGGCGTGTTAAACATGTATAACGCCGGAATGCCCACGGTACGTCCGCGCGCGAATCAAAAAAATGACCCGCTGTTCCCCGTCAAATCACCCCATCTGCAATCTTTGGGCTTGAACTCGCAGGACTTGGCCGATTTGAAAGCATTTTTGGAATCACTCACCGAGACGCGTCAGCGGATGCGCCCGCCGGAATTACCGCCAACCCTCGCTGCCCAACCCTGACTTGGCGCGCGCCTGACATAATTTTGCCGGAGCCGTTGAGTGCCAGACCGCTGACGCTTCGGGTTACCGGAACCTCAGATGTGGTCTGTCGTCCAGTCCCCGCGATCCGTCGCGGCTATGGTTCGAACTGTAACGGAGGTGGAGTTCCCGCCGACGGACGACAGATTTCCGCAGCGGTTAATTCCCGCAAATCGTTCACCAACCAGTCCGGCGCATGGAGTTGCAGTTCGGATCGCGTTGCGCCACCGGTAGCCACGGCGAGAACTTTTGCGCCGATCGCCCGACCGCATTTGATGTCCAAAGGCGTGTCTCCAATGACAATGATTTCCTCGCCCCGTAGTGGGCGGCCCAGCAGATTTGAGCCGCGCCACTGCGCCGCGCGCGCAATTTGATCGCGTGCTTCGTGATCGTCGGCGAACGCGCCGATGACAAACTCCGACCACAAATCGAAATGTCGCAGCTTGATTTCCGCGCCGAGCTGGATGTTGCCGGTCAGCAAACCCAGCGTGGGCGCGTCCGGCAGGGACTGGAGGCCGCGGATCAATTCCCAGACGCCCGGACAGGTGGCGGTTTCGCTGTGCGCCAAGATGTGATCCAGCCAGAAAACGTAGCTCGCGAAAAATTGCTCGAAGTGTGCCGCGTCCGGAGCAACTCCGTTCAAGTGAAAAAACTTTCGCACCAGGCCGATGTCCGTGCCGCCCGCAAAACGCATGTGTTCCATGCCCTGCGTGAGGCCAAATTCGGTCGCGAAGGTTTTGGCAAAAGCTTTGACGCCCGCGCCGCCGGTGTGAACCAGCGTGCCGTCAATATCGAAGAGAACAAGCTTGACCATTTAGCTCAGTGCTCGTGCCGTGGCTTCCAGGCTGGCGACATCGGCGACATTCAGCAGTTGCGCCTCTTTGTTGATGCGCTTCATGAAACCGGACAACGCGGTGCCCGGCCCCAGCTCGATGAAGCGCGTGAATCCCTGCGCGAGCAGGTAACGCATGGAATCCTCCCAGCGCACGGAAGAGGTCACTTGTTCAATCAAACGCGCCGCCACCTGATCGGGAGTGGTGTGTGGCTCCGCCGTGACGTTGGAAATCACCGGCACTGATGGCGCGGAAAGAGTGATGCGCTCGAGTTCGGCCTGTAATTTGGGTTGCGCGCCGGCCATGAGTGGCGAGTGATACGCACCCGCCACGGGCAGCGGGATCGCGCGCTTCGCGCCCCTGGCTTTGGCCAGTTCGCAGGCTTTGCTGATGCGGTCCGTTGCTCCGGAAATGACGATTTGGCCGGGACAATTCAGATTGGCCAAAGTCACTCCCGCTTCCGTGCAAGCGGCGCGCGTGGCTGCCGCGTCCAAACCAATGATGGCCGCCATGCCGCCTTGCGTGGTTTCACAAGCCTCCTGCATGAATTGCCCGCGCTGCCGCACCACGCGCAACCCGTCGGCGAAACTCAATCCGCCCGCCGCCGTCAGCGCGGTAAACTCACCCAGCGACAAACCGGCCGTCGCGTCAAACTTCAGGTTCGGAACGGTTTCCTTGAGCAGTTCAAAGGCGATCCAACTGACCAGGAAAATTCCCGGTTGCGCGTTTTCAGTTTTGGTCAATTCGGCATCCGGTCCGTGAAAGCAAATGGTGGTCAGGTCGTAACCCAACGCGGCGTTGGCGCGGTCGAACCACGCTTGGGCGGTGGGGAATGCGGCGGCCAAATCTTTGCCCATGCCGACGACTTGGGCGCCTTGTCCGGCGAACAGCAATGCGGTTTTGTTCATAAAATCGGGCGGGCATTAAACACAAACGTAAGGAGCAACTAAAGGAGAGATTTACAGGGCGGACGCAACAGTGGGATATTTGTTGCATCACCATCAGCGTGACTACCGGCGCCCGCGGCTCGCAATGGAAAAAACCATGATCCTTGTTTCAACACAACCTTGAGGCAATACTGGCGGTGATGGAATTGCGTCACCGTCAGTATTTTATCGTCTCTAAGAAGGAGAATGGACTCGGCATTTCCGCAGCAAGTGCGCCAAGGCCGCAGACTTCTACCCCGTGTGTAACCCTAACTTTTGCCCGATGAAGATCATCGGAGATGTCCGCGAATACGCCGCTGAACCAGACGAAACCGAACAGGAAGCTCCGTAGAAGAAAATGAAAGAAAAATTCCGCAAGTTCGTGAGCTAGGATGGCGAACTTTACGCAAAGGCTTGAACTTAATAAAACTTCCCTCATGTCGCCCTATAAAGATTTCACCGCCCGGCTGAAGCTGCTCATCGGCAAGAATCCACGCCTTGTCACCACGACGTTGAGCAACATCTTCACGATGCGATTGATTGGAAACAAGACGCACGGCGACTTGGCGGAAATTGCGATTGCCGAGTTCATCAATCAGTTCATGTATGACTTCAAGTCGGTGCATGTCGGCAAAGACCTCTATCGGGCCAAAGAGCACGAAGAAGACATCAAGATTATCAATGAAATCACGAAGGCAGAGTTTCCCGTCAGCCTGAAGGCATACGGAGATGGACCACTGCAACTCTCCACCGACAAAAATTTTCAGATGTTTCCAAAACTCCAGGCGCTGGGAACACTGATTGAGGGCCGGGCACTGGTAAAGGTTTGGAACAATCCTGTTTTTGCTGAGTTTGGCAGCCTGAATGTCTTGCCGCTCATCTACGACGAGAAAAAACAGCGGTGCAACATCCTGGTCTTTGACTCCGAAACTGCCAGAAATCAGGTGACGCGCATCGCCTTGGAGGAGGCTGGGCATGGGCGCAAGCATCCAGTGTTTCGATTCTATGACGGCGATGGCGACTACGTTTGCGAAGTGCGCTACGGGAGTGCGACAGCCAACGCGCTGCAACGCGGACTCTGGACTCACACGAAGAACGGCCTGAAGTATTTTGAAAGCGTCACCAACGGCTGGATTGATTACGCGCACAATCTTGTCCTTGTGAAGTTGTTTTCTCTTGCTCTCGTGGCCACGAGCCAGGGCCATGCGGCCGCACTGAAAAAGCTCAAACAGGATATTGAGAAGCAGAAGAAGCAATCGAAATTGGCATGAGCACCTCTACCCTCAACTTGTTCCAAGACATCGTGGTGGATGCCCCCACGACCGAAGGGATCAAATACGCCGGTTCAAAACTCAAGCTGCTGCCCTACATCCTGCAACTGGTTCGGAAGGTAAAACCGCACACCGTGCTGGACGGATTCTCCGGCACAACACGGGTTTCTCAGGCATTGGCGCAAACTGGCCACCGTGTCATCGCTAACGATCTTTCGGTGTGGTCGGAGATTTTTGGAAAGTGCTACCTGCTCAATACGCATTCGCCAGAACACTACCAACCGCTGGTTGACCATCTCAACGCACTACCTGGACGAGATGGCTGGTTCACCGAACACTACGGTGGCGAACCCAATGGCGGTTGCTCGGTGAGCGATGACGGCCTCAAGAAGCCGTGGCAAAAGCATAACACGAGGCGACTGGATGCCATCCGCGAGGAAATTGACCGGCTCCCGGTCGCGGATATAGAGCGGGCCGTCTTGCTGTCGAGCTTGGTTCTGGCACTGGACGAAGTGGAAAGCACACTCGGTCACTTTGCCTCATACCTCAACGACTGGTCTCCGCGCTCCTACAACAAGCTGCACCTGCAAGTGCCGCAGTTGATTCCGCACACGGAAAAGCATTCCGTCCACCGGGGCGACATTTTTGACGTGCTGCCGCAAGCCGAAGCCGATCTCGCCTATTTCGATCCACCCTACGGCTCAAACAACGAGAAGATGCCCCCATCCCGGGTACGCTACGCTGCCTACTACCATTTATGGACGACGATTTGCCTGAATGACAGACCCTCGGTGTTCGGCAAGGCCAAGCGACGTGTGGACACTTCAGACACGGTGGCTTGTTCGCCCTTCGAGGAGTTTCGGCGTGGCGACTCAGGCCACTTTCTCGCGGTCGAGGCGATTGCACGATTGCTGCGCGAAGTTCGCGTACAGCACATCATCCTTTCCTATAGTTCCGGCGGACGCGCGACTGCGGAGGAATTGAACCAGGTGATTTCGTCAGTTGGTCGAGTTGTCGAAGTATTGGAGATCGATTACCGGAAGAACGTCATGGCCGGAATGCGTTGGACAAACGAGTGGATTTCTGAGGCCGAGACGCCCAATAGAGAGTTCCTTTTTTTAATTCAGAAATCCTGAACCGCATCCATCGCGTTGTTTTCGCCCAGTCGGATTGTATTATCGTCATCAGCGTGACCGCTGGTGGCCTCTGCCTGCGATGGGGAAAAATTATGATTCTTGCTTGAGACAGCTGTGGCTCACTCTTTCTTCGCTCCGAGCTTTGCATCAAGTGAGAAGCGGCCCGCACCGGCGACCAGCAGCACTACGAAGCTGCCGAGGTAGATGAACGCGAGTTCGCCGCTGGCGGGACCGGAGAGGGCGGCCTTATGTACGACGAAGAAGGCGACGCTCATCAGGAACGTCTGGACCAAGGCCGCCGCGCGAGTGAACGCACCGACGATGATCAAGAGCGCGCCAGCAACTTCTGCGAAGAGGGCGAGCGTCAGACTGGGGCTGCCGCCGAGGCCAATCGGATCCGGGAACTTGCCGGCCATCTCCGGGAAATTATTGAGCTTGGTCCAACCGTGCAGAAGCAGGAGCGACAGCCCGAGCCACAGTCGCAGTACAAGCAGGCCAACATCGGTGCTGCGCGGAAGAAAATCGAGCTGAAGGAGTTTACGTATCTTCATTTATTTTAAGATTGAGTGTGTATTCAGGCTGACATGGTAATAGCAGTCGCCCGGGCAAACGAACGCCTCATGGTTGCTAAAGTTGCACGAGGGCGAGGCGCACGGGCGCTGGGCCGGCGTTCCAACTGTCATGGCCCCGCCCCCGAGTGTCGGTGGTCAGGATGCAAGTGCCCGGACGCAGAGTAAACTTGGTTCCGTCGCCCGCTTCATACCCCATCTCGCCGGCGAGGCAGATGACCCATTGTTCCGTGGGGCTGGGATGCCAGCCGCCATGCCAGCCGACCGGCAATTCGACGGTCACGAACGCTTTTGCATCCGCCGCGCGAGAGACAAACATGGGCGGCGCCGGCGGCGCAAACTCGACCACCGCCAACTCTTGGGTGAAGTCGAGGTTGACCCGAGAGACTCCGTTCTCGTCGGCATACAGTTGAAGAAAGGTCGAGCTTGGCATGAGGAACTCTGAGTGCAGGGTTGAGCGACGTTTACTCGGTCGTCGAGATGATCTTGAAGTCCTTGAAATAACCTTCCGTTCCAATATCCACCCAAAGGCCAATGCTGCCGGCCTCCGGCTTCCCTTTCATTTCATTCACAACCAACGTCGGCTGTTTTTGCCCATTGAGATAAAGCGTCGCGCGGCGGCCAGCAACTTCAATTCTCATCGTGATCCATTCATCCAGTCCCACATCCGCCCGAGTTTCAAATTCGCCGTTTGATTCTTTTCGCAACCGGTCGAATTTGTAATCCGGGTAGGCAAAGTATTGGACGGTGTGATTTCTGGTCGCCGGGTTGTCCGACCTGCCCACTCGGGGACGCAAATAAATGGATTCGAAGGCCGAATTGCTCTCATTGACCCGGAAGGCGACGCCGATGAATCCCTGCGCCATCGGAAATGGCGAGGGCGTTTGAATCCGACTCAACATCTTCACCTCGAACACACCGTCCTTGAACTTCAGCCCCTTCAGTTTCACATAGGTTGGCTCATCCACGGTCTGCGCGAGATTCTTGATGTCAAAGGGCAAACTCTTCAGGTCGCGCTCCACCTTCAAGACCTTCTCGCCATTGAGGATGACAATGGAGGCGTTCACCTGGGAAAGCTCAAACTCCTTGCCTTCCCATTCGATGGTTTGACCGAACGAGCCGAAGCTCGCAGTGACCAAGGCCAGTGTGGTGATGATGAATTTGTTCATGGGATTTGGTTTGGTTATGGGTTATGACGATCCTCACTTGACGGGTGAGAATGTGAAGCCAACCTCGCCGCCATGACCCTTCGCATAGGCGAGTTGAATGGTCAGCTCGGCGACGGGTTCGAGGTAACGCGCATTCGTGAGCAGGCCAGTGTCAAACGCGCTGAAACCGGCATCCTGGGCCAATTGCACAACCTCGGCGTTCGCCGCCGCATGATTGCCGGCGACCAGAACCGACGGCAGCGACTTCGCGCCGGAAACCGCCTTCGCGAGCACCTGAGCCAGCACCGTGTTGAACGCCTTGACGACGTGCGCCTGCGGGAAGGCGGCCTGCACGGCTTCGCCCGCCGATGTCGTGTGACCGATGGTTAGCGCCATGAAGTCCGGGGTGAGCGGATTGGTGACATCAACGAGGATTTTTCCAGCGAGACCGCCGATGTTGGCGGCCACCGCCGCGACCTCGGGAAACGGCACGGCGAGAATTACAGTGTCGGCGGACTTGGCAGCCTGGGCGTAGTCCGTGACCGAGAGGCCCGGGAATTTGGCGCGGGTCTGCTCCGGATGACGCGAACCCAGGGTGACGTTGTGCTTCGCGGCAAAGAGGCGGGCGAGATTGCCGCCGATGTTGCCGGAACCGATGATAGCGATATTTTTCATACGCCAGCATTATGCCGCAGCCGATCGGGTTTTGAGAAAGACCATGATTCTTGCCTCAGCATAACCAATGGGTATGCTCAATCGCGCATGGAACTGCGTCACCTCCGTTATTTCGTCGCCGTGGCGAAGGAGGAAAATGTATCGCGAGCGGCCCTGAAACTTCATGTCTCCCAGCCGGGATTGAGCCGGCAGATTCGGGACCTGGAGAACGAACTCGGCTTTCTCCTCCTGGAGCGGAGCGCCAAATCCGTGCGCCTGACTGAAGCGGGTCGGGTTTTTCTGGCCGAGTCGCAAGCGGTGTTGCGGCGGGCCGATGAGGCGGTTGAAGCCGCCCGTGCCGTCGCTTCCGGTCGGCGCGAGGAACTGAACGTCGGTTACGCCCCAATGCCCACGGTAAGATTTTTGCCGCCGGCCCTGCGCGCGTTTCAAAAGCAATTCGCGGGCGTCCGGGTGAGGTTGCATGACCTCTCGCCCGAGGCAATGCTGGCCGGTCTGCACGGCGGCCGATTACAGCTCGCCTTTCTCGTTCGCCCGACCCGCGCCATGCTGCGCGGCTTGCACTTCGAGGAGTTCGCCCGCGATCCGCTGCGACTCGCGGTCGGCAGCAATCATCCGCTGGCCCGGCTTCGTTCGATTTCAGTGAAGGAGATTAAAAACCATTCCTTGGTGGCGTATAACCGGAGAGAGTATCCCGAATATCATGCCTATCTCGGAGCGCTGTTTGGCGGAGTCAAAGCGCGCCCACCCATTATTGAAGAATGTGACGACGGAGTCGGTTTGGTGACGGCGCTGGAGATCGGCCCGGGGGTTGCGATCCTGCCGCAGAGCCTGGAGTTGACGGCGGGCCCGCGGATCAAACTCATCCCCATCACTCCCGCCCCCACTCCGCTGGTGATTGGCGCGGCTTGGTTGCCGAAACGAATAACGTCCGCCGCCGAACAATTTTTGCGGGTTGCGCGAGATTCCGCGAAGGGCAAACCGGGGAACTGAACTCAGCGATGCTTTACCGCCCCCCGTTTCTCCAGTGGCGCGGGAGGTAACGGGTTTCTTCCTCAGGAAGTATTCTGCAGGTATTGGGATTTCACATTGCACCCGGTGAGTTCTGGCTTTAGTCTCGGTGCGTAATTTCATGAAGCGCGGGTCAGTGGGAACAAAGCGAAAGCAAACCCTTCCAGTCTCCAAGTCGGCGGCACGCCGTTCCCGTGTCCAGATCAAAACCAAAGGCGCCGGGGCGGCGAATAAAAAGAGCCGGAAGCCGCGCGTCGCTCGCACGCTCCGTTCCCGAACCAAGGCAAAGTTCCCGGCGGCCCAACCGCCTCGGCGGATGGTTAAAAAAACCGGGCACGCCAAAATTCAAGCGAAGCTCAAACGCACGAAACGATCACAAACTAAAACCGCCAAGTCCGCGCGAGTCAAAACCAAGTCGCGTAAAGTGGTGGCAAAGCGGCGACTCACTCAAGGTCGCGGCCAGACGCGAATGGTGCGTTCCACACGAAGAGTTGCGCGACAAAAGCTGCCTAATTTTCTGATGGAAGATGACGCGCTCGAGTTCAGCGGAGCGGCCGGCGGGTTAACGGCTGGGTCGCAAACGGGCCAAACCGCGTCGGCCTTGCCGGAATCTTACGGCACGAGAAAGCTTTACCTGACGGTGCGTGATCCACATTGGTTGCATGCGCATTGGGATCTGCCGCGGGAGGAACAATTTCGCTACAACGCGCGTGCGATGGATCGGCATCTGGTGTTGCGCGTGCATGGTGCGGCTCCCGCCACTTCGCCCGTGGCCGAGTATCACGTAAATCCGGAATCCAAATACTGGTTCGTTCACGTTGAAGTCGCGGATGCGGTTTATCGCGTTGAACTCGGTTATTACCGATCTGGACGCCGCTGGAAGTCGCTGTTCTTTTCGATGCCGCAACGCACGCCGGCGGCGCAGATGGCTGCGGACTCCACGGTAAGGTTTGCCAAGGTTCCCGGGCCGGTGACTCGCGCGGAGATAAAACCCATGATGAACCGTCGCCCGACAAAAAGTCATGCGTTGGAAGCGGCGTTGGCAAAAATCCGCCCGCGCGGGCGTCCGTTCGCTTTGATTCAACCCCAACGGGAATGGGATGAGCAACAAGAGCAAGCTCTGAGGGAATATCTCAGTTCAACTCCAGCCATTGCGTCTTTGCTGATGGGTTTTTCGAATCCGACGAGTTGGGCCGATTGGGCGACAAGTTTCGGTTCGAGCGGCTTCAGTTCCACGACGACTTCCTCCTGGTCCAGGGCGGTTTGAATTTTTTACACCGCTGATCTCAATGGCGATTTTGGTTCAAGATGGATTTTCTCATTCCGGCGGTGGCGGATTTCGGGTAATGATGGCCGTGTAAATTTGTCGCCATGCCGGGTTATCTTGCCATTGTTCTCCACGCGCATTTGCCGTTCGTTCGGCATCCGGAGCATCCGAAATTTCTGGAAGAAAGCTGGTTGTTCGAGGCGATCACGGAATCGTATCTGCCTCTGTTGCGCGTTTTGGAGGGTTGGCATCGCGACCGGTTGAGCGCGCGTTTGACGCTGACTTTATCCCCGACGTTATGTGCCATGTTGCGAGACCCGCTATTGCAGGAGCGTTACGCGCAACGGCTGGAAGCGCTCGTCGCCCTGGCCAAAAAGGAGCTGCAGCGGACGCGTCGCGAACCGAAATTTCACCGGCTGGCGCAAGGGTATTACGCACAACTGACGGCTGCCCAAAAACTTTACCGGCAATTGCAGGGCGACTTGGTGGGACGATTTCGTCGGCTGCAAGAGCGGGGGCAGATTGAAATCATCACCACGGGCGCAACTCACGGTTTGTTGCCATTGATGGTGAATCATTCGCCGTCAATCCGGGCGCAAATCATGGTGGCGCGCGATCAGTATCGCGAATGTTTTGGTTGTGATCCGCGCGGGTTCTGGCTGCCCGAGTGCGCGTACGGCGATGGCCTTGAAACCCAACTGCAGGCGGCGGGGGTGCGCTGGTTTATTGTGGATGCGCATGGTTTGCTGCACGCCAAACCGCGGCCTCGATTCGGCGGGTTTGCGCCTATTTTGACGCCCAGTGGAGTTGCTGTGTTTGGTCGTGATCTAGAATCATCGCGCCAGGTGTGGAGTCGAACGGAAGGTTACCCCGGCGATCCGCGCTATCGTGATTTTTATCGCGACATCGGCTTTGATCTGGATTTCGATTACGTCCGACCGTTCCTGCCTTCGCCCGAGCATCGCGGTTTTACCGGGATCAAATATTATCGCATCACCGGCAGTCACCAGGAGAAGCAACCTTACGATCCGGCGGCGGCCAGTGCGGCCACGACCGAACATGCGCGACATTTTTTAAGCGCGCGGGTGGCGCAAATACAAAAGGTGGGGGCGATGTTGGATCGCCCGCCGCTGATCGTTGCGCCGTATGATGCGGAGCTGTTCGGTCATTGGTGGTATGAAGGGCCGGAGTTTTTGGATCGGTTGGTTCGCCGCGCCGTCAAGCAGCGGGAAATTCTCGGGCTGATCACGCCCGGGCAATATCTGGAGCTGCACTCCACCCACCAGGTGGCCATGCCTTCCGCTTCGAGCTGGGGCGACGCGGGTTACTATCGGGTCTGGTTGAACGACGGCAACGAATGGATGCACCGGCATCTGCAACCGGCGCAAGAGCGGATGAGTGAACTGGTCCGGAAGCATCCGCGTCCGGGCGTCTGGCAGCGGCGCGCATTGCAACAGGCGGCGCGGGAATTATTGCTCGCTCAGGCCAGCGACTGGTCTTTTATGTTGTCCACAAAAACCAGTGCGGAATATGCGCGCCGGCGCGTGGTCACGCATTTGCGCCGGTTCAATGAGTTGTACGCCCAGCTTCGCGCGCGCCGGTTAAACCGACCGTGGCTCGCCGAGTTGGAGTCGCACGACAATCTGTTTGCGGACGTGAACGTGCGCTATTGGGCGGAAGCCTGACGGCCCGGAAGCGCCATCGGAAACCGTTTGGAATTGGTGTGCGCCCAAGTTCTTTTGCCCGCCCGTCCGAGCGCCCTGACTGATTTCTTTTCTTTTTCCGCGTAACGGGCCGGGTATATTGAGACGCCATGTTCAAGACGCAAGACATTCATGTGCGCGAAATTGTCCGCCTGCCCTCGCCGAATGCGATCAAGGCGCTGCTCCCGGCCACGCCGGAGGCGGTAACAACGGTGGTCACGAGTCGGGAACGCATCATCCGCATCATCCGCCGGGAAGATCCGCGCCTGCTGGTGGTGGTTGGCCCCTGTTCCCTTCACGATCAGAAGAGTGCGCTCGAATACGCCCAGCGCCTGAATGGCCTGCGCAAGGAGCTGTCGGATCGCATGGAAATTGTCATGCGGGTTTATTTCGAGAAACCGCGCACGACGATTGGGTGGAAAGGTTTGATCAATGATCCCTATCTCGACGGATCGGAAAACATCGAGGAAGGCTTGAAAATTGCGCGCCGGTTGCTGGCGCAGATCATGGGAATGGGCCTGCCCACGGCGACGGAATTTCTCGATCCGATTGTACCGCAATACATCTCGGATTTGATCAGTTGGGCGGCCATTGGCGCGCGCACCACGGAATCGCAGACGCACCGGCAGATGGCGAGCGGACTTTCGATGCCGGTGGGTTTCAAGAACGCCACCGACGGCAGCTTGCAGGTGGCGATTGACGCGATGGGCGCGGCGCGCAATCACCATAGCTTTTTGGGCATGGATCAAGACGGCGCGACGAGCATTGTGCGGACGGAGGGCAACCCGGATGGACACGTCATTTTGCGGGGCGGCCGCACGCGCCCCAATTACGACGCTGCCAGCATTGCCGCCGCCGAGGCGGCCCTGCGGAAACATAATCTGCCCGCAGTGATCATGGTGGACTGCAGTCACGCCAACTCGGAGAAGCAACACACCCGCCAGGAAGAGGTGTGGCACAGCGTCATCGCCCAGCGGGTGCAGGGCACGCGGTCGGTGATCGGCATGATGGTGGAAAGTCATTTGAATGAAGGCAATCAACCGTTCCCGCGCCCGGTCAAGGAGTTGCGGTACGGCGTAAGCATCACCGACGCGTGCATCAACTGGGAAACGACGGAACGCATGTTGCGCTGGGGTCACGAGCAACTCGGTGCGGTGACCGCTGCTGCCGCTGGTTGACGTTTATTTCCAGCGACGCAACCGTACGCGACCCGCCTGATGCGAGCGCAATTTACGCAATAAATTTTGCAGTTGTCGTCCCATGCGCCGTGGCGCGGGCAGCCCGGTCCCGGCAACCGCAATACGATTTTCAAACTCCTCCAGGTGCAGCAGGTACGTTTGCGGAAAGAGCGTCGCGATCTTCATCAAGCCATTGCTCCAACCACCGGGCGGCGGCGAGACCAGATTGAAAACAGCGCAACCATTGGCAGCCAAGTGCTCCTGAATCAGACCGGGCAAAACGGTCCAGGAAATCTCAGGTTTGATGACGTCGTCGTGGGTGGGAATGGAAAGATCGTCCAGGAGAAGCTGGAATTTTCGCTTTTGCCCGCGTAACCAGGCGGCGGCTTCGGCGTGATGCCAGTGGATTTGATCCACCCATTGCGGACAGTGACGGCAAAACAATTCGTAACTCGCGCGATCCAAGTCCACTGCCGTTAGCGGCGTGGTCCCGCCCAAGGCTTGCAAGGGCGCCATCATGCCGCCACCAGCGAAACCAAGCAGGCCCGTCGCGCTCGTCGGCTTAAGCAAAACCACCAGGGCGGCCAGAATATCGAACACGCTATGCGTCGGACCGGGCGAAGTGCGCAGCTCGCTGATCACCACGTTATTTTGTTGGAAGCGCAGCCCGTGTGGCGTTGGGATGACTTGCATGTCATTGGCGTAGCGAAGTGTCATTGACTGGGCGAAGCATAATCCGTGTCGTGAAAATGCCAACGGTTTTGCGAATCGTTGCCGTCATCCGGGGCGAGTTGTCCAAGGCGAAGATTGGTTCAATGCCGTGTATGTGCTTCGGACCATTACCAAACCGAGTAAGGAATCCAGACCAAATCCGGATTGTTCGTTCGACCGACGTTGCGCGGAAAATCCCAATACTCTCGGTTGGGGAACCGCGCCGAGTGCCCATCCAGAAAAGTGAAATTTGCGCCCGCCGAGTGCAGATTGGAATGGACGTTGTTCTGTTGTGCGACCGGGGCCGCGCCGCCGTTGTCGAACAACCAGATGGTCGCGCTCGGTCGCGGAATGGAGGAAATTTTCACCCGATTACCAACGCCCGTCAGATTGACGTGACGGTTCAGGCAATAGTGAAACAGGTTCGCGCCATTGCTGCGTCGCGGATTGGTCGGGCAAATCCAGATGGTGCGTCCCGGATCAATCGCGGCATTGGTACGCCAGGCGACCTGGGCGTACGTGGGGATTCCCAAGGCGCGCGGGAGATCAATGTACCAGCCGTGTTCCGTGGATGAGCCACTGGCCGATCCGTCTTGCGGCAGGAAGTCGTTATTTTCCGCCGCGTAGATTTGCGTGCCCAATCCCCATTGCTTCAGATTGTTCAAGCAAGTAATCGTGCGCGTTTTTTCCCGAGCCTGGCCCAAAGCCGGCAGCAGCATCGCCGCCAGAATCGCGATGATGGCGATGACAACCAACAATTCAATCAGCGTAAAGGCGCTGGTGGTTTTCATGGCTCGGACGAGCCAAACTTCTACCACAGCCCTGCCGGAATTGCACCACTCTTTTTTGAGGAAATCCTGCATTCGTTCCACGTTCCCTCAAGTGCGCTGTCAGAACCCGCGCTGGGGCAACAGGATCCGTTTTACGAGCCAATCGAGGTTTTAGCTGACCACCCTCAGTCCTCAGCCAACGACGCCGAACCGCCATCTGGTAAATCGAAGGTTTTAGCAGACAATCTGGCGCTGGCGTGAAGTGGTCTTGCTTAACCTCCCCCTCGCTTTTAGATTGCCAACGTTCTATGAGCGCATTGGAAGCAGCCGAAGAAATCTTCGCCAAACTCACGCGCGCCGAGAAGGCGCAATTGTTGCGTTGGGCGGCCAGCGATTTGAGCGATACCTTCCCCGGTATTGAAAGCCGTCCGGGCGTTTGCGGCGGCGAGCCGTGCATCGTGCGCACCCGGATTCCCGTCTGGATGCTGGCACAGGCGCGCCGGCTCGGAGTTTCCGAAGCGGAACTGTTGCGTTCCTATCCGACTTTGCGCGCGGAAGATTTGGCGAACGCCTGGGCGTATGCGCGCTCGCATCGCGACGAAATCAGCCGGCAGATCGAAGAAAACGAGGCCGATTGATGGCGCGCTTCTACTCCAATGAAAATTTTCCGCTGCCCGTTGTCGAAAAGCTCCGCGCGTTCGGCCATGACGTGCTGACCATCCAAGAAACCGGCAAAGCTGACCAAGCCTTGCCGGATGACAAGGTACTGGAATTTGCCACCGCCGAAAAGCGCGTGGTGCTGACACTGAACCGCCGCCACTTCATCCGATTGCACCAGACAAACCCGGCCCACGCGGGCATCATTGTCTGCACGGTTGACCCGGATTTTGCGGGACAAGCGGAACGAATTCACGCCGTCGTCAGCGCGCAAACTTCCTTGACGGGTCAACTGCTCCGCGTGAACCGGCCATGAAAAAATCCGAACCGCCGCCCAGTAAATCAAAAGTAGTGGAAGACAATCGGTCAACAGCGTAAAACAGAAACGGAGAACTCATGTCAAAAGCACTCAAGGCAGCCATCGAGGCGAACGATCCTGAAGCAGTTCGCAAAGCAGTCGAGGGAGTCAAAGACATCAACCGAAAACTCTCGGGCGCGCGAGCGCCTTTGCTCTACGCGTGTGAGAAAGGGGCGGACAAGGTGTTGGAGGCTTTGTTCCAAGCGGGCGCGATTGCCGAAAAGCGAAATACATTTCCCGACGACACCCCTTTTGCTGTAGCTGCGAAGCACCAACAAGGCCGGGTACTCGCGAAGCTTTTGGAATTGAAGCAGGCATCTGATTTCTCGGTCGAGAACGCCACGAAGATGGCTGCGTTCGACGGACGCGAGACTGCGCTTGATCTGATCCTAGATACAGTAAAACCAAAAATCTCCATCAAATTGTTTAACCTAGCGTCCAGACCGAAGAACGCTCCCGCCATGTTGAGGCTACTCATCAAGCACGGCGGCGACGTAAATGTTCGCTCCAACGATCCTGCACAGTTGGGGGTAACACCGCTGCATAACGCGGCGTCAGGCACAAAAATAGCCGTTATCCAAACTTTAGTGGAGTGTGGCGCGGATATCAACGCGAGAGACGCTATCGGGCGCACACCGTTGATGATGTGCGCGCATCAGTTGGAGTGGCACGAACGCACCGAGTCCGAATCAAAATGCATCGAGGTGATTAAGTTGCTGCTTGAACTCGGAGCAGATGCGTCGCTAACAGACAATTATGGAAATGACGCCATCTCCTACTGCGAGTTCGAATATGGACGCAGCGGGTCAGTGCCAAATGACACGTTCATAAAACTCCTTCGCGATGCGGGCGCACCGGGTAGTGGGGCAACAGGAAAATTGTTTGCGGCCATGCGAAGTAAGGATATGACGGCTGTCCGGCATGCTATAGAAGCGGGCGCAGACGTAAATCGCGTTTGCCCGCCGCCGGTCGAAGGCACGCCCTTGATGGGGGCTTCATCCGAAGAACTCGTGGAGTTGCTTCTCCGTGCAGGCGCAGATCCAAATAAATCCGCCAAAGGCCATACACCGCTCATCAGCGCGGCGCGCAGCGGTTACCTCGGTATCGTCAAACGACTCATTGCCGCTGGCGCGGACATTCACGCAGCAGAGGTGAGCGGCGAGTTCATGCAAAACGCATATTCGGCGGCGGAAATGAACTCGAAACATGAAGTTGCAGATTATTTGAAATCACTTGGCGCGGGCAAACCCAAGCCTGCGAAGTCCAAACCACTGAAACCCGGCGTCGGGAGTTGGAATGATTTCAGCGAACTGCTGGTGAAAGCGACGGTGAAGAAAGTCGCTGAAGCATTATCAACTATGGTGAACGGGAAGGTTCAGATGAATGTTTATGGGCAATCCTTGTTGCCCGGCAAGAACACTTACGTTGTGGTTCGGCCAACGGGTATGGAATGGTGCAACGTTTTCCAGGTTGCGCCGCCACGCCTGCGGTTCGAGGACACGAAGAAGACTGAAAAGTTCACCGCCGAACTAGCCAAGAAAAGCGGTGCGCCAGCGCTCTCAATCGAATACAGCGATACTTCAGATGCCGCCTCTATCCTGCGCGTCGAGCCGGACGGAAAGAAATCGCGAGACCAAGGTTGGGATCGTGGCGCGTTGGAAGAAATGGTCGAAGCAATGGGTGATGAAGCGCCAGCTTGGGCAAAGAAGCAATTGTCCAAGACCGACGAAGATGAGCCGAGCAGTTCAGAACGGCTTGTAATGTTGGCGGAGCAGGAGAAGTTCGTGGTTGCAGCGTTCGGCTTTTACTGTGAACCAGGGCGCACGCTTGATGTGGAAGTCACCGGGTATGGAGTGGACAGCTTTGAAGCTGTCGCCTTTGTGACGAACTGATGGCTGCCACTCCCCCACCGACGCCTTTATCTCATCGAGCCACCAAGCCGGTTCACGTCGAGGTGATTTGCTGAAACTTCAAGCATTTTTCCCAAAAGTGCGCCGACAACTTCGCGCCGCTGGCGCTTTGCGTTCGCGTGGTTCGGGTGTTTCGCGGTTAAAGCAAGCTAAAGCCCTGTCATCACGGTGTCTTGGGAATGAGCGCGTGCAAAATCGGTTCCACCCAGGCGTCGCGTTTCACGTCGTAGAGGATGAAGTCGCTGTCGAATTGCCAGTAGGCCCAGCTCCAGCCACGCGCTTCCGCCGCGCGCGCCACGGCGGCCGTCCAGCGGACGCGCGAATCCATGGCGCCGCGATCATACGCGCCAAATTCGCCCAGGAACAGCGGACGTTCATGTTGTTTGGCCCAGGTTTGAGCCTGATCGAACGCGCGATTGAGCGCGGCCAATTCCTCGGCGGTGCCGTTCCAAGCCACGCCTACTTTATCCTGGCGGTTGGCCCAGCTCGCCCCTTGATGGGTGAAGTTGAACGGTTCGTAAAAATGCACGGTGACGATCAAATGTCGGTCGTTTTCCGGCAGTTGTAATTTATCCAAATGGCTGATGGCGTTCCAATGTCCCGGGCCGACAATCACGCCGCGCGTGGGATTATTGGCGCGAATAATGGCCAGGGCGGCGGCCAAGTACTCGTTCCACAATTCCGGGGTCAGTTGCTCCGAGGGTTCATTGAGAATCTCGAAGTACACAGTCGCCGGCGCGTTTTGGTAATGCGCGGCGATCTGTCGCCAGAACGCCAGAAATTTGTCGCGATTGCCGGCAGCGTCTTGGCCCAACGCCTGAAACTCGTGCAGGTCCAGAATGACCGCCAAGCCCTGACGTTGCGCTTCGGCAACGGCCCAATCCAAGGTCTCGAACCAGGCGGGGCGCAAGGTCCAATCGTTGGTGGGATTCATGTGGCGGAACGCGTGTAAATTGACGCGGACAGAATCGAACCCGGCGGCTTTGAGTTTTGCGAAGTATTCGGTTTTGAATCGCGCCTGATCACGCGAGCGCCAGATCGGGTCGTAACCCAAAATGTTCACGCTGCGGCCCAGTCGCTTGACCAAGGCGAAAGCGTCGGGAGGCGGATTCGGGGCCGCGGATGTGGTGACATTGCTCAGGCCGAAACTGAGCGCGACGGCGAGCCAGAGGGCTTTGGCGATTTTCATGTCGGGTCGAGCTTAACGGGATTCGTCCGTTTCGGGTATCGCAAAAATTGATGACACGGGAACGCGAAGCGCAGACCTGACCCCGGTGCCCAAGTGACGAGTCGCTTTTAGCGAGGCATCTGGTTAAGTTGCCGGGCCATGCAGCGCAAACTTGTGCGACCCCGACCGAATCGCTTTCGGCGTCACTGGGAACTTCGACCCGGAATTGTTTTTCTCAACCACGGCTCGTTCGGCGCCTGTCCGAAGCCCATCCTGGATTGGCAAATGCAATTCCGCCGCGCGTTTGAAGCCGAGCCGGTGCAATTTCTGTGGCGACATTACGAGGCGCATCTGGTGCCGGCGCGGCGGGCGTTGGCGCAGTTTCTCGGCGCCAATACGGCGGATTTGGTCTTCCTTCCGAATGCGACCGCCGGCGTGAACGCCGTGGTGCGTTCGTTGCGATTGCGGCGGGGCGACGAGTTGTTGACCACCAGCCTGGATTACAATGCGTGTCGCAACGTGTTGGTGGCCGCGGCGCAGCGGGCCGGGGCGAAGGTGATGGTGGTTCCCGTTCCGTTTCCGCTGGAATCCGCCGAGCAAATTATCACCCCGATTTTGCGCGCGGTGACGCGGCGCACCCGCTTGTTGTTGCTGGATCATGTGACCAGCAATACGGGTTTGATTCTGCCCGTGAACGAGGTGGTGCAAGTGCTGGCGGCGCGCGGCGTGGATACGTTGGTGGATGGCGCGCATGCGCCGGGAATGTTGCCGTTGAACCTGCGTCGGCTGCGCCCCGCTTACTACACGGCGAACCTGCACAAATGGGTTTGCGCCCCGAAAGGCGCGGCGTTTCTTTATGTGCGCCCGGATCGTCAGGAGCAAATCCAACCGCCGGTGATCAGTCACGGCAATAATCGCCGGCGTCCCGGTTTTACCCGTTTCCAGGATCGCTTTGATTGGCCCGGCACATTCGATCCGTCGCCGTGGTGGTGTGTACCCGAAGCGCTGCGTTGGATGGGACAATTGCTGCCGGGCGGCTGGCCGGAATTGCGCCGGCGCAATCACGAGCTGGCGGTGCAGGCGCGACGAATTTTATGCGCGCATTGGCACGTCGCGCCGCCGGGGCCGGAAGCGATGTTGGGGTCCATGGCTGCCGTGCCGTTGCCCGAGCGGTTTCAGGGTCGGC
Organism: Verrucomicrobiia bacterium; assembly: GCA_023953615.1. Lineage (NCBI taxonomy): Bacteria > Pseudomonadati > Verrucomicrobiota > Verrucomicrobiia > Verrucomicrobiia bacterium. The sequence continues at coordinate 1,444,396 of JAMLJH010000001.1, read as the reverse complement.
GCAGTCGCGGCAAGATAGATGAATTGCAACTGGCGCTTTACGATCGGTTCGGCATCGAAGTGCCGGTGAATTGCTTCGGTGAGCCGCAGCGCCGTTGGGTGCGCGTGTCGGCGCAAATTTACAATTCGCCCGCCGACTACGAATATCTCGCCGCCGCTTTGGAGCAGCTTTGATGCGGGTGGAGCAATTGGATTTATCCGAGCAAACTTTTCGCCTGCGCCAAAGCCGTGTCCAGTTGGCTGGCATCTTTGCCCCCGCCGCGCGCGTGATCCGGTTTGCCGCCGCCTTTGCCGCCGACGAGGGGCGCGATCCGTTGGATGATTTTGCCCGCTTGAATTTTCGCGGTGAATTCCGGGGTCACCGTCGCCACGAGGGAAACGGCATTTTCGCCGTAACCACCCAGCACCACCACGCCTTTGAACCGGCCCTTGAGCGCGTCGGCAATCGCTTGTAAAAAATCGCCATCCGCCGTGCCGAGGTTGTGCGCGATGAAGGGGATTTCGTTCACCGTCTGCGCCCGACCCAACAGTTCGCTCGCCGCGTTCGAGGCGTTGCGTTGCATCGCGGTCTTGATTTCTTTTTCCAGTTTCTTTTGCTGCGCCAGCAATGCTTCAATCTTCTTTTCCAACTCGTGCATCGGCGAATTGATTTTGCCCGCCACGGTTTTGATCAACTCGCGATCGCGCCGCATTACGTCGTAAGCGGTGAGGCCGGCGACGGCTTCGATGCGGCGCACGCCGGCGGCAATGGCGTTTTCGCCCACGATGCGGAACAAACCGATCTCGCCGGTGGCGCGCGTGTGCGTGCCGCCGCAAAGCTCCATCGAGTAACCATCGAGCTTGTACACCTGGCCCCCGATCTGAACCACGCGCACCGTATCGCCGTATTTTTCGCCGAACAGATGCATCACGTCCGGGCGCGATTTCACTTCGGCAAACGGCACTTCCGTCCAGCTCACTCCGGCGTTTTCGAGGATGCGTTCGTTGACGAGCTGTTCGATGTCGGCGATCTGCGCGGGGGTGAGCGCGGCGCTGTTGAAGTCGAAGGTCAACTTGTCCGGCCCGACGAAGGAACCCTTCTGCGTCGCCTCTTGGCTGACGACTTCATGCAGCGCCCAATGCAAAAGATGCGTGACGGTGTGGTGACGTTGGATGGCGGCACGACGGTCATGGTTCACTAATACATCAACCTCACTCCCGATTTGAGGAAGCGCTGGATCGGCATCATTGACCTCAAGCCAGTGAACCCAAGTGTTGCCAACCTTCTGCGTGTTCGTGACGATAAAACCATACGAATCCTTGACGACATTTCCCGTGTCGCCGACCTGTCCGCCCATCTCGGCGTAAAAAGAAGACCGATCCAAAATCAGTCCGGTTTTCCCTTTTTCCATCACTACTTCCAAAACCTTTGCTTTGGTCGCAGTGGTGTCATATCCGACAAACTTGGTGGGCGTGGTAGTTTGGATTTGCGAGAGCGAAATGACTTCCTTCTTCTGCGCGGCGCGGGCGCGGGCGCGCTGCTCTTCCATCAATTTCTCGAAGCCGGCCGTGTCCACGGTCAAACCGCGCTCACGCGCCATCAACTCAGTGAGATCGAGCGGGAAGCCCTGCTCGTCGTATAGTCGGAAAGCAAACGCACCCGAGATTTGTGGAGAGGCGGCGGGCAGGTTACTCGTTCCATCTGAAGGAGGCGCGGATGTGGTGGTTTGGGTGGAACAGGCCACTGGCCTGTTCGGCTGGGCAACCTGCCCAGTCGTCGAAGCGTAGGGCAAAGAGGAAGGTGGGATGTAGGGCTGAGCGGCCTCAATGTCCTGCGTCCACAACCACCGATACGGGGTCCGTTCGTCCACGATTTTGGCTGTCCATGGGTTTTTACAAATATAATGAAACTTCTCTTGCAACTCGGCATCGGAGCGAAGGTAACGGTCGAAGCGCTCGGCCTGCCAAAGCGTTCCCGAAGTATTATCTAATTTGTTGATCTCTTTAGCCGAAAACGACTTGATCGAATGAAGAATTTCGGTCAATGACCAAAAGATTGGTTCTCCGGTTGTTGCCCTCTCCTTGATCCCCGGCTGGATGATCAGGTGAACGTGATCGGGCATTACACAGGTGGCAATCAGGCGATAACGACTTTCGCGCCAGTGTAGGATGCAATCGAATGCAATATCTCGAGCTGCAGAGGTGAGTTCTCTGCCACCGTGAGTTTGGAAATTAACGGCGTAAATGGCCCAAGGTTTTTCGAAGTGCGGCAGGTTGCGTTTCGTGTAAGTTGCTCCCGGCACACCGTCGGGCAGGTTGCCCGACGGAACAGGCTGGTAGCCTGTTCCACCCAAACCGACGGCGGCGCTTCCCGCTAATTTCTCGACTTCTTCGTTAAAGAGGGCAATGCCTTTATCCAATGTCTTGTTGAAGGCTTCTTCTTCAGTGTGAATGACCGCTTGGACATGTTGCTTCCGGGCGCGAATTTCGGGAAAGACATCGCCCATGGTATCGGCCAGAACGTCCACGAGTTTGTAGAAAAACGGCTCACGGAAATCGAGGGTCCGGCCGTAGCGCACGGCGCGGCGCAGGATGCGGCGCAGGACGTAATTGCGATCCGTGTTGCCGGGCTGAATGCCGTCCGCAATGGCAAAACCCAAGGTGCGGATGTGATCGGCAATCACGCGGAACGCGACGTCAATTTTTTCCTGTTCAATCTGCGCTTGGGGCGCGGGTGCTCCCCCGGCGGTGCTGCGACCGGGAAGCGTGCTGCGATACTTTTTGCCCGAAAGCCGCTCCAGCGCGTCGAAGATCGGGCGGAAGATGTCGGTTTCGTAGTTGGAAATTTTTGCGTTCTGGAAATCGGTGAATTTCTTCGTGCCCTGAATGATGCTGGTGACGCGCTCGAAACCCATGCCGGTATCCACGTGCTTCTGAGAAAGCGGGACGAACTCAACGAGTGGCTGCGCCGCTCCCGTCGCAGAATCGGCAGCGGGGGCGCTGCCGCCACCTTTCAGCGACGAGGCGTCGCCGCCACGGGGTTGCGCGTTGAATTGAATGAAGACCAGATTCCAAATCTCGATGCACTCGGCGCTGCCTTGGTTGACGAGCGAGCCTTTGGTGTCTCCATCCGGCGTCAGGTCAACGTGCAGTTCGGAACACGGCCCGCACGGCCCGGTTTCGCCCATCATCCAGAAGTTATCTTTTTTGTTGCCGGGGATGATGTGCGTTTTCGGGTCGAGTCCGGCCGCAATAAACTGGCGGGCCCAATACAGCGCGGCTTCCTGATCGGAAACTTCAAAGGGTGACGCGTTGGGATCCGGAGCGATGAACGTGCGCGAAGTCAGCGTGAGCGCGGCCACCTGTTCGAGTTCGATCGCCCATTTTTTCTCCCAACCGGGTTCGCCGAGGTACGGACAGAAAACCGTGGCGTAGAGGCGGGCTGGTGGAAATTTCCATTTGCCGACCACCAGTTCCCACGCCCATTCGATGGCTTCCTTTTTGAAGTAATCCCCGAAGCTCCAGTTGCCCAGCATCTCGAAAAACGTGTGGTGATACGTATCAAGCCCGACGTCTTCGAGGTCGTTGTGTTTGCCACCGGCGCGGATGCACTTTTGCGTGTCCGCCGCGCGCCCGGGTTGGTAGGGGCATGGGGTCTGGCCGAGGAAAATGGGCACGAACTGGTTCATGCCGGCATTGGTGAACAGCAGGTTCGGGCTGTCCGGCATGAGGCTTGATGAGGGTACGATGGTGTGTTGCTTCGACTGAAAAAAGTCGAGGAACGACTGGCGGATTTGTGATGAGGTCATGTAAAGCGTCGCTTGACGATTCGTAAACGGAATCCGGCGGCTTCCGATCATTGGCGGAAGCTCTGATCCGGGCGGCGAATCCGCAGCCCAAATCAGGGTGGGGACTTTAGCAAAAGCCGGCGCCGCGAAGCGAGTTGAAGTTTTGCTCCCGAGCCGGGCGCGATTTACCACCGGAGCAGGTGTCGCCAATTGGGTTCGGGACCAAAATTAAACTGGCACAGCAGTCCGATGCTGTGCGCGCCCGAGCCGTGATTACGTTCGGCGTTGATGCCATAACCGTACCGCAAAATGACGCGCCAGGTGTCATTCGGCGACGTGTAGGAAAGATCGGGACCGACGCCGGTATGCCAGTGCGTGGACTGGTTGAAGCCGGAGACGTATTCCACATGCGAAGAAGTGCCGCCCAGGCGCAGTTGCCAGCGGTGATTCGCGGACAGCGAAACCAAATAGGAAACGCTCAGATGCGTGAAACGCGCGGCGGAAATTTCCTGATAATAATATCCGGGCAGGGTCAGCGGAAATTCCGCCGCCAGCGGGAGCACGCCGCCCAGCCGTGCGGCGCTGAAGCGATCGGAGTGATGCGAACCCCCGGAGGTCAGCGCCGCAGTGAATTGCGTGCCGCTGTTGGTCCAGGAATAATTCAAGCCCGCATACAGCCAGTAGGTGCCCACACTGGGAACGACCTTGCGATCGTTGCCAAATCCATAATACCGGTCTTCGACCAGCCGCCATTCGTGCTCGTACCAAACCGATAATTCCATGGCGAGATCCGGGTACAGCACGGGTTCGCGTCCGGCCAGCCGCAAACCGGTGCGCACGGACAGGTTCACCCGCTCATCCGGCAATTCAAACGCGGGCGCGGTTTCACTGGTGGTGTCGTAGGTGGAATAGTGAAAGCCGCCACTCAACACGTAATTCAACGGAATCAGTTGGTCCGGGTTGAGGCGATGGTACAACTTCAAAGCCGCGCCGCCGCCGTAACCTTCGAAACTTTCGTCCCGGTGGTAATGGCCTTGGCGAATCTCATAGTAATTATCGTTGAACCCGCCGCCGCTCACCGCCAGCCCAAGATCGGTGTGAGGCGAAAGGGCCTCGCGGAAACCCAGTTCGCCGTCAAAATAAACCGGGGCCACCGCCACCCGCAGCGCCAGGTTGGTGCGCTGAAAGTGGGGGTTGTTGTAATAGTAATAGGCGTAAGCCGCCTGGGGGCCGCGCCCGGCCAACGGTTGATCGTAACCCAGTTGGAGCAGGTTGCGCGCGTAGGGATCAATCTGTGCGCGGGCGGGAAGTCCGGCGCCGAGAGCCAGACTCAAAAGTGCCAACGCTGTTGCCAGATGCCGTGAAGCCACCGCCGCAGATTAGTCGGCGGGAGTTGCTTCGGCGATACGTTTCTTGAAAATGAAAAATCGCCAAGATGGCTCCGTCGGGTAATGCGCCGGATTTTTTGTCACTGCACGAGCGTGAATTGGTTGGCGCGAGTTAATTTCGTTCCGATTGCTGGCGTGCCTGTTCTTTTCGGGCACGTTGTTGCGCAAAAAAATCGAGCAGCAGTTGCCGACATTCCGCTTCGCGCACGCCCGAGGTGATTTCGCAACGATGATTCAACGTGGGAAATTGCAACAGATTCATCGCGCCCCCGGCCGCGCCGCCTTTGGGATCACCGGCACCAAACACCACGCGTTGGAAGCGCACATGGACAATCGCTCCCGCGCACATCGGGCACGGCTCCTTGGTGACATACAGCGTGCAGTCACTCAAACGCCAGTCGCCGACCGCCTCCTCGGCTTGAGTAATGGCAAGCATTTCCGCGTGCGCGGTCGCATCCTTGAGCAATTCCACCTGATTGCTGGCGCGCGCAATGATCTGTCCGGCGCGAACCACCACCGCGCCCACGGGCACTTCTTCCGCCGCGTGCGCCTTGCGCGCCTGACGCAGCGCTTCGCCCATGAAGTAATGGTCACTCTGCCGGTCAATGATGGGATGGTTCATTCGGGTTGCGGCCTTATCGTCGCCGCGCGATCACCATATCCGGTCAACGATTTGTCGCAAGCGCCGTTCACGATATTTCAACCCGGGCGCTTTCCGGCGCGGCCCAAGCGGTGATTTATTGAGGCGTCCTCAAGCGGTAAAGCGTCGGCGCGGCCATTCCAAGATTGCTTGCGAGGGGTGAATGGAGTTTCATACCCGCTGCTTTGATTTATGAGTTCTGCCACGTCAACTCCATCCGCGCTGCCGCGTAAACTGCTCGTTGCCAATCGCAGCGAAATTGCCATTCGCGTTTTCCGCGCGGCAACGGAGTTGGGGCTGCGAACCGTGGCGATCTACGCGCAGGAGGACCGGCTGGCCATTCATCGCTTCAAAGCGGATGAGGCGTACCTGGTCGGCGTGGGCAAAGGCCCGGTGGGCGCGTACCTCGACATCCCGGGGATCATCGCGTTGGCGAAAGAAAAGGGCGTGGACTTCATCCATCCCGGTTACGGATTCCTGGCCGAGAACGCGGACTTCGCGGACGCCTGTGCGGCGGCGGGAATTACGTTTGTTGGGCCGCAGGCCAGATTGTTGCGTTTGATGGGCGATAAAACCGCCGCGCGCGCCCTGGCGCAGAAAGTCGGCGTGCCGACGTTGCCGGGCACGGAGGATCCGGTGACCAATCGGAACGCGGCGTTGAAGATTGCCAAGCAAATTGGTTTCCCGCTGATGATCAAAGCCGCGTTCGGCGGGGGCGGTCGCGGCATGCGCGTGGTGCAGAAACCGGGCGATCTCGCCGCGTTACTGGATGAAGCGCAAGGCGAGGCGGGGCGCGCGTTCGGCAATTCCGCCGTTTTCCTCGAGCGCTACATTCCGCGCGCCAAACACATCGAAGTGCAGATTCTCGGGGACCAACACGGCAACGTGGTGCATTTGCACGAGCGCGATTGCTCGGTGCAGCGGCGGCATCAAAAGGTCATTGAAATTGCGCCCAGCGTGGCGTTGGACGAAACGGTGCGGCGCGAGCTGTGCGCGGCGGCGGTGCGGTTGTGCCGGGAGATTGGTTACGACAACGCGGGCACGGTGGAATTTCTTTACGATCAAGACACCAAGGCATGGTTCTTCATCGAGATGAACCCGCGCATCCAGGTCGAACATACGGTGACGGAAGTGGTCACGGGATTGGACCTGGTGCGTTCGCAAATCTTGATTGCCGCCGGTCAGCGGATGCACGACGCGGAGGTGGGGATTCCGCCGCAAGACCAGATCGCGCGCAACGGTTACGCCGTGCAATGCCGCATCACCACCGAGGACCCCGAGAATAAGTTTCAGCCGGATTACGGGCGCATTCTGACCTATCGCTCGGCGGGTGGATTTGGCGTGCGCCTGGATGGCGGCATGGGTTTCGCCGGGGCGGTGATCACGCCGTTCTACGATTCGCTGCTCGTGAAACTAACGTCGAGCGGGCCGACTTTTGGGGCGGCGTTGCAGCGGATGGATCGGGCGCTGGCGGAGTTCCGCATCCGCGGCGTGAAGACGAACATTCCGTTTCTGGAGAACGTCATTCACAACGACATTTTCAAAAGCGGCCAGGCGTCCACCACGTTGATTGACACCAGCCCGGAGCTGTTCAAGTTCAAGCCGCGCCGGGATCGGGCGACCAAGCTGCTGACCTTCCTGGCCGACGTGACGGTGAACGGCAATCCGCACGCGAAAGGTTATGTGCCCAAGGAAACGTTGGGCGCGGCCCGCGTGCCGGGGTGCGACCAGAAACAAGCGCCGCCCGCCGGAACGCGGCAGTTGTTGCTGGAGTTGGGGCCGAAGAAGTTCGCCGAGTGGACGCGCCGGCAGAAACAACTGCTCGTCACGGAAACCACGTTCCGCGACGCGCACCAATCGCTGTTCGCCACGCGCTTGCGCACTTTCGACATGCTGGCGGTGGCGGACGTGGTGGCGCGTTGCACGCCACGATTGTTCTCGCTGGAAATGTGGGGCGGCGCGACCTTTGACGCGTCACTGCGGTTTCTGCATGAAGATCCGTGGGCGCGGTTGCGCGCGTTGCGGGCGCGAATTCCGAACGTCTGTTTCCAAATGTTGTTTCGCGGCTCGAATGCCGTGGGTTACTCGAATTACCCGGATAACGCGGTGGCGGGTTTTGTGAAGCACGCCGCGGCGGCGGGCATGGATATTTTCCGCATCTTCGATTCGCTGAATTACCTGCCCAACCTCAAGGTGGCGATGGAAGCGGTGAACGAAACGCACGCCATTTGCGAAGGCTCGCTGTGTTATACCGGCAACATTCTCGATCCGGCGCGCGCCAAGTACTCGCTGAAGTATTACATCAAGCTCGCCAAGGAACTCGAGAAGATGGGCGCGCACATTCTCGGCTTGAAAGACATGGCGGGGTTGTGTCGCCCGCCGGCCGCGCGGGTATTGGTCAAGGCGTTGAAGGAAGAAGTCGGGTTGCCGGTGCATTTTCACACGCACGATACCAGCGGCATTGCGGCCGCCAGCATTTTGAGCGCGGCGGAAGCGGGCGTGGATATCGTGGACCTGGCCAACGCTTCGCTGAGCGGTTCGACGAGTCAACCGAACCTCAACTCGGTGGTGGCGGCGCTGCAATTCACCCGGCGCGATACCGGTTTGAATTTGGACGCGCTGAATGAGCTGGCCGATTATTGGGAGCAGGTTCGCACTTATTACGCGCCGTTCGATACCTCGCCCAAATCCGGCAGCGCGGAGGTTTATCTGCACGAAATGCCCGGCGGCCAGTTCACGAATTTGAAGGAGCAGGCCAACGCGATGGGGTTGGCGAGTCATTGGCCGGAAATTGCGCGCACGTATGCCGAGGTCAATCAATTGTTCGGCGACGTGATCAAAGTCACACCGAGCAGCAAGGCGATTGGCGACATGACCATGTTCCTCGTCACGCGCGGCATCAAACCCGCCGACGTGTTGAATCTGGAGCCGGGCAGCGTGCCGTTCCCGGAATCGGTGATTGATATGTTGCGCGGAGGATTGGGGCAACCGCTCGGGGGCTGGCCCCGGAAATTGCAGCACGTCGTGCTGGGTAATCGCAAGCCGTTGCCGGGTCGTCCCGGTGCGGAATTGAAGCCGCTGAATTTTAATAAGATCAAGGACGAGCTGACCCCCAAGCTCAAGCGCGAGGCGACGATGGACGACGTGTTCAGTTACGTCATGTATCCCGCCGTATTTACTGATTATGCCCGGAAGGTGAACGCGCACAGCGATGTATCCGTGCTGCCGACCCCGTCGTTTTTCTATGGGATGAAACCCGGCCAGGAAATTTCGGTGGACATCGAACCGGGCAAGACGCTGTTCATCCGGCTCGTGAACATCGGCGCGGTGGACCCGGACGGGCGTCGCGCGGTGAATTTCGAGTTGAATGGCATGACCCGCCAGATTTCCGTGCCGGACAAGTCCGTCAAGGCGACGGTCAAAGCGCGCGCCAAGGCTGATCCGGCCAAGCCGCAGGAAGTCGGCGCGCCGATTCCCGGTTTGGTGACGGCGTTGGCCGTCAGTCTCGGCGCCAAAGTGGCCAAGGGCGATAAGCTGGCGGTGCTGGAAGCCATGAAGATGCAGACCACCATTTACGCGCCCAGCGATGGCGTGGTGGAACAATTGTCAGTGCAGGTCGGCGAAGCCGTCGAGAGCAAGGACTTGCTCCTGCGGTTGCGTTGAAGGTGATGAGCGCGTGACAAAATCGTGACAAAATCAAGATTGACCGCACTGAACCGGGATTTTCAAAATCAGGCAACTGGGACGCCAACGCGGTCCCGATCCGTCACAACGAACCAAGCACCGACGCTTTCATTTTAGCAACATGGCCGACACACAGACGCATTTTTTCCGCGCAGACGAAACACAACTGGACCCGGACCAGAAAGCGTTGCAGATTAATCGCGACCACGCGAAGTATGGCATCTTCGCTGAAATCGGTGCCGGACAGGAAGTCGCGCGGCGGTTCTTCCGCGTCGGCGGCGCTTCGGGCACGGTGGCCAAAACCATTTCCGCCTATGACATGGCGGTGAGCGACGCGATTTATGGTCCGACCGAGCGGTACGTCAGCCGCCAGCGATTGCAGGCCATGTTGGATCGGGAATACCAGCTCTTGCTGCATCGCCTGGACCCGATCCGTGGCGAGCGCACCACGTTTTTCAGCTTTGCCAACACGGTGGCAACCCATAGTTACACCCGCAAACAGGAAGGCCAGGGTTGGATGGGCATCCGCTTCCAGGGCGAGCCGCGCCAATCCTTCTCCGAGATCATCGTTCACGTGCGGCTGTTCGATTCCGAACCCGCCCGCGAACAGGAAGCCATTGGCATCATCGGCGTGAACCTGATCTACGCGGCGTATTTTCTGCGGTCGCAACCGGAACGCTTGCTCGGTTCATTGCTTGATGGCTTGAACCGGCAGCGCGTGGAAGTGGATATGATCAAGCTGTCCGGTCCGTGTTTCGCCGCGGTGGACAACCGACTGATGACGCTGCAACTGGTGGAACAGGGGCTGACGCAGGCGGCGATGTTCCTGGCGGACGGCGAAACGGTGATTCCGGGGGAAACTCTGTGGCAAAAACCGGTGTTGGTGGAGCGCGGCAGTTTTCGACCGTTGACCACGCCGATGTTCGACATGCTCGAACGCGCCCGCGAACAATTTGAAATTGAACCAGGCCTGGATGGCGTGGCGCCGGTGATCCTGCTGGAAATGACCTTGAAACAATTGCAGGTTGGCGACGCCATTGACCGGCACGATTTTCTGGATCGCGTGGACCTGCTGCGGACTTTGAATCGCCCGGTGTTGATCTCCAACTTTCGCCGTTACCATCGGCTGATCCATTTTCTCTCCCGGTACACGCAAAAGATGATCGGCCTGCCGTTGGGCCTGATCCGCCTGCGCGACGTGCTGGACGAAAACAGTTACACCGATCTGGGCGGCGGCTTGATGGAATCGCTCGGGCAGATGTGTCGCCCCGGCGTGAAACTGTATGTGTATCCGTGGCTGGATCGCGCGACCGGTCAGGTGATCACGCTCGACAACTATCAACCGCCGGAAAAGATTAAACATCTGTACGCCCATCTGCGTGCCAACGGATTTCTCGAACCGATCCGCAACTTCAATCCGGATTACCTGGCCGTCGGCTCGAATCAAGTCATCACCGCGTTGCAAAACAACGATCCCAGTTGGGAAACACAGGTGCCCGCACCCGTGGCGGAGTTGATCAAAGCCAAGAACCTGTTCGGGCGGCGCTGAGGGAGTTCAGTTCCGCCTGCGGTGCTTGGCGACGAAATGAACGACCAGTTGATTCCAGTTCAACATCCGGACGCTTGACTGACGATTTGCTGGTTCTGAAAGGCAAGGACTTAACCCGGTAGAATTTCCCTTTTCGGAACTGAGATTTCAGGCAAGATTTTGCCGTTATGCGTGAAGTTAAGGCGTGGTTGGTTTTATTCGTTGCCGCAATTGCCCTGGTCGGGTGTAAGCGAACTGCTTCGGAGCAAAATGCGGATTCAACCGCCCCCTTCAAATCGGACTTCCGGGTCCTCGGACAATTTCATTGGGTCGGGAAAACCCAGATCCTGACCGCCACCAATACCTGGAAGTTGAAGCAAATCTGGGAACTGCCCGAGAGTGTTAAACTTGAGACGCAAATTTTCGACAAGCTGACGGCAGCTCTGAGCCAAGCGGTTGCCACCAACGCGGTACCGTCGCCGCTGAGCACGGCAGCCCTTCGCGGCATACTCGATGATTTGCTGCGGGAAGAATCCGTCGGGGAACTGCGCGGCACCACTAACGGTCCGATTGAGTTGGAGTTGGCTGTGCGCCTGCCATCAGATCGGGTGGAACTCTGGCAAAGTAATATAACCACCATTCTCAATCCGCTCGCTTCCGAAATCGGAATCACCCCGTCAATCAAGTGGGATCATTTGCAGGATTGGACCCTGCTGACGCTGACATCACCTGAATCAACCCAATCGGCTCCCGACTTGTTGGCGAACTTTCGCCAAAGACTTTTAACGCTGTCGGCCGCAACGGGAGGTTCGAGCACGAATTATTTCCTGGAGTTGCAACTGGATGATGCCCGATTGATGCGGAGTCTGATTGGTCGTACCGCCGTGCTACCAGCGATTGAATCATTGCGCCTGGGGATGTTTGGCACCGGTGAGGCCGTTAAAACTCGCGGCACCGTGACTTTTACGAACCCATTGCCACTGCCGTTGGCAGCATGGAACATCCCCTCCAATTCGATCAGCCAGCCGCTCATCAGCTTCTCTGCCTTGCGCGGATTCAAGCCGTACTTGGAGTCATTACCCTTTTGGCAATCGCACCAATTGGGGGCTGCGCCGGATCAGATTTTTTTCTGGTCACAGGACCAGGCGCCGTGGCTGCACTTTTTCACAACCCAGTCTCCGGACGCAAAATCACAGTTTCTGGCCCTCAAGGATTTCTTGCTGGAGCAGGTGAATCCGGAACTGGCACCAAACCGTCTCGGCGTCTTCACCTGGGCAACAAATGCTGATCAGGTGACTTGGAAAGGAGTGCCGTTTTGCAATCCCACCTTCACGCGATCTGGCACTGCTCTCCAAGGTGGGTTTGTGGCTAATGCCCCAACGAATCGCTCGCTGCCGGTGGAGTTTATTCAAAAGTTGGAAGCCGAACCCAATCTGGTCTATTACGATTGGGAAAACTCCGGCCCGCAGGTGGGCAACTGGCTTCAGATCGGTCAGTTGATGCGGCTGGCTTTCAGTCGCGCCCAGTTGGCCCACACCAATGCTGGGGCGCCATGGCTGCAGGTGCTGCACACCAATCTGGCTTTTTGCGCCACCAGTATGACCGCTGAGACGCCGCAAACCCTCGCGTTCGCGCGGTCCTCGACGGTTGGGTTCAGTTCAATTGAATTACAGTTGCTGGCGGATTGGTTTGATTCCCCGCATTTTCCGCGCGGGCTTTATACGCTGGATACGCCCCGTAAAGCGCTCGCCCCGGCGACTCACTCGCCGCAACGACCGCGTCAGTGACCCGATGATCATCGCGCGCAACCAAAAATTCCGCGTGGTGTTCCGGTGTTAGTACGATTAAAGTCCTGATATGAAACGCAACTTTGGATTCTCGCTGAGCGGCCTCAAGCGAAGCACCGTGGGGCTGGGCGTTTTAATCAGTGCGATCAGTACGGTCGCCGCGTTAACGGAGCAGCCGCCCTACGACGCTATCGCGGGACGGAATGTCTTTGGTTTGAAAACTCCGCCTGTGGCGACCAACGCGCCAACGGCCACCACCCCCAATCCGGCGCCGGGCATCGAGTTGCAGGGATTCACCACCATTTTGGGTCGCCCCCAGGTATTATTGAAAGCAAAGATTGCCGCCAAAGCGCCCGACCCGGCCAAAGAGAAGGCTTTGGTAATGGAGGTGGGGCAGCAGGAGGGGGACATTGAAATCGTGGCCATGGATGCGTATGCCGGAACCGTTAGCCTCAAAAATCAAGGCGAATTGGTTTCCTTGAACCTGAAGGATGATGGGGCAAAGCCCGTGCCCGGTCCCGCCATTGCCACTCCACCGGCCAATGCTGCGCCCGGCGCGCGGCCCAACCTGCCGGGTGTTCCGGCGCCACGCACCACGGCCGGGGCCGGCGGTACGGGCGTAACCACCATTGGCACGGCGGCCAACTCTCTGCCCGCTCGTCCCTTGCGCGCGGGAAGCACGGTGAGCGGTAGGGGCAATGGATCGGGCGGAAATCAGATTGATGCGCGCACCCTCACTCCCGAAGCGCAGCGAGCGCTGATTGAAGTGGAACGCGAACGCACTCGGGATGCGGTGGAGGCGGGTCGCATGCCGCCACTTCCAACACTACCGCCGCTGCGTTGAGTTGTTTGGTTTGCATGACTTGCTGATAGATTCAGTTGCCGTGTGGGTTGCTGGCGATGAAAATACTGGATCGAATTTCACTCCTGTTTCCAACTATAGCGGTTTAATTAAAGTTGTCGCCGTGGCCCCGAACGAGTGTAACCCCATGAAGGTGGGGTCCGGATGGGGAATGGCGACTCGGTCCGCGAGGTTTTGGACTGCGGCAGTCTTCTGCCGCTTTCCGGTCGCGGGCCGATGATTCCACAGCGGCAGCAGACTGCCGCAGTCCAAGACGCAGTCGCGCCGGTGCTCGTTCCGAACCAAGGGCGGTCGCCCGCGTGACCCCAACGCTTGGCTTGAGGTTGGAAGGCCGTTGCGCCATGTCGGCGGCTATAGGAATACTTAAAATGCCCTAAACGCGCTCACTGGAAATACTCTGAAAAACCCACTTCTTGTCCCCCTTACATCGCGATTTTAGAGGCAGAAATGGCGGTCAGCAATTGAGTATAGAGCGTTAAGTGACTTATGTGCAATAAGTTACGTTTTAAAAAATAAAATGAAAAATTGTTCAAAAAAACATATAAAACTATTGACGGCTTGTCCCCCTTCTGAGATAGTCAACGCGCACGGTAACTAAAAACCATAAAACTATGAGAACAAAAACAATACTTGCAGCCGCGGCATTCATCGCGGCCGGAGCTCTGTACTCCACAGCGCAGTCCAATGTGTATTCACTGAATATCGTTGGATATGTTAATGTCCAGTTGGAAGCCAATAAGTTGGCGCTTGTTAGCAACCCACTGATACCGACAGATGGTAATAATGATATCAACAACACCTTCAAGCTTGCTGATGGTAGTTCTGATGGTAGCCAAGCTTTTGTTTGGAACACTGGCACAGCCAGTTGGGTTTCGACCGAATGGATCGATGGCTTAGGTTGGACCGATGCGATCAATGTTGGTTTAGGCGAAGTGGCGTTCATCAATCCTTCCAGTAACCAAACAATAACATTCGTCGGAGAAGTTGCTACGGGAACGACAACCACCACTCTAGGGTCTGGATTGAGCTTGGTTGGAAGTAAGATTCCTGTGGCTGGCCCGGCGCCTGGCTCAAGTGTTGGTAATGACGGAGACTCAGTGTTCACTTGGAGTGGCAATAGTTGGAACTCCTTTGAATACATTGGCGGGTTCGGATGGACATCTGACGATGAGAACGGCCCTTCAGTGGGGGTTGCTGAAGGCTTCTTCTACAACAACACGGGTGCCGCTTTGACTTGGTCAACAACCTTGAATCCCTAATATTTAGTCTTAGTCACCGCAGTTAGTGAAATATCAAACGAATACTAAAAAATAAAAGTAAATTACTTATGAAAAAAACATTGATAGCAGCAATAGCAGCAGTTGCTATAGGTACAGTTGCTTACGGGCAAGGTCTCGTGCAATTTAATAACTCAGGGACTACTCTTGTTAACGTAGATCTCGGTGAAGGACTAGTTCCCGCCGCGGCTAATAGTGGGTTCGTCCAATTATTGTGGGCGCCAGTTGGAACGACAGATTTATCTTTATTCCAACCGACCTTAAATGCAGCAAGTGGAAACATTACTGCAGATGGGGCTGCGAGATTCATCTCGGCTGGTCGCTTCTCAGGGGGAACGATTACAATACCAGGAATAGCGCCAGGCGGTGCAACCGCACTGGTCGTGCGGGGCTGGTTGGGCACGGCTGCGACGTGGGATGAAGCACTTGCTCAAGGAGCCGCGACAGGGTGGAGTGCCATCTTTACTATGAGTGAGACTGGAAACCCGACAACGGTGCCAGCCGGGACGCCGATTGCCACATCAGGCTCATTCCCTGCCGGTATGGTGATTGCCATTCCTGAGCCAACCAGCATGGCATTGGCTGGTTTGGGTGCAGCGGCGTTGTTGATCTTCCGCCGCCGTAAGTAATCTAATCCGTCTATTTCAAGAGCCGCTCTTAGGAGCGGCTCTTTTTTTATTCGCTCCTTGAGGAGGACAAGTTCAACCGCATCCCAACAATACGTAAACGGAAAGGCGAGGGGGTAGGAATCGGGGAACATCGCTGTTCTCTGCGGTAGTCGTTCGCGCCCTTGTGGACGACATCCCTGCCGCCTCCAACTGAAAGGATTACCGGATGATCAGGATGGAATGATCTGCGAAATACGGAAACGGAGAAGGCTTGGGAAAGATAGCCGCAAAAAAGCGCATAAAGCACAGGAACAAAGACCTTTCTTTGTGATCTTTGAGTTCTTTACGGCTTCAATTCCACCTTATCCTGTCCATCCTGTCATCTTGTCGATTAGAGAAAATATAACCGCGAAATACGCGAAATACGCGAACGAGGAAAGCTTCGGAAGGATAGCACAAAAAAGCGCATAAAACGCAAAAACAAAGGTGTTTTTGTACTCTTTGAGTTCTTTGCGGCTCTAATTCTGCCCCATCCTCTGTACCTCGGTGTCTCGGCGGCTACAGCAGTTTAATTAAAGTTGCAGCCGTGGAACCGAACGAGCGTAACCCAATGCAGGTGGAGCACGAATGGGGAATGGTGCCTCTGTCCGCGAGGTTTTGGACTGCGGCAGTCTTCTGCCGCTTTTCGGTCGCGTGCCGATGATTCCACAGCGGCAGAGGGCTGCCGCAGTCCAAGACGCGGTCGCGCCGGTGCTCGTCCCGAACCCAGGGCGGTCGTCCGTTTGACCCCGACGCTTGGCTTGAGGTTGGGAGGCCCGCTGCTATGAAGGAAAAAATCAAGCGACCACGGCTTTATTTAATCCGCTCTAATCCTTCCCCCCTCATTCTGTGGCTTTACAATGAAACCGTACTGCCACTTTTATGCTGAGGAGAATTTTACATTCCACTTAAATTCAAAGTTTACTTGAGGTTCTGTAATGCGGCGGGATAATCCCACCATGAGGTTGACAGCAGATGATAAAGGGCGGTTGACGTGTATGGAGTTATTTCGACCCAAGGCCACGTTTGACGTTCGCCGTCAACCGGATGGTACGGTGCGCATTGTTGAATTGGTGGAAAAAAATGTGCCCATTGTTCAGTCGGTTCAGCTCGCCGACGGGCTGCTCGTTTCTCCAGTTAAAGTTAGTCGGGAAACCATCCGAGCGGCATTGCGCGCAGATCGCGAAGCACGATGACGGCTTACTGGGGCAGTTCCGCAATTATCGCTGCCTGGATTAATCCGGAAATCCGGATGCGTCTGCATCGGGAACGCGGAGTTACGCGCACCCATAGCTTGGTCGAGGTTTTCTCGGCTTTTACCGGAGGCGATTTAACGATTCGGCAAGGTGCCGATGAAGCGGCGCGCACCATTGCTAATTTGGCGCAAGATTTGGACCAGACGGAGGTGGTGGCGGCGCTACGACTGGCTCATGTCAAGGGCCTGCGCGGCGGGCGGGTGCATGATTACTTGCACGCTGTCGCGGCGGAAAAGATCCAAGCGGAAAAGCTGTTGACGGTTGATCGCGGCGATTTCAATGGAATCACCGTCTTGGAAATCGAGCAACTTGGTTAGTGACATTCGCCGCTTGATGTCCCTTCATTCAATCCGCTGATGAATCCTTTCGAGCAATGACAGCCAAGCCAGTGTTCTGTTCCATCTTTGACCGTTCTTTCTGGCGGCTTTCGCTGTTATTGGTCATTTGTGTGGCGGCAGCGTACGTCCCCGTTTTCCAGGCAAATTTTGTTAACTTCGATGACACACGCTACGTCTATGAAAATCGGTTGGTCTCGAACGGATGGACTTGGGAGGGGACAAAATGGGCGCTTTCCACAGCATTCATGGGTAGTTGGCATCCGTTGACCTGGTTTAGCCATTTTACGGATGTGGAGTTTTACGGGTTACAGCCGACGGGTCACCATGTGACCAGCCTGATGCTGCACCTGCTGAATGTGCTTCTCAGTTTCGCATTGCTGCGAGTCCTTACTGGAGCCTTGTGGCCCAGTGCGGTGGCGGCAGCCGTGTTTGGCCTGCATCCCCTGCATGTTGAGTCCGTTGCCTGGGTTTCGGAACGGAAAGATGTCCTGAGTGCGTTCTTCGGCTTGTTAACTTTGCTCGCTTATTGGGGGTACGTTCGAGCCAAATCGCCCGCGCCTTCATCCTCGGCCACCTTTACCCATTGGAGCGCCAAACCAAAAATCTGGTACGCGGCAGCCTTGAGCTTTCTGGCGTGCGGTTTGATGAGTAAACCCATGCTGGTGACCTGGCCGTTACTGTTGCTGCTGCTGGATTGGTGGCCACTACAACGGATCCAATCCACAAACGCCGCATCTCGATTACGCGTTTTGGGTTGGCGGCTCTGGGAAAAAATTCCCTTCTTCCTACTGGTGGGTGGGGTGGCCTATCTCACTTGGCGAACCCAGGATCAAAGTCAGGCAATCCAATCCTTAAGTGAACTCCCCTTGCCAACTCGATTCACCAATGTCCTGCACTCGTATTTGGTTTACCTGCGCCAATTTTTCTGGCCGGTTGGTTTGGCCATGTTTTATCCGATGCATTCCTGGTCATTTGGCGTTCTGCTCACGGCCGTAGCTGTCCTTGTCGGATCAAGCGTTTTAGCCTGGCACACGCACTGTTCACATCCTGAGTTTACGACGGGATGGCTCTGGTATCTGATCGTTCTTTTTCCCGTCTGCGGGTTGACTCAAGCGGGTCTGCAGGCGCATGCGGATCGTTATACCTATCTGCCGTCATTGGGGTGGAGTCTGGCGTTGATCTGGCCACTGACGGCTGTTTTTAATCGGCGTTCCAAAGGTTCTTATTTTTGGCGTGTATTGCTTGGCGGATGGTTGCTGGTCCTGGGGGCGCGGACCTATCAACAAACGCGAGTGTGGCAGAATTCTGAAGCCTTGTTTCGACATGCGCTGGCCGTGACCTCGGGGAATTTCATGGCGCATCAAGGACTGGGCGAGGAGCTAACCCGGGTCGGTCGGGATGCCGAAGCAAAGCAAGAATTTACCACCGCGCTGGGACTTTATCCCAAGCTCCCCAGCGCGCGAAACAATCTGGCGGTGATTCTTTTGCGAGAAGGTCGCTACGATGAGGCGTTGCACCTGCTTCAGGACGTCTTGGCCGAAACGCCAGACTTGGTCATAACTCATTTTAACCTGGCGCAGACGTATGAAAAATTGCGGCAGCCGGCTCAAGCGGCGCTCGAGTATAAACTGTTCCTGACTGCCCAACCCGATGATGCTGAAGCGCGCGCCGGATTTGCGCAGGCGCTGAATCAAGTTGTGGCCGCACCGGAGGCGCTTGAGCAACTGCAGGAGCTGCACCGGCATTTCCCAGAGGATAGCCAGATTACACTGTTGTTAGCCGGGCAAGCTCAGGCCGAAGGAAAGTTTGCGACTGCGGTGATCGCGTATGAATCAGCTCTGGCCTTAGCTCCGGAATCTGCGGAGCTTCACAACAATCTGGCTTGGGTATTGGCGGCTTGTCCGGATGCTAAAGTGCGGGATGGAGCGCGCGCCGTGCAGTTAGCTGAGCGTGCCTGTGAGTTGACCGGCTTCCAGCAACCGTTGTTTCTCGGCACACTGGCGGCGGCTTATGCGGAAGCGGGCCAGTTTGATGCTGCTGTCGCGACGGCGCAAAAGACCATTGAGCTTGCGACGGCGAGCAATCAGGCCGATCTGGTGGCGCGTAATACCGAACTGCAAAAGTTGTATCGGGCGCGACAACCATTTCGCGAACCTTCCAAGTAACGTCGCGTTAGGCTGCGCTTCGATCTCTCGACGACTGAAAGGCATCGGGGTTGAACGCATCTTTATGTCCTCGAATTCTGAGGAAGTGGTTTGGCGGTTTTCACAAATTGAGGTAGGCTAATCCGCGTTAATCTGGGAGTTATATTTTGTATGAGTCGTTATTTTAGGGTTTCACTCAGTCAAGCTCGGCGTCATTTCGGCGCCGGGCTTTTTGGTTTGGTTGGATTGCTGTTGCCTTTGTCGGGTTGGGCGGCCTTGCCGATTACTGGACCAGAAGATCGGTGGGTCGAAGTTTCACCCGAAGAGCTGGTCGCCGCGCAGACGCCCGAGATTTCCGAGGGGTACGTGCCGCCGGTGACGGAACCGTCTCCCGCCGAAGTCGCGTTGTTTGGCGCTTACGCTTCGTCCGTGCAACAACGCCAGGGCGCGCTGTCGGGGAAAATTGTCTATATGAACAGCGGTCATGGTTGGACGTTTGACCCCACTTACTGGCGTTTGCAACGCGGCGTGGGCAACGACATGAACGAGGATTACGGCAACCTGGATCAACTGAATTTCTTCGCCCAATACTGCTTCAACGCCGGGGCCACGGTGGTTTCGTTTCGACCGTTGGGACACCAAACCAACGAGGTGATTCTCGATAACGATGATCCGGGAGTGACGTTCACCGGCAGTTGGTCCGACAGCGTTCAAACTGTCTTTTGGGGTTCGCCCGGTGATGTCCCTTATCGGTTTGCCTCGTTAAATGCGACGGAAACAGCGATTGCTACTTACACTCCCAATATTCCCGTCGCGGGTTTTTATCCGGTTTATACCTGGGTGCTGAACGGTTCAGATCGTGGTGATCAGCTTTATCGCATCCGACACACGGGCGGTGAGTCGCAGGTGCGTATTCCGCATCACATGGTGGGGAATGGCTGGATTTACCTGGGCGAATATTATTTCAACGCGGGAGCGAATGCGGCGCTCGGCTCCGTTGTCGTCAGTAATTTGCGTGGTTCGCCGACTGGCACGGTGGTGATTGCGGATGCCATTCGCTTCGGCAATGGGATGGGCTCGGTCAATCGGGGCAGCGGCGTATCGGGGTATCCGCGCGAAGACGAAAACATGCGTTACTGGGTGCAAGCCAACTTGGGGCAGGGCCAATCCAGTTCGCTTTATGATGGATCAGGCGACGATGAAAGCGATAGCTGGTCCGCGCCGCCCAAGATGTCCGCGCACATGAATCGTGAGGCTGCCGGAACGATTATGGATCGGATTCACATCAATTTTCACTCCAATGCCGGCGGCGGGCGCGGCGTCATGGGTTTGATTACCGGCACGCCGACTCCCTTTCAAAGCGAACTGGCTTTCATGTGCGGCAAACAGGTGAATGATGATCTGGTGGCGCTTGGTTCGCCACCGCTGGAATACGCGTGGAACAACCGTGGCAACAGCGTCACCTATACCGGCGCGTATGGAGAAATTACCGGGAGCTATTTCAACTATGAAATGCCCGCCACGATCATTGAAGTGGCCTTTCACGATAACGCCAACGACGCCGCGTTGATGCGGGATCCCAAGGTGCGGGCGGCGGTGGCGCGTTCGTCCCTGCACGCGGTGATCAAATTCATGAATCAATACGATACGAACAATCCGCCGCCGTTGGCGTTTCTGCCGGAATCGCCTTCGAACGTGCGCGCGGCGGCTGGCGGCAATGGCCAGATCAATCTGGCGTGGGCAGTGCCCGTGGTCCAAGGCGGCAGTCAGGCGCCTACGAACTATGTTATTTATCGCTCGGCCAATGGTTATGGCTTCGGCAATCCAATTTCCGTTGGCAACCGAACTGCCTACACGATTTCCAATCTTACCGCAGGTGTGGATTATTATTTCCGCGTCACCGCCGCCAACGCGGGTGGTGAATCCATGCCTTCGGAAACGGTGGGTTGCCGCGCCGCAGCGAGTCCTGATGCTCCGCGAGTGCTGGTGGTTAATGCGTTTGACCGTATGGATCGTTCGGCCAACCTGCGGCAGAACGTCGTGGCGCAAAACTGGACCCGCCCTGGAAACGCCGGCAGCATCGAGCGGGTCTATCCACGTTGGAACAACGCGTTTGACTATGTCGTCGCGCATGGCAAAGCGATCAGTGCTGCCGGTTGGGCGTTTGATTCGTGCCAGAACGAGACCGTGGCGAATGGCCAGATTGCGCTGGCGAATTATGCCGTGGTGATCTGGGCGGCGGGCAACCAAGGGACGACCGATGAAACTTTCAAGAGCATTGAGCAAAGTCGGCTGACCGTGTACCTCAACTCCGGTGGGGCGCTATTCGCCTCCGGTAGTGAGATGGCCTACGATTTGGGACGACCTTCCGGGCCTACGCCGGCGGATCGCAACTTTCTACAAAATCAATTGCGCGCCGGTTTTGGCGCGGATAATTCCGGCAGCTACACGGTTACCGCCGTGGCCACGGGGATTTTTGCGGGTCGCAGCAGTGGCGTTTTTGACAACGGCAATAACGGAATTTATTGGGTCAAAGCGCCCGACGTTCTGTTGCCCGTAACCGGCGCCACGACTGCCTTGAATTACGCCAATGGGTCCGGGGCGGCGGCGGTGCAATACGACGGCGCGAACGGCGGTGGCCGGGTGGTCGTCTTTGGATTCCCGTTCGAGACCATCACCAGCTCGGTGCGGCGCAATGAATACATGCAGAACATTTTGAACTTCCTGGGCGTGCCGCCCGTAACCAACGCGCCGCCGGCAATTGTCGTGGCCCCGACCGGCGGGAAGGTCGTCACTGGCTCGAATGCCGTACTGACGGTGGTGGCAAGTGGCACGGCGCCGTTGAGTTATCAATGGCGTTTTAACGGAGTCAATATCCCGGGCGCCACCAGTTCCAGTTACACGCGCGCCAACGTCCAGTCGGCACATTCTGGCTTTTATGACGTGATGATTTCCAACGCCTGGGGACAGGCCGCCAGTACGCCCGTGTTGGTGGAAGCCATGTTGCCGCCGCTGCAGACGTTGTTCAGTGATAATTTTGAAATCAACACCATGAGCAACTGGATTCTGAATCGCAGCTCCGCCGATACGCGGATCACTTTTAATTACAATTATGCGACCGATGGAATTGCTTCCGCGCCCAATTCGGTCGGCGGTACGACGCGCGGCGTGAAGTTCGAGGCGAATCTGGCCAACGGCGTGGTTGCGGCGTTGAACATTTCTCCGGTGGGCCAAAGTTTTGGCGGCGATTATCGGCTGCATTTTGACATGTGGATCAATGCCAATGGACCGTTTCCGGATGGCGGTACCGGTTCGACGGAGCATCTCACCGCTGGTGTGGGCACGGCAGGTAATCGCGTGCAATGGAACTCGGGCACGGCGGACGGAGTTTGGTTTGCCGTGGATGGCGAAGGCGGCGCGGCGGATTCGGCCGTGACGGCGAGTGATTGGCAGGCGTTTATCGGTAGCACAGTGCAACTGGCTGGCAGTGGGGTTTATGCGGGCGGTACGGAAACCGAGATTCGTGGCAACGGACATTCCTATTACGCCGCCACTTTCCCCGGTGGCCAGACTGCCCCGGCGCTTCAGCAGGCCAATTATCCGCAACAAACCGGCGCGTTACCGACGGGCACAGTGGGTTTCGCTTGGCGCGATGTGATCGTCAACAAAATCGGTAACACCGTGGAATGGTGGATTGACGGGTTGAAAATTGCCTCGGTGCCCAATGCCAATCTTGCCGCCAGCAATATCTTTGTTGGCTATTGGGATGCGTACGCTTCTGTTTCCGACAATGCCAACCTCAGTTTTGGTTTGGTGGACAACGTCCGCGTGGAGCGGTTCGTGACCAACGTGCCGCCTTACATCACAACGCAACCGGCGTCGGTGCAGGCCGCCACCGGTGCGAATGTTTCGTTCTCCGCCACTGCCGGCGGCACCGCACCGTTGACCTATCAATGGCGCCACGACGGCACCAACATTACCGGAGCCAATTCCAGCACGTATGCGATTGCCGGCGCCCAGGCAATTCACGCGGGAGATTATTCCGTGGTGATCACCAACGCGAGCGGCACCGTGACGAGCAGTCTGGCCGCCTTGGCCCTGTCGCCCAGCGCTCCGTTGAAATTCGCGACGTTTCAGGCGGGAGCGACAGGTTTGCAGTTGCAAATCTCGGGTGATCCCGGATTCGCGGTGGAGATTCAAACGTCCACGAACCTGACCGATTGGTCAGTGTTAACCAACGTGGTCAATCCCACCGGCACCTTCTGGTTCACCAATCAACCGGATTCCAACGTGCCCGAACAGTTCTTCCGCCTGCGTTATCCGTAACGGTTGCGCGCGTGGCGCGGTTGAAGTGACGAAACGTAGGCGTGGTTCAAGCGTGCAAACGGGCCAGCGCGCGTTGCGCCCGTTCCAGCCAGGCCGCATCTGGCAGCGCATACGGTCGGAAGGTTTCCGTCCAGCCTTCCTGACCGTTGTAAAGGATGGCGCGATGCAGACCGAGATTATTGGCGGCTGGCGATTCGATCAAACTGGCCGAGTCGTTCGAGCTCATCTGGAACACCACGCGCGTTTCAAATTCACTCACCGCTTTGCGGCTCAGAAAACGCATCACGTTGTTGTAGCTGTCGCAAGTGGCGATCACATGAAAGCCCAGTCCCGCGCCTTCGGTGATGAGTTGATTGAATTGCAGACCGGGATCAGACGCGATGGTGGCATCCAGGGAAAAGCTCTTCTCCTCGTCAAAGCGCAGTTTCTTGTGAGTTTGCAAGCCATGCACCAGCACGAAAGTTTCCGGACCTGCGGCGCCGGTTTGCTCCGCGCGAGCCTGTTGCTCAGTTGCCAGTGCGGACAGGGTCGCCTCGATTTCGTTCGCGTGAAGAATTTTGATCTCATGCGGAATCAACGCGGCGATCCGCGTCAAAAATCTGGCTTCGGCGGAATCGGCTGGGCTGCAATCGAACACCAGAAACCGCGCCTGATTTTTTGGTAATTGGGTCGCCAAGGCCAGCGCCGCCAATCCCAGCATGGTGAGAGCGGCCTCATGACGTTGACCAACGATCAACAAATGGCTACCGCTTTGCCGGCGAAACTCGACTGTCGTTGGGCCTTTGATGGAATTGGGCGCGCCCAGCCAAACGTGCGGGGAGCTGGTGGCTTGCAGTGCGGTCGAATCCAGCAATGATTGTAACACGAGATTGTCGGCGACATTGGCGGGCGCGTTGCCTTCAAAAACGATGGGAACGTGTTTCGCCAAGGCTGGTAAATCCGCCGCTCGTTGCGTTGCCAATGCGGCCACTTTGCTCAGCCATTGGTCGCGAACTTGATCCGGCAGCCAGACGACTTGAAACGGGCTGTTGCCTTGAATCGCTCCACCCGCATCATTGTAAATGGCCTCGCCGGGCCGGGACAGCAATCGCGGCGCGGGATTGTCCTCGTTCATGATCAGGTAGGCGTCGGCTTCATTACACTGTAACGCGACGCGCACCACCATTTGGCCGATTGTCGCCCGCGCCAACGTGTACGCGCCACCGAGGGTTTGCGAACCGAGCAGCACATGAATGCCGAACGCGCGACCTTGCCGGACGATCCGATCCAGCAACAGCGCGGCGCCTTGCGAAATGCGATCGTCTTCGACAAACAGCTCCTGAAATTCATCAATCAACAGCAGCACGCGCGGCATCGCGGTAGCGGCGGCGACTTCGTCGCCTTCTGTTCGGGGGGAGTTTGGCGACGGAGACGTCGCGGCTACCGCCGCCTTGTAACCGGCGATATTTTGCGCGCCAAGTTTTCGAAATAAATCTCCGCGCCGTTTGAGTTCGTCATCCACGCGCTGCAAAACGCTGAGACCGAACTCGCGATCGCTCTCGATGGCAATGACGCGCGCCTGCGGCAATTGGTGCGTCGCGTACGTCTTGAACTCGACGCCCTTTTTGAAGTCCACGAGATAAAATTCCACCTGATCCGGGCTGCACCAGAGCGCGAGGTTGGTGATGATGACGTGGAACAATGTGGATTTGCCGGAGCCGGTTTTGCCCGCGACCAATCCGTGTTGGCGCGTGCCTTGGCCGAGCGCGAGATATTGCAGTTTGGTCGCCCCGGTGCGGCCAATGGGAACGCGCAATTCGTGGGTGGTATCCAGACTCCAGTACTCCGCCGCGGGCGGGGCGACTTCCTCGAACGGCATCTCCACGCGGAAGGAATCAGTGCTGGCCTTTCCGACTTGCTGAAGCAATCGGGTAGTTAATTCGGCGTCCGGTGGTTGGTCGAGCGTGAGTTGCACGCCACTCCAGTTGGTGGGAGTGGTCTCACTGATGGGCGCGGATTTTCCCAAACCGTCCGGCGATTCGGTCCCGGTGGCGGTTGTCCCGATTGGCGCTCCAGCGAGAGTAAACCCATCGCCGCGACTGACGATGCGAATCGTGTTACGTCGCAGTTCATCGGGAGAAAATTCGGCGGGGGCCACCTTGCGTTGATCCCAGTGCAACAGGAGATGCACGCCGCAGCGCGGGCCGCTGGCGGCAATGCTCAACAGGCGTTTGGCGGCGATTTCCGTGAAGCTGGTCGGAAAATCAACGATGACCAGAAAATGATACTTCTCGGCCAGCCGCCCGGCTTGGGCGTTGTATTCCGCGAGCGAGGGATACTCGTTGCGTAGATACATTTGCGTCACCTTTTCGATGTGCTCGTTCAGCTCCGCGAGACGCTCCTCGATTTGCGCGGGTTGTGTCCAGATGCGGCTGTGGATGAGGCGCTCCTCGAAATCGGCCAGGTGCATCAAACCGGCGAAGTTCTGTCCCAGCCCGACCGGATCAAAAATGGTGAAAGCCAATCGGCCCGGCGGCGCGCTGGTGAGCAAGCGTAGGATGATATTATTCAACGCGCCAATGATCGGCGTTGGGCTGGACGTTTTGGTCTCGAATAAAACCGAAGCCTGGCTGGGCACCACCAATTGCAGCGGGACGTTCAACTGCCGTTGCTCGGCCGACAATAATTGCGTTTCGGCAAGCGGCACGTCACAAAATTGTTCCAGGTCGAGGCGCAAGGAGCTGAACGGGGCGACGGCAAGGAAATTATCCGGCACCTCAAAAGTATGCCAATAGTCGGAAACCCAGGCCGGAAAAGTTTTTTGCGATTGAGCGGCCAGCTCGTGGAGTGAACTCAAAATTGGCAGCACGACGGTCTGCCATTGGTCTTCAATCGCGCGCCATCCGGTTTCACGCGTTTCATTACTGCGCGCCAGACTTTCCGTATAACGGCTTTCGCGCGCCCGGCTTTGAGCGACGACTTGTTCATTCAGGCGCGCTAGGGCTTCCGTCTTCCCGGTGGCGATTTGATGGAGCCGGTGCTGATGCCTTTGCTCCACAGTTTGATGTAGTCGCGCGGCACGCTCGTTTAGCTGCATTGCGTGTTGCTGCCCGGTTTGACGATTTTGCGCGTGCGCCTGTTTCCAGGCGTGATTGATTTGCTGACTCGCCGTGGCGAACGTGGATTGAATTCGTTCCGCCTCAGCTTGAAAATGAGCCTCGGACCGCTGCGCGCATAAACCGGCAAGTTGACGTCCGCAAGCCCATGCGGTCGCCGCCGCTTTCACCGGACGGGTCAGGAGTTTTCGCGTGAGGAAGTAGAGCGCCAAAATGCCGATGCAACCAACGCCGCCACCGATCCAAACGGAAGTGGGGACCGCGGTAAAGTCAAAGCGACGCAAGGCCGGCGTCAACACCAAGAGCAGCACTGCCACCAACACGAAACAGAACCAGAGGCGAAAAAATCGGAAGAACAACGGGAGTACCAAAGCTTTGCAGCGCGCGATGTGGCTGGCGGCTGAATCGCGTTGCGCGCGAAGTTGATTGAGCAACTCGTCAGGCGTCGCTTCCGTTTTCGTGAGTGCCGTCGGAGCTTCGGCCTCAACCGCGCGCGCCAAGCCGCCGAAGCCGGCCAGCGTCTGGTGAAATTGTCGGGACAGCTCCTGGAGCGCGGCTTCTTCGTTGGCCAGCTCCGCGCTGAACTGTTCGTGAGAAACTTGATTTTGCCGGGTGGCTTCGTCGCGACGTTGCTCGGCCGCCAGAATGCCCTGCTGATTATCGAACGTGTTTTTACTCTCAAGCTGTTCGGCTTCGCGTTGACGTTGTAACCGGGCGTTTTCCAGCGCGCGCCGCAAGCGTTCCTGGCGCTGAGAGTAATACGATTCCTGATGAGTCTGGTTGGTCGCGGCGTTGGCCTCAATGCGCTCAGTCGCTGATTTCCAGTGCTCGCGCTCCGACGCGGCCGCCTGCTTGTCTTGAGCTTGAAGCTGGTGGGCGCGGAGTGCGGCTTCCGTTTCCAATTCCCGCCGGCGCGTGATACAGGCATGCGTTTCGAGCCGCAGTCGTTCCAGTTGGGCGATGATTTCCGTTACGCTGCGCGGTTTATTCACAGTCTTGGCGGAGTTTGGCGAGAGTGCGTTCAAGAGATTCAATGGTCGCGATGGCTTGATTGACGGCTGGAGTCAGTTCGCTCATGAAGCGCTGCTCGAATTCCCGGCTTTTGGCGTCGTTCCAATAGTGTTTGGTTTGCTCCCATTCCGTTTTCAGTTCGTTGGTCAGGCTGGTCAGGCGATTTTGAATGGCGCTCATGAGAGTGGCGCCTCCGGCAGATGGGTAGTGTCCGTGCTCGAAACCTTGGCGACCACCGCCGAACCAGTGGCTGCGAGTTCCGTGTACGCGGCAATATGGCGAACCACCTCGTTCAGAAAGGCGAGCGCCTGATCCAGATCGCGATCCAAAAAATGGCGGAGTTTCTCGACCTGGCGCGCGGGCATCTCGACGCGAGTATCGTATTGTCGTTGCCATTGCGAAACGGCGCGGCGCTTGTCTTCGGCGGCACCGATGGCCTGGCGCAGTTTTTTAACGGCCATCTGCTGGTTGATCGAAGCGTCACGCAAGTCGGAGAGTTGCGCGCTGAGCAATTCCTGTTTGGCACGCTCCAATTCCCGTTCGAGCCGGCGGATCTGGTTCTGCCAATGAGTAGGCCGATCCGTTTCCAGCCACAGCCGCGTGCGGGTCACCAGGTCGGTGGTTTCATCCAGCGCGCTTCGCGCCTTGGTGCGGTAGATGATGAGTTTGGCGCGGAAAGCTTCGAGAGCTTCCAGCGAAGTGACTTTGGCGCGCGACTCGGGCATGCGGTTCAGTGCTGGTTGAGATACTCCTCAATGCGTTGCGCCTTGCGCAACAGGAACGGAGTGTGTTGATTCGAGCTTTCGATGAATTTCTTCAGCACCTTCATCGTGTCGCGGAACTCCTCGGAAAATTTGGCGTGTTCTTGATCCTGCCACGAGTCACCCAACGCGGCAAAGCGCGCCTGCAAAAGCGACATGCGATTCTGCACTTCGAGATTGAAGCGCTTCAACTCTTCAGCAAACCGGCGAACTTCGCCGGGATCCATGATGGCTTGAGGCATACGTGCGTTTGATTAAGTTTTTCCCGGTGAAACTTACCAAAGCTCGGCGGCAGCTTCCAATGCGAATTGCGAAGCAGCCTTGTGAAAGCGCAATTTCACCCGACCGTGGGCGTACTCTGGAGCGGATGCGCGGCGCAATGCGCGGCGATGAAATGCGGTGGTGGAGAATTTACATTGCGGGCGCCAGGTCTGCCGCCAGGGCGAGACCGGCATCCACCGGGAGAATCGCGTGGATCACCGCCGGCACCGCGCTTCGAGGCGGTCGCACTTTGGCGGTCAATTCTTCAAACAGACACGGAAAAACCAGTAAAGGACTTTCAGTTTTCCAAGCCAGCTCGGCCGCCCGATCGGCCGCACGAGATAGATTTTTAAACAACTCGGGTTGGGTTGAGCCGGACAGCACTGAGCGCAACAACTGCCGTTTGAGCTGGTAGAGGCGCGTGTGCAGCCGATCGCGAGCCGAAGCTTCCATTGCGAAGGCGGGGCCGGTCCGGTCAACTACCAGCGTCGGAATGGTCCGGCGCGGATAGGCAAATAGATGCCCGGCGAAGCTGACGCGTGATGTATTTCTCATACCGGCCTGCCCTGATCGGCAGGACTAAATTAACTAGACGTTGGAGATCGGGAAAGCTTTCAAAAAATTTTTCGGGAATAGGGACTCGACAAGTCGCGGTGGAATTGTTTCTGTTGGTGGCACAATTAGCCGCTACGAAATGAGATTGCGCACTGTTGAAATTCCTGACGGACGCCGCCGCTGCCCGTCAGCCGCCCGCGGCGTCCGTTGGTCGCGCCGTTGGCGGATGACGTTGAGCGCCCTCGGGGTCTTGGGATTGTGGTTGGGCACGGGTTGCGCCACGCCGCACGGCGAAGGCGTGAAACTTACCGAATTGTCCGACCGGGTGCGCGTCGAGATCAACGGCCAATTATTCACGGAATACGTTTTCAAGGAGGTCTCACGTCCGTTTTGCTACCCGCTGTTGGGTCCCGGAGAGACGCCGATGACGCGTAACTGGCCGATGCAGACCGTTCCTGCGGAGAGTCACGACCACAAACACCAACGTTCATTCTGGTATGCGCATGGCAATGTGAACGGCCAGGACTTTTGGAGCGAGGAGGATCGGGCGGGGCAGATTCGGCATGAAAAGTTTACTCGATTGCAATCCGGATCGAAAGAGGGCGTGATTCAAGCGCGCAATCAATGGGTGGCCAAGGATGGCACGGTGCTTTGCACGGACGATCGGACGCTGCGTTTCTACAATCGTCCGGACCACGAGCGCATCTTTGATTTTGAAATCACGCTGCACGCCGGGAAGACCGATGTGACTTTTGGCGATACCAAGGAAGGGACCATGGCTTTGCGTCTGGCGGAAACCATGCGCGTCAAGCCGAACCGGGATAACGTCGGCAAACCCGGCGGTCACATTGTGAACAGCGAAGGAGTTCGCGATGATGCCGCCTGGGGCAAACGCGCGGCGTGGTGTGATTATTATGGTCCAGTGGACGGCAAAATAGTCGGCGTTGCGGTGTTCGATCATCCCCAGAATCCGCGCTTTCCAACCTGGTGGCACGTAAGGGATTACGGGCTGTTTGCGGCCAATCCATTCGGGCGACACGATTTTGATAATCTGCCCGACAAGACGGCCGGCAACCTGGTCATTGCCGCTGGACAGAGTGTGACGTTCCGTTACCGTTTTTATCTCCATGAAGGAGATGAGAAACAGGCCCGGGTGGCCGACCATTTTGCCGCGTTCCTCCAATCCAAGTAACTTTTTAAGCTTATGAAAATGCTCGATCGTCGTTCGTTTCTGAAACACTCAATGCTGGCGGCGGCCTCCACCAGTTTGCTGCCCGCTTGGAGTCGGGTTGCCGCGCAGTCCAGTACGGCGTTGCGGGTTCCCGGCGCCAATAGCGACATTCACGTTGCGGTCGTTGGCCTTAATGGCCGGGGTCGCGATCACCTTTCCAGTTACTTGAAACTGAAGGGAGTCCGCGTGGTCGCCGTGTGCGATGCGGATCAAGAAGTGTTGGATCGCACCGCGGCCAAGCTTAAAGAATCCGGCGGCACCGTTGCGACCTATGCGGACCTTCGGAAGCTTTTGGAAAATCCGGACATTGATGCGGTATCGTTGGCGACTCCGAACCACTGGCATTCGCTGGGAACGGTTTGGGCCGCGCAAGCGGGCAAGGACGTATATGTCGAGAAACCGGTTTCCCATAACGTATTTGAGGGGCGGCAGGCGGTTCGCGCCGCGCGAAAGTATCAGCGCATCGTGCAAAGCGGCACGCAATGCCGCTCCAGTCAGGGACTGATCGAGGCGGTGGCCTGGGTGCAGTCGGGACAATTGGGAAAGATCCTCCGCGCGCGCGGGTTGTGCTACAAGCGTCGGGCGAGCATTGGCAAAGTGGAGGGGCCGCAACCAATTCCGGCCAGCGTGAATTATGACCTGTGGTGCGGCCCGGCACCCCAGGAGCCATTACTGCGCAAGCACCTGCATTATGACTGGCATTGGGTCTGGCCCACCGGCAATGGCGACCTGGGAAATCAAGGCGTGCATCAGGTGGACATCGCGCGCTGGGTGTTGGGCGAGGCAGAATCCGCCCCGCGCGTCTTCACCGTGGGCGGCCGGCTGGGCTACGTGGATGACGGCACGACACCCAATACGTTCGTCATGTATCACGATTACCAATCCGCGCCGTTGATTTTTGAAGTGCGCGGTCTGCCGGCCAAGAGTGGTGAGGACAAGATGGACAACTATCACGGCGCCAGCATCGGGGTGGTGATTGATTGTGAAGGAGGTCGCATGGTGATTCCCAGTTACAATAAGGCCATCGTCTATGACCGGAACGACAAGGAGATCAAAAAGTTTGAAGGCGGCGGCGATCATTACGCCAATTTCATCGCGGCCGTGCGCAGTCGAAAGGCGGATGATTTGCGCGCGGACATTGAGGTCGGCCACGTTTCTGCGGCCCTGTGTCACACGGCCAACATCTCCTACCGGCTCGGACAAAAACTGACACCGGATCAACTGCGCGCCAAGGTGCGCGAAAACGCCGATTTGGCGGAGGCGTACGGCCGCATGGAAGAGCATTTGAAAGCAAACGCGGTGGATTTGGATCAAACTCCGCTCACGTGGGGCGCCGCGCTCAATCTGGAGGTTAAAGCCGAGCGCTTCGTCAACAATGAAGCCGCGAACGCGATGCTCACGCGAAACTATCGTGCGCCGTTTGTGGTGCCGCAACAGGTCTGAAACCAGCGCGCCAACCCGTCAATTCTGCTTAGCGAGGTGATGGGATCGCGCTCAGGCGCGTTACCGCGCGGCGCAATTCATCATTTCGTAAGCCGATGTTTTCCACCGGGATTTTTTGAAATCCGAGCGCGAAGGCGGGCGCGTCCGGCTTCAAGGCAAAATCGCGACTGGGGGAAGCGTCATTGATTGTTGTGGCCAGGCTGCTGGTGGCGTTGGTCAGATTATTTTCCAACGTCAACATCGCGGCGGTGGAGTGCCAGCCTGCTTCGAGCCATTTGCCCACACAGACATTGCGCGCCACCACGTTCCCTTCCGGTGGCACCCCTTGAAAGGCGTCACCGGTGATGGCTGAACCGCCCGGCGGGCCGTAATACGCATCGAGCGATTTCATTTCCGGATAGCGCGTCCGATAGAGATCAAGCGGTATGGCGGTCAGGCGCTGGCGCATCGTGTCATTCACCATGTTGCGCCAGACGGGCGAACGATCCAGCCCCCGCCCATCCACGCGCACCGCCGGATCACAATCCACGAACAGGTTGTTCTCGACGCGATGATCGCGGCCGCCGCCGATGAACATGGCCCAATGCACCTTGTAGAAAACATTGCCGAACACTTCCGTGCCGCTCACGCAGTCATCCATGTAAACCCCCATCGAACCCATGCCGACGCCGCCGGTGTGGTGGATGAAATTGTGTCGGATTTGATTGCCGCGAAACGTGCAATCACGTCCCGTGTAGATCGCGCCCACGTCGCCGGTTTCGAGCGCAATGTGATGGATTTCATTGAACTCCATCAAATGATCGTTACCCCAGAAAAGAATGGCGCAGTGCGGGTGATCGTGAATCAGGTTATGCGTCGCGCGCAGGCCCACGCCGTTCAGGTGAATGGCCGGCACATAACATTTGGACCACCGCCCCTGACGTTGGAAATGGCAGTTCGTGACGAAATGTCCGGCGGGCGTGAGGGTCTGGCGATCGCCGCCGTTCAAATCCACCCCGCCGTCGCCGGTGTCAAAAATGTCGCAGGCTTCCACGCCGTGTCCGAACCCGCCACTGACCACCACCGCACTGTCGCCAATGTTGCGAATGAGACAACCGGTGATGCGATTGCTGGCGCCGCCATTGATTTCGACGGCATGAGCGCGCGTGGCTTCGAGTGTGAGTCCGCGGAAGACGACGTTGGAAACCGAGTTGAGTCTGAGCAAAGGTTGGTTGAGCAATGACAGAAGGGTTTCCGGCGCGGCGCTGGGCGTTGGTGGCGGCCAGAAGTAAAGCCGGCCGGTTCGACGTTCAAGAAACCACTCGCCGGGTTGATCCAACTCCTCGAGCACGTTCAGAAAATAAATTCGTTGGTCTTTGCGGAAGCCGTAATGTCCGTACGGCGCCGCGGTTTTCACCAGTCGCCGCTCCAGATCAATCGAGGCGACCGCTTCATACGAGTTCGCCCAATCATAAGCCCAATACCCATGCACCCAGAGGTTGTCGCGATCCTGCCAGCGGCGCGGGCGATCGCCACGGTAGAAAAAGCCGTTGGTGAGCGC
Source organism: Verrucomicrobiia bacterium (assembly GCA_023953615.1). Classification (NCBI taxonomy): domain Bacteria; kingdom Pseudomonadati; phylum Verrucomicrobiota; class Verrucomicrobiia; species Verrucomicrobiia bacterium. The sequence continues at coordinate 1,410,856 of JAMLJH010000001.1, read as the reverse complement.
GCCCAACTGGCCGCCGTGCTCATCTTTTTCACCAACCGGGTAGCCCGCAATCGGGGCGAACTCACCGGCGTTGGGCCAGCGCGCCAGCGTCATCGGACGATGATCAAAGAACAACTCGCAGTGCGCCGCCGCCGTCGGGCGGGCAAAACCGCGCGATTTCATTTCGCCATAGTCGGTGATCCCGAGGGAATGTAGGTCAAGCTGCCGCACCTGCGATCGCGCCTTCTCATCGAGCCGCGCCAGAAGGTTCGTGTCGGTGACGGCTTGAAATCCGGTCAGCGTTCGGCCGCCGAGCAGGCGAACGCGTTCCTCTTTCCAGGCGCGCCAAACAATGGGTGCATCCGGTTGGCCGGAATCGGCCTGACCCAGCTCGAAAGCCTGGGTGCGGAGATAATCGCCCCCGTGCAACCATACGGTGATCTTTTCTCCGGCGGCCTGTTTCTGGCGGACCGCGTCGCGCGCGCGTTCCAGCGAAGCGAACGGTTTTGATTCACTGCCTGGATTGGTGTCGTCGCCAGTTGGAGAAACGTGGAAATCCGCGGCGAACCCAAGCGGACCGCTCAACAGCCCGAGAAGCGCCAATAAGCTGATGGCGCGGTGGCGGGAGTCAGGTGATTGGAGCATTTCAAGTTTTGAGCAGTGCATGATTTGGCGGTCGGATGGGCCGACCGTGGTTTACCGTTGCAGAAACGATTCAATATCCCGCTGCATCTTCTGCAAATCCGGTTGGTTGACGTACATCATGTGGCCGGCTTCGTATTCTTCGTAAATGATATTGGTTCGATACGGCTCGGCCAGGGGCATGTGATTCAGGCTGTAGTGGACGCCGTCAATCGGACAGGCGAGATCACGCAATCCGCCGAGCACCAGGAGGCGTAGATATGGATTTTGATTCATCACGCCGGCGAGTCGTTCAGAAACCGTGGGCGCACTGTTGCGCGCGTCGAAATTCCAAGGATACACTCCCGCCAGAATTTCGTAGGGCAGATCATTTTCAAACTTCAACTCTTCGCGCACGTAAGCGTTCATGGCGGCGGCGAACGGTCCGTAGGTGGCGGCGTACGAGGGATCAAAACCGGGGCGATCCGAACCGGCGTCACCATCCCGCCCCGTGATGCGCGCGTCATAGCGGCCGAGGATCAAACCTTCCGCTGCGAGCAATTTTTTGCGGAACCCCGTTGGGGAAATGCGCAGGTTGTTGGCGGTGATCCAATCCGCGGGCAAACCCGTCAAGCGCGCGAGCTTGGCGCTGATCCGGTCGCGGTCCGCCGCCGATAGCGAGTGGCCCGCCAACAAAGCGGCGGGATAATCCACCCGGGCGAACTCCCGCGCTTCGGCCAACGCCTTGGGCAGGTCCGCCTGCAAATCAGGTGGCAGCTTGTGATGGTAATGCGCGGTGGCGGTATAAGCGGGGAGAAAGACCAGATAAGTCAGGTCGTTGGCCACGCTATCCTGAAGTGTGGCAAAATCCAACACGCCCGACACCAGGATCAGCCCGTTCAAATACAGGCCGTAGCGGGAGTGCAAATAGTCCGCCAACCCGGCGGCGCGAAACACTCCGTAGCTTTCGCCGCACAAATACTTGGGCGAAAGCCAGCGGTGGTGCCGCGTGGTCCAGAGCCGGATGAATTCGCCAATCGCCTCAATGTCGCCCGATTGACCGAAAAATTGCTCGGCCTTTTCGTCTTTGGCGGGGCGACTGTAACCCGTGGCCACCGGATCAATGAACACCAGATCCGTCGCGTGCAGAATGGAGAATTCATTGTCCATCAAACCGAACGGTGGCGGCGGCAGCGTGCCGTCGGGATTCAGCTTCACGCGGCGCGGCCCCAGGGCGCCCAAATGCAACCACACCGAGGATGAACCCGGCCCGCCGTTGAAGGAGAACGTGACGGGACGTTGGCTCGCGTTGGTGACGCCGACGACGGAATAGGCGATGTAGAAAACCGAGGCGCGCGAGTTTCCATCAGCTTTCAGCAGCGGCAACATTCCGGTCTCGGTCACATAAGTGACGCACGTTCCCGCGATGACCACGGTGTTGGTGGTGAAAACCGGTTGGGTGGCCGCATCGGGAACCGTCGCCACCGGGGCCTTGGCTTCCGTCTTGGCGGGCGCGTTGGTTTGGGTTTCGTCGGCGCGCGCCGCGCCGGGCGGTAAAATCAACGCGATCGTCAGCAGGGAGAAAAATCGAAGCGACTTCATGTTAAAAAGTAAGGTGGTCCAATGGTCATGCTTCAGAAGCCTTCACCAAACAGATTGGCGAGGCGGGCGGTTAGTTTGCGTCGGGCGACGGCGTAGGAAAAATACTTCAGCGCGAGCTGATAGTTTTTGACCGCCCAACTGGCGCGCAAGGCGGTGTTTTCCAGCAGCTCGCGGGTTTGCGCCACCACGTCGCGGGTGACGAATTGGGACATGGCGATGATTTGGAATCCGAGCGGGCCGATGTCCCGTGCGTAAACCGCGTAAGTGTTCACGACCACCGGTTTGCCGAAATAGATTGCTTCCAGAAAGGCGTTGCCAAATCCCTCGTAATGGCTCGGATAAGTCACCAGATCAGCATGTGGATAAACGTCAAACAGCGTATAAATTTTTTTGCCGTCAGCGGTGCGTCCGCGCGTTTCGCCCACGCGATCCGCGATAAACCGAACGTCAATTTTTGCCTCTTCGATGCGGTCGCGCATCATTTCCATGTAGGCGTTGCCTTCGTCGCCGGCCGGATGCGAGATGACCAGTTTGGCACGCGGGTCTTTCAACTGACGCACCAACTCGATGGCGTGCTCGATGCCTTTGCGCGCCACCACCCGCGTGGGCTGCAGGATGAACCAATCCGAATCCGCCAGTCCAATTTCCCGCCGGACGTCGCGGTTATAGTCATCCAATCCCGGCGCGGGCGTTTCATAATCCAGCACGTTGGGAATGATGGAGGCCGGCAGACTGCAACGCCGCGCCAGTTCCTTTTGCGCCATGGAATTGATGACGACATGTTCCACGCCGGGCAGGGAAGCCGGGAACGCGGCGCGGAGGTAATCATTCACGGCGCTCAAGGTGAAGCGTTCGCGTTCCCAGGCAAAGTCGTGATGGTGCGCAATCGTGGGCAGACCGGTTTCCGCGATGACTTCCGCCATGGCCAGGCCCAGCGGCACGTGCATGGGGATCGCCATGATGTTTTGCGGAATCAACACTTCCAGTCGAAACCGGGTAATGAACTGATAAATTTCATCCTTCAGCAGCTCCTTGACGGTTTGAATCTCGTCGGTGATCTCGCGATTTCGTTTCGTGACGTTGAACAGCTTGTGTTGCAGCGCCGCCACGCGCGGGTGATTGAAAAAAGCCAGCGGTGCGTCGTAGCGCCGGTCGGACGGCGCGTCCAGCAATCCCGCCATCCAAAAATTTTCGTGCCCCATCTTGGCGAGAATGTCGGCCCATTTGCGCGCCTCCAGCGTGACGCCGTCCGTGCCGTGAAACCGGGTGGAAATGAAGCCAATGCGTTTGGGGGGGCAAAGGGTGAAAACGGTATCGCTCATGATGCACTAGGCGCAGGATTCCCGACATTGCCCCACGGGTTCATTCAGGTGCGCGACCGCGCCCAATTCCGGCAGCTCGGCAATGATGCCATGCCGTTGCTTGATCAATTGCGCCAGGGGTTCGCGACCGCGCGCTTCCCCGTGGGTCAGGAAGAGCCGGGGGCGACAATGCGCCATCTGACCGAACCAACGGAGCAATTCCGTTTGCCCCGCGTGCGCGCTGAATCCGTTCAACGTGTGGATGGTGGCGCGCACCGCGATCTTTTCGCCGAAAATGGAAACTTGCTCGGCGCCTTCCACGAGCCGGCGTCCCAAGGACCCTTCACCTTGATAACCGACGATCAACACCTGCGTATTCTCGCGCCAGAGATTTTGTTTCAAATGATGCAGAATGCGGCCGCCGGTACACATGCCCGCGCCCGCCAAAATCATGAGCGGTCCATGCAGCTCGTTGAGCGCCATTGAATCCTGCGCCGTCGGCGTGGCTTTGAGCGTGTCCAGATCGGCGAGCACCGGGCGTTCAGCGTTCAGCGTTTGAAATTCCGCGTCGAACAAATTCAGGTGCGCCCAGTAAATCTTGGTGGCCTCAACGGCCATGGGGCTGTCCAAAAAAATGGGGAACTTCGGCGCGACCCGGCGGCGGAACATCAACGCCAACAAATAGAGCAGCAATTGCGTGCGTCCGACGGCAAAAACCGGCACGAGGATTTTACTTCGCTTGGCGACCGCGTTTTTTACAAGCGTTTCAAACTCGCGCACCGTTTCGACCAACGGCTTGTTGTCGCGATCCCCGTACGTGGATTCCATCACCACGATGTCGGCTTTTTCAAAACCCACCGCGTCGTGGAGGATCGGCGCCCCCTTCGGGCCTAGGTCGCCGGAGAAGACGATTCTTTGCGTGAGGCCCTGGTCCTGCACGCATAATTGCAGACTGGCTGCGCCGAGCATGTGACCGGCTTCAACCCAACGCGCCCGAATTCCCGGCGCCACTTCCATCGGCTCGCCGAACGGGACCGCTTGAAACTGCTGCATGATGCGTCCCACGTCCTCGGCCGTGTAGATCGGCTCTTGCATCGGTTCGCCCGCGCGCTGGCGCTTCCGATTGGCGCGTTCGGTATCCATGGCCTGCAGATGCGCGGAATCCCGCAGGATCAATTCGGTCAGCGGAATCGTCGCCTCGGTGGCGTAGATGGGCTTGCGGAAATTATGCTTGGCCAACAACGGCAGACGCCCCGTGTGATCCAAATGAGCGTGCGTGACGAGGACGGCGTCCAGCTTGGCGACCTCCAACCCGGGGGGAATGTGATTGTGATCTTTATGATTGTTGAATCCTTGAAACAAACCGAGGTCAATGAGGACCGTGGCCCGACTGGTCTGGATCAGATAGGCGGAGCCCGTGACCGTGCCCGCCGCGCCGTGAAAAGTTAATTTGATGCCCATGCAAGCGTTCGCTAGATATTCCACGCGGAGTGTGACCCGCTTTCGCACTGGTGGCAAGTCTGCTTGCCGCTTGTGCTTGCCGCTTGTGTGCTTACCGTTTGCCGCCCGAGATCAGGCTGCGCCCTGCCAACTGGTGAGGATGCGTTCGAGGTGATCGGAGTTGATGGCGGCGCGCCCGAAGTGACACACCCTACCGACCGGCGTCAGTTGCGGCTCGAACATTCCGCCATAACGCGGCCAATGTCTTCACCCAATCCCGCAGGGCTGCCTTTGCCGCCACCGCATCCGTCAACGGCTGCTCCTGATGCGCCACCCTGGTGTTGCGAAACTCATTGACGGACTGAACCGCAGCATACATCGCCCGGGCGCCCGGCGAACGGAACTCGTCGCGCACCGCGTCAAATACTCCCGTCAGCGCTGTTCCGTCGTTCAAAGCGTAGTCGTAGCAGTTCCGCAACAAACCAAGCGGCGACACGCCAGTCTGATAGACAAGCGTCTTCCGAAGATTGCGAGCCAGCTCGAGGTAATGCCGGTGCCTCCTGGAATCCACCTTGGCCAGATACGGCTCAAACCACTTGGTCTGGTCGGGTGTCGCAAGCGGAACGTGACTTTGCAGCTTCTGGAGCAGCAACCCTCTCGCGGCCTCATCCATCACCCCCAGCAAAGCTGTGAAGACCGGGGCAAAATTCACCCCCTGCTTTTTCTCGAAGAACAGGTAGAGCGAAACCGCTTCGTCCACCGCCTTGCGCAGCCGTTCGGGCAGCTCCGCCACCAGTTGCTGCGGCACAACTTCCTCCGCCTTCGCTTCACTGATTTGGCTATCGAGCGGCGCGACATCTTGAAGGCGTAACGACTCCAGTCCGTGCCTTTGCCCCACATGTCGCGGTAGGCCACCATTTCGAGCGTGGATTGGTCTTTGCCCACGGTTTCCTTCGCATCGCCAATTGGCACGTCCATCGTAAAATCCGCGCCCACGTCAAACGGCGGGTCAATGTAGATGAGATCAATCTTGCCTTTGAACTCCTTGAGCAGCGAGGCCATCACCAGTTTGTTGTCGCCCCAGATGAGCCGGTTGCGGAAATCGTCACGCTTGCGTCCGGCAAGCTGCTTTTCGAACAACTCCAGATTGCCCGTGGCCGCCGCGCGTTGGCGTGGTTCGTCCACCGTCTCGATGCGCTGCATCGGCATGGCGAGCGACGCCACGTCCACTTCGCGCCGGCGACCGAACTCGTCATATTTCCCCTCCCACACCAGCTCCGTGTGCAGCTTCGAGAGCGGATGCGGATTGGTGACTCCCCATTGAAAGGCGGAAGCGTCCTTGTCTGAATTGGCAGGCATGGCTGTATTCGCTCGCGCGCGAATCAGCCCTGTCTGGTGACTGTCTCCGTGGGGTCCTTGTGCCTGAAAAAATGGGACGCATTACTTGCGTCCAGTAACAGGCACCTAGGAGGGCCCACGAAAGAACGCTTTCATGCGCCCCGGATGGGGCGCACTCAAGCGCTGTCTTTCGTTGAAATTTCCTAGGTTTCGTTACTGACAGCAGCCGAAGCTACGCGAAATATATTTTGGTCAAATTGGTTTTCTTGTCATTGGTGTTCTACTGACGCGGGCAGCTTAAGCCGGTGAAACGACACTTGAAAAGTTCAGAGTTGCCGGATGGCGTATTTTATCGCGGTTCAATTAAAATTGCAGCCGTCGAACCAGAGCGGGTGTAACTCAATGAAGGTGGAGTCCGGATGGGGAATGGCGCCTCTGTCCGCGAGGTTTTGGACTGCGGCAGTCTTCTGCCGCTCTCCGGTCGCGAGCCGATGATTCCAAAGCGGCAGAAGACGGCCGCAGTCCAAGACGCTACCGCGCGAGTGCTTGCTCCGAACCAACGGCGGCCGTCAATTTGACACCGACACTTGGCATGAAGTTGGGAGGTTCGCCGCCTCACATCGGCTTCAGGAATACTTCAAACGCTTCAAGGCGGTGGCAGTTCGCTGGTGAATTGGTAATGGCCGGAGCCGGCGTCATAAATGGCGCGACCATTATCGGCCCGGAGAAAAGTCAAACCGCGCGCCGTGTTGGCTGGCTGGCCGCTTTCTTGCACCGCGTGGGCGTCGGTGGCGGGCACGAAGATCGTCGCCCTGGTGTTCGGTGGAATGGTCACGTCCAGTTGCAGTCGGTTGCCGGTGCGACGCCACGCGCTGGCGATCCGGCCATAGGGCGAATCGTGATGCGCTTTCACCCAGGCCAAATCTCCCACGATCGCCGGTTGCAGGCGGAAGCGTTTGAATCCGGGCGCGGTCGGATCGGGGCGGATGCCGGCCAAGCCGGTGTAAAACCATTCCTCGGCGTGACCCAACATGCAGTGGTTTTGTGACGACCGCGGGTCCGCGTCCCACGCTTCCGTCAAGGTGGTCGCGCCTTTCCGCAGTTGGTCGGCGTAGCCGGGACCGTTCGTTTGCGTGACCAAATCGTAAAGCACGTCGCTGCGTCCGGCGTCCGTCAGGGCGCGCACGACGTACGCAAAACCAACGTCGCCGGCGGTGACACGGTTGCCCGGTTCGCGGATGGATTTGACGAGCGCGGCCAACACGGAGTCGCGATGGGCCGGTTCAACCAATCCCAACACCAGCGGCATGGCTTGGGCCGTTTGACTGCCGCGATCGTAGCGGCCCGAGTCGGGATGGAAGAAGCGCGCGTTAAAGGTGTCGCGCACTTCGGTTGCCAGACGGTGGTAGCGTTCGGCGGTTTCCGTTTGACCCAACTGGCGCGCGGTGTCGGCCACGATTTGCAAATTGCCGTAATAAACGGCGGTGGCGGTCAGGCCCAGCGAGGTGAGTTGCGATGGTCCCGGGTCTTTTGGTCCGATGTCGTACCAGTCACCCAGGCCGTGCGCGACGATGTGCTGGCTCGCCTGGCTGGAGAGATAATCCGTGTAGCGCTGGAGGGTTGCGAAGTGGTTACGCAGCAGACTGGCGTCGCCGTAAAATTCCCGCACCTGCGCCGGGTTAAAGGCCACGGCGCTGCCCCACTCGGGGGAATCCCGAAAGCCGCCGCTGAACACGGTGTATTCCGGAGCGATGTCCGGCACCAACCCGTTCGCCAACTGCGATTCATCCATGTCCCGTGAAACCTTGGCGTAAAAATTCGGCAGCGCGTAGTTGAACATCAGCCCCCGACCGAGCAGGTGCGAAACCTCCAGCCAACCGAGTTTTTCGCGGTGCGGACAATCCGTCAGCACGCTCTGCAGATTGCAGCGAATCGCCGCCAGGATCAGTTGGTGAATCTGATTGAGGAGCGGATTGGAACATTCAAAGTCGCCCACCACGCGCGCGGAGCTGTGCAGCCATTGACCGTTCAACTCCAGCACCTGCGCCCGGTCCGGATGATCGGCAGCGGCCCGGACGGGGACGGCGCCTTCCACCTGCACGTAACGAAACCCGTAATAGGAAAACCGGGGCGACCAGGTTTCAATGCCCGCGCCGCGCAGGGTGTAGGAAAACCACACGGGACCGCCGGAGCTGCGTTGCGAGACGAGGCCGGCGCCATCCAGCAATTCACCGGGAATCATTTTAACCGTCGTTCCCGTCGCGCCGGTGACTTTCAATTTCGGCCAGCCGGAAAAGTTCTGGCCCAGGTCGTAAACAAACACGCCGGGTTGAGGCTCGGTGATTTTGGCGGTGGATAATTCCTGAATGATTTTGATGGGTGGCGCCAACTGCGCGCGCAACGTGCCGCCCGGTCCGTCGCTGATTTGCGCCGCAGACCAATTCGCGTCGTTGAAATTCGGTTGATCCCAACCCGGCAAATCGAGGCGCGCGTCGTAATCTTCGCCGCCGTAGATGCAGGAAAAGGTGATGGGGCCGGGGGCCGTCTTCCATTGATCATCCGTGCCGATCACCGTGACGCTGCCATCGGGGTGTTCAAGGTGCAGTTGCAAAATCAGTTGGGGCGAACCGAACGATCCCGTGAACTTGACGTAACGCCCGCCGGTGACGTGATACATGCCGTTGCCGAGCATGACCCCCAGGGCGTTGCGCCCCGGCCGCAGTTGGCTGGTTACGTCGTAGGTGCTGTATAAACAGGTGTCGCGATAATCCGTCCAACCCGGGTCCATGACGCGATCGCCAATCCGCGCGCCATTCAGCCGAAGTTCGTAATGGCCCAGGCCGGAAACAAAAACGGTCGCGCGGCGGACGGGTTGGGTCAGTTCAAATTCGCGCCGCAACACGGGTGGCGGTGCCAGCAGCACGCGCACCTCGCCCCACGGTTTCATGCCGAGCGCGCCCAACTTGCGCACGCCGGACCAGCCCGAATCATCCGCGGACGTTTGCCAGCCGGGCGGCGCACTGATCCGCGATTGCCACGACTCGTCCACGGGTACGGAAATAACGCGGCCGTCGTCCAGTCGCAACTCCAGTTGGCCGATCAATCCGGCTTCGTTGTCACTTGAACTGGCATTGACCGCTTCGACGGCGAGCACATTTTCACCCGCGACCAGGAGCGACCGAATTTCGGCATCGTAAGCCAGATCCCATTGATCGCCACGCAGCGCTTCCTTGCCGTTGACCCACAGCGTGAAGCCATTGTCTGCCGTCATCAGGATGCGCGCCTGAATCAGGTTTGTCGTCGCGGCCAGTTCCAGGCGTTTGCGAAAAAAGCGTCGGCCCGCAGGGTAACGCCCCTCGACACTGGGTTCGCTGGTCCAAATCCACGAACTCTCGCGCAGGGGTGACGCTGCTTCACGCGCCCCAATCCATTGCGCCGGTCGCCAATCGGTGGGTTGCAACAAGCCCATTGTCCAACGGGCGGGCGCGCTCCAGGCGGACGCGTGACCGGCCTCGTCCCAGACGCGCACTTGCCAATAAGCCACCTGCCGCGCGGCGAGCGGGGCGCCCGCGTAATCCACGAGCACGCTTTGCTCCGAGTTCACCTGGCCGCTGTCCCACAAATCCGCCTGACCCGGACGCAGCAGTTTTTCACTGGAAGCCACGAGTATCTGGTAGGCGGTTTGGCGGCCATCGCGGTCGGACGTTTCGTCGCTTTGGAGAGTCCAACTGAGACGCGGATGCGGCGTTTCCAGACCGAGCGGATTGAGACGATGCTCACACTCCAGTTGCGCCGGTTGCAACGCGCCACAAACCACGCCGGTCATCAGCGCGAAGCCGACGACCAGCCCCAATGCTCGTTTTGTTCCATTCATAATTTGCCTCCGAACCTCTCCGAACCGAATTCCCTAACGCAATGCACAAATACAATTTGCGCGGTCAGCAGAACTTTGCGGCGCTGACTTCCGGAACAACGCTCAACCGATCCGCTTTACTTCCAATCCCAGCAGCGCTCCCAGTTTCTCGATCTGGTTCGCGATGTGGCCAACGCCGATGGCGCAGTGATGCGCCGGCCCCGCCTGGGACCACTCGTTCATGAACCGCTTCGCGCCGATGCGGAAGCGGTAGCGACTATTCGTGTTGCCAATCTGCAACACCGGTCCGGCCACCGACTCGCCTTCCGCCACCAGCAGGGATAATTTCCCCGCCGCCCCCTGCACCACCGAAAGCAACGTCACCGGCCCGTGCTTCACCGTCATCTGGATTGAAAGCCCCTTGCCCGGTTTGCCGTGATACACCGGCAGCGGCACCAGCCCGACGCGGCCCTCGGCGATGGCAAAATGCGCCGGTCCGTCGTGCCCCAGAAACACCACGTCGTCCTTGAAATCCGTCAGGTAAAATTCCGAGAAGGAGCCGCCCACACCGAACAGGTCCATGATTTTCATGGCCTGCACGTTTTTGATTTCGCACTCGCCCGCCACCGGCACGTTGTGCCCGGTGAGCAAGGTGTTGCCCGCGATCACCGACGTGACGAGGTCGCGGTACGCCGTGCCGTCCTCGCTTTCGTAATAGTAAGCCAGCGCGCCGAGATCGTGCTGTTTTAGCAGCGCGTCCAGGGCGCAGGAAGTTTTGGCGGCGCGCACCAGTTCGCGTTGTTCACACTCGGGCGACACCACGAACTCGCGGCGGAATTGCCGCAACTTCGCCTCGATCTGCCGGGCGGTCACCGCGAGACGCAATTTGTGCAGCGCGCAGATTTCGAGCAACTCGAAGTGATTGCCGAACGCGGCGGATTGCTGGGTGAGATCACTGTAAACATCCAACATGCCGCAGTAATAATGGCCCAACACGCCCACGCGGTTTTGGCGCAGCGCCGCGGCCACTTTGGCGGCGGCCACCCAATCCTGAATTTCCGTCCAGGCTTCCTGATCGCTCAGATGGCCGGTCACGAGGTGGTAGGGGATGTTGGCGCGATTGAACACGCAGGCGATTTCCGGCGCGGCGCACGACTGGCAATGCTCGAGCCACATACCGGTCATCCGGCCGCGATCACCCAGCGCGTTGAAACGCGCGTAATCCAGTTGCGGCACGGGCTGCAGATTCAGCACCACCACCGGGACGCGCGTGCTCTGCACCACCGGCAACACCGTGGACGACAACGCGTAGGTGGAAACGTAGAGGAAAATCAGGTCCACCTCCTCGCGGCGGAACAACGAGGCGGCGGCCCGGGCCTGAGCCGGATGATCCACCAGCCCGGCATCAACCAACTCGACGCCGCTGGCGCGAATCCGCGCGGCAATGCGCCGTTGGTAACCCTGGAGGCGATTTTTCAAACCTTTGAACTGCGGCCAATACGTGTCGAGGCCGATGCCAAACAAACCCAGACGAAGCGGAGTGGATTTCATGATGAATAAAACTCTGCAATTGTTGGCGCGCGCCTCGCTTTCGAACGCGAGCCGTTGGCGTCAATCAAACCGATTACGATTTCCTTGATACTTACCGAACGCCGCCATCATTGGCAACCACCGTTGCCGCTACTGAGGCGATTCCCCTGAAAAACGGAATCTCTGCACCGGAACGAAGTGCCAAGATCAGATCGAGCTTACTTACCATGTGCTCCGTCTTTAGGAAAGCCCCGCTTGCACTCGGTCTCCATCGAGATAACATTACAGCAACTCGAACTGGAATGATCCTTGCCGAACAGTCTGCCATCCTCGTTGAGGCCATTGAACAGGAATTGCTACGCCGAGAAGATATTGTTCGGTGGGCCGATGAGATCATCGTGGCCATGGAACGACCGCCAAGCTGGATTATTGATCTATCTACTTTGAACTCGCCATACTTGGTTGATTTCGCGCGCCTTCTGCGTATCCACTCGGTGGTGTCGTTACCTCTCCATCGAAGAGTTCAGATTGTCGTTCTTGCGTACTTAGCTGGTGTGATCTCATTTTCCGAAACACTGCCCAAGCTGTTTCGCGCGGTGATCTATGAGCGGCGCGGGGCAGAACGCGATCCACTGGATGAGCGATTGGCAGACACTCTAGTGTGTTGGGATCACCAGGAGAATTTGGACGTAATCGAACCGCCACTACGCGCAAGATTCGAAGCCTTGTTCCGCGAGTATTTGACGGACATTCAGGAGGTTGCAGCCGTGTTGCCTTGGAGATCTAAAATGTAATCACTTAACATGCCAAAGGCGCGAATCCGCGCGGCAATGCGCCGTTGGTAACCCTGGAGGCGATTTTTCAAACCTTTGAACTGCGGCCAATACGTGTCGAGGCCGATGCCAAACAAACCCAGACGAAGCGGAGTGGATTTCATGATGAATAAAAATTATCGCCGCGGATCAATCGTCGCGGAAAAGGCGTTGGTGAGCAAGGGTTGCGACGGCAGGTTGATGGAAACGGGCTTTTGTTGAGTCATACGTTTTTGTTCGGTGGAAGCCCGGATCAATTTATGGATCAAGCGCGTTTTCCAGACCTCCTTTCGCTCCAGATCAAACCACTCATGCCGGGCTTCATATTGGTTGGTGAGCGTCAAAGTGTGCAGCCACCGATCACCTTCCTTGAAGGTGAGAACGGTGAAATCTGGCGAAATCGTGACGGAATGCATTTCAGTGGGCACGTCACCCGATCGCACGATGTTAAATGGTCGTTTGAGGTTGTTGATGACAATCCAATATCCATAGTCTTCCTCCCAATGGCCCACCCAAGTATCCGAATTAAATGCCGGAGCGTCCCAGTCAGAGCCAGCTTCAATAGGAACCTCACCACGCATCCGCGATGTCGCTTCTCTAACCAGATCGTTATATTGAGCGCGATTCTCGTAGGTCGGTCGGTATTGTTGTTCCAGTCCACGCCAGATTTTGAGCACTCGATCAAAATTCCCGTTTTCGGTTTCCTTGATTGAAGTTCGAATCAAATCACCCGTCGCTCCACCGTACCAGGCGTTGTAGTTGAATCGCGTGAGCACACTGTTTAGCGCCCAAGTGCCGAGAGCGACTATGCCAATGGCCAAAACCCCCAAGCAAATCCGTAACCAGCGACCGCCGTAGAATTCAGCAATGAGCCACGCAATGGGCAGGCTGATCAGGATCCCAATCAGAAAAACGATTAAAACGGCCATGGCGCATCAACTTTCCATTTTACTTTGTGCGTAATGCTTTCGAGTTCGGTGGTTAGCGTGCCGTGCGCGGACGGCGAAAGCAATGTTCGTTGGAGCGTCGAAGTTCCGGCCGCTTTGATCCGCTGCCTTCAAATCACATCCAATTCACGGCGAATTGAGCTTGGCGTTCCCGCTCGTTGGCCTATGCTGGGCCGCGATGATCAACCCGACCACCTTTTGGTTTTTTATCGGTGGTTTTGTTTAGTTGATATCGCAAAGTTACACTGAAGGGTATCGGCCAATGAACGCAAATGTAACGCTTCGAAAACTACTGCCGCTGGCTATCATTCTCACCCACGGACTTGCGTGGGCGCAAACGAAGATCACGTATGATATCACCGCGCGCATTGATACCACGGATTTGTTGCTGCTTCAGGGTTCAAAGGCCCAGTGGTATCATCCAGGCAGCGGGGCGGCGGTGGGTCGCCACTCCGGGCGCAATGACGCCACCACAATTACTTCGACACTTAATGGGGTGACCAATCTGGCGGCGTTGGCGTGGATTCCAAGCTGGCCGGAAGATCCACCGGCGCAGATTCGTTATGAGGCCTCTTCCTCCATCTTAAGCGAGCTTGCGCCGTCTCTGCCTGCGGGCAGCATGAGCGTGGAGGTTACCGTCCTCAGCGGGAGAGGCTCGGTGGCGTTGGAGCAGGTTCCGGACGCTACAAACGATTGGACTTTGATCGTACGATTCTCCGACGGTTTCTCCAGCTCGGCATTTCTCAGCGCCCGCATTTCTGTCGAGTTGGTCGCGTTACAACTCGTGGTGACGGATTCGTCCACGCTGCAGGCGCGCTGGCCGACGAATGTATCCGGTTTTCACCTGGAATTCGCCGAGGCGCTGCCGGTTTTGCCGGGTGACTGGAGTCCGGTGACAAATGAGCCGGTCGCGGTCGGAGCGGATTGGGTTGTGCCAGTTGACATCACCGGGCCACAGCGATATTTCCGGTTGCAAAGGTCGGGTCTATGATTCATCCAGCTTCCGCAGGGCTTTGGTCGGAGCATCCGCGCGCCTGCTTTTGACTTTTGCCGGTGGTTCGTCGAACGCCTGCCGGAAACGAACCCGCTGTATCATTGCGCCGGTTGAACCGAACTGGCATCATGACGCCCCGTGCGATTCGATCGCTACGAAGCATCCGACCAACGCCGTCGGCTTACCGGACAACTCCAGGCGCGCGCGTCGCAAGCCGGAATGTCGGCCCTCGTCCTGGTTTTGTTTGGTTTGCCATTCGTCGCGGTTGGCCTTGGAGCAATCCTGGCAGGCACCGGACGCCTCCCTTTGGCAGCACCGAAACTGAATGCCCCACTCTGGATATTGACGGTGTTTGGATTGGTTTTCACCTTGTCCGGCGGCGTCGTTTGGAACATGGCTTGGTGGTTGCATCGAGCCAATCGTCGGCTTCGCGAGTTGGGTGGGCGGAATCCGGAATTGGCGGATTACCCCTGGGATCAACGCGGTTTTACCCCACCGCGCTGGTCGCGGGTCATCAAAGGAATCGGGCTGATGATTTTTCTGGCGCTCTTTCTTTCGATGTTCAACTGGTGGGCCTTTGGGGACAACGGTCCGTGGCCGGTGAAGATTATTGTGGGTCTCTTCGATTTGGTTTTGGTGCTGGTGGTCTGGCAGGTGTTCATGGCGCTGGGGCAGGCCATAAAATTTGGCCCGTCGCGCATCGAATTCGGTCGGTTTCCATTTCGTCCCGGCGAAACGGTATCGCTCTACTGGCAGGTGCCGCGAGGAATGACGCGCGCCGCGAACGGCAAGTTCACCTTGCGGTGCGTCGAGGAGTGGTATGAGACGCGTGGTTCGGGAAGAAACCGGAATCGTACGCTGGTGCAGGAGCAAATCTGGAGCGGCATCGGTCACCTTGACCAACCGTGCGAAATTTTGCCCGGCAAAACCGAGGAGTTGCAGTTTGCCCTGCCGGCCGATGCGGTGGGCACCGCGCTCAGTTACCGTGGTTCGAAAGCGATCTTCTGGGAATTGGTGATCCATCTGGATTTGGCGGGGCTGGACTTTCGGGAAAGTTACTTGGTGCCTGTGTATCGCCAGGACGGCGGTGGTAGTGAACCCGCCCCCATCCGTTTGGAGCAATAGGAAGCGACACGGTTTAACTGAGGCCTGGCCGCGCCGTCAAAAGCTTAACGAGCCGCCGACCGGAAAAACTCTGAAGTGGTTGGGCGCCGAATCATCGCTTCCGGTCAGCCGTTATTCGAGTTCTGCCAGGGCACTTTAAGTATTCCTATAGCCGCCGACATGACGCAACGGGCCTCCCAACCTCAAGCCAAGCGTTGGGTCAAACGGACGATCGCTTCGGGTTCGGGGCGAGCACCGGCGCGACCGCGTCTTGGACTGCGGCAGTCCTCTGCCGCTGTGGAATCATCGGCCCGCGACCGGAAAGCGGCAGAAGACTGCCGCAGTCCAAAACCTCGCGGACAGAAGTGACATTCCCCATCGGGGCTCCACCTTCATGGGGTTACACTCGTTCGGTGCCACGGTTACAACTTTAATTAAACCGCTATAGTGAAGCGGACTTCAGCTCTCTATCTCGCACGTACTGCCCCCTGCGATCACCACTTTAGTTCCGTCAGGCGCCGCGCGACTTCCTCGGCATTGGCGCGACTGTTGAACGCGCTGATGCGGAAATAGCCCTCGCCTTTCGAGCCGAAACCGGAGCCGGGCGTGATGACGACGTTGGCTTCGTGCAGCAGTTTATCAAACGCCTGCCAACTGGTCATGCCGCCCGGGGTGCGCACCCAAAGATAGGGCGCGTTGACGCCGCCATAGACTTTCAACCCCGCTTTACGCGCTCCGGCGCGGAGCACTTTCGCGTTGCCGAGATAATGCTCGATCAGCTCCCGCACCTGCGCCTTGCCTTCCGGGGTGTAGAGCGCGGCGGCGGCGCGTTGCACGATGTAGCTCACGCCGTTGAACTTGGTGGTCATGCGTCGCGCCCAGAGCGGGTGCAGCGGTTTCGTTTCACCCGCTTTGGTCTGCGCCGGCAGCGATTTCGGCACGACCGTGAACGCGCAGCGCGTGCCGGTGAAACCGCCATTTTTCGAGAAGCTGCGGAATTCAATCGCACATTCTCGGGCGCCGGGAATTTCGTAAATGGAACGGGGGATTGCCGGGTCGGTGATGTAGGCTTCGTACGCGGCATCAAACAAAATGATGGCGCGCTGTTCGCGGGCATATTGAACCCACGCCGCGAGTTGTTCGCGCGTGGCGACGGCGCCAGTCGGATTGTTGGGCGAACATAAATAAATCACGTCCACGTGTCGCTTGGGCGGCACGGGTACGAAGCCGTTGCTCGAACGACAGGGAAGGTAAACCAGTTTGGCGTAAGCCCCGGCGGCATTTGCCGCGCCGGTGTGTCCCGCCATCACGTTGGTGTCCACGTACACCGGATACACCGGATCGCTGATGGCGATTTTATTCTTGTCGCCGAGAATATCGAGGATGCTGCCGCAATCGCATTTCGAGCCGTCGCTGACAAAGATTTCGTCGTCCGCCACGTCCAGGCCGCGCTCGCGATAATCATTTTGCGCAATGGCCGCCCGCAACCAGGGATAACCCTGTTCCGGACCATAGCCCTTGAACGTGTCGCGGGACGCCATTTCATCCACCGCCTGGTGCAACGCCGTGATGACAGCGGGCGGCAACGGTTCAGTCACGTCGCCGATGCCGCAACGGATCAGGCGCGTCGCGGCGACGGGATTGGCTTCGCAAAAAGCTTTGACGCGGCGGCCGATCTCCGGGAAGAGATAACCGGCCTTGAGTTTCAGATAATGTTCGTTGAGTAAAGCCATGATGTGTGTGGATTCGATTGGGCGTCGCTTTGGTTGGGCGCGCGCCGCCGGCGATCATACGTGAACCGGGCGGCGGGGAGCAATCTCCGGAAAACCAACCGGCGCCCGCCCCGGTGGGTTCAGGTGTAGAGCAAATGCGGTTGCACTCGTTCCGCCCAACCGGTCACGTCGGTCCAGGCGCGGATTTGTTCTTCAAGATGGTCGGGACCGGTCGGCAACATTTCGCGGATTCCCGCGCGCCCGATCAATTTCTCAAAATGACCGGCGCCGCTCGGGTTCGCCGTCGTGGGATAGGTGACCCATTGAAACTCGGCGCGATGCGAGTTGATGATGGCCGATAACAACCGCAGTCCGGCGGCCACGGGTCGAACGTGAGCATCTTGCGTCACTCGCAAACGCACCCCGGCGCAGCGCGCGTTCGCGAAGGGATTCTGCGTGGGCGTGAAATCAAACGCCTCAAGAGTCAGTCCCGGCATGGCGTGGGCTTTGAAATGCGCCACGAGAGTTGGCGCGCGCAACCACGGCGCGCCGAGCACTTGAAACGGTTGAGCCGTGCCGCGACCGACGCTCAGGTTGGTGGCTTCGAACAAACCCAGCCCGGGATAAAGTCGCGCGGATTCATAACTCGGCATGGCGGGCGAAGTGGGTACGAATGGAAGTCCGGTCGCCGGCCAGCGCATGGAACGGTGCCAGCCGGCGCACGGAATGACTTCGAGTTGCGCGCGTCGGTTCCATTCGGAATTCCAAAGTCGTGCCAGCTCGCCCATTGTCAACGCATGGCAAATGGGGAGAGCCGCGCGGCCCAGAAAACTGGCGTGCCGTTCCGCATCCAGCATCGGGCCCTCGGCCGTGGCTAGATCGCCACCGAGTGGATTGGGCCGATCCAACACAACCAGCGGAACGCCAGCATCGGCGCACGCTTCCAGCACATGCGACAGGGTCCAGATGTAGGTGTAGAATCGCGTTCCGATATCGGGCAGATCCAACAGCACCGCCTCGAGGTCAGCCAGACTGGCCCGGGGCGGCCGCAGTTGGTCTCCATACAAACTGACCACTGGCAAACCGGTCAACGGATCATGGCCATCGGCAATTGCGGCTCCATCGGCGGCGTTGGCGTCCAGGCCGTGCTCGGGAGAAAACAGCCGGACCAGATTGAAACCCGCCGATTGCAGCGCCTCTCGGCTGGAACGGGGCGGAGCTTGTGACCAGCGCGCCGCCGCGTTGGTGACGAGTCCATAACGGCGGCCCGGCGACCACGGCGGCGCGGTCAGCAGTTGATCTATACCGAAGCGGACGGAATTCATTTCGCGCGGGGAAGGGGTTGATTGGATTGTCAGCGGGTGGAGATTTTTGCATCCAACCGAATCGGCTCAACGGTCCGGCAAACCCAGCGCCTGGGATAACGCCCGGCGCATGGCGGTTTCCGTCATCGGTTGCACCCAGCAATAATGATCGTCGTAGCCGTCGCGCCAGCATTGATCCGTGGGAATGTAGCCGGGCGCGCCATCACCGAATCCCGCCACCATGACAAAAGATTTTGGCCGCAACTGTTGCGCGGCGAGTTGGTAGCCGACGAAACTTTCCGCCGGCAAAATGGTGAACAACGCCGCGCCACCGTTCAAATCCAGACCCGGCACCTCGATGGGTTGATCGCGGCTCACGCGGGCGCGCCAACTCAAACCGAGCGCGGCGGAAATCCGTTGCCAGCGTGTGGCGTTGGTATTGGCCAGCGTTCCGCGCATGGCTTCGATGGTGAACGCTCCGGTATCACGCGGAGGCAGGCGCAATTCCGCCGTGCGAAAGGTGATCTGGGTCAGCGGCTGGCGTTGCGTTTGTTGCCACGCTTTCAACATGCCCTGGTACAGCCGATCCGCGAGCACCGCGCGGTTGGTGGGCGCGCCCGAATTGTATTTGCCCGCCGTCGTGTCGCCGCCGCAACCGGTGAAATAAATTTGAAACACGGACGGGTCATCCTGTTGCCGGCGTTGCCGCGCCAGGCCGGGAAAATCCGCCGAGACGCCGCCCTTGCCGTAGTAACTCATGGGATGAATGGCGTAACAACTCCACGCGAGCAGCGGCGTTTCGCCATTCCAAAAACTCAGGGTCTTGAGCCACGGATCAATCTCGCCCTCCGGCGCGTCGTAGAGATTACCGCTCGCGCTGCCACGTTCCCAAGTGATTGTTCCATCCGGTCGGACGACGCGACGATTCGACGCCAGTTTTTCAATGCGCGCCTGCCCCAGACCAAAATGCGTCACCCGCCGCGCCGTGGGTAATGCGCGTTGCAAAGCCGCCGCCGTGCGTTGCACCGCCTGCTCGTGAAATTCCGGATTGCAATTCCAGCCCGGCAGCCCCTGATCATCCAGCAACCGTTGCGCGGTGAGATCGCTGATGGGCGCGTCATGTTGATGCACGGTCGCCAGCATCACGCGTTGCGGCGTGGTGTCTGCCGCGCGCGCCAGGACTTCGCGCCAGCGATCGTAGGAATCGTTGTTGCACTGACACCAATCCAGCGCCACGACCACGATCGGCTGGCCCGCTCCCAGCAGCACAAAACCCTTGGCGAACAGGGGATCAACGATTTCCCGCGCATCCGCCACGCCGCCGCCCATGCACGCGTGTCCGATGGGAATCGTGATGTCCGCCTCGAAAGTGGCGGCACGGAATTCAGCCCGGACGGTGAATAGCGCCAGCGCACTCAGCAATCCCGCCATTCCGCTCCAGGTGGCGGTTCGCGGCAGAAATGAAAAAACCATTCGCGGATTCATGATTACTGACTTGGCCGATTCCCGCAGTGTGCTCAAGCAAAAAGCGCACGCTGCCCGCCGCCGCTCGCCGCGCCAAGCCGCCACCGCGCTGGCGGCGGGCTTCACATCAATGCTGACTTGTATCTATCAATCAGCAACAAAGCCAGACCCATGATCGCTTCTGCCACCGTCAAGACGAGGCCGGGCCAGTGCAACCACGGGACTCCGAAGAAAAGGATCAACCATAAAATGATGCCAATGACTGGAATCTTCGGACCATCGGTGAACCACAGTTTGATGGTCGCAATCCAGAACACGCTCAATGCTATCATTCCGTACGGCATAAGAATTTTCGGTCAAGTGCGGCCAAGGATCACGTTCAGCGACCGGGACCAGCCAACACTGACGTTTGATTTATCCCCACGCCGCCCGCGCCCGCCACACTTTGCCTTTGGTCGGTACCGTTCAGCTTCGGATTGGGGCAGCATTTCCCCTGGGGGCGGCCGACTTCGCTCATGGTTGGTTTTGCGGATTCAATAATCGCCCTCAATTTTTCAGAAACTCCCGCCTGGACAAGCCCTAATCCCAAATTTATCCTTCAACCCCATGAACCTAATGAACGACAATCCAGTCGCTCACCTATAATGTTAGGCGGCATGGTTATCGCACTTGAAAAAGATGATGGTTCGCTGTTTGTCTTGCCGACAGTTGCGAATGCAGAAGGTTGGTTTGAGACGATTGATGTCGAGAATGGCGAGTATGAGTTTTGTGATGAGACCGGCCAGCAGTTTGTTGCGGAGATTGTCGCGCCTCCGAGTGTATTTGGTGGTGGGAGCTTTCGGTTGAGACCAAGCGGCGCACCAGACAGAGAGTTTATTCGTCAGTTGGTTGCTCGTGCGACCAATCTGTCAAGAAGCACGCCAGATATTCGGAGTCTGGATGATTTAGCCAAATTTTATGCCACCTAATTAACTGTTAGGCACCTACCACGCGCACTATGAAATCGAAGCTTCTCGTTTCTGTTTTGGTTCTGGCGGCTCTCATCGCCGGATTCTTCATTGGACAGTGGCAGACCAAGCGGACAGTTGACAGCTACATGGCCAAATTGATGAGTCCAGAGGTTCGTCGCCCTACAGCAGACTTTTCTCTCGCGGCAGGACTTATCCAGCAGATTCATCGTGGCGACACCAACGCCGCGCTCGAAGCCTTGGAGGATGAGTTAGACACCTATAATGTTAGGCGACTTCGCGCATTATGATTACATGGTTCACAAAGCGTCGGACGAAAAGCATTCCAGATGCTTGGCAGACCTTTGAACTTGGCCGTGTTGTGTGCCGATGGACGCATCCAGATGGCAAGCAGCGGGTTTATTTGATTGCACGTCACGACGGAGGTTTTGCTTGCGGCAGCGAGTATTATAGCGATGACGAGTTTGAGCATTGTTGGGTTCGACAAGGTTCAGAGGGGAGTTTTTACGGTTCGGAGGAGATTGCCGCGAGAGAGATTCACGGTTCATTTCCTTGGTCGCATGATGTTATCAGAGAGGATAGACCAGATGATTTACCAGTCGCCTAACACCGCGCTGGAGCCAACGCCGACTGCGCCTTGAGTTTTATGGATGGTTTGAGTAATACAACGATTATCAAGCCAGCGGAGCCGCTCGCCCGTCGGCGTGGCGTGGGACGTTAGACGGCAACCGTGAATGGTAAGCGCGCATGTAATTTGAAAGCGATTCTTTCACTATCGCTGATTGTGGGTTCGCTGTGCTGTCAGGCGCAGACGAACGTTTACTCGATCGCGATTTACGCTGGAGGCACATCCTATCGAGAGATTTGTTCCATGATGCTTCCGTTTCCGCCATATCACTACAAGCTGACAGAACGCAGCCGATACGAGGATGCCAGAGGGTTGGTTATTATTGATGTGGGACGCGAGAAGAAGCGTGGGGGTGTTCTCCATCGGTATCTCGACGTGGAGATTGGTTCAGAGTCGTTCACCGTTCCACTCGATCTCCCGCCACCCAAGCACGCGAGAATGTTGCCCCATGCGCTGCAGCGCGAAGCCGTCAAGGTCGCAGTCATATGTCGTCTGATACTCAATTAAACGGTCCACGCTGGGAGTTCGATCCCCCGGTGCATCTTTGGTCGGGATCACAGCCGCGGTTTGCGGTGAGCAGGCGGAGACGTTGGTTCGTTGGGCGACCATTCTGGAGAGTGGTATCGGACATCCCGTCCACCGAGGGATATCGGTTCTACGAGTTCGACGTGGCGACTGGTGAAGTGGTGAAGAGGAGAAGATAGATGCGACGAACTGCTAACAACGTCACTGATGCGAACCCGGCATGGCGTCTTGGGTTATCCGAGAATGTTCAGGCTGGCGTTCAGCCTTGGTGTGCCGACTCCCTGAGCTTGGGCATCATCGCGTCTGTGAAAGTATTCTCGAAGTTTTGGCATCGCTTGGTTTTGATTTTTGCCATCATCTTTATTTCAGGTTGCGCTGCGTCACGAAACAGTGCGCGGAGTGAGCAAACAGAAGATGAGGTATGGAAGTGCTTGGGAGAATCGCTTTACGAGTCATTTTGGGTAGATAGCAATGGAAATCCCCGCTCGCATTGAAGAAGTAACTGGAACGACGATGCTTAATCAGGACGCTGCAGTGTCTATGAGGGTCTTCAAGCGGGTCGCTGAGTTTCCGCCGGTTTTCTTTCCATGAGGTTTTGGACGCGCGGAGCGTAACGGAGTGAAGCGGTGGCGCGCGCGGTTGCGGTATCTGGAAGAACTGTTGATCCTCGAGAGGGTGTCCACAGTTTGGGAGGCTGGCAAAACTTAGCCGGAACGATTCGATTGGAGTTTGGGTGGAATGGGCCACTGGCCCGTTCGGTCGGGCTACCAGCCCGATCGCCAAACGCAAAGCGTGCGAATCCAATGGGGTGCGATCTCCGTGCGCTCGGCTGGACGGCAGGTTGCCGCCCAGAACGGCCAAGTTGGCCGTTCCACCTGGACCAACCGCATCGTTCCGGCTTAGCGCGGAGCGCGACCGAAGGTAGCCCACGGCGAGAGCCGTGGGTTGAATGTTGCACCACCCCAAGCCCCAGCGGGGCGACAGAAAGAGCGCGCAAAATTTCAGCGGGTATCGGTTCTGGACGAACCCTCAAATGTCCCTCCCGACATAACGACGGCGGTGTCGTGAGCGTGTGCCCGGCCAACAAGGTGGCTGCGGCGTCCCGCCGCAGTTCCAACCAAACCAAGTCGAAACGTCTCGGCGGCTCTTAATTTTGGAACCTGAATGTCGTCCGCGAGACGCGAACGACTACCGCCCTGAATTCGGGGCGAGCACCGGCGCGACAGCGTCTTGGACTGCGGCAGTCTTCTGCCGCTGTGGAATCATCGGCCCGCAACGGGAAAGCGGCAGAAGACTGCCGCACTCCAAAACCTCGCGGACGGAGGCGACGTACTGGCAGTGGATCAGCCGGTAACGCGCCCCACCACCCCATGTCTCGTCCTTCGTAAATCATCCCTCGTAATTCGCCTCCCCCATTCCCCATTCCTCTGCCAATCATTCCCTTGTCTCTCTGCGGAAGTGATTGGCATTGCAACACCAGAACTGGATATGGACGCGGCCCGGTGGAATCACTCATACTCCGCCGCATGAATAACCGTTGCTCTCCGATTGCCTGGATCACTTGCTACGGCGCATGGCTGTTGCTAGGCGCGCTGAGTGGCGGTTATGTCCAATCCACGGCAGCTGAACCGGTGCCCTCAAGGCCCGCTCTGCAGATCATCAGTCGCGTCGTGACGACGAATCGGCCGGGGTTTCTTTCCGCAATCTATGCCGAACCGAAAGGCAGCCGGTTGTTCGGGCTGAGTTCCGTTTCGGAGGATAACGGACGCAGCTGGTCGCCGCTCATCTGGAAGCCGGATTTTGCCGTAGACCTGCCGCACGGCTTTCGTCGCGATCCGGTCACCGCCGTTCTCGATGCGCGCACCGACCGGCTCCTTGTGGTGTTCAATGCGCTCGATACCCCGGGCCTGGACCCGAACATCATTGAGCCGCCGATCGCGCAGGAAACGTATTATCTGCGTTATCGTGTGTCGGCGGATGGCGGGCGCACCTGGCTCGGTGATGAACCCATCATTCAAACGGGCGACTACGATGCGAAGCATCCGGTGGCTGGCGTGTGGGTGGGCACAAACGCCATCTACCTCGGCGATGTCGGCTGTCTGCCAATCATTACCCGCCAGGGTCACGTGCTCGTGCCGGCGCAAATGACGGTCGTCGGTTCGGACGGCAAGCTGGCCAATCCCGCCGGCGGTTTCACTTATACCGAGGTCGTGGTGCTCATCGGCACCTGGACTCGGGAAGGGCGGTTGCGTTGGACGGCCAGTCAGCAGGTTCGCGGCGACGCTTTTCAAACCACGCGCGGATTGATCGAACCCACGTTGGCTGAGTTTGCCGACGGACGCATTCTCATGGTGATGCGCGGCAGCAACGGCGGCAAAGCGGATCCCCAGTCCGAGCTGCCCAGCCGCAAATGGTTCTGCGTTTCAAAGGATGGTGGAGAAACCTGGAGCCAGCCGGCCGTGTGGACTTATACCGATGGCGAAGCTTTCTTTTCACCCAGCAGCATGTCCACGCTCTTCAAGCACTCGAGCGGACGCGTGTTTTGGGCGGGCAATTGGTCCACGACAAATTGTGAAGGTAATCTGCCGCGTTGGCCGTTGGTTATTGGCGAAGTGGATGCGCACAGCTTGAAACTGATGCGGAACACCCTGCTTACGCTCGATACGAAGCGTCCCGAAGACGAGGCGCAGGGGCGATTGGACCTTTCGCACTTCACGTTGTTGGAAGATCGGGAAACCGGAGATATCATCGTGTGCTATCCCCGGGCGCATCACGCCTACCAATCCTACGAATGGGCTACCGTGCGCCTGGCGCTGACGGGGCGGTGAGCCGGGGCAGGCGTGGGAAAGTTTGATACTGGATGTGGCAACGAACCAAATTGATCGCGACACGACTACGCGCCGATTACGGGAACTGTTGCCACAGTAAAAATGACCGACATCACCAACCTTGACGGCCACAAACTATCGCCGTATGGCTGTGGGAGTCGCTGACGATATGCGCGTGAAACGATTGATTGGCTGGGGTGCTGGCGTGTTGCTGGCCATGATTGGCTTGGCGCTCGGTTACTATTTTTTCATTCTGGATTGGCAGGGGCGTCCGTTTTGTCACAAGCAAATCATGTTCGCCTTCCTCAACCTGATGCACCCCGGTGGTGGAGACCTTACGCACGCAAGTGAGCCGTTCCCCAACGTGCGGGGTTCGAGCCTGGAGTCGCTCGCTGCAACCAGTGAAGGCATGAACAATTTCATGGTTTGGACTAACGACTACAACTACGTGCCAGGTTTGCGGGAAGGTGATCCGCCGGAGTTGGTGTTGCTGTATTTTAACCGTCCGACCCGTTGGAATGTTCATATCAAGCCGCCCACGATTTTTGAAAAGAAAGGGTGGATCATCGTGCCCGTTGACTTCGGGGATGGAGTCCGTGCGGATGCTCACCGGGGAGAACCTGGCGAGTGCAGCGAGCGGGTATCTGAAGCGGAATTCCGTCGCCGACTGGAGGGCACACTGGATTTCATCCGCACCAATGAACGTCCGAATTGGCCGACGATCGTTGCGGAGCACACGAAGTTTTTGAACTCACTTAAATCAAACCACCAATAAGCTCTGATGGCATTCGTCGTCGAAGACGGCGATCCAGTCAACCCGACGTCCCGTCGCGGGGCAAAAGCAAAAGTGGACGAGCGGGAGTTGAGTTACCCATACTGTAGCGCATGAATCGGCGCCATTTTCTGACGGGGCTGGGTGCGGGCGGCGTACTCGCCATGCTGAATCTGGGTTGTCGCGGCACGTCATTCGCCCCGACGACAGCGCGTCGGATTCAGCCCATCCGCGGCAGTTGGATCAGTGTTTGGTGGGACGATCACCGGCATTTTTACTGGAACGAGACGTGTCGCCGGTTCACCACCGAACAATGGCAATTGGCCATCAAAGACATGGCGGACCTCGGGTTGGAATATCTGGTTTTGCTGGCGGTTGCCAAGGGCGGGCGCGCGTTTTACGACACGCCGCTGCTGCCCAAGCTGGAGCTGGTCTGTCCGGATCCCATCGGCGCGATGCTCACCAGCGCGGACCGTCACGGCGTCAAATTTTTCATCAGCAGCGACTGGTATGGCGATTGGGATGATCGCACGTTACTGGACGCGGACCTGACGGCGAAACGCTTCCAGATGATGCAAGAGCTGGCGGCGCGGTATGGACAGCACCGCAGTTTTTACGGTTGGTATTGGCCCAATGAAGCGGGATTGACGCCGTATTACTCGGACAGCTTCCAGCGACATGTGAACGAGTGCAGTCGCGAAGGACGTCAGCTTTTACCACACACGAAAATTCTGATCGCGCCCTATTTCACGCACAAGGCGGTGGACGACGACACTTACGCCCGTCAGCTCGAACAGCTCGACGTGGACATCATCGCTTACCAGGACGAAGTGGGTTGTCTGCGGATGACGCCGGAGCAGAGCGCCGCGGCTTACGGGCGTCTGCGTCGCGTCCATGATCGCGTGCCGCAACGCGCGCTGTGGGCCGACGTGGAGACGTTTGCCTGGGAAGGACCAGAAAATCAACAGACCAGCGCGCTGATTCCCGCGCCATTCGAACGGGTGCGGGCGCAACTGGAAGCCGTGTCGCCGTACGTGGACCAGATTCTCATTTACCAATACCAGGGTTTGATGAATCGCCCCGGCAGTCGCGCTTTTGCCGGACATCCCGACTCGATGAAGCTTTACACTGACTACCGCGCGTGGCTGCGATCGGATCGGCGGCCGCAAGGTTTGGCAACGTCGTAAAGTCAGCCGCGGGATAAGGGGCTATTTGCCGGAAACCGTCGGTTGGACCGTGAACTCTTTGAGCAGGCGCTTGGCTTCGCTCACTTGCGCGCCGGTCATGCGACTCTGAACTTCCTTGCGAATCTCGGTGGCTTCCGCCACGCCGCCATCCGCCGCCAAGCTCAACCATTTGTAAGCTTCCACGGGATTGGCCGTGACGCCTTGTCCGTCCTTATAGCGCATTCCGAGATGGTGCTGGGCGTACGCATAACCGCCGTTCGCGGAAGCGCGATACCATTTGAGCGCCTCGGCGTCGCTCTTGGTGACGCCTGTGCCCATCATGTAATAAGTTGCCAAGATATATTGGCCTCGGGCGTAACCCTGTTCGGCGGCTTTAAGCGTCCACTCGGCAGCTTTCTTGGGATCGTTTGGCACGCCGCGACCGGCCTCGTATAATTGCCCTAAGGAAGTTTGCGCCGCCGCATTGCCCTTCTCGGCGGCCTTGAGGTAATACTCCGCTGCGAGTTTGTAGTCGCGTTTCACGCCTTCGCCGTTGGCGTAAATCTGAGCGTATTTCAGTTGCGCTTCGACATCGCCGGCATCCGCTTTGACTTTGATTTCCGCCGGGTTGACGACTTCCTCGACAGCGGCGGGACTGGTTTCCGGTGCCTTGCCGCAGGAAACCAGAGTGAGGGCGAATAATCCAATGAGCAGCCGGGCGCCGCTCATGGTCTGGATTAAAATCGAAATGCTTCGTTGTAGTGGGTTCATAAAATCCAATCGTTTCGCTTGATGGCAGGATTGCAGTCCCGGACGGACTTCATCCTGCGGAATCCATGATCATTCGATTTGAATACTGGTTTTCGATGCATGAACAAGGTGGTTTTATTGTGTTGGGTAACGACCATTCGTCCAGATAAAAATCCACGCCCAAGACAACAAGCTCCTCAGACAACGGGGACAACATTTGAGGCTGAGAGGCCGGCGGTCGGGATCGGCTTGGCGTCGAGGCATCGCCTCAAGCGCGCGGGCAAATTTTGGTGATTCACTGCTTGACGATTACGCGTTGAACCGTATGCTTGACGAAAATTGCCCCAATGGATCAATGAAAGCAGTTTGAAATACAAGCAAACCAAGCAACCTCATACCCCTGCCATGTATTACCAAAAACCTCTCGCCTCACGAAAAGGATTCACACTGATTGAGCTGCTGGTGGTTATCGCCATCATCGCCATTCTGGCGGCCATGCTGTTACCGGCCCTGGCCAAGGCCAAAGACAAAGCCAAGGCGGCGCAGTGCATGAACAACTTGAAACAAGTCGTCTTGGCCGGCTCCATGTATGCCGGTGACAATGGAGATAGATTCTACACCATGCCCAATGGCGACATTCCTAATGGCGGGCAATGGACGGCCTCGCCCGCGTCCGAGACGCTTCTTGATCCCGCCGTGGATGGACGCGCGTACTGGGGCCTTGGTTATTTGAGCTACAACGTCAAGAGCAAGCGCGTGTATCGTTGCCCCTCCGCTTTCTACGTGGATGAATGGCGGGAGACCGGGCTGAGGTACCCCTCGGACTGGTGGCGCGATGCCAGCTACGGAATGGCGGAGCAGTTGTTGCTGCCTTACAACACCGCGGTGGAACCGAAGAATAAAAAACTGAGTGATTATCAGGACCCTACGCGGACGATTTTTTGTCATGATGCGGCGGAACAATTAATGGAAGGTTCATCCGACAGCCTGAGCGCATTCACGGATCCGCCGCGAGGTCGAATCCTGTCGCAATGGGCAATCGGGGCCGGGTTGGCCGGGTTTTATGGCAATTATGACTTTTCAAAGGAATGGTTCCGTCACGGCCAGCGCAGTCAAACGGTTTGGGTGGATGGGCACGTTTCGAGAATCCGAAACACCGGAATGAATACTGGCGGAATTGATTATCGCCATTATACCGGCACCCGCCCCAAATACGCCGTGCCCGATTAAGCGCGTCACCAACTCTTGCCACAAATTTCTATGAACCAGCTGCACCTGAAGGGAATCGCCATGGCGATGATGTTGGCCGTGTTGGGTGGATTGGGTTGCAATCGCACCGTACCGCCGCCAACTCCATTCGCTGACACTGAAGTCGCGGGCGAAATTGAGAAAGCCTTTGCCGCGGATAAACCCGCCGGGACCAAGGAACTCGCCGCCGAGATCGTCACCGCCCTGCAAGCCAAGAATTTTGGCAAGGCCTTCGAGGCCATCCAGAATCTTTCGGTGATTGAAGGCATGAGCAAAGAACAGGGCATTGTCACCAGTCGCGCCATGATGACCATCAGTGATTTGCTCCAAAACGCGCAAACGCAAGGCGACACCCAAGCTGCTCAAGCGCTCGATAATTACATCCGCAGAAAGTAAAGCCGGTCGCCACGAGCGATTCAACCGCCAGCCCGACACGGAAATGTCCCGCTGGCCAAACGGACAGGAGTCCAAACGTGGACTGACCCGGCTCCGGTCCTTGCCGCAGTGCCGCTGCTTTCTCCGCTGTAAACGCAGCTTGCGTTCGCTTTCCACCTGAGTCAGCATCCGGCCACAAGTTGCCCATGAAAATGTTCACCACATTGATCCGGGTGGGGGCGGTCCTCGGAATGATTCTGATCGCCAACCTCAACGCCGTCGCGCAACGCCAGCTCCCCGCCGAATTGAAAGATTGGCAGGACTGGGCGACTTGGGACGCCAAGCATCGGGATTGTCCGACGCCCTTCAACGATGCCGCCAAGCACGTCTGTTTCTGGCCCGGTCAATTGTCGTTGCAGGCGGATCAGAAAGCCGCGACCTGGGCGCTGGAAGTCACCGTATTCAGCAAGACGTGGGTGCCGCTGCCAGGCGGGGGCGAGGTCTGGCCAATCAACGTAACCGACGGCGGCACGGCGGTGGTGGTAGTGGAACGGGGACAGCAGCCCGCCATCGAACTCGCGCCGGGTCGCCATCAGATTTCTGGCGCGTTCCGTTGGGAAACGGAAATGCCGCAGGCCATCCACATTCCGCGCGAAGTCGGAGTGCTGGCGCTCGTGTTCGAAGGCAAAAAGGTCGAGATTCCGAACTGGGACGAAACCGGCAATCTCTGGCTCAAACGCGTTCGCGTCGAAGCCACCGACAAGGACTTGATGACCGCGCAGGTCTGGCGGGTGATTGAGGACGGCATTCCGTTGTGGCTGCGCACTGAGATCGAGTTGAGCGTTTCCGGGAAGAGCCGGGAGGAGGAGTTGGGCCACGCGCTGCCCGCCGGTTGGAATCTTTCCTATGTGGACTCGCCGGTGCCCGTGGCGGTGGATGATCAAGGTCGTTTGAAAGCCCAGGTGCGCGCGGGCAAATGGGTCATTCACGTGGATGCTTTTCGCACGGTTGACGCGGGTGAAATCAAATTCGCCGCCGGCGCGCAGCCGGTGGTCGCCACCGAGTTGGTGGGCTTTCGCGCGTTGCCCGAGTTCCGCCTGGCCGAGCTGGAAGGCTTGGCGCTGGTGGATGTTTCACAGACGACCTTCCCGCAAAAATGGCGGACGTTGCCGGTGTATCAATGGCCGACGGACCAAGCCTTTCGCCTGGTGGAAAAAATGCGCGGCATGGGCCTGCAAAAGCCGGAGGGGCTGCGGATCAACCGCGTGTTGTGGCTCGATGAAAATGGTCAAGGGCTGACGTTCCGCGATCAGGTCAACGGCGCGATGCAGCAAATCTGGCGGCTGGATGCGGCGGAAGGTCAGGAATTGGGTGCGGCAAAGATTGGCGGGCAGCCGCAGTTGATCACCGTGAATCCAGCCAACGGCGCGCCCGGCGTGGAAATTCGCGCGCGCAATCTGGAGTTGCAGGCGATTGGCCGGTCGGAGCGCGTGAGCGCCATCCCGGCCACCGGCTGGCGCGCGCCCGCCGACGGATTGAACATCACGGTGAATCTACCGCCCGGCTGGCGATTGTTCGCGTTGTTCGGAGCGGACTGGGTGGCGGGCGACTGGTTGAGCGCCTGGACGTTGCTCGATTTGTTCCTGCTGCTGATCTTTTCGCTAGCGGTATTCAAAATGTGGGGCTGGCGCGCGGGATTGATCGCGTTGCTGGCTTTTGGTCTGGCCTATCAGGAACCGTGGGCGCCGCGGTTGGTTTGGTTTTTTCTCCTCGTGCCGCTCGCGCTGCTGCGCGTGGTGCCGCCGGGGATCATGCGCAAATTGCTGGACGGCTGGCGTTGGGTGGCTGTGATCGCCCTGCTGCTCTGGTTGACGCCGTTCATCACGACCCAACTGCAAGGCGTCCTGCATCCGCAATTGGAACAACAAGGACAGAGCTACGGCACGCATTCACTTTTTTGGTGGGAAGACATGACGGGTGGAAGAGCCAAGGCACAAAGGTCGGTCGCCGCCCCACTGCCGGTTGTGGATCTCACCGTAGTGCCCGAAGCTCTCGCGGACAGCGGCATCGAAGCGGGGCGGCGTTCCTCAGCTGACGGCTTGAGCAAAATCGTCAGTAAAGTTTCTCCGGCGAGACTTGAGGCCAATCTACAATACGACGCCAAAGCCAAAATCCAGACCGGTCCGGCGGAGCCCGAATGGCGTTGGAATCAGGTGAATTTTGGTTGGAATGGCCCGGTGTCCGCCGATGAAAAATTCCGTCCCATTTTCATTCCGCTGGCGTTACATCGCGTGTTGTCCGTGCTGCGCGTAGGGTTGCTGGTGTTGTTGGGCGTATTACTGTTGCGCCGCCGCGACTCGTCCACTGGCGATCCGAAATCAGGTCGGACGTCCACCGCAACGGCTGGCGCGGCGATATTGTTATTCGCGCTGTTCACGCCGATCCAATCGTCGGCGCAACTCCCCGGCCAGGAGATGCTGAACACGTTGCGCGAGCGGCTGCTCGAACCGTCCGATGCCTACCCGCGCGCCGCCGAGATTCCCGCAGTGGAACTGCAACTGACGGATGGCGGCATCGTGATGAACGCGGAAATCCACGCCGCCGTCCGGGTTGCCGTGCCGTTGCCCGGCAAACTGCCCGCGTGGTCGCCGGTCGCGGTGAAACTGGATGGCAAACCGGAAATCGTGCTGCGGCGTAGCGATGGTTATCTCTGGATGATCGTTCCCGCGGGAGTGCATCAAGTCAGCGTGGAGGGATTGCTGCCCGCGGCGACCGAATGGGAATGGACGTTCCTGTTGAAGCCGCGCCATGTGGCCATCACCGCGCCCGGTTGGACGGTGACGGGTGTGCGCCCGAACGGCGTGCCGGAAAACCAGGTCTTCTTCGCGCGACAACGAAAAGAAATCAAAGGCGAGATCGAGTATGACCGGAAGGATTTCAACGCCATCGTGGCGGTAAATCGTCACCTCGAGATCGGCCTGGTATGGCAGGTTCATAACGTAGTGGCGCGGCTGTCGTCACCGGGCAAGGCCATCTCACTGCGCATTCCGTTGTTGCCGGGCGAGAAGGTGCTGACGGGCGGCGTGGTGGTCGAAGCGGGCTGGGCCGAGGTGCGACTGGCGGCGGGCCAGGCGGAGTTCGCCTGGGAAAGCGAACTACCCGTCGGCCAGAAAATCGCGCTCACGACCGAGCCAATGGATCGTTGGGTCGAGCGCTGGCAACTGGTGACTTCCCCGGTCTGGAACGCGGCCATCTCCGGCCTCGCGCCAGTGTTTGAAGCCACCGAGACCACGCTCGCGCCGGTGTGGCATCCGTGGCCGGGCGAAAGCGTGGTGCTCACCTTCAGCAAACCCGAGGCCGTGAGCGGCGACACGATCACGGTGCGGCGCGTGAACCATGAAATTTCCCTCGGCAGCCGCCAGCGCACCTCGAAGCTCACGCTCAACGTCGAGGCCAGCCTGGGCGACGATTTTGTGCTCGAGCTTGATCCGCAGGCGGAGATTGCTTCCCTCAAGCAGGATGAGCAGGCCATTCCCGTGCGGCGCGACGGGGCGAAGTTGATTATCCCAGTGCATCCGGGCAGCCAGGTGTTGAACATTGAATGGCGCGCGAACGAACCGCTGACCTTCCGCGCCCGGACCGACAGCGTCAAACTGCCGGTCGAGGCAGCGAACATCACCACCGTGCTGCAAGTGCCGGAAAGCCGTTGGGTGCTCGGGACGGCGGGGCCATTGCGCGGGCCGGCGGTACGATTTTGGACCGTGCTGCTCGTGGCCCTTCTGGCCGCTTGGATATTGGGACGACTGAAACTTTCGCCGCTCGGTCGCTGGCAATGGTTGCTGCTGATGCTCGGGTTGACGCAAACCTACGTCGCCGCCGGACTGGTGGTGGTTGGCTGGTTTTTCCTCGTCGCGTGGCGGGGAAAGAATCCGCAGGCCCTGCCTTCGTGGCGTTTTAATTTGTTTCAAGTTTTCCTTGCTGGTTTCACGTTGGCGACGCTGATCATTCTCGTGGCCACGGTGACGGAAGGTCTGCTCGGCAATCCGGAGATGTTCATTCGCGGCAACGGTTCGACGCGCACCTGGTTGCAATGGTTTCAACCGCGCAGCGGCCACGAACTGCCGCAACCGGTCGTGATTTCCGTGACCGTCTGGTTCTACCGGTTGTTGATGTTGGCGTGGGCGCTTTGGCTGGCTGGGGCCTTGATTCGCTGGCTGAAATGGGCGTGGACGCAGTTCAGCCAGGGCGGTTTCTGGAAACGCGCGGCAGCAAATTTGGAAACACCGCCGTCCGCGCCGCCGCCCCTGTTGAACCAGTAGCTCTGCGGGAACGGAGAAGCTCCAGACTTTTTACTTGCGTTTTAGTGGCGCGATCTCTAGGATTCGCCCAATAGTAAAAAAACCAGCCAGCGCGGGTAACGTCGCAAGACTTGGAGTCGTGCGTTGTCGCGTAAACGAAATCTGAGCAACAAGTAATGATATGAAACAAACCACCCTCTATATCGGTCGGTGTCTGGGCGTTGGCCTGGGCGCGCTGTTCATCGCCGGGACCTTGGCGGCCCAACCGGTGATCCATGACATCTCCCCCAATGGCAACCAACTGTTCCAAGCGTCCAGCCAGTTGAGTTTTGGCGTTACGGCTAATGGCGGCAATATCAATCCCGAGGGGATTTCCGTACGGCTTGTTTCGACAAATACCGCCGGCCTGATTCGGGACATCACTCTGACTTCGACCTCCGGATTGACCGTGGGCGGTACCGCGACGGAACGCACTGTAACCGCTCCGCTGAGCTTAAACGTGGTAGGCTATTCGGTGACAATTAATGTTAGCGATGCCAGTAATAAATCCGCCGTCAGCCAGGTGAACTTCGACACCCTGTCCCCGGCGGTAGTGGTCGAAATGGAAGACTTCAATTTCAATGCGGGCGAATGGGTGCCGGAGCCGCAAACCAATGGTTATGCCCGCGATATTCAGCCGATTCCAGCCGTTCAAGGAGTGGATGTGTTTGACAGTAATCTCGGCGGCGGCGGAAATCAGGCTTATCGGGACGCGGGGCTGTTCACGGAAGGTAACGGCGATACTAAGCGCGCTCCGTACATGGGCACGGGCATGACTGACTACAATGTGGGTTGGTTTGATGCGGGCGATTGGGGAAATTACACGCGACCATATCCGGCGGGCACGTATTACGTCTATTACCGCGTGGGCAGCGATGCCGGCGGGATCGGTTCCGCCACGTTATCATTGGTGACTTCGGACCGCAGTCAACCGGACCAAACCACCACCGTGCTCGGCACTTTTACGTTTTCCAGTGAGGGCTGGCAGACCTACCGCTATCGGGCCATGCGGCAGTCGGACGGAAATCTGGCCACAGTAACTCTCGACGGTTCTACGCAGACGTTGCGTTTAACTGCGTTAAGTGGACAAAACGCAAACTTCTTTGCGCTGTTTCCCGTGGATACCGCCGCCCCGACCATCGAGGATGTTTATCCCAATGGCGCCCAGTTGATTCAGCCTACCAACACCATGACTTTCGTGGTCAAATCATCGAGTTCCACCGTCGCTCCCGAAGGAATTTCCGTCACCTTGAACTACAAGACCACTTCCGGGCAGACGGGAACGACCATCGTGACTTCAACGAGTGGACTGGTCGTGGAGGGCACGGGAACGGAGCGGAGTGTTTCTTTGCCACTACGCACCGACGCTTACAGTTGTCAGGCAACGATTGAAGCGACCGATGCCAACGGTAAGATAACAGTGGCGAATTACAGCTTTGGCACGGCCAACCCGGCGTTCTCCTTCGAGGCTGAGGATTTCGATTATGGTTTGGGGCAGTTCATTGCCAATGGAGCGATTAACGCGTACAACGGCACTGATCTCCTTGAGCAGCCGGTGGAGGGCGTGGATACCCATGAGGGTGATATTCTTACCGGTAATACCGACTATCGGTTAGCCGGTCTGCATACGGAAGTCACGGGCGATTTGGTTCGAGCGCAATATGCCGACGCGGGAAAACCCGACTACAATGTGGGCTGGTTTGATGCGGGTGATTGGGGTAATTACACGCGCAACCTGCCTTCGGGCACGTTCAATATTTATGTGCGCGCCGCTTCTGGAAATGCTGCGGGCGGAGGCATCTCATTGGCCGAAGTAACCGGCGGCGTCGGTACCGTGGATCAAACCTTGGCCTCCCTCGGCACGGGCGTCATTCCCGGCATGGGCGGTTGGCAGGTCTATACGTGGGTGCCGGTAAAGGCTGCGGACGGGTCACTAGTCACCATCGAAGGCGGCCGGACCGTAACCCTGCGGATGACAGCAACCAGTGGTAATAATGTGAATTTTTGCGCATTTTTCCCGGCGGATTTGAGTGTTCCAACCATTACGGATTTGCATCCAGACGGCACGTTGCTCATCGAGGCTACCGATACTCTGTCCTTCAAAACGGAATCGGCAGGTTCGACCATTGCACCCGAAGACATTTCGGTCTCATTAAGCTATCGCACCAGTAGTGGATTGACCGGCACAACGAATCTGACGGCTGGTAACGGATTGACCGTGGGTGGCACGGCGGAGTCTCGGACTGTATCGTCGCCATTGCGCACCGATATCCTGGAATACCAAGTCACGATTCGCGTCGTTAGTGGCAACGGCAATTCTTTGGAAAGCGCGTTCCGGTTTGGCACGCTCGAACCGGCCTACTCATTCGAGGCCGAAGATTTCGACTACGGCTATGGACAATTCATTCCCGGTGCCGGAATCAATGCTTACAGCCGCGCGGCGCTCGCGGATCTGGCGGCTGAGGGCGTGGATACACACGATACCGGCGGCGGCAATACCGACTACCGGGATGCCGGCCTGCACACAGAACAGACCTTTGATCAGGCGCGTTCACAGTACGTTGCTGCCGGACAGACAGACTACAACGTCGGCTGGTTTGACCCCGGTGATTGGGGAAATTACACCCGAAATCTGCCCGCAGGGAACTTCAATGTTTATGTTCGAGCAGCCACGGGGAACTCTACGCCCAGTGAAATCTCCCTGGCCGAGGTGGTTGAGGGATTGGGCGATTATGAGCAAACGCTGGTTGATCAGGGCACGTTTGCGTTTCCGCCCACGGGTGGTTGGCAAAACTACGTCTGGGCGCCGCTTAAAGATGTTTTTGGCAACCTCGTCGAGATCGAAGGGGATCGACAAGTGACTCTGCGGGCGACGGCGGTTGGTGGCAACAATGCGAACTTCTACGCATTCTTCCCCGTGGACCCCAGCATCCCCACCATCACGGAGGTGTATCCTAACGGGGCCGAGATTCAACAGGGGACGAACAAGCTGAGTTTCAAAGTGGCTTCCTCGGCAGGCATAGAACAATCCCATGTCCAAGTGAAGATTGATGGCCAAACGGTATCCGGCCTGGTGTTCCAAGGTTCTCCGACGGCTTGGGCCGTAAGCTATCCCAATCTATCAGAACATGCGGCGCATACGGCGTCCATTACGGTGGAAGCCAACAACGGCTTAAGCCACACGGTCAATCTGGCTTTTGACACCTTTAGCCGGACCTCTCTCACCGTTGAAGCCGAAGACTTCAACATGAATAACGGAGGGTTCGTGGACAACCCCACGCAAGACGATTATTACCAGCAATTCGCTTATTCGGACGTTGACTTCCATGGTTGGAATTCTGGCGGGAACAGTAATTACCGTCCTTCTGAATGGGGATTGAACACCGAACCCTGCGGGGATGTGGCGCGGGCTTGGCGCGATCTCCCTTACGGGGATTTCAATGTTGGTTGGTTCGATAACGGCTTCTGGGGTAACTACACGCGCACTTATCCAGAGGGGCACTACAATGTCTATCTCCGGGCGGCGAACGGCACGGGCGGACCTAGTTATGTCTCGCTTTCCGAGGTCACCTCGGATCCAAGTCAGCCCAATCAGACAACTACCGCGTTGGGCACCTTCACCATCCCGGCGACGGGAGGCTATCAAATTTATACCTGGGTAGGATTGAAAGATGGTGGCGGCAATTTGGTTTCGTTGCCCTTTGATGGGGCGGCGGCTCGAACCCTGCGGCTCACCTCGAGCGGAGGCAACAACGTCAACTTCTTCATTTTGGCTCCCGCCGCCACGCCGGCACCCAGCCTGGCGATTACACGAGCTGCCGCCGGGGTTGTCATTTCCTTCGCCACCGATGCGGGCCGGACCTACCAGATCGAGCGCAAGCAGCACTTGACCGATGCCACCTGGCAACCGCTGGGTTCGCCAGTCACTGGCGACGGCACGGTCAAGTCAGTGACGGATTCAACCGCGGCTGGCAGTGGGTTCTATCGGTTGCATGTCCAGTAATGGCCGTCGCGGTTCGGGAAACGGAATCTGGTATTCCTGAGCCGCGACTGACGATCACCACCCCTTCGCCTGAAAATCAGGCGGAGGGGTGTTTCTTTTCCATTGCACAACTCGCAACTCGATTTCCAAATCTGGTAGAGAGCGTTTGCCACCGCTTTCGCGCGAGGTATATTGCCCGGCGTGATGCACAACCCTACTCGGCGGCAACGACAGCTTGATTGGCTTCTGATAATGATGCTTTCCCTAGTGGCGTTCTCCAGCGAGGGACAGGTTATTATTTCCGAATTCATGGCCAGTAACGGTAAAACCTTGGCCGATGAGGATGGTGATTATTCCGACTGGATTGAGCTGCAAAATACCAGCAGTAGTGCGGTGAACCTGAATGGTTGGTTTTTAACGGATAACGCCTCGCGACCCACCAAATGGCGGCTGCCCGCCGTCACTCTGTCCGGCAATGGATTTCTCATGGTTTTTGCTTCCGGCAAGGACCGGGCCATTCCGGGAGCGCCTTTGCACGCGAATTTCAGTCTGAGCGCCGATGGCGAGTATTTGGCGTTATTCCATCCTGACGGAGTTACCGCTGCCACGGAGTTTGCACCTCAATTTCCGCCGCAATTCCGTGATGTTTCTTATGGTCGGGGACAACTCGTCACCACCAATCTGCTATTGCCGACCGGTACTGCGGGCCGGTATCTCGTGCCGACGAGCGGCGCGTTGGGCGACACGTGGACGCAACACACTTTTAACGACTCGACCTGGTCCAGCGGTACCAACGGACTCGGTTACGAAACTGAGGTTGCCGGTTTTGCGGTCCGGTGCGTCAAGGCCAACGTGATTGTGGATAGTCTCGCCACGGCCGATGACGTTCTTGCCAATTCCGCGCAACAGGTGAGCGTGACAAGTGAAAATGTTTCGATCATTAATTATTTCAATACCGGTGGTGAAGGGCATTACGCGGATAACCTGACTTTTCCTGGCCTGGTCATGGATGCCGACGTGGATGATTTTGTAGTCGAGGTCACAGCCACCATTCACATTCCGACTCCCGGTCAGTGGACCTTTGGCGTGAACAGCGACGATGGCTTTCGGTTAAATGTCGGATCGGCTTTTGAACTGGCTTATCCGAACCAGCGCGCACCGGACGACACGATGGCCACCTTTAACTTTGCCGCCGCCGGCGATTATGCGCTGCGATTGGTCTTCTACGAGCGCGCCGGAGGAGCGGGGTTGGAGCTATTCGCCGCGCCCGGCAGTTTTACTACTTGGAATAGTTCGAACTTTCGCCTGGTGGGAGACACGGCCCATGGCGGATTGACGGTGCGGGCGACTCCGGTCACCAGCGGCGGCGGCGGCGGCAGTTTGCGCGCGGCGATTGTCACGGATATCGAGACGCAGATGAAAGGAGTCAGCGGCTCCGTTTATTTCCGCCTGCCCTTCAATGTCAGCAACCCAACCGGACTCGAGTCGCTCGTGCTGCGCATGCGGGATAATGACGGGTTTGTCGCTTATTTGAATGGAGAGGAAGTGGCCCGGCAAAATGCGCCGGCGACTCCACAATGGAATTCCACCGCCACCGACAGTCGCTCGGTTCAAGCCAGTCTGACAGCAGAGGAATTTAATCTTTCCGATCAGATCGGTCGGCTCGTGCCGGGGGTCAATACGCTGGCGGTCCACGGTTTGAATGAGGCCGCTGGCGACGTCAATTTTTTGCTGCACCCGGAATTGGTCGAGTATCAAGTGCAATCGCTTACCGATCTTTACTTCACCACGCCGACTCCCGGGGCGCTGAATGGCGATGGGGTGAGCGGTTTTGTGACGCCGCCGCAATTCAGCGTTGAACGCGGTTTCTACGATGCCCCGTTCAATTTGGAACTCACCACGCCAACTCCCGGGGCTATCATTCGTTACACCACCAACGGCACCGCGCCGACGTTGACCAACGGCCTGGTTTACAGCGCGCCTCTGAATATAAATCAAACGACGGTAATCCGGGCCGCCGCGTTCCTGGATGCGGCCGCGCCTTCGGCCGCTGTGACCCACACCTATTTCTTCGTTCAGGATATTGTTCAACAGTCGCCGACCGGCGCGCCACCGCCAGGCTGGCCATCAAGTTGGGGCGCCAATGTGGTGGACTACGGAATGGACCCGAATGTAACGACCGCTCCCGCCTACGCCGCCACGCTGACCAACGATTTGAAGGCCATTCCCAGTTTTTCCATCGTGATGAACCTCACCGACCTATTCAACCCCACCACGGGAATTTATGCCAATCCGCAGCAGGATGGCCGCGCGTGGGAGCGGCCGTGTTCCGTGGAATTGATTTATCCGGATGGGACCACGGGTTTTCAGATTCCTGCGGGAATTCGCATTCGGGGCGGATACAGCCGGAGTACGGCCAATCCCAAACACGCCTTTCGTCTCTTCT
The DNA here is from genome assembly GCA_023953615.1 of Verrucomicrobiia bacterium. Taxonomy (NCBI): domain Bacteria; kingdom Pseudomonadati; phylum Verrucomicrobiota; class Verrucomicrobiia; species Verrucomicrobiia bacterium. The sequence goes on along the minus strand of JAMLJH010000001.1, from coordinate 1,370,830 downwards.
TCCGTTCCGAATACGGTGCGGCCAAGCTGAAGTATCCGCTGTTTGGGGACCGGGGCGCGGCCAGTTTCGACAAGGTGGATTTGCGAACTTTTCAGAATTATTCCTGGAGCTTTGAGCATGACAGCCGCGGCATTTTTGTTCGGGATCAATTCAATCGGGACTTGCAACTGGCCCTGGGTCATTCCGCGGAGCGCGGCGATTACTATCACCTTTACATCAACGGCCAGTATTGGGGGGTGTACAACACCTGTGAGCGGCCCGAGGCCAGTTACGCGGAGACTTATTGGGGCGGAAAAGAAGCCGACTACGACGTGATCAAAGTGGAGGCGGGTCCCTACACGCTGAACGCCACCGATGGCAACATGGACGCGTGGACGCAGTTGTATCTATTGGCCAAGGCGGGATTTGCAAGCGACGCGGCCTACCAGTTGGTGCAAGGCAACAACCCCGACGGCACGCGCAATCTCGCCCTCGCCAACTTGCTTGATGTGCCCAACCTGATTGATTACATGCTCATCATCTACTACGGCGGGAATCTGGATGCGCCCATTTCCAATTTCCTCGGCAACGAGCGACCGAATAATTTTTACGCCGTTCGGGATCGGCTGGGGACGGATGGTTTCCGTTTCTTCATCCACGACGCTGAACATACGCTGTTGGACGTGAATCAAAATCGGTTGGGACCCTATGTCGCCGGCGATACTTCCGTGTGGTACAGCAGCCCGCAATGGCTCTTCCAAAAATTAATGGCCAACGCGGAATTCCGTCTGCGCGTGGCGGATCATGTGCAGCGCCACTTTTTCAACAACGGACCGCTGACGCCAGCCCGCGTGCGCGAGCTGTTCCTACAGCGGACGGACCAGATTGATCGTGCGGTTGTGGGTGAATCCGCCCGGTGGGGCGACGCCAAAGGCGAGCCGCCGCTGACACGAGCCAACTGGTTGAACGCGGTCAATGACCGCCTGAACAATTACCTGCCACAACGCAGCAGTGTCGTGCTGAATCAACTGCGGGCGGCCGGCCTGTATCCGAATGTTGCGGCGCCGATTTTCAGTCAGTTTGGCGGCAACATCACCAATGGGTTCAAACTCAACCTGAGCGCCTCCAGCGGCACCATCTATTACACCTTGGATGGGTCCGATCCGCGGCTGGTGGGAGGGGCGATATCACCCACCGCTCAAGTTTATACCGGATCGGTCACGCTTGCCGAATCCGGCGAGGTTAAAGCCCGCGTCTTGAGCGGTACGACGTGGAGTGCGTTGAACGCGAGCGTTTTCACCGTGATCCAGACGTTCACGGACCTGATCATCACGGAAATCATGTACCATCCGCCTGACACGGAGGATTTCACTGAAGAACAACTCGAGTTCTTGGAACTCAAAAATGTCGGCAGCGAAGAACTGGATTTGAGCGGCGTGCATTTCACGGAAGGGATTCAATACACGTTTCCCCTGGGCACGCGGCTCTCACCGGATGGCTTCGTGGTGCTGGTGCGTGATCCGGTGGCCTTTACGAATCAGTACCCGGGAGTACGAGTGGATGGCGTATTCACGGGACGCCTGGCGAATTCGGGCGAGCGTCTGACGTTGGCGCACGCGGTTGGCACGCCAATTTTCTCCGTGGCTTATTCCGACGCGCCGCCCTGGCCAACGACGGCGGATGGCAGCGGCTTCTCGCTGGTGCCGCTGCATCCCAACGTCAATCCGGATCCCGATGACCCAGCCAACTGGCGCAGCAGCAGTGCCGTTGGCGGCTCCCCCGGACAGGATGATCTGCCCGCGAATATTTCTCCGATCCTGATCAACGAAATTTTGACACACACGGATCTGCCGCAATTAGACGCCATTGAACTCTACAATCCGAATGCGGTGCCGGTGGACGTTGGTCATTGGTATTTGAGCGACCAGCGGTTGACGCCGAAACAATTTCAGATTCCCGCCGCCACCGTGATCCCTCCGGGTGGTTATGTCGTATTCGACGAAACCGATTTCAATCCCCAACCCGGCGTGCCGCCCAGCTTTCGTCTCAGTTCTCACGGCGAGGAAATCTATCTCTTTTCAGCTGATGCGACCGGGAATTTGACCGGTTACAGCCACGGCTTTGCCTTTGGCGCTGCCGCCAATGGAGTTTCCTTTGGTCGTTATGTGCTCAGCACGGGCGCTGCGGATTATCCGGCTCAAAAAGCGCTGTCACTCGGAGCGACCAACGCCGGGCCTTTGGTTGGGCCAGTGGTAATCAGCGAGATTCATTGCGCGCCATTGCCCGGTCAGGCGCAATTTATTGAATTGCACAATCTCACCGCCGCGCCCGTGACGTTATTCAATTCCGCACATCCAGATTTGACCTGGCGGATCAATGGCATTGGCTTCCAATTTCCCACCAATGTCACTTTGGCGGCACAGGGTTACTTGCTGGTGGTTTCCGGCGATCCGACCGCGTTCCGCGCCAACTACGATGTGCCACCGCAAGTACCGATCTTTGGCCCATTCACCGGCACCCTGCAAAGCAACGGGGAACGGCTGCAGTTGCTGCGCCCGGACAATCCCGATCTGGGCGAAGATGGACAGCTCGTGGTGCCGGAAATTGTCGTGGATGAAGTTCGTTATGGCGTGGTGGCTCCGTGGCCGGCGTTGCCAGCTGGCAGCGGCCATTCGCTGGAGCGGCTGGATGTTGCGGCCTATGGAAACGATCCCATCAATTGGCGCACGAGTCCTGGACCGGCTTCTCCCGGCGTGTCGAATACGGGTAATCGGGCGCCGCTAGTGGATGCGGGAAATCCTCAGCAGCTAACCTATTCGAGTGTGCCCGTGGCAGTGTCGTTATCCGGAAGCGTGAGTGATGACGGGGTGCCGTCGCCGGCACAACTCACCTCCGGTTGGTCGCAGATCAGCGGCCCCGGATCGGTGTGGTTTGCTGATGCGACGGCGTCGGACACCTCCGCTTACTTTTCCGGTGGGGGCGTTTATCAATTGCGGCTGAGCGCCAGCGATGGCGAGTTGTCTTCCAGCAGTGATGTGGTCATAACGCTGACGCGCAATGTCATGCCGCTGACTTTTGTTTCCGCCGGTGCAGTTTGGAAATATTACGATTTGGGCGGTGACCTGCCGACCGACTGGAACACGCTTGGATTTAATGACGCCTCGTGGTCCAGTGGTCCGGCGCGATTGGGCTACGGTAGCGACGGCGAAGCCACGATTGTCAGTTACGGGAACGATCCCGACAACCGCCATGTGACCACTTGGTTCCGTCACCAGTTCACAGTCAGTCATGCGGATTCCGTCACTGCCTTGAAAGTGGGTTTGGCGCGCGACGACGGCGGGGTGGTGTACCTCAACGGTGTCGAGGTTTTCCGCAGCAACATGCCCGAGGGCGACCTTACCGCGACGACCTATGCCAGCAGCGCGGTCGGTGGAGTTGACGAAGCCACCTTTTTCGAGCATGCGGTTGATCCCAGCTTGTTGGTTGAAGGCGACAATGTTCTGGCGGCGCGCATTCATCAGGTCAGCAGTTCCAGCACGGATTTGGGCTTCAACTTGTATTTGACCGGTAACGGCTATCCTCCCAATGTCGCGCCGACGGTCAATGCTGGCGCCGACCAAAGCATCAATCTCAATGAAGCGGTGGCGCTCGGCGGTCAGGTCAGTGATGATGGTTTGCCCGTGCCGCCTGGATTGTTGACCTGGAACTGGTCCAAAATCAGCGGCCCCGGCACGACGACCTTTGCCGACGCCCAGGCTCTGCAGACGACTGCGACCTTTTCGTTGTCGGGCAATTATGTCCTCCGCCTGACCGCCAGCGATGGCGGCTTAAGCGCCACCGACGACGTCACCATCGAGGTCCAAGGGCCGGCTTTTGAGACTTGGCGTGCGCAGCACTTTACGCCGGTTGAGTTGGCCAATCCGACGGTCAGCGGCGCGGATGCCGATCCTGATCTGGATGGGCACAGTAACTACCAGGAATACCTTGCTGATACCGACCCGAGGGATCCGGCCAGCGTATTGAAGATTGTTGCGGTTACCACCACCGCCAGCAATCCGCCCACGGTGCAAATCGAATTTAACGCCGTGTCCTCCCGCGCCTACGCGTTGCAGTCCTGCGCCGATGCGCCGAATGGAGTTTGGGAAAACCTGATGCTGATTCCAGCCCCAGCCCAGAGCGGCGTCGTTATCGTGTCGGCGCCGCTTTCCACCAATCAATTTTCCCGGTACTTTCGTATCGTCACTCCACCCGAACCCTGAACGCAGCAGTCTGCGAACGCGCGTCACTCCGGGTTAGTTAGCGGGTGAGCAGGTAATCGGCGAGGAGGCGCATGTTGATGGTGAACAGGTAAGTGGTGGCGCGGTGCAAGGCGATGGTTGCCGCTTCGGGTGAAGGTGCGTCCGCACCCGGACTGAGGAGTGATCCGCCGAGCAACAGGGCCGAGAGCAACCAACTTATCGGCAGCCGCTTTGGACGGAGGACGGATTTCACTTCACGTTCGCAGTTCTTGGGTCAAAGATTTACCGTGCCCGACGCGCAAAGGGAATAGCGGATTTCAGCTCCACGACTCACGCCGATTATTTTTTCCACACGCCCATTTCAATCAATTGATTCGTGACGATTTGCGCCCAGCCGCGATTGGCCATCGGGTTGGCGGGACTGGGGTGAAGAATCTGCCCGAGTTTCAAATGAAATTCGTCACTCAGCGTGGCGCCGCGATTGCGCGCAAAGCCGCCGATGCCCACCAGCCATTCCGGCTCCAGAACCGTCAAAACCTGACGCAGATGTTCGTCGCAAACCGCAAACAGTTTTTTCTGCTCGGGTCGGGACAGTTTATCTGGCGTCAGGTTGGCCCCCGTTTCGGTGAGGAACGTCAGCGGGCAATAATTGACGACCAGATGATTGGTGAAGAATTTTTCCGGGCTTCCGAAACGGTCGGCGAACAAGCCCCACAAGCGGCGACCGCTGACTTCGGAGCGGTGGCAGGCGAATCCAAGAATCGGGCGCTTGGGATGCTCGTGCCGGGGTTTGCCGACCGGCGCTTCGATGCCCAGCCAGTCGCGCACCATGCCGACTTCACCGAACGGCACCCCCACCTGGGTCATGCCGAACGGTCCGGGGTTCATGCCGAGAAACACCACGCGCTTGGGCCCGGAAGCGAACCGGCGCAGATATTCCGCGTGAGCGGTCCAGGCGTAATCGAGCGGATTGTAAACATGCGTGACCGGGCGTTTGAAGCGCATGTGGTCCACGCGCGCCGACAATTCCCGCGCGGCAGCAATCAGGGCTTGGGCTTCGTTCATCGCTGGACAGTCAGAACGATGGCGAAGGTGAAACCATCGTAGCCTTTGCTGCCAACGGTTTGGATGGTGGTGGCGCTGACGCGCGCATCCGCTCCCATCATTTCGTGCATCCGACGCATCGCCTGCACCCGTGCGTCCAGGCTGTGGGGATCGGCCAACGCGCCGTTACGCACGACGTTGTCGGCCACAATCAAAGTGCCGGGCCGGGACAATTTCAGCGACCACTCCCAATACGCCGGATAATTTTCCTTGTCCGCATCAATGAAGATAAAATCGAACGGTCCACAGCCTTCGGCCCGCAACTGAGGCAGCGTATCCAGCGCGGCTCCCAAACGGAGCTGGATGCGATCGGCCAATCCGGCGGCGTTAAAATTGGCCTGCGCCACTTCCGCGTGTTTGGGTTCGAACTCGAGCGTGATTAATTTGCCGTCGGCAGGCAACGCGCGCGCCAGCCAGATGGTGCTGTAACCGGCCAGCGTCCCAATTTCCAAAATGCGTCGCGCTTGATGCGATTGGGCCAGCAACTGCAACAGTTTGCCTTGCGTTGCGGAAACGCCGATTGCCGGTAGATCGGCGGCTTTGCGGGCGGCGAGCACTTTTTCGAGCGTCGCATCTGAAGGAATCAATTGGCTGGTGACGTAACGATCCACCGCCTCCCATTGTGACGAATCCATAGCGAGAATAGATTGTGCTCCGTCATCCGCGCCATGCAAGGTTGCAATTCAGTTAAGCCGCTCGCTGTTGGCGGATCAGCAATCGGGATTGGGCATCAATTTGTGATGCTGGGCGACGGAAATGGGATTACCCCAACGGAGTTGCATCAACGTGGCCGTGATTTAGTGCAATCCTTTCAGAGTTGAACGACATTCGCGCCAGCGACCCAAGGTAGTCGCTTCGCGCCGATTCTGAACTGAGGGATCGAATCCCTTTGGGGTTCATTTTGTGCGCTTTCCACGATTTGGATTTCCTCGGGCATCAGACCGTGGAACGCAGTCGCCAACTGGTTTATCTCCTGCTCCTACCAGCTCACGTCCGCAGTCGCGAGGTGGCGCTGAAGGTTCATTTCAGTTCCGCGACTTCTACTTGAAGGCGGCGCTCGCGTGCATTGTCAACAATCCCCTCCAATTGGCGGGCGGTGGCGTCATCAATCCATTCCTCCCCGCATTGCGAGCAGATGGTGGCGCGAACCCGGCGCACGACGACCACTCCACTTCCGAGATCGGCGGTGAACGTGGTTGTGCCCTGCGTTTTATTGCCGCCACAGAGTGGGCAAAGATCGTGGTTATCGCTCATGATTTTTTCTTCGTTCGGTAGTCAGGTTCAAAAACAGCCAACGACGGCTCGTAGGCGGTGATGATGAACGCGCGCCGGTTCGTTTCGTCACTCGAGGCCACCACATGCAGCGGCTTGCCGCCAACGTAACCCAGAAACAACGCGCTTGGGAAGGGCCGATCTTCGGTGTAATCCCGAATCCGCTCGCCCGTCAATAGCGCGTCGAGCACGGCGTTCTGCGTCAGGCCGCGTTCAGCCAGCTTTTGCAGCATGTGCTTCCGCCACTGCACGCGATCGGCGCGAATTGCCTCATGCAGCAATTCCAGATTGAGTGGTTTCATTTCAATGAACCTTCCACGATTTGAATTTTCTCCGGCATCAGACCGTGGAACGCAGACGCCAACTGGTCTATCTCTCGCTCCAACTGTGGCACAGACCTTCCTGTCTGTGGATCAACAGAATCGGATTCACAGGCACGAATGTCTGTGTTACCTTTCCGCGCCTTCGCCGCAAGGAGACGGCTAACCAATCCTAACCAATCGCTCCACCGCCTTTTGCTGTTCCAGCGAGGCGGCGAGAATCACTGCGGTGAATTTCAAGCGCCGACCGTCTCGAATTGCATTCGCTTGAGCTTTTCGTCGGCGACCCGCTTGGAAAGATAAAGCATTTCGATGCCAACAACTTTTCCTTCCGCGTTGTAATCAAGAATGACTCCAGGCGAAATTTCCTCGCTCTCGGCGGCGGGCGATTCGTCCAGGTCGAGATATAGCGCATCGGCTTCGCGATCAACGGTCAGCTTCATGATTTGCCTTTCATTTTGCGGTCGAGATGCGCTGTGACAACGCGTTTTGGCTCGTCCTTGGATACGATAACGCGCAACACGCGGTTGGCAAGCTCCGGCACGGCTGCCAGCCGGTGTTCGAGCGCGGGGTCTTCGTCGTCCGGTCCAATCCGCGCTGGACTCGTGACGGCGCGTTCAACCCACTCCTGCTTGAGTTGCCGCTTGGCCAGCCGCGCCAAGGCATGCTCTGTGAAAACCAATTTCATTTCGCTGCGTCTGCCACGGTTTGGATTTCCTCGGGCATCAGGCCGTGGAGTGCGTACACCAACTGGTTAACGCTTCTTCTTCGCGTGAACCTTTGCGGCGACTTTGAGTCGCAAACCGTTCAGGCGAATGAACCCGGTGGCGTCATCCTGGTTATAGGCCTTGGTTGGGTCAGCTTCCATCGTCGCAATGTGCGGGTTGTAGAGGCTGACGGGACTCTTCCGCCCGGCGACCATGATGTTGCCTTTGTAGAGTTTCACGCGCACGGTACCGGTCACATTGCGTTGGGACGCTTCGACGTAAGCCTGGAGCGCTTCGCGTTCCGGCGCGAACCAGAATCCGTTGTAAACCAGTTGCGCATACTGGGGGATCAGCGCGTCGCGTTGGTGCATGACTTCCCGGTCCATGGTGAGCGATTCCATCTGGCGATGGGCGAACAGCAAGATGGCGCCGCCGGGAGTTTCGTACACGCCGCGACTTTTCATGCCGACGAAGCGGTTCTCCACCATGTCCACGCGGCCCACGCCGTGTTTGCCGCCAATTTTGTTAAGCGCTTGCATCACGCCGAGCGGTGAAAGCTTTTTGCCGTTCACGGCCACGCAATCACCCTTCACAAAATCCAGCGTGACAAATTCCGGCCGGTTGGGCGCGTCTTCAGGAAAAACGGACAGCGTGGTGAACCAACCGCGGTATTGGGGCGCGCTGGCATCGAGCCACGGATCTTCCAGGACTCCCGCTTCGTAGGAGATGTGCAGCAGGTTGCGATCGGAGGAGAACGGTTTTTTGGCGCTGGCTTGCACCGGGATTTTTTTCTTCGCGCAATACGCAATCATTTCGGCGCGACCGGGAAATTCGCGGCGATAGCGTTCGTCCCGCCAGGGAGCGATGATTTCCAGGTCCGGCGCCAGCGCGGCGGCAGTCAGTTCAAAGCGGACCTGGTCGTTGCCTTTACCCGTGGCGCCATGCGCGAGGGCCTGCGCTTTTTCCTGGCGCGCGATTTCAACCATGCGTTTGGCGATGAGCGGTCGGGCGATGCTGGTACCGAGAAAGTATTGGCCTTCGTAAATGGCGCCGGCGCGGATCATGGGAAAGATGAAGTCCCGCGCGAATTCCTCTTGGAGATCGTCAATATAGATTTTTGACGCGCCGGTTTTTTTGGCTTTGGCGGCGAGTCCGCGCAGCTCGTCTTCCTGGCCGATGTTGGCGCAGAAGGCGATCATTTCCGCATTATATTTTTCCTTGATCCACGAGAGCAGCACCGAGGTGTCGAGTCCGCCCGAATACGCTAAGACAATTTTCATGTGAACAAATTAAAGCGACAAAATGGTGCGGGCGCAAAGCGGAAATGAAACCATGATGACCGATGTCGCGGCCCTCTGTGCGTGTCGCTAAAATATTGCGGCGGCCACAGTCCGCCGCCACAAATCGCAACTCACGCTTTTCTCACGAAGCAGGCTTTAAGGCCGACGGCGATATTATCCACTTTGCAGGAAATTTCGTGGTCGCCGTCCACCAGGCGGATGGGTTTGGACTTGGAGCCGCCTTTCAACACTTGGGAGCTGCCCAGTTTCAAATCTTTAATCAAAATGACGCAGTCGCCGTCGGCGAGCACGTTACCGTGGGCGTCCTTGACGACGCGGGCAGCTGTGGGTTCTTCGGCAGCCGGGCGCCGCTCCCATTCGTGACCGCAGGTAAGACATTCCCATTGATTCGGGGAGGCCAATAAATCGGTCGTTTCACACATTGGACAGGTGGTTGAATGCATCGGTAATTTGGGTTGGGTGGTTTCAGTGCGGAGTCCGCCTCAGCGGTACAGCGCAAAGCCAAAGCGAACGATGTCTGAGCGACGATTGTAAAGCAACAGGCTTTCGCCGTATCCGGTGAAGTATTGGGCCTCGAAATAGACGGCAGTTCCCGGGAGGCGATAAGTCAGATCGAACTGGCCGCTGGGATGATTGCCTTTGTGCCCCATGCGGCCGATGGCCGAAAGTTGAAGGTCTTTGTAAGTGAGCATGACGCGCAGATCAACGTAGCCGCGATATTCGTCCAAGTCGGGGTTGTCGTCCAAACCACCCAAATAACCCCACGCGCGCGGTTGCACGGTGAGGTGCAGACCAGCGGGATAACCGAGCGTCAACGTCGGGCGAAAATAAGCGATATTCAGACTGCGTGAGTTCGCGCCATCTTTGCCATTGGATTCGTGTTGTGCGCCCGCCTGCAGATCCAGACGATACCAGTTGGTTGCGCCGCCGCCGAGGATTCCTTCGTAGATATAGAGCAACTCCGGTTTGTAACCGGAATCAAAGAACGGCGCGGAGGGAGCGCTCAAATCCCAGAGCGAAGTCTGGGTGTAAGCGAAGTTGAATCCGTTGAGCCACGGTTGATTTGAATCGGCAATCTGGTAGCGAAATCCAAATTGAAACTTGGCGTTCGGATCCTTGTGCCCGGCGATGAAGTAAATGGGTTCGTAGGGAAAAATGTGGCGCTTAAAAAACGCCACGGGATCGAAAGTGGCTGCCGATTTCGCCGCGCCTGGCTCGACGCCATCGTTGAGTTGGGCGGAGCCGGGGACCGCCAGCAAGACGGCGATCAGCCCTGCGGCGAGGAGGGTTTGGGGGCGCATGGTTTGTTGACTAATTGTGCTTTCAACCAGTTCGCGCGCGTAACAATCGAACTAAATGCAGTTCCATTCGTGCGCGGAAACGAGTCAGTTGCCGGGCACGGTCAGGTGAAAAATTTTGTCGTCAAAACAAAGCACATAAATTTCGCCGTCCTCCGTCTCGGCGAAACTGGCGACGTTCTTGGGTTGATCCAGCAACGTGCTGGATTCCGTCACCTTTCCGTTGGCGTAACGCAGCCCCCAAATTGTGCCGAGATTGAAATCAGCGTACACGTAAACGCCGCGCAACGCGGGATATTTTTGACCGCGATACACATAGCCGCCGGTCACGCTCAGGCCGGGACTGTGATCGGGAAATTTCGCCTGACTTTTCAAGTTGACGTTATGCGGGTAGTCAATGACGGGATCAAGATATTGCGCGCCCTTCGGACCGGGTTTGAAGTGATGGAAACCTTCGCGCACGGCCCAGCCGTAGTTGCCGCCTTTGACGACGAGATCAATTTCCTCCCACTCGTCCTGCCCCACGTCGCCGACCCAGAGGTCGCCGGTCTCGCGATCCCAACTGTAACGCCATGGATTCCGCAGGCCGTAGGCGTAAATTTCCTGGCGGACGCCGTAACGATCGGGTTCACCGACGAGCGGGTTGTCCGTTGGAATCCCGTATTCCAATTTGGTGTCGGTGCGGCCCCAGCGTTTCGGGACGGTCGTGCGGCTGTTCACGTCTATGCGCAGGATTTTGCCCAGCAGCACGGCGGTATTCTGTCCATTGCCGTGGGGATCATTGCCCGCGCCACCATCGCCCAGACCAATGTAAAGATAGCCGTCGGGACCAAAGCTGACTTGCCCGCCTTTGTGATTGCCGTAGGGCTGGGGCACCGTCATCAAAATGCGCTCGGAGGACAGGTCGGCTTTACGGGGATCGGTGGTTGAAATTTTCAACTCACTGATCACGCTGCGCCGGGGATTCTGTTGGTTGTAATAAATGTAAAGCCGGCCGTTGGCTTTGAACTGCGGATGAAAGGCGAGGCTGAGAAAACCTTCCTCGTTGTCCACATGCGGTTTGCGGCTTTCAATGTTGAGGAATTCCGTCGCCTCCGCGCCGGTGCCGGTCTTGGGCAGGATCGTCGCCTTGCCGCGTTGTTCCACGATGACCACGCGCCCTGAACCATCCGGCACTTCAGTCATCCAAACCGGGCGATCCAGTTTCAAGGCGGGGAAAACGGTTTCCAAAGCGACGCGGGGCAGTTCCGCTTGCAGGGAGCTGCCAGTCACCAACAGACCGGCGCCGAAAGAAAGAATGCTGCGGCACAAGATGCTCTTCATGCGCCCATTATTAAGTTTGTTATTTCGACAGGCAAACCGATTTACGAAAAACCTCACGGCGGAAAGCCCAGCGTCAGTTTCACCGCGGAATACTCCGGATGGATTTCGCCGCTGCGCGTGCGGATGATCAATTCCGGTTCCATCCACGTTTGGCCGCGAAACCATTCGGGCAAATCCGGACCGCGCATCAAGCCCAGCAGTTCGATTACCGGCGGTTCGGTTTCGCGAAAAATGATCGGACGCCGTCGCACGATGACCAATCCCGCCGCCTTGGCGCCGGCTTCCGCGCGGGCCCGTTGCAATGGTTCAGCCGGAAAGACGCAGGCCAGAAAACCGCCGGGTGCGAGCTGTCGAGCGGCGGTGGCACAATAGTCGGCGATCGTGCCGCGCAACTCGAAGCGACAGGCCAGCTTTTGTGGATGCTCGCTTTCCACTCCTGCGCCGACGGGAAAATAGGGCGGACTGGCGGTGATGAGATCGAATTTTTCGTCCGGCGCAAGCCTGTCCGGCTCACGAAAATCGCCGTGCCGGATTTCATAGCGATCCGTCAATCCATTGTAACGCGCGGATTTTTGCGCCAACGCCACGCTTTCATCCTGCGCCTCAATCGTCACGAAACGCGCGCCGGGCAGTCGCCACGCGCAGATCATTCCGACGGTGCCCAGGCCGCTGCCCAGATCCAGCGCGGTGCGCGCGGTGGGACACCAACTGGTGCCGTACCAGGCCACCAGCAAATCATCAGTGGAGAAGCGGTGTCCCTCGCGCAATTGGAACAAGCGAAAGTGACCGCTGATAGCGTCCAGGGTTTCGTGTGTTTCCAGTTTCACGCCGGAGTTGAAGCCGGGCGGAACCGGACCAGGTTTGGCCCAACCTTTGAAATGTGAAGCTGGGTTCACCGATGGTCCGGCAGTTTGACGAAATTAACCGCGAGTTGCTCGCCATGGAGTTCCAATAACGCCACGCTGCGTTCCGCGCCGTATTTCGGTTTGCCGGCGTAACCGGGATTGAGAAACAGCGTGCCGCCGAGATATTGCTGAAATTTCTGGTGCGTATGGCCGAACAAAACGAGTTGCGGTTTTTCCCGTTTGATCCGCGCCTCGAGTTCACTGGCCGGAGCGTAAGGCGTCACGATGTGGTGGAGGAGCGCTTTCATCGTTCCCAGCGTTTTGACCTGGGTGAGGGGCAGGGATAAACCGACGTCGGTGTTACCCAACACGGCGGTGGTGGGCGCGAGGCTTTCGAGTTGGGTGAGGATCCAGTCCGAGCCAACGTCCCCGGCGTGCAAAATGTGATCCACGCCTCGGAAAATTTGTTCGAGGCGCGGCTCAAAGAAATCGTGCGTGTCAGAAATCAGACCAATTTTCATGCGCGTTCAATGTTGCGGATGCCGGGGAGTATGAAGGAATTGGTTCGCGCCAGCAATTACGCTTTGGCTTCCTCGGGTTTGGCTTCCGGTTCGGCTTCACCGGACTCCTCTGGCTCGCGCGCTCCGGCAACTTTGTCCGCCGGCGATTCCGCGGTGGCGGTCAGCTTGGCGGCGGCGACAAAGAGCGCGGTGAAGAGTCCACCGCTCAACAGGGTGTTGCGGAAGAATTCCCAAGTCTGGGGCCAGCCGCCCGTGCCCTTGGTCAGCGCGATGATCCAACCCATCAAAGTTTTGCTGTATTCCGGATTGTGGAAAGGATTGATCAACCAAGAAGCCGTGTTGGTGATGAGATAAAACAACATGGCCCCCAGAATTCCGCCGCCCAGCAGAGCCATGAACGAGGCGGTGGGTTTGAAACGCTTTCCCAACAGGATGATCGCCCCGTAGGCGGCGTAGTTGAACAGCAGATGCGAAAGGTTGGCGGGTTTCCAGACATCATAATCGAGGGCCAGCCAATAATACGTGTTCAAAGCCAGATCGCTGATGAGCACGGTACCCCACAACAGCCACCAAGAAAGACGGCCCACAAAAAAGACGCCCGCGCAAAACATCAAGGCATACGCCACGCTGAAGTTTTTCGGCAAAACTCCAGGAATGCGCGAAAGCGCGAACGCCAGCATCAATAGCACCGGTAGAATTTTACTCCACTTTTCTTTCAAGCCACCAAATGATAATTCCCGGCGAAACTTGGACAAGCTTTTCGATATTCTGCATGAGGACGCGGATTTGTTGATTATCAACAAACCCGCGGATCTCGTTTGCCATCCCACCAAAGGCGACGCCTATTCCAGCTTGATCAGCTGCGTGCGATTGCATCTTGGCGCGGATGCCAAGCCGCATTTGGTGAACCGCTTGGATCGCGAGACGAGCGGCGTGACGGTGGTGGCCAAAACTGCGGTTGTCGCGGGCGAATTGGGAAAACTATGGGAAACACGGTCGGTGGAAAAGGAATACGTTGCCATCGTTCACGGTTGGTTGCGCGAGGAACACGGTTTGATTGACGCGCCGTTGGGCAAGGACGAACAAAGCGTTGTCGCCATCAAAGATTGTGTTCGCGCCGATGGAACTCCGGCACAGACGGAGTTTTGGGTGCAAAACCGTTTTGATCGTGCCGAGGGGGATTTTACTTTGCTGCGGCTGCTGCCGAAGACCGGGCGCAAACATCAAATCCGCATCCATCTCGCGCATCTTGGTCATCCCATCGTGGGCGACAAAATTTACGGCGGTGATGAAACGCTTTATCTCGCTTTGGTGGAGCGACGGTTGACGGACGCGCAACGCACCCGGCTCATCCTGCCGAATCACGCCTTGCATGCGAGCGCCGTGCGTTTTGAGTGGCGTGGGCAACCGCTGGAATTTCGCTGCGCACCGGAAGCGTGGTTTCAGGATTTTTTAACCACGGATGGACACGGATAAACACGAATTACGGAAATAATCTTGCGTGAATTTCGTGAATTAGCGCCGATTCAATCCCATGCCCGAAAATTCGCGCAGCTCGGGTAAAACCGTTTTTTCATCCGTGTTTATCCGTGTCCATCCGTGGTTAAACCTCCGCTTTCCGGCTTGATTCACCGGCCTTTCATCCGAATCCTCTGCACATGGATAAACCGGATCAGTTGCGCGAATTGTGGCGAATGCAAGATGCCTTGAACCAACGTATTGGCGTCGTAACTGAAAACATGTCCGAGGCTGAAAAGACGAAATGGCTGCTGAACTATTCGCGCGCCATGACCCAGGAGATTGCCGAGCTGGTGGACAGTGTGCCGTGGAAATGGTGGGCCAAGTATCAGCAATTTGACGAGCAGAACGCGCGCGTCGAAGTGGTGGACTTGTTCCATTTTCTCATCAGCATGGCGCAGGTGCTCGGCATGAGCGCGGACGACGTGTTTGCCGCTTATTGCAAAAAGAACCAGGTGAATTTCAAACGCCAGGAAACCGGCTATCGCGTCAAAGACGAGCAGGATTCCAAACACATCTGAACATTCGTTGCGATCCGCGCGCAAAAGCACTAATTTAAGCCGCGATGAATTTTGACTACCAATCATTCTTCGAGCGCCGCAAGGAAATTTGCGGCGGGGAACTGGTCATCAAAGGCACGCGCGTCACGGTGCGGACTTTGTTGGCCAGCCTCGCGGAAGGCGCGGCGGTGGAAGAGATTCGCGCCGATTACCCGACCGTTTCCACCGAGGCCATGCGCGCGGTGATCGCTTTCGCCGCCATGTCGTCGGTGGAGGATTTGCCCGTGCCGCCACTTCCCGTGGCCGCATGAAAATCAAGCTGGACGAGAACCTGCCTGAATCGCTTTTGGCGCGGCTGACGGAGTTGGGGCATCAAGCGGACAACGTGCGGCTGGAGCGGCTTGCCGGGAAACCAGACCCGACCGTTTGGCAGGCGGCGCAGCAGAGCGAAAGATTTTTCATCACGCAGGATCTGGATTTTTCAGACATTCGACGATTCGCCCCCGGAACGCATCATGGTTTGATGCTGATCCGAATGCGTGAGCCGGGGCGAAAGGCGTTGCTGGCAAAGGTCGCCGATGTCTTCGCCGCGAATGAAGTGGAAAATTGGGCCGGCGCGTTCGTGTTGTTGACGGATAACAAACTCCGCATTCACGCGCGGCCTGCCAAGCAATAAAAGCCCGAGCACGACTCAAAATATATTTGAACGGGTCGAGTGTGATGTCGGTATGAATTTTTGGGCATAGCAGTGATTTCATTTTGGCGCGCGAAATTTTCTCGGCAATCGCGCTTGAATCTCTACCATCGCGCCATGAACAAAGCGATCCGCCTCCCCGCTGCCCGCGTTCCGGTGCCTGCCCGCTGGCGCAAGGAGATCGCCCGGGTACTGCTCACGGATCAGATGATCGCCCGGCGTGTTGCCGCGTTGGCGCGGGAGATTGAACGCGATTTCGTGGGCAGCGATCTGATGGTGATTTCGTTGCTCAACGGTACCGTGATGTTCATCGGCGATTTGTTGCGCCGCCTTTCGCAGCCGTTGCGGCTCGATTTCATCGGCGTCTCCAGTTACGGAAAGGGGACGGAATCCGGGCAGTTGGTTTTCACGAAAGAACTGAGGCTGGATGCCCGGGGGCGTGACGTGTTGTTGGTGGATGACATTCTCGATACCGGGCGCACGTTGCGGCGCGTCTTGGAGAAACTGCGGGCGCTCGGACCGAAACGCATCCGCACCTGCGTCCTGCTCGATAAACCGTCGCGCCGCGCCGAACCGATCAAAGCGGATTATATCGGCTTCACAATCCCGGACGAATTTGTCGTGGGCTACGGACTCGATTTCGCCGAAAAATACCGCAACCTGCCGTTTGTGGGGGTGTTGCGCCCGGAACTTTATTTGCCGCCGACTCCCCGGCAACCGTCGCGACGAAAATCGAAACCGCCGCGACCGCGATAGTGCGGGCGGCCTGCGTTTTTCGTCACGAATTGAAGTCGCAGTCTGGACGCGGAAAATCCAAGTCGTTACTGTTGCCCCCCGACATGACGAACCAACCTTTACCCACCCCGTTGCGCTGGCGGTTGCTTATTGCCGCCGGCATCGTGCTGTTGGGCAGTGGCGCGTATTTATTGCGGGAATGGATTGGCGTGCGTGGCCAGGCCGGCGCCGGCATTTTTTGTTTCTTCGGGTTGGTGGC
This sequence comes from Verrucomicrobiia bacterium, assembly GCA_023953615.1. Lineage (NCBI taxonomy): Bacteria > Pseudomonadati > Verrucomicrobiota > Verrucomicrobiia > Verrucomicrobiia bacterium. The sequence continues at coordinate 1,354,216 of JAMLJH010000001.1, read as the reverse complement.
CATGTTTTCGGCCAATCTGCGGGCGGTGCGCTGGTCCACGATTGGCTGGGGCGTAACGCTGCAATTGGTCCTGGCGTTGCTCGTTTTGAAAGTGCCGTTCATCAAAACCTTGTTTGAACTGGCCAAGGATGTCGTCGTCAGCTTCATCAATTTCTCCGATCAAGGCGGCGAGTTTGTCTTCGGCAACCTGGCGCGACCGGGCGACATTGCGCTGAATCCGGGGAAGGAATTCATGTTCATGTTCGCCTTCAAGGTGTTGCCGCCGATTCTGTTTGTGTCCGCGTTTTTCACAATGCTTTACCACTACGGCATTTTACAGCGCATCGTCCGTTTCATGGCGCGCGCGATGGTGCATCTGATGGGCACGAGCGGCGCCGAAACCTTGTCCGTCTCGGCCAACGTCTTCATGGGACAAACCGAGGCGCCGCTGATCGTGAAGCCGTACGTGCCGCGCATGACCAATTCCGAATTGTTCGTGCTGATGGCCAGTGGTTTTGCGCACATCTCCGGCGCCATGATGGTGGTGTATATCAGTTACGGCGCCGATCCGGTGGCGGTCCTGATCACCTGCATCATGGCCTGTCCGTGCAGTTTGTACCTGTCCAAATTGTTTCTTCCGGAAACCAGCGTGCCCGAGACGGCCGGGGCCGTGCAGCGGGAAAAGGAAAAATCGCCTTATGTGAATGGAGTGGATGCCGTGGCCGCCGGCACCACCGACGGACTGAAGCTCGCGTTGAATGTGGCCGCGATGCTGATCGTATTCATTGCCTTCGTTGCCATGTTCGACGCCATCTTGGGAAAAATCGTGCCCGACTTGACGTTGTCGAAGCTGTTCGGTTGGATTTTTTCTCCGGCGGCCTTTTTGATGGGAGTGGAAGTGGCTGATGTGCCCAAGGTCGGTGCGTTGTTGGGAACGAAACTGGCCACCAACGAACACGTTGCCTTCCTGCTGATGAAAGGCTGGATGGCCACGCCGGATTTTATGAGCGAGCGCTCGTACGTGCTGGCGGCGTTTGCGCTGACCGGCTTCGCGAACTTCGCGTCCGTGGGCATCCAACTCGGCGGCATCGGCGCGATGGCCCCCGGGCGGCGGGCGGACCTGGCGCGCCTCGGAATGCGGGCGCTATTCGTCGGTTTCGTGGCGACGTTGCTGAACGCGGCGATTGCCGGAGTGTTGTTGTAAACTTGGTCGGAACGATTCGATTGGAGTTTGGGTGGAACGGGCCACTGGCCCGTTCTGTCGGGCTACCAGCCCGACAGCCGAACACAAAGAGTGCGAACTCAATGGGGTGCGATCTCCGTGCGCTCGGCTGGGCGGCAGGTTGCCGCCCAGAACGGCCAAGTTGGCCGTTCCACCTGAACCAACTGCATCGTTCCGGCTTAGGTGGCAGAATAACGCGACTGAACGGACATGCACGAGCTGACATTCCGGCTATCGCGCAGGCGTTACCTTACGGTTTTTCGCCGCGGCGCGGTACCGGCGCGCGTAATTTTTTATACAACCATTTTTCCAGGGGACGGAGCTGGAGCGGGCCGAGCCAGTTGTAAAACGGCGAGTAAATCAGCCGTACCCGCACGGTGGAGAGAAACATCGTCAGCGACGTGCGCAAGAGCGACGAGGTGACTTTTGATCCGATTTTATCGGTCCATTCGGTCGGCACTTCTTTGACGGTAAAGCCGGCCCGCTTGAGCGCGACGATTAAATTCACATCAAACGCCAGATCGGCGATGCGCAGGTTCGAGTGGATTTTCTCAATGGCGTCGCGGCGCATCACCTTGCACGGGCATTGCGTGTCTTTGATGTTCATCCAAAAGAGGGCTTGCACGACGATGTGAAAACAGCGGCTGGTGAAGCGGCGCAGCCAGGGTTGCGCCTGATGCAGCACGGCGCCCGGCAGCCAACGCGAACCAATGATGCAGTCCGCCTCGCCGATGCGCCGAACCAGGTCGTGAAACGCCTGGGGTGGTGAAGCGCCATCGGCATCCACATAACCCACCACTTCGGCCGTGCCCGCCAGCTTCAGTCCTTCAATGAGCGCGCCCCCCTTGCCGATTGGATCGGGAAAATCACGGAACGTGATGAAGTCAAAATCCCGCGCCACGGTTTCGATTACGCCGCGCGTGTTATCCCGGCAACCGTTAAGCACGACGCAGAGTTGAAACGGGCCGGGGTAGTGATCGCGGAAATAACGGCCGAATTCGCGCAGCACCGGTTCGATGCGCGCTTCCTCGTTGTACGCCGGAATAAGCAACAGCACACTGGGTTCGGCCACGCGCTTTCTTTAGCAGGCGCCGCGCTGAAAGTCGAATGTAGATTCTGACGAATGACGCCAAAAACGCGGGATGCGCTCGCGTCTCGACTTCCACCCGTCGGGATTTAACATGGGCGCGTCATGTCAAAAGTGGTCCGACTGCTTGCCGAGCTGATTGCCATCCCCAGCGTGAACCCCGCCTTTTTACCGGCGGCCCATCCGCACGCCGGAGAGAAACAGGTAGCCGAGTTTATCGCCAATGGCGCCAGCCGGGCCGGCTTGGCCGTTGCGTGGCAACGCGTGCTGCCGCAGCGAGCCAACGTCCTGGTGCGTTTGCGCCCGACCGGCAAAATTCGCCAGCGGGTTTTGTTGGCGCCTCATTTGGACACGGTGAACGTGGCCCGTGAAACGCAATTCAAACCCGTCCAGCGTCACGGAAGGATTTATGGTCGCGGCGCGTGCGACACCAAAGGTTCGGTGGCGGTGATGTTGCAAGCTTTACTTGATTTGGCGGCAGCGGCACAACGTCCGCAGACAACCGAAATTATTTTCGTCGGGTTGGTGGATGAGGAAAGCGGGCAAAGCGGATCGCGTTATCTGGCAGCCAAAAAATTTCGTGCCGACCTGGCCATCGTGGGCGAACCGACCCGGCTTGCGGTGGCCACCGCGCACAAGGGCAGCGTGTGGTTGGAAGTGGTGACGCACGGACGCGCCGCGCACGGCTCGACCCCCTGGCACGGCGTCAACGCCATTCAAGCCATGGCGGAAGTGACGCAAGCTTTGGCGAACCGCTACGCCGCGCAACTAAAGAAGAAAAGTCATCGGCTGTTGGGGAGCGGGACGATCAACATCGGAACAATCCACGGCGGGGTGCAACCCAACATCGTGCCCGATTTCTGCCGAGTGGGCGTGGATCGGCGCACGCTGCCGGGGGAATCCGAAGCGTGGACGCGACAAAACCTGGCGGCATTTTTGAAGGCGGCCGGCCTGGCCGCGAAGGTCGGCAACGTGAAATTAAAACTGTGTCCCGCGTTGGAAACCGATCCGCGCGAGCCGTTGGTGCGTCAGTTTTTGCGATTGAACCGTCAGCAGCAGGCCGTCGGGTTGAACTATTTTTGCGATGCCGCCGTGCTGGCCGGAGGCGGGATTCCGAGCGTGGTGTTTGGTCCCGGCGACATTGCGCAGGCGCACACCGCTGACGAATGGATCACGGTTGCGCAGCTTGAACAAGGTCGGGTGAAGCTGTTGCGCTTCCTGAAATCGCTTCCTTGAATCGCGTCGCTTACGTATCGTCCCCGCCGCATGGCTTCCGAAGCACCAGTGCCCGCTAAAACTCAGTCCGCCGATTCGTCGGGCAATTTCTTTCGCCAGAGCGGTTGGCTGATGCTCGCCAACATCATCGGCGGAATATTGGCGCTGGGGGTACACTTTCTCAACAAACGCATTTCCGCCTCGGAGTACAGTATTTTTGGCACGTTGCTGATGGTGACGGCGTTTCTGCCGACGCTCCCGTTGCAGATGGTGTTTGCGCAACAAACCGCCAGCGCGCTGGCTTTGGGGCGGCAACGCCAGTTGGCCGCGACCATTCGCCGCGCCAGTGCGGGAATCATCGGCGTCTGGTTGTTGATCGCGGTGATGGTGCTTTCATTCCACAGCCAAATTCAGCGCGCCTGGGAATTGCCGGGCGTTTGGCCGTTGATCGTGACGTTGCTCGCCGTGTTGGTGGCTTTACTCGCGCCGCTTTACACGGGAGTGCTGCAAGGCAAACAGGATTTTCTCTGGATGGGTTGGTCGGCAGTGGGCGCGGCCCTGGGACGCATCGTCATCGCTGCGGTTCTGGTTCTGGCTTTTGCCGGTGGCGCTACGAGCATGGTGTTGGGAGTTTTCCTGGGCGTGGGCATTGGTCTGGTCATTGCGCTGTGGCGCTCGCGGGAATTGTGGACGCTGCCTGGCGAGGCGTTTGATGGCAAAAGTCTTTGGCGCCAGGTCGGGCCGCTGATCCTGGGGTTTGGCGTGTGTCAGTTCATGTTTACCACGGACACGATGTATGCCAAGGCGTTCTTTCCGGGCGCGGAGATGAAGCAATACGTGGCGGCGGGAACCTTGGCGCGCGCGTTGTTGTGGTTGGTCTTGCCGCTCGCGGCGGTGATGTTCCCGAAATTGGTGCATAGCAGCGCCAAATCCGAAAAGACGAATCTTTTCGGTATCGTGCTGTTGGGCACGGCGATTCTGGCCATTGGCGGTGCCATTGGTTTGTGGCTGCTCGGCCCCGTGGCGGTAAGAATTGTGTATCAACCCGAGGACGTGCCCGGCACGGTGGCGTTGCTGCCATGGTACACCGGGGCGATGATTCCGCTCGCGCTGGCCAACGTCATGGCGAATGACCTGCTCGCACGATCAAAATTTGCCGCCGTGCCGTGGATGGTGGCCGTGGCCGCGGGCTACGCCGTCGTCTTGCCGCTGCTGTTGAAACAATTCCCGGGACGCATGGAAGTGGTGCTGCAAACCCTGGCCGCGTTCAACGTCCTGCTTTTCGTGGTCTGTGGTTGGTTCACCTGGCGCAAACCGACGGCAAGAAATTGACTTGGTCGCCAGATGTGACGGACACAAAATCGAGCTGGGATTGTCGCGGGTTGGCGAGCGTCATGGAGTGCGCCGGCAGAACGCAGCGTCAACGGCGCCTTCGGACGCGCGAGGAGTTTCTGATTTGAGGTGGGTGTCGTGCGGGCGAAAAGCGGTGTCGCGCTGCGCTTTCCACAGCGACCAAAGCCCTCGGGTAATGAGTCCTGGACAACCGGCGGCGGCGGGCGCAAAGTCAGGCGCGTGACTGGAATCAGCAGTAGTACTTTAGAAGGCGGATGACCAACAACCGTCATTTGTTCAATTAGAAAATTGTGTGAGTTATACTGTGGCTACATCTACTCCAATACTGCTCAAGACTTTTGATACGGCTATAGCTGAAAAGATTTCACCATTTTTCACGCCGTTGGGGGCGCGGCATGTAGTTGGGGAGTCGTGCTACGACGAAAGGCTTGGACCTAGTTCTCTCAAATTGAAATCCTACGCGGAATTGGATGGGCGGTTTTTCTGGTGGATTAACCGCTTTATTGTGGACGGCACAACGCTCGATATCGCTTTTGGGGACCGTGAATTTCTGATTGAAACGGCTATTTTCTACGACAAGATAAAGAATCACTTCGCTCCATGGGAGCTGTTGAGTGCCGCCAAAGTCCCCAATGCCCATGTCATTTCGGGTGAAGCCTGGGTTCTCGAACCAGATTTCATGGTTCGCATTGTTGAGCGAATGGCTCAAGGCATACAACAGCACTGGAACATTATTAGCAAAGCAACACCGCCGCTAATTGATCGTGTATGTGTCATGCGTAATAGCAGGATGATTTTTAATCAAGAAGAACAAAGAAGGAAGGATCGTGAACGGGCAAGCACGCACGCTTCCGCAGCTTTCCACGCTGGCCGTTATGCAGAAGCTAGAAGCTTATTAGAGCCTTTCAAGCGAGACCGCGAGTTGCCCCCTTCGGCCGCCAAGATTCTTGAATTGGCCGAAAAGAAACTTTCGTGATGATGGGAACGGTTGAGTTAAATTACTCCCACTCAATCGTCCTGGGCGGCTTGCCGATAGCTGATTATTTCTGCGCCGTCAAATCCACGATGTCCGCGTGGGGCAGCACATGACGGAAATGCGTCGGGTTCGCCGTTACGACCGTTTGGCAGTTTGCTTTTGACGCACATTCTGCGATTAACGCATCAAAAAGAATCCGTCCTTGAACTCCGTGGCCCGGCGCGGACTTGATGACTCGCGCTTTTTCCTCGTCGCTCAGGGAAATCCAATCCACAAACCCGTCCAGCGATTCCAAAAGTTGTAGCGCCATCGTGGGGGGAACTCTCATCCGTCCCGTCGCCGCACAGTAGAATTCCGCGCGCGAACGGCGGGCGGCGAAACAATCGCCGTTAAAAACCGAATCGGCGGCAGTGTGAAAATCATCCGCCGCGCATTGCAATGCCAATAACGCGCTCGTGTCCCAAAAATCAGATTTCATCGCGGATCGCGTTGACGACGTTGGCGGAATTCACGCCAGCGGGTAGTTCGCCCGTCCAAATGATCCGCCCCTTGCGCTTGACTAATTTTCCCACAGAAGGCACAGCCTCGATGATGATTTTGCCGGGCACGGCCACGGCGCGCAGCTGTTGCTTGGATTTGAAACCCGCGATCGCTCGCAACTCGCGCGGAACCGGCAGGCGATTGAAATTATCAAGCGAAACAATCGTGCTCATGCCAGCAAACTGGCAGTAAGTTGACAGGCTGTCAATTTACTCCCACTCAATCGTTCCGGGCGGCTTGCTGGTGATGTCAAAGACGCAGCGGTTCACGCTTTAGTTCAATTCCCAGACCCGCATCAACGGGCGGTTGGCGCTGCGTCGGATTTCGTTGGCGCGTTGTTGCATGGCCACCAGACGACGAAGTTTTTCCTCAATGGGCAACGCCGCCGCCGCTTTGCGGCTACGGTCTTTGCCAGCAAAAATTTCCCGGGCGATTGCCGTTGGCGTATTGGCATTCACGGCTTGAGTTTATACTTTTTCCAGAGGTTCTGCAATTGGTGACGGGTTAGAATCTCCATCAAACTCTCCACATCCACGTCGGCCTGTTCCAGCAAAAGAGCAATCCGTGTGAAATCCTTGGCGCGTCCGGTTTTCAGGGCGATGGCGATGAGATGCTCCACCCGCATCACGCGCGTGTGCGTCGGCCCGACGGTTCTTTCGATCGCCTCCCGGATGGCTTCCTCGGTCAGCGCATCATAGGCAGGAATCAATTGAACCAACGTTCCCGCCAGCCATAGATGTTCGCGCTCCTCGGTCGCGCCACGTTGTTTGAGAAAATCATAAATCGGCGTGAGGGAGATCAAGCCGTCGGAAGTTTTGAGCAAGATAAACGCGTCCAAATCTTCCGTGACGACTGCCTCCGCGTAAAAAAAACCTGCCATCGCGCCGCCAATCGCATAACGCTCCACGAGTCCACCGGACTCAAGTTCGTTCAGGATAGCGAGCGTCTTTTGCATGGTGGAATTTTACTCCCACTCAATCGTTCCGGGCGGTTTGCTGGTGATGTCGAAGACGCAGCGGTTCACGCCTTTGACTTCGTTGATGATGCGGCTGGCGAGTTTTTCCAGCAGGTTGTAGGGCAGCTTCACCCAGTCGGCGGTCATGCCGTCCTGCGATTCCACGGCGCGGATGGCAATGGTGAAATCGTAGGTGCGTTCGTCGCCCATCACGCCAACGCTGCGCACAGGCAGCAACACGGCGAAGCTCTGCCAGATTTTGTAGTAAAGCCCGCTGGCTTTCATTTCCTCGACCACGATGGCGTCGGCGTTGCGCAAAATCTCGCAACGCGCGGGCGTGACTTCACCGAGGATGCGCACGGCGAGGCCCGGTCCGGGGAAGGGTTGTCGCCAGACGATTTCTTTGGGCACGCCGAGTTCTTCACCCAGCAGACGCACTTCATCCTTGAACAGGCATTTCAGCGGTTCGACGAGTTGAAATTTCATCCGCTTCGGCAACCCGCCGACGTTGTGATGGCTCTTGATGAGCGCGGCGGGATTGCCCGCGATGGGCACGGATTCAATGACGTCGGGATACAGCGTGCCTTGGGCCAGAAACTTGGCGCGGCCCGCGCGTTTGGTTGCGGCCTCGAAAACTTCAATGAACGTCCGACCGATAATTTTCCGCTTCTTTTCCGGGTCCGTCACACCTTTGAGTCGGGCGAGAAAGATTTTGGATGCGTCTTCGTATTGCAGTTTGACGTGGAAATGTTTGCCAAACACCTGTCGCACGACCTCGGCTTCACGCGCGCGCAGCACGCCATTGTTGACAAAGATGCAGGTCAGTTGATCACCAATCGCCCGGTGCAGGAGCGCCGCCGCCACGCTCGAGTCCACGCCACCGCTTAAACCCAAAATGACCCGTTCCCTGCCGACTTGGGCCCGAATTTCTTCCACGGCCTGTTCGAGGTAATTGCGCATCGTCCAGGATTTGCCGCAACCGCAAACGCGATGCACAAAGTTGGCGAGGATGTCCTTGCCGCGCGGGGTGTGCGCGACCTCGGGATGAAATTGCAGACCGAAGAACTTTCGGTCGCGATGTTCGATGGCGGCGAACTCCGAGTTGGCCGTGACCGCCACGGCTTTGAAGCCGCGCGGAAGTTGGGTGAGCTTGTCGCCGTGCGAATTCCACACCTGCAAAGTTTTCGGCAGTCGCGCGAACAACTGGCAGCGCGGATCGCGTACGGTGAGGGCGCTTTTGCCGTATTCCCGTTTGCGCCCCGGCTCTACCTGGCCGCCCAGGAAATGCGCGAGGAGCTGCATGCCGAAACAAATGCCGAGCACCGGCACGTCCAGATCGAAAATTCTGCGATCCGGTTTCGGCGCGTTCTTCGCATAGACACTTGAAGGGCCGCCGGACAGGATGAGGCCGCTGGGTTTCAACCGCATGATTTCCGCCGTCGGCGTGTCGTAGGGCAGGATGGTGGAATAGACGTTGCACTCGCGGATGCGTCGCGCAATGACCTGCGTGTATTGCGAGCCAAAGTCGAGGATAACGATTTGTTCAGTCATACAATCGGCAGCGCGGACATTACGAAAATGTCATTTTGTCCAGGCAAAGATTCAAAGCTTAACCCAGAATGCGGCGGCCTTCGTCGAGGAAGATGCCCTTGAAATTCATTTCCAACGCCTGCGGATTCGAGGCTTTGGCCAGCGCTTCCTTTTCGGAAACAATCCCGTCCTTGACGAGCTGGAACAGGGATTGATTGAAATTCAGCATCCCGTCGTCAGTGCCGGTTTCGATGGCGGCGCCCAATTTATCGAGGCGATTTTCCTCGATCAATTTCTTGATCGTGGGCGTGTTGATCATGATTTCCAACGCGGGAGTCATGCGACCCGCGATGGTCGGCACCATGCGTTGGCAAATCACCGCCTGAAAGGTGCCGGCGAGTTGGCGACGGATTTGTTCGCGTTCGCCAGCTTCAAAGAAATCCAGCACGCGCGTGACGGATTGCGGCGCGTTGGTGGTGTGTAACGTCGAAAGCACCAGGTGACCAGTATCGGCGGCGCTCATCGCGGCGGAGAAGCTGGTGCTATCACGCATTTCCCCGATCATGATGATGTCCGGGTCCTGCCGCAGCACGTGCTTGAGCGCGTGGTTGAAGGAAAGCGTATCAAGCCCCACCTCGCGCTGTTCGATCACGGATTGGTTGTCTTCAAAGACAAATTCAATCGGGTCTTCGAGCGTGACGATATGGCGTTTGAAATTGCTGTTGATGTGCTCGATCATGGCCGCCAGCGTGGTGGACTTGCCGCTGCCGGTGGCGCCGGCGACGAGCACAATGCCGCGCGGCGATTCCGCGATCTGCTTGAGCTGCGGCAGCAAACCAAGTTCCTCGAAGCTCGGCACCTGCGTTTTGACGTAACGCATGGCCAGACACCACTGGCCCCGTTGCTGGAACAGGTTGGTGCGGAAGCGGCCCACGTCCGGCACGAAATAGGAGAAGTCTGCCTCCCGCTCCTCTTCCAATTTCTTTTTCAGGTGCGCCGGCGCGATGGTGGCCACCACCTGGTTCATCCATTCTTCCGAGGGATTGGGACATTCAATCGCAATCAATTCCCGATTGATCCGAAAAATCACCGGCGCGCCAATTTTGAGATGCACGTCCGAGGCATGGCCATCCACGGCCGTTTTCAAAATTTTGTAGAACAATTCCATGCGCCGAGCCTAGCAGAGCGGGGGCGAAACACCATCCTGGAAAAATGGAAATCTATCGCCACTGGCGAACGAAAAGCCGATCCTGAAACCAGCACCGACTGATGTGGGTTTCCGAGTGAAGTGGGAACAACCGGACTTTGGAAACGCTGATTGCAGCTTATTCCGCCAGAAGGCCGCTCATGGATTGCAGACGCGCCTCGGCTTGCGAGGTCAAGCTCGTGAACACCATGGAAACGTGGTAGCCCTCGTGCTTGTTTCCCAGGCAATCCACCACGACGCCGGTGCAATTGATGGGGGTGTTATCGGTGGGCGAGACCAGCGAGACGGTCATTTCCACCCAGTTGGGGAAGGCGGTTTCACTGCGAAATTCGATGCCATTCTTGTGGATGATCACCGCATCGGGCGACAGGCTCAGGCTGATCTGTCGGGAGCTGACGGTAACGGGTTGGTCGGCGGCGGTTCGGTGGCTAAATTTTCTCGCACTCATGTTTTTTAAGACGTGGCAACGTAACATATCCATGCCGAGCGTCAAATTCATGCGGGCCAAAATTAGTACGGATGCTTGATTTATCCAGGGAATTAGCTGGTGAGATGTCGCGCACTTCGGCACAGTGGCCGTCGGGTCTTTTTATGCGCATAGCCAATCTAAATCCGGACTCCGACATCGGCGCCAGTTCCTGGTTTGTCGAAATGGAGGACCATCGCATCTTGCTGGATGCCGGGATGCACCCCAAGCGCGAAGGTCGGGAGGCCATTCCCATGTATCGGTTGATTGATCGGCAGGGTGTTGAAGCCGTGGCGATTTCCCATTGTCATCACGATCACGTTGGCTCGTTGCCGCTGGCGTTGCGCCAGTTTCCCAAGGCGCACGCCATCCTGCCCAAGCAAAGCTATTTCATCGTCGAACGGGTGCTCCACAATTCCGTGAACGTGATGACGCGCCAGCGCGAGGAGTTGGGCATCAAAGATTACCCACTCTACACGCACGACGAAGTGGATGAGTTGGCGCCGCGGTTTCAAGGCTTTCGTTACCATCGGGGAATCGAATGGGCGGCTTTCGAAAAAGCCAAGGCGGGGTTTTTCTCGCCGGAACTGGAATTTTACGATGCCGGTCACACTCTGGGATCGGCGGGCATTATGTTGCGTGGACAAAAGCGAACGCTGTTCTACACCGGCGATGTTTGCTTTCATGACCAGACCCTCCTGCGTGCGGCGAATTTTGACGGCGTGGAAGCCGAGGTCCTGATCCTGGAAACCACGCGCGGCGACCGGCCGGCGGCGACCGGAGTGACACGGGCGACGGAAGTGGATCGCTTGGTGGCGGCCATCCAAAAAACTTTGAAGCGCAAGGGTTGCGTGTTGATTCCGGCGTTTGCCTTGGGGCGCATGCAGGAAATTCTGGCGTTGCTCGCCTTGCTGATGCGCGAAGGAAAGTTAAAGCGACAGCCAATTTTCATCAGCGGTTTGGGCCGGGTGTTCACCGAGATTTACGATCTCGAAGCGCATCGGACCAATCGCAATCACAGCAATCTACAGTTGCACGAGGCGTTGCAATTGGTGGTATTGGATCCGGGGCAGAGCGAGCGCATGAAGCTTTCCGGCGGCCGCATTTTTGTGGTTTCGTCCGGCATGATGGCGGAGAAAACCGCCGCGCACGATCTGGCGGCGCGCATGATCGGTGACGAACGGCAATCCATTTTCTTTGTGGGGTATGCCGACCCCAGCACGCCGGGCGGAAGATTGAAAGCAGCGCGGCCCGGTGAAACCTTTGTGTTCAGTCCCAGCGCCGGGCGCGTGACGCGACAGTGCGAAGTGCTGGACTTTGATTTGACCGCGCACGCGAATCGCGAGGATTTACTGGACTTCGTGGGGCAGGTTTCGCCCCGGACCGTATTGCTCGGGCACGGCGGCGCGGCCTCGCGGCGCTGGTTCGCGGAACAAATTCGTCAGCGACATCCCAAGATCAAGGTCATTCAGCCTGCGCCAGGAGAATTCGTCTCACTTTGAAACGCAGCGAACGTCCGGGCCGCTCGAGTTGACTTGCTTGAGCGGATGGTTGGATGCGTTCGAACGGAGCGTCACCGCTGATGCCAGCGGTGAGAGGTTGGGTGATTGATTTACAGCTTCGCGGTGAAACGGCGCAGGCGCGTCATGGCTTCCTTGATATTGGTCAGGCTGGTGGCATAAGCACAGCGAACGAAGCCTTCGCCACATTCACCAAAGGCGGTGCCGGGGACCACGGCCACTTTTTCCTCCGCAAGTAATTTCAAGGCGAATTCCTTGGCGGTCAGTTTGAATTTCGCCACGCTTGGAAAGGCATAGAACGCGCCGAGCGGGCGATGACATTCCAGGCCCATCTCGGCAAAGGCGTTGACGATGAAATTTCGGCGGCGCCGATATTCGCCCACCATTTCGTTGACTTCCATCCCGGCGCGGTTCAGAGCTTCAATCGCCGCTTTTTGCGCGAGTGAGGAGGCGCAGAGCATGGTGTATTGATGGATCTTCATCATGGCTTCGATCAACTCCGCCGGGCCGCAGGCGTAACCGAGACGGTAGCCGGTCATCGCCCATGCTTTTGAGAAGCCGTGCAGAAAAATCGTGCGGTCACGTAAACCGGGGATGGCCACGAGGCTCGTGTGCGGAGTGTCGTAGGTCATTTCGGCGTAGATTTCATCCGTGATGACGATAAGGTCTTTTTCGATCGCAAATTGCGCGAGGTCTTCCAGGTCCTCCCGGCTCATGATCGCGCCGGTGGGGTTGTTGGGAAAATTCAGCATCAAGACCTTGGTCTTGGGCGTGCATTTCGCTTCGAGCATCGCGCGCGTGAGCCGGAAACCGTTTTCAGCCCGGGTCGCAACGGCTACCGGATTGCCGCCGGCGAACAAAATCGTCGCGCGATAGGAAACGTAGCAAGGTTCGTGGTAAAGCACTTCGTCCCCGGGTCGCAGCAACGCGCGCAACGCGAGATCGAGCGCCTCGCTCACGCCCACGGTGACCAGGACTTCATTGTCGGGGTTGTATTCCGCGCCGAAATGTTTCGCAACGTATCTGGCCAACGCCTGGCGCAGTTCCAAATAACCCAGGTTGCTCGAATAATGCGTCGCGCCGCGTTCCACCGCAAAGATGGTGGCTTCGCGCACGGACCAGGGCGTATCAAAATCCGGTTCGCCAATGCCCAGGCTGATGACGTCTTTCATCGTCGAAACGATGTCGAAGAAGTCGCGGATGCCGGAGCGCGGAATGTCGCGGACGACCGGATTGATGCGATTAAGGAGTGACTGAGAGCCGTTCATCAGAATTCTCCACTTGCATCAGCACGCCCAGACGCTTGTAGGTTTTCAACATAAAATGGGTGGACGTGGACAACACCCCTTCGAGCGGAGACAGTTTTTCGCTCACGAACGAGCCGATCTCCCGCAGGTTATGGCCTTCCACAAAGAGCAACAAATCGTACGCGCCACTCATCAGATAGGCTGAACGCACCTCGGGAAATTTACTGATGCGCTCGGCGATGCGGTTGAAGCCACCTTCGCGTTGCGGGGTGATCTTGACTTCGATGACGGCGGTGAGCGTATCCAGGTCCAGTTGGTCCTCGTTCAGCACCGCCTGATAACCGCGGATGACCCCGGCCTGCTCGTAGGCTGCGATGCGGCGCGCAATCTCGGCCGTGGATTGATCAAGTTGTTTGGCTAGGCTTTCGTGACTTTCGAGCGCGTTGCGCTGCAATAATTTCAGCAATTCGTCCATATTAACTATTGTTGCCACGCGCAACGTACTGCCTTGGCGGTTGGCGAGTCGAGCCGGAACGCAACGCAAGGGTGTTAATTGTTTTAAGTATAACTTCATGCTTGCGCTTCTAGTGAGAATTTCTCAATTATTTAACAGTTCTTTTCCAGTCGTCCGCAAGAATCGTTTCTTTGTGGACGGAGTCTTTGCGTTGCGAGGACTCGAATCCCTTCAAAACACGACCAAATGTTTTTCCGTTCGCTAGTAGAACACCTCGACGCGCGCGAGCCGCGCGTCCCGGTGTGCTTTGCTAGCGGGCCGCTTGGTCGTGGCCTTGAAGGGGAGTGCGCTGGGCGCGCATTGCGGCGCCAACGCTTGCTCTCTTTCAGGAAATTCAGGATGGGGCTTCGAGTCCGCGCAAAAGTGCGGATTAAACCAACATAAACTCGAAAAAACCATGAAAGCCTCAAATTCCATTCAGTTCCGGCGGGTCATGGGTTGCGTACTCGCCCTCGGTCTGCTCGTTTCAAACCGCGTTGTTGCCCAACCGCTCCCACCCGGTGGCGGTGGTGGTGGCGACACCAACGGCACCAGCTTTATCGTAAACACCAATCGCAATTACGCGAAATACATGGACCATGCCTTTACGTTGATTGACACCAACACCGCCGCCGTGCTGGACACAAACCTGTATGCGGCATTGCTAACCTTCCCAGCGGATACCAACACAGAGCCAAACCTGCAAATCCTGTTGCGCGGCACCAATACGCTGCTCATCAGAGCGAATCACTTTGATTATTCAGCGGAAACCGAGCGCGATTTTGCGCTGTTGATCTGCGACAAGGCGGAAACGCCGGTTTGGAAGGCAATTGATTTTCTTGGCGCATCCGACAGTCAGGACGGCTGGCTGGTGCAGGGCACCGTGCCGAATTGGAAGGTGACGGACCCGATGTATTTTCAAGTTTCCAATTTCGCGCGGGACTGCAACGCGTTCTTCCGGGCAATTCCGTATCACGGGCCGGAAATCACTTTTCTCTCGCCGCAGCCTTACGACGTGGTTAGCAACACCATCATACTGGAAGTCGCCGTGCAAGACCTGACCGGCATCACCAACGCACAGTTTGAAGTGACGGTGGATGGGATGCCGGCGCGATACAGCTTGGAAACAAACAACGCCATCGTTCTTCACACGAAATACAATCCGAACGGCTGGGGAAATTTTTACCTCAATGCCGTCAACCGGGCGCGGGTGTACAATTTGACCAATGCTCCCGATAACGCCAAAACTTTCTTTTCCGGTTCTGCCTCCTTACCGCTCGAATTTGAAAATGATACGTACCTGCTCTTTGCCAGCGATAACGCCACGCCGGACATTGGGACGAACTATTTTTATTTCGTCACCGACAAGCCGCAGGCCGTGACCGCCTCCATTTACAATCCTGAAACCGGACAGACGCTGAAATCGTTTAGCGGGTATGTCCCTTATGCCGCGACCATTGTGTTGGATTGGAATTTTACCGGGGCAGGCGGCGGCGCGTACACCAACGACACCTACGCGGTTAATTTTGAAACTACGGACGCAAACTCCAATGCAACCACCATCACCGTTACAAATAAAATTGACCGGGACCGGGTGCGGTTGGCGGCGGGATGTTTTATCACCTATCAATGGGAGGACCCTGCTTTTGTTCAAGGTCAGGCTCTGAACAGTCAGGCGGCAACTTGGTTGCAAGGAACATTAACTCAGCTATACAACGACCTATACAAGCCTCTGTCGCTGACGCAATACACGGTCAATGACATCGGCACGAATCGGAATCACGGCGGGTGCATCCCGTTTGATGCTTGGACCGTTGGGTGGGGGTATATTTTGAATGTTCTTTCAAACAAGTCGCTTTATTCCGATCTGACCATTGGGCAGGCGCACGGCTCGGGAGCGACGATTGGCGGCGGGGATTATTTACCTTCCACATTTGACCCGTTCGATCTCCAACGCTGGATTTTTGGGATTGGCGACAACACGCATCGGCGCTTGCGAAAATCGGCTCTGTGGACGTGCTACAATGGGAATCTTTATCTAACCTCGGCCGGGGTTGATTATCTCAGTTGGCCGGGAGCTTGCGGCATCCGTCCGGAAGGTTTGCAGGTCAGTAGCCTGAGTTACAAGAACTGTGGCTTGTTCTTCGCTGGTGGGTTGCCGCAAGGTTTTAATGATGTCGAACTTGGCGGAGAAAAAGCCACGGCGGTAGCAGCGGCGGCACTGGATCAAACTTGGATTTGCGGCCGGTATCAATACCCAGGGGGCTGTGACCCGACTTACTCGTGGCGCTTTGCCTGCCAAGCCACCATCAATCGGTTTGAAGGAATGAGTAAAGCAATCCCAAGCTTGGCTGGTTTCAAAAAGTGTGTTTACACAGCCAACCAAGATGAACTATTGCGAGATAACGATGTCAGCCAAGTTAAAGAAAACTGAGTTATACAAAATGAAGACAGTCCTTCGCCAAGCGTTTCTCGTGGGGTTATGCGTAACAGCACTTTTCTTGGCGTTCCTGGCTCTGAGAGCCAAGAACGCCAGACCGCCAGACGAAAAGATTGTGCTTACGTCCGCGACAAACATTCCGGGGCAAGTCCCGCAAATGACAACGCGCGCCTTTGAGTATTCGGCTAAAGACAGAGCCGACTTGGAAAAGCGGTTCAATGAAAAATTCAAGCCTGTGATAAACAAATGGTGTCAGGCTTATGCGGGACGGATTCCCTTTTCCGCCGAAGAAGTAACATTTGAAACATTTCATTCTCGCCTCGCGGGCGGTATTTACACGTTTATGATTCGCGACATTACTTTTTCCATCCGGGAGCGAACGAATATTCCGGCAAAAGTCGTGTATATGACTCATGGCAAAACCTTGTTGACCTTGAATGACGTGTCGCCCACAGGAAAGCCTCGGGATTTAAGCCTGCCGATTTCAAGAGAAGAAGTCATTCAAATGGTCAAGGTTGATTGCGGAGTGACCTTCAAGCCTAACGAATGTCTGATAAGGCCAACAGGTGCATATGGAAACCTCAATGGCGGCGCAGATGTTAGCATGCTGCCGACCGGAGCTGATCCCAACAATGGCTTGGCCAGCAAGATTGACTTGGTCTTTGATGCAGATGGGAAACTAGTTTATTACGATCGTGATCCACTTTTCTAAATGGGATCTCATCGAATACAGATTCTCGCAGGCTTGGGGCTGCTAGTGGCAGGTTTACTGGTGGCCTTCTTAGTAGGCCACCAATTTCTTAAACCCGCCAAAATACCGCCCTCACCCACCACTCAGAGTCAGGTCAAAATCGGACTGGTGCCAATCAATACCAGACGCGCGACTGATTATTCAACGGAGGAAATGGCTGCCTTCGCCGAACGCTTTGAAAAAGCATTCAAGCCGGCGATTAAAAAGTGGTGTCTGGCCTACCAAGGCCGGATCCCCTTCAAGTTGGAAGCGGTCACGCCGGATAAATTTCACTCCAGACTGGCGGGAGGACTGTACACTTTCATGATTGATGGCACGACTTTGACCATTTCAGATTCCAAGCAGGGAACACGGGTCTTTTACATGATGACGCAAGAGGCGGCGCACGACCTTAATACCATTGGTGTTCACAACGGTCCGCGAAATCTTACCGTGCCCGTTACCCGAGAAGAAGTCTTGCGCATGGTCAAAGCTGATACCGGGGTGGACTTCCAACCGAATCAGGTTGAAATCAAACCTACCGCCGCCGCCTGCGCCGTGGACGGTGGCGCTTTTGTTGAAGTGGGGCGGCAGGTGCTTGGAGATTTGGAAATCATGACGGGAACCAATATCTCCTTTGTCGTTGCCGCTGATGGAAAACTCATCTGTTACCAACATTGAAATGGATCAGTTTCGTCCCGAGATGCTTATTTTTACAATCTTGATCCACTTTTCTAAATGGGGTGTTTGGCAAATGCCGATTATCGCGGAATTGGGATTATTGGTGGCCTTCTTAGCAGGCCACCAACTTCTTAAACCCGCCAAAATACCGCCCTCACCCACCACTCAGAGTCAGGCCAAAATCGGACTGGTGCCAATCAACACCAGACGTGCGGCTGATTATTCAACGGAAGAAATGATTGCGTTCGCCGAACGCTTTGAAAAGGCATTCAAGCCGGCGATTTAAAGACGGTGTCAGGCTTATGCGGGGCAGATTCCTTTTTCCGCCGAAGAAGTAACATTTGAAACATTTCATTCTCGTCTCGCGGGCAGCATTTACACGTTTATGATTCGCGACATTACTTTTTCCATCCGGGAGCGAACGAATATCCTGGCAAAAGTCGCGTATATGACTCATGGCGAAACCTTGTTGACCTTGAATGACGTGTCGCTCACAGGAAAACCTCGGGATTTAAGCAATTGCGCGACCTCTTCTTGAACCAGGATTACCGGGGAGGTTCAGTTTACACCCTTAAATTAGCCATTGGCAGCGTGGAGGCGACCTGCTAAGGTGAGCATCCGCTTGGAATCGAGCGGCAAGATTTAACCAGAAAACGAGATATGTCACAGCATCCCAGCCTCCGCGCCGCGTCCACTTTGGGCGGTAAACGCAGTGTTTTGAAACGGTTTGAGCGCATTGAAGTGCTCAAGAAACGCGGTCAATGGAAAGACGGCGACCGGATTACCGGCCTGCGCAAGACCAAGCCGGACGCCTGATCGTCGGTTTGACAACGGACGGCGGCGGAATTACCCGCGCCGTCGGTTCACGCCATTCCCAAAGCTTTTCGCGTGGTTCGCCTGCAAAAATTTTTGGCGGAAGCAGGCATTGCTTCCCGGCGCGCGGCCGAACAGTTGATGCTGGAGGGCCGGGTGGCGGTGAATGGCGAGGTTGTGCGTTTGCTCGGCTCCAAAGTTGATCCGGCGCGGGATCGCGTCACCGTGGAGGGGAAGTCGGTTCGCGCCTCCAAAAAACTGTACGTGGCGCTACACAAACCGAAGGGCTGCGTCTGTTCCAAACAGGACGAGCACGGTCGGCCCACAGTCTATGATTTATTGCCGCAAGAGTGGCGCTCAATCAATTCGGTTGGGCGGCTGGATTATGCCAGTGAAGGATTGCTTTTCCTGACCAATGATGGAGACTTTGCCTTGCGCTTGACGCATCCGCGGTACGGAGTGCGCAAGCGTTATGTGGTTACAGTGGATGGCAAGGTTGACGCGACGCAAATCGAACCATTCACGCGGGGCGTGTTTCATCGAGGGGATAAATTGAAAGCGCAGCAAGCGCGCCTGCTCTCGGCAACAAAGTCGGAAAGCGCCATTGAGTTGGAGCTTGCCGAGGGTAAGAATCGGGAAGTGCGGCGGTTGTGCGAAACACAGGGTTTGCGAGTGCGGCGGCTGGTTCGCACGCAGATTGGAAAAATCAAACTAGCGGAATTAAGAGTCGGCAAATGGCGGACATTGACACCGCCCGAGATTAAAACTTTACTTGCCTAAATTATGAAAAAGAACGGATGGATGATTTTGAGTGTGGCGCTGCTCGCCGGAACACTGCTGGTCGCCCACGCGGACGGACAATTGGATCAACCCGCCGCTGCAAAACCGGCCAAGAGCACGGCGGCCAAGCCGGTCGCATCTCCAGCGGCGACTGCCGAAAAGCCGATTATTCTGTCTCCCGGCAACGCGACGATTACCGGTAATAACGTGAATGTGCGCGGCAAAGCCGGTTTTAAGGGGGAGATCATCACACAGTTGCACGATGGCGATGTCGTTGCGGTGATTGAAGAGGTAATTTTGACCAAACCCAAAGCGGGCGAACCGGCTCAGTGGGCGAAGATCGCTTATCCACAGAAAGCGCACGTGTGGGTTCACAGTTCTTATTTGAATGCGGACCAGACGGTCAAACCCCATAAATTGAATGTGCGCACAGGAGCAGGCGAAAACTACAGCATCGTGGGCACGTTGACTCAGGGCACAACGGTTAAAGCTGTTGCTACCAAGGGGAATTGGACGGAAATCGAGGCGCCGGCGGATGCGTTTGCGTTTGTCGCTGCCAGCTACGTTATGCAGCAAGCCGGGTCGGAAGTGACTGCGCCCCCCGTGGTGGCTTTGCAGCATCCTGAACCGGAAATCGCTCCGGAAACAGCCGTCGTTCCGGACGATGGCCCGTTGGTTACACCCGCCACGGACGTGACCACGGGGAGCACGATGACCGAACCCGCGCCGATTATTCATGAAGACGTGAACAGCGCGGCGCCACCGCCAGTGGTTGAAGAAGTCTGGGTGCCGCGGACGGTGTCGCATGAAGGCATCGTCAAGCCCACAGTCAGCATTCAGGCGCCGACCAAGTATGGTTTGCACAGCGCCGAGAATAACAAGCTGATCAATTATCTTTACAGTCCCACGGCGCAACTCGAGTTGAGTCGTTACTTGGGCAAGCAGATCATCGTGACCGGCCAGGAAAGTCTTGATGAGCGCTGGGCCAACACTCCGGTTCTAACGATTCAGAAAATTTACGTCGTCAAATAATGACGGCGCCGAATCTTATTGATGGTCGCCAGATTGCGGCGCAAATCCAGGGCGAACTGCGAACGCGCATTGCCACGCTCAAGGGACGTGGCGTTCAACCCGGACTGGCCTTCGTTCGCGTCGGCGAGGATCCCGCCTCCAAGGTCTATGTTGGCCGCAAGGAAAAAACGTGCGCGGAACTCGGGATTGCTTCAGAGACGCACGTACTTCCAGAGCAAACTTCCGAAGCGGATCTGCTCGTGTTATTGGCACAACTAAACGCCAACCCGCGTCTGCACGGTATTCTAGTACAGGCGCCGCTTCCCAAGCATATTCGCGCGGAAGTCGTGTATGCCACCGTCCTGCCGACGAAGGATGTGGATGGATTTCACCCGGTAAACGTCGGTAAGTTGATGCTTGGCGACCCGACGGGTTTTCAACCCTGCACGCCGGCCGGAGTGCGGGAATTGTTGGTGCGGTCTGAAGTGAAAATCGCGGGCGCGGAAGCGGTCATTCTGGGACGCGGTAACATCGTCGGCAAACCGATGGCCGCCATGCTTTGCCAGAAGGGGCGTCAGGCCAATGCAACGGTGACGATCTGCCATTCCGCAACGCGCGACATTCAATCGCATTGTCGGCGCGCGGATATTATCGTAGCGGCGATGGGCGTTCCGGAATTTTTGAAGGCGGACATGGTCCGACCGGGGGTGGTGGTGCTGGATGTGGGGGTGAACCGCGTTCCCGATCCGGGCGGCAAAACCGGAACCAAACTTGTCGGGGATGTGGCTTTTGCGGAAGTGCAGCCGCTGGCGGCGAAAATTACGCCCAACCCCGGCGGCGTCGGCCCGATGACGATTGCCATGCTCATGCGAAACACCGTTCACGCTGCGGAATCCGCCGCCCAATAACTTTCAACTTTTCAAATGATGACTCCAACCCGGATTCTCCCCGACCTGCAATGTTCGCTGTTGTGCGAAGAGGTGCGCCAGGAAACCAACGGCAATTTTTTTCTCATCGGCGTCATCAACTTGATCCGCGTACCCCAGTTGCCGGTGGTGGCGTTCAAGTTGAGCATTTTCAATCGCTGGACGGCCGGTCTGGGAAAATTCAGCGAGAGCGTGCGGTTGATCGCGCCAGATCAAACCACGGTCCTGCGGAAAGGCGAAGTGAAATTCACTTTGCAAGACGCGGGGTTTCATGCCACCAACGTCACGCTGTTCGGGCAGGTGGAATTCAAGGTGGCCGGGACCTATTACATCGAAGTGTTGGTGGACGACGTGATGAAACTGCGTTACCCGGTGCCCGTCATGTTGACGCCGCCCCCGGCTCCGGGCGGCAAACCACCGGCGGCACCCGAGGCTCCGGCGCCGGGAGCTTGAGCGAAACCCGTGCTTGCATCCGGTTGGCTGCTCCCTTCCATTAAGTGACGTGGGCAACTTTTTCGCAACCGCCTGGCAACCCTTCACGCCCCGTGGCGTCGCGGCGTTTGCGCTGGCGCCGCTGCGCCGATTGCTGTTGATTCAATTTCTCGTGGCCCTGCTGGTGGCTGCGGGAGTGACCTGGTTTTGTTATGATCGTTACGTGCCGGTGATTTCCAACGCGATTCACCAGTTGCCCGCCACCAGCCAGATTCGGCATCAACAACTGGATTGGCAGGGGGCAACCCCCATCATGCTGGAGGAAAACGGCTTTCTCGCTCTGAGTGTCAGCGTGGAGCAACCCGGTCAGTTGCGTTCGGTGGCGGACCTTCAGTGCGAATTGAGTCGGAATCGGATCACCATTTATTCCCTGTTCGGCTACGTGGAATGGCCCTATCCAGCGGGTTGGGTTATCGCGCTGGGCCAGGAAAAATTACAACCGTTATGGGGCGCGTGGCGACCCGGAGTATTGGCCGGAGTGTTCGTCGTTACAGTGTGCGGCCTGATGATCGCGTGGTTTGGATTGGCAACACTTTATGCTGGACCGCTTTGGTGGTTGGGACTTTACGTGAATCGGCGTTTGACCTGGCGCGGAAGCTGGAAGATGAGTGGGGCCGCGCTGCTGCCCGGCGCGTTGTTGATGCTGCTCGCCATTTCGTTTTACGACCTGGGGGTGATGAACCTGATCGGACTGCTTTCGGTATTGGGAATGCACTTCCTGGTTGGGTGGGTTTGTTTGTTACTTGGATTGTACGCGACTGATCGGACGACGCGGACGGTTGCTCAAAATCCGTTTGCGCGTGCGCGCAAGCGTTGAACGAGTCATCAGGCGATTGCGCGCCGTCGGTGCATTCGGTAAATTAAGCGCGCCATGGTGCCGGCTAAAATCATCCAAATCCTGCTGCTCGGCTGCTGTGTGGGGCTGCTGTTGAGCGGCTGTGAACCCGGACGCTCAGATCAAGTGGACGAGGAAAAGGAGCCGCAATTCTTGATCGGGCGAAATCTGGTCAATGCCATGAACTACAGCGGCGCCATCAATGCCTTCAAGCGCGCCCTCGAGCTGAATCCCCATTCGGCGGCGGCGAATCTTGAGTTGGGCTGGCTTTACGCGGAAAAGCAGGTGGACGAAGCGGCGGCCATCCATTTTTACCAGGAGTATCTCCGGCTGCGTCCCCAGGCGGGTAATGCGGAAATGATTCGACAGCACATTGCGCGACTGAAACAGGAACTGGCGCGCACTGCGGTGCCCATCCCTCCCAGTTCCGCTTTACAGCAGCGATTGGAAAAACTGGCGGCGGAGAATCGGCGCTTACAAAGTGAAGTAGAGCAACTGCGCCAGGCGGCGACGCAAACCTCACCGCAGACGTATTCAACTCCGGTCACCACGAGTCCAGTCCAGGCGCCGCAACGTGCGGCAACCTTGCAACCCACCCCGTTACCGCAGCGAAGTTCCGCCCCGAGCGCAACAACGACGGCTGCGGCTGCCGCGGGATATCACCGGGTCAAATCTGGCGAGACGCTCACATCAATCTCGCGGCAGTACGGAATTTCTGTGGAAGTTCTGGCGCGGGCCAATCCGGGATTGGATCCGCGACGCATCCAAGTGGGACAGACGGTGGTGGTGCCGCGACGTTGAGGACTTCTCCTTGGTCATAAAACCGTAAAATTTCTGCGGGAAAACCGATGGATTGGCATCCAAATCGCGAGGGTTAAAATTATTATTGAATTATTGTTGATGAGGCTTGCTATTTTTGGCGAAAACCGTTTGTCTAGTGAGGTTGGCTTGAACATAAAAAGACGGAACATTTATTTGACATGCTGCGTCCGATTCAAGTAGAACAGAGGAAAACGTCGTCTTGGGTTGAACTACTAAACTAATTCTATGAGAAAAATCGCTACCTCAGTTGGGTTGCTGGCTATGGGCGCCTCGGTGCTGCACGCGGCTGAATCGTCAACGCTGAACCAACTGCAGAAGAACAAGCCGTGGAGCATTCAAGCCACCTTAAACGGCTTTTACGATGACAACGTGAACACCGCGCCGGATGCGTGGGCAGTGGAATCGGCGGGTTTCGATGTGACTCCATCCATCAAGTTTGGGTTACCCGGCGAACAAACTTCTTTCAACGTCGGCTACGACTTCACGGCGCGCTTCTACGATAAGAGCATCCCGGGCCGTGCGGGGCATCATAGCTACACTCATGTCTTCGACTTGAACTTCGCGCATACTTTCAGCCCGCGCGCCGATATTTCGTTGAGCGACTCCTTTGTTATTGGTCAAGAACCGGACCTGTTGTTTGATCCTGCGGCGATCCAGCGAATTCCAGGTGATAACATCCGTAATTTTGCCCGGGCCGAATTCAATGTTGAAGCCACCGACCTGCTGAGTTTCAGTTTGGGCTACAATAATAACTTCTACGACTACCACGATAAACTGCCAGGAGGCGTTTATGCTGGTCGAGCCAGTTATTCGGGTCTTTTCGACCGAACCGAACACTTGGTGCGGATTGACAGCAATTGGAAGCTGAGCCCATCTACGATTGGCGTTTTGGGTTACAACTACTCGCAGACGATCTACAACGGCGATGAAGTAATTGCGATATTGCCAGTGGTGCAGAGTCAGGACCGCAATAATCGCGGACATACCGTCTATGTTGGCGCTCGGCATATTTTCAGTCCAACTCTGTCCGCTGCCCTTAACGTCGGCGCGCAGTATTACACCTATTACAAGTACACGGGCGGGGATGACACGCAATGGAGTCCTTTCATTCAAGGCAGTGTGACTTATGCAATCCAGCAGCGCACGCAGGTGGATGCGGGGCTTCGTTACAGCCGGGAATCGGCCAACGAAGTGGGCGCGCCGCTCTCGTATGTCAAAGACATGGAGTACATCACCGCGTACGGTGCGCTCAAACACGAGATCATTTCCAAGTTGATCGGCACGGTCAGCGCCAGTGTTTCACATGCTGAATATAACGGCGGCGGTGTCGCGGTGGATGGCGAAACCTTCATGTTGTATCGCATCGGTCTGGACTTGGCCTATAACTTCAACCAGTATGTTTCCGCCCATACCGGGTATAATTTTGATCGGTGGGATTCGACTGTGCGTATGTCACCCGATTTTTATCGGAATCGCGTCTATGCGGGCGTGACGGTCGGTTTCTGATCGGAGGATATTTTGGTTAGGGGCTGGGTCGTATTACTAGCCCCTATTTTTTTTGACTATGGATCCGCTTAAGCAACAAACGCAACCAGAGGCACGCTTACACTTTTTAGACTACTGGCGGATTATTCGGATCCGGAAGACCGTCATTCTTGCGGTTTTTCTCCTGGTGGTGATTACGGCCACCTTGGTCACCTTTATTTTGCCCGAATTGTTTGCCAGCACAGCCGCCATGCGGGTCGAGCGGGACAAGTCGGACATTGATGAACTCAGCGGCATGAGTAGTCGGCTGATCAGCGCCTATGACCCCTACTTTATCCAAACTGAGTTCGAGACCATCCAGTCAGAAAGCATTCTGACCAATGTCATTAACAATCTGGATCTCGCCCGAGTTTGGGGGAATAAATACTTCGAGGGCCAACCCTTGAAACCGAACGAGGCGCTGGAAATGTTGCGCGCCCGCATGGATGTCCGACCGCGCCGCAACACCAGTATCATTGACATTAAGGTGTTCAGCGATAACGCCAAGGATGCCGCCGATTTGGCCAACGCCATTGCCGAGGCCTATCAGCGCTGGCGGCTTTCAAAAAACCAGGAAGCCGTCATGGGCGGAATCAACGAGTTGCAGCGGCAATTGAAAATCCAGGACGAGCGGATTGCTGAAATCAAGTCTCGGTTGGATAAATTGCGCATTGACACCGGCATCTCAGATATTGACGCCACCAGTCTCACTCCAGTGATGCAGACTGAAACCGAGGAATACAAACGCAATCTTTTAAGCCGCTTCGAAGCTGACAATGAGTACAAGGAAAGGAAGGTCCAGTACGACAAGCTGAGTGCGCTTTCCACCAAAGAACTGCGTGAAGTCTTGCCGCGGATGGAAATGGATCCGGTATTAACCGACCTGCTCCAACAACTCAACATGGCTCAGCAACATGCGATCGCTCTGGCGGTGGACTTGGGCCCGGAACATCCGGACATGAAGCGCGTTCAAGATTTGGAAGTTGAGCTGGAGACCAAGATAGACGATCAGGTTCGCGCCATCATGAAGGCCTTGGAAACCAAGGTGGCGATGGCCAAAGCGCGTCTGGACAACAGCACCGCCGCCGTGGAATCAGCGCGCAAACTTGATCAGGAACAACTGACCAAGAGCCGTCCCTACTTTGATCTGAAGCGCACGTTGATGAGTGAGGAAGATTTGCGTACCCTGCTTTCCCGTAAGATCAATGTTGAACAGATTGACTTGAGTCTGCCGAAAAAATTTCAGGTGGACATCATCGAATACGCCACACCTGGCAAAAAACCCGTTCGCCCGAACAAAACTTTGAACATCATTTTAGGGGTGATCATTGGGTTGGTGGTCGGGGTTGGCTTGGCATTTTTCATTGAATACTTGGATACCAGCGTCAAGACCAT
This sequence comes from Verrucomicrobiia bacterium, assembly GCA_023953615.1. Taxonomy (NCBI): domain Bacteria; kingdom Pseudomonadati; phylum Verrucomicrobiota; class Verrucomicrobiia; species Verrucomicrobiia bacterium. The sequence goes on along the minus strand of JAMLJH010000001.1, from coordinate 1,327,977 downwards.
TGACGACGTTGAGCGTCTCCTCCAGTCGCCGGTCTTGGGTGTCATACCTCAAAATGTCGGGTATTTAATTGAGGAGGGGGCCGAAAGTCCCCATGCGGAAGCTTACCGGGTCTTACGAACCAACCTTCTATTCGCTCGCAAAGACGAGAAATTGAACAGTATTGCCGTGGTTAGCGCCGGTGCGGGCGAAGGTAAGTCCACCACGGTTCTGAATCTGGCCACCGTCTTCGCTCAAAGTGGCCAGCGTGTGATCATTGTGGATTCCGACTTGCGCCGCCCCACGCTGCACAAAATTTTGCGCGTTACCAACAACCTCGGTTTGACCAACTACTTGTTGAAGCAAAACAGCCTGACCGATGTCATTCAAACCACCTCGTTGGACAAGCTTGATTTTCTGGCCAGCGGCAAGCTGCCCAGCAGTTCACTGGGTATTTTGAGTTCCAGCCAGATGAAGGATCTGATCAACGAACTTAAGCAGCGCTACGATTATGTCTTTTTCGATTCGCCACCGATCATGGGGGTGAGCGACGCCTCCATCCTCGCCAGCGAAGTGGATATTACCGTTCAGGTCATCCAATACCGTCGGTACCCGCAGCCGATGAACATTCGCGCCAAGCAACTCATCGAGAAAGTGGGCGGCAATCTGGTCGGCATCGTGTTGAACAACATCAACATGTCGCAGGACGAGAGCTACTATTATTACAGCGGCTATTACCACGATTATTACGCCAAGAGCGAAGATGCCGAGCCGGTGGCGGAAGCGGCGGCGCCCGGAGCGAAAGATTCGGGCGAAATCAAACAAAAATACTGATCCGCTTGTCTGAGTATAAGTTCATGAAGAAAGTTATTTCGCAGCAAAGAGCCTTCGGTGGCTGGTGGGCGGGCGTGGCGCTCCTGATTGGATTGGTTCTGGCGGGATGTCAGACCTCACGGGATCAGATTCATTTTACTGAGGTCCCGGGCGACCAACCGTATGCGAGCGCCCCCAATGCTGCCGGTACCAGCACTTCGCTCGGTGAAGCCGCGCGTCTGGCCGTTGGGGACTACGTGAAAATCACCTTCTCCGGAATTCAGAGTCCGCCCATGCCGCACGAGGAATCGGTCAAGGAAGACGGCATGGTTACCTTGCCGATGATCGGTTCGATTAAGGCCGAGGGCAAAACCCTTGGCGAGTTGCAGAAAGCGATTTACAGCAAGTACGTGCCGTTGTTCTACAAACAACTGACCATCACGGCATCTTCGGAACGACGCATCTTTTACGTGCAGGGTCAGGTGCGGAATCCGGGCCGCCAGGAATACTTTGGCCAAACCACCGTTCTCAAAGCCATTGCGGGAGCGCAGGACTTTACTGACTTTGCGGATCGCAAACGTGTCGTGCTCACTCGCGCCGATGGCAGTCGAACCATCGTGGATTGCAAAAAAGCCGCGCAAGATTCCAATTATGATTTGCCGGTTTATCCCGGGGACAAAATCGAAGTGCCCATGCGCGACATTCGCGGCGCCATTGGTCTGTAATGGTTCAATTACAGATCTTGTCCGGTCAGCGCGCGGGGCTGGTTTGGGAGTCCCGCCACTTCCCGATAAAAGTTGGTCGGAGTCCACAAGCGGATTTGCGCCTGGAAGACGAAGGCGTCTGGGATCAACACTTTGAGCTGAGCCTGGCCGCCAAAACTGGTTTTAATCTTCAAACGCATCCCGGCGCAATTACCGCCATCAATCAAACTCCCACCGAAGCGGCGCGACTGCGTAATGGCGACATCATCACGGCGGGCGCGGCGCAAATCGCTTTTCGACTGAGTCCGACGCGGCAACGCAACTTGCAGTGGCGCGAGTGGTTCGTTTGGAGCTTGCTGCTGATTGTGACCGGTGGCGAAGTCTTTCTGATCATCCGGTTGCTGCTGTAGGCAGCGAATTTACCGCGTCAAAGCTCCCATTGTCCGAGCGGGTTAACCGTCGAAGCCGCTACTGTGCGTCACCACGCTCAGTGCCGGAAATGCCGGACGCCGGTGAACGCCATCGCCAGGTTGCGTTCGTCTGCCGCCGCAATGACTTCGGCATCACGAACTGAGCCGCCCGGCTGAATCGCCGCCGTTGCTCCCGCTTCCGCCGCCGCCATCAATCCATCTGCAAAAGGGAAGAACGCATCACTGCACACCACGCTCCCCGGCAGCGCCAGTCCGGCCTCACCGGCTTTCCATACAGCGATGCGGCTGGAATCCACACGACTCATCTGGCCCGCGCCAATCCCCAACGTGCGATCCGCTGCGCAATACAGAATCGCATTGGATTTCAAATGCTTCACGATGCGCCAGCCAAACAGCATCGCGCGCAACTCCGCTTCGGTGGGATGTCGTTTGGTGACGATTTTCAGATCGGTGGAAGACGTCACCTTCAAGTCGCGCTGTTGCATCAGGAAGGAGTTCGCGCCGACGCTGCGCACGTCCCAGGGCGATGCCGTTCGTCCTGATTGCAAGACTTTAAGGAGCCGCAAATTTTTCTTCTTTTGCAGTAGCGCCAAGGCGTCGGCGGTAAAGTCTGGAGCGACAATCACCTCGCTGAAAATCTCGACGATGGCGGCGGCGCAATCCGCATCCAGCGGGCGATTAACGGCGATGATACCGCCGAACGGAGCCTGACGATCCGTGGCGAATGCCTTACCCCAAGCTTCACGCAGTGTATCCCCCTGACCTACGCCACAGGGATTCGTGTGTTTCAGAATGGCCAAGGTCGGTGCGGCGGTTTCAAATTCGCCGATCAATGCCGCCGCCGCCGTGAGATCCAGAATGTTGTTGTAGGAAAGTTCCTTGCCATGTAATTGCTGAAAATACTCGCCGAATTTTCCGTACAGCGCCGCTGCCTGATGCGGGTTTTCCCCGTAACGTAACGGTTGCGCCAACGGCACGGAAAGTGTCAGGGTTTGCGGCAATTGTGACGCGTCTCCGTTGAAGGCGTGCTCCAAGTGCGCGGCGATGGCCGCATCGTAAGCCGCCGTTCGCGCAAAAACTTTTGCCGCCAGCCGCCGCCGCAGCTCCAAGGTGGTCTGTCCGGTAGCCTTGATTTGTTCCGCCACCGCGGCGTAATCCGCCGGATCCACCACCACCGTTACGCTCTCGTGATTCTTGGCCGCGCTTCGGAGCATGGACGGTCCGCCGATATCAATATTCTCAATCGCTTCCGCCAGGCTGACCTGGGGTCGGGCCACCGTGGCCTCAAACGGGTAAAGATTGACGACCACCAGATCAATGGGCGCGATCTGATGTTGCTGGACGGCTGCTTCGTGTTCGGCCTTGCCGCGAATGTAGAGCAGGCCGCCATGCACCTTGGGGTGCAAAGTTTTAACGCGGCCATCCAACATTTCCGGAAAGCCGGTGTGTTCGCTGATGTCTTTTACGGTGAGACCCGCCTCGCGCAGGACTTTGGCGGTGCCACCGGTGGAAATTAATTCCACCCCGGACGCCGCCAGCGTTTGCGCCAGCGGGAGGAGTCCGGTTTTATCTGAAACTGAAAGTAATGCGCGCGAAATTTTGTTCATTTGAATTCTGTTCTGAACCGGTTTTTCCAGTCCGCTCGGAGACGTTGAAAAGACTCCGGATTGAACGGCGGGCCTGACTGTTGTTTTCGAGTGTGAGCCTGGCCCGAGCCGGAAAATGGTGGTAGGAACAGGATTCGAACCTGTGTAGGCGTTAGCCAGCAGATTTACAGTCTGCCCTCGTTGACCACTTGAGTATCCTACCCACCGGCCCACTACTGCGGACGAGGATTAAGCCACAGGCCGGACCCGGTGTCAATTCAGCGCTCAATTGTGTCTAAATGCGAGTGCAACTGGGAATGGCGGTCAATCTGCCTATCCGTAGCATGAATTGTGGATAAGCGGTTTTAACAATGCTGTTGCAGACCCACCGTCAAGCCCGACATATAAGGGTTTATTCACTTTCCTTCCGGGCGAGTTTCCAACGGTACAAGGAATCTAGGGCATTTTAAGTATTCCTATAACCGCCGGCATGGCGCAACGAGCCTCGCAACTTCAAGCCAAGCGTTGGGGTCAAACGGGCGACCGCCCTTGGTTTGGAACGAGCCCCGGCACGACCGCGTCTTGGACTACGGCAGTCTTCTGCCGCTTTCTGGTTGCGTGCTGCTGATTCCACAGCGGCAGAGGACTGCCGCACTCCAAAACCTCACGGACAGAGGCGCCATTCCCCATCCGGACCCCACCTTCATGGGGTTACACTCGTTCGGCGCCACGGCTACAACTTTAATTAAACCGCTATAGCCGCTGGCTCGATAGCAGGTCGGTCACAACGGAGGCCACTGACAGGATGGTAGGATGAACCGCAAAACACGCAAACTACGCGAAAATAAGGAAACAAAACTTTATGAGTTTCTGAGTTTCGGCTTTGAAAAACTACTCCACATTTTGCGTTGTGATTTGGTCAGAGACACGGTGGATCGTGTCCCGCCTTCAGTTTAAGGCTAGCTCAGAAATTTCTATCTCCCCGCCGGCACTGCGAGCGGTTCGGTTTCGTGCTGCCGGAACGGAGCGACTTCCGCGCGGATTTTCTCCAGCGTTTCCGTCATCGCGGGCGCTTGCAGCATCGTGCGGGCAATGGCTTCACCGAGCATCGCACCGGCAGCGGTATCACTGGGATAGTGTGCGCCGCCGATCACCCGAGACCACATCACTTCGCGAATCTGCGCTTTGAACGCGTCCGCCTGGTCGGGAAAAGCTGCGGCCAGAATGGTGCCCCACAGCGCCGCGCCCGCGGAATGACCGCTGGGATACGATGTGTTGCCGGGTCGCCCGACTATCGGTTGGACCGCCGGAGATGCCTGGTAGGGTCGGAGTCGCTGCCAATGTTTTTTGACCTGGTCATCCACAATGCTCTGACTTTCGCGGTTGATTTCCTTGAACAACCGTTGGGTTTCCGGACAGTTGGTGGCGTTGAACCAATTCCCCAACACCGGTTGCGCGAACGTGAACACTGATTGACTGGCCACACGTTGGGCGCGGCGAATCTGGTCGGGCGTGCGATCGGCCTGAATCTGCAGGACGATTTCCAGGTCCGCAATTCCGGCGGGGGAATTGGTGGCGGGCGGTGGCGGCAGCAGGTGGACCAGGGCGGAACAATCCGCAGGCAGATATTTGTAGGGTTGGGACGCAGCGGGAGCCAGAATCACGCCGCCAATAAGGACCAGAATAAAGATGGCTTTCCTCAACATGCGGTCATACTGGAAATCACAGCGGGCCGAGTCAATCGAAACGCCCGGAGTCAAAGATAAATCGCGGCCACGCCCGGAAGTCTCTGAGTCGGTCAATGGCCCAAGCTGGCCGGTTCAGGCGGGCGGGCGAATTGGCCGCCCCACTCGTTGAGCGCGTGTTCAGCGGCCACTTTTTGAAACTCGGGGTCCAACAAGGCCAGCGCTTCGCCAATCAGATATAACGAACCGGTAATGACCAATTCCTCGGCGGGCGACGTCATGCGCAGGGCCGCGTCGAGCGAGTTGGCGGTGCGACATTCGACGGCGGTGGGTTGTTCGCAACACCAAGCCAGCAAAGTCTGCGGATCAATGGTGCGATCGCTCCCCACGGGAATGAAAATGATGCGGCGCGCGATTTGCAACAACTGCCGACACATGGTCTGCCAATCCTTGTCGCGCATGATGCCGACAATAAACACGCGCGGCGAATGGATCTCCTCGGGCGGCAAAGCCGGAGCAAGGGCGGCCAGACCCGATGGATTATGCGCGCCATCGAGCAACACTTTTTGTCCGGTGGCCAGCGCCAGCGATTGTAATCGGCCGGCCCAACGGACCGTGGCCAGACCTTTTACCAGCGCTTCCGGCGTCACCGGCAGGAGCGATTGCAATGCTTCCACCACCCGCAAAACCAGTGCGGCGTTTTGGCGTTGGTGCGCGCCTTGAAGCGCGAGCGGCCCGGGCAACGCCACGGGCGTAGTGGTCGCCAGCGCGCGGAAGGGAGCGTGGAGTGTTGCCGCCGTGGCGCGTAACACGGCCAACGCCTCCTCCGGTTGCGCGGCGGCCTCCACCGGCACACCGGGTTTGATGATGCCCGCCTTTTCAGCGGTAATTTTCGTCAAGGTATCGCCGAGCCAGGCTTGATGGTCCAGACCGATCGGCGTGATGGCGCTGAGCAGCGGCGTGACGATATTGGTCGCGTCCAGACGTCCGCCCAAACCAGTTTCCCAAATCACCAGCTCGCACCGCTGTTGCGCGAAGTGCAGCAATGCCATCACGGTGACAACTTCGAAAAAAGTGGGATGCTGTTCGGCGGGAAAGGTCGCCAGCCACGGACGAATCTTTCCCAGCAACGTCACGACCTCGGCGGCGCTGATCCATTGGCGGTTCACCTGCATCCGTTCGCGGAAAGAAACCAGGTGCGGCGAAGTGAACAGGCCCACGCGCCGCCCGCTCGCCCGGTAAACGCTCTCGAGCATGGCGCAGGTTGAGCCTTTGCCGTTCGTGCCCGCGACGTGAATGAAGCGCAGGTGACGCTGCGGTTGCCCCGCCAGTTCCGCCAGCCGGAAGGTGTTTTCCAAACCCAGCTTGGCGCCGAACAATCGCAATCCGTAGAGAAATTTAATCGCCTCGGTGTAGGTCATCGTTCAACAGCGTTTAAGAGGAAGTGCTGATTTTGTTCACCCGGCGAAGTTTGTTCACCCCCGCCGTCGGGGGCAAGCCGCAACGCTGCTAAATGGCGCTTTGGCACCCTCCGGGAGAGAGAACTGGCATTCCAACCAAACCGAAAGCCCGTCAGAGCACCTTTGTAGAACATCGAATGGGAAAAATCCAAAGCTCCGGCAGGAGCGACATCTTCCCGGATATGTCGCCCCGCTGGGGCTTGAATTTTGTTTGCGTCGTGGTTCTACAAAGATGCCGCGCCGCCGGCGCTGGGAAAAGTGTCAATGAGGCGTCCCATACTTGTGATCTGGCTTTTCGCGCAGAGCTTCTTCTGGTTTTTCTTCTGCGGCGGCAGGGCGGCGTGTGCGGGACATACTTTCGGGTATTATGGGGCGCGGATGCGGTGATGGAATTTCTCGCAAGTCCGATTTAGACGGTTTCACGGCTAACCAAGGTTCAACATTAATTCCAAGTTCGCGTAATGGTTCTTCAAAATGGCGCACCACTGCTGCAACGACATCAGCCGATACTTTGCCGCTGCCCGTCTCAAGGCGCGAAAGATAAAACTGCGAGATGCCGATTTTTTCCACCAATTGTCGTTGGGTTATCTCCTCGTCTTCGCGCAACTTCCGAACCGCCGCTCCAATCAATACCACGTCGCCAATAGCATCGTAAGCCTTGCGATAGGTAGGCTTGTGCGAGAGCCGCTTGTGCAGTTCGGAAAGATTCATAACAGTTCTCGTCGCCCACTAAAGTACATCTCTTTGCGCCGTTTTGCGAGATTGATTTCTTGGGGCGGAGTTTTGTCCGTTTGTTTGGCAAATCCATTGGTTAGAATTAGGCGTTTCCCGTCGTAAAATCCCAAAAAGCGGAAGCTCTGATGATGTGTAATTGCTCTGACCTCCCAAATATCGTCACAACCAGTTAATTTTTTCAAAAAACTTGCAGGCGGGTTCGGAAGCTGTTCGACCATTTCAAACACTTTCACAATACGAGCTGTTACCGATTGCACGCGGATTGTTTCAATGAATTCGACAACAGGAAATTTACCTGCCTCGGTTTTATACATTTGTATTTCCCGAAATCTTGTCATTGGGAATCAGCTTTTGCTCACACCAACTTCCTCGCAATTTGCTCGTCCAAAATTTCCTTCACCGTCAGTGGGATGATGACGGCGTGGTCGGCTTTGAAGAAGCGGTCTATCTCGCGCAGCGCGTCGTCGGTGTAATCGAAGGCCACGAAGAAGCCCTTGTCGCGTTTGGCGCGGCGCATGGCCGTCTCGAAGGCGTCAATGTCGGGTCGCCCCACTTTGTCCTTTTGCTTCACCTGAATGGGATACCAGCGTTCGGTGAGTTGCAATTCGCCTTCCTTGAAGGCCGCCGGTTCCGCGCCCACGGGGAAGATGCGGCCATCAATGCCGTAATCGCCCACTTTGGTTTTGTTCGGGATGCCGCCGAGGGCGATGACGGCCCAGTTTTCAAATTCAAAGGGCGGAATGGCGCGCAATTTTTCCTCCGTCCAAGGAAGATCGCGCACGACAAAGCCGCGTCCAATTTTCCAAAGCTGTTCGTCTTCGGGAAAACCGCAAACGTCGCGGAGTCGTTTTGCCATCACGCGGCAAGCGGTGGGTGAAATATCAACCCCGATCCATTGGCGTTTTAGATTTTGCGCTGCAACCAACGCTGTGCCGCAACCGCAAAAGGCGTCGAGCACAATGTCATTTTCATTGCTGCTGGCTTTGATAATCCGGTCAAGCAACGCAAGTGGTTTCTGAGTTGGATAACCAAGTCGTTCTTCTGCCTGTGAATTTAGAGGTGGAATATCAACCCAAACTGTATCGCATGGAGTTCCCGCCATTTGATCCAAATATAGTTTTAGACGAGGCATCCCGCGTTCCGAATAAACAAGTTTTCCCTCGGCTTCCAATTTTTCCATATTTTCTTTTGTGTATGCCCAGCACCGAGTCGGCGGCGGGCGAAAACCCTTCCAATCATAGATTTGGCTTTGGGAAGCACGTTGCATCGACGCTGTTAAATCACGAGTTGTAAACTGACGGCCAGTGCCTTCTTCTTTTTGCCCGTAATGTGAAGCGATGTATTCTTCAGAATAGGCTAAGTATGGAGGATTCCACGTCCAAACTTTTGAATTTGCGTAGAATAAAATTCTGTCCTCCGTGATTGCATATCTTTTCCCGACATTTCCATGCGCGCTCGTTCGTTTCCAAACAATTTCATTTACAAAATTATTCTCTCCGAAAATCTGGTCGAGCATGACCTTGACGTAGTGGGAGGCGTGCCAGTCGCAGTGGTAGTAGAAGCTGCCGGTCTTTTTGAGAACGCGGGCCAGTTCCACGCAACGGGGACGCATGTAGTCAATATAGGCTTGCGTATTCGCGTGGCGGTCCTCGAAGGCGCGCTTCTCCTTGGTTTCGCCCCAGAAGACTTCGTAGTTGCGGTTGGAGTTGAACGGCGGGTCTATGTAAATCAGGTCAACGCAGGCGTCGGGCAGTTTTTGGAGTTGTTCGAGATTATCGCCGCAATAGATGACGCGCGTGTCCACGAGCGAGGAAGGGCGAGTGGCGGCTTGCGGAGCGCGGGCTTCAACTCGCTTCACCGCCGGCTGGCGGGAGGACATGGAAGCGGCGTGAACGCCGCGCGTCACGGCAGGTTCACCAGATTTTTTTGCCATGTCGGAACTCTGCCAGAAACGCCGAGGATTTGGAGAAAAAAGTACGCGCCCTTTCCGGCCCTGATTCATCAAAGCACAAACTCGGGAATATCCTTCAGTCTTTCCATTTTTAACCGGCGTTCTTCGTCGGTCGGAGGAAACAAACGCAAGGCTTCATCGTTTAGCCGTACGCCTTCTTCAAATGTCACGCCCGGCCTGACATGTTGCTGGACCCAATCATGGCGTTTTCGGCTCATTTCAGTCGGCGGCACATATTTCGTTTTCATGTTTTCACAGCGGGCGCGGCTGACTCTGCTGGAGCGCGGCGGCGATGAAACCCTTGAACAGCGGATGCGGCTCGTGCGGTTTGCTGAGAAATTCGGGATGAAACTGGCTGGCCAGATAGAAGGGATGTCCGGGCAATTCAATCACCTCCACCAATTTTCCGTCCGGGGACAATCCGCTGAATACCAGGCCGCCTTTCTCAAATTTCTCACGGAAGGCGTTGTTGAATTCAAACCGATGCCGATGCCGTTCGTTGGTCATGAACGCGCCGTACAACTTGGCGGCCAGCGAGCCGACCTGCAACTGGCACGGCTGCGCGCCGAGGCGCATCGTGCCGCCTTTCTTGGTTACTTTGCGTTGCGCGTCGAGCAGCGCAATGACCGCGTGCGAGGTGTCGGGATTGAATTCCGTGGAATGGGCTTTCTCCATCTTGAGCACATTGCGGGCGAATTCAATGGTGGCGATCTGCATGCCCAAACACAGTCCGAGATAGGGCACTTTGGTTTCCCGGGCGAACTTCGCCGTTTTGACCAATCCTTCAATGCCGCGCTCGCCGAATCCGCCCGGCACACAGATGCCGTGCAGCCCGCTCAGTTTCTTCTCCGCGCCTTCCTTCTCAATCTCCTCGGCGTCAATCCGCACAATTTCCACGCCGCAATCGTTGCCGATGCCGCCATGGATCAACGCTTCGTAAACTGATTTGTAAGCGTCCTGCAGGCCGATGTATTTGCCGACGACCCCGATGCGCACGCGAAATTGCGGCGCGATCAGTTTCCGAATGATTTCCTGCCAGTGCCCCATTTTGGCGGGCGGCCCATCCAGGTGCAGGACGCGGCAGACCAGATCGTCCGCCTGTTCGCGTTGCAACACCAGCGGCAGTTCGTAGATGGAATGATCCACGTCCTTCACTTCAATCACCGCTTCCACCGGCACGCTGCAAAACAGCGAAATTTTCTGGCGCAACTCCTTATCGAGCGGTTTTTCGCAACGGCAAACCATCAGGTGCGGCGAGAGGCCGATTTCGCGCAGTTTGGCGACGGATTGTTGCGTGGGCTTGGTTTTCAATTCACCGGCGGCTTTAATGTACGGGACGTAGGTGACGTGGATGAAACAGGTGTTACCGATACCGGCTTCCAGCGCGAATTCGCGAATCGCCTCCAGGAACGGCAGCCCTTCGATGTCGCCCGTGGTGCCGCCCACTTCGGTAATCACAATATCGGCCTTGCTATCAGTGGCGAGCACGTGAATGCGGCGCTTGATTTCGTCGGTGACGTGCGGGATGACCTGCACCGTTTTGCCGAGATAAATGCCCTCGCGCTCGTTGTTGAGTACCGTTTGATAAACCTGGCCGCTGGTCAGGCTGTTCAGGCGGGATAGTTTGGTATTGGTGAACCGTTCGTAGTGGCCCAGATCGAGGTCCGTTTCCGCGCCGTCATCCAACACGTAAACTTCGCCGTGTTGATATGGCGACATAGTGCCGGGGTCCACGTTGAGATAGGGATCAAACTTCTGGATGGCGACCTTGTGGCCGCGATTTTCCAGCAGCGTGCCGAGAGCGGCCGCGGTTAATCCCTTGCCCAGGGAACTGATGACTCCACCGGTGATGAAAATAAATTTCATAGTTTAAATCTCATGCGCCGCGCAACTGGTGCTCCACCCGGGCCACGTCTTCCGGGGTATCCACGCCCACACTATCGTAATTTACCGGCACCACCGCGATCCGGATGCCGTGGTCCAATGCGCGCAACTGCTCCAATTTCTCGGCTTGTTCCAGGGGCGAAACCGGCAGCCGGACCAGGCGCAGCAACGTGTCGCGTTGGAAACCGTAAATGCCCAGGTGCTTCATAAAAGGAAACGCCGCCAACTGTTCACGAATCGAACGACTGGCGGCTTCGCGCAGATACGGAATCGTACGCCGGGAAAAATATAGGGCGTGACCACGGGCGTTGACAACGACTTTCACCACGTTCGCATTATCGTATTCGTCCGGGTCTTGAATGTGCGTGGCGGCCGTGGTCATTTCGCAATCCCGCGCCGCTTCCGCCACGGCGTCCACCACGGCCGGATCCAGCAACGGTTCATCGCCCTGAATGTTCACGATCACATCGCACGCGTGGCGTTCCGCCACTTCCGCGATGCGGTCCGATCCGCTCGGGTGATCCGCTCGGGTCATTTCCACCCGGCAAAACTGTTGCGCCACTTCGGCAATGCGCGCGTCATCCGTCGCCACCATCACTTCGCTCAACGACCGGGCTTTCTGGCATTGTTGCACGACGTGCTGGATGAGTGGTTTGCCGGCAATGAGGTGCAGTGGTTTGCCCGGAAAGCGGGTCGAGCCGTATCGCGCTGGTATGATGCCGAGGATTTTCATGTTGCGACGTTCAAGACGCAACCCATCAAGGCGGCGTCCGAACCACCCGAACAGCTTAGTAAGCCGTGAATTCACAAGCGAGCCTGGAATGAATCAACCCCCGGCGCGTTGCACATTTGCTTGTCCGCCCGGTTCGAGTTTGTAAGGCTGCCGCGAATGAAGTTGTTGCAATGGCTGCTGCTCAGCACCTGGTTGATCGGAGCGGCGGGAGCAGTGGAGCTGACCCTGGACTTGGGTTCGCCCGACGCCGAGGTTACTCCGCCGGGATTCACCAGCGTGGTGGTCGGTGAAGGCGGACCCGGATTGTGGCGGGCCGTGCGCGAGACCACTCCGGAGGCCACCAATCAGGTGGTATTGGCGCAACTCAGCGCGGATGTAAAAGACGAACGCTTTCCCATTCTGGTTTATGACGGCGCGTCCTTCGACGATTTCACATTGACGACCCGCTTCAAAATTGTGGAAGGCGTGGCCGAACAAATGGCGGGGGTGGTTTTTCGTTACCAGGATGAAAAGAGTTTTTATGTGGTGCGAGCGAGCGCCCTGGGCCGCAACCTGCGTTTTTACAAAGTGGTGGGCGGACTGCGCAGCCAGCCGATTGGCCCGAATCTGCCGATTGAGAAAGGTGTGTGGTACGCGTTAAAGGTGCAGTGTCAGAAAAGTAAAATCCGGATCTGGCTCAACGATCAGCCCGTGATTCCGGAACTCACCGACACCAGCTTTGCGAACGGGAAAATCGGGTTCTGGACCAAATCCGACTCGATGAGCCGCTTTGCCGACACGCGCATCGAATACACGCCCAAAGAACCCCGTGTTCAAGCCACTCTGCGCAGCACGCTGAAAAAATACTCACGGCTGGTCGGACTGAAAATTTACGCGCTCGACGCCGCAGGCACCCCGCGTATTGTCGCGAGCAATCAGGAAGACGAAGTGGGCCAGGCGGGCGGCGCTTCAGAAATCGGCGCGATCACCAAGGGCGAGGTTTTTTACGGCAAAGACGCAAAGACCGTGGCGGTGATCCAACCGTTGCGTGATCGCAATGGTGAACCGATGGCAGCCATCCGGGTCATCTTGAAGTCGTTTCCCGGCCAGACGGAGCAGGCCATTTTGCAACGCGCGTTACCCATCGTGCGCGAGGTGCAACAACAGGCTCTCTCGCTCGACGATTTGCAATAGTCGGCCGCTGGGAGACCGCGTGGAAAACCAGAATCGTCCGGCGCGGGAAGTAATTATTTACGGAACCGTTTCCAGCACAGGCGCCGGAATATCTCCATCGGTGATGCGACGTTGACCGCCCGCCACAACGAACCCGCCTTTCTCATCCGACACCAACCGCGGCCGGTGTTGCGTGATGTCGTAAGTTTGGCGCTGGGCGATTTCGCCCTCGGGGGTCACCACGGTGTAGAGGTAGGAGTGCGCGCCGAATTGATACAACACATGCAGTTGGTTTGTCCGGTCAATGCGCGCTTCCGGACTGCTGAATGAAACCATGCCGCCAATGGGAATCACCTTGTAAGCGTGATCGCTCTCGGCGTCCATCAAGCGCAAGTAGAGGCGTAGTTTGCCGCGCAGATAGTTGGCCTGTTCCAGTGAATAACGGCGCACTTCGGGAACTTCGTTGGTGACTCCCGGCGCCGGCGGCATGCCGAAATCCTGCGACCAAATTTTGGCGGCGTTGATGATTTCAAACGCCTTGGGCGGAGAAACAACCATGGTTTCCCATTGTTTGATCCGGACGCTGGCCGTGACTTCATAACGTCCGGCATGAGGCAAATTGAAGTACGGAGTCAAAGTCACCCGGCGCAACGCCGTTTTTCCTGAGCCTAACTCGAAAGCTCCTTCCACTGGCACGTCGCCATTTTTCTCCGCCACATAGGCGGTGCGCGAGGCCACGGCGAATGTCAGCCAATCGGAATCGTCGCCCAAATGCAGCGTTTGGCCGGAGCGGTTGGCGATCCGCACGGTGAGCGGAATCGTTTCCCCGGAAAGAAAATGCTCCTGGCCCATGGTGATCTCGACGGAAACCTGCGCGAACGAGCCGACGACCAGCCCGAGCCACAATCCGGTTACCAGAAGGATTTTCCGTGTCATCACCCGCTAAGTGGGCCACCTTCATCGCCAATCTGCAAGCTCAGAATCAGCCTCATCGCCAACCGCCATCCATCGGGTGCGCCGACCCGCTTTGGCGTGAACGACAAAAAGATTCTTCCCGCCTGCCCGGCACTGTTTTACCGTCTGCACGATAAAACGACGGTTTCCTGCGCCGATGACATCAAAGCCAGCACAATCCAGCAACGCTTCCGCCTCGCGCCGCTATCGGCGCCTGCTGCGGTATATGCAACCCGCGCGCTGGCATTTTATTGGTGGGGTGTTGGCGGGGTTGGCGTTCGCGGCGATCAGTGGTTTCGGTTTGCCGATGATGCTCTACACGGTGGCGCCGGTGATCTTCAACGACCCGTCCGCACAAAACTCGCAAACCGAAGTCGTCATCAAATGGGCGCAGCGGTTGTTTGGTGAACACTATCGGGGGCAGTTGTTACTGGTCGCCTGCCTGGGTTTGCCCGTCATCTTTTTCTTTCGCGGGCTGACCGCGTTCCTGAACCGCTACTGGTTGAATCACGCCGGTTTTCAACTGTTGGAAACCTTGCGCACCGAAGTCTTTCGACGCCTGCAAGAACTGCCGCTCGCCTTTTATCATCGTCACAAGTCCGGCGACCTCACCGCGCGCCTGATGACCGACACGGAGCAGTTGAAGAACGTGGTGGTGATGATGAGCACGGACGCGCTGAAGCAACCATTCACCTTGATCGGCTCGTTAAGTTTTCTTTTATATCTTGCCATCACCAATCGCAGCGCGCTCTTCGTGCTCATCACGCTGACCAGCATCCCGCTGTGCATTGTGCCCATCCGCATCATCGCGCGCCGCCTGATCAAGAAATCGCGTCAATTGACCGCGGAAACGGGAGAGCTGAATGCGATTGTGATCGAGGGGTTGCAATCCCCGATGGAAATTCAGGCCTACAACTTGCAGCCTCAATTGAGCGCCCGATTTGCGGCCAGCGTTCGCAAAATTTTCCGGCTCTCGATGAAGACGGTGAAATATCAGGCCTTCGTCAATCCGGTGATCGAGTTCCTCTCCGCCTGCGGTTTCATGGCGGCACTGTATTTCGGATTCACCAACGGCATGGAATTCAAGGTCTTTCTCGCCATGGGCGCCGCTTTGTTCATGGCGTACGAGCCGGTCAAAAAACTCAGCATCCTGAACGCGGTCTGGAAAATGGGGGCGGCTTCGCTGGAACGATTGGAGCAAGTGTTGGATGCCGAGGACACCGTGCCCCAGCCGGCTCAGCCGCTGCCGCTGCCCACCACGCATCAGGAGATCGCGTTCGAGCAGGTCGGTTTTGCCTATCCGCTTCGCGCCACCGACCGCGCGCCCGTGGCGGCGTTGCGAGAAATAGAAGTTCGTTTTCAACCGGGCGAAGTGGTGGCGCTCGTGGGACCGAGTGGCGCCGGGAAATCCACGTTTATTTCCCTCATCCCGCGCTTTTACGACCCCACCACAGGCCGGGTGACGCTGGGCGGCGTGGACCTGCGGACGGTGGATAAGAATGAATTGCGAAAACGAATGGCGCTCGTGCCGCAAACGCCGGTGCTGTTCAACGCCAGCATCGCGGAAAACATTCGCGCCGGAAAATTGACCGCTTCGGACGCGGAAGTGCGGGAGGCCGCACGCAAAGCTTTTGCGGCGGATTTCATCGAAGCCCTGCCGCAAGGTTACAATACCGTGGTTGGCGAACGCGGCACGACGGTGTCCGGCGGCCAACGCCAGCGCATCGCCATCGCGCGGGCCTTTTTGAAAGATGCGCCCATTCTGATCTTGGACGAAGCCACGAACGCTCTGGATTCGGAAAGCGAACAAAAAGTCCAACAAGCCTTGCAGGAACTGGTGCAAGGGCGGACCACCTTCATGGTCGCGCACCGGTTCAGTTCCCTGAATCTGGCGACGCGGGTGTTGGTTTTCGAAAACGGCCGGATTACCGGTGACGGATCGCCAGCCGAGCTGGGGCGCACGCATCAGATTTTTCAGCACATGCTGGAATTGCAGCAACTCAAGTGAGCTTCAACCACCGGCGCAACCGCTTGGCGGCGCGATCAAAACCCTTCGCCATCCACGTCGGCTGTGGCAATGGCAACTCGGGATAACCCGCTTCCGGATACAACTTTGCCAACGCGCGAAGCGTCAGCGGCAGCGCGCGTTGCGAGAGGTGGATGGCATCAAAGAAAAACCACGACTCGGTTTTGTCCTTGGCCGTCACCAATCCGAAGTAGTTCTCCAAAAACTTCGCGCCACAGTCCAGGCAGCGCCGCTTGGCCCCGGCTTTGAATAATCGAACGGCGGCATTGCGCTCCCGCCATGAGCCGACGGCGACGTAATCATCGTCACGCCTGGCCCGGCGCGGGGTGCTCAGACGCGTGGGGACGGCGTTGTAAACAATCACTTCAAACCCGCGCGCCTGAACTTCCCGCACCGCATGGAAATAAGCGTCAAGGCAGTTCGCCACGGTCTGTTCCACCGACGCCTTTTGTTTGGCAGCCTGTTTCAGAATGTGCGCGCGGCAATCAATTTCCCCGAAGCACAATAATACCCGCGCCCCGGACGGAACCACTTGTTCCAAGACCTCAAACAGCCGTTCGCGCCCGCGCATGGTCGTACCCGTTCGGGAAAGATTGAACGCCAGCACCGGGCCGAGGTGAAAGACGCGAAACCACGGTAAGCCGGCCCCCGCGCGTTCCGGCCAGCCGGGTTGAATCGTATCCTCCCCTGCGAAAAAACTCACATGACTGTCGCCGAGGCAATAGATCGGCGCGATTGGATCGGCGGTGGGCGCTGGAGTTGAGCAACCGTTCATGTGAGCACAACGCGGCGAATTTACACCGACTCCGCCGCCGCAAGCGATGCAAAATTACGCGGCAGGTCGTGGCGGCAGGCATCCGTGCCTGCCGTAGCGCCGGGCTTCCAGCCCGGCGGAAAGAAGCGCCACAAAATCAAAGCGTTTTGGAACATTCGAGCCAACTCATCAAGGCGGAGGTTTTCCCGGGCGGCACGGATGCCGCCCGCCACGTCAGGCAAGGATGCCTGACGCTACCGTTATGCGTTCGCTTTCGAAAAAGACTTTGACGCGCTCCGGCACGGATTGTCACTCTGTCGCGACATGAATATCCGCAAGCTGTTGCTGGGTCTGATCCTGCCGCCGCCGGTGCCAACCCAGCACCGGCTTTATTCCATGACCCTGCCGCCGGATGTTTGGAAAAGTCGTCCTAACGAACGGCTGGTGAGTCTGGCGTTGCGCGTGGCCGCCCGGGCGCAAAAACTGGAATTGACCGAACTGGCGCAACGCGCTGGTGCCGGGGTGAATCATTGGCCGGGCGAACATTATCGCTTGGTGGCCGCGCTGGTGGCTGAACTTGGCGCCAGGAGCGTGGTGGAAATCGGCACCTATCAAGGCATGGCCTCGCTGGCGATGATTTCGCAACTGCCTGCCGACGGTCGGATGACGACGTTTGATGTAATTCCCTGGCAACAGATCAAACCAAACATTTTGCGCGAAAGTGATTTTGCCGGTGGCCGGCTGAAACAGGAAATTGCCGACCTGCAGGATTTTGCGACGATGGAAAAATATCGCGAAGTTTTCCAACAGGCAGATTTCATTTTCGTGGATGCGGCCAAGGATGGCGTCATGGAACAGCGGTTCATCGAAAACTTTCGCAAGCTCGGTTTGCCCAAAGGCCCGATCGTCATGTTCGATGACATCCGTGAGTGGAAGATGTTGCGCATCTGGAATGACCTCACCGAACCCAAATTGGACCTGACCTCATTTGGACACTGGACCGGCACCGGCTGGGTGGATTGGCCGGCGGGCAAATGACGCTTCGGTGGTGGCAGGCATCCGTGCCTGCCGTGGAGGGCGGCATCTCTGCCGCCTTGAAGAGGCGTCTGGCGGAAGAGGATTTCCCGAATTTTCCAATGCTGCTACTGGCGATGCTTTTTCCGCCGGGCTGGAAGCCCGGCTTTACGGCAGGCAGGATGCCTGCCGCTACCATTCGTAGGCGGGGTCATAATATGCTCCCATTTCGATGCGTTGGTGAAATTGGCTTTCATTCCCGATACGCCTTGCCATCCTAAACTGGCGTCCGACAAATTTTTCTTTGGCTTGGTTGGAGCTGAATTATGAGCAAAAAGACATTAAGGCAACGCGTCAGCCGCTGGCTCAATCCCGGAGTCAAACTGCCGACTCACGCCCAAAAGCAGGCCGTCGTCAGGGAATTTGCGCGCCGATATGGTTTGAAGTACCTGGTGGAAACCGGCACCTGTCACGGTGACATGGTCGCAGCCATGCGGAATGAATTTGAGAAAATTTTCTCCATCGAACTCGCCGACCAATTTTATCGCGAGGTCTGTGAACGGTTCAAAGGCGTGCCGAATGTGGAACTGATTCACGGCGACAGCGCGACCAAATTGGCGGAGGTCGTCGCCAAACTCCCGGGGCCGGCTTTGTTCTGGCTGGATGGCCATTACTCCGGCGGTGACACCGCGCGTGGATTGCACGACACGCCGGTCAACGAAGAACTGCGCGCGATCTTCCAGCCGGGGCAGCCGGACCATGTGGTCTTGATTGATGACGCCCGTTGCTTTGGAGAAAGTCCGAGTTACCCCACGCTCGATCAGCTCCGGCAGTTGGTGCATGCGTTGCGTCCGGGTTGGCAGATAGAGGTGGCCGGAGATTGCATCCGGATTTTTCCCAATTAAGCCGGCCCCGCATGGATGCTCTTCCCGTTGTCTCGCCCGCGTTGATCCGAAAGATTGCCACATTACAGACGGACATCCTCCAACGCCTGGGCCATCCGACCGCCGCGGCGTTACGTTTCCCGCCTGATCTGCAAGAGCGCCGGCTGGAACTTCTCGCGCAACACCTCGGTTTTGTGCCGCTGCCGCCGCTGCCCCAACTCTATGTCATCGGCGACAGTCATGCGGCGTTTTTTTCCGGCACGGAAGGGCTTGCGTTTTTCCCGGGACGGAAATTGTTCACCGGGTTTTTGCGGCGGCGTTACGTCAGCGTGTTTCCCGAACTATTGCCGGTGTTTCGCGTGTTTCACACCGGCGCCTCGACCGCTTGGAGCGCGGACGCGCCCAAGTCTGCCAGCTATACGCGCAAAAAAATCGCCGCTTTATTGCGGCATGACATCCCCGCCCGGGGCGCGATCCTGTTGGTGTTCGGCGAGATTGATTGTCGCTGGCATCTGCCCAAAGCGGTGCTCGCCGGAAAGGCAATGGCCTCGGCGGTCTGTGAAACCATCACCCGGTTCATGTCGTTGCCCCGGCGACTTAATCAGTCCGGCTACGACGTTACCGTGTGGCAACCTTCGAGCGTCACCCTTGGCGACCCCACCCCCTTACAAAAAGATCATCCGCTGCCCATCGTCGGACCGCAATCGCTGCGCCTGGAAATCACCCGAGTTTATTGCGAACAACTCCAACAAGCCTGCGCCCGTGAAAACATTCGCTGCACGGGGATTGGCGGCCAATACCACGCTTGGACGGAACCGGCTTCACCGGACTGCTTCCTCGATGGCTGCCATCTTTCACAACGGATGATGCCACTGGCCTTGCGGGCGCTGATCGCGTCGGGCGCCCTGCCGCTACAATCTCCGTCTTCAGCCGGAACTCCACTTGCCGGTTAGGACGCCACTTGCAAGACTGCTGCCATGCCCGAACGGGTGAACATCTTGTGCATTAAATGGGGGACTCGCTACCCGGCGAGCTACGTCAATTTCTTGCACGCGGGAGTCCGGCGGCATTTGCGTCAGCCGTTCCGTTTTGTTTGCTGTACCGACGATTCCGCCGGGCTGGCGGCGGGCGTGGAAACCGTCCCGTTCCCTGCCAATCCCGGCTTGAAACGCGGCTGGCCGGATGTCTTGGTAAAGTTGCTGGTCACCCAGGATGGCTTTGGCGAATTGGCCGGCCCCACGTTGTTTCTCGACCTGGATGTGGTCATCTTGGGTAATTTGGCTGGGTTCTTTACGTACGAACCGGGAAAGAATTGCATCATTCACAACTGGGTGAATCCGCGCAAGGAACTCATTGGCCGCCGTCCGCCGGTGGGTAATTCCTCCGTATTCCGCTTTGAAGCGGGCAGATCCAATTACATCTACGAAACGTTTCAACGCGAGATGGCTCAAGCCGAAAATTTAAGTGTGTTCAATACTGAGCAGGCATTTCTCACGCACGCCATGGGCGAGGTGCGCTGGTGGCCGGAGGCGTGGACGCGCAGCTATAAACGCCATTGCCGCCCTGCGTTTCCGTTGAATTTATTTTGCACTCCAAAAGCGCCCCGAGATTGTCGAATTTTGGTCTTTCACGGACGCCCCGATCCGGATGAAGCCATTCGGGGTTATCGCGGCAAAAGAATCCATCACCATCTGAGGCCCGCGCCCTGGATTGCTGAACACTGGCGCGCATGATTCCGATGGCCGCAAAACTTGCTTCCGATTCATTCTGGCAACGGGTGGATGGCGCCTTGGTAATCAATCTGGATTCGCGGACGGATCGTTGGACGACGTTCCAAGCCGCCGCACGAGAGCTCATCCCTGCCCAAAAACTACATCGGCTCCCGGCTCGATTGGGAACAGAGGTTCCAGGTTTCGGGCAACGTCCGTGGTTTCGCGGCAAACCGGGGGATCGCCGCTGGGCTGGACGCGCGGGCTGTTTGTTGTCTCATCGCCAGGCGTTGGTGAAAGCGCAGGCCGCAGGTTGGAAAACTGTTTTGATTCTTGAAGATGACGTCACTTTTGCTCCGAATTTCACTGCGTTAACCGACACGCTGGCGGCGGTATCGCACGAATATGATTGGGAGGTGTGTTATTTGGGATTCACCGATCCTTGGTGGCCGCGCCGCAAGGAAACAAATTTGGACGAGGAACATGGCCTCTATCGGGTGCAGGGTTGCAATACGGCGCACGCCTATCTGGTTCGCGAAGCGGCACGCGATTGGATTCTGAGCCAATTACCGGATGAAACCTGGGTCTGGTCATGGCTTGCCCGTCACCGGGCGATTGATCGTTGGTACCAACGCCAGCTTGGTTTGAGATTTCCTGTGGCCTGTGTGTCCCCCAGCATCGTCAACCAAAGCGAAGATTTTTCGGACATTGTCGGGCAACCAACGAACTATCACTCACAACCCCAACTCCTCCGCGCCGTTCCTTCCGCTTCGGGTAATGGAGGTTATTATTCCGGCCACGCGCTGCGCCGCATCACCATTCGCCTGGGGCTTGTCGGAGATGAATTGCGCGGATGGGGCAAACGAATCGTCGGCTTTTGATTGGCGATGCACCACTCCACCCAACCAATCCGGGTCAAATTTCTGACCAAGCATCCGCATCGCGACGTCACAGCAATTTGGCGCCGCTTTCTGCCCGGGGGCAATCCCACGGTGGGCCGTTGCCACTTTGTTTTCGATCGGGAGACGCGAGACTACGATTGGATCGCGGTGTACGACGATCTTCCGTCCAGCCAGGGGGAACGTCACTCACGTTGGGAAGAAGCGCTCGCCTGCCCGCGAGAGCGCACCTTGTTGCTCACCAGCGAGCCGGCGACGGTGAAAGTTTATGGACACGGCTTTCTATCTCAATTCGGCTGGGTACTGACCAGTCAGGAACCGTGGGTGATCCGGCATCCGGGCGCGATCTATTGTCAGACGGGGCTGATTTGGTTTTATGATGGCACTTACGATCAAATCGCGCAAAATCCGCCGGAACATAAACCGGCGCTGATTTCCACCGTGTGCTCGAGCAAACGTCAAACACACACCCTCCACCAGCACCGCTATCGGTTCACCCAACAGTTACACCAAGTCTTGCCAGAACTGGAGATTTTTGGTCACGGCGTGCGCTACATTGAACGCAAGAACGAAGCGCTGGATACCTTCAAATATCACGTCGCCATCGAGAATCACGTTTGTCCGCATCACTGGACGGAAAAGCTCGCTGACGCTTTTTTGGGAATGTGCCTGCCGTTCTATCACGGCGCACCGAACGCGGCGGATTATTTTCCGCCCGAAAGTTTCATCCCGATCAACATTCATAACTTCGAGGAGAGCTTCGCGCGAATCCAGCAAGCCTTGCGCGCTAATGAATATGAGCGCCGCCTCCCGGCGATCCGCGAAGCGCGGCGGCTGGTTTTGGAACGCTATTCAACCTTCCCGCAACTGGCGCGTCTGATCAGCGAGCGTCACGACGGGATCCCGGCACATCCGTCCGCATCGCCGGGCGTGATTCAAAGCCGGCATTTATGGCGGAGGCGGCATCCTCTCGGAGCCATTCGCTTCGGCGGAGAACGCGCGTTTGTTGCTTTGCGATTCGCATTACATCGGCATACTTGATGACGTCACATGGCATTTATTCGTCATTTATTAAAATATCCGCTGGCCAATCGGCCGGGCCAATATCTGTTGCGCAAGCAGGTCAAATTGTGCCACTGGCTGATGGGCGTGGGGGCCGGTGGTGAGGTGGGCGATAGCGGTGAAATTGCCGTGATGCGGTATTGGGCGCGCACCCGGAAAGAAAACCTCGTCGTCTTTGATGTTGGGGCCAACTGTGGACAATTCCTGAATCTTACGGTCAGGCAATTGGGTTCCCAACTGGCAGCCATTCACTCTTTTGAGCCGGCGGCCGCAACTTTTGCCGCGCTCCAACAAGCCCGTCCCAACCACGCCGGCGTGGTCTTAAACCATTTTGCGCTCGGCGCAACCACCGGAACAGCGGAGCTTTATTACGACCAGGAAAAATCCGGACTTGCCTCGCTCACTCAGCGCGATCTGGGCTTTCGCCAAATCAAATTTGAGCAGCATGAAACCATTTCGATTTCCACCTTGGACACCTACTGCTCCAACCATCAGATTCAACACATTGACTGGCTTAAACTGGACGTGGAAGGGCATGAACTGGACGTGTTACGAGGCGGGGCCAGCCTGTTTGCGCGGCAGGCGGTGGAACTCGTTACCTTTGAATTCGGCGGTTGCAATATTGACACCCGGATTTTTTTGCGAGACTTCCATCATTTTTTCGCCGCGCACGGCATGAATCTGTATCGGCTGACTCCCGGACGCTACTTCAGCCGGATCAAACGCTATCGAGAAACCGAGGAACAATTCGCTACCACCAACTTCGTGGCGTTGCGGGAACCGCCGAACCGATGAAACCGCCGCTTTATCCTCGTCTGGAGCGGGCTTTCAAACAGGCCTATTTACTGCCACTCACAATTTTGCGCTACGGCGCCGCCCGGCCGCATCGAGCGCGGTTGCACCAGTGCGCAAACTGGATTTACATTGATCCCGAAGACCCTTGCGCCATCAAGAAAGTGGTGCATGAACCGCTGCGCGGTCGGGTTTCCTCCAACCTGATCTTCTGGCGTGAATTTAACGCATATCTTCAACCGGAACTCATCGTGGACGTGGGTTTGAATTACGGCGAGTGTCTGTTCGGCACGGACTATACCCCCACCGCGATGCTGTACGGCTTTGAGGCGAATCCCCGGTTGATTCCCTACCTGGAAAAGAGCCGTCAGCAACATCCCGCCGGCGCGCGGATGACCATCACCCATTGTCTCGTGTCCGATGCGCCCGCCGAAAACGTGCCGTTCCTGGTCAATCCGGAGTGGAGCGGCAGTTCCTCAGCCATCCGGCAAATGAATGAAACGCATCGGCATATCGAGTTCAAATTACCGGCGCGAACTCTTGACGCCACGATTCCCGCGACGGCGGCTGATGGGAAGGTGTTATTGTTCAAAATGGATCTGGAAGGCTACGAGAGCCGGGCGCTGACAGGATTTGCCACCACCCTCGAGCGCACGAGACAAGCGTTCGGATTTATCGAATTCACGCCGAAATTCATCAAGTGGGCGGAGCTTGATCCGGCGGCATTCTTTGCCAGGTTGCGCGACCAATTCGATATTTATTGCTACGCCAGGGTGAAACACCGGGAGCTTTGGCGCATTAAGGAATATGCCGATTTGTTTGCCCGCCATGGCCCGGATTTCACCGGCACGGACCTCCTGCTGATGCCGCAACAGGCGGCCTCAACATGGCTACCACCCGGTTGGCGGGTGGCTCATTGATCAGGCGCGGGAAAAGCGCCGGTTTTGAAACTGATAAAGCCAGCCACGCATGAAGCGAAACGCCTTGGCGGATTGAATCACCACCTGTTCCTTTGGAGCGGGCGCATAAAATTGATCCACCCAATGCGCGAACCGGGCGAAGGGATTGTAAATTTCCAGCACCCGCTCCCGCGCGGTTCGTAATGCCGTCCGTTCGTCGTTCGTAAGGGGTTTTGCCAAAAGTCGGCGAATGGCCTGCGCCGCACCATCAACGTCATCCAGGTCCAGGGCCTCAAAACTCTCTGGTGCAAAATAATCGCTCAAGTTGGAACAGCCCACGTACAGCGGAAACGCCCATCCCAGATAAGCGTCCGCCAATTTCTCCGTCCAGTAATGTTGGCTCTGGCTGTTTTCGAGTACCAAGTGGTAGCGATATGGCAAGATGGCTTCCAGCTTGTCATCCACCGGCTGAAATCCTTTCCCAAAAACCACCAGCGCGTCACCCAAGCGCTGGCGGAGAGCGGCTAAAAATTTCAGGCGTCGCCGCTGTCCCGCCGTTTGCGCGGTAGTTGAGCAAACCACGGAAACCCCATTCTGTTTTTCAGGAAATTCAAGTCGCTTCAAAAAATCATAGCCCATGGTGTAGCGCTGTTGTTTCCAGCTCAACCCCACCAACCAAGGCAGGCCAAGCGCATCCAACTGCACCCGGGGATGATTCGAATAAGCGTGCGTATCCACCAGGCGCGCGAATTGTTTGTAGAAGCCGCGTGGATAAATTTTTTTCGCCGGCGGTTCGCCGGCAATGAACAAGGTGTTCCGAGGTGCGACCCAACTCGCTTCTCGCGGCAACGCATTCGCGAATACGATCCAGTAGTCGCTTTCAGCGCCATCAGCGGCATCCAACTGAAATTCACAGCCACCCCAGGTCAACGCTCCGCCTGGAGTGAACAATTCCAGTCCTCCGGGCATTCCTGCTGAAGACACGCGCACGCGCAACTTGCGCGCGAGGGGCAACGAGGGGGCACTCATATCCTCAACCAGAACGGGCAAACACAAACAGGCCGCACCCGTAATCCAGCCCCCGCGCGGCGGTGAGCGGCACATTCTCCCGCCACGCGGTCTCGATCAACGAAAATTCCCGCAACTCCAGTTCTGGCAAGGCTGAAACAATTTGGGCTGGATCGAAAACCCGATGCGCGTGAAAAACCACTCGCGAACGACCGCACGGCGTCCCGAGCAATAATTGGCCGCCCGGGGCCAGCACCCGTTGCAATTCCGTCAGCCCCTGAAGCCAGCCGTTTGGATCCAGCGGATCGCCATAGCGTCCGAGGCCGATGTGTTCAATCACATGCAGGCAGCTCAAACTGCGCACGGACTTGGCGGCGAATGGCAGTTCGCAAACCGATCCTTGTAAACCCGTCAACCCCGGCACCCCGGTCGTCAGCGGTCGGATATCCACATATTTTACCGGACAAAAACTGGCGACATGTGCGACAAAACCATCCACGCGACTCCCCACGTCCACATGCTCATCCGGTCGCCAGCGCCAGACTCGTTGCGCCGCCCATAAATCCTGGAGAAAGTAATGCCCCTGAGCTGTGCCAGCCGCGGCGTGACGGTCTTTCAGCATGGGCTTGATTTCACTCAGCCGTGCCCGCCATTCCGCCGGAGCGGCGTTCTGCCAAACGCGGTAACTCTTCCAGAACCACAGCACATCGGCAGGGCGGGTTGGAAAGCGACCCGCGAGCTTCACGATCTGACTTAAGGCGCGAAGGCGAATCGGGCGTCGAGAATGAGATGGCTCTAAATCCATGCGTCGGAGGGTAGATTACCGAAATTTTTTGATGCCGTCCATTCGCGCTGTAGTCGGATTTCGTTCACTCAAATCAGACTGTAGATATTCAGAAAATGGGTCAACGCCGATACGAGTGGATTGGCGTCATGCTGATTCAGCCACGCCCGGCTTGATCTGGTTGGGAATCCGCTGCCAGCGCTCGGGCATGGCCAGACTCCAGCCCACTTGCGCGGGCACAAAAACCAATCGTCCCGCTGCCGCATCGCCGAGCCACGCGCCCCACCAACTGAAGGAACTGTTCGCCACGATGGCGTGACGACAGCGGCTCATCAACCAGAGATCGGCCAGTTCGTCGGCGGCATTGTGTGGAACCGATTCCACGTTTGCGCCGCGAAAATCCAGATTCTGCCGGGGCCAGTCCAGATCGTCGCCAAACAAGACAAAGCGCGGGTGAGTCAGCTTGGCGACCACAGTATCAATCGCGGCCTGATAATAATCGCGCCCGAGCAAATGTTCATAACGCACTCGGCGGAAATGCAGAAACACCGATTCGCACGCGACGAGCTTTTCTCCCAGTGCGAGATTTTGCGGGTCAGGAGGTGCGGGTGGGCTTAGTTCGCCACGAATCGTGTCGGCGTGATCCGCAAAGTAGGCTTCATCCTGCCAATACCCCAGCAATGTGATTCGCGCGGGGTGCGGTTCAAGTTCGGTAAGTTGCGTCGGTGGCAGGTTATGTCGCTCGGCAATGTATGACCGCGAATTTCGAGGCAACAACTTGCTAACCGCACGGATGATTTTGTGGCGCGGATGTTTGAGCGTCGGCGCAATTCGCCACGCTTCGGGCATCGGCATCGCTTGCAGAGGAAAGCGATTCAAGCGATAGCTGCGTCCGTAATCGTCATGGGTGTAACCACGCCGGGCATCAAGATACAAGGACCGTCCGGTGCGTAGCGCCAGCGCCCGTGCCGCCGCATAGATGAAGAGTTGGTTGCCCAATCCTCCTTTGACAATGGCGATGACGGCGGACGACATGATGTTATGGTCGCGTAGTTTGCAACAACTCGCGATACACGTCGAGCGTGCCGCGACACATGGCGGCGAGGGTGAAGGATTCTTGGATGGGTTTCAAATCGAGGTCCGTCACCAGCAGTTTTTGCGTGGTTTCGAGTAGCGCGGCGGCATCGCGCAGCGGCACGCGACCCGGCGGAAACAATTCGCGCAGCAATTCGCCCACGCCACCGTGATCATAGCCGATGACCGGACGCCCGAGCGCCAGGGCTTCGAGCGTGGTCAGACCGAATGATTCCGGGCTGGTGGATAGTGAAAAAACCAATCGCGCCACCGCCATGACTTCTCGTAAATCCGCGCGATGACCAATGAAGGTGACCTCGCTCGTCAAACCGAGTTGCCGGGCGAGGCGCTGCAACTCATCGAGATAAGCGCGTTTGCGCGGATGGGTGTCGCCGACGATGACGCCGTGAATTTGTGGATGGGTTCGCCGTAACGCGACCATGAGGCGCAGAAAATCTTCATGCCCTTTCAAGCGTGTAATGCGCCCGGGCAACAGCAGCAATTGTTTGCCGGTGAATTGCGGAAAATCTTTTTCCCACCGCGCGCGCCACGCGGCGGCAGGTTGAAAACCGCGCGGATAAATTGTCGGATCAATGCCGTGACGCACGACGCGTAACGCGGCGGGTGGCGTGCGTGGAAAATTTTTCTCCACGTAATCGCGGATGCACTCGGAAACAGCGATGACGCGTTCGCCGCGCGTCATGATGGCCGAGTAGGCGTTCACGGAATAAAAGCCATGCACCGTGCTGACGAGGCGCGGACGCGTCTGCGGATTCATTTTCCGCCACGCGAGCCAGGCAATCCAGCCCGGCACGCGCGAGTGAAGCTGCAAAATATCCGCGCGTTCCTGCTCCAAAATCCGGCGGAGCGGCCGCACTTGGAGCAACGAGCCAGGACGCTTCTTATGCACTGACATCATGATGTGGCGTGCGCCAGATTTCTCCAGTGCGCCCACCAGTCGCCCGCCGTTTGACACGACGACGGATTGATGGCCGTTCGCCACGAGGTAATCCGACAGCACCAAGACCACACGCTCGACGCCGCCAGCGTTCAGTTCCGGAAGAATCTGCAGCACTTTCATGGCGTGGTAGCAGTGACGCCTCGTCGCTCATGAAAACGGTGGTCACGACGCCCCGTCGCTCGTGAAAACGGTGGCCGCGACGCCTCGTCGCTTTTTTGGCGAATGTTGGGAATTGCCGGAAGAAAGGCGGCCACTCGCAGCGGCAAGGGAGGCAACACTATGAAAGCTCTTGCCGCCGAGGGCATCGCCGTCACGGGTTTGGTGCCGGGCGTTTTCATGGCGCGGTAGTAGGAAATAATTTTTGCAAGACGAGGTCTGCGCAGCGCCCGGTTTCGTGCAACGACCTGGCGGGAGCGAGTTGTTGCCCATTGCTCTTCCAATCTTCAAACGTGGTGGCGTAACCCTCACGTATCAGCGTTTGGATGGCGCGCATTGGTGGCGCGGTTGGATGGAGGGCCGGCACGGGCAATACCCCCGTCTGCGCCCCTGCCGTAACCGCCTCAAAAATCATTGAAACGCTGTCGGCCGTCACCCACGTTTCCGTCGCGGTCAGCAGATGCGCGGGCACCCAGTCAGGCGGCGTCTGTTGGTGGGAGATGATTTCCGCCGGTAAATTTGCCGCGCGCAACTGTTGCAAAAAATCGGGTGGCGTCCGGCGTGAATCGGTTACGGTCCAGCTCAAATTCGAGCGGGTGCGAATCACCGCCACCACCGCTGCCAGCGTTTGGGGCGCATCCCAGCCGCACGCCCGCGACGGTCCTCCGATCAGCACGAGGCCTTGGGCCAGTTTGGTGGGGATTTCCTCCGGAATGCGGTTCAAAGCGCCCAAGGTGGTAATCAGGCGCGGATTATGATGGCCCGGTTCGGTATCGTGTTTGGGTAAAATGCAGAGATCAAACCAGCGTTTGGGCCAGGTGGGTTCCATGATGACCACGGAACGCGCCCGAAATTTTCGCGCGGCAAACCACAGGGGTAGATGCACCTTGTGGCCGGCGCCAATGACGAGCTGGGGCGACGCCGGATTTGATTGCAATGCAGCGCGACGGCGGGGAAACAAATTCCAGGTCGGAGGAATGCGGACGACTTCAACCCAGGCGCCGGTGCGACGCGCCAACGCGTACGCCAGTCCCACGCTTTGATTTTCGTGACCGGGCCGCCCTTCGGAAATGACGCGGATCCATTGCAGCGGGTGGCTCATGCTTGCGGATGTGTTGCCATCACCTCCGCCGTCCGGACGGAGATTGCGGCTTCGCGTCGCCGCCGGTCTTCATGGACTTAACGACCGTAAGCCAGGCGTTCAGCCAGCCGTTCCGGCAAACCAGCGGCGCGAATTTTCTTCTGGGTCGTGGGAATATCGTAATCCAATCGGCGCAGCTCGATCGTTCCTTCGGTGCTGTCAAAAACCACGTAAGCCGCCTTGGGATTATTGTCCCGCGGCTGCCCCACGGCGCCGACATTGATGAAGTATTTCTTGCCCGGTTCGATCTTGAATTTTGAATAAGTGCCGCCGCGCACCACGCTGTCCTTGACAAAAGCCACCGGCACATGGGTGTGCCCGAAGAAACACAACGCCGTGTTTTGGTAGGTGAAACTGGCGGCCGCCGCCAATTTATCGAACACGTAACCCCAGCGTTGGGGACCGTCCAACGTGGCATGTACGATCGTAAAGTGCGTCACCATGCGGGAGTATTTCAAGTCCCGCAACCACTTGCGGTCGTCATCGGTTAATTGCTTCCGCGTCCAGTTGACGGCCTCGGCGGCGGCGGGATTGAACCCCTCCAACTGCTCCTCGCTGGAACAGTACTCGTCGTGATTTCCTTTCACGCAGGGGATGTTCATTTTCCGCACGAGGTCCAGGCACTCCTTGGGATTGGCATTGTAACCAACCACATCTCCCAAACAGGCGTAATGGGTCACCTGCTGCTGCTTGGCATCCGCGAGTACGACTTGAAACGCCTCCCAATTTCCGTGGATGTCGGCTATGATCGCAAACTTCATTTAATAAATTATCGCTCAATGGCAAACCCAACAAGACCACCTCGAGCCGCTTCCCAACGCACATCTTCCTGCCGGATGTTGACGCCCAGTCCACTCGCGCGAATCGCTCCGCGAAACGCTTCCAATTCAGCGGGCGGTCCTTCGGCGGTCAACTCCACCCGGCCATCGGGCAGATTACGCACCGTGCCGGTGACTTCGTAACCCGTCGCGAGGTTTTGGACCGTGTAACGAAACCCGACTCCTTGAACCCGCCCGGAATACAGGATTTGCATCCGGCGACGTTCGCTCGGAGCGGAGCCCGCTGTTCCGGCCGCTTGTGCCACCACGACATGAAGCCAAACCGCGCGCGCAGAGGCAATGCTTTTGTTCGGCGGAAACGATTCTTCGTGGCCCAATTTTCCCCGGTAGCAGCCGACGTGAGCAGGCTCAAATCAAGCGCGGAAGACAAAAGTGAAGTCGGAGCGCCGCCACCCGACAGTTGATGGCTGAAAGTTGAAATCAAAGCTGCTCGGTCGGCGTAAACGGCAGACCGCGTTCGCCGTTGAACAGTTTTTTCAACCGCCGGTCTTTGGAACTGCTCTTGCGGCGGATGATTTCCGGCGCAACGCGATTGCCCATCTCGCGTCGAAACCGTCGGCCTTTCAACCAGTCTTCCCAACTGATTGAACCTTCAATCGGAATGCAAGGGACTTTGGACTTTGAGTTCATCGGCGACTTCTTTCACCAGTTTCGCAGACTCCACAAGGTTACGGTATTCCGGCAGATTCGCAAGCCGCCGGACTTCGTTCCAATCCACGGCGATGCCGCCGGTCAGAATGACGGCAATAAATTTTTTGGCGCATTCTCGGGCGGATTCATTGGATTCAAGGTAGAATGACATCAGCACTCGCTCGACCAGCAAATCCTCCGGTTTCATCACCAGAAAACTTCCGTAGGGACCTTCAACTTGGCGGAACGGCGTCCGCGCAAAACTTTCCACCGGTCCCAGCACGTCCACGTACATTCCAGCCACCTGCCAGTTCCGCGGGCCGCCTGTGGCTTCAAGTTGCGCCATGACTTCCTGTCGTTCGCGGATCGGCAGCGTCGCCTTGTTCGTATGGCACATGTCCAAATCACCGGAGGCATACGCGCCTTCCGTCAAAATCTCGATGGCGGAACCGCCCACGACGACCAGCTCCACGCCGCGTTCCAGCCAAAGCGCACTCACCAGCGAAGCCAGCTTTGCGCTTTTGAGCGTCGGGTCCTGCTCCGCCGTAATGTCGGCCAGCGCGGCTTCGATTTTAGCGGCTTCCATAAAATCACCGTCGGACCGAAATGTTCTGCTGCGCCAGATATTGTTTCACGTCGCCTACCGTGTAAGTGCCGAAATGAAAAATACTCGCAGCCAGCACCGCATCCGCTTTTCCGGCCAATAACACCTCCGCCAGATGTTCCAACTTGCCCGCGCCACCACTCGCCACCACCGGCACCCCGACGGATTCACTGATCCGCCGGGTAATTGCCAAATCGAACCCGGCCTTCGTGCCGTCCGCATCAATGGAATTCAACACAATCTCACCGGCTCCCAGTGCCACCGCCCGCTTGGCCCATTCAATCGCATCCAGGCCCGTGTCCTTGCGGCCGCCGTGGGAAAACACGCCCCATTGGTCCACACCGGGCGCGGTGCGCTTGGCGTCAATGGAAACCACGATGCACTGGCTGCCGAATTTTTCCGCCCCTTCACGAATCAGTTCCGGCCGGGCCAACGCGCTGGAATTGATGCTGATCTTGTCCGCGCCGGCCCGCAACATCGTGTACATGTCGTCCACCGACTTGATCCCGCCGCCGACCGTGAGCGGCATGAAGCATTGGTCCGCCACGCGTTCGATCACATCCACCATCGTGCCGCGCCCGTGCGCCGTGGCCGTGATGTCAAAAAACACCATTTCATCCGCGCCCTGTTCATTGTAGCGCACCGCCAGCTCGACCGGATCGCCCACGTTGCGCAAGCCGCCCTGCTCGGCCACGCCGAATTGCACGCCGCGAGTGACCTGGCCAGCGTGAACGTCCAGGCACGGAATGACACGTTTTGCGATCATGGCCGCATATTGAATAATCCTCATCTCCCGGGCGCAACCTATTTGCTCATTGGTCCCCCGTCAGAAAGACCGTCGTGACCCGGATGATCGCCCACTATTGAAGCCCGCAACGGGTTTAGTTTAGGCTGGAGCGTATGCTGACCGCCTTGGCGTCCGGGATTCTGTTGGGATTCTCCGCCGGCATTTCACCCGGCCCCATGCTGACCCTGGTGCTCACGCAAACCCTGCGCCACGGGTGGCGCGAGGGCTGCAAAATTGCACTCGCTCCACTGCTGACGGATCCGCCCATCATTCTGGTCACATTACTGTTGGCCTCCAAACTCGCGCAATGGCAACCTCTGCTCGGGGCCATCTCTCTAGCCGGTGGAATTTTCGTGCTGTTCCTCGCATGGGAAACATTTCGTCCGGCCCAGCCCCACGCCACGGCGACAGCCGAACTGCCCCGATCCTGGCTGAAAGGCATCGTCACCAATCTGCTGAACCCGCATCCCTGGCTGTTTTGGCTTACCGTCGGCACCGCCATGCTGGCGAACGCGATGCAACGAGATTGGTCTGTGGCTACCGCGTTCCTCGCCGGATTTTATCTCCTGCTGGTTGGCTCGAAAATCGGCATCGCCCTGCTGGTCAGCCGCTCCCGCAATTTTTTAGTCGGGCGCTACTATCGCGGGCTGATGCAACTGCTTGCGGGATTGCTGGTACTCTTCGCCCTGGTGCTCTTCCGCGAAGGATTGAAACATTTGTCCCTGATCTAACTGGTCTGGAGAGCGGAGTAAAACCTGCCCGCACCGCCAGGCGGGCGCGTCTCCCACCTCCGGCGGAAAGATTTTGTGTAGCCAGATTTTGCGCGCGCGACATTGACTCGCTTTCAGCAGTTGGCTAAGGTCGCTTTTGACAAGAAACAAATCGCAAACCACGATTTTGCCTCCAGTTTATGCCACCAAAAACCACCGACAAAACGGCCACGGAATCCAAACAGACTGAAGCCGCCAAACAGGCCGCCGCCCGCTCGCGCGAATTGGATGCCGCCATTTCCACCATCACCAAAAGTTACGGCGAGGGCGCCATTATGCGGCTCGGCACCGCGCAGGCGTTGAAAAAGATCGAGGTCATTCCCACTGGTTCGCTGGCTGTGGACCTGGCGCTGGGCGTCGGCGGGGTGCCGCGGGGTCGCGTCGTGGAAATTTTTGGACCGGAATCTTCCGGCAAGACCACCCTCATGCTGCACGTCATTGCCAACGCGCAAAAAGCGGGCGGCCTGGCTGCGTTCATTGACGCGGAACACGCGCTGGATCCCGCTTACGCGAAAAAGCTGGGCGTGAATCTCGATGACTTGCTGGTTTCACAACCCGACTCGGGCGAGGAAGCTTTGACCATTTGCGAAACCCTCGCCCGTTCCAACGCGCTCGATGTCATCGTGGTGGACTCCGTGGCCGCGCTGGTGCCGAAGGCCGAGCTGGAGGGCGATATGGGCATGGCCACGATGGGCATGCAGGCGCGGTTAATGTCGCAGGCGTTGCGCAAGCTCACGGCGATTCTCAACAAATCCCGGACGACTTGCGTGTTCACCAATCAGTTGCGCGAAAAAGTCGGGGTGATGTTTGGCAATCCCGAAACGACGCCCGGGGGCAAGGCACTGAAATTTTACGCCAGCGTGCGCCTGGATATTCGCCGCAAAGATACGCTCAAGGACTCGACCGGCGCGGCGATTGGCAATCACGTCAAAGTGAAGGTGGTCAAAAACAAGGTGGCGCCACCGTTCACCGAAGCGGAGTTCGACATCATTTACAACCACGGCATTGACAAGGAAGGCAGCATTCTCGACATGGGCATTGACTCCGGCGCGTTGGACAAGCGCGGCGCGTGGATTCAATTCGAGGGGGAACTGATTGGGCAAGGACGCGAGGCGGCGAAAAAGGCTTTGATTGAAAAACCGGAACTCGCCGAGAAAATCGTGGCCGCCATTCTCGCCAAACGAAATCCCGAGGTCAGCTCCAAAGAGCCGGAGAAAGACGCGTCGGTCAAGAAGTGAGCGAACCGTGATCTCCCTCCATCGGCGGCAACACCATTGAGGTGACGATCAGGCTTGGAACGGTTCGAGAGTGGAGGCGCATCACGCGAAGCGCCTATTCGGACTCCGGCACGGGCGAAAATTTTTCCGTCGCAGATTTATCGCCCTCGCTGGAAAACAAATTGCCAATGGTCTGAAACGGACTGAACGGCACGAGCAACAGTCGCGGAATATAGACCGGTTCGGATTGGGGATTTTCCAAGGTGCCGGTCAAGCGGTACGCGAACAGATAAGCCACCGGCGATAAAATGGTGCTCACCAAGGAGCCGACCACCGGCGTGTCGCGCAATGGTTCGCCAATCACCCGCGCATCCAGGTGGCCGTCAAAATCCACCGTGCCGCGATATTTCAGGCGCATCACACTGGAGCGCATTTGCAGATCGGCGGAAGCGATCTCTCCGTGACCAAAACTGAAACTGCCCCGGGCCTCGGTGAATTTGCTGTTGCCCACTCCCGGCATCAAGGCATCCAGCGGCTCGGAAAGGATGCCGAAGATGGGCAGCTCCCACAGCAGGCCATCGCGCAATACCGCCGCGCCGGAACCGGCCCACGTCTTGATGCTTTCCGTATTGGCATTGGTGATCATCAATTGACCGGTCAGCCAGCCTTCCAGTTGATTGGTCTCCTGCGTCAAAGCGGTGACCAGCGCCGGCAAATGCGTGTTGGTCGTGTTGATGGCAAACGCGTAATTCGCCTCGTCCGGCTCGTCAAAGACGAAATGCGCCCAACCTTCCGCCGCGCCGCCATAAAATTCTCCCACCACGTTGGTCACGGTCAGCGTTTCTCCCGCCCAAATCACTTTGGCCTGATAATTGGAAGTCTGAAGATTCAGCGCGGAAAAGTTTTTCCCCGTGCCCTCGAAAATCAAATACGCATCGCTCGGGTCGTGCATGGGCGCGTGACCCGAGACGTGCGCTATCGGCGGGTCGCCAAAATGGTAAGGGGCCAACGCGTGTTCGACGACCGGCCCGATCGCCTGGACAATGTTGCTGGGCGCGAAGGTGCTGAAAGCGTTGGTGAAGTACACCCGTTGCGCATTGAAATCAGCGACCACGGCCTCGGCTGCGGCATATTGCGCGCCGCTCCAAACGCGCGGCGTTTCGCACGTCACCACCAGATTGGTATATTCCAGTTTCGTCATGGCAACGTCGGCGATCTGACCGCGAAACGCCACGTTGGTCAGCGCGATCTGACCGCGAAAGCCGGAACGACTGTGATCATACCAGCGTCCCCACAACTCGCCGTCCACCGTGGGCGGCTGACCAAACTCGCAGAACCCAAGACCGCGTTGAATCTCGGGCTCCAACGCCGGCAGCAGCGCCATGGGATCAATCGTGCTGCGCAGGCGACAATAATAGTCCTGCGTGACGGGGTCCGCTTCCAGGGACAATTGCAATTTCCCCTCGGGCCGGCCAACGGTGAGATCGGGCAAATTCCAGACCTGATTTGAGAACTGGAAATGCGTGGTGGCCCAATCCGCGCGAATGCCACGATACGTGCCGTTGGTCACCACCGTCTGGCCGGACAGCCACAAGGTGGACCCCAACTCGCCCCGCCAGTCGGGAGCGGCGTTTGTCCAGGCGGGCAACGTCACCGCCAGCTCGCCCTGCACGCGCGGCGCTTGCGCCCAGGTAAATTTTCCCAACCAATTTTGCGCTGCGGGAGGCAGCAACGGTAAAATGGTGAGCGGGTCGAAATTCGCCGCGCATTGGACGGTCACTTCGCGCGTCTGAACATTTAACCGCGCGGCACTGGTCACGCTGCCTCCGTAGAGTTGCGCCTGCAGATTCGTGATGGCGAGTGACGGAGCGCGCCAGTCTCCGGCCACGTTCAATTGATCCGCCTGGAGCAACACGGAGCGCAAGCGCCCGAGATTGGCCGCCCACTGGATTTGATACGGCAACAGCTGGTTCCAATAACTGAGAGCCGCTGCCGGTTCGGGCGGCTCGGGCAATGGCTCCAGACGCGCGGCAAAATTTACGTCCGCCGCGCGGGTCAACCAGGAGTTGGCCCGGTCGGCATGAGCTTCAATCTCGATCTGATGCGGAATGGGATTCGTGGTGTGCTGCACCCAGCCCGCTTTCAATTGTCCGCCCCGCACGCTGGCCCAGCGGCTTTCGGCTTCATCGGCGCGCAAGATCAGGTGACTGTTGATTTGATCCGGACGCGTAATGATCGTATCTAGGCGCAACTCCAATTCCAAATTCACCGTGCTCGCCCATTCCGTCCGGGCCTGACCTGCCTGCAAACTCAATTCGAGGCGCGACTGTTCATTGCCGCTTGGCGGCGACAAACGCGCCAGCAACAGTAGATTTTCGCCGGCGCCCCACGGGGTTTCCGCCGCCGGCGCTTTGACGATCAGCCGCGCATCGAAAGACCGCAGCTTGGCGCCATCGCCGGACACCTCCACTCGCAGTTCCGGCGGGGTGGCGAATTTGATTTGCGCGAGGAGTTCGGCGAGCTGTTCCAAGCGGGCCAGATCGAAGCGGGCGCGCCCGGGTTCGGGCGGCTTCGGTCCGGGCGTTGGCGCGCCCGTGCCGGTGGTGCGTCGGCGATGCTTGAACAACGCGGGCGCATTGGTCACCACGCCGTGCGCATAGAAATTAACGCCGCCGAATTGCGCGCGGAAATCGTCCAACGACCAGCGCTCTTCCGGCTGTAATTTCAGGCTGGATTCAATGTTGCTGATGGTCAGCGCGCGGGGCGTCCCGTTGGTGGCGGGCAACGTCCATTGCAATTCCCCCTGGCGCAGAATGACCGAGTCCAGACGCACCTGTCCTTCCAGCAACGCGCGGAGATGAAAATTAAACTCCAGCTCTTGCGCCGTGAAGCGCGGCAACGCCGGATTGTTGGTAATCGCGCCCGCGCCAAACTGAACTTGTTTCGCGATGAAGCCGCGCGACCAATGCAAACGCAGCGTGCTGAAATCCACGTCCAAACCGGATTTCTGAATTTGGGCCAGCAGCGGACGCTTCAAAAAATCGGGCAGCCCCACCTGGTTCAGGTACACCAACGCCGCGACGACCACGAAGATCAACAGCCAGACGGCGATGCGGAAGCCGCGAAAATAAATCCGCAGCCGCCGCCAGAAACGGCGGCCTTTGGCCTTCGGCGACGCGGACATATCACGGGGGAAACGCGTTGGCATTAAGCAACGTGAACTCCATGTATTTGTAGAGCATCAAGGGAAACTCGAAGCACCACGACGTGCCCTCCAGAGTAACGGCGGCCACGGGATACCCGTCCGGCGTGGGCCGACCAAACTCCACCTGATGACGCGTTCCGTCCTTCAATTCGATCTGCACCTGCAAACTGTTGGTGGTGATGTCAAAAGCCGGGCGCGCCTCGGCCCCGCGCCCCAGCCACGCCACCGCGTTCAAGGCGGCGAATTGCTTGACGACAGCTTCCACCTCCGACCCGTTGATGGCCCGCGATGAGGGCACGCTCGCCCAGGCATTGGCCCCGGCGCGGCGCAGGTCCAGTTGGTGATCGCCCCGCCGCAAAATCATCCGCACGGCATTGGTTTCCACAAAACGCCAGAGTTGCCGGTCGCGCAATTGCCAATCCGCCACGGCCAGTTTGCCGTAATCGGTGTTGCGGATGGCGTACACCGGATTTTCATCCGCGCGCCGGACGTACACC
This sequence comes from Verrucomicrobiia bacterium, assembly GCA_023953615.1. Classification (NCBI taxonomy): domain Bacteria; kingdom Pseudomonadati; phylum Verrucomicrobiota; class Verrucomicrobiia; species Verrucomicrobiia bacterium. Next base: position 1,290,200 of record JAMLJH010000001.1, on the reverse strand, counting down.
AACCCGTTGGTGGCGGGCGCACTGAAGGCCAGTTCGGCCGCGAGCGCGTTGGTTCCCCCCAGAGCCGCGTACAACCGCACGGTGCGTTGTGGCTCGGCCAGGCCGTAGCGCTGCAGATCCTCGGTGGTGATGGAATCTTTGTATTGCTGAATCGGCGCGGCCGGCAGAGTCAGCAATAAGCTTTCCGCCAATTCCTGGTCCACCGGCAGCGGATTGCCTTTCAATTGCCAGGTGTTGGTGGAGGAACGTTGCAGAACAAACGGATCGTGACCACTCACCTCGATCTCGGTCACTGCCGGCAGCACGCTGAGCAAGTGTGGATCGCGAAACTCGTTCAACGAAATCTGCCACGGCTTCAAGGTTTGCCGTTCCACGGTGAAGATGGAGGGTTGCCCGACGCGCCGGGCATAGATCAGCGTGGAATCGTTCGTGGGGCTTTTGCCAAATTGCAGCGTGGTCAGCACGTTGGTATCGCGCGCGAAGGTCAATTCCAATTCCGGCGTCGGGAAACCGAAACTCTCCAGATCGGCCGCGGGATTATCCGTAACGAACTGGCGCACGCGGGTCGCGTTCAACTGCTGCAACGCCGCCATCAACCGCTCGTTGTCCGCCCGTGCCGGGATGGGAAAGGTCAAACGCCACGGTTGATTGGTGCCGGCCTGCGCCAATTGCACGACAACGGTAGCGTTGGAAACGGACAACCGATTGAAAGCCGATAGCGGCAGGTCCAACAGGGTCGTGTCGCGCCAATCATCCGGTTTGCTTGGAAGCAGATCCAACAGTTGCGCATCCACCACGAACACGTTTTCGCCGCCCACAAGTTGCACGTACACGCCGTCGCCGGGGGCGGTGCGGTTGCCAAACTGCAGCGGCCGCGCGTCGTGACCCGATTGCAGCGTGAGCATCCGGCGGTTTTGAAAACCAAACTCCTCGTCGGCATTGGTGCGATGGCGCAGTTCCGCGCCGGAAATGATCTGCAGCGGGGCCAGTCGCTCCAGTGTTTCCAAAAGCGTGTCGAGGCTCGCTTTCTGCGCCGGATAGACGATGGGCTTGACCAGTTCCCAAACGCCATTGGTGCGATCGGCGCGGATTTCAAACTGACCTGGCGGCGTGTATTGCACGCTGGTCACCGTCGCGGCGCGGAAATTGGGCAGCAACAGCGCGACCGCCGGCGGCGGCTGGCGCCAGAACTTCTCCACGCCCAGCACCGCGGCGAGCAGAATCGCCGCGAGCGCGAGCCAGATCCAGGTGCTTTTGGTGTTCATGTCATGCGATGCTCATTTGCGCCGGCGCCACCAGACCAGGACGCCAAATAACAGGATGCCGCCGGGAAGGACGCCCAACAAGAGCCAGCGCAGTTTGGCCATTTGTTGCTCGGTCAACACCACTCGAAATTCGGTGAACGGTCTCGGCCCGATCCCTTCAGTGAATTGAGGCCGATCCAGCAGCCAGTTGACGGCGTAGTAGGCAAAATCGCGATTGGCCGGAAACTTGTTCATTTGTTCGTTCCCCAGGAAATAAGAATCGCCCACGATGACCATGCGGGTGCGTCCGCGCGGCGAGATCACGCCCGGTGCGAGCTGTTTTTCAACGGCCACGGCCAACACGAAAGCTTGCGGCGGGATGCGCGGATTATTCACGAGCCGGGCCGTCGGCTCCGTGGCGAACAAGGTTTGCACGGTTATTGAATCGGGCGTGGATCGGCCGGTTTCCCGTTTCTCGCCCAACGCGCGCGGCGCCAACAGATTCAGTTGGTAGTTCAACAAGCCTTGCACGGCCGGATGCTCGGAGAACGCGGCGATGGTCACATCGCGACCCGGCGCAATTTTGAGCGAATTAACCGCGTGCGCCGGATCAATCACCACGCTGTCGGTCACCACCACATGCCACTTTTTCGCCAGCAACGATTCCAGCCCGCTGTCCGCTTCCGTGGTGAACGAATTGAACAAGGCAAACAGGCGCCCGCCGTCGTCCAGGTACGACTCGATTTTTTTAAGTTCAAGATCCGGGATGGGATTTCGCGGTCCCGGAATGACCAGCAACGCGCAATCGGCGGGGATGGCGTTCGTGCCCGCCAACGTGATGGGTTCGACTCTGATGGCGTTCTGTTGCAACAGCGATTTGAAGCCAAGGTAGCCGGTGATTTCGTCGCTGCCGTCAATGTTGTGTTCGCCGTGCCCCTGTAAAACGTACGCCTTGAGCGGCTTGGGATGGGAAACCCAGAGCAGCATGGCGGTAAAGGCGGTTTCACCCTTGAACGCCGTGGCGCGCCGCACCAATTCGCCAGTTTCGCGATCGCGACCAATGGTCGTGTCCGTCAGAAAGCTGCCTGGAACGAAGCGCGATTCCTTGCCGGATTTGAAGATGACGAAATTCTTTTCGTCGTCTTTGCTGGATTCGGGCAGATCAAATTCCCGTTTGATTTCCAGCGCGCGCCCGGCGTCGCGCACGTAATCCACCGTTTCCACGCGCAGCTTTGGATTCAACGCCTGGTACTCCCGCAGCAGCGCGGCCACGGTCGGGTAGAACTCATCATCGCGGTCGTAGTAGATGGTGATATTGACGTCGTTGGTGACGGCGGCGATGACGTTACGCGTGCGCTCGGACAATTCGACCCGTGTCGCTTTGCTCAGGGATTGCCGATGAAAGAAGGTGCCCGCCAAGTGGTTCAACAGCACCAGCACCACCACGACAAACAGTGTGCGCAAGCCCAAATCCAGTCCGACCGACCAGCGGCGGCGCGGTGTGAAACTCGATTTGGATGGGGACGAGGTGCTCATGTTATTTCCAGCGCCGACTCTCCACCACGCGCAACGTCAGAAACAGGAATAAAAACGCGAGGCTCAACAACACCACGACCGTGCGTGTATCAACCACTCCGTGCGCGAACTCGCGCATCTGCTCGAAGAAACTGAAGCGGCTCAATAACTGGGTCCGCCACGGGCCGCTGACGAAACCCGGTCCCGCCACGTAGCCCAGCGCGAACACCGCCATGCCGAGCAACATGCTGACCATTGCCGCCACCATCTGGTTCACCGTCAGGGAGGAGGCAAACGCGCCAAAGGAAATGAAGAACGCGCCAAACAACGCGATGCCAAGATACGTGCTGGCGAGCACGCCGGGGTCCAGCGCGCCCGCCTGTTGCGCGTAGTTTTGAATCAGGTAACAGCAACCCAGAAACGGCAGCCACATGATCATGTAAAACAGCCAGGCCGCCGTGAACTTGGCCGCCACCACCTGCAGGTCGCCCACCGGAGTGGTCATCAGCGTTTCATAGGTGCCCGAGTATTTTTCCTGCGCGTAAAGCCGCATGGTGATGACGGCGTTGGCGATCAGCAGAATGAACCAGAACATCGGATTCTGAAAAAACAACTCCGTGACCGGCACCTGGAACGACATGGTGCCCATGGTGCGCAGCATCACCCAAAAGCTCAAACTGCAGAGCAGCGCCACGGCCGCGATGGTGACGTAGCCGGTCAGCGAGACGAAATACGTCGCCAGCTCGCGCCGCGTCAACGTGAGATACACGCGCATCAGAATTCCTCCTCTTCGTTGGGCTTGGTCACCTGCATGTAAATGTCTTCCAGGGAATGACGGCTGCGGGTCAATTCCCGCAATGTCCAGCCACGCGCCTGGACCAGCGCAAAAATCTGCGGGCGCAAATCAAAGCCGGGGCGGGCCGTCAACGCGCAGCGTTGGAAAATCCCTTCGGCCGGGGCCACCTCGTAATGCTCCACTTCACCCATGCGCGCCCATTCCAGTTTCAACTCCTCGGGGGGCGCGGCAATTTCCGCAATGATCTGTCCCTTGCTGGCAATCAGGCGTTGCAGATTTTCCGGCGTATCCGACGCGAGAATCCGTCCGCGCAACATGATCATGACCCGGCTGCAGGTCATCTCGACTTCATGCAGAATGTGCGAGGAAATCAACACCGTATGACTGCCGGCCAAATTTTTGATAAGCTGACGCACCATGCGAATCTGATGCGGGTCCAGACCGATGGTGGGTTCATCCAGGATGATTAAATCCGGCTCATGGATGATGGCGTCGGCCAGTCCCACCCGTTGCCGATATCCCTTGGAAAGCTGCCCGATGATCCGTTTGCGCACGTCCGTCAGACTGCATAGTTCCAGCACGGCATCCAGGCGCTCCCGGGTGACGGCACGACTCAATCCCTTCAAACGCGCCCGGAATTTGAGATACTCCCGCACCCGCATTTCGTTGTGCAGCGGATTATTCTCCGGCATGTAACCGATGCGCCGCCGCACTTCCTTGGAATCGTAAAACACGTCGTAACCCGCCACGCGCGCCGTGCCGGAAGTGGCGGGCATGAAACCGGCCAGAATGCGCATCGTGGTGCTTTTCCCGGCCCCATTGTCCCCCAGCAAACCGACAATCTCGCCGCGCGCCACGGAAAAGGAAATATCCGCCAAGGCGGTTCGACCAGCGTAACGCTTGGTTAGCTGGTGAACTTCAATCATGGGTGTGGCATCCATTGCGCGTGGAATAGTCTAGTCAGGAGCGAAAAGTACAGCGATGAAAATTCACTACCGTGCGGGAATGTCCACCGGTCCGGTTAACCAGCGCGCCTGCCCATCGGCATAACGTGTCGCCACGTTCACAATCAACCGAAAGGGGTCGCCGCTCCTTTTATTGCCCAGCACGTTGCTGAGATTCACCACATCGGTGACCGGCACATTGTCAATGGCGCTTACAATCATGCCCGCTTCGAGGCGTGCCTTGGCTGCGGGGCCATCTTTCTCCACGGCGGTGACGGTCAATCCCGTTGGCGTCGCGGGCGGGTTTCCACTGGGAACGGAAACATTGGAAATCGGACCGACGGTCAATCCAAGTCGTTTGCCCAACAAAGCACGGTTCACCTCCTCCAGCGGCACCATTTGCACGGAGATTTTACGCTGAACGCCTTGGTCCAAAACCACCAACTGCGCCTGGTGATCGGAGCTGGCGGCCATGAGCTGACAAAACCGGGCCAGACTGCTGACCGCCTGGCCGTTGACCTCGATCACCTGCTGTCCCTCGCGCAATCCGGCATCATCCGCCGGGCTGTGAGGTTGCACGTAGCGCACTTCCAGCGGTTTGGGCGAACCGCGAAAGCGCGCGCCCAACCACAGTTTGGCGGAGTACTCCAAACTGAAAAAATCCGACAGCGCACTGGAGATTTGTTTCACCGGAATGGCAAAGCCGGTGCCCTTGCCCTCCTCTTGGTTGTAAACGGCCACATTGATCCCGATGAGTTCGCCGCGAATATTGACCAGCGGCCCGCCGCTGTTGCCGGGGTTGATATCGGCATCGGTTTGCAACCAATCCAGGTAATCCAAGCGATTTCCACCAGAGTCCAGCCGCCGATTTTTGGAACTCAATATCCCCTGCGAAACGGATCCGCCCAACCCGAATGGGTTGCCGATGGCAATGGCGGTTTCTCCCAGGAGCAGATCGTCATCCGCCGCCAGCAGGATGGGGCGAAACGGCGGATCGTCCGCCCGGCGGACGATCTTCAGCAACGCCAGATCCTTCTGAGTCTGATAGAGCAATTTTTCCGCTTCATACTCGCGCCCATCCCACAACTGCACCTGCACCCGCTCCGCCTGTTGGAGCACATGGAAATTCGTCAGAATATAACCTTCATCATCCGTTGCCTCGACAATCACCCCCGAGCCGATGTTGTTGATCTGTTCTTCAGCGGGACCGCTTCCAGCCAGATTCCAACCAAAAAACCGACGGTAAAATTCTTCCTCCGCCGTATTGCGGCGAACCAATTTGGAAGTGCGAATGTTCACCACGCTGGGCGTCACTCGCTCGATCGCCGCCACCGTGGCGTTCCGACGGATGTCCACCTCGGCCGCCGGCGCTGGCGCCGCGCCGACATTCGCCAGAAGGGCGAAAATCAAAACCCCCGTTCCGGCCGGTCGAAAAAGTGTTGTTCTTCGTAGTCGCATCTTCATCTTAACGAGACAGTTGCAATAATCATCTGTTCACCGCACGGCATTTTAATTTGAGCCTGTGCTTGACTTTGCGAGAGGCTCGGCGCAAAAGCAATTCCAAGTGCAGCCCATTCCAGTCAATGCCTATACCCGCTGGCGCTCCGAGTGCGGCCTGCCGGCCACGCTGCGCGAGACGGCCGCCGGTCCATCGGAAAAATTCCTTCAAGCCATCTGGCAACATCAACGCTTGCGCCGGGAGCACCTCCGAACCTTGGACGGCAAATCGGTGCGCGTGCTTCATCCGGGTTTCATCAGTGTGGAAGGCGGTCCGGATTTTCGGGGGGCGATTCTCCAGTTTGATTCTGCGCCGCCGCTTTCCGGAGACGTGGAAATAGACCTTGCTGACTCGGGCTGGCGCGGCCACGGACACGCGCGTAATCCAGCTTTCAAAAACGTCATCCTCCACGTCGTCTGGCAAGCCAACGCCAGTTCGACCCCGCTGGCCACCCTGGCCTTACGCGACGTGTTGGACGCGCCCTTGGCCGATCTCGCCGCGCAATTGGAGTTTCAATCACTGCGCACGCTGCCAGAAAATCTGATTGGCCGGTGCCGGGCGCCGTTGCAAAAACTCGAACCGGACGCCCTGGCCGGCCTGCTGCGTGCCGCCGCCCAGGTGCGCCTGCACAACAAAGCCGCGCAACTGGAAACCCGGGCGCGTGCGGTCGGTTGGGAGCAGGCTTGGTGGGAAGGACTCTTCCGTTCGCTCGGTTACAAACACAATCGCTGGCCGATGCAGCATCTCGCCGAAATTCGCAAGGTTTGGGGTCAAGGCGTGGCCACGGCTTTTCCCCTCCAAGCCAGATTGTTCGGTCTCAGCGGATTACTGCCGCTGGATCTCCGGCGCAACCGCTCGACATCGGATGCCTATCTGCGGCGCATCTGGGACGTCTGGTGGCGTGAGCGCGAAAATTTTGCGCCGCACATTTTGCCGCGTTCGGTCTGGCGGCTGCACGGATTACGTCCGGCCAATCAACCGCTGCGCCGGCTCGCGCTGGCCGCGCATTGGGTTCAACGAAACGACCTGATCACCTCAGTGGAAGCTTGGAGTCGAATCTCCGACTCTGATTCGCGTTTGACCGCGGCGCTCGTGAAAATTTTCCGCGTTCCAGCGGATCCGTTCTGGTCCTGGCATTGGACTTTTAATGGGGCGCGCTTGAAACAATCACAACCACTGATTGGAGCGCAGCGCATCACGGATCTGGCGGTCAATACCGTCCTGCCCTGGCTGCTTGCCCGCGCAAGCGCGGGTGGAAACACCGCCCTGGCCGACGCAATCACCCGTCGCTACCACGCCTGGCCCGCCGCTGAAGACAACGCCACTTTGCGATTGGCCCGGCAACGATTATTGGGGCGTTCCTGGCGCGGCAGTACCGGATTGAAGACAGCTAGCGCGCAACAGGGATTGTTGCAGATCGTGCGGGATTTTTGCGATCACAGTAACGCACTGTGCGATTCGTGCCGCTTTCCGGAGTTGGTGACGAACTGGTCGGTTGGCGTTTAGAACGGGTGCGATCCGATGTCGTCCAACCGATTCACGCCTTCAGTTCCGAGAACGGATTATTAGTGAAAGAACCGGACGGTTCCGTCGCCGCATTTTCTCCGCGTCTGACTTGAACCTGATTAGGGTTCGCCGGTGCGGATTGAGCCGCGGGCGGCGGTGCGTCCGCCCCGGTGGCTGTAACGCGTGGATTTTTGGCGCGTTTGTTCCGGGGCAAGGGACTCAGCATCACGTTGATGCCGCGGCCAATCAGTTTGGGTGGAAAATCCGGATGACCGTACGGCGCCACCTTCTCGATGAATTTGGTGACGACCTCGAACCCGAATTCGGTGTGTTGCATTTCGCGACCGCGAAAGCGCAAGGTCACCTTGACCTTCATTTCCTCACACAGAAAATCCGTGGCGTGGCCGACCTTGACCGAGAAATCATGAGCGTCAATCCGCGGACTGAGCTGGACTTCCTTGACGATCGAGGCGTTCTGATTTTTCTTGGATTCCTTATCCTTTTTGGCCTGCTCGTAACGGAACTTGCCAAAGTCAACGATGCGACACACCGGGGGCGTGGCGGTCGCGGCAATTTCCACCAAATCCAAGCCCGCCTGACGCGAGAGGTTCAGCGCATCATTCAAAGACATCACCCCAAGCTGCTTGCCATCGGCGCCGATGACCCGGACTTCGCGCGCGCGAATTTTCCCGTTGATCCTGATGAACGAGCCGGGGGAGTTATGACGTGAGTGATAAGGGTGGCTCAAAACACCCTCGTCGGTTGAGAGATCATTGTATCGTTCGACATCAAACCAAGCCGGACTCTACCGGCCACGAATTGCGGCCAGTTAAGCAATTCCATTTTCTCACGCAAGCAAATTAACGAAATTTTCACCATTTCTCTCTGCATCCCAGGCTGGTTTAGCAGGAATTTTGCCAGCCCTTGGCCGGAACGATTCCTTTGAATTCGCACAACTTCGCGCTGTAGATCGCCTGACTGGGAGTGACGCAACGGCATTGCTATTGGGGTAAACGCACCAGTTCATTCAGGATTTTGCACCGCCTACAAGCCCGCCTCAGCGTCGCATCGGTCCAAGTGATGATTTGATAGTGATTCAACCCTGTGTTGCGTGGCGGCCTTTGAAGGTCAGTTCGGCAATGCCGGATTTATCCAGTTCGCCCAAGCCAACCTGGATCATGCGGTCATACTGCTTTTTCGTCGCAGTGGCGAGCGGCAGGTTCAGACCCTGTTGCTTCGCCAGTTGCAGCGCGATGCCGGAATCCTTGGCCGCATGGGCGGCGGAGAAATAGCAGGAATGTTCACGATTCTGCATGTCTTCGCCGTCGGTTTGCAGCACGCCGGAACGCGCGCCGGTTTGCGCAAACACTTCGCGTAACATCGTAAGGTCCAACCCGAGCGCCGCCCCCAGACCCAGACCTTCCGCCAGCGCGGCGGTGTTGGCATTCATGACCATATTGACCAGCGCCTTGACTTCTGCGGCTTTGCCCGCCGTGCCGATGTAACGCAATTCCGTGGCGAGTTTTTCCAGAAGCGGTTTGACGCGCTCGAACACTTCCGGTTGCCCGCCGCACATCAAATAAAGCGTGCCCTGACGCGCTTGGGTAATGCTGGCCGCCATGCAGGCTTCCAATGAACTGGCGCCCTTGGCGGCGCATTGCTGTTCCACCCAGCGGTGGACCGCGGGCGTTACCGTGGCGCAGTTGATAAAGAGTTTACCCCGCGCCCGCGTCAACAAACCGTCGCGATAAATCCGCTTCATCGCCCGATCATCGCTGACCACGGTGATGATGATGTCCGCCGCCGCCGTCACTGATTTCAGATCCGTAACCGCCACGCTTTGAAGTTCCCCGGCCAAGGTTTGAGCCGTTGCGGAGTTGACATCAAATACGGCGGCGATGGGATAACCACACTCATGCAGGCGGCGCGCCATGTTCGCGCCCATGCGTCCCACTCCCACAAAACCAATTTTTTCCAACATAAATTTTCAGATTCAGTTTGAAATCCCGAGGCGAGCTTGGTTCTGGATTTGGCTCAAGTCAAATGTGATCCCGCCCGGCCAGCGGACCCGCAGCGCGGAATCAATCGCAACCAAGTTTCATCAGGTGGTTGCCCTGACACGAACCGTCATCATTTAACCCAACGTCGGTTGAAACCCGTATTTTTTGGCGAGCGCCAGTGAAACATTCAGGGATTTCACGCCTTTGGTACAGGTCGGATCCGACAATGAAGCCGCCGCCAGACAAACGCCCGTGAGCAAACTGCGCGGCAAATCCCATGCTTCGTGCAAGCCCCAAAGCACACCGGCACAAAAGGCGTCGCCCGCACCAGCCGTGCCGGCGATGTATTTGGCGGGTAGTTTGAGTGCTGGTTGCCAGACATCCGCGCCGCGCCGATTCCGCGCCAATGCGCCTTCCGGAAAATGAATCACCACCAGCTCGTTCACGCCGAGTTGCAGCAAGGCGCCGGCGGCATGGCGCAACGCCACGGGGTCCAGTCGCCCATCGGCATGACGCACTTTGAACCCGGTGATGCGACCCGCTTCGATCTCATTCAGAATGCAATAATCCACGTGCTGGAGGGTTGGTCGCACCAGTTGCGCGAAGCGATCACTGTCCTCGCTGACGGTGTCCACACTGGTTTTCAATCCCGCGGCGCGCGCGGCGGCCAGCAGTTTTCCCGCCTTGGTGCCAAACTTCGCGTCCGGACGATCCAACTGATCCAGAAGCAGCAGGTAACCCAGATGAAAAATTTTGGCTTTGGCTTTCTGAAAATCTATGTCCGCTCCGGTCCATAGCGCGTTGGCCCCGCGAGCGTGAAAAAAAGTGCGCCGCCCGGAAACTTGCTCCGTCATGACGTCCGTATAGGACGTGAAGGTCTTGGTGGTGGTGGTCAGGAATTGAGCGTTGATTTTGCGCCGGCGACAATCCGCAATGATGCTCGCTCCGTCGGGGTCTTTGCCGACCAGTCCTGCGGCGACGAGCGGAAATGGCGCGCCGGATTGCGCCAGGTCCAGCAACACGTTGTACGGCCCGCCGCCCGTGCCGGTATGTTCGCTGCTGATGTTGGCGAGCTGTTCCGGTTGTGGATAAACATCAATCAGTTTTACGTGGTCAATGATCCAATTTCCCCCGGCCATCAAGCCGTGCCGTCGCTGTGTTGAAACCCTTCTCATAGCACTTCGGATTGCGGATTAGTGAACGTCAGTCGCCGCCCGGAAATCAAGCTGATTCTGAATGGACGTGGTTTTGTCCGTCGCCCAATGCCGGCCACGGTTGCCAGAAATCAGTTTCAAAGACGCGAAGACCAGAGTAGAGTCGCAAGCGTGCCAATAATCCGTGAATGACCGTTCCCGGAAGGTGGTGAGCATGGTTCTCTTCATGAAGAAATTGCTGAAAGTGGCCGGGGTGCTGACTCTCGTTTTATCGGGCGGACGCAGTTGGGCGAACCGCGCCGAAGCGCCGTTGCCGTCCGTGGACGCGATAATTGAGCGGGTGATGACGCGGTCGCAACAGGAGTCGGAGAACGATGTGATCTTCAAGGCAAACTATTTCTTCAAGCGCAGCCGGACCACGGAGTATCGAAATCTGCGGGGTCGCCTCCTCGAGCGACAGGAGAAGATCAGCGCGAACGAGCCCACGCCGCACCCTCCAAACGTTGGCGACGCGAGTGCGGGTGGCCGCGCGAACGAGATTTCGCCCGATGCCGCTCAACACAAGCGGGATTTCGTGGCCAACACTAATCTGGTGCAGCGCTTTGCGTTCGCGGTTATGGGGCGGGAACTGGTGGAAGGTCGTTCGACGTTGGTGGTGGAATTCAAGCCCGCGAGTCAAAAGCTGCCAGCGGCGGATTTCAAGGAGCGCTGTCTGAATCAGATGGCAGGGCGCATCTGGGTGGATGAAGTCGAGGACGTAATCGTGAAGGTGGAAGCGCGGTTGACCGAGAAGATCGGGTTGGTCGGTGGATTGCTAGGCTCGGTGCAGAAATTCAATTTCAGCTTTGGCCGGGAGCGGACGGAGGACGGTCTGTGGTACACCCGGCAGTTAACGTGGCGCGTGGAAATGCGCGAACTCGTTGTAAATCGGGTGATTGATTATGTGGAAACCCGAACCGACGTACACAAGTCACCGTGACGGGCAGCGGGTAATTTTAGCGGAGCCGTCCATCCTGCCATTGCGCTGTTGATCCCGCAGGGGAATGGCCCTGGGAATTTTCGACGTAAGTTCCCCCCCCGGCGCAACCAGTCGCTCAGGCTGGTTGCCATCAAGTTGTGATCGCCCGACGGTTGGGGGACAAGAATTGCTTTTCAAATCCGGGGCGTCCGTTAATCCTGTTGTCATGGCTGAACAGGCGAGCGTGAGTGAGCGAATCCTCCGCGGCATACCCGTGTCTCCCGGGGTTTGTCGCGGCAGAATCCTCGTGCTCGATAAAACCCGCTACCGTGTGGAAAAGCGCCTGGTCGCGGACGCCGAGATTCCCCATGAGCTGAACCGCTTTCAGCAAGCGCTCGTGAAAACGCGCGAGCAGATGCAGGAAACGCAACGCCAACTGCTCCAAAACCTCGGGGCCAATCACGCCAGCATTTTTGACGCGCACCTCCTGGTGCTGGAGGATCCGTCCGTGATTGATGAGGTCGTGCGCTTGATTCAGGAGGAAAAACTGAATGCCGAGTACGCTTTCGGACAGGTGACCGAGCGTTACATCGAAGCGCTGGCCAAGGTGGAGGATGAGTATTTGCGCGAACGCGCCAGCGACTTGCGCGATGTCAGCGGCCGGATCATGAGCCAGTTGCTCGGGGTCAGCGATCAGGTGAACCTGGCCCAACTGAGCGAGCCATGCATCATCATCGCGCATGATTTGTCGCCCACCAAGACCGCGCAGTTGGATCGAAAAAACGTGCTCGGTTTTGCCACCGATATTGGCAGCCGCACCTCGCACACCGCGATCATGGCGCAGTCACTGCGCATTCCGGCCGTGGTGGGATTAAAGGACGCCAGCGAACAATTGACGAGTGGCGAGTTTGCCTTGCTCGACGGTTTTAACGGCAAGGTGATTATCAATCCCACCGAACGCACTCTGGCCGAATACGGTCAATTGGTGCAGAAACAGGTTTCGCTGACGGAAAAATTGCGCGGCACCCTGGACCAGGAAGCCATCACGCTTGATCAGCGGCGTCTCGTCATTTCCGCGAACATCGAACGCGCCGAAGACGTGGACTCCGTGCGTTCCAGCGGCGCGGAAGGCGTGGGTTTGTTTCGCACGGAATATCTGTTTCTCAATCGCGACCAGTTACCCACCGAGGAAGAGCAATATCAAGTGTACCGTCAGGTGGCCGAGGCGTTGAAACCAGATCCGGTGGTGATCCGCACCCTCGATCTGGGGGCGGACAAATTGCTGCCGCTCTTGGGCATGCCCCCCGAGACGAATCCGGCACTGGGCTGGCGCGCCATCCGTTATTGTCTGCAACATGAGGAAATGTTCCGTGCGCAACTTCGCGCCGTGTTGCGAGCCAGCGTCAGCGGCAACGTGAAACTCATGTATCCAATGATCTCGAGTTTGGACGAGCTGATTCAGGCCAACGCGTTTCTGGAACAGTTCAAGGCCGAACTGCGGCAGGAAGGATTACCGTTTGATGATCAGCTCGAAGTGGGGATCATGGTCGAAACTCCCGCCGCCGTCATCATCAGCGACGGACTCAGCCAGCGCGTGCAATTTTTCAGCGTCGGCACGAACGATCTGATCCAATACACGCTCGCCGTGGATCGCGTGAACGAGAAGATCGCGCACCTCTACGAGCCGACGCATCCCGCCATCATCCGGTTGATTCACCAAACCGTGCAGGCGGCGCGCGCGCGCGACACGTGGGTCAGCGTCTGCGGCGAGATGGCGGGCGACATCGAGCTTACGCCGCTATTGTTGGGTCTGGGCGTGGACGAACTGAGCGCGGCCCCGCCCGCGTTGCCGCCCTTGAAGTTTCTGCTGCGCCAACTGAAATTTTCCGAGGCCCAGGAACTGGCGAATTTCGCACTGAGCTGTGAATCCGCCACGGAAATCCTCGTGCGCAGTCTGGCCCTGGCGCGCCGCGCCGCGCCCAGTCTATTTGAAACCAAAAAATGAAATCACGGTTGCGGCCATCCCAATTCCGCTGGATGGTCGTTTGTGAATGTTTCTCATTCCCGCGCCAAAGTTTCCAGCCATGAGCGTCAAAGTTAAAATTTGCGGCATCACCAGCGTGACGGATGCCGTCACGGCGGCGACGGCGGGCGCCGATTTGATTGGCCTGATGTTCTACGAACGCAGTCCGCGTCATGTTTCAGTGCCTGTGGCTGCCGAGATTACCCGTGCGTTGTCACCCGCAGTGCTCAGAGTCGGCGTGTTTGTGAACCCTGATGTCGGGTTGGTTTGGCGCGCCATTCAGGAATGCAATCTGACCCTGCTGCAATTTCATGGCGAGGAATCGCCCGACTTTTGCGCGCAGTTTGGCGTGCGCAGCATGAAGGCCTTTCGCATCCAAAACTCCGCGTCACTGCGCGCACTGCCGGACTACGCCACGGAAGCGTATTTGCTCGACGCTTATTCTCCCGCCGCTCACGGCGGCACGGGCGCGCAATTCAACTGGGAACTGGCGGTGAGTGCCAAGCAACACGGCAAACCCATTTTCTTGGCCGGCGGTTTGACGCCGGAAAACGTCGCGGCGGCGGTGCGGCAAGTGCGACCGTTCGGCGTGGATGTGTCCAGCGGTGTCGAATCCGCGCCCGGGAAAAAAGACCCGGCGAAAGTGCAGGCATTCATCCAGAACGCCCACGGTCAGAAGTGATGATCAATTCAACCCTGCCTGTGCCACGCCACCGGCAACTACCTCCTCTCCACCGCCCCAACCCATGACAACCTTTTGTCGCATATGCAACAAAAGGTTATCAATAGCGACTGTCTTGCAGTTGTCACGCCGTTCATGGAGTTTTAATGAATACAGCTTCCACCGGAAAATGATCGGATGACCCCGCAGTAATAACGCGCGCGGCAGTACAGCTAAACGCTGAAGCATACAGAATATGGTCCATACGCCGCTTCAAAGTAATTGTACTTGTCTGCCATTGCCATGTGGGGTCGTAGCGGTTGAATTGTGTGAGCGCGTTGGTCATCCCTTGGGTCTCCAACCACCGCACCACCACGCTACCTTCACTGTCATTAAAATCTCCCAGCACCAACGTGGGAATTTGTGGGGCGCGTGCCTGATAGAATGCCTCCATTTCCTTTTGCCGTTTATCGCTGGTGGTGAAGTATCCGCTAACCCAACTGCCGTTGTCGCTGATGGGAGGGCGGAGATGGACATTGATTATTTGCACCGGTCCAATCGGGGTGACGAAAGCCATAATCCATCCGTCGAACCAAGTCGTTGCCGATGGTATGTAGGCAACCTCGTGTGCTTGAACTTTGGCTAAAAAGCCAAGCCCGCCACCCATGCGATGTTTGGAATCGCGAAACTCCATGAATTGATATTCTTTGCTGAGAGTCTGGCGGAGGTAATTTGCCCACTGCGGAGACGTTTCTTGCAGACAGACAATTTCGGCCATGGATTGCCGGATGATTTCTACAACTTGGTCCGGTCGCGGGTTGCCGTAATTCACGTTATAGGTAAGTACCCTCAGATGCGGGCCGTTTGGCATGACCGCAGTGCGAGTTGGTGCGCGGCAACCGCAAAGTAACACTAGCAAAAATCCCAATGTGAGTAAGTGGCTCATCCTAATTGGGAAATAGCTTCTCCACCTTCACCTTCACGCTTTCATCCATCTTGATTAACGGCGGCCAGGGGCGTTTGAAGCCTTCACCGGAGAGTTTCTTGGTGGCGTCAATGCCAAGCTTGCTGCCGATGGCGATTTCACTGGTAGCGTGGTCGAGCACGTCGGCCGGACCTTTGGTGAAGATGCTGTCGCGTTGCGGATCGGTATTGGCACACAGATGAAACAGCACTTCGCTGGTGTTGTGGACATTCACGTCGGCGTCCACCACCACGAGGTATTTGGTGAACATCATCTGGCCCATGCCCCAGAGGCCGTGCATGATTTTGTAAGCCTGCATCGGGTAGGTCTTTTTGATGCTGACGAAGACGAGGTTGTGAAACACGCCTTCCGCCGGCAGCGCGATGTCCACGATTTCCGGGAAGTTCATCTTGAAGATGGGCAGGAATAATTTCACGCTCGCGCCGCCCATGTAAAAATCTTCCATCGGCGGGATGCCCACAATGGTCGCCGGATACACCGCATCCTGGCGATGCGTGATGGCGGTGACGTGGAAGACGGGATACGGTTCGGGCAAGGTGTAATAGCCGGTGTGGTCGCCGAACGGCCCCTCCTCGCGCAGTGGCTCGGTGGGATCAATGTAACCTTCGATGACAAAGTCCGCGTTGGCAGGAACCTCGAGGTCGTTGGTCTCGCACTTCACGAGTTCGACGGATTTTTTGCGCAGATAACCGGCAAGGAGAAATTCATCCAGGCCATCTGGCAGCGGCGCGGTGGCGGCAAAGGTGAATACCGGATCTCCGCCAAGGAAAATGGCGACGGGCATGCGTTCGCCTTTTTCGTAGTAACGGCGACCGTGGCGCGCGGCGACTTTCTGCAACTGCCAGTGCATCCCGGTGGAGCGATCGTCGTAAACCTGCATCCGGTACATGCCCACGTTGCGTTCGCCGGTGTCCGGGTCCTTGGTAACGACGCACGGGAGCGTGATGAAACGTCCGCCATCAAGCGGCCAGCATTTCAAAATGGGGAGTGCGGTGTGCGGTGTGCGGAGCGTCGGCAGCGAGTGCGCCTCGCGAGTGGTGGTTGACGCTTCGTCAATCGCGCCTCGCAAAATGTCCGCCGCTTTTGGCCACGGTTCAGTGCGTCGCGTCGTCGCGTCGAATTTGTGGATGACGTCCTTGCACGGCCCGCGCTTCACGACCTTGGGTTTCGCATGCCGCAAATCGAGCGCCTGCCCCAACAATTTTATCGTTTCGCGAAAACTGGTCGGTGGTTTGGCTTTCATCAACGCGCCGAGTTCGGCGGCAACGTCGTCCACCGAGTTCGCGCCCAGACTCAGGGCCATGCGTTTCCATGAACCGAGCGTGTTGATGGCCACGGGGAACGGCGAAACCACGCCGTTGACGGTGGGTTGTTCGAACAGCAGCGCCTTGCCGCCGCCGGGCGACTTCATCTCGCGGTTCGCGATCTCGGTGATTTCCAGTTCGGTGGCGACCGGTACGGAAATGCGTTTCAGCTCGCCAGCCCGGTCAAGCGCGGTGACGAAATCGCGGAAGGAATCGAAAGCCATATCGGGAAGTTAGCAAAGCCGTTTGAAGTCGAAACACAAAAACTTGGAAATGAATCGAGACTATGGCGGTTCAGTTAAAGCTGTGGCCGTATAGAGGCGCAAGAGGCGCAAAAATTGTTTTCCTTTGTGCTTTTGTGCCTTTTTGCGGACATGAGATAGATTTGCCACTTCCGCACGCTGGCGACTACGAGTCGCCCCAAACCTGTTTGAGGTGAGCGACCCCTTGCTTGAGGGCCGCGACGGGCATGGCGGGGCTGAATTCAAAGACTTTGATGTGCTCCGGTTTGACCAGCGGTTTTAAGGCGGAAAAATTTACCGAACCGGAACCGGGCGCGCAGTGATCGTGGACGAGGTTCTGCACGTCGTGCAGGTGAAAGCCCGCCAGACGATCGGCATAGGTGCGCAGGTGCAATTCGTGGTTGATGAAGCCGAGGTTCTCCTTGATTTGCGCGTGACCGGTATCGTGCCAGTACGCCAGCGCCGGACTTTTCAACTCGTAAAACAACAGACCGAAATCATCTTCAAAAGGCGTTTCCTCGACCGCTTCGCGATTTTCACAACCGAGCCGAAGGCCGCGAGATTCTGCCTCGGGCAAAACTTTACGCAGCGATTCGTAGAGTCGCTCCAGGAAAGGCTTCTTTTTGGCCTCGCGCTTTTCGAGCGCTTCAGTTTTGAGCTTGGTGAATTTGCGCGAATCCTTTTCGCCCCGCACCACCAGTTCCTTCAGCCGACCGGTGTAATCCTTCAACTCGACGCTGCCGAGGTGGAGGACGACCAGAGGCGCATTGACGCGCGTGGCGAACTCAAAAGTCTTGAGCGTATGTTTGACGGCGGCGTCACGTTCGCGCGGGGACTCGGCGGTAAACTGGTAAAGATTGGGGGCGGATTGATTCACGCCCATGGGGAGCGGACAGAAATTGTGCAGCGAAGAGATTTTGATTTCACCCGCTTGAACCGCTTCGAGAATGCCGGGGACGAGACTGATCCGCGTGCCGTGGCTGAGTTCGGCATACTCGAAGCCAAGATCGCGAATTTCGCGCAGCATCGCGCGTCCGTCGGTGTGACGGTGCGAGTTCCAGCAACTTGAGAGCGAATACATCCTTGATTTTGGAAAATAAACAACCGGGCACAGCCGTTAAACAGCCAGGCCCGGTTTCGAGGTTGGAATCACAAATTATTGATCCGCGTAGCGGGCGGCCAACATGGCGGAAAAGCGCGCGACTTTCTCCTTGCGGCGACGTCGCTCGCTGGGCTTTTCGTAAGACCGACGCATGCGCACGGTGCGCAGAGTGCCTTCACGATCAATTTTCTTTTTCAGGCGGCGCAGGGCTTTATCCACTGGCTCGCCTTTTTTCAGTTTAATCTCGGTCAATCCAAATCACATCCTTTCCGGGAGCGGTCGGCCCATCGGCCGGGCGCTCGAAAATTGGCCTGTCAGCATGTTATTTTTGAGCGGCGAGGTCAATCTTCAAAATTTCAAAAGATGAAGGTCCGTTCATGCCTTGCCGGAAAGCGGTTTCTCACGGTAAAATCCGGCTATGGCGCACGCCGATTTTGTCCACCTGCACCTGCACACCGAGTATTCCCTGCTTGATGGCGCCTGCCGTTTGGACCGGTTATGCGCAAAGGCGCACGAGCTGAAATTTCCCGCGCTCGCCATCACCGATCACGGCGCAATGTACGGCGTGGTGGACTTTTTCAAGGAAGCGCAAAGCCAGGGCATCAAACCCATCATCGGTTGCGAGGTCTATGTCGCGCCCGGCTCGCGGCTCGAAAAAAAATCCTCCACCGGGGGCAAGGATGTTTACCACCATCTCGTGCTGCTGGCGAAGGATCAGGCGGGTTACAAAAATCTCGTCAAGCTCACGACGGCCGCCCATCTGGAGGGCTACTATTACAAGCCGCGCATTGATAAGGAAATTCTTGCCGAACATAAGGAGGGTTTGATCGCGCTGTCCGGTTGTCTGGCCAGCGAGATTCCGCAGGCGATCCTCGCGGATCAACTCGACCAGGCGCGCGCGGCGGTGGATTGGTTCAAACAAACGCTCGGGCCGGAAAACTTTTATCTCGAACTCCAGAATCACGGCCTCGCCGAACAGGCCAAAGTCAACCAGCAGCTCATCCCTTGGGCGAAAGAGTTCGGGCTGAAATGCGTCGCCACCAACGACGTGCATTACGTCGAGAAGAAACATTCGCACGCGCACGATTGCCTCGTGTGCATCGGCACGCAGGATTTGCTGAGCAATCCCAAGCGCATGAGCGCGGGCTACGCGCCGGAGCAATTTTATCTCCGCAGCGCCGAGGAGATGAAGGCGCGTTTCGCCGAACGACCGGACGCCATCGCCAACACGCTCGAAGTGGCGGAGAAGTGCAACGTGGCGTTCGACTTCAAAACGTTGCATTACCCGATGTTCCATCCGCCGGAACATTTCACGCGCGAAGGTTATTTGCGCCATCTCCTCGCGGAAGGCTTGCAGCGCCGCTACACCATCCGCGCTCGCGCCGAGGGTAAAGAGTTTATCGTCGAAGGCATTGGCAATCCGCGCCGTCTGCCGACTTACCAACCGACCAGTCCAGACGGAGACCAGTGGGATCACAACGATCCCGCCGTAGCCGCAGCCATTCGCGCGGTGATGGATCGTCTGCAACTCGAACTGGCGGTCATCGAAAAGACCGGATTCATCAGCTACTTCCTGATCGTGGCGGACTTTGTGCAATACGGTCGGAGCAAGGGCGTGGCGTGCGTCGCGCGCGGCAGCGCCGCCGGCTCGTTGGTGACCTATCTGCTCGAAATTGCCAACGTGGACCCGATCCGCTACGGGCTGCTGTTCGAGCGTTTTCTGAATCCTGAGCGTGTCAATCCGCCTGATATTGACATTGATTTTGCGGACGACCGCCGGGCGGACGTGATCGAATACGTCCGGCAAAAATACGGGCGCGACGCCGTGGCGCAGATCATCACGTTCGGCACGCTGGGCGCGAAATCCGTTGTGCGCGACGTGGGTCGCGTGATGGGCTTGAGCTATGGTGATTGTGATCGGCTGGCAAAAATGATTCCCGCCGAGTTAAAGATGACGCTTGAAAAAGCGCTCAAACAAGCACCGGAACTCAAGCAGGCTTACGACACCGAGGACGTCACGCGTGAGTTGATTGACACGGCGTTCGTGCTCGAGGATCTGGCGCGCAACTCCAGCGTTCACGCGGCGGGCGTCGTCATTGGCCCCGAGCCGCTGGTGAATCTGTTACCGCTCAAGACCGACGAATCCGGCGCGCTGGTGACGCAGTATCCCATGAATCCGGTGGGCGAACTCGGTCTGCTGAAGATGGATTTTCTCGGGCTGAAAACGCTTACGGTCATTCGCAACACCGCTGATCTGGTCAAGCAAACCCGCGGCGTCACGCTCGACATGGATCATTTGCCGCTGGACGATCAGAAAACCTACGACCTGCTGAACCGCGCGGAAACGCTGGGTGTGTTTCAGTTGGAATCCGGCGGCATGCGCGATTTGTGCCGCAAATTTCAAATTGCCAGCATCGAACACATCACGGCGCTGGTGGCGTTGTATCGTCCCGGGCCGATGGATCTGATCCCGGATTTCATCAAACGCCGGCATGGCGAATTGAAGGTGGAATATGAGCATCCACTGCTCGAACCCATTGCCCAGGAGACGTACGGCATCCTGATTTATCAGGAACAGGTGATGCAGGCGGCGCAGGTGCTGGCCGGCTACACGCTCGGGCGCGCGGACTTGCTGCGGCGCGCCATGGGCAAGAAAAAGGTGGAGGAGATGCAGGAGCATCGCGCCATCTTTGTGAAGGGTTGCGCGGAGACGAACCAGATTTCCAAGGCAAAGGCCAACCAGATTTTTGACCTGTTGGAAAAATTCGCCGGCTACGGCTTCAACAAATCCCATGCGGCGGCCTACGCGGTCGTGGCTTATCAAACCGCGTATCTCAAGGCGAATTATCCGGTGGAGTTTCTCTGCGCGTTGTTGACCAACGACATGAACGACACCGCGAAGTTGAGCGAATACATCGCCGAAGCGCGCGGACTGGGGGTCGAGGTGCTGGGGCCGGATGTCAACGAAAGCGAGTTGTTCTTTGCGCCCGCCCAGGAAAATCAGCGCATCCGCTTCGGTCTGGCGGCGATCAAAGGCGTGGGCGAGGCCGCCGTACAGGCAATGCTCAAGGCGCGCCGCGAAGGGGGACGTTTCAAATCGCTCGCGGACTTGTGCGAACGGGTGGACAGTCGCTCGGTGACGCGCAAAACGCTGGAAGCCTTGATCAAGGCCGGCGCCTGCGATGGCTTCGGTTCAAACCGCGCCACCTTGTTTGCACAGGTGGAACGCACGTTGGCGCGCGCGGCCAGCATCATCAGCGACCGGCAAAAGGGACAAAGCTCGCTGTTCGGCATGTTGGAAGAAGCGCCCGATCCGGCGGCGTCGGAAAAGGAACCGCTGCTGCCGGAGTGGCCGCAGCACGAAATGTTGGCGCACGAAAAGGAACTGCTTGGTTTCTACGTCAGCGGTCATCCGTTGGCGCCGTACGCCGCGATCCTCGAAAAATATTCGCTCGCCAACACCAGCCAGTTGATGCAACTGCCCAACCGCTCGATGACGCGCGTTGGGGGATTGATTGCCGCCGTGCAACATGGGGTGTCCAAAAAAAGCGGCAAACCCTACTCGCTCGTCACGCTGGAGGATTTGCAGGGCGCCGCCCAGGTGCTGGTGATGAACGAGAACCACGACAAGTTCCGCGCGTTGCTTGAGCTTAACCAGCCCATCATGGTGGTCGGCGAAGTCAGCACCACTGAGGATCGGCCCAAAATTTTTCCGCAGGAAATCGTGCCGCTGGATGACGCGCCCAAACGCTGGACCAAGCGGGTGACGTTGCATCTGCACACGGCGCACCTCAAGCCGGACGCGCTGGAGCAGGTACGCGAACTGGTCAGCACGCACCTGGGCCGATGCGAGTTGATGTTGTGCTTCCGTTACCCGACCGGGCGTTATGTTTTTGTGGCGCCCAACGAACGCTTTGCGGTCACGCCGTCGCGCGAATTGCAGGTCGCGGTCACCCAACGCTTCGGGGATGATGCTTACCATGTGAAAGTGGATTCGAGCCTTCCCGAAAAGGAAAAGCGCTACGGTCGGCGCCCGCCAAACAATGATGAATGACGCGCCCGGGCGTCCGGTCATACACATCATTTGACATGCGCTGCCGCTTGACCCGGCCTTGCCGCTGGGAGAGATTTGCCCAATCTATGCGGAAAATCAGAGTGGTGTTTCGGACCCTGCAGATCGTTCTTCAAACTGCGCGCCGCAGTTTTCTCCACCCCAGCGCGCTCTGTGGTTGGGGTTGTTTGATCGCCTGGAGTCTCGGCGGCATTGCTTCCGCGCAGATTCGCGATGGTAATATCAATCCGCATAACCTGGGGCGTGGCTCATGGATTTACATTCTGCCCACAGCCGTCAGCGGCCTGGGTGGAAACGTGCCGTCCGTCAACACGTTGTCCAACTTGATGACCTACCTGAAGAATCAAGGGTTGCAATATGTCATCATCAAGGCGGCGCAGGCCGATGGCGTTTTCCAGGCCGGCGGCACGACTCAATTCACTCCGGAAGTCGTGGCGGCCGGACACGCGGCGGGATTGAAGGTGTTCGGTTATCTGTACACCACCGGCGCGAATGTCCCGGGCGAAATTGCCATGGCGGATTTTATTTTTAATCAGGGCGCCGACGGTTTGATTTACGACGCGGAATCCGAATGGGAAACAGTGGGCGGCAACGCGGCGGCGCGTTCCGCATTGGCCATCCAGCTTTGTAGCACGGTGCGCACGAACTGGCCGAATAAATTCATGGGCGTCTCCACCTGGCCGTATCGCGCGCTGCATCCCAATCTGCCTTACAAGGAGTTTGCGTATTACTGCGACGTCATCATGCCGCAGGCGTACTGGATTGAGCTGGGCGTTACGCCCACCGTATGCGTCAACCGTATCAATAGCGAGTGGACCAGTTGGAAAAATGGCTTGAGCGGAATCTGGACGAACGCGATCAAACCATTCGTCATGACCGGCCAGGGCTGGAGTTCAGCCAGTGGCACCGTAACCGCCGAGCAAATCAGCGAATTTGAAAACGCGTTGCGAAACATCGCCAACCCGGTGTCGCCCGGCGGATTCCGCGCCGTGGATTATTGGCGCGCGGAATTGCATCCCGCCCAAGTCTGGGCCGCCATTCGCACCAATTTTCTGGCCTGGCCTTACACCAACGCGCCCTTGGTGCAATACCCGCCAGTCGCAACCGTTCAAACCACCACCGCCACCATTTCCTGGCCGACCGATCAAGGGTCCGATGGCGTCGTTGAATATGGTTTAACGCCGGCTTACGGTTCAGCAAAAACGAACAGTGCGCTGGCCTGGTACCACACGGTAAGTCTGACGGGATTAAGCCCGAATACCACCTATCACTATCGTGTTCACTCGAAAGGCACGAACAACCTGATCGGTTACTCGGCAAATTACACCTTCACCACGGCCGCCATGGCGGTGCCCGACATTGTGATTGATGAGGACAACGCCAACAACTCCGGCGGCCACACGGTCGCGTACACCGGCAACTGGAGTGCGTCCACCGCCGGCGCGGCTTACCTGGGTTACTTCCGCTATGCCAGTCCGAGGTACGTCCTGGGCAGTCCGGATCGTACGGCGCGCTTCATTCCGAACCTACCCGTGGCGGGTAATTACAACATCTACGCCTCGTGGTCGGCGTCCGCGCCGGGGGGCAACCGCGCCGTGAACGCACCGTTCCGCGTTTACAACGGCAGCGACACCACTCTGACTCGCGTGAATGAAGAAGCCAATGGCAACTCGTTCCAGTTGATCGCCAGCAACCGCTTTCTGCCGGCGGGAACCGTCAGCTACATCGAAGTCGGCAACGACGTGACGCAAGGCGTCGGCGGTGACATCGTCATTGCCGACGCGGTAAAGTTGGTTTACCTGCCGCCACCACCCACCCCGCCCGCCATCGTCACGCCGCCGCAGAGCTTGACGGTAAACCAGGGCGACACGATTCAATTCACCGTGTCCGCCAATGGCACCGGTCCGCTGGCCTATCAATGGCGTCATGCGGGCGCCGATTTGCCCGGCGCGACCGGCGCTTCGTTCGTCAAGTTGAACGCGCAACCGGTGGATGCCGGCGCTTATCAGGTCGTCATTACGAATGCCTTCGGTTCGATCAGCAGCGCGCCCGTGACGCTCACCGTTCAAACCGCGCCCGTCATTACCGTGCCACCGCAAAACCTGACGGTGGCTGTCGGCGCCTCCGCCACATTCAGTGTGACCGCCAACGGTTCGCCATCACCCACGTATCAATGGCGGTTTAACGACATGGACATTCCCGGCGCCACCGGATCGAGTTATACCAAGGCCGAAGTTCAACTTGCCGATGCGGGTGATTATACCGTCGTGATCTCGAATATCGTGGCGACCATCCTGAGTGAAGCGGCGACCTTGACCGTTACGCCCGCCGCGCCGCAGATTGATTCGATCGTTCTATTACCGAGCGGACAGGCGCAGTTATTGATCAGCGGCGGCCCGGGACAATTTGTGATTGAACAATCCACGTTCCTCACGAATTGGACGCCGGTGCTGACGACCAACCTCGGTGGTCCGAGCTTCCAATTCACGGACCCGGAAAGCAACCAACCGCTGCGTTTCTATCGGGCCGTGCGCTTGGTCCCGTGAGACGCCTCGCGGCTATGGATTGAGACGTTCCAGTAAGCGGCATAACACGGTCAGCCTGGGAACGGAAACACCCGCCGCCTGCGCTTGACGCAGCGGTTCGAGGAACAAACTCTCCAGTTCAAGCGAGCGACCATGTTCAAAATCCAGTACGGTGGAAGCTTTGTAAGCGCCCATTGTGCGGGTGCGTTCAATCATTTTGGCGGCCAGCCCTCCTTCGAGCTGGTGACCAAGTGCGTTGGCGGCAGCGATGACTTCCAACATCAATTCGCGCACCAGAATTTCCCAGCGACCTCCGTCCAGTAATTGATCCGTGGTGCGGCACGGTTGTTTTACAGCCATGTTTTCGGTGGTGGTGATGAGTGCATCATAACCGGCGGCGCTGGCAACCCCGAGCCCATTGAACGGAATATTCCAAACCAACTTCTCCCAATGTGCGCGAGCCAGATCATCCGCCACGCGACAGACAATTTCCGCGCGCTGGAACACCGCCGCGACTTCATGCAACCGCGTCGAAGACGGTCGTTGAAACTCACCCAGCATGATCAATCCGTGATCAAGATGTTGAATCACTCCGGGCGCAAGGCGATTGACGCAGACAAAACAAAGCCCGCCAAAAATCGGATTCCGGGGAAAAAGCTGTGCCAGCGCTACCTCGTTTCCCAATCCATTTTGCAAGGTCAGGAGAGCGGTTTGAGGCCCAACGAGCGGGGGCAGGAGGCGGGCAAACGCGGCATTGGCTGTGGTCTTGAGTGCAATCACGACCAGATTGCTGGGGCCGATTTCTTCCGGCGCAACGGCGGCTTGCGGACGAGCCGTGAAATCTCCGCGCGGACTGTGAATGTGGACGCCGTTTTGGCGCACAACGGAATAATCGCTGCGCAACAGGAAATGCACATCCTCGCCCGCACGACTCAGCAACGCCCCGTAATAACTACCGACGGCCCCGCAACCCACCACAGCAATTTTCATCACCAGTCAAGAGACGCTGCCATGACCCAATCAGCAATCTCAAAATACAACCACCGATACCACTCAGATGAACGTCAACAACCTTTTGTCGTATATGCAACAAAAGTTCGAGTGTGCTGTCATTGTTGTTTGCGAACAAGTGCCAGTGAAAAAGGCGAAGTGTTTGGCGACGACATTAACCCTACCGAGTGTCACTGCTGAACTGCCACTTCAAGCGCAGCGCGTTGCCGATGACAATAACGTCGGAAAAGCCCATCGCCGCCGCGCACAGCACCGGGCTCATAAACCCCAGCGCCGCCAACGGAATACCCACGCAATTATAGAAAAACGCCCAAAACAGGTTCTGCTTGATCGTCCGCAACGTCGCCCGCGCCAAGCCCAACGCCTCCGGCACGGCTTCGATCTCCGACTTGAGCAAAATGATGTCCGCCGCCTCGCGCGCCACGTCGCTCGCCCGACTCACCGCGATGCCGAGGTCCGCTTGCGACAACGCCGGCGCGTCATTAATGCCGTCGCCGACAAAGGCCACGCGTTCGCCCTGCGCTTGCAGTTGTTTGATGAACTCCGCCTTTTGCTCGGGACGCACTTCGGCAAAAACATGTTCCGGCGCGATGCCGACTTGTTTCGCAATTCCACGAGCAGTGCGCGGATTATCTCCTGTCAGAAGAAAAGTCTTCAATCCTTGTTGCTGTAATCGCCAAACAACTTTTGACGTGTTGTCTTTCAAAAAATCTCGCAAGGCAAAAACGCCCATCAAGGAATTCCCTTTTGCCAAACCAACAAGTGTTGCGCCTTCATCTTTCCGTTGTTCAATCCATTTTTCATTTTCTGGAATGTTGACGCCGTGTGAATGAAGCCACGTCAACGAACCCAGTCGAATACTTTCAAGATTCCGTTCCGCTTGAACTCCCGAACCGGAAATTTCCTGCCAGTTTTTCAACTCAATCGCTTCATCGGATAACCATTTAAGCACTTTACTAATGGGGTGATTCGACGAACGCGATAAAGCGGCGGCGATTTCTCGTGCTTGTTTGATAGAAGTTTCAGACGCATTGGAAGTCCACGGCCCCACGACGGCAAGTTCACCGCTAGTTAAAGTTCCCGTCTTATCAAAAACAATTGCTGTGATGCGTCCGGCTTTTTCCAACGCCACCCCGTCGCGAATTAAAATGCCACGGCGCGCCGCCGCGTTGGCGCTGGCCATGATCGCGGCCGGCGTGGCCAAGCCCATGGCGCACGGACAGGCTACAATTAAAACAGCCGCGGCGATGATGAATCCGGCGGCCAGACCAATGGGCGGATGCGCCGTCCACAAATAAGGACTCAGCGCCTGAGTGATCTGGTGCATGGTGTCGGGCGTCAAGGCCCAGGCCAATCCTGCGGCCAAGGCAATCACCACTACAATCGGCACAAAGATGCTGCTGACCCGATCGCCCAAGCGTTGGATACTGGCGCGACTGGTCTGCGCACGTTCCACGGCGGCGATGATGTGCGCCAGCGCCGTGCGTTCGCCAGTGGCGGTTACCCGCATGACCAGACGACCACTCTGATTGACGGTGCCGGCGAAGACTTCGGTGCCCACCGTTTTCTCCACGGGCAATGATTCTCCGGTCAACATCGCTTCGTCCACTGTTGAATGGCCTTCCGTAATCACGCCGTCCACCGGGACGCTGTCGCCCGGGCGCAACGCGACCAGATCACCCGGTTGCAAACGGGCCACCGGAACTTCTTCTTCCGCCGCGACATCGGCGGGCGGCGGGGTTTTCGAGTCGGTCGCCATTTGAAATTTCAGGTCGAGCAACTCGAAAGGTTGGAGCGGCGCCGTCTGGCTTTGGCGGCGGGGTGGTTTAATCCGACGCGCGGTCGCGGGCGCCAATTGCAACAGCGATTTCAGCGCATCGGTGGCTCGCGCGCTGATGCGTGCTTCCATCCAATGGCCAATGCTGATCAACGTGATGATGGCGGCGGCATCCATGAAGTAGAGGTGCTGACCGCCGCCGTGGAACAAGGCCCAGGTACTGTAACCAAAGGCCGTGGTGGAGCCCAACGCCACGAGCGTATCCATGTTGGAGCTGCCGATCTTCAATTGCCGCCAGGCGCCGCGATAAAATTGCGCGCCAGAAAAAATTTGCACCAGACCCGCCAGCGCGAAGGACGTCCAGGCAAACCACCGCGTCATCCCGAATGAGAACACCCACTCGCCCAACATCAAGAACGCGGTGACCACTCCGCCTAACCAGAGGTTAAGCTCCCAGACGCGATGCGTGGCCCGCGCGGATTGCGTCGCGACGGTCGGGATGGCGACAACTGCAGCGGTGTAACCGGCGGCCGCGACCGCTTGAATCAATTTTTCACTATCGGCCGCTTGTGCCTCCGTCCAACGCACGGTGGCGCGATTGGTGAGCAAATCCACCCGGGCGCTCTGCACGCCGGCGACGCCTTGCAAAGCGGTCGTCACATGCCGCGCGCAGTTGTTGCACGTCATGCCGTCCACTTGTAAATCGGTTTTCAATCCGGAATTCAAGGAGGTGCTGGAACTAATGGATGTGACCGTCATTGTCGCCTTCAAATTGGGCGCGAAGTCGGAGAGGCACAAGCCGAACTTCAGCGAATCGTTTCCCCGATCAGGGGTGGCGGTTGGACCCGCTGTACAGCCAGTTGGAACGCTGCCGGCAATCGCGTTAGAGCCGCTTCAGCCGAGCGCTGACTGGCCGCGTGAACCCGGCACAGCGCGCCATTTTTCTCGACGCGTTCACCCGGTTTGGCGAGTTGATCAATGCCCACCTCATGGTTGATTGAGGCTTCTTGGGTTTGTCGTCCGCCGCCCAGGTCGCGCACCACTTCACCAATGATGCGCGCGTCACATTGCGTCACGTAACCCGCTCGCGGCGATTGGAGTACACATTGAATCCGGGCGGTTGACTGACGCTCCAGTTTGCGCTCAAACGCCTTCAAATCGGCCCCTTGCGCTCGCAACATCTCGTCCCACTTACGTCGGGGTGCTCCCGAATCCAGGCACGATTCCGCTTGGCGCATGGCCCGGGATAATGTTTTCACTCGGCCGGTTTGCATCAATAAATGCGCAGCGCAGGTGAGCACGAGCAAACGCAGGTCTGCCGGTCCTTGTCCATCGAGGCACGCCACGCTTTCCCGCACTTCGAGCCAGTTGCCCGCCGACCGACCGATGGGCGTGTTCATGTCGGTGAGGATGGCCCGCGTGTTCACCCCGCACTGTCGGCCCAGCGCGACCATGGCGCGGGCCAGTTGGCGGGCAGCGGCTTGGGTCGGCATGAAGGCGGCTGAACCAAACTTTACATCGAGGATTAAAGCGTCGAGTTGTTCCGCCAATTTTTTGGAAAGGATGGAGGCGGTAATCAGCGACAGGTTGGGCACGGTGCCGGTCGCGTCCCGCAGCGCATAGATTTTTTTATCCGCAGGCACCATGCGTTCGGTTTGGCCGCAAATCACCCCGCCGATTTGTTGCACGATTTTGATGATGCGCCGGGTGGACAACAGCGTTTGAAAACCCGGGATGGAATCCAGCTTGTCCAATGTGCCGCCGGTGATGCCCAGGCCGCGCCCGGAAATCATCGGCACGCGAAAACCGAGGCACGCCAGCAATGGAGTCAGGGGCAGGGAAATTTTGTCGCCGATCCCGCCGGTGGAATGTTTGTCCACGATCGGGCGTTCGTCTTTGGGAAATTTGAGCACATCACCCGAATCCCGCATTGCCAGCGTCAACGCGGTGGTTTCGTCCCGATTCAGGCCTCGAAAAAATACCGCCATGAGAAAAGCGGCCATTTGGTAATCGGGAATTTTTCCAGCGGTGTAGGCGGCGACGATCGCTTGGATCTGCTTTGACGAGAGTAATTCGCCAGAGCGCTTGGATTCGATGCACGAGAGGAAGTTCAAGACCTGCTTTTGGTTCGTGTGAGATCAGCGGGCAAGGTTGTGTCACATTCACAACAAATGTAATGGTCCGTGACGGCTTCCAATAAGTGGATGTAATTTAGATCGCCGTCCACGATGTGGGCTTCCTCAGCCATCACCTCGACAAATCGGTGCGTATTGCCGCAATTGAAGCAAATCAACCGACTGCGGTTAGCGAGTTTCTTACTGGTTGCGCGTGTCTTCACTGAGTGTTTTAAGGTTTAAGGGCAGTTGCGTTTTCGACCAGTTACCGTTCTTTTGGAATGCTGTTTATCAAACAGCATTGGCTGACTGATTGACTTAAGCGGAGCAAGACCGACTTCATCTAAAACGGTCTGTGGAATTTCAAGCTGATCTAGTTGTCTTGGCTCGGTCTTTAACGCGCCGCCTCCGTAGCTTTTGGAAACGAGGCTCAAATTTGCCAGCGTATTTGGATGGTTGAGCGCTCGCCAAAGCTTATTCACGCTGCTTGGAGTTGTGTCCCAAGGGTAAACGCAAAGAAATCCTGTTAGCGGAACAACATTTGCATCGTTCAAAATAAACCGACAATCACGCCGTCCGAGATATGCAAAAAGGATTGGTGGTGGAGTTCGCTTTTCCATCTTGTACCAAGGCCGCCGTGTTTTGATTAAAGATTTATTGTGCAATCCCAATCGCTCTCCGCTTCTCAAATAGGCCTGCAATACAGTTGGGAGTTTATCATGGGGATCGGCTGCAAGGTTAAGCAACCAAGTTGCACGTCCAGCAGTGTCAAGGCAATCCAAGTCTGCGACTGTCAGGCGATCGCCAGGACAGTCCCTTGTTCTGCCGATGGCGCGGCGGAAAAACTTCTCCGGCAGGTCATGCGAACGCAGTTGTTGGCGAGTGAGGAAGAAAAACGCGTTGTCGCCAGTCGCAATCCCACGCATGACTTTGGCAAAATGGGAGAGTGGTGTGCCGAGGCTATTTTGGACGCGGAGCGGCCGTGACAATCCGGTTTTCAAAGCCTCGGTAAGTTTGCGACGATGGAGACTGACGGCATTTGTTGCTTTGCGTCCATTCAACGCAGCGGAGATCGCGTCACTGTCTCTTTCACATACACGCAGCCAAACGAAATCTTCCAAGGGCCTTTCTTTGGTGAAGAGGAATACCATCGCGTTGGTATCCACAGTTGGAAATGGTGCGGCAGCATCTGCAAAGGTCATGGCGGCGACCAGTCGGTACTGCTGACAGATACGATCCCAAAAAGCTGAGGATGAAATTCCCTCACAAACGTCGGCAGGTAAAAGAAACGCCAGTCGGCCACCTGGGGCAAGTTGCGTCAGGCATTTGAGCAGGAAAAAAACATGCAAACCAACACGACCATCGAGTGAAAATCCAAGATGATTTTGTGCCAGTTGTTTTAATTGAACCTTTTGCTCTTGAGACAGGCGATGATGGCGAATATAGGGCGGATTGGAAATGATGGCCGAAAACTTGTTTGGCGAAAGCGCACTAATGAAATCGGCGATCTGCACATGACGGAAGTCATCCGGCTTTAAGCCAAGTTTCCAACCATCGGTAAAAGCATTGCGGTGAAGTTCAAAACCTTGAAACTCGCCGGTAAATCCTGCGTCCCGTGCTGCTGCGAAAAAGGTTCCTGGGCCGACTGCGGGATCAAAGAGAACCTCTGGACGATCTTGCGTTACCCAACCAGCCATGACTTTTGCCAACCACGATGGTGTCCAGAATTGTCCTTTCACGCGCAACGCTTCTCGTTCAGTTCCGTTGGCTGGCAGTTTTTGAATGGCGCGCATGGCTAACAAAGCTATTCCCGCTTGGCCGCAAGTAAACGAAGTTGCTCCAGAGATTCGGGCAGCAGGGAGAGGTGACCCCCGCTGAACGTAACGTAAGGTAAAATGTGACCATTCTTGTCCTCAACAAACGCCGGCAATAGTTTCGGGTCTTCAATGCTGATGCCTACTGGATAACCGTAGTGGTAGTAGTGTTTGTAGATGGCTTTTTTGGTTGTTGCCCCGCCGGGTGCTTGAAAAGTTTGCACCGTAGCTTCGGTCAGTTTTTCTCTAATTAATTTTTCGGCGCGATCAAAGGACAGCCCGTAAGCACGGTCGTAAAATACATGCCAGATATGAATGGGAACGCCCCGAAGCTTTTGCCATTGCAACAATGGCCGTCGGTCTTCTTCTTTAATGATGATGGTTGGAAGCACCGCGCCCTTTTTTAATCCCAGTTTCCCGCCAAGCCGTTTTTGTGGACGTAGAGGTGTCTGGAAGTCTGGCATCTTCACTCCGCGCCAAAGGCTGTTCTCGCACTCCACAGCAACAAGTGCATCGGCTAGGAGGGCCGCAATGCGTGGATCAGTTTCAGGGATGAAGGGCAACTCTGCCAAACCGCCTGCCGCCGCGATTTTACCTTCCACTTTTTTTCTGTCCTCCTTGAGGAAAATCAGGAGGTCGGGGCGTTTGACCTTACCAAGGCCAGCCGCTTCCAGTCTTTCAAAGTAGAGTTCAAATTCTCTGACGCTGCCAGTCGGTGCTGTGCCGCTCGGACCGTAAGGAATAGCGAAGAACTTTCCGGTTTCCCCCACGGCTTCAATTAACCGATGTTCGCTCCACACGCCTTGCGACCAGCGCATGAGAAAATCACTGCCGCGCAAACGACGTGGATTCAACCAGAAATCAAGCCAAGGGAGGGCAGGATAATTAAGAAGAATCTCCTGTAAATCTTCGCAGCAAACAGTTAGCGCTTTCTCAAATGGATGGTGTGCCTGCTCAAGTTTGCTCATCGGTTTCGGATGATAAACTTGGAAGTGGGAGGGGCAATGGAATTCTCGATTTCACCCGACAAACTTCTTCGCGGCGATGGTCGAGTTGTGGCCGCCGAAGCCGAAGGAGTTGTTCACGATGGCGTTGACCGGCATTTCGCGCGCTGTGTTGGGCACGTAATCCAAATCGCACGCCGGATCCGGAGTGGTGTAATTGATGGTCGGCGGCACAACGCCCCGCTCGATCGCCAGCGCGCACACGGTCATTTCCACCGCGCCCGCCGCCCCGAGCATGTGACCGGTTGCGCCTTTGGTTGAGCTGATGGCGACCCGTCGCGCGTAATCGCCAAATACCGTTTTGATGGCGCAGGTTTCTGAAACGTCACCCTGCGGAGTGGAAGTGCCGTGCGCGTTGATGTAGGAAACGTCGGTTGGGTTCAATCCACCGGTGCGCAACGCGGCTTTCATGCAACGCGCCGCGCCTTCGCCGTTTGCCGAGGGCGCGGTGAGATGATAGGCGTCCGCCGTGTTGCCGTAACCGACGATCTCACAATAAATCCGCGCGCCGCGACGTTTTGCGTGGTCCAGTTCCTCCAGGCAGAGCACTCCCGCGCCTTCGCCCATGACAAAGCCATCGCGGTCTTTATCGAACGGCCGGGAGGCGCGGTGAGGATCGTCATTGCGTCGGCTCATGGCCTTCATGGCGCAGAAACCGCCAATGCCGATCGGCACGATGGCGGCCTCGCTGCCACCGGCAAACATCATGACCGCTTCGCCCATCTTGATGGTGCGCCAGGCTTCGCCGATGGCGTGATTGGCGGTGGCGCAGGCCGAGCAGGTGGCGAAATTAGGCCCGCGCAAATTGTGATACATCGAGAACAGACCGCTCGCCATATTGCTGATCAACATGGGAATCATGAACGGCGAGAGCCGGCCCGGGCCGCGATCGAGCAGCACTTTGAGCTGGGCGGTGGTGGTTTCCAGCCCGCCGATGCCGGAGCCGATGATGACGCCGATTTCGTCGCGGTTCAACTGGCTCAAATCCGCGCCGCAATCTTTCAAGGCCTGCCAGCCGGCGTAGATGCCGAATTGCGAATAGCGATCAGTGCGGCGGACGTCTTTGGGATGCGGAAATGCGGGAGTGGGATCAAAATTGCGCACTTCACCCGCCATGCGCGAGTCGTAGGCGGTGGCGTCGAAAGCCGCGATGTGCTCGATGCCGGTTTCGCCTTTGAGCAGGCGTTGCCAAAAAATTTCCAAGTCGTGCCCCAAAGGAGTCACGACACCTAAACCGGTAACGACGACGCGGCGATCCTGCCAGTTGCTAGCCATAAAAACAAACGGGGCAGTTCAAGCTCTCTTCAGCTCAGCTGCCCCGGAGCGATCGGATCACAAATTATTTCTGCTGGTCTTCCACGTAGCGGATGACGTCGCCCACGCTCTGCAGTTTTTCCGCTTGTTCGTCGGGGATCTCGCTGCCGAATTCTTCTTCCAGCGCCATGACCAACTCGACTGTGTCCAGAGAGTCCGCGCCCAAATCCTCAATGAACTTGGCTTCGGGTGTGACTTGTTCTGGTTTCACCCCGAGCTGCTCGACGATGATATCCTTGATGCGTTGTTCGATTGATTTTTCAGACATGGTTATTTCCTATTCAATTGCGTCGTCTGTTTATGCGGAGCGCTCAAAATCGTCAAGCATGGATTCAGGGATTTTTCGGACGACCCATCGGCGCTTGCTGCCTCAACAGCCCCCAAATCAACACGAAAGCCGAGGCCAACTCCTCGGGATGTTCCATCGTCCAACAGGTCACCTTTTCGGGTATAAACCAGTCGCCACGCTCAATTTCCTCCGGGTGTAACGTGAACGGACCTTCATTTTCACAGCGATAAACCCAGACAAACTCGAAACCAGTTTCGACACACGGCCCAACCCGCAGAATCCGCTCCGGCGGTTTGGCAAGATGGAGTCCGATTTCCTCGCGCAATTCACGAACGGCACAGGCGTCATACGTCTCGCCCGCATCCACATGCCCGCTCGCGGAAGAATCCCACTGCCCCCTGGCCGTGTCCTTCCACTGCGAGCGCTTTTGCAAAAACACCTCGCCGCGCGCGTTGAACACCAACACATGCACGGCGCGATGGCGCAGTTGCTTCGCGTGGACTTCCTTGCGCGGCGCTTGTCCTATGACTTCATCGCGCTCGTTGACGACATCAAAAATTTCTTCGGTCATGGATTGGCGTCGGGGGAACTTTCATAAACCGGGCACTTCACAACAACGCACTGAATTCGTCCTTTGTGATACCCGCTTCCCGGATGATTGCCCGTAACGTTCCCTTGGCGAGTTCCCGATGGTTTGGGATGGTCAGCCGCCGGCCACTGGCGTGACGCAGAATGATGTGGCTGCCGGTTTGATGATCCACCTCGTAGCCGATCTTGCGGAAGACTTTCACCGCGTCCGCTCCCGAGCAAACCGGCTGTTTGCTCATGCGGAAACCTCGACCACTTCTTCGTTGATTGGCAACGGTCCCGGCTCATTGTGCTTGGCAAGGCTGGCCAGATAGCCGGCGATGGCGTCCCGAATGTTGGTGACCGCTTCGGCGCGGGTTTTCCCTTGGGAAATGCATCCGGGGAGCGACGGACATTCCGCCACAAAAATGCCATCCTCATCCGGCTCAATGAGCACGCGAAATTTCATGGCGCAAAGATATTCCCGCTTCGCTGCCGGGTCAATTCACTGAATCGTGATGCGGTAGGCTCGGAGCCACATCAAAAATCCATTCGGTCACAGAGTTCCATTTGCTGTAGGGCATAAATCTTTCATGTAACAGCTCGCGCAATCCGGCTCGCCAGCCTTACACCAGTTTCTTCCAATCTCCCAACACGGCGAATCCATGATGCCAGGAAATTCCGGATGCAATGCTCGCGCTTTGTAGATGATTTGTTCGACTGAGGCATTGGACGCCGATAAACCAAGGCGAGCGAACACCCGACGTACATGTACATCGGCGGAAATGTCTATCGAGGCGTAGTCAGCAAATTGAATTTTAAATCCTCTTACGAGAATGTTGGTCGCCATGTTTGCAATCTTTGGCCCAACCCCATCAAATTCAAGAAAACGATAGACGACTTCAGCGCTCGATGGTCGTCCTCTCCAGATCCGACTGGCATCACCACGATATTTTTCCTTGATGTGTCGAATTGCCGAATAAAATACCTTGCTCATTATCTCAACAAATCGATGAACAGGCTTTGGATTTAACATAAGCGATTGCACCTCGGCCAAAGACAGCTTTTCAAGTGCCTCCATCGAAAATCCTGCAAGTTTTGAATCTCGCGCTGCAAGTTCATACGGGATGAGCCACGCCTTTTCCGCCTTAATTTGACGATCCATTACACACGCCAAGACAAAAGCGTGAGGTCGCGAATCCAAGTCACAAATTAAGGCGTCTGCGGCGGGAATATCAGTAAATTTTTCCGTCCTTTGTTCGGAGTTCAGTATTTGCCGACCGTGATTAACCAGTCGGTCGCGTATGGCTTGATCATTCATAAATTGCATTTCGCTTGTGGATGAAACTCCTTTAGTAAACACCACAAATTATGCCAAACTCGATATGTTGGTTCGTTTCTGCAGCGAAATTGTTTTCACAAGGATTTTGCGAGCGGCGTTAAGTTGTCGAAATGTTTGTCGCAATGCTCCAGTTCCAATCCGTGCGCCACCGCACACGCGGCAATGATGATGTCGCTCGTTGGAACTGTAATCCCGGCTTGCCGGCTGTGGAACGCCAGTTTGCGGGCCAGCTTCCATTCCGTCGCCGCCAAAGGAAAACTGGTCAGTTCGGCTTCCAGCAGGTCCAAAGCCTTACGCTCGCTACCGACGCGAACCCCATTCCACCGCGATCAAATCGCACCACGCCGCTTCTCCGCCAGCGAGCAGGCTTTGAACGCGTTGCGCTGGCTCGCTTTTCGTGTCCGCGCAGAAATTCAATCCAACTGGTAGAATCCACGAGGGTCACGGCTTGGCCTCCCATTTGGAGTCCTCGCGCCTGGCCTGAAGTTCCGCCTGCGTCATGAAGTTCGGCATCGAGCCGTGCAGACGCTTGGCCAAGGCGGCGAGCCGATGGCGGCGATTGAAATCCTCAACCGCGGTGACCACGGCCTCGCGCTTGGTTTTTGCCTTGGTGAACCTCATGGCTTCTTTAAGCACGCCATCTGGAATATCAATCGTCGTTTTCATGCATCCGGAATAGCCCTTCAAAGGGTTCTGTCAACGGACAGACAAGAGTCCGAGCCTTATCAATCGGTAACCAGCTTTTCAGTCAATGCCACAAACTGCTCCAAACTCAACTTCTCCGCCCGTTCTTGCGGCGAAATGTTCAAGGCCGCAAACGCCGCCTGCAGTTTTTCCAGTGGCCATTCGGTCTTGAGCAGTTTCAACATCATTTTCCGACGTTGCGAAAACGCACGTTTCACAATTTTCACGAACGTCCGGTGTTGTTCCTCCGCCAGCAGCGGCGTCTCGCGTCGCACCAAGGTCACGCAGGCGGAATCCACGTCCGGCGCCGGAAAGAAACAACTCGCGGGAATTTTGAACCAGTCGCGCGGTTCGTAATCCAGTTGGAGTAACAACGTCAGCACGCCGTAATCATCATCATCCGCCTGCGCCATCAACCGCTGCGCCACTTCCAATTGCAGCGTCACCGTCATTCGTAGCGGGCGGAGCGGTGATTGCGCCAATTCCACCAAAATCGGTGAGGCCACGGAATATGGCAGGTTCGCCACCAGTTTCCAATCGCGCCAATCCCGGCGCTCGCGTTTGATGAATTCCAGTGCGTCGGCGTGAATCAGTTCGAAGTGCGGAGTGCGGAGCGCGGAGTGGGGAGTACCCAATCTCTCCTGCAATACCGCCACCAAGCGCGCGTCTTTCTCGATGGCCAACACTTGGCCGGCTTGCGTGAGCAGTAATTCCGTCAGCGGTCCAAGGCCTGGCCCGATTTCCAAGACCTTGTCCGCTTTCGTCAACTCCCCCGCATCCACGATGCGCTGCAACTGTTGCGCGTCGTGCAGGAAATTTTGCCCGAGCGATTTCGTGAGCTGGATGTCGCGCCGGTCCAACCACTCGCGCATTTCGGAAAGTTTCATCATGGAAAAATTGAAACTACGGATAGACACGGATGAACCCAGATGAGAAAGTTTTGGCGCGAATGGCGCGAATTATCACGAATTGAGAAAGCCGGATCTGAGTTCGCGATAATTCGCGAAATTAGCGCCACTCCCGTTTCCCGTCTGTATTCATCCGGGTTCATCCGTGGCTCAAAACCTTTTGAAGCTCCGCCACCATGCGGCCAAGTTGCGCCTCCGTAATCATCAGCGGCGGCGTGAAACTGACGATGTTACCGTGCTCACCTTCGGGCAACAAAATGTACCCGCGTTGCAACATGGCTTTGATGACCCGCAAGGCGGTCGCAGTGGCTGGCGCACCATCGGTCTGGCGCAATTCCAACCCAGCGAGCAGCCCCAGTCCCCGCACTTCGTATTGGAGCGTGGATGCGTTGCCGCGAAGTTGGCGCAGTTGCGCTAGTAGAGCCGGGCCTAGCTTCGCGCTGCGTTCACAAAGTTTGCGGCGCCGCAACTCGCGGATTTGAGCGAGCGCCATGGCGCAACCGACCGGATGTCCGAGAAAGGTGCTGGTGTGGATCGCCTCACCATCCGAAGGCGGCCAGGCGGCGTCCATGATTTCGGCGCGGCCCACACAAGCGGAAAGTGGAAATCCACCGGTCAGCGCCTTGCCCAGACAGATCAAATCCGGCGTGACGCCGACATGCTCGCACGCGAACCATTTTCCGGTACGTCCGAAGCCGGTATAAATTTCGTCCAACACGAGCAGCGCGCCGTACTCATCACAAAGTTTTCGCAACTGCGGCAGAAAGTCTGGTGGCGGAATATTGATTCCGCCACGCACTTGAATCGGCTCCACCAAAATAGCCCCCACTTTTTTGGTGCGCAGTAATTCACGGATACGCCGGGCAAGCGGGGGCAGTTCCTGGCGCGTGCGGGGGAAGGGTAAAAAGTGGCCAAACTCCCGTAACTGCGGTCGGAACGCGGCGCGAAAATG
Organism: Verrucomicrobiia bacterium; assembly: GCA_023953615.1. Lineage (NCBI taxonomy): Bacteria > Pseudomonadati > Verrucomicrobiota > Verrucomicrobiia > Verrucomicrobiia bacterium. The sequence goes on along the minus strand of JAMLJH010000001.1, from coordinate 1,251,895 downwards.
CTCGCGATGCGTGGCGTTCAACGCGCCATAGCCCAGACCATGATACGCGCCTTCAAACGCGATGATGCCGCGTTTGCTTGTGACAAGCATTGCTGTCTTCAAAGCGGCTTCCACGGCCTCAAAGCCGGAGTTGCTGAAGATGACTTTGCCCGTGGCTGCACTCGTGAGAGTGCGGCTAATTCTTTTTGTCGAGGCGGATGAAGTTGGCCGCGTTCTCACGAACGCAGCTACGTTCCAGCGTTCGAACGTAATCCGGCTCAACTCCCGCGCCAGTTCCGCTTTGAGCGCGTGCGGATGCACGTCGCCCATGGCGTGCAGCAGTGTGCTCATTTGCTTTTGCCCGGCCCGCACCACCGCCCGATTGGCGTGGCCGGCAGCCGCCACTCCAAATGCCGCCGTAAGATCCAGATACCGCTTTCCTTCCGCATCCCAGACATGGACGCCCTGCGCACGCGCCCAAACGATCGGCCACGAACCGTCTGCCTCCATGAAGGTGATGTTGCGCGACTCGTAGTTACGCAAGAGTTGCAGCGTGGTTTCGGTGGCTGTCATGGATTCGGAATTTGAGGATTTACGATTTACGCGCCATCAATCTTGCGAATCGTAAATCGCAAATCATAAATCGTAAATTTCTAAACGCCTCTCTGTTCCGGCGGCCAGATGATTTTGTGCAACTGCGCCTGAAAGCGCACCGGTAAAGCATCGGCAAGGATACGTTCAACCAGTTCCTTCCGCGTGAGCGGGGTTTGACCGGCGGGCACGCGCTTGAGCGATTTGTCCTGTTGCTCCGGTCGCAACGGATGCACCCAAGACATCAGCAACGGGCAGATTTCGTCGAGTTTATGCGCGGCAATCTGTTGTTTGGCCCACTCGTAATCTTCCACCGTGCCGATAACGAATTTGATTTCGTCTGTGGCCCGGAGCAGCGGAATATTGTCGGGGCGATTCCGCTCCACCTCACCGCTGCTGGGGCATTTCAAATCCATGATGCGGTGTACGCGCGAATCCACTTTGCCAATGTCCAGTGCGCCGCTGGTTTCCACCAGAACCGTGAATCCGTCGTCGCAAAGCTGTCGCATCAGCGTGAGCGCATTGGGTTGGAGCAGGGGTTCGCCGCCGGTTAATTCGACCAGCGGTAAACGCGCGACATTTTCCATCTCATTAGCCTCGGACTTTAGCCCGGGGATGGTCGCCGCGTGACCTTTAACCGCTTCAGCGGTTGGTCCGATGGAGAAAGCCGTTGAAACGGCTGCGGCTCTGGTTGGCGTTGTCACCGGGCTGAAGCCCGGGGTTAATGAGAAGGGTTTAACTTGATACGGCTTCGCGAGCCGCAACACCTCCGCGCGCACTTCGCCGAGGTCGCGCTTCCTGCCTTCCGTGAACGCATACGCCGTGTCGCAAAACGAACAACGCAAGTTGCATCCGGTGAGCCGCACGAAAACACACGGCAGGCCGGCCCAGGTGCTTTCTCCTTGCAAACTCAGGTAGATTTCGTTGACGACCAGCGTTTCGGACATCGCGGATAATGTCGTTAAATCGCCAACTCGTTACAATGTTGAATCGCGTGGCGCGCGAGCGACAGACCTTAAACGACGTTTTAACGATTTAATGTTTTGACGATTCCCGTTATCCTGTGCGCATGGATATCTACGATCATCCGACGTTTCACATGGCGTGCCAGCAATTTGATCTGGTGGCGGATCATTTACAGATTCCGCAGGAAGATCGGGCGCGGCTCAAGTATCCCAAGCGGGCGCTCACCGTTGCGCTGCCCATTCATCGCGACGACGGCTCGACCGAGGTTTTCTTCGGCCACCGGGTGCAGCACCATCTGACGCTCGGGCCTACCAAAGGCGGGTTGCGGTATCACCCGGACGTTACGCTGGGCGAAGTCGCCGCGCTGGCCATGTGGATGAGTTGGAAGTGCGCCCTGGCGGGATTGCCCTACGGTGGCGCCAAAGGCGGCATCGCCTGTGATCCGGGCAAACTTTCACGCGCAGAGCTGGAGCGTCTGACCCGGCGTTACACGCAGGAAATGATTCCGTTCATCGGCCCGCAAACGGATGTCATGGCGCCGGACGTGGGCACCAACCCGCAGGTGATGGCGTGGATGATGGACACTTACTCAGCGCACAAAGGGCGCTCGGTGCCGAGCATCGTCACCGGCAAACCGGTGGGAATCGGCGGTTCGCTCGGGCGCAAAGAAGCCACCGGACGCGGCGTGGCGTATCTGATCAATCGCGCCACCGACACGGTGGGACTGGATTTGCATCAATGCACGGCGGTCGTGCAAGGTTTCGGGAATGTTGGCAGCATGGCCGCGCTCTCCCTGGCGCGTTACGGGGCAAAGGTGATTGCGGTCAGCGACGTGAACGGCGGCATCTACAATGCCAAGGGCCTTGATTTGGTGGCGTTGGAGCAATATGTCGCCAGCAACCGGTCGGTCGTCGGTTTCCCCGGAGCAGAATCGGTTGCCAACGAGCAATTGTTGTTGTTGCCCTGCGACATCTTGGTGCCGGCGGCGTTGGAACGACAAATCACCGAAGCGAACGCCGGCAAAATCAAATGCCGCATTTTGGCGGAAGCGGCGAATGGCCCGACCACGCCCGAGGCCGACGTGATTTTGAACCAACGTCCGGAAATTTTCATCATTCCGGACATCCTCTGCAACGCGGGCGGCGTGGTGGTGAGCTACTTCGAGTGGGTGCAGGATTTACAAAGTTTCTTTTGGGGCGAAACGGAAATCACCGACAAGCTCTTCCGCACCTTGGAAGCGGCCTTTGTTCAGGTCGTCGGTCTGAGTCGGAAGCAAAACATCCCGATGCGCCTGGCGGCGTTGAGCGTGGGGGTGAAGCGGGTGCATGAAGCGAAGCAGATCCGAGGGTTGTTTCCCTAGCGCGGAGCAGAGAACAACCGTGGGCACAAATTGACACGCGGCGGTAACGGCCGCGGGGTCTTGCTGGGGTAGTAAGATGCGGCCGCGATGTACAGTTATTATTCGCATTAAAAATATTTACTTCCATACGAGGCGAGGCGAGGTGTAGTTTCCGCTGGAAAGCCTAAATATAGGGTTCTCTGACATTTTTGATGGGTAACGAGTGATGGAATTGGCAGAGTGTGGGCGCATGCACCGGAAAGACTCTTTGCCGAACCGTTGGGGCTGGGACTATGGCGCATTGGAAAAGCCTCATTGCAATAGCCGCACTTGTAATTGAAACCACAGCTCTGACATCACCGGTTTGTGCTTATGCACAGGCAGGCGCATTGATTTCAAACGATCTATGAAAAAATTGTTCCTATTATTTCTTCCAATTGGGCTGGCTCTGATTGCGGTGATATTCTTTGCTACACAAGCGCCCCGGCATCCTACGGGGATTGAGAGTTCGACGATGGAATCCACCAATTATTGGCAGCAGTTTGAATTCACGCTCTATGATAAAGATAACGTGGATGGAATACTGGCTGGAATAAAAATAGCCGGAGAACCGTTGCTGACCAGCGAAGAAAAAATTCAGCTTATCGGAGTATTGGCGGATTTTCTTCTGCTAAATCAAACCCATGAGTTTGCGAGTTTTCAGCGCTTTCGTTTTGGTGAAAACCCCGCGCCACAAGGTGTATTCAACCCGCAGGTGGTGGAATTTTACCGGAAAAAGTTGGACGAGAACATGCCAACAAAGAATCTGACGGATCGTGAAGTCGTGGAAAAATTTTGGAACGTTAATATGCTTGCGTTCCTGAAAAGTAACGGGTTGTTTTGGCGGGAAATCGGCCGCCATGAGTCAACCATTGAAATCACGGAAGCCCCGCCCGCACCACCGGGAGTATTGGAAATCGGCTCGCGCCGACCCAATTGGGGAGTTTTTACGGCGAATCCGGTTTTCATTGATTCTCCAACGCCCCGGGAATTGCAGAACAAGCATGGAACGCTGAAGTATGCGACCTGTTGCTTTGCCATCCGAAACGAAAGCAAGGTGGGTGCCGGGGTTTATTTGCAACTCTATTGGTATCCTGAAGAAAAGCGGTGGGTCCCTGTCCAGTTGGGTAATAGCGGCTCCAATGGCTTTGATTCGAACGGATTGTGAATTCCGTATGAAGACAAAGACTTTTTTATCGGCGACGGCGCATATCCTTGGCGCCAGCTTTCAGGATGAAAGACCCAACCCAACCCATTGAGAGCGGCTCCACCGCGAAAATAAAAGGGACTTGGCGGAAGGCCATACTGGGGCTGGGAATCGTGTTGCTGTGGCTCCCCATAGTTCAAGTGCTTTGTCTGCGTTGGGTGAATCCGCCAACTACCATGCCGCGCCTGCTCTGGCAGTTGAAATATGCTTTCCACCCAGAAAAGAAATCCATGCCAATCCGTTGGCTTGATTTGAAGGATACCCCAGATGACTTTGTGGATGCGGTGATTTATGCCGAAGATTTGAGTTTCTTTGAGCATCATGGCTTTGACTTTGGGGCCATTAAAACCGCCATCCACGAATCGCAAGTCACCGGAAAGCCGCCGCGTGGTGCTTCCACCATCACCCAACAGTGCGCGCGTTCGACCTTTTTGTGGCAAGGCCGGTCTTGGATCCGTAAAGGATTGGAGGCCTATTACTCGATCTGGATGGAGTTGTTGCTCTCGAAGAAAAGAATTCTGACCATCTATGCAAATGTGATTGAGTTGGGTGATGGTGTCTATGGGCTGGAAGCGGGTGCATATCATCACTTCGGAGTTTCTGGAAAATCGCTAAATGCGGAGCAATTGTCAAAACTGCTCGCGATCATGCCCAATCCTAAAAGATGGAATCCCAACGATCTTCCTCCTGCTCCACAGGCTCGGCAACTGTGGATTCTGGATCATATCAACAGTCTCCACGGCAACCGCATTTCCACTCAATGGCAAAGATACCCTCAAGGTGTAATAATCATGCCTGCCAACCCGCCACCCACAGCTGCTGAGATTGATCGGGCACGCTGATGTCAGGCTGCAATGGGTTGTTAGCCCTCCTACTTTTCATTCCGAACTTGTTTGGCGTTCTGGCTGAACGCCTGCACTTTTGCCGCGTCTTTTTTCCGGGTGCGGATTCGACGCCGTTGGACACATCCTCGCCGAACAGTTGCACTCACCGACAAGCTCTTCCGCACCTTGGAAGCGGCCTTCGTCCAAGTCGTCGGTCTGAGTCGGAAGCAAAACATTCCGATGCGCCTGGTGGCGTTGAGCGTGGGGGTGAAGCGGGTGCATGAAGCGAAGCAGATCCGCGGGTTGTTTCCGTAATCGGAGCGTGGCGGCGGAATTTTCCTTTGCGCTCGTTGCCGCCCCGGCTTAGGCTCTCCGCCGGTTTGTCCGATGGTGTAATGGTAGCACAGAGCCCTTTGGAGGCTTTAGTCATGGTTCGAATCCATGTCGGACAACCATGCGGTTTGCCCCGACGCCCTGACTCTCGACCCGCCTTTCGTCACCTTGGTCTCGACAAAGTGCGCCCCGATTCCGCAACCGCCGCCGCCGACGCTCAGGCTTGACTGGGATTCTGGCTACGCCAAGATTAGCGACATGAAGAACACCATCGTCTGGCTCGCTTTGGTCGCCGGTTCCGGTATTTCCTGCACCAGCGCCAACTATTACGTGCATGAATTCAAGCGCACCCAGTTGACCGACAAATTTTGGGGCGAAGGCGCAACGCTCGGCGACTTGAATCGCGACGGCAAGAAGGACCTGATTTCCGGACCGTTCTGGTATGAGGGGCCGGACTTCAAAACGCGCCACGAATTTTATCCCGCCACCACGACCTTCCAACTCAAGCGCGCGGATGGCACCACGCAGACCGTTGAAGGCTTTGAAGGCGCGCTCGGAGTGGAGAACAAGTATTCGGATAATTTCTTCGCTTATGTTTACGACTTCAACGGCGACCAGTGGAACGACATCCTCATCATCGGGTTTCCCGGTGAAGCCACCGTGTGGTACGAGAACCCGAAAGGTCAGGCGGGGCATTGGCAAAAACATCTGGTGCTGGATGTCACCGACAACGAATCGCCCACCTTTACCGACATCACCGGCGACGGGGTGCCGGATTTGGTCTGTTGCTCGAAGGGGTTCTACGGCTACGCGCAATTGGATCCGGAACACCCGACGGCGCCCTGGAAATTTCACCCCATTTCTCCAAACAATAATTATCACAAGTTCACGCACGGGATGGGCGTGGGTGACGTGAACGGCGATGGACGGATGGATTTACTGGAGAAGAACGGTTGGTGGGAACAACCCGCCTCCCAGGCGGGGGATCCCGTTTGGACATTCCACAAATTTGAGTTCAGTCCGCATGGCGGGGCGCAAATGTACGCCTACGACGTGAACGGCGATGGACTGAATGACGTCATCACGAGCTACGCCGCGCATGGATTCGGCTTGTTGTGGTATGAACAAATTCGTGACGGCGGCAACATCACGTTCAAACCGCACGTCATCCTCAGCACGGAACAAAAACGCGTTCCCAATCAATATGGGGTCTCTTTTTCCGAAATCCACGCGTTGGACCTGGTGGATATGGATGGCGACGGACTCAAAGACATCGTGACCGGAAAGCGCTTTTGGTCGCACGGACGCACCGGCGATCCCGATCGCAACGACGCCGCAGTTCTCTATTGGTTCCAACTCAAACGGACTCCGGGTGGTGGAGCGGAGTTTATTCCTCACTTGATTGATGATGCCTCGGGCGTGGGAACTCAAATCGTGGCCACGCCTAACCACGATTCAAAGTATCCCGATCTCGTCGTCGGCAATAAACGCGGCACGTTCTACATCGAACACCTCGTCCGCAAAGTCAGTGAAGCCGAATGGAAAGCCGCTCAGCCTCAACCGACACCATAAATGACACGGCGCCGGGTGGAGCCAGCGATGGTAACGCTTGACTGAATTCAGATAGAACGAGCGCGATCAGTGGCGCTGGCGCGCGCCTTGTCGTTGGTTCAGTGCGGACCGCGTTCCGTGAGGTAGATGACCAAGGCGAAGATCAGCGAAACCGCCAGCCCCACCGCGATGGCCCACTTGATGATGAAGCGTTGCTTACGCCGATAACTGCTGCCGCCCTGACCGGGCAGCAGGTAATAGCGTTGCTTTTCTTCCGGCCGGTCGCGCGGCGATTTTTTGGAGAAGCCAAAAGCCATGGTTCGCGCCGGGATTCTAGCAAGGCTCACCCGCCTGAGCAACGAGTGAAATAAACCGTGGAAACTGTGGCTTGTGAGGCATTTTCTTCCTCGTTAAGCTCGCGACATGGAAACGCCGGCTTGGGTCAATTTGAGCGATGAAGAATTGCTCGAGTGCAAAATTGCCCGGCTGGGATTGAAACTCGAAACGACCCGGCTGCCCGCGTTGATTCAGCAACTCTACGGTGAACTTTCGCAACATGGGCTGCGCTTTCATCCGCCGTGTCATCTGGGCGATGAATGGTTCGTGCCGGTGGGCATTCCGGCGATTTTTATTCCATTCTTTCTTGCGCATGAACGGTTGCGGCAATTGGAACGCAAAATCATGCTCGAAGTGGAAGGCGAAACGGATGAGTGGTTCATGAAACTCCTGCGCCACGAAACCGCCCACGCTTATTCGTACGCCTACCGGTTTGTTCACCAGCGCAAATGGCGCCGCACCTTTGGCCGTTCGGACGCGCGGGAGACGCCCTCGTTTTATCGTCCCCGGCCGCACAGTCGCAGTTTCGTCGTCCACCTGGGCGATTGGTACGCCCAGTCGCATCCGGACGAGGATTTTGCCGAGACGTTTGCGGTCTGGCTGACGCCGGGTCTGGACTGGCGCGCCAAATACCGGGACTGGGGCGCGTTGGAGAAGCTGGAGTATGTGGATGAACTGATGCGTTCGCTGGCGGGCAAACCGCCGTTGCCGCAGCCGGAATATCGCGAGGCGGATTTCAATTGTCTGAACGTCAAGCTCAAGACCTACTACGCCAAGAAGCGGAAGGAATACGAACATTCCTTCCCGGATTTTTATGACAATGATTTGCGCCAGTTGTTCGAGGCCAGCGCGGATGACGCCGGGCGTGTGCAGGCTTCCGATTATCTGCGCCGCCATCGGCGCGACCTGGAATCCGCCATCAGCCAATGGTCAAACGAAAATCGTTATCGCGTGAACAAGCTGGTCGGGAAATTGATTGACCGTTGTGATAAACTGAATCTTTACATCAAATCCTACGACCCCAAACAAAACATTCAGGTGGCGGCTTACATCACAACTTTGGTAGCCAACCATCTGTTCACGGGAAAATTCAAACGCGCAAAATGAATCACTGCCTGCTTCCTGACCGCCCATCGCGCCAACGCAAAGATCGTCGTCCGTTTCACCATCCACCGGCGGCGCAGCGGCGGCGGCACGCCATCAACCACTTGATTTGAATGGATACGACAACCGAAAAATCCTCCGCGCCTCCCGCCACGGCACCCCGCCCGGATAAAGGGAACGCCCCCACGCCCGGCCCGGTCGCTCCGCGCGTGAAACGAAAGTTGAAAATCCTCGCGTTATTCGATGCCATCGCGCCGACGACGATGAATCAGGATTTGAGTCAGGAGTTGCAGACGGGTGATTGGAAAACCGAGGCGCACGTGCTGGCGGCGCTGCGGGAATTGGGGCACACCACCGAGTATCTGGCGATCTTCGACGACCTGAACCTGCTCCAGCAAAAATTGGAAACTTTCACGCCCGACGTCATTTTCAATCTGGCCGATCAGTTCCGGAACAATCGCGCCTTTGACCAAGGCATCGCGGCGTATCTCGAATTGCACGGACTGCCGTTCACCGGCTGCGGCTCCACCGGGTTGACGTTGTGCAAGCACAAGGCGATTTCCAAAAAAATCCTGGGTTACCACCGCATCAAAGTGCCGGACTTCACGGTGATCACGCGCGGCAAGCGTTGCGCGCGGCCGGCGCGTCTCAAATTTCCGATCCTCGTCAAACCGCTGAAAGAGGAAGCCAGTTACGGCATCTCCCAGGCCTCCTTCGTCGCCAACGACGAGCAACTCAAGGAGCGGGTGCAATTCATCCATAACTCGTTCGATTGCGACGCCATCGCCGAGGAATACATCGCCGGTCGCGAGTTGTACGTGAGCCTGTTGGGCAATCACCGGCTGGAAGTGTTCCCGGTTCGCGAGCTGGTGTTTAAGGAAGTGCCCGACGAACCCAAAATCGCCACCTATCGCGCGAAGTGGGACGAGGAGTATCGGCGCAAATGGGGGCTGCAGAATCAGTTCGCCGCTGATTTGGACCCCGCATTGATCCGCGACATCATCCAGACCACCAAACGGATTTATCACTTGCTGACAATTGACGGCTATGCGCGTCTGGATTTGCGGGTTACGCCGCAAAATGAGATTTATTTTATCGAAGCGAACCCCAACCCCATTCTGGCGGCGGACGAGGATTTTGCGCAATCCGCGTTGCGCGCCGGGCTGGCCTACCCGCAATTGATCGAGCGCATCATCCGGACCGGATTAAAGACGGTGCGTGAGTAAACGGACGCCGCTCAAAACGTCCAACCAAACGTCAGCGAAACCGAGTGCGTGCGGAGCTGATTCAATTTGAAGTTGCCCGGCACGTTGCGGAACTCCCATGACGGGCTGTCCGCCACGTTGAAGCGATAGAACAAACCGAGACTGAAGCGTTCGTGGAACTCGTACCGAATGCCGGCGAATCCTTGATACGTGAACGCCCACGCGTCGCTGTCGTCGCGCAGCGTGGTGCCGGCGAACATGATGTTTTGCGCGTCCAAATGCAGCCATTGCCCGCCAATGCCCGCGCCGATCATCGGCACAATACCCGCAGGGTTCGGATATTGCAGAATGAGGTTGGCGAGGATCGGCACGCGGTAAAAATTCGCACTGGCCGCCGTGGCGCCCGTGATTTGATCCAGGCCGTTGTAATTAAATCCGCTCTCCACCTCGACCTTGAAAAAAGTGGTGATTTCCTGGCCAATGCCGATGCCGAAATGGAATCCCGGATCAAACTTCAAAGTTGTGCCGCCCACCGGCGCGCCAAAAAAATCCCGGATGGTGGCCTTTTGCCCGTACGCCGGGCCGGCCTCATACCAACCATAAACTCCATCCGCATAGAACGGAGCGTCCCAGTCCGCCGCGCGGGCCGTACCGAGCAGCAGCCCCAAGGTGGCCGTCGCGGCAAAAAGTCGTTTGGCAATCATTTGTCCACAGCCTAGAGGAATGGCTTGGTTTGACTCAAGCGGCGAATTGGCCGCTTTCCCTCTTTCCTCCAAGCCAGCGGCGTGTCCTCGCAACTCATCGCTTCATTCATCCGCACGAGATTGAGGACGAGTGCGGAAGTGAACCTGAATTGTTTGCCGCAAAGAAGCGCAAGATCCGCAAAAAGGTTATTCCGTTCCGGGCGACTCGACCAATCGGCGCGGTAAATCCCGCGCGCCGTGGATCAGCCGCCACGCTTCCAGATGAATTTCGGTCACGCGATAAAAAATCAGAAATCGTTGAAACGGGGCCACGATCGGAAAAGACCACAATCCTTGCAGAATCGGATTCCGAAATCGCCGCCGTCGGCCCAAGTCGGGTTGGCGAGAAAGTTTGAGCAGGGTTTGATCAACGGCATTGAAGAAACGCCAAGCCAGTTCCTCGCCCGCTTCATCAACATACCAACTGAACTGGCTGGTAACGTCAGCGTGAAACAGCGGCGACTTTTTGATGGCTCGACTCATCCGTGTTTTTCACGAATGACCTTCTCACATGCCGCGCGCATTTCCTCTGCGGAGTAAGGCGTGAACGGCCCGTTGGCCGCCTTCAACAATTCCGCCTCCAGTTCCGGACTGTCCGCCTCCAAATCCAGCAATTCACCCGGTGACAACGTGACTTGCCGCTCGCCGTCCGTGAGCACAATCACTTCGCCGCGATACGCCTCGGCGATGAGCTGGCCGAGTTGTCCTTCCGCCTCGCGAATGGGAATCGCTTTCATGGGCGAACCCTAACTGACGCGGGAACCATGGGCAAGGGGCTTTCCCTCTTTCCTCCAAGCCAGCGGCGTTCCACCCGGACCAACTGCATCCTTCCGGCTAAGGCGAGCTTGCTATTGGGGGCGCATGACCGTGAAGGTTACATCGTAAGATTAGTTCTGGCGCTTCGTTCATGACCATGATGCCACTGGCCAAGCACAAGGCTTTTCAAATTATGCGGCAAAAAATTTCTGGATTTCCTTCACCACGGTGACCAGATGATCCACCTCGGCTCGGGTGTTGTAGAAATAAAAACTGGCGCGCGCGGTGGACTCGACGCCCAGCTTGTGCATGAGCGGTTGGGTGCAATGGTGTCCGCCCCGCAAGGCAATGCCACCCTGGTCCGCCAACGTCACCACGTCGTGAGCATGAACGTCTTTGAGCAAAAAACTGACGAGTCCCGCGCGACCGGTTTTCGGACCAAACAACCGGATGTCTTTCAAGGCGGCCAGTTGATCGTAGGCGTATTGCGCCAGCTCTTGGTCGTGCTTCCAGATGTGGTCGCGCCCGATGGCGTCCAGATAATCCATGGCCGCGTGCAATCCGACCGGGCCGGCGATGTTCGGGGTGCCGGCCTCGAAACGGTGCGGCGGCGCTTTGAAAGTGGTTTTATCGTAGTTCACCGTGAGAATCATTTCGCCACCACCTTGGTAGGGCGGTAGTTGTTCCAAAAGTTCCTGACGCCCGTACAACACGCCAATCCCGGTGGGGCCGCAAATTTTATGACCGCTAAAAGCAAAGAAATCGCAACCGATGGCCTGCACATCCACGGGCAGATGCCCGGCGCTTTGCGCGCCATCCACCAACGTCACAATACCCAGCTTGCGGGCTTTGGCGCAAAGTTCAGCAACGGGATTCACCACGCCCAACGCGTTCGAGATGTGAACCATCGAAAGCAGTTTCACTGACGAAGTCAGCATGGCGTCAACGCGCGACAAATCCAGAATGCCTTCATCACCCAACACCGGCAGGTAGGCGACTTTGGCGCCGGTTCTTTCAGCAAGCAATTGCCACGGCACGATGTTGCTGTGGTGCTCGGCTTCGGTCAGCAAAATCACATCGCCCGGGCGCAGGAATTTGGCGCCCCAGGAACTGGTCACCAGGTTGATGGCTTCGCTGGTCCCGCGCGTCCAGACGATCTCCTCCGCGTGCCGCGCGTTGATGAACTGGGCGGCGCGGGCGCGGGCATTTTCGTACGCGTGCGTGGCACGGTTGCTCAATTCGTGGATGCCGCGATGCACATTGGCGTTGTCGTGTTCGTAATAATGCACCAACGCCTGCACGACGGCGCGCGGCTTTTGCGCCGTGGCGGCGTTGTCGAAATAGATCAGCGGTTTGCCGTGGACTTTTTGATCGAGGATCGGAAAATCTTTTCGCAGCGCGGCCCAGTCAATAGTCTTCTTGTCAGTCATGAAAATTTAACCACGGATGGGCACAGATGAACATGGATAAACGCAGCCAAACCGGTCTTTTTACTGCGCGCTCGCATCATCGTAATCATCTTCAACCCCAACGTAGTTTTCTTTGTAGTTTTCTCCATCTTCCTCGGGGCGCGTTGAAACCCAGCGAAGGCCTTCCGCAAGAGGAATCCTTGTTGGAGGACCATTTTCACATGGTAGATCCAGTCCTTCCTCGGGAACGTGTTCTGCAGAACAAAATTCGCGCCGGGCGTATGGGTGAATGAAGTAATCGTAAATACCCGCATCCAGTTCAATTCCCATCCATTGTTCAAAGCAGGCGATGGCGTATTCATCAAGCTTTCGGGGCGACTTAAATTCATCTTCCGGAGGAAAACCAAAGGCGACGTTCAGTGCTTCAAGACTAACCGCTTCCAAATCTATATGCGCATCTCTGAATTGAGCGTCCTTTTCATAGCGCTTCAAAACTCTTTTGATGCGAGGGTCGTCGCTGGCCATGCGTCAAATGGTTTTATCCGTGTGAATCCGTGTCCATCCGTAGTCGAAATCACATCAAACCCAATTGCAACTTGGCCGCTTCGGTCATCATGCCCTGATTCCAGGGCGGCTCCCAAACCAGTTCCACGTCGGCCTCGTCAATCGGTTCGAGCGAAATCAATTTATTTTGCACGTCCTGCGCAAGCACCGATCCCATGCCGCAGCCCGGCGCGGTCAATGTCATTTTCACTTCCGCTTTGTACGTGGCGTTGCCGGTGGGCGTCAGGTGGCAGTCGTAAATCAATCCCAGGTCCACAATGTTGACGGGAATCTCCGGATCGTAGCAGGACTTGAGCGATTCCCAGACCTGCTTTTCGAGCGCTTCCAGCGTGACCGGTCCGGCGGTCGCCGTCTTGGTTTGCGCTTGCGCTTCGATCCCGAGCGCATCAGCGTCTTTGCCTTCGATGCGGAACATGTTTCCGTTCACCACCACGGTGTAAGCGCCGCCCAACGATTGCGTGATATGGGCCTGTTCGCCTTTCATCAGAACGACTTTGGTGCCCACGGGCACCAGGGCGGCATCTACATCGCGGGAGAGGGTAACGGTTTTCTCGCTCATAAAATCAAAAGTTCTACCCGAACGATCACAGCGTGACAGAACGCTACAACATAGGCCAGTCGAAACCGGTCGCAAATCGCGTTGACCGGTTGGCGAGAATAGCCGCATCATGACTCACGGAGCCGGGCTAACGCCCGCTGAAATGAATTTCAACTGAAACTGATTATGCATCTCGACGACCTTTACTCTGAATTAACCCTCAAACCGAGCGGCAAGCTGGCGCTCCTCGTCCTGGACGGTCTGGGCGATCTGGCCATCAAAGAACAAAGCTACCTCACGCCGTTGGAAGCGGCCTACACGCCCAATCTCGACGCGCTTTCCAAAAGCTCTGCGCAAGGTCGGATGATTCCCGTCGCGCCGGGCATCACCCCCGGCAGCGGCCCGGGCCATCTGGGTTTGTTCGGTTACGATCCGGTGGATTACCAGGTCGGACGCGGCGTGATCGAAGCGCTGGGGCTGGGCGTGGAATTGAAGCCCGGCGACATCTGTGCGCGCGCCAACTTCGCCACCTTGGACGCCAAAGGCGTCATCACCGATCGGCGCGCGGGGCGGATTCCGACTGCCACCTGCGAACGTCTGGTGGAGTTGTTGCGGTCCAAGATCAAAAAAATCGGTGAAACGGAAGTCATCATCAAGGCGGGCAAAGAACATCGGTTCGTGGTGGTGTTCCGGGGGCACGGCTTGGAAGGGCCGCTGACGGATGCGGACCCCAATCGCGAAGGGTTGCCCATTCCCACCGTCGCGCCGCGCGATCCCAAAAATGCGAAACAAAAGAAAACGGCAAAGTTGATTGCTGATTTTTACAAACTGGCCCTGCCGATCCTGCATTCGGAAAAACCGGCGAACGGTTTTCTCATGCGCGGCATCGCGCATCAGCCGCACCTGCCGCGCTTTGAAGAACGTTACCAGCTCAAAGCCGCCTGCCTCGCCGTTTATCCAATGTATAAAGGGCTGGCGCAACTCGTCGGCATGACCAAACTGGAAGGCCCGCAAACCATCGCCGAACAGTTCGAGCGTTATCTGACCGAATACGACAACTACGATTTCTTCTTCATCCACTATAAATACACCGACAAAGCGGGCGAAGACGGCAACTTTGCCGCCAAGAAAAAAGCCGTGGAAGACTTCGATGCCGCGCTGCCGATCCTGCTGAAGAAGCGACCGTCCGTCATCGCCATCACGGGCGATCACTCCACGCCGTGCGCCTTGAAGGGGCATTCGTGGCATCCGCAGCCCGTGCTGCTCAACTCCGCCGTCAGCGGTTGGGACAAACTGGATCGCTTCACCGAAACCGGCGCCAACTCGGGTTCGCTCGGAATTTTTCCGTCCAAATTTCTGATCCGATTGATGCAGGCCAACGCGCAAATGTTCAATAAGTTCGGCGCGTAAAGATTGTCGCGGCGATCCATGACCGCCGCCATTTTCTCCTGAACCCGGCGCGGCCGACGACCGGAGTGAACTTCAGGCTTCAGAGCGGGTTTTATGATACGAGTAAAAGTTTGCTGTATCGGCTCGGTTGAAGAAGCTCGCCTCGCCGTGCGTGAGGGCGCTTCCGCCTTGGGCTTCGTATCAGAAATGCCCAGCGGCCCGGGCGTCATCGCGGAAGACGTGATCAACCAGATCGCCAGCACCGTCCCGCCGTCCATTGGCACGTTCCTGCTTACCAGTCGGACGGAGCCAAAGGCCATCATCACCCAGCAACGACGTTGCCGCACCAATACCATTCAGCTTTGCGACCGGCTGACGGCTGCGGCCCACTTGGCTTTGCGCGAGGCATTGCCCGGTATCTCACTGGTGCAGGTCGTTCACGTCAGCGACGAATCTTCAATAGACGAAGCTCTGGAATTGGGGCGTCGGGCGGATGCGATCTTGCTGGACTCTGGCAACCAGAATGCACCCATAAAGGAACTGGGCGGGACCGGACGCACGCACGATTGGTCGCTCAGCAAGCGGATTATTCAAAGCTCGACGGTGCCTGTGTTTCTCGCGGGCGGTTTGTGCGCGGCCAATGTCGGCGAAGCGATACGCTCAACCCGACCGTTCGGAGTTGATCTCTGCACCGGCGTCCGTACGAACGGGTTACTGGATCCGAAGAAGCTGAGTAGCTTCATGAACGCCGTCGAAGCAGCGTCCTGACAATCGAAGGATTGGAAATTATCACCATGCCCAGCCAACTCCGCAGAGAGACAAGGGAATGATGGGCAGAGGAATGGGGAATGGGGAATGGGGGAGCACCGCCGTCCTCGGCGGTAGTCGTTCGCGTCTCGCGGACGACAAGCAGTTCTATAGTTAGGGGACACCGAGGCATCTCGACTTGGTTTGGTCGGAACTGCGGCGGGACGCCGCCGCCACATTGTTGGCCGGAACGATTCGATTGGAGTTTGGGTGGAACGGGCTACTGGCTGGCTGATGCAGATTCTGTCGGGCGAGACGCCCGCCAGCACACGCGAGACGCGTATGCTCCCCAGTCGCACTGGCACGATCACTACTGCGAAATACACGGAATACGCGAACGGAAAGACAAGGGAATGATTGGCAGAGGAATGGGGATTGGGGGAGCACCGCCGTCTCGGCGGTGGTCGTTCGCGTCTCGCGGACGACAAGCAGTTCTAAAGTTAGGGGACACCGAGGCATCTCGACTTGGTTTGGTCGGAACTGCGGCGGGATGCCGCGGCCACATCGTTGGCCGAGCACACGCTCACGACGACAGCGTCGTTATATCGGGAGGCCGCGTTCCGCCGAAATTCGAGGTGTATTTCAATAATACCGGTTGGACAAAGGCTTACAAAATTCGCATAGTTTCCGCGACCAGAATATGATAAGAAATTCCACTCAAAAATTGTCGGACGAGAGGGAGACGGATGCTCATCATGTGGATGGACTCGGAGATGACGTGGTCAATCATGTGCTAACACCGGGTGGCGTTGGCATATCCACTTCCGCAGGTCACGTTACTGGTTCGACGTGGCTGAGCCGAGCATATTAAGCATTACATCGTGCGATGAGATTTTCAGCCAGTATTGCGATTTTGCTTGGGAGCATTTTTTGTCAGGGGTGTGTCGTCTTTCCCTATCCAACGCCAGAAGTGCGCGGGTCGGTGGTTGATGCTACGACCAAGCAAGCGATTTCAGGTGTGAGGATAGCAGTTCGCAATCATTCCAACATTCATTGCACGTCGGCAGCAGACGGAAGCTTTACTTTGCCAGCCGGAAGCAGATGGGGATTTTGCTTTTTAATGCCCGGCGACTATCTGGCGTTGGCTGATGTTTGTTTCAAAGCAGAAGATTATCGGAGTGTCATCAATCGGTATTGTGGTGGTATGGGCAGTGGTCGCCCTGTTATTTTGGAGCAGCCAGTTGAGTTACAGAAACAGACGCAACCGTGATGCTAAACTCCGCGGGGACGCGCCGATGAGTCACCGCACGGCAGTGAACTTCACCACCACTTGTGGTGTTTTATGGGGGAGGGACACGTTTCATCGCGTCCCTAGCTAAACGCAGACTGCACTGGTCGGCAGGTTGCCAACCAGAACAGCCAAGTTGGCTGTTCCACCCAGACCCAAAGTGGCACCGCCGTCTCGGCGGTGGTCGTTCGCGTCTCGCGGACGACATCGGGTTATCATGCAATCAAAGCGTTTGGGGCTGTCAACCGTCGCAGCTTCTTAGCTGCGGAGCAGCGATAGCTGGTAGCCCACGGCGTGAGCCGTGGGGAAAGATGGAAAGAAAATCCAGCCCCGGAGGGGCGGCAGAACGTCTCGCAACTTCTGGTTTTCCATCGCCCCTCCGGGGCTTGAGTCTGGGCCACGCTTTACCCACGGCTCACGCCGTGGGCTACCCTCCGCCGCGCCTCCGGCGCTGAAAATAAAAACCTCAACCGCTCAACCCACGGCAATTTACTTTCGCGTTGGGGAATGTTACAACGCGGCGTGCTTAATGATGCCTCACTTTGGAAAGCGTTGACCGACCGACGGCGGCTTGCCTTGATCGCCGGGCCTTGCGTGATCGAGTCGGAAAAACTCTGCCTGGACGTGGCGGCGGCGTTGAAAAAAACCTGCACCCGTCTCCGCATCCCTTACGTTTTCAAAGCGAGCTTCGATAAGGCGAATCGCACTTCGGATCAGTCGTTTCGCGGGCCGGGTCTGGTCGCCGGGCTAAACGTGCTGGCCCGGGTGCGCGCGAAAATCGGTGTGCCCGTGCTCACCGACATCCACACCGAAGCGCAAGCCGCCGCCGCGGGCGAAGTGGTGGATATTTTGCAAATCCCCGCCTTCCTCTGTCGTCAAACGGATTTGATCGAAGCCGCCGTGGCCACGGGAAAAATTGTGAATATCAAGAAGGGACAGTTTCTTTCGCCGCAAGAAATGGGGCGCGTGGTGGCCAAGGCGCGTCGCGCCGGTGGCAAACGGATTTTATTGACCGAACGCGGCACGACGTTCGGTTACAACAATCTGGTGGCGGATATGCGCGCGATCCCGATTCTGAAACAGACCGATTGCCCGGTCATTTTTGACGCGACCCACTCGGTGCAATTGCCGGGGGCGGGTGGCGATCAATCCTCCGGCCAGCGGGAATTCGCGCCGGTGCTGGCGCGCGCGGCGGTGGCGGCGGGCGCCAACGGCGTGTTCATTGAAACCCATCCCCATCCTGACAAGGCGCTCAGCGATGGCCCGAACATGATCGCCTTGGCGGACCTGCCCAAAGTGTTGCAAAGCTTGCGAAAGGTTTTTGCCGCCGTGAACCCAGGTTAATGAAATGATGCTGATGCGTCTTACGCCACGAAGTCGCGGGCTGGGGTGGAGCCTGATCTGGCTCTGCGTCAGTCTGGCCTCCGTGCGCGGACAGGTCGGCATCATCAAGGATTATCAGGTCACGCAATACTATCCGGCGCCAAACTTCCGGCAGTTGCAGATGCAATTGACCGGCAGCGAAGCCGTGCAGCCCACCAATCAGGTCCGCCAATATCATATCACCCAACCTCACTTCACTTCGTTCCGGCCCTCGGGAGAAGTGGAGCTGACCCTCGAGACGCCGGAGTGTTGGTTTGACGATCGCGATTCGCAGGCGCGCACCATCGCTTCCGCTGCGCCGCTGGCCATGCGTACCGGCACGGGGGATTTCAGCATTACGGGCACGGGCTTCAAGTGGTGGCAGAACCAGAAGACGCTCATCATCTCGAACGCCGTCCACGCCGTGGTGCAATACACCAACAACGCGCCGCCGCTCGTTATCACGTCGCGCTGGTTTCAATTCGACGCCGAGCTGCATCGGGGCGTTTTTTACGATGCCGTGCGGGTAACGGACACGAACCAAACCTTGACCTGCACTACTTTAACCATCATCGGCAACACCAATCAAACGCGACCAACCGTCGCGGGCCACAACGCGCTCAATTCCGGCGGCGTGGAAATCATCGAAGCCGAAGGCCCACTGGAAATTCTCGGGCTTGCCCGCCCCGGCTACGCGCGTGCGCAACGCGGTCGCCTGCGCCCGATCGAGCAACGCGTGGATTTGATCGGACAGGCGGATTGGGCGTTTGCCGGGCGCTCCGGGCAGGCGGAGCAATTCACGCTTTGGCATTGGGGCGAAGATATTGAAGCCAGCGGCGAAGTGCGTTTGACGTTGCCACGCGCGGAGCTGGGCGCCGCGGCCAATCTGTTGACGACCACCAATACCGTTCGTCAGGGGACGGCCACCAATACGGTTTCGCTCTTTGCCGACCGCTTCAGCAAACACGGCGTGGCGTTGCTCGCGGACGGCAACGTGCGCCTGGTGGAGGGATCAAACTTTCTGCATTGCGCACGTTTGGAAGGACGGCAGGCCATCCGACCGGCGACGAACGAATGGGCCATCGCCACCGGCGACGTCTTCGTCGGCTCCGCCACGGGCGGCATCCAGTCGGATCGCGCCGAGTATGCCCGGGTGAAGAACGAAATTTTGTTCACCGGCAATCCGCGTTTGCAGGAGGGCGAAATTCGCGGCACGGCGGGGCGCGTGCTCGTGCGACCGCAGGCGAGCGAAATTCAGGCGTTGGATTCGGTTGCCGTGCAGTTTCCGTTGACCAACGCTCAGGGTAGCTTTCTAAATATTCTGCCCACGGAAACCACGCGCCGACCGCCGTCAATCCCGACGCCGGCGCGAAAAGTCATGATCCAGGCGCAATCGTTTCAATTGCGGGATGGACACGGTCTGTTCACGGGCGACGTGGTGGCGCAGGAAATCCCCGCCGATGGCAGCGAAGCCCGAATGCGGGCGCAGGAGTTGGAAATCCGGCTCGCCGCGGATCAACGGCACACCGAGTTTTTGCAGGCGCGACAGAACGTGATTTGTGAGCGCGGCACCCTCGGGGTAACCAACGGCCCGGCGGAATACGCGCGGATGGATTGCGCCACGTTGACGGCGCAGGCGGACCCCGCCACGGGCGAGTTGCTGCAACTTTCCGCCACGGGCGGAGTGGATTTTCAACAAACCGCCAGCCGGGCACAGGGCGCGCAGGTGGTTTACACGGCGGCGGATCAAATCCTGCGCCTGATCGGACATCCGCGCATCGAGCTGCCGGAAGGCGTTTATCAGTCCGAAGATGAATTGATCTGGAACAACGCGAACCAGACCGTGCGCGGCTCGAACGCGCGCTTCACCGCCGCACCTGCGCTCTTGAAGAATCTTAAGGAATCAGAGAGATTTCCCTGACATGGACCAGTCACCAACTCTATCGCCAGCGGCATCCACGGCTCCCGTTGCGGCTTCCGATTCGCTGTTGCTGCAAACGAGCGCGCTGGTGAAGGAATACAAACATCGCCGCGTCGTGAACGGAGTTTCCATCCAGGTGGGCGCGGGCGAAATCGTTGGGTTGCTCGGTCCGAACGGCGCGGGCAAAACCACCACCTTCAACATGGTGGTGGGCGTGGTGCGACCCGACGCCGGGCAGGTAAGCTTTCTGGATCGCGACATCACCAAACTGGCCATGCACCAACGCGCGCGGTTGGGCATCGGTTACCTGACGCAGGAACCGTCCGTATTCCGCAAACTCACGGTGGCGCAAAACATCCAGGCGATTCTCGAAACCTGCAAAATGGATCGGCGCGAACGCGCGGTGCGTTTGCAATATCTGCTCGAAGAACTGGAACTCACCCCGCTCGCCAAAAGCAAGGCCTACACGCTCAGTGGCGGCGAAAAGCGTCGGCTCGAAATCACCCGCGCCCTGGTTACCAGTCCAAAGTTGCTGCTGTTGGATGAACCGTTCGCGGGCATTGATCCACTGGCGGTTTATGAGGTGCAGAAAATTGTGCGCCGCCTGCGCGATCGCGGTCTCGGCCTGTTGATCACCGACCACAGCGCGCGCGAGATGCTCAAGCTGATTGATCGCGGTTACATCATTGTAAAAGGCCAGGTGCTCATTGAAGGTTCGGCGGAATTTCTGGCGCACGATCCCAAGGCGCGCGAAATCTATCTCGGCCCGGACTTCAACCTCTGACGCCACCCCTGCGGCCGGTGATACCCTGAAACACCCATCCGCAGATAACGCAAATCCCGAGATTTTTCCGATTTGCCCGCTGCGTGAATCGGCGCACTCTGTGGACGCCAGCATTTGTGGGCCGACTTTTACAACGGCGCCCGCCACGGAAACCGAATGTCTCAATTCAGCAATAGGCTCAAGGCCATCATGAGACCCACGGCCAGCACGTAAGCGGGCAGAAACGAAAATCCAATCGCCAGCAATCGCGGCACCTCGCGACCCAGGAAAAAGACCGGCAGCAGGACCAGCAGGGTGACGCTCGGGAGCGCAACGGCCACGAGGGGACGCAGGGCATTGGCCAATGCGTAGGCAGGATCCGTAGCGGCACCCAAGTGCGGTCGCACCCAGATCACCAGAACGAGATTGAACAGTCCTCCCACGATGAGCCGCAGGTTCGGATGTAAATTCCCGCGATGGGGAAATAGATGACGCCATCGGGGCCTTTTATCCGCCGTGCGAATTGGCTTCGGTGACGCTTTCATCTTCAGAGTGTTTTGCTCGCGATGGGTTTTCGCGGATTGCGCGACGCAACACCAAATTGGATGGCTGCACCGCACCCCGACCACACGGTAGCCGTAGCGGAAGACACATTCCAACCGTTAGCGTTCCAAGAGCGTCGGCATCAAATGGGTCCGGTAAAATTTCATTGCCCGCGTCGGGATTGGTCGCAACTCTAACCAACGTGAACCGCATTTTGATTTTGCTTCTGAGCTTCGCCGCTGGGGTGGAATTTGTCCACGCCGCACCAGCACGACCCAACATCCTCTTCATCATGTCCGACGACCACGCAGCGCACGCCATCAGCGCGTACGGCAGCCAGGTCAATCAAACTCCTAATCTGGATCGGCTGGCTCACGAGGGGGTGCGGCTCAGCAATTGTTTCGCGGTGAACGCAATCTGCACCCCAAGTCGGGCGGCGATTCTCACCGGCAAATACAGTCACATCAACGGCGTTACGGTCTTCAACCGGTTCGATGGCAGCCAGTGGACGGTGGCCAAGGCGTTGCAGGCGGCGGGTTACCACACCGGCATGATCGGCAAGTGGCATCTGCAAAGTGACCCGACCGGTTTTGACTATTGGAACATCCTGGTCGGACAGGGATTGTATTTTGATCCGGTGTTCATTGAAATGGGGAAGCGGAAAAAACACTCCGGCTACGCCACGGACCTGATCACCGATTTCTCACTGCAATTTCTCGAGCAACGTCCCACCGATCAGCCGTTCTTTCTGATGATGCACCACAAAGCGCCGCATCGCGCCTGGCAGCCTCATCCCAAATACGCGTACCTATTCGATGACGCGGACCTGCCCGAGCCGGAAACATTTAATGACGATTACGCCACCCGCGCGGACGCCGCGCGAGAAGCCATCATGCGGGTCAGCCGCGATCTCACTCGAAACGATCTCAAGCTGCCTCCACCGCCCGGATTGAAAGGAGAAGCGCTGACCGCTTGGCGGCGCGGTACGGATACGGAATTGGAAATGATCACGGCGGGGCGCACCAACCGGCTCACCGGCGCGGCGCTCAAAAAGTGGAAATATCAGCGTTACCTGAAGGATTACCTCGCGTGCATCGCGTCCGTGGATGAAAGCGTGGGCCGCGTGTTGGATTACCTGGATCGAACCGGTCTGGCCACCAACACCATCGTCATCTACACCTCGGACCAAGGATTTTTCCTCGGCGACCACGACTGGTTCGACAAGCGCTTCATGTATGAAGAATCCATTCGGATGCCCTTCTTGATGCGTTACCCGGCCGAACTGCCGGCGGGACGCGTCGTTGATCCGATGGTACTGAACGTGGATTTTGCGCCGTTGTTTCTGGACTTTGCCGGCGTCCCCGTGCCGCCGGAAGTCCAGGGACGCAGCTTCCGGTCGCTGCTCTCGGGCCTCCCTCCGGCCGATTGGCGGCGTAGTTGGTATTATCGCTATTACCATTATCCGAACGAACACGGGGTCGAGCCACACTACGGCGTGCGCACCGAACGCTACAAATTGATTTACTACCACCGCCTGGAGCAATGGGAGCTATTTGATTTGCGCATGGATCCGCACGAGTTGCGGAACCTCTATGCCGCACCGCAAAACGCGCGACTGGTGGCGGATTTGAAAGCGGAGCTGACGCGGTTGCAGGAAGAACTGAATGACCGCAACCAGTTTACGGACGTGAAGTGATGGTGCGCACGAAAGGACTTGAACCTTCACACCTTGCGGTACCAGATCCTAAGTCTGGCGCGTCTGCCAATTCCGCCACGTGCGCGACGCCTGTTCATTTACCTCAAACCCGCCCAAAAGCAAATCGCTAATCCCAAATGAATCGTCCTCATTCGCGCACCCGACTGACGCTTCACCCGAGCAGCGAGGCCCGAGCCGAAGAGGATCAACTCCCTCAATTGTCGTTGGCATAACTCGCTCGACCACAGAAACAAATCCCAAGCCTGAAGTTCTGGCAGAGACCTGCCGCTGAGTGGTGGATTGTCAGCGGGAACAAGACAGTCAGGAACTCCGCATAAGTTGAAAACATACTCTGCCGTCTTCGCCGCGATCATTCACGGGGCGGCGGTGGCGCGGAAGAAGTATGACGCTGCGTTGGTGGGAGTGGCGGCGGTGTAATCAAATGTGCCCGTAGCGGAAGTGGTGTTGGTATGCACGGGTTGCCACTGGACCAGGTCGGTTGAAGTTTCAACCACGCACCAGCGATTCGGCCCGGTACTCACGCGCAATCGAAACGGCCAGTCGCCCGGCGCGGCAAGAGGTGTCAGCCGGAGGGGGGGACTGAGCGCGCGATACAGATTCAAGCGTCCGCCCGTCGCGCATTTACCCTGCAAGGCGGGCTTCGGGTCCACCGCGCTCAGCAATCGTTGAATCAGTTGTTGCGGCGGTTCGGTGGGGAATCTGGCTTTCATCAAGGCCAACGCGCCCGCCACGTGCGGCGCGGCCAGCGACGTGCCCGAGTAAAAATCCGTGTAGAACGTGTCCGTGGCGACGTGGGTGGTGTAAATGTTCTCACCGGGCGCGGCCAGGTCCACATTGGTCGCGCCATAATTGGAAAGCACGCCGAGTTGATCGTTCCGATCCGTGTACGCCACCGAGACGATATTATCAATGTCGTAGCCGGCAGGGTAGCGCGGATTAACATCCACGTTGACCGGTTGGTAGGCGGGTGGTTCGGCGTTGCCGCAGGAGCTGACAAAAATAATTCCCGCATCCCGCACCGCCACAATCGCGTTGGACAAGGATTGCGAATAAGCGGGGCTGTCGAACGCGCCGAGGATGATTTGCGCGCCGTTGGTGCGAGCGTAATCCAAACAGGCGATGATCAGCGAATCGCTGGAGTTGCCGACAGCGTCGAAACATTTACCGGCCATCAGTTGCACGCGCCAGGCGACTCCGGTGGTGCCTTTGCCGTTGTTGCCCACCGCGCCCACCACCCCGGCCACCATGGTGCCATGGCCCGAGCCGCTCGTTTCCAACACGTTCGTGCTGCCATCAAAAGCGTTGAATCCATGGCCGCCATCCAGCGGATGCGTCCACAGATTGGCGGCCAGGTCTTCATGAGTGTAACGAATGCCGGTGTCCAGCACGGCCACGATCACGTTGCTGGCGTCGTGAATGAGATCCCAGGCTTCCGGAGCATCAATGTCGGCATCCGCGGTGCCGCCGTTCTGGCCGGTGTTATGCAATCCCCACAGAGCGCCGTCGGTGAATTTAGGATCGTCCGGAACGACGTTCAGGAAGCGCCGGTAATCCGGTTCGGCATATTGCACCCAACCGCTTTGCTGAAATTTCTCGATCAAACTGGCAACCGTTTCCGGCGGCGGCACGGACACCACTTGCAATCCTCCGAGACTGGGAAAAGTGCTGCGCACTTCGGATTGCCAGGCGCGGCGGAGTTCCGCCAAGGCGTTGTCGGTACCGGGTCGGGGCAGAACCAGGATTTGGTCGTCGCGATAAAGGGTCGCCGGGACCACTGACTGAGTTATTTGGGGCAGAGCGATAAACTGACTGGCGAGCAGCAGGCCGAGCCAAGCGAGTGTTTTCATGCAAGCACGGTGGTTAAAAGATTCGGCCCAGACGGTGAATAATCATCCCGGTATTTTCCAGCCACCAACCCAGCATCGTGGTCAGATCCACTTTGGCCGTCAGCAGGGGAATGCCGATGAGCAGCACCAGCGTGTTGCCGAGAAAAATGATGACCGCTGAAAACAAATAGCCCTGGCTGGTGATGTCGGATTGCTGGGTCTTGAGAATGTGCGCCGTGAGGGTGACGTGGAACGCGTAGGCCGCGCCGACGCACAGATGAAACCAGACGAAGAGATTGTGCCAATTCCAGATCAGGTGGCCGATCAGAAAAATGACCACCACCAACACCGCGTAAAACGGAAAGAAATAGGGCGAGAGCGAGATCAGAAAATTATTTTTATCCACAATCACATGGCCGCCGCGCGCGGTGGCTTTGAACTTCTTCACCCGTCCGCCGAACAGCCACACCCACAACGCGTGGGTCATTTCGTGGCCGACAACGTAGAGCCACATCGGGCGCGGCAAAAACAGGTAGATGGACAGCCAACAGGCGGCGCCTCCCAGAATCGGAACGATGGTCGTGTCCGCACTGCCGCAGCGGCTCATGACCATTCCGAGCGTTTTGCCGGCGGCAAGGCACAACGGAAGCAACAAGATGGCAATGATGAATTTAACCCACTTCGGCACGCGCGGAGCTTAACCGGAGTCGCGTAGAGGTCGGGAGAAAATTCTTTCCAGACTGGTAATGGCGTGTGCCCGGCAAAAAAGGCTTTGAACTTTGATGGCTCAATTTACCATTCCGTCCGTGACACAAAACGAAGTGCTACAAGTTTTTCGCGATACCGGAGCCTTGCTGGAAGGTCATTTCATTCTGCGGAGCGGCTTGCACAGCCGCCAATTCTTCCAGTGCGCGCTCGCCTTGCAACAAATGCCCATTGTCGAAAAACTCGGCGCGGCGCTGGCAACGAAACTCAAGTCGCTCGGCGCGGTCACAGTGGTGGCGCCCGCGATGGGCGGTCTCGTCATCGGGCAGGAAGTTGCGCGGCAACTGGGCCTGCGTTTCATTTTTGTGGAGAAGGAGGAAGGCCGGCTGGTGCTGCGGCGCGGATTCAAAATCGCTCCCGGCGAAAAAATTCTGGTGGTTGAGGACGTGGTGACCAAGGGCGGGCGGGTGCGGGAAACCATTGAGATTGTGCGTGCGCACGGCGGCAACGTGCTGGGCGTGGGCATGATGGTGGATCGTTCCAACGGCCAAACCGAACTGGGCGTGCCGCAATTCAGCTTGATCACTTTGCAGGTGGAAGCTTTCGATCCCAATCATCTTCCGCCGGACCTGGCAAAAACGCCCGCCGTCAAACCCGGCAGCAAATAGCGGCCCTCGTTCACACTGCGGACACTGCGGCGCCGCGAGTTCAGGTCAGTGGTTTAAGCGTGACGTCGTGTAGAACTTTTCCTTCCAGATTGGTGGTTTTGAAGCGGAGTTGATCAAGGTCGGCCACGCCTTCGATCCAAGTGGCGCGCTCCCATTGCGGACCGCCGCCCACCAATTGACCGTAGGGAAACTCCTCCGTTGGCGGCAGCCACGCATCGGAGTGGGTGTGGCCGGACAAAATGATTTGCGTCTTCCAAGCGACCAGCGCTTCATGCCAAGCGGCGCGACCGCGCGCGCTGAAGTGATCGAAACCGCCCTGGTCATAATTGGGCAACTGCTCGTTGCGCCATCGCAGCGGAATGTGACAGAACACCACGCGATACGGGGCGTCGCGAAACTCGGGGCGACGGATGGTTTCCTGCAACCATTGCGTTTGTTCGGCGCGCAAAACGTCAAACGCCACGCGCCCGCGGAACGAGGGGTGATCATCCGGCTTGTCTTCGCCGGTGTCCAAACAGATCACCGCCACCGGGCCGGAGCGAAACGCATAGAAAGGCCGGCCACTGGGCGTGGCCACCAGTTCGGGCATCTTGAAAGCCAACGCGCCCCGCACATCGTGATTGCCCCAGGTGATGAACAGGGGGCGGTCGGTGCTGATGTCGCACTCACCCGGATGCAGCAAAGTGGGAACGAACAACTCCTGATCGGTCCAGTTGTTGCAAGTGTCGCCATTCCACAACAGAAAATCCGCCGCCGGTGTCGCCTGATGCAGCCCGCGAATCGTGTCATTGTGAATGTGCGTGTCGTTCCAGACGACGAAGCGCGTGGCCGCGGCGGTCGGGCTTAAAGTGCGAAATGACTTCCACGCGCTGACCTGCGTCTCGTCGTTATCGGCTGCCTGAGTCACTGAACGCACGCGATAGCTTTGGCCCGGGGTCAATCCGGAAACCCGGACCCGCAGGATATTGTCGCCTTGGGGAACGAACCCAAACGCATCGGCGCCCGCTCGGCCGCTTGAACCATCCTCCGCTTCCCATTCAATCCGACCCCGGCTCAAACGGTTGACCGCCCAGACCGCTTCACAACCATCCGCGCGCGGCGCCATGAGCACCAGGGGCGTGCGGACAAGCGAAGTTTTCTTGACCGGTGACAACGGGCCGGAACTTTGAGCGAGCGTTTGTCCAAGTCCAGCGACGGAGAGCGTTCCAATGAAAGTGCGGCGTTTCATGTTCATGGCCCGGGCAGGATTTTGATTGAAGAACGGATTAACAAGAGCTTTTTGCCAAGAGCACGAAAAATTGCGCTCAGCAAAGATTGAATTACGCCGAAAAACCCCATCGCTCGTTGAACTTTCCTGGGATCAAAAGCTGCGCCAGACCACTCGGAATTACTGTGACACGATGTCACACGTGACACAACTTTCCGTTCGTAAGCGCAATTACAAAATTATGGATTTGTTGGGTTTTAATTGGATTTTTCGAGTTTTTATCACTTGGCATAAATCTGGCGTTAACAGGATCGTTACGATTGTCGTGGCACAAACCGATTTTATTTTATGTCAAAAGTATTAGGCATTGACTTGGGAACGACGAACTCCTGCATGTCCGTGATGGAAGCGGGGGAGCCGGTGGTTCTCGAGAACTCCGAGGGCAAGCGAACCACTCCCAGCGTGGTGGCTTTTGCCAAAAATGGCGAGCGGCTGGTTGGCGACGCGGCGAAGCGTCAGGCCGTCACCAACTCGCGCAACACGATTTACTCCATCAAGCGTTTCATGGGTCGTAAGTACGATGAAGTGCAGGAGGAAACCAAACGCATGCCCTACAAGGTGGTGAAAGCCGCCAACGGCGATTGCGCCGTGGAAGTGGAAGTCGAGGGCAAAGCCAAACAATTTTCGCCGCCGGAAATTTCCGCGATGATTCTGGCCAAGCTGAAAGCGGACGCTGAAACCCGGTTGGGCGAGAAGATCACGCAAACGGTCATCACCGTGCCCGCCTATTTTAACGACTCCCAACGCCAGGCCACCAAGGACGCCGGGCGGATCGCGGGTCTCGAAGTCCTTCGCATCATCAATGAACCGACCGCCGCCTCGCTTGCCTACGGTTTGGACAAGAAGAAGGACGAGAAGATCGCGGTTTACGATTTGGGCGGTGGCACGTTCGATATTTCCGTGTTGGAAATCGGCGATGGCGTGTTTGAGGTCAAAGCCACCAACGGCGATACGCACCTCGGTGGTGACGACTGGGACAACGCGGTGATGGACTGGATTCTGGACGAATTCAAACGCGAACAAGGCATGGATTTGCGCAAGCAACCAGACGCGTTGCAACGCATCAAGGAGGAGGCTGAGAAAGCGAAGATCGCGCTCTCCAGTTCGTCCACTTACGACATTAATCTGCCGTTCATCACGGCGGATGCCAACGGCCCGAAGCACATTCAAAAGACGCTGACGCGCGCCAAGCTGGAACAGCTCACCGACGCGCTGTTTGAGCGCACCACCAAGCCGGTGCTGGCTTGCTTGAAGGACGCCGGGTTCAGCGCCGATAAAATTGATGAACTGGTTTTGGTGGGCGGAATGACCCGGATGCCGCGCGTGGTGGAAACCGCGCACAAACTGGTGAACAAGACTCCGCACCAAGGGGTGAATCCGGATGAAGTGGTTGCCATCGGCGCCGGCATCCAAGGGGGCGTGCTCAAGGGCGACGTGAAAGACGTGTTGCTCCTGGATGTGACCCCGTTGTCCCTCGGAATTGAAACCCTCGGCGGTGTGTTCACCCGGTTGATCGAGCGCAACACCACCATCCCGACGCGCAAATCGGAAATTTTTTCAACTGCGAGCGACGGTCAACCCGGCGTGGAGATTCATGTGTTGCAGGGCGAACGCCAATTCGCCCGCGATAACAAAACCATTGGCAAGTTCCAACTCGCTGATCTTCCTCCCGCCCCACGCGGCGTGCCGCAAATCGAGGTTTCGTTTGATATTGACGCGAACGGCATCCTGAACGTGGCCGCCAAGGACCTGGGCACGGGCAAGGAGCAAAAAATCACCATCACGGCCAGCAGCGGTCTCTCGAAGGAAGAAGTGGAGAAGATGCGCAAAGACGCCGAAGCGCACGCCGAGGAAGACAAGACCAAGCGCGAGGAAGTCGAGACGCGCAACGAAGCCGACAATGCCGTTTATCGCACCGAGAAAATGCTCAAGGAAAGCGGCGACAAGCTTTCCGGCGACGACAAGAAGAAGATCGAAGAAGCGGTCAAGTCCGTGAAGGACGCGCTAAAAGGCAGCGACGCGGCGGCGATCAAGTCGAGCAGCGAAAAGCTCAATGAGGTGTGGCAGTCCGTGAGCGCGGAGCTTTACAAAAAAGCCGCGGAACAAAGCAAGGCCAGCGGCGCGACGGCGGGCGAGGCGTCCGGCGGCGGTGCCGGCAAAGCGGATGAGGCCAAGGACGGCAAGGATGAAGGGCCGATCATTGACGCCGAAGTGGTGGACGAGAAGAAGTGATCGGGGCGATGCGCCATTCAGGTTCTTCAACATCAGCTTCGTGAAACAAGAAGAGTGAAGATTCGAAATGTTTTTCCTGTCGCTCGGGCGGCGGGAGTTACTTAAGCAGTTAACCAAACAACCAGACAGAATAAACTATGGCACTGAACATTAAACCCCTCGGCGACCGGATTCTCGTGGAACCGGTCGAAGAGAAGGAAACGAAAAAGGGCGGCATCATTATTCCCGATTCCGCCAAGGAAAAACCGCAGGAAGGTATTGTCCGCGTGCTCGGCACGGGAAAAACGGACGATGACGGCAAGAAAATCGCCTTTGAAGTGAAAGTGGGCGATCGCGTGCTCGTCTCGAAATACGGCGGCACGGAAATCAAGCTCGACGGCAAGGAGTACAAGATTTTCAGCTCCGATGACCTCGTCGCGATTCTGAACTAATCAAAATCGGTAGGGTCAGCGCGCTGCGCTGACCGGACGCCGCCGCGCGACGTCCCTACCAAACGAAATTAATCAATAAACTAGAAATTAAAAATTATGGCAGCAAAACAACTGTTGTTCGA
Organism: Verrucomicrobiia bacterium; assembly: GCA_023953615.1. Taxonomy (NCBI): domain Bacteria; kingdom Pseudomonadati; phylum Verrucomicrobiota; class Verrucomicrobiia; species Verrucomicrobiia bacterium. Next base: position 1,221,430 of record JAMLJH010000001.1, on the reverse strand, counting down.
TGAAGCCGCGCGTCAGGCTATCCTGCGCGGGGTTTCCAAACTCACCAAGGCGGTTTCCGCCACGCTCGGGCCGAAGGGTCGCAACGTGGTGCTCGATAAGAAATTTGGCTCTCCCACCATCACCAAGGACGGAGTGACGGTCGCCAAGGAAATCGAGCTGGAAGATCCGTACGAAAACATGGGCGCGCAAATGGTCCGCGAAGTCGCCAGCAAAACCAGCGACAACGCGGGCGACGGCACCACCACCGCCACCGTTCTCGCCGAGGCGATTTATCGCGAAGGCTTGAAGTTCGTCACCAGCGGCGCCAATCCGATCGGAATTCACCGCGGCATTCAAAAGGCGGTGGACGCCGCCGTGGCGCACTTGGACAAGATCTCCAAAAAGGTCAAGGACAAGGAAGAGATCAAGCAGGTCGCGACCGTTTCCGCCAACTGGGACACCACCATCGGTGACATCATCGCCGAGGCCATGGACAAGGTCGGCAAGGACGGCACCATCACCGTCGAGGAAGCCAAATCCATCGAAACCACGCTCGACGTGGTCGAAGGTATGCAGTTCGACAAAGGCTATCTGTCTCCCTACTTCGTAACCAACGCCGAGGCGATGGAAGCGAAGCTGGATGACGCGTACATCCTGAACTTTGAAAAGAAGATCAGTTCGCTCAAGGATCTGTTACCGATCCTGGAAAAGGTCGCGAAAGTCGGCAAACCGCTGTTGATCATTGCGGAAGAAGTCGAAGGCGAAGCGCTTGCCACCTTGGTGGTGAACAAGCTGCGGGGCACGATCAACGTCTGCGCCGTCAAGGCGCCCGGATTCGGAGATCGCCGCAAAGCCATGTGCGAAGACATCGCCATCCTCACCGGCGGCAAGTTCATCAGCGAAGACCTCGGCATCAAGCTCGAGACCATCACGTTGGATGATCTCGGTCGCGCCAAGAGCATCGTGGTGGACAAGGAAAACACCACCATCGTTGAGGGCGCGGGCAAGTCCTCGGAAATCCAGGGTCGGGTGAATCAGATTCGCCGTCAGATCGAGGAAACCACGAGCGACTACGATCGCGAGAAATTGCAAGAACGCCTGGCCAAGCTGGCCGGAGGCGTGGCCGTCATCAATGTCGGCGCCGCCACCGAGTCGGAGATGAAGGAGAAGAAGGCGCGCGTTGAAGACGCCTTGCACGCGACCCGGGCCGCTGTCGAAGAAGGCATTGTGGCCGGAGGCGGCGTGGCGTTGGTGCGCTGTATTGCCGCGATTGACACCGCCAAGACCGCCAATGAAGACGAGCAGATCGGCGTCAGCATCATCAAGCGCGCCGTCGAAGCTCCGTTGCGGGCGCTCGCGGCTAATGCCGGCGAGGAAGGCAGCGTCATCGTCGAGCAGGTCAAGAAAGCGAAGGGCAACGAAGGTTACAACGTCGCCACCAGCCAGTATGCGGACCTCGTCAAGGCGGGCGTGGTGGACCCGAAGAAGGTCACCCGCAGCGCGTTGCAACACGCCGCTTCAATCTCGGGTTTGCTCCTGACCACCGAATGCCTCATCACCGAGGTGCCGGAGAAGGAAAAGCCCGCGGCTCCTGCCGGACACGGTCCCGGCGGCATGGGCGGAATGGACTACTAAGTCGTTCTCCGCATTGAATTCAGCCCGGCCAGATCACTGGCCGGGTTTTTTATTTTCCACTCCGAATGGCAGGGCCGTGCGGAAAACTGTCTGTGCTTCGTTCTTGACCGGCGCCGCGCTTTGTATTGCACTGATTGAGCATGAAAAAAGGTTTTTTGGCTCTGGCAATGGGAGCCGCGCTGCTGGCCTTGGCCGGTTGCGTGAATACAGTTTCGGAACAGAAGACGGCCGGAGTAAAGTTGTCGCGCGATCGGGTCGAGAACCATTACGAAGTGCCTTTCAACCAGGCACTGGAAGCGGCCAAGGCTGCGCTGAAGGGTTATGGTGCGTTGTCTCGTGAAACCACATTGCTGGAATCCACCAACCAAGTGCGCGCCCTGGAAGGCATGGCCAATGGTCGCAGCGTGTGGGTGCGGGTGGAGGCGTTGGAGCCGCGCTTGACGTCCGTGATCGTGCAGGCGCGAGGCACGTGGGCCGGGAGCGATGTGCAAACCGCGCATGAACTGGCGACGCGAATCGCTTTGGAATTGTCCAAGTAAACGCAATCCGCTGCCGTTGGGCTGACGGGAACGTATTAAATCTGGTATGAAAAAATTAAGAAACCTCCTGTTGTTGACGGCGTTGGCGGGCGTGGTTGGCTGTGTAAACACAGTGACTCGCAATGATCGGGGCCTGATGCCGTCCTATCAGGACTGGGTGGAAGGGCGCTACGAGCAATCCGTTGACCCGGTATTTGAAGCCACCAAGCGCGCCATCAACAGTTTTGGAAATACGACCCGTGAGGGAATGGACGTGGCGGGCGCCAATCCGGTGCGCCTGGTGGAAGGCTGGATCAACGAACGCGGCATCTACGTACGCTTGGAGCAGGTAGCCCCGCAGCAAACTGTGGCGCGCGTGCAGGTTCGCACCCGTTGGGGCGGCACCGATCTGGCCACCGCCAAGGAGGTGGTGGATCGCATTGCGGTGGAGCTGCAGTAGCCATCGGCAAAAATTTGAGCCGGACTTTACGTCCGGCTTTTTTATTGCCCTCAACGCGGCGAACCGGGCGGCCCGTATTTCAAACCGAGATTTTGTTCGTAATTTCCCAACTTGACGGTGCGCGCCGCGGCTTTGGCTTTTATTTCCAGCGCCATCAAATCCAGGCGATTCCGCGCCAGGTCTGCGGCGGCATGATTCGGGAAGCGTTCAATGATTTGGCGTAATGTCGCCTGAATGGTCTCGCTGGGCGCATTGCCGTGGAGTTGCAGATCGGCGAGCAGATTCAACCAGCGAACGACCGTTCGCGCGGGTTGATGAGGTTGTTGGATCAACTGCTCCAACTGTTCCGTGGCCAGATCGAGTCGCTGGTAATGCCGCGCGTAAAGAATGGCGAGTTGTTCCCGCGCGGCGTGGTCGTGCGGGTGCGTTTCAAGTTGTTGCACCAGTTCGTTCGTTTTCGCAACCGGATCCTCGGGCGGGGCGGCCAGATGCCGGGAGGAAGAAAGCAATCCGATGTTCTCGACGCCTTTGACCACCTTCATTTGCGGCCGATCGTGCGACTCAAGCAGATAAGCCCGACTGGGCAAATGACTGATCCGTTGTTCAGCCAGCACCGCAAATTCCGTATTGGGCAGCAACTCCACGATTTGCTCCAGGCTGGTGTGGGCCGCTTCCGGATCCAGATCGTATTTCAGGTTCCAATCAGCAAGCGTGTTCAGCGCGTAGGCGATATTTCGCGGGGCGTGTCCTGGCTGATTCAGGATGCGTTGAATGGTGATCGTCGCGGTGGGAAGGTCATCCAGATTCTCAGCTTGAATTTCCGCCTGCAACATCTGCCCGGCAAAATCGGTCGGGAATCTTTCCAACTGCTTCCGGATGTCCGCCAGCGCCGCCTGAAACTCGGCGCGTTTCCGCTTGGCGATTGCGCTGGAATAGTGCGCTTCCGGGAGCACTTCGAGATTGCCGCCGTCATAAAGATTGCCCAACACGCGGGCGGCGAGGTCGGTGAGCGCCGGCGTCCAAATGATGGCGAAGAACAAACCCAAAACCGCCAGGGCCAGAACTCCGAAAACTGCACTGCCTGGATCCCAGGCCTGCCGGTCAATGGCCTTGCCAATGAAAACACCGATGGCTACCAAGCCCGCCAGACCGGCCCCGGTTAAAATCCACTTGAAAATCAGTCGTGCCGGATCCGGCGACTTTTTCAGCGCCCGCCACATGATCCAACCGAGCGTCGCCAAAATGGCCAGCATCGGGATAAGCCCCAAGGCATAAGTCCAGATTGAAGGTGAGGCGTTCGTTGGTGGCATGGTGCCGATTCTTTCGTTGTCAGGTTAATTTTGAACGAGCGCCCGCCCGTTTCAAATTTATTCTTGCAAATAACACACGAAGGCGCCTAATACGCATGTTGTCCAATGGAGCTTTTGGGGTGGTGAAGAATTCAACCGCCGCGACGGAGTTTGACGAACTTGATTATCCCAAGGCAGGACAGCGAATTGTTAGTTACCAATCCAATAATAACAACGACCGAAAACCAAAAATAAGAAGGGATCGTATATGACAAAAAAATGGTTGAGTGGTGTCTTGATGGGCCTGTTGTGCGCCGGAACGGCGTGGAGCGGCTCATTCTTTTTTGACTTCAACTCCGACCCGGCCGGGCAGGGTTTGATGACCATCACCGGGAATGGTGGTTGGTACCCGTACGATGGAGTTAACTATCCTGACAACCCCGAAGACGGTTTCCTGAAGCTGACCGAGGGGACCAGTGCCAATACCAGAATCATCTTTGCGGATTTCGATGAAGGCGCCGTAGTGCAGGCTTTCACGTTCGAATGTGATCTGCGCATCGGCAATGGTTCGGAGAGTCCGGCCGATGGTTTCAGCGTCAACTATTGCCGGGCAAATGATCCGGTGCTAACGGGCGGTGCATTCGCGGAAGGGCAGAACTGTGAAGCGAATCTCCCCGAGGAAGGCACGCAGACCGGGATCAGCATCGGATTTGACGCTTGGGACAGTGGTGGAACCGCCGGATCACTTTGCAGCGTTGTGGACCAGAGCATCGGGATCGACGTGGCCGCAGTAACCGTCCGCGTGGACGGTATTCTGGTCATGCAATATCCTTGTCCGACCCGAAATCCCAGCGACTGGACGGATCCAACCTCGATTCAAACTGGCCCTTGGGATGGGGTCAGCGGCACTGCTTACTTGCACTGGGCGCGTCTTAAGGTGCAACTCGCGGCCGACGGCAAGCTCAACGTTTGGTGGAAAGGCACGCAAATTTTGACGGATTACCAAACCACGTACTTTCCCAGTCCCGGCCGTTTGGTGTTCGCCGGACGCACCGGCGGCAGCTGGCAGAACCAGGATGTGGATAACATTTCCATCACCACTGTGGCGGCAACCCTGGCTCAGGCGGGTGTGGCGACGGGCAACCCCGGCGGCTTCACCTTGGACGTAACCGATTCCGGGAGCAGTGTGGTCAATCCGGCCACCGCCAACGCCACGGTCAAGCTGGATGGTGTGGCCGTCACTCCCATCACCGGCACGAAAGCGGGAGCGACCACCACCTTTGCCTACCGCGGCTTCCCGACCTTGCTGGCTTCGGGTTCCATCCATACGGTGGAGTTCACCTGTGAAGATGGTAATGGAAATTCCATCACCGCCGAACGGACTTTCACAGTTCCAGCGTACGTCACCATTCCGGCGGCGGACGCAGTGACCGGCGTTGACACCTCCAAACCCGGCTATCGCATCCGGCCCTGGCAATCGCCCGGCCAGCCGAACCAGCTCTACTGGCTGGAAGAGCAGTTGCTTGGGTTACACGGCGCAAACGAGGCCGATTTAACCAGTGCAACCAACAATGGCTACATCAACTTCAATGGCCTAGTTAACTTCAATGTCTTTCCAGCCAGTGATGGCTTAAGTGATGCGGGCAGCTTCAACACCGGGAACGGCTATCCCGACGCGCACTTCCCAGGTCTTCCGGGCGCGAACGGACTGACCGGCAGTACTGCGATTGAACTGCTCACATTCCTTAAATTCGATACGGCCGACGTTTATACCATGGTGGTAAACAGCGATGATGGATTCCTGGTATCCGAAGGTAAGAATCCCAGTGACCGCTTTGCCAATCGGCTCGGGCTGTACAACGGCGGCAAAGGCGCGAGTGACGTGTCCTTCACCATAGCCGTCACCAACGCCGGCATCTATCCCGTGCGCCTGGTATGGGAAAATGGCAACGGCGAAGGTACGGGTAACGGAGCCAACCTGGAATGGTTCACGATCAAGAATGGAGTAAAATACCTCATCAATGATCCAAGCCCAACCAACACCTCGGGCATCGCCGCGTATTATATCGGGCCGACGCTGCCGGCCTACGTTTCGCACTTCTATCCGTTTGCGGGGGCGACGGGCTGTCGTGCGGATAAACTTGTGGCTCAGATCACGGACGGCGCCAGCCTGGTAAATCAAGGCAGCATCCAGTTGTTGGTGGATGGTGTTTCCGTGAATCCAATCAGCACCAAAGTTGGCGGCGTTACCACGGTTGCAGCCAATTTCACCTTCGCGAACCTCATGCTGGCCGGGACGCGCACGGCCACCTTGATCTGGAGCGACGCTGCCGGCGCGGCTCATTCCAATAATTGGAGTTTCGCCGTGGCCCCTTATACAACGCTTAATCCCGGACTCAGTGTGCCGCTTTCAGCAGGTGACACTGGTAAACCGGGCTTTACCATTACCGTGGCCCAAATGGATCCAGATCTGGCCAGACCCGGTGAAGGAGACGGTCTGCCCAACCAGATGGATGCCATGGATGCGCTGATCGGCGGCCTCTTCTTCCCCTACTACGGCACGAATACCGCCGATGTGGAAGGCTGGTATTCCGGAATCCCGGCGGATGAAGGCAACAAATGGTTCTACGCTGACGTCATGGACTTCAACAGCAGCGGCTCGCCCGGTGATTTTGCTTCCGACCATCAGTTGCCAGGAATTCCCGGCGCAACGGGTAGAACGGATAACTTTGCGGCTTGGATTGAAGGCTGGTTGCCTTTGAACGCTGGTTACTACCGCATGAGCATCAACAGCGATGATGGCTTCCGCGTGACCCAAGGCACTGGAATCACCCGTCAAGTTCTCCACGTCAACGGTCCAGGCATTGATCGCGATGTCGCCGCCGTCGTCACCTGGACGGGCAACAGTTCCTTTGGGGCCGCCATGCCGGTTGTGCCCATTTCGGGGCCGGTAGCCTACTTTGACTCGAGCGCCGGTTGCCCACTACCCGCCACCGACCTCACCGGCAAGATCGCCGCAATCAACAATAGCGAATGCTTGGACCGTGATTACGTGACTCAAGCGCAAGCCATGGGTGCGATTGGCTGCATCATCATCAATGACGCGCAGTGGGGTCTGCCTTATGTCTTGGGCGGCAACACGCCCAGCACGCCCATCACCATTCCAGTAGTTTGCGTTAATGGATTCGGCGGTGAAGAGCAGGACATCTGGGCAAAATCCGGTTTGGTGGCCACGCTCGGTCGGGATGCCAACCTGGAACTCGGCATCGCGGACTATGGCAAAGGCATGAGCTGGGTGGACTTCAGCTTTGCGGTGCCTCAAAGCGGCCTCTATCCGATCCATGTGCTTTATGAGCAGGGCGGCGGCGGGGCCGGCTTCGAATGGGCCACCGTCACCTCGGACTCCCTCGCCATGGACGCCATTACGCGCACGCTCATTCATGACGCCAGTGCGTCTGGCTCGCTCATGGCCTATCGCGAAGTGACCGCACCACTTCCGCCCACGCTCTCCATCGGGAAAGTTGGTGCGGATGTGGTGATCACTTACACGGGCACGTTGCAAAGCTCAACCACGGCGAATGGCGGTTATGCGGACGTGGTGGGCGCCTCTTCACCATACACTGTGCCTACGAGTGGCGGTGCTAAATTCTTCCGGGCCCGTAGATAGGAACGGGCGTACCGGAACGAATTGACGGCCAGTGAAAAACGGCTGTAAATCCGAACTCGATTAATACTGGCTGCGCCTGAATTTCAGGCGCAGCCAGTTACGAAGTCGCTTCCCGCTTTCCACCGTCTCGCCGCTTACGGGTACCTGGCAATCGCCCGCCCCACCGTCGCCGCAAGAGGTTTTACGCCGCACGCGTGGCACGGTGAGCATCAACCGCCACCTCACCGCCTGAGAACAGTTGGCGCGTTACCACTTGTCAGCAACCCGAACCATTTGCGCACCTGTATGTGATCGCCGCACCTTCTTGGGGATAGGTCCGGCGAATATGGTTGCCCGGTCGCGACGGGACCTGGGAAGGAAGGATGCTCGCGGTTAAAGCTCGAATTCCAGACGGGTTTTTGAGCCGGATTGGACATTCTCAATCATCATTTCCTTCAGCTCATGCTGCCCGTTGATTTTTTCCAGTTCGGTGGGGCGAAATTCCTTCAGCAGCTTGCCGCGCGCGTCGTACGCTTCGGCTTGCACGATCCCGTTCGCGTCATCTTGAATCCAGGTAACCACGCGCGAATAGCCGGAGGAAGACGCCGCCGGATTTTTGCTCTCCAAAACCTTGCACCCAATGCTGCGCGCCATTTCCCAGCGGCTCACCCGCTGCTCCGGCCAGTGCAGGAATTCCAGGCCAAGGTCCGACAGCCAGAAATCCGACCCGGCAAAGGGGACGTCCAGTTGACTTCCAGAAAGCAACGCGCCCGCATCGTCACGATAAAGACTCGGCTGATGGGGCCGGTGCTCAACGGAGAACCCGGGCAAATTGGTGCTGCCGCTCCGGGCGGAGTAATAACTGATCCAGTTCGTTGGCGTGACAACGACCCGGCAGGTGTAAGCGATTTTCACCAAAGGTTGGCGGCGCGCTTTGATGTAGAGCGACCCGGTGTTGGTGAATTCCCGCTCGGGCATCGCGGTCCGTAATTGCGTCACCAGTTCGCGCCCCAGTTCGATGGCTTTGGATGGATCATAGAGAACCTGGCCAGAGGTCTGGGCGTTGGACGCGGGGACACCCAGGAGCTGCATCGCCAGCAGCAACAAGCCCCCGTATCGCGCCGAGGCCTGGCGAGTGATCCAGTGCCCCGGCCACGCGCGAACGGGACTCAAAATTTCATTCGCCTGGACAGGGTATCGCTGTGTGCTCGCCACGGCTGTTTTCATTTTTTGGCCAACGCGATGTTGATCACTTCGGAGATGCGAGTCACAAAATGAACTTTGAGTTTATGCCGCACTTCAGCGGGAACTTCCTCCCAATCGGGTTTGTTGCCGGCGGGAAGAATGACGTGCTTCACCCCGAACCGCACCGCCGCCAATACTTTCTCCTTCACCCCGCCAATGCGCAACACGCGGCCGCGCAGACTGATTTCACCGGTCATGGCGGTGTCCGAACGCACGCGCCGCTGCGCGAGCAGCGAAACCAGTGCGGCCACAATCGTAACGCCCGCGCTCGGACCGTCTTTGGGTGTCGCCCCCGCTGGAACGTGAATGTGAAAATCAAACTTGGACGCATCCTTGAAATCTAACCCGAGACTTTCCGCCTGGCTGCGCAGATAACTGAACGCCGTTTGCGCGCTTTCCTTCATCACTTCGCCGAGTGAGCCGGTGAGCAGGAAACTACCCTTGCCCGGCATGCGCGAGACTTCGATGAACAGCACCTCGCCTCCCACCGGCGTCCACGCCAGTCCCGTGGCGATGCCGAACTCCTTGATTTTTTCCGCCGTTTCGGAAATGAACGGCGCGTGTCCCAATTCCGCTTTTAACGCGGACGGTTCGAGTTTGATGGAGGGCGTCTGACTGTTGACGCTGATCAATTTGCGCGCGGCCTTTCGCGACAACGCCGCAATCTGACGTTCCAACTGGCGCACGCCCGCTTCCCGCGTGTATTCGCGAATCAAACAACGCAACGTGGCGTCCGGCAACACCAATTCCTTTTTACTCAGGCCGTGCTCTTCGAGTTGGCGCGGCACGAGAAAGCGTTTGGCAATTTGCAACTTCTCGGACTCCGTGTAACTGGGCAGTTCGATGACCTCCAGGCGATCGCGCAAAGCGGCGTGGATCGGATCGAGCCAGTTGGCGGTGGCAATGAACAGCACGCGCGATAAATCGTACGGCAGATCCAGATAGTGATCAGTAAAGGTGTTGTTTTGGGCGGGGTCCAGCACTTCCAGCAAGGCGGCAGCGGGATCTCCGCGGAAGTCCGATCCAATTTTATCCAACTCGTCCAACAGGATGACCGGATTGTTGCTTTCGACGCGACGTAAAGTTTGGATGATGCGTCCCGGCATCGCCCCGACGTAAGTGCGCCGATGCCCGCGAATCTCCGCTTCGTCCCGGATGCCTCCCAGCGCAATGCGCGCGAACTTGCGTCCCAACGCATCGGCGATGCTTTTGCCAAGGGAAGTTTTGCCCACCCCGGGCGGACCGACCAGACAGAGGATCGGACCCTTGATCACCTGTTTGCGTTTGATGACCGCGAGGAATTCCAGCAGACGGTCCTTGACCTTGCCCAAACCGTAATGCTGCTGGTTCAGAATTTTTTCCGCCGCTTTCAGGTCAATTTTATCGGCGGTGGATTGTCCCCACGGCAGGCCGAGAATCCAATCGAGATAGTTGCGCGCCACCGGGTATTCCGCCGCGGCGGGTTGCATCTGCTGCAACCGTTCCAATTCCTGGGTCGCCACTTTGCGGGCTTCCTCCGAGAGCGGTGTTTTCTCGATCTTTTCGCGCAGCGCTTTGACTTCGTTGGAATTGGGATCGCTCTCGCCCAATTCGCGCTGAATGGCGCGGAGTTGTTCACGCAGAAAAAAGTCACGCTGAGTCTTGGCGATGGAACTGGCGACGTCCGTCTGAATTTTGGAACTGAGCGTCAGCACTTCATGCTCGCGATTCAGCATCGGAAGCAGTTTCGTGAGCCGCTCCTTGACGGACGCGGTTTGCAGCAACATCTGCCGATCTTCCAACGACAGATTCAAATTGGCGGCGATGAGATCGGTAAAGTGCGCCGGGTCTTCGATGTTGGCGGCGGCCACCTTGATTTGCTCCGAGAGCGCCGGGGACAGCTTGATGATCTCTTGAAACTGGGTTTGCGCGGTGCGCATCATCGCCGAAACCTCGATGGATTCGTCACGTTGCTCGTGAATCAGGCCAAACTTGGCGCGCAGATACGGCGCGGTGCTGGTGTATTCCTTGATGCCAATGCGCCAGAGGCCCTCGACCAATACCCGCACCGTGTTGTCGGGGAATTTTACCATCTTCGCCAGACGCACCACACAGCCGACGTCGTAAAGATCTTCCGGCGCGGGATCGGCAACGTCCGCGCGTTTTTGCAGCACGGCGCCCATCAACCGGTTGCCGGCGACCACTTCATCAATCAACTGGATGCTCGGACCGGTTTCCACCAGCAACGGCGCAATCGCACCCGGAAAAATGACGATGTCCGACAAGCCGAGGATGGGCAGCGTTTCGGGCAGGGAACGAGACGAGATGCGGGAGGCCTCCTCGGAAGTTCCGGGCGGGCTCATGATGCTGACAAATTCTGTATCGGCTGGCGTCATCGCGGTATTAACTCACTGCGGTATTAGAGTTTGAATCCCGGAAACAATTCAAGCAAACCTGCCGATTATTTGCCGTCGGAAATGGTCAGCCTGGTGCTTTTGGTTTGAGTGGCGGCGGAAATGAGCGGCACGTCAATGCGAAGGAAGCCGTTCAGGTAGGAAGCCTTGGCCTGGCTGAGATCGTAGCCGGGCGGCAGCTCCAGCAGACTTTCAAACGGGCCGTAATTGATCTCCATCACCAGAAAACTTGCTTTCTGAGCGCGACAGGTATCCGGACGATCGCCACTGATGCACAGCCGGTTGCCCTCCACCGTGATTTCCAGATTTTCGCTGCGCATTCCGGCCAACTCGACTTTGATCACGAGTCCGGAGCTCGTGGCGTAAACGTCGGTGTTGGGCACCCAATGGCCGTTGACGGCAGAGTCGCGTCCGCTGATGGTGGAGGCGCGGGTGACGAATTCGGTGGAAAGGCTAACTTTGGTGATCGCCATGCGGATTTAAGCTATCTCACCCGCCGCCCCCGTGCAAGTGCCGCTTCATTACGAATCACTTCGCGGTTTTCTTTTTCACAATGACCTGCGGTCGCTCGCCCTTGCGGACGTGGAAAACAATGGATTGATGCGTCGTGGAACGGTTGGGCGCGATATATCCGCAATGCGTATTGCGCTCAAAGCTGAACTTGCGCTTGCGCAGCTTGGGCCAGAGCAGTCCCGTCGCCGCTGTCGCGACGATGAGCAGCGAAACCACGGTCTGCCAGTCAAAATTCACGGGGTCAACATAGGCCGACCTGCGGTCGAGGCAATGCGAAAGTTCTCACCACCGGCGCCACTTCGCCGTTGAGTCCGATCTTCATTCATTCTTAAGCTGGCGGAGTGAGCAACCAACATTTCGTCCACCACTACCGCGTCACCTACCGCGATTGCACCCTCGGAAACCATGTCTATTACGCCAATTACCTCGGCATCCTCGAAGCCGCGCGCGGTGAGTTTTTCCGCCAGCTCGGCACGTCGCTACTCCAATGGCAGCAGGCTGGTTTTATGTTTCCCGTGGTGGAAGCGCATCTGCAATACAAAGCCCTGGCGCGCTACGACGATCTGCTGCGCACGGAGGTCTGGTTGACGCGCGTGGAGCGGGTACGCTTGAATTTTGGTTATCAGATAACCAATCAAAGCGGCACCGTGATTTTATCGGGTGAAACCTGGCACGCCACCTTGTCGTTGGAGGAAAAAGTGAAACGTGTTCCCGAGGCGTTGGTCGCGGCTCTGAAACCCTACTTGCGGGCCGCTCCGGATGTCGCTCAAACGATGCGTTCCAAAAGTTGAATCGCGGGCGGGGCCACGCAGAGTTCCGTCACGCGGGGTAACACCGCTTGGAGATGGGCCGATTGCAAATGCGTGTCCAACGCCTCCCGCGTCGTCCAGTTTTCGTGAAAGAGGAATTGCGTCGGCTTTTCCGGGGCGACGTGCAGATCGTAATTCAGGCAGCCGGGCTCCTGTCGCGTGGGCGTAATCAGGCTGGTGAGCAGATTGCGCAGCTCGGCTTCCTTGCCGGGACGCGCTTCAAACGTGGCGATGACCGTAACGGTTTTCATTGATTTGAGAGAGTTAACGCAGTGAATTGAGAATGTTTTCCGCCGCGACTCGCGGTTGGGCCGCCGCATAAATGGGCCGGCCAATCACCAGCCAGTTGGCCCCCGCAGCCATGGCTTCGCGCGGCGTCAAAGTGCGCTTCTGATCATCGGCCGGTTCCGTGCCGAGGCGAATGCCGGGAGTGACCAGTTGCATGGCGGTCGGCAGGATTTTCCGCAAGGCGGTGATTTCCAAGGGCGAACACACCAAGCCGCGCAGTCCGGACGTCGCCGCCAAGGTGGCCAGACGTTCCACTTGTTTGCCCACGTTGGCTTCCCAACCCAGTTCAGCCAACCCCTTCGCATCCAGGCTCGTCAACACCGTGACCCCCAAAACCAGCGGCGCGTTCTTCCCGGCCTGCAACGCGGTTTGTTGCGCCGCTTGCTCGGCGGCACGCATCATCTCGCTGCCGCCGCTGGTGTGGATGGTGAGCATCTGCACGTCCAGACGCACCGCCGCCGCCACGGCTTTCGCCACCGTGTTGGGAATGTCGTGAAATTTGAGATCGAGAAAAACCGACGCCCCCGTGTCGCGCACCCGTTTGACGATCTCCGGTCCGGCGCTGGTGAAAAGCTCCTTGCCAATTTTGAAGGCGCCCACGGCCGGCGCGAGCGACTGCGCCAACCGCAGCGCCTGCTCCGCCGTCGGCACATCCAGGGCCGCAATGATCGGATTTTGCATCGCTCAAATGATCCGAACGCCGGCGCTTGATTAAAAGTCAAAAATGCTCGTCCATACCGTTTGCGTATCGGTCAATCTTTGTCTGGTATCCGTGCTTTTTCTCAGCATCATCCGAGTCGTGAAGCACATTTTCACCGCCGCAATAAACGGAGCATCGCCCAAGGTTCTGCTTATACGTTCCACCTTAAAAGCGCTCAATCGCCGTTGGTGTGGTTTGGCCCGACTGCTGGCGATTGGATTTTGCAGCGTGACGCTGGCGGCGGCGGATTCTCCGGAAACCATTCATCTGCTGGATCTGCGTGAGTTGAAGCAGCGCGATTTGAATCAACCGGAAGCGGCCGCTGAAGTCTGGGAAACCATGCACGCCGTGGCGGCCTTGCAAGGCCTCGTGAATCGCGATGCGCCCCGGCTCTATCTGCTTTACTGCGCCGACTTCGGCGTGGAGACCGATCAATTCTGGCTGGATTGGTTGCAAAACGAGGATGGTTGGTTGAAGTCAACCCGCGTCGTGCCGCTGGCGTCACTCGAAGCGGCAGTGCGAACGTTTTCGTCGCAGTTAAAAGGCGCGGTGGTTTACGATCCAGCCGTGCCTGCGACTTCCTGCCTGGCCTCCACCGTTGCGGGTTGTGATGATCTCTTGCCGGTGCGTTTCAGTCGCGCCACGAATTCGGTTTACGCGCGATTGATCGGTTCGCAACTACTCCCGGTCAAAGTGTGGCTCGTTAATCCGGATGGCACGGCCAAGTTCACCGGGCGCGGTCAATTGCCGGATTCCGATGCCGCCACCTCGGGCAGTGCGAAAGTGGATGTTTATCGTTGGGCGCTGCAACATTACCTGGCCAAGTGCGACGCCCGGTTCGCCGTCTATTACCTGGACGCCTTTTGGTTGCAACGACCGCGCAACGGTCCGCCCGATCTGCACACGCTTTCCAATCACGATTACTTTGTGGCGCGGCGCGCGTTCTTCTTCGACCTCTCACCCTGGGGCGATGAAGTGCCCGTGGATGACCCAGCCCAGACGTTGGGTCTGGATCGCGAAACTCTGCTTTCGATTCTGGCCGGGCTGCAAGCGCACGCGCCCAACGAGATCATCAAGATCGGCGGGTTTCCGCCCTGGCCGTTCAAATACACCACGCACGCCAATTCCGGCCGACATGACGGCGTGCCGACGGAATGGGAGTTCACCCGGTTGATCTCCCAATTCAACGCTTATCACGAAGCCGATGCCGCGGGCTACGGCGGCATGGCCAACGCTTCGTTCTTCGCGCACTATCCGTTGCGGAAACGCTACGCGCAGCCCAATCCCAAACCGGCGGCGGCGGATTGGCAACGCGCGGGCTGGTTGAACGCCGCGAAAAAAGTGGCGCCCCGATTATTCGTCGGACATTACGTCGGGGATTATGACTCGCCTTCCTGGTTGTATAAAGCCGTCCCGAAGTTCTTCCGCGATCCGCAGCGTGGTCGCGTGCCGCTGAACTGGGCATTCGATCCCAACCTCGCCGATCGCGCGCCGCAGGTGTTCGCTTACGTTTACCGCCATGCCAGCGCCAATGATTTTTTCATCGCGGGCGATTCCGGCGCGGGTTACTTGAACCCTCACGGATTGACCCACCGGCCCGATTCCGGTTTGCCTTCCGCGCTGACGGCATGGACGGCGCACAGCCAGCGCTACTTCACCCAATGGGACATGTCCATCACCGGCTTCATTTTGGATGGCAGCAGCGGCGCTTCCACCGCGCGGGAGTTGGCGGCCTATCGTCAATTCAGTCCGGACGGTTGCGGCACCCATTTTGAAAAAGGTCCGCGCCTGATTGCCGGTGTTCCCACCTGTCCGGAGCGCGACTTGCCTGACTCCGCGAAAGCGGCGGCGCAACTGATTGCCGACCTGGCCCAGTCCGTGCGCGATGAACCGCAGTTTCTCTGGGCGCGGAGCATTCTGAAATCACCCAGTTGGTACGCGCAAGTTTCACAACTGCTGCAGGAGCAACATCCGGAAGCCCCGGTCACGGTCGTGGACGCTTACACGTTCTTCGGCCTGATTCGCGAGCAATACGGACGGTAATCTGGTTGCCGATTGTGAATCGGTTGACCGGGCGGCTGGGGCGGCGGTTCAGTTGCCAGCAACATCACTCGTCAGCAGGCGGACTGGCCCAAGCAATCCCGAGGGCATCAACGCCGTGTCGGCGGCCAGCTTGCGGATGTTGGTCCGGGTGCGGCGCTGTTCCGGGGGAAGTGCGGCGTCGCCAATGATGCGATTCGGCCAGAAATTCACCACGTCAATTTCCACCTCGTTGCGCCCGGGTTTGACGGCTGGGGAAATGTCCACGCGGAACGGAGGCGACCAGGTGATGCCGCACGGTTGGCCGTTCACGCGCACTTCAGCCAGTTCGCGCAAATCGCCCAAGTCGAGGAACAACGATCGGTCAGCCGTGCTTCCGCCGGTTGCCGGGAGATCGAACGATTTTACATAAGTGGCCGTGCCCGAGTAAAACTTGATGCCCGGTTCGGCTCGCTCGGTCCAGCTCATCAACCGATCAAACGTCGTCGTCGCCGGGCCGCCCCAACTGGGATCAAATTTGACGGTCCAAGTTCCGGTAAGTTCGGTCAGTGGCTGAAAGGATGGATGGTTGGGTTGGCCCGTCGCCGGATGCGCGGTGGCCGGTTCGCGAAACACGACAAACCAGGAGCCGTAAGGTGTAAATTCCAACGGCAAGGAAGTGCGTCCATCGGCTGCGGAATAGGTGGCGGCGAAATGACGTTCGCCGGAAACCGGATTCCACAACTCCGGCGCCCGACCCGACACGCGGAACGTGGCCCCCACGTTTTCCGTTCGATTCGAGCGGTTGGCGACAAAATAGATCTCCGTGTCGCCGTCGCGCCGATGTAGGTAATCAATCAGTGCGTCCGGGTGTTGGGCGCGAAACTCAAAATCCGGGGCCACGCCGTCCGCCAATAAAACCTCACGCGCACCGCGATCCGCAATGACGCGACCTTTTCCTTCTGCCGTTGCGGTGGATTGCGACGCGCTCTGATTCCACAGCGCCGTAGCCAGTTTAACGACCTCCGCATCGGCACGCGGATAATCCGTGAGCGATTGTTCACGACGGGGTTGGGGGCCAATCACCGTCGCGCCCGCCGCCACCAACGCTTCGATTTTTCTCAGCACCGGCAGCGAAATCGCGTCGCGCGAGGGCAGCACGAGCAACCGATAACTCAGGCCATCGGGCAACACCAGCCGGCCATCCTTTACCGACAGCCGCTCCAAAATGACTTCGCTGGTCACGATGTCGTAATCGTAACCGGGCAGGATTTTTGCCGGATCACTGCTTTTGAGTTGGGCGAAGTTGGGCACGTGATCGCCGTAATAGTACGCGACATCGGCAACGAACCGACCGGATTGCAACAGGAACTGGCAACGATTCAGGTAATCGAAAAAGGGCGCGGATTTATCCCACCACGTCACGAGCGGATTGAGGTGCGTGCCGGCAAAGTATTGCTGTCCCGGAATGCCTTCGCTGGCGGGTGAACAGACGAACGCGTGCCAGACGAGCAGATTCAACCCCTCGCACAACGCTTGATCAAATGACGGTTTGAGATTGTCCCAAAGCGTTTCCTGCCAGTGCGGACCGATGGTGGTGAAGCCTTCAGCGAGCACCAGCGGATGGCCGTAGGTGTGCGCGGCGGAGGCGGGTTGTTTGACGAAAAAGCGGTTGGCGTCACCCACGCGATGACGCCAGGACCACGCCCAAAATTCGCTCATGGGGGCGTCGCTGTAACCCAGGCATTGCTGGGCATCAATCGGCACCGCGTGCGGTCCGCCGCTCTCCGGATGGATCAACAGACCGTGACGGTGCGCGTTTGCTTTGAACAACCGGTAATGATGGTCAATCGCCAAATCGCCCATCGTGCGCCGGAAGTCGTGGAGGAAACGGTTGCTCTCCTCGCGGCTGTTGACCAGTTTGCCCGTGATGACTGGCAGCCACGGCAACAAATCGTAGCTGCGCCGCCGCCGGAATTCCTCGCGCAAAGTTGGCGTCCAGTTCGCCACCTCCACCTCCCAACTATCCGTGTGCAAATACTTCAGCGTTTTACCCGCCAGCGCTCCGGCATCGGCAATCAGCGGTTCGACCACCGCGTTCCAGTAACGGTTGAACGCTTCGGCATCGAATGGATCCACGGCATAACCGTCCCAGCCTTCGCTGCACGTGGAAACGCGACAATGATCGTTCAACGTGCAACCCAGACGCAGCACCTGCCACTGGCCCGGCGGCGGCTGCCAATGCAGACGCCCGTCCGCATCCAGGTTCGCGGTCAAATCCAATACGTCGGAAACGCGCAGGTCCGCTTCGTCCGGCTGACTTGGATGCTCTTGAAACAACGGCGTGGAATCCGGCGCGGAAAATGGCACCAACGGTTTGAGCAGCGCTTTCTCCGGCCAGTTTTGCAATGGCAAACGTTGGTTGGTTTCGGCTTGCGGCCACGTGCCGTCCGCCCCGCGCCAACGCACTTCCGCAATTTGCACGTTGCGCGGCGCGTCGGGATAACGTGGATCATAAGCCTCCTGACAAACAATGCGGAAATGGCGGGCGCGCACTTCCGCAAAACTGATGCGGCTTTCACCTTGTGCCGGCAAAGTGAAATCACGGACGCGACGAAATAGCTGGCCGTCGTCGGAGCTTTGCACTTCGCCCTGACGCGGGCCGTAATGGGGGCGCGGCGTCAGGATCAATTCGTCCACGCGGACCGGTTCGGCAAAATCAAACTGCAACCACTCGGGACGCGCAACCGTGGGGCCGCTTCCCGGAACGCTGTTGCCCGAAACCCAAAAAGTGTCCGCGCTCTGATCCATCGCCCGGGTGGCCGGGTGTTCCGGTTGTTGCGAACTGGCGACCAGCTCGAGCCGCGTGTGAGCGTCCGCTGGTTCGGCTCGCAGCGGGTAAGCGAGCACGAACAGGTCGCGATAGTAATTGTCGCGCTGCGCCGGCGGCGGGAGTTGCCAGCTCCCATTCGTTCCACCCGGGATGCGGATTTCGCTCCAAACCAATTTCTTGGGCGCGTCGTCCGGCGTCACCATCGGTCCGCCCAGATTCCAACCGCTCTGAATGTTAAGGCTCAGCTCCAGGCCCAACCGTGCCGCCTCGTGCAACGCGTGACGATACAACGCGCGCCATTCGGGAGTGAAGAAGGTCGGCCCGTGCGGTGCGCGGGCGTTGCCGTCCTGGCTGGAGCCGTCCGCATCACAAATCAGCGCACCGCCAAAACCCTTCGCTTGCATTTCCTCCAGATCGCGCGTGATGGAATTGGAAGTCACGTTGCCGTTCAGCCACCACCAGTACGCGCGCAATCGAGCCGCCGGCGGCGGATTTGTCCAACCACTTTCCAGCGCCGGCGTCTGGGCGGATGCCGACCATCCGCCGCCCAGCCCGAACCAAACGCTCAAAAGAAAAATGCCCGCTTGAAACCGTTTCATGCGCTCTCGCTTTGTTTGCCGTCTGTCATTCGCCCGGCTTCAGACCATACCGACGCGCTTCCGGCTCGTCCATCTTCTGCTGTGCGGATCGTTGGGCTTGGCTTTCCAGTTGCCACAACTTGTCGTCCCAGGTTCAATACTTCCCCCATGAGCGCGACCGGGCCGAAGCCGCGGCAGCCGCGTCGCAACCAGGGTCCATATCAACACGCGGTTCAGCGCCAAACAGCAGGCGTTCCTGAATTTTGTGCTGGAACATTACGTGAACGTCGGCGTCGAGGAACTGGCTCAGAAAAAACTCACGCCGCTGCTGCGCCTGCACTATCACGATTCCATTGCGGACGCGCAGGCCGACCTCGGCCGACCTGACGAAATCAGCCGGGTGTTCTCCGGCTTCCAGCGGTATCTTTACCAACCCGTCGGCTAGAGCATTTTAAGTATTCCTATAATCGCCGACATGCCGCAACGGGCCTCCCAACTTCAAGCCAAGCGTTGAGGTCAAACGGACGACCACCATTGGTTCGGGATGAGCACTCCCGCGACCGCGTCCTGGACTGCGGCAGTCCTCTGCCGCTGTGGAATCATCGGTCCGCGATCGGAAAGCGGCAGAAGCCTGCCGCACTCCAAAACCTCGCGGACACAGAACTCATCCGCCATTCGAACTCAGCCTTCACGGAGTTACGCTCATTCTGCTTCGACAGCTACGGCTCTAATTGAACCGCCATAGCGCGGCTCCAGAAATAATGTAGCGATGCTCCGGGTTCGAGGTGCGGTGGTCCGGACGGCGATTCATCAAAGGCTTTCTTCAAGGGTGGATTGCCATTCAAAGATCCGCGTGCTCACGGTTGCACAATCATTGCACGGGCGCCATTAACCGGGCGCAGCGCACTGAAAATCGAAACCAGAAACCTCGGGCTTTCAATTCCTGTGCCTTGACGGGTTTGGCGTCGGCGAAATCCTGCTCCAACATCCGGCGCACCTGGTTGGCAAACTCAGCGTCGGCAAAGACCATGGTAATTTCGAAATTCAAACGGAAAGAGCGGTTGTCGAAGTTCGCGGTGCCGATGGTGCAGTAAAGGTCGTCAATGAACATCACCTTTTGATGCATCAAGCCCTTTTGGTAGCGATAGACCTTGATGCCGACTTTTTCCAACTCATCCAAATAGGACCAGCCGGACAACTGCACCAGCTTGTTGTCAATCTGGTCAGGCAGCAGAACGCGCACATCCACGCCGCGCAAGGCGGCAAGTTGCAGCGCACTGATGAACTGTTCATCCGGCACGAAATAGGGACTCGCCAACCAGAGCCGGTTCGTGGCGGTATTGATGGCGTTAAGGAAAAACAGCGTGCAGGTTTCAAGTTCGTCGGCGGGGCCGGTCGGTAAGGCGAGCGCCGTGCGTCGAGCGCCGGAGGCCGCGGGTTGCGGATCCCAATCGAGCTCGAGGGTTTCCTGACTCGCCCAGTGCCAATCTTCAAAGAAGGTCACCTGGACTCCCTGCACCGCCGGGCCGGTCACCTTGACGTGGGTGTCGCGCCAGTTGCCGATCGCCGGATCGCGCCCCACGTATTCATCGCCCACGTTGAGTCCGCCAACCCACGCAGTTTGGCCGTCCACGACGACAATCTTTCGATGGTTACGAAAGTTCAACTGCCAACGATTGGCGCGGCCCTGCGTGGTATCGAAACTTCGCACTTCAACCCCCGCGTTCCGCAATTCAGCCGACGAACTTTTGTGCAGATCAGCGCTTCCCACTTCGTCGAAAAGCACATGGACCCGGACGCCTTGGCGTGCTTTCTCCATGAGCCGCCGCTTCAATTCCTCACCGGTCGAGTCCTTGCGGATAATATAGAACTCCACCAAAACGTAGTTGGTGGCTTGTTCGATCCCGGCGAAGATGGATGCAAAAGTGGCGTCTCCATCCACCAAAAGTTCGGCATCGTTGCCCGTGGTAAAGCGCATGCGGGCGAGCTTCTCGATGGTCTGAGCGTGACCAAGGGTGGGATAGGTAAGTAGTCCCCGATATGTGAGATTCGCCAGGTACTGCTGTTGGATCGGAGACGTGTACGCGAAGTCTTTGCGCCGGGCAATGATGTAGCCTTGAAACTTGCTGCGACCCAAAACCCAATAGGCTGGCACGCTCACATACGGCACGGTGTTGAGTGCGACGGCCCAGGCGATTGCTCCCTGCGCCGTGCGGACCTCCAGAATAGCGCGCGCGGAAGTCAGCGCGCCGGCCAGGTGCGCGAAAATGAAGAGCCAGATCGTAAGCTTTCTTTTTCGTTTGCCCAGCCAACCCGCCGTCCGTTTCACCGCCGGATGGCGGTCGAAATATTTCGACAACAACTGGCGGATGCTTTTGAACATGCGACCATTCTATGGCTTGGGTTCGCCCCAGCAAGGCTGGCAATCAGATCAGGTTTTCGTCGCGGCGGCGTTCACGCCTTTTTCGGCGGCATCTGCGGCGCCACTTGTTTCGGATGGTCGCCGCCATAAAATGGCCACTCCCAATGCTCCGGCGATGAGTGAGGCTATGAAGACGGCGATTTTGGCGGCGGCATAGTCAGCAGGGTTGGGAAACGCCAGACCCGAGATGAACAACGACATTGTGAAGCCAATCCCGCCCAACGCCCCCGCGCCGACCAATTGACGCCACGAGTAAGCATCGGGTTTCAACGCGATCCCACTATGCACGGCGCACCATGCGGCCACCACGATGCCGACCGACTTCCCAACGACCAGCCCCAACGCGATTGCGCACATCAATCGTCCGTTCCCCTGAAACGCTTCGGCCGACCAGACGACTCCCGCGTTGGCCAGCGCGAAGATTGGCAACGCCACGTAACTGGACCACGGTTCGACGGAACGAAGGAGTTTGTCAGCGGGCGACTCCACCCGGTCGTGAATCGCATCCAACGCCCGTAACGCCGGCGCGGATGGTCCGGTCCGCATGGCTTCACCGGCATGACGATCCTCCGATTGGATGACCGCCGCCGCCTGTGACATCAGCGCGTTCAAATTGGCCGGCGGACGCGTGGGAATGAGCACGGCCATGATCACGGCGGCCAGCGTGGCATGTAATCCCGCTTCGTGAAGACAGAACCAAAGCACCACGGCACAGAGCGCATACGGGAGCGGGCGGTAAACGCCGGACCGGCTCAGAATGATCACCACCGCAATGATCGCCAGGCCGGCCACCAGATAGCTCACGTGGATCGCACCCGTGTAAAAGAGGGCGATCACCACGATCGCCACGATGTCGTCCATGATGACGGCAGCGGTGAGGAACACCCGCAGTTCGATGGGGACGCGATCCCGGAGCAACACGATCAGCGCCACGGCGAAGGCGGTGTCCGTTCCGATTGGAATACCCCATCCGTGCCGCAGTTCGGGAGGCGCGATCGAGGCGTAAATAACCGCAGGCAAGACGATCCCGCCCAACGCGGCGATTACCGGCAGCGCGCCGGATCTAAAGGTGGCCAGGTGGCCGACGGTGAATTCGCGCTTGATCTCGAGTCCGACGACGAAAAAGAAAACCGTCAGGAGGCCGTGATTAACCCAGTGAAGCAGCGAATGTGTAAACACCAGTTCGCCCCACCGGAACCCCAGAAGCGTCTCCCACCACGCGGTGAATGTCGGGCCGAGCGGCGAGTTGCTGAGTATCAAGGCCAGCGCGGTCGCCAATCCCAGAAGCAAGCCCGCCGCCGGCCCCCAACGGACAAACCCAAACGCCGCCGCCTGAATGCGATGTCCCAACGAGCCAAGCATTGCGTCGGCCAGCGAGCTTTCATCCCAAGTACCGGTATAGCGGTGGCCATTGATGAAGAGGGTCGGCGTTATCCGCGCGCCACTGCGACGTGCGCTTTCCACGTCATCGCGCACCCGCGACTGCGCCGCCGCGAAGACGGGTTCGTGTGTCGCATCGCGCGGCGGCAGGTCAAAATCCTTCGCGATCTGATCAAAATCGCCTTCCGCGAACGACGGTCCCCGCTCCATCAACGCCTCGTGGACCTCCCAGAAACGTCCGGTCGTTTGAGCGGCGTATTCCGCCAGCTCGGCGGCGCGAGTCGCAGCTCCACTGCCAGCGACGGGTAGGTGCCGAAACACATACCGCATCCGCTCACCAAAGCGGTTGCGCAGCCCCTCGATGACCTCGTGAATGGCGTGGCAATGCCGACAGGCGTAGCTGCCGTATTCAACGAGAGTCAGTTCGGCTTCGGGATCGCCCAGGACGTGATCGCGCCGGATGTCGAGGGACGGTTCAAGCTTGGTGGGTCGTATGTAAGGCATGAAAGAATTTTGAAATCACCGTATGGAATGAGCCAAGCCATGACTTGCTCGTTGTTAATAAATTTTACTTTTACATCCATCGTTGACCGGGAGAACAAATCACGTCCACGGCTTTCCTTGCGCACGGAGAACATCACGCTGGCCGGTTTTGCTCCGCACTTGTACGCCCTTTTTGTACAGCGTGAATTGACTCAACTCAACCTCCATTTGCCACGCATCCACGCACCGACAAGCACCAACAAAAAACGGGCGGAAAGTGACCGGAGGTAAAGTCGGATTCATGCGGTAACGATTGATTTCCATGTGGAGCAACTAACGAAAATGAGTTAGTTGCGAGCGGTGTAGTCGTTGGAGACGGATGAGAACAGCGTCGTGCCATGAGCCAACTTGAGCGCATAAATGCCGGAAGACGTTCCAGCATGGGCGCATGAGGAGATTGCTCATCGAATGTGACAAGGGGTGTGATTGGAAGTGACGGTCAAAGGCTAATTTTTTGTAAGTGATTTAGCCCTGGCGCCTTGGAACGATTTTGTATATTTGAAGTGGTTCATGAACGATGAACGACCGAAATCCAAAAACGTTTCCCCTTCCCGCCGATCCCTGGAAGAGCGGTTGGCGCATCGGCCCGACGTGCTGGCACGGCTGCACGAACTGGCCGATACGCTCGACCAATCCGTCACCGACGACTGCACCGCCGATGAAGCCGAAGCGCGCGTGAGCGCGCAGGTGCGCCAATTGGCTCAGGAGCTTTTGGGCCAGTGGGCCCGCGAAGCCGAGGCCCACACCCAAGCCCAGGTGCCCCAGCGCCATCCGGATGCCATTCACTACGGTAAAAAAAAAGACTGACGTGGCAGACCACCTTTGGGTGGGTGGAAGTCCAGGAGACGCAATGGCGGCTGGGCCGGCGCGGCCGGTTGTTGCGCCCCTTCTGCCAACGGGCCAGGGTGAATCCGCGCGGCCGTTCGCGGCGGTTGCAACGGGCGCTGGTGGATTTCGGGGCCGAGGAAAGTTTTGCCCGCGCCGCTCAACGCGTGCGGGAACACTACGGGCTGGACGTGACGGCCACAGCGGTGCGCCAGCACACCTTGGCGCACGGGGCGCGGATCAGCGCCTTGGCCGTCACGCCGCCCAAACGCGCGGTCCGCACGCTGGTCACGCAACTGGACGGCAGTCTGATTCCCATCATGGTGCCGCCCACCCACAGCGAAGATCGTCGCTGCGGCAAACAACTCATCTGGCGCGAAGCGCGTTTGTGTCTGGCTCGGCCCAAAGACTCGGCCACGCCCTGCTACGGCGCCACCTTGGGCAGCGTGACGCTGGCTGGCGCGATGTGGCGGGCCACGGCCCAAGCCGCCGGGCTGGGCGCACGCACGCACGTCCATGGGGTGGGCGACGGGGCGGCCTGGATTCTCACCCAGTTCCAGGAACAGTTCGGCGCGCAAGGTGATTACTTGTTGGACTTCTACCACGTGAGCGAATACCTCGCGGCGGCCGCGACGGTGATTCACCCCAAAAATCCCGAACGCTGGCGCCGCCGCCAACAAAGCCGGTTGCTGGAAAACAAGGTGTCGGCCGTGCTGCGGGCGTTGACTGCGCACCTCGAACCCGAAGGCGTGCCGACCGCGCCCGTGCGGGCGGCGTACCGCTACTTGAGCGAACGGCGGGCGCATCTGGACTATGCGGGCGCACGGACGGCGGGACTGGAGATCGGCTCCGGCGAGATTGAAAGCGGCCATCGGCATGTGATTCAACAACGGCTCAAACTGGCGGGCAGTTGGTGGAAGGAAACCAACGCCGAAGCCATGCTAGGCCTACGCGTGGCCCGCGCCAACCAACTCTGGTCGCGCTACTGGTCCACGCCAAAACTCGGCCTCAATTGACCGTCACTTCCAATCACACCCTGTGACAAGCCGAAGCTTGACGCAGAAGAACGGGCTGATACGGTTTCTCCCGTGAGTTTGAACAGCAGCAAGCCAGAAGTGAAAGCGGCCGACCAAGGTTCGTTCAGCTTTCTTTTTTATTTTTGGCCCGGCCCCGGCTTGCTGCGATAGTCGAATTTTGAAACGAATAAATCGCCGCAGGTCGCCCCGCCACCTGCGGTTTTTTTGTGGCGTCGTCCCGCGGCCAACCAGAAAGTAAAACACATGATCATTGTTCTTAAACCCGGCATTGCCAAACGGACTGAAACCTCCGTCTTAAAGGAAATCCGCAAACTCGGCTACCAGCCGCACGTCATGCGCGGCGTCGCCCGCACCGTCATTGGCGCGATCGGCGATGAACTGGCCAACGTGAACCTCAACGTCCTGAGCGCACAATTTCCCGACGCGGTCGAGAGCGTGCTGCCGATTCAGAAGCGCTACAAACTGGTCAGCCGCGAGGCGCATCCCGGCGCCTTCACCATCCGCGTGCGCCACCAAATCATCGGCGGCAAGAAATTTCAGGTCATGGCCGGACCGTGCTCGGTGGAGAATGAGGCGCAATTGCTCAAAACGGCCGTGGCGGTGAAAAAGGCGGGAGCCACCATCCTGCGCGGCGGAGCGTTCAAGCCGCGCACGTCGCCGTACGAATTCCAAGGCCTGGGCGAGAAAGGCTTGAAATTGCTCGCCAAAGCGCGCAAGGAAACGGGGCTGGCGGTCATCACCGAGTTGTTGTCGGAGAACCACGCCGATCTGGTGGCTGAATACGCGGACATTCTGCAAATTGGCGCGCGCAACGCGCAGAACTTCCAATTGCTGATCGCTGCCGCGCGCACCGGCAAACCGGTGCTGCTCAAGCGCGGCCTTTCGATGAAGATTGAGGAATGGCTGCTGGCGGGCGAATACGTGCTCGCGAACGAAAATCCGAATTTGATGTTCTGCGAACGCGGCATCCGCACGTTCGAGACGTACACGCGCAACACGCTGGATCTTGCGGCCATTCCGATCGTGAAACACGAGTCGCATTGTCCGGTGGTCATTGATCCCAGCCAGGGCGCGGGCCGGGCGGATTTGGTCGCCACCATGTGCAAGGGCGCGGTGGCGATGGGTGCGGACGCATTGCTTATCGAGGTGCATCCGAATCCCGCCGAAGCGTGGAGCGACAGCGCGCAACAACTGACGCTGGACGGCTTCGCCAGATTGATGCGCGAGTTGAAGCCATTCATCGCGGCGGCCGGGCGCGAGTAGGCGTTGTTGTCGTTCAAGCGCGCCAGTTCCCGGGCGGCGAGACGGATACGCCGGAAGCCAACGGATCAAACCGGCTGAACTTCCACAAATTCGCGCCGCACTTCGCCGGCTTTGGCCGTGCAAAGAAAATAGCCCTTCTCCGGCGTGCCATCATGATTATTGCGACTGATGGCGCAGCAACGGTTGGTGGTAAGTTCGATGCGTCCCACGCGGCGTGTGGTGTAACCGTGAAAGTGCCCGTTGAAGACCCCGATCAAATTAAAATCGCGGAAGCGCTCCAGCAGCGCCTCGGCATTCGCTGGCCGCATCGGAACGAGGATGCCCAACGGAAAGTGTGTAAACAGAATGGTCGGTTTGGCGGGATCAAGTTTCGGCAAGTTCGCGTCCAGCCACGCGAAAGTTTCCGGCTGAATCTGCGTGTTCTTATATTCCCGACCGTCGCAGGAATCCAAGGCAATGAACTGCCAGCCGCGATGCTCGAAATGATAGTTCAAGCTGGCGGGAAACGCATCTTCCCAGGTGGAACGGTTGGTTTTGGAAAGGTAATCATGGTTGCCCGGCACGGCGTAGTAAGGCAGCCCTGATCCGCGCAGGAGCTCGCGCATCTGGCCGAACTCGGAGCGACTGGCATGCTCGGTCAGATCGCCGACCACCAGGCAAAGCTCCGGGCGACTTTCCTGGGCGCGAATGTCGGCAAACACCCGTTCAAACCACGCCGGGCATTTCGGACTTTGGAAATGCGCGTCGTTGATGACAGCGAAGCTGAAGTCGCCCGCGCTGCGTTTGCCGGCCCAGCGCGCGCAACCGGGCCACAGCCCCAGCGCCAGCAAAGCACCGGCACTGCGTCCCATCCATTCGCGTCGCGTCATTTGAGTTTGCGTTGCTTTTGACATGCGCCAGTTCTACCACGAATTCCTCCAAACACGAACCGGAATAATCACTTTTTTCCCGGAAAAATAATTCCAGTTCAAGTTTGGTAAAATCATGAGTCTGCGGCCACAGGAGGAACGCATTCAGACCGCGCTCGAACAACTCGTGCAAGGCTTCCAACGCTGCGCCGTCAAGACCGCCACGGTTGCCGCCACCGTCGCCACGGTTCATTGCCATCGGAGTGTGACTCCCAGCGGTTTTTGGATTGCTCGTCACCGGTTCTTGAATGGCCAAACCCACCACCCTCAATTGATCGCCGCTTCCAGTCGTGACCCGCTTGATGGTGACGCTTGCGCTTTGACTCGCGCGCTCTAAACTCTCGCGCCATGCATGATTTTCATTATCAGGGAAGCCGGCTCCACGTCGAAGGCGTGAGCCTGGAAGCGCTGGCGCGAACGTACGGCACGCCGCTTTACGTGTATTCGCAAGCCACACTGACGCGGTGCTATCGGGAATTGAATCAGGCAATGGCTCCAGTCGAACACCTGGTCTGTTTTGCGGTCAAGTCCAATTCCAACCAATCCGTTCTGCGTTTGCTCGCCGGATTGGGCAGCGGATTCGACATCGTCAGCGGTGGCGAACTGCAACGGGTGGTGGCTGCGGGTGGCGATCCGCGACGCTGCGTCTTTGCCGGTGTGGGCAAGACCGAGGCGGAGATTCGCTTCGCGCTGCAACAGGGCGTTTATTCATTCAATGCGGAAAGTGAGCCGGAATTGCAGCGCATCAACGCGGTGGCCCGTCGGTTGAAGAAAATCGCTCCGGTCGCGGTGCGATTGAATCCCAATGTGGATGCCAAGACGCACGCCAAGATTACGACCGGCACGTATGCGAACAAATTCGGCGTGGCGTTTGAGGACATTCCCGGCGTGTATGCGCGTGCGGCCAAGTTAAAGAATCTACGTTTGCGCGGAGTGCAGATGCACATCGGTTCGCAATTGACCGACGTGACGCCGTTCGCTCAAGCGGTAAAAAAAGTCGCTCCCTTGGTGGCGCAGTTCAAAGCGCGTTACGGCATCGAATTTTTCAGTATCGGTGGCGGGATCGGGATTGTTTATCAATCCGCGCTTGCCAGCGGCCAAGCGGCTTGGTGGCGGGGCGCGGGTAAAAAATTCATCACGCCGCAACAATACGCGGCGGCCTTGCTGCCCCTGGTGCGTTCACTGGGAGTCAAAATCCTGATGGAGCCCGGTCGCTATATTTCCGGTAACGCGGGGGCTTTGTTGACGCGCGTGGAATACGTGAAGCGCACGGGTCGAAAGAATTTTGTCATCGTGGACGGCGCGATGAACGATCTGATCCGCCCCGCGTTCTACGATGCTTACCATGAAATTGTTCCGGTCACGAAAAAAAGCGGCACGACCATTCCTTCGGACGTGGTGGGGCCGGTTTGTGAATCGGGTGATTACTTCTGTCAGGACCGTCCGTTGCCGCGGGTGCGGGAAGGCGATTATTTGGCACTGTTAAGCGCCGGCGCTTACGGCTTCGTCATGGCGTCGAATTACAATACCCGGGCACTGGCGGCCGAGGTGATGGTTCACGGGCGGAAGGCGGCGCTGGTCCGTGCCCGCCAACCAATTCCCGAGATTTGGGCCGGCGAAAAGGTCGCATCGTGGTTGAAATGACCTGCATTTGAAAGGCGTTACGGCCGATGGCCACCTCCAAGAGGATGGGGCTTGGCCCCGAGTTTGATGGCTGAAACCACGCCGATTTAACGTCGTTCCGCCCGATTTCAAACTTGCCTTTCGAGGGATGGAGCGGAAGACTGCGCGTTTGAAATATGGATTTAGATATCACTGAAAGCCCGGAGGTACTGAAAGCCTGGGCTTGGGCGGAAAAGAATATAAAGCAGTTGATCATCGGGACGGCGGTGGTGGTGATCGGTGCGTTGGTCATTGGCTATACTTTCTGGTCGCGCGCGAATCAGCGGAAAGCGGCGGGGGTTGCGCTGGCGGACACCTTTTATGCGGCCACACAGATGACTGCCGCTGAAAGCGAGGCCGCTTACACCAAGGTGGCGGATGAGTATCGCAGTACTCCTGCCGGAGCGCAGGCGCGGTTGCTGGCGGCGGCGGCGTTGTTCGACACCGGCAAGTTCAGTGAAGCCCAGGCGGCGTTTGAACAATTTGCCAACGAACATTTTTCCAGTCCACTAACGGCGCAGGCGCTCTATGGCAAAGCGGCGGCGTTGAGCGCGCAAGGGAAGACGTCGGAAGCCGCCGACGCCTACAAGAGCGTGGTGGATCAGTTCCCACAGGCGCCACTGGTTTCGCAGGCGCGTTATGCGCTGGCCAGTCTGCGCGCGCAGCAAGGTGATTTGAATCAAGCTGTCTCGCTCTATGAGGAAGTGGCTCGTGACGCGTCGCGCAGTTCGCTTGGCGCGGAAGCCGCTCTGCGCGCGGATGAATTACGCGCCAAGTTGCCGCCGCCCGTGGTTGTTCCAACGGCTGCGGAAACCAATCCTCCCGCAGTTGACTCGCAGTCCACAACCAACTGACCCCCGCGTTCCCATGGCGAGTTGGTCCCGGCAACCCTTTCTGAGTCCGGCGCGCGGAATCGGTTCAGCCGCGCTCCTCTTTGAGAGGGTTCGTCCGCGAACAATTGAGCGTTGGCTTCGAATGCGTCCGTCCATCACTTGGATATTCGGAACGATATGAAACTGACAATCATTGGGACGGGCTACGTGGGTTTGGTCACGGGAACGTGCTTCGCCGAAGTTGGGCATCACGTGATTTGTGTGGACAACGACACCCGGAAGGTGGAGTTGTTGCAGGCGGGCGGCATTCCGATTTACGAACCGGGCCTTGAAGCGTTGGTGAAGCAAAACGTGGCCGCCGGACGGCTGAGTTTTACCACCAGCATCGCGGCAGGCGTCGCGGAGTCGGAAGTCATTTTCATTGCCGTCCCCACCCCGCCGCAACCGGATGGTTCGGTGGACATGAGTTTCATCGAAAAGGTGGCGCGTGAAATTGCCGGCGCGCTGACGAGTTACAAGATCGTGGTGGACAAAAGCACGGTGCCGGTGAAAACCGGTGACAAGGTGGCGGAGACGATCGAGCGCTATTCCAAGGGCAAGGTGGAGTTCGACGTGGTCAGCAATCCCGAATTCCTCCGTGAAGGTTTTGCGGTGGAGGATTTGATGAAGCCCGATCGGATCGTAGTGGGGGTGCGTTCGCCACGTCCAGTGCGGGCGATGCAGGCGGTGTACGCGCCGTTTAACGCGCCAATCATCGTCACCGACATCAATTCGGCGGAGCTGATCAAACACGCCTCCAATTCCTTTCTAGCGCTGAAAATTTCCTACATCAACGCGGTTTCAGCGATTTGCGAAGCGACCGGGGCGAACGTGCAACAGGTGGCCAACGGGATGGGGCTGGACGCGCGGATCGGGCGTCGCTTTCTGAACGCGGGCCTCGGCTTTGGCGGTAGTTGCTTCCCAAAAGATCTGAGCGCGTTCATCAAAATTTCCGAGCAGGTGGGTTACGATTTTCGACTGCTCAAAGAAGTGCAGCGCATCAACGCGGAACAGATGGAGCGGTTCGTGAAAAAAATCACCGAAACCTTGTGGGTGCTGAAGGACAAAAAGATCGGGGTGCTGGGCCTGGCCTTCAAACAAAACACCGACGACGTGCGCTCCTCGCCGGCAATTGATTTGTGCCAACGCCTGTTGCGCGGCGGCGCGAAGCTGCGGGTGTATGATCCCAAGGCGATGGAAAAAGCGCGCGCGCTGTTGCCGGATGTCACGTACGTGGACGACATGAACGAGGTCGCCGCCGGCTGCGACGCGTTGGTGATCGCCACGGAATGGGACGAGTTCAAACAACTGGATCTGGCCAAGTCGCGGGACCTGCTCTCGGCGCCGATCATGTTTGACGGTCGGAACCTGTTCGACCCCGAGGAAATGGAAAAACTGGGTTGGATCTACAAGAGCGTCGGGCGCTGATGGGTGCTGTCATTGAAGTCGCTGCGGGTCTGGTTTTTCGCGCCGGCAAACTGCTCATCACTCAACGCCGGGCCGGAACGCATCTGGGCGGTCTCTGGGAATTCCCCGGCGGTAAACGCGAGTCGCAGGAGACGTTTGAGCAATGTCTGATTCGCGAGTTGCGCGAAGAACTGGGCGTCACGGTGGCGGTGGGCGAATTGTTTGAGAGCGTGTTGCACACCTATCCAGAACGTCGGGTGGCGCTGAAATTTTTTCTCTGCCAATTAATCCAAGGCGAACCCCAACCGCTGGAGTGCGCCGCGGTGCAATGGGTCTCCCGAACGGAATTGAACAATTACGCCTTTCCGGCTGCGGACGCACAATTGCTGACCAGATTGCAAGCGACTGCCGCGCTGTGGTCGGAATCACCGGTGTAATGGCGGGTGCGGATAAAGTCGCGGGAGTGCGGTCGCAAAGGTGCGCCGTGCTTCCCCATGCGCCGTGCTTCCCCATTGTCAGAAGAAAATTTGTTCCTTACCCTGAACCGGCAAGTTGCTCATGACGCCGACACAACAACACGCGATGCTTTCGGCCACGTCTTGCGAGGTCGCCTTCGATAATCAGACGCGGCAACTTTACGCCACCGACGCTTCGCATTACCAGATCGAGCCTATGGCGGTCGCGTTTCCGCGCGACTCCAAACAGGCGAGTCAGATCATTCAGGCGGCGGTGCAGGCCGGGGTCTCCGTAATCCCGCGTGGTGCCGGTACGGGGTTGATGGGCGGCGCAATTGGCGACGGGTTGGTGATTGATTTTTCCCGCTACACGCGCTGGATCATGAACTTTGATCGAGAGGCGCAAACCGTGCGGGTCGGCGCGGGCGTGGTGTTGGATCAACTCAATAATTTTCTCCGCCCGGAAGGCTTCGCCTTTGGTCCGGACGTGGCCACGAGTTCCCGCGCCACCATGGGGGGGATGATTGGAAACAATTCTTCCGGCGCGCGCACCGCGTTTTATGGCACCACGCTGGACCATTTGGTTGAACTGGAGGTGGTGCTGGCCGATGGGCGGATTCTGCAGGTCGGCCCCGAACGCGGCACGCTGCCAGTGCAGCGCGAGTTGCTGGAAAACTTGGCGATGCTGAACGCGTTGCAGGTCAATGAGCGCTTTGGTCCGGGGTTGTTGAAACGCTGGCCGGGTTACGCGCTGGATCGGGTGGTGCAGGCGCCCAACAATTTAATCAACGTGCTCGCGGGCAGTGAAGGCACGCTGGCGGCGATCTTATCCGCCAAGGTCAAGGTGGTGCGCACTCCGGACGAAATCGGTTTGGGGTTGATCTTCTTTGACTCCGTGGCGGACGCCATGCAAGCAACGGTCGAACTTGCGGCCTTGAAACCGGTGGCGATTGAATTCATTGATCGCATTCTGCTGGATCAAACCCGCGGCCAACTGGCATTTCAGGCGGCGCGGGATTTACTGGAACTCGACGCGCAACCGACGGAAGGCGTGCTGATTGTGGAGTTTTATTCCGAGGTCGAAGAGCGGTTGGCGGCCCTGGAACAATTGCCACTTGGGCGACGTAAAAAAATCATGCAAACCCTGGCGCAGATCAACCTGGTCTGGGGGCTGCGCAAACAAGGTTTATCCCTGCTCACCGGTCGCAAGGGCGCCGCCAAACCCGTGACGTGCATCGAGGATACCGCCGTGCGTCCGAAGGATTTGCCGGCGTATCACCGCGAACTTTCAAAGCTGGTCAACGGGCTGGGCTTGCAGGCTTCATTTTACGGACATGCCGCTTCGGGTTTGTTGCACGTGCGTCCGGTGCTGGATCTGCACGATCCCGGCGACTTGAAAAAGTTTCGGTCCCTCACCGAGGAAGTGGCCGCGCTGGTGCGCCAGTTCAAAGGATCGTTCTGCGCCGAACATGGCGTCGGCTTGGGACGCACGGAATTTTTGAAGGAGCAGGTGGGAGAAGACCTTTATCTGCTGATGCGGCAGATCAAGAAGTCGTTCGACCCGCATAATGTTTTTAATCCCGGCAAACTGATTGGTGATGGCCGCTACCGGCTGGATCAGCAACTGCGCCCGGCGGTTGAAGGCAAAACCAAATTACCCTTCAAGCAGTACCTGGCCTTCGCCGCGCGGGACGGATCTTTCACCGCGAATCTCGAGCAGTGCAACGGTTGCGGTGGATGCCGCAAGGAAACGCCGACCATGTGTCCAACGTTTCTCGCGACCGGCGACGAACTGATGTCCACCCGCGGTCGCGCCAATTTGATTCGCGCGGTTCTGGCGGGACGCGGATTGAGCAAAGGCGCGGACCCGTTGCGCGCGCCGGAACTGGAGGCCGCGTTGAGCAACTGTCTTTCCTGCAAAGCCTGCACCAAGGAATGTCCCTCCAACGTGAACCTGGCGCTGCTGAAGGCGGAGCTGATGTGGGCGCGAATTCAGCGCGATGGATTATCGCTGAAGGAGCGGATGTTCAGTTCCGTGGATTTGCTCGGACGTCTGGGCTGCCTGTTTCCGCGCTTGGCGAATGATCTGCTCGGCTCACGGGTGATCCGTCGGCTGCTCGCTCAAACGATGGGAATTTCCGAAGAGCGGGTGTTGCCGCGTTACACCCGGCAGCGGTTCGATCACTGGTTCCGAAAACGCCCGGTCGCCGGCGCCGGAAAGCGCGGCAAAGTGATCTTATGGGATGACACTTTCGTCCGGTATTACGATCCGCATATTGGCATTGCTGCCGTGACCGTACTTGAGGCGGCAGGATACGAGGTGCTGCTGCCTGTGGGCCGTAAATGCTGCGGGCGGCCGGCGTTCAGTCAGGGTAACATTGGTCTGGCGCGCAAGTGGGGCGCGCACAATCTGGCGTTGTTGAGCCAGACCGATGACGCCATTCCGATCATTTTTTTGGAGCCGTCGTGCTTCTCGATGTTTTTTGAGGACTACCGCGAAATGCATTTGCCCGGCGCGGATCGCATCGCCCGGCGCAGCGTGTTGTTTGAACAATTTCTGGATCAAGTGTTGAGCGCCGAACCGGAGGCGCTGCGGTTCCACTCGCGCCAGACGACCGTGGCGATTCACGTGCATTGTCACGCCAAATCGCTGACCAATCCGGCGTACCTGCATCGGCTGGCGGCACGGTTGCCCGGTTGCAAGGTGCAGTATCTGGACACCGGCTGCTGCGGCATGGCGGGCACGTTTGGAATGATGGAATCCAAGTACGAGTTGTCGCTGCAAATTGCGCGGCCCTTGATCGAAAAAATTCGCGAGTTGCCTTACGGCAGCGTCGTTGTGGCCACGGGCACGAGCTGTCGGCAGCAGATTGATCACCTGGCCATCGTGCGCTCGCGGCACATGGCGGAAGTATTGGCGGACGCGCTGAAAGTCGAGGCTACAACGACAACAACTCCGCCGCCGCAATCAGATTCCGGCAGGTCATGACGCGCGGCCGGTGTTTGTAATGGAACAACGTCAGAATGCTCATCCCGATGTCCTTGTGCGGATCGGGAATGACGCGGATAATCAGGCTTACTTCATGCCGGTCCAGCCGTTCCATGCCGAAGCCGACTTCCTCCGCGCAATCCACCTCCATGCGCTCCAGTTGCGTAAGATCCACGAGCACCCGTAATCCGGGCCGCAATCCGGCCGCCAAGGTTTCGAGGTCCGCATGGCGTCGTTTTAATTCCTCGCGGTTGATGGTTCCCGCGTAAGTCAGACACAGCAATTGCAACCCGGGATTTGATGTCACCAAAAACATGTCGCCATTTTAGTGGAGCTGGGGCGCGACGGCAAACCGCGCGGTTTCACCCACGGATGGTGATCAATTCGCGACTCCCAGACGATCGCCCATGCGCGCGTAGAGTTCGCATCGCTGGCGGCTTCGTTCGAGCAGATCGGCGGCCAGTTGAACGCGATGCGGTTCGAAGAGCAGCAGCGTGGAACTGCCGCCGAAGGCGAAATAACCTTTCTCATCGCCTTTTCCGATGGGACCGGCTTGATAGGTTTGCCGGATTGAACCGACATTGGTTGCGCCGATCTCCAGCATGATGATTGTGCCGAGATTTTCAGTGGTGATCGTGGTGATGACGCGCCGGTTTTCCCAGAGGTAAGCCAGTTTGCGTCGCAGCGCGATCGGGCTGACCGAGTAAAGCGGTCCATCAACCAGGCGCGGAGCGCTGGCGCGACCGGCGCTGGGAAAATGAAAGCGATGATAATCCACCGGGCAAAGGCGAGATAAAACCACCGGGCCTTTTTTATAGCGCGCCGCCAGCGCGGAATCTTGAAGCAACCGCGCCAGTTCGAAGCGTTGGCCTTTGACGAAGACGCCTTCAATTTTTGAAGCGTCGGGAAAACCCAGATGCCGTGCGTCCGCGGGAAAAATCACCGCTCGCGGGTCCGCGTCAATGGGCCGCGCCTCGGGTTTGAGGCGTCGGTAGAAAAATTCGTTGAATGAACGGAAGGTTTCGGGTCGCTCCGCAAATTCATCCACCGCCAAATTGTAGGTGCGGATGAAAGGTTGGATTTTACTCCGACTGCGCGGGCGATTCATGCGCCAGCCGTACCAGCGCGAGAAGACCGCGCGTTTGATCAAGGCGGCCAGCGCGAGTCGCCCGAGGGGGTGCTGATAGGCCCAGCGCAGCCAGGCCGCGCCATAAACTTGTTCCACTTCCACGTGTTGCGTGTAGCGGTTGAAGTAATGGATCGCGTCTGGATCGGCCATAAACGCGGCGAGTTTAGCCAATAACGGATCGGGCAACCAGCTTTTGCCACGACTGGGAATTTACTTGCTTGCGGTGGGCAGCCGTTCTATTGATTCGGGCAGCATTGGGCAATGGGGTTTGCCTTCCCGCCAGGGGAAAACCGCCGCGACGATTTCGGGCTGATAACTCCTACGAGCCGCCATTCGTGGCGGAGTCATCGTATGCTGAATGCCATTTTAATTTTTTGCGGCGGCGGACTGGGCACCTTGGCCCGGTGGGGACTCTCCGGTTTGATTGCCCGGCACTGGGGCGAAACTTTTCCGCTCGGCACCCTTACCGTCAACGTCATCGGCTCCTTCGCCATCGGTTTGTTTGCCACGCTGACCAGCCCGGAAGGACGGTTTCTGGCCCCCGACGCTTGGCGTCAGTTTTTCATGATTGGCCTTTGCGGCGGCTATACCACGTTCTCTTCGTTCAGTCTGCAAACGCTCCACCTCGCGCGTGACGGCGAATGGTTCAAAGCGGGCGCGAATGCCGTGCTTTCGTTGGTGCTCTGCCTCATCGCCGTCTGGCTCGGGCATCTGCTGGCGGCCCATTTCAACTCCTCGAAAGGACTTTGATATGCAAATCCCCCGTGACGCAATGTTGCTGCGAATCTTCATCGGCGAGAGCGACCGCTGGCGGCATCAACCTCTCTATGAAGCCATCGTGCTCAAGGCGCGCGAACTGCACCTGGCGGGCGCGACGGTCTTGCGCGGGCCGCTGGGCTTTGGCAAATCCAGTCGCCTGCACACGGCGAAGATTCTGCGACTCTCGATGGATTTGCCGTTGGTCATCGAGATCGTGGATGCGGAAGAAAAAATCAACGCCTTCCTGCCGGTACTGAACGCCATGATCGGTGGTGGACTGGTCACGCTGGAACGCGTCAAGGTCGTTCATTATCGGGACGGTAACTCAGCCCAAACCGCAGCTTGAAACGCACGGGGATCACCGGGCTGACGCCGTCGGTCGGTTCATTCGTTGTGCGGAATCTGGATGGTGCTGCCGCCGACAAATTCGCGGATCACCGCGTCGCCCGGAATGAAGTGGGGATTCGCCACCTCAGCTTTCGTGAAACCCGTCACCGAATCCAACAAAGCGCGGATGCGCTCGAACCGCAGTTTGGCGTCAAGAAAACCGGTGTAGCTGCTGAAATCCGCCTCGCGCGGCATGAGGCCGTTTTCGCCCACAAAGAAAGGTTTTAATGCCGGGAGATCGAAGGGAAAACCTCCGTTGATGGCGTGATCAGCCAGGCCCTGCAACGGGATGATGCTGAACAGTTCGCCGGCGCGGACGTAGTGCCAGTGCAGGATGGTCTTGAGCGGACTGTGATTGCGGTGCAGCGCGTCGCGCAACATGCGCCGGATCAACCGCACGTCGGTGAATTGCGTCAACCGCCGCGAACTGCCGTCGCCTTCGTAGAGGACATTGCGTGCCTCGATATAGACGCGGAATTGCAGGCTGGCCGGAATGCCTTCGGTGATGGGCGGATACAATCCGTGCAAACAGTCGAGCAGCAGGATTTGGTCAGGCAACAGTTGCACGGGTTTGGTGCCGGTGCGCCGCCCTTCTTTGAAACTGTAAACCGGTTTCTGCACCGTCTTGCCTTCGAGTAATTCGACGAGATGTTGGTTGAGCAATTGAATGTCCAACGCCTCGGGCGTTTCGTAGTTGCGATCATTGATCCAGTCCGTGGGGTGTTCCACGAGTGACCAGAAATAATCGTCCAGGTTCAGCATCAAAAATTTCAGCCCTTGCTGTTCGAGGCGCTGGGTGAGTTTGACCGTGGTGGTGGTCTTGCCGGAGGAACTGGGGCCGCTCACCCAAAGCATCCGCAATTGATCCCCGCGTTCGCGCCGCTGGCGGATTTTGGCGGCCGCCGCGTCGAGCGACGCTTCGTATTGCGCGATGGAATCCGCGATGACCTTTCCCATGCGCCCCGAGCGAATGGTTTCATTGAGCGCCGCCACGGTATGCACCTGATGGGCGCGGCTCCAATCAAGTTGCTCCTGCAGGCGCGTCGGCGGAAAGCCGTTGCCCATGAACGTTTCCGGCGTCAACGCGCCTTCCCGCAACCAATGCCGACCCCAGCGATAACATTCATAGGCATCGGCGGTGTTTTGAAAACCGTAGCTGCGCAGCACGTGCAGCACCTCATCCTGAATCATCTCGATGGTGGGCGGAAAGTTCGAGATCAGATGGTGCGGATCGCCATTCAGGCAGACGGTCACGATGTCGCTGAGAAAATTTGCCAGTTCCTCGTCGCTTTGGGTGATTTGGAACAATCGTTCATTGATGCCGGGCAGAAAATCCTGCTGAAACCCGCCGATGGAAGTGGCGGCACGCCGGATGGCCTTGCTGATTCGCGCTTCGTCGTAGCGCACCAAAGCTCGATTGCGCTTCTGAACCTTGACGATGCGGTTTTGTACTGCCATGCGGCCAATGATGCCAAGTGCCGCTGCCGCCGACAACCCGGTTTCGCCCCGGGTTCACCGCGTCCAGTGTTTCCCACTTGCGAAATGCAGGGCGCTTCTCAATTCTTTTGGGGCTATATGAATTATCGTATTTCGCAGCGCGCCGCGTCCCTCACCCCTTCGCTCACCCTGGCCATTGATTCCAAAGCCAAGGCCATGAAAGCGGCGGGCGAGGATGTGGTCGGCTTTGGCGCGGGCGAACCGGATTTTGACACGCCCCAGCACATCAAGGACGCCGCCGCCAAGGCGCTGGCGAATGGCTTCACCAAATACACTCCCGCCGCCGGCATTCCCGAATTGCGCCAGGCCATTGCGGACAAGCATCAGCGTGAAAATGGTCTGAGTTTCAAATCCAGTCAGATCATCGTGTCGTGCGGTGGCAAGCACTCCTGTTTCAATGTCATCCTGGCAACGTGTCAGGAAGGCGACGAGGTGATTATTCCTGCGCCTTATTGGTTGAGTTATCCGGAGATGGTGAAACTTGCCGGCGCCAAGCCGGTGATTCTCGGCACCAGTGACGCCACGGAATTCAAAGTGACGCCCGCCCAATTGCGCGCCGCCATCACGCCGCGCACCCGGTTGTTCGTGCTGAACTCACCCAGCAACCCGACCGGTTCGGTTTATACGCCGGAAGAAGTGAAAGCGCTGGGAGATGTTTGTGTGGAAAAGGGCGTGCTCATCATGAGCGACGAAATTTATGAGCACCTGCTTTACGACGGCGCCGTGGTGAAGAGCGTGGCCGGCTTTTCTGCCGCGCATCAGGAACACACCATTATCGTGCATGGTTTTGCCAAGGCCTGGAGCATGACGGGCTGGCGGCTCGGCTGGTGCGCTGCGCCCGAACCGATTGCCAAAGCCATCAATGCGATTCAAAGTCACAGCACCAGCAATCCGACCAGCTTCGCGCAAAAGGGCGGGGTGGCGGCTTTGACCGGCCCGCAAGATCATTTGCCCCGCTGGCTGGCGGAATTCGCCCAACGCCGCGCTTACGCGCTCGACCGGCTCAATGCGATTCCCGGCGTCGCCTGCGTCAAACCGCACGGCGCGTTTTACTTGTTTCCCAACATTTCCGGCACCGGGCTGAAATCCACGGAGTTTTGCGCGCAATTGTTGGAGCGGGAGAAGGTTGCCGCCGTTCCAGGTATCGCGTTTGGGGCGGACGATTACATCCGCCTCAGTTATGCCACCAGCATGGCAAACCTCGAAAAAGGACTGGCCCGAATCGAAAACTTTTGCCGTCGCCTGAGCTAATAGCCAAGGGGCGCAACCCCGGTCATCCATCGCGTAAAGCCACCTCGCCTTTCCGCCCTCGTCCCAAGAGGAATGTAAATCAGAAAACACTTGCCAGCCGGATGGCAACTTATCAAGCATGGGGCGTTGCAGATGACCCAAATAAGCCGAGTGAAGCCCGGTGTGGTTGACATATCAAAAGGGTGTTTCACTTTCAAACCTGCCCCGGGATCCGGCGATCCCAAACTCAAATCTATTTCGCCCGTCGAATTATTATGAAATCAAGAATCCTTGTGGTACTGGCAACTCTGGTGGTCTGGTTCATTTCAGCCTCGACTCGAATTCATGCCGCCACGCTTACCTGGACCAATAATGCGAGCGGCGTCTGGCACGAGGCTGACAATTGGAGTCCCAACCAGGTCCCCGGCGCGGCGGACATCGTGGTGCTCAATCACAATGTGACGGTCACGGTGACCAATGATGTCGCGGTGGCCGAATTACAATTCAGCGGCGGTGGCACCATTAATGTCACCACCGGCGTGCTAACCGCCGCGACGTTTAACTGGACGGGCGGATGGTTGCGGGGCGCCGTGCAGTGCGGTGGCGGGAGCA
Organism: Verrucomicrobiia bacterium; assembly: GCA_023953615.1. NCBI lineage: Bacteria > Pseudomonadati > Verrucomicrobiota > Verrucomicrobiia > Verrucomicrobiia bacterium. The sequence continues at coordinate 1,181,147 of JAMLJH010000001.1, read as the reverse complement.
TCAGCGGAAACTATGGGAAGTATCTGGTGGGCGGGGTGCTGATCAATGCCGGGACGTTGGAATGGTCGGGATCACTCACGCTGGGGACGAGCAGCTACGGGACGGGTGATCCGGGCGTCATTTCCAACTTGGTGAGCGGCGTCATCAACCTCACGAGCGACTTCTCCGCCAGTAGCTACTACGACGGTGGGATAATTTACAATGACGGCGTGATCAATAAGACCGGTGGGGTCGGCACCATGACTTTCAATCATGGCCAGCTCCACAACCGTGGCAACCTCAACGTCAGCTCGGGGACTTTGAGTTTTAACTGGGGGGGCATCAGCTCGGGCAGCATCGTGGTGGCTGCCGACTGCACGTTACGGTTTGACGGCGGGACTTTCACGTTGACGGAAGGTTCGACGGTATCGGGGGCGGGGAATCTGTGGGTGAGTGGGGGGACGGCGAACTTCAACGGGGATTACAGTTTGACGGGAACGAACAGCTTCACGAGCGGCAATACGTATTTCAATGGACTTTATCAGATCAACGCAGCGATCAACATCACTGGCGGCAACGTGTATTTCAACAACGCGGGAGTCAGCGAAGTGAACGTGCCGACGGTGGCGTTGGCGGGTGGCGGGACGTTGGGCGGGACGAACACCGTAACGGCGGCGGACTTTACGTGGACGGGCGGGTGGCTGCGCACGGTGCTGACCTGCGGCGGCGGGAGCATCGGGGGCGGCACGACAAAATATCTGGTGGGCGGGGTGCTGATCAATGCCGGGACGTTGGAATGGTCGGGATCACTCACGCTGGGGACGAGCAGTTACGGGACGGGTGATCCGGGGACGTTATCGAATCTGGTGAGTGGCGTGATCAACCTCACCGGAGACATATACGCCAACTGGCATTACGACGCGGGACAGATTTACAACGCGGGGGTGATCAACAAGACGAGTGGGACGGGGGCGGCGACGTTTCAACAAGGCCCGTTCTACAACAGCGGGAGCGTCAACATTCAATCAGGTACGTTGAACCTTGCGGGCGGTGGGAGCAGTTCGGGAAGTTTTCTGATGCAGCCCGAAGCGGCGTTGTCGTTTTCGAGCAATTATGAGTTCACCGACGGCAGCAGCGTGGGTGGTGGTGGCGATTTCGCGGTGACCAGCGGCACGTTGAATTTCAACGACACGGCCCAATTCACAAATACGGTCCTCCGGCTGGCGGGCGGCTCGGTCAATTTCAATAACGTGGAGAGCGGGGTGGTGCAGATTCCGAATTTGCTCATGACCGGTAACGGGACGTTGGGCGGGACGAACACGGTGACGGCGGCGGACTTTACGTGGACGGGCGGGTGGTTGCGCACGGTGCTGACCTGCGGTGGCGGGAGCATCGGGAGCGGCCCGACGAAATATCTCGTTGGCGGCAGTCTGATCAATGGCGGCGCGATTACTTGGACGGATTGGATTTATCTGGGAGCGGACGGTTATGGCGTATCGAACTACGGCGTGATTTCCAATCTGCTGACCGGAATCATGACCGTCACGACGGACAACGCGGGCGTGAACACTTATTACGACGGCGGCATTATTTATAATTACGGCACGATTGCCAAAATCGGTGGTGCGGGCGTGACGCCGCTCAATTCCACGTTTCACAATTACGGCACGGTCAATGTGGCGACGGGTAAATTCCGGTTCGGCAACGGCAACTCGTTCACGTCGCATGACGGCAAATTGTTGCTCGGACTGGACGCGACGAATGTATTTGGTCAGGTCGAAATGGTCGGCACGGTGGGTTTGAACGGCACGCTGGAAGTGACGGCGCGCGACGGTTACGTGCCGACGGTGGGCGACCGTTTCGATCTGTTGACCGCCGGGCAGCGCACCAACTTTTTCGAGCGACTCAATCTGGGGCAGTTTCCAGGCATCGCCTGGCAACTCAGTTACGCGCCGACGGCGGTGACGTTGACGGCGCTCGCAGCGTCCGCCGGCCCGGTACAGATCACCGGCCGCGTCACGGATTTCAATGCCCAACCCGTGGGCAATCTGGTTGTGTATGCGTTCAATTCGAGCGGCACGAATCAGTACTACGTCAGCACCCTGACCGATGGCGGCGGTTATTACCGTCTTGGCGTCACGAACGGTTCGTGGCGGGTGGGGGTGCAGGGCGCGGTGGCGCGGGGCTATGATGATCCGGTGGTGCAGGACGTGGTGTTGAACGATGCGAACGGCACGGCGAACTTTGTGCTCGCGCCGTACTCCGGCGCGTTCTACTCCATCACGGCGGCGAACCAGCCGCCGGACGCCGGTACGGTGACGGGTGCGGGCAATTACTACGCGGACACCACCAATACGCTCACCGCCGTGGCGGGACCGGGCTATTACTTCACCAACTGGACGGAAAACGGCGTGGTAATCGGGACTTCCAACGTGCTGACCTTTGTCGCCAACACGAACCGGCATTTTGTGGCCCACTATGGAGAGGCCAACACGTATCATGTCGTGACGCTGGCCACCACCCCCGCTGAGCTTACCGCGATTGTCGGAGCCGGCACCTACACCAATGGCGAGACGGCGACCTTCGTGGCGCCGCCCCGGGTACTGTCGGGCACCTCGAACTACTTCTTCCAACACTTTGCGTTGAGCAACGTCACCGTCAGCACGCAGGCCACTTATCAAAAGACCTTCTCCACGCTGGACGCGACCCATCTGGCGTATGTGGCCGTTTACACGGGCATCCGCACCAATCCCGTCATCCAGGCCGTGGCGACCAGCCGATTCGGCGTCGTGCCCACCAACGATAATTTCACGCTCACCTTTCGGTTTGATCGGACGATGGACACCAACATTGCGCCGGTGGTGACGCTCACGAACATTGTGGCCGCCGGCATTGCGCCGACGGTTGCCGGCAATGGTACGTGGAGCGGTTACTGGCGGCCGAATGATTCCTACACGACGCCGGCGTTGGCCATCACCAACGGCATGGACGGGACGAATCTGGTTTATGTCGCCAACGCGAGTGATACCAACGGCGGGGTGCTGCTGTTGACCAACGCCTACACGTTCGCGGTGGATACCATCTATCCGACGTTGACGGAGATCAGTGCCACGCCCGCCATCAACACGGCGGCAATCTCCTGGCAGAGCGGCGAACCGGCGAGCACGGTCGTGGATTACGGTTTGACGACGGCGTACGGCGCGACGGCTTACGGCTCAGCTTCCGTGACGAACCACACGGTCACGCTGTACAACCTGACCGCACTGACGACGTACCATTATCGGGTGCGCTCGGCCGACGCGGCGGGTAATGAAACGGTTGCCGCGGATGCCACGTTCACCACGCTGGCCGCGCCGGATTTGCTGGTTGCTGACCTGGCGGTCACCGGCGCGTTGCAATCGGGCGGCGCGCTCACGATTACCTGGGCGGACACCAACGCCGGCCCGATGGCCACCGACCAGTACTGGTATGATCGCGTGACGATCTCCAACCTGACCACCGGCATTCAGTTGCTGGACACCTATCAATACTACAACCCGGCGGTCAGCGGAAACATTGCGGCTGGTGCGGCCCAGGCGCGGGCGCTGAACTTCACGTTGCCGGATGGCGACGTGGGTGTGGGGCAGTTGCAGATCACGGTGGTGGTGGATGCTTACAATCATCAGTACGAATTCAATCTGGAGGGCACGGCGGAAAGCAACAACCGTGCGAGCCTCACGGTCACCAGCGTGCTGGCCACCTATCCCGACCTGCAAGTAACCGAGCTGGCGGTCACCAACGCGCCACTCCATTCAGGTGACTCCGTGCATCTGGTCTGGCGGGATCAGAACTCCGGGCTTGGTGCGGTGACGAATGTTTTTGCCGATCGGATTTCGGTGGTGAACGCCACCAACGGCCAGGTGCTGGTGAACACGTTGTTGCCGTATGACCCGGCTTTGGCCGAACCAATTGCCGCTGGCGGCGCCGTCCCGCGCGCGTTCAGTTTCACGCTGCCGGATGGCTCGTCCGGCGCCGGTGAGTTCCTGGTCACCGTGACCGCCGACGCGGCGCAACAGGTTTACGAATACAACGCCGGCGGCACGGGTGAGTTGAACAACACCAACTCCATTACGATCAATGCCACGCTGGCGGCCTATCCGGATTTGATCATCACCAACCTTACCGCGCCCCTGGCGGCCAACGCCGGCCAGACGATTCAAGTGGTGTGGACGGATGTGAACCAGGGCAGTGCGCCGATCACCAACGCGTGGTTTGATCAGGTCTTTCTCAGCAGCGTCAACGCCCTGGGTGGCGGGCAATGGCTCGCCACGCGCAGCGTCACCAACGTGCTGGCGGCCGGCGACTCGCTGGTGTTGACCCAGGCGGTGACGTTGCCGCCGTTTGTCACCGGCGACCAATGGCTGATCGTCAAAGGCAACGTGGCGGCGAACTTCTACGAACTGAACTCGACCAACAACAGCACGCTGGCCGCAGCGCCACTTCATCTGACCTCGACTCTGCAACTGACCCTGTCACCGACCAACGTGCTGGAATCCGCCGGCAGCCAGGCGGTACTGGCCACGTTGTTGCGTAATGGAGACCTGGCCAACGCGCTCACCGTTGACCTGAGTTCTTCACTCACCAATTTGCTGCTGCCCGCCGCGGTGGTCATTCCGGCCGGACAGAGCGCCACCAATTTCCATCTGGGTGTGGTGGACAACCTCATCTCGGGCGACACGGCATCCGGGGTGGTGACGGCCAGCGCCGGCGGCTATCCAACCGTCAATGTGCCGCTGACCATCACCGACGACGATCCGCCGTTGCTGACGTTGCACTTGAGCGTCAACCAGATCCCGGAAGATGCGGGTGTGGATGCGGTTTCCGCTTTGATCACCCGCAACGCGCACCTCGATAGCGCGCTGGTGGTGAACATCACCAGCGATCATCCGGAGGCGTTGCTCGCGCCGGAAACCGTGGTGATTCCGGCGGGCAATGGTTCGGCGGTGTTTGCGTTGACGCCGGTGCCGGATGGCGAGTTGAACAGCGGCCGGCGCGTGCGCGTCACGGCGGTGGCCGCCGGTTACCCTTCCATTTCCGCAGGCCTTGACGTGCTGAACGCGGACGTGGTGACGCTCGCTTTGACCTTGGCGGATTCCGTGGTGTCCGAAGGCGCCGGAGCGATTGCCACGGTGGGCACCGTGTCGCGCGGCGTGATGACGCCCCAGGCGCAGAAAGTGCAATTGACCCGCACGGGCAGCGAGCTGGTTACGGTGCCGAGCCTGGTGACGATTCCCGCCAACGCAACTTCCACCACCTTCAACGTCGGTGTCGGCACGGACGGCTTGGTCACCGGCAACCAGACGGCGGTGATTACGGCCAATCCGTTGAACCTGGCCAACAACCCGCAGACCGCGGGCGCGGCGCAGGCCACTTTGCAGGTGTTGGACACCAACGGCCCCAGCCTGCGGTTGGAACTGGCGCAGACCGTGATTTCCAAGGGCAGCAACACGATGGCCACTTTGACGCGCAACACGGCGCCAACGAACGCCCTGATCGTGACGTTGGCCTCGAGTCCAACCGGGGTGGTGACGCATTTGCCGGTGGTGGAACTGGCCGTCAACCAGACCAGCACCAACTTCCCGGTCACCGGGATTCTCGACGCGCAACAAACCGGCAATCGTGAAGTGGTGCTGAGCGCCACCGCGGCGGGTTACAATTCGGCGGCCCGGACGCTGACCGTTTCCGATATTTATTTACCGGACCTGGTGTCGGCGGTGATCAGCGCGCCGACCGAAGCGTTCACGGAGCAGCAAGTTTCCGTCAGTTGGCAAATCACCAACCACGGTCTGGGCAGCACCACCAACCAGAACTGGTTTGACTACGTGTATCTGGCCTCGGACAGCGTGGGTGGGGGCCAAATGTTGGTGGCCGCCAAACCCAACGTGCGGGCGCTGGCGGTGGGCGAGAGCTACACCAACACCGCCTCGTTTTATCTGCCCGCCCTGCCGGGCAATTTCTGGTTGCTGATTGAAGCCAACGGCAACCGGTCCTTGACCGAACTCAAGACGGTGAACAATACGGCCGCCGCGGCCTCGCCCCTGACGGTGCATCCCGCGTATCGTGCCGAATTGCTGGACGTCAGCCCGCTCATGGCCGGTGCGGGCACGCCCATTGTGTTGCAGGGGCGCACGTTCAATTCCACCAACAACACGTCCGTGCCCAACCGCGTCGCGGCCATCCGCGTAATGGTGAACGACACGCGCCGCACATTTCAAGTTACCTCGGATGCCACGGGCAATTTCACCTACACCTTCCAACCGCTGGCCAACGAAGTGGGCTATTATACCGCCTCGGCCGATCATCCGAACGTTACGAACCAGACCACGCAGGCGTCATTTGCGCTGTTGGGAATGGCCGCCTTGCCCGACCGCCTGGCCCCGCAACTCCTGCCCAACACGCCCGTGACCGGCTCGGTGTTGCTGACGAACCGGACGGGTTATGCGCTCACGGACCTGACGGTCACGCAGCCCGATCTGGGCACGAACCTCAGCGTGGCGTTCACGTTCACCAATCACGTCCTGCCGCCCTACGGCGTGATGACCGTGGACTACACTTTGAACTCGCCATTGACCCAGGCAGCGCAGGCCAATTTTGCGGCCACGTTCACTTCGGCGGAAGGGGCCGCGTTGGCGTTGCCGTTGTATGTCAAAATTGTTCCGACGTTTGCGCAACTGGTGGCGACTCCCGCCTATTTGGAACGCGGCATGGTGCGCGGCGAGCAAACGGTGGTGGCCTTCACCATTGCCAATACCGGTGGCTCGGCGAGCGGCGACCTGACCGTGCAGCTTCCCGATCTGCCGTGGCTCAGCCTTGGTTCGACGGCAAATATTCCGTCCATTCCCGCCGGCAGCAATGCGGTGGTGACTTTACTGTTGAATCCGGCGACGGATCTGACCCTCGGGCTTTACAACGGCAACATTGCGGTGGCCAACGAGAACGTCGGCGTGCGCGTGCCGTATCAGTTCCGCGCCGTCTCCTCGGGCATTGGGGATCTCGTGGTGAATGTCACCGACGATTACACCTACTACGTCGCGGGCGAACCCAAGGTCACCAACGCGCTGGTTGTGGTGCGCGATCCGTTCACCGGCGGCATCATCGCGCAAACCAATTCCGGCCCGACTGGCACGGCGCAATTTAGCGCGCTGACCGAGGGCAGTTACACCGTGGACGTGACGGCGGAAAAGCATAATCAATTCCGCGGGTCGGTCCTGGTGGCCGCCGGCATCACCAACGCGCTGGAGGCTTTCCTGCCGCGTCAGCTCGTGACGTATCAGTGGTCCGTCGTGCCGACCGAGATTGCGGATCATTACCGGATCGTGCTGGAATCCGTGTTTGAGACCGAAGTGCCCGTGCCCAACGTGGTGATTGAAGAGCCGCAGGTGATGGTGTTGGTGGCGGCGGGAGAAGTCACCCAGTTTGAGATCAAGCTGACCAATCAAGGGTTGATCGCCGCCAATGATGTGGAAATCGAAGTTCCGGACCACCCGACTTATCTCGTTACGCCCCTGGTGCGGTACGTCGGCAAGCTCCCGGCGAAAAGCTCCGTGACGATTCCGGTGACCGTGCAAATGCGGGCCGCTCCCGGCGGCGCGCTGGCGGCGGCTTCGCCCGGCATCGTTCACGCGGCGGATGGCGATGGTTGTACGCTGGAGGACCTTAACGCCTGTCTGCCCAAGATTCCCTTACGTGCCAATTACTCGTACCCCTGTGGCAATCGAATGGTGGGACAGAGTCGTGGGCTTGATCTTTCGATCATTTGCACCGCCAAGGATGTCAAAGAATGTCTGGAAGGGTTCAAGGAGTTGATCGGTTCGGGAAATTTGCTCAGTGTCGGCTGTAACGCGATCAGTGCGCTCATTTCCTGTGCCGGACCGAAATTATCCACCTGCCAGAAGGCGGCCATCTCCACGGCTTGCGGAGCGGCTTTGGGTGGCGCGGCTGGTGCGGTGGGGGCGGGCGTCAGTGGCATTCTCGAATGTATCTGCTCCCATTTGGATCAAATTCCTCTGCCCAACTTTGGTGGTGGTGGGCCGACGCCCATTCCGCCGGGTGAGATGTGGCTGCCCACTCCGCATCTGGCCGAGTACACCATCGGCAGCTGTCCGGTGATAACCACCATCCTTATCCAAGGGGCTGATTGCCGGGGCTACGCGCCGCCGGCTGGAGCGATGGCCGAAACCACGGTGACTCATTCCGGTTACAACGCCGGCAGCGCCCCGCGCATTGAGGCGCCGGTCAAGGCCCAGGACGGTGCGGGTGTCTGCGCGCAAGTGCGGTTGCGCATCAATCAGGAGGTCACCCTCACGCGCAGCGCGTTTGCCGGCACCCTGGAAATTGATAATGGCGGCAGCACCGACATCACCGGCGTGCAGGTCACCCTGGATTTCCGCGACGGCGCGGGCCAATCCGCCGTGGGCAAATTTGTGACGGAAGGGCCGGTCGTGACCGGGATGACGGCGGTGGACGGTTCGGGGGTGCTCGCGGGCGGCGCCACTGGCCGTGCGGTTTACACCTTCATTCCCACTACGGATGCCGCGCCTGACCAACCCTATTCCTATCAGATCGGGGGCACGTTGCGTTACCTGGATGCCGGTCAGGAAGTCATCGTGCCGTTGCTGTCCGCGCCCATCACGGTCTATCCCGAGGCGAAGCTGGACCTCGTCTATTTCCAGCAGCGCGATGTCTATGGCGATGATCCGTTCACGCCGGCGACCGAACCTTCCGAACCCTACACCCTGGGTTTGATTGTGAAGAACATCGGCGCCGGGAACGCCAGGAATTTTGAAATCACCTCGGCGCAACCGCAAATCATCGAAAACGAAAAGGGCCTGTTGATTGACTTCCGCATCATCGGCACGAGCGTGGGCAGCAACGCGGTTGCCCCTTCGCTGACGGCCCGGCTTGGCGACGTTCCCGCCGGGGTCTCGAAGAGCGTGAACTGGCAATTACTGTCCACGTTGCAGGGCAAGTTCATTTCGTTCGCGGCCACGTTCGAGCATGTGGACGGATTGGGGCACACCAATTTGTCACTCATCAACAGCGTGGAGACGCATGAGTTGATCCATCCCGTTCGAGCCAACCGGCCCGCGGACGACGGCGTTCTGGACTATCTGGTGAATGATTTTGCCGATCCCCAGAATCTCCCCGATTTGTTGTATCACAACACCGGCGCCATTGAACCGGTGAACGTCGTGACCAACGGCGTCTTCAACGGCAGCGTCGGTCCGGCGCACTGGCAGGTGCAGCTCACGGCGGCGGCCGGACCGGGTTGGAATTATTATCGGTTGCCCGATCCCGGCCCCGGATATTTGCTGGCCAGTGTGGTGCGTTCGGACGGCAAAGTGCTGGAATTGACCAACAACGCGTGGACCACCGATCGCTCGTTCCCGTCTTCAATCCCTGGCGCGGTGAGGGAAAATCTATTGCACCTGTTCGACTGGGAGGGTTCGGGACAATATACCCTGACCTATCGCTCAACCAATACCACCACGCCCGCCATCGTTCAGTTCGGACCGGTGACGCCATTCAACCAAACCGAAGCGGTGGATGCGGTCACGATCGTTTTTTCAGCGGCGATGGACCTGGCCACTTTCAACTTCGCCGACCTGGAACTGACGCGTGATGGCGGCCCCAACCTGATCACCCCGGCCTCGGGAGTGAGCGTGGTGCTGCTCGCCGACGCCACTTACCGCATCACCGGACTCGTGCCGTTGACGGCTGAAGATGGCAATTACTCCCTGCGTATCTTTGGCAACGCGATCTCCGATGTCTGGGGCAACCGTCTGGGCGATGTTTCCGCCGTCGTCGCCTGGGCCAAGGGCGACGCCGCGCCGGTTGTGGAGAGCATTTCTGCCGTCACTCCGGACCCGCGCAATCAGCCGATTGAGGCGCTGACCATCGCGTTTTCCAAGGCGATCAACCCCGCCACGTTCGGTCTGGGTGCCCTGCAATTGACCCGCGATGGTGGACCGAATCTAATCACTGCCGACGTCACGCTTACCACGGAAGACAACATTAATTTCACGCTCGCCGGGCTGGGAACTTTGACTGGTGAAGAGGGAACTTATGTGCTCTCCGTCACCGCCGCCAACGTCACCGATGCCGGAGGTAAATCCGGTCAAGGAACGCAAACCCGGACGTGGACCATGATCACTTCGCCGCCGCACATCGTGGAGTTGTCGCCCGTCACCACCAACCCGCGCAACATCGTGGTGCAAAATTTGACGGTCACCTTCTCGCACGCCGTTGATCCCGCCACGTTCGATCATCACGATCTGACGCTCACTCGCGACGGCGGACCGGACCTGATCAATGCGGACGTGACCCTGACGCGCCTGACACCGACCACATATCAGATCGGTGAGATCAGTTGGTTGCAGGGTTGGGCCGGAAGCTACACGCTCACTGTGGACGCCGCCGGCATCCAGGATTGGGCGGGCAACCCCGGCGTCGGCAGCACCAACGTCAGTTGGACGATGATTCTGGACACGCCGGCCACCCCCGACCATCTGGCTATCGCCCCCGACCTGGGCTTTTCGGCCACCGACGGTTTAACCAGCACGAACGCGGTGACGTTGTCGGGCACGGTCACCGCCCCCAACCTGACCGTGCGCGTCTTTGATACCACCACGAGTATTGATTTTGGTCTGGCGACGATGGAGGGCACGAACTTTTCCGCGTCGCTCCTCTTTGCGAGCGACGGCACGCACCGCCTGCGCGTCACGGCCATTGACGGCGCGGGCAACGTCTCGCTGGCCGCATTTGTGACCGTGGTGATTGATCAAATCCCGCCCTCAGCCACCATCGAGCAAATCGCCACGCCGACCGACGCTGACGTCAACACCGTTACGGTTACGTTTACGGAAGCCATCAATGCCCTCACGGTCTCGAGCAATAATTTCGCGTTGGTCTGGAACGGAACGAACCCGTTTACTCCGGCAATTCAAGTCGTTGCCAGCAACCGCGTGCAACTTGTCAATTTGGCGGCGCTCACGGCGGCGGCGGGCGAATACACCGTCGTCGCGGACCTGCGGGACATCACCGATCTGGCCGGCAACCCGGCAACCGATCAGCTCGCGATGTCGTGGGAACGGCAATCACAAAACCAACCGCCTTATTTTGTTGAGGAACTGTCGGACCTCGTGATTACGCCTGACGGCGCGGCGCATCGCCAATTTTTGGCGGAAGACCCGAACGGAGACGCATTGACTTTCAGCCTCATCGCCGCACCCGACGGCGCGATGCTTGTGGCGACGAACGGCGTGTTCTGGTGGCAACCCACCCGCACCAACGCCTCGACCATCCATTCCGTCACCGTGCAGGTCACGGATCAAGGCAACCCGCCGTTGAGCGCCCACGCCACCTTCAACATCACGGTGCTGGATTATCTGGAGGTGCAGTTGAGCGAAACCAATCTGCTGGGTGGCGCTTCGGCGACCTTGCCGGTTTTCGTAGCCTCCAGCGAAGGCGTCACCAACCTGTCGTTTGCCCTGCCCGTGCCGATGGACGTCCTGACCAATTGGACGTTGACCCCAATCGGTTCGCACCTCGACACGGCGGAGTTGCAGCTTGATCCGTCGCAGTTGCGGATCCACCTGCAAGCGCCGCCCGGTCAAACCATTCAAGGCACGCAACAGGTCGCGCAACTGCAATTTACCGCCGCGCCCGATGGCTGGTCGCAGTTCGTCCGCCTCGTCGTCACCAACCTCGCCGGTTACAAGCCCGGAGATCATCTTTACACCAACCACGTCAACGGCGTTGGCCGGGCGGTGGTGGTGCAACGTCATCCGCTGCTCGAAGGATGGGTGACTCCCGACCAAACGCGGCAATTGGCCGTCTATGGGCGACCGGGCACGAACTATCAATTGCAGGTGACCGACAGCCTCATGCCCCCGGTGATTTGGGAAGCGTTGCTTGGATTCCAGCAGACCAATGTGCTCGTGCCCTTGTCGTTGCCCGCCACGAACACCCCCATTTTCTACCAACTGAAAGAGATTCCGTAACTGGATTCCAAGTTCACACACCATCTTCATCCTGATTGGCCGGCCGCCGCCGAATCCCGTCGGCCAGCGCATCACTGGATTTGCTCTTCGTTAACCCACACGGCAACTGCGGCCTCGGCTGGCTGCCGTTCGTCGTTCTGATCCGTGCGTTCCACATAAACGGTTGTGCAGAATCCAAGTATATGCGGTTCGGGCCGATCATTCTCACGCATTGCGAAATCTTTACCGTGGACGAGCACTCGAAACTGCTTCACGGGCGCGACTGTATTCTGGGTGTCAAAACCGCCCAGCTTGGCAGCAATGCGGTTTGGTGGCGTTTGACAGTCGCGAAGCGTCTGGACTGCGGCGCGTTTACCGCCGCTTTTTGCCGCAGCGGAGGGGCTTACGAATCCAATTTCGTAAATGCCGCGTCAAATACCTCGACGATAAAATCCGCATCTGCGGCGTTGATGCACATGGGTGGGGCGAGGCGAATGGTTTGACTCCAAAAGCCGCCTTTACCAACGAGCAGTCCCATTTCTCGGGCGGCTTCGTGAACCGCCGCACATTCGGCTTTACCGGGGGCTTTGGTCTTTCGATCTTGGACAATCTCAATGCCCAGCAACAGACCGCTGCCGCGCACATCGCCAATGTGCGGATGCTTGGCCTTCAGTTGCTCCAAACCACTTTTGATGCGCGTACCCAGCTTGAGCGCGTTCTCTTGAAGTTTTTCTTTCTCGATGACTTCGAGGACGGCTTTGCCCATCGCACTGGCGACGGGATTACCACCGAACGTGTTGAAGTGAATTTTACCGGTCAAGGCCGCGGCAATCTGCGGGGTCGTCACCACCGCGCCGAGTGGGCAGCCGTTGCCAATGCCTTTGGCCATCGTCACGATGTCGGGGACGACGTCCTGCGTTTCAAAGCCCCAGAAATGCGTGCCGAGCCGTCCGAATCCGGTTTGCACTTCGTCGGCAATGCAAACGCCGCCGGCCGCGCGGATGTGTTCGTAAGTCTGCTGGAGGTAACCAGACGGGAATTCGACAAAACCGCCGACGCCCTGGATGGATTCCGCAATGAATGCCGCGACCTTGCCGGGCGTGGCGTAATCAATCAACGATTTGACATCATCCGCGTATTTGCGACCGGCGTCCGCGTCGTCATAGCCATACGGCCCGCGATACGGGTAGGGTGCGATGGCATGATGCACGCCGAAGCTGTGCGGCACGTTGTATTTCCAAGTGCTGTGCGCGGTGACGGTCATCCCGGAAGCGTTACCGCCGTGATAAGCATTACGCAGGGCGATGACGTCGTAGTTGCCGGTGTAAACGCGCGCCATCAACAGCGCGAGATCGTTGGCTTCCGAGCCGGAGTTGACGAAGTAACAAACCTTGAGATCACCCGACAACTTGGACGCCAGTTTCTCGGCGAACGCGCCCAGGTTCGGGTGCAGATAAATGGTGGTGGCGTGTTGCAGCATTTCGCTTTGGCGATTGCCCGCCGCCACGACGTGCGGATGACAATGGCCCACGCTCACGGTGACGATGCCGCCCAAGCCGTCGAGATAACGCCGGCCTTGCTCGTCCCAGACGTATTGCATTTGTCCCTCCACCAGCATGAGCGGCTCGCGATAATAGTGGAAAATGCTGGGGTGGACATAACGCTGGCGTTGGGCCAGCACCTCGGTTCGCGAGGGGCCGGAGTAAGGATGCGGACGCAGGTTGGTGGCGGGCAGTTGCGGAATTTTCATGTTCAACCGATGGCGGCGAATTGCGTTCAGCGCCGCTGGCAGGGTGCGCGGAGCCGGTCAATTGTGCAATGGCGAAAATCCCAACGGCTTTTACCATCCGATTATTTGGGACAACCGGCGCGGCGGCAGCGAGTGGGACTACTCGGGTCGCCAGCCGGCGACTGCGCACGTTCGACCGCGCCTGCTCGGCGACAACCTTTTGTCGCATATGCAACAAAAGGTTGTCATTGCCTTTTCGCAGACTCCCGGTTGCTTTCCGGCTGTGCAACTCAAGGCCGAGGAGCTTTTCAACCTCCGGCTCTGGTCCGTCGCGATGCTCGCCCGTCCGATGTTCCGCGAAGGCGCGTCTCATCGGAAATCGCTCCGGGGTCTTTTAATCTGAGGCAACGTGGCTTGGATTTAGAATAATTCTAATTATTGACGGCGCGGGGTGAGTCGCTACACTGGGGCGTCTAGTAGGCAGGGATGAAACACCCGGTGAACCAAGCAGATTTGAGCGAACGTCTGGCGACGAGCGGCTTCCGCTTCACGCCGCAGCGGCGGTGCGTCTATGACGTGCTGCTCGCCAAGCGGGATCATCCGACGGCGGAGGAGATTTACAGTCGCGCCAAGAAAGCGATGCCGGAGATTTCTCACGCCACGGTTTACAATTGTCTGGACGCCTTGGTTTCATGCCGGCTGGTGCGCCAGGTGCAATTGGAGCGTGGCGCGGCGCGGTTCTGTCCTAACATGGAGGAGCACTGCCACTATTACTGCGACCAATGCGGTGCGGTGTTCGATGTCGCTCTGACCGAAGGGGCCACGGCGGTGCCGCGCCCCAAAGGATTCAGGGTGGACTATTACGAAATCGCGGTTCACGGCGTCTGCACGGATTGCGCCAAGAAGAAATAATTTTGCATGAGCACAGCAACGGAAACCATCGAGACCCTGGTCAAACAGGAATATAAATACGGTTTTTATACCGATGTGGAGGCGGAGTCCGCGCCGCCGGGATTGAATGAAGACATCATCCGGTTGATTTCAGCGAAGAAAAAAGAGCCGGAGTGGATGACGGAATGGCGGCTCAAGGCGTACCGGCATTGGCTCACTCTGACCGAGCCCCGGTGGCAGTTTGTAAAATTCCCCACGCCGGATTTCCAGGACATCACGTATTACTCGGCGCCGAAGCAGAAAAAAGACGCGCCGAAGAGTCTCGATGAGGTTGATCCCAAGCTGCTCGAAACTTACGAGAAGCTTGGCATCCCGCTGCGGGAACGCGAGCAGCTCGCGGGGGTGGCGGTGGATGCGGTGTTTGACAGCGTCAGCGTCGGCACGACTTACCAGAAGCAGCTCGCGGAAAAGGGCATCATCTTCTGCTCGATGAGTGAGGCGATTCAAAAACATTCGGAACTGGTCCGAAAATACATCGGCTCCGTGGTGCCCTATACGGATAATTTTTACGCCGCGTTGAATTCCGCGGTCTTCACGGATGGTTCGTTTTGTTACATCCCGAAAGGCGTGCGGTGTCCGATGGAACTTTCGACCTACTTCCGCATCAACGCCGCCAAGTCGGGACAGTTTGAGCGCACGTTGATCATTGCCGATGAGGGCGGGCAGGTCAGTTACCTGGAAGGTTGCACTGCGCCGATGCGCGATGAAAATCAGTTGCACGCGGCGGTCGTGGAACTGGTGGCGCTCGACAACGCGCAAATCAAATACAGCACGGTGCAGAATTGGTATCCGGGCGACGAGAACGGGGTGGGCGGCATTTACAATTTCGTGACCAAGCGCGGTTTGTGCAAAGGTAAAAACTCGCGCATCACCTGGACTCAGGTCGAGACGGGTTCGGCGATTACCTGGAAATATCCGAGTTGTGTGTTGCTTGGTGACAACTCGAAAGGAGAATTCTATTCCGTGGCGGTCACCAACAACTATCAGCAGGCGGACACCGGGACGAAGATGATTCACATCGGCAAGAACACCCGCAGTACGATTGTTTCCAAGGGCATCTCGGCCGGGCGCAGCCAGAACAGTTATCGCGGCCTGGTAAAAATTCAAAAGACCGCGGCCCACGCGCGAAATTTTTCGCAATGCGACTCGATGTTGATCGGTTCGAAGTGCGGCGCACACACGTTTCCGTACATTGAGGTGAAAAACTCCACCGCGTCGGTCGAACACGAGGCGACCACGTCGAAGATCGGCGAGGACCAGATTTTTTATTGCAACCAGCGCGGCATTCAAACGCAGGACGCCGTGAACATGATCGTGAACGGCTTTTGCAAGGAAGTATTCAAAGAGCTGCCGATGGAGTTTGCCGTGGAAGCGCAGAAGCTCCTCGGCGTCAGTTTGGAAGGGAGTGTCGGCTGAGTTTCAGGTCGCCTTGCGACAAGGGCCGGAACGATCCCGGCTAAAACAGAAAACGAATTTATTCCATGAGCACGCAACCTATTCTTGAAATCAACAACCTCCACGCCGGTGTGGAGAACAAGCAAATTCTCAAAGGCTTCAGCCTGACCATTTATCCTGGCGAAGTTCACGCCTTGATGGGACTGAACGGCAGCGGCAAGAGCACGCTGGCCGCCATTCTGGCGGGTCGCGAGGGCTACGAAGTGACCGAAGGCACGGTGAAATATCTGGGTGAAGATTTGTTGGATCTGGATCCGGAGGAACGCGCCCGCGCGGGGGTGTTTCTGGCCTTCCAATATCCCGTGGAAATTCCGGGAGTGAACAGCACCTACTTTTTGCGCGCGGCCTATAATGAAATCCGCAAGGCCAAAGGGTTGTCGGAAGTGGACGCAATGGATTTTCTCACGCTGGTGCGATCCAAGATGAAGCTGCTTGAGCTTAAGGACGATTTGTTGAAACGTTCGGTGAACGAAGGTTTCTCCGGTGGCGAAAAGAAACGCGCGGAGATTTTTCAGATGGCCGTGCTCGAACCTAGGCTGGCCATTCTGGATGAAACCGATTCGGGACTGGACATTGACGCGTTGAAGGTGGTTTCCAGTGGAGTCAACAAACTCCGCCGTCCGGATTCAGCCCAGTTGATCATCACGCACTACCAACGCCTGCTGAACTACATCATTCCCGATCAAGTGCATGTCATGGCGGATGGTTGCATTGTGAAATCGGGGGGCAAGGAACTCGCCTTGGAATTGGAATCCAAAGGTTACGAAGCCATTGTCAAACATCAATTGGTACCCGCTTGAGCGGCGGACATTTTCAACGGCGACCGGCAATCCCGGTCGCCGTTTTTGTTTTCGCAAGCTTGCTGGTCGCCGTCGGCAAAGTTTAGCCTGACCCGGTGCGTCTGTTGGATCGCTATCTCCTGCGCGAGCTGCTGCTGCCTTTGGCATATTGTCTGGGCGGATTCTTCATCTTCTGGACGTCCTCCGATCTTTTCGAGCGCATTGAGACATTCAAGGAAGTCCAGACCGGGGTTGCGGATGTGGTTTTGTATTACGTGATCCGCTCACCTGAATTCCTCGATGTCGTGCTGCCCGTCGCGCTGTTGCTCGCCCTGCTTTACGCTTTGACGCAACATGCGCGCAATAATGAAATCACCGCCATGCGCGCGGCGGGGATCGGCCTGTGGCGCCTGGCCGCGCCGTATTTGCTGGTCGGTTTGCTGGGCAGTATCGGCCTGTTTGTGGTGAATGAAAAATTCGCGCCGGATGCCGAAGAACGGGCGGAGGCCCTCATCAATCAAGCGCGGCGCAAACCGTCCAGCGCGGCGGACGCCAGCCCAGCGGTGATCAAAAATTTGGGCTTCATGAACGCGCGTGACGGTCACAATTGGGCGATCAAGGAATTTGATCCTGAAGCGTTGACCATGCTCAATCCGATCATCGTCAGCTCGGGCCGCGGCGGCGCCCCCACGTGGTTCTATGCCAGCTCGGCGGTTTACAGCAACGGGGTGTGGGTCTTTTTTAACGCGCGCGAGTATCGCAGCGATCCCAGCGTGGATGCGAGTCCTGTGCCGACGTTGCAGGAGCCGGTTCTGGCCCGCCCCGATCTTAAGGAAACTCCCGAAGAAATCCGGAGTGAGGTTTTGATCAATCAACGTGCCGGTTCCCGCCGGCGTCATCATGCCGATATTCCTCTGGAAGACATTCGCAGTTATCTGGCGCTACATCCCGATTTGACCAGCGCCACCCGCAACTGGCTCTACACCCGGCTGCATAGTCGGATTGCGAGTCCGTGGAAATGTTTCGTGGTGGTCCTGATTGCGCTGCCGTTCGGGGTGGCTTCGGGGCGGCGCAATGTTTTCGCTGGCGTTGCCGGGAGCATCGGTATTTGCCTGCTGTACTTCGCGGTGATGGAAATCAGTCAGGCGGCGGGCACCGCGGGCCATCTGCCGGCCTGGATTGCGGGCTGGCTGCCCAATATCGCCTTTACCCTGATGGCGCTATGGATGATCCATCGCGTACGCTGAGTGCGGGCGTGGCTTCAGCGGTCGTCCGTGTGGCTGATTTTGTCTGTTGCAATTTGGACGCCGCTTAAGAAAACTGCGTCATGCGAAATCGAATTTGCCGCTCTCTTTTCCTGATGGGAATTAGTATGACGCTTACCAACCTGAACGCGCCGGCCGATGAGTCCCCGGGTTACACCGATACGCCGATCATTCCCGGCCAGAAATGGCATGTTCACGACTCAAATCGCCCGCGTCCCGCAGTGGTCACGCCGGCAGCGAGTTTCAGTCTGAACGCCGGCGCCCCTTCGGATGCAGTGGTGTTGTTTGATGGCAAGGACTTGTCCCAATGGCAAAACGAACACGGTGGCGCGGCGGGCTGGAAAGTGCAGAATGGTTATATGGAAGTCACGCCGGCGGCGGGATCAATCCGCACCAAACAGGAGTTTGAAGATTTTCAACTGCACCTGGAATTCGCCTCCCCCGTCGTTGTCAAAGGCAACAGCCAGGGACGCGGGAACAGCGGAATTTTTTTGATCGGTCAATATGAAGCGCAGGTGCTCGACAGCTATCAAAATCCCACTTATGCCGATGGGCAACTGGGCGGGATGTACGGGCAATTTCCGCCATTGGCCAATCCCAGCAAAAAGCCGGGGGAATGGCAGAGTTACGATATTATTTTTGAAGCCCCGCGTTGGGATGCGGCCGGGCAATTGACCCGGAAGGCTGCCGTCACCATCATCGTCAACGGAGTCGTGCTGCAAAATCATCGCGAGTATCTCGGCCCCACCAAGCACCGCGAACTCACCAGCTACAACGAAACCAAAACTTCTCGCGGCCCGATCGGGTTGCAAGATCACGGCGATCTGGTTCGTTATCGCAACATTTGGATCCGCCCATTGGGAGAAATAGATCGTCCCTGAGTTTCGCTTCGTCATTTCACCCCCTTCGGAAGCCAATTCCGCAGGGGGTTTCTTTTTACCGGGAAACACCCGGGTGGAGAATCCGGAAGGGCCTAATTGCATCCGGCGCGCTGCGCCGTAAGTTGCCGCGACCATGAAACTTCGTGGCAGCTTGAGAGAGGAAATTTACCTGACTGGTTCCCTCACGAGGAGCGTTCGCTTCTCGCTCAAGCGATTTCTCAGACGGGCATTTTCAACGCTGACCATCCCAAGACTTTAAGCCGTCATCGGGGGCGCTGGCGGCTGCGGCTGGCCTGTTCGTGCCTATTCTCTCCGGCATGGGCAGGCCAGTTCGTTTTCATGAGACCGGCACAAAAAAGCCGTTACCGCCAGAAACGATAACGGCTGAATAGTCAGGCTGATTTATCAATAGGCGGCTTGCGCGCCTTTGATGTTCTTCTTCCCCATCCACGGCATCAGACTGCGCAGTTTCGTGCCGACTTTTTCAATCGGATGGTTTTCACCCTTCTTAAGCAGCGCGTGGTATTTCTTGTAGCCGCCCTTGTATTCCTTGACCCACGCCTTCGCAAATTTGCCGGATTGAATGTCCTGCAACGCGGCTTTCATCCGCTTCTTCACGCTTGCGTCCACGATCTTCGGCCCGACGGTGATATCGCCCCACTTGGCGGTTTCGGAGATGGAGAAGCGCATGCCGCTGATGCCGGATTCATTCATTAAATCCACGATCAGCTTCAATTCATGCAGACATTCAAAATACGCCATCTCGGGCGAATAACCGGCTTCGACCAGCGTTTCAAATCCGGCCTGCACCAGCGCGCTGATGCCGCCGCACAGAACGGTTTGTTCGCCAAACAGATCGGTTTCGGTTTCTTCCTTGAAGTTGGTTTCGATGACGCCCGCGCGCGTGCCGCCAATGCCTTTGGCCCAGGCCAGCGCGATCTTCTTGGCGGTTTTACCGGGGTTCTGATAGACCGCGATCAAACACGGCACACCTTTACCTTCGGTGTACTGCCGCCGCACCGTGTGTCCCGGGCCTTTCGGCGCCACCATGATCACATTGACATTTTTCGGCGGAACAATGGTTTTGAAATGGATGGAAAAGCCGTGGCTGAACACGAGCGTTTTGCCCGGGGTTAAATTCGGCGCAATGTCCTTCGCGTAGCAGGCCGGTTGCTTGGTGTCGGGCAGGGCGACCATGATCACATCGGCGCGCTTTACCGCTTCCGCTGTGCTAAAGACCTTGAAGCCTTTTTCTTTCGCAACGGGAATGGATTTGCTGCCTTCGTAGAGGCCGATGATGACCTTGAGGCCGCTGTCTTTGAGGTTGAGCGCGTGGGCGTGGCCTTGCGAGCCAAAGCCGAGCACGGCGAGCGTTTTGTTTTTCAACACGCCGAGATCGGCGTCTTTGTCGGTATAGACTTTTGCCATAAAATAATTGTCGTCGTTGATTTAAAAAAATTGCGCGATCAGTTCCGCGTGCCTTGAAAGGTCAGGCGCGGGGCATGGCGGCTTTGCCGGTGCGGGTCAGCGCCACGATCCCGAAGTTGTCCATCAAGCCGATGAACTTTTCGATCTTGTTCTCATCGCCGGTGATTTCAATGATCAGGTTTTTCGGTTGCACGTCCACGATCTTGGCGCGGAAGATATCCGTGATCTGCATCACCTCCGCGCGGTGTTTGGAATCCACCGCCACCTTTACCAGCACCAGTTCGCGGTCCACGTATTCGCCGTCCTCGAAATGTTGAACCTTGAGCACGTCCGGCAACTTGCTGAGCTGTTTGATGATCTGTTCGAGGGTGGCGTCGTCTCCGTGCGTCACAATGGTCATGCACGACGCGGTGGCGTCATGCGTTGGAGCGACATTGAGGGAATGGATGTTGTAACCACGACCCGTGAACAGGCCCGCCACGCGGGTCAGCACGCCGAATTTATTTTCTACGAGGACTGAGATGGTGTGTCGCATAAAACCCTGCTTGCAGGGAATAACAGGCTACTCATCGCCATCCTGAAGGTCAATTTGCAAAGATCAAAAGAACGGATTGTTGGCGCGCTCCTCCGCCACCGAAGTCAGCGGACCATGCCCCGGACACAGCAACGTGGCTGGCGGCAACGACAGGATCTCCTCCCGAATTTTATTGCGCGCCAATTCCCAACCGTCGTTGCCGCGTCCCATTGAACCCGCAAAAACCGTGTCTCCGACCACCGCCACCTCCGGCGCGTGGTCGGGCCAGCCGCTCACCACGTAAGTCACTCCGTCCGCCGCGTGTCCGGGCGTTTCCCGAAACGAGATTTTCAAAGCGCCCAATGCGAATTGCGCTCCGGCCTGCAGGCGTTGAGTCGCCGGCGCGTGCCGTGAATGGCTGTGAACTTGAACGCCCGGACTGGCCGCGCGGATTTCTCCCAGCGCCGCGACATGGTCTTCGTGGGAGTGGGTGATGAAAATATGTTCCAGTTTCAACCGTTCATTTTGCACCATTTGAAGAATCGGTTGGGCGTCGAATCCCGTATCGAAAAGCGCCGCTTCGCGAGTGCTCGCATCCCACACCAAATAGCAATTCACCGTCATCCCTTCGCCCTCCGAGACCAGCAGGCGCAAGTGTTGCCAGCGTTTCAGTTGCGGAGGCCGGGGCAACCAACCAGCGGCAATGGCTTCAAGCTTTCGTGCCTCCATTTTAATGATCGGGCCGAGTGCCGCGAAATTGGGGCGGCGCGAGAAATTTCCCGATTCTTCCAAATCGGAAAGTTCGGCTTCAGTCAATCCGGCGGCCTGAGCGGCGGCGGGCCGTGAGACGTTGGCAATCATTCGTCCCTTGCGAATGATATCACCGAGATGATCTTCCAGATTCATGGGGCGACGATACGCCCCTGCGCCCGATTTCGGCAAGCGACAAAGCCCCTCAGCCGACAGAATTGGATAAACCGCGAACTTCCGTGAGGCGCGCGAAACTCCAAGGATGGGATGAAAGTTTTTTGAGTTCCTGAGTTCCAGCTTGGTTTGAAAACCTACTCCGCGCTTCGGCTACGATGTGGTCAGGAACACGACGGAACGCGTCCCTCCCAAGTTTCAACGGCATCATTTCGATTCGGGCAACTCCCTCGTTCGTCGGTCAGTTCTGGGCGCGTTTATCTTGAGGTAATGCGCGCTCCATCGGCCACCGTCTCGGTCTCTTTTAATTTGAAGCAGCACCGCGATTAAATTTTTTAAAAAAGATATTGCGTCAAAGATTATCCCTGCTAGTCTCTGCGTCCCTTTCGCTTGAAAACGGAAGGGCCAGTTTTATTGCAAGCCGATAACTGATACTCCACAGCGGGGACAGGAATGAGGGTTTGCCGACTCTTCGGGAGTAACATCAACTGGAAATCATTGAATTTTTATGCCAGTGAAAACCTTTAGACCGCTAACGCCGTCGCTGCGCTACATGTCGTACGCAGATTTCAGCGACGTTACGAAGCATAAGCCGGAGAGGTCGCTTGTGCAGATCCGCAAGAAGACCGGCGGGCGCAACCATTATGGTCGCGTCACCGCGCGGGGTATTGGCGGCGGGCACAAGCAGAAGATCCGGTTGGTGGATTTCAAACGTAACAAGTACGGCGTGGAAGCGACGGTGGCGGCGATTGAATATGATCCGATGCGTTCGGCGCGGCTGGCGTTGCTGACTTACAAGGATGGGGAAAAGCGCTACATTATTGCTCCGGTTGGAATTCAGGTGGGAGGCAAGATTTTGAGCGGCCCGGCGGCGCCGCCCGAGGTGGGTAACGCTTTGCCGCTCAAGGCGATCCCGGTTGGTCTTTCGGTGCATAATATCGAGCTGATTCCTGGTCGAGGCGGCCAGATGGTGCGAACGGCGGGCGGAGCAGCGATTTTGATGTCGCGCGACGAAGGATATGCGCAAATTCGCCTGCCTTCGGGCGAAATCCGCAAGGTGAACGAAGAGTGTTACGCCACGATCGGCCAAGTGGGAAATACCGAGCACGAGAACGTGGTGCTGGGCAAGGCGGGTCGTTCGCGGCATCGCGGCATCCGCCCGATCAACCGCGGAGTGGTGCGCAATCCGGTGGACCATCCAAACGGCGGCGGCGCGGGGAAATCCAAGGGTGGCGGTGGCTGGCAGCAGTTGACCTCGCCGTGGGGCTTATTAGCGAAGGGTTATAAGACGCGGGTGAAACGCAAGCAATCCAACCGATTTATTGTGGTGCGGCGTGATGGTCGCCCGATGAAGAACAAATAATTTTTATGGGACGTTCGATTAAAAAAGGTCCGTTTGTCGAGCAGCGCTTGCTGGAGAAGATCCAGAAAGCGAAGGCGGCGAAATCCAAGGCGCCGATCAAGACCTGGTCGCGGCGCTCAATGATCACGCCCGAGTTCGTGGGGGTCACGTTTGCGGTGCATAACGGCAAGGTCTTTAATCCGGTGTTTGTCACCGAAAACATGGTGGGTCACCGGTTGGGGGAATTTTCCCTGACGCGCACGTTCAAGCGGCACGGGGCTCATACGGCGAAAGCGGAGGCCAAGTAGTTTATGCAAGTCCACGCGATTCTTAAAAACGTGCCGATGTCCGCGCAGAAAGTGCGCGAGGTGGTGCGGCAGATTCAGGGCTTGCCCGCATTGCAAGCGCAGGCGGTGTTGGCGGTGGTGCCGCGCAAGTCGGCACGTTTCGTCGCCAAGACACTCAAGTCCGCGATTGCCAATGCCGAGAACAACAACAAGGCCAAGCCGGAGTCGTTGGTGGTGAAGGAAGCGGTGGCGGGAACGGCGACTTCGCTGAAGCGGGTAGTGCCGAAGGCGCGGGGTTCTGCCGGCCCCATCATCAAGCGGCGTAGTCACATTAAAATCACTTTGTCAGACGAGTAATATATGGGGCAAAAAACCAATCCAATCGGCCTGCGGGTCGCGGTCAATAAAGACTGGCGTTCCAAGTGGTATTCCGCCAAGAAGGATTTTGGCAGTCTGCTGGCGGAAGACCGCAAGATTCGCGGGATTCTGAAGAAGAAACTCGAGGGCGCTTCCGTGCCGAAGATTTTAATCGAACGCGCCGCGAGCCGTTGCCGGATCACCATTTTGACCGCGCGTCCGGGAGTGGTCATTGGGCGCAAAGGTTCGGAGATTGACAAGATCAAAGAGGACTTGGGCGTGATGACCGGCAAGGAAGTCTATGTGGACATCCAGGAGGTCAAATCGCCTGAGATTGACGCGCAATTGGTGGCGGAGAATGTCGCGCTGCAATTGGAACGACGCGTTTCATTTCGGCGCGCGATGAAGAAGGTGCTGCAAACGGCGAAGGATTTTGGCGCTGAAGGCATCAAGATTCGTTGCGCGGGCCGTTTGGGCGGAGCGGAAATTGCCCGGGTGGAAAAATACCACTGGGGTCGCGTGCCGCTGCACACTTTGCGGGCGAACATTGATTACGGTTTTGCCGAAGCGAACACGGTGTACGGCAAACTGGGGGTCAAGTGCTGGATCTGCAAGGGAGAGAACCAGCCGCAAAAAGCCGCCAAGCCGGAAGCGACCGCGGCGGTGGCGAGTTGATGATTTGAATTTGAGACGAGGAAACAAATATGCCTTTACAGCCAGCAAGAGTTAAGTATCGCAAAATGCACCGCGGCAATCGCGCGGGTCTGGCGTATCGCGGTAGCACGGTGGCCTTTGGCGAGTACGGCCTGATGGCGCTGGAGCGTTGTTGGATGGATAGCAAACAACTGGAAGCCGCGCGCGTGGCCATCTCCCGGGAGATGAAGCGCCACGGCAAGTTGTGGATCCGGGTGTTTCCGCAAAAGTCCTTCACCAAAAAGCCGCTCGAAACCCGGATGGGTAAGGGTAAAGCGCCGGTGGAAGGCTGGGTGGCGGTGGTGCGTCCGGCGAACATTTTATTCGAGGTGGACGGAGTGTCCGAAACGGTGGCCCGCGATTGCATGCGGCTGGCGGCAGCCAAGTTGCCGATCAAGACCAAGTTCGTTTCCCGACATCAACGCGCGGCATAAGCGTGCCGCGGGCGAGGAGCATTTATGAAATTTTCGGAAATCAAAGACATGACGCTGACAGAAACGCTGGCCAAGAGCCGGGATCTGCGCATGGAAATGTTCAACCTGCGGTTGCAGCAGGCGAGCGCGCAGTTGGAAAAGACGGCGCGGTTGCGGACGTTGCGGCGGGATATTGCGCGGCTCGAAACCCGGGCCTCACAGGTGCGCAATGCGAAGCAAGGTTAATGGGGTAATCTGGTATGGCTGACACAAATCAAACGACAGAAAAGCGCGGTCATCGCAAAGAGCGCGTCGGCGACGTGATTTCGAACAAGATGGCCAAGACCATCGTGGTCCGCGTGGAGCGCCGCTTTCCGCATCCGCAGTTCAAGAAAGTGGTCAAGGCGTACAAAAAATTCTACGCGCATGACGAACAGGCGACGGCCAAGGTGGGCGACAAGGTGCGGATTGAAGAGACCCGGCCCGTGTCCAAACTGAAGCGCTGGCGGCTGGTGGAAGTGGTGGAAAAGAGTGGCGGGGTGGAGCGCGTCACCGCTTGAGATAAATTTTATGTTACAAATCCGTTCTCATCTTGACGTGGCCGATAACACCGGGGCGAAAGTCGCCTGGAACATCGGCGTGTTGGGACGCAATCAAACCTACGCTGGCATCGGCGACGTGGTGAAGGTGCATATCAAGGACGCCACACCGGATGGGCAGGTGAAAAAAGGCGAGGTGCATAATGCCGTTATCGTGCGGACCCGGCATGTCATCCGGCGGAGCGACGGATCGTATTTGCGCTTTGACCGCAACGCCTGCGTCATTATTGACGCGGAACACAACCCGAAGGGCACGCGCATTTTTGGGCCGGTGGCCCGCGAGTTACGCGACAAGAAATTCATGAAGATCATTTCGCTGGCACCGGAGGTTATTTGAGGTTATGAAGCGATTTCATGTGAAGAAAAACGACGAGGTGGTGGTGCTCTCCGGCGCGAGCAAAGGCAAACGCGGTCGGATCATTCATGTGCTCGGCAAGAAGGGCCGCGTCATTGTGGAAGGCGTGGCCATGATCAAGCGCCATACCCGTAAAAACCAGCAGAACCCGCAGGGCGCCATCATTGAGCGGGAAGGTTCTGTGCATGTTTCCAACGTGATGTTGGCAACCCATTTTGACGCGCGCGTGACCAAACGCGGCGGCGCGAAAGCGAAGGCTTGAAGAAGAAATGAAAGGTTACGGCTGAAACCGTGACCGCGAGAAAATGAAATCCCGACTTTATACCAAATACATCAACGAGGTGGTGCCCGCCCTGAAGGCGAAGCACAACTACGCCAACGTCCACCAGGTACCCAAGCTGGAAAAAATCGTGGTGAACATGGGCGTCAGTGCGTCGCTGGAAAAAGGCGCGTTGGAAGATGCGGCCAAAGACCTGACCGCCATCACCGGTCGGAAGCCAGCCATCAGCCGGTCGCGCAAGGCGATTGCCAATTTCAAATTGCGTAAAGATCAGCCGATTGGCTGCCGCGTCACCTTGCGCCGGGACGCGATGTATGAATTTTTTGATCGTCTGGTGGCCGTGACGTTGCCGCGCATTCGCGACTTTCGCGGCTTATCGCCGCGCAAATTTGACGGGCGCGGCAATTACACGTTTGGCATCGCGGACCAGTCCATTTTTCCGGAGATCGAATTGGAAAAGGTGAAGCGTCAGCAGGGCATGGACATTACGCTCGTGACGAGCGCGACCAGTAACGCGCAAGCGTTGGATTTGTTGAAGCAGATGGGTTTCCCCTTCTCGGAAAAATAAGCACGGAACGAATAACTTTATGGCGAAGACAGCATGGTTGGAGCGCAACAAGCGCAAAGCAGCAACGGTTCAAAAATACGCCGCCAAGCGCGCGGAACTGAAGGCCAAGCGCGATTACGCGGGACTGGCAAAACTGCCGCGCGACGCCAGCCCGACGCGATTGGTGAACCGCTGCTCCATGACCGGCCGGCGGCATGGCTACATTCGCAAATTTGGTTGCTCCCGGTTGACGTTCCGCGAAGCCGCCGCCAACGGTTTGATTCCCGGAGTGGTGAAGGCCAGTTGGTAAGTCCGTAAATTGAAGCGAAAGTTTAAGAGCGATTTTGAGTATGATTGATCCGATTGCCGACATGTTGACCCGGATTCGCAATGCGTCGCGGGCGCTGTTGCCGACTGTGCAAATGCCGCATTCCCGGTTGAAGGAAAGCCTGGCCAAGCTTCTTAAAGCCGAGGGCTACATCGCCGAGGTGACGGTGGAAAACACCGACAAGAAGACGCTCAAGTTGCGGTTGAAATACGAAGGCAAGAAATCAGTCATCGAAGGGTTGCGCCGCATCAGCCGGCCCGGACTGCGCAATTACGTGGGCGCGGATGCCATTCCCCGCGTGCGTGGCGGATTGGGCGTGGCCGTGGTCTCCACTTCGGAAGGCGTGATGACGGGCCAGGAAGCCCGCAAGAAAAACATCGGCGGAGAATTGCTTTGTTACGTTTGGTGAGGATTGATTTATGTCGCGAATTGGAAAATTACCGATTGTTCTTCCGGCCAAGGTGAAGCTTGAGGTCAAAGGACAGAAGGTCCATGTGGAAGGTCCGAAAGGCAAGCTCGACTGGGAGTTGCCACGGCGCACGAGCCTCAAAGTGGAGGACGGCAAGGTGGTGGTCAGCCGCGACGGTGACGACTCGCAGGCCAAGGCGTTGCACGGATTGAGCCGCGCCCTGGTAAACAACATGGTGAAAGGCGT
The DNA here is from genome assembly GCA_023953615.1 of Verrucomicrobiia bacterium. NCBI lineage: Bacteria > Pseudomonadati > Verrucomicrobiota > Verrucomicrobiia > Verrucomicrobiia bacterium. The sequence continues at coordinate 1,153,366 of JAMLJH010000001.1, read as the reverse complement.
GTCCGAAGGTTTCGTCAAAAAACTCGAAATCCAAGGCGTCGGGTTCAAAGCGGCGGTGGCCGGCAAGGTGGTTAACCTGAACCTCGGGTTTTCACATCCGATCAATTATGACATTCCGGATCAGATCAAGGTGACGGTGGAGGAAAACACCAAGTTGACCATCGAAGGACCGGACAAGGCGTTGGTGGGCAAGGTGGCCTCTGAAATTCGCGCGTATTATCCGCCCGAGCCGTACAAGGGCAAAGGAGTGCGGTATGCCGGCGAGCACGTCGAACGCAAGGAAGGCAAGACGGTTCAGTAATAAGCTTTAATCGTTACGGCCTAACCGTGACGCAAATAACATGCAAACGCAGAAGAAACAAAAATTGCAGCAGCTACGCCATTGGCGGGTGCGGAAAAAAGTGACAGGCACGGCGGAGCGACCGCGCATGAGCGTGGTTTTTACCGGCACGCATATTTACGTGCAGTTTATTGACGATGTCGTGGGAAAAACGCTGGCGGCGACCTCCACCCGCAGCAAGGCGTTGCGGGAACAAAAGTTGGCGGCCAACGTGGCCAGTGCCAAAACCATTGGCAGCGCCGCCGCGCGGGCGGCCTTGGACAAGGGCATCAAGGCGGTGGTGTTTGATCGTGGTAGCTCCAAGTATCACGGCAAGGTGAAGGCGTTGGCGGATGCCGCGCGGGAAACGGGGCTACAATTCTAATTTTTTATGGCGAACGACTCCGAGACGGAAATCATTAATAAGGAAGAGGCGGGAAGCGCGCCAGTGACTGAGACGCCCGCTCCACGCGGTCGTGGTGGTCATGGTGGCCATGGCGCTCGCGGTGGTCGTGGCGGTCGCGGCCGACGGACGGAAGCGCCTGAAGCGCGTTTTGATGGTCAGTCCGGTGAGGAGCTGACCGAGAAGGTCGTGTTTATCAATCGTTCGTCCAAAGTGGTGAAAGGCGGACGTCGCTTCAAATTCAGCGCGCTGGTGGTGGTGGGGGATAAGAAAGGACGCGTGGGGTTGGGATTGGGCAAGGCGACCGAGGTGGCGGACGCGATTCGCCGCGGTGGCGAGGATGCCCGACGGCAGATGACGTCGGTGTCGTTGAAGGACACCACCATTCCGCATGAAGTTTATTCCGAGTTCGATGGCGCGCGCGTGTTGTTGCGTCCCGCTTCACCGGGAACGGGAATTATCGCGGGCAAGACCGTGCGCGCGGTCTTGGAATCGGCCGGAGTGCGCGACGTGTTGAGCAAGTCGCTCGGTTCAAAAAACGCCGCCAACGTGGTCAAGGCGACGTTGCACGGTCTGCAGCAATTGCGCTTGCGGCAGGACATTTACAAGCGCCGTGGTTTGGAGATCAAAGCGGCACCCGCAACTCCCGCGGCCAATTAATTTCTTATGCGTTTACATAATCTAAAACCGCGTCCAGGCGCCAAACACCGTCGCAAGCGGATTGGCCAAGGTGAGTCCAGCGGCTGGGGCAAAACGGCGGGGCGCGGTGGCAAAGGTCAGTCCGCGCGCTCGGGCAGTTCCATACGAATTGGTTTTGAAGGCGGTCAGATGCCGCTGATCCGCCGCATTCCGAAACGTGGGTTTAACAACGCGCGCTTTGGAACACGGTATTTGCCGGTCAACGTGAGCGACCTCAATGTTTTTGACGACGGCGTCAAGGTGGACGAAGCGGCGTTGCGCAAAATCGGTCTGGTCAATGGCCGGGGCGACGGCGTCAAGGTACTGGGAAACGGCGAGCTGACCAAGAAGTTGACGGTGGTGGCGCACGCGTTCAGCGCTTCGGCCCGCACGAAAATCGAAGGTAAGGGCGGCAAATGTGAACTGTTGGCGCCGGCGAAATCCGCGCTGCCTCAGACTTAATCGCAGGATTTTCAAACATGCTCGGCAACCTCATTCAGACTTTCACCAACTGTTTCAAGATTCCGGAACTGAAATCCCGGATTTTGTTTACCGTCATGTTGCTGGGGATTGCGCGACTCATCGCTTTCGTGCATGTGCCCGGTCTGAACGTCGAGGCGTTGGGGAAGTATTTTGATTCCCACGCGGGTACGGGCGGGATGCTCGGCATGTACAACCTGTTCACCGGTGAAGCCATGAGTCACGGCGCGGTGGGCGCCCTCGGCATCATGCCTTACATCAGCGCGACCATTATTTTGCAATTGCTGACGGCGGTGATTCCCACGTTGAGCAAGCTGGCACGCGAGGACGGCGGGCGGGTCAAGATTGTTCAGTACGGACGTTATTTGACCGTTGGGTTGTGTCTGGTGCAAGGCGCGATGATGACGTTGAGTTGGGAAAACCCCCAAACGATTTTCCAGGGTTGGAGTTACGGCGACCTGGTATTGCATAAGGACTACATCTGGTGGTACCGGATTCAAACCGTGATCCTGCTGACTACGGGCACGATGTTGTTGATGTGGTTGGGCGAGCAGATCACTGACCGCGGCATTGGCAACGGAGTCTCCCTGCTCATCACCATCGGTATTATTGCGGCGTTACCCGGTGCGGTGGGACAGATGAAGGAAATGTTCTGGCCGGGCGAGGGCATTGAGCGCACGCACGGATTGGTCGAGGCGGTGGCCATGATCGCAATGATGTTCATGGTGGTGGGGGTGACGGTGGCGGTGACGTTGGGGCAAAGAAAAATTCCCGTGCAGTACGCCCAGCGTGCCGTGGGCCGTAAAATTTACGCCGGCCAATCTTCCTTCATGCCCCTGCGCGTGAATTACTCGGGCGTCATGCCGGTGATTTTTGCCGCGGCGATTTTGATGTTTCCACAAAAACTGCTCTCCATGATTGGCGCGCGGTTCAATCTCAAATTTTTCAACGATCTGGCTTACATGCTGAATTACGGCTCAATCGGTTATTTGACGTTATATGGAGCGATGATTTTGTTCTTCTCGTATTTCTGGGTCGCAACCCAGTTCAACGAAATTCAGGTGGCAGACGATCTCAAGAAGAATGGTGGTTACATTCCAGGGGTGCGGCCGGGTCAGCCGACCAGCGACTTCCTGCATAACACCATGAGCCGGATTACTTTGGCGGGCGCGATTTTTCTGACCTTCATTGCGATTTTCCCCATTTTGTTGGGTGAATGGATGAAGATTCCGCCGGGGGTTTCGCACTTTTTTGGCGGGACGAGTTTGTTGATCATAGTGGGCGTGATGCTGGACACCATGCGGCAGGTCGAAGCGCATTTGCTGATGCGGCACTATGACGGCTTCCTCAAGAAGGGGAAGATGCGCGGACGGTTTTAGCTGGTCGCTTCGTTCCGGCGCGCGGCTGACGTCGTTGGCGCGGCGCGGGGAGCGAAGCGGAAGCAGTCAGGAATCATGAGTCTCATCAAAAGTGGTCCCGAGCTTGAGCTGATGCGCGCGGCGGGAACGCTGGCGGCGGAAGTATTGGATGAGATTGCGGCGTTTATTCGACCGGGCGTGACCACGTTGCAAGTGGATGAATTTGCCGGCGCCACCATGAAGAAACGCGGCTGTCACAGCGCGTTTCTGGGGTATCGGAAATACCCGCGGCATACCTGCCTGTCGGTGAATGACGAAGTGGTTCACGGCTTGGCCGGCGAGCGGGTGTTGCGCTTTGGCGACATCGTCAGCATAGATTGCGGCGTGCGCCATGAAGGTTACGTGGGGGATACGGCCACGACGGTGGCGGTGGGTGGTTGCAGCGCGGCGGCGCAACGGCTGATGGATGTGACGCAACAGGCGTTGCACAAAGGCATCGAGCGGGCGGTCGCCGGCAATCGCGTGACGGATATTTCGCGCGCGGTGCAGAATTACGTGGAAGGCAATGGGTTTAGCGTGGTGCGGGAATTCGTCGGTCACGGAGTGGGCAAGTCGGTTCACGAAGAACCGCAAGTGCCTAATTTTGTGGATGCCGGAAGCAACGCGAAATTGAAGGCCGGAATGACGATTGCGATTGAGCCGATGGTGAATATGGGCCGGCCCGACGTGAAAATCCTGAAAGACGGCTGGACAGTTGTGACGCAAGATGGTTCACTCTCTGCCCATTTTGAGCATACGGTGCTCATCACGGCGGGAGCGCCGGAGATTTTAACATGGGTGCGGACGCCTTCCGGGTCGAAGGCCGCGTGATGGCCGTTCAGCCCAACGGAACATTCCGGGTGGAATTGGCCAACGGACACCGGCTGCTGGCGTTTGCGCCGCGGCGGATGAAACACGAATTTGCCGGCGTGCAGCCGGGAGACAGGGTAACAATGCAACTGACGCCGTTTGATTTGTCAACCGGTCGATTGGTGAAGGAAAAACTGATTTAACATGAAAGTTCGAGCCTCGGTAAAGAAGCTGTGCGAGCGCTGTAAAATGGTGCGTCGCCGTGGCGTCCTGCGCGTCATTTGCACAAACAAGCGTCATAAACAACGTCAAGGATAATCAAGTATGGCCCGCATTATTGGAGTGGAGATTCCACCGAACAAGCGCATTGATATCGCGCTGCGCTACGTCTATGGCATCGGTCCGGTCAACGCGCTGGAAATTCTCGAACGCGCGAACATTGACCCGGCCATTCGCGCCAAGGATTTGACCGAGACGCAACTGTCCCAGATCGTCCGGGCGATTCAAGATGGCAAGTATGTCATCGAGGGCGATTTGCGCCGCGAACTTGGTTTGAACCTCCGCCGGTTGCAGGCAATCAAGTGCTATCGCGGCGTCCGTCATTTGCGCAGCCTGCCCGTCCGCGGTCAACGCACGCAAACCAACGCCCGCACCCGCAAGGGACCGCGTAAGACGGTCGGAGTGCAACGCAACCCGAACGCCAAGACCGGGATTCACTAAAATTTGATTTTTATGGCTGACGAGACGAAGAAAAAAACCACTCCGACCCAGGAAACCAGCGCGGAAGCTGGGGCGGAAAAGGTGACGGCGACTGCCGAACCGAAGGCGAAGAAGGCTGCGGCACCCGCAGCGGAATCCAAACCCGAGGCCGTCGCGCCAGTCGCGGCCGCCGCGCCCACGGCGGCGGAACTGTTGGGCGAAGACGCGAGCGCCAAGAAGATCATCAAGGCGAAGCACGCCAAAAATGTTTCGGCCGGAATTGCCAACATTCTTGCGACCTTCAATAACACGCAGGTTTCAATCACCGACATGCACGGTAATTTGATTGGCTGGTCAGCCGCCGGGCGGGTGGGATTCAAAGGCTCCCGAAAGAGCACCGCCTACGCCGCGCAGATGGTGGCGCAGGACGCCGCGCGCCAGGCCATGGCGCACGGCATGAAGGAAGTGGAAGTGCGGGTCAAGGGTCCCGGTTCGGGGCGTGAATCAGCCATCCGCGCCTTGCAAGCAATCGGATTGGACATCAGCTCGATCAAGGACGTGACGCCCGTGCCGCACAATGGTTGTCGCCCGCGCAAGAAACGCCGCGTCTAAATCGGAATTAAATTTGAATTAATCATTTGCTATGGCTCGTTACAAAGGTCCTCGTGTTCGCATCAGCCGCCGCTTCGGTATTCCGATGTTTGGCCCGACGAAATATCTCGAACGGCGCAATTATCCGCCCGGCGTGCATGGTCCGAAATCCCGCCGCAAACTGACCGATTATGGTCTGGGGTTGGTGGAGAAGCAGAAACTGCGTTACTACTACGGTTTGCTGGAACGACAATTCCGCGGGGTTTATCAGAAGGCGCTGCGCCGTCGTGGCGTGACGGGCGAGCACATGTTGCAAATTTTGGAAACCCGCCTGGACAACGTCGTTTTCCATCTGGGTTTTGGCACGACCCGTGCCGCGGCGCGACAGATGGTGGCGCACGGTCACGTGGCGGTGAATGGACGCAAAGTCAGCATTCCTTCCTACGCCCTCAAGGTGAATGACGTGATCACGGTCAAGGACACCACGGTATCTCATCAAATGGCGACGCGGGCGCTGGAATTATCCACCAGCCGCGCCGTGCCCGATTGGCTGGCCCTGAACAAGGACGAGTTCAAAGGCGTGGTGATGCGCGTGCCGACGCGTGAGGAAATCAACCCCATCGCCAACGAACAAGCGGTGGTCGAATTTTATTCCCGTTAAACAACAACCCGTTCCGCGGCTGCGGAACTTTTGCAATACAATTATACGGACGCGGTCGTTGGCGGGAATAACGGCGGCGGCGTCAGATTAAAATTGTTGAAAGGAAATCATGCCAGTACGTCTCGGTCGTTTTGAAATGCCCAAGCGTTTGACCAAGGATGAGTCAAGCGCGACGGAGGTTTATGCCAAATTTGTCGCCGAACCGTTTGAAACCGGTTACGGTCACACCATCGGCAATTCGTTGCGGCGCGTGTTGCTCAGTTCGCTGGAAGGCGCAGCTATCACCGCCATCAAGATAGATGGCGCCATGCACGAATTTGCCACCGTTGAAGGAGTGGTGGAGGACGTCACGGAAATCGTGTTGAACCTCAAAAAACTCAAGTTCAAGGCGCACACCCGCGATGAACAGGTGTTGTTGCTTTCGGTGAACAAGGAGGGAACAGTGACCGCCGGGGATATTCAGCTCAATCAAAACATTGAGCTGGTCAATCCGGACGAAGTGCTTTGCACGCTCGACAAAAAGAAAAAGCTCGAGCTGGAACTGACCGTCAAGGTCGGGCGCGGCTTTTTGACCGGCGACGAAAACAAGAAAGCGGGTCAGGCGATCGGTGTCATTGCGATTGATTCGTTGTTCTCACCCGTGACCCGCGTGCGTTACGCCGTCGAGGCCGCGCGCGTCGGCAACCGGACCGACTACGATCGGTTGGTGCTCGAGATTTGGACCGATGGCCGGATTACGCCGGACGACGCTCTGACGCAGGCCTCCGCCATCCTGGCGCACCACCTGGACGTGTTCGTTGGTTACGACAAGAACGCCGTGGAGTTTGAAGAAACGGTGGACAAACAGGACGACGAGAAGTTGAAGCTCAAGAAGCTGCTCAACATGAGCGTGAACGAAATTGAATTGAGCGTGCGCGCCGCCAATTGCTTGAACAACGCGAACATCACCACCGTGGGTCAGTTGGCCATGAAGAGCGAATCCGAAATGCTGAAGTACCGCAATTTCGGCAAGAAATCGCTGAACGAAATCAAAGACAAGTTGGTGGGATTGGGCTTGTCGTTGGGCATGACTTTTGAACCCGGTCTGATTGACGGAGCGAAAGAAGAATCCAAAGCGTTGTAAATTTTATGCGACACCTGAAAAGAACCGCCAAGCTGGGCCGCCAGTTCGAGCATCGCAATGCGATGCTGGCGAACATGGTCTGCAGTTTGATCAAGCACAAGCGCATCACCACCACTTTGGCCAAGGCCAAGGCCGCCCGCCCGGTGGCGGAAAAAATGGTGACGCTGGGCAAGCAGGGCACGCTTCAGGCCCGCCGGTTGGCTGCCGCCCGTTTGCACACCCGCGGCCCGGCCGCCCCGCTGAGCAAGGCTGAGAAAAAGAAGTGGCGCGCCAATGAAGACGTGCTGCGCATCTTGTTCGAGGACATCGCACCCGCTTTCAAAGACCGCGTGGGCGGCTATACCCGGATCATCAAATTGGAACAGCGACCCGGCGACGCCGCGTCAAAAGCCATCTTGGAATGGGTGGATGAGTTGATCTCCGCCGCGCCGGAAGCGACCAAAGAGGCGGATAAAAAAGAAGCCGCTGCTGCCAAGTAAACCAGAAATCGTTCTTTCCAGCCCGCTTAACCAGCGGGCTTTTTTATTGGCGTAGGCTTGTCGCCGCAACTTCGCCGCCGCTGGTCGCGTCCGGCTTTTATCACCCCGGAAATTTACGCATCCAGTTTGGCTTCGGGAAAGCGTTCAAGAATGCGGCGGCGCACCAGGGCTTCGTGGTCCGGTTGCAATCGGCGGCGCGTAATCAGGCGTTGCACGGCGTCCAGCAGTAGCAACCAATCTTCGAGCGGCGGCTCGGCCATCGGTTGCCATTGGTCGAATCGCTTCGCGCGTTGTGAGAAGCGCCATTCGCCTCCCACACGCTGGGCGGTGACTTGCAGTTTTTCACCCGTTTCGGTGGTGCGTTTCCAACTGATTTCAGCTTTAGGCATGAGTCAGAGTTTGTGGTCTATCGCGCTGGAGCTTGGATTTTGCGGCGGTGCGGGCTGAGCCAACTTGATGGTCAGGGACGGTCCACACTGGCGACCGCCATGGCCGCGATGCCTTCCTCGCGTCCGATGAAACCCATCTGTTCGTTGGTGGTGGCTTTGATGCCGATTTGCGCTTCGGAGATGTTTAACGCCCCGGCAATACCTTTCTTCATCGCGGCGACGTGCGGATATATTTTTGGCGCTTGCGCGATCACCGTTGCGTCCACATTGACAATCCGGCTCTTGGTTTCCGCGATCTTGTGGGCCACGGCTTCGAGAAAAATGCGACTGGGCGCGTTGTGCCAACGTGGGTCGGTGTTGGGGAAAAAATGGCCGATGTCGCCCTCGCCCAACGCGCCGAGCAGCGCGTCGCAAATGGCGTGCAGCAGCGCGTCTGCATCGGAATGACCGTCAAGCCCTTTGGAATGGGCAATCTCCACTCCGCCGAGAAACAGTTTGCGTCCCGCAACCAGCTGATGAACATCGTAACCAATACCGACATGAACCATGACGGCAGGCTAAAGTTAAAGTGCGGTTTGACCAAGTTTAATTCCCACCCAACTACGAACTGCGAACTCCCAACGTCAGGAACATTGCGAGCCTGTTGTCATCAGGAGCGGAGGTTGGGCGCTTGTCTTGCGGATGTGATGAGTGATCTGGCTCAGTCGGAAGGATGCAGTTGGCCCGTTCCACCCAAGCTCCAATCGAATCGTTCTGGCTTAAAACCCAGGGTTTACTCCGGCTCTGCATTTCCGAATGCGCCAATGGCGCGTTCCAATTTGGCCACCGCCACGGCGTAGTCGTATTCGGCCTGAATCTGAGTCGTGCGCGCTTCGGTCAGCGCCGTTTCGGCGGTGAGCACGTCCAATTGTGTCGCCGTTCCCGCTTCAGCACGGGACTTGGCCAGGCGCAACGCTTCGTCCGCTTGTTCCTGAACTTTTTTCTGAGATTCCAAAACTTCCCGCGCGCTGACGAACGCGGTGTAGGCCGTCCGCACTTCGAGTTCGATGCGACTGCTCGTGTCGTCAATCTCCACCAGGCTTTTTTCATGCGCGGCCTTTGCTTGCGTCACTTTGCCGCGCGTGGCCAGACCGTCAAAAATAAACCAGTTCATGCGGACGCCGACCTGCCAGCCATCCACTTTATCACTCAAATCCGTGGTTAAACTGGAATCGCGCCAGCCCCAGCCGGCGAATCCCTGCAGGTGGGGCCAGCGTTCGCTGCGTGCGCTGATGATGTCTTCCTGGCGCAGCTTCTCGGACTTGCGGAGCACGCCCAGTTCGGTGCGTTTTTCCAGAGCTTGGGCGATGGCCACCGATAATTGAATGTCGAAGGGGGCGGTCTCCAGGCTATCGGTAAGCCGCATGGGAATTGTCTCCCACATTTCGCGCGGTAAATTGCAACCGAGCAACTGGGCCAGATTGTTCTGAGCGATGCGTTGGGCATTGCGGGCGCGAATCAATGGTGGGCGGGCGTTGGCCACGGCCACTTCCGCGCGCAAGACGTTAAATCGCGGCACCGTGCCGGCGGCGTAACGGTGTTGCTCGTCCTGGAGTTCCTTGGTCAAAAGACTTACCGAAGCGTCGCGCACGACGATTTCCTGACCAGCGAGCAGCACGTCGTAATAGGCGATCCGGGTGGCAAGCAGGGTGTCGGCCACGACGGTTTGATGTTGGAGAAACGCCTGTTCCTTGATGAGTTTGGCGGCGCGCAGGGAGGAAATCATCCGTCCACCCTCGAAGAGCGATTGGACGATTTGCAGGTCGGCGTTCCAGTTCTGACGATCAATTACCTGGCCGGGATAGAACGCTTCCAGCATCCGTCGGTCCGTATCGGTATAACTGCCCGAGGATTGAAGTTTCGGGATTATCACGGCCCGGGTTTGCAGCGAGACGCCAGTTGCGGCTTCCAGGTCCTGACGGGATTTCAGAATGGTTCGGTTTTGTTTGAGCGCCAGATTGAGCGCATCCACCAAGGGCAGTGGCTGGTTCAACCAGGCGGGTGGTTGGGTATGGATACTCTCGGCGCCAACGCGGTCCGGGGCCAGGAGCAAGGCGCAAACCATTCCAAAACCAACCAAGGTTTTGACAAGTGGACGGGAAATAATGTGGTCGTCGTTCATAACGAAGATAGCCGCGAAAGATTATGGGAAAAAGCAGCGGTGCGACTCAATCTTTTGCTGCTTTGACCGCGAGCACTGCGGCAGCCAGGTGACGCGCTTGTTGGACCAGCGGCAGATCGCCACCGAGAGAGCCAAAGCGGAAGGGCGGCAAGCCGCTTTGTTGTTGCCCCAATAATTCGCCGGGGCCGCGAAGTTTCAGATCCGCTTCGGCAATGCGAAAACCATCCGTCGTTTCCACCAATGTTTGCAATCGCTCTCGAGTGGCAGGATCGAGAACATCGGAAATGAGAATGCAAAAACTGTCCGGCGCGCCCCGGCCAATCCGCCCGCGTAATTGATGCAATTGCGCCAGACCAAAAGACTCGGCGTTTTCGATCAACATTACCGTGGCGTTGGCAACATCCACTCCGACTTCAATCAACGAAGTGGCCAGCAGCACTTGAATGGTGTTGTCCCGGAACGCGGTCATGGTGCTTTCTTTTTCAGCCGGTTTGAGGCGACCGTGCAACAGACCCACCCGGAATGGCGCGAGACTTTTTCGCAAGCCGTCCCATTCCTTGGTGACGGCTTTCAAGCCATCGGCGTTTTCCTCGACGCGCGGATAAACCACGTAAGCCTGCCGCCCCAGGCGGAGTTGCTGCCGGAGAAATTCCCAAACGCGCGGCAGACGTTCGGTGCTGCGCAAAAAAGTTTTGATCGTGCCGCGACCGGCGGGCGGTTTATCAATGATCGAAATGTCCAGATCCCCGTACAGCGTCAGTCCCAGCGTGCGCGGGATGGGCGTGGCGGTCATCACCAACAGATGAGGGTAATTTCCTTTGCGCACGAGTTGCTCGCGCTGGGTCACGCCAAATTTGTGTTGCTCGTCAATCACCACCAGGCCCAGCCGGGGCAGGTTAAAACCCTGAGTCAGCAGCGCGTGGGTGCCGACGTATAAAGTCGGGAGCTTGCTGGATCGTTCCAGGGCATGAGACGGTGGCACTGCTGCCGAAGTTGTGGATGATTTTCGCGCCCCGGTTTGAATTTCCACCCGGACCCCGAGCGGAGTGAACCAACGCGAAAAATGATGGAAATGCTGAGTGGCAAGAATCTCGGTTGGCGCCATGAGGGCGGCGTTGAAACCGCTCTCCAAAGCCATCAAGGCGGTAGCGGCGGCAACCACCGTTTTGCCTGAGCCAACGTCGCCCTGCAGGAGCCGACGCATCGGATGCGCCCCGCCCATGTCGGTTCGGATTTCGCGGAGCACGCGCGTTTGAGCGGAGGTGAGTTTGAAGCCGACCGAAGCCAGAAACGGCTTGATCAGACGGTTGGTACCCGCGCAGGGCAGGGCGCTGGCCTTGCTCTCAAAATTTTTGCGGCGCGACAGAATTTGCAGTTGTAGGGCGATAAATTCGTCCAACGCCAATCTTTGCCGGGCGGCTTCCGCATTCGCAAGTTCATCGGGAAAGTGCAGTTGGTGAATGGCTCGGGCGCGCGACCATTCAGGCAATTCGTAGGCGGGCGGCGTCTGGGTTGCAGTGATCTGGAGACGCGCATCGAGGAGTTGCCTCCATTCGGGTTCAGTGATGGCGGCTTGGTAATGTTCGAGCGCGCGCCAGATGAGACTGCGCATCACGCGCGCAGTCAGTCCTTCAGTCAACGGATGAATCGGTACGATGCGGTTGACGTGAATGAAATCGTCGTCGCCCGCCTCGATCAGTTCGGTTTCCGGATGTTCAAAAGTCCGGGGCCGCAGCGAGTCGGTTTTCCCGAAGGCCAGAAACTCGCGATCGCGGACGAAGTAATTTTCCATCCACGGTTGAGCCTGCCACCAACGCAAATGGAGGTGCGCCGTGCCGTCATCCAAAACACATTCGAACATGCGCCGCGCGCCCCGGCGGAAGCTCTTGCCGCCGGCGGCGATAATTTTTCCGCGCACCGTGGCCGGTTCGCCAATTTGAAGCTCGCGAATCGTGAGAAACTTGCGGCGATCCTCGTAGCGCCGTGGTTTGTGCAATAGTAAATCGCCAATACTGGTGATTCCCAATTTGCTCAACAAGTGGGCGCGTTCCGAGCCGATACCCCAGAGGCTGGTAATGGGGACGGCGAGAGGCTCCGCATGGTCATCCGAAGTTGACACAGGCGCACGATACGCACTCGACCGGGAGCGCCAAAGCTTAAAGTCAGCGCCCGGGGAGCGGGTCGAACGAATCGCTCAGGCGAGCGGCGGCGCTACTGGCCTTTGGCCGAACTGGGAAAGTCTTTGACCAGATATTCCACCAGGGACGCAATCTGCGCGTCCGATAGCGGTCCGCCTTGCGGTTGTGCGAACGCGGGCATCAAGGTGCCAGGTTTGCCGTTGACGATGAAGAAGCGCCAATACTCCGCATCGGTGGGCGGTGGGAGGCGATGCAAATCAGTCACCATGGAAGCGCGATGTTCGGCCTCATGGCAAATTCCGCAGGCGGCGGTGTACAGTTCCTTGCCGGTTTTGCCGATCAGCGGTTCGACGTGGCAACTCGCGCAGTCACCATGGAAAACCGCCTGCCGATCCGCCAGGGCGATTTGCTGATTTCGTTCGCGATTCGCCCCCATGGTCATGGCGCTGGTTTGCCGATCGGGGATGATGCTCGTCACCAGCAACGTCTTTTGTCCCTGATCGGAATGGATGGTGACCGTTTTCGTGACGTTACCGAATTTGCCGGCGAGATTCATATTGATCGGAATTTCGCCCACCTGGTTTGGCGCCAATTTCATTGGCAACTGGATATTCGCCGTGGTGCAACCGCAGGAGGTTTGCACGCGCGCAATCGTGACTTCGTGTGAGGCAATGTTGGTGACATTGAAAACAAACGCACCGTTTTGTTCGCCGGCCTTGGCGTGATACTCCTTTTTCTCGGCGTCGAACGCGAGAATACCATCAGGCAGGACCTGGTTCACCAATGGCGGCGTTTGCGCCGGATGCATGACGCGCGGTTGCGGCGATACGGGTATGACGGGATTGGGAACGCCAGGTACGGGCGGTCTGGAATTGGTGGCCACGATGGACCAAGGCTGGCCGAACGCACTCGGCATCATGCCGGTCAGAAAGATTAACCAGGCCGAAGCAAGAATCTTCATAAACAAAACGACTGAAACTTATGGTAAAACCCGCTGCGTGACGAGACTGAAAGTAAAAAATTCGTGGCGCTCATTGGGAGGACGCTCAAAGTGTGAGCCAGACCATTACGGGGAAATGATCGCTCGGAAACCGGTTCTCCTGATGCGCCGTCAGGATTTCGCCCCGCAACACCTTCACCGGGCCGCGCGTCAGAATCCAGTCAATGCGATTTCCCTTCCAAACGGGCGGCTGATAATTGTTGAAGGTGTTGACGCCGTCATTGACCCGCTCTTTCGCGACGAGCCAGGTGTCCGAGAAAAATCCATCCTCGGTGAGCAACGTATAGACCTGGTTGCGCTGGGCGGCGGCATTGAAATCACCGGTAACGACCACTGGAAGCTGGGTGTTTAATTCCTGCACCCGTTGGCGCAACAGCTCCGCGCTCTTTTCCCGGGACAGTTGGACGATATGATCAAAGTGCGTGTTGAAGAAAAAGAATTTCTGGTCAGTAACGCGATCGCGAAATTCCATCCAGGTCACCATGCGTCGGATCTGGTTGCCCCAGGTGGTTGAACCGGGCACTTCGGGCGTGCCCGACAACCAAAAATGGTTGGTGGACAGGGCTTCCAAACGGGTGGGCCGATAGAAAATCGCCATGAACTCACCCTTGGTTTTGCCGTCGTCGCGCCCGACGCCGGTCCACTGGTAGTCCGGCAGGTCCTGCGCCAGTTCGCGCAATTGTTGGTAAAGCCCTTCCTGAGTGCCGATGAGGTCCGGCGTGGCGTTGGTGAGCAACTCGCGTATGAGTGGACGACGATTCGGCCAGACGTTGGTGCCATCCGAGGCCGTGCCATAACGCAGATTAAACGTCATGACCCGCAGTGCGGTTGGGGAATTGGTTTCAGCCTGGGTCGTGGCCGCAATGCCTCCGATCAACCACCCACCCAATAAGCAGCAAAGTAAGCGCATGGATAATGGACGTAATAACTTCAACTGCGATTCAAAGCGCTAAGCACGGCGTGGACGGAGGCCAGTTCGATGTTGGTGTCCACCCCCGCGCCCCACCGCGTTTTACCGTCCGCCTGTTTGATTTGAATGTAGGCGATGGCGCTGGCCGTTTCACCGGCGCCCAACGCGTGCTCGCTGTAACTGGCGATCTCAAAGCGCAACTCCCCGACTTTGCCGAACCCATTGACCAGGGCCGCCAGCGGGCCGTTCCCTTCGCCGGTCAATTCCACGGTCTGGCCGTCCCGCCGCAACCGCGCTTTGCACTTCACGCCGCCATTTCGACTTTCGGTCTCGAAGCCGAGCAATTCCCACGGGGTATTGCGTTCAATGTATTCACGCCAGAACATGGCTTTTAACTCCGCGCCACTCACCTCACGACCGAGTCGATCCACCTCTTGGTTGGCAATCGGCCCGAACTCGCGCTGAAAATCCTTCGGCAACTCGATACCATATTCGCTCTCCAACAAATACGCCACGCCCCCCTTGCCGGACTGGCTGTTGACGCGGATGACTTCACGATATTCGCGGCCGATGTCGCGCGGATCAATCGTGAGATAAGGCACGTCCCAGTGTTGCAACTCGGATTTTGCCGCGCCGGTGGACGTGGACGATTGCAATTCAATCTGCTTGTCCTCCCATTCGGCCAGACCCTTTTTGATCGCGTCCTGGTGCGAGCCGCTGAAGGCCGTGAAAACCAATTCTCCAGCGTACGGCTGGCGGGGCGGCACGGTCATGCCGGTGCAACGCTCATACACCGCGCGCACCGCGTTCAAGTTGGTAAAATCCAGCTTCGGATCAATGCCGTGCATGTAAAGGTTCAAGCCGACGGCCACCACGTCCAGATTCCCGGTGCGCTCGCCGTTGCCGAACAACGTGCCTTCCACGCGTTCCGCTCCGGCCAACAAACCGAGTTCGGTCGCCGCCACGCCGGTGCCCCGATCGTTGTGCGTGTGCAAACTCACAATGAGTGAATCGCGATTTTTGATGTGACGACAGATCCACTCGATCTGGTCCGCGTACACATTTGGCATGGCCACCTCCACCGTGTCCGGCAGGTTCAAAATCATTTTGCGCTGCGGGGTCGGTTGCCAGACATCCATGACCGCTTCGGAAACTTCCCGGGCGAACTCGACCTCCGTGGCGGAAAAGCTCTCCGGCGAGTATTGCAACATGATCTCGGTGCCGCGCAATCGTTCCAGCCGGTCCTGAATCATTTGTGCGCCGCGCACCGCCACCTGGATGATTTCCCGCTTGGACATGCCGAACACCACACGGCGTTGCGCGGGCGAAGTCGAGTTGTAGAGATGAATGATCACCCGCTTCGCGCCCGCGAGCGATTCGATGGTGCGTTCGATCAAATCCTCCCGCGCCTGCACCAGGACCTGCAACCACACGTCCTCCGGCGCGCGCTGCTCCTCGATCAACCGGCGGTTGAACGTGAACTCGGTGTTCGAGGCGGATGGAAAACCCACCTCGATTTCCTTGAAGCCCACTTTGACCAGCGTGTTGAACAATTCGAGTTTTTGACCCACGTTCATTGGCACGGCCAGCGCCTGGTTGCCGTCGCGCAGATCCACACTGCACCAGCGCGGCGCCGCGGTAATGATGCGGCTGGGCCATTGCCGGTCCGACAGGTTCACCGGCGGGAACGGACGATATTTCTGAGACGGATTTTTCAGCATGTGCTTGTAGATTTATGTCGTTTGGACGTGGTTTTGGCAAAACAAAAACCCCACCGCCATTTTGGCAGTGGGGTTCAAAAACTTTGGAACCAATCAGAACCCAACCGCCGCTTTTTCCAGCAGCAGAGCGCCCAACCGCAGGTTCAGATTCAACATTCCGTTCACGTCAGGACAGTAGCGCGATGCGACGGATAGCGTCAATCAGATTTTCCGTAAGACGTCTCGAACACTTGGGACGGCGTACGCTGGCGACTCGATGTCGCCGGCATTGCTTCGGACTGGTTTTGGCAACAAACTCGGGCTGGTGAAAATATCTCGCAATCGTTACGTGAACCTGGCGGTTTGGCCGGTGGAAGATTGTATTCGTGCCGCAAGCAAAAAGTCGCCGCCGGTACCGTTTGATAAAGTCTATTTGAATTTTCCATCGAGAAATAAATACTCATGGTGGGAGGCAAAAAAACCATCAACGTTTCGCAAAATAATTTCTACGTCAGGGTTATTGGCTACGCTGGGATAACTCGAACTGGCTTTCTTCTCGACTACAACGACTCCCCATCGCGTGCAAAATAGACGAACATTCATCCAAATGGTTGTCATGCCTGCCATCATTGCAGTCTTTATTTGCTGGCTGGGCCTGCGCTATCTGCAAAACCGTGCGCCTACTTACGGTGGGCGACCGATTGTTGAACTGCTTCGCACCACCAACAACGGTTCAATGCCACAAACCATGGCCGAATTGTTGACGATGCCAAAAACAGGGCTGGAGGAAGCTGATGGAATTACAAAGTTTGAGTTGCCAGTCAGTTATGTGGCTTTGAAAAAAGTGGGATATGTCAGCTTGTACATTGACCCGTCTCAAAATAAGTTTGGACGATCTGGTAAGAGTGAATACCGAGAAATCATCTGCGCTTCGAACGGCAATGTCCTCATCGAGTGGGATGCAACGCACGACGCACCGGGCTGGCACGAGCTTCAACTTCAACTTTATGTGCAGGGGCAAAAATCAAAGCATGATTTTCAGCGATTTTATGGGCCGATAGTACGGTATGAATCCACTAATGCTTTGCGCTTTCCAGATTATCCCTATTACGCGGTAGGCGATCCGCGCCGTCCCCTTCTTTACGCCAGCTTTATCGGATCAAATGCAAACTACACGATTGTATTGCAGTCGCTTGAAGGACGGCATTTGAAAACGATAACTGGCGCAACCACCAACGGAATGATTGAGAAAACATGGGATGCGTTGGATGAGGAGGGCGACCGGTACACCAATTCCTTTCTTATCGCCACGATCTCGCTTGAACTGCCGGGCTACTCTTTTACAAACGCACCGCAACAAATCCAGATTCTAAACAAGCCTTAAGCTAGGTCTTCGACGGTATTTGTTTGCGGTCGCGATAACGTGCGCGGTCTTTGCCGGCATTGCTTCGGACTGGTTTTGGCAACAAACTCGGGCTGATGAAAATATCTCGCAATCGTTACGTGAACCTGGCTCGAGGATGGCGGCTGGGTGTGGCTCTGGGCCTGG
Source organism: Verrucomicrobiia bacterium (assembly GCA_023953615.1). Lineage (NCBI taxonomy): Bacteria > Pseudomonadati > Verrucomicrobiota > Verrucomicrobiia > Verrucomicrobiia bacterium. The sequence continues at coordinate 1,135,879 of JAMLJH010000001.1, read as the reverse complement.
CGATTTGTTGCGCGCGTTCCGGTGTTGCCGAAGTCGTTCGCACCGGCAACGCGCAGTTGCAAATCGGGATCGAGCCGCGTCTGGGTCACTTGGTGGAATTGGTGGATCGCGCGTCCGGGCATAATTTTGTGAGCGCCACCAATGCCGGCGCGCTTTGGGAGTTGGAATTTACGGGCGGTCAAATACCCGTTTTGCAACCGTCCCGGGCGCGCACATTTACGTCGCGAACCAGCGCCCGTCCCGACGCGCAGGAGTGGGTCTGGAGCGATTTTAATGTGGAATCCGCGCCGCGCTTGAAGGTGGTGGTTCGCGTTGCTGTTGATACGAACGAACCGATGAGCCGTTGGAAACTGGCGGTGGAGGATTATGAAGGACTGGAATTGGCGGCGATCCGGTTTCCGCGTTTGATCAATCTGCAACCCCAACCCGAAGAGCGGCTGGCGGTACCGGTTTGGATGGGACAACAAGCGGCGAATCCGCGCGCGTTGTTGTCGCCGGCGTCCGGCCCGCCGCGCCGTTGGGAGTGGCATTATCCGGGATTGCTTTCCTTGCAGTGTCTGGCGCTCACCAGCGCGTCGGGCGTGGGTTGCTATCTGGCCTGCGATGACGCGGGTGATTATCTGAAGGATTTTGCCGCGTTTGCCACGACCAATGCCGATCTGAATTTGGAGATTCGTCATCGCCCGGAGCCGGCGCAAAATCCGGCGCAGCGTTATGAGCTGCCGTATTCCGTGGTGCTGGGAAGTTTTCGTGGCGATTGGTTTCAAGCGGCCGAGCGTTATCGCGCCTGGGCGACGAATCAATCTTGGGCGCGCGCGAGCCGGCTGCAGAACAGCTTGGCGCCGGCGTGGGTGACCAATACCGCGCTCTGGGTGTGGAATCGCGGTCCATCGCCGGGAGTCATTGATCCGGCTCTGGCGTTGCAACGCGAGCTGGGTTTGCCGGTGAGTGTCTTCTGGCATTGGTGGCACGGTTGCGCCTACGACACCGGTTTCCCGGAATACCTGCCGCCCCGTGAAGGCGCAGCGGCGTTTCGCGCCGCGTTGCAAACCGCTCACGCTCATGACGTGCGCGCGATTGTGTACATGAACCAACGGCTCTGGGGCATGACGACAGCGAGTTGGACCAACGAAAACGCCGCGCGCTTTGCGGTAAAGGCGACCGACGGTCAGATTCATCCGGAAGTTTACAACACGTTCAGCAAGCTGCCTTGCGCTTCGATGTGCATGGGCACGGAGTTTTGGCGGCATAAATATGCCAGCCTCGCCACCGCCGCGTTTCGCGGATTGGACGTGGACGGCATTTACATGGATCAAGCGTGCTCCAGTCTGGCTTGTTATGATCCGACGCACGGTCACTCGTTGGGCAGCGGCACGTATTGGATGCAGGGTTTCCAAAAACTTGCTGCCGCCATCCGTCAGCAAAATCAAGTGCGTGGCGGTCCGGCGCTGGCGGGCGAGGGGTGCGGCGAAAACTGGCTGCCGCATCTGGACCTGATGTTGGCGTTGCAGGTAAGCCGCGAACGCTACGCCGGCGCGGATGGTTGGGAGACCATTCCGTTTTTTCACGCGGTGTATCACGACTACGCGATTTTCTTCGGCAACTACTCGTCGCTGACCGCGCCGCCCTACGACGAGTTATGGCCCGCGGAGTTTGCTCCCCAGGAGCCGTTGAAATTATTGGATCGGAAATTCGCGACGCAGTTTCGCCTGGAACAGGCGCGGGCGTTTATTTGGGGACAACAACCCACGTTGGCCAATTTCCGCACCAATCAACTGACGGAGCGGGCCGAGGAATTGGCGTTTGTTTTGAAACTGGCGCGGTTGCGCGCCCAAGCACTGCCGTACCTGCTACACGGCCAATTATTGCCGCCACCGGAATACGCCGACGTCGCCACGGTAACCCCGATGTCGCGGCTCTCGATTTACGCCGGTCAACAAGGCGGTGTCCGCGAGTTCGAGCAGTCTGAACCCTTGATCCATGCCGCCACCTGGCGGACGCGTGAGGGCGCGATTGCCGTGGCGGTGGTCAACATTGGTGCGACGCCCGCGACGCCGCGTCTCGCGCTGGATCACCAGCGGCACCGCTTGCCGCCGACGGGAAATATTTATCGCCTTGATCAAAACGGACGCCGCAAAATTGGCGCGTTCGATCAGGCGAAAATTGTGCTCACGCCCCAGCTCGCGGCTGCTGATGCCTGCGTGTTGGAATTGCGACCGGAATAAAGCCAGCCGACCGCGCGGTTTCTTGGCGGCGCCGCGTTCCGCCGCTTTTGTTTTGCGCCAAGGTCGGTTTTACAGTTGAGTAGGCTTTGTGATTGGCAAGCTGCTCAAGCCTGAGCTGGAGGAGTTGATTCGCAAACGTGACTTCAACGAGTTGCGGGAGGTCTTGTCGGGTTTTCCAGCGCAGGACCTCGCGGAAATTCTCGCGGATTTGACCCCGGATGACGAGGCCGTGCTGTTGCGGATTCTGCCGCGCGATCTGGCGGCGGAGGTGTTTGAAAACCTGCCGGTCGAGGATCAGGAAAATCTCGTGCAGGCCCTCGGCACGGAACAGGTCGCCCAGATTCTGAATGATTTGTCGGCGGACGATCGGACGGCTTTGCTGGAGGAATTACCCGCCGCCATTACGCAAAAGTTGTTGAACTTGCTCACGCCCGAGCAGCGGCGCATCGCCACGGAACTGCTGGGTTATCCGCGCGATTCAATCGGTCGCCGCATGACGCCCGAATACGTGGCGATTCAGCAGGATTGGTCGGTGGCCGAGGTCCTGGCGCATTTGCGGCGGCAACCCGACAAGTGCGAAACGATCAGTCAGCTTTACGTGGTGGATGGCCGGGGACGACTGGTGGATTACGTGCGGTTGCGCAAGCTGGTGGTGGCGCCGTTGGAATCGCCCGTCTCCGCGTTGTTGGAAAATCAGCGGATTTTTCTGCGGGCAATGGAAGATCAGGAAACCGCCGTGGCCGCGTTCAAAAAATACGACACCACCATTCTGGCCGTGGTGGATTCCAATGAGGTGTTGGTGGGGGTGGTCACCGTGGACGACGTGTTGGACGTGGCGGAAATGGAGGCCACCGAAGACATTCAAAAAATGGGCGGTGTGGAAGCGCTCGACGCGCCTTACCTGCGCTTGAGCTTGTTTGACATGGTCCGCAAACGCGCCGGTTGGCTCGCGGTGTTGTTCATCGGTGAAATGTTCACCGCCACGGCGATGGGTTATTTCGAGAAGGAAATCGAACGGGCGGCGGTGCTGGCAGTGTTCCTGCCCTTGATTCTGTCCAGCGGCGGTAACTCCGGTTCGCAGGCAACGACGCTGATCATCCGCGCGATGGCGTTGGGCGATGTGTTGTTGCGCGATTGGTGGCGCGTGTTTCGTCGCGAGCTGACCACGGGCTTTTTGCTGGGTTGCATTCTCGCGGTGCTGGGTGCGGTGCGAATTCTCACTTGGCAATGGATCGGCATCAAGGATTACGGGGCGGCGCATTTTGAACTGGCCTTGGCGGTTGGCGGCAGTCTGATCGGCGTGGTGCTGTGGGGCAGTTTGATGGGCGCGATGCTGCCGATGGTGTTGCGCCGTTGCAAACTCGATCCGGCCACCTGCTCCGCGCCCTTCGTCGCGACGTTTGTGGACGTGACCGGCATCGTCATCTATTTCACGGTCGCGTATTTCCTCTTCCTCTCCCATCCCGCCGTATGAAATGGTTTCCGGCTCGCTGCCTAAGTTTTAGATTCGTGCTGACCTTGGTGCTTGGCTGGCCTTTGCTGGTCTGGAGCGCAAGGCTGGAAGTGGTCGAGTTCGCCAGCACCGTGCTGCAATCCAATCCGCTGCAAGATCCCGTCACGCGCCGGGTGGCGGTTTTCATTCCCGATCAAGCCACCAACCCCACCGCTTTGCCGGTGGTGTATTATCTGCCGGGCTACGGAAGTTCCTCTGATCGCTTCATCGAAAAGGCCGATCAATGGCGGGCGTTTTGCCAGCGGGTTGCGGATGAAGTAGCGCCCGTGCGGTTCGTGGTGGTGGACGGGCGCAACCGCTGGGGCGGCAGCCAATACCTCAATTCGCCGGCGCAGGGGAATTATGCGGACTACGTTTGCAATGAAATTGTCGCGCGCCTCGAAGCGCGGTTCGCGATCACCAATCGCCCGCCGCGTCGCATCATCGCCGGACATTCGAGCGGTGGATTTGGCGCGTTGCGACTCGCCATGCAACGCCACGATTTGTTTGACGCGGTGATGGCGTTGAGTCCTGATTCCGATTTTCAAGATTCGCACCTGCCGCTGGTGCAACTGCCAGGAGTGACCAACGCCACGCTGACCGAAGTCAATGCCTGCATGGCTCGGCAAATGGCGATACCGCTGCCGCGCGACGGAGATTTGCGTTATGCGCTCGGGCTCTCGGCAGCGTATGCGCCTCGAGGCTCGGAATATCCCGGTCAGTTCGAGTGGCTTTATGACGCGGCGGGACGTTTCCGTGAGCGCGTTTGGCAACGCTGGATGGATAACGATCCGCTGACGCTCATCACGCGCGATGCGAATGTTTTTGCTCCGGCTCAATCCATATACCTCGAAGGCCCGACGCAGGATGAATACAAGGCTAACGTCGGCGCGCGCAAAATGTATGAACAACTACGTCACCGCCCGGCGCGTTGCACGTTTTACGAACCACCCGGCAAACACAGTGAGCATCTGGCCGAACGCTTGGAACGCGGCCTTGCCTGGGTATTCGACCGTCCGTTGCGGGATATTCGCTGAGACCGCTCGTAAGTTGACGCTGATTTTATCGGGCGAGAAAACACGATTGACGCTCAGACCGCCAATTGCGGGCAAGCTTGACCGGTGACAACGGGCGTCCTAGAGTTTCTCAGTCCAATCGGGGAGCCGCGTGTGACGAGGCTGAGAGGTTTGCCAGAGCAGACGACCCGTCGAACCTGATCCGGGTAATGCCGGCGAAGGGAATTTCCTCCGCCTTCCGGCTGGGTTCGTGCCACCAATGACAACCAAAACGAATTTATGATCGCGAAGAAAGATTCCCTCGAACCGCACAGTCGTGAACCCTTGCCCAACAGTCGCCGCGTTTATGTGGCCGGCGCCTCGCACCCGGAAGTGCGCGTGCCCCTGCGTGAAATCCAACTGGCCGACACTCATTCCCGCAGCGGCAAAGCCATCAAGAATGAACCGGTGCGCGTTTACGACACTTCCGGGCCGTGGGGCGACCCCGAGTTTCAGGGCACTGTGGAACAGGGACTGCCCGCCTTGCGGCGCGACTGGATCCTGCAGCGGGGCGATGTGGAGGAATACGAGGGCCGCAAAGTGCAGCCGATTGACGACGGATATCTGTCTGACAATCATCGCGCCAGTTCCAACGCCCGCCGCCAGGACGAGACCGGTTATCGCTTGGAAGGATTGACCGCGCCGCGGCGCCGCCCTCTTCGAGCCAAACCCGGTAAAGTTGTCACTCAACTGCAATACGCCCGCGCCGGCATCATCACGCCGGAAATGGAATTCATCGCCATCCGCGAGAACATGGGTCGGGCGCTACTGGAGAATGGCGGATTGAAGCTGGCGGATTTGTCCCGCGATATTATCCGCAACGACCTTCACAAACAGCACGTCGGTTCGGCTCAATCCTCCACCCTCCATCCTCCATCCTCGTTTACGCCTTCGGTGTTCACTCGCTTTCCCCAACGCATCCCCGCCGAAATCACCCCCGAGTTTGTCCGCAGCGAAGTCGCCGCCGGCCGCGCCATCATCCCCAACAACATCAATCACCCCGAGTCCGAACCGATGATCATCGGGCGCAACTTCCTCGTGAAGATCAACGCCAACATTGGCAACAGCGCCGTCGCGTCGAGCATCGAGGAGGAAGTGGAAAAAATGCGCTGGGCCACCAAGTGGGGTGCGGACACGGTGATGGATTTGTCCACCGGCAAGAACATCCACGCCACGCGCGAATGGATTTTGCGCAACTCGCCCGTGCCCATCGGCACCGTGCCGATTTATCAGGCGCTCGAAAAAGTCAACGGTCGGCCCGAGGACCTCACGTGGGAAATTTACCGCGACACCCTTATCGAACAAGCCGAGCAGGGCGTGGATTACTTCACCATTCACGCCGGCGTGTTGCTGCGCTTTGTGCCGCTGACGGCGAGCCGCATGATCGGCATCGTGTCGCGCGGCGGCAGCATCATGGCCAAATGGTGTCTCGCCCATCATCAGGAGAATTTTCTCTACACCCACTGGGACGACATCTGTGACATCATGGCCGCCTACGATATTTCCTTCAGCATCGGCGACGGCTTGCGTCCGGGGGCCATTGCCGACGCCAATGATCAGGCGCAATTCGGCGAACTCGAAGTACAGGGCGAATTGACGAAACGCGCGTGGGCCAAAGGCGTGCAAGTGATGAACGAAGGCCCCGGCCACGTGCCCATGCACATGATCGAGGAAAACATGGCCAAGCAACTCGAATGGTGCGGCGAAGCGCCGTTCTACACGCTCGGGCCGCTCACCACGGACATCGCGCCCGGCTACGATCACATCACCAGCGGCATCGGCGCGGCGATGATCGGTTGGTATGGCTGTGCGATGCTCTGCTACGTCACGCCCAAGGAACACCTTGGCCTGCCGAACAAGAAAGACGTGAAAGACGGCGTCATCGCCTACAAGATCGCCGCGCACGCCGCCGACCTGGCCAAAGGCCATCCGGGTGCGCAATACCGGGACAACGCCATTTCCAAGGCCCGGTTTGAGTTCCGCTGGGAGGACCAATTCAACCTGGCGCTGGACCCCGTTACCGCGCGTGAATTCCACGATGAAACCCTGCCGCAGGAAGGCGCCAAGAGTGCGCACTTCTGTTCCATGTGCGGCCCGCAATTCTGCGCCATGAAAATCACCGAAGACGTGCGGAAGTTTGCCGCGGAACAAGGAATCTCTGGCGAAGCCGCGTTGCAAAAGGGAATGGAAGAAAAATCCCGCGAGTTCACGGAGAAAGGTAGCGAGCTTTACGCGAAGGCGTGAATCGGGCATGAGGCGTGACGAAGCTTGTTTTGCCACCGTGTGAGAAATATGATTCCCCGCCGTAAGCCAAATGCGAACCAATCAAAATTATGCCTGATAATGACTATCGCCCAGACGAGGAAAGCCAAGAGCTTGGTCGAAATCTAGCCTCCCTAACGGTCAAAGACTTTCACGGTCCTCCGCGCGAAGAGTCCCGCGAAACGGTCTCGCTCGAAATGCACGCGCGACAACTCGGGGTTGAAGCCCCGTTGCATGACGTGACCTTCGTGATGCAAGAATTCGCTTGGCAGTGGGAACTCGCGCGCAACTTTGATGGACGTATGCCTTGCGTGAGAATCGGTGATGACGAGCAAGGAGAGACAGTTCCGATGTCGTTGCCGTTCGATTGGCCATTCCCACGGCCGTTTCGGTCGTGGCGTTGGATTCGTCGGCATTTTCCGTTTCCACCTGAATTTCTATTTGAAGAATATCGAGACTACCTACGCGCATACGGCAAAAACGAAGGAATCAGCATGGAGTCGGCAGACAATGTCTTGGAGCGCCTTCAAAATGGACTTGGAGATTTCCTCGCATATCGGATTGCCGGGAGTGGAGGTGGAAGGCGACGTTCTGGTGGTCCACCACCGCCGTCGTCTTGGTCGCCCGGCGGTGGCTTGAGCGTCGAGATGTGGTGCAATACTTCCGGTCTTACCATCGAGTTCTCGCACGCCTACTTCATCCATTTCCTGAATTTTGGGTCGCCAAGTTTTCCAGTGAAAAACTCATTGCTCGCTGGACGCTACGTGTTTCAGGGCAAAGGCCCAACTTATCCTTCCGGCACGCCGCGTTCGCAAGTGTTTCGGATTCCACCCGACTACAAAGCTGTAACAACCTATTTCTGATGATACTTGCCGCCGCTTCCGAATACGGAGTGTTTGCGCCACTCGTCGCGATTGTTTCGACGATTATGGCCGCAGGCGGGGCAATCATTTTGTTGTGGGCAGGCCCGTTGGAAAAGTGGCGTCCAGCGGATGCAGACCTTCCGGGCATGGCGAAACGAATTATCTTTCTCGCTTGTTCGGTTGTAATGGTTCTTCTGGCGCTCGAAGCGACGCCGGCGAACCTCGACTGGCTGAAAAGGACTGCGTGGTGGTTGCTTGGCTCGTGCGTGGTAGTCGGAATAGCGTATTCGGCACTTCGTTATGCGTTGTATCACTCGAAGGTGAATCCGAATGGGAAAGGCAGAAAGCCAATCCTCGGCGGACTTTGGATGAAGTCCACAGCCAAGGCTTCGATGAAGAAAAACAATGTGACGGAGATTGACGACCTTCTCGATGGCGCTTCCGGCCCACAAGCAATTTGGTCAACGCCATCGCGCTTTCTTGCCCGAGTTTTGACTCTCGGCATGTTCATCGGGTTTGTAGTTTCGGCCACGACTGCGCTAATGGCGGCGGGATTGATTACATACGTCAAAACGACTGGGAAGGCACTATTCTGAGCGAACAGGCTGGGCGAGTTGTGACCAATATGAAAACCGTTGACCGCCAAAAGCTGGATGTCGTCAACCAGACGCGGAGCAATCCCGCGTTGCGGGACTGGCGCGGCCAGTTCACGCCGGAGTTGACCCGTAGTTAAACTGCTGGCATAGTTTCGGCAATGAAGCTTCGCGACAACCAAACCTTCATGTCGCTCTACTACGAGCCGAACGCTGTGGAGGTTGCCACAGGCGAAGCGGATTTGGCGGCATCAATCGAGTCGTGGCAGCGGGATACAAAGCAGCTTGGCCAGGTCGGCACGCCTGAGCCAATCGCAAGATTGATGGCGAAGTGGGTGATGTCGGCCAAGCCACGCACTGTGCTTGATCCGGCGGTGGGCTTGGGAGGATTGCTCTCAGCGTGTCGCCGACTGAATTCGGAAGCAACCTTGGTTGGTGTTGAGTGCGACATCGAAACCCTGCAACGAGCGAAAGCTGCCGCGCCGCGTGGCACAAAGCTGATTCTGGCGGATTATCTCAAGTCCGAGGCTGGGCTGTTCAACGGCATCATCGCCAATCCGCCCTACGTAAAGGCACATCGGCTTGATTATTCGGAGAAAGACTGGCGCTATTTCGAGGAGCGCCTCGGCACTCCGCTCGACCGGCTCACGAATCTCTACGCGCTTTTCTTGCTGAAGATTTGGGAAGACCTCGCGCCGCATGGCCGCGCCGCTGTCATTCTTCCGGCTGAATTTCTGAACGCAAACTTTGGCGAAGAAATCAAAGAGCGACTGGTGCGGGCTATTCGTCCGGTGGCGCTTGTGGTCTTTGCACCCTCCCTAAGTCTTTTTGCGGATGCGCTGACAACGAGCGCGATTGTGTTTCTGGAGAAAGCTCGATCAGCAAAAGCACCAGCTTGGGTTAAGCGAGTTGATTCACTGCAAGCGGCGGAGGGTTTCGTCAGCAAGATATGCTCTGGTGCTCTGTCAGGAGACGGTGGCGATTGCCTTGACTTGTCGAGACTCAATCCACGCAAGAAGTGGCTGAACCTGCTTCTCAACGGATCAGGGCAGGCTGATTCGACTCTGTTTCCGAAGCGTGTTGGAGATTACTTCTATTGCCGACGGGGCATTGCGACCGGAGCAAACGATTATTTCTGCCTCAACCAGGCTGAAATGCGGGAGCATCGCCTGACGGAGGCACACGTCGAGCCGTGCATCACGAAAGCCGTGGATGCGGATGGATTGGTGTTCACGCGCAACAAGTTTGAGGCGCTAGTTACTCGCGAACGGCGATGTTTTCTTCTCAATCCCTCGCGGAATGGACAGAGCCTCACGCGCTATCTTGAACTTGGCGAGCAGCAGGGAATTCCGAAGCGGCATCTGCCGAGTCATAGGCCTGTTTGGTATCTGCCCGAGAACCGAGCCGTGGCAGACATCTGGGTGGCCGTGTTTTCGCGCGAATCGGTGAAGTTCATCCTGAACACTTCCGGCGCGAAGAACCTGACCTGCTTCCACGGCCTTTACGCGAAAACGGGATACGAGCCGCTTGCGCCGCTGCTGACGCTTTTCCTCAACAGCAGTCTGGGGCGGCAATCATTCTCGAAGGTGAACCGATTTTACGGTGACGGGCTGAACAAGCTCGAACCCAAAGATGTTGAAGACATGCCTTGCCCGGCGATGCCAAAACTGAATCGGGCAGAAGCAAACGAACTGGCCTACAAACTAGCCAGATTGGAGGCGCTACCACTGAACGAACGGACGGCGCAGATTGACGAATTGGTGAAGCGCTATTTCGACTTTGCGGCGGGAGTCAGCCGTCAGCCAGAAGAACCTTCTTCATCACAGCAGCATCAAGTTCAAACCCGCCGCCCTGCGGGACGACATACGCATCGTGCCGCCCCAGTTCCGTGACGCGGTGTTCTGCGGCAAACGTCGGCAGACTCGTTGCCTTTCCAACCTGCAAGCCGCGCGTAATCGGAATCATGATGGTTGCCTTTTCCTGACTCTTGGCCGGAGTTTCGATTGAGTAGCCCTCGCCACTGGCGAGGGCCGCGAAGATGTCGAGGAAGTTGATGGCAAACACGGAGTCAAAGAACACTTGGCAATATGTCTGCGGAACGCGATGCCTCTCCAGCCAGCGATAGACAATCACGAGGTCTTCAACCTTCACCGTGAAACTCGGGGTTTCGCGTCCACTCTTGTTTCCGCCGTCCCGCTGCTTTTGTCGAACCGCCATGTATCTCAACGCTTCGAACTTGCTCGACCGCACTTCAATCGTCGCAACTGCGCGCTTTACCATCGGTTCGGTTTCCGCGTGCGTTCGTTCCGACAAGTCCGTATCCACAGCAACATTTGACTGAAACAGAAGCAGGTCGGGTCGCTTCCCAAAAATTCGTGTCTCCTCCAAACCGGCGAGATAACGTGCCTTGAAATCTGGATGCCCCGCTGCAATGCGGTCGGTGTTCCCATACTGCGTGACTTTGAACTCTGAAAGCGCGGTCAGAATAGCACCGGTCAACATGCGTTCAGCCCAATCGCCCATCGCTCGATTCGCCAAGAACTCCGAACGCGCATCCGTCGGCACGCGTGGCTTCTGAGTCGGCTTTGGGCCTTCTCCGCCAAACGTCAGATGGCGTTTCTCGATACCTCTTGCGGTCAAGGTCGCGACGACACCATCCAACGTCGCCTTCAATCGCTGAAAATACTCGCTGCTCATCGCTTCTTCTCCTCGAAGGTGAACAGTTCCTTGACCTCGACTTTGAGCACCTTGGCAAACTTCTCCAAGCCAGCCACCGAGGGCGCATTGATACCGCGCTCCACAAGGCTGATGAACTCAACCGAACAGCCAAGCGCCTCCGCCATCTGCTCTTGTGTGAGCTTTCGCGCTTTGCGGAGTGCGGCGATGCGTTGGCCGAGTTTTTTTTGAAGCACGGAGTTTAACTACCAGATTGACGCGGCCTTCACCACGCAGCTAAACTACGGGCAACGATTTGCAATGAACCGCGTTTACATTGAGCCAACCCAATTAACCGATGTCCTCTGCGGAGAGGAGAGCTTCGGATGCCGGGCACTCGATGATTACGCTCAAGCCTACGACAACACTTGGAGCAAAACCGACATGCCGGATGATGATGTTGTGTTCTTGAAGCGTGTTCTGGCAACCAGTGAAGACGAGGCGCTGTGGGCGATGATGAACTTTTGCGCCGAATATGAGCGCGGACTCTATGTCGGGAACACGTTCGTGGACTGGCCCGAGCCTTCTTTGCTTTTGGAAGCTGCCCGCGCCAGTTAGCTTCGGTTTATAAAGAATTTTTGACGTGAGTTGAATTTGAGCAGTTTAACCCCAGTTGAATTGCATCATTGCCAGCATCGCGACGGCCTGCGATCCCTGCCTGCCGTGTCGGCACAGGCAGACGGCCCGATTGCCGCCGCCAACGAGTCCTTGCGGACGGCCACCAAGCAATTCGGCGAGATCGAAGCGCAGGGCGAACTCACCAAGCGCGCGTAGGCCAAAGGCGTGCAGGGTAGCGCGGACGACTCGCCTGCGGATTGAGGCGGGCCGCCTCAATCACGAGCTCGCCATCAGATTGCGCAGTGAAAGTGCGGCGCATACAATGCGCCCGTGGATCTGATTTTCAAACGGCTCAAACCATGAACATCGCACCCGGCTATGACCGCATCACCAACGGCATCGGCGCGACGATGATTGGCTGGGTGCGAGCCGCACGGGCTACCGGCTGCGCGATGCTTTGCTACGTCACGCCCAAGGAACACCTCGGCCTGCCGAACAAGAAGGACGTGAAGGATGGGGTCATCGCCTACAAGATCGCGGCGCACGCTGCCGATTTGGCGAAAGGCCATCCCGGCGCGCAATACCGGGACGCACAATGAGCACGGCAAGACGTATTATGAACAGAAAATTACTACTTTTATTTTTCTTCGCCGTCATAGGTGCTTCGGGCTGCCATCGAAAGTCTTCCGAGTCTGAAATACTGGTTGATCCGTCTCGGCCTTCCAAAGTTTACACTGAAGCTGAATTGACCAGCCTGATTACTCCAGGAATGAGCCTTGCGGAAGTTACAAACAAATTTGGACTGCCAGGGTCGGCGGTGAACGTAGCGGAAAGCGCGATTTTACTTACCTACATGTTTCCTTTTGAAGTCAAGCATCAACAAAGTCCATATCTCACAGGCTTCGGCATTGATATCAAAGACGGGCGCGTGGTGAGATGGGCTCCCGTTACCGGCATGACAGGTAAGACTCTCCAAGCCGGAGGCTCTCAGGGTTCATTTAGAGAGCAGTCCTTTCAGGTTTTTCTTGCGACTGACAATCTGACAAATGTGGCGACCACTGTTGATGCAGAGGGAAGCGCAGACGCCAGTGATTTGAAAACCTCTCCCGCCATGGCCTTCGAAGCAAAAGTGTTCGCCGGAAGCAGCGGCAGTGGACGTCCCGGCGAGCAAACCGTCATCCTCGTCGTGAGCGACCAGGATGCTGCGAAGTTGAAGGGCTTAACCGAAGACAATTTCGGGAAGCGCCTGTTAATTGTTTGTCGCAACAAAGTGATTGCTGCCCCCGCGATTTCGGCGCCGCTCGCTTCAAGACGACTGATGTTCACCGTCAAGGACGCAACCGTTCTCGACAGTTTGCGAAGCCAGTAAACGAAACCCGCCCGCCCGCCCGCTCGCCGTCCCGCGCTGTCATGCCGGCTGCGAAAAACCAAGGCCAGCCGTCACGCCATCGCGGGCCTGCTCGCAAAGACAACGTCAATCTGCCCGAGGCTGTCGTATTGATAGACCCGGCGGGAACTGTCCACGTTGGTGATGGCCGTGCGCTGGTTGGTTCGCGAGTTCATTTAGCTGTGGAGTCGGAATTTGATTCCTTTGTTCTCCAGTAATAATTTTAGTTCCCTCATGGATTCGGCAGGCAAATCATGCCACAAAAGCTCAAAATCCTCCGTAATTGCGACCGAATGCTCGGCAAGCCCGCCCGAGTCAGGTTTATAAACCCAATAGTTAAGCACCAACTTATGCTCTACAAAATCGACATAAACATCTGGTGGAAACACTAACTCGTGGCCGGACTTTAAGATCTTGGACAGCACATTTCTATCCTTCTCATTCAAAATGATGTCCTTATTCACCGCTTTTTCCCATTGGTGAATCAGTGCAAATGAGATGATTTCTCCTTTGGCGAGAGCTGTTGAAACTTTCTTTGGTTTTAATTGGTCTGCATCGACGGACCAGAAAGCGCTCATTAAAAGAAGAGCCCAGATGAGAAATGTTTTTTTCATTCAGTCCTCCCATAACCGTTGGTCATCATCATCGTCGTGGTGTTGGTCTGTTTGCAGGTCACGGTAGCCACCAAGGGCGAATTGGCAAGATACGAATATGCCACTTTTTCCGCACCTGAGCGGCTCACGCCGCCGGTTCAGGATGACAACACAAAATTCTCGATGAGGATCACGGCGATGCCGGTCAGGGCGCCGCCCGCAATCACGCCGCCGCAAATCGGTTCCTGGTTTTGCACGATGATGCGGTTGGCCTTTGATTCCGGTTTTCTGAAGGCGCGTTCCGCCAGCCAGAAAAACAGGCTGCCCAGGAACATGGCGAGGCAGGTGTTGAACGGGATCACCGCCGCCAGTCCCACCCCGACGCCCGACAGCCAGAAGCGCCCTTTCGTGGCGAGCCGGAGACCTTCGAGCGCCAGCCCCAGCAAACCGCCTACGAGCGCCGCCCAGCGCGCGGACATGGCCAGATTGGAAAGACCCTCGGTCAGCACCTCGGCGACCGCCTTCCAGATGCTCACGGCGGGCATGGGATATTGTTCTTGAATCATCTCGGACGGACCGCCCTTGAGAAACACCCAATAGAATACGGGCACGGAAATCAGCGCACCGGCGAAAATCCCGAGCACGTGGCCGATGGCCTGTTGGCGGGGTTTCGCGCCCAGCATGTAACCGGGTTTGATGTCCATGAGCAGGTTCGCGGCGTTGCCGGCCACCTCGGCCGTGATGCCCGCGGTCATCAGGTTGGTTTTGATGTTCTTCGGGTCCAGCGCGCCAAAGGTCAATTGGGTCAGCTTGCCCATCGCGCCCGTTGGCGTGATGGAAGTCAACGCCGTGGAATTCACGCCAATGAGCGTGAAGACGAACACGAGCGGCACAGCGATGATGCCCAGCCAGACGTTCACGTCGAAAAAGTAATGCGCCAGCAAAACCACAATCGTGCCGACGATGGGAATGCCGATGACGAACACGCGCATGGGCAGTTCAATGTGGCGGAGCACGTCGTGATCGGTCGCGCGACCTTTGCGGAACAGGCCGCGAAACGCGCTGAACAGAATTTGCGGTTTGGCAAAGAACGCCATCAGCGAGGCCGTCGTCATCATCGCCACGCCGCCCCACAACGCCCACGACGTGATGGCGCGGAAACCGTAATGCGTGACGCCGTCGGCGCCCGTTTGCCCCACGATGTCTCCGAGAGCAATGCCCCAGGGGGCGAGCAACAGGTAATTGATGAGCGCGCCGATCAGCAACGAAATACCGACCCGGATCCCCATCAAACCACCCGCCGCCATCATGACGAAATCCGTGTCGGGCCGGACGGTCAGTTCGCGCAGTTCCACCCCGCCGATTTTGAGCGAGGTGAATTTATAAATCCAACCGTCGAGGTATTCCGGGATCAGGAGAAAACCCAGCTTGAGCTTTTCCAGAATCGCCTGGCTTTGCAGCAACTTGGCCAGCGCCGCCAATCCGCCCGCTGACAGTAACACCTTCGCTTTGAATATTCCGTCCGCCGCGTTGCCCGAATGTAACGCATCCATGACGATGCCCGCCGCCCGGCCCTCGGGAAAGGGATGTTGTTCATCGTTGATGAAGCGGCGCTTGAGCGGGAAGGCAAACAGCACGCCCAGCACGGCGATCGCGATGATCCAGATCATCGTGGTGGCCATGGGAATGACGGTATCCGTCACCAGCATGTAGGCGCCGAGACTCGAAATCATCGGCGCCGTCATGTACCCCGCCGCCGTGGCGATGGATTGCATGCAGTTGTTTTCGAGGATGGTGTATTCCGAACCGATCTTGAGCGCCGACAGGGCCTTGAACAACGCGAACGCCAGAATGACCGAAGTGATGCCGACGCCGAGCGTCCAACCGGTCTTGGCGCCCACGTACAGATTGGTCAGGGAAAGCACCCCGCCCAGGCACATGCCGGTGAGCGCCGAGCGGAGGGTCAGTTGCGGCATGTCGCCGCGCCAGACGTTCTCGAACCACCACCGGTCCTTCTGTTCCAAGGTCCAGGTGCGAATTTGTTCCGGGTCCAACTGCTTGATCGCCATTTGCGTTTCTCGGTTATGTCAATTTAGGCGGCGTCAGAGTGACCAACCGCGCCCCGCATTTCAACCCCGCAGGCTCACGCAACGCCACTCTTCCAAATCCGCCCGCAGTGATTTTACGGGAGCCGGCGGGCGAGATAGAGTGTATCGCTGGTGCGTTGCAGCTCGTAGAAACCGAGTTTTTTGTAAAACTTTTCGGCCCGCGCATTTTCCGGCGCCATGCCCAAATGCACGCCCGGCGTCCGCCGCGCCGTAAGCGCGGACAACAGCACGCGCATCAGATCGTTGCCCATGCCGCGACCCTGGGCACGGGGCATCAAATCAATGTGCAGGTGCGAAGGATATTCCGCGTACGGCTCGGGACAAACGACGTCGGGATGGTAGTACTGGTAATAAAGTTTTTGCGTGGGCGTCCATGCGGCCGGATCGCCGGTTGGTTCGGGATGTTGCCGCCGCAGCGGCGCGAGCCATTGTTCCGCGAACTTTTGGTAGAACGATTTCGAGTCCAACGCGCCCAGCACGTAACCGCAGACTCCCTGCGCGTCTGCCAACACAAACGCCAGTTCCGGTTCAAAATGGAGATACGGGCCGACGAAGATGTTGCCCAGCGCCCGGGGGTCGTCGCGATAAAGGTGCGTACCGTCACCACCGCTGTCACCAGTGGTCAGGCAAACCTGGTAAGCCGCATCCGCGTCGGTCGCGCGATACGGACGAATTTGAAATCCTTCGGGTAACATGGCGCGAAAGGTTTACCGATCCCGGCCCGATTTGGAAAGCGCAGAAGTAAAATGCCCCGCGTCGTCCATGGGCAACTGGCGTTGCAGTGCGGCGACCAATCCGCCCCGATACAAGCGTGGACGATGTTCGCCGGAAACGAACTGCTCCCTGCGCCGGGGGCGGGATTGACGCCAACGCACATACGCCTGCATCAAAGCGATCTCTTCCTTGAGATCCCAAACGTGCCGGTAAAGCGCATAGCATAAATCGCGATCCGTCAGTTCCGTCACTTTCGTCAGCAAGGCGGCCAAGGCCTGACTGGATTGGTTGAACCGCGACCGGGCACGCCCCCAGCGCTCCGGCGATACGCGCAGCAACCTGGCGTAATCGTTCACGAATTGCGCGGCTTGCGGTCCGAACGCAAACGGCAGATAAAAAGCGTCTCCCAGCCATTCGAGGTCGCGCCGGCTCATCCGATTCCGCGTCCGGCTGGCGAAGGCGGGTCGCCAGGCGGCGATCGCGCGTTTGAAAGCGTTCCGGGGATTCCACGTCCGACGTGCTTGCGTGTAGTCCGCGAACGTCCGGAGCGGCACATAATTCAGCGGGAATTCGCAATTCG
Source organism: Verrucomicrobiia bacterium (assembly GCA_023953615.1). NCBI lineage: Bacteria > Pseudomonadati > Verrucomicrobiota > Verrucomicrobiia > Verrucomicrobiia bacterium. The sequence continues at coordinate 1,118,734 of JAMLJH010000001.1, read as the reverse complement.
GATTACACAGAATGCCGCGCACCTCGGAACGCAGTTGTGCCGGACGGCCCGCGTACGGCCCAAGGTAAATGCGCCGCCGGTCGTAATCGTTGGCGTGGAGATTATCCCAGATCAGCGGCGCACGCCGCAGCACCTTCTGCAATTCACGGATTGAGGTCGGGCTGATGGTTTCGGAAACAATCTCTGGTCCGGTCCAAAAGACATCAATGGACGGCGCCAACCGCTCGCCCAGTTCGCGCAGGTAAGCGCAGCGCGCCACCGCGCCCGCCGCCATGCGCCCGCAATAGATGGTTGGACAAAACCAAAGCCGGGGTCGCGCCGCCACCTGGGGCAGCCAGTGGAACAGTTCATTCGCCACCGCGCTTTGGGCCGCGGCAAAACTACCGAACCGCCGCGTATCCGCGGCACGCATGCGTTGGGGAATATCGTCAAACAGGATGGCAAACGAACGCACGCCCAGTTCCGCAACCTGTCGCAACTTGCTTTGCAGTTTCGGCAGCTCGGTCGCGTAGTGAATGTCCAGCCCCGGCGCGAGGGCATAGACAAAATCCAGACCGCACGCCTGGCTATCCGCCACCCGACGTTTCAGTTCGGCGGCCTCGGCGCGATCGTAGCGTTCCCGCCACAACGCGCGGTGTTTGAGGTCGTCCTTGGGCGCGTACATGTAGGTGTTCAAGCCCCACTGCTGCAACCATTGGAACAATTGCCGGCGCTGCGCGCCCGTCCACGGGCGACCGTAGAATCCTTCAATCACCCCGCTGATGAAAGGCGGGGCGCTCATAAATTGGGAACCGTGTTCATGACGCCGCAAATGATGGCCGGAAGCGGCGGTTTGTCAAAGCGTCCCGCCGCTGCGGATGCCGGAGTTTTATTCTAATCCGCTTGCGCCGTGCGCGGCGGATGGGTTGACTGTGCGCATGATCAGGCTGGCAATGTCACCATCGCGCCTCCCGCGCAAGGAGGTCTTTTGAAGCGGGTCACCGAGTTCCTGAACCGACATCTCGTGCCCGCGTTGACGGTGCTGAGTGAAAACACCTACCTTTCCGCCATCCGCGCCGGCATGGTGTCGGTGGTGCCGCTGACCATCATCGGCGGACTGTTCATGGTGATTGCGGAATTTCCCGTGGCCGCCTGGACGGACTTCATTGCGCCCTGGCACCAACTGCTCGAATACCCGTTCAAAGCCACGTTCGGGCTGCTGGCGGTCTTCGTCAGCTTCGCCATCGGCTATGACCTGGGCGCGCGGTTCAAACTGGACCCGCTGTCCAGCGCGTCCATTGCCACCCTGGTCTTCCTGTTATTGCAGTTGCAACTCGGGGCCGGCGACGAGCCGACGATCGTGCTCGACATGGATGGTCTGGGCTCCGGCGGGCTGTTCACGGCCATTGTCGTCGCGCTGATTTGTGTGCGCGTCCAAAAGTTTTTCACGGATCGCAACCTGGTGATCAAGCTGCCGGAGAGCGTCCCGGCGGTGGTTTATGAATCGTTTCTTTCGTTGATTCCAATGTGCGTGTTGGTGCTGGTGTTTTGGGGAATCCGGTTCGGCCTGGGGGTGGACATCAATCACCAGGTGCAACTGTTGTTCAAGCCCCTGGTCTTTGCGTTGAACACGCTGCCGGGCATCCTGGTGTACGCCTTTTGCGTGACGCTGTTGTGGTCGGTGGGCATCAACGGCGACAACGCGATGGATGCCGTGGTGGCGCCGGTGTTTCTGGCGGGCCTGATGGCCAACGCGGAAGCCATGAGCGCTGGCCAGCCGCTGACCAACATCACGGCGCTCGGCTTCTTCACCACCTTCGTGAATGTGGGAGGCACCGGAGCGACCCTCGCCTTGGCGCTGGTGATGATCAATTCCAAAGAACCCGGCTTTCGCAAGGTCAGCCGGCTCTCGTTGCCCACGCAGATTTTTCAGATCAACGAGCCGATCTTTTTCGGGTTTCCCATCGTGCTCAACCCGATCTTCATGATGCCGTATATTTTGAACGCGCTGATTTTGACGACGACCACCTATCTGCTGATGGATTGGGGCGTCATCCAAAAACCGTTTGTCAACGTGCCCTGGACCACGCCGCCCATCATCGGGCATTACCTCGTCTCCGGCGGCGATTGGAAAGCGGCCGTGTGGGGCGTGATCTCCATCGTCCTGGCCATGGCGGTTTATTATCCCTTCGCCAAAGTCGCCGAACGCCAACGGCTGAAAGCGGAAGCGGAAGGCAAAGCGCACGAATAACGCCGCCCGGCCAGGCGGAACGGCTCCATTTTCCCTGACATTCGATTGCGGGCTGCTACCGTGGGGACGTGACGAATTTACTCATCGCCGCCGTCGGCGCCATCCTGGCCACCAACCAGCCAGCCGCCGTCAGCAATCTGGTTCAGGCCACCACCGGATTGGAAGTGGCGATCACGACGACCAACGATCCCGTCGAGCAGGCCTTGAACCGCTTGATGCAGGAGGACGACGCCGCGCGGGCGGAAGTGGAAAAGTGGGTCGAGGACAACGAGAAATTCGCGGCGCAGGGCGCGGGGATGCCGCCCGAAGACATGCGCCGCCGTATTCTGGCGCGGCTCGCTCCGGTGCGGAAAGGTTACGAGGAATTGATCCAGCAACACACGAACCGCGCGGACGTTCTGGTGGCTTACGCAAGTTACCTGGGCGATCTCGGCGAAGAAGACGCGGCCATCGAGCAACTGGAAAAAGCGCGCGGTCTGGATGCGCGGGACCCCGCCATCTGGAACAATCTCGCCAACCTCTACGGCCACAGCGGCGAGGTGACCAAGGCCTTTGATTACTACACCCAAGCCATCGAGCTAAATCCGAACGAGCCGGTTTATTATCACAATTTCGGCACGACCATTTTCCTGTTTCGCAAAGACGCGCGGGAACATTACCACATCAACGAGCAACAGGTTTTTGATCGCGCGCTCTCACTTTACAGCAACGCCATTCGCTTGAATCCGCAGGACTTTCAACTCGCCGCCGACGTGGCGCAGACTTTTTACGGCATTCAGCCGCCGCGCGTGGACGACGCCCTGCGGGCCTGGACGAACGCGTTCTCGCTGGCCGACAATGAAACGGATCGCGAAGGCGTCCAACTGCACTTTGCCCGCATCAAGATCAAGGCCGGGCGTCTCGAGGAGGCGCAGGCGCATTTGAATCTGGTCACGAACGCCACGCATGAAGTTGTGAAAAGCCGGTTGATCCGCGTGTTGCAGCAGGCTCAAACCGACGCCCTGATTTCAACCAATGCCAGTCCGGCCATCACCACCAATGTTCCCGGTAATGATCCCTAACTTTGGGCGCAATCGCGTCGGCGCAGCCTCAGTCCAGCCAGAAACTTTCGTTGTCGCCGATGTCCATTGAATTGACCGAGGCACTGTTGCAGAAGTGCGCCGGGTGGGACGTAGTCAAGCGCGCCCGCAGCTACGTCGCCGCCGGGCAGGTGTCCCACGCTTCGTGGCAACCGCCACGGCTCGAGGGCTTGGTGCAAAACCAGGGTGTTACGTTCCGGGCTTGCATGAAACTCCACAGCGCGGTGGATGTGGAAAACCTTTGCACCTGCCGCGAGTCGCGTGAGTGGGGTAAAATCTGCGCGCATAGCGTCGCCGTAGCGTTGCACTGGATTGAAGCGCAGAAACCAAAGAAAACCGATGATGGTAGGGCGTCGCACTCCGGGCGTGTCGGCGTTGGCCAGTCACGAACCGGCGTGCCCGGCATGACTCACTCTACCTCCCTTGCGCCAAAACGCACGCCTTCACTGCTACGCGCAGACAATGGCGAACCCGCTGAACTGTTCCTCATCCTCCCGCCGAATTTCGAGCAAGCCATCGCGCGCGACAAAGTGATGGTGGTATTCGAGGCAAAATGGGGCGGCGGACGTTGCCCGCTCAACGCGCTGCCCAAAGGCCGATCGTTTAAGTTTTCCGCCCAAGACAACACCATCATTGAACGACTCGAAACGCTGGCGGACGGCGAAACTCCGGCGTTGCTGCAACTGGACGCAAAGGATTTTGCCGCCCTGCTGCCGCTACTTGCGGAGCACGAAAATATCACGCTCGGCAAAGGGAGCGCGGTCAAAGTATCGCGCACACCATTCCATTTCCCGCTGCGCGCCACGCTCGAAGCGAATGGCGAAATCGTGCTTGCCTTGCGTGGCGGCGACGCCTCATCGCCGGCCCAATCTGCGACGAAGGCGTCGCCGCCACCTCTCGTCACAGCCGGCGATTGGGTGTGGCATCAGCAGACCTTGCAGCCGCTTGATCTGCCGCCCATGATCTGCGATGTCTGGCGTGGACCGGTTCGCATCTCCCGCACGCAAGTGCCGTTGTTTCTGAGTCAGCATTGGCCGCAACTGCAAGCGACGGGCACGGTCGAAACAAACTTTCAACTCGAAGATTTTTCACTCGACCCGCAAACGCCGCGATTCGAGTTGTCGTTACGCGGAGGGTTGGCGCAACTGCGCGCCACGCTGCGCTGCGCTTACGGCTCGCGCATCCTGTCCATCGGGCCGCCCGCCACCGTGGAGACGGTCTGGTTGCCGGATCCGGAGCGCTCCACGCATTACGCCACTCGCGACTTCGCGGCGGAACAACGGGCCGTAGCTCGATTGCAACGCCACGGTTTCATCGGCCCGGATCGCGAAGATCAGTGGGTGCTGGACGGATCGAATGCCGTGTTGAATTTCTTTGCGCGCGAATATCCGAGCCTGCAAGAGGAGTGGCAGGTCACGCTCGACGCGCATCTGGAGCAACGCACGCTGAAGAACATTGAGCGCATCGAGCCGCACTTTGAAATCACTTCCTCCGGCGTGCAATGGTTTGATCTCGGCATGGTGTTTTCCAGCAGTGGCGGTGAGACTTTTTCACCGGCGGACATCCAACGTCTGCTGCGCTCGGGCCAGAGCCATACCCGGTTGAAAAACGGCAAGTTCGCCGTGCTGGACACCGGCGCGGTTGAGGAACTGCAGGAAACATTGCTCGATTGCGCCCCGCAACAACACGCAAACGGTTATCGCATCAACAGCCAGCAAGCCGGTTTCCTCGAAGCGACGCTACGCCAGCATCCGACCTGGCGGGTGCAAGCGCCAGGCGCGTGGCGCGAACGCGCCACCAAGCAGAGTGGCGAAGCGAAGTTGGAATGTCCGCCGCTCGGGTCGTTGGAAACCGTGCTGCGCCCGTACCAAAAGCAAGGCGTGGCGTGGCTGCGCTTGCTGCGCGAAAACCAATTCGGCGGCATTCTCGCCGACGAAATGGGACTGGGCAAAACCTTGCAAGCGCTGGCATTTTTGAATTTGTGGCGGCAGGCATCCGTGCCTGCCGTAGCGGGCGGCATCCTGCCGCCCGGAACTGGCGTGGCAATTAAAAGGACTTCAGAATCTTTCGCGCGCGGCGCAAATTCTACGCAAATTCCGCCGGGCTGGAAGCCCGACTCTACGGCAGGCACAGATGCCCGCCGCCACGCGCCTCACTTGATCGTCTGCCCCACCAGTCTCGTGTTCAACTGGGTCGCGGAGGCGAAGAAGTTTACGCCGGAATTGAAGGTGCTGGCGTGGCACGGACCGGATCGGCACAAGCTGTTCGAGCAGATTTCCATCAGCGACATCGTCGTGACCAGTTACGCGTTGATCCGCCGTGATGCGGAGCGGTATCGTAAACTGGAATTTGACACGGTGATTTTGGATGAGGCGCAACACATCAAAAATCGTCAGACGCAAAACGCGCAAGCGGTCAAGGCGATCCGGTCGCGCCACCGTTTGGTGCTGACCGGCACGCCTCTGGAGAATTCCGTGCTCGATCTGTGGTCCATCTTCGATTTTCTAATGCCGGGTTATCTCGGTACGGCCAGGGATTTTCACGAACGCTACGAAGTGCCAATCGTGAAGGAGAAAAGCGCCGCCGCGCAGACGCGACTGGCGCGACGGCTGCGACCGTTTTTGTTGCGACGGTTAAAGCGGGAGGTCGCGCCGGACCTGCCGGCCAAACTGGAACAGGTGGCCTACTGCGAACTCACGCCGACCCAGCGCGCGGTGTATCAACAATTTCTGGAAGCCACGCGCCAGGAAGTGCTGGCCGCCAGCGGCCCGCAACATCTGGCGCGCAACCGCATGCTTGTGTTGACGGCGTTATTGCGGCTGCGCCAGGTCTGTTGCGATCTGCGCTTGCTGCCCCTGGAACAGAAAACGCCGCCGCCCTCCGGTAAATTCGACTTGTTCCGCGAGTTGTTGGAACAGGTCCTGGACGGCGGCCATCGGGTGCTGGTGTTCAGTCAATTCGTCGCGATGTTGCAGTTGCTGAAGGCGCATCTGGAGGCGGAGGGCATTGATTATTGCTATCTCGACGGCGCGACGACCGATCGGGCGCGGGTGGTGGAACGATTCCAAACTCAGCGGGACGTTCCAGTGTTCCTCATCAGTCTCAAGGCGGGCGGCGTGGGGTTGAACCTGACCGGGGCGGACACCGTGATCCACTTTGATCCGTGGTGGAATCCGGCGGTGGAGGATCAGGCCACGGATCGCGCGCACCGCCTCGGGCAACAGCAGGTGGTGACCAGTTACAAGCTCATTACGCGGGAAACCGTCGAGGAGAAAATTTTATTATTACAACAACGCAAACGGGACGTGATCGCCGCCACGGTGGGCGGTGAAGAGACATTCGCCAGCACGCTGAGCTGGGAGGAAATTCAAGAGTTGCTGGCCTGAGCGCCAAAACCGGCCGGCTCGCGCCCGAAATTGTCCCCCCAAAAAAGCCAGAGATAATCCTTGCTGGCGGGAAATGGCGGTGTTCTGCTGGTTGCGTTGCAACGCGCAAAACATCAAACCAATTTGAAACCATGAAAATCAAACTTTTCACCATCCTCGCCATGGTCGGTCTGTGGCTGGCTTGGCAACCAACCGCCACCGCCGAGACCGGCGAAGTGAGCCAGGAGATCAAGGCCATTCTCACCAAGGTGCAAGCCAAGGTGAAGGGCGGAGACCGCACCGAGGCCAACTTCACGGATGAATTGAAGGCACTCGACACCTTGCTGGAAAAACACAAAAGCGAGAAAACGGATGAAGTCGCCCAGGTGTTGCTGATCAAAGCCCAGTTATACTCGCAAATTTTCCACGACGAAAAGAAGGGCGAAGCGTATCTGGCACAATTGCTGAAGGAATTTCCGGACACCAAACCGGCGGAGATGATGCGCAAGCAGGAAGCGGCCAAAAAAGTTCGCGAGGGCTTGGTGGAAGGCGCGAAGTTCCCGGACTTCGAAGTGCAGGACTTGGACGGCAAACCTCTTTCCATCGCTGCGTACAAGGGCAAAGTAGTGCTGGTGGATTTTTGGGCGACTTGGTGCGGCCCGTGTGTGGCTGAACTGCCCAACGTCCTTAAAGCTTACGAGAAGCATCACGCCGCCGGTTTTGAAATCGTCGGCATCAGCCTGGACAGCGACCGCGCCAAGCTCGACAAGTTCATCAAAGATAAAAAAATGCCGTGGCAACAGTTCTTCGATGGGCAGGGTTGGAACAACAAACTCTCGACGCAATACGGGGTGAATAGTATTCCGGCCACCTACCTTCTGGACGGCAACGGTACGATCCTCGCCAAGAACCTGCGCGGCGAAGCCCTCGAACAAGCTTTGGCCAAAGTGTTGACCAAAAAATAAATGAAGCATTTTGTGCGGCGCAATCATCGTCCCAAGACGGTTGCGCCGTGTTCACCTCATTAACCAGCAATTCAAACTCCTTTCTCGCATGAAAAAAACCATTCTCGCTTTCACGCTAAGCCTTGCGGTACTGGTGACCATTCAAGCCGCGGACGACGCCGGCTACAAACCACTCTTCAACGGCAAAGATTTGTCCGGTTGGAAGCTCCGCGATCCGAACGGGCATAACAGTTGGAAGGTCGAGAACGGCATTCTCAAAAACACCGTGAACCAGGGCGAACACGGCACGGATTTGCTTACTGACCAGAAATTCCAGAACTTTACCGTCAAATACGAATACCTGGTTCCGAATGATTCCAACAGCGGCTTCTATTTGCGCGGCCGCTATGAAATCCAAATCCTGGGCGACTATTCGAGCGGGAAACCCAACAACACCGGCAACGGTGCGCTCTACAATTTCAAGGCGCCGGACCAGTTCGTTTCCAAGCCGGGCGACCAATGGCAATCCGTCGAAGCCACCATCATCGGCGACCGCATCACGGTCATCCATAACGGCGTGAAGACGCATGATCGCGTCGAGATTAAGAAAGGCACCGGCGGCGAGTTGGACCACCATTACGACCAGCCCGGACCGATCCTGTTGCAAGGCGATCACGGCACCGTCTGGTTCCGCAATCTCCAAATCAAGGAACTGAAATAATCTGCCGCCCGGCAGGCTGATTCAGAGTTTCCGATCACCGGCGCACCGGCGGCTTACAGCAGTTCCAATACGCGCTGAAGTTCGGCGTCCGTATTGTAGAAGTGCGGCGAGAGTCGGATGTAACGCTGTCCCTGACGATCGGAGCGCAGCGAGGTGACGATATGGGCGTCCAGAAGCCGCTGATGAACGGCCGCCATGTCGGTGGCCGGTTTGAAGAACGTAACAATCCCGCTGGCGTTTACCGGCCCGGCATCCGCGTGCAGAACCGTATAACCTTTGGCCTGTAAAGCCGGCACGAGCAGCGCGCGCTTGTGCAGCAAATCCGCGGCGATGTTTTCCACTCCCACTTCCAGCAGCATCCGCATGGCTTCATTCAACCCAACCAATCCCAGCAAATTGTGCGTGCCCGCCTCGAATTTTTTTGCGCCGGAGTTGAACTCGATTTTCTCCTGCGTCACAAAGTTGGGGCAACGGACATTGTGCCAGCCGTAAATCGGCGGATTGAGCTGCGGTTGCAAATCCTTTTTCACAAACATCAAACCCGCGCCACAGGGGCCGAGCAGCCATTTATGCGCGTCCGCAGCCAGCAAATCCACCGCCTCCATCGTCATGGGAAACGCGCCCACGGTCTGAATGCCATCCAGACAAAATAGAATGTTGCGTTGTCGCAGCGCCGCGCCGATGGTCGCGTAATCCAGTCGGTAGCCGCTCACGAAATGGCAACTGGCCAGAGCCACGAGTTTGGTTTGCTCGTCCACCTGACCCAACACGTCAATGGAGCGGATCGCGCCCAGACTGCGCGTGTTGAGCAGCCGCACCTGCACGCCTTGTTCGGCCAGGGCCAGCCAGGGATAAACATTGGAGGGATAATCGTCGTGATAAACGAGGATGTTGTCGCCTTTGCGAAATCTCAATCCACTGGCAAAGAAACTCAGCGCCAGCGAGGTCGGCCCGACAAAAGCGATTTCATCCGGCGCGCAATGCAACAACTGCGCTCCGAGCGCCCGGCCCGTCTCCACCGCCTGTGGCCAGATGGCCGCTTCCTGATCGCCGGCTGCCGCATGGAAAGCGTAATCGGAGATCGCCTGGGCGACACGGCGCGGCAACGGGCAATCGCCGGCGTGCCCCAGGAAAATCTTGGTTTTAACAACTGGAAACTCGTGTTGCCGCAACGGCTCGTTGCGTTGAAGCGCTTCAATTTGCACCCCGTCAGATTAGCCGCGGCGCTCCAGCGGAGCAATAAAACTACCCGGGGCGGCTAAAAAGCGGTAAAAATTACGTTGGCTTTAACGAGCAACTTTCTCATATTCATCTCGCTAATATGGCAACTAGAACAATGCGATTCTGGAGCGTCATGCTCCTTTCAATCATCGGACCGGCACTGGGCGCAAACGCCAGTGAAGCAGACATACACATTCCCGATCTGACCGCGATCACCTTTGACGGACTCGGCGGAGCGAGCGGCCCGCTGTTGATGTATCTCGGCATCGGCATCTGTCTTATCGGGGCGATTTTTGGCCTCGTGCAGTACAAACAGACCAAGACGCTGGATGTGCATGAAAGCATGGCGAAGGTGTCGAACACCATTTGGGAGACCTGTAAAACGTATTTGTTCACGCAGGGTAAATTTCTCGCGGTGCTCTGGGCGCTGATCGCCGCCTGCATGATTTACTATTTCGGCTTTCTCACCGAACACAAGGACGCGGCGGGCCAGGCGTTAAGCACCGGTCACGTGACGTTTAATGTCATCGTCATTCTGTTGGCGTCCGTTCTGGGAATTCTGGGCAGTTACGGCGTGGCGTGGTTCGGCATCCGCATCAATACCACGGCCAATTCGCGCGCGGCCTTTTCGGCGCTCAAAGGTGATCCGCTTGCCACCCTGGGCATTCCCTTGCGCTCCGGCATGAGCGTCGGCCTGCTCCTCGTGGCGGTGGAATTATTCTTCATGATCTCCATTCTGATGTTCCTGCCGCGCGATCTGGTCGGGCCGTGCTTCATCGGTTTTGCCATTGGCGAATCGCTCGGCGCCTCGGTGCTGCGCATCTGCGGCGGCATTTTCACCAAGATCGCCGACATTGGTTCTGACCTGATGAAGATTGTCTTCAAACTCCCCGAGGACGATCCGAAGAATCCGGGAGTCATCGCCGACTGCACCGGCGATAACGCGGGTGACTCGGTCGGGCCGACCGCCGACGGTTTTGAAACCTACGGGGTGACCGGGGTGGCGTTGATTGCGTTTCTGGCTTTGGCGCTGGCCGCCAATCCGGTGGTTTGCGGCACCTTGATCATCTGGCTCTTCGCCATGCGCGCCTTGATGATTGTAACCTCGCTCGTTTCCTATTTTGTCAATGAAGCGTTAAGCCGCGCCAAATATGGCGGCAAGAAGGATTTCGATTTCGAGGAACCGCTCACCCATCTGGTCTGGATTACCTCCGCGGTTTCGATCGGCATCACGTTTATCGCCAGCTATTTTCTGCTGGCCAAACAAACCGGGATGGGGGCGCAGCTCTGGTGGGTGCTGTCCATCATCATCAGTTGCGGCACGGTGGCGGGCGCGTTGATTCCCGAGTTCACCAAGGTGTTTGTGAGCACGACTTCGCGACACGTCAAGGAAGTGACGAACTGCTCCAAACATGGTGGCGCGTCCTTGAACATTCTATCGGGCTTTGTGGCGGGTAATATGTCCGCCTTCTGGATGGGCATGGTCATCATGCTGCTGATGTTTGTCTCGTATTACTTCTCGCAGAACCCCGCCGTGCTCGAGTTGATGCCCGAGCATTTCCGTTTCGCCGCTCCGATCTTCGCGTTCGGTTTGGTCGCGTTCGGCTTCCTCGGTATGGGCCCGGTGACGATTGCCGTGGATAGCTACGGACCGGTCACGGACAACGCGCAATCGGTTTACGAACTCAGCCAGATCGAAGGCCGCCAAAACATCAAAGCCGAAATCAAGCGCGACTTCGGCTTCGATCCGGATTTCGAGAACGCCAAATACCAACTCGAAAAAGGCGACGGCGCCGGCAACACGTTCAAGGCCACGGCGAAACCGGTGCTCATCGGCACGGCGGTCGTCGGCGCGACCACAATGGTGTTCGGCATCATCATCCTTCTGGAAAATCTGTTCGGCAACGTGATTGCCAAGCTTTCCATCGTGAACCCGGAAATCATTCTCGGCCTCATTGCGGGAGGCGCGGTGATCTACTGGTTCACCGGCGCCAGCACGCAGGCCGTCGTCACTGGCGCGTATCGCGCGGTGGTTTACATCAAGGAAAACATGAAGCTGGATGCCGCCACCGCGAGCGACAAAGACAGCAAGGAAGTGGTCCGCATCTGCACCGAGTACGCGCAAAAAGGCATGTGGAACATCTTCATCGTCGTGTTCTGCTTTGCGCTCGCGTTACCGTTCTTTAATGCCTACTTCTTCATTGGCTACCTGATCGGCATCGCGTTCTTCGGTTTATTCCAAGCCATCTTCATGGCCAACGCCGGCGGCGCGTGGGACAACGCCAAGAAGATCGTTGAAGTGGACTTGCGCCAGAAAGGAACAGACCTCCACGCCGCCACCGTCGTGGGCGACACCGTGGGGGACCCGTTCAAAGACACGTCCTCCGTGGCGATGAATCCGGTGATCAAATTCACCACGCTGTTCGGTCTGCTCGCGGTGGAAATCGCCGTGACCATGACGAATCAAAGCGCGAAGACCGCCATCGGCGCGTTCTTCTTCATCGTGGCGTTGATCTTTGTCTATCGCTCATTCTACGCGATGCGGATTCCGGAAAATAAATAATCCTCAGCCGCACTGGATCTCAGCCGGAGCAATGTTCTGCTCCGGCTTTTTCATGTACCCCGCTCCATCCGAAATCGTCGGTTCGTGAATGTCGTGTCGTTTTTTCGGTGGACGCATCTGCTAGGCTGCCTGTGTGCAGAAAAGTAAACGAACTTTGACTCGTCGCGAAATGCTCGCCGCCTGGCGCCGGCGCGATCCCAACTACGATGGGTTGTTTTATTTTGGCGTCAAAACCACGCGGATTTTCTGTCGCCCATCCTGTCCTTCACGACCCGCCCAAAAGCATCTGGAATTTTTTCACACTGACGCCGACGCCAAACAAGCGGGCTATCGCGCTTGCAAGCGTTGCCGTCCCGAGTTGGCTTCCGGGCAACCGCCCGCCTGGGTCGCAGAATTGATGCGGCTCGCGGCCGGGCAACCCGATCGTAATCTAAACGCCCGCGAGCTGCGTCAATTGGGGCTGCAACCGGAACGCGTGCGGCGCTGGTTTCAAACTCACTTCGGCATGAGTTTCGCCGAGTGGAATCGCGGCCAACGACTCGCGCGGGCGTTGGCGCAAATTCACGCGGGCAAGAGTTTGGCCGCGGTGGTGTTCGATCACGGTTACGAGTCCTTCAGCGGTTTTCGCAGCGCGTTCCTGCGCGTCTTCGGCCAAACCCCCAAGCAGGCCCGTGCCGGCGATCACCTTTGCGTTGTTTTGCTGTCCACACCACTCGGCCCGATGCTGGCGGCGGCCACTGCCACCGCGCTGTGTCAGTTGGAATTTGCGGATGTGCGCACCCTGCGACAGAGCCGCCTCGATCTGCAGCGACGTTTCAAACTCCCCGTGGTCTCCGTCGAGAATGGCGTCTTGCAACAAACCCGGCGCGAGTTGGATGAGTATTTCGCCGGGAAACGAGAAATATTTACCGTTCCCATCGCTTGGAAAGGTTCCCCGTTTCAAGCGCGCGTCTGGCGCGAGCTGCAAAACCTGCCGTACGGTAAAACCACCAGCTACACTGAAGTGGCCCGGCGCATCGGCGCGCCGCAATCCGTGCGTGCGGTGGCTCGCGCCAACGGTACCAATCGCCTTTATCTGCTCGTGCCGTGTCACCGTGTTGTGGCCAAAAACGGCGCGCTCAGCGGTTACGGTGGCGGCGTCTGGCGCAAACGAATGTTGCTAAACCTGGAACAATCGGGACGCCTCACTCCCTGACCGCAGGAGGCGGATCGCCACCCGGTCAGTCATCAAACATTTTCCGTCTCCAATCGTGTGCGGAGATTGTGGAACTTCCCCCGGTCAGTTTATGTTTTGCGTGACATGAGGTCTGCCCAGTCCGCCCCTGCAGGTCCGCAATCCACTCGCTTCATGCCGTGGATCGTGGCGGTGGCGATGTTCATGCTCCAACTGGACGGCACGATCGTGAACACCGCCGTGCCCACTATGGCCGCCAGTTTTCAGGTCGCGTCCCTCAGCCTCAAATCCGTCATCACCAGCTACACCATTGGGCTGGCCGTGTTCATTCCGCTCAGTGGTTGGGTTGCGGATCGGTTTGGCACCCGGCGCGTTTTTAGTCTGGCCGTCATCGTTTTCACCCTGGGTTCGCTGCTCTGCGGTCTCTCCCTGAATCTGCCCATGCTGGTCGCCTCGCGGATTATCCAGGGCGCCGGCGCGGCCATCATGCTGCCGGTGGGCCGCATTGCGCTGCTCCTCACGTTTCCCAAATCCGAGATGATCCGGATCATGAATTACGTGATCGTGCCGGCGCTGATTGGACCATTGCTGGGCCCGGTCACCGGCGGGCTGATCGTGCATTGGATGCCGTGGCGCATGATCTTTCTGTTGAATCTGCCGTTTGGTCTGCTCGGACTTTATCTATCGCACCGGTTCATGCCGGAACATCGCAATCCCAGCGTCGGACGTTTTGATTTTCGCGGATTTCTGCTGTTCGGGAGCGGCGTCGCTCTGCTTTCGTACGTGTTGGAAATTTTTGGGAAACATTTCCTGCCGCTACCCGCGATCGGGGCCATGCTGGTCGCGGCGTTGGTATTGATGTTTGCCTATGCCTGGCACGCGCAACTGCGGCGCAACCCGCTGCTGACGCTGAATCTGTTTCGCCTGCGCACCTTCCGCATTTCCGTCGTGGGCGGTTTCGTGACGCGCCTCGGCATCAGCGGCATGCCGTTCTTGCTGCCGTTGCTCTACCAAATTGGTTTGGGTTATACGCCGTGGCAGGCCGGCCTGCTGACCATGCCGCAAGCCGCCGCCGCCATCGGCATGAAGCTCTGCACGCAACCGATTCTTGCGCGGTTCGGGCATCGCGTCATCTTGCTGTTGAACACCACGTTGATCGGTCTCACCATCATGATGTTTTCGTTCGTAAAGATCGGCACCCCGGTCTGGGTGATTTTGTCCTTAAGTTTTCTGCAAGGTTGTTTCTCCGCGCTCCAGTTCACCAGCATGAATACCCTGACCTTTGCGGACACCACCGACGCTCAAACCAGCGACGCCAGCACCATCGCCAGTACCGCACAGCAACTCTCCGTCAGCATTGGCGTCGCGGGCGCCTCACTTGTCACCGGCTGGTTTTTAGGCGGCATCCAACGCTCGGATTCGCACCAGCTCATTCCGGCGTTGCATCATGCCTTCATCACGCTGGGACTGCTCACGATCCTGAGTTCCTGGACGTTCACGCGGCTGCGCCACAATGATGGCGACAACATCAGCAATCGAAGCCAGCCAGCTACCGGCAAATAATCCGACCCCCAGGCAAGCCACGCGCGTCATTCCGCGAAAGGCCGTTGCGACTGCTGAAACCCGGCGATGGGGGCCGTAGTTGTTATCCGGCTCAATTCGGTCTAAACTGCCGACGCAGTGCAGTGATGCTGCAGGGGTTTTCATTTATGTCATTTCAAATCCTCAACCTGGAAGCGGTGGCGGAGTACTTGAATTTTACGCCGGCCGAAGTGGAGCAGCGCGTCAAGGATCGCGTGATCCCGTTCGAGAAACGCGGCGACCGGCTCATCTTCCGCAAGGGCGAAATTGACGAGTGGGCTTCACAACGAATCATGGGATTTTCCAGCGATCGCCTGGTGGCGTATCATGAAAAGTCCAGCCGTCGCGCCAGCAAACTTCTGGCTCATGAAGCGATCCTGCCGGAAATGCTCACCGCCGGAATCATTGAGCCTCATCTGAAATCCCGCACCAAACCCGCGGTGCTGCATGATCTCGTCACCCTGGCCGACCAGACCGGCAAGTTAAACGATCCCAAACTGCTGCGCGGCAGTCTGGAGGCGCGGGAAGATTTATGCTCCACGGGCATGCCGGGCGGTTTTGCCGTGCCGCATTTGCGCGTCCAGGAACCGTATCTGTTTGAAACCTCATTCCTCGTCATTGGCCGACTCGTCCGCGCCATTTATTTCGGCGCACCGGATGATGAGCCGACGGATCTGTTCTTCCTGCTCTGCTGCCAGGACGACCGACTGCATCTGCATACGTTGGCGCGCCTGTGCATGGTCGCGGTCAAAACGGAGGTCCTGACCCAATTACGCAACGCTCCCGATGCCGCCGCGATGTACGACGCTCTCGTGGCCGCAGAACAGGAAGTGTTGGCCGCCCAGAAACCAGCTTGAAACCGGCGAGCGCGAGACGGCGCTCTCGTTCGTAGTCTTTGGGTGCGGAATATCCGACGGCGAAAACGTCTATTTCTCCTCGGGCTTGGCCGCCGCGTGATTCTGCGCATCCAAGACGGTCGCCTCGGGCCAACCATCGGCATTCCAGCGCAACGGCATGATCGCGAGCGTGGCTTTGCCTTCCATCAGCAGGTTGCCCTCGAAATCCGAGGTAAACCAGGTGCGCCCTGACGCCTCCAACAGGCTGGCGTGACCGGGGCCGATGAGCGGTCCGTTGGTGGTGGCCAGAAATATACTGCCGCCGTTGTGGAGCAAATCCACCCCGGCCTTATCGAGATACGGCCCGGTGATGGTTTTGCTCCGGCCAATGCGAATGTTGTAAGTGCTCTTGGGTCCCTGGCAACACGAGCCCCAGTTTACGAACAGGTAATAAAAGTCGTCGTGCCGGCACAGAAAGGCGGCTTCGATGGATTCATTGTAGGCGAGCGGATACAACTCGGAGTCCGGCGCCAGGCGCAAACCGGTTTGCGGATTGAGCTGCACCAGTTTGATGCCGCTCCAGTACGAGCCAAAGACCATCCACAAGCTTCCGTCCGTATCTTGAAAAATGGCGGGATCAATCGCGTTGTATTGCGCTCCGGCCTGACCTTCGCGCGTGCGCACCACCCAACCGTGATCCGTCCAGTGATACGCGGGATCATCAGGATTCAAGGTGGGATTGCTGGCCAGTCCAATGGCCGAAGTCATTTTGCCAAACGTGGATGCCGAATAGTAAAGCAGGTAACGGTCACCCAGCTTGATGATGTCGGGCGCCCAATAGATGAGTTGACGGTTCTCCGGCACCACCTGCGCAATCCAATCGGGGGCTTGTTTGAAAACGGGCGGCCCCGGCGTCCAGGTTTCCAAATCCTTGGATCGAAATGAGGGGACGCCTCGACCGGTGTAAAAGACCCAATACTCGTCCTGGCACTTGACGATGGTGGAAGGATCGCGCGTCACAATCCCCCGACTAGCCGACTCCTCGAGCGACTTGGCTGGGTAGATCAGCCGGACACCGCTGAGTTGGGATGGCGCGGAGAACGTAACCCCAACGGTCAACGCTCCGAACAAAATGGCCTTGGCGGGCCAGGACCAGCGCGACGGCCCACAGCATTGAAATTTCATACGCGGCAGTTTGCCTTGAACTGCATAACAGTTCAAGGCCCAGACGACCTTTGCTTCGCCACGGAACCGTTCCGGGCGACTTCGAGATGCGCGTGGTTATGGTACCGACGCCGCGCTCACTCGTAAGTCAGCACGACGTTGCCACCCGAAAGCTGCGCGCTGTTGATGGTGAGTGCCTGATGCCAGCCAAGACGGTAGAAGCGCGTCGCTCCGTTTTGCGGAACGACGATGCGCTTGGCGCTCGAATCCACCAGGACATTCAATTCCGGAGTGTAAGTCCCGTTCGCCGTGGTGGCCGAATAGACCTGCGGCACGGCCGGCACGAAGACCATGTAGTTCATCGCAAAACCGTCCTGATACGCGCTATTGTTGGGAGCGGCAATGGTGGCCCGCAATGTATTCACGGCCTCAAGGTTGATGGTGGCCAATTCTCCTCCCGGTTGGGTGAGTGGGGTGTAGCGATAATTGAAATTGAAGAACGTGCTGGGCGTCTGGAATTGTCCCAAGGCGTTGGTCGTCGGCCCCGTCGTGATTTGATCCAGGCGCACCGGCATCGCCAAACCTGCCGCCGCCCGCAGATATACGTTGTAGTATTTGCTGCCATCGAACTGACGCGTGTAGTTCAACCATTCCCCACCGCGGACGCGGGTGACCACGTATTCCTGGAGCGTCGGATTCAGATTGGCGTATTTGCTCCGTTGAGTATCGTATCTTCGCGAAACTCCATAGCCGAGCGGACCATTGACTTCATTGATGTCGCCGTAAAAATAATCCCCGAGATTACCTTGTTGCGTGCCAACAGGATCATAATGCCGATACTGGCTGTTTAGGCTTTTCGGTCCGCCATCCGTATCGAAGAAATCCTCGCCAGGCCCGCCAAATTGATCCACATAACCCACCTCGGCATTGATCACAGTACCTATATCGTAGATCGGATCGTAATCATAATACCCCGAAGCCGGCGGATCATTTAGGTAGGAACCATAGTTGAAGTCATAGTCTTCCGACTCAATGACCTTCACCGAGGCGCTCGCCAGGTAAGCGTCCGAAAATGTGTCAAAGGTCCATTCGTTGGTTGTGCGTCGGCCCAAAACGTCTTCCACGATAATTCGCGCGTCGTAAACCACATTCGGCGCCAGTCCCGCAAAGGAAACGCTGGCATTGGTCGCCGGTCCGGTAACCACCAACCCACTCGAAACATCCACGCCATTCAAATACAGTTTGATGGCGTCCGTCTTGATATTGTTCGTGGTGGTAAGTGTCGTCGCGTTGAAAGCAATTCCACTGGCCGCCGGATGAAAATTTTTGAAGGAAGCTGGAGTGCGGTTGATGACTTGAGGCGCTCCCGGTTTGCCATGAGCAATCGCCGGAGCAACGACGGCGGTGGCGGGTGCGGTTTCTCCGACATAAAAGTTGTCGAAGGTGACATCCACGTCGGGAATGTAGTCTCCGGCGCTCAATTTGTAGGCAAACACTCCGACGTAACCGTAACGCGGAGTCAGCAAATAGCCGCCATTGTATTGATAGGATGTATCGCCCGTCATGCTCAGCAAGGGGGTGGTTAGATCATTGACGTCATAAATACTGGCGGTGTAAGTGGCGGGATCGGCATCCAAGGCGTTGGTGCTGGTCAGCACCAGCCGGTAGGCGTGACCGGCCACCCAGCGGAAGCGTGATTGCGTCACGGTCACTGGCACTCCCAGGCTCGAGCGGCTTTGATAAATATCATAATTGATGTTCCAAATGCTCATTTGGTCCGCATGTCCCAACGGGCCGGTGTTGTCCGGGCCGGTGTAACTCCGGTAATCGTGCAAACGGACGTTGAAAGTGATGCCGTTCGGCGCATCCGGCTGCAGCGGGTCAGTAGAATATTGGAAACTGGTATTGGGAAGCACGTCGTTGCCATTCACGCGGGCGATCAGTCCGATAACCAAGTCGCTGTCCTGGCTGGTATCCCACGCCACCACATCCACGGCCGCGTAAAAATTGGTGTAAAACCGATTGGTGAAAAATGCAAATACCCGCGCACTCGGATCGTCTCCAGACGTCATCGGCGTCCCTTGCAACCGGTAGGCCTTCCCGCCCAGGCTGTCAGCGGGAAAAGTGATCGTGGCTGGATGCTCCGTGGATTTCATCCAGCCGGTATCCGTTCCGTTGTCGAAGTCGTAATAAACCTGCGCGCCCAGCGGGCTGGCAAACAGCAAGCCGACGGCAACCACCAGCAACGATGATAGTCGCTGCCGCTTGGTCCAAGGATGGGACCGGTAAGAGTTCAAGATAGATTTCATAACGCTTTTTTCAGTCAGTTACAGTGGTTTTGATATGGGTTCACCCGCCGCACCAGCATTCCTCACTCGGCCTATGACGAAAAGCCGCTTCTTAACTGAAGCGGCCTTCCGCAGAAATACACTGGAGCTTGTTCGCCACAATTAGTGGCTGCGACGACCTCGCATCGTCAACAAGCCCACGATACCTACTCCCACCAACGCCAGCGTCGAGGGTTCAGGCACGGTGGCTACAATCACGCCAGTCCAAACTTCACCCCGATTAGAGCCTTCGGTGGTCATTGAGATCGGCAGATACAAAGTATCGCCATAAAGCCCCGTACCATTCAGCGACACCAACGATGCCGTGGTGTTCGCCGCGTTGTTGCCATCATTCAAAGGCGATGAGGTTTGGTTGACCTGGAACGGGTTGCTGTTGATCAAAATGCTGTAATCCAGCGCTCCAGAATCAAATCCCAATGCCATTCCCGAAGGCGCCGCTCCGTCTTGCGCCGTACCGCTGTTGATGTCGAGTATGATGTCGCGATAAATACCAGAGATCTGTGCAAAACCATAACCGGGCACCGTCCCCTGCCCGAGCATTCCATAATTTTGGACTCCATTGACCGCGCTATCGGGCGGCCAGGTGAACGGCGCGGCTGGATTCAGCGAGGCGACGATACTGCTACCGCCACTAAAGGTCAGCACGCCGCCATTCAGGTCGGCTTTGATCGTGCCACTGAGAAATGCCACATCGCCACCTGCGGCCAATGGCGAGAAATTCAAACCAAAGGCCTGTCCTGAGAGGGTGATGCTGCTCAACGCGCTGTCGATATAATATACCGTCTCCGCTGCTGAGGCGGCGCGCGGCGCGCACAGTAACGCGCAAGCCACCATACCGGTGGCAACGCCACCGAACATGAAGTTGATCTTTTTCATAAATAGTTTTTTAGCTTTGGGTTTTCTCCGCCTCGTTCTGAGGCTAGTTTTAGAATTTTCTTTTTACTCTGACTTGACGGAAAGACTACTGAACTCCCAAAATAATGTCAATATCCATACCGTTTGGCGGACGGGTAAATACGCTCCCGACTATTACGGATGCAAAGGTGTTTCTTCATCCAAACCACCCTCAAACCAACGCCCGCAACCTGGTGGCAACTGGATCTGCCGCCGCCAATTATCCAGGTAGAAATCTTCCGATTCCGGCCGCAACGCCCGGGTCGGGCTAGGTCTTCCTCGCCGTTTGGAAATAGTTCCTGGCGGCAGCGATTTGAGCCGGCAGGCCAAGGAGCAATACTTGATCGCCGACTTGCAGTTCTTCATCCGGCCCGGGATTGATGAGATTGGTGCCGCTGCGTTCGATGCCGACAATACTCGCCCCGGTGCAGGTGCGTAATTCGAGTTCGCGAATGAGTTTGCCCGCCGCCGGGCAACCAGCGGTAATGGCCACCGTGTCCAGGTCCGCTTCACGAAATATGGATGCCGCCGCCGGAGCGGGTTCATGTCGGGGGGCAGGCGGATGCGCGAAAGTTTCTTCCAAGGCGACTTGTGCTTTCGAGTAAACCTTGATGAGGGAGCGCCCCAACAACCAACCGATGATACCCGCCAACACCAACAGCCCGAGCAGGGCTTTGAAACTGGGTAGCAACGTGGAACTGAGCATGAGCACATACACGCTCAAAATCACCGTCCCGGCAATCGGAATAACTTGAGCAACCACGGCGCGAATGGCGGTGGTGCGTTTGCCTGCGGCAGATTCCTCAACCTTCAATTGGGCCACAAACAGACCAAATGCCTGGAGTTTGCGCCACGTGACGATGAGCATCGGCAGTGACAAAATCGTGGCGACCAACCAAAGAGCGGCTTTAAGCCAATCTTCGCCCAGCTCCAAATCGCTCACCCAGGCGGGCGGACGCCGGCCGATGTAAGCCGCGCCAATGAATACCGCCGCAATGAGCGCGGCATTCAAGATCATCTGCCCGATCCACTGACGGACCGGAGCCTTCGGCAGACTGGACTCGCGTTGACCGCCCAATTGCCCGACCCAGCGGGTGTACAGCTCCAGCGTGTTCACCAAAGATTTGGGTGCCAGGCGATCGAACCAATTAACCACGCCATCCGTGCTCCGGATCAGGTAGGGCGTCAGCAGCGTGGTCACCACGGACACCGCGACGGCGATGGGATACAGAAATTTGCTGGTGACCGCCAACGTGACGCCCAGCGAAGCGATGATGAAGGAGAATTCGCCAATTTGCGCCACGCTCATGCCGACGCGCAATGAAGTTCCCCGGTCGTAGCCGCCAAGAAAGGTGCCGCTGCTGCAGGCGATCACTTTGCAAAAAATCACCGCGATGGTGATGGCCACGACCGGCAACCAATGGGCGGCCAGCATCTGGGGATCAATCAACAACCCAATGGCCACAAAGAATACCGCGCTGAACATGTCCCGCACCGGTTCGACCAGCGTTTCAATCCGGTGAATCTCACGAGACTCCGCAATGACCGCGCCGATGACAAATGCTCCCAAAGCCACGCTGTAACCAAGTTTCGCCGCCAACAGCGAAACCCCAAAGCAAAGTCCCAAGGCCGAAACCAGCAGCATTTCATTGCTCTTGAATTTGGCAACGTAGCCCATCACGCGCGGCACGGTGATCAAACCAATGACCAGTACCACAATCAGGAAAACTCCCAGCTTACCAAGGGTTACTCCCACTGTGCCCAGACTCAACGTTCCGGTCATGGCAATGCCCGAAAGCAACGCGATCATGGCGATGCCCAGGATGTCTTCAATGATCAGGATGCCGAAGATCAACTGGGCGAACTTGTCCTTGGTGCGCCCCATCTCCGTCAGCACCTTGATGATGACCGTGGTGGAGGACATGGAAAGCATTGCGCCGAGAAAGATGCTGTCCGTATTGCCCCAACCGAACATTCGGCCAAGCTCGTACCCGATCCAACCCATCCCGAGGATTTCCAGCGATGCAGCAATGACCGCCGTTCCGCCGACCGTCTTGAGCTTGCGAAGGCTGAATTCCAGCCCGAGCGAAAACATCAACAGAATGACACCGATTTCCGCGAGGGTATTGATGCTCTCTTCACTTGAAATGAGCGGAAAGGGTGGCGTATGCGGGCCAATAATGAACCCGGCTACGATATACCCCAACACCACCGGCTGTTTGAAGCGATGAAAAACAATCGTGACCAGCCCCGCGACGATCATCACCACCGCCAGGTCCTGAAGAAAAGCATCTGTATGCATTAAAGATTGGGTTGGCGCAAGCCCGCCTCCCGCCATGGGTGTGATTGGAAGTGACGGTCAATTGAGGCCGAGTTTTGGCGTGGACCAGTAGCGCGACCAGAGTTGGTTGGCGCGGGCCACGCGTAGGCCTAGCATGGCTTCGGCGTTGGTTTCCTTCCACCAACTGCCCGCCAGTTTGAGCCGTTGTTGAATCACATGCCGATGGCCGCTTTCAATCTCGCCGGAGCCGATCTCCAGTCCCGCCGTCCGTGCGCCCGCATAGTCCAGATGCGCCCGCCGTTCGCTCAAGTAGCGGTACGCCGCCCGCACGGGCGCGGTCGGCACGCCTTCGGGTTCGAGGTGCGCAGTCAACGCCCGCAGCACGGCCGACACCTTGTTTTCCAGCAACCGGCTTTGTTGGCGGCGGCGCCAGCGTTCGGGATTTTTGGGGTGAATCACCGTCGCGGCCGCCGCGAGGTATTCGCTCACGTGGTAGAAGTCCAACAAGTAATCACCTTGCGCGCCGAACTGTTCCTGGAACTGGGTGAGAATCCAGGCCGCCCCGTCGCCCACCCCATGGACGTGCGTGCGTGCGCCCAGCCCGGCGGCTTGGGCCGTGGCCCGCCACATCGCGCCAGCCAGCGTCACGCTGCCCAAGGTGGCGCCGTAGCAGGGCGTGGCCGAGTCTTTGGGCCGAGCCAGACACAAACGCGCTTCGCGCCAGATGAGTTGTTTGCCGCAGCGACGATCTTCGCTGTGGGTGGGCGGCACCATGATGGGAATCAGACTGCCGTCCAGTTGCGTGACCAGCGTGCGGACCGCGCGTTTGGGCGGCGTGACGGCCAAGGCGCTGATCCGCGCCCCGTGCGCCAAGGTGTGCTGGCGCACCGCTGTGGCCGTCACGTCCAGCCCGTAGTGTTCCCGCACGCGTTGAGCGGCGCGGGCAAAACTTTCCTCGGCCCCGAAATCCACCAGCGCCCGTTGCAACCGCCGCGAACGGCCGCGCGGATTCACCCTGGCCCGTTGGCAGAAGGGGCGCAACAACCGGCCGCGCCGGCCCAGCCGCCATTGCGTCTCCTGGACTTCCACCCACCCAAAGGTGGTCTGCCACGTCAGTCTTTTTTTTTACCGTAGTGAATGGCATCCGGATGGCGCTGGGGCACCTGGGCTTGGGTGTGGGCCTCGGCTTCGCGGGCCCACTGGCCCAAAAGCTCCTGAGCCAATTGGCGCACCTGCGCGCTCACGCGCGCTTCGGCTTCATCGGCGGTGCAGTCGTCGGTGACGGATTGGTCGAGCGTATCGGCCAGTTCGTGCAGCCGTGCCAGCACGTCGGGCCGATGCGCCAACCGCTCTTCCAGGGATCGGCGGGAAGGGGAAACGTTTTTGGATTTCGGTCGTTCATCGTTCATGAACCACTTCAAATATACAAAATCGTTCCAAGGCGCCAGGGCTAAATCACTTACAAAAAATTAGCCTTTGACCGTCACTTCCAATCACACCCTCCCGCCATCCCAAGGTTGTTCAGCATCCTCGATTCCGATTGGCTTGGCGAGACTGAAAATCCCGCAGCGTCAACGGATTTCAGTCAGTGAACGAATCGTGAGGCACGTATGTTTCCTGGTCGCAGTTGCACCCCACGCGCTGAGGCTTGTGGCGGCGGCGGTCGCGCACTAGACTTCGGCGCTGGCTCAAGTCCGGAGAAGGTTCCGGTAGCGCCGGTTGATCACATTCCAAATTTTGCATGGACAGTTTTCTCATCAAAGGCGGGGTGCCGTTGCACGGCGAAGTCGAGATTAGCGGGGCGAAGAACGCGGTGCTGCCGATCATGGCGGCCACGCTGCTGACTGCCGAGCCGTGCGTCATTCATCGTGTGCCGCAGCTCAGCGATGTCCGGTTCATGACGCAAATTCTCGAATGGCTCGGGGCCACCGCCAAGCGGGACGGCGACTCGCTTTACCTGCAAGCGCACAAGATCAAAGGCCAGGCCGATTACGATCTCGTGCGGAAGATGCGCGGCTCCATCTGCATCATGGGCCCGTTGTTGGGACGATTGCGGAAGGCGGTGGTTTCGTTGCCCGGCGGTTGCGTCATCGGGGCGCGCCCCATTAATTTGCATTTGAAGGCGTTTGCGGCGTTGGGCGCCAAAATCCGGATTGAAAGCGGTTACGTGGAGGCCACCGCGAAAAAACTGGTGGGCGGACCGATGTTCCTCGGCGGGCGGGCCGGCTCCACGGTTTTAGGAACGGCCAACGCAATGATGGCGGCGGTGCTGGCGGAGGGAGTGACGCTCATCGAAAGCGCGGCGTGTGAGCCGGAGGTGGTTGATCTGGCCAATTTCCTCATCGCCATGGGCGCACAAATTCAGGGCGCGGGCAGTCCCACCATCACCATCACTGGCGTGAAGGAATTGCACGGTGCCGAGCATGAAGTCATCCCGGACCGCATCGAGGCGGCAACCTTTGCCATCGCCGCCGGCGCGACGAATGGCGAGATCACCTTGAAAAGCGCGCGGGCGGAGCATCTGCGCGCGGTGATTGATAAATTGCACGAAGCGGGAGTGCTGGTGGAGCGGCGCGGCGCGAACTTGATTGCGCGCCGCCACGGCAAATTGAAAGCCGCCGACGTGACGACGCTGCCTTACTCCGGTTTCCCGACCGATGCGCAGGCGCAGATGATGGCGTTGATGACGTTGACCCCGGGCATCAGCATCATCACCGAGCGGATTTTTGAATCGCGGTTCATGCACGTAAGCGAACTGGGGCGGCTCGGCGCAGATATCGAGATTGAAGGGCCTAGCGCCATTGTCAAAGGCGGCAAGCCGTTAAGCGGGGCGCCGGTGATGGCGAGTGATTTGCGCGCGTCGGCGGCGCTGGTGATCGCCGGATTGGCCGCGAAAGGCACGACCCAGGTCAACCGCGTGTACCATCTGGATCGCGGTTACGAACAGATGGACGTCAAGTTGCGCAAGCTCGGCGCCCGCATTCAACGCATCGAGGAATCATGACCAAAGCCATCTGGGTATTGATCATTTTTTTCGTGGTTTACGTCGGTTACCTGCTGTTTCAGCAGTGGGATCAGGCGCGACTGGAACACGAAGGGCAGCAACGCGAAAGCGCCGTGGTGGTGACCGGTGAGAGCTTGTCCGGGATGCCGGTACAACTCGAATTGAGTTATCGGGACGCCAAGGGTCGTGGCGCGGCGGCTTTCCAGGAATGGTTCAAACAAAACGAGCGCTTCCTATCGGACCCGCGCAAAGCGTGGATCGAAGTGGAGTTGTGCAAGATGCTGATCCGGGAGAATCCCTCGGAAGCGAAAAAAATTTACGCGGCGGTGAAAGAGCGCGTGTCATCGTCATCACCGGTTTACGAGAAGGTGAAGGAGTTGGAAAAAACCTTCGGGCCATAATTTCGGAGTCGCCTGTTGCGGCGGTCTATGACCGCCGCAAACCCCAGCGCTGTTTGGACCGTGGCCAGCGACGTTCATGGCGCGTTGCGACAACGGAAAGCCTTTTCAACGCGGCCAGAACCGCAACCAGAAGCGTTGCGGCGATTGGATCAAGATTTCCCGGAGCAACGCCTGCATGCTGGCGGCCTTGGGTTCGTGCAAGCGTTGGATGATGGCGAGCAGGACGACATACGCCACGGCGGCGCCGCCGAAGAACACGGTGAAGCGGTTCCATTGCAGCCCGAGGAAACGGGGGGCGTGCGCGCCCATGGCGTCAATCAGCACGCCCCAGGCGATTGGCGCAAGTCCCAGGGTGACGTTCGAGACGACGGAAAAAATGGCGAAGAAATGGTTGCGCCCCATTTCCGGGACGACGCCCATGGCCAGTTTGTTGTAGGCCATGTTCACGGCGGCTGCCAGCAACCCCATTAAAAATTCCAAAGCGAGAATGACTCCAAGCGCCGGATGCAACGCGCCTCCGGCCAGGGCGCCCCAACCCGCCAGCACCACCAACCAGCCCACGCAGGCCGCACCCAGAACCGGTTTGCTGCCCACGCGATCAAAGCGCGAGCCGAGCAACCATAAACTGCTCACGCCGCCCAGGAACGCCACCGAGCTGATCAGCAGGATTTGTCCTTCGGATAACACGTTGTCACCTTTCAAAAACGCCACGGTAAAAGCGTTGACGCCGCCGTAGGCCACCGACCAGCCCACCGACGCGTGGAGCAGTTTTTTGAACGGGGCAAAGCGCACCATGGCCAGCCACGGCACGGAAGCCGGAGCCGTGCGGTGCGTTTCGGGAATGGGCACGTCCGGAATGCGTTTCAGAAAAATCAGGCTGATGGCGCCCATGCACGCGCTGAAGGCGAACAACAAGCCGAACTGCCAGGATCGGGTGTCGCCCGCCAGCGTCACCGCCGCCACTAAAAACGTGACGAAGCTGGCCAGGTTCTGCACCGCCGCATCACGCGCCAGGTAGCGTCCGCGCATTTCCGCCGGGACGAGCAGGGCGATCCACGGCAACCAGGCGCAACTGGAAATGCCGCGCGACAGGTTGAAACAAAACAGCAGCGCCAGCAGCAACGCCAGCCGGTTGGCGACGTTGAGGAAACCGCTGGTCAAGGGCACGAGCGCCATGGCGAATATGAATAGGACGCGCGTGCCCCAGCCCGCCAGCACGAAACGGCGGTAGCCAATGCGGTTGATGTGACTAGCGGCGGGGATTTGAAAGATGACCAGCAACGGCATCATGCCCGCGATGATGCCCAGCACCGTGGCACTCGCTTCGAGCGTCTGGGCGTACAGAATCATCGGACTGCCCAGGACGATTTGGAACGACAGCGCGTTGAAGGCGGAAAACGAAAAGGCGTTATGCAGTCCGGGAGGGAAGGCGCGATCGGAAGCGGTCGTTGTGCTGGTCTGGCTCATACGCCGCTCGTTACGGCCGCGGCAGGCGCACTATCTCCAGAGCGAAAGCGTTCTGTCCAGCAGAATCAACTTGATGCGGTGGCCAGAGGCGGGCGAATTACGAGGGATGATTTACGAAGGGCGAGACATGGGGTGGTGGGGCGCGTTACCGGCTGATCCACTGCCAGTACGTCGCCTCCGTCCGCGAGGTTTTGGAGTGCGACAGTCTTCTGCCGCTTTCCCGTTGCGGGCCGATGATTCCACAGCGGCAGAAGACTGCCGCAGTCCAAGACGCGGTCGCGCCGGTGCTCGCCCCGAATCCAGGGCGGTAGTCGTTCGCGTCTCGCGGACGACATCCAAGTTCTAAAGTTAGGAGCCACCGAGGCGTCTTGACTCGGTTCGGTCGGAACTGCGGCGAGACGCCGCAGCCACATTGTTGGCCGGGTACACGCTCACGACACCGCCGTCGTTATGTCGGGAGGGACATTCGAGGGTCGCTCGACAGTTCAACGTCGGTTCGTCCAGAACCAATACGCGCTGAAATTTTGCGCGCCCTTTCTGTCGCCCCGCTGGGGCTTGGGGTGGTGCAACATTCAACCCACGGCTCTCGCCGTGGGCTGCCTTCGGTCGCGCTCCGCGCTAAGCCGGAAGGATGCAATTGGTCCAGGTGGAACGGCCAACTTGGCTGTTCTGGGCGGCAACCTGCCGTCCAGCCGAGCACACGGAGATCGCACCCCATTGGGTTCGCACGCTTGGCGTTCGGCCGTCGGGCTGGTAGCCCGACCGAACGGGCCAGTGGCCCGTCCCACCCTAACTCCAATCGAATCGTTCCGGCTAAGTTTTGCCAGCCTCCCAAAAAACTGTGGACAACCTCTCGAGGATCAACAGTTCTTCCAGATACCAATCTGTCGCCACCCTCTGTCACCGGTTCAAACACCAACAGCCGTTCAACCCGGAAGTAAGAAGCGAAAATGAAACGCAGGAAACTGGCCCGCCTCCAAAACATGGCCGCGTCACTCCATTACCAACTCGTCCCCCAATCATGAAAACCAAGAACTTACAAGGCTAGTTGCTCAGGAGGCATATTCAATCCTCACTGACATCTGCTGAATCTTGCGAAACAGTAAACCCAAGATGACGAACTCCAGCAACAGAACAACCCAGCCCAGATCGAAAACGAATGAAATCTCCAGCGCCACAAAGATGAGTGCCAGATAAAGTCCAGCCAGCCGCCACAAGTGCCAACCCTGCTGTCGTGAGCGCCAAAGAAACATAAGCGCGGCAATAACCGCTGGCGCATAAAACGCCGACCAAAGGGGAAAATAAATATCCACAGACGTCCTAAACTTCGGGTCTCCAAGGTCAAGAACATGGAGGTCAAACCAGATGAAGCCGAAAACTCCAGCGAGATAGGCAACGCAAAAGGATAGGATGAGTAATGCCATACGCGAATATGCCTAAAAGTTAAGTGAGCGCCGGGTGCATTGGCCTGTTTGTCGCGTGATCATTGTGCCGGGACAATGAGGTTTTCTGAACTGTCCGTCAATCTATGAATTCCACAAGTTCCGCCCGGAATACGCCCATCGCACGACCGTTCCAAGATGCGTCCGCAGGAGCGTTTTCAACTCATCCCCAAGTAGCCCCGGGCGGCGGGAATAAAAAAGAGCGCCGTGAAGGCGCTCTTGGTGCAAAAGGCTGTTGCAGCGATCAGGCCGCAGCTTCGCCCACCTGATAGCGGACGAAACGGCGGATGACGATGGTATCGCCGAGTTGTTTGGCAACTTCCGCCACGTGATCCTTGACGCTGATCTCGCCGTTGCGTTTGACGAAGCCTTGATCCACGAGGCAGTAGGTCTGGTAGAACTTGTCCAACATGCCCGCGAGAATCTTCTCCAGGGCGTGCGCCGGTTTGCCTTTGAGGCGGTCGGATTGCGCGGCGATTTCGCGTTCCTTTTGAATTACTTCCGGAGCGACTTGTTCGCGGGAGACGGCCTGGGGATTGCCCGCCGCGATTTGCAGCGTGATGTCTTTCACCAGTTGCTTGAACTCGTCCCGATTGACGGTTTCGGCTTTGTCCGCGCCGACTTCCACCAGCACGCCCACCTTGCCGCCGGTGTGAATGTAGGCGGCGATCAAACCGTTGCCGGCCACTTCAAGCCGGGCGTGGCGCGTGATCTTGATGTTCTCTCCAATCTTGGTGACGGCGGCCTGGCGATCAGCTTCGAGGTCGGCAGCCGGATTGGCCGCGATTTTCCGGGCGATTTCGTCACAGAACGCGGTGAAGCTTTCGTTGCGCGCGACGAAGTCGGTTTCGCAATTCACTTCCACCAGGACCCCGGCTTTGCCGTCGGGCGTGATGTGTTGGGCAATCACGCCTTCGCGAGCGTCGCGCAACGATTTTTTTGCCGCGCTGGCCGCGCCTGATTTGCGGAGGTTGTCCACCGCCTGGTCCATGTTGCCCCCCGCTTCCACGAGGGCCTTTTTACATTCCATCATGCCGGCGCCGGTCATCTGACGCAGTTTCGCGACGCTGGCAGCAGTAATTTCAGCCATAAATATGTTGATCGTTGTTCGTTAAAAATTGTGGGTTGGAACCCATCGGTCCCGCCGGGCACAGCGGCGATGTTCTTCAGCTGCATCGCCGCCGAACCCGAAAATTATCAGGCCGCCGGAGCCGGAGCGGGCGCGGGAACGGGTGCCGCTTCCGCTGTCGCCGGTTCTTCCGCAGGCTTGGCGTGGCTCGATTTTGATTCGTATTCGGCCATCGCCCGAGTGATGGCCTGGCCAATCGTGGCGAGGATCATGCGCACCGAGCGGATCGCGTCGTCGTTACCCGCGATGGGGTAATCCACGAGATCGGGATCGGTGTTGGTGTCGCTGATGGCGACCACGGGAATTTTCAGTTTGCGCGCTTCGGCGACGGCGTTGCGTTCGCGTTTGGTGTCCACGATGAACAGGGCGCCGGGGTTGCCGTTCAGACTGCGGATGCCGTCGAAGTACTTCACCAGGCGGGCGGCTTCGCGGCGGAGGACGGCCTGTTCCTGTTTGACGTAATTGTTGATGGACCCGTCGGCTTCCATCTTTTCGATTTCCTTCAAACGTCCGAGGGAGCGTTTGACGGTTTGGAAATTGGTGAGCGTGCCGCCGAGCCAGCGTTCCGTGACGAAGAGCTGGCCACATTCCTTGGCGGTTTCCTTGATGGCCTGTTGCGCCTGCTTTTTCGTGCCGACGAAAACCACCTTGTTGCCTTTGGCCACGGTTTTGGCGAGGAAGTCGCAGGCGGCTTCCAATTGCTGGACGGTCTTGCTGAGGTCAATGATGTGAATCCCGTTGCGCGCGTCGAAGATGAACGGTTTCATCTTGGGATTCCAACGCTTGGTTTGATGTCCGAAATGGACGCCTGCTTCCAACAGTTCTTTGATACCGATGCTAATCATGTTTCCTTTGGTTAAAACCCTGTTGCCAGGGCATCCCGCGAAACTCGGGATTATTTTTAGTGTTGTTGTGGCCGCCCCGGTTCACACGAACCAAGATTTGAAGGCCATTTTCCCCACGTCAGCCGCCTGACGAAAGGGATGTAGAGGGTAGCAAAGAAACGCCCGGTGGCAATGGTTTATTTCTGACTCGCAATTGCCTGAAAACGTGGAGGTTAAGCGGGGGTTGCGCCCGGATTCATGGACTGCGTCCAGCGTTCTTGCTCGGAGACGGGAATGAGGCCGCGTTGCACTTTGAGCCAGCCCATTTCCCGCAATGAACGCCAACCGAAGCGCCGGGCGGCGGCGCGCAACTCGCCAGTTTTGACTCCGGGTTGAATCAGGTCCGCCAAAGTTTCGTTCAGCAGGAACATTTCGTAGATGGCAACGCGCCCGCGGTAGCCCTTTTGGTGACATTCCACGCAGCCTCGGCCGCGAAACGCCCGCACTTCGTCGGCGGGAATATTCAGGGCCGTCGCCATCTCTTCTCGAACGTCCGCAGGCAGCTGCGGGTCTGGTTCGGAGCAATGCCGGCAGATGCGCCGGGCGAGACGTTGGGAAATACTGCACACCAGTGAAGAGGACACCAGGTAGGGTTCGATGCGCATTTCGAGAAAGCGCGTCACGGCGCCGATACTGTTGTTGGTGTGCAACGTGGAGAAAACCAAGTGCCCCGTCTGGGCGGCGCGTACGGCGATCTCGGCGGTTTCCGAATCGCGGATTTCGCCGATCAACACCACGTCCGGATCGTGCCGCAGCACGGAACGCAATCCCGTGGCGAAGCTGAGTCCAATCTGCTCGCGCACCTGGATTTGCACCACGCCATCAAGCTGATATTCAATCGGGTCTTCAAAGGTGATGATTTTGCGGCCTTCATCGTTGGCTTGGGCCAGGGCGGTGT
Organism: Verrucomicrobiia bacterium; assembly: GCA_023953615.1. Classification (NCBI taxonomy): domain Bacteria; kingdom Pseudomonadati; phylum Verrucomicrobiota; class Verrucomicrobiia; species Verrucomicrobiia bacterium. The sequence continues at coordinate 1,087,108 of JAMLJH010000001.1, read as the reverse complement.
AAAGCGTCGTCGTTTTACCGCTGCCCGTCGGACCGGTCAGCAGGACCAGCCCTTGTGGCAATTTGGTGAGTTGCGCAAAAATCGCCTCCTGCTCGGGCTCCATGCCGAGCTGGCTGAGGTCCAGGAACAGTTGTTGCCGGCCGAGCAGCCGCAACGCCACCGCCTCGCCGTGCTTGGTGGGCATGATCGAAACGCGCAGGTCGTATTCTTCCGAACCGGTTTTCATGGCGATGCGTCCGTCCTGCGGCAGGCGCTTTTCGGCGATGTTCAATCCGGCCATGATTTTGAGGCGGGAAACAACCGCCGCGTGCAGATGCCGCATGTCCGGTGGGACGGGCACGGTTTCGAGAATTCCATCCAGGCGATAACGCAAACGGATGAAGTTGGGATACGGTTCGAGGTGAATATCCGTGGCCTGCAACCGCAACGCTTCCTGCAGGATTTGATCCACAAACGCGGAAATGGTGGCATCGAGCGCGGTGTCGCCCTCGCGTTCGGGAACGTCGAAAACAATTTCGTGGTCCAGATCGCCACCACCGCGTTCCTCGCGCAATTTCTGGATGACCGCCGCGCCCAGGCCGAAGTGTTTTTTGATGACCGCGTGAATGGCGCTGGGCGTGGCGAGGACGATTTTGAAGCGGCGGTTGAGGAGTAGTTGGAGGTTGCCGGCCTCCATCGGCTGCGGCGGTTCGCTGAACGCCAACGTGATCACGTCGCCTTCAGCCCCAATCGGCAGCATGTGATAGTGAAAGAGGAATTTGACCGGGACGAGTTCGAGCGTGGTGCGCGGCAAATCCAACGTGTTGACCGCCACGAATTCCAGGCCGCTGACTTCGGCGAGCGCGCGCCAGGCTTGTTCCTCGGAAACGAAATTCAAATCCACCACCGCGCGATGTTGTTCCAGATGCAAACGCCGCTGGCGACGGCGCACCTGTTCCAACTGCGCCGCGCTGAGAAGTCCTTTTTGCAACAGGATATCGCCCACTTCCCGGGCGGGTTCAGGTGCGGTCATTTGATGGGGACCTCCAAAGTGGTGGCGGCGTTCAATTTCAAGACGTTGGTTTGGGCGGCGGAATTGGTCAGCGTCAATTCCCGCGCGGTGGCGGCGGCGACAAACAGCGTCGGCGCGATCTGACCGCCGAGAGGATACACCAGCAGTTTCTTATCGGTTTCCAGGAACACTTTCTCCGCGTTGGGCGTGGTGTAAAAACCCTGATAAACCAGCGCGATTTTTCGCGTCGTGGGCACTGGGGCGGGTGGTTTGACCGGAATGAAATGGCGGGTGGCAAAAGGGCTGAGCCGTTCCGTCTGGTTGGTGTCGGGCGTCCGGGTTTCCGAGGCAAACACCGACGCCAGTGCGGCGAGGGGAATGGGGTCGGCATGGGGCGTTCCCTGCGCGCGGTCGTGAAACGCGGAGGTTGCGCCCCGCCATTGGAGCACGAGGATGAGGATGAATATCCATAGTCCCAGGTGCAGACCCAGAATGAACCACGGCGTTTCAAAGGTTTGAGTTTTCATCGGCGGGAAAACTAACGGGGCGGTGAGAACACGAAGCCCGCCACCCGCATGGTGGCTCGGACTTCCTCGAGTTGTGCCGGGGTTTGTTTGCGCAACAAGATGCGCTCCACGTAAAAGGCGGGTTTGGGGGCGGTAACGGACAGGGGCGAAGGCGCGGCGGCGAGTTCGTTGGTTCGCATCGGCAGCGCTTGCAGGAGGCGCTTCACGGCCGGGGCGGACGCCGTCAATTCGATCTGGATGGGAATCTCCTTGAGCCACGCGTTGGTGAAGGCGGCGGGCGCATTCGACGGCGTGTAGGCCACGTTCAAAGATTCGATGGTGGGGATGCCGCATTGCAAGGCGGTGTGGAGCAACCCGGTGACCATTTCCAATTCCGCCCAAAGCAGGGTGGGCTCGGTGACGGCTGTGGAGTGGGTGGGGAAACCTTCAAACACCGCCGGGGCGATGGTGGCCTTGAGTTTGGCCGCCAATCCTCGCAACTCATCCTGCTGTCGGCCGCGTTCATTTTCGTAATCCACCAACTGAAATGGAGCTTGCATCCGCGCTTCGGTGGCGGGGCTTAACTCGCAGCGCGCCGCCGCCTGGGCGCGGGTGTTGTCCAGGGTGCGCAGCGCGAGCCGGGTGTGTTGCAGACCGTTGGCAATCGCGCCAAAGTCAAGAGTGAGCTGGTTTGAATTGCCCAAGGTCCGCGCCAATTCCGTCCATTCTTTCTGCAACGGCGCCTTTAGATTTTCCGCTTGCCGTTTCAAGGGAAGCAGCGCGAAGAGGTAACCGGCAAGCAGCACCACCGCGGCGCCGGGAGCCAATACGCGTTTACCCTGATGACGCAGCCAGTTCATTGCATTAAATCGGGTTGCGGAGATTCTCCGGCGCGGCGGCTGAACCGGCTCGTGCCGGGTTCGTCGAATCGCGATCGCATTGCCGGCGGCAGCGCTTGGAAAATCGTATTCGAGAAGTTCAGGGCCAGGGCAAAATGCCGCTCGGGTAGAAGCACCTTGGGATCGGCCAGATTTTGCCGCAGATCGTCGGTCAACAAATCCACCTTGGAGAACAGCGGCCGCGACTTCAAATCGTTGACGATGGAACTTAGAACCTGCCGCGCGTCGTCCAGATTTTCAGGCACACTTAACTCCGCGATCAATCCCGGTTGCGCGGGCGAGCGATTGGTGGCCGTCGCCGACGGTCGGCTGGTTTCCAACAGCCAGGGGCCGTACACGTTGGTCGCGCCCGCGTGAGCGGTGGCGGAGTAGCGCAGACCGTGGAAATAACTTTTCTGGTCCGCGATCAGGACGAACCAGAAGGAGCGATTGCTGCGGGTTTGTTCCAGCAGGTCCAGAGTTTCCAACAGGTCGTGCGTGTTTTGCCGCGCTTGCAACAGCGGCCGCAGGTTTTCGTATTCGGTTTGAAATTGAGTGGTCAACGCCTGTTCCGCACGTAATACCTCGGTCGCCTCCCGGACCTTGTGCAGCAGATTTTTCTGGTTCACTACCCGGGCGATGCAATGCCACAGGCTGGCGATGAGCAACAGGGAGGCAATCACCAACAGCACGTTGTTGATGCGGGCGAGCCGTTGCGTGTTGCGGTGTTGCTGCCAGTGTTCCTGTCGTTGCGCGGGCAGAAGGGACACGGGTTGCGTGGTGGCGCCCAGCGCCTGCAATGCCGTGCCGTACACGATCTCGAACCCGGCGCCGGGTGAGTAGCGCTGCTTGGGCCAGACCTGCAACGACATGCCCAACTGATGATTCAAGTACGCCAGCAGACCGGGTTGGCGAAAGCCCAGTCCGCTCGCCGCGTAGATGAAAGTGGCCGCATCCACGCGGAGTTTCTGGCTTTGTTGCAGCGCCACCTCGATGAAGCGGCGCAATTCGATGGCCCACCGGTTCACCGCCGCGACCATTTCCGGAACCGGCGCCGCACCACCCAAGGTCTCGGAATGTTGTTTGAGTTGTTCCGCTTCGGCCACGGAACAGTGCCGCGCCTGCACCAGGGCGCGCGTGAAACTATCGCTGCCGGTGGGAAAGCTTCCCGCATAGACCGTTTGCGCCTGATGCCGCACCACGACCAGGGTGTGCTGCGCTCCCAAATGAATCAGGACGGTCTGGGTCGCCGTGGGCACGGTGGCGAGATAGGCGGCGGCCAGCGAATTGGCCGCGGTGCTGACATCGCACAAGTTGGCCTCTTGCAGCCCCAGGAGTTGGATCAGTCCTTCAACATCGCCTTCCTTGGCGAGCGTGACCCAGTATTGGGGCCGGCCGGCGGGGGTGGCGCCGACGCGCACAAAATCGCTGATGATCGGAGTGTCACTGACGCCGCTGAGTTTGACGACTTCCGCTTCGATCAGTTGTTGGACTTCCGCGTCGGAACCGGGCGGCAGATCAATCAGGTGGGAATTGGAAAGATGCTGCGGCAGGGTGATGGCAATGGGCGGTCGCCCCCAGGTGTCCAGTGCGGTTTGTAAATACTGTTTGAGTTCCTCCGCGGTGACCAGCCCCTCCTCCTGCAGGTCCACCGATTCCTCCCGGACAATTTTGATCCGGTTCGAATATTTCTCGAGCAGGGTCAGTTTCAGCCGACGCCGGCCCGCATCCACGGCCAGAACCCGCCGGATTGAGTTGAGATGCGCAGCGTTAGGCATGAACAAATACCGTCTCTCAGTTGTGCTCGGGCGCGTCATCGTAAATCAGGAACTCGCCCGATTCGGTGACGATGGTGGCTGTGACGAAGACCAACAGGTAGCGCGGTTGATCCACTTCCGTCCGGCGGCGGAACAAGACGCCGATGATCGGAATGTTCCCCAACACGGGGACAGATTCGACCACCGTGGCTTTTTGCCGCTCCAGCACGCCGCCCATGGTTACCGTTTCACCCGAACGCACCACCACGCGGGTGGCCAGTTCCTGCGTGCGGTATTGCGGGAGGTTGATGTCAAAGGTGCTCGGTTGGGTGCCGCTCGAAAAATCGGTGAGCGTGGCAAAGCGAACCATTTGCACATCCGTGTTCACCCGGGGATTCAGCGCCAGCAGGATGTGTTGCCCATCGCCGCTGATACTCGCCATGACGTTCAACTCGGCGCCGGAGGTGATTTTTGTGGGTTTGCCGGAAGGCACAAAGGAGGAGGCCGTAATGTACTGACCGACCGTGGTACTTACCTTGTACTCTTCGTAGTAATACTGCACTTTACCATCGGCGATCGTGGCGGGGAGATTGTTCAATACCGTCAACCGCGGCGAGCTGAGAGTTTGACTTTCACCACTTTGTTCCAAGGCGCTGATGGTGGCGCTGAGCGTGGAACTGTTCAGCACATTGGTGAAGGACTCGGCTAGTCCAATACCGATATTTTTGGTTATGGTCGAGTCGCTGCCCGCGATGCCGGTGAACAGTCCGGTCAAATCCTGCGGGCTGCGGGTACCGGGCTGGCGGCCGGTCTCCCAAATCGCGCCCAGTTGCAGGAAGGCGGGTTTGGACAAGGTGACGAAGCGCGCCTCGATGAGCACCTGTTGAATGGGTTTGTCAAATTCCTTGATGATGTTCTCGAGAACATCCAGTTGTTCGGGAGTGCCGCGCGCCACGATCAGGTTGCGCTCATAATCAATCATGTATTTTGAGCCAGTGAACAAATTGGTGATGGCACGCTCGATGGAAGGAATGGTCGGCGCGTCGTCATTGACAAACTTGTTGAACTTCTGCGTTTCCGACGTCGTGGTCACGTTGTTGGCCGTGACCTGGGTGCGCACGGCTTCGTCCGCGCCCATTTGCGCCGGCAACACAAAACCTTTGCGCAACCGATAAAACCGCGTTTCCTCCATGATACGCTTGGGGTCTTTGGCATCCACCACCCAGACCAACTCCGGGCCGACCTGGAATTGCAGATCGTAATTCCGCCCGATGTACTTGAACAACTCGCCCAGACGCACTTTATCCAGGTTGATGTTGAGTTGCTGCTTCAAGGCCGCCAGGGCTTTATCGGCGACGATGTTGACTCCGGTGGATTCGCTCAGATTCAGCAGGATGGTTTCGAGCGGGACGTTGTCGAGGTGCAGACTAACCTCTTTATCCAGCACCTTGGCCATCGGACCTTTGGCGGCGTCTATGTCAAACAACGGTCCCTTTTGCTGAATCACCTTGCCGTAGGTTTCGGGGATATACGGGGAGTTTTCGATCCGGGCCACGGTATCTCGAATGTCCTTGGTGGCGGGCAGGCCGCGATCTTTTTCTTCCAGCAACAAACTTTTGGGCGTGGGATTGAAAACCGAATTTTTTGCGTCTATGGCCCGGATCTTATCCTCCAACTGTTGATCACGGATGCGTTGGCGTTGTTGCCGGACCCAGGTATCCAGACGTTCCGCCGTGCGGTTGTCGGGCGCTTTTTCCCGTAACGACGTGGTCAGCGTCTGGGCGTCTTCCCAGCGATTGTCGTTCGCCAGGCGGAGGATTTCGTCCACCTCCCGTTGGTAATGTTCCTCCGTTCCGTCCTTGGCGATGGGTGGAGGTGGATTGGGAACGACCGCGTATTGATGGTGACGACAACCCACCAGCAATCCCATCAGCGCCGTAGCGAAAATAATTCTCAACATGATAAACCTGGTTTGGGGCGTGAAATGCGCGCGGGGAATGGACGCCCGAACGCTTCGATAAATTCGTTTCTCGCCAAACATGTGTCGCAATTTTGTTAATCGTCTGCCAGGAGGAGGTTCAATCCTCGTGGAGGTTTGCCCCGACAATAAACACTCCGTCGGTACTTGTCGAGAATCGCTCCATCTGTCACGCCAAAATATCAACGATTTTGAAACCGACCCGCGCGGCGGCTCATCCGGCTTGCGGTCTGATGGCCTCGGCCCGTCCGGCAAAACTTTCCTTTTGGCTTCCGGGCCGGCGCGGAAAGAGGTTAAATGGCGCGCATGGCGGAATCACTAGGCATCGGCTTTCTGGGCGCAGGCAAAATGGCGACCGCGTTGGCGCGTGGATTCATTCGCGCACAACTGGTGGAAGCGAAACGGCTCTGGGCCAGCGACCCGGTGGCGGCGGCGCGCGAGGCGTTCGCCCGCGAAACCGGCGGTCACGCGGTGACGACAAATCGTGAAGTGGTGGCTTCCGCTCAAGTCATTTTTCTGGCCGTCAAACCGGATCAAGCCGCCGCCGTTTTGGGCGAGGTCAAATCCGTTTTCACCGCGGAGCATTTGTTGATCTCCATTGCGGCCGGCATGCCGTTGGCCCGATTGGAAGCCGCCTTGCCCGCCGGCACCCGGGTAATCCGCGTCATGCCGAACACCCCCGCGCTGATTGGCGCGTCCGCCAGCGCGTTTGCTTTGGGCCAGGCCGCGACCGCAGCGGATGGCGAGCTGGCGCAAAAGTTACTCGCCGCCGTGGGCCTGGCGTTGGTGGTCAAGGAAGCCTGGCTCGACGCGGTTACGGGATTGAGCGGGAGCGGTCCGGCGTATGTGTATCAATTTATTGAAGCGTTGAGCGATGGCGGCGTGGCGGCGGGCTTGCCCCGGGATCTGGCGACCAAATTGGCGGCGCAAACCGTTCTGGGGGGCGCGCGGATGGTTTTGGAAACGGGGAAACATCCCGGCGATTTGAAGGACCAGGTCACCAGTCCCGGCGGAACGACGATTGAAGGCTTGCACGAATTGGAGAAGGGCAAACTGCGGGGCACGGTAATGAGCGCCGTGCGCGCGGCCACCGAGAAATCACGAAAACTGGGGCAGGGTTGAAATAACCGCACCATGCGTCATTCCGCCCACCAACCCGGTCAGAATCCCCTGATGAACTACTGGTCAATGAGGCGCTTTTCCATTGTGCGTCACGGTGGAAACCGAAAGACTCAGTGCCACTGAATTCATGAGCCTGCCGCCACCCACCCCAAAACAAAGCCGCATCATTTGGATGGCGCTCACCGGTCTGGCGATTGGCGCGATCGTCGCCTTGGTGGTGGCGTTGGTCTGGGGATTGGGGCAAGCGCTGGAGGTGTTATCGCCGGTCATCTGGCCGCTGGCCGTGGCCGGTGTGCTGGCGTGCTTGTTGGATCCGGTGGTGGGGTTTTTGGAACGACGTCGCGTGCCGCGCACCCGGGCGGTGGCGGTGGTGTTCGTCCTGGCGTTGTTGATTGTGCTGGGGCTGGCGGCGAGCGTGGTCCCGCAACTGGTGGTGGAGTCGCAGCAACTTGCACAGAAATCCGGCGAGTTGACCAAAAATCTACCCGCCCAGACGGCAAAACTGGCGGCCAACCCGCCCGAGTGGCTGCCCCAACGCGGCGTGGAATTGCTGGAATCGCTCAGCGGTCTGCTGAAGGTGGCGGACACCAATTCTTCCGTGGCGCCTCCGCTCCCGCCGGAAGTGGCCAGCGGCACCAATGCGGTCCCGACGTCGTCTGCATTGGTCGAAGAACCCAATTCCTGGAATCCGATTACCGATTATGTGACGCGATTGTTGCCGCGCTTTGGGGAATGGATGCGCCAGGTGATGGGTTTCGTGGGCACGGTATTTGGCATTATTGCCGGCCTGGCTTTGGTACCCATTTATGCCTTTTATTTTCTGCTGGAAAAACAGGGCATCAACCAACAGTGGCGCGATTATCTGCCGGTGCAGGATTCCCGGTTCAAAGACGAACTGATTTTTGTGCTGAACGCCATCAGCGGCTACCTGGTGGCGTTCTTTCGAGGGCAGGTGCTGGTGGCCATTTGCGACGGGATTCTCTACACGATTGGATTTGCGCTCATTGGCTTGCCGTACGCGTTGCTGATCGGCGTGATGGCGACATTCCTGACCATCATTCCGTTTTTGGGCGCCATCACCACCTGCGTTTCGGCATTGGTGATTGCGGTGGTGGCCTTTGGCGATTGGCAACATCCGGCGCTCGTGTTGTTGGTGTTTGCGGTGGTGCAAGGGTTGGAAGGTTTTTTGATTCAACCCAAAATCATGGGCGACCGGGTCGGATTGCATCCGGTGACCATCATTATTGCGTTGATGGTGGGAACGACCTTGTTGGGGGGCATTTTAGGGGGAATTCTGGCGATTCCCCTGGCTGCCGTGCTGCGCGTCATTCTTGCGCGTTACGTCTGGCACCGGCCGGCCGCGCTGCCGTGATTAAAAACTCAATGGACATCGCGCGGCGAGCCGTTAGACTCGCCCCACTTGTTTTATGAATAATAGTGGTTCGGGCAGGATTTTGAATGTGGTCTTGATCCTCAGCGCCGTCGCGCTGCTGGTGTGCGTGTTCAAGTATTACAACAAGACCAGAACGGTGCGGCAGTATCAGGCGTTGATCGGGCAGTTCAGCGGCCTCCAGAACAACGAACAATTGGTGCGTGGTTTGGTGGCGGAAAGTATGGAATACGCCAAGACCAATCCCAGCATCAACGCCGTGCTGGAAACGATCATCAGCAAACCGACCAACGCGCCCAAACCGGCCGCCGCCCCCGCCAAGAAATAATCGCGATTTGTTATGAGTGACTCCGTTACCCCAGCCAGCACGCCGATTTCCGCTCCGACCACTTCTGGAAATGATCTGACCGATCTCAAGGCCACCGTCGCCGCCTTGGAATCGCAAACGCATACTTTGCGCGTCATCCTGTTATTGGTGATTCTGGCGCTCTGCGCCTTCTTCTGGCGCGAGGCCGGTTACAACAACGCGCTGGCCGTCGCCTTGCAACCGCAGGCCACGCAGATCAGTCAGTTCGTGGCGCAATTGGAACAGCAGGGCAGCTCCATTCAGAAGCAAATGCAAGCCTTGCAAAAAGCGGCCTTGCAATTGGCGGAATATGGCAAATCACATCCGGATTACCTGCCCATCCTGGTAAAGTACGGTTTGCGTCCCGCCGCGGAAACGGCCAAGCCCGCAACCCCGACCGCCAATCCCGCGCCCGCCAAAAAGTAATCGCCCATCCGTCGCCCGTTGAAAGCGTGGGGGTTAACCGTGGGCCGCAATGGGTTGACGTGCCGTCGCTCCCGACTGCAATTCATCCTCATCACTACTGATCTGTCGGACACTCCTGGTCGTAGTAGCTAACGCAACCTCGGCCTCAGGGGGACATTTTCTTCGAGTCCAATAGGGGACTTCCTCAAAGAGTTTTAACAAGTTGCGATTTCAGATTGACAGAATCCAACGGTTTGCAGATGGTCGTGGCAAATCTGTGACTGATGAGAAATCAGAGTTTGCCTCTGGGGGGTGAGCTTCAAGCCGGAACGGTGGAGTTCTATCAGTCCAATCTGAATCCCAAGCCTCACAACCCACTACGCGATATGCACAAAATTCATCTGACCGGCAGCCTTCCGATGACCGTCGTGACCATTTGCGGCGCGATCACGAATACCTCGAATGCGGGCTATGCCACGTTCAGTCAAAGAACCGACACCATTTCCATTGCGGGGAACACGGTCCTGGAGTCGGCCGCCACTTATGAGGCGGTGGTCCGGCCGTACACCACTCTGCGCGGGCTCATTTGGAACGAAATCGAGGCTTTTGCCGAAGACAAGCAATTTGGTTTAACCACGAACTGTGGTGTTTACGGTTACGGCGTCTTGGTCGGGAGCACCATTGGTGGTGGGACGGCGACCACTAATGAATGGCACCACTACGCTTTTGTTTACGACGGTCTTGAAGAGCGTCTTTACATTGATGGGAATTTGGTCAAATCACGCAGCGTCAGCGGCAATATTCCCGACGGTCCTCAGAGCCAGATGGTCGTGGGCGCCGTTGTCCGAAATAATGCTCAGACTCTTTACGATAGTTTTCTCGGGGACATCGACAGTCTGCGCATTTCCAAAGTCGCCCGGTACAGCGGAGACTCCTTCACGCCCATCATCGGTGATTTACCCAGCGACGCGGCCACGGTGTTGCTCTACAATTTCAACGATCCCACCGGCACCACGGTAATCATGGATGAGAGCGGCAATGGCCATACCGGAATCCTCGGAGATACGTTCACCGGGGCGACCTCGCCCATCTTCAGCGGCCCGGCCGGTGATCCGGTGACGCTTATGATCAAGGCTTCTGGCGCCACCCCGTCAACCATTACCATATCCTGGCAAAGTACTGTCGGGCACATTTATCAGCCGGAGACGGCCGGCTCGCTTGCTGATCCGGACTGGCAGGATTTCGGACCACCAATCACGGGCACCGGAGCGACGTTGCAAATTTTCGCGGACAAGAACGAAGCCGCACAAAAATTTTATCGCCTACGGATTTCTGCACCGTGAAGCGGACGTGCGAAATCGAAACTTTTCGTCGCTCATTTGCTTTCGCGCGCGGTTGAAGCGGTGTTCTGCGAAACTTCTGCGCGTTGTCTGAGCTTCAACACCAGATCAATCAGAATTGCCGCCGCCAAACCCAGCTTCAGAATGTGGATCACCAGTAATCCGCGCCAACTGAATCGCAGAAATTGATCCAACGCGTGGAGCGAAAATAAGTCCGCAACGATCAACGCCAGGTACAGTTCCAGGGCGAATTGCGGAAGCGGCATGGCGCGGCGTTGTCGCCACCAACCCACGCTGCGGATCAGCATCGCCCCGACGATCAAACTAATGACGCCTCGCTGCAACCAATGGCGCAGATGATAGAGATCCGCGGTGCGGGTGAAGGAGCGCACGCGGATTCCAATCCAGGTTTCCCAGCCGGCAAGTTCCCAAAGACCGATGGCCGCCAACGCAAGGACCAACCAGTTCCACCGGCAAGCATTCTGTGCTGTGGATGCAAAACCCGAAATGCGCGAGCGGGAAACCCCAGCCATCACCGCCGCCGCAAACCACAACAGGCCCAGTAAAATTCGCGGCCAGGCCGCCGTTGGCGCGACGGAATAACCGTTTGTTGTGCTGGAGGAAAACAGAGATATAGGTCGGAATTCCCGCACGGGCATCGCTTCCGTGACGGGAATTAAATCGGTGTTGGCGACCATGGAATGGTCCGACCACGTTCCCGTCGGACTGAGAAAGATAATGCCATTGACGAAGCGCAAACCCGGTCGCGCCGGCACCGACAGTTCAAATTCCAACGCCTGACCGGGAGTGGTTGTCCATTGGGGCGGACTGGTCGTCAGGAAACCCTGGGTGGTGTGGTGGTTGGTGGTCCAATGCAAATCCACGCACAGATAAGTGGGTGCGGTGAGTCGCTGCACTTGAACGCGCAAAACCAGCGGTTCGCCCACCCGGGCGCGTGTCGGCGCCATGACGCTCACCCAGTCCACCTGATGGGCCAGTCGTCCGAGGCCGAACCAAACGGCGCCGCCCACCAGCCCCAGCACGGCCGCCATGGCGATGCAGCGTTGGGTGACGGATAATCGGTTGCGAATGTTCAAGCCAAGTCAGCATCGCCAACCCGCCAGCGCAGACAAGGACGAATTGCGCGCCATGCAATTGCCGAGTTCACCCGCCGCGATCACTCAGGGCCAGGACGGCGTGACGACGCGGTAGAAGCGCAGTGGCGCGGGTTTCGCCGGGTCCGTGACCACGACGGTGCGATTGGTGGAATGCGCGGGAATGTTGATCAGCTTTTGCCAAAGGTCCGTGGTCAGGTCGGTGGTATAGAGCACCGAGTAGGAGAGATTGGCCGCACCCGGAAAACTTACGGCAATTCCATTCGGTGTGCGCGTGGCGGTGAGGCGGAATCCCGCCTGCACGTCCAGGACGTAGAGATCGCGCACTTCGTCGGCTGACAACACCCGCGTGTAAATGCGCACGTCGTCAATCTGCCCGTCAAAGTGGCGCAAACCGGTCAACGGATCCCAGCCAATTTTGAAAGGGGCGGTGGATTGCAGCGTGAACGGGGGGTTCTCACTGGCAGCCACCAGCGCGCCATCAATGAATAATCGCTGAACGCCGGTGGCCGCATCCACTGTGGCGACCACCGCATGCCATTCCCCGTCCAACGTGATCGGTGCGGGAGCGACGCACCAGCGTGGCTCGGGCCCGGTCGCGGTGCAGTTGAACGCGATCGCACCATCCGGACTGATGGTAAGCATGATTTGATTGTTGCTGGTACTGCGCGAACCGACGATGCCGGAATACTGCGTGTAATTGGTGTGTCGCACCCAGGCGCCCAAGGTCAGTCCCGCAAACGTATTGCTCCCAAATGGCAGATCAATGTGCTGATTGCTGCCGTTGAATGAATAGGCCGAGTTTGGTTGCCCCCAGCGATCCGTCGTCAAAACCGCGTCCACCACCGCGCCATCCCAGCCGTGACCACTGGCGTCTTTGGCGTCGCCATTGAAGGGATAATACGCGGCCAACGCCTGCCACAGGGTATCCGCGAACAGCAACTCCGCCGGCGCACTGGTCACACTGCCAAAGTAGTTGGTCACCTGTACGGTGTAGCGGCCAAAGTCGCCGGGCTGTAACGCCGACAACTCCAACAGAGCATTGGTGGCATGGGGCAAAGGATGGTCATCTTTGAACCATTGATATGACAGTGGCGTAGTGCCAGTTGCCGCCACGAAGAAGGAGGCACTGCCTCCTGGTGCATTGGTTGCCGATTGGGGTTGTTGCGTGATCCGTGGAGGATAAGCGATTGCCACCACAGCCGGAGCGCTGACCTCGCTGCCGGCCCCGTTGCTGACCCGCACACTATAGCTGCCACCGTCACTTGCGGTGGCGGCGGCGACCGAGTAGGTGGAGGAGGTCGCTCCGGGAAGATCCACACCGTTCAACCGCCATTGATAACTCAAGGGCGCAGTGCCCTCCGCTCCTGCCGTCAACGTAAAACCCTGTCCTTCCGGAACGGTCTGGCTCACCGGTTGCAGGACAATCACCGGCGGGTAGGCAACCACGGCTATTTGCGCCACCGCACTGGTGGCCGCGCCGAAGAAATTGGTCGCCACCACCGAGTAATTTCCCGCATCGGCCGATTGCGCCGCCACGATGCTGTAACTTGAATCATTCGCGGCCGGGATCGCTTCCCCGTTTTTGAACCACTGATACGTCGGCCACGGGAAACCCATTGCGGTAGCCTGCAGGGTGAAATTCGAGCCGATCCCGACGGCAAACGACTCCGGCTGTTGCGTAAAGACCGGTGCCCCATAGACCGTCAGGGTGGCGCTGGCGCTGGTGGCCTGGCCAAAGACGTTGCTCACCAAACAGGAGTAGTCACCCGCATCAACCACGGAAACGAACGGCAAGTTCAGGACGGCGTTGGTGGCACCCGGAATGAATTCGCCGCGCTTTTTCCAATAGTACATCGGTGCCGTTCCGGTGGCACTCACCGCGAACGTCACGGTTTGACCCACCAATGCAATGGCGTCGCTGGGCGCAGCCGTGATGACAGGCGGATATTTCAGCAGTTAGAAGCCACACAGATTCAGAGGACGACCTCTACATGTCAGTCGATAATGATGTGCTGATGCCAACCTCCGATGTTACGCCACGGGGTCTCGCGAAGGCATGCTGCATCAAGTTGGATGACATAATTCTTGGCGGGGACATCCTGGTGATCAGAACAAGTAAACAATCAACCAGTGGAGAGTTCCTCGCTCGATACATCAGACATCTGGAGCAAAAGGTTCTTCAGCTTGTTTCTGGATCAACTGTCTTTCACTTATATCCAACCTCCATCCAACGATTGGCATTGGCTTTCCCTTCAAAGCAGGAACAACAAAAAATTGCGGAGTGCCTGAGCACGTTGGACGAGTTGATCGAAGCGGAAAGCCGGAAACTTGACGCGCTCCAGTCCCACAAAAAAGGGCTGATGCAGCAACTCTTCCCCCGCGCCGGCGAAACCCGCCCCCGCCTCCGCTTCCCCGAGTTCCAAAACGCCCCGGAGTGGGAAGAAAATAAGCTCGGCTCGCTCTGCGAACTCTACCAACCGCAAACCTTAACAGCGTCAGAATTGCAAATGAATGGCGAGTATTTGGTTTACGGCGCAAATGGCATCATTGGACGACATGACCGCTACAACCATGAGGAAAGCGAGATCGCGGTCACCTGCCGTGGCGCGACCTGTGGAGAAGTAACCCGGACACTGCCGCAATCGTGGATTACTGGAAACGCAATGGTGGTGAGGCCGAAGGATGAGCGCCTTAGCAAAGATTTCATTTTCCACTATTTCAAGAATCACGGCTTGAAGTCCGTCATTAGCGGTTCCGCCCAACCGCAAATCACGCGCACCGGCTTTGCCCCGTTGTTGTTTAGCTTTCCAGAACCAACCGAACAGCAACGCATCGCCACCTGCCTCGCCTCGCTCGACGACCTGATCGCCGCCCAAAGCGCCAAGCTCGAAACCCTCAAGATTCACAAGCGCGGGCTGATGCAGCAACTTTTTCCCTCCCCATCGGAGGCCGGGGCATGAGCGCATTTCCTAGCGCCAACGGCGCGTTCCCATACCAGCCTGGGGCAACGCCCCAGGAACGGCATTACATTACAAAACGGAGGGCTGAAGGCCCGACCCATATTCACGTCGTCGCGCGGCCAAACCAATTCATGGCCCGGGCCGTTGGCCCTTGGAATAATATGGGTTGCCGGAAATCCCAGGCCGTTGGCCTGGGCTGGTATCGCACCGGGCCTTTGGCCCTTAACATTGTGGAATCGCATTGCCCGATGAATTGGATGACGTCCATGCAATCAAAAAACCAACCTGACTAAATATCACCATGCCGCAATCACTTTCATTTCTGCTTATCCACGTTGTTTTCAGCACCAAAGACCGCGCTCTGTTCCTTGACGCGGAAATCCGCCCGGCCGCTCACGCCTATCTCGCCACGGTCGCTCGCAATGCCGATTGCGAATGTTTCCGCGTTGGTGGTGTCGCGGATCACGTTCATCTCGCCATCCGGCTGGCACGCACCATCACCGTGGCCGATCTGGTCGAACGCCTGAAAACGTCGTCCTCCAAATGGCTGAAAACCCAATCGCTCGCGCTGACCGCGTTTGCCTGGCAACGCGGTTACGGCGCGTTTTCCGTCGGCCCCGCTGACCGGGACGCATTGTTCCGTTACATAGACGGGCAGGAAGAACATCATCGGACGCGCACCTTTCAGGAAGAATACCGGGCCTTCCTCAAAAAATACGGCGTCGAATATGATGAACGCTACGTTTGGGACTGATTTATTTCGACCACGCTCATTTCCATGACCGCATCCAACCAACAACGCCTGGGCAAGATCCTGTGGGCCATCGCCGATCAAAGTGCCAAGCTCGAATCCCTCCGGACCCACAAGCGCGGGCTGATGCAGCAACTTTTTCCCTCCCCATCGGAGGCCGGGGCATGAGCGCAATCCCATTCGCTAATTTCAACGCGCCAGCCCAGCGCCGTAGGCGCGGCATCTTTGTAGAAAACGCGTCACAATATTTTTCAAGCTCCGTAGGAGCGACATATTCCGATGTCGCCCCTGCCGGGGCTGTGGATTTGTTTGGGGGTTGGCTCTACAAAGATGCCGCTCCTGACGGAGCTATGGCGCGCGGCGTTCACGCCGCTTCACGTCCCGCAGCGCGAACGGCCTCGCCCGATTCAACGGCCTCGAAACGTCGTGCGTTGAAGCGGCATTAATGCCGCGCTCCGCAAACGCCCATGGTGCTTGCGGAAATGCCACGGGCGTATATCAAAATTTGAGCAGGCCATACATCCAAAATCCCCTGCAATGGCGGGCCTTTCATTAGCACCCAGCTTTAGCTGGGTGCTGGGTGTGCGCCCAGGACTAAAACCGCTTCAGCGGTTTATCCGCCGAAAGAAACCGCTGAAGCGGTTGTAAACATTGAACGCCTCGATCACCCAGCTAAAGCTGGGTGCTAATGAAAGGCTGTGAAAAGGTGCTCATTTTTTGATATGCGCCCAATACCACGCCACCGGCACCGGCGAGATTGATGTTCGGAATGTCAGCCGGTAGATTTTGACCATGAATCGGGTGGCCATCAAACCGCAGTTGCTGCGCTGGGCGTGTGAACGCGCCGGGTTTGACGTCGCCGATCTGGCGCACAAGTTTCCGCATCTGGGGGGCTGGATGAGCGGCGCGGCGCAGCCCACCTTGAGGCAGCTCGAAGCGTTCGCAAACGCAACGCACACGCCCATCGGCTATCTTTTCCTTCCTGAACCGCCCGTGGAAAAGGTTCCGATTCCAGATTTCCGCACCCCGGCCAATGCGCGTCTGAGCCGCCCGTCGCCGGACCTGTTGGACACGATTTACGTCTGCCAGCAACGGCAGGAGTGGTTTCGAAACTACGCGCGTTCGATGGGAGAGACGCCTCTGGCCTTTGTCGGTTCGGCCCGGGTGGGTGACGACGTGGTCACCACCGCCGCCAGGATCGGAGCGGAGCTTGGCTTTGATTTGGACGCGCGCCGCCAGTTGCCGACCTGGACGGATGCGCTGCGGTGTTTCATCGAACAGGCAGATGAATTGGGCATCCTCGTCATGTGCAACGGGGTCGTTCATAATAACAATTACCGGCATTTGGATCCGCAGGAGTTCCGTGGTTTCGCGATGGCCGATGACCTGGCGCCGCTGGTGTTCATTAACGGCGCCGACACGAAGGCGGGACAGATGTTCACCCTGGCGCACGAACTGGCGCATATCTGGCTGGGCCAGTCGGCCGTATCGGATGCCCAACCCACGGCCGTGCCGGAGCAACAGGTGGAACGGTGGTGCAACGAAGTCGCGGCAGAACTCCTCGTGCCCATTGATCGGATGCGGCGCGAATATCGTCCCAAAGCCGGGTGGCGGGAGGAAACCAGTCGGTTGGCCGGACGTTTTAAGGTGAGCACCCTGGTCATCCTGCGGCGGATTCATGATGTCGGCGGACTTAACCAGCAAGAATTTTGGGAGGCTTACCATGCGGAGGTGAAAAGATTGCAAGCCATTCCGCGCGGGAGCGGAGGCAACTTTTACCTGACTCAAGCGGCGCGCGTGAGCAAACGTTTCGCGGCGGCGCTGGTGGCAAATACGTTGGAAGGTCAGACCCGCTACAACGACGCGTTTCGAATGCTGGGTTTCTCGAAGCTAACCACATGACCGCATCAAATCAACAACGCCTGGGCAAGATCCTGTGGGCCATCGCCGCCCAGAGTGCCAAGCTCGAAGCTCTCCGGACTCACAAGCGCGGACTGATGCAGCAACTTTTTCCTGCGGGAAATGAGAAGTGAGAAGTGAGAAGTGAGAAAATCATGGATGAAAAGCCGCAAGAAATATCCGAGCGAGCGTTTGCGTTTGCCGTGCGCGTGGTGAAGCTGTGCCAGACTCTGGACGGACGTCCGGGCGCGCCGCGCACCTTGTCAAATCAGCTTCTTCGCGCGGCGACATCCATCGGCGCGAATTTGCAGGAGTCGAAAGGCGGACAAAGCCGGGCGGATTTTCTGTGCAAGGTTTCCATTGCGCTCAAGGAAGCCCGGGAAACCCACTATTGGATTCGCCTGCTCGTGGCCGCCGATATTCTGCCTGAAAAACAACTCGCCGGTCTGCGCGATGAATCCAACCAGATCATCGCCATTCTCACCACCATCGTGAAGAAAGTGAAAAGCGCGCCATGAACATCCCTTTTTCTCACTTCCTACTTCAAAATTCTCAATTCAAATGACCGCATCCAACCAACAACGCCTGGGCAAGACCCTGTGGGCCATCGCCGATCAATTGCGCGGCGCGATGAACGCGGATGATTTCCGCGATTACATGCTGGCCTTCCTCTTCCTGCGCTATCTCTCGGACAATTACGAAGCCGCCGCCAAGAAGGAGTTGGGAAAAGAGTGGCTGGAGCTTCCAGCTCCAGAGTCTCCCGCAGACGCGAGCCGGACGCTCCCGCCACTTTCACGGTGGTATGCCAACAATCCCAAGGACGTGGTCGAGTTCGAGAAGCAGATGCGGCGCAAGGTGCATTACGTCATCAAGCCGGATCATCTCTGGGCCAGCATCGCGAATCTGGCGCGCACACAGAGCGGGGAGTTGCTCGAAACCCTGCGGGACGGTTTCAAATACATCGAGAACGAGTCGTTCCAGAGCACGTTCCAGGGGCTGTTCTCCGAGATCAATCTTGGCTCGGAAAAACTCGGCAGAACGCACGCAGACAAAAACAAGAAGCTCTGCGACATCATCAAGGAGATCGCCAAAGGGCTGGCGGAATTTTCCACCGACATTGATGCGCTGGGCGACGCTTATGAATATCTGATCGGGCAGTTTGCCGCCGGCTCGGGGAAAAAGGCGGGCGAGTTTTACACGCCGCAGCAGATTTCCAGCATCCTCTCCGGCATCGTCACGCTGGATAGTCAGGAGCCCAAGACCGGCTCGGTTAAATACCTGGGCAGCATCCTCGATTTCGCCTGCGGCTCCGGCTCGCTGTTGCTCAACGTGCGTCGGCGGATGGGCGCACACGGCATCGGCAAGATTTACGGTCAGGAGAAGAACATCACCACCTACAACCTGGCGCGCATGAACATGCTGCTGCACGGAGTGAAAGATACGGAGTTTGAAATTTACCACGGCGACACCCTGATCAACGACTGGGATTTCCTGCGCGAGACCAATCCGGCGAAGATGCCGAAATTCGACGCCATCGTCGCCAATCCGCCATTCAGCTACCGTTGGGAGCCCAAGGACGATATGGGCGACGACGTGCGTTTCAAGAATCACGGATTAGCGCCCAAGTCCGCCGCCGACTTCGCCTTTCTCCTACACGGCTTCCACTTCCTCAAAGATCAGGGCGTCATGGCCATCATCCTGCCGCACGGCGTGTTGTTCCGTGGCGGGGCCGAGGAACGCATCCGCAAGAAACTGCTCCAGGACGGGCACGTTGACACCGTCATCGGGCTGCCTGCGAATCTCTTTTACTCCACGGGTATTCCGGTCTGCGTCCTCGTGTTGAAGAAGTGCAAGAAGCCGGACGACGTGCTGTTCATCAACGCCGCCGAGCATTTCGAGAAGGGCAAACGCCAGAACATTCTTCTCACCGAGCACATCGAAAAGATCATCGAGACCTACCAGTTCCGAAAAGAGGAAGCGCGCTACGCCAAGCGCATTTCAATGGAGCGAATCGCCGAAGAAGGTTACAACCTCAACATTTCTCGCTATATCAGCACGGCGATGCCGGAGCTGGAAATTGATCTCGCGACGACGCACCAGCAACTGGTGGACGCGGAAGCCGCAATTACCAAGGCTCGAAAACAACACAATTCATTTCTGAAGGAACTGGGGTTGCCGCGCCTGCCTGGGGCGTAAGACCGATCAGATAAACCGACGAGCGGTTTCTGAACTTTTCAGTGTTGCCGCGCGGGTTGGTTCAGCGCGAGGTCTTGCTGGCGCTACAAGATCAACGGACAAAGACGCGATACGGTCCGCAGAATTGGTTGTCGAAAACCAGTCGCGCGCGCGCGGCCAAGGGAGCGGCCAAGGGATTGGGGTTTTCCGCGTCATTCAAACTCACCTGCAATCGGTAGAAGTTTTTTGCCGAGTTGGTGGCCGTCAGCGCAAACAACCCCGTGCCATCAGCCAGCCGCACCGGCGCCGCCGAGACTTCCGCCCACGGGGTGAAGCTCAGTTCCGGGCGACTGAGCAGTTGATAGGTCCGGTCCGCGTGTTGCGGCCAGAAGGAGAGATTGGCGACGGCGTTGGTCACGTTGACGGTGAATCGCAAGTGCGAGGCGGCGTTGGTGGGGTTCGTGCCCATGACGTATTCGCGCGCCGTGTGGTAGCCGTCATTATCGGGATCGGCGAGCGGATCCATCGGGCCGCCAAAGAAAAAGTCGCGCCACCACGTCGGCACGGTGTGATCGGTCGGAAAATCCTGGGCGGTGACGTACTCAAATTTCACGGCGTCGGCCAGAACCACGGAAGGGTTGGCTTGATTGGCGAGCCGCACGTAACCGCTCGTGCCCCGGGCAAATTCCAAACCAGCCGCCAGTAACCGCCAGCCGCCGCCGCCCGTTTGCTGGTTCACGACCAGATTGGTCGTGCCGTTGGCGTGCGCGATCTGGAAGGGCGCGTTGTTCGCGCGGTTGTTGCCCTGCGGATACCAGACATAGACATCGTAACGACCGGGCGTGGGGAGGTTGGGTCGCCAGGTGGCCGTGGCGGTGGGCGCACCCGCAACGGAACTGACGAAGTGATAATCCGCGCCGTACTTGTCGGTGGAACTGGTGGCCAGCGTCCAGTCGCCGGTGAAGGTGGCGGCGGTATTATCCAACACCAGGGTGCCGGCAGTGGTGAATTGATAAACGCCGGAAAGATAGGTGTTGGTGCCGTCGTGGGATAACGCCTGGTAACTGTAAGTCGTGCCCGGAGTCAATCCGGTCAGCAACAACACATGGTTGGCGGTGCGTTCGGGGTCCACGTACGAGTCCGAGGCGAAGCTGCCTTGCGCCGCGGCAACGGCTTGATTTTGTTCGAGGTCCGAGTCGGCGCTGAATTGCACCTGGCTGTCGCTCGGAACGGTGGTGGTCCACGAAATCAAGGCGCCATGCGAACCGGCGGTGGCTTGAACCGAGTTGAGATAGGGCGAATCCAGCAACGTCAACGCCACCGGCGCACTGACGACCTGTCCGGCGTGATTCACGATCACCACGGAGTACGCGCCGACGTCTTCCGCCTGGACGTTGAAACGCGTGTAGCTGTTGTTTGTGGCGCCAATGATCGGCGCGCCATTGAACTGCCATTGATAATACAACGGCGCGGAACCGGTGGCGGCGACGGAGAAGGTTGCATCGGCTTCCGGGTACACGGCCACGGCCAGCGGCGGCGTGGAAATCGCGGGCGGGTCCGGCAGCACCAGCGTTTCCACGCGGACGTTGTCAAAAATCACAAACGCGTCCTCGGCAGGATTGGCGATGGAGTTGAACAAATCCATGTAACCAATCATCACGTTGCCATTGGTGAAGGCGGAGTCATTGACCCGTTGCGCGATGAGTTGTCCGTTGATGCGCCAGGTGACGACGCGATTGAGGTCCTGGCTGAGTTCCACTTCCACCCAGCGTTTGCCGGGTGCGCCGGGGCTTTCAAACTGGGGCGCGGGAAAGAGATTCAGCCAGACCGGATCGCTGTTATCGGCCCCAACCGCGCCGCTGGCGCTGAAGCCGCTGTTGGCAAAGGCAAGCGCGCTGGGGCGGCCGGAAGCGTTGCCGACGTAGGCGCGAAAATCCGGACTCGTGCCGCCCTCACCATCCATGGCGAAGAAAACTCCGTCGCTCGGACTGGCCGTGGGCGAATCCCAATTGATGCGCGTGCCGGTGTGATTGAGGCCACAGGTGAAATGTTCGGTGCTGCCCGCGCCGCCGCCCGGTCCGCCCGGATAATTCATCCAGAGATCAAACGTCAATCGGTACGCCCCCTGGAACTGCTGGTTTTTGGGATACAAACTGACTCCGGCGGTCGCGCCCAGCGAATCGTTGTTGTTCACGGTCAGGCGCAGTCCGCGAGTGGTGGCTCCGGAGGCGTTGGGCGCGGGCGGAATTGTCGCGCCGTGGAAGGCGCTGAAATACGCGCTGTAATCAAACGCCCAGTCCGCCGTGTAATCCGAAATTCCGTTGCCGCTATCCGCGAATAAATCCCAGTTGTCGCTGGAGGCGGGCGAATCAAAATCATCCGTGAACACCGTCTGCCAGTTTTGGGGATACGTCACGCTCAAGCTGGCGACGACGCTGGTGACGGTGGCGGTGGTATTGGAAACCACGAGCGTATAGGTGCCGGCCTGCGCCGCCTGCACGTTGGCCAGCACCAGATTGCTGCTGGTGTTGCCGGGCAGGTTCGCGCCGTTGAATTGCCATTGATAATGCAGGTCCGAACCCGTCACCACCGGCGCAAAAACAACTTCCGCTCCCGCCGCCACCGTCTGACTGGACGGTGGTTGCACGATGAGCGGAGGAAAATGATCCGTGGCGGTCAACAACTCGCTGCCGTCCAGAATCAGCAGGCCGCGTTGGATGTCGCTCACGAGCAGTTTGTCAAAACCCAGATGTGGGAACACGCCCCAATTGCCCTGATACGAACTCGTCGCCGTGCCGGGAAAGGTATCGTAAAAACCGATGCGCACGGGGCGGGCGATCTCGGAAATATCAAAAACCTGCAAACCATTCTGATACCAACTGAGGAACAGATAATGGCCGACCACCACCGGGTTGTGCGGGATGTTCGCGCCGATGCCCATGCTCGCCGGCGTGAGCGTGAGGAACGGCGCCGTGTTGGAGGTCAACGTGGCCGGATTCGACACGTCGAAAAAGCGCACGTCGCCGCCGGGGATTTCACGGCAGACAATCAACGTGTTGCCATCCTCCGTCGGCCAACTGCTGTGCGAGTTGTAACCGGAATAAACGCGTCCCAGCCATTGCGCCGGCTGCGATCCCATCTCGGTGACGTCCCATAAATCCGTCTGCCCCGGCGACGCCGGATTGCCGTTGTCGTAGCCACCCCAACCGGAGGTGTAGAGGATGACGCGATCGCCTTTTTGGCGCACGGTGATTTGATGCACCTTGGTCGTGTTGGTGGTGACAATGTCCTGCACGTACACCGGCGCGGCGGGATTGCTGACATCAAAAACCTTCACCGTCACGATCCCCGGCACGTGCGCGGCTTCATACAGAAAATGGCGCTCCAGAAAAACCGTATGCACGTAATCGAATCCGTTCGTGACGTTGCCGCTGGTGGCGCCGACGCGACAGAGCAACTGCGGCGTGCTGGGTTCCGCCAGCGAGACGATGTGCAAGCCGCCCCCACTCCAACTGCCGAAGTAACCGATGCGGTTGCGCAGCGCGCCCAGCTCGAACTGGTTTTGGTTTTTGGGACTCGGACTGTAAATGCTCAACAACACGGGCGCCGCGGGGTTGCTGATGGAATAAACGCCCACGCCGTAGTTGTAGGTGCTGTAATTGAGCCAGACGCCGAGACAAGCCAGATCGCCCTCCGCCCACACGTCGCCGTAGGAAATCGGGTCCGCTGACGGCTTGACGTTGGTGACGAGTTGCAGATTGAAATTGGTGAGGGTTTGAGCGGTGACCGACCCGGCCAAAATTCCGCAACCGAGCCCGGCCAGCCGCCGCCAGGCGGAGCGAACGAAACGAAACCAAACGCGCGACATGATCTGTAAGGCCATCTATACGCGGTCAGCGCGCTTTCGACAAATTGAAATCATGACACAAGGATGTCATGGGTGAGCCGGCCGGCGAGGACAGCGGCGCGAGGCGATCCACCCCATTCCTTTCCGCCGCCGGGGATTGGGGTTTCATGGCCTCAGCCAGAAGGGATTCGATGACGGGTTTGAGATCATGCAGGTCGCGTTTGAAAACGTAGCCGGCCGCGCCCGCGTTGAACATGCGTTCGACCAGGCGTTGATCGTTGCTGCCACTGACGAAAATGAACGGCAATCGCGGCGCGATGTTCAGGGTGATCTCCAGGGCGCGGAATCCGTCGAGAAGTTGCCGGTCGCCATCCGCGAGGATCAGGTCAGGTGGATTGGAAGTCAGTTCCCGCTCGAGGTCGGACTCCGACTGTACGCGCGTCAACGTGAAGGTAAAATCCATCCGCTCCAATTCGCGCGAGATCAAAGTGGCATCCGCGAGATGGTCTTCCACCAGAAGAATGGACAACTGAGCGTGCATGGCGCGTAAGTCTTGCTGGCGGCTTTAGACTGACCGATTGCCGCCGCCGCGCAAGCGGAATTTTGCAAAACTAATTCACAACCTTGTGCTCCGCCAAAAGCGGCGTCACTTAAAACACGCTGGTCACCAGAATGAGCCGCACCTTGAGGTCCGGAGTGTTCACGACGACGCGCCAATTGGCGGCGGTCTGCGTGCCGCTGATCGGCGTCCCGGGCGCGGCTTTACCTTGAAACAGGATCAGCCCCGGCGCGGGTTGGGATGGTGGCGACCCGAGGTTGAGACTGACATTGCAAAGCGAAAAACGCTGGCCCGGCAGGCAGGCGCCGGTGCGGGTTTTCGGATACAACATATAAAATCAGGCCGCGCAATCCGGATCAGGCCGGGTACGTTTTTTTCGCCGCACTGCGCGCCGCTGGGTGGCGCGGCAACGGCGCCGCTTTCAAAGCCAGGGGCAATTCCTCCGCCGCCAGCGCGACGTTGGGCGGCGGAGCGACTTTGAGCGTCGGGGTCGAGTAATGCTGGAAAAATTCCGTGTAACCGGTGGCGGTGCGATTGATCAAATCCGCCAGGCGAACGTGATAATCGGCGAGGTGCGCCTGCAATTGCGGCCAGTGTAAAGCCAGGCTTTGGGGTTCGCCGCGGTCGCACCAGGCCTGGACGACGACCTGACCCTCGCGCCATTGGAGCCGCAGCGAAATCTGGGTCTGAAGATTGGGAGTCAGAATGACTTCAGTGGCATCATCGCCACCGCGTTTGAACATGCGAATTTCGCGGGCGATGACCTCGCTCAAACGAAGCATGGTTTGGTAAGTTGAATTTCCCGCTTCCAGCGAGCGCGGCGTCTGGGCTGGTGACGGTGCGGGCTGGTTTTGGCCGGCGGCGACAAGACTACGAGCCGTACCGGGCAAAAATTGCTGGGATGCCCCGGCAACATCTTCCTTTTTGTTCATAGTTTTCATCGTTACGCCACTTTAAGCACCGCTTGTGCCATGCGCTCGAAGCGAAACGGCCGCGGGTGAATCGGCGCGATGAGCGGCGGTTGAACCAGTCAGTGACGGTCCGAAGACCAGGCGCACACGGCGGCTCCGCGAGGTGTGGACCGGCGGCGGGAAGCGCGACGGGAAAGGCGACGGGAAAGGCGAAAGGCAGCTACGCGTTCAAACGGTGGTCGAGGCGGGCGCGTCCTCCGCGCCGTCCACGCTGTCCGCGACTTTGCCGCCCAGTTCGTATTCGTTCAGTTTGTTGCGCAGGGTGCGCAGGCTGATGCCGAGTTTGCGGGCCGCGTGAGTGCGATTCGCGCCGCATTTGTCGAGCGTTGCGAGGATGTGATTCTTTTCCACCTCGCTCAACGTCAGCACCGCGCCTTCACTGGTGGCGGTACCGGTTGTGGAGGAGAGCGGCAATTGCGTCGCGGAAATGCCCGCTGGCGAAGATTGAAAGCCGAGCGCCGCCGGGTGAATCGGTTCGCCGTCCGTGCTCAAAATCACGGCGCGTTCGAGGACGTTTTGCAGTTCGCGCACGTTGCCGGGCCAGGCGTGACCTTCCAGCGCGACCCGGCTGGCCGTCGCAAGCCCCGCCGTCTTCACGCCGTGCTTGCGCTCGAACCGTTGCCGGAATTGTTCCGCCAAAAACAAAATGTCCTCGCGCCGCTCGCGCAACGGCGGAATGAAGATCGGCACCACGTTCAGGCGGAAATACAAATCCTGACGAAACTCGTGCTTCTCGATGCTCTGTTCGAGATCGCGATTCGTGGTGGCAACGACCCGGACGTCCACCTTGATCGTGCGCGAGCCGCCGACGCGCTCCAGTTCGCGCTCCTGCAAAACGCGCAGCAGCTTGGCTTGAACCTGGGGCGAAATTTCGCTGATTTCATCCAGCAGGATGGTGCCGCCGTGCGCCAGCTCGAACCGCCCCTCGCGCTTCGTCAACGCGCCGGTGAACGCGCCTTTCTCGTGCCCGAAGAATTCACTTTCAATGAGACTTTCGGGAACCGCGGCGCAGTTCACGCGGATGAACGGCGCCGCCGCGCGCGGACTGGCGCGATGGATCGCCCGCGCCACCAGTTCCTTGCCCGTGCCGCTTTCGCCATGAATCAACACCGTGGCCTGCGTGCGCGCCACTTTATGAATGAGTTCGCGCACCTGCTCCAGGGCGGCGCTTTGCCCCAACAACTCCGCCTCGCCCGCGTCCTCCGCCTGCGCGAGGAAGCGATTGACCTTGAGCAGTTGCGTGAATTCCTCCGCCTTCTGCAAGGTCACTTCCAGTTGCTCGCTGGAGAACGGTTTGAGCAGGTAATCAAACGCGCCGGCTTTCATGCAGGCCACGGCGGATTCAATCGAACCAAAGCCCGTCATCATCACCACCAACGGCTTGCTCGGCCGACTTTGGAGCTGGCGCAAAAATTCCGCGCCATCGCCATCCGGCAGCCGCACGTCGCAGAAAATCAGGTCGAAATTGTCTTTGGCGAGATATTCCTGCGCGGCGCCGATGGTGCCGACCCCGGCGACGTCATAGCGCCGGTGACGGAGCAACTGCTCCAGGCTTTTTCGCACCAGGGCGTCGTCTTCGAGAACAATAATTTTTTCGATTGGCATGGTTGCGGAACTTGGGATGCGCTCCGGCATCAAGTTGATGAACTGATTTAGCGCCGGGAGAACGGGTGGTGGCAAGTTTTTTCTCGTTTGCTGTTTTGTTCGCGACGCTGAATCGGAGGTGGATTGCGGGTGTCGCTTGACTCCGGGAAACAGAGCTTCAACTCTGGTTGGCGATGATTGCGCGGGTGACGCTTGAAATGGCTCTGGGCCGGGAGTTTGATTATGCCATCCCCCCGGACCTGGCGGGCCGCGTCGCCGTCGGCAGCCGCGTGCAAGTGCCGTTTGGTCGGCGTCAGGTGCTGGGCGTGGTGACGGGGCTGCCAACCGAATCGCCGCACGCGCAGTTGAAACCCATCCTCAAGCTCATCGGCGCGCAAACGCTGGTGACGCCCAAAGTGCTGCGGCTGGCGCGCTGGATTGCGGATTACTATTGCTGCGCACCCGAAATCGCGCTGAAGTCGGTCCTTCCCGAAGCCGTGCGTCAGGAGGAGGCGGGCTGGCGCGAACGGCGTTTCGTTCGCGTGCTGCCCAGTCCGCGCGAATTTCCCAAGTTGACCAAGCGCCAGCTCGAAGTGTGGAACATCATCGAGGAACGGCGCAGCCTGTTGCTGTCCGAATTGATCGCGCTGGCGCAAACAACCGCTGCCACCGTGCGCAAACTGGAGGATCATCGCCTGATTTCCATCACCACGGAAATTGCCGAGCGCGATCCGTACGCGCGCGAACACATTCTGGCGACGCAACCGCTGGCGTTGAATCCGGCGCAAGCGAACGCCTTGGAAAAAATCTGTGCCGCCATGGACGTCAGCGCCGCCGCCCAAACGCCGCCGGCGTCTTCGACAGCACCAACCACCTTTCTGCTTTACGGCGTCACGGGCTCCGGCAAAACCGAGATTTATCTGCAAGCCATCGCGCGGGCGCTGGAACGGGGTCAGGGGGCGATTGTGCTCGTGCCCGAGATTTCGCTGACGCCCCAAACCGTCGAGCGTTTCAAGGCGCGGTTCAGCAGCGGCAAACTGCAAACGCTCGTCGCCGTACTACATTCGCATTTGAGCGCCGGCGAGCGTCACGATGAATGGCACAAGATTCGTCAGGGCCGCGCGCGGATCGTCATTGGGGCGCGCTCGGCGATTTTTGCGCCCGTCGAGCCGCTGGGTCTGATCATTGTGGACGAGGAACACGAGCACACTTACAAACAGGAGGAAGCGCCGCGTTACCACGCGCGCGACGTGGCCATCATGCGCGGCCAGATGGAAGGCGCGGTGGTGGTGCTCGGCTCCGCCACGCCGTCACTGGAGAGCTATGATAATTGTCAGCGCGGCAAATTCACTTTGCTGGAATTGCCGGAGCGCGTGGACGATCAGAAAATGCCGCTAGTTCGGGTGGTGGACATGCGCCAGGCGGCGCGCAAGGAAAAGGGCATGTTGGTGTTCTCGCCACAGCTCAAGGAGGCCATCACCAAACGGTTGGAAAAAGGCGAGCAAACCATTCTGTTTCTGAACCGGCGCGGTTATTCCTCGGCGCTGCAATGTGAAAAATGCGGTTACGTTTGCGAATGTCCGAATTGCTCGCTCACCCTGACGTATCATCGTCCCGAAAATTTACTGCGCTGTCACCTCTGCGGTTACCACGCGCCCGTGCCGAAAATTTGTCCGAACGAAAAGTGCCGCAACCCGGCGTTTCGTTACTCCGGTTTGGGCACGCAAAAAGTCGAGGAAGTGCTGGGCAAGCTCTTCCCCAAGGCGCGGGTCAAACGCATGGATGCCGACGTCATGAAGCGCAAGGAGGATTATCGCCGCGTGCTGGGTGATTTTCGCGTGGGGAAAATTGACATCCTGCTCGGCACGCAGATGATCGCCAAGGGCCTGCACTTTCCGAATGTCACCCTGGTCGGAATCATTTACGCCGATCTGGCTTTGAACCGTCCGGATTTTCGCGCGGGCGAACGCACGTTTCAGTTGCTGACCCAAGTGGCGGGGCGCGCGGGTCGCGGCGACGTGGAGGGCGAAGTTTTCGTGCAAGCTTTTGCGCCGTATCATCCGGCGATTCAATACGCACGGCGGCATGATTTTATTGGCTTTTACGAGCAGGAATTGGAATTCCGGCAACAATTAAAATATCCGCCGATCCGGCGCGTGGCATTGCTGACGCTCAAGGGGCGCAATGAGCAGAAGGTGCAATTCGCCGCCAACCATGTGCGCAAGCAGTTGGAGGCATTGAGCCAACCCTCTGAAGCGCACTCCCCTAGGAACGAGTCGTCCACGGAAACCGCGTCGTTGTTCGCCGCCGAACCGCAGGTGACGAAATCCACCGCTGCGACCGCTGGGCCGGCGCCGCTCATCCGGGATTTAATCATTGCCGGCCCCGCGCCCGCGCCGTTGCTCCGCGCGGAAACTTTTTATCGCTACCAGATCATGTTACGCACCCGCACCATGGTGCGATTGAGTCGCGAACTGGCGCGTCTCATCCAGGCGTTAACCCTGCCGGAAGACGTGACGTTGACGGTGGATATTGACGCGGTGAGTTTTTCGTAGGAGGCCGAAACGGACGCCATCTCTCCGTTCCGCAGGTGACTGAACATCGAGTTTCGACTCGGTGGAGCCGCGTTACTCGCGCGCGGAGGAACGCTCAATCATCCAGAGCACATCCCGATTGTCAGTTACCGTCTTGCCGGTGAAATCAACGCGGCGAACCGGGGTCACCGTGCTATCACTGCCGCCGGCCACCACCCAGCGTTTGATCTCGCTGTGGCCATCCAGGAAATTGAATCCGCACGCGCCCGCGTGCTGACTGCCGGGCAAATCCCGCCAGTAATTTGGGTTGGAGACCTCACTCACCATCCATCCGTCATTAATGCTGTCCGGGTGTTCATCCACCATCATCCACAGCTCGGTAGGTTTGGGTAGCACGACGGTCGAGAGCCGATGGTACACCCGCCAACCGGGATACGGCGTCGGCGCGGGCCGACCGCCGGTGCCGGCGCTGCCCACGAACGCGTTCATGGCCACGCTACGACACCGTGGTTGCATGGTGGTGCCCACGCGGCCCGGCATCAAATCCGAAGGGCACTTGTAAACTCCCGGATTGCGCACGTAAGGTCCGAGTACGCCTTTGAGCATCAACTGCGTATTGGTGTTTTCAAGACCTCCGGTCCAATCCATTTTGCCTTCGACCCAACTGCCGGGCTGGCTGCCGGAAATGTTGGGAGGCAGAAAATCGTTGGCGTCACCGGTATAAAGGTGCGCCGCCATACCGAGCTGGCGCAGATTATTCAGGCAGGAAATGGTGCGAGCCTTCTCTTTGGCCTTGCTGAGCGCCGGGAGCAGCATCGCCGCCAAAATGGCGATGATGGCAATTACCACCAGCAGTTCAATCAACGTGAAGCCGCGGCGTCGTCTGGCTCCGACGGTAACCATTGAATGACTCATCTTGTTGATCGCGCTTTTCACGTTCACGTTTTGCCAACCCATTCGCCGTGCCCGCCTGCACCGACGATCCACTGAAAACTACGGTTCACACAGCGGTGCATAAGTTGATTGTTGGAGCGATCCTACCGAGTCCGGTGAACCCGTGCCAATTCTTTTCACGGCTTACGGGTCAAAAATTCGAGCTGCCGATAACATTTCGCACCGGACGGGCATTTTTTGCAAAGCCACAATCGCTCATGCCCTGTCGAAGACGCACTGATCGCGTCGCCAGCCCGCAAGGTCGCCAGCCGATCATTGCTGACCACAGCGCGCAGTTACTTGCTCTCGAAGAGTAAGCTTTACTTGCGTCGTTAAGATCGGTGGGAAGCGGCAAGGTCCTCTGGGGCGACGTGAAGCGAGCGAGGTGGCGCAACTTGAAATTGCACCGGTCAGAAATGCGCGGCTGATCGCAAGGTACGCGGTTTCCGCGGGCTCTCGGGAATTTGATCTAAGTCAAGAAGGTGCGGTCATGTGAACAAATGGGATATTGACATCCAATTATGTTTTCATAGTTTGGCGCGGTGAAATTTGTTTCGTGCCGCACCCGGTGGGCAAACATGGTGAGCAGCCGTGGCGGCGCGATGAAATCCAAACTGACTGAGAACATCCCCGGCTTTTTTCCAGAAGGATTTGGTCGGGTATTGCCAATGACGGTTTGTTTCACAGTGAAACGTTCCACATGAACCAGTTGATCGTCATCAATACGAGCGTGCCCCGGCGAAGTGAGTCGGGTGGCTTCAGATCGGGTGAACGGCGGTCGGGTCGTGCGGGTAATCTGGTAACCAACTCCTTAAACTAAATGACACGAATTGTTGATTGGGTACTTTCGGCGCTGGGCAGCGCGGCTGGGTTTGCGCTGTCGTGGCCGTTTTGGCGGGATTTCGAGTATTTTGCGGAATCGCGCGATTTCTGGTGGGTCTATTTCGTTGTGGGCTATTTGATGGGGGTTTACGTGTTCTATGTGTTCATCGCCTGCACCCGCATGTTGTTTCTCCATGATCACCTGATCAAAACCGGCGTGATTGAACCCGGACCCACTTTGGAAGAGACGGAAACAGACAAGAAAGGTAAGCAATGAGTTGTCCAGGAGGAGAATGTAGAGAGCCCGGCAAGCGCCTGCGCGCGCTGATCATGCTGGGTTTGATGATGCTGGTGTTCATCGTGCTTTCCGGTTTTTCGTTCCTCGGATCGAGAAACCAGGTGACGCCGGACGAGATTTCGTTTGGACCGCACTTTGCCACCGAAGGCAAGCGGGTGTTTCAAGCCTATAACTGCATGGATTGCCACACGATTGTGGGCAATGGCGCTTATCTGGGGCCGGACCTTACCAAGAAATATGCCGCGCTGGGACCGGCCTGGCTGGCGGCGTTTTTACCGTCGGCAAACATGTGGCCGACGGAGTTTGCGGTGCAGACGCAATTGAAGGACAAGGATATTGCCGCTGATGCCGGCGTGGACACCTTGGAGGCGTATTACGAGAAATATCCCGAGGCCAAAGAACGGGTGCAGCGTCGGGGCGGCAAACCTTCCTACATGCCAACTTTGCGGTTCCGGGCGGGCGAGGTTTCGCAGTTAATCGCGTTTTTTAAATACACGTCGGCGATGAATACCGAAGGGTGGCCGCCCAAGGTGCTGACGGGCAACTTGGAGCATCGGTTGGAACTGCTTCATGGCCGGGTTGGAGTCAGTGTGGCTGCGGCGGCGGCCAGTGGCCAACCCGCGGCAACCGCTCCCAACTCCACGGGGAGCGGCTCGGGCGCCGCGGCAGAACGCGGAGCGCAACTGGCGCAGACGCTGGGTTGCGCCGCCTGCCATTCAACGGATGGCAAGAAGATTACTGGTCCATCGTGGAAGGGCATTTACGGTACGCAGGAGAAATTGGCGGACGGCAGCGCGGCCACGGTGAATGACGCTTACATCACCGAATCCATTCTGAAGCCGAACGCCAAAGTCGTGGAAGGTTATCCGGAAGGCACCATGCCGCCCTACGAAGGTCTGGTCACTGATGAACAGATCGAGGACATCATCGCTTACATCAAAACTCTCTAAGACACAGTGATACAACCAAAATATCAAACGCAACGTCTGAGCATGAGGTTTTTCATGCTCATGCTGGTCCTGTTCTTTATTCAAGTCAGCTTGGGCTTGTTGTTGGCCTTACAACACAATGACCCCACGCTGCTCGCCGGCACCCTCAACTTTAACATTGTGCGCGCGACGCACCTCAACCTGGGGTTGATTTGGATTCTCAGCGGTTTTATCGGCTCCATTCTTTACGTTGGCCCGTTACTCTCCAAACGGGAACTGGCCTCGCCGTGGCTGATTAAATTCCTGTTTTACGCGGTGGTCGCGGTGACCATTTGGAACGTCTGCACGCAGAGCCTGGCCATGACGGGTGTCGCCGGCTGGTGGGCGGGACAGCCGTGGTTGCAGGAAGGTTTGGAGTATATCGAAGGCGGTCGCGTCTTCGACGTGATTGTCCTGATCGGTTTCGCGATTCTCTGCTACGTCGTATTGCGCACGTTTCCAAAAATACGCGAGTGGAACGAAATTCACTGGGGACTCGGGCTTGGGGTTGTGGCCCTCACGGTGGTTTGGGTCTTTGGCATGTTCTACGTGCCACGGGTGGACTTGCAGGAATACTTCCGCTGGTTTGTCGTTCACTACTGGGTGGAAGGCGTTTGGGAAGTCATTCACATCAGCTTGGTGGGCATTCTGATTGTGCTCCTGTTCAAGGTGAGCGTGAAGGAAGTGGGTTACGCCGTTTTCTGGGGAATCACGCTGGTGTGGTTGTCCGGCTTGATCGGTAATGCGCACCACTACTTCTGGGTGGGCACACCGGAATTCTGGCAATTCTGGGGATCACTCTTCAGCGCGTTGGAACCGCTCCCGATGATCTTCTGCTTCTGGCATATTTATCTGGACGCGCACGCGAACCGCAAGCCGCTGGAAAATGCACCGGCCTTCTACTTCATCCTCGGCTCGGTGGTCTTGGAACAGGTGGGCGCGGGCATTCTCGGGTTCACCATGACGTTTGCCTTGACCAACGTCTGGTCACACGGGACGTGGATTACCCCGGCGCACGGTCACCTCGCATTGTTCGGCACGTTCGGCATGTTGGTCATTGGCGCGGCTTACTACGCGGTGCCGATGCTACGTCGAGGCAAGGCGGGCGACTTTGATCAACGCTTGGGTCGCTTGGGTTTCTGGTTGGTTTTTGCCGGAGTCATCGGCCTCGCCTTGGCCTTCGCCTTGGGCGGCACGGTGCAGATTTACATCAGCCGCACGCTGGGGCTGGAGTGGGTTGGCGGGGATTTGATGCCGGCTATGAACATTTACAAAGTGTTCGTGGCTGCGTTCGGTTTTGTCCTGACGGTGGGGGCGGGGTTGATTGTCTATGACCTGAGCACGCTGGGCCGGGAGCCGAGCAACGCGACCGTGCCGCAACCGGTGCGCACCCGGCCGGCCACTGGTTGGAGTCGTCCGCTCACCGGATTCGAAGCCGGTATCTGGTTGCTGGGCATGTGGATCTTTGGCTTCATCGTCACGTTCAATCTGTTGAGCTACAACCTGGACATAGTGCGCGTGCAGGGCAATCCGACGTTGCCTTACGTTCTGGCGGGCATCGGCTATCCCGGGTTGTTCCTGACGACGCTGCTCTTCGTCTGGCGCTTCCTGGCTTCCATGGAGGCGCGCGTGGCCCAAGCCAATGCGGACAGTGCGCCAGCCACCGGCAATCTGGCGAAAGCTTAAAATTCGGTCGGATCAGTTTTACTCAACACTGCCGCGGAATTTCCCGGCAGTGTTTTTCTTTTTACTGATGGCCGGTTGATGTTGATCCCGTCTGTTTTGCTTCCGCCCGCTTTATTGGCCGGAAGCTTTTGATTTGAGTCAAACTTCGCGTCATCCCAAGCGAACCGGACGTTGACATCCACTTCACTGCTCCTACGCTGCCAACGTGAACTTCGTTTTGCGATTGAAGCTTCGATCGCGCGACTGAAGTGAGTCTTGGAAACCAATTGAAGATATAAACAACTATGAGCACCTCCAATCCCAGTTCTCCTGCCGCCGCCGATCCGCATCGCGATCCCAAGGTGGTTTTCGATGTTCGTCCCATTCCGGGCCGGGTGAAGCACGCGCAGATTTTTCAACGCTGGCTGGATCTGCCGCTCAACGGCTTTTTCGTCCTGTTGAACGATCACGATCCCGTGCCGTTACGTTATCAATTTGAACGCGAATTTCCGGAAGCCTTTACCTGGGAGTACTTGGAGCAAGGACCGGAAGAGTTCCGGGTGAAAATCACCAAGCTGCGCCACGCCATCGCTCCGGAGACCATGCCGCGCGGTTGCGGAACGGGCGTCCATGGCGCGGATCCGCATCGTGATCCCAAAGTGGTTTTCGATGTCCGTCCCATTCCGGGCCGGGTGAAGCACGCGCAAATTTTCCAACGCTGGCTCGATTTGCCGGTGGGCAAGTTTTTCGTGCTGCTCAACGATCACGATCCCGTGCCGCTGCGTTATCAATTCGAGCATGAATTTCCGGAAGCCTTTACCTGGGAATACCTGGAGCAGGGACCGGAAGAGTTTCGAGTTAAAATTACCAAGCTCAAGGCCGTCAGCGCGCCGGAGACCACGCCGCAAGGTTGCGGTTCTTCCGCACCCGCGCCCGTCGTCAAAGCTGTTGCCGCCGACGTGCAGGAGATTGACGTGCGCGGACTGGAGCCGCCCGAGCCGCTCGTCCGGGTTTTGGATGCGTTGGAAGCTTTGCCGGGCGGACAAAAGTTGCGTGCGCACACGGATCGCGAGCCGTGCCATTTGTTTGGCGAGGCCAAGGAACGTGGCTTCAATACGGACTGCACGCAACAGCCCGATGGCAGTTGGATTACCGTGCTGACTCGTGCCTGAACCAAGCTCCCAACCCCCCAAAGCCGCCGCGCCGCGACCGGCCAGCAAACAAAGCTGGCTGGCCGCGCAGGGCCGGTTACCGCTCGCGTTCATGGGGCTGGCGCTGGTCTGGTTGCTGGTGGCGACCGCGTTGCTGGTGGTGCATCCCGGATTGTTGGGCATGCCACACGGTGCGCCGCCGGTGATCGCGCTGACGCACAGTTGGATGCTGGGCTTCTTCGTCACTGTGGCGTGTGGCGCGGTGTATCAACTCGTGCCGGTGGCGTTGACCACCACGTTGTGGAAGGAAAATCTGGGGTGGTGGCATTTCTGGCTGCACGCGATTGGCGTGCCCGGCATGGTGTTCTTCTTCCAGAGTTACCAATTGAAATGGGTGGCCACCTTCGCCTGCGCCGTCATTTTGGGCGTCATGTTGTTCACCTTGAACACCTGGATCACCGTCGGCCGCTCGACGCGGCGCGACGTTGTGGCGTGGGCGATTATTCTCGCGGCGGGCTGGTTGTGTCTTGCCGTTCTCGTTGGGTTGTTTCTCGCTTTGAACCGCCTGTTCGTTTGGGTGCCGATTGCGCCGCTGTCGTTGTTGCGGATGCACGCGCATCTGGGCCTGGTCGGTTTCTTCCTCACCCTGCTGCAAGGCGTGGCGTTTCAATTGATTCCCATGTTCACCATGGGGGAAGTGCGCGATTGGGGTCCCGCCAAAGCGGGGCTGTGGTTTTCGCAATTGGGCCTGGTCACCTTGGTGCCGGCGTTGATCTGGCAATGGGCGTTGTGGACCTACCTCGGTGCGGTCGCGGTAACCATCGGTCTGGTCTTCTCGGGCTACGGCATGAAACAATCCCTCGCCACCCGCAAGAAGCGCAAGTTGGATCCGGGCATTGCGGTGTTTCTTCGCGGTGGCATCGGCATTTACGCTGCGGCTCTGGCGGGAATCATTTTGACGCTTCCCGATTCGACGCGCAGCACGGCTGTCGGCGGATTCAATCCCATGATCTACGCGCTCCTCGGCATTCTGGGCGGCCTGATGCCGTGCATCGCCGGAATGATGTGCAAGGTGGTGCCGTTCCTGACGTGGATGCGCGTTTACGGTCCGCAAGTGGGACGTCGCCCGACGCCGCCCGCCCATTCCCTGACGCGACCGCGTCTTGAGCAATGGGGCTTGGGGCTGCAACAATTTGCGGTGCTGCCAATGCTCGCCGGCGCCTGGTCGCAGCACAACTTGTGGCTGCATTTGGGCGCGTGGCTGTTTGCCGCTGGCGTGATTCTGTTTCTTGTGGACATGTTGGGCGTGATGAAGCATCTCTGGTTTCCCGCGCCGGCGCCGTCGCCCGCACCCGCGCTTAAACCGAAACTAACCGTATCGCAAACAAAATGAATGTAACCCCTGAAACCGCCGCCGTGTGGGACGCATTGAAAACCATTCCTGATCCCGAGTTTGGCTTGAACATCGTGGACATGGGGCTGATCTATAACGTGGAAAACCAGAACGGCGACATTGCCGTGACGATGACGCTCACCACGGAGAACTGCCCGTCCGGCGAATGGATTTACGAAGGCGTCAAGACCGCGCTGAACGCGCTGCCCGACGCCAAGAACGTCGAAGTGACCATGACGTTTGATCCGCATTGGACGCCGGAGATGCTCAGCGAAGACGGCAAACGTCAGTTGGGAATGTAACCCAAGCGCCGCTGCTGGATGGTCGCGGCATGTGGACCCTGCGCCGGTTCGTCAATGATCAACCAGCTTGGTGCGCCGCAGGCTCAGGCGCAACGCCAACGCAAAAGCGGCAATGGTCAGCAAACCAGACAATCCGGCCAACGGGAATAATCGGTCCGTCCAGTTTGTGGCAATCACCGTTTCCGCAGGGAGCAAGGCGGGGGCGATTCGGAATAACGCGGTCAGATTGCCCAGCAGAATCGCACTCCAGATCAGTCGGCGCCCTTGAGGTCGTCCCCCGCCAAAGCCCGGCAACATCTTCCAGCCGACGGAAATAATCAGCAAAGTCATGAAGCCTGCTCCGAGCGCATGGCGCGGCAGATTTTTTTGTGCCAGCGCTGGCGGTATGGCCACGCCGAATTGTTGGAGCGCGATGAGGAGGAGAAACAGAGCGGCCACCGCGCCCCAGGCATACGCGCAAACGACGCCAACGGCCGCTGGATCCTCCCAAACGCGATACGGCGCCGCAGGATTGGAAGTGGGTTTGCGCCGATGAAAAATCCGCACTGAGAAAATTCCGCATCCCAGTCCCCCGGCCTGGCAGATGGCAATCCAACCGGCCAAAGCAATCGTCGCTGCCGATGGTGCGGGACGCACCGCTTCCAGCAGGGTTAAAATCAGTCCGAGAGCCAGTAATCCGGCGGCGATCAGCAAACCGCGGACGCTGGCCAGCTTGATCCGGAAAGTGAGCGGGAACAGGCGTGCTGACATGCCGATGGAAATTGCCGCAATGAATCCGAACAACATCAAATCGGCGGCGAACCAGGAAGGCTCGGATGGCAGCACCGCAAGGTTCGAGCCGGCGGCCAGGCTCTGCGCCGTGCCCATACACCAAGCCAACTGCGCCAGGATCAACGCGACTCCGGCGACTGCCAACAACGGCAGGATTTGTCGGAAGCCTTCATTTTGTTTGAGCGGTTTTCCGGAACGAAAGGTGATGACGAGAATGATCAGCAGCCCAACGATCCCGATGGTTTGCAAGCTCACGCCGCCGGCGACGACCGCGTTCAACCAGTGGACTCCGTTGTTGTGTCCCTCTGGATCAAGACTGGCGAGAAGCAACTGACCGATTATTCGCAGCCCGAGTCCCAGTGCCAGCCACCAGAACAGGACTGCCGCCCACTTGGGCTGGAACAATTTGACGGCTCGGAGACGAGGCAGAAAGTGCAGCGCCACACCGAGGATGGTGGCGCCGCCCCAACCCATCATCAAAGCGACGGAGTGTGTTTGAATGCTGGCCAGATACCATAACCCTCGCGGAGTGCCGAACCACCACGCACCGGTCATCCACGCCGCCAGACCAAATCCTGGCACGAGCGCGCAAACCAACGCCAGACGCACGAAGCGCAGCCAAAGCCGGTCCGGGTTCATAAGGCTCGCGAGGTTGGCAATAAAATCCCCATAATCTCCAATCGCTTCCGATGCGCATCCGGGGCCATGATGATTTGTTCAGCGGGTGCGGGGCGCGGTCCGCTTGGTTGTTTTCAACTTGATGCCGAGCGGCACCGAGGTTGAATTCGTGTTCAGCAGGTCCACCAATCTGGATCGCGCGAAAGTCGCTTCCATTTGCGCCGCCACGTCATTCATGCCGCAATGCAACGGACAGAGCTTGGTGGCGTGTTCTTTCAATCCCAGCGGGCACGCGTGGATGCGCTCCAACGGGTCCACCGCATTGATGACTTCCAAGACGGTCACTTTCGTAGGATCGCTGGCGAATCGAAACCCGCCACCCAATCCGCGTTGACTGCGCACCAGCCCGGCTTTGGTCAATAATTGCAGCACTTTTGAAGTGTAATCCGGAGGCGTTCGCGTGCCGCGCGCAATCTGGCGGGCTGTCTGTGAACGGGACGGTTCCTGGAGCAGCCAGATGATGGCGCGCAAGGCGTATTCGGTTGTGCGTGAAATTAATTGCACCCGTCAAAATGGGAGTTGGATGTCGGAGTTTGCAAGCGGATTGTGGTGTAACGTGATGTGGCGTCGTGCGATTTTCCCAAAGATAATTCGTCGGCGAGAATCCGGGCTCGCGCAAGATCGTGTTTGATGCCCCCGCCTCTCCGATCAAGCCGGGAAGATTTGATCACTCGCCGTTGGGCAGCGTGAGGCTGGGATCGCCGAAGAGCATGAATTTCATGCCTTGAAAAAAAATGCTCGGCGGATACCAACCGTCGCTCGGCTCCAGTTTTGCGAGCCGCTCTTTTTTGAAGTAATGCCGGATGGCGTCGGACCAGCAATCGCCCAGGTGCGGTTGCTGGGTGCGCGACCAGGCCGCGACGAAACCTTCGACCAGCGTCAAGCCGCAAGGCTGGCTGCCGGTGTTGCAACCGATGTAGGCAACGCTGCCATTGGCGCTGCCCTTCAACACCTGTTCGCCGAGGCCGGTCGGATTGTATTTACCGCGCTGATACGGCGCGGGCGGCGGTGGCGGTGCGGAGAACACTTCCTTGTGGTCCGAACCGGCGTGTTGATGACCATCCACGTCCACATAAGGTTCGTAGGGCGGCAGGGGCGCAAAATAGGCGGTGCTGCAACCAGCCGAAATGATGACCGGCAATCGGGTGGCGTTGGTGATGGCTTTCAGGTCGCGGACGCTGAAGCATTGCTCCCATTCGCTGGGCTGACCGTGACCGGTATGCACCAGCAGGTCCACGCCGTCGTTCAACAGATTACGCACCTGCTCGTGATCGGGCGGAGCGGAGGGAATTTTTCGGTGGGCGTCGGAATAATAGCGCTTCTCCACCTGCCACGGTTGCGCGAGTTGCGCCGCCCAATCGTCCATCGCGCCGCGACTGTCAATCCAGCCGCCCACGGCAATAAAACCGGCGCGCAACTGCCGCGCGGTTGAGCGGGTCAGTTGCTGGGTTTCGTAGGCGACGGTCTTGGCGGCCACGGTGCGTACCTCCGCCGCGGTGCTGACCGGCCAGCGCCCCACGGCGATTTCTGGCAGATAATCCACTTCGTCGTAATTGATCGGATCCGCTTTGTTCTTTTCGCCCCGAACCTCGCCGAAGTAACCCGCGTGAAAGCCCTCCGTGCGCGCGTTCCAGTTTTCAAAACCGCCGTCGCGCTTGGCCAGGTCCGCGTAATACAAATCGCTCGGATAAAAGGCGTAGTCGAAGGCCGCCGGCGTGATGCGGTCCAACGTCATGTAACGCACCGGCAATACATCCACGTCCCCGACGAGCAACACGTAGCCCAGTCCGGATTGCCGCCATTGCTGATAGAGAAATCGTTTCAGTTTTTCAGGATCATCCACACCTTCGGAAGTTTTGAGAATCATCTCCAGCGATTGGAATTCGGTTGGACGCAAGCGCTGTTTGTGCGCGATAAATTCCTGGAGCGCCGGTTCAAACGCGTCGGGCGCAATCACCAACAAACGCTCTGAGTTGGCTGGCGCTGCGGCAAATTCGCCGCTCGCGCCCATCACCGACCAACTCATCAGCAGGAGCGCCAGCCAACGGAGCCATCCGCCGGACCGCCGTGTGGTTTGCGGATGTGAATGGTTCGATGGTGGAACTATGGAGCGCATCTTGAGGTCGTGAGAATCGTTTTCCCTATCGGCCTGGGTCGTTTACCGCCGCCACCAACTGGTTTTGGTTTTGGGCTTGGGTTGATCAGATTGCGTGTATTGTTGGACGAGCAACAAGCTGCGTGACGCTTCCATGGCCATGCGGAATTCGTCGTAGCTCAGGTAACGATCCGCGGGATTTTTCGAAAGCACTTTCACCAGGATGTCGCTGGTGGTTTGCGTGATTTCGGGCACGACCAAATTGGGCGGCGTCAGCGGCGTATGCACGTGCGCAGCGACCAATTCCTCCACCGTGGGCGCGTCAAAAGGCGGATGTCCGGTCAGCGCTTGATACAGCGTGCAGCCCAGGCTGTACATGTCCGAAAGGAACGTTTCCTTCTCGCGTTTGATTTTTTCGGGGGCGACGTAATACGGCGTGCCGTCGGTCACCGAGCCAATCTCCGGCTCCGCCTCGACGCTGCGCGCCAACCCGAAATCCACCAGCTTCGGCACATTGTCGCTATCGAACAAAATGTTGCCCGGCTTGATGTCGCGATGCAGCAGGTTGTGCTTCAGCGCCAGGTCCAGCGCCGAGGCGATGGCGACGCCAATGTCCAGCACGTGCAATTCCGCGACGCGGGTTTGCTTCTCGATGCGGCCATCCAGACTGCCGTGATCGGCCAGTTCCATGACCAGGTACGCCTGCCCCTCGAAATCATCGAAGTTGTAGATGTGGATGATGTTGGTGTGATTCAACCGGGCGCAGGCGCGCGCTTCACGGAGGAAGCTGCCCATCGCCTCCGGGTCCTCCATTTTTTCCTTCTTGATCAACTTCACCGCGACGAGTCGTTCGAGGATGGTGTCAAAAGCGCGATAAACGGTTCCGTAACCGCCCGCCGCAATGATGTTGCGCAATTCGAACTGGCGCAGAATCTTGGGCATCATGATCGGGTGACCGCACTTGGAACAGGGCACGGTGGCCAGCGGCGCCAGGTCGCCCGGAATGAAAACCTTGGTCTCGCACCAGCCGCAGGTGACCATGCGCAGGGGTTTTTCCGTCATACTCATATTATGAATTTATCATGCCCGCCGCATCCCGCCAGTGATTCCAACCTTCGCGCCGCGGGCGGAATGTCGTCGCCTTTGCTTGTAACGCTTTGTGGCGTTGACGTCAATCTGCGCTTGCGCCCGTCGGCACCCGCATTGAAACTGGCGGCTCGGGAATGGCCGTTTCGGTCGGTTCTGCATGGAAGATACACCGGAGCAATCGAATCAACCAAGTCAACATTCATGGGTGCGCACAGCCTTGATCGGGCGCAATCCACGAATGACGCTCGTGCGTGCCGTCGGGGTGGCGGTGCTGGCGTGGGTGGTATTCAAGTTCATGCTGTTACCCATCCGGGTGGAAGGCCCCAGCATGGCGCCGACATACCGGTCTGGTTCAATCAATTTCATCAACCGCCTCGCGTACTGGCGCAGCCAGCCGCACCGTGGCGATGTGGTGGGAGTGCGTTACAGCGGCCATAGCATCATGCTGTTGAAACGCGTCGTGGGCCTGCCGGGCGAAACGGTGGAATTTGTGGACGGCCAACTGTTGATCAACGGTCAGCCTTTGTCCGAACCTTATCTGAAATACGAGAGCCATTGGACGGCGCGACCGCAACATTATCAATTGGGTCCGGACGAGTATTACGTGGTGGGTGATAATCGCTCGATGCCCTACGAGTTGCATGAGAAAGGGGCGGCGCGGCGCGAACGGATCGTGGGGCGCGTGCTGTTATGAAGTCCAGTCTGCGGATCGTTGTCGGTGTCTTGTTGCTCGTCAC
Organism: Verrucomicrobiia bacterium; assembly: GCA_023953615.1. Classification (NCBI taxonomy): domain Bacteria; kingdom Pseudomonadati; phylum Verrucomicrobiota; class Verrucomicrobiia; species Verrucomicrobiia bacterium. Next base: position 1,045,095 of record JAMLJH010000001.1, on the reverse strand, counting down.
GGCGGTGTGGCTGTGGCGATACTTTAATCCTTCACCCGAAACGGCCATTCGCCGGCAACTGACGCACCTGGGCGTGGCCGCTTCGTTTGAAAGCCGGGAAAGCATTTTGGCGCGTGGTTTGGCGGCGCAAAAATTCGGCGGCTTTTTCGCGCCGCAGGTGCATTTGCTTCTTGAGCCGCGTGATCTTCTGAATGAAGAAGTGACGCGCCAGGACCTGACCGAGTTGATGGTGCGCTTGCGTTCGTTGCCCGGCGTCCGCGCTTTCAAGGTGCGCTTTTACGATCCGGTCATCACGCTGGCGACCGATCGCGAACACGCCACTGTGGAAGTGACGGTCAACGCGGAAAGCACCGGCGAACGGCATCTCTTTGTGCAGGAACTGAAATTGGGCATGGCTAAGATCGAAGGCGAATGGTTGATCACCAGCGTGGCCACGGTGCGGGTGCTGAATCGCGCTCCCGACCGGTTTTTTCTGGCGACGCGATGAACGCAACGGCCTGTCAACATTTGCGCCGTCGGGATCGCGCGCTGGCCGCCATCATCCGGCGCGCGGAACCGTGCGCCTTGGCGCCGCAACCCGGAGTGCAACCCTGGCAGGCTCTGGTGCGTTCCGTCGTTTATCAACAACTCAACGGCACGGCTGCCGCCGCCATCTTCCAACGATTTCTGGCCTTGTTCCCCAACGGGAAACTGCCCAAGCCCGAAGTGATTGTCGCTCTCCCGGAAGCGAGCCTGCGTCGCGCCGGTTTGTCGCGCGCCAAGACGCTCGCCATCAAGGATGTCGCCGCGCAGACGGTGGCCGGGGTCGTGCCGAATCGCCGCCAAATCGCCCGGCTTTCGGACGCCGAGATTATCGCGCGCTTGACCACGATTCGCGGCGTCGGGCCGTGGACCGTGGAGATGCTCTTGATGTTCACGCTGGGCCGACCGGATGTGTTACCGGCGACGGATTATGGTGTGCGCAGCGGATTCGCCCTGGTCTATGGCGGGAAAGAGTTGCCCACGCCCAAGGAACTGCTGGCTTTTGGCGAGCGTTGGCGACCTTATCGTTCCGTCGCCGCCTGGTATTTGTGGCGCGCGGTGGATTTGGCCCGGGAACATCGGCTGCCGAAAATATGATTGCCTCCATCGGCGCCTGCCTGTTGTTTGCGGGCTCAACCATTTGCGGACATCGCGCCTCGCGGCTCCTCGGCGGGGCCAGCGCCAACTTCTGGCGATTGGTCATGGCGACGGCAATGCTGGGCGCCTGGTCATTTCTCGCCGGGATTGGTCTGGGTGGCGGCGGATTTACTTATTTCTTCATCAGTGGCGTAATGGGATTCGGCGTTGGCGACGTCGCGCTGTATCAAGCGCTACCGCGTCTTGGTTCCCGATTGACCATGTTATTCACGCAATGTTTGGCCGCGCCGTTTGGGATCATCATTGAACGCTGCTGGTTGGGCACCCGGCTCTCATGGCTGCAAATACTCTCCATCGCCGTCATCATGGCCGGCGTGGCGTTGGCGCTGGCCCCGCGGGAAACGGAAAAACGCGATCCACGCGAATGGCGGCTGGGTTCGATCTACGGGGTGCTTTCCGCTTTGGGCGGCGCGCTGGGTGCAGTGTTCAGCCGCCGCGCCTTCATGGCCGTCAGTGACGCGCACCAGAGCATTGACGGCATCAACGCCGCCTTTCAGCGCATCCTCGGCGGTTTGTTGGTGGGAGCGGTTTTTCTCGCGTTCATCCGCTGGCAGGAACGTCAACCGCACCGGATCATTTTGAACGACGCCGGCGGCGAGGCGACAGCTTCCGACTCGCTACATCCCGGGTGGTGGGTGGCGGGCAATGCGCTGGCTGGTCCGACGCTGGGAGTCAGTTGCATGCAATGGGCGTTGAGCACCACCCCGACGGGCATTGTGTTGGCCATCATTGCGTTGACGCCGTTGGCGGTGATTCCACTGTCGCGCATTTTTGAAAACGAACGTCCCACCGCGCGCTCGTTATGGGGCAGCTTCGTGGCGGTCGCCGGAGTGTTGAGCTTGATCCTGGTGAAATAAATGTTCCGACTCAAAGCGCCGGCTCCGTCGCGTGATCGTCGGCCCGCCGAGTGACTTGAAGCGCACCTCGAGTTAAGCCTGATAATCCAAGCCAATGTCCACCGCCCGCGCGGAATGAGTCAGCGCGCCGACGGAAATAAAATCCACTCCGGTCAACGCGCGACCTCGTACGGTTGACAACGTGATGCCGCCGCTGGCTTCAGATTTGGCCCGGCCCGCGATCAGTTGCACGGCGCGGCGCAGGTCCGCAGGGATCATGTTGTCCAGCAGGATGATATCGGCCTTGGCGGTTACCGCCTGGCGCACCTGGGCGAGCGTGTCTGCTTCCACCTCCACTTTTAACCGTGGATATTTTTTACGGGCGCGCTGCACGGCGGCAGCGATGGCGTTGGGGTGGGCGTCGCGCAAGGCGGCCAGATGATTGTCCTTGATCAACACCAGATCGAATAATCCGAACCGATGGTTATGCCCTCCGCCACAGGCGACCGCATATTTCTCGAAGCGCCGCCAGCCGGGCGTGGTTTTGCGGGTATCAAGAATTTTCGCCCGCGTGCCGTGGACGGCCGCAACAAATTGTCCGGTCAGCGTGGCGATTCCGGACAACCGCTGAACGTAATTCAACGCCACGCGTTCGACGGATAAAATGGCGCGTGCCGGTCCTGAAATTTCCATCAACCCGGCGCCGCGGCGGACGCGTTGCCCGTCGCGCACCAGTTTTTTGACGTGAATCCGGCGCGCGCAGAGTTGGAAGGCAGTAGCGGCGAAAGCCAATCCGGCCACGGTCAACGGTTCACGCGCGCGCAGGAGCACGGTCAGGCGGGCGGTTTGGGGAATGGTGGCCAGAGTGGTCACGTCCCCCGATCCCAGGTCTTCCCGCAGCGCCGCCTGCACGGCGCCGCGAATCTCGTGAGCAGACAATTTCACTCTGGCAAGATGAGTGCAAACGCACCCCGGCAAAAGCAAATTCACCGCGCGCGCCCCGGCATTTCTGCTAATGGCTCGACACGCCATATTTCGCCGATTAGTGTTGGCGCGAAATTGCACCGGCTCAGGCGGATGGCTGCTGATAAATATGGTCCGCACAAAAAACTTTCAGCAATTTGCATGAACCAGGTGACGGTCATGCGTCCACCTAACTTGATAATAATGATGGAATCCGTACGGAGAATCGGACGACTTAAAGACTCAAATTACTTTTGCCTTCTGCGGTGCTTCCGCCGAAGCGTTGTCCGATGGTTGGGCGCGGCCGGTGTTCTCCTTGGGGTCGTCAGCAGTCCGGGTGAACTTATCGCGCAACCAACGACCAACGCGCCCGCACCGGTGCGGCTGCCGGAGGTGGTGGTGGAAGGTCGCGCGGACAGTCTGATTGGGGTGGCGGATTCGGCGACGGAGGGAACGGTTGGCGCGCGCCAACTCGAGGCGCGACCGACGGCGCGAGCGGGCGAAGTATTGGAGACGGTGCCGGGGGTCATCATCACGCAACACGCGGGCGGCGGCAAAGCGAACCAGTATTTTCTGCGCGGTTTCAATCTGGATCACGGGACGGATTTTGCCACGTTGCTCGATGGCATGCCGGTGAATCTACCCACGCACGGCCACGGACAGGGTTACACCGATATGAACATCGTGATCCCGGAACTGGTGCAGCGGGTCAATTATCAGAAGGGCGTTTATTACGCGGAGAACGGCGATTTCGCCTCGGCGGGCGCGGCGCATCTGGAGACGTTCAAGGTGCTGCCTCAAAGCCTCGCGCAGGTGGAAGGAGGCATGTACGGATTCATGCGCGGCGTGTTTGCCGCCTCGCCCCAGGTGGGATCGGGACATCTGCTCTACGGTTTGGAGGCGTATCATTACGACGGCCCGTGGAAACGCCCGGATGACTATCAGAAATTCAATGGTCTGTTGACTTACAGTCAGGGCGATGCTGCCAATGGCTGGAGCGTCACGGCGCGTGGTTATCACGGGAAATGGGCTTCGAGCGATCAAGTGGCCGCCAGCGCGGTCGCGGATGGTTTGGTGCCGTTTTTCGGTTCGCTCAACGATACGACGGGAGGCGATTCACAACGCTACAGTCTTCAAGCGGAATGGAACCGTGCCGACGCAAACTCCGCCACTCGTCTGGCCGCTTACAGTTTTTATTACGACCTCGATCTCATCTCGGATTTCACTTACTTCCTCGTGGACACCAATCGCGGCGATCAATTTGAACAGACGGATCGGCGCTGGGTCGCCGGAGCGAATGCCGGGCACACGTGGTTCAATGAATGGTTCGCGCGTGACGTGGAGAATACCTTCGGTTTGCAACTGCGGAATGACGTGATCCGCAATGGCCTGTATCAAACCCAGGCCGGTCAGCGGGTGGACAAGGTCAACGCGGATGACGGTCGCGTACTCTCGGCCACGACGCGCGCCGATGATGTGTTGCAAACGAGTTTTGGCGGGTACTACGAAAACCGCATCCAATGGGCCGAGAAGCTGCGCAGCGTCGTCGGACTGCGGGGCGATCTTTATTATTATGACGTGGACAGCAATCTGCCGATTAATTCCGGCGAACGCACGGCGGCGATTGGCAGTCCCAAAGCCAGCTTGATTTTTGGTCCCTGGGCCAGGACGGAAGTTTACGCGCAAGGCGGACTGGGTTTTCACAGCAACGACGGTCGCGGGACCACGACGCGAATGGACCCCCTTACCGGCAATCCGGTGCCGCGGGCTGATCCACTGGTGCAAACTTACGGAGCGGAAGTGGGCGTGCGCACGCTGGCGCTGGAGGGATTGCACAGCACCGTGTCGGTTTGGTGGTTGGATATGGATTCGGAACTCGTGTTCATCGGTGATGCGGGCACCACCGAAGCCAGTCGGCCCAGTCGTCGTTACGGCGTGGAATGGGCCAACTACTACACGCTGGCCCAGCGCCTCACGCTGGACGCGGACTTCTCCTTCTCGCACGCTGAATTTCGGGATCATGATCCGGTGGGCCGACACATTCCCGGTTCGATTGAAAGCGTGATTGCCGCCGGCATCACTTATACCAGTGACGCCGGTTGGTTCGCCGGTTTGCGCCTGCGCTACTTTGGGCCGCGCCCGCTCATGGAGGATAATTCGTTCCGCTCCGGCAGCACCATTTTGCTCGGTGCCCGGCTGGGTTATCGCTTCAATCAAACCTGGACGTTGACGGCGGAGGTGTTCAATTTGCTCAACCGGCGGGATCACGATATTGATTATGCGTACGAATCGCGGGTGCGCCCAGGCGATACGCCAGAAACGCAAATTCATTTTCACCCGGTTGAACCCATCCAGGCGCGCTTCGCGCTCGCGGCGCGATTTTGAGAAGGGGTGGATCAGTGAAACTGACGGGATTCCAGCTTGCTTTATGTGTCTCGCTGGCGGCGCACGCGGTCCTTTCCGCCGTCGTGGTCTGGGGCGGGTTTGGTTGGGGGGCGGCGCCGCTCCCTGATGGTCGCCGGGATTCGGAAACGGTTCTTTCGCTCGTTGCCGCTCCCGCTGAACTGGTTGCTGTGTTACCAAAGGAAACACCGTCGGCCGTCGTTCCAAATCCAATTCCGCCGCCCCCGCCGCTGCCTCCGCCGCCGCCAGAACCGGTATCCGAACCGAGACCAGTGGTGCTGCCAGAACCGCCGCCGCCGCCTGTGGCTGAAGTGGCGATTGAACCAGAACCTGAACCCGAACCGCTACCGCCAAGCGACTTCGTTACGCCGTCCGCCGGCGCTCCGATTTCGCCGCCAATGACTCCACCGGCTCCGGCCCCCGCATCGGTCTCAACCGGAATCCACGCCACTCAAAAGCCTGTGTCGGGAGCAGTCCGTTTGGAGGCAACCGGGAACAACGCAATTTCGGGGCTTGCTCCGATCGGTGTGCGCGCCCAACCGAACTATCGTAAGAATCCTGAACCGGTGTACCCTTTGGCGGCGCGGCGCCGTCGCCAGGAAGGGTTGGTTTTATTGTCCGTCACGGTGAGCGCCGAAGGTCGGGCGACCCAGGTGATGGTGAAGCAAAGTTCCGGCGTGGCGGTGCTGGACGAGGCCGCATTGCGCGCCGTTCAGGATTGGGAATTTGAGCCAGCCCGTATGGGGCGCAAAGCGTTGTCGTCAGAAATCGAAGTGCCGGTGCGTTTCCAATTACACCCTTGAGATGGAGGGGATGGACGCGGGCGGGCCAGCCTCGGCCCGATCCGATTCATCCGCCAATGGCGGTCATGGGCCGGCGCGGTTGGTACGCGCTTCGGAAGGAGTGTTCGAGCGGTTTGCGTTGCAAGGCGAGCAAAAATAGTTCGCGCACCGCCGCGTCATCGGTCGTGTTGCGCAAGGTTTCGCGCAGATCAATCTCGCCGTGATCGCCCAGGCACGGACGGATTTTGCCATCGGCGGTCAGGCGCATTTTGTTGCAGGCTTCGCAGAAGTGCAGATTGGTCATCGCGCCGATGAATCCCACCCGCGCCCCCGTGCGCTGGAGCTGGTAATACCGGGCCGGGCCAAACCCCAACCGCCAATCCGGTTGCGGAATCAATTCGTCGTGCTGCCGCAGCAAAGCCATCGCTTCGCCGACGCCGAGGAAATTTTTTTCCGTCAACACGTCGGTGCGGGTGAGCGGCATCAACTCAATGAGGCGGAGCGGCAATTCGTGTTCGGCGGCGAACAATACGAGCGGCCAAATCCCGTTCTCGTTCACCCCGCGCATCAGCACCAGGTTTAATTTTACGCTGGTGAAACCGGCTTGGACCGCGGCGTGAATGCCCGCGAGCACCCGATTCACATCGCCTCCGGTGATGCGGTGGTAGAGCGCCGGATCCAATGTGTCCAAGCTGACGTTTACGGTCTGCGCCCCGGCATCGCGCAGCGGTTGCGCCAGCGCGGCGAGCTTTAAGCCGTTCGTGGAAATGCCGATGTGCTCCACGCCGGGGAGCGCTCGCATGGAGCGCACAATCTCCACCAGGTCTGTGCGAACCAACGGCTCGCCGCCGGTCAGGCGGAATTTGCGAAAGCCCAGACCCGCTGCCACCCGAACCACGCGCAAAATTTCCGCGCCGCTCAGGTGATCCGCTTTTTGCTCCCAGCCTTTGTAGCCCTCGGGCATGCAATACAGACAACGCTCGTTGCACCGGTCGGTGACCGAGATGCGGAAGTAATCAATGGTGCGGCCAAACGAGTCCATGCGCGTCATTTCGTTTGTCCGCAAACGTGCGCTTCGCCTTCGCGCAACAACGCCAGAGCTTCGGTGAGCGCTGGCGCAAGAATCTCCAAACACTCCCGCACCGCGGAAGGTTTGCCGGGCAGGTTGAGGATCAAACTGCGTCCGCGCGTTCCCGCGATGGCCCGGGAGAGAATGGCGGTTTTGACCGTGGCGAACGAACCCATTCGCATCGCCTCGCCGAAGCCGGGCAGTTCACGGTCCAAAACTGATCGCGTCGCTTCCGGAGTGACGTCGCGCGGGGTGATTCCCGTTCCGCCCGTGGTCACGACGAGATCGCAGGCCAATTCGTCCGTAAGCCGGCGCAGCACCGCGCTGATTTGATCCGGTTCATCCGGCAGCAGCTCCGCATGGAACTGCGCTTCCGGGAGGAACTCCCGCAGGACCGCTTCAATCTCCGGCCCGCTCCGGTCCGCGTAAACGCCGGTGCTGGCCCGATCACTAATGGTGACGCGACCAATCTTCATTCCTTCACCTTTTCGGTGACGCGCACGCCTTCGATGCTCATGGTTTTATCCACGGCTTTGCACATGTCGTAAAGCGTCAACGCCGCGACACTCGCGCCGGTTAACGCTTCCATCTCCACGCCCGTCGGCGCCTGGGTTTCAGTTGCACATTCCACGATTACTCGATCCCGTTGCACCTTAAAATTTACCGCCACATGGCACAAGGCCAGTGGATGACAGAGTGGAATCAACTCCGCAGTACGCTTGGCCGCCTGGATGCCGGCGACTTGCGCCACGGTCAACACGTCGCCTTTCGGCAGCGCGTTGCGGCGCAGCGCGCGAAGGGTTGCTGGCTGGCAAACCAGCGCCGCCACCGCCCGGGCACGCCGGCGTTGCGTGGGTTTTGCGCCCACGTTCACCATGTGCGCCGAACCTTGACCATCCAGATGCGAGAATTTTTTCATTTCATTTTTAACACGGCCAAAACGCCACCGCGCTGCCGGGCGGCAGGGTCTCAGTTCCACTGGCGACGCGCAGCAACGCATTCGCTTCCGCCAAAGCCGTGAGATCGCCGGAACTGCTCCAACGCAATGGCGTCAACGCGGCGGCTCCGTCTCTCCAATCATATCGCGCCGGCCAGAAGGTTTCGCGCGGATTGCCGTCGGCCCGCAGTTCCGTCGCGAGCCGACCCCTCTGAAATCCGGGTTTTTCCGCCACCGCCGACCAATGCGCCAGCGCGATGCGCACGTACAAGTGCAAACACACAAAGTGCGCCAGAGGATTGCCGGGCAGACCAAACGCGAGCGTGTTGCCGCGTTGCGCCACGATGAGTGGTTTGCCGGGACGGACATTGGCTTTGCTGACGTGAATTTTGAAGCCGGCGTCCTCCAGCCGGCGGCGGGTGAAATCATGTTTCCCGACGCTCGCGCCACCCGAGATCAACAACAGATCAAGCGTCGGATCGAGATGCTGCAATTCCGCGGCCAGTTGGGCCTCGTCTTCGGCCAGGCGACGTTGCTGGGCAACCAACTTCCATTGACCAAGAATCTCACGCACTAGTGTTGAATTGGAGTCGCGAATCTGGCCGCGCGTGGGATTCTGTTCCGGCGCCACAATTTCATTTCCGGTCGCCAGATGCAACGTGTTCGGTCGTCGCGTAACCAACGGGTTTGTGCAGCCAACGCTGGCGAGCAAGCCGAGCGCGCCCGCCGATAACACCGCGCCAACGTCCAACAGTTGCTGACCCGCGGTTGCATCCTCGCCGCGCCGGCGAATATAGCGTTCGGCATCGCGTTCAGAGAATGTCAAAGTGTTGCCCTGCACCTGGGCGAATTCCTTCATCACCACTTGCAAATTGTCAGCCGGCAAAGCGCCGCCGGTGGCGATGCGCACGGCCTGGCCGCGTTCCAGCGGGCGCGGTTTCCAGTCGCCCGCGCGGATTTCATCCACGATTTGGAACGTCGCGGACGCATCATCCAGCCGCACGGCGTAACCGTCCACCGCCGAGCGATCGAAAGGCGGTTGATCCTCGGGCGCACAGACCGCTTCCCGCAGGACCCGGCCGCGCGCTTCGGTTAAGGGAACGCGCTCGGTCGCCAATGGCAAACAGAGCTTGCTGAGCAATTGCAGCACCTCGATGGCTGAGGCGGCTTTGCCCGAAGCAGCTACGGACGAAGTTACGGCTGCGGGCGCAGAACTTACTTGCGGCCGCGCGCGCCGTTTCCAGATCGGCACGTCCTGCTTCAAGCAGTTCATGAATTCGGTGAGCAGTGTAAACGCTTCCGCGCGATGCACAGCCGCCACGCCGACGTAAACTGCCGTTTCGCCCACCGAAATAGTGCCGACGCGGTGAATCACCTGCACCGCCAGGCCGGGGCTGGTTTGCGCGAGGTCATTCAGCAGGCGGCGGATTTCGCGTTCGGCCATCGGCGCGTACGCTTCGTATTCCAACGCGGCGATGGGTTCACCATTCTCTTCGCCCCGCACGACGCCGCGAAATTCCACCCAAGCCCCGAGCCGGGCGATGGCCGGCTGCGGCAGGTGCTCGGGGATTGGTTTATTGGTGAGTTGAATTTGGATTTGCATGCGCGCTGTTTCAACCGCCGGACACGGGAGGAATCAGAGCCACTTCGTCCGTTTCAGTGAACCGGGTGTCCGGTGTGGCGTATTCGGAATTTTTCGCCAGGCGAACCGAACCGCGAAATCGTTCCAATCCCGGATGCACCGCCAGGACCGCGCGCCAAATTCCGTCGGCGTCAGTCGCCGCGCCGGTCAAGGTCATCTCTGCGCAGCGGGTGATATCCTTGAGTTGAGCAAAGAAAAGAATACGCATGTCATTGGTCGATCGCGCGGATCGGAACGGGTTGATAGTGATTTCCGGCGGTGATGTTGGTGGGGATCGAGTTCATGATTTGGTTGGAAACGAGTCGAATCATTCGCCGAGGTTGCGCCGCAGCAGCGCGTACAATTGGGCGGGCGACAGAACCGTAATCGTGGCGCCTTTTACCGTCACCAATCGCAGTTCCCGAAATTTCGCCAAAGTGCGCGAAAGGGTTTCACTGACCGTGCCCAGCTCCGCGGCCAACACGCGCTTCGCCATGGGCAGTTTGATTGACACCGGCTGCTGACCTTCGCGATCCGGACACCGTTTCACGAGCCAGTTGGCCAGGCGGGTTTCGACGTCCTTCATCGTCAGGTCCTCCAACTGTCCCACCAACACGCGCAAATGGCTGCTCATGGCGCTCAACATGCGCAACGCGAGCGTCGGCTGTTGTTTCAGCAGCGCGATGATGCCGCTTTTTTGCACCAACACCACTTGCGAATCCGCCAACGCCCGGGCGTCGGCGGGATAACCATGCTCGGAAGCGAGCGACACTTCCGCAAACGATTCGCCGGGACGAAAGACGCGAATGATCTGTTCCTTGCCGGTCGCACTGACGCGATGCACGTTGATCGCGCCGGTTTGCACCACGTAAAATCCGTGCGTGGGCGTAGTCTCGCGAAATAAATACTCGCCTTTGCGCAACGCCTTGATCGTCGAGATGGCCGCCACATTTTGCAGATCCGCCAGGGGCAATCCGGCGAAGAGCTGACAACCGCGCAGCACATTCACCAGCGCCATGGTTTTAAGTTCGCTCAAAGCCGTCATCGTCGCGTAATTCTGCAAGGGATTGCCGCCGGCATCATGACGTTAATCGTGGAGGTCTCGGGTGGCGGTTGGTGAACGTAGTCGAATGGGTAGCACTGACGAACAACCATGACGCTACGGGTGCTGCCGGCGAGTGAGATCCTTTTGGCGCCGGCGGCGGCAATGATTGATACGCGCGTTGCATCGTCTCAGTTTCGGTTAAATTTACGATTATTGCACGCCCTATTGTGAAGCTCGATCGTAAGTTTGCATCGAAACAATGAAGGTGCGGATCATTTCCGCACACGCCAAAGCGGGAGCAAAATTTGCAGACGGGAACGGGAATATCAGCGCCAACGTCCCCACCAACGGCCCAGTTTGCGGCGCGGCTCGACATCTTGAGCTTAACCACCGGGGTCACGATGTCTCCAGTCTTTCCCATGGTCCTTTTTACTTGTACTTGCACAAACGATTGAGAGTGTTAAAAGATGGTCAGTTAATTATATCCGGACCGACTGATGGCGGCAGGGAGCAGGTGTTTGCATCCGTTTCGCCGTGGTCAAACCGACGGATTGTATATTGTTGTTGTAAAAGTAGCCTCAAAAACCGAAAGGGAATTGACAGTTGTCAGCAACCAATTAGAACTCAAAACACATTATGATCATCATCGAATCATACGCGGTCGCCGTGGTGATGTGCATCATCACGATGTTATGCTGGGGCTCCTGGGCCAACACCCAAAAGCTGGCCAGTAAGGAATGGCGCTTCCAACTTTTTTACTGGGATTACGCCATCGGCGTGTTGGTGTTGGCGCTGCTGCTCGCCTTCACCATGGGCAGCACAGGCGATGGCGGACGCGGGTTCTTGGCCGATCTCAAGCAGGCCGATTCGCGCTGGCTGACCTCCGCTTTCATCGGTGGCGTAATTTTCAATCTCTCGAACATTCTGCTCGTGGCGGCGATTGATATTGCCGGCATGGCGGTCGCCTTCCCGATCGGCGTTGGGTTGGCGTTGGTGCTTGGCGTGATCACCACTTACTGGTCCACCGGGGATGGCAATGCTCCCATGCTTGCTCTCGGCGTGGCCGCTATTGCGGTGGCCATCGTCCTGGACGCCCTCGCTTACAAACGCCTCTCCAGCGGGGCCAAGAAAACGCCGGTGAAAGGCATCGTGATTTCCATCGCCGCCGGTTTGCTCATGGGCTTCTTTTACAAGTATGTCGCGCAGGCGATGGGCAAAATTGAAACGGACGGTGACGTGGCGGTGCTCGAAGCCGGGAAGTTGAGTCCATATACGGCGGTGGTGCTCTTCAGTTTGGGATTGTTGCTGTCCAATTTCATCTGGAACAGCATCATGATGGTCAAACCGTTTACTGGCCCGCCCGTGCGCTTCGGCGACTACTTCAAAGGCAGCGCGCGATTGCATCTGGTTGGCATTCTCGGGGGAATGATCTGGAACTTGGGCATGTCCTTCAGCATCATTGCCAGCACCAAAGCGGGTGCGGCGCTCTCTTACGGTTTGGGCCAGGGAGCGACCATGATCGGCGCATTTTGGGGTGTGTTCATTTGGAAAGAATTCAAAGGCGCGCCGACTGGCACGAACAAATTCCTGGTGGCGATGTTCATTTTCTATTTGCTGGGATTGTCTATTTTAATCGCCTCCAAATTATGAGTGGCGCAATGCGCCGAAATCCGTGAAGCGATAAATCATTTCAAATTATGGCCAAACATTCTGTGCTCGTGGTCGGCAGTTCCAACACCGACATGATCATCAAACTGGATCGGATTCCGAAACCGGGAGAAACCATCATCGGCGGCGAATTCACCACCGCCGCCGGGGGCAAAGGCGCCAACCAAGCCGTTGGCGCGGCGCGGGCCGGCGGCGAAGTGACCTTCATTGCGCGCGTTGGTCGCGACATGTTCGGCGACAAAGCGGTGGCCGGATTTGTGGCGGATCGGATTCGCACCGACTTTATCGTGCGCGACAGCAAAAGTCCCTCGGGCGTGGCGTTGATCTTTGTGGATGCAAAAGGGGAGAACAGCATTGCGGTCGCCTCCGGAGCGAACGGCCAGTTAACCCCTGCCGACGTTCTCAAGGCCAAAAGCGCCTTTACGACCGACGGCATTCTGGTGCTCCAACTCGAAACGCCGCTGCGAACCGTGCAAGCCGCCGCGGAACGCGCCGTCGCGTCAAGGATGCGGGTCATTTTGAATCCGGCCCCGGCGCAGGCCTTGCCCAACAAACTGCTCCGCCAGCTATATCTCTTAACGCCCAATGAGAGCGAAGCGGAATTACTCACCGGGATCACGGTCAAAGACGAGAAGTCGGCCCGTCGGGCGGCGGCAGCGTTGCGCCAACGCGGCGTTCGTAATGTCATTGTAACCTTGGGCGCTCGCGGCGCGTTGGTGGATGGTGCTGATGGCGCGGGTTTTATTCCCGCGTTCAAGGTAAAGCCGGTGGACAGCACGGCCGCTGGCGATGTGTTTAATGGCGCCTTGGCGGTGGGCTTGGCCGAGGGCAAATCGCTGTTGGACGCCGCGCGGTTCGGTGCCGCCGCAGCCGCCATCAGTGTGACTCGACTGGGCGCACAAACGTCCGCGCCAACCCGTAAGGAAATTGATCGGTTACTGACCGGTGCGAAGCAAACGTCAGCCACTCGGAAGCGCTGATCCGCACAAATTTTCCACCACCAGACACCGCGACCGGTCAGTTGTGCGCCTACATATTTCTTCCCTTTTCAACCCGGCCATCAAAATAGAGTACGTTCTTGCCGTTGAGGGTGCTGCCGCGGCTGTGAAACGGATTGGCGTCGCCTAAAATTGGGGTGTTCTCCCGACTACCAAAAAGAATACGCACAATTACGCTCGCTTCATTCGTGTAAATGGTGGCCCATTCCGGCGCCGAGTAGGGCGCGTCGTTCAACCAGAAGTTCCACGCATAACTGGTCCGCTCCGCATCAAAAATGGCGTGTTCCGCTGGACAGCGAAAGACCTGATTGGTGGGTTGCCTGGGGAACAGTGTGGTGGTGATGGGCGGCAACTGGCTTTGTTGACTGGGCAGATAACCGGCGCAAATGGGCAGGCGATCTCCGTTGTCCGCCACGTAAGCCGTCAGCGCCAGTCCCACTTGACGCAGGTTGCTGATGCAGGCGATGGCATGAGCGCTCCGCTTGGCCCCGGACAACGACGGCAACAGCATGGCCGCCAAAATTCCGATGATCGCCATCACCACCAATAGTTCGATTAAAGTAAACGCCCGACGATGCAGCCCCGTCAGACGCGCGGAAAAAAGTTTAAGGTTGGCGGAGCGCATGAATGGTTTTGAGCAGTTCGGAAATCACCGGGGCGGTCTGGCCGCGATAGTAAACATCCTGGTCGTTATATTGCGCGGTGGCCCGGCGCAACATTGCTTCACCCGCATCGGTGTCGAGTTTGGCCTGCAACGAACGCCGTGCTTCCGGGGTGAGGTTTTCACGATATTGCGCCACCCAACGCGCCGTGGCCGCAATGCTGTCCGCGCGTTGTTCCACGGGGGAATGTGCCACCAGGAGTTGCAAGGCGCGGATGTGTTCGGGATTGAAAAAATCGAGAAACGCGCGTTCACGATTTTCAGCGTCGGTCATCGGACCGTAGCGGCCTTCCAGATATTTGGCAAAGCGTTGATCCGGATCTTTGAGGTCGCGCGCCGCCACTCCCGCCTGGATTTCACGCATCAACTCGCGCGGCACATGCGGTCGTAAAAATTTCCAATAGGCCACCGCGCCGCTCACCACCAATACCAGCGCCAGTCCGACCAATTTAAGCCGGCGGCGCGGCGGCGTTGGGCGTTCCGGCAAATGCTGATGTTCGACGTTCATGCGATGACTTCAGTCGTATTCTTCAAAAAGCAAACTCGTAACCGATCCCAGTAATTCCTTCATAACGCCGTCTCTCACGCGACTCAAGTTCGCTTTGGGTTCGCACATTCCGTTTGGCGCTCCGATGGTTGCGGTCGGAAAAAGAAGTTCCTCGCGCGAATGGAAACTCAGTTCGCCTGATAACTGGAAACGCGATTTCGTCGTCGGGCCATTTCACTGGTGTAATGGCGACCCAACGTGGCTTTATGTTGTTCCACCCACTCGGTCAGCTTGGTCTGGCCAAGCGGTGGTGCGTCCACCACCAGACGATTTTCCATCAAGCCCCGGACTTCTTCGCGCGTGGCGATTACATCACGAACCAGCCAACCCAGGACCCGGCAGCTCCAGTAGCCCAGCGCTGGCGGAACGCCAACGATCAGACGCCGCAGATTTAGTCGGCGCGCGATCATTTTCACCAACTCCCGGTAGGTGAATGTTTCCGGTCCAATGGCCTGGATGATTTGATTTCCCGAACCGGCGGCCTGCTCCACTGCGGCGGCCGCGAGATCATCAACGTAGATGGGCTGCAACCGGTAATCCCCTTTCCCATAGACTCCAAACACCGGCAGATGCCGCAGCGCCCAGGCGATGTTATTGATCAAGATGTCTTCCTTTCCAAACAAGACCGTGGGTCGCAGGATGCAGTACGAAACGCCCAAGGTCTTGAGATTTTCCTCCAGTTCCGCTTTACCGCGAAAGTAGGGCAGAGGGGAATGTAGGTCGGGATTGGTAATGCTGATATGCACGATCCGCCGCACGCCCGCCTGTTGTGCGGCCGCAAACATGACGCGCGTGTTCGCCACGGCCTGTGCGTGCGTGAAGAGTTTGTGATCGAACCGCACCCAATAGGTGTTGATCAACGCGTCAATGCCCGCCAACGATTGCCGCAGCAATTCGGGTTGATCGAAGTGAAACGGCGCGACTTGGACCCGACGCCCAAACGGATTTTCCCGGTGCATCGAATTTGTGAGGGTCAACACCTCGTGACCCGCGGTCAGCAAACGCTGCGCGATATAGCGTCCCGAGTATCCAAATGCGCCTGTAACCGCTACTCGCATTCGATTAAAGATTGATGCGCCTTGTCGCGTCGCCGCGATTTACGCGTTCACGATTTCATGGCTTCGAGTGTCGGGATCAATGACTCATCCGGCACTCGGGTCCGTTGGTGGTCCCGCCGCCCGACCTACTTCTTAAGGTACGGACTGAACAGGTCAATCGGTACCGGCAGGAAAGTGGTCGTGTTATGTTCGCTGGAGATTTCGCGCATGGTTTGCAGGAAGCGCAATTGCAATGCGATCGGCTCCTGACTGATCATTTGTCCGGCCTGCACCATTTTCTCGGCAGCTTGGAATTCGCCTTCGGCATTGACGATTTTGGCGCGTCGTTCCCGCTCGGCCTCGGCCTGCTTGGCCATGGCGCGCTTCATGCCGTCGGGCAACGCCACGTCCTTCACTTCCACCGCCGTGACCTTGATGCCCCAGGGATCCGTCTGCCGATCAATGATCTCCTGCAACGTCTGGTTGATTTTGTCGCGGTGCGCGAGCAACTCGTCCAGTTCCGCCTGGCCCAGCACACTGCGCAGCGTTGTTTGCGCAATCAGCGAGGTGGCTTTCAAAAAGTTCTCCACCTTGACCACTGCCGAAGTCGAATCAATCACGCGGAAATAAACCACGGCGTCCACCGAGACCGGCACGTTGTCGCGAGTCATGACTTCCTGTTTGGCGACGTCAATGGTCACCACGCGCAGATCCATCTTCACCATGCGATCCACGAACGGAATCAGGAAGATGAGGCCGGGACCTTTTTCGCCCAGCAGTTTGCCGAGGCGGAAGATGACGCCGCGTTCGTACTCGCGCAAAATGCGCATCATGTTCGGCAACGCAATCGAGCCGAGGATGAAAACGGCCACCACCCACGGGGCGAGTTTAACGAGAAAAGCGATAGGTTCAGGCATAGGTTTTAACTGGTTTTTGGTTTTACTGTCAGGGTCAATCCGTTCACGGCGATGACTTCCACGAGTTGGCCGGCGGCCACTGGCGCTGCCGATACCGCATTCCAATACTCGCCTTCGATAAAAACTTTGCCGCTCCCCGCATCAATTGGCGTCAAGGCCTTGACCACCTGGCCGAGCAGCGTTTCGCGCCCGACTCGCACGGGCAGCAATTGCGCCTTCAAACCGGCGCCCGCCACGAAAATGAAAAACAACGCGGTCACCACCACGCCCGGCACAATATAAGCCAGGGACAGGCGGAAACCCGGCTCCGCTTTATCGAACAACATCAAGGCGCCCAATAGAAACGCGGCGATGCCGCCCGCGGTCAGCACGCCGTGCGTGGCGGCAAAAACGTCGGCAATAAACAACAACAAGGCAAGCCCGATTAACGCCAGCCCGGCAATATTGACCGGCAAAATCGAAGCCATATACAAGGCCAGGATCAAAGCGATGCCGCCCACGACTCCTGGCAGGATCGCGCCCGGATTGCTCAACTCGCCAATGATGCCGTAGATCGCCATCAGCATCAGCAGGAACATCACCTCCGGACGCCACAGCAGTTGAAACACCCTTTCCCGCGCCACCATCGGAATCGGTTCAATCACCGCGTCCAGCGTGTGCAGCGTGCGGCCGTGCGCTTCGCGTCCGTCCAGTTGTTTGAGCAAATCCGGCAAATCCTTGGCCACGATATCAATCACATTCATTTCCAACGCCTGTTCCGAAGTGATGGCCGCGCTCTCTTTGACGGACGACTTCGCCCATTCGACGTTACGCTTGCGTTTGGTGGCGATGGTTTCGATGTAGCTGGTTGTAAAATTTTCCAGCTTCTGTTTCATGACGTCGTCGGTTTTCTCTTCACCGCCGGTGGGATTGCCGCCAATGGAAACGGGATGCGCCGCGCCAATGCTCGTGGTCGGCGCCATCGCCGCGATATCGGCCGCAATGGTGATGAAACAACCGGCGCTGCCGGCATGGGCGCCGGAAGGCGACACGAAAACAACAATGGGCACTGGCGCGGCAAGGAATTTTTGGACGATGACTTTGGTGGAATCCAGCAGGCCGCCGGGAGTGTCCAGTTGAATGATCAAACACTCGTCTCCTCGGGCGCCCGCCACCTGCACCGCGCGTCCCACGTACTCCGCCGTGGCGGGACCAATCGCCCCCTCGATTTTCATCAAACCGACCTGAGCCGCCTGCGGCTTGAACGTCAAGCCAAGCATCAGCACGACCACCAGGGTTGATAGGTAACGGTTCATCTCTTTTCCACCGCAGTCAGCCTACCAAGCGTCCTCCATTCCGCAAACTTTTTGCAATCCGGCTTCGTCGCGCGGCTCCGGACTTTGAACGCTGGTTGCGCACGTCAGCAAAACAAGCTCCCCAAAGGCGAGGGCTCCGTTCACAATGTCGTTACGCAATGCCGACAATTGCCGCAGACGTCGAACTGGTCCGCCGCGCGAAGGCTGGTGATCTCGCCGCCTTCGAGACGCTGGTTTCTCGTCACGAGCGGCAGATCTACACGCTCGCCTGGCGGCTGCTGCAAAATCAACACGACGCCGAGGATGTCACCCAACAGGCTTTTCTAAGCGCGCTGGAAGGACTGGCGGGTTTCCGCGAGGAAGCCAGTTTTGCCACCTGGCTGAATCGCATCGCCACCTACGCCGCGCTCAAAGTCATTCGCAAACGTAAGGGACTCGACACGGTTTCGCTCGAAGCGACGACCGAACCGTCGGAAGATTACGATTCCATTCCGCGCCCCGAGTACATTGCTGACTGGCGCGAATCTCCCGAACGGTTGGTGGAGCGTAATGAAATCCGGGAACTGCTGGATGCGGCGCTGATCGAACTCGACGACAAGCACCGTCTCGTTTTCTTGTTGCGCGATGTGGAGGGCTTGTCCGGTGCCGAAACAGCCGCCACCCTGGGGTTGACGGAAGCCAATGTGAAGGTGCGGCTGCTCCGCGCCCGCTTGCAGCTACGTGAACATTTAACCCGCGTGCTGGGCGACTCCGCCCGCCGTTTGTTGCGTCCGCACGATCACGCATGAAAAATAATTGTAACTTTCCGCGACCTCGCGGCTCAACTCCTTGGCAGACATGAAGTGCGCCGAGTTGATGAAGTTGTTGAACGAATACGTGGATGGTTCGGTGGATCCCGCCATCTGCGAGGAATTCGAGCACCATCTCGCCGGATGCAATCCCTGTCAGGTGGTGGTGGATAACATCCGCCAAACCATCACCCTGTATCGCGACGGCCAGCCTTACGAACTGCCCGTCAAATACCGGCGGCGCCTGCATACCGCGCTTCGCCGTCAGTGGAAACAACTTCATGCCGCTGATCCGTCGTCGAAATAACCGGGTTGTTTAACCCGTGGGACCGCAGGCGGTTCGTAATGACCGTTGCCGGCGCCATTCTCTTCAGTCTTCAGCGGTGAAATCATTTTGTAACTTTTTGCCGCCTCGCGGCTCGGTAAGGACAGATGGGTCTGTTGGTCAAAATAGTTCTCGGCGCGCTGGTGGGCGGCGGATTGGGATTCGCCGCGCATCGGTTCGTGGGTTGTCGCAGTGGTGCGTGCCCGCTGATCGGCCATCCCGTTCTCAGCACGGGGATCGGAGCGGTGTTGGGCGCGCTGGCGGTGAGTGGTTAAGAGGGATCCAACGCGAAAGTTTAATTCTTATGAAAATGCAACAAATCATCCGCCGGTTTGCCGGGGCGTTCGTCCTGTCGAGTTTGCTCCTGGCGTATCTGCACAGCCGCTACTGGCTTTGGTTCACCGCGTTCGTCGGGTTCAACCTGCTGCAATCGTCCTTCACCAACTTCTGCCCGCTGGAAACCATGCTCAAGAAATGCGGTGTGGGTCGGGCAACGGAAAGTTGCGGCGGCGGCCCGACGCCGACTTGCGCACCGCCCAAGGGATCATGAAGCGCGTCTGGAGTTTGCTCGGTTTGTGGCTCGCGGTTGGACTGGCCAGTTCCAGCGCCGCGCCGTGGACTTTGGAACAGGCGCTGCAATACGCCGCCACCAACAGTCCGGAAGCGCGCCTCGCGCAGCATCGCATTGCGGCCGCGCAAGCGGGGCTGGCGCAGTCGCGCGCCGCCTTTTCGCCGCAACTCCAATTCCAATCCGGTTATGTGCGCACGGATAATCCGCTGCTCGCCTTTGGCAGTTTTCTAAATCAACGCGCCGTTACGCCGAGCTTGAATTTCAACGACGTGCCCGATCAGGACGACCTCAATGTCAAAGGGCTGTTGACCGTGCCGCTTTATGCGGGCGGAAGCAACGTGGCCGGACGCGATGCGGCGCGGGCGCGAGCCGCCGCCGCGCGGGAAGCCGCCGCCGGCGTTCGCAACGCGCTGAGCTTCGAAGTGGCCCGGACGTTTTACACCGCCATCAAGGCGCGCGAATTCATCAAGGCCACCGAAGCGAGCGTGCGCGCTTACGAATCCAATCGGGTCGCCGCCACCCGCCGTTACGAAATCGGCACGCTGCTCAAATCCGAGGTGCTGGACGTGGAAGTGCGATTGGCCCAAGCCCGCGAAACGGCGGTGCAGGCGCGCAACGCCCACGCGCTCGCCTTGCGCGCTTTTCAAAACGTGCTGGGCATGGAATCGGAAACCATCGAACTCGCCGATCCGCCATCAGAACCGCAGTCATCGCCGGATTGGCGCGCTCCGGCCCAACGTCCGGAATTGGCCGCCAGTGCGCAGCGATTGGAGGCCGCGGCCGCGGAGGTGCGTCGCGCTGGTGCCGGTTACAAACCCCGCCTGAACGCGTTTGGCAGTTTGGATTACGATTACGGCACGCGCACCGAGCGCGATGGCAAGAGCTACACGGCGGGCGTGTTGTTGCAATGGGATTTATGGGATGGCGCCGGCACAAAAGCGCGCCGCGCGGAAGCCAAAGCCAATCTCGAGACCGCCACCGAACAGGATCGCAAATTACGCCTCGATCTCGCTTTCGAGCTTGAACAAGCCCGGCTGGCGTTTCGCGAGTCGAGTGAACGCCTGGCCGTTACCGCGAAAACCATCGCGCAAGCCGCCGAAAGTGTGGAGCTAACCCGCTCGCGGTTCGAGCAGGGCCTCGCACTTGCCACCCAATTGATTGACGCGGAAACCGCGCTGGTCGCGGCGCAAGTGCGGCGCGCCGAAGCGGAGGCGGATCAACGCATCGCCGCCGCCGCCGTGCGCAAAGCGCTGGGCTGGTCGCAACTGGAATCATCAACGTCACCTTGAAATCATGAAACCCACAGTCGTCTTGATCGGAGTAATCGCCAGCGCCATGACGTTGGTCCTGAGCGGTTGCGGTCGGCAACCGGAACGCAACCCGCCCGCGCCCCTGCCCGAAGTCGCCGTCACCGTCACCACCGTTGAATTGAAGCAGCGCCCGGCGTTGGAGGAAGTCGTGGGTACGGTGCGCGCCAAATTACGGACGGTGATTGAAGCCAAGGTCAGTGGTCGCATCGAACAGATGCCGGTTGCCCTCGGCGCCAAAGTCAAAACCGGCGATCAGCTCGTGCAACTCAGTGCGCCGGAAATTCAGGCGAAGCTTGATCAAGCCCAGGCGCTGCAACAGCAGGCCGACGCGGATTTGAAACGCTTCGCCGCGTTGTTGGAAACCGCCACGCTCACTCGAGCGGAGTTCGACAACGCCCAAGCCCGCGCCCGCGTGGCGCAAGCGGCGGTGGCCGAGGCCGAAACGCTTTTGGGTTACACGCAGATCCGGTCGCCCTACGCGGGAGTCGTCACCCGCAAATACGCTGACGTCGGCGATCTGGCTTCGCCCGGAAAGCCCCTGCTGGAAATGGAAGATGCCACGGTGTTACGGCTCGAAGCCGACGTGCCCGAAGCGGTCATCGGCCGGTTGCAACTCGGCGATAAATTGCCGGTGCGCATCGCCTCGCTTGCCGATGCGCTTGAAGGCGTGGTCAGTGAGATGGCTCCCGCCGCGGATCCGAACAGCCGCACCTTCCTTGTGAAACTTGATCTGCCCCGCGCCGCCGGTTTGCGCGCTGGTCAGTTTGGTCGCGTGGCGATGGCGGTGGGCGAAACCACCGCGCTGCGCGTGCCGGCCTCCGCCGTGGTGACGCGTGGGCAGATGGAAATTATTTTTGTGGTCGTGGATGGCCACGCGCAACTCCGCCTGGTGAAAACCGGCAAACCCCTTGGCGCGGAGATTGAAGTGGTTTCCGGAGTGAATGCCGGTGAACAAGTCGTCACCGCCAACGCGGCGAGCTTGCAGGACGGTCAACCGTTGACGCTCAAACCATGAACCCCGAACCGACTCAACCAATCGTGGCGCCGCTCGGTCTCGCGGGCCGGGTGGCGCGCGCCTTCATTGATTCCAAACTGACGCCGCTGCTCATCGTGGCGTCGGTGTTGCTGGGCGTGTTTGCGGTCGTGATGTTGCCGCGCGAGGAGGAGCCGCAAATCAAGGTGCCGATGATTGACGTGCTGGTTTCCATGCCCGGCTTCAACGCGAAGGAGGTCGAGGAACGCGCCACGCGTCCGATGGAAAAATTGCTCTGGGAAATTCCGGGCGTGGAGTACATCTACTCGACCTCGAAGTCCGGTGAGAGTCTGGCCATTGTGCGGTTCCAGGTGGGTGAAGATCTGGAGCGCAGCCTGGTGTTGTTGAACCAAAAGTTGCAGCAGAACTTTGATCGCATCCCGCACGGGGTTTCCCAACCGTTGATCAAGGCCCGGTCCATTGATGACGTGCCGATTCTGGCGCTGACGTTTCACAGTCCGCACTACGATCATCTCACGTTGCGCCGGCTGGTTGCACAGGTGGATGACGCGGTAAAGCAGGTCCCGTTGGTCGCGGAAACCACGCTCATCGGCGGCGCGCAGCGTCAGGTGCAGGTGCTGCTTGATCCCGCCAAACTGGCCTCGCGCAATCTCTCCCCGGCGGGGCTGGTGCCGATGTTGCAACAGGCGAACCGGCAATTCACCGCTGGCGGTTTGACCAGTGAAAACCGCGAGGTGGTGATCGAGACCGGCGCGTTTTTGCGCAACGCCGAGGAAGTCGGCAATGTGGTCGTGGGCGTGTTCGGCGGCAAACCGGTTTACCTGCGCGAAGTGGCGGAGATTCAGGATGGCGCGGAAGAACCCACTCAATATGTATTGTTCGGTGCGGGCGCGGCGCATCCGACGACAGCGCCAATCGGAGAGGAGCCCGCCGTCACCCTATCCATCGCCAAGCGTCCCGGCGCGAACGCCATCACGGTGGCCGAACAGGTGCTGCGCAAAGTGGATGCACTTAAGGGTCGCGAAATCCCTGCGGATATTTCCGTGGCCATCACCCGTCACTACGGCGAGACTGCCGCCGAAAAATCCAACGAGCTGCTGTGGCACATGGCGATTGCGGTGTTGGGCGTCTCGGTACTGATCTGGTTGACGCTCGGCTGGCGCGAATCGTTCATCGTGGGCGTGGCCATTCCTTCCACGCTTGCGCTCACGTTGTTGGTGTTTTACTTGCACGGATTCACGCTGAACCGCATCACTCTCTTCGCGTTGATCTTCAGCATCGGCATTCTGGTGGACGACGCCATCGTGGTCGTGGAAAACATCGTTCGCCATTTTCATCTGCCCTACAACAAAGGCCGCAAATGGAGCACCATCGCCATTGAAGCCGTGGGTGAAGTGGGCAACCCCACCATCCTCGCGACGTTCGCGGTCATCGCCGCCGTGCTGCCGATGGCGTTCGTCGGCGGGCTGATGGGGCCGTACATGCGGCCAATTCCCATCGGCTCCAGCGCCGCCATGTTTTGGTCGTTGCTCATCGCGTTCATGGTCACGCCGTGGGCGAGCATTCGCATTTTGCGTTGGGGTCGAAAATACTCCCGGCTTACGGCCGGAACGGCCGTCACCGCCGACCCCTCGCCGCACCTGCACTCGGAACATCCCGAGGATATTTTCACCAAACTCTACCGCCACATGATGGACCCGCTCATCTATCGCGCGAAGTGGCGTTGGGGGTTTCTGATCGGCATCGTGGCGCTGTTACTCGGCGCGCTGGCCTTGGTTGGTATTGGCTGGGTAAAGGTGAAAATGCTGCCGTTCGACAACAAGAGCGAGTTTCAAATCATCCTGAACATGCCGGAAGGCAGCGCGCTGGAACGCACCGCCCAGGCCGCCCGGGAAATCGCCGCCGCCATTCGCAGCGAGCCGGAAGTGACGGATTATCAGATCTACGCCGGGATTGCATCGCCATTCAACTTCAACGGTCTCGTGCGCCATTACTTCATGCGTCGCGGCGCCAACGTGGCGGACATTCAAGTGAATCTCGTACCCAAGAGCGCCCGCAAAGCGCAGAGTCACGACATCGCCAAACGCGTGCGACCGCGCGTGACCGCCATTGTGCAGAAATACGGGGCGCGCGTGGCCGTCGCCGAAGTGCCGCCCGGCCCGCCGGTGCTGCAAACCTTGGTCGCGGAAATCTACGGACCGGATGAAGCCGCTCGTCACGCCCTCGCGCGTCAGGTCATCAATATCTTCACCAATACCCCCGGCGTGGTGGATACGGATTGGTACATCGAAGCCGATCAACCCAAGGTGCGCTTCGTCATTGATAAGGAAAAAGCCGCGCTGCACGGCATTAGCGCCGAAACGATCTCGCAAACGCTGGCTATTGCCGTCGGTGGAGCCTCCGTGGATTTGCTGCATGTGCCGCGCGAAAAGGAAGATGTCAACATCGTGTTGCAACTGCCTTTGGCGAGCCGCACCAGCCCGGAGGAATTGCTGGCATTGCGCGTGCGCTCCGGCGACGCGAACGCTTTGCCGGAACCAGTGGCGTCATCCGCAGGGGTCACGACGGGAACGGCGCCACCACCGCTGATTCCTCTGCGTGAGTTGGTGACCATGGAACGCACGCTCACCGACAAGAGCATTTATCATAAGAACCTCATGCCGGTCACCTACGTGATCGGCGACGTCGCGGGCGCAATTGAAAGCCCCGTCTATGCGATTCTAAAGATGAACCAGGCGTTGGCCCAACTCGATACGCGTGAGTTTGGCGGCGCGGGCGCAAGCCTCAAAATTCACAACGCCGCCCAACCGTTCACCGATCACGCGCCGTCGCTCAAATGGGATGGCGAATGGCACATCACCATCGAAGTCTTTCGCGACCTGGGTCTGGCCTTCGGCGCGTGCCTGGTGCTGATCTACGTGTTGATGGTCGGTTGGTTCCGTTCGTTCTTCACCCCGGTGGTGGTGATGATGGCGATTCCCTTCTCGCTGGTGGGCATCATGCCCGCGCACGGTGCGCTGGGCGCGTTTTTCACCGCCACCTCGATGATTGGCTTCATGGCGGGCGCGGGCATTGTGGTGCGCAACTCCATCATTCTGGTGGATTTCATTGAACTGCGCCTGCGCGAAGGTATGCCGCTGGCGGAAGCCGTGGTGGATGCCGGCGCGGTGCGCTTTCGTCCCATGCTGTTGACCGCGATGGCTGTGGTGGTGGGGGCCAGCGTAATCCTGGCCGATCCGATTTTCCAAGGACTGGCCATTTCCTTGATGGCGGGAGAAGTAGCCTCTTTGCTCATCAGTCGCATGGCCGTGCCGGTGCTGTATTACATGGCTTTCCGGCACAAACACGCCCGAACCTGAATCGGTTTCACCGGCGGAAGTTTGCTCGGCAGCGCTTGTGATTCGGTCGCGAAACTTTTCTAACGAGAGTTGGTGGTGGGTCCGAAGTCGAAGAATGGGGTATTACACTCGATGATCATCAAGTCCCTGACCTGCACACTGCCAAAGTCACATACACGTCCGATGTCATTGCGCGCGAGGTCCACCAGCATGACGTGTTCGGCGCGTTCCTTGAGGGCAAACCGATTTTAGTTTTTGGAAAAGCGTTTTCCGCTCTGGCAACGCTTCCAATCGAATACGTCACAATATTCGATAAAAAGCAGTTCGGATGTCTCGCGGGCAGCCAGAATCACTACTTAAACGTACATGAGCCGGCGATGAATTTATGAAAACTGTTTCGCGTGAAGTAGAGTTTAATGGGCTTTCGCGATGTCAGGTGTCTGCGTTATAAAATGAGTGATGGACACGCAAACGGCATTGAATCTGGCAGGCAAGCATTTACAGGCTCTCAAAGGGCATATATTCAACGTCCTCACGGTCACAAAGCCCGTCTCGCCCGCTGCCGCCGCAAATTTGGCAAAGGTAATTTCCAAGCTCTCCCCGCTGCTCGGTAATCTGATCGAATTCAACACCGTTGAAATTCTTAATGACAAACCGGATTTCAACGCGCATGGCACTTGGCAGCGGCAAGACCCGGGATTTCCCGACACGATTTTTCGCGGCTCAATCAAGCCCGTCCCCGGCTTTGAAATCAAAGCGTGGTTTCCGTTGGCGACAGAAATCACGGCGCGGTTCAAAGAGAGTCAGAGCCACTTTACCAAGAACAACACACACGTCGCGATGCTGGCTTGGCTGCCGGAGAAGTTGATTTACGGGAAGCCGGAAATCATCGCAGTTTGCGTCCTCTCCGGAAAGTCCGTCGCCGCAGCGAGAGATACTCACTACCACAATCCGCCGGACTACATCGTGCTTGAACCCGAGGATACGACGGCACGAACGAGCAACCTGCAACAGACGAACACCAACGGATATAAGTTCCAAGGGACGGCCAAAGAATTTCAACGCGCCAAAAAACTCGTCGCCTCTTGGGGAAGATGCGGCGACAAATACAAGCCGACGCCAGAATACCAAGCGAAAATCCGTCAGCTATTCAGCAAGTTTAGTTACCGGCTCGACACAAACTTTGCGAAGATGGACCGAATCGTTCATCCCGAGATTGAGAAGTTCAAGAATGAAGTCATGGGCACCGAGGTCCATGGACTCACGGTTCAAGAATGGCGAGGTTTGCTGGCCGGTAAAGACGATGAGACAATTCGTGCCGCATTGGAATCGCGGTTCGGAATCACAGCGCAAGATTCAAAGGCATTGGTGCAGTGAATCTCCCCACGCCGATTTGAAAATACGTTCGGTCAATCTCTGCCGCGTACGCTTTCCGCCGCAATTGTTCCGCCGCATATGACGCACTAAAGAGGCCACCAAAGGTTTCCCAAACGACATCTTCCTCATCGGACGAGGCATTGATGATCAGGGCCATTAAATCTAGCGGCTTCTGATTCAGGTGCGCAGCCTTGCCGTTCGGCGCTTTCACTCTCTCGGCGCAATGAAGGGCATTACGCTCCCAAACATTCGTAAATCCGTGCGGGCAACGAAACTTATAGCGCATCCCTTCCCATTCGTGAGCAGTTAGCGGGTGTTTTCCGTCGATGGAAAAATATGGTTTGCCAATCGCATGACCGTGTTTGTTGGCGTAATTGGCGAGCATCTGAAATTTGTCCGGCGGCGGACAATACCAGAGATGTCCCCGGTCGAGATACTTTCTGACTGCGGCATCCGCAACGCCGCAAGCCTCATTTGCTTTCCACAACGGTAGTCCAGTCCGTTTCCATTCGTTCAGCAACCATTCCTTGAGCGGAACCCCACTCAAGCGAGCCTCAAAGGAGTACTGAACGCAAAGTTCCGTCACAACGGGGAAGCGCCGAATTTTCGCCGTGTTCACGTTCCCCGCGATATGCCCCTTGCCTTTGTTCCAAACATTGGCGTTCACGTAGCGAAAACCGTATTTCTCGAGTACAGGATGCACGGCTGCCCAACCGATTTCCGAGTTCCAAAACCAGAGTGTGGTTTGCGGCGTGGCTCGACCGGACCAAACCTTGATGTGCGGCTCATACCACTCCGGCAAGGCCAAGTGGTCGGAAGTATCGCCATCAAACCCCAGCACCCCATAGCCACCGTCCGATACAATCACTGTCGGTGACGGCCACGAATCATAAACATTTAGGCTGTCATCGTAGTGAAGCTGGACAAAATCGTTTTTGAAAATTTTGTTGTCTGGTTCTGACGTGATGGTGAACGCTTTCTGGCGTCCGCGAGTGCTTGCTGGAGGTCGACGGCTATTCTTTGCGGGCGTGACAATCATAGAATGAATTTATAAAACCCTATCGTACGCGCAATTCTTTTCTGGATTTCCCTTTCGGTGGGCGACCTCCGGGGCGTCGTCCTTGCCGGTTGAATTCGTGAACGACGGCTTCTTCCAGAAGATGGTCGCGGCCGTGCTTTACGGAAGTGAGTTGCCCTTGCTGAATCAGTTGCCGGATCCTGACTGGCGTGACGCCAAGAATTTCCGCTGCACTGCTGGTCGTGATGAGTTTCATCAGGTTTGTTCAAATCGTGAACCGAAGGCGCTGGCCGGTCAATCGTGAGAATTTACGTCGTTTTCGCAAAACTTTCCGCCAGCGCCACGGCTTTGAGCATGGCCTTGCTTTTGTTCACCGTTTCCTGGAATTCGGCTTCGGGTTGGGAGTCGTTGACCCAGCCGCCGCCGGCCTGCACGTAGGCTTTGCCGTCCTTGAGCAAGGTCGTGCGGATGGTGATGCAGGTGTCCAGATTGCCGTTGAAGCTGAAGTAACCGACGCAACCGGCATACGGGCCGCGTGTGGTTCGTTCGAGTTCCGAAATGATCTGCATGGCGCGGATCTTCGGCGCGCCGCTCACCGTCCCCGCCGGAAAGGTCGCGCGCATCAGGTCGTAGTTGGTTTTGTCCGCCGCCAGTTGCCCGCCGACGCTCGACACGATGTGCATGACGTGGCTGTAACGCTCAATGATCATCAGGTCGCGCACCTGCACGCTGCCGAAATCGCACACGCGCCCAATGTCGTTGCGCGCGAGGTCCACCAGCATGACGTGTTCGGCGCGTTCCTTGGGGTCGGCGAGCAGTTCCTTTTCCAAGGCGGCGTCTTCGTCGGCGGTTTTGCCGCGGCGGCGCGTACCGGCGATCGGCCGAATTTCCACCTGCCGATCTTCGCAGCGCACATGGATTTCCGGTGAAGCGCCGACGAGCGAAAAGCCGTCGAGTTCCAGCAGAAACATATAGGGCGAGGGGTTCACCGAGCGGGCGGCGCGATAAACATCCACGGGCGAGGCTTTCGTCTCGACGCTGAAGCGTTGCGAACCGACCACCTGGATGATGTCGCCGGCGGTGATGTATTTCTTGGACGCGGTGACATTGGCGAGAAACTTTTCCTTCGCGACGTTGGAGGTGAATGGGATGGATGGAACTTCCGACGGGACGGACACGGGCTGGTGTTCGGATGGCTGTTCCAACAACGAAAGCAGGCGCTCGATTTCTTCCGCGGCAGTTTCATACGCCTCGGCGGGGCTGGTGGCTTCGTCAATGGCTGCATTGACCAAGATGGTGATGGTTTGCGCGACGTGATCGAACACGAGTAATTCATCAGCCACCAGGAAGTATATGATCGGAGTGTGCAACTCGTCGTGAGCCGGGCGCGGCACGACGGGTTCGATGTCATGAATGAATTCGTAACCGATGAACCCAATCGCGCCACCGGTGAAACGCGGCAGTCCCGGCAACGTGACGGGACGATATTTTTTCATCACGCGTTCGACAACTTCGAGGCCGTCGCGAACGCTTCCCGCCGCGTCCGGCTCTCCAGCGGCTGGGGCGAGAGGATTTCGTTCGACCGTATAACGCCCCACGACTTTTCCGGCTTCGATCACCTCCACGCGATCGTTGGTCTGTTTGATGACGGCGCGCGGATTGCAGCCGACAAAAGAGTAGCGCCCGAGGTGTTCACCGCCTTCGACCGACTCGAACAGGAATGACTCACCCTGACCGCGAATTTTGCGATAGGCCGAGAGGGGTGTTTCAATGTCCGCAAGAATGCGGCAAGTGACGGGAATCAAGTTCCCCGTCTCCGCCAGTTTCAAAAATTCGTCCAATGTCGGCGTAATCATAACCGTTCGGACAGTTTACGAGAACCGCCCTTCGAGAACAGGAGAAATCCCGCCATTTCGCGCCCTTGTGGGCGGCGCGGGACGTGTTATTCTCATGATCCGGAAGTTGCGGGGATCATCCAGCAGACTTCCCAAACCAAGAACTCGAAAATGAAAATGAACAAGTTAACGCTCTGCACGAGCATCCTGGCCACCGCTACCTTGCTGGTTGGCTGCAAAGAATCATCCACCGAAACCACTGCGCCTGCGGCCGCCCACCAAACCGGTGCTGCCGATGCGGCGGCGTCTTTGAAAGACGCGGCGCATCAAGCGGTGGACAACGTAAAGCAAACGGCAACGGCAGTTGCGGACCAGGCCAAGGACGCGGCCTCGGCAGCGGCAACCCAAGCGCGACAGGCCGTCGGGGATGCGGCCGCGGCGGCGAACAGTCAGGCGCAAAATCTGATCAATCAAGCGCAGTCGTTCGTGAACGAGCAGAAATATCAGGATGCGTTGAACAGTTTGAAAGGACTGGCGGGGCTGCAGCTCACAGCCGACCAGCAAAAGTCGGTGGACGCCTTAAAGACCACCATTAACAACGCGCTGGGGAGCGATGCGGTTAAATCAGTGGAAGGTCTGTTCAAAAAGTAAACCGTCCATTTCGGTCGAGGGAAGGGCTGCACCGGTTGCAAGAGCAACCGGCGGCAGCGTATTGGCCGAAATTTTACTGCTCAGGTTGGTGAGACCGGAGGCGGGGCGGAGTGCCTGCGCCTCCGGGTTGGCTTGAAAAGCCTTGTTGCCAACTGGACCTTTTGTTCCACCAAAAACCAGCCGGTTCAGCTCGCCCTTGGGCTTGGTTGTGCCGTTATCCCTGCCACTCAACCTTCACTGGGCTGGGTGGGATTTATGACTGCGCGCCCAGGAATTGAGCGTGGCGGGGGAACAAAAAAGCGACCAGGATACAATTTTCCAAAAAGATTTTTCTTGTGCTTCACGGGGCGCTGGTTTAACCAGCACGGGTATGCCAGTAACACCATTTACACGTCGTCAATTCATCGCCTCGACAGCGTTGGCCAGTGCGGCCCTCATGGCCGGTTGTACCACGCATCCGCGGCCTCGAAGGGTTTCCGCTAATGATAAACTAAACATCGGCGTCGTTGGCGCCGGAGGAAAGGGGTCCAGTGATACCGATCACTGCTCATCCGAAAACATCGTCGCGCTTTGTGACGTGGATGAAACCACCCTGAACAGTCGGAAGCAAAAATATCCCAACGCCAGAATTTACACGGATTGGCGGCAGATGTTTGACAAGGAGAAATCCTTGGACGCGGTCATCGTCGCCACGCCGGATCACATGCACGCCATCGTGGCCCTCACGGCCATGAAAATGGGTAAACATGTTTATTGCCAGAAGCCGCTGGTGCAAACGGTGTACGAAGCGCGCCTCATGCGGAAGATCGCCAAGGAATATGGCGTAACCACGCAAATGGGCAATCAAGGCAGCGCGGAAGACGGTTTGCGCCGCACGGTGGAACTGGTCCAGTCCGGTTTGATCGGGCAGGTGCGCCAGGTCCATGTCTGGAGCAACCGTCCGGTCTGGCCCCAAGGGATGGATCGCCCGCCAGGCAGCGATCCCGTGCCGAGCACGTTGCATTGGGACGAGTGGTTGGGCGTGGCGCCGTTTCGTCCATACAAGAAGGGGGCTTACCATACGTTCGCGTGGCGCGGCTGGCAGGATTTCGGCACGGGCGCGCTGGGCGACATGGCTTGCCACACGGCCAACATGCCGTTCCGAGCGTTGAAGCTGGGTTACCCGAGTGAAATCGAAGCGGAAACTTCGCCGATGAACAAGGAATCTTACCCGCTTAAATCCAAGATTCGCTTCTTGTTCCCCGCGCGCGAGGGGTTGGATCCGGTGAATTTCTGGTGGTACGACGGCGGTAATCCCAAGCCGAACGATCCTTACAGTCACGACGGCAACAACAAGCCGCCGGCCGAGTTGACCCGGGAGATCGAGGAGATGATGGGTTCGATTCCAGGGAGCGGCTGTCTCTTGATTGGCGAGAAAGGAAAAATCTTTTCTCCTGACGACTACGGCGCCCGGTTCTTCATCCAAATGAAAGGCGAAAAGGAATTGACCGAAGGCAAGAACCATGACGCCGTGAAATCGGTGCCGCAGACGATTCCACGGAACGCATTTGAAGGCGACGCTGACAAGCGCCAGCATCTGGAATGGATCGCGGGTTGCAAGGGCGGGCCGGTACCGTATTCCAACTTCGATATCGCCGCTTATCTTACCGAGATCATTCTGTTGGGTTGCGTGGCCATGCGCACCGGTAGGAAGCTCGAGTGGGACGGCCCGGGGATGCGCGCCACCAACGCGCCGGAAGCGATGCAGTTCGTGAAGCGACAATATCGCAAGGGTTGGTCCGTTTAAGTCAACGAATCTTGCCATCCACAAAACCCTCACCGATTGGTGAGGGTTTCTGTTTTATGGCGTCGGCGTTTGTAGTAAGCTGGCGCCATGTCCGTGCCGATCATCAGTGTCGCGCAGATGCGCGAATGGGAACAAGCCTCCTGGGCTGCCGGAGTCAGCGAAGCCGGAGTGATCCGGCAGGTCGGCGCGCGGATTGCCCAGCGCCTCGAGCGGCTGGTTGGCACGGGTGAAACGGTCCTCCTGCTCGCGGGCAAAGGTCACAATGGCGATGATGTTCGCGCCGCGGCCCAGCGCCTCAACGGATGCCGGGTCATTCTGATCAACGTCACTTCGCCAATGGGTGCGGCGCCGCGTTTGGAGCGGGCGTTGCGACAAAAGCCAGCTTGGATTGTGGACGGGTTGTTCGGCATTGGCTTGAATCGGACCCTGGACGCAAAATGGGTGGCCTTCATCAATCGCATCAACGCCGCTGCGGCGCCCATTCTGGCGGTGGACGTTCCGTCAGGTCTGAATGCGGACACTGGAGTCACTGCTGGCGCGGCGATCCGGGCGACTTTGACGCTGACCGTTGGCGCGCCGAAGCGCGGACTGCTACCAACCGTCGCTGGAGAATTTGTTGGTCGTTTGGAAGTGGCGACTGAAGTGGGCTTGATCCCCTGTCCGTGCGATTCGGAATGGTGCTGGACGCAGTCGGAAGACTTCGCGAATTTCCCACCCTTGCGCCCCGCTGACGGTCACAAGGGCACGTTTGGGCATTTGCTGGTGGTGGCGGGCAGTGCCGGTTATCACGGCGCGGCGGTGTTGGCAACTCGCGCGGCGCAACGCGCTCAACCGGGTTTGGTGACCTTGCTGACCCAGCCTGCGGTTTACGCGCCGATCGCGGCGCAGTTGCAATCGGCCATGGTGCGAACCTGGTCCACTCCCGTCGCCAAACTCGAAAATTTCACCGCAGTATTGGTGGGTCCCGGGCTTGCGGCGCCGACGGTGCCGCGGAAAATAATTTCATTGGTCCGGCGTTGGTGGAAAGAATTGCCCGTGCCGATGATTGTGGATGCCAGCGCGTTGGATTGGTTGGAGACGACGCCCGCAGCTAAAGACGCGCTGCGGTTGTTGACGCCGCATCCGGGTGAAGCGGCGCGTTTGTTGAGGTGTTCAGCCGCCGCCGTGCAGCAGGATCGCGCGGGTGCCGTTCGAAAGCTTTCGCAAAAGTACGGCGGCGCTTGGGTGGTGCTGAAAGGTAAAAACACTTCGATCGGACGCCATCGGGGCAATCTATACGTCAACTCATCGGGCAATGCGCATTTGGCGCAAGGCGGGGCGGGCGATGTGTTGGCCGGTTTTGTGGCCGGACTTCTAGCCCAACCAGGACTGCAAAATGACGCCGGACCAGCGATTCGGTGCGCGGTCTGGCAACACGGCGTGGCTGCGGATGAGCTTGCCAGGCAACGTCCGAATTGGGTGATCGAAGATTTGACTACGCTCATTGGCGCGGCCCGTTGAAATCAGTTTTCCAACGAGCGCGGCATTTTTTCTTTCCTTCCGATACCCGCATTTGTTAGGAAACAAAGGTGAAGTTATCCAGACTAGCGGTTTTGGTGTCAGGAATGTGGGTGGCAATGACGCTATCCGCTGCCACATTGACCGTGGAGTACACCGACGGAGTCAAGTTTACCGGCGATGTCATTCAGAAAACTCCGGCGTATCTGCAACTGCGGGTGGGTGGAGTTTACACCAATCTGAGTTGGGGGCAGATGTCGCAAGACACGTTGAAAGAGTTGCAAACGGTCGCCGCCAATACCAAGGACACGAAACTTGCCGCTTTCGTCGAACCGTACATCGAAATCCCCGAGGAGGAAGTCATCAAGAAAACCCAGGTGGAGATCAAGCCGGTTTCGCGATTGGAGCGCCCGGCGAAAGGTTCATTGTTCGGCGCGCTAACCAAGTCTCCGGTGGGCTTGGTTTGCCTGTTACTGCTGTTTGTGGCGAATATCTACGCGGCGTATGAAATCTCGGTGGTTCGCGCTTATGCGCCGGCATTGGTCTGCGGTGTGGCGGCCGTTGCGCCGGTGATCGGTCCCGTCATCTTTTTATGTTTGCCGACCAAGCTGCCCTCGAACACCGAGGGAGAGGAGGAAGCCGCTCCCGTGGAAACGGCGGCGATCGCCTTGCCTTCCGCGGCCCATGCGGAAGATGCCGCTGCGGCCAGCGCCGCTCCGGACGCATCAAGCGCGGCGGCGGTGCAAAGTTTCAAGCGCGGCCAGTTCACTTTTAATCGCCGTTTCATTGAAACCAAATTCTCAACCTTCTTCCAGGCCGTGCGCCGGGGCAGCGACAAGGACACCCTCCTGGTCGTGAAAACGGGCCGGGGCGAACATGTGGCCAATCGCATTACGCGCATTGCCGCGAGCGACATGCACTTGGAGGTGCTCAAAGGTGGCGCCACGCAGGAAGTGCAGGTGGCGTTCAGCGATATTCAGGAAATTCAACTCAAACCCAAGGACGCCTGAGTTGCTTCGGGCGCCGCATTGAACCATGAAATATCAGACCATCCTGCTGTTTGGAGCGCCCGGGTCCGGCAAAGGCACGCAAGGTAAAATTCTTGGGACCATTCCCAACTTTTTCCACTGCGCGTGCGGCGATGTTTTCCGCTCGCTTAGCGCGGCCAATCCGCTCGCCAAGGTATTCATCGAATACACCAGCCGCGGCCAGTTGGTGCCGGACGAACCCACGGTCAAGTTGTGGCGGCAGTTCATCAAAAACAACGAACGCATCGGACGATTTAATCCGGAGCATGACGTGTTGGTGCTGGATGGCATTCCGCGGAATTTGCAACAGGCGGAAATTCTCAGCGCAACGCTGGACGTGCGGGCGATTCTTTATCTCCACTGCGCCAATTTTGAACGACTGGTGCAGCGGTTGCAGCGCCGCGCCCTCAAGGAGAATCGTCTCGATGATGCGAATCTGGACGTCATCCGGCAACGGCTCAAGGTGTATGAGCGCGAAACCAAGCCGGTGCTGAAATACTACGGAAAGAAGAAAATTCATCGCATTGATTCCACGCAATCGCCCACCAAGGTGTTGCGCGACATTCTGACGCGCATTCACAAAGTCATGCCGTAAGTGGGCGCGCGTTGACGCCGAGATGGCCCCGCTACGCATCATTTTCATGGGCACGCCGGAGTTGGCGGCTGTCAGTCTGGCGGCGCTCCAGCGCGAACCGAATTTTCAACTCGTGGCCGCCGTGACGCAGCCGGATCGCCCCAAAGGTCGCGCGCTCAAACTGCAAGCTTCACCGGTAAAAGAACTCGCGCTCCAAGCCGGTATTCCCGTGCTGCAGCCGCTCAAGGCCCGCGACGACTCATTCATCGCTGAATTGCGCGGCTGGCAGCCCGACCTCATCGCCGTTGCCGCGTTTGGCCAACTGTTACCTCAAGCCATTCTTGAGCTGCCTCGTCTGGGTTGCCTGAATGTGCATACTTCACTGCTGCCCAGGTATCGCGGCGCTTCACCGATTCAATCGGCAATTTTGCATGACGAACTGGAAACCGGGGTGACCATTATGAAGATGGACGCAGGTCTGGACACCGGCGACATTCTGACGCAGCGCCGCACCCCGATCCATCCCGAGGACAACGCCGCCACGCTCCATGATCGCCTCGCGCAACTCGGCGCGGAACTGCTGGTGGCAACCATTCCAGCTTACGCGGCGGGAGAAATTCAACCACGCCCGCAACGGCACGAGCTGGCGACGCACTGCGCGCGGATCAAAAAAGAGCAGGGCCGGATTGATTGGGCGCAACCGGCGCGCGCAATCTGGAATCGCATCCGGGCGTTCACGCCCTGGCCGGGCGCCTTCACTTATTTGCCGACTCCGCCCCCGCCAACGCTGCTAAAACTCTGGCAAGCGGAAGTGGTCGAACCAGCGGGTGTTCCGGGGGAAATTCTGGCGGCGGACAAAGCGGGAATCATCATCGGCTGCGGCACTGGTTCATTGCGCGTCACTTCGTTGCAACGCGAGGGAGGCCGGCGCCTGACAGCGACGGAATTTTTAGCCGGACATCCGCTGCCGCTGGGAACGAAACTTTCGTAATCACTTTCGTAGGTGCCGACGTGAGGAGACTCATTTCGGACCATAAAACGCCCGAGATGACGCGAAAACACATGGCGAAAAATCGTTTCCTGGTTGAATCGTTGCGACGTTTTAACGCTGTAACCTTTGGGTTTTATCCGTGGTTCAAATTCATTGCGCTTCGCGTCGCAGAATTTCCCGCACGTCTTCCGGCGTCCGCTGCGTGGCGGCGGCTACGAGGCGCACATATTCGTCCGTGCTGACTTCACGCGGAATGGCGTGGCAGAATTGTTCGGCCCCGGGATAGTGCCAGAGGTTGGGGAAATCGCGACATTGCTGCGGTTTGACCGATTGGATGGCGCAAGAATCGCCTTCGAGAAAAATGCACGCCCCGTCCGACTGATCTTGCAAGACCAGGCCGTGCCGATCCGAGCGCAATCGCGTGTAGCGTTGGATGAAATCGTATTCGCTGATTTTCAAGAAGGCCGCGATCCGGGTGATTTCGGCCTCAGTCAAACGCACCTGCCCCGGCCAGCGACAACAGGCAGTGCAACGTTGACATTCACGAAAAATCGGCATAGCGCTACGAATCAATTCGCCCCATCCACCACCTGACAAACGAGCGGCGTCATCTTCACGCCGATGGCTTTCTCGTAACCGGCGGTCATGTGCGCCGAGGCATGATAGATGGAAGGCCCGCAGCCTAGAACTTCAAATGTTTTTTGCCAGTAGTTCAATACATGCCTCCAGTTTCAGAAGCAGGGTTATACCAAGCGTCGTTTGGGCCATCATAAGCAGGTGTCGCGGGCCAGACACCTGTTCCAGCGTACTCTCGGGTAAACCACTTGGAAAACTTCAGGGTGAAGGAGCGCCCGGATAGATCGCCGAATGTGCCAACGCCGCCAACATTCTCACTTTGATTACTGGCTTTGCGAGTGTTGACATGGCGCTGGGAAATTCCTTCGTGAGGATAACTGCCGACATCGTTGAAGTTGTAGGCTTCCATCTCGGCAGGCGCCTCCCACATCAACATTCCGGTCGGACGCAGTTGCGTAATTTTGAATCGCGACATCGCTTCTGCTTTTGGATTGAGGTTGAAGCTAATGGTGGAGCCGTTCCAGAGGTAACTGGTAATTTTAATAGTGCGACGAGCATAATCAGCTGCTGCTTTGCCACCAGACCGTTCCGCAAAATCTTTCGGGCAGGTCAGAACTCTTTCGTTTTGAACGTAGCTTCCAAGCTGGCTTTGCCGAAAATATGCGATTTGTTTTGTCCAAATAGCATCATCAGCCAGGCCGGCACCATCCGGAATGCCTTTTGCGGTACACCACGAATCCCGCAGGGCGCAATCAGTCCAGCTTGCATAAGGGAGGAAATCCTCGTTGTCGCTGGCGAATAGATTGGCCCCTAGTACGACTTGCCGAATGTTGTTCATGTCATTTACCAGCCAGGCGCGATCCTTTGCTTTGCCAAGTACTGGCAAGAGCAGAGCGGCAAGAATGGCGATGATCGCTATTACCACCAGTAACTCGATCAACGTAAATCCTGCGGCTCTGGCGGACAGAGGGCGAGTTGAGCTGCGATTCAGGCTCTTCATAACTCTTTAGTGCTCGAATTTGAACACTACCCGTGCCGTAAATGCTGTCAACTTAATAGCCATTATCGTTACTGGTATTACGGATAACAGCCGGAATATCTTCCATCAAAAAAATCAATTCGCCCCGTCCACCACCTGACAAACCAGCGGCGTCATCTTCAC
Organism: Verrucomicrobiia bacterium; assembly: GCA_023953615.1. Classification (NCBI taxonomy): domain Bacteria; kingdom Pseudomonadati; phylum Verrucomicrobiota; class Verrucomicrobiia; species Verrucomicrobiia bacterium. Next base: position 1,007,316 of record JAMLJH010000001.1, on the reverse strand, counting down.
GCCGATGGCTTTCTCGTAACCGGCGGTCATGTGCGCGATGAAGCTTTCAACTTCATGATGCTTGACCATATTGATGGTCGCGCCACCGAAGCCGCCACCCGTGAGTCGCGCGCCGAGGCAGGCCGGATGTTTTCGCGCCAAAGCCACGAGGAGGTCGAGTTCCTTGGTGCTGTTCTTGAGGAAATCCCGCGAGCTTTCATGGCTCTGGAACATGTATTGGCCGAACTGCGCCAGATCGTCGGTGCGCAGCGACCGCTCGCCGGCCACCACGCGAGCAATTTCGCTGACGACGTGGTGGGCACATTCAAATTCGCGCGGCGTCAATTTATCCTTCGCGGCGAGCACTTGTTTCAACTCGACGGTACGGAGGAACTTTGCGCCGAGCTTGGCGGCGGCGGCTTCGCAGTTGTCGCGCAGTTCCTTGTATTCGCCGCCGACCAGTTCATGTTTCACCAGCGAATTACACACCACCATGACCGTGCCCAACAACGGCGCGTGACCGACGGTGAGCGCGGCGCAATCAATTTCCATGACGTGCGCCCGTTTGCCGAACAGCGAGGAAGTCTGATCGAGAATACCGCAGGGCACGCCCACGAATTCGTTCTCAGCCGCGCGACACAGTTTCGCAAAAACCATTCGCTCCGCCGGCGCCAGATGGGGCAGGCGACCTCGAGCATCGGCCTTGGGGGGCGTGCCCAGACCGTTCTCCGTCAGAGTGAAAGGCGACAAGCGGCGCACGGCCAGCGCGGTGGCAACCTCGAGCGCGGCGGAACTGCTCAGGCCCGCGCCCATCGGTAACGTGCTATGGATGGCGGCATTGAAACCGCTGAAATTAACGCCGCGTTTCTTGAGTTGCGCCAGAACCCCTTTGACGTAATCAGCCCAGGTCGCCGCCGGGTTGGATTTGATATTGCTGATGGAAAAAATTTCCGATTGAGGGAAGGCGGAGGAAACCAGTTCCACCTTGCCATCCGTGCGCGGCGAAGCGGCGAGGCTGATGTATTTGTCCACCGCCACGGACATGACCAGACCGTGGTTGTAATCCGTGTGATTGCCCAGAACTTCGAGGCGACCCGGCGCCTGGACCGTGTGCGTGGGCGCATGGCCAAAGTGTTTTTTGAAGCAAGCTTGGACGTCGGTGAACATGGGTCAAAGGCGATTAAATTTTTGAGCCAAATCAAAATCGTTTTGCGTCAAGCCGCCGACATCGTGAGTGGTGAGCGCGAGCGTTACTTTGTTCCAGCGCACATCAATGTCGGGATGATGCCGGTCTCGCTCGGCGATTTTGGCAACCGCATTGACGAACTTCATCGCCTCGCGAAAATCCTTGAAAACAAAAGTGCGCGAGATGGTGGCGCCGCGTTTGGCCCAATTGGGAACCGCTTTGCGGGCGGCTTTAATTTCAACCGATGCGAGCTTCATGACGCTCCCATTGATGCCAAAACGCCGGTGGCGCGTCACGACGAAAGGCGATTTCGCCTCGGCGCTGGCTGCGCCATGCGGATTATATTGCCGCCCCGTGTGGCTCAGAGTTTGGGGGGTTGGTTGGGCGTCAACAACTGCCGCGTCAGGTTGGCGGCGCGGCGGCTGGCCTTCTCGATGGCGTCGAGGGATTCCTGTAGAGTTGTCGGAGGCAGGTTGCTCTGCTTGAGCAAGTCCAGCCGCATTTGGATGACGGCCAGGGTGTTGTTGATGTCGTGGGCCGCGCTGCGCACGGATTGACCGGAGCCGACCTGAGTTCGCGTCCGCTGAAGTTCCTCCTGCAGTTTGCGGGTTTCAGTCTGATCGCGCGCATTGAGGGCGATGAACTGCTGCGCGCCCCAAATGAAAAAGCTGTGCCCCACCGCCTGGAGCGACTGCCAATTGCCGTTCGCATGACGCAACCGAAATTCCAGGTGAAGCGGTTGGCCGCAGCTCAGCGTGAGCTTTTCGAGGACGGATTGAACGCCGGGCAGATCGCCGCTGTGAACAAACTTGTAGAGGCTGTTCCCGACCAGTTGTGGTGTTGCGTGACCGGTGATTTGCGTAACCGAGGGACTGACATATTTAATGCCGCCCTGATTATCGGTCACGAGGATCAAATCCGATGTGTTAACCAAAAGTTCCTGGAAGGATTTGTCGCGTTGCTTCAGTTCTTCCCCGAGTTGCCGCGTGAAATATCGCCACAGCCACCACGCCGCCGCCGTCGTGAGTAACAGCCCGATCAATCCGAAGCCGATCCACCGGACTGGCGAAGCTGGTTGGCCCAGCCGCGCTTCCGCCACGATCAGCAGACTCGTGATGCTGATCGCTCCGAGGACGAAACGCCAGCGCCCCGTCAGGATTCTGGTTTGCGGATACATGGCTGTGGTCTTGGTTCGTTCGGTTTCGCCGCCTGGGTGGATTGCGATATGGTTCATCAAGGATTTCACTTGATGGATGCCGCAAAACTTCCGCTCGCTACGCCCCCTTGATTTTTATTAGCCTTGAGCACGTCACGGTAAGTTTGATGAAACCGAATCCACTTGTAAATCCTGCGGTGTCCGCCCCGGCGGTTCGGGCCACGGCCAACCGTTTGCTCAAGCATTGCCGCCTGCGCCCGACGCTCGGACTGGTCCTGGGCAGCGGTTTTCAATCGGTGCTGTCCGAAATTTTCGTCGTCAGTCGCCTGCCTTACGCGAAGCTGGAGGGCTTTCCGCAAACCAGCGTGGCGGGCCATGCGGGAGAACTGATCATCGGCACGCTCGGTTCGACGCCGGTTTATGTGTTGAACGGACGCGTGCATTATTATGAAGGGTACGCGCTGGATCGCGTGACGTTCGCGGTGCGCGTGCTGGCGGCCGCCGGAGTGCGGGATTTGTTGCTGACCAATGCCGCCGGCGCGATCAACCGACGCTTTCGTCCCGGTGATTTCATGCAATTGACGGATCACATCAATCTGATGGGAGCGAATCCGTTGCGGGGCCGTCCCACTCCCGGTTTTTCGCGGTTCGTGGATTTGACCCAGGCCTACGATCCGGGATTGGGCAAGCTGCTGTCCCGCGCGGCGCGCGCGGCTAAAGTATCGCTTCGTCAGGGGGTTTATCTCGCGGTGAATGGTCCGAGTTATGAAACCCCTGCGGAGATTCAAGCCTTTGCCCGGCTGGGAGCGGACGCCGTCGGGATGAGTACCGTGCCGGAAACCATCGTGGCGCGGCAACTCGGCCTGCGCGTGGCGGCGCTTTCCTGTCTCACCAACCTTGGCGCGGGGTTGAGTCGCCAACCGCTCTCGCACCAGGACGTGCTCAAAACGGCGGAACGGGTTAAAGCCACCGGCGCCCGCCTGCTGCTCGAATTCGGCAAAGGGTATGCCCAAACCTGACCGACACGCCTTGATTCAAGCCGCGGCGCGGGCGCGGAAATTTGCCGTGGCCCCCTATTCCCATTTCTCGGTCGGCGCCGCCCTGTTGACGCGAAGCGGCGAAATCATCAGTGGCGTCAACGTCGAGAGCGCCAGTTATGGACTCACCTGTTGCGCGGAACGAGTCGCGTTATTCAAGGCGCTCTCCGAGGGGAAGCGCGAATTCGTCGCCATCGCGGTGGTCGCCCGAACCCGGGGCGGCGCCACGCCTTGTGGCGCGTGCCGTCAACTTCTCGCAGAATACGCGCCGCGCGCCAAAGTCTATGTGGCGGATAGCCACCACCTCGGTCGGGTGCGCGAGTTCAAGGTGGCCGACCTGCTGCCGGCCGCTTTCAAAGCGGCGGCGCTGGGTTAAACCACGATGGCTTCGTGGAGAAACAGGGAAGCCCACTCTTGCGCGCATTGGCGCTCGTGCAGCGAGCCGCCGATCAGCTCGACCTGTCCCGTGGACCTGCGAACCAGGCGCGCCGCGCCAAAAGTGACCACGGTTTTCCCGGCCGCCCCGCGGCGCCAGAATCGAAAGAATTTCAATTTCATGCCGGGAGTTTGTCTGGCTTGGTGGGACAAAAACCGTCTGAGCCAAAAATTTTCGAGACCATTCCAAACCACGGTGGCGCGGGGACGGCGCCACCGCCTGCGCCTGCGCCTGTGCCAGAGCTTTAGCGGCGACGGAAAGATGAGTTGCATAGAACGCGGGCATGAGTTGAAATCTTGAAAATGGTTTTGCCGAACCCATGAGTCAGTTGAACCAAATCAACAGCGTCGCCGCGCCGGGTGAGACCACGGTGAGCGGGAACGTGTTTGTGCCCAAGACGCCGGAAGCGTTCACGTATGACGATGACGGGAATCTGACGCAAGATGGGCGGTGGGATTACACGTGGGACGCGGAGAACCGGCTGGTGAAGCTCGAGAGCCGGAGCGGGGCGCCGAACGGCTCGAAGCGCAAGCTGGAGTTTGCGTATGACTGGCAGGGGCGGCGGATTGGGAAGAAGGTCACTAATCTGGACACGAGCACGGTGTTGGCCGAGGAGAAGTTTCTGTATGACGGCTGGAATCTGATTGCCAAGCTGAACAGTTCCTTTGCCCTCGTGCAATCCTATCTCTGGGGACTGGATTTGAGTGGCAGTTTGCAAGGGGCCGGGGGTGTGGGTGGATTGCTCGCGATCACCGATGTCAGCGCGGGTTCGCACTTCTGCGCGTATGATGGGAATGGGAATGTGATGGCCTTGCTAAAAGCTGATGGCTCAGGGCTGACCGCTCAATACGAGCATGGGCCGTTTGGGGAAGTCCTCCGCGCCACGGGCGTGATGGCTAAAACCAATCCGTTCCGATTCTCGACGAAGTATCAGGATGACCAGTCCGACTATCTTTACTACGGCTACAGATATTACAACGCAAGCACGGGGAGGTGGCCAAACAGTGACCCCATCGCCGAGGAAGGGGGCGTCAACCTGTATGGCTTCGTCGGGAATGATCCTGCAAATACGATTGACCCACTTGGACAGGACTTCATCGCTGTCGGCGGATTACCCGTGCCAACCATGCCTGTGTTGGGAATCGGGGTTCACATGTCACTTCGCTACTACAAAGCATCGTGCTCCGACGATCCCCATGAAGGAGTCAGGTTTTCGCCCGGCTCACCGCCAAAGGGTTCTCAATTCGCGGACGCTGTTCAATTGTGGACTGCGTGGCACTCGTATCGGCATTTCTTTTATGTTCGTCCGAAGCCAACTGAGCCACCGCAGCGCACATTCGTATTCGTCCCAATCAGCTACATTGAAAGAGCCTCGGCAGCGACTCGGTTGCTTGTCCTTTACTCGGACGCGGACAATGGTAGGGGAAGCAGCGAGAAAGGCTGGAAGCAGATTGTTGCCGCTGCGTCTAGTTACGCTTACGCGGAGCAAGCCGACGCGAATGGCAATGTCCCCACCACGCTAACGCATTGGCCGAACTCCTGGTATCAGTTGCTCGGGAACAATAGCAACACGTTCATCCGCCAGATGGCGAAACTGATTGGCAGAAACCCTGATGCAATTGGCGGCGGATGGATTGCGGGACGAACAGATCCAGAACCGGTATCAAATCCCGGTTGGACTCCTGTTTACGCGCCGTGGTGAAAGGAAATCCATGCGAACACCCGTCGTCAGGTTTGCGTATTCATTCCGTCCCTGGGCTGCATTGTGTTGTGCATCGGCATTGCTGCTCTGTGGATGCTCCATCTTCTTCGGTGACAAACGGTCGCTCGTGACCACTGTGCCAGCGCAGTCATCCTCACCCGCGAATTTCAAGACGACGTTGACGATGTCAACTCGCTACATCGAATTCGAAGGGTTTCAAAGGCAAGCTGAGAGTCAACGCGTTCAAATCAGCGTCATCAATCGTGGACAGTCGGCTTTCGAGATGAAACAGGCGAATGGGAAGTTCGCTCTCGTCACTCCGGGAGTGCGTGTTGAACTCTACAGCGGTGAAATCACCAGTTCCACCAACCCGCTCCGCTTGCCTGTTTCCGGAGTCCAAAATCGAACTCCTTGTGAGTTTCAGGTGGAGGTTTCAAATCCGATGCAATTTCGCGACGCGGTCAGAGTTTACGTGTTCAGTTCGTCCGCTCCAATGTGAACAGGCAACGCCGGTGTCCCGCCCAAACGGTGTGAAAGAATCTAGCGGCGCTCAGGCCGCGCCGGGGTGAGTCGGTCACCCGCGCCTGCCGCACCGCCCTGGCGCTGCGAAGTTTAAGTTGAATTGAAAGTTGGTTTGAGTTGAAATGGCCAAGAAGCAATCACGTATGAAGTTATTGAACCAATACACCAGCCGTACCGTGCCGGGCTACCTTGAGGTCTCCGGGTTGGTGCTGGGCAACAACACGATTACCGTCAACAGTTCGGCGCCATGGCGCAAGGGTGAGTTCTTCCGCAAGGAACTAACGGTGGCCAACGGTTCCGTGCCGGTCTGGCAATCAATCAGTGTCGCCGCGCCGGGTGAGACCACGGTGAGCGGGAACGTGTTTGTGCCCAAGACGCCGGAAGCGTTCACGTATGATGCCGACGGGAATCTGACGCAGGATGGGCGATGGGATTACACGTGGGACGCGGAGAACCGGCTGGTGAAGCTGGAGAGTCGCAGCGGCGCGCCGAACGGCTCGAAACGGAAGCTGGAGTTTGCGTATGACTGGCGGGGACGGCGGATTGGGAAGAAAGTGACCAATCTGGACACGAGCACGGTGTTGTCCGAGGAGAAGTTTCTGTATGACGGCTGGAATCTGATTGCCAAGCTGAACAGTTCCTTTGCCCTCGTGCAATCTTATCTATGGGGACTGGATTTGAGCGGGTCAATGCAAGGGGCCGGAGGCGTGGGCGGGTTGTTGGCGGTGACGGATGTCAGCGCGGGTTCGCACTTCGCGTCATGCTTTTGAGCAAACGCTTCCGTTACCTTGAGCGGTCCGTGCTGGACCTAGAAAATGATTCCTTTCGCGTTGTGGAGATTCAGAGTGAGCGAAATCAGATAAACTTTAACTTTTTGACGAATTAGCAGTCGCAATCTCCGCCAAAGTAATACCGGCAGTCCCGCCAAAAGGTGTGAAAGAATCCGGCTCGCCTCAGACCGTGATGGAGAAGGTCGGCCATTTACCTTTCTGCCACAGAAATGATTTTTCCTGAGAAGCCCTGGGGTTGGGCGGGGAAATTATTTGACGTTGTGAAAGGTGATTTGTAGAGTGCGCGTCCGATTCGCTTTGGGTTCCAGAGTAGCTCAATGGTAGAGCACGCGGCTGTTAACCGTGTGGTTGAAGGTTCGAGTCCTTCCTCTGGAGCCATGTTTTTCAACGGTTTACGTGAAGCCAATCCTTCCTCTGGCCGTCACTGGACGGCATAGAGCGCGCCGCCCGCGCGCTTTTGGAAGCCGTGCAGACCGCTAAGGGGTTTTCCGTTGTTAGTCCCGTAACTTCTCCCGCGCCGCCGCGCGCCACGGTCGTTTCCGTCTGTAATGAGTTCCTCACGGCAAAAGCCCTGGCGCAACGTTCGCAAAATTATTTGCGGGTGACTCACGCTCAGTTGGGCGCCTTTGCCAACGGACGCGCCACGCGCCCCATTTTCACGCATCGCCCGTCGAAGGTCGTTATCTGCGGAAATTCTGGCTACGGCAAAAGCCAATACCAAATCCGCTACGCCCTGGGCGCGTCCGCGCGCTACAAGTTCATCTTTGACCACAAGCGCGAGTTTGAAGCCCTGGCGGGGGCCGTGCCGGCGCGCACGTTCGACGAATTGGACGCCGCCATTGATACCGGCTGGATTGTGTTCAACCCGCATCGCCTCTTTCCCGGCCAGCTTCCCGAAGCGTTCGATTTTTTTTGCAATTACGCTTGGAAGGTTTCCGAAATGTTCGGCTTCACGAAACTATTCGTGGCCGATGAACTGGCGCTCCTGACCGAAGGCCAAAAGCCCCAGCCGCTTTGCCGACTCATGGAAGATGGTCGCAGCGTGGCGCTGGATTGCGCTTTGACTTCGCACGGCCTCAATTCGCTGCATAACCGCATCCGGAGCCAATTCACCGAGATCGTCAGCTTTCGCCAGACCAGCGCCCCCGCCCTGGAAGTCATGGAACGCGAGTTTAACTTTGACCCGGAAGAAATCGAAGCCCTGGAACGCGGTCAGTTCATCGCTTGCAACGCGGACACGGGCGTTTTTCAAACCGGACGGGTATTTTAACCTGTGGTTTGTCCCCGGACGTAAAGCAGAAATTGAATCGGGGTCACCATACGGACGCCAAACGGCTTTTCCAAGTCCAACAAGTCCCGGTCATTGGTGACGACGAATTTCGCACCCGCCGCCAGCGCGCCGGCCAGATAACGATCGTCTTTTGCGTCCCGGCTGCGTTGCTTGCCCAACGGGGCTGGACTGACGAAATTCGCGATGCGGACCAGCTCGACCAAGAACGGTTGCGGGTCGGCGGCAGGTTGCTTGTCCGCCAGCACTTCGGGGACTCGTTTTTCGTATTCGGCCCAAATGTCCGGCGTCACGCACAGCAGCACTTGCTGTCCCGTAACCAGACTGAGGCAGGCGCGCGGGTTGCCGCTCCACCCGAGGCCCGCGATGATGATGTTGCAATCAAAGACGGCGGGAATCATCGCCCCGCCTTTTCTTCCGCCCGGGACTTACGCACGGCGCGCACGATGGCCTGCTCCATTTCCGGCGTGATCGGTTCAGCGGGCAGATCGGCCATGATTTCGTTGAACCGCTTGAGGCTCGCGCCCATTTCCTCCCGCGCCAACGCCCGCAACCCGGCTTGAATCACGTTGCTGGCGTTTCCGTATTGTCCGCCCCTCACTTTGCGCTCGACGAATTCGTCCAGCGCTGGGGGCAGGGAGATGTTTCTGGTTTTTGTAGCCATGACGGGAGTATCGGACGCCTTGCAAAGATTGTCAATGTTTGCCGATTGCTCCCCCAATTCCCCATCGCTTAACCCTTAACCCAAAAACCCAAAAACCGGCCTTTAACCCTCGCTCACCGGAAAAGTGACGCTCCAGGATGCCCCAGGCGCGCGTTTCATTCGTGGCGAGGGTAAAAGGACAGCGGGCGGTTAAAAAGGGAAATGCCAGCGCCCCACTGCAAGCGCAAGCTCCAGAGGTATTTTTGCCCGACTCGCCCGTTTCCGGCTCCCGTAGCTTTCTTTTTTCCTCCCGCCGTAATCCGGCAAAAGCAAAGGGACATCGCCCCACAAATGGAAAGGCCCGATCCGGTGCGCGCTTTTCCCAATGAAGGCTTGCGCCGCGCGGACGTTTTCCAACACCAGAGGCGCTCCCAGCGCCGCCGCAATTCCCCGGCAGCGTTCCAGAGCAAGGCAAGGTTTGGCGTTGGTGGGTTTTTTCGACGGGTCCAAGGCATTGAATGTCGCGAAAATTCTTCGCACGGGGGGAGGCTACGGTTATGCATAAACAACCTCCTTTCGATTGGCATCCAGTTACAGACTCATTCCCTGGAGGCTGAAGTTGACCGCGCAATCCCTGCACAGCATTGCCAGACCTCGCTTGGATGCTTGACGGAAGTCTGGACGGTTTTAATGACCCGCCCACATCCACTTGTCGGTCTGGGTTGCTTCCGGCACGCGTCGTAGTCCATATTGCCGTCATGAAATTCGCCCGGAATCAATTTTCATCCCCAACGGCGTTCAACATCAATCGCCGCCAGTTTCTCAAATCGGCTTCAGCGCTCACCGCGTTGGCCGCGCTGCCAAGTTGGGGCGCGGACGCGCTGGACTTGATCAACGGTAAACCCAAGCGCGTGGGATTAATTGGCGCGGGTTGGTACGGCAAAAGTGATTTGTGGCGACTGATGCAGGTCGCTCCCATTGAAGTGGTTTCCATTTGCGACCCGGACAAAAATCTGCTGGCGGGCGCGGTGGAGATGGCGAGTCAGCGGCAAAAGTCGAAACGCAAGCCGCGCGGTTATGGCGATTACCGCGAGATGCTGCGCGAAAAAGATTTGGACGTGGTGCTGGTCGGTTCGCCGGATCACTGGCACGCGCTGCATGCGATCGCCGCAATGGAAGCGGGCGCGGACGTTTATTGTCAAAAACCCATCAGCCGGGACGTGCGCGAGGGGGAAGCGATGCTGGACACGGCGCGCAAACATGGGCGGGTGGTGCAGATCGGCACCCAACGCAGAAGCACCCCGCATTTGATTGATGTAAAGCAGCAGGTGGTGGATGCCGGGCTGCTGGGCAAGATCGGCCTCGTCGAGGCGTGTTGTTATTATCACATGCGGGCCAATGGCAATCCGCCGGCGCAGCCCGTGCCGGATTTTCTGGATTACGAAATGTGGACCGGTCCGGCGCCGTTGCGCCCGTACGACCGGCTGCCGCATCGCAGTTGGTGGCGCACGTTCATGGAATACGGGAACGGCATTATGGGCGACATGTGCGTTCACATGCTGGACGCTGGTCGCTGGCTGCTGGATTTGGGTTGGCCAAAAGCCATTCATTCCACGGGCGGCATCTTCGTGCAGAAGGAAGGGAAATCCAACATCGCGGACACGCAACAGGCGGTGTTTGAATTCAAGGAGTTCAATGTCGCGTGGCAACACCGCACCTGGGGCAGCGCGCCGGATCCGGATTATCCGTGGGCGCTGTTTATTTATGGCGAAAAAGGCACGCTCAAGGTCAGCGTGATGCGCGCGGATTTTATTCCCATGGATCGGAATGAAAAATCGCTGCACTTCGATTGCGTGTACGAACGCGAGCAGTATCCCGAGGATTTAACCGAGAAGGATATTGAACTGAACGCCGCTCCGGCGACGCGGCGGCACATGCTGGATTTTCTTGCGGCCATTGAAAAACGCAGTCGTCCGGTGGCGGATATCGAGGAGGGACACATTTCGACCGCCAGTTGCATACTCGCCAACCTGGCCATGGAACAGGGACGACCGGTGTACTACGATCCGGGACAACGGGTGGCGTTGGGAGATGCCGTTGTCACCAAATTGCTGAAGCGCGAGTATCGTGGTCCGTGGCAACATCCGAATCTGATTTGAGCCGCGAGAGGTTTAGGTTGGGAAGAGAAAAACCGAGTGTGGTAATGGCAATTGATCAACCGATGGCGGCTTCGCTCCGCTCCATTCGCCGCTTCGTAATCGGGTGCGTGGGATTGGGTTTGCTGGGTTCGCACCTGGCTTCCGCAGATAGCTTGACGACCGAGCATCCGTTTCCGGGCGTGTTGCTTTATTCCGAAGTGCGCACGAATCCGCCGCAGCGGCTGTTCGTGGCCGAGATTGATTTGACGAATCCGCAGTTGCGTTTGGGCGTTGCTCCCGGCGGCGCGGATCCGGATGGGCCAGGCCCGTGGCAGACCACGTTGATGCGCCCGACGCAAATCGCCATGCGGGAGAAATTCGATCTGGTGGTAAATGGAGACTTTTTCTCGATACGTCGAACCAACGCCGCGGGCGCACCGGGCCCCGGTTTTCGTCCCACGGTTTGGAGTTCCGTTTCGGGACCGGCCATGAGCGCGGGCCAGCTTTGGTCGCCGGGGACGGGCGAGCGTCCAGCTCTGGTGGTGGATCGCGCGGGTCGGGTGTCCATTCGCCCCCTGCAAAAACCAGGCGCGAACGATTGGCAGATCATTTCGGGAAACGTGATGCTGGTGCAGGCGGGGAAAGTCGTTAAACATAATAACCAGGCGCGGCATCCGCGCACTGTGGCGGGGCTGAATCAATCGGCCACCAAACTGATTTTGCTGGTGGTTGATGGACGCAAACCGGGAGTAGCGCGAGGCATGAGTTATGCCGAGCTGGCGCAGGAAATTTTGGCCCGCGGTGGTTCGGAGGCTTTGAATCTGGATGGCGGTGGCAGTTCGGTGCTGGCGGTGCGTGATCCGGATCAAAATACGTTCAGAATTCTCAATCAACCTTCGGATGGGCGCGAGCGGGCTGTGGCGAATGTGTTGGGCCTCAGCGTTTCGCCGCGCCCGAATCCGTAAGCTTTCCGATTTACCAGTGGGGTCATTGCCGCCGTTGAGCGGTTTACTTTTTGCCGGCGAAAAATCTGAACGAACGCATTTCAGTCCGGTCGAAGAACTCGGTCAATATTGGAAATACCATGAAACAAGCACGAGTAAAAGTGGCCTGGGACCGGCGGTTTCCCATGCGGGCAGCCGTTCAAATGGTGCAACTCGCGCGTCGGTTCCGTTCCCGCATCCTGTTCCGCGCGGAGGCGCAGTTGGCCGACGCCCAGAGTATTTTGGGAATCTTGATCCTGGCCTCGAGCCTGGTTTCTTACGTGGATGTCGAGGTTTCCGGCGACGACGAACAAGAGGCGGTTCAAGCCATGGTTGAGCATTTCGATCATCATCAACCACCGGGGCAGGGCGCGTAAGCGCGGCCCGGGCACCGCGGTCAGTTCGCTGACGCGGAACGCTTCGTCCCGAACGGAATGTTGGCGGGCGCAATAAAAAAGCGCGGGCGAAACACCCGCGCTTTGTAAGTCTGTAATTTCGTTGCCGCTCAATCCGCCCGGCGGCCGCATGGGCGCGGACGGGGTTGGCTCAGGCATCAGACATTGTAGGTGCTGCTGCTCGTGGTGCCGCCGCGCCCGGTCCAATTGGTATGGAAGAATTCGCCGCGCGGTTTGTCCACGCGCTCGTAAGTGTGCGCGCCGAAGTAATCGCGCTGCGCCTGCAACAGATTCGCGGGCAATATCGCGCTGCGATACTGATCGTAAAATGCCAGTGCGGTGCTGAATGCCGGCGCCGGGATCCCCTTCTTCGCGGCGGTGGCCACGACGTTGCGCCAGCCTTTTTGCGCCTTCTTGATTTCAGCGCGGAAATAATCATCCAACAGCAGATTCGAGAGCTTGGGCTTGGCATCGTAAGCCGCTTTGATTTTCCCGAGAAAGCGCGAGCGAATGATGCAGCCGCCCCGCCACATCAACGCAATTCCGCCGTAATTCAAATTCCATTTGTATTGCTGGGCCGCCGCGCGCATCAGCATGTAACCCTGTGCGTAACTGATGATTTTTGAAGCGTAAAGCGCGTTTTTGATGTCGTTGATAAACGCTTTTTTCTTTTCCGGATTGGTGGCAATTGTGCCCAGGACCGGACGCGGTCCTTTCAATTTGCGCGCGGCTTTCACGCGCTCGTCCTTCAAGGCGGAAACGCAACGGGAATAAACCGCTTCCGCGATCAACGTGATTGGAATCCCCAGGTCCTGCGAATTGATCACCGTCCATTTACCCGTGCCTTTCTGGCCGGCGGTGTCGAGGATGTTATCCACCAGCGGCGTGCCGTCGGTGTCTTTGTGCGCCAGGATGTCGCGCGTGATCTCAATCAGATAACTGTCCAGCTCACCCTGATTCCACTCGGCAAAGACGGGGTGCATTTCATCGGCGCTCATGCCCAGGCCGTGCTTCATGATGTTATAGGCTTCGCAAATGAGTTGCATGTCGCCGTATTCAATGCCGTTATGCACCATCTTGACGTAATGGCCGGCGCCCTGTTCGCCGACCCAATCGCAACACGGCGTGCCGTCCTCTACTTTGGCGGCAACCGCCTGCAAGATATTTTTCACATGCGGCCAGGCCGCGGGAGAACCGCCCGGCATGATGCTGGGACCGTGTCGCGCGCCTTCTTCGCCGCCGCTCACGCCCGTACCGATGTAGAGCAACCCTTTGCTTTCGACATATTGCTGGCGGCGATTGGTATCCTCAAAGAGGGAGTTGCCGCCATCAATAATGATGTCGCCCGGCTCAAGGTGCGGCAGGAGTTGTTCGATGAAATCATCCACCGGCTTGCCCGCCTTGACGAGCATCATCACGCGACGAGGCCGTTTTAGCTTGGCAACCATTTCCGCGATGGAATGGGCGCCGAGGACTTTCGTGCCCCGAGCCTCGTTCGCCAGAAAGTGATCCACCTTTTCGATGGTGCGATTGTAAGCCACGACGGTAAAGCCGTGGTCGTTCATGTTTAAGATGAGGTTCTGGCCCATGACGGCCAGACCAATGAGAGCGATGTCACCTGTAGGTTGCATATTCGTAGTCGTTTTGAACGGAAACCAAACAAGGGAACCATACAAAAGTTACGCCGTCCCGCCAGAAGATTTATGGATCGTGAAAATTCACCGGGCAGAACGGAACGAGTCACGGGGTTCCGCTCTCTGACCGAGCCAGGGCAGAATCGGGGTGGGATTCGATTGAGTGGCGACGTTTAACTCGAAGTTCAACTCGCGCCGAGCTGCAAACGGGTGTCGTTCTCCAGCAGGTTTTGGAGATTCGACCAGTTCGCCTCGTTCATTCCGTTGAAAGCGTTCAGGTAAACCGCCACGGCTTCCGGCGGGTACTTGGTCAGCAATGTTTCCACGGCTGCCTTCAATTTTTCGTCGCTCATGGCTTCCGGCAGGTCTTCCACCACGCCATTTTCGTTCGGGATTTCCAAGGCGTTGAGGAAATCCGTCAGCATGGATTGATATTTTTTGACGAGCCAGGTGCGAAGCAGCGTGCCGGCGGCGGCATCCAAATTCGGTCGGGCCAGAGTGCTCAACATGGTGGCGTGACGCTCGTTGCGTTCGCGGCGCTCCAGAAAAACCGGTCGCACCCGGCGCGCCTCGGCCACGGCTTGCAGGACCGCGCGATACGTGGGCTTCTCCGATTCGTGAGCAAAGGTCAGAATTTCACTCGCCAGCGTGGGCGACATGAAGCCGAACAATTCGTAAGACTTGAACATCGTTAGGGCGGTTAAGTTCTGAAGTCTGCGGTCTTTGGTCAAGCGGCGAGTTTTGGCGGCGATTCCGTTCCGATGACGGATCGTGTGCCGGGTTCAAGCCAATCTGGTGGGGAAAGTTTGCTTCAGCCACGCGATATCCGCTATAAACCTGCGCCACATGAGAGAACTGTTGCAACCAATCGTGGACTGGTATTTCAGCGTCCTCAGCACGTGGGGCGTTTGGGCCGTGGTGCTGTTGATGGCGGTGGAGAGTTCCATTGTGCCGTTGCCCAGTGAAGTGGTGATTCCCCCTGCCGCGCATCTGGCCTGGACGGGCGAAGGCATCTCCTGTCTGGGCTGGCGCTTGAGCGGCTGGCCGGCGCAAGGCGCGATCGTGGCTGCCGGCACCTTGGGATCCTGGCTGGGCGCAACGTTGATGTACTGGTTGTCGCGGATCGCCGGGCGCCCGTTTGTTCTGCGGTATGGAAAGTTTATTTTCATCAGTCCGGAAAAGGTGAAGGGCGCGGAGCGGTGGGCGGCGCATTACGGCGCCATGGGAATTTTCGCCGCACGATTGTTGCCGGTGGTGCGACATCTTATCGGGATTCCCGCTGGCATCGTGCGGATGAATTTTTGGAAGTATTCGTTCTACACCGTGCTGGGATCGGCGCTTTGGTCGGCGGTGTTATGCTGGTTGGGTGTGAAAATCGGCGGGGACATCAGCAACGGAGAAATGCACAAGGTGACGTTCTGGCTGGTCGGTTTTGTGGGCGTGGTTGGCATCCTTTATTACTTTTTCGTGCATCGCCAGATGAAGCCACCATCGTCCGATGACGCCGCCGACTGAAGAACGGATTAAAGCGGCAGGCGGCGCGGCGGTGGCGCTTTGACGAAGGTTGTTTCCCGAAGGTAAATGGGCGTCAGGTTTTCCGCCGTCACGAAATCCAAGCGCGAGGCCGCGAGTTGAGCCAGCGTAGCGGCGGAGGGGAAAACCTCCCGCCCGTGCGGAAACCATCGCGTCACCTCCGGGCCGACGATCAACTCTCCCGCGCTGGCGTGGTGTTCCACTTCGGCGCGTGTGACGATTTGCAAGGGTGTCACCACTTGCGCGCGGCCCGACTCCGCAAGATAACTGGCGCGATAAAATTCACCGCGTTGCGCGTCCACCACGATCTGAAATTGACCTTCCTTTTCCTGAATCGCAATCTGCGCCGCCATGCACTCCACGCTGCTGATTCCAAGTAGTTTTGCGTCAGTGGCCAAATGCCAGCCTTGCGCCAGGGCGATCGCCACGCGGATTCCCGTGTAGGATCCCGGCCCGATTCCAATCGCCAGAACTTCGATGTCCTCCCGGCGCCGCGCGGCGGCTTGCAGGGCGGACTCGATCAGATCGAAAGGGCGCATGTCATGGCCGGGCCGTTGCTCCGCAACTTCCCGAATGCTGCCGCTGCCGTTCCCAACGGCGGCGCTCCGTCGCGCGGAACTGAAATCAAGCGCCAGAATTCTCATAAGTAATGCGTCGTTCCGTTTCACCAATCACTTCGATCTGTGCGCGCCAGGGCGGCGTCGGCGTGTTTTTTTTCCAGGTTGTCCAATCGTCCGACAGACGTTCGGCCCATTCGATGACCGCCACGCCATCGGGTTGCAAAAACTCTTCCAGGCCCGCGCCGTGGATTTGTTCCGGCGTCTCGAGTCGGTACAGGTCCAGATGAAATAATTTCAACCGGCCGCCCGGATACTCATTAACCAAAGTGAACGTGGGTGAATGGACCCGTGCGGTGGCGCCCAGTCCCCGCGCCAGACCACGCACCAATTGGGTTTTGCCCGTGCCGAGATCACCGCTCAAGGCGATCACCAAACCGTGCCGCGCCTGGCGACCCCATTCGCAGCCGAACCGTTCGGTATCCGCCGGACTATGAGAAATGAACGTACCCATGAGCGGTAATCGGATGCAGCCCGGTCTGGTCGCGGAGACGCAAGCCGGTCCCCGCGACAATTTTACCGATGCAACTCAGTTTCAATTCAGGAAATCGTCCCCGCCACGCATCCAACAACGGAACGGCGTCCCGGCTCGCGACGGTGAACAGCAATTCAAAATCCTCGCCATCGGTGAGCGCCGCCACCAAAGCGGGTTTGGCGACAGCACCACGCTGCGCCCGGGCCCGCGCGGCTCCACTGATGGGCACGGCGGATTTGAGCAGCTCCGCGCCCACCTCGCTGGCGTGCAAAATGTGCGGTAAATCCCCCGCCAATCCGTCGCTCAAATCCATCATGGCGTGAATGGAATAATGTTCCGCCAGCCAGCGCGCCTCGACGAGCCGCGGCGTGAAGTCCAGGTGCTTGCCGTTGATGCTGCCGCCCAATTCGCCCGTGACGAAAATCGCATCGCCGACCTGCGCCCCCGAGCGCAGGATGGCTTTACCGGCGGTCACCCTGCCGAGCACCGCCACTGAAATCAGCAGTCGTTCGGGATTCGTCGTGGTTTCACCGCCGACGATGGCGACGTCGTATTGGCGGGCGAGTTGGTTCAATCCCGCGTAAATTTCGCTGACGAACTCCGGTGAGAATTGTCGGGGCAATCCCAGCGTGACGATGGCGGCGAACGGGGTGCCGGCCATCGCGGCCATATCGCTCAAACCACGCGCCAACGCTTTACGCCCGATCTTTTGCGGCGGCGTGTCGTGGTTGAAATGAATGTCTTCCACCACTGCATCCGTCTTGAACAGCAACTGCTGTCCCGGCGTGCCGCCGGCCAACACCGCGCAGTCGTCGCCGGC
Organism: Verrucomicrobiia bacterium; assembly: GCA_023953615.1. Classification (NCBI taxonomy): domain Bacteria; kingdom Pseudomonadati; phylum Verrucomicrobiota; class Verrucomicrobiia; species Verrucomicrobiia bacterium. The sequence goes on along the minus strand of JAMLJH010000001.1, from coordinate 989,981 downwards.
GCCGAGGATCACCGAGTCATTCGTCGGCAAGTCGCGGGTTAGTTGCGCGATCAATTCGAACTCGTTCATACGGCGGCAACGTTCATGGGGTGCGTTCGCGCAACACCAGAAACAAGGTGAAGTTCACCGCGTTAAACAGAGTGTGCGCGAGGATGGGAGCGAGGAGGTTATCCGTCTTTTCATAGAGCCAGACGAAGAGCAACGCCAGCCCCACCAGCGGCAGCAAAGCCGCCAGATTCCAATGAATGACGCCGAACAGAATCGCCGTGCTCCATAAGGCCAGTCGCGGAAATCCCAGGTTTTTGATCCAGGGATACAACACGCCGCGGAAGACGATTTCCTCCACCAGCGGCGCGAGAACTACGACGATGAATCCCAGCAGCAACAGGGCGGGCAGCGTGTTGGCGTTTTGCAAAATGAGTAAAGCGCTCTGCTCCTGATCCGACCAGCCCACTGATTTCAACAGCAGCGCAATTCCGCCCCGCAGCAGCGCGCCGACGGGAAGAAACAAGGCAATGGTCACCAGCGGCAGCCAAAGCACTGGCGCGCCAATGTTGCCCCAGCCAAACCCGACGCGCCAGCCCGTCTGGTGCTGACGCAGAAACCAGCCGGCGCAGATCAAAGTGCCCAACTGATAACACAGCACGCCGAGCGCAACGCGCGGGACGGTCGGGACCGCGCCCTCGGACATCGGCCCGAAAAACAGGCGGGTGAGCACCATGCCGAGAAACAAAAAACCCAGCACGCCGAGCAGAAAAGCCACGACGGTTTCCGTTTTCCAATGACGATTGGACCACACGGCGTCAGCTTAGTGCAGCGGTTGCCGTCGGGCGAGAATTGGTTTTTCGGAGCGCGGACGGTCCCTGTCCGCAGCGTGTGGCCGGGGAGTAACCTGGCTGAAATATCCCACGCTTTCATGTTGGGCGGAGCGCTGCGAGCGGGGACCGCTCGCGCTCCGGCGCTTGAGATTTCTCTGGATGTTGACGGAGGAAGCTCCGATGGTTGGGTTCGATATGGCCGCAACCGCGAAGCACACCAACCTCCTGATCCACGAGAAATCGCCCTACTTGTTGCAACACGCGCACAATCCCGTGGATTGGTTTCCGTGGGGGGAAGCGGCCTTTGCCCGCGCCCGCGCCGAACGGAAACCCGTGTTTCTGAGCATCGGCTACTCGACCTGTCATTGGTGTCACGTCATGGAGCGCGAGTCGTTCGAGGCGGAACCGGTGGCGGCGTTTTTGCGCGAACATTTTGTCAGCATCAAGGTGGATCGCGAAGAGCGCCCCGACGTGGACAAAATTTACATGACCTTTGTGCAGAGCACGACCGGCAGCGGCGGCTGGCCGTTGAACGTGTTTCTGACGCCCGATTTGAAACCGTTTTTTGGCGGCACTTATTTTCCTCCCGAAGATCGGGGCGGGCGCCGCAGTTTTCTCTCGTTGTTGCAGGAAATCGCCGCCATCTGGAAAAAGCATGAGCCGGAGATCGTGGCTTCGGCGGATGACATTCATGCGCGCATGCAAACGCTCACGCAAGCGGCCACCGAGCCGACGGCGCTTTCCCGCGAAGTTTTGCAACGGGCCGGCGTTTCCTTCAAGGCGACTTACGATGCGGTGACCGGCGGTTTCAGCGAGGCGCCCAAATTTCCCCAACCGAGCCGGCCGCTTTTCCTGCTGCGTTACGCGAAGCGATTCAATGACGCGGAGGCCCGGCGGATGGTGTTGCACACCGGTGACAAAATGGCGGCGGGCGGAATTCACGACCAGCTCGGGGGTGGTTTCGCGCGCTATTCCGTGGATGAACGGTGGCTCGTGCCGCACTTCGAGAAAATGCTTTATGACAACGCGCAACTGGCGCAGCTCTATCTGGAGGCGTACCAGGTCAGTGGCGAGCAGCGCCACGCCGAAGTCGCGCGCGATATTCTGGATTACGTCCTGCGCGACCTGACGCATCCCGAGGGCGGATTTTATTCCGCCGAAGACGCCGACAGCGAGGGACAGGAGGGCAAATTTTATTGTTGGACCCACGACGAGCTGGCCAAGTTGTTGTCGCCCGAAGAATTCATCGTGGTGGTGGATTACTTCGGCATCACCAAGGAGGGCAATTTCATGGATCACAGTCATCCGCATCCGTTGCCGGGGTTGAACGTGTTGAGCGTGGTGCAGCCCGATGTTCCCGCGGCGGATCAACCGCTCCTGGCGGCGGGCCTTGCCAAAATGCGGGCGGTCCGTGCGCAGCGCGTCCGACCGTTTCTGGATGATAAAATCCTCGCTTCCTGGAACGGGCTGATGTTGGGCGCGTTGGCGCGCGCCGGCGTGATTTTGGATGAACCGCGCTATCTGGCGGCGGCGCAAAAAAATCTGACTTTCCTCCGGGACCACCTGTGGGTGGCAACGGAGCCGACGCTTTATCATCGCTGGCGGAACGGGACGCGGGATGAGGTGCAATTGCTCGAGGCTTATGCCTTTCTTCTGGCCGGAGTGTTGGAGCTTTACGAGGCGACTTTACAGGCGGACCTGCTTGACTTTGCCATCGCCTTGGCGGAGGCGATGCTGCGCCAGTTCTACGATCCGCTCGAGGGTGGATTCTGGCAAAGCCCGACGCGCGCACCGGATTTGATTCTCCGCATCAAGGACGATTACGACGGCGCGGAGCCGGCGGGCAATTCCGTGGCGACGCTCGCGTTGTTGAGACTGGCCGCCATGACGGAACGCGCGGATTTCAAGCAGGCCGCCGAGCGAACCCTGCAACGTTCGGCCGCACAACTCGATAAATTGCCGCAAGCCTCGTCCTGCCTTTTGCAAGCGCTCGATTTCTGGGTGGATGAGCCGTTGCGGGTGGTGATTGCCGGCGCGGCGGACTCGGCCGCCACCCGGTCGTTGTTGCGCGCGGCGCATGCGGTTTATCAACCCAATAAAATCGTTCTCGGTACCACCGGGGCTGTTTCAGAATTCGTGCGGAGTCTGCCGGCGCCGGAGGGAGCGCTGGCGTATGTTTGCACCGGCACGGCCTGTCAGTCGCCCACGAGTGATCCCGCGAAACTGCGCGAGCTATTGAAATAAAACGCCGCGGCGCCCGCCGGTTTATTTCAGCCCGACGAAGAGGATCACCAGGTCAATGATGAACAACAGCACGATGGTGGCTTCCAGAATCATCATCCAGCGGTTCGTTTGATCGTGCTTCAGGATTTGGTAGAGGTCGTTGAGGATGCGCAGCTTGCCCTCAATGGTGCGATGCCATTCGGCCAGGTGCAGACGCGTGGAGATTTTTTCGTAAATGCGCGCCAAATGCCAGTCGCCGAAAAACTTCGTGGTATTCGAAAGTTCATCGTTGAAGCGCGCCATATCAATGCGGATTTCCCGCAGCTCGCGGAGAATGTCCCGGCGCGGCCGCAACGGATCATGGCTCAGATCGCGATACGAGCGTTCCAGCGCGTCATCGAGCAAGCGGTCGTAGGCCTCGAGTTCAGTCAACTGGAGATTGGCCAGCTCCAGGATGTGCAGCGTTTCATCGAAGGCGCGGGCGTCATCAATCAAGAGCGCGGCATCCCAATCAATCACCACCAGATCGTTCTCGTAGTAGCTGAGGTAACGCGCGGTGGATTCGTCGGCTTCCTGCAGGGACAGGCGCTCGGTTTCGAGTTCCTGCGTCAACAGTCCGGCGACCTGACGCCGGTGCTTTTGAAACCATTGCAGGGCGGTGATCGTCTGACCCGCGGCACCGCTGATCGGCGCGGCAAAACAAAAGACCGTGTAGGCTTCTTCTTCCCGCCATTGCGGATGCGGTGATTGCAACCGGCCTTTGAGTTCCGCAACGACTTCGTGCGCGAGTTGGTACACGTGGTCTTGCAGCGAGCCGTCGCTGAATTGCAGATCGTGAAACGCGATCAGGTCGGGCAGACAATTCGCGGCGAACGGCACGCGCACGGTGATGCTGATGGCACCGATGGAGAGAAACTTGATGACGCGCTGTACCTGAACCGGCCCGAGCGGCCCAACGCGCTCCATGGCGGGCAGTCGCACCATTTCGGGACGATGGAAGGACAACTGCCGCGGACTGCGGCGGCTGGCGTCCATCGAAAAATGTTCAACCGGCTGGCCCAGCAATTGAGAGATTGGTCGGCGCGAGGTGTCGTAGGCGATGTCGAAGGCATAAATATAAACGACTTCCCCGGTGTATCGGGTCGGGCCGGTTGGGGTCGCCGGTGACGCGGTGGATTCGGGTGTTTGCGTCGTGTTCATGCCGAGACAAGGTAGCCGCAAACCATGGGAAAGTCGAAGGAAGACGGTCGGTGGACAACCCGGGCTTGCGCCCGTTTGGCGGGGCTTTTATTGTCCCGGTTATGAAACAGATTTTTGCTTTGCTAATGGTGACTTTGCTGGGGGCGACCTTTCTGGCGCGCGGGCAGGATGCGGCGTTGCTGGACGAGCGGATCAAGCGCCTGAACGGTTACATTCAGTCTTTGCAGGAGGAAAGTCAGAACCAAAAACAGCAGATCGAAGCGCTGGCGCGCGAGGTGGCCACGTTGCGTGAGCAGAATCAAAATCGCTCCACCGCGCCGACGGCCAGTCAGGATGATTTGCGTGAGCTGACGCGCAAGGTTCAGGAGATTGAAGAGAAACGGAAGGCGGATCGCGCGTTTCTGGAAAAGGAGTTTGATCGGCTGACCCGAATCGCCGCCGCCAAGCCCGCCCCGGCGCGTCCGGTTCCCTCCACCCGTCCCGGCACCACCACCGGCGCCAATCTGCCCAAGGAAGCGCTCGAACACACGGTCGCCTCGGGCGACACCGTTTCGGCCATTGCGCTGGCTTACAGCAAGGAAACCGGAAAAAAAATCACGGCGGAGATGATCCTTCAAGCCAACGAAGGGTTGAAGCCGGAACGGATGCAGGTGGGCGATAAAATTTTGATTCCGATTCCCGACAAGTAAGCCGCGCGTCAGCGCACCAACCAGAGGATCACCAGACCCAGGGCGATGCGGTACCAGCCAAACGGAATGAACGTGTGGTGGCGGATATAGCCCAGCAGCCACTTGACCACGATGAAAGCCGTGATGGCGGCAACGATGGTGGCCAGCAACACTTGCGACCAAGGTTCATGCGGAGTCTGATCCCGGAGCGCATCAAAAGCTTCTTTGGCGCCGGCCGCCAGCAACGTTGGAATACCCAGTAAAAAGGAGAATTCCGTGGCCGCGCCACGACTTAATCCGAGCGCCAGAGCGATGAGAATGGTGGTGCCGGAACGCGAAGCCCCGGGAAAAGCGGCGGCGATCAATTGCGCCAAACCCACCGCAATGGCCACCGTCCAGGTGACTTTTTCCGAGGTCTTTTTGTCGCGTAACCACCGTTCCACAACGACGAAGAGCACCCCGCCAATCAGGGTCGCCCAAGCCACGGGCGCCACCGCATCGGGCAATTTCAAACCGAACTTTTTCAAAGTCAGCCCGCCGATCGCCGTCAACACGAACGCAACGGATAGTTTGAGCAAATAGTCAAAATTCTCCGGTTCGCGCCATTGTAAAACCAGGGTTTTCGCGCGTTGCGCGAACACGGCGAGTACGGCGAGGACCGCGCCCGTTTGGATGACGACGTTGAACATTTCCGTGCGCGGCGCCAACCAGTGTTGCGCCAGCAACAAATGTCCCGTGGAGGAAATGGGCAGGAATTCGGTAACTCCCTCAATAATTCCCAAGATGATAACGGCAAGCCAGTCAGGCATTACTCACAAGACACAAAACCGGGCGGACTTGGCAAGCGACAAATTTCCGACGGCCAGAATGAAAGGTTGGCGGCGGGCGGCATTGACACTTTTTCTTGACCGAGGCGAATGGATACCTAGGTTCACTACCGTCTGTGAATTCGGGCCACCAGCCAACTGAAGACCAACCGCAGCCCACCGAACCTACCGGAAATTGGCGCCGCCACCGGCAAGAGGTGTCGCTGCCGGAGTCGCATCGCAGCATCCACGTACCGGCCTCGGCGGGTTTCTGGCGCAAATTGCTGGCGTTTTCCGGTCCGGGTTTTCTGGTGGCCGTAGGCTACATGGACCCCGGCAACTGGGCCACGGATCTGGCGGGGGGCGCGCAGTTTGGCTACGCGCTCTTGTCGGTTATCATGATTTCCAACCTGATGGCGATTCTGCTGCAACACCTCTGCGTCAAGCTCGGCATTGCGACGGGACGCGATCTGGCGCAGGCGTGTCGGGATCACTATTCCAAACCGGTGGTCTGGTTTTTGTGGATTCTCTGCGAGGTTGCAATTGCGGCCTGCGACCTCGCGGAAGTCGTGGGTTCGGCGATCGCGTTGCAATTGCTCTTTGGCATTCCGCTGGTCTGGGGTTGTTTGATCACGGCCCTGGACGTGTTGGCAGTGCTCTATTTGCAGGCGCGCGGCTTCCGGCGCCTGGAAGCCATCGTGGTGGTGTTGATTACCACCATTGGCACTTGTTTCGCGATTGAGTTGTTGCTGGCTCAACCCGATTGGGGCGGCGTGGCCACGGGCTTTATGCCGACGGCGGAGATCGTGCAGAATCCCGGCATGCTTTATCTGGCCATTGGCATCATCGGCGCGACGGTCATGCCGCATAACTTGTATTTACATTCCTCAATTGTGCAAACGCGGAAGTACGAGCAAAACGCGACCGGCAAACGCGAAGCCATCAAGTTCGCCACGATTGATTCCACGGTGGCCTTGACGTTCGCGTTGTTCATCAACGGCGCCATCCTGGTGTTATCCGCCGCGGCGTTTCATTGGTCCGGCCACCAGGACGTGGCCGAAATTCAAGATGCCTACCGGCTGTTGCCCGGCGTTTTGGGAGCGACGGGGGCCAGCATGTTATTTGCGTTGGCGCTGCTGGCTTCAGGACAAAATTCCACGTTGACCGGCACGCTGGCCGGCCAAATTGTCATGGAGGGATTCGTCAACATCCGGTTGCGTCCCTGGTTGCGGCGCTTGATCACCCGCGGACTCGCCATCATTCCCGCCGTGCTGGTGATCGGGCTGTTTGGCGAAGCGAAGACGACCGAACTGCTCGTGACCAGCCAGGTGATTTTGTCCATGCAGTTGGGGTTTGCCATCTGGCCGTTGATGCGATTCACTGGCGAGAAAGCCAAGATGGGTGAATTCGTCAACTCCATTTGGATCAAGTTGTTGGGCTGGACCATCACGATCGTGATCATTGCGCTCAACCTGAAATTATTGTTCGACACGTTCATGCCCGCACCGGCGGCGGAAACGATTTCCGTTGGACTCGGATTACCGGCGTTACCGTAGGTTGACCATGTACCGCAAAATTCTAGTTGCCCTCGAGTGCGAGCCCGCAGACCGCAATCTGCTGGCTCACGTCACCGTGCTGGCCACGCGGATGCAATCGGAGCTGCTGCTCCTGCACGTGGCTGATGGCTACGCCGCGCGGTATTTTCATCAACTGAAACTTGCCGAGTCCGATGAAATGAAAGCGGACCGGGCTTATCTGGAGGCCGAAGCGGCAAAACTGCGGGAGCACGGCTTGACCGTCCACACGCAACTGGCCTTGGGAGATCCGCCCGAGGAAATTTTGAAGGTGGCGGAGACCGGGCAATTTGACCTGATCGCCCTGGGGAGCCACGGCCACCGTTTCTTTGGCGATATTTTTCACGGCAGCACCATTCGCCAGGTGCGACACAAAACCGCCATCCCCGTCTTGCTGGTGCGCGGTGAATCAAAATGATTTGCCGGCGTAACGACTGAAAATTTTACTCCGGCCACCCAACGCAAGTGGCAAGGAGTGTCAGCGAGAGTTCGATTGGATGGAAAACCAACTTCACCGACGGCGGAAAATTCGCTACGCTTGGCGGCGACAAATGCCATGACTGGAAAACGTTCGCCTCAAAACCCGCCAAAAATTCGGCCGATTATTTTTGACGGTCCCTATCCCGCCTATTCGGAAACCGCAGACGTGCTGGCTGGTTGCAAGCATCGCAAATCGGCGGGCGTTTATTTTTGGGCCATTCGAGTCAAGAACGCTTACCGGCTTACTCATGTGGGCCAGACGGGGACTTCCTTCTACCAACGGATGAAGGAATACATCATCAACACGCTCGGAGGGAATTATCGCATTTGTGACCCGGACCGGTTATCGCAAGGCGAAGCGCGGCCAGTGTGGGACGGCCTTTGGCGCGAGGGAACGCGGGCGCGGTTGCCGGAATTTCTGCGCGACGGTCCGCGCTTGTTTGAGCTGGCCAAACGCAATTTGCAATTGGAGCGAATCTTCGTCGCGCCGTTGAAAGTCGAAGATCGGCTGCGCCGCCGCATCGAGGGCGCGATTGCCCAGGCGATCCGACGGGACGCCGTCGCCTCCAGTTTGTTGCCGGCGGACATTCGCGTGCTCGGGCGGTTGACCACCGAAGCGCCCCTTTCCGTACGCTTGCGCACGAAGGTCAAAATTCTCGGGCTGCCGGAGCAACTCGAAATCTGATTTTTGCAGAGCGGCTCGGGAGGAATGGCAGCGCCGATTACGCGCGCGGTCGCATGTATTCCGCGTGTATTCCGCTGGAAAACCAGCCGGACGCTTGTTATTTTCATGCGTATAGAAAAATATGAATCATAAACTTTCCCGCCGTTCCGCACTGGGGCGAGTCGCCGCCGCTGGAGCCGCCGTGGCGGTTACGACCAAGCTGACGGCGACCTCCGCGCTCGCTGATTCTGTTGGCACTGTAAAACTGAAGGGCAACATCCATCACTCGGCCTGCAAATGGTGTTACGGCAAACTGTCCACGGCGCAACTGGCGCGCGCGGGTCGCGAGCTGGGATTGGTGGCGCTGGACCTGATTGATCCATCCGATTTTCCGGTGCTTAAGGAAAATGGCCTGGTCTGTTCGATGGTGAACGGGCCGTCGGTGGATGGCCTGGGCGGCATTACGAAGGCGTTCAATCGTGTGGAACATCACGACAAACTGGTCCCCGCGTACGAGCAGCGCATCCAGGTGGCGGCGGAACACGGTTACGAACGGGTGATCTGCTTTTCGGGCAACCGCGAAGGCTTATCGGATGAGCAGGGATTGGAAAACTGCGCGATTGGCTTGAAGCGTTTGGTGGGCTTTGCCGAACGCCACAAGGTGACGCTTTGCATGGAGCTGTTGAACAGCAAACGCAATCATCACGATTACCAATGCGATCACTCCGCCTGGGGTGTGGAACTGGTGAAGCGGGTGGGATCGGAGCGGTTCAAATTGCTCTACGACATTTACCACATGCAAATCATGGAAGGCGACATCTGCGCCACCATTCGCGAGCAGCACCAGTACTTTGATCACTACCACACCGGCGGCGTGCCGGGCCGCAATGAGATTGATGAGTCGCAGGAATTATTTTATCCGCGCGTCATGCAAGCCATTCTGGCGACGGGTTTCAAGGGTTACGTGGCACAGGAATTTATTCCCAAGCGCGACCCGCTCACCTCCTTGCGCCAGGCCGTTCAGCTTTGCGACGTGTAATGCGTCCGCAAATTTGTAACGGCGGTCATAGACCGCCGCAAACCCAAGAGATTAGCCACCGAGACATGGTTTAGCAGATTGCAAATGGGAGATGGGAAGCGGCGGAGCAGTGTCAGAGGGTAGCTCACGGCGTGAGCCGTGGGAGAGTGGTGGTCTTGGAGCAGGCCCCGTAGGGGCGGCTGATTCAGGCGTGCGGCGACGGTTTTCTATCGCCCCTGCCGGGGCTGGTGATTTGTCCGACCAGAACCCACGGCTTACGCCGTGGGCTACCATCTATCGCGCTCCGCGCTTGAGTTGGCCCAACCAGCTCTGAAAATTTCGTGTCCTTCCCTGGTCATCCGTGGTTAAATCCCCGCGTCGCAATGAAAGATTTTCCCGCGCCGCTGAACCTGAAAAAAATCAGGGTTTACCCGCTCGCCCAACGTTGCAGCCTGAACACGATCGAGAAAGTGCTCTGCCCGCCGGTTGCACCCGCTCCACCGTCGCCGGAAATGGCGGCGCGCATCAACGATTGCGCCGCCCGCATCCGGGCCGCGCGGGAACGGCAGGCCAGCGTGATGCTGATTTATGGCGCGCACTTGGTGAAGAACGGATTGCTGCCCGTGGTCAACCAACTGATCGCGCAAGGCTGGGTTACCCATCTCGCCACGAACGGCGCGGGCACGATCCACGATTGGGAGCTTTCCTTCCTGGGCCGTTCCGAGGAGAGCGTGCGCAAAAATGTGGCTACCGGAACTTTCGGCACCTGGGACGAAACGAGCTGCTACATTCATCTGGCGCTGTTGGCGGGCGCGTTGCGCGGCGAAGGGTACGGTCGCAGTCTGGGTCGCTTCATGAACGAAGACGGCACGACGCTGCCAACCACTGGTGAATTGGAGGACGCCTTGCGCCGCGAGCCGGCGCATCCGTTCGCCCCGGCACGGGCGGAATTGTTGCAGACGATGCTGCGAATGAATTTACCGTCGGGACGCCTCGAGGTGAAGCATCCGCACAAGGACAGTTCCATCGTCGCTCAAGCGTTTCGACACCGGGTCCCGCTCACCGTGCATCCGGGCATCGGTTACGACATCATTTCCAACCATCCCATTTTCAACGGGGCCGCGATTGGACGAGCGGCACAGATGGATTTCGCGCAATTCGGCGCGGCGGTGGAAGGGCTGGACGGTGGCGTGGTATTGAGTGTCGGCTCGGCCATCATGGGCCCGCAGGTGTTCGAGAAGAGCATCAGTTGCGTCAATAACCTGCGCCTGCAAGTCGGGCGCAAAATCGTCCACGACCACACGATTTACGTGGTGGATATTCAGGACGGCGGCAACTGGGATTGGTCGCAAGGCGAACCCACCAAAGCCAACCCCGCTTATTATTTGCGCTTTTGCAAGAGTTACGCGCGCATGGGCGGAACGATGAAATATCTCGAATGTGACAACGTGGTCTTCCTCACCCGACTGAAACAGGCGCTCGCAGCGGATTAGATTTTTTCCCGCCCGCCATAGCCGGTGTCGAGGTCGTGCCAGAATTCCACCGTTTCCTCATCTTCCTCCCAGCAGAGGAAAACTTCCTTGCCGCCGATCAACGCCGGAAAATCCACCAGGCCGCGATCCAGGTCTTTGATCAGAATTTCGCGGCGCTGAAACTCACTCAGCACCGCTTGCATTCCCGCGACCGCGCGAATCCATTGGTTGACCAAATCACCGCCGAGATCGTCGCCCGCTCCCTTCAAAGAAGTCAGTCGTTTATCGCTGCGCTCAATCGCCTCGCGGAACTGTTTCAGTTGTTGCAACCAACCGCGCAGTTCGGGCAGCAACGCCGTGGCTTCCTCGCGGGTGAAATGATTTTGAAAGCGATAGTTCATGGGGTCGGGGCAACGGCGTTCAACTTCTTCCGAATGGTTTCATTGGGTTCCAGCTCGAGCGCCTTGGTCCAGGCTTCCCGCGCGTGGTTCAGTTCTTTCAAAGCCGCGTACACATCGCCCAGATGATCGTAAAGCGTCGGGTCCGGTTGTTCGGATTTGGCCACGGCTTCCTGCAGATAATGCAGCGCGCCTTTGGCATCGCCCTGTTTGAACAGCACCCAACCCATGCTGTCGAGGAAGGCGTCATTATCCGGTTCGAGCTTGAGGGCGCGTTCAATCAACCCTCGCGCGCGTTTCAGGTTCTCGCCGTGCTCCGCCCACATGTAGCCGAGATAGTTCATCACCTCGGCATTGTCCGGCGCGAGCGTCAACGATTTTTCAAACGAGCGCGCGGCGGCCTGCCGGGCGCCGGTGCGTTCTTGCGCCGCGCCGAGTTGGAAATAGAAGTTGGCGTTCAGGCGATTGGTCTCACCCGCCAGCCCCAGGGCCTCGGCGGCTTGAAAATGTTCGAGCGCCTGCGGGTATTGTTGCCGCGTCTGATAGGCCATGCCGGTGAGATACTCGAGGGCAAAATTTTTCGGATTTCGCTGGCGTTGCTCGCGCAAGTCTTCCAGCGCCGCCTCCGTTTGCCCCGCCGCCAATCGCGCCATCGTCAAATCAAGCCGCGCCGCCTCGAAGTCGGGATTGATTTGCAGGGCAAGTTGGAACCGACGGATCGCATCGTCCCAGCGCTTTTGTCCGAGAGCCAGGCTGCCGAGCAGGTATTGCGCGCCAGCGTTCGCGGGATTGTCCTGGACGAGCGCGTTCAATTGTTCCAGCGCGTGTTCCTGGTCCTGCTGGCGCAGATAAATCTCCGCAAGTTTGGTGCGTAATAACTCACGCAAGGCCGCTGCCGGTGCGACTTGATCCAAAGCCGCCAGGTACAAACGTGTGGCTTCATCAACCGCGCCAAGCTGATTGAACCCATCCGCCAATTGGATTTGCTGCAAGCCGGACAGGGAGTCAGCCGTTTTGACCTGTTCCAGCAGCGCCCGCGCCCGGGCGCGCGCCACTTCGCGTTGCTTGGGGAAGCGTTCACCGCAGTCCAAGTACAACATCGCAAGCTTCAGATGATACTCTGGCGGGACCTCGGACTGCGCCCGGGCTTCGTCCAGCGTGAGCAGGGCTTTTTCCGGCTGCCCGAGCTGCACGTAGTTCAAATATAAATTATTCCAGGCCGGCAATGATTGCGGTTGCCGCTGGATGGCCTGACGATTGGCGGCAATGGCTTTGCGATGTTGCCCAAGTTGTGAGCTGGCAAAACCGAGTTGCAGAAAGAGGTCGTCATCCGCGTCGGGCAATTTGGTGGCCCATTGCAACACCTCCCGTGCGAGTTGAAACTGACGTTGCTCAATCAGTCGTTTCGCGACATCGGCCAGCAAATCGGCGTCCGTGCGATCCAGTTGAGCGGCTCGAAAAAACTCCTCGCTGGCCGCCGCCGAATCACCATTGAGTGCGCGGATGATGCCGGAGGAATAGTGAGCAAAGGCGGCAGCGCGACTGGTTAATTTCGGTCCTTCGTCCGGACGCGATTCCGCTTCAACGCGATAGCGCTGCGTTTGGCAGCCGAGCGGGCCGAAGCACAGACTCAAGCCGATCCCGACGAAGATGGCGATGGAACGCTTCATGTTCGGTACAAAGCACGCGCGGCGGCGCGGAAATTATTTCCGGCCGCCGGCGTGGTGGTAAAGAATCGGACCGCGCGGCTATTTCTGCCAAGTGCGCTTCTTATGACGATTCAAGCGCAGCTTCTTGCGCCGTTTGTGTTTGCTAATTTTTGCCTTACGGCGTTTTTTCAGAGAACCCATAGGGTGAGAGAGTACTACTGCAATTCCTCCGCCAAGCCAATCCGAAACTTTTTTCTATTATCACCGGGCAAAAATTTCGCGAGTCGCTTCCCACGCAAAGCGTCTGAACGACGGTCATTTTGGCGCTCATGCAGTCGTCACCCAAGTGGGATGCAGCACTTCCATTTGGTGCTTTTCTTTGTCGAGTGGTGGCGGTGGAAGTGCGTTCTTGGTAAAATCAATTGGTGCGACGAATTCCGGCAGGAACGGTAAAACTTGCCGTTGTTTGAACGCCGGATTGGATTTTTTCGATTTGGCTTTCATCTTGTGACAAATGACGTGGATCAACATCCCCGTCTGCCTCCCGAAGGTGAGACGCGTTAGTGCGCTACGGATTCAATTGGCCAGACTCGACGCGTCTGATTTCAGTTGTGCTGCTGGGGTTCATTTTTGAAATTTATTGCCGTAGTTGGCGCGGCAACGAGTGAATATTGATGTTTTGGGCGGCAACATTGATGCGCAATTTGGTTTTGAGGAACGGAACGAAGCGTCGCTTTTCCCTCGAGTGGATTAGCCCATCGCCACAACCGCAAATTCTGTGGCCGCTACGGTTTGATGATGAAATTGAATTTTCAAGTTTTGGGACAAGGCGAGCCGATGCTGATTTTGCACGGCTTGTTGGGGTCGCTCGATAATTGGAAGCCTTACGCGCGGGCCGTCGCCGACCAGTTCCAGGTTTTTCTGCTCGACCTGCGGAATCACGGTCGGTCGCCCCACGCCAGCGAGTGTAACTACGACGTGATGGCGGAAGACATCGCGGAGTTCATCAACGACCATCACTTGAGCGCCGCCCATGTGCTCGGCCACTCGATGGGCGGAAAAGTGGCGCTGCGGTTGGCTCAATTACATCCGCGACAGTTGTTGAAATTGATCGTGGCGGACATGGGCCGACGGGAAAATCCGCCGCGCCAGAAGGAAATTCTGGAAGCCATGCGCGCATTGGATTTGAGCCGCTTGCAACAGCGCACCGAAGCGGAAGCGGCGCTGGCCGCGGTGGCGCCGGATAAAGCTCTGCGCCAGTTTTTGACGAAAAATATCGGCCGCAACGATACCGAGATAATGTACTGGAAATGTAATCTTGAAAGTCTGTGGACCAATTATCAACACCTTCTCGAGGCCATTCCGGCCGAGCCGCAATTCACCGGGCCGGTGTTGTTCATTCGTGGCGGACGCTCCGATTACATTCGGGATGAAGATATTCCCGCGCTGCGGGAGACGTTTCCGCGCGCTGAAATCGAGACGATCCCGGAAGCCGGGCATTGGCTGCATGTGGATGCGCCTGCCGAATTTTTGCGGCGCACCTTGAAATTTCTCAACGAAGATTGATTCGGGTTGGGGAGCAAGATGCCTCGCATTGGAATTGTCAAAAAAGCGGGAGGGTAGGAATAAAAAGTTTTGCTTTTTGCCGGGGATCTCGGCCACAATACGGCCTGTTGTTTGTTGCAGCCCGGTGCTTGCACGGTGGTCGGTTCCTCACGACGAGTTAAAGCACACGGACTTTTTATGACTGTACCGATATTGTTAGCTGCCGTGGGGAACGCCCGCGCCTCTACCGCTCCCGGAGGATTCAGCATTTGGAAGCAGGCCACGCCCGAGGCGCAGGTCATCATCGTCATTTTAATTTTTTTCTCCATTGCCGCCTGGACCGTGATGGCGGTCAAAACCGTGCAAATGCGGCGGGCCCGCAAGTTGAACCTGTATTTTCAGGCGGAATTCAAACAGCAGAAATCGGTGCTGGAAATGTTTGATCGTCGCATTCAGGCGGAGGGTTGTCCGCTCTTTGCCGTCTATCAAGCTGGTAGCATGGCTTTGGACACGCGGTTGAAGGGTAGTTCGGATGCCGCGCGCAAGCCCGCTGTTTCGCTGAAAAGCATGGAGCACGTCAAGCGTCTCATCGAAAACACGGTAGCGCAGGAGTCCTTGAAGCTCGAATCGGGATTGATTTTGCTCGCGATCGCGGTGAGCGGCGCGCCGTTCCTGGGATTGTTGGGAACAGTTTGGGGAGTGATGGATACGTTTGCCGGCATTGCGCGCGCGGGGAGCGCCTCCATGTCCGCCATGGCGCCCGGTGTGGCGGCGGCCTTGGTGACCACGGTGGCGGGACTGCTGGTGGCCATCCCCTCCATGTTCGGCTACAACTGGTTGGTTCACAACCTCCGGGTACGGACGGTGGAGCTGGATAATTTTGCGCAGGAATTGGTCTCCAAAATGGAAACCGAGTATTTGCAAGATGAATGAGATCGGGTCGAATAAATCGTGCGGTGCCGGGGTCTGGTCGTTGCGCGCACAAAACCGGCAAAGGTCGGTCGGTGAATTGAGTCAAAGGATTACGCGAATTGTTCAATGAGATTTTGGGTTCAGGATTAAGATGAGACGATTCTCCCAACACAGTCATTTGGTAACGCTCAGCGAGATTAACATCACGCCGTTGCTGGACCTGGCTTTTGTGTTGTTGATCATCTTCGTCATCACCACACCCTTGCTGGAAAAGGGCATGGACCTCGATCTACCGACCAGCCGCAACGCGGTGGACCGACCGCCGGATCGCAACAACGTGCGCGTGGTGGAAATCAACGACGCCGGCCAGTATGCGTTGGAGAAACGCCCCCAACCACTGGGGCAAATTGTTTCCACCTTGGCGCAGGAGTTTCGCTCGAACCCCAATTTAATCATCTACGTGCGCCCGGATGAAAACAGCCGGATGAGGGATTTTGTGGCGTTGACCGATGCCTGCACGGGCGTGGGTATTTCCCGATTTTCCATCCGCACGCAACCCCCGCAACCCCCCGCGAGGCGATGAGTCAGTTGCAAAAAAAATGTCTGGTCGGTTCGACGACCTTGCACGTGCTGCTGCTGCTGACGCTGCTGGTGGGGCCGGCCTTTTTGGTTAAAAAGCAGGAGCCGCTAAACCTGCCGGAAATCACTTTTGAACCCGCCTTTTTGATTGACGAACAATTATCCAATCCCGGCGGCGCCGCGCCGGGTGGTCCCGCCCCCATTCAATCACCACCCGAACCGTCCCAGCCCGCGCCAGCTCCGGCTCCGAACCCGGTGCCCCAACCAGTGGAAACCCAACCGCCCGCCAAGGTGGTTGAACCCAAGCCAGCACCAAAAGTCGTCAAACCGGTCGAAACAAAATTCAACGATCGCGAGGTGGAGAAGTCGCCGAAATCGAAACCAACCCATCAGGTCCAGGTCAGCAAGACCAAGGTTCCGTTAAATCGCTCAACTGCCGCCAAGAATCAGAAGCCCGCCAATGACGGCGCTGCCGCGGCTGATTCCCAGCGTAACTCGGCATTGGCAACCGCGTTGCGCAGCACGCGGAGTGGTTTGGGAAAAGGACTTTCTTCCGGCACTGACGTGCGTATGCCGGACGGACAAGGCGGTGGGAGTGGTGCGGCTTATGCCAGTTATGCGCAGGAAATCCAGCGTCGCTACAAAGCAGCTTACGATCGTGAACTCCAAATCGCTGGCGACATCGCGGACGGGCAGGCGCAGGTGGAGACTTCCATCGTTGTTTTGCGGGATGGCACGGTCAGCAGCGCCCGCATCCTCAAACCGTCAGGCAATGCGGAACTGAACCGGCTGACCCAACGCGTCTTGGATTCGGTGCGCCAAGTGCCTGCCTTTCCGTCCGGCACCACGGATTCGACCCGAACATTTAACATTGTTTTTGATCTCAAACCTAGAATTGGATTCGGATGAATTACCGACTTGTACTTACCGTTATCGGGTTGGCGTTAGGCAGTTTATCGCTACCTGCGCAATCGGCCGCAGTTAATAGAATCGAGATCCCAGGAATTTCGGGCCTGAACCAAAGCCCCATTCCGGTGAATCTCTCGGGGTTTACCGGTGAGGCGTTGGAGGTGATTCAATTCGATCTCATCGTGCAAGGCTTCAGCTTGGCGAGCGCAGATAGCGCGCAGTATCTGTTGAGCGGCAGCAATGGCGATAATCTGCTGGGGCGCGCCCAAGATCGCATCAACAACAATGTGCTGGTCAATAAAAGTTATTCCGGCGCCAATCTGCGTCGCCAGGCGCATCAGTTCGTGGACGATTTCCTGGCGGCTTTGGGGCGCAAGGGAATCGGCAACACCAAGATCGCTTTTTCGCGCTCGTCAGGGAGTACCAGCGAAATTTATATCGCCAACTTTGACGGGAGCGACGCCGCTCCGGTGACGCAGGATAATTCCACCGCAATTTCGCCGGCCTGGGCGCCGGGAAACCAGGCTTTGTGTTACACGTCGTACCGAAGCGGGGGAGCTTGGATTTACCTGCAGAATCTGGCGGCCCGACAACGAAAGGCGATTGCCAGTTATCCGGGATCGAATTTCAGTCCTGCGGTTTCGCCGGATGGGAATCGCATTGCCATGATTCTTAGCAAATCCGGAACGGTGGACCTTTACGTGGCCAATCTGGATGGCAATGTTCTGAATCGCCTGACCCAGTCGCGCGAGGATGAATCCTCTCCTTGCTGGTCGCCGGATGGGCAATGGATCTGTTACGCGGGCAAAATCAATGAGGTTCGCGCCCTCTACAAGGTTTCTCCTACCGGGGGCAAACCGCAACGCATCTCCACCAGCGGGATTCTAAACCCCACCGAGCCGGACTGGTCGCCGGATGGCAAGTGGATCATTTTTACGCAACAGCGCCGAGGCGGCTTTGATATCTGTATTGTTTCGTCCGCAGGCGGCTCGGCGACCGTGCTGGTGGAAGGCGAGGACCCGTCGTGGGCGCCGAACTCGCGCACGGTGGTTTATACCCGCCGCAGTGGTCGCAATGGCAACCAACTCTCTTTGCTTGACGTGCCGACAAAACAAACCAAAACTATCACTCGAATTTCGGGTAGTAGCTCCCAACCCAGTTGGGCTAAATAACAACAACCTGTCTCCAAATCTTAACGAACATGAAAGCTGTCAAATTAACTTCTCTGCTGGCCGCGGTGCTGGCGCTCACTCTCTTCGGCACCGGCTGCCAAAAGCGCGTCATCGGGCCCACGCCAATCAATAAGTCCGAGACGCGGATCCGTCCCGGCGAAATCAATAATGAATTGCCGCCGTTCAATTCCGGTGACACGACTTCTGGGATTAACAGTTCAGAATGGGACCCCACTACCGGGGCGCACGCGCAATCGGGGAAATTCGATCTCGACAACAGCACGCAAGATCGCGCCGCCTTGGCCATCCATACGGTTCACTTCGGTTTTGACAGCTCGGTGGTGCGCAGCGACGAGCGCGGCAATGTGGATGCGGTGGCGGATTACATGCGGAACAACTCCGCCGTCGGTTTATTGATTGAAGGTCATTGCGACGAGCGCGGGACGGATGGTTACAACGATGCGTTGGGCGAGCGCCGCGCCTCCGCCTTGCGTGAAGCGCTCATTTCTCAAGGCGTCGCCGCAGACCGCATCATCACCCAAAGCTGGGGTAAACGCCGGCCCGTGGACTTGGGGCAAAACGAAGCGGCCTGGGCGAAGAATCGTCGCGGCGAGTTCGTGGTGCTACACGCGCGATAAGCGGATTTTTGTTGTCAGCTGGGGCCGGGAAGTTTTGGCGCTTTACTCGCCAAGCTTTCCGGCCTAAGTTTTCGCGACAGGTGATTTTATGAATAACATGTTTGCAGCAATGCTCGGCGGTTGGGAAATCGTTTTGATTCTCGCCATCGCGTTGTTGTTGTTTGGTGCGAAACGATTGCCAGATCTGGCTAAAGGCTTGGGCACGGGCATCCGGGAATTCAAAAAAGCCACCCGCGAAGTCACCGAAGAAATTCAGAACGCGGCGCAAGAACCTCCCCCCGCACCGCGTAAGTTGCCGCCGTCGGGGGCCGCCGCGCAAACCGAGACTCCAGCTTCTTCTGATACGCCGCAGGCGTAATTGGAACGCCCCGGCGCATGGCGGATGATTCCGAGTCGGCACACCCCGAGCCCGAAGTTGAAGGCGGGCCGGTAAAATCATTTCTCGAACACCTCGAAGACCTTCGTTGGGTCCTGATCAAAAGTCTGGTCGCGTTGGGCGTCGCGATGTTGCTTTGCCTCATCGCGGGTGACCGTGTCGTTCATATTCTTAAATGGCCGCTGGAGCACGCCAAAGTTCACTATCCCGGCACGAATCAAGTTGTCACCGTTACTTACGGCACCAACAAGTTGGGGACGTTCACACTCACGGACGCGCAGCAAAAAAATCTGGACTTGGGCACCAACCGGTTTGTTGCGCTGGAAGTGTTCCCGCAAATTCTTGGCACCAATCGAGTTTTGGGCTGGCAGGTCAACCCGGACTCCACGCTGGCCGCCGCGGCGCAAAAGCTGGAAGTGGAGCTGATAAATCTCAGTCCCGCGGGAGGATTCATCGTCGCCTTTCAGGTGGCGCTTTATGGCGGCGCAGTTTTAGCCGCGCCCTTCATTTTATATTTCATACTGGCTTTTGTGTTTCCGGCGCTCCGGATTCTCGAGCAAAAATACGTTCGCCGCGGTTTGTATTTTGGCGGCGGCCTGTTTATGGCCGGAGTGGCGTTCTGCTATTTCCTGTTGATGCCAGTAGCGTTGGGCGCCTCGCAACTGTATTCCCACTGGCTGGGGTTTGGCGCGCTGCAATGGCGCGCGGAAGATTACATCAGTTTCGTCTGCAAATTCATGCTGGGCATGGGGTTGGGATTTGAATTGCCGGTCGTGCTGCTGGTCCTGGTGAAGATTGAAGTGCTGAGTTATCGCACGCTGCGCGGCCTGTGGCGCTACATGATTGTGATCGTGCTGATTTTGGGTGGGCTACTGACCACTCCCGAAGTGCTCACGCAGGTAATGATGGCGGTGCCGCTGTACGGCCTTTACGAGCTAAGTGTCTGGGTTGCCTGGTATTGGGAGGAGCCAGATCGAGCCAAGGTGCGGCGCCGTTTGCTGCTGGCGGCGGTGGTGCTCGGTGGTGGCTCAGCCTGGCTGATCTGGAAATTCATTTGGCCGTTGTTGCTCCATTTTTATCGCTAAATTTGTCGTTCGACGCAGTGAATTTCAAGCCACTCCCGCTCGGTTGAACGGATGAAATTTGCTTTCATCGTTCTGCGGGTTCGCTAGAATTGCGGACGCTTGGGAGGCAGTCCCGGGCGCAGACATATCTTGATACATTATGCCACTGACACATACCAAAGACCTGTTCGCGAAAGCCCTCCAAGGCAAATACGCCATCGGCGCTTTTAACGTCAACAACATGGAATTGATCCAAGGGATCGTGGAGGCTTGCGAGGAGGAGAAGGCCCCGCTGATCTTGCAAATTTCCCGGGGTGCGCGGCAGTATGCGAACCCCGTTTATCTCAAGAAGCTCATCGAAGCCGCGGTGAGTCTGAGCAACATTCCGATCGCGGTGCATCTCGACCATGGGGACACCTTCGAGTTGTGCAAAGAGTGCATTGACGAAGGCTTCACCAGCGTGATGATTGACGCTTCGCACGAGCCATTCGAGAAGAATGTCGAGATCACCCGTAAAGTGGTGGAATACGCTCACAAACATAATTGTTCGGTGGAATCCGAGCTGGGCCACCTGGTCGGCGCGCAGTTTGACGACGGCGAGGAAGGCGGCGCTCATTCGTCCAGCGGACACTACACCAACCCCGAGGAAGCGGTTAAATTTGTGCGCGCGACCGGTTGCGATTCTCTGGCGGTCGCGATTGGCAACAGCCACGGCGCCTACAAATTCAAAGGCGAACAACACCTGGACCTCGAACGGCTCAAGCTGATCAAAAAAGCGCTCTCCGAAGCCGGCTTGGGTGATTATCCACTGGTGCTGCATGGAGCCTCCAGCGTTCCGCAATACCTGGCGGACGACATCAACAAGTACGGCGGCAACATGCCCGATACGAAAGGCGTTCCCGAGGAAGACATTGAAATTGCGCGGCGCGTGGGTTGCACC
Source organism: Verrucomicrobiia bacterium (assembly GCA_023953615.1). NCBI lineage: Bacteria > Pseudomonadati > Verrucomicrobiota > Verrucomicrobiia > Verrucomicrobiia bacterium. The sequence continues at coordinate 968,876 of JAMLJH010000001.1, read as the reverse complement.
AAGGTGAATATTGATACGGACTTGCGCATGGCGATGACCGCAGCAATTCGGAAAGCCTTTGCGGAAAATCCGAAGGAGTTTGATCCGCGCAAATACTTGGGGCCAGCTCGGAAGTTGGTCAAAGATCTGGTGCGTCACAAAGTGACCGATGTTCTTTGCTGCGCCGGCCACGCTTTTGACTAATCACAAACTGCTTTCTTGCGCCCCGAATCGCTCTGATTCGGGGCTTTCTTTTTGTCCAATTCAACGACCTTCCGGAATCTCCGTGATTCGATAAAACCGAAAAATTGTGGCGGTATCCATTAGGTCTCGGTTAGCGCAAAATTGACACACTCGAAATTTGATTGGCTCAAATAAAATGTCTAAATGACACATTTCGAAAGTGTGTATTTCAAGAAAACACCTTATTTATTGAAGATTTCGCAGATTTTTAAATTGGTATTGGAAAAGCTAAATTATTTTTGTTGAGAGAGCGAAAACTTAACCAAGAAATAGAGAGGAGAACATTATGAACATCGTAAAATGGCAAAGACCAACACTGGCAAACTGGTCGGGTTTCGGAAGGCTGTCAGACCTGCGCGACGAGATTGATCGTCTGTTCGATTCCCCGTTGAGTGAACTGACCAAGACTTCCGATTTACTGGCAGGTTGGACGCCGGCATTGGATGTCTATGAGGATAAGGATAACTACACGGTCAAGGCTGAATTGCCCGGTATGAAGAAAGAGGACATCGAAGTGTCCCTGCATGAAGGTGTGCTCAGCATTTCCGGCGAGCGTAAAAGCGAAACCGAAAAGGAAGACACCGAAGTGTTCCGGGCGGAACGCTTTGTTGGCCGGTTTCAACGCACCGTAACGCTGCCGGCATCGGTGGCCGCGGATAAGGTAAAGGCGGCTTACAAAGATGGAGTTTTGACCATCACGCTGCCGAAAACCGAGGAAGCCAAACCGAAGCAAATTGACGTCGCGGTCAACTAACTGAACCACGGTTCCGGCGGATCGCCAACGCTTCGCCGGAACTCAATCTTTAACAAAGTACGAAATAAATTATGAAAGCGCTGTTTAAGAAAGATTCCGCGCCGCCCGCTCCGGCTCCTGCTGAGACGATTCGATACGTGATGCCGGACGTGAACGTTTACGAAAATAAAGAAGGCTACGTCATCGAAGCGGACATGCCGGGTGTAAGCAAGGACGGTCTCGAAATCACGCTGGCGAATAATGAGATTACCCTGATTGGCCACCAGACCGACGCCGTGGTTCCTGGCACTGCGTTGTATCGTCAACGTCAGGGCTTGGGTTATCGGCGCGTATTTGAACTGGATCCGGTCGTGGATCCGAATCGCATCACCGCGCGAATGCATCAAGGCGTGCTCTTTTTGAGCCTGCCAAAATCGGAAGCGGTCAAGCCGCGAAAGATTGTCGTCAGTGAGTGAAGTGCAGAAACCAAACCAGCGATCTCGCACTTCCTGACGATTCGACCCGCGAAATTTTGTTTCGCGGGTCTTTTTTGTCTGGTGGCCGCTCCAATCGCGACGACTCAGTCGTGCGCGGTTTGCAGTTTGAGTTCGGACATTTTTGACGCGCCGAAATGCGGCGGGCGATTTTCCGGCGCGAGCCGGCCGTTGACGATTCGCGTGGAGGTGTTGCTCCAGTCAGGCGACGTCAACTGTGTTTCGGCTGGGTGCGCCGCGTTGAAGCCACGGGGCGGCGGCGGAGATAAATCCGTGAGGTGCTGCTGTTCTGACCAGAGGAAAGCAACACTGAGGATTGCGGTGCCGAAAACAACGGACGGAAACACCGCCGTACAAAAATGGCGGCACCGTTGGCGGAACGGACTTTTGACCTGCGGCGAACGGAAACGACTCATAGTTCCGATTCGTCTTCGGCGGTCAGGCTGGACGTGCGGGTGACACCGGCGAAGGTTTTCAGTTCCGCCATCAATTCGTGGCTACGCGCCGGATTTCGCAGTAATAACCGGTAGGATAGATCCACGCCTTGCAAGTCCTCGCTCGAGCGTTGACTGGCGCAAAGCACCGAGCGGGCGTGGCGGCGCAGCAGTTGCAGCAACTCCGGCAGTTCCGCCGCCGGACGATTCCAATGCAGGTTCAGGATCAGGTCGTAGCGATGGCGCGTGCCGAATCCGGTCACCCAGAAATACAACATGATGGCCAGGATTGTGAGGCAGCCAATGATGGCCGTGGTGAACTTCGCCGTGCCGCACGCCAGCCCGATGACAATGGTTGCCAGCACGTAGGTCGTATCCAGCGTGTCCCGCAGCACGCTGCGAAATCGAACCATTGCAAAAATCGCCATCAACCCAAACGCCACCACCAGGTTGTTGGACAGCACCATCATCACCAGCGCCACCAATACCGGCAGGACCGTAAGCGAGTTGACGTAGGAGCGCGAATAGGAGAGTCCCGTGTGAGTAAACATGTAAGCCCACGCCACGGCGTGTCCGCACACAAACGCCAGCAATAATGCCAGCAACAATACGCTGTAATCCGTTGGTACCGCTCCGTAGTCGCCCCTTAAAAACCAATCATTCATTGCTTAAGATCCTGTTCCACGTTCAATTTGCTCTGAAGGCTGCCTGCACGTCCCATTCCGGATCGTGTTGCTGGAAAAACTGCTCGCCGACGGTCGCCACGCCGCCACTGTATTTCATGGCCGCTCCACGCATCAGGTTGAACCGGCTGACCAGCGCATTAAACCAATTCGGGTAGCGCCCTGTAAATTTTAATTCTAAAACGACAAATTCCCGATAAATCCGGATGGGGCGTATCATCTCCGTGACCGCTTCGTTTCCGAAATAGGGTTCCACCTCGATGTTGCGATCCAGCGTCACGCGAATGGAATTGTCGTGCGAGCTGACCCACGCTTCGCGCCAATAATGATTGTGAAGCCGCGGCCGCGCGTTGAGGCGTTGCGCCAACTCGACGAACCGTTGGAGCGAAACGTAGTGCCGTGGTTCGGTGGAGTATAGCTGATCCGGGGCGGGCAGTTGTCCCACCATCACCATCGGAATAATGTCGCGCGGAACGGGCGCGCGCTTTTTCAGGATGGAATTGTCAATGCGCTGTTTGATTTCGCAAAACACGGGTGAATCCGATTTGCCGTCGTAATATCGCAACCGCAATTTGTAGCGATTTTTATCGCCATTGACCGTGGCGTGGTGCGTATCCAGGCCGGACGAATCAAGATAGACGCTATGAATTTCGTAGGAATTATTGGGCTTGCCGATTGAAAAATCGTCCAGCTCCAGGTAGCCGCTCACGAAATCACGCAACGCGGTTACGATCTGCTCCTTGATCAGGTATTTCAGTTCGAACCGTTGCGGTTGTAAGCGATGATCCTGCGCCATACGTCAATTTAATTAGTCATTCATTGTCCGGTTGCCTGTTGCAAAAGAGCAAAACCAATGCCCCTCCTTTACCAATGCCCCCAAGCTTCATTCACTTCTACCACATTTTTAGGCAATTTTGCATCAAAAACTGCGCTTCAGCGCCTACCGATGCAGGACCAATTGCGACGCGGTGTTGCTGCCGATCAGACCGTTCACTGGGGAAAATGCTTCAACCTCATCCAGGCTCCCGCTAACCTGCGGTCATGACATCCGTTCGCGTTGGCATCATCGGCATGGGGAACATCGGAAAACATCACGCCGGTTATTTGTTGGCGGGACAGGTGTCTGAGTGCGAGTTGACGGCGGTTTGCAGTACTTCGCCGCACAAGCTCGCCGATTACGCGGCTAAAGGCGTGAAAGTCTTTGAAAACGCCGAAGCGCTCATCCAATCCGGAGCGGTGGATGCGGTGATTATTGCCACGCCGCATTATCAGCATGTCACCTTGGGGATCGCGGCGTTCGCCGCTGGTTTACACGTCATGGTGGAAAAACCGATTGCCGCGCACAAAGCCGATGGCGAACGGCTGATCGCCGCGCATCAAGAGCATCCCGGATTGCAATTCGCCGGCATGTTCCAACTCCGCCTCGAACCGCGCTACGAGAAAATTCGCGCCTTGCTGCAACAGGGCGAGTTGGGCGAGATCGTCCGTGTCAACTGGGTGAACACCGATTGGTTTCGCAGTGACGCCTACTACGCCAGCAGCGCCTGGCGCGCCACCTGGAAAGGCGAAGGCGGCGGCGTGCTGCTGAACCAGTGTCTCCACAATCTTGATGTTCTCCAATGGTTGTTGGGGCAACCGGCACGCGTCCAAGGCTTCTGCCAGTTGGGCCGGTTCCATCACATCGAAGTGGAAGATCACGTCACCGCCTACCTTGAATGGCCCAATCGCGCCACCGGTGTTTTTGTCAGTTCCACCGGCGAAGTGCCCGGCACCAACCGCTTTGAAATCGTCGGCTCCCGCGGCACGATCATTTTGGAGCCGGACCGCCTGCGCTTCCTGCGTAACGCGGTGGACATGCTGGAATTCAGTCGCACCGCCACCACTGGCTTCAGCAAACCCGAGACGAGCACCACCGAAATCCCCTTCGATAATGCGGCCACGCCGCACGCGACGTTGATGCAAAATTTCGTTAACGCCATCCGCCACGGCGAACCTTTGATCGCGCCCGGCGCCGAGGGGTTGGCCTCGGTGGAACTGGCCAACGCCATGGTTTATTCCTCGCTGCGACGCGAGGCTTTGACGCTGCCGATGAACGGCGTGGCCTGGGAAGTTGAACTGCAACAACTCATTGCCGACTCAAAATTGGAAAAAACAGTCGTGCCGACCGAAGCCAGCGATTTCACCAGCTCCTTTAGGCGCTGAATGATCTACTATTGGGACCAACCTCTGGGTCAGATGTGAAAATTAGAGCGGGAATCAAATTATTGAAAGAGATCGTCGGCTACGGAGAGCCGATCCAAGACTCGGAGCGGTTTGATGCGGTCCTCAAGTTCTACCGCAACAAGGGTGAGCCGCTTGAGTTTGACGCAATTCTACAGGATCCGATTCCTTATATTTTGGAGAATCATGGTAATTCCGTCATTGCTTGGCATGCTCCGAAGATGCACAAGTCGAACATTATTTATGAGCGGAACAGGACTTTGGCGAGGCAAGCAGATGTGCTACCCGGTATTTATTATGCCATCCTGGGAATGAAGACCATGGGCTATCGGCACGTAGCCATTCCTCCTCATCTTTTTGCCCACACCATGCATGAACAGTTTGGGATTGATCGGGAGTCCGTGATTAAAATGGAAGTTTTCCTACTCCGGATATGCCGACAACCCGTGTGACGACAGTTCACATCCTGGTTTTGCCCTGATGAATTTGCAATCAACCTATCCTGAAGCATGAAACCAATCCCGGCGGAAATACTGAGTGCCTTGGAACGTCACTTTCACAAGGTTATTCGTGAGCGGGCGGGTGATCTTCTCCGCGAACTGCCTGAGCTTCAACTCCCGCGCATTGACGCCACGACCTCTCGCTCTGAAAAGCAGCCGACCTGGTTTCCGGTGCCCGGTATGTGCGGCGGCTTTGCCTACTGGTTGGACTGCAGCGGGGAACAGCCCAAGCTTATCAGCAACAGTTGGTGTCGGGTGGTGGTCGGTTCGGGTCAGCGTCACGAGATTGACGTGCAAGGCAGTAAACTTGTCGCTGAAGGTTTTGTGTGATCTGCGGCCGATCAGACGGTCACAAATCCGATTCCGTTATTCCCCATTCTCTGGTCTCCTTGCGAGGATGGTTTGGCATGGTGTCAAACACTGTGACTGGAAACGGTCGCACTCCCCAAAGCTGGATGGATCACCAACCTGGTCGAAAGGACTTGGCAATCCGCGGCGCCGAGAACACAGACCAATCTGGTTCAGAGAGTTGAGGAATTGCCCCCCTTCGGCTCCCGCCCTGTGATTTCGCGCCCTTCGGCAAACCAATGGTCTGTGAAGGAAGCGTGCCTCAGGGATGCGCCTCGGATCCGGAACTTAAGAGTCCGTGTGCGTGGCAACTGTAGATTGCCGTTGTGCAATCGCGCGAGGACAGGCAGTTTCAATCCATGCAACCGCAAGGACAAAATCGTCGGACTTTCTTGAAACAAATCAGCGTCGCGGTCCCGTTGGGGGTGGGCGCGGGGGCATTGACTTCCTGTGCCACGAAAACGACGCCGAGCGTACGACCCCGGAAAAGCGTCGCGAAATCCATGCGCGCCGATCTGGTAATCATCGGTGGCGGTCTGGGCGGTTGCGCTGCGGCGCTCGCCGCCGCCCGAAACGGTTTGCGCGTCATTATGACCGAAGAGACGGATTGGATCGGCGGTCAGCTTACGTCCCAAGCCGTGCCGCCGGATGAAAACCCATGGATCGAAACGTATGGCGGCACGAAAAGTTACCAGGACTTACGCACGCATATTCGTGATTACTATCGGCGTAATTTTCCGTTGATTGAAGCCGCTCGAAACAACGCGTCGTTGAATCCAGGCAACGGCGGAGTCTCGCGGCTTTGTCATGAGCCACGCGTGGCGTTGGCGGCATTGCACGAGATGCTCGCGCCATACGTGGCGAGCGGGCGGGTTCAGATTTTATTGGAGCACACCGCCGTTCACGCCACCGCATCGGGAGATGTCGTGAAGACGGTGTCCGCGCTAAGTCGTCGGTCGGGAAATCCGGTGGAACTGGTCGCGCCCTATTTTATTGATGCCACGGAAACCGGTGAGTTGCTCCCGTTGACCCGCACGGAATACGTGACTGGTGCGGAGGCACAATCGGAAACCGGCGAACCGCACGCCAAACCCACGGCGCAACCGCATAACATGCAAGCGTTCACCTGCTGCTTTGCGATGGAATATCTTCACGGCGAGGATCACACCATCGAGAAACCGCGCGAGTGGGAATTTTGGCGGGATTACCTTCCGCCTGTGAAACCCGCCTGGCCGGGCAAGTTGCTCGATCTGGTTTACTCGCATCCCATCACGCTGGCGCCGCGCAATTACGGCTTTGATCCGGAAAAAGCGACGGGGCTGTTTCATTACCGCCGCATCGTGGATCGGAAAAATTTTGTTCCGGGAACTTTCGGCGGCGATGTATCGCTGGTCAACTGGCCGCAGAACGATTATTTGCCTGGAAATCTGTTCGAGGGGGCGCCGGATGAAGCCGCGCGCCACCTGGCTCGTGCCAAACAGTTGAGTCTTTCACTGCTTTACTGGTTGCAAACCAAAGCGCCGCGACCAGACGGTGGCGAAGGCTGGAAAGGGTTGAAATTGCGCCCGGACCTCGTTGGCACGGAGGATGGACTGGCCAAGTATCCCTACATTCGGGAGAGTCGCCGCATTCGCGCCGTTTTCACGGTGCGGGAACAGCACGTCGGCACGGATGCGCGCGCGGAGTTGCTGGGCCAATCCAAGGATGCGGTCAAGGCGGAGTCTTTTTCCGATACGGTGGGAATTGGCAGTTACCGGATTGATTTGCATCCAAGCTCCGGCGGCGACAACTACATTGATATCGCGTCGCTGCCGTTTCAGATTCCCCTGGGAGCGTTGCTGCCGCAGCGGGTGAAAAATCTTTTGCCGGCCAGCAAAAATCTTGGCGTCACCCACATCACCAACGGTTGCTATCGGTTGCACCCGGTGGAATGGAACATCGGCGAAGCGGCGGGCGCGTTGGTCGCTTACTGCCTCCAGGAAAAGCATGAACCGCACGCGGTGCGGGCGAAGCCGGAATTGTTGCAGGAATTCCAAGCGTGTCTGACCGATCAAGGAGTGCGCCTGCATTGGCCCGCCTGAAGAACGGATGAAATCGCGGCACGTTGCAGCACCCCAGCCATGCTGATCTTCGCCGGCACGGAAAAAATGCAACTCAACCAGACTTTACATCAGCGGGCGGACTGCCATAAATAACGCATGAGTTTGGGCGAACTGGTGATCATCGCGGTGGGCGGCGTGTTGCTGGTGGTGATGGGTTTGCGGTTGGCGCGGAAATTATTTTCCGCTACGGCGCGTCAAGAGCGCCGCCGCCGACGCAACCACTCTCGCGTCACCACCAAGGTCGCCCGTCCCATGGTCAAATTCAGCGTGAAAACGCCCAAGCGCCGCCGCAAGTAATCCGCCCTTGGCGCCCCATCATTCCTTCCGCGCCGGACCGCTGAACAACAAGCGCAGACTGTTCATCACCACGATCACCGTGCTGCCCTCGTGTCCCACCACCCCGACGGGCAGTGGAATTCGCCCCAGCAAGGCAAAGGTCACCAGCACCACGACGGTGCTCAGCGAGACGACCAGATTCTGCCGAATGATGCGGCGGGCGCGTTGGCTGAGGCGGAAGGCGGCCAGAAAATTTTCCAGCCGATCGTACATCAAAACCACGTCGGCCTGTTCCAGCGCCGCGTCCGAACCGCGCGCGCCCATCGCCACGCCGACATGCGCCACGGCCAGACTCGGAGCGTCATTGACACCGTCGCCCACCATCGCCACGCGGTTGCCTTGCTGGCTGAGCGCCATAATGGCGGCGACTTTTTCCTCGGGCTTCAATTCCGCGCGCACTTCGTCGAGGTGCAGTTGCGTTTTGAGATGTTCAGCCGTGGCCTGGCGATCGCCCGTGAGCACCAGTGTTTGGAGGCCGCTGCGTTTCAAGGCCGCGACGACCTGCCCGGCTTGCGGACGAATATCGTCGCGCAAAACGATGCGGCCCAGCAAACCTTCGCGCGCCAGCCAGACTTCGGAAGCGCCCGCATCCGCACCGGCTGCCGGCAGTTCGTCTGCGCTTGAACCGGAAGGAGTGGTCGCCAACCCGGTTGTCTCGCGCCATCCAATCACCCAATCGCGCCGGCCCAGCAGTACGGCAGTTCCATTTTGCCGTGCGCGCAAACCCTGTCCGGTTACGGATTCGAATTGCTCAAACTCAGCGGCCTCGAATTGTTGTTGTTTGCCATAACGGGTAATGGCGCGAGCCAGGGGATGCGCGGACAACTTTTCCAGGGAGTACGCCAGGCGGGCAATTTCCGTTTCGCGCCCCGGCGGAAAGCTTTCAACCTTTTCCACCCGTAATTCGCCCGTGGTCAACGTGCCGGTTTTATCCAGCGCCACGACGTTTACATCCGCCAGTTTTTCCACCGCCGCGCCGCCGCGAATCAGCACGCCGTGTCGCGCGCCGAACGCAATGGCCGCCAGCACCGCCGAGGGAATGGAAAGCACCAACGCGCAGGGCGAGGCCACCACCAGCAGCGTCATGGCGCGATAAAACGCGCTGTGCGCCGCTGCCGTGGAGGTGAACGGCGGCAGTCCGAAACCCTGCCACCAGACGAAGAACATCACCAGCGACAGGCCAAGCACCGCGTAGGTGTAAAGGGTGCCGAATTTGTCGGTGAAGCGTTGCGAGGGCGCTTTCTGATGCTGCGCTTCGCGAATCAGATGAATGATTTTTTGCAACGCGCTTTCGGTGACCGGGCGTAGCACGGTTGCGTCCACGGCGCCCCAAAGATTCATCGTGCCGGCCAATACGGTGTCGCCGATGGTTTTTTCCACCGGTGTCGCCTCGCCGGTGAGATTGGATTCATCGGCGGCGGTGTTTCCCTTGAACACCTCGGCATCCACCGGGAATTGCGCGTCGGGTTTGATCCGCAATTTCATACCCGGCTGCAAACGCGCAACGGGAAGCTCACGTTCGTTTCCGGCGTCATCCAGCGTCGTGGCCACCTTGGGCGCTTCGCGAAACAGCGCACGAATTTCCTTCTGCGTCCGGCCGAGCGCGAAGTGTTCCAGCCCACCCGACAACGAGAAAAGGAAAAGCAACATCGCGCCTTCACCCCAGGCGCCGATGCTGGCCGCGCCGAGCGCCACCGCCAGCATGAGAAAGTGAACGTCAATCGCGCGCTGCCGCAATCGTTCCCAAACTTCTTCCGCCGGAAACCAACCGCCCGCCAGATAGGCCGCCACGAAACTCGCCACCCCGAGACCAGCGCGACCGGATTGCGTCAGGAAATAACCGGTCAGCCCGAAGCCGCCGCAGAGCGCCGCCGCCAGCAATTGCGCCTTCCATTCACCAACTGGTTCCTCGGCGTCCTCCAGAAACTCGACGTCGCGCTGGACCACTTTGGGCAGCGGCCAATCGCGCCAGCGCCAGAAACTGGGTGCCGTGGGACAGGTGACGCGGGCAATGGTGGTGGTGTCGCCAGCGTGAGTGATGGTGATTTGCCGTCGTTCGGCTTCCGAGAGCGTCACGTCACAAGTGCGACAGTCCTCGGTACCGGTCAACAACGCGCAGGCTTGATCAGCGGGCACGGTGGTCGCAGCTTGCAGGCTCGCCGTGATGCGCTGGTCCAACTGGGCCTGATCCACCCGACCGATGGTGGCCACGGAAACGACGCGCCGCGACCGATCAATTGTCACCGCTTCGAGCGTGGGGTCCTCGGCCAAGGCCCGAGCTACCGAACGCGCCAGGCAAATTTTTGGGGCCGCCGGGTCCGGTGGTTTCGACTCCACGGATTCACTCATAAAAAGTCTTTGGATGTTTGGCAGATCACCGCCATAACGGGAACGGACAATCCTTTCCGTCTCCGCCAGCATAGTGGCAAGCGAAGGCCGGGCAACTCAACTCCGGGATTGGGGCATTCCGAGCGTGGCGGATCGCGGTCAGAACCGCAGGTGTTTCACCGTAAGACCGCGATTGATCAGTTGCTTGAGCGAATCAATTCCGATGCGTAAATGTTTGTCGGCAAATTGCTGCGTGACCTTGCGATCACTTTTAGCGGTCTTGATTCCGTCCGGCACCATGGGTTGATCAGAAACCAGCAACAGCGCCCCCGTGGGAATTTCGTTGTAAAAGCCGGTGATGAAAATCGTCGCGGTTTCCATGTCAATTCCGATACAGCGGATTTTGCGCAGGTACTCCTTGAATTTGCGATCGTGTTCCCAGACCCGGCGGTTGGTGGTATAAACCGTGCCGGTCCAATAATCCCGGTGATGATCGCGGATGGTGGTGGAGATGGCCTTTTGCAGACTGAATGCCGGCAACGCGGGCACTTCCGGTGGATAATAGTCGTTCGACGCGCCGTCGCCGCGAATTGCCGCAATGGGGAGGACGAGGTTGCCGAGCGTGGCGACGTGTTTGACGCCGCCGCATTTGCCGAGGAACAGCGCGGCTTCCGGTTTGATTGCGGTCAACAAATCCATGACCGTGGCGGCATTGGCGCTGCCCATGCCGAAATTGATGATGGTGATGCCGTTGGCGGTGGCGTTGGGCATGGGACAATCCCGTCCGCGAATGGGCACTTGGTGCCAGCGCGCAAACCGCTCGACATAATTGTTAAAGTTGACGAGTAAAATGTGTTTGCCGAACTCCCGGAGCGGCGTGCCGGTGTAGCGCGGCAGCCAGTTCGCCACAATGTCCGCCTTGGTTTTCATGTTTTATTCGCTCGTGTTTCACATGAAAACCCGCGCCGCGCAAGTGGAATCGGAAGTGGAAACCGTGTTGTCATTCGTGGTACGATTCGCAGTTTGAAAGCTGGCGGCTGTAGTGGTTGCAAGCGGCGTTCTTGAGTTGGTTACCTCACCTGGTGAACCCACGCGGACGGATGGGGACGGTTGTTGTCTGTCGAGTCCCGCCTCGACACGACTGGTCCGGTTTGCTAACAAACCGCCGTGCGTTCGGAATTACTCCAACCCGTTTCCCGCGTCGTCGTCAAGCTGGGCACGGGGATTCTTACTGATGACCACAAGCGACTGGACCCCGCGCAACTGGAACAGCTCGTCGCTCAAGTAGCCGCCTTGCGCCGCGCTGGAAAAGAGGTGGTGCTGGTTTCGAGCGGCGCCGTCGGTGCGGGGATGGGTGCGCTCGGTTTCAAAACCCGCCCCACCGAACTCGCGGATAAGCAGGCGTGCGCCGCCGTGGGGCAGTCGCGGTTGATGTCGGCCTACGATAAGTTGTTCGCCAAACATCATTTGGTCGTGGCGCAGGTCTTGTTGACCCACGAGGATTTGGAGCATCACGAGCGCTACCTCAACGCGCGGAATACATTGGTCACCTTGCTGCGACGCGGCGTTGTGCCCATCGTCAATGAGAACGACACTGTGTCCTTCACCGAAATCAAGGTCGGTGATAACGACACGCTTTCCGCGCTCGTGGCGACTTTGTTACCCGCGGATTTATTGGTGATACTCACGTCCGTGGAGGGAGTGATTAAAAATTTCGGCACGGCGCAGGCCCGGGTGATCCCCCTCGTCAAGCGGGTGGACGCGGAACTGGAAAAGCTGGCTGGCGGCACGACGAGCGTCACGGCGGTCGGGGGCATGGTGACTAAGATTCAAGCGGCAAAAATCGTGGTGCGCTCCGGCATTCCGCTGGTGATTGCGTCGGGGCGCAAACGCAAAGTGCTGGCGAACATTCTGGCGGGCGCGGATGAAGGCACGCTGTTTGTCGCGCGCGAAGGACGGTTGCGCGGGCGGAAACGCTGGATTGCGTTCTTTCATCATCCCAAGGGCGCTTTGTTTGTGGATGCCGGGGCGAAGCAGGCCTTGCGCGCGGCGGGAAAAAGTTTATTGCCGCCGGGCGTAACGCGGTGTGAAGGCGAGTTTGCGGCGGGCGACGTGGTGCGAATTTGTGATCAGGACGGGCTGGAGTTCGCTCGAGGCATCACGCGGTTTGATTCGGCGGCGGTGTGCGCGCGCCAGTTGCCCAAGGCAGAATTGGTGCATCGCGATGATTTGGTGATTTTATGATTGGCGCCGCCCGTGTTGAAAATTTGTGCGCTCGCAAATCGCATGTCGTAAATGAAAAAGAAACCTGCCATTGAAGATTTATTGCGCGTCATGGCCCAACTGCGCTCGCCGCAGGGCTGTCCGTGGGATCGCGAGCAGTCGCATATGACGCTCCGGCGCCATGTGATTGAAGAAGTCTATGAACTGATTGACGCCATCGAGGCGCGGGACGATCACGAGATGATCGAGGAACTCGGTGACGTTCTGCTCCAGGTGGTTTTCCACTGCCAGTTGGCGCGCGAACGTGGGGCGTTTGATTTTGAAAACGTCACCCGCCAACTCGTGAACAAATTGATCCGCCGGCATCCGCATGTGTTTGGCAACACCAAGGTTAAGGACGTGGATGAGGTTTGGGCGAATTGGGAACGCATCAAGAAGGCCGAGAAACGGGGGACAAAACACGAGCGTCCTTCCGCGTTGGATGGGATTCCCAAACATTTGCCGGCGTTATTGCGCGCTGAGAAACTGGTGAAGAAAGCGCGCAAGGCAAAGTTGCTGCCAGAATCATCGGCGGCGCGGCGTTCCACCAAAACCGCTTTGGCGAAGGAGTTGTTTGAACTGGCGGCCTACGCGCAAGCGCGCGGCTGGACGGCGGAAACCCTGTTGTCGCAGGAAACCAAGCGGCGCGAACGCCAGTGGCGACAGCAGGAAAAGCGGCGCAGTTAATTTATTTCGCCCGGATGTTCCCGACGAAGCTGATGGGAATGAACACGCCGTTGCCGATGTGTTGCAACTCCACTGCCGCGAGCCGGGCGCCCAGCAGTGCGCCGGTAACTCCAACCGTCGTGCTGGTTCGGGACGAGACGTAGATGTAGCCCGCACTGGCGACGGCAGCGACTGTGGCGCCGTCGGCTGACATGGTCGCGCCGGTGTAAGTCAGGCCCGTGCCGAGATTGTTGCGCGGCAGCCAGGTTGCGCCGGAATCGTTGGAGAGATAAACCCCGCCGTTATTGGCCACAGCTACCATGCGCCCTCCGTCTGCGGAACAGGCAATCCCCGCCCAGTTCAAATTCAACGCGCCGGGCATCCAGTTCCGCCCGAAATCTGTGGAGACCTGGATATCGCCATTAAAACTGCCGGCCGCCATCACGCTGCCATCCGCCGAGACGGTCGCGCAGGTCCAGGACTTGGAGCTTGCGCGATTGGTCCAGGTCGTGCCGCCGTTGTTTGAGACGTAGATGGGGCCGCCTTGCGCGACGGCGATCAGATTCATTCCATCCGCGGACGAACCAACGCCACTCCAGGAAATTGGATTGTTCAAAAAAGTCCAGGTTGCGCCTGAATTGACCGAGATGGCCAGCCCCCCGTTCGGGCTGCCAGCGGCGCAGGCAACCAGCCGGGTTCCGTCCAGCGACGAAGCGATCCCCGTCCAGTTGCGCAGGCCGGACGAACTTTGCTGAGACCAATTGGCGCCGGAGTCGCTGGACGTATGGACGTAACCGCTGCCAGCGACAGTGGCGGCCAGTTTGGTGCCACTGCCTGAAGAAGCGACGGCGCTCCAATTGAGGGATGAAAAGTGCGACGTCCAGGTCGCGCCGTAATTTCCCGAGGTGTAAATTGGTCCGCTACTGACGACGGCGACCATTTTACTGCCGTCCGATGACGCAGCGATGGCTTTCCAAGCGCGCTGACTGTCGTTGGTGGTCCAGCTCGTACCCACACTGGTGAGCAGATTCGCGATAAGGATGGATTGGTTGGCGTTCTGAGCGATGGTCCAGCCCGCTGCGCCACTGGCCGAAACGCGCACGGTTTCGCCGACGCGAATATTGCCGGTGGGCGGCAAGGTTACCACCACCGGCGCATTATCGTTGGTGGCCAAATAACCCGTGTTGGCCAGTGCTTGAATGTTGCTCCCCGTCGGGATGACTTCAAAGATGCGTCCCGGCACATTGGTGAGTCCGCCGCCGTGTCCCGTAAAACTCGCCGCCGTCACGCCGCCTTGGAACACATTGTTCGCCGCGTTAAGTCGGGGCACATTGACGGAAAGTTGGGCGTCGGCGACGATCCCGATCAGATTGGTGGTGGCCAGATTGGTCAACCCGATGCCATTACCGACGAAATTCGAAGCCGTGACGGTGCGGGTGAAACTGGCATCATTGGTGAGCAGGGGGACATTCACGGATAAATTCGTGTCCGAAATTTTGCCGGTGAGATTGGTGGCGTTCAGGAGGCCGGAAACGGACGCGGCGCGGACGGCATACGGCGTGGCGTTCAATGCCTGACGCGGCGTCAACGTGGTGAAAGCGTTGGTGCTGCCGCTGGCGCGCACGCTGATTTCCAACCAACGCGAGCTGCCGTCGAAACTGTTCGCGCCAAAAGTCAGGTCCACCGCGAACAAACCGTTCGTGACTCCGACCGGAGCAATGGCGATGGTGCTGCCCACCTGGCTCCCGGTGGTGACATGGTTGAACAGCGCGAAACGCATCTCGAAAAGTCCGGTCGCCGGAGTGCCGTTGCTCGCCAACTGGCCTTGATAGGTGAACGTCGAAGCCTGTCCCAAAGCGCTCAGAGCCGATAAAGCGAGGCCGCCAACAAGACTCGCCAGTTTCAGTTTTTCCAATCGGATTATCGTCATAGTCGTCGTGCGCTGAGTTTTCATTTTACGCGGACCATCCGGCCCGGTTGCGTTGGTCGGATTGCCCGGTGAAGGGGAAGTTACCGCAGCGGAATTTCCGCGCCAGTAATATCTTTACGAATCAAAAGTTGCCGGGGGCGAACCGAATCTCCGGCTCGACAATCGGCGAATCGCTCCTAGGATGGCTTGGTTTATGAGTGATCCTCGCTATTCGAAACTGGCCAAACTGCTGATCAATTATTCCTGCCGCGTCAAAAAGGGCGAACGTGTGCTGATTGACGTGACCGACGTGCCCGATGCCATGAGTATCGCCTTGCTGCGGGCGGTGCGCGCGGCGGGTGGAACGCCCCTGATTGACGTGCGCCATTCCCGTGTGACCCGCGAAATCCTGCGCGGTACCGATCAGGCCCACGCGGTGTTGACTCGCGATGTGGATCTGGCGCGGATGAAAAAAATGCACTGCTACATCGCCATTCGCGGCGCGGATAACAGCAGCGAAAACGCCGACGTTCCCAATGAGCGCATGTCGCTGTACTCGCGGATCATTCGGCCCGTGCAGAATCAGCGAGTGGATAAAACCCGCTGGGTGGTTTTGCGCTGGCCGACGCCGAGCATGGCGCAGAGCGCCGGGATGAGCACCGAGGCGTTTGAGGATTTCTATTTTGACGTTTGCACGATGGACTATCGCCGGATGGCCCAGGCGATGGTCCCGCTGCTCAAGCGCATGCAAACCGCTGATCGCGTGCATCTCAAATCGCCCGGCACGGATCTGACCTTCAGCATCAAGGGCATTGGCGCGAAAATGTGCGAAGGCATTTTGAACATTCCGGACGGCGAAGTGTTTTCCTGCCCGGTCAAAAACTCGGTCAACGGCGTGATTCAATACAACACGCCAACGCTTTATGCCGGCACGAAGTTCGAGAACGTGCGATTGGAATTCAAGGACGGCAAAATCATCAAGGCAACCAGCAACAACACGAAACGTCTGAATGAGATTCTCGATACCGATCCCGGCGCGCGTTACGTCGGTGAATTTTCGCTCGGGTTCAATCCCTACATCCTGAATCCGATGTGTGACATTCTGTTCGATGAAAAAATTGCCGGTTCGTTGCACTTCACGCCCGGGCAGGCTTACGGGATCGCGGATAACGGCAATCGCAGCGCGGTGCATTGGGACATGGTGCTGATTCAGCGCAAGGAATGGGGTGGCGGCGAAGTGTGGTTCGATGGCGAACTCATCCGCAAGAACGGGTTGTTTGTCACCAAAGACCTCAAGCCGTTGAATCCGCAAAATCTGAAGCGCTGATCAAGGAAGGATGGGGTGACCAACGGGATTCGAACCCGCAACAACCAGAATCACAATCTGGGACTCTACCATTGAGCTATGGTCACCAACCAGCCAGCAGACTAAATTTGCCGCGCCGTCCGGTCAAGTTTCGGTTGCGCGCGGCGCGACGAGCTATTGGGTCAGCGGGGGCAAAACGTGGCCGGGGATGGAGCAGGTCGGCACTTCGTCCACCGCGCTCAAGGTATATTTCCCACCGGCCGGACAGGCGAGCATCGTGTCATCTTTGAAGTAAGGTATCAGGTCGGCTCCGGTAGGTATGGCGGCCGGCGGCGGATTGTGTTCCAACGCCCATTGCTTGGTGGCGGCAGCCAGGATCCGCAGATTACTGATGCATGCGTTGGCCTGGGCTTGCGCCTTTTCCTGAGCCTCCCTGGCCATTTGCGCCTGCGCCTGAGTCAAGGCTTGCGCTTGGGCCTGGGCCTGGCTCGCCTGGGTCTTGGCGGTTTGAGCTTCCTGATTTAATTGCGCTTTGTCCCGCGTCAACTGCTGGACTTGGTTGCGTAATCGCAACAACTCGTTCTTGGCTTCGTAAAGCCGTTCCAGTTCCTCTGGCGCCACCCGATCTTTTTTCAGTTCCTCGACCTCGCTTCGCAACCGCTCCAAGTCCTGAAGTTGTGCCTGCTGCTGCGCCAGTTCGGTGGCTTTGGTTTGGTTGTCGTGATGAAACCATCCGGCGCCCACGGCCGCACCGATAAAAAGCACCCACGGAAGAATAATTTTCATGGTTTGGAATGTCTGTTTCGCGCTGTTCCCTCAATCCACCACACTTGATCCTGAGTGTCAGCCAAGTTCATTCGATTTGCGTATGGCGACCAAATTAAGCGCGTGCCACCGGAAAGCAATTCTCAATTTGGCGGCTCAATAACCGCGTCCGCTTTCAGTCATTTCGTAGTTGCGCCAGCAGGTGGCGACAGTTCAGCACCTTCTCCACAAGATCAATCGGAACGTAGTAATACTGGTTCGACGCCTCAAAACCAATGCGCGAATCAGCGGATTGAATCGCGTGCAATCGTCGCGCCAGGGAAAGCTCTGCTTCCAGCCAGCGCTCCATCACCGCCGTTTGCGCCGCTCGGGTTTCGGTTTCATCGCCGCCAGCAGCAACCGCGCGGCGAGCGAGAATGAATCGCGTTTGCTGCGCCACACTGCGGAAGTGAATCGTCGCCGCTTCTGCCACGCGACATTCCGCAGTCAACATGGTGCGTTGCGCGTCCGTGGCGTTGGTTTCGTTCTGAGTCGCGCGCTGGAGTTCCGCCAAGGCGCGATCAAATCCGTCGGCAACTTTTTCCAGTTGTCCGGCGAAAACTTCCGGTGGATACACGGAGCGCCACGAATCCAGATCGTCGTACGGAAAACCCACCATGGTAGCGCGATAACCGGTTGGTTCGCGCCAGAGCAAATTGGCCGGACCGAGTTGTTGGGGGCCGGAGTACACCACGCCGATGTGGTAGGGAAATTCACGAAACGCCGCGCTGAACTGCCGCCAGGCCGTTATCACCGCCGGCGCCAAAGTGCTGCCGAAGCGCCGTTCAGCCACCCGCTGCATCGCCGCATCCGCCGAACCACTGGCGAGCGCTTCGGAAACCACTTCGAGGTTGGGCGAGGGATAACCGCCGAGCGTCCAGCCGAGCATCAGGCCGTTCACGTTTTCGCGACTCAAATTCTCCGCGTGGCGGGCGACATTTTCCACGGCGGGAATGTATGGCACGGCGGACAATTCCCAAGTGTTGCCGGCCTGGATTTTGGCGATGGTTTGCAAGCCGCGTTCGCGCGCCAGTTGCCAGTGCCGGCGCGCGCGCGGGCCGGGGCCGATGGCCGAAATCGAGTATTCACCCACTTCCGTTTTCACGCCACCACGTTCGAGAGGCAAGCGCCATTCGCTGACGCTTTGCAAAGCCACGGCTGCGGGCAACTGGCGAATGACCTCTCCCGCCCAGTCATCATTCCAACCCCAATCCCAGGCGATTAGAATCGGGCCTCCGCTTTGATCCGCCGAGGTGGACTTTCGAGCTGCGGCCGCGGCTGGTTTGCCTTGCTGAATACCTTGATGAAACAGCCGATTCACTTCCGCGATTACATCCGCCGCTGGTCGTTGGGCGCAGCGCGGACATTTCGCGCCGCCGCCATGCGACCAGCAGTTGGTGAGGTTTTCCGAAGCGGTGATGCTGAAGAATCCGCCCAACTCGGGCACGGCCTGACTGATGGTCGCGACGGAATTCACAAGGTATTGCTGAACCTCCGGCACGCTGGTGCAAAGGGTGGCGTGATCGCCTTCCACCACGCCTTTCAAGTGCGGGTGCTTTTCAAAGAAACTCAGCGGCATCGCGCGTGGTTCATTGAGGTAGAGAAAAATTTGGATGCCATACTGCCGCGCGCGGGCCACCAGGCGGCGGAGTTGTTGCAATCGGTCCTGATAACGTGCGCTCTGCTCCGGTGCCCACGGAAACGGCGCGAGCTTGTGCAGCACCGCTTGCATCCAGACGCCGTTGACGCCCGCTTGCGCCAGTCGCGCCAGCAAACCTTCCGGATACGGGTCCGCGTGCGGCTCCAGCAAGGGATCGCCATACAAAGCAAAATAGGAATAACAAAACCGCAGATTATTGGGAAAGGCGGCGCGGTCCGCAGGTGCAATCCGGGAGGGTCGCCGGGAAAGCTGGGAAACGAAGTGAAACAACGGCTCGCCCGAACGGGTGATACCTTCCGGAAATTCCTCTCGCACGATCGCCGCAATTTTCTCTTCGCGTTTTCGCGTCGCGTCGTCCGACGGTGCGTAGCGCAGCGGTTCACATTCGGGCTTTAAACTGCCGAGTTTGATCCAGAGAAAATCATCTTCGCGCAACGTGAAAGCCAGTTGCTCCGGCGTCCAATCCAGCAGCGTCAGCAACTGTGCGTAGGGCAGGAGATGCCAGTTGCGTTTGATCACCGTGAGGTAAGAGCGCGCCTGTTGATCGCGCGAAATTCGCGGCGGTTGCCCCAGCCCCATCGCGCGACCCAGGCGTTCGATATCGGCCCGCTTGGCGCCGACTACTCGCGCCATTCGTTCGGTGGTTACCAAGGGCCAGTTGCGCCAAACAAACGCGTGCAGTCGGCTGGGAAAATGCGGCAACGACAGCGGTTTCGGGGCGGCGCCTTGGGGCAGATCGGCAACCGCCAGTGCTGAGGGTTTCTCGGCTCCGAAGGCGAAAGGCATTCCGAACGACGAAGCCAGAGCGAAGCTGCCGAGCGCCGTGGAACTGGTCTTGATAAAGCTGCGTCGCGACCAGGTGGTTGCTGGTGCGTTCTTTGGCGAATCTCTGAAATGGGGTTGGATCATGGTATTCGTATCGTAGCCGCTCTGCCTGCGATTCAGGATGGGATGAAGAATTTCCGAAAAGCAAACTTTGATTCGCACGGGGTGATACTATTTTGCATTCAATTTAACATTAATAATCCAAGGGAAGGCGGTGAGGGATTGGAGGCGGGTTGGGGCGGATTCGAGTTGGCGCAGGCGTTGGACCAGGGCCGACTCCACCGCGGCCATGGAATCATAGGTGTGATTGCCGAAGGGCTGGCGGCGCACTTCCCGCCAGACCAGTTCCTGCGGGTTGCATTGGGGACTGTAAGCGGGCAGCCAGTCCAAGGTGATGTTTTCGGGCACGACCAGGCTTTTGGCCCGATGCCAGCCCGCCCGATCCAGAAACATCAGGAGGTGTTCCCGGGGATGCCGCCGGGAAACCTCGGCCAGATAGAGTGACATGGCGGCGGTGTCGGCGCGGGGCGGAATCAGGCTGATGAGTTCGCCGTCCTGCGGACAGACGCTGCCAAACACATGGGGGTATTCGCGCACCCGATGCGTCGGCACTTCCGGGCGGCAACCCGGCGGCGCCCAGCAGCCGATGGGGCTGCTCATGCGCCCGAACCGGGCTTCGTCTTCAAACATCAGGCGCAAGGGCGCTTCCGGGTGTCCAGCCGCCACAGCGGTGACTTTGGCCTGAAGTTTTTTTAAAAGCCGCCCGGGCGCGCGGGTTGTCTTTGGGATGTTTGGGGCGGGGCGTCACCCGCCGCCACTGATGGCGGGCCAGCAGGCGATAAACCGTCGAGCCGGGGACGGCGTGGCCGACGGTCGTTTCGTAACGGGTTTTGATCCCCTCCGCCGTCACGAGTTTCCCGGCCCGGGCTGCTTGTTGCAACGGCGCCAGCACGTCCCGCTCCTGCGCCACGGTCAGGTTTTGATGGCGGCGTCCGCCTTTGGGCCGGCCTTTGGCCCCCGCCAGCCCGTGGCGCAAATAATCCGACCAGACCCGCCGGACATGACTGACGCTCAGGCCCACGGTCTGGGCAATCGTCTCGGTGGAGAGATTTGGCCGGGCGCGCAGCCAGAGGCATTGCAGCCGTTGAAAAGTGGAGGGGGTGGCGGCGGCCAACATGGCGCGACGGATCGCGCCAACTTCGGCGGCGGATATTTCGGTGCGCGGACGCATAATTTTCCGCCAACTTATATTAGTATTATATTGATTGCAAGTTAGTATGAGACGCTGTCGGTGCGTCAGCAAGAGAGGCCGGGCAGTGGCAAGCGTCGTCCCAGAGCGCGTCGCGGTAAGGTCGTTTGAAATTGGAACGGTGGCGCGCGGCATTTTTCACCATAAGTCAGCCCCGCGCTGCGCCGAAGCTTGCCGGGCAACTTTGCCGTGTGCTACCTTGCCGCCATGAGCGCAAACCAAGTGATTGAGGAAATCAAACACCTGCCGCCTGATGAACAGGTCGAGGTGATCCGATTCGCGTTTCAGCTTGCGCGTAACCGTCAGCTGACCGGCGAAGAGTTGGGCGATTTGGCAAAACAGATGGTCGAAGCAAAAGACCCGGCGGTCGCCAGCCAGTTGCGCGAAGAAATTGTGCGCGGATTTTACGGTAGCGAACCTCATGCCTAAGGTTCGCCGCAATGCCTTACCCGAAGCCTTGCTCCGGCATCTTTTGCTGCGAGTGCGCGAACGTGAAGTCACCCATGACCAAATCAGCCGACTCGCGCAATGGCTCGACACCCAGCCTGAAGTTCCCGCCAGCCGTTGGTTCAAGAAATTTCCCGGCATGACTGTCTGCGGCGAGGGTGAACTCATCAAAACTTTTCTCCACCCCGGCCAACTTCCAGACGGCCAGGAAATTTAATTCGTCATGAAGTTGAATCTGCTCCCCTTTCCCCGCTCGCTGAAACGCGCCGCTGGAACTTTTCTTTTGCCCAAGCGGCAACCGCTTTCTGTCATCCAATTCATCCGCGGCGTCAAGGCGCCGAACCATCCCGAGGGTTATACGCTGACAATCAATCGCAACGGCGTGCGGATCGAATATCGCGAAATTGGCGGACTACGCGCGGCGGGGGCGACGCTGCGGCAACTGCTCCGCGAATACGGTCGTCGCCTGCCTTGTCTCAAAATCCGCGACTGGCCGGATTTCGTGCGACGCGGCGTGATGCTCGACGTTTCGCGCGGACGCGTGCCGAAGTTGGAGACGTTGCTGGACCTCGTGGAGCGGCTGGCCGATTTCAAGATCAACGAGTTTCAACTCTACACAGAACACACCTTCGCTTACCGCAAATACAAAACGGTCTGGCAGGATTGGGGCGCGTTGACGGCGGAAGAGATTCGCACGCTGGATGCCCGCTGCCGCGAATTGGGTATTGATCTTGTGCCGAACCAAAATTCCTTCGGCCATCTGCGCTATTTTCTTGAACATCCCAAGGTCAAAAAACTCGCCGAGGTGGCCGCGCCTTACGAAGGTTCGACCGGCGATTTCCTGCGCTTCCCCACCACGCTCGCGCCGAATCATCCGGGCACGCTCAAATTCATCCGCGAACTTTACGACGAGTTGCTGCCGAACTTTACCAGCAAGTTCTTCAACGTCGGTTGCGACGAGACGTGGGACTTGGGTCGCGGCCGGAGCAAAAAATTATGCGAGCGCCGCGGCAAAGGTCGGGTGTATGTGGATTTCCTGAAACAGATTCAGCGCGAAGTTGCGCAGCGCGGGCGCACCATGATGTTCTGGGGCGACATCATTTTGAATCATCCCGAACTCATCAAAAGCCTTCCGAAACACGTCATCGCGCTCAATTGGGGTTACGAAGCCACGCATCCGTTTGAAAAAGAAGCGGCGACGTTCGCGAAGTCCAAAGTTCCCTTCTACGTTTGTCCGGGCACGGCCACCTGGATGACGATGATTGGCCGGCACGACACGGCGTCGGTTAATCTGCGCCTTGCCGCCGCTGCCGGACGCAAGCATGGCGCGCGCGGCTATCTCAACACCGATTGGGGCGATGGCGGTCACCCGCAACCGCTGGCCGTGAGCTGGCCGCTTTATGTGATTGGCGCGGCCCACGCCTGGTGCGGCAAAACTTTCCAGGAAGAATTGCTGGTGCCGGTGTTGAGTCGCGAAGTGTATGAGGACGCCACTCAACGCGTCGCCCGAGCGGCATTGGCGCTGGGGGTGGCGCACCAAAAGTTTGACTACCGGGAAGCCAACGTGACCCCGTTCGGAGCGGTCATCGCCGCGCCACCGCCCGCAACGCGCGAGCTGTTTTGTCGCAGCGGATTGAAATACTACGCGCGGATCAAACCGCAGCGGATTCAAGCCGCCGCCGCCGAGGTGGAACGCCAACGCGCGGTTTTGCGCCGGGGCAAGCCCGCCTCGCCAACGGCGCGAATTCTGCAAGCGGAACTGGATCTGGCGGCGCGCATGGCGTTGGAATCGTGTCGGATCATGCGTTGGCAACAGGCTTTGGCGGCGGGCCGATCATCAACGGCCCAGGCGCTGGCGCAAAGCGGTATCAAGGCGTTGCGCCAACTGGAGCGTGACTTCAAGCGTTACTGGCCGTTGCGCAACCAAGCCACCATCGCCAAATGCGCGCCGTTCCTGGCGTGGCGACGGGAGGATTACCGGTGCGGCAAATTACACTTTCCACCCGAGGTGGCGCGGCCGGTTCAGGTTAAAACCTACGCGGCCGAGTGAAGCCTGGGTTCATCGGAGTCGTTGATGAAATCAAGCCCGCAGGAACGGCTTTCCTGCCGCGCATGAATCTGCGCCACATGAAAGATCAGCTCAGTTCGACGCCCGGAACTAAAAGGCCGGAGTGACTTCCACCTTTTTGCCGGGAGCGGCCACGACATCGTCGCCCTGCGCCCAGATGGAATCATTGATGAGCAGCTTGAATTGCACCTGCTCCCGAGCCGGAACCAGCAGTCGCCAGGTGCGCGAATCAATGTTCTGCAACGGCAATCCGCGTTCCCAGGACAGCCCGCCACCCTGGCCGCGCGCGAACAGGTTGTTGCCAAAGCCCACATCAATTTTGGCTTCGATGGTCACGGTGGCGGTGGTCGGACTGACCGTCGCCGCCCGGGTTGGCGTCGGTGCTGGGCTGGTGCGGGTGCTGACGGCCAGCGTCGGAGTGGCCGCGGCCTTGATCTTGGTTTTATTTGCTTTTGGGGCTGAAGTTCGTTTGGTGGTCTTTTTCATAAGCGTGGTGCGTTCAATTTCAATTCATCCATTTATACGCCGGGAGACGCACAGCATGGCTTCATGACTCTGATGGACGATTCACGCGTCTGCTGGCAGAAGTCTTGACGCCGAAATCCGAGCGGCTTGCCCGCGGGCTGGACGCACAGGAAATTTAGTCGCCCAACCAACTTCCATTGTGGCCATTAAACGTGCTTTGTCAATGTCTCGCCCAGCCGCAACAGCTCCGTCACGGTCGCTTCCGAACGCGCTTCCGCATAAATGCGCAGGATGGGTTCCGTCCCTGAACCGCGCAGCATCAGCCAGGAATCGTCCTGGGCAATATATTTCACGCCATCGAACGATTTGACCTGAACCACGGGCGAGCGCAGCAACGTGTCGGGCGCCTGATTTTTGAGGAACTCCATCAACGCCTCCCGTTTCTCCAGGGGAAAGTGCGTGTCAATCCGCCCATAACGATGCGGACCAAATTGCTTTTCCAACCGCGCAATCAGGCGGTTCACGGACGTCTGCTCCACCGCCAACATTTCCAGCAACATCAAACCAGCCGCAATCCCGTCGCGCTCGGGAATATGTCCCGGAAATCCGATGCCGCCGCTTTCCTCGGCGCCGAGCAGCACGCCGCCCTGCAACATTTCAGCGCAGATGTATTTGAAGCCAACGCCGGTCTCGGTCAGCGGCAACCCGTAGGCGGCGCACATTTTGTCCACCATTGAAGTCGTCGTCAGCGCTTTGACCACGCGCCCTTTACCGTGGCGATTGTTGTAAAGATGCGCCAACAGCAGGCAGATCAAGATATGCGTGGTCAGGTAACGGCCGCGTCCATCCATGCCGCCGATACGGTCCGCATCGCCATCCGTGACCAGGCAAAGATCGTGCGGATGTTTTTTCAGAAACGCCTGTGTGCGACCGTAATTGGCTTCGATGGGTTCGGGATTGATGCCGCCAAACAACGGATCGTGCGCGCCGTTGAGCGTCGTCACTTTACAGGTGGTGTCCGCAAGCAACTGTTCGAAGCAACCCGCGCCCACGCCAAACAACGCGTCGTGCGCAAAGCGCAGTTTCGATTTTGCGATGAGTTTGAAATCCACCAGCTTTTTCAACGCCGTAAAGTGCGCCGGGCGCACGTCTTTCAGAAGGATGCGTTGGGCCTCAACCGCCCGGGCTAATTCCATCGTGCGCACTGGGTTTTTATCCAGCCAGCTCTCCACGTCGCGACAAGTCTGGGGATTGCTGGAGCCGCCGTAGTGGGATTTCAGTTTGAAGCCGTTAAAAATAGGCGGGTTATGGCTGGCGGTCAGCATCACTCCGCCGATCGCGCGCAACGCCTGGACGGCGAACGAAACCGAGGGCGTGGGCGTCGAGGTCGGCGTCAGGACAACGGTGAAACCATTCCCGGCAAATACCTCGGCGGCGCCACGCGCAAACTCGTTCGAGAGAAAACGCCGGTCGTAGCCGATCACCACCTTCTTTTCCGTGCCGGGCACGGGATTCACATTCCAGTAATCCGCCGTGGCCTGCGCCACTCGCGCCACGTTGTGAAACGTAAATTCCTCGGCGATAACCGCGCGCCAACCATCCGTTCCGAATTTGATGCTCATGAGTTAAAAACTATCTCTGGTAATAAAACATCCGTGCGCCGATCGGGTCTTGGACCGCGCCGGCCACCTGGCCAAACCCGAACGTAAACTCATTCGAGTCCGGCTCTCAAAATTTCAAGTCCGCGAGGCCGGGGTCATTGCTCTGGACCAGCCGTCGCATCTTGGTGACGGCCCGTTTCAGACTCGGGGTGGCGAATAACGCGCTGCCGCTGACGAAGACGTTCGCTCCGGCGCGCGCACATTCCCCCACCGTCTCGAAATTCACGCCGCCATCCACTCCGATGGAGAACGACAAGTTCTTTTCCCGCCGCCACGTGCTGGCCTGCTGCACCTTGGGCAGGGCTTCGTAAATAAATTCCTGGCCGCCAAAACCGGGATTCACCGTCATCACCAGCAGATGATCAATTTTATCCAGGTACGGTTCCAGACGACGGATTTCCGTCGGCGGATTGATCGCCAATCCGACGCGCCGTCCCAAAGCGCGGATTTTCCAGATCAGCGGCAGGACGGCTTCCCCCAGCTCGACGTGAATGATGAGTTGATCCGCCCCCGCTTTGACAAATGGTTCGAGCAAAATTTCCGGCTTCGAGCACATCAGATGCACGTCAAAAAACTGCCGGGTCAACGGACGGACCGCTTTGACCACCTGCGGACCGAAGGAAAGGTTCGGGACGAAATGCCCGTCCATGATGTCCAGGTGCAACCATTCCGCATCGGTTTTTCCCACCCGGATGGTTTCCTTGGCGAAGTGACCGAAATCAGCAGCCAGCAGCGACGGCGCAATTATCACGCGCGACAGGAAAACAGAATTAGCGCGGCGAGGAAAGATGGAAGTACGAGCGATTTGAACCGCGAAACACACGAAACACGCGAAAAGAAAAAAATTTTCCACGAAAACATTCTGACGCGGGAGCGCCGTTAGGCGCTGGCAAAAGTTGGCGCTCCGTTCGGTTGACGCGAGTAAAACACTATAGCGGTTTAATTAAAGTTGTAGCCGTGGCACCGAACGAGTGTAACCCAATGAAGGTGGGGTCCGGATGGAGAATGGCGCCTCTGTCCGCGAGGTTTTGGACTGCGGCAGGCTTCTGCCGCTTTCCGATCGCGTGCTGCTGATTCCACAGCGGCAGCGGACTGCCGCAGTCCAAGACGCGGTCACGCCGGTGCTCGTTCCGAACCAAGGGCGGCCGCCCGTTTGACCCCAACGCTTGGCCTGAGGTTGGAAGGCCGCTGCGCCATGTCGGCGGCTATAGGAATACTTAAAATGCCCTAACCGTAATAATTCTGGAGGCTCGGCCGGTAGCCATGCCGTATGAGCGTGGCTTGAATGGCGGCGGTCAGACCGCCGCTACATCCGCGCGATTACGCCGCACTCCAAAGTTTGGACGTGCCATTGGCAGCGCCGTTAGGCGCTGGCAAAAGTTGGCGTGCCGCCCGCTGCCGTTCGGTTCTTGAACTACTGACCTGCGGATCGAACACAGCGGAGCCCGCCGTCGAAGCCCCTGATGGTCGGATAGTAGCCGTCGCGGCCCGCCGTCCGGCAGCCGAAGGCGTTGACGCCCCAACTGCCACCCCGAACCACGCGGGCCGAGCTTGACGCGTGACCACGCGGGTCGCTACTCGGTGAATTGCTGTAATAGCCACTCGCATACCCATCCCAACACCACTCCCACATGTTCCCCGCCATGTCGTAAAGGCCATATCCATTCGGCGCAAAAGAGCCAACCGGACTCGTGTAAGGAAGATCATCCGCGTTGTAAGCGGGATGATAACCACTCGTCGGATTCACGTCGTAAGGATAATAAGGCGCTCCACCCTCCCAAGAACTGCGATAATTCGCCTGACTGTGCGAAATGGTGTTCCCCCACGGAAACCGCTGTCCGCTGACTCCGCCCCGCGCCGCCTTCTCCCACTCTGCCTCTGTTGGCAAACGATAACCATTCGCATCCCACTTCACCCAATCATTCTGCACGCTGACTTGCCCAGTCCGATACACGGTGGTCTGCGCCGCGCTCGTGTAATAAGCGGGTGTCCGCCCCTCCTTCTCGCTCCGCGCATTGCACCATTTCACCGTGTCATACCACGTCATGCTGTGCGCCGGATGGTTCGCCGCCTTCCCTTGTCCGCTGTTCGCATAGTCAAAACTATAACCGTGATTCGTCGCCCACTGATATACCTCGTCCCACTTCGCCTTCGTCACCTCATACTGGTCCATGTAAAACGCCGAAACATAAACCGTGTGCGAAGGCTGTTCTACAGAGATAGGGTCCAAATTGGACCCCATCGTGAAACTCCCGGCGGGGATGAACACCATGCCTGCGAGCGGGTTTGGATCGAAAATCTGGTGAATCGTAGTTGCGCTGCTCACGGGCACTTCCACCCAATCCATCCAATTGCCCGCCGCCAAATCGGTCGCGGTCTGCACGGTGAACGTCGCGTTGGTCGGAACATTCGTCCAAGTGACAAATCCCTCGGCGGAAATTCCGGTAATCGTCACCGCCACCGGCCCGGCCACGCGGAAGAAGCGCATTTCCTGCGCCGCGCTCGATGTTACTGCCAGCGCCAACAACATCAGCCACAGCCAAATTTTGGGAGAGTTCATGCGCCCTGATTTATTCTCCTTACACGGTTTGGTGCAAGGAAAATATTGTCCGTAATAATTCTGCAACCGATTGGCGCGGTCTTGGAGTGCGCCGGCAAAGCGTAGCGACGACGGCGCTTTCGGACGCGCGAAAATTTCACGTATTGAAGATAACCTATCAGGCGCGCGAAGGCGGTGTCGCGCTTCGCTTGCCACCGCAGTCCATGACGCCTAACTCATCGTGCGCGCGGCGGGTGCGGGCGCGGGCGTGCCCAGACCGGGCAGCGTCGGCGGCACCTGTTTGGGCGGGGCCTCGGGCAACGGAGTGCCGGCGGGAGCGCCGACCAGCGGACCGGGATCACTCGGCTTTTGCGGCGGCGTGAATTTACCCGTGCGCACAATTTCCTCGACCTGCGTTCCGTCAAGCGTTTCGTATTCGAGCAACGCATTGGCGATCATTTCCAACTTGTCGTAATGCGTGTCAATTGTGTCCTTGGCCTTCTGGTAAGCTTCATCAATGATGCGTTTTACTTCCGCGTCAATCTCCTGCGCGGTTTGCTCGCTGTAATCCTTGGAACGCATCATGTCGCGACCGAGGAACACATATTCCTGGCTCTCGCCGTAAAGCACCATGCCCAGCTTGTCGCTCATGCCGTAGTGCATGACCATTGCTCGCGCCATGGAAGTGGCCTGCTGAATGTCTCCCGCCGCGCCGGTCGAAATGTCATCCGACACAATCAACTCGGCGATGCGTCCCGCCATGGTCACCGCGATGGTGTCCAGCATCTCCTTGCGCCGGCGGCTGAGTACGTCGTCTTTGGGCAGATACATCGTCGCGCCCAGCGCCTGACCGCGCGGAATGATCGTCACTTTATGCAACGGGTGGGTGTGTTTGAGCACGACGTTCACCAACGCGTGACCGGCCTCGTGCCACGCGGTAAATTTCTTCTCTTCATCCGTCATGGCCATGCTGCGCCGCTCGCGACCCCAGCGCACCTTGTCGCGCGCCTCTTCCAACTCCACCATGCCGATGCCCTTCTTGTTGGTGCGCGCCGCCAGCAACGCCGCTTCGTTGAGCAAGTTGGCCAGTTCCGCGCCGGAGAAACCCGGAGTGCCGCGCGCGATGACCGACAAATCCACTTCCGGCAACAGTTTCACGTTTTTGGCGTGAACCTTCAGGATCGCTTCCCGCCCGCGCACGTCCGGTAGATTGACGGTGACCTGGCGGTCAAACCGCCCCGGACGCAGCAACGCGGGATCGAGCACATCCGGACGGTTCGTTGCGGCAATGATAATGATGCCTTCCTGCGTATCGAATCCGTCCATCTCGACGAGCAAAGCATTCAATGTTTGCTCGCGCTCGTCGTTGCCGCCGCCGAGTCCGTGCCCGCGCGACCGCCCGACCGCGTCAATTTCATCAATGAATACCAGACACGGTGTGTTTTTGCGCGCCTGCTCGAACATGTCGCGCACGCGGCTGGCGCCCACGCCGACGAACATTTCCACAAAATCCGAACCGCTGATGCTGAAGAAGGCCGCGTCGGCTTCACCCGCAATCGCCTTGGCGAGCAAGGTTTTGCCCGTGCCGGGAGGTCCAATCATCAACACGCCCTTGGGAATGCGTCCGCCGAGCCGTTGAAACTTCTTGGGGTCCTTCAAGAACTCGACCAACTCCGAAACTTCATCAATGGCTTCCTCCACGCCGGCTACGTCTTTGAAGGTGGTTTTATTGCGCTCCTTGGCCAGCAACCGCGCCTTGCTCTTGCCGAAGCTCAAAGCGCCTTTGCCCGCCATGCGGATCGGGCGGATGAAGAAGAACCAGATGAGGAAAACGAACAAGCCCAAGAACAAGACGTTCACGCCGATGTTGAACAGCAGGGCGCTGCTCTCGCGCGGCTCAATCTGCTTCACGTTGCGCAACTGATCCGCAAACGATTCCGTCATCACCACCTTGGTATGGAACGCCACTTCCACCGGTTTGCCGCCCGACATCAATTTCTCGCCGTCCGCGCCGGTTTCGTAGTAAGTCCCCGTGATTTCCGTCAGCGACGATTGCTGGCCGTAATTGACCTTGGCGCTGGCGATCAGATTGGAATTAACCTTTTGGACAAAATCGTACTGGGAAATTTCGGTGCGATTCGGCTCGCTCCATTTGCCCTTCATGCTGAAAAGCAAAGCCATGCCGCCAATGATCGCAATCCACACCGCAATCGTGCTCGGCTGCATCCGACTCCCGCCCGGCTTACGCATGTTTTTGTCGCTGCCGTTCATCTTGTTATTCTCGGACATGATCTTTTTTTAGCTGGCCGAGCGTAGCATGGGTCCGAGAAGCTCGCAATGCAGGACTTGCAAGGCCGATTAACGCCGCCAACTCCAGACGAGCGTTTGCGTTGTCGCCGACGTGAGCCGCGCCACCGCGCCCAGACGCAAACCTTCCACCCAAAAAATGACCCCCGACGGGGTCGTAGCCAGTACTAATTCGTGCCTCCTTGCCTGTGAAATCTTCTGATTAACGAACCAATCCTGCAGCTTGACCGCCGTTTTCATGCCAAGCGGCTGAAACCGATCTCCCGGACGCCAATGCCGCAGGACAATCTGTCGTCCCACCCGCGCGGCATCGAGTAATTCCGTCGCCTCGGGTTTGTCCTTAACCTTCACGCGGCTGGCTAATTTCCAGTCAATCCGTAACGCACCAAACGTCACCGAGCCTCGGGGCAACAGTTTTACCACGCGTTCCGCCGGATTAAACGCCGCCGCTACGCGGGTCAACAATTGGAACTTGCCGGTGCGCTCGCGCTTGATCCACCGGTCCCCGATGGACACGGCCTGATCCGGCGCCAGACGCAAGCGTTCGACCAGATCAAAATCCACGGCCACCCGCAACTGCTGCAATTGTTGTTGAATGATCCGTCGCTGCAACGCGCGCGACAAACCCGCCCAAGGCGCGCGGGCTGACGCCGATTCCAACCACTCCCGCGCCGCGCCGCCGACGTGTTCGGCATCATCGCCAATCAATTCCATGACGCGCGGAACGATCCGGTTCAACGCCGGTTGAAACTGCTGGCGCAGCCACGGCAACAGGTCCAGTCGGACGCGGTTGCGCAGGATTTCCCGCGACGTGTTGCTGGTGTCCACGCGGAATTTGAGCCGTTGTTCGGTCCCAAAAATCTCCAGATGCGCGCGATCCACCGTCAATAACGGGCGCACCAAACGCACCCGCGCATCGGCGGGCGACGGCGCAACCGGTTGCATGCCGCCCAATCCCTCCCCGCCCGCGCCGCGCAACAAACGCAAAAAAAACAGTTCCACCTGGTCGTCCGCATGGTGCGCCAGCGCGATCGTCGGACACTTGAATCGCCGCGCGGTGCGCGCGAGAAATTCGTGGCGCAACTGCCGCGCCGCCATTTCGAGGGAAAGCCCGGAGCGCGCCGCCAAACCCGCCACGTCGCCGCGCCCGGAATAAAAAGGCAGTTGATAACGCTGCGCCCAACGGGCGACAAACCGCTCGTCGCCGGCGCTGGCCCGACCGCGCAACTGGTGATTGAAGTGCGCCACGCGCAACCGCCAACCGAAGCGCGGCGCCAATTCCCGCAGCACCGTCCCCAGCACCATGGAATCCAAGCCGCCGGATACGGCCACCAGAATCCGCTCACCGGCGGCAAACAATTTCTGCTGCTGAATGAGGCGGGCAACCTGTTCCGGCAAACTGTTCACGCGCCAATCCTAGTGATCCGATGGAAACTTGAGCAAGGGGATAGCTCGCAAACGTAATGCAACCGGTGCGGAGCCGCTGGGACTTCAATCTCAGTAAATTTCAGTAAACTTTACATTGCCGCTTCCGACTGGACCCGCTACAAACAAGTCACGCAAATCACGGAAAATCCATGACCTTAAAAACTTCTGCTGCCGACTTTATCAACGGACTCGTCTTTGGCTTCGACGTGGGCACGGGCTCGATTGGCTACGCCGTGCGCAAAAGCAACCAATTCAAAGATGTGGGCGTGCTCATCTGCCCGGAAGATATCCGCCATATCGCACTCACACAACTAGGCTGGCTTGGTGAAGATGGCCGCGACCCAACGCCTGAAAAATTGAATCCTGCTCTCGGCTTCCAAGTCACCAATGGCCAACTCACCAGCCGGTTGCGAAAGGCTTGGGGCTTGAATCAGATTCTTCATCCGCTGCCGAATGGCACCCGTTGGGATGAACTGTCCGAGGCGGAACAAAAACAATTTACTGAAAAAAATCGCGGCGACCTCCGGCATCATGCGCTGGATGCAATGGTGATTGCCTGCACCTTGCCTTGGCTGGCTCATCGCACTCACGGCGCCAAAGATCAATTCGGCAGACATGGCTGGTGGACGCAGGATGAAAAACAACGCAGCAAGGCGGCCAATCCAATCTTTCCCAAGGAAGGCCAGATGCACGAGGCGGTGAAAAAGGAAATCGAGAAAGTGGTCGTCAGGCATCACGTCTCGCGGAGCAAACACCAGCGGACATACGATACAACCATTTATGGCCGACCGAAACGAAACGGCATTCCAATCCCAGATTGTTATGTTTCTCGCGAACCAATCACCGCGCTTAAACCAGCCGACTTGAAGTCTCCTAAAACTGGTAAGTCAAAAGTCTTCCCGCCTGAATTGGGTGACTATCTAGCTTTGGCTTGGGATAGCTATTGCGAGTGTGAGCCTGCGTGGGAAAAGCAAATCAAAGCGAACAAAAACTGCCTGCCGGAATCCTTTCAACAGAGGCTTTGCTTTTCCGCTTTCCAACAATGGCGTGCAGATGAAGCTCCACCGTTCGCTTGGCCGAAGGATGTCAAAATTCCGATCAAGCGGGTTGGTTACATCGGCGTGGAAGATGACAGTGCTGTTGCCCCGGCAAGTCCAGGAACACGGGGGTTTGTTGCTCGTGGAAGCTTTCGCGAAGTTCGTCTCCATCCATCCGAAGATGGAAAATCTCTCGTCCCGGTCTTCGTTCCGCTTTGGCGGATGGATAAGCCCATTCCAAAAGTTCCAATCAAATCTGATTCCGATGCAGTCGCAATAATCCGGCGCGGTCAGACTGTCGAAATTAAAACTTCGCCGGGACGTAATACGCCGGTTGGCAAATATCGCGTTGCATCCACGATGCAACAAAACATCAAGCTCTTGCCAATCCATTTAGCTGACGTCAAGGAATCATTGAAAGCATCAGGCTTTTTGGAAAACGGCGTAAACATCAGTTGGGATACGTTCATCAAGTCTGCGGGTTATGAGCTACCACATCCTCCATCTGCTCAGTCACAATCTCCGGGTTCGGTGCAAACTTGACCAACTTCACATCACCGACTCCGAAAAAGGCACGGAGCGCACTGTGCCGTTGGCGGATGTGGCGGTAATCGTGGCGGCGGCGCAGGATATGTCCGTTACTGCGGGCGCATTGCGGCGGATGGCGGAGTTGAATGTCCTGATGATTGTCTGCAACGAGAAGTTTGAGCCTTGCGCCCTCACTCTGCCCTACTATCGCGCTACCAATACCGAACTGTTGCGTCGCCAAATCGAGTGGACCCAAGATTGGAAAACTGCGATATGGCGGCAAATCATTACCGCCAAAGTCCGCAACCAAGCTGCCAACCTCGCGCACCTCAAACGTGCGTATTCCGTCTTGAGTGAAATCGCCAAGCGATGCGAAACGGGGAGCGCAGCCGCCTCGACTGCACCCGGCGCCGCCCCGACGTCGGAACCTTCGGAAGTTCTCCGCGAGGGCGCGGAGAACGACACGCGAGGCGCGCGTGCTCCCCAAACAAAAATTTCCCTCGCCAACATCACCGCTTCTCGACGCCATCTCTACCGTTCTGACACTCCCGACGCGTGCGAATCTCGTGCTGCTCGCCATTACTGGAAACATCTGCTTCCACGCTTGAGCGAATGGCAGCAAACTGACGAGCGTCGTCGCGTGCCCGGCACCCGCGAAGGCGTGAATGGAATGTTGGATTACGGCTACGCCATCATCCGCACTGCGGTTTTGCGTTCATTGGCCGCGCACGGATTTATCGCCGCCATCGGCATCGCCCACACTCCCAAAGCGGGAAGTTTTGCCCTTGCCGATGATTTGGTGGAGCCGTTCCGCCCGTGGATTGATCGCGAGTTGCGCTTATTTGTACAAGGCGGCAAGCGTCCGATGGCGGAATGGATGCGGCAGGCGGTATCGGTGCTCCAACGAGAGGTGCCGATGGGCAAAGCCAAAGTGCGCCTGCTTCATGCGATTGATATTTCCATCCAAAGTTTTGCCAATGCCACCCTTACCCGCCTGCCCACGCAGTTAAAATTTCCCATGCTGCCGTGAGTGAAGAATTCCAAGATGACTTGGAGCGCCGTTCTCCGATCTGGCACGAAGAAATGGATTCGGAACACGCCGGACCGGAGGCCGGCGCTCCAGACGAAGATTTGTTGCCCGACGAACGACCACGACGACAAAAATACGACGAACCCCTCACCCTATCCCTCTCCCCTTCGGTAGGAGAGAGGGAGTCCGCAAGGACGGGTGAGGGGCAGATGAACGATTTAATTTCACCTGCCGGGCTTTCCGAATCTGAACCACCGTTTCAACTTCAACCCTCAACCGCTGTTGAAAAATCACGCCGTAAATCCCGTGGCAAACAGGGACGCAATCCGGTATGCAGCAAATATCGTATGGCCTGGGTCATGGTCTTTTTTGATCTCCCCGTCGGAACACCGGAGGAACGCCGCGATGCCGCCAACTTCCGCAAAGACCTCATCAAGGACGGATACATGATGGTGCAATTCAGCGTCTATGCGCGGCCTTGCGGTTCAGCGGACCGCGTGGAAACTCAGGTGCGGCGGTTACGATCCAAAATCCCCTCGCGCGGGGAAGTCCGTGGCTTACTGATCACCGATGCGCAGTGGGGGCGAATGATTGTGGTTCGCAGTCAGCAAAAGGAAAAACCGGAAGACATGCCCGAGCAAATGATGTTCTTCTAAAAAAGAACGGCACTGACGAAAGTCAGTGCCGTTCAAGACCTCGTTTCATCGTATTTCTACAATTACTCTCTCCGGGGTGGGCAGCCTTGCGGCTGCGTTCCAGCGTAACCCGGAGTTGGTCAACATATTTGAGATGATGCCCCCCGTCCAAAGGTTGAATCAACTCGATCAGACTCTTATCGGAACCACTTTCTGCCGTCAACCCAGTTTGTCAGCCCTTGGACGGGGGGCAATCCCAAACACGGGAGCAACCACCGCTTGCACGTCGTCAAGTTTGTCAGCCCTTGGACGGGGGGCAATCCCAAACGCACTTGAAGTGCGCAACAACAACGCCTTTAGTTTGTCAGCCCTTGGACGGGGGGCAATCCCAAACATAGTAGGCGTAGCAGTTGCGGCTGTCCCCAGTTTGTCAGCCCTTGGACGGGGGGCAATCCCAAACAAGTGGGGAACGGGTAGCGGCGGGAATGAAAGTTTGTCAGCCCTTGGACGGGGGGCAATCCCAAACAGTCTTGCGCTTGGCTGGTATCTTCGCCTGAGTTTGTCAGCCCTTGGACGGGGGGCAATCCCAAACGCTCTGGCTTTGGCCTCCCGCTCAAACTGTAGTTTGTCAGCCCTTGGACGGGGGGCAATCCCAAACGACCAGCACGCGGTTCAGACGTTTAACGGTAGTTTGTCAGCCCTTGGACGGGGGGCAATCCCAAACGCGTTTCGCGAACCCAAACATTTCCCCAAAAGTTTGTCAGCCCTTGGACGGGGGGCAATCCCAAACAGCCGAGTTGCGCGAGTTTGTTATCCGCGAAGTTTGTCAGCCCTTGGACGGGGGGCAATCCCAAACTGACCTGTGGCAGCAAGGCGATTTCGCGAAAGTTTGTCAGCCCTTGGACGGGGGGCAATCCCAAACCACGCGCATCTCTCACCGCTTGCGCCCATGAGTTTGTCAGCCCTTGGACGGGGGGCAATCCCAAACGCTGGAGTCGCGCTCGATTTTGGCGCAATCAGTTTGTCAGCCCTTGGACGGGGGGCAATCCCAAACGGACGACGGACGATTCTTTTCCGGCGCATGAGTTTGTCAGCCCTTGGACGGGGGGCAATCCCAAACGGAAAGGTGGCGCTCGGCTTCGATCATCTCAGTTTGTCAGCCCTTGGACGGGGGGCAATCCCAAACGGCACGGCGCTCACCTTGATAACCAATTCAAGTTTGTCAGCCCTTGGACGGGGGGCAATCCCAAACCGTATCTCGCGCAGCATGGCCTCCGCGCGGAGTTTGTCAGCCCTTGGACGGGGGGCAATCCCAAACGCCCACGCAACGAAATGCTCGAAACTCAAAAGTTTGTCAGCCCTTGGACGGGGGGCAATCCCAAACACGCTTTGCGCTGCGCCTCGATCCAGTCTCAGTTTGTCAGCCCTTGGACGGGGGGCAATCCCAAACAGCCGCCGGTGTGGGCGATTCATTGGCGTAAGTTTGTCAGCCCTTGGACGGGGGGCAATCCCAAACCTCTAAAAGTCCGCACCACGCCTTGCACAGAGTTTGTCAGCCCTTGGACGGGGGGCAATCCCAAACTTTGAATACGCGCCATCCGGCTCCAGTCGGAGTTTGTCAGCCCTTGGACGGGGGGCAATCCCAAACGATCCGTAGTCGTTTGCCCCGTGCGCGTGTAGTTTGTCAGCCCTTGGACGGGGGGCAATCCCAAACCCCAAGAGGCTGATCCGTCGTCTGATCCAGAGTTTGTCAGCCCTTGGACGGGGGGCAATCCCAAACTGTCTTCGTTTTTGGGTGCGTGTAGTCTTGAGTTTGTCAGCCCTTGGACGGGGGGCAATCCCAAACGGTTCCGCCGGCACTACAACCGGCGAAGGAAGTTTGTCAGCCCTTGGACGGGGGGCAATCCCAAACACAGCTTCGACTTCGCCTATTCTTCAAAGTAGTTTGTCAGCCCTTGGACGGGGGGCAATCCCAAACGCCTAGTTTCACACACCCGGGCACACTCTAAGTTTGTCAGCCCTTGGACGGGGGGCAATCCCAAACGGAATCGAGCCGCGTTGCGCAGCGAGCGGCAGTTTGTCAGCCCTTGGACGGGGGGCAATCCCAAACTATTCCTGGACGGCTGTAAATCGTTCGTGGAAGTTTGTCAGCCCTTGGACGGGGGGCAATCCCAAACGGGGATGGCAACGTCCTTTTGTAGAAAATGAGTTTGTCAGCCCTTGGACGGGGGGCAATCCCAAACCCAAACTTTAACCATTACGCCCCGTTTAGCAGTTTGTCAGCCCTTGGACGGGGGGCAATCCCAAACTCATGTTAAACCGGCAATTCATACCAAGACAGTTTGTCAGCCCTTGGACGGGGGGCAATCCCAAACGGTCTCGGACAGTTGGGTACCTGACGGCGTAGTTTGTCAGCCCTTGGACGGGGGGCAATCCCAAACCATTTGCTCTTTCTTGTTTATCCGGGTCTTAGTTTGTCAGCCCTTGGACGGGGGGCAATCCCAAACCGGATATTTCCACCGGCGGCCACACGACCGAGTTTGTCAGCCCTTGGACGGGGGGCAATCCCAAACGACCATGGAAGGCACAAGTGATGTTTTTGCAGTTTGTCAGCCCTTGGACGGGGGGCAATCCCAAACATGTCCGAGGCGGGGTGCGATTTTGATTTGAGTTTGTCAGCCCTTGGACGGGGGGCAATCCCAAACATTTCTCTCTCTCGCAAACGCCATTCCGACAGTTTGTCAGCCCTTGGACGGGGGGCAATCCCAAACGCAAATGAGCGGCGGCGATGGTGGCGGGCGAGTTTGTCAGCCCTTGGACGGGGGGCAATCCCAAACCAGCTTGTGGAGCGTTCCCCTCGATATGTGAGTTTGTCAGCCCTTGGACGGGGGGCAATCCCAAACGGCGGAGTTACGCACTACACCAACGGCTTTAGTTTGTCAGCCCTTGGACGGGGGGCAATCCCAAACAACCACGACCGGCGAGCCGGGCGGCTGGTCAGTTTGTCAGCCCTTGGACGGGGGGCAATCCCAAACACTCACTCACACCCCCCTACGTGCGCGAGAAGTTTGTCAGCCCTTGGACGGGGGGCAATCCCAAACTCTTCCTGCGCCTTTGCCGCCTCCTTGAGTAGTTTGTCAGCCCTTGGACGGGGGGCAATCCCAAACTTATTCTGGCGGCGGTGACTGGCAGTAATGAGTTTGTCAGCCCTTGGACGGGGGGCAATCCCAAACTCTTGCCGAATTTCAGCGGCTCGCGTAGTGAGTTTGTCAGCCCTTGGACGGGGGGCAATCCCAAACTCATTCGCGAACATCAACAACGCGTGAAGGAGTTTGTCAGCCCTTGGACGGGGGGCAATCCCAAACTCTCAACGGCGGCTCGCCGATCATCTCCGCAGTTTGTCAGCCCTTGGACGGGGGGCAATCCCAAACTTCTTTGTTGAGCTTGATGGTGATCATGTTAGTTTGTCAGCCCTTGGACGGGGGGCAATCCCAAACTTGTAATGAGCAAGTGCCTTTCGTTTGCTCAGTTTGTCAGCCCTTGGACGGGGGGCAATCCCAAACAGTTGAATGATCAGCTCACGCTTAAATCCAAGTTTGTCAGCCCTTGGACGGGGGGCAATCCCAAACGGTGTTGGTGTTGGCTCCGCTGATTCTGTGAGTTTGTCAGCCCTTGGACGGGGGGCAATCCCAAACTGTTCCGCGCTTCTACGTATTTTGCCCGCAGTTTGTCAGCCCTTGGACGGGGGGCAATCCCAAACCCGGCATCAAACCGCCCGAGACACCGGCAGAGTTTGTCAGCCCTTGGACGGGGGGCAATCCCAAACCTGTTCCAACTTCAAGACCTTTGAGCCACAAGTTTGTCAGCCCTTGGACGGGGGGCAATCCCAAACCGTCTTGTAAATCCTCGAACAGCCGCCGGAAGTTTGTCAGCCCTTGGACGGGGGGCAATCCCAAACACTCATATTTAACTCGGCCGGCTCGGGGTAAGTTTGTCAGCCCTTGGACGGGGGGCAATCCCAAACTTTCTTACGTGTTGGGCGGTTTCCGGTTTTAGTTTGTCAGCCCTTGGACGGGGGGCAATCCCAAACCGTCGGCGGACCCGCTGTTGCAGCAATTGTCGTCCTTCACTCTGGAAGATGTTATGCTTGGATAGGGATTTGCAGCAGCGGGTCCGCCGACGGTTTTCATTTCCGCACCGCCCATTCCACCATCAGTCCCGAAAATTTTGAAACTGCAAGGCCAGCGGAAAATCTTTGGCGCGCACTGCGGCAATCACCGCCTGCAAATCATCCCGACTTTTGCCGGTCACCCGAATCTGTTGATCCTGGATTTGTGTCGTCACTTTGAGTTTTTGGTTGCGGATGTAGGTGGTGATCTCGCGCGCCACCTCGGCGGCAACGCCCTGTTTGATTTTGATCACCTGGCGCGCATGACCCAGCGGCGAAATATCCGGTTCGGGCTGCTCGACATTTTTCAGACTGATGTTCCGTTTGGCGAGTTTGCCCAGGACAATATCGGCCAGCGCCTTGATTTTGAACTGATCCTCGGCGCTCAGTTTGATGTCATTCTTTTCCAGCACGATCTCGGCTTTGCTCCCTCTCAAATCGAAGCGATTGGCCAGCTCTTTTTTCGCGGTGTTGACCGCGTTCTCGATCTCCATCGAGTTCACTTCACTGACAATGTCAAATGATGGCATGTCACTATGTTAGCCAGCCATGGAGTGATGGGAAGATTTTTACTCACGCTGCTCACCCATCCGTCTTGAAGCGGGTCGGGCCGGCAGACCTGGTCGCTCAAAGGTGGAGCGGCAGTCCTCTGCCCGTCGCTGGCTGATACTGGCGCGTTTTGATTCACCACGGCGGTGCGCGCGGAGTGAAGCGCCTTATCCAACCAAATGATTTCACCTCAATAATCTCAAGAGCGGATGAATTTGATTTTGACTTAACCGTCCGGCTCGTTAAAGTTTCGGCGCTTTTGGATGGGGTCGTAGCTCAGTTGGTAGAGCACCACAATGGCATTGTGGGGGTCAGGAGTTCGAATCTCCTCGGCTCCACCATTACTCAAGAACTCTGAAATCAACCGTTACTGGTTGGCTTTTTAGTGAGCGTCGCCAGTATTTGCGCAAGTGCAGGCTCCGATCACTATCCCGCATCTCCTCCGTTAATTAGTCGCGGTCGGTTTGATCCTTCCCTGTCATCCCACTTACCCTTGGCTAGGGCGGGGATTAATCACCCCGCCGTTTTTTTTGGATTACCTCACGGATTATAACTGACGCGCAGCCGATAATAGCGCGTGGCCGTCTGCGGATCGGTGACGGAGATGGTGTCGCCGGTGCCGGTTAATCCGCTCACCAGCGTTTGCCAATTTGCCGGAGTCAGCGATCCGGTGAATTCCACCGCGTACGTGCGGCCCAGGTGCGAGAAGAACTGCAGCTCGCAGACTTGATCGTCCGCCGCAATGGAGCTGAAGCGCAGGTAATCATCCGGATCGCTGGGATTTGTTCCGGCCACGTATTCCTGCCAGTTGCCGGCGCCATCGCCATCGGCGTCGCCGGCAGCACCAAACGGTCCCGAGCCGATTTGTGGGTCAAGGCCGTTGGCCAACTCCCACACATCGGGCAGGCCGTCGCCATCCACGTCCACTTGCGGGCCGCCGGGATTGGCCTGTCCTGCCGTCGGATTTGCCGCCTGCCAGTTCAAAGGATCGTCCGCAAACAGCGTCGGTTCGATCCGCTGCAAGGAAGGGCCGCCGCCATTCGCGCTTGAGGGCCAGGGGGCGACGGGTGAATAGGTCACGGTTTCGACGAGATAATAAGGCACTTCAACTCCGGTGGGCAGCAGGTTGGGATTGTCGGGGCGCTCCAGCACCACCGTTTCGCCGGCGTTGTTCAGTTTGCCCGACCAGGGACCGAGCAAGAGCGTGTTGACGGGCACGCTGTATTTCGCGAGGAAGGCGGTCTTTAAAGCCCCGTAAAGTTCCGGGTCGAAGCTCACCACCAACAGCCGCTGTCCCGGCGACAACACGAGGCCGGAAGGAAAATCGAAGGTGACCGCATCTCGCAAGCGCCAGGTGCTGCTCGGGTAATTCACATCGTACAAGGGCACGTTGGTGCTGGTGATATTTTGCAGTTCAATGAATTCGTTCAAATCATCATTGGCGCCGCCGGGCAGCTGGGGCGGGTTGTACATGATTTCGGAGATCACCACTGGTCCGACGCGCGGATAAGCGTTGCGTTGTCCGAGCGTGTTGACGCTTTGCAAAACAAAGAACTCACGCTGCTGACTGTTCACGTACCGACCAAACGAAACCGGATTCGGCGCCGCGCCGAACGCAAACCCATGCGCGTAACCGGTGAGATTGGTGTTGGCGTCGCCGGAAAACAGGTAAACGGACTCGCCGGTTGAACTCAGTTGGAAGCTGGTTGGGCCAACGCCGAATTGATCCGCATCGAAGACCAGGTATCCGTCGGCGGGAATGAACTGGTTGGCGGGAAGGCGGTATTTTTGGGGTTGATGCGGATCATCGGTCAAAAACCAACCGCCCACATTCACCGCATCGAGGGTGGGATTGTAAAGTTCGATGGCATCCCGCAAAGGCGGATCGGTATGCGTCAGCGCTTCCGTCACGAGGATGGGAGGAATTGGCGTCGGTGTCGGATCATCCGCACCGGGCGAACCGTTCAGCGCGCCGCTGGGACGCCAGCTCTCCTTGAGACTCCAGGTTTCCGGATCTGCCAGTGGATTGATGATCACCAACGAGAACCCTTCGCCATCCGTGCCCGGATACCAGGCGTCGGAGAAATTGAAGTCCAGAATCGGTTCGCCCAACGCGCCTTCCAAGGTGAGATGATCGCCACTATTCGACAGCTTGTTGGTGTACACGCCCGCCACCAGTGGTGACATGCCGTAGCGCGCGCGAAACGCGGCCAGGTCTTTGGCCACCACCACGTATTGGCCGCCGCCCAGAGTCATGTTGGGGAACGTATAGGAAATCCCGCCGCCAATTTTGAACCCATTCAAATTCAGCGACGTGCTCCCGATGTTCTGTAATTCAAGGTACTCGAAGTCGTCTGGATCACTGGTGTTTCCGACCGGCGGCGCGGGCGGATTATACATGATTTCAGTGATGCGCAAAGCGGGCAGCGAAGTGTAGAGCGTCACCTCTCGCGGACCCGACCAGGGGCTGGAAATAGGCGGATTTTTCGAGCCGGTCAGATTTTGATGGGTGGGATTCCATGAACGCGCGAAAAGCTGAATGTTACTGGTGACGGTGATCGTCACCGGGCCACTGTTGGAAAGCGCGGCGGGCGAGATCGCCCCGCCCGGCAAACGCGGATCGGTGCCGTTGAGCGTGTAGAACACGCGGCTGTTCGCTTTGCTTGCGGGGGTGAGGACAACCGTCTGACCGCTATTGACCGGGCCACTGGTCGCGTTCACCGTCGGCCGCGCGAGGAAATTGGCATCCATGAAATTCAGTCGGTCCATCAGCCATTGTTTCTGGAAGTTCACTTCACCCGCGTAAGTGCCGGGAAAGGTGTAGGAATAACTTCGATCCGGCCAGCCCGACGAGGGTGCGACCACGCCGGAACGAGGGGTGGAATCAGACCATTTACTAATTTCTCGCGCCGACACGGCACCCAAGTTGCCGGTCAGCCCGTCAATAATGGCGAAGATGGCGTTGGTTGAAAATTGTGCGTCCCGCAAGGTCTGATAACGATCAATCCACTTCTGCCAAAAGTTCGGGTCCTGCAACAATCGGGAATACCAGGGATTGCCGAATACGTTGTTGGGATTGAAAAAGTCCGTTCCGTAATCCGTGCCGTTGGCGGCCCCCAACGGATTGGAACCCATCCACGAACGCGGATTCCAAGCCCGCCAATCGCTGCCGGCGCTCGTGCCCAGGCCCCGATCAAAATCCCAAAGCGGCCCCATGGCAAATTTTTGATTGCGGTCCTTGAACATGAACGCGCTCAATCGCAACGCATCCGAGCTGAGCGATAGAACGTTCAAAAGGTGATGATCAATCCACGCGTCCACGTCAATCCAGGCGGCGTAACCCGTGGTGGCATTGGTCCAATTGGCACCCGTCAAAGCGTTGTAGAACGAATTGATGTATCCCGCGATGTAGTTTTGCTGCAAGGCCCGACCCGGATAGAGGCTGTAATCCTTCATCTTGGGCTCGACAAACACCAAACCTTGATTGCCGGCG
Source organism: Verrucomicrobiia bacterium (assembly GCA_023953615.1). Taxonomy (NCBI): domain Bacteria; kingdom Pseudomonadati; phylum Verrucomicrobiota; class Verrucomicrobiia; species Verrucomicrobiia bacterium. Next base: position 925,440 of record JAMLJH010000001.1, on the reverse strand, counting down.
CTGAACGTGCGTTCATCGGCGTCCGCACGATCAATCTTCAAAATATACCCGCCCGTGATGGCGGGCGTATTGGTCTGCATCGGGGTTAATCGGGGGATATTGACGCGGTCGGCATTCGCTTTGATTTTTTCCATCAACACATAGACGCCGTTGTAATGCCCCACTGCCGGGGCGGCATAATTGACGGTCGTTCCATTAAAGCAGGTGAACACCTCCACCATGCGGGCTCGCGGAGAGTAACGCCCGATTGAACGGCTCAGGTCGTGCATCAGTGGATTATGAATCCACGATTTGTCATACAGGTTGGGCGCATAGAAAACCCAGTCAGAGCCGGCGGGCATGCCCAGGACTCCCACGCTCTGGTTATCGTTGAATTCGTCCCAGGTTTCGACGGCAAAACTTTTCTTGGCCATGCCCAACGTGCTGCTGCCGCGCAGATGGATGCCGATGCGTTTGACGACGGCCGGCGGGTTGGTCAGCGAAGCATGACCATAGTCCGTATCGAACACCATCATGACGGCATTTTGGTCCGTCGTCGCGGGTGGAACGTTGCCGCCAAAATTGTAAAACAACACCACGGGCGCTTCGGAACTGAAGCTCGCCGCGCCGGGCGTAATTTGCAGGTAGGTCTCACTGGTTGGCGCGCTGGGAAATGCGTCTGCCTGCGCCGGAAACGCGCGCGCCCGAACCTGCGTGCTGGTGCTGATGTTCAATGGCCCGGTATAGATCGGTGAGGTGTTATCCGGCAGGTCGGTCAGCGCTGCCGCCGCGCTGTCCGTGACCAGAAAATAACGGATGACCGCGTTGGTGGCTTCCGTGCTCAAGGTCAGTTGGAACGCGGATTGAAAGGTGCCGCTGGGGCGCGAGAAGGTGACGGGCGCTAGAAATCCCGCTCCTCCGGTCGCATTGACGGCCCCGGGCGTCGGCGTGGTGAAGTAGCCCACCAGGGAATAATCCAACCGATCCCGTCCATACGAGACATCATCATACTGGGCCGGATAAGCGGTAAACGCTGAAACCACCGTGGCGCCATCGGAATAGACCAACCCCAGGTAATTGCCCGCTGATTTGCTTAATTTGAAATTAGTGTGCAACGGCGCGCCCACCACGCCGCGGTTTTTATTCGAAGCCCAAACCAGCAGGTAATCGCCCGGGGCCAGGCTCAGCCCGGTCGGCAAACGCCACTTGGTCAGGTTGCCCGCGTTATCCGTCAAATACCAACCGCTCAGGTCCACGGGCTGAGTGCCGGCGTTGTATAACTCAATCCAATCGGAGTAATCCCCATCGTCGTCGCGGATCGTGGTGGAATTGCCCGCCATGAATTCCGTGATGCGTACGTTCAAATCCGTCGTCTCCGGGTCCACGGTATAATGGTAGTTACCGCCCACAAACGCGTTGGAATTGGCCGATTGATCCACGATCCCGGCATTTGGTGACCAAGCCACCTGCACCGCGCCGTTGGGTTGCGGCGGGAATTGAAAACTATAAACCTCCGGCGCGTATTCCGTCACCTGGGTCGCGGGCACGCCATTCACCAGCAGGTCTTCCGCCGCCACGCCTTTAACGCCTTCGCTGAACACCACCTCGAGCGAACTGAATGTCGGCACCGTGGTCCCCGGCGCTGGAATCAGATTCACGACCGTCGGCGCCACGGTATCGCGAACGCGCTGGTAACCGATGCTGTCCAACGCCAGGCCCCAGACGATGTCGCTGCTCGTGGCGTTGGCCTGATGCACTGAAGCGGCAATGATATTGTTGCCCGGCATGAGGTTGATTCCTTCCAACTGGAAGATTTCATCCGTTGTCGCATCCGCGCTTGCTCCCGGTGGGAATGCGCCGTTAAGGGTGAAAGTCGTGTTCCCGATCACCCCGGCAGGCATGCGCAGACGCAACGCTTCCGTGCCATTCACATAAACCATTGCGCCATCGTCCGCCCGAATCGTCGCAATCAACGGTCCCGGAATCAGGTTGTTGCTCGCGACGTTGATCGCCGCGCGAAAATAGTACGCATGTCCCGAGGCCATGCCGGTCACCGGATTGTTCGGCGCGCGCAGACTGGTGCCAATCAGTGGCGTAATGGCGGAGTTGTTTTCTGCCGCCAGTAATCCGGGGCCGCTGGGCCAGACGGCGTCGGCATAACCGGGGTCGGTCCAATTGACGCCATCCAGATTGTTGGAAAGGTTGTACCGCCAGACGCTGCTATAGCTCAACAAGTGGTTGGTCACCGCCGCGCCGGGCAGACCAAAATCCACCGTCAGGCTGACCGCATCACTAAGCGCCACGCCCAAGGTGTTGGTGACCCGCACCCAAAAGGTCGCGTGATGATCCGTCGCGGAAACAGCCGGAATCGTATAGCTGGTACCGACGGCGCCCGCGATGGCGGCATCATCGCGAAACCATTGGTAAGACAGTGGCGCGCTGCCACTGGCGGCAACCTGCAGGGTCATCGGGTCGCCCAAAAAAATGGTGGGGGAAACCGGCGCTTCGGTGAGGCTGGGGGCCTGTGCGAAACCATCCGAGGCCGCTGCGGTCAGCAAGACCGCCATGCCTAACTGAACCCAGGACCTTCCTTTTTTTTCCAACCGGTGTGCGAAATACGGCAGATGCAACATGTGCTGCAAAATCAAGCACACTTTGCCCGATTTGTCATCCTTCTCTTTCAGGACTTCCCTCGGATAAATCCCAGCGCCGTTACTCCGGCAATTTCACTTCGGCAAAAGGTTCCCGGCGGCGCCGCAGTCGCCACAGGGAAAGCGATGTAAAGAGGACCACCGCCAGCACGTAGGCAATCATGCCCATCCCGATGCCCAACGGCACAAGCAGCAGATAAGTCCGCGTGGCACTGAAAGCCACCAACGCCACGCCTACGGCCAACGTAAGCAAGCTGTTACCGGCCAGACAGAACAAATACAGGATAACGGGCGTTTCTTCCAACCGTTGCACATGCCATGACCGATAGGCTTCTTCACCCATGGAGCGCATCAACCAGGCGGATTGAAAATTACGCGCGGCCACCAACACGCTGGCCGTCGCTACCACGATGGCGGACAACGGCCACGCGGCCAGGCTGGCGACCACGATCAGATTCACGACCATGCCCCATTTCCAACCAAGTCGTTTGGCGATGGGATTGCCTTCCAGCACCAAATTGGGCGTCGCCACCCAGGTGCTGAGAAAATCGGCCGCGCGCGCCAGAAGCAGAACCACGAGGTAAATAAAATACGCGCGACTTGCGAATGGAACTGAATCATCCATGAAGTGTCATGCGGGCGCGTTCTCGACCGATCAACGGCCGGCGCCCGCGTCCCGATTATTTCTTGTGGTACATTTGTTCCGGCGTTTTCAAACGCGGTTCGGTAATCCGGCAAGTGTCGCCCTGACCCTCAATCGAACGGAAGAAGCAGGATTGATAGCCCTCATGGCATGCCGGACCGTGTTGCTCCACCTGAATGAGCAGGCAATCACCGTCGCAATCGAACGCCACGTCTTTCACCGTTTGCGTGTTGCCGCTTTCCTCGCCCTTCATCCAGAATTTTTGGCGCGAGCGGCTCCAGAAGTGGGTTTTTCCGGTGGCGATGGTTTTCTCCAACGAAGCGCGATTCATCCACGCCATCATCACCACGCGCCCGCTTTTTTGCTCCTGAATAATCGCCGGGATCAATCCATTCGCATCAAATTTTAGTTGGTCGTAAAAACTCATACGACCGGAATTTTAGATTTACGATATGCGATTTACGAACCAAAAGAACGGAAGCCCTTCGTTCGTTGAGATCGTGGCGGCGGCTGGTTAAATCCGGCTGAGGGTCAAATGAATTTGCCGGGATTCAAGATGCCGCGAGGATCGAGCGCGTGTTTAATGGTGTGGTGTAACCGGCGCGCTTCGGCGGAGGTTGCCAGCGGCCACCACCGTTTTTTGGCGATGCCCACGCCATGTTCGCCGGTGATCGAACCGTTCCACGCCAGGACTTGTTTGAAGAGTTCGTCCAGCGCGGCTTCGCTGCGTCGCTTCGCGCCCGGTTGCGTAAAGTCCACCATGATGTTGGTGTGAATGTTGCCATCGCCTGCGTGTCCGAAACAGGCGAGCTGCAGTTGGTGTCGCTTTTGCAACCGCACGGCAAAATTGAACAGGTCTTCCAGGCGGCCGCGTGGCACCACGATGTCCTGGTTGAGCTTGGTCAAACCGGTGTCACGCAGCGAATAGGAAAACTCACGGCGGATTTGCCAGATTTGTTCGCATTGCTTGGTGCCAAAACCGGTTTCAATGAACAACGGCTGCTGCGGTCGAATGAGGCGCTGGAGGGTTTTGATTTCATTTCGCACCGAGACGCGTTGCCCATCCACTTCAACGATGAGGTGCGCGCGGCAGCCGCGTAGTCGTTCGCTTTTGGTGCGACGATACGCCGCCGCCAGGGTAAAGGAATCGGCCAATTCGAGCGCGGCGGGAAGGAATCCCGCTCCGAGGATCGCGTGCAGGGAGCGCACGGCCTGACGCATCGAGCCGAATCCAACGGCGAGGTTCGCGCGGTCGGGCGGCAACGGCAACAATTTGAGAGTGGCCTCGGTAATCACCCCCAGCAATCCCTCCGAGCCGACGAAGAGGCGGTGCAAATCAAAGCCGGTTTTATTTTTATGGGTGCGTCCGCCCAGTCGGACGATTGTGCCATCGGCCAGCACCACTTCGAGGCCCAGCACGTAATCGCGGGTGACGCCGTACTTCAAACAGCGCGGGCCGCCGGCATTGGTGGCGATGTTCCCGCCGATGAAACTTTCCTTGCTGCTGGCCGGATCGGGCGGATAGAAACGATTTTGCTTTTCCACGGCGGCTTGCAACTCCGCCGTGATGACGCCGGGTTCAGTCACCACCACAAAATCGTCAGCGTTAATTTCCTTGATGCGATTCAGGCGTTCGAGGGAGAGCACGATGCCGCCGCGCCGCGGAACGCAGCCGCCCACGTAGCCATAACCGGCACCGCGCGGCGTGACCGGGAGGTGATGCCGCTGCGCAAACTTAAGGATGGTGGACACCGACCGGGTGGAACGCGGCAGCGCCACGGCGTCGGGGCGGTGGGTGGCAAACCATTTGTCGCCGGCATATTTTGCCAGCGTGTCGGAGTCGAGTTTGATTTCGCCGGGGAGCAGTTTTTGGAGGGAGGCGAAGCGGGCGGACGCGGAGGAGTTCATTCGAGTAGTGTAACCGGGCTGTTGAGAAATTCTTTGGCTTCGGCCGCTTCCGCCTCGGGCACCTGCACTTCAATGCCGCCAGTGGCCAGCGAGTAACCATCCATGCTCAGGGCGGCGAGTTCGCCTTTGAGGTGCGGATGAAATCCGGCGGCTTCGAGGCGCGACGCAGTCAGATTGGCTTCAACCGAGCTGAACAGGTTGGCGACAGTGATCAAATCCATGGTTCAGTTATAGTGGGTTACGAGTTGGAGCGCAAATTGGCGAAAACGATGACGCCCGCGCCGGTTTGGATCACGCTTTGGACGACGGCTTCGACCTGATGGCCAACGTGCGCCTGGCCGTGATTCACCACGACCATCGTGCCATCGGGCAGATAGGCCACGCCTTGATCCTTGTCCTTGCCTTCCCGCACGATTCTCAGCGTGAGCGGATCGCCCGCCAGCAGCACGGGCTTCAGGTATCGCGCCAGCTCGTGCAGGTTCAAACAAGTGATGTTTTGCAACGCGGCGATCTTGCCGAGGTTGGAATCGTTGGTGATGACCTTGGCGTTGAGATTGCGCGCCAGGCGCAACAACTTCGCGTCCACGTCGGGTTCGTCCGGAAAGTCGCCCTCGTGCAGTTTCACTTCGAGTTGTTGGTTGGCCTGGATGCGAGTGAGCATGTCCAGCCCGCGCCGCCCGCGTCCGCGTTTGGTTTCCTCGGCGGAATCGGCGAGGCGTTGCAATTCCTTCATCACGAACGCCGGCGTCACGATGATGCCTTCGAGGAAATGCGTTTTGATCAAATCCACAATGCGTCCGTCAATGATCGCGCTCGTGTCGAGGAGAAGGAGGTTGTCCGCTTTGTCGCTGCGTCGGGAAAACCGGACGTAGGGGATGATCAAGGAAAAATCCTCCTTGTTGCTGCGCATGGCGAGGACCATGCCGATGTAGCTGAAGCCCAGGAACAGCGCGAGCCGCACCAGCCAGCGCGTGTCATCATCCACCCGATCGAACAATCCGGAATGATCCACGAGTTGCGCGACGACGATGCCCAGGAGCAATCCGAAAGTGGTGGCGGAAAACGCGCGCAACGAAAAGCCCTTCAGCATTTCGTCAATGGCAATGAGCAAGCCACCGAAACCGAAGCCGATGACGGCCCCGAGCGGGCCGCTGTAGGCCGGCCCCACCAGATCGGGGCGCAACTGGCTCAACGCGTAACCCGTGAGGCAGCACAGGATGAGAAAGAAAATTCGGACAACCCAAAGGGAGCGGATCATGGATCAGGTGGGGGGGTGTTGGTGCGGGGAAACGGGGGATTTTTTTGTTTCCAGAGGATGCCCCAGAGACCGCGCGTGTTGAGGTTGCTGGCGGTGTAGGAAAGGTTGTAGGCAATATCGCTCAAGTAATCGGCCAGCGCTTCATCGCGCAATAACCGGCCGGCCGCGCCGCGCCCGGCCTGCAGGTCCGTCAACAGGTTGGTGACGATGGTGGAGCTGGTTTCCAGGTTGAGCATGGTGGCTTCGAGGCGCGCTGAATTGGTTGCCACCACCGCGTTGATGCGATCCGTCAACACGGGCAATTGCGCGCTGAACTGGTGCAGTTCCCGGACGGCGGCGTTGATGGGTTCGGAATTATTGGTGACGATGGCGGACAGGTTTTGCATCGCCTGTTCCGCTTCGCTGGTCATGGCGTTCAGCCGATCCAGCGCCGTGCCCAGATTTTCCAGCCGTTGCTCGTTCAACACCAGGCGGCGGACGTCGCTGACCGCCGCGTTCAGGTTGGTGGTCGTCTGACTGATTTTGAGGATCATCTCCGTCGCGACGGCCACGGCTTCCTGCATGTTGAACGGGGCGCGCGCCGAGACCACGGCGCCATTCGTCAGCACGTAACCTTGATCGCTGGCGGGATAGATGGCGACGAATTGGTCGCCCAAAAATCCGGCTTGCTCGATTTCGAACCGCGCATCGGAATGAAGTTTGAATTGGGGGTCAATGCGCAGAAAAATGGTGACGTTGGTGCCGCCGTGGTTGAGCTGGATGGTTTTGACGTTGCCCACCGGCACGCCCCGCATCAACACCCGCGCGCCCGATTTGATGCCGCCGACGTTGCTGGAGAGCAATTGAATTTCGTAGTGCTCCTTGTAGGAAAAGGAATTACGGCTGAACAGCACGGTCATGCCGCCGACCAATACCAATCCGAACAGGATGAAAACGCCCACTTTGATTTGCTGGTTCACTCGACTCATAACATTGAACTAGGGATCGGCTCGACCATTAATAAACTGCTGAACCACCGGGTCGGTGGAGTTGAAAATATCCTCCGCGGTGCCGCTCGCGTAAACCTTTTTGTCGTGCAACATCACGATCCGGTCGCCAACCCGCCGGGCGCTGCGCATGTCGTGCGTCACCACGATGGCCGTGACCTTCAAGTGCTGGGTGACGCGAATGATCAATTGATCAATGCTGTCGGAAACGATCGGGTCCAATCCGGTGGTGGGCTCGTCATACAGAACGATCTGGGGATGATAAATGATGGCGCGGGCCAGTCCGACGCGTTTGCGCATGCCGCCGGAGAGTTCCGAGGGCTTCTTGGTTTCAATGCCCGGCAGGTCCACCATTTCGAGCACCTCGGCAACCTTGCGGGCGATTTCTTTCGCGCCCAGCGTTTTGTTGCGGCGAAAGGCGAAGGCGACATTTTCCGCCACCGTCAACGAGTCGAACAAGGCGGCGCCTTGAAACACCATGCCGAACTTGCTGCGGACGCGGATCAGATTGCGCTCGTCCATCGTCGTGATTTCCTCGCCATCAATGCGCACCGATCCGGCGTCCGGTTGCAGCAATCCAATGATGTGTTTGAGCAACACGCTTTTGCCGCAACCGCTGCGCCCAATGATGACCAGGGATTCGCCCAAGGGAATGGAAAAGCTCACGTCCTCGAGGACCGTTTGGCGGCCAAACCGCTTTTGGAGCTGGCAGACTTCGATCATAGCGTGTGAAACAGCCGCCCAAACAGCAGGGTCAGGAAGAAGTTGGAAATGAGAATCGCAATCGAGCTGTAAACCACCGCCGCCGTGGTGGCGTAACCGACGCCCTCGGCGCCGTTTCGACAGTTCATGCCTTTGTAGCAGGCGATGCTCGCGATCACCCCGCCGAACACGAACGATTTCATCAGGCCCACCGACAAATCCACAAAGCCGGTGTAGCGCAGCATGTTGTACCAAAGATACGCCGAATCCACTTTCATCAGGTAAACGACGACAACGTAACCCGCACCGATGCCGATGGCGATGGCTTCCGCCGTGAGCAGAGGGAGCACCAGTAGCGTGGCCAGAAATCGGGGCGCGACCAGGTAATCCACCGGATGCGTGGCCAGAGTGCGGAGCGCGTCAATTTGTTCCGTGACGCGCATGGTGCCGAGTTCGGCGGCAATCGCCGCACCCACGCGACCCGCCACCATCAGACTGGTCAGCACCGGACCGAGTTCGCTGCACATGGAAACGCCGACCAACGCCAGGGTGGCCGTGTCCATTTTGAATTGGTGAAATTGGTAATAGGCTTGGGCGGCGAGAACCATGCCGGTGAACGCGCCGGTCACCAGCACGACCGATTGGGATTTGACGCCGATGAAGTAGATCTGTCCCACCAGATCGCGCAGCGCCATGCGGAATCCCAGCAGGGAGAGCAGCGTTTCTTTGCACAACTGGCCGTACGCACCGAGTCCACGCAACCAGCCTGTCAGGTATCTTTCCAAAAACGCAGTCACCACCCGTAAAACTAACAAGCGGGTGGCGGCATGGCTACACCGTTTGCCAAAAATGATGCGGGCCAGGGATTGGAAAGGGGCGGAAACTCCGCCCGCTCGCTCGTCCCCTTATTGCTCCCGTGCCGCCGCAATTTTATTGCGGACGAATTCCAGAAAATCCTCGCGCGACAGGTGGAGATATTCGTCCGGTTCGACACTCGGAGCAAAATGGACTTCCACCTTCCGCAAACCGCTGAAGAGGTGCAACGGTCCGGTCTTGGTTGAAATCAATTCCATGTTTCTAAAAAAGACGGGAACGAGTGGCAGCCGCGCTTCCTGGGCGATGTAATAAATGCCGGGCTGACAGGCTTTGACGTTCGTTCCATCCCCGCGCGTGCCCTCGGGAAAAACGATCAGTTGAAACTCCTGATGACAGCGGGCAAAGGCGCGCAATTCCTCGATGCGTTTGGGATTGAATCTCCCGCGCTCCAGCAGAAAGCCGATCTTGCTGCTGAGCATGGTTTTGATCCAGTTGGCCCGCCAGACGGATTTGTCACCGAGAACCAGGATGGGGAGGCAACCCGCCTGCCAGCAGAGTGATCCCAACAGAATTGTGTCCAGCAAACTGACGTGGTTGCAGACGAAGAGGTGCCGGCGCCGGCGATCCAATCGCGACAAGCCGTGGGCGCGGCGCAGATAGGGAAGCGCAAAAAAGAGCGTGGTCCCCAAGCCCAGCCACCACTGGATCAGAACCAAACCACGGGTGGCGCGGCGCGCGGGCAAGGCGGCTTTGTGTCCGGTGGGGTCGGAGTCCATGCGGATTATTTTTCGCCGCGGATTCGTTGCAACAGTTGGTCCAATTGCTCCGTTTCGCTCTGAAAAGCGGGCGGCGCGGTCCGCGCGGCTTCCAGAGCGGCTTGCGCCTCGTTAGTCCGGCCCAGATGCAACAAAGCGATTCCACGCAGCGTGGCGTTTTGATAGAAACCGGGATTGTTCTGTTCCGCCCGTTCGGCGGCGGCGAGCGCTTCGGTCGCCTGCTGATTTTTCAAATCGCGTTGACCTTCCCGCAACGCTTGTTGGGCCATTTGAAATTTTTCAAACTCCCCGTTCGTCAGCATCGCGTCGTCCGGGATCGTCAATGTCGGTAGCTCGCGATCAAAATCATTCAGGTCAAACGCCACGAATTTTCCGAGTTGATGCGGTGGTGAAGCCGCCCAAAAGATTCCCTCGGTCAGATCCATGATGGTGGCGTGCGTGGCAATCAGCGCGTTGAGGGTGCCGCGATGTCCGTTCCCCGGGAATTTTCCACCGGGCAGATGCCGGTCGCGCAGCAGCTCCGCCGCTTGCGACGGCGTGAGGTGGCCGTGATGGGTTTGCAGCAGCTCATTCATCCGCTTGTAGCGGGTCAGCGAGGTGCCTTCCGCGAGATAATGGAGGTTGCGTTCGTCGTCCTTGAGCGGATCGGTTTCAAAGTGGTTGGCCGAGACAATGAAATCCGCCCCGGCTTCACGGACCGTGGTGGTTTGCGGCGTTTTTTCCACCACCACGAATTTGCCGTCGGCCCGACTGCCCACCAACAGCAGGGTGGAAACGAAGACGCGATTGGTGCGAATGATCTCGAGCGCGTTCGTCAGGTTGTGGGCCTGCTGCAAAACTTCCCGCGCCACCAGCGCCACGGGGGTGGCGGTTTCCGCCGGCAAACTGGAGGGCGCGCCGTTGATGCTGATCGAAACGCCCGCGCGATTCATTCCCGAGACGACGCCTGCCATGCTGGCCCAGGCCAACGAGACGAACGGAATGCCGTCGTCCGGTTCGTACAGCAGGACGACGCGGTCGCGACTGAAAACGTCCGCCGCTTCCCAATCGAAGTTGCGGCCGGTGATTAAATGACCGTCGGCGGTGGCGTCGCCCCACGCGCCAAAGGCGGTGCAACCGGCTTTCGAGATCAGCGGGTTGTCAATCATCATGTAGGAGATGTCGTGCGCCGCGTGGTAGTTGAGCAGGCGGTCGTAATAATCGCCGAGTTCCGGATGCGCGTCCGAGCAACCAAGCGTGGTGCCGAGAATTTGCAACCGATAATCCAGCGGCACGAAACGGCTCAGGTGGCGGTTGCGAAAGGTGACGTAGGTTTTGAGCACATTGATTTTCCACTGCTGCGGCACGTAGTGGTGGATCATGACGAGGAATTCATCCTCGAGGGTGTGCATTTTTTGTTCGAGCAATTTGCCCGAGGCGTAGCCCATGGCGAACGGCGAGCCTTTCAGCCGGATGACGGTCAGGCCCTCGCGTTGCGCCGTCCAGGATTGCCCGAGCCAGGTCCGGCCCTCGCGCGTTTCAACCGGCGCTTGCAAAATCGAAGTGTCCGCGGGCAGCGGCGGCGGTTTTTGCGTCCAGGAACGCACCAGTAATTTACCCGAAAACCACCCGCCCACGGCGAGCAGTCCCAACCCGAGTAAAATGATTCTAAACCGTTTCATGCTTCTGGAATCAGCCGCAATATGGCTTCACCCGCGGGCTGTCCCCGAACGGAAAAGCTGGCGCGGACTTGCAGCATGGCGGTTTTCTCGCCGCATTTCAATTCCACACGAATGACTTCCTCCGGCAGGATCGGCCGGAGGAATTTCGCTTTGACCACGGCGCCGAGCCGCAGGGGTTGCCGCGCGCTGAGTTCGGCGGCATATCGCGCCAGTTCAATTTGGAAAATGCCGGGCAGAATCGGGCGCTGCGGAAAATGTCCGGCGAAAGTCGGATCGGCGGCGGGAAACGAAAACGTAAATGCGATGGCACCGTCCGCAGCGTTTTCCGGTCCGCTCACTTTGGCCGCCTGGATGGATTCACGAAAGTTCATGGGGCGCTGGCGACGGGAGGAACGAAGGATTCGGGAGGTTGCGGTCCGGGCGCGACATTGACCGTTTGCACTTCCAAGCGATACCAACGGCGCGCAATGCGGTAGCGATCCGGGCCGAGCGATTCGCCGGGACAGTCGGTCTGGCTTAATCCGAGCAGACAACGCGCGTCCGCCGCCAGAAAGCGTTCAATCCACTCGGTTTTGAACGTCGGGCTGGAGCGCATCACGTAAGTTTTGCCGTCCGGCGTGAGCAACACATCCGCCAGCACGCCGCCAAAATTTTCCGTGACCACCAGTCGCAGTCCGTGTTCGGCGCTCAACGCGGCGTAGCCGTTCAACGGAAATTGTCGTCCGCCGAACACCGTCAACACACCGCGTTGCGTGATGAGCGCGTCGGGCGGAAAGCTCTGGCGTGACACCTGAAGTTGAGTGCGTGGCGCAGTGGCACAGCCCGCCAAAACGAAGCTGAGCGACAACAAAACCGCTCCGCTCCAGCTCCGGACCGCTCGCGTTGGCGCCTGGGTCGCCTTCATGTTATTGCGAGTCCGCCGGGCGCGGCGGCGCGACGGCGGTTTGAATGGCCGCAAGGTTCAGCGGGGTGGTTTGATCGAACGTGTGAGCGGGAAATTTCGGATTCCGAATTTCACGGGTGAAATTGATGCGGGTAAAATCGCCGCCCGGCTCGCGCATCACCACGGCTTGAATCCCGGCAAAATCCGGCGGGAACTGAATTTCCAGTGCCGCCAGAAAACTGCGGATGGTTTCGTCCTTCGGCACCAACGTGACGATGGTGATGGCGCCGGTCGCCACGCTGAGCGTGTAATTGTTGGTGAGCGCGGCAAATTGTCCCTGGTGCATCAAAGTCATTTGCTCCATCACTTGTTTAAGCGCCTGCGGAAAGCCGAGTTTGAGTTTGTTCCAGTGGCCGTCATTGAATTCAAATTGCGCGACGGATTTTTGGCTGCCGAGCAGGATGGATTGGTAGGGGCGGGTGGTTTCCCAGCGGATCCATCCCGGCCGATCAATCAACATGACCCCTTCGCTGTGCAGCGGGGCGGCAAACAGTTGCAACTGCCGGTTCTGGCTGAACTCCAGATAGACCGAACCCAGCGCGGACATCTGTTGCTGGAGCTGCGCCAGGATGGGTTGCGGATCGGTAACGGGAGTTGCGTCCGGTTTGGACTCGTCCGCACCGGCCGCCAACGCCGCGATCATCACCATCGAGAGAACCAATTTTTTCATGCCAACATTCGATCCAAACGCACGACTTCGTAACCCTGTTCCCGCAATTTGGCGAGTAACAATTTTACCGTGGCCACCAGTTGATCCGCCGGAATGCCGCCGTCATGCAATAGAATAATCGCGCCCGGTTTCAAGCGGCGCACGACGCGGCGCACGATGCGGTTCGGGTCGGATTGGCGGGTGTCCAGACTGCGGATGCTCCAACCGATGACCTGCAGGCGCAACGCTTTCGCAACGCGAAAGGTGTTCGGATTGGACAAACCGACCGGCGGCCGAAAATAGCGCGGCGTCGTCCCGGTGTGCTTTTCAATGGCGCGTTGGGCGGCCTCCAAATCGGCGGTGAGTCGGCGCTTCGGGAATAAATTGGTGGCGTAACTGTGCGCGAAGGAATGGTTCTCGAGCAAATGTCCCGCGCGCAAAATTTGATTCGCCAGCGCGGGCGCGGCCACCACCTTCCGGCCCACCGCAAAAAAGGCGGCTTCGATTTCATGCTGTTGCAGCGCTTCCAGCAGTCGCGGCGTTGATTGCGGATCCGGGCCGTCGTCAAAAGTGAGCGCGACTTGTTTTCGTTGCGGATTGCCCGCGCAAATGAACGGACCAAAATAGCGCCACTGCGGTCGCGCCACGCCCACGCCCATGAGCAGAAAAAAAATGATCCAAATAACGACCAGCCAGGTCCACGATCCCAGCCACAAGACCAGAGCGCTCAATAACCCGGCGGCGAGGGCCACGCATTGAAATCGGGTCATTGTCGTGGGCGCGAGGTTCAGGGTTCGATGAGGCAGATCGCTTTGCCGCCCCGCCAGGCCAGGGTGTAAAGCAAAACCCGGCAACCCCGCTCGCTCGCGGCGGTCACGGCGCGAATGAAGCCCACCCCCGAGGCCGCCGGAAATTCACCACAGTCCTGCTTGTAGGTTTGGTGTTCGAGCTTTTGCGAGCGGTGCCGGTTCAGTTCCGTTACGACCTCCAGGTAACGCGAATCGAATTTTCGCCAGCCGTGCGCGCCGGTGATGATGAGCGGGACGGTGGTGAGATCAATGGTATTGGCAATCCATTGCGCTTCAGCGACGGGATTAAACGGTTGTCGGAACCGGCCCAACCGCAACGCGGTCACGCGCGCCAGCGGTGCGGCGGCGGTGGGCGTCAACCGCGCGAACATGGCGCCCTCGCCCGGTTGGTTCACCGCGTCCCAGACGCCCCAGCGTTTGCCGAGGTAGAGCGGGTATTTGTTTAATTCATCCTGCGCGCCCGCAAACGCTTCGTCGGCTTCGCCGCAGGCCAGTTGGTTCAGCGCCTGCCACAGCGCGCTCTCGAAGGAAATTTCGTCCGCGGTCGGCGCGGAGTTGAGTCCGTGAGCCGCCAGGTCAATGGCCACCTGTCCGGCGGGCGCGTTATGCACGGAGCCTGGAAAACGGGTGGGCATGGGTTCCGCCTCGTCCTTCGCAATCAAGTTTTCCAGGAAGATCGCGCCTTCCTCCAAGCTGCCGAATCCGGTGCCCAGCGTAATCGCCACGCGCTGGGTTGGCTCGGGCCGACCGGCGCGACGCGCGGCCAAGACCGCCATCTGACTCAACCGGTTCAACCGCCGCCGTTGAATGGGACTCAAAGTGTTCAGGTCGCTGAATGGGCTGCAAGCGTGCGCGGTGACGGTTACCGTCGGCAATGGCCATTGCGTGCTGCGTTCCACGACTTGATCCGGCAGAATCGCGCCGAGACTGATGACGCTGGCCGGTTTGACGGGCGTTGCCCGCGTCTGCGGGATCACGTCCGCATGAGAAAAAATCACGACGGCGTTATTCCCGCCAAAGCCGAAGGAATTGCTCATCACGTGCCGCAGATGTCCCGCCTGGGTTTTGATCACAGGCGACAGGCCAATGGCGGAATCCGTCTGCCGGAAACCGGGATTGCCGGGCAATTGCTGCCGACGCAAGGCTTCGATGCACACGATGGCTTCCAACGCGCCACTGGCGGCCAGCGCATGACCGAAAACGCGCTTCGTGCTGGAGAACGGCGGCACGTTGGCGCCAAACAGCTTGCGCATGGCCTTGGCTTCGGTCAGGTCATTGTCGCGGGTGCCCGTGCCGTGCGCGTTGATGTAATGAATGTCCCCCGGACGCAAGTTCGCCCGCCGCAACGCCGCTTGCATGGCGGCGATGGCTCCTTGGCCGTCCGGATGTGGAGCGGTGGCGTGATACGCATCGCAACTCGCGCCCCAACCGGTAAGTCGGGCGAGGATTTTGGCGCCGCGCCGGAGCGCGTGTTCCTCGGATTCCAACACCAGCGCGGCGGCGCCTTCGCCAAAACTCATGCCGCCGCGATCCACGTCAAAGGGGCGGCAGCCCTCCGCGTCCACCAGCAACAGGGAATGAAACCCCGCCCAAGTGGTGCGCGATAGTGAGTCGGTCCCGCCGGTGACGACCACGTCCGCCGCCCCGCTTTGGATCAAATCCGCCGCGGTGGCGATGGCCAGTCCGCCGGAAGAGCAGGCGGTGGAAATCGCAAAACTCGGTCCGTAACAACCGAAGCTGTTCGCGATCAGGTCCACCGGCGCGGAACACTCGTGAAAGCGCGTGGCGCACGGGCGCATCCGGTTTTTCTTGAGCAACGTGACGAGAAATTGTTCGCTGTCGTAAGACCCGCCCACCGAGCAACCCAACACGACGCCGGTACGTTCGCCGCATTTGGCGAGGTCAAGTTCCGCCGCGCGCACGGCGTCTCGAACCGCCAGCCACGCCAGTTTGTCGCTGCGCGAACCCCGCAATGGCGCGCCCAGTTCATGTGGATCAAAGGTGATTTCGCCAACTGGAATCTGGCCGTAGCGCGGCGAGGTGAAAAGTGAGAGCGGCCTCAATCCGCAAGCGCCGTCGGCCACCGCGCGCCACACTTCCGCGACATTCGTCCCGGGCGCGGCAATCACGCCCTGACCCGTGATGACTGGAAAGCGCGCGGACACTAGGCAGCCGGTCGCCGGGCTTCAATGAAGTCGGCCAAAGTGCGGACGGAGCGGAAGGCCGGCCGCCCTTCCTCGATGTCTTTGATCACAATGCCGTAGTGTTTCTCCAGCATCACGACGAGTTCCAGTGCGTCAATCGAATCCAACCCCAGACCCGTGCCGAAGAGTGGCGCCTCGTCATCAATCTGCTCGGGGGTGATATCCTGCAGGTTCAGGGCTTCAATAATTCGCTGCTTTAATTCCGTCGTTGCAATGGCCATGAAATTACTTCTTCAGATTTGCTCGCGCAGCGTAGCAAAGACTTGATTGATGTCACGGTCATTTTGACTCCATTCGCGTTCGCCCGGACCGTTGCGTTGAAGCAGCAACGCCCGCGCTGTCGCTACTTCCGGAAGCTTGATGAGTGCCGCCAGCGCCGCGGAAATAACTTCCACGTCCACGCAGATGACCGCATCGGCTTCGTCCGCCTGCAACAGGTCCGCGCTCGCGCCGATCAAATCTCGTCCTTCCCCCACCTGACAGAGACTGGGGCCGGTGATTTTATGGCGAATCGCCAGTTCCCCAATCGTGGAGCTGGGCAGCGTGTAGATGAACAGCGTCGGGCTGAGTCCGCCCGCCAGGTCGTGCCCCGCCCAATAGGCTACATCGGTGCTGAGCGAGCCGGTGCGGGTGTTGATGACCAGTGCGATGCGGTCCGCGGGCAAAGCTTTGAAATGCTCCGCCAACGGCTCGACGGCGAGCAGCGCGAGTTGGCTGGATAAATCCATGCGGCCAAAGCGCGTTCCCAACCGCGCGGTGGCGATTTCTGATTGATCCGTCCAATTCGTTGCGGTGATAAAAATGTTACTCATGGCCGATGGCTGGCGAGTGAAGGTTTCGCGTTGCCGAAGCGTGAAAATCGTCGGTGCGTGAGTTCATGCTTGTTCCAGAATGAGCGCGCCGTTCATTCCGCCAAAACCGGTGTTGAGTTTCAGGATGCGCTTGAGGTGCGGCGCGGGGCGCGGGGTTTTAATCAAACTGGCGGGAAAGCCGGCGGCTGCGTGCTCCAGTCGCGGCGTGCCGGGCAGAAATTTTTCCTGCAACGACATGGCGCAGGCGATGGTTTCCAGAACTCCCGCCGCGCCCAGCGTGTGTCCAAACATTCCCTTCAAACCACTCACCGGCGGGATGGCGTCGCCAAAGACGGAAAGCAGCGCCGCCGATTCCATGGCGTCGTTGTATTGCGTCCCGGTGCCGTGCGCGTTGATGTAATCAATCTGCGTGGGAGCGAGGTCGCTCGCGCGCAGCGCCACGCGGATGGCCTGGGCCAGCCCGGCGCCGTCACGCGATGGTCCGGTCATGTGATTGGCGTCATTGCTCGAACCCCAGCCGCGAATGTACACCGATTGCGGAGCCGCCAGATCGGCGCGCACCAACACCATTGCCGCGCCCGCTTCGCCCGGACTTAATCCACGGCGATTCTGATCAAAAGGCCGGCAGCCGTCGGGATCAATTGCCTTCAGCGTGCTGAAACCGCTCACGACAAAAGCTGAGAGATGATCCACGCCAATCACCAACACCGCGTCCGCGACACCGCGTCGAATCAACTTGGCGCCCTGCACCAGGGCGATCAGCCCCGAGACGCACGCGTTGGAAACATTTTGCACCGGACCGCGCGCGCCAAATTCAGCGGCCAGATCTGCGGCCAGCAAATCCGCCTGCAAATGGCGGCGGGCGGGCGCCGAACACGCTCGTCCGTCCGCGATGCGTTCCAACGCTTCAATGTTGGCCTTGGTGGTTGAAAGCACCAGGCCGAGCCGTTCCGCCGGGATCGTGCGCAGGACGGATTCACTGGCGCGAACGGCTTCGTGAAGCGCGGTGGTGGCGAATTGCCAGGCCGGGTCGTCAGTGACTTCCTGCGGGGCGGTGCCGACCATGTTCGTTTGAAATAGTGCCCGCGAAAACCGGGAATCCACGGCGAGAGCGCTTCGGTTGTGTTGCAACGCGTTGCGCAACGGCGCCGCACCGTTACCCGTGGCGCAGACCAGTCCCCAACCGGCCAACGCGGCGCTCGTCGTTGTGGTGGCGTCACGCATACAGCGAAAGATCGCCGGAAGCGATGAGTTGCGCGTTCCAGGTGATGCGCCCGTTGATCAACCGCATCGGGCCGAGCCGCTTCACTTCCGTGGTTTCCGCCTGCAACGTTTGCTCCAGCGGTACGGGCTGATGGATTTGAAAATTGGCCACCGCCGCCAGCAGGCCGTGATGGGCAGCATCGTCGCCGGTATCGGTGCGCCGGCCTTGTCCCAAGGCAGCCGCCACGGTTTGCGCCAGACACTCGATTAACGCCGCTTCAATCACCGCGCCGTTCGCCACGGCAAAATGGTTCTTGGTGAAGCGAACGGTGGCGATGGCGGTGGTGTCGGTGCAGGAAATTAATTCCTCCACCCAACGCATTGGCGGGCGATGGGGTAGCAAGGCTTCGATGGCAACAGACATGGACTACTTCGCCGGATGGGTGACGGACGGCGGAAAGGTGGAAGCGGGGGCCGAACTTTTGGCGAGCACCGGAGCGGCGGGCGGCGTATCCCAGAACGGATAGAAATTGTACCACTGGAAGGGATCGCGCCTGACGACGGATTCGAGGTTGGCGGCGAATTGCGCGGCGCATTTTTTGAGATACGCATCCCGTTCGTGATGCGGCGGGCGATACGGGTTTAACGCCGGAAACCCGTAGAACTGATAATGGCCGCCGGCTTCGCGCAGACTGAAAACCTGCACGGCGGGCGCATTGGCAATCGCGGCCAGCACGTACGCGCCAACGGGTAGCGAGGCCATGCCCCCCAAAAACGGCACGGTGGCCGTCGGCCCGCCATAAGCGCGGTCGCCCAGCATGGCCACGACTTCGCCGCGGCGCAACGCCGCCACCAATGGAATCGCGTCCGTGGCGGTGCCGGTCAGGGGAATGAGCTGGAATTTTTGTTCCGCCTGCGCGCGGTTGAGCATGGCGCGAATGGCCGGCATTTCCCGATCAAACCCCGTGACGCTCACGGGCAAGCCGATGCGGGAGAGCAGTTGTCCCGCGACTTCCCAGTTGCCAACGTGCGCCGTCAACAACAAGACGCCGTGGCCTTGGGCGGCCGCCTCGCGCAGATGATGCTCGCCATCAAAGTCGAAACTGAAGTGCCGCGTATTGCCGGCCAGAATGGCGGTGCGATCAATGATGGCGCGACCGAACGCGAAGAAATGTTTGAACACGTACCAGCGGCGCTTCCACCACGGCAGCGGCCCCATCAGACGCCGATGAAAATCCATCGTGGCCGGCACGTCGGGCGAGGCAAAGCTGAAATACAACGCGGGCGGAATGGCGAAGCCGTAGGCGACCGTTGGGCCGAACCAGCGAATCAACTTGATGAAGAACGCGATCCCCGTTGGCCCGCCCCGCAGCCGCCCGGTGCCCGACCAATGTTGCGTGGAATTCGGCACCGTCATCTCAGCGGAGCGAGCGGAGTTTGGGGCCGGCGATCACTTGCGCAACACACCAATCGTCTCCGGGCCGGGCTATTTGCTCGGATTCCACACGTATTTGCCGGACTCATTGATGTAGCCGAATTTGCGATCCAGTTTGACGCGCGCCAATCCTTCGTAGAAGGGTTCGGCCTCGTCAAATTGCGGATTGACGACGTACTTGCCGTCGCGGTTAATGTAACCCCACCGCCGCGCGAATTTCACCGTGGCCAGATTTTTGCCGAAAGGCAGCGCGGCATCGAATTGCGGGTTGATGACGAACTTCCCCGCCGGGTCCACGTAACCCCAACGTCCGTCCAGACGGGCGGGAGCGAGATTTTTTGAAAACGCGCCCACCGCGTCGAATTGCGGTTGAATCACGATCTCGCCCGACGGTTTGGTAAAGCCCCAGCGCCGGTCCAATTTGATGGCCGCCAGTCCATCGGAAAAAGCTTCCGCATGATCAAACTGCGGGTTGATGACAAACTGCCCCGTGTTGTTGATGAATCCATAGCGATCGCCCAGCTCGACCGCCGCCAGCCCGCCGGAGAAATCGCCCGCGTTGTCGAATTGCGGGTTGATGATAAGGTTGCCGGTTCGATCAATATAGCCGTAGCGCCGCTTTTGTTTGACGACGGCGTATCCTTCGGAAAATCGGTTGGCGCCGTCAAATTGCGGGTTGATGACCATTTTTCCCTCCCGATCAATATAACCGAAACGGCCGCCGAGTTTGACCGCCGCGAGGCCCTCACAAAACGGACTCACCGCGTCGAATTGGGCGTTGACCACCATTTTACCGGTGTCGTCAACGAATCCCCAACGCTTGCCCATGCGGACCGCTCCCAGATTTTCGGCGAACGCTTCCGCGCGCTCGAATTGCGGATTAACCACCAGGGCGCCTTCGCGATCGGCGTAACCCCCGCGGTCGCTCACGACGACGGGATACAAATTGGCGGCATACGTGGGGAGACCGCATAACAGCGCCAGTGCGAGTGACAGCCAGGTCGGATTTTGGAAAGGTAGGTTCAACAATTTCATGGATCGTAAATGTTTGGAATGATTCGGGACGAGTGTAATGCGCTCCGCCCAACCCGCAGGGATTCTATTTTGCCTCCTTGAGCAGTCAAGCTACCAATCATCATTCCCACGGTGGAAATCGAAGGACAACTGTTTCCGACAAGTGGCGAAGCCAAGGTCGCGGCGCACGACGTGTGGATGGAGTTCGTAGTTGCCGCCGTCCTGCCGTTATCGCATCGAGTGGTGCGAAACGAGATAAAGATTTGAGTGCGCGGCGGGGCGGCGTCATGCTAGGCTGTGGCATGAGTCGGCAACAATTGCTCGATCTTTATTATCTGGAGGCGCGTTCCAAGTTGATTGATGTCGCGGCGTTTCTCGATCGGGTGGAGCGCGCAAGCGGCGCGGGGGACTTTCGCTGGGACGCTTTCAAAGCGGCGCTCGCCCAAATGCAAGCGGCCACGAGCGCCCGCGCGGAAGGGGTGTTGAACGCGTTAAGTGATCCCACCACCGAACCCATTCCCGTCGCCACCACCAAAGCCGCGTGTGGCGCCTGGCCCGGCCGATCGGCAACTTGAAAGCGGCACCGTCGTTAACTCCTTGCTCTCATGCGATACATTGAACCTCATGCGCACATGGTGAGTCGCACCACGGACGATTATCAGGCGATGGTCGTGGCGGGTTGCGCGGCGGTGTGCGAACCCGCGTTCTGGGCCGGTTTCGACCGCAGCTCCGCCGCCGGCTTTTACGATTACTTTTGCCAGTTGACCGAACACGAACCGCGCCGCGCCGCGAAGTTCGGGCTGCCGCACTATTGTTGGTTGTGCATCAATCCCAAGGAAGCGGAGGACGTCAAGCTGGCGCAGGACGTCGTTGCGCTGATGCCGCAATTTCTGGAGCGAAGCAACGTGTTGGGCATCGGAGAAATTGGGCTGAACAAAAATTCGCGGAACGAACTCAAGGTGCTGGAATTGCACGTGGACCTGGCCGCGCGGCAGAATCAACTCATTCTCGTCCACACGCCGCACCTCGAGGACAAACTCAAGGGCACGCGGTTGATTTTGGATGTGCTGAAGGCGGACGGACGCATCAAACCTGAGCGTTGTCTGATTGATCATGTGGAAGAGCACACGGTGAAAATGGTGTTGGATCAGGGGTTCTGGGCCGGCATGACGTTGTATCCGGAAACCAAATGCACGGCGGCGCGCGCGGTGGATATGATCGAACGGTACGGCAGCGAGCGGTTATGGATGAACAGCGCTTGCGATTGGGGCGTGAGCGTGCCGCTGGCCGTTCCGTATGCCGCGCAGGAATTGCGGCGGCGCGGTCATGACGCCGCCACCATTGACCGGCTCGTATATCAAAATCCCAAACGCTTTCTCAGCCAATGTTCCAAGTTCAAGTTGATCGAACCTACCGTTTGATTGGAGACAGTGCCTTCGCCTGTGTTCGGGTAGCGGCGACGCCACGTCGCCGTGCGGCGGAAGCGTTGCCGCCACCCACCCGCGACGAGGCGTCGCTTCTACCACATGATTCTTAAACACGGTCTGCATCTCGCTTATTGCACGAACATTCACCGCAGCGAAACGTGGGCGGAAACTTTCGCCGCGCTCGAATCCGCCACGTTGCGCGTCAAAGCCCGGGTGCAACCGCACGGTCGTTACGCCATCGGTCTGCGCCTCAGCGATCGGGCGTCGCGCGAGCTGTCCGACGCGCCAACCTTGCTTCAGTTCCAACGCTGGCTGGACCAACACGAGTGTTACGTTTTCACGATCAACGGGTTTCCGTTCGGCCAGTTTCACGATGTGCGTGTGAAGGAACAGGTTTATCGCCCGGACTGGACGGACCCGCAGCGGGTGGAATACACGGAACGCTTGTTTCGTCTGCTGGCGCAATTGGTGCCGGTGGGAATGGAAGGCAGCGTCAGCACTTCGCCCGGTTCGCACAAGGATTTCATCACTACGCCGGAACAGGAAACACAAATGCGCGCGCACTTCTGGCGGCTCGTGAAATTTCTCGGTGACCTAAGCGAGAAATCCAATCGGCAGTTGCATTTGGGGGTGGAACCCGAGCCGTTCGGCTGGTTTGAAAACACGGCCGAGACCGTGCAATTCTTCGAGCGATTGCGGGAGGATCATCCGGGTGATGCGCGATTGGAACGGTACTTGGGCGTGAACTACGATGCCTGCCATCTGGCGGTGGAGTTCGAGGAGCCCGCCGCCGCGATCGCGCAATTCCAGGCGCACAACATTCGGATCAGCAAAATCCATTTTAGCAGCGCGTTGCGATTCGCGCCCACTCCCGAGGCGCTGTCGCAGCTTGCGCGCTTTGACGAACCGGTTTATTTGCATCAGGTCATCGCGCGCAAACCGGACGGTCAGTTGGTGAAGTTTCGCGACGTCGCCCCCGCGTTGCAGAGCGTTGCCGGGCGGTCCTTGTCGGCGGCGGAAGAATGGCGCGTGCATTTTCACGTCCCTTTGCATTGGCAGCCCACCGGCGCGTTGAGCCACACGGTGGATCATGTGCAGGGTTTGTTGCGGTTGTTGCAGACTCAACCGCAATTATGTTCGCACCTCGAAATGGAAACCTACACCTGGGCGGTGATGCCGGAATTTCTGCACAGCCCCGACGTGGTGGATCAGTTGGTGGGCGAATACGAGTGGACCTTGCGTGAGCTGGCCAAACATGACTTGCGTTGAGGTGGCGCGGCGCGAACGGTGGGGCGGGCTTGTGCTCCAGCAAAAAAGACTTTCATTTACCGACGCGTTTTTCTTTCCTGATTGAGCCGATGCAACGCCACCACAGAAACGACGAACGCCGACGGGGCCGGACGGCGCTTCGCGGTCCCAGGGGTTGATCATGACGCGGCCGCCGTTACGACTGCATACGCTGCTGGTTTTGGGGCGCACCTCCAACCTGCCAACGGTCTGGTCGAATTGTCTCGCGGCCTGGTTGATCAGCGGTGCGGGGAACTGGTATGCCTTCCTGTGGCTTGGTCTGGGCGCTTCGCTGTTATACCTCGGCGGCATGTTTTTGAACGACGCGTTCGACGTGGAGTTCGACCGACAATTTCGCAGTGAGCGACCGATTCCCGCCGGACACATTTCCGCGTGGGACGTTTGGTGGTACGGCGGTTTGCTGCTATTCATCGGCTGGCTGCTGCTGTTTATTTTGAGCGCGACCGTGGCGGGGCTGGCGTTGGCGTTGGTCGCGGCGATCATTGGCTACGACGCCATCCACAAACGCACCGAATTCGCCCCGTTCCTCATGGCGTTGTGTCGTTTCCTGCTCTACCTCGTGGCGGGAGCGGCCACGCTGCACGAGTTGCGATTTCCGGTGATTGGTCACGGCGCGGCGTTGGGCGCGTATATCGTGGGGTTGAGCTTCGTCGCGCGTGGCGAAAGCAAACCGGGAGGCGCGCCCGTATGGCCGTTGTTGCTGGTGGCGGCACCGTTGATCGCCAATGTTTGGATTGAACCCGTCCGCCATGTCTGGTCCTGGCTGGCGGCGGTGGCGCTGCTGCTCTGGTTGATCAAATGTCTCTGGCCGCTTCGGCGCGCGGCCAAACCGAACGTGGGCCGGCTCGTCGCGGCGCTGCTGGCCGGGATCGTATTGGTGGATGCGGCAGCGGTGGCGACTTTATCTTTTGGCGCCCTGCTGGGATTTGCCGCGTTGTTCAGTCTGGCGTTGTTGTTTCAAAAAGTGGTGCCGGCGACTTGAGCTTTATGCGCCGCACCGGGATTCGGTGGCGGTTGGCGCCGGTGCGTGGGATGAAGATTTGTGGTTCCGGCCGCGTCGGATTACTCGTGAAAGGAGCGGATTTCTTCTCTGGCAAAACGAGAATCGTGGCGCGGCGGCGTAATCCGTTGGGAAACTTCACTTGCCTCGGCGAACGCGCCGACGGAAACTGACGGTTCTTGGTTACATGGATTTAATCGAACGCAACATTCAGGTCAGATGGCAACACCGCGTGTTGTTCACCGACCATATTTTTGATTCCCAAAATCCCACCTTGCGGGAGGAGCTACGTCGCGACCATACCGGCACTCCACGTCGGGCGCTGGTGGTGGTGGATGCGGGTTTGGCGGGCGCGCAAGCGGGTTTGATCGCGGCCATTGAAACTTACTTTCAAACCGCCGCTCCGGACGTGACCCTGGTGGCGCCCCCGCAACTTTGTTCCGGCGGCGAAGCTGTCAAAGCGTCCTGGGCCGCGGTGAGCGATCTGCACACGGCCATTGATCAATACCACATTGACCGCCATTCGTATTTGTTGGCGGTGGGCGGCGGCGCGCTGTTGGACATGGCGGGACTTGCGGCGGCGACGGCGCATCGCGGCGTGCGACATGTCCGCATCCCGACGACGACCTTGAGCCAGTGCGATTCCGGCGTGGGCGTGAAAAACGGCATCAACGCGTTCGGCAAAAAAAACTTCATCGGCACCTTTGCGCCGCCTCACGCCGTCATCAATGATTTCCAACTGCTCGCCACGTTGGGCGAACGCGACCAGCGCGCGGGTTTCGTGGAAGCGGTCAAGGTGGCCTGTATTCGCGACCGTGAATTTTTCACCGCATTGGAAGCGGACGCCGCGGCGTTGGCCCAATTCCGACCCGACGCGGTGCGTCAATTGATCCGGCGTTGTGCCGAGTTGCACGTCAACCACATCGCCACGAGTGGCGATCCGTTTGAGTTTGGTTCGGCACGCCCGCTCGACTTTGGCCATTGGGCGGCGCACAAACTGGAGCAACTGTCCGGCTTCCAACTGCGTCACGGTGAAGCCGTGGCGATCGGGATTGCGCTGGACGTGATCTATGCGCGCCGCGCCGGATTTTTGGCCGGGACCAATTCCGAGCGCGTCCTGCAGTTGCTGCGGAAATTGGGCTTCGCGTTGTTTCATCCCGACCTGCAGCGTGACGGGTTGTTGCTGGGGCTGGAGGAATTCCGTGAGCATCTGGGCGGGCAACTGGCGATTACTCTGCTGCGCGATATCGGTGTGGGTTTCGAGGTGAACGAGATGCAGGTGGATTTGATCCGGGAATCCATTGCCGAACTGGCGCAACGCTTTGCGGCATGAAACGCACGGCGGTCATCAACGTCGTCGGTCTATCGGAATCCCTGTTGGGCGAACATACGCCCCGACTCAACGCGTTTCATGCCCGTGGCGCGTTGACGCGCATCGAGCCGGCGTTCCCCGCCGTCACCTGCACCGCGCAATCCACTTACCTCACCGGATTGACGCCGGCCGAACACGGCATCGTGGCGAACGGCTGGTATAATCGCGAACTCGCCGAGGTGCAGTTCTGGAAGCAATCCAACCGGCTCGTGGGCGGAAAGAAAATCTGGGAGACGTTGCGCGAGACGCATCCCGGTTTCACCTGCGCAAAATTGTTCTGGTGGTATAACATGTATTCCACCGCCAATTGGTCCATCACGCCGCGTCCCATGTATCCGGCCGATGGTCGCAAAATTTTCGACATTTACACCTGGCCGTTTTCCATCCGCGAAGAAATCAAGCGCGAGTTGGGCGAGTTTCCGTTCCCAGCGTTTTGGGGGCCGGCGGCGGGAGTGGATTCGCCGCAATTCAAAGCAGATGCGGTGTCCAAGTGGATTGCGGAATCGGCTAAGTGGATTGAACGCAAATACGCGCCGACGTTGAACCTGATTTACCTGCCGCATCTGGATTACAACTTGCAGCGATATGGGCCGAGCCATCCCATCATCCCGTCGGACTTGCGCCGTATTGATGCCATCGTGGGTGACTTGATTGATTTCTTCGCCAAGCAATCGGTGCAAGCGGTGCTGCTGTCCGAATACGGTATCAGCGCGGTGGACACGCCGGTGCATTTGAATCGGCTCTTTCGCGAACGCGGCTGGCTGACGGTGAAGGAGGAACTTGGTCTCGAACTGCTCGATTACGGCGCGAGCCGCGTGTTTGCCGTGGCGGATCATCAGGTGGCGCACGTTTATTTGAACGACCTCTCGCTGGAATCCGAAGTGCGAACCCTGTTGGAACAGCAAGCCGGTGTTGCCGCCGTCTGGGGCGCCGCGGAGAAAATGCGGCACGGCTTGAATCATCCACGGGCTGGGGACTTGATTGCCGTGGCGCAAGATCGCGCGTGGTTCACGTATTATTACTGGCTGGACGATCGGCGCGCGCCGGATTTTGCGCGGACGGTGGATATTCACCGGAAGCCGGGTTACGATCCGGTGGAATTGTTTCTCGATCCCCAAATCCCGCTGGTGAAAGCGAAGCTTGCGTGGCGCTTGTTACAAAAACGACTGGGCTTCCGCATGTTGATGGATGTCATCCCGCTGGACGCCACATTGGTGAAAGGTTCGCACGGTGCGCGCCCGGCGGATCCACGCGAGTGGCCGGTGTTCATCGGTGATGCGGCTGATCTCCAACCCGCGGCGTCGCTGCCGGCCGTTGGCGTGCATGACCGCCTGCGACAATTGGTGCTGGGTTAAACATGGATACGGAGAGAAATGAATCTGGCCGTGAACTACGCGCTAGGTGATGCCGATGCACTTCGATGGCGACGACCCGTCGGGCCTCGCCAACCCGCTCAAGTCGGCTTGCGGAAATTTTGAACCTCGTCCACTTTGCAGGGGTCGAGTAAGTGGATTGCCCCGCGTGAAAGTTGATCTTCCATTCATCAAGGTCGCGCCCGCGCCAGTCAGGCTGGCCGCGCTGACCCTGCTGTGGCTTGTCGGTCTGACGGGTTGCCAGCCCGTGCGCTGGACGCAATCCGATTCATCAACGGGAATGCCTCTGGCGTCGCCCAAAGGAGCGGCGGTTCAGAGTCCAACGCCCATGGCGTCGGCGTCAACCGCCGCCTTTGCGGAAACCACAACTGCCGCGTTGCAATTCAAAAAGTCGCTGCCGATTAAAGCGGAAGCTGGCCGCACTTTTATCGGCGAACTGAAACTTACCGCGCGCCGTTCGCTCACCAATCTTGTCGTGCGCGACGCGATCCCGGTCGGCGCCGCCTGGCAACGCAGCGAGCCGCCCGCGGTCATGGAAGGCAACGAGCTGGTTTGGCAGGTGGACGCGCTGCGCACCGGTGAAAGCTTGAACTTCAAAACCTGGTTCGAAGCGAACACTAATCTCGTGCCGCGCGCGGCGGCCACGGTCACGGCTCAGCCCAAAGTATCGGCGGGTCTGATCGTCGGCAGCGCGGGGTTGGCCTTGGATGCGAGCGGACCGGAAACGGCTCCGCTGAACGCGGACCTGACCTACCACATTCAAGTTCGGAACACCGGTTCGGAAACGGTTCGGGGCGTGATGATTCGTCAGGCGGCACCGGCAGGAACCAATTTCAGCAACGAGGTGAATGAAACCACGC
Source organism: Verrucomicrobiia bacterium (assembly GCA_023953615.1). NCBI lineage: Bacteria > Pseudomonadati > Verrucomicrobiota > Verrucomicrobiia > Verrucomicrobiia bacterium. Next base: position 897,651 of record JAMLJH010000001.1, on the reverse strand, counting down.
TCGATGCCGGTGATCTTGATCCCGGTCAATCGAAGTCATTCACAACGCAACTCAAGGCCGTCCAGCGCGGAACCATTTGCGCCACCACCACCGCGCAGAGCCTTAATGCCCCCGAGTTGAACGCCGAGGTTTGCTCGACAATCATTGATCCGCGGCTTCAGGTGCAGGGCGCGGGCGCCAAGGAACAGGTGGTGGGTCGCAATGTTGATTATGAGATCACCGTAACGAATGTCGGTGATACGCCGTTGACCAACGTCGTCATCAGCAGCGTCGCGCCCGAGGAAGGTTTCATCGTGGCGGCACCCGGCGCGGTGATCACCGGGAATCAAGCGGCTTGGACCGTGGCCATGTTGCGACCGCGCGGTCGGGTGACGAAGACCATCAAGCTCACTTCCAAGAACGCTGGAGTCAGTTGCGCCACAGTGACCGCGAGGGCCGGGACGGTGACCGATGCCACCAGACTCTGCACGCTCTGGAAGGGGATTCCCGCGCTGACCTTCGAGCTTTCCGACATGCCCGATCCGATTCAGGTCGGCGAGAGCACCACCTACCGGATCGTTCTGATCAACCAAGGTTCAGGCGAATTGCACAACTTCAAGGTTCAGGCCGTTTTTGATGACTTGATGCTGCCCATCAGTTCGCCTCAGGGCACGATCAACGGACAGCACGTCACTTTTCCCACCATCGCCTTGATCAAGGCCCAGCAATCAGTCACCTTCACCATCTCGGTGAAGGGGGCGATGGTCGGCACCTCGCACAACCGCGTGGAAGTGATCTGCGACGAGATCAAAGCGCCGATCCTCCGCGAGGAAAGCACCACGATATACTAAGCTTGCGCCGATTCGGGCGGTTTTGCATCATTTCGCCACGGACACGAACTTATCCGTTATACCCCATTTTTATTATTATGAGTAAACATCAATGGAAATTCTTTACGGCAGGCGGCTTCGATCAGGTTAAACTTGATTCCGGCGCGGACCTGATGAACTTGGATCAACTTGACCAGAAACTTTGGGTCGCTCTGGCCTGTCCCACGACCGGGCTTGAATTTTGCCCCAAAACGGCCGCGTTAATTGACACCGACAAGGACGGACGCATCCGCGTTCCCGAACTCATCGCCGCCATTAAATGGGCCGGGTCCGTGCTGAAAAACCCCGATGACCTCGTCAAAGGTGGAGATTCGGTTGCACTCTCGGCCATCAAGGACGAAGCGCTCGCCGCGTCCGCCCGAAAGATTCTTGAAAACATCGGCAAAAAAGACGCCACCGCCATTTCGGTCGAGGACGCTTCCGACGCCAATAAAATTTTCATCAACACCACGTTCAACGGTGACGGAGTCATCATTCCCGACTCGGCGACGGACGAGGCGACCAAAGCCGTCATCAATGACATCATCGCCTGCCAAGGCGGCGTGCCGGATCGCTCTGGCAAGGATGGAATTAACCAGGCCAAAGCGGATGCGTTCTTTGCGGATTGCACCGCGTTCGCCGATTGGAGTCAAAAAGCCGAAACCGACAAAACCAAAATCCTGCCCGCCGGTGACGCTACCGCCGCTGCCGCTGCCGCCGTTCAGGCGGTCAAGGCCAAGGTGGACGACTACTTCGGCCGCTGCCGGTTGGCGGCGTTTGATCCGCGCGCGGTGGCGGCCTTGAATCGCAAGGAAGAGGAATACCTCGCGATCGCCGCCAAAGACCTCACCATCACCGCCGAGGAAATCGCCAGCTTCCCGCTCGCTTCCGTAACCGCAGGCAAGGCGTTGCCCTTGCAAGGCAACGTGAATCCGGCTCACGCGGCGGCCTTGGCGACATTGCGCGTCAATGCCGTTAAACCGTTGCTCGGCGATAAGACGGAATTGACGGAGGCGGATTGGGCCGCCTTGCAAGCCAAACTCGGTGACTACGCGGGTTGGAACGCTGGTAAAGCCGGTGCCGCGGTGGAAAAGCTGGGACTCAAGCGCGTCCGCGAAATTCTCGCCAGCAAAGCGAAGGAAAATGTAGCGGCGTTGATCGCCAAGGATCAGGCTTTGGAGCCGGAAGCCACGGCCATTGCCAACGTCGAGAAGCTCACGCTCTTCGTGAAAAATTTGTTTCTGCTCTGCCTCAATTTCGTGAACTTCCGCGACTTCTACGACGGCGGCGAACCGGCCATCTTCCAGGCGGGCACGTTGTATCTGGATCAACGCTCCTGCACGCTGACGTTGCCGGTGGCTGATGCCGGCAAACACGCCAGCATGGCGGCGTTGGCGGGTACTTACCTCGCCTATCTCGATTGCGTCCGCAAAGGCTCGGACGAAAAACTGAGTCTCGTTGCCGCCTTCACCAACGGCGACTGCGACAATCTTATGGTGGGCCGCAACGGCTTGTTCTACGACCGCAAAGGCCGCGATTGGGACGCCACCATCACCAAGATCGTGGAAAACCCGATCAGCATCCGTCAGGCATTCTGGGCGCCATACAAGAAACTCGTCCGCATGATCGAGGAAATGGCCGCCAAGCGCGCCGCCGCAGCGGATGCCGCCGCCGATGCCAAACTGAGCGCCGCCGCGGAGAAAACCGTGAACGCCGACCAAGCCAAGCCCGCACCGAAGAAAGTGGACGTGGGCACGGTCGCCGCGATCAGCGTGGCCATCGCCGGGATTGGCGCTTTGATCACTTCGTTGCTCGGTTACGCGACGGGCCTGTTCCAGCTGCCGTTCTGGCAATTGTGTCTGGCCATCGTCGGACTGCTCCTGGTTATTTCCGGTCCTTCGATGGTCATTGCCTGGCTGAAATTGCGGAAGCGCAACATCGGTCCGATCCTGGACGCTAACGGCTGGGCGGTGAACGCCAAGGCCCGCATCAACGTGCCGTACGGCGCTTCCTTGACCGGCATCGCCAAACTGCCCGAGGGCGCCGTGCCCGTCGCGGATCGTTACGGTGAGAAACCCAGCGGCTGGATTGGCTTCCTCAAGTTCGTCGTCATTGTGTGTTTCATCTTCAGCTTGCTGAACCACTTCTACGTGTGGGACACCATCATTTACAAAGCCACCGGCGAACATTATCTGCCCGGACTTATCCGCCAGGAAGCGCTGGAGAAAGCCGAGGAAGCCAGAAGGAGGGCCGCTGAAGCTGCCAAACCCGCTGCAGCTACCGCTCCTGAAGCGACGCCCGCACCCTGAGCGCACACGACCAACTTCGCCCGGGTCATCCGACCCGGGCTTTTTGTTGCCGTTCCACCCGGATTTTCCCGCTTAATCCCCACTCGAAAATCTGGTTTATTTGAACTTGTGAAACTGCCATACAAGGCCGCCACGCTGCTCTACTGTTTCAACGAGGCCGACGACACGCTCCTGCTCGAACGCGCGCACGAACCCAACCGCGGCTTCTGGAGTCCCTGCGGCGGTAAGCTACGCCTGGATGAAGGCGAATCACCCTACGTGTGTGCCGCACGCGAAGCGCATGAGGAACTCGGCATCAAATTTCTGCCCACCGACTTTCATCTCACCGGGCTGATCAGCGAACACGGTTATCAGGGGCAAACGCACTGGCTCATGTTTTTGTTTGAGCTGAAACCGAAACTGCAACAACTGCCCGCGCCAATGCAGGAAGGACGCTTTCAGTTTTTCAAACGCACGGCGCTGGACGGATTGCGCATCCCGCAAACGGATCGCGAACGGATCTGGCCGTGGTTCTGGCAACATCGCGGCGGTTTCTTTGCCGCGCATTGTCACTGTCATCCGGACGGTCGCAACGACTGGACCTTGGAAGACAGCCGGCCTCGTTGAATCACTGACCTCGACGTATTCCGCCGCGTGCTCAGTCCTTCGTGATTCCGAACGGATCGGCCACATAGCCGCTACTCGGTGGAGGCAATAAAATTTGCGAATGCCGATTGATGATTAAGCGGGTTGCACTGGTGTGGGCGTGGGTATATCGGGGAGCACACGCGCCTCGCGTGTGCTGACGGACGCCTCGTCCGTCAGGAAAGTCAAAACACTTTAGACGCAGTCTGCGTTTCATCCTCTGAGTGAATTGCGTGTTCGCTGCGAGGCGCGTCGAACCGCATCCGGGGCGGATGCGCTCCCCAATGCTAACCTCTACTCAACCACGACCCACGTAAATCGTAAATTGGTTCTCGCCAACCCCATGAGTCTGCGGACGCGCGCTTGTTTGCGGATGCGCGAAACCTTAGTCTGGCGACATGAGTAATCAGGGTAATGGGTTTATCCGGGAAGATCCGTGGCGCGTGTTGCGGATCATGGGCGAGTTTGTGGCGTCGTTTGAAACCATGTCGCGGGTTGGCCCCGCCGTGTCCATCTTCGGCTCGGCGCGGACCAAGCCGCGCGACAAGTATTATCGCGCCACGGTGGCGTTGGGGAAAAAACTGGCCCAAGCGGGCATCCCGGTCATCACCGGTGGCGGTCCGGGCATCATGGCGGCGGCCAATCAAGGCGCCACCCAGGGCGGCGGCAAATCCGTGGGTTTGAACATCGCCTTGCCACACGAGCAAAAGAGCAACGGTTACGCGAACATCCCGCTGCACTTTCACTATTTCTTTGCGCGCAAGGTTTGCTTCGCCAAATACAGCGTGGCCTACGTTTACATGCCCGGCGGGTTTGGCACGTTGGACGAATTGTTCGAGGTGTTGACGTTGGCGCAAACGGAGCGCATTCCCAAATTTCCGTTGATCTTGTTCGGGCGCAAACATTGGACCGGCCTGCTTAAATGGCTGCGCACCGAGTTGAACGGAGCAAACCATTTCATCGCGCCGCGCGATCTGGATTTGCTGACGCTGACGGATGACGTGGACGAGGCGGTGCAGGTGATTTGCGATTACCTGGAGCATACCGGTCCGCCGCAATCCGTCCCAATGGCCTTTTCTTGAAACCGGCTTATGGCCGCCTGGAATTCCTACGCCATCCTGCTGCGGGACGCGGGCAGTCCCAATGCGGATGCGATCCGGCGCGCCTTCCGCGTGTTTCGACACCTTACCGATGCGGACGCGATCCGACTCGCGGCCAATGCGCAGGGCATTCTCATGCGCCACTTGCGAGTGGATGAAGCCAAGGCGTTTCATCACGCGCTCACGCAGGAAGGCGTCAACGTCGCGCTGGTGAAGGAGGAGGCGCTGCACTTTCTGCCCGCCAGTCAGCGAGTGCAACGCCTGGAGTTTACGCCGGAAACCTTGTCGGTTTTTGATCATCTCGGCCAGGGCACGCCGTTGGCCTGGTCGGAAATTACGCTGCTCGCTGCCGGCGCCGTGCCGCATTTGGAAATTGGTTCGCCGCAAGCGCAACCGGCGGCCATGGAGCGACCCGCCGGACTCTGGCCGCGCCGCTCCGGCGGACCGCACCAACTGAAAACCGGGCGCCTGTTCATCCTCGAATTGGTGAACGCCGAGGGCACGAAGCGCTTTGAAATTCAGGCGCACGAGTTCCACTTCGTGCCGTTGATCCCCGCCGCGCCCACCGATTCGCTGATGGAAAAATTCGTCCGCCTGACCCGTGCCTTGGTGCAGCGCGCTCCCGGCGCGCAGTTGAATCGCGGTGCGCTGGATATTCGTGAAGGTGTGGATTTGGTGCGCGGTTATCCGAGCCATCAGGCGATGCTGGATGAAATCGTGTGGCTCTGGTGGAACGCCAAACAAACAACTCATTGAGGCGCGCGCCGGACGCGCCAGCGACCTGAAACAACATTTTCATTGAAACTGCGCCCCCTCATTCAGGAATTGACCACCGCCCACACGCCGGAATCGTTGGGCGCACAATTGCGCGGTTCGCCGGGGTTGGTCGTGCTGCGGAGCGCTGGCGCACCTTCCGAAGCATCGCGCTATTCCTTCGTCACCGCGCGACCGTTCATGCAATTTCGCTCCACCGACTCGCGTTGTGAAATCTTCCACACCGAAACCGCGACGGAACCGCAACTTCGCGAAACGCGCATAGATAATCCCTGGCAAAGCCTCGGCGCGTTCTGGTCGCGCTACGAATTTCAAGAACCACACGACAGCCCGTTCCCGCTCGGCGGTTGCTTCGGCTATTGGGGTTACGACCTCAAAAATTTTACCGAGACCAAACTGCCGCGCCGCGCCAGCAATGATTTGCAATTGCCCGATAGTCACGTTGGTTTTTACGCCAGTCTGGTCGTCTTCGATCATCGGCTGGGAACCACCTGGATCGTTGCGACCGGACTTGGCGCCGATGGCAACCGTTCCGAAACCCGCCAGCGCGAACAACTTGAATTTTGGTCGGACCGGCTGGCTCAGCCTCCAGGTCCGGCAGAAGCATTTGACGCGACCGACGCGCGCCGGGAGTTCACGTCCAATCGTACGCGCGCTGATTTTCTTGCCGCGATCACTCAGGCGCAGCGTTACATTCGTGCGGGCGACATTTATCAGGTCAACCTGTCGCAACGGCTCGTCGCGCCCTGGTCGGCGTCCGGTTGGGAATTGTTCCTCCGATTGACCGCCGCTTCCCCCGCGCCGTTCGCGGCGTTTATTGATGGCGGCGATTTCCAACTGGCCTCGTCTTCGCCGGAACAATTTCTCCGCATCCACGACGCGGAGATCATCACGCAACCCATCAAAGGCACGCGGCCTCGCGGCGCGACCCCGGCTCAGGATGAGCGGCTGGCGCACGAACTGCAATCGAGTCCGAAGGAACGCGCGGAACTGGTGATGATCACGGACCTGCTGCGGAACGATCTCGGGAGGTTTTGCGCCTACGGCAGCGTGCGCGTGACGGAGCTGGCGCGCTTGGAACGGTTCGCCCAAGTGCAACATCTCATCTCCACGGTGCGCGGGCGGTTGCGCCCGGAAGTGACCCATTGGCAGGCGCTGGCGGCGGCGTTCCCCGGTGGCAGCATCACCGGCGCGCCGAAGTTCCGCGCCATGGAAATTATTGATGAACTGGAACCGGTGGCCCGGGGACCGTATTGCGGTTGTCACGGTTACCTGGGTTTTAACCGGCAAAGTCAGTTGAGCATCAGCATCCGCACCGCGATCTGCAGAAACGAGTGCGCCTATTTCTACGTTGGCGCGGGCATCGTGGCCGATTCCGATCCCGCGGCAGAATACGAGGAGACCCTGGCCAAGGCGCGCGGTTTTCTGGCCGCGCTCAATCCGTCCCAACCCCATCCGCAACCCGTGGCGCGCGCATGATCGTATTTCTCAACGGCCAATTTGTTCCGGATGCGCAGGCCACCGTCTCGGTCTTTGATCGCTCATTTCTCTACGGTGACGGCTTGTTTGAAACCATGCGGCTGACGCGAGGTCGCCCGTTCCGCTGGGCAAACCACTTGGAACGGCTGCGCGCAGGTTGCGAACTTTTGGGAATCCAATTACCCGGATCAGAGGAGGATTTCGCGGGATGGATTGCCGAACTGGTGATCCTAAATCAAATGCCCGAATCGCTGCTGCGATTGACCGTATCGCGCGGCGTCGGCGCGCGCGGTTACTCGCCCCGAGCGGCCACCGCGCCCACCCTCGTCATGAGTTTGCATCCGCTTCCGAAAATTAATGCGACCGCGGACAACTCCGTCTGCCCTTACGCTCAATGGAAGCTGCAAACCACGTCCATCACGCTGCCGGCCGACTCGAAATTGGCCCGCGTCAAGACCGCCAACAAACTGCCGCAGATTTTGGCGCGCGCGGAAGCGGACGCCGCCGGCGCCGACGAGGCATTGCTGAAAAGCACCGATGGTTTCGTGATTGAAGGCAGTACGGCCAATCTGTTTTGGATCGAGAACGACGCCGTTTGCACCGCGCCGGCGGACAGCGGAATTTTACCGGGCGTCACGCGTGCCGTCGTGCTGGAGCTGTGTCGCGATCTGAATTTGGCCGTGCGCGAACAACGGATCACGCCCGCCGCGCTGGGTAAAGTTCAGGGCGTTTTTCTGACGTTGAGTTCCCTCGGCGTGGTGGAAGCCATCGCTCTGAATGGTGTGCCGCTGGCGCGTTCCCCGTTGACGCCACGATTGGCGGCAGCTTACAACGCTGTGGTTGCAAGAGATTAAAACAATGCGCGTACTCGTTGTAGGTTGTGGTTATGTCGGCTGGCCGTTGGCGCTGGAACTGGCGCGACGCGGGCACACAACGTTCGGTCTGCGCCGCTCGCCTGAGAAACTGATCGCGCCGTCATCCCCGCCTAATCCGGTCACCTTGCTGACGGCGGACATCACTCAACCCGCCTCACTGCAAACCTTGCCGCGCGACTTCGATTGGGTGGTGAATTGCGTCGCCTCCGGTGGTGGTGACGCGATGGATTACCAGCGGTTGTATCTCGAGGGAATGCGAAATTTGATCCACTGGCTCGATCCGCAACCGAGGCGGCCGACACGCTTTCTCTACACCAGCAGCACGGGAGTGTATGGACAGAATGACGGTTCGGAGGTGGACGAAACCAGCGTCACCGCGCCAACCACCGCGACCGCCAGAATTCTGCTCGAAACCGAGCAAACCTTGTTGAGCGCGGCGTTGGCAAAGCCCTTTGCGGCGGTTGTCTTGCGCGTCGCGGGCATCTATGGGCCGGACCGCGGCTACCTGCTAAAGCAATTTTTGCGGGGCGAAGCGCGGATTGAAGGTGAGGGTGGACGGACGCTCAACATGATTCATCGCACCGACCTGATTCACACGATCATTACGGCGCTGGAAACCGCTCGCGCCGGAGCGATTTACAATGTGGTGGATGATGCGCCGGTAAGTCAGTTGGAGTTTTTCCGCTGGTTGTCGCACCAGTGGCATCGGCCCCCGCCTCCCACCACGCTGGAAACCACCACTGGCCGTAAGCGCGGCTTGACCAACAAGCGCGTCTCGAATCGTAAATTGAAGGCAGAACTGGGGGTGAAGCTGATCTATCCCAGCTATCGGGAAGGTTACGCCGATTTGCTCAAGCGCGCGCAAACTTCAGCCGCATAAGTAATCCATCGCGCCGATCAGTCAAACTTCTTGCGCTCCAACTCCTCATCCTCCCAGGAAGCCGGGTCGTCCAGTGATTCCAAGTGCGTCAGGACGACCGCTTCAGAAACCACGCGGCGCAACTCGGCTTCGATGGTTTCGAGCAACTCATGGCCGCGTTGCACGGTCCAATCCCCCGGCACCAGCACATGCACTGAGATGAATTTTTGCGCGCCGGCTTGACGCGTGCGCAACGCGTGAAAAGCGATGCCTGCGGCTTCGTGGGGTTTGAAAACTTTTCGCACCGCCTCCAGGTCGGCGGCGGATAATGAAACGTCCATCAGCCCGGCCACGGACCGGCGCATGATGCCGATGGAAGTCCACGCGATATTGGCGGCAACAATCAAGGCGACCAGGGGATCCAACAGGTGCCAGCCGGTGATGGCCACCAACCCCACTCCCACGAGGATGCCCAAGCTCGTCCAAACGTCGGCCAGCAGATGCTTGGCGTTCGCCTCGAGCGTGATGGAATCGTAGCGGCGCGCGGCGCGCGCAATGAAAAGTGCGACCACGAAATTGGCCAGCGCCGCCACCGCTGAAACCGCAAGCCCCACGCCCAGCGCGGCCAAAGGTTGCGGCGTCAGCAAACGCATCCCCGCCGCAATGGCAATTCCAACGCTGGCAACCAGGATCAACCCTCCCTCAAGTCCGCTGGAAAAATACTCGGCTTTGCCGTGGCCGTGCGCGTGATCTTCATCCGCCGGACGCGCGGCAATGGTCAACATCGCCAGCGCCATGACCGCGCCGAGCAGATTGACCAGGGATTCCGCCGCGTCCGCCAGCAAACCAATCGAGCCAGTGATCAGATAGGCCACCGTGCGCAGCACAATCGTCAACACGGCCGTCCCGATGGAAAGCCACGCAAAGCGTGTAAGAAATTGACGATGCTCTGGCACGGCGAAAAGATAGAACACAAATCACCCGAAACGCACGGAAAGAGTTTTGCGTCCGGATGAAAATTTGACCGAAACCGGCGCCCGCCACGGCTTGTCGCTGACGACGGACCCGACCTCGTTCAAATCAAATGGCAAAACATTGCGTCCCGGAGCTTCGGTTCAAACCAGGTGCTCTTCGGCGGCATGATTCCGTCTGCGTCAGCAATCGCCATCAAATCTTCGATGCTCGTCGGGAACAGGCTGAAGGCGCAGGCGTATTCACCGCTGCGCACGAGCTTCTCCAATTCGGCGGTGCCGCGAATGCCGCCGATGAAATTGATGCGGCGACTGGTGCGCGGGTCCGCAATGTCAAAAATTGGTTCGAGCACGTGCCGCTGCAACAACGTCACGTCCAGCGTGGCCGCACGATCCGTCGCGGCCGTGAACTGTGGTTTGAAATGCAGGTGATGCCATTGCCCTTCCAGAAATAATCCGAGTTCATGTTTTCGCGTCGGTGCGGCGATGGTCGTCGGCGTCACCTCAAAAATCGCGCGCAGCTTTTCCAACAGTTGGGCGGCGCTTAAACCCGACCGGTCTTTCAAGACGCGGTTATACGGCAAAATTTGCATTTGGTTATGCGGAAAGATGACGGAGAGAAATTGTCCGCTCGATCCGGCGCCGTGCCGGGATTGGAAAATACGCCCGGCTGCGGCGCAGCGATGATGTCCATCCGCAATATAGAGCGACGGAATTCGCGCAAACTGTTCGCCGATGAACTGCAGGTCCGCCGGCGCTCGCACGGACCACGAAGTGTGACGCACGCCATCCGCGCCCGTAAAATCCACGTCCGGCGGCTGGGCCACGCGCCGCGCCACGAATTCATCCAGCGCCGGCACGGCGCGATAGGTCAGAAACACCGGCCCGGTCTGTGCGTTCAACGCCTCGATATGCCGCACGCGGTCGTCTTCCTTGTCGGGTCGGGTGAACTCGTGTTTCTTGATGCTGCCACTCAGGTATTCGGCGCAACTGGCGGCGGCCACCAGTCCGACCTGTGTGTGCGCCCCCATGATTTGCCGATACAGGTAAAAAGCGGGTTGCGCGTCCTGATACAGCGCGCCTTGTTTGATCAACCGCGCAAAATTCTCCCTGCCTTGGGCGTAAACCCCGGCGGCATACGGATCGGTATCCGGGGGCAGATCAATTTCCGGCTTGCTGACGTGCAGAAAACTGAGCGGATTATCCGCCGCCAACGCGCGCGCCTCCTCGGACGACATTACATCGTACGGAAGCTCGCAGATTTGAGCGGCCAGTTCGGGTTGGGGACGTAGCGCGGCGAAAGGCTTGATTGTAGCCATAAAGGACGGCGAGGATAACACGCGGAATCGGGAGCGCACGAAAATTCCCCAAAGAAAGCTTGCTATCAACGGCGAATCCGATAAGGTAGGCAGCCCTGATTTGGGAAAAAGTTTATGGCAAGAATTTGTGAAATTACCGGTATCGGCCCGCGCAAAGGCAGCATCATCTGGCGTTCGGGTAAGAAGAAAAAGCTGGGGGGTATCGGCACGCACGTCACCGCCATCACCAAGCGCAAGTTCATGCCTAATTTGCAACGGGTAAAAGCCGTGGTGGATGGCGAAGTCCGTTACATCCGCGTCTCCACTCGCGCCCTCAAGCGCGGTCTGGTCACCAAGGCGCCGAAACGCACTTGGAAAAAAGATCAGGCGGCGAAGTAAAACGACCTCCAATTTTCGAGCCACGGCGGGAGTCAACCTCCCGCCGTTTGCATTTTTCTTGTGCCGCGATTGGAGCCGGTGGTGGGACTTGCACGGTTTAACCAAGTATTTACTACTTAGCTACCACCACCCTACTACCAGAAACGGACCGTCTCATAACCGGATGCCAATCCTGCGTGGCGACTGCCAATGGAAACACGGCTTGAAGCCGGTTTACAATGGGAATAATGGCATCGCCGTCAGGCACCGCGAGAGCGCCGCCGGGCAGAAAGTCGGTTTGGCGCGGTGGTGTTGCGCAACACGCGGCGGGAGGCAAACTTTCAGTTTACTTGGCCCAAGCGGAGCCGACGACGCAGCTCATGCCTGTACCGTTGCAGTATCAATTGCAAAACCGAGAACTGGTGTTGAGCTGGACCAATTCGAATTTTCGCCTGCAATACGCCTTGACACCCAGCGGCTATTACTTCGGCCTTCCCAACGCCACGAGTCCCTACACCAATCCGCTCACCGGCCCGCGCCGCTTTTTCCGATTGATTGCGCCCTGACCCCGTTCGCCGGGGTACCCGGTTTTTTATTTTCAACAGCTTGCAAAGGCTTTAGCTTGGCAGCTCCGAAATTGAACTTCTTTCGGTAGTCACCGCCGCCGTTTGCGAAGTTCGCCCGATTTAATTTTTGAAATGACCGAACCCGCCATCACCCCAGAGTTGGTTGCCAAACACAACCTCACACCGGAAGAATTCGCCAACGCCCAGGCCATCCTTGGTCGCCCGCCGTCTTACACCGAGCTTGGCATTTTTTCGGTGATGTGGAGCGAACATTGCAGTTACAAAAACACGCGGCCGCTGCTCAAGACCTTTCCGACGAAATCGCCGAAAATCCTCGTCGGTGCGGGCGAGGAAAACGCGGGGGTCATTGACATCGGCGACGGCATGGCCATCGCGTTCAAAATCGAGTCGCACAACCATCCGAGCGCGGTCGAGCCGTTTCAGGGCGCGGCCACCGGCGTCGGCGGGATTATTCGTGACATCTTCACCATGGGCGCGCGTCCGGTTTGCGCCATCAACTCACTGCGCTTCGGGCCAATCACCGAAAGTGCGGAGTGCGGAATGCGGAATGCGGAATGTGACACTGCGAACGGCGATTCCGGTTCCGCACCCCGCACTCCGAATCCCGCACTCGCCGCCAACCGCCGCCTGTTCGCGGGCGTGGTCAGCGGCATCGCGCATTACGGCAATTGTTTCGGCATTCCGACGGTTGCGGGCGAGGTGTATTTTGACAAGACGTATCAAGGTAATCCGCTGGTGAACGCGTTTTGTCTCGGCGTGCTGCGGCATGAACAGATCACGCGCGGCGCGGCGAAAGGCGTGGGCAATCCGGTGTTTTACGTCGGCCCGGCGACAGGGCGCGACGGTCTGGCCGGTGCGGCGTTTGCCTCGCAGGATTTGACCGAGGAATCCGCCGAGCAACAGCGCGGCGCGGTGCAGGTGGGCGATCCGTTCATGGAAAAACTCGTGTGCGAGGCATGTCTGGAATTGCTTGCCACCGGCGCGGTCGCGGGAATGCAGGACATGGGCGCGGCGGGTCTCACTTGTTCCACCTGTGAAATGGCCGCCCGCGCGGGAACGGGCATTGAGATCGAGTTGGACAAAGTGCCGCAACGCGCGCCGAACATGAGCAGTTACGAAATCATGTTGTCGGAATCGCAGGAGCGGATGCTCATCGTCGTTCATAAAGGTCGCGAGGAGGAAGTGAAACGCATTTTTGACAAGTGGGATTTGCCGTGGGCGGAAATCGGCGTCATTACGGACACGGGCAAAATGGTCGTGCGGCATGGCGGAAAAATCGTCGCGAACATTCCGGCGAACAAAATCGCGGACGAATCACCGGTGTATCATCGCGAAGCGCGCGAACCGGCATATATCACGGAAGTGAAAGCTTTTCGCTTAGAGGGCATTCCCGATACGACCTATGCGACCCATTCGCCGAATGAGTCCCATGTGTCCTATGCTCTCAAAAAGCTCCTGGCCTTTCCGAGCATCGCATCCAAGAACTGGGTGTATCGGCAATACGATCATCAAGTGCGTGCTGGTTCGGTGGTGTTGCCCGGCAGCGATGCGGCGGTGATTCGCATCAAAGCGGACTCGATTCCGGTGCAGGCTGATTCTTTACAGGGTGGAACGGGCGACTCGCCCGTTGCTTCCGGCAACTTGCCGGAAGCTACTGATCGGCAGGTTGCCACCCAGGCCAATGCGTTCCCCGAAAAACTCATCGCGATGACCGTGGATTGCAACGGCGGTTACGTTTATCTGGATCCTTACGAAGGCGCGAAAACCGCCGTGGCCGAGGCGTGTCGCAATCTGGCTTGCTCCGGTGCCATGCCGCTCGGGGCGACGGATAACTTGAACATGCCGAGTCCGCTTAAACCCGAGTTGTTCTGGCAGATCAAGGAATCCGTGCGCGGTCTCGCCGATGGTTGCAAGGCGTTCAACGCGCCTGTCACCGGCGGCAATTGCTCGCTCTACAACCAAAGTCCCGCCGGGCCGATTGACCCGACGCCGACCATTGCCGTCGTCGGCCTCATCGAGAAGCCGGAATACGTCACGACCCAATGGTTCAAGGACGAAGGCGACGCCATCATTCTGCTGGGGGAAGCGGTGGAAACCACGCCGATGCAAGGTCTCGGCGGCAGCGCGTATCTGCAAGTGATTCACGGCCAGAAAAACGGTGTGCCGCCGCGTTGCGATTTGGAAACGGCAAAAACCTTGCACACCACTTTGCTGGGCTTGATTCAAAGCGGCCTTGTGAAAAGCGCGCACGATTGCAGCGAAGGCGGCCTGGCGGTGGCGCTGGCGGAAAGCTGTATCAGCCAACTCACCGCTCGCAATACCCCGCGGTTGATTGGGGCGACGATTGATCTTTCCGCTGTAGCTGCGTCTCGTCAGAGCGCGGCAAACCAAACAGAACAATCAGCCGCGCTCTCACGAGACGCAGCTACAACCCGCCTAGACGCGCTGCTGTTCGGCGAAACGCAATCGCGTGTCGTCATCAGTTGCAAGACGCTGGATGCGGTGAAAGTCGTCGAACGCGCCAAGCTCATGGGCGTGCCCGCCGTGCAGATTGGCAAAGTCGGCGGCGACCAATTGACGATAAAGACCGGCAGCGGCGAATTTTCTGCGCCGCTCACTGAACTGCACGACGCCTGGTGGAACAGCATCGCCCGCGCGATGGTGTAACGGAACCCAGCGCAACCAAGATGAGTTTGCGTTGTTAAATTAGTATGCTTCAGAAGAACGCCAGAGCATCGTTAGCTTTCTCGCTGGTGGAATTGTTAATGGTAATTGCCATTATCGGAATACTCGCAGCACTCCTGCTGCCGAGTCTGACTGAATCAAAGCGGAAAGCTCAGCAAATCGCTTGCGCTTCAAATCTGCGGCAACTGGGAGTTGGATTGCGTGTGTTTGTCGAGAACTACAAATTTTACCCGACAATATCAGCACCAACCAACAACCATCTCCCCGGCGGAACGTGGCTGGCGCAACTCGAACGGGGCGGCTTGGAGGTGGCCAACCCAGTGCCTTATTACTATCAGCAAGGCATCTGGCGATGCCCATCCGGACAACTGCGGGAAGGACCAATTAAGATGCAGCCCTATTATGGCTACAATGGCTACGGGATTCTCCCCATCGGCAATCATTACACGAATTTCGGATTGGCCGGTCATCTCGAAGCAGAATCCACTCTGTTCACGCCGATCCTGGAATCCGAGGTTGCTTCACCTGCAGAAATGATCGCCCTTGGCGAGAGCGATGAGCCGATCTACATGCGAAATCAGACCCACGACTTCGACCATAGCATTCTTCGTCACCAAGATAGAGCCAACGTGCTCTTTTGCGACGGCCACGTGGAATCGCCGACGCTCAAGTTTTTGTTTGCAGACACCAGCGACGCGGCCCTCGTGCGCTGGAATCGCGATCATCTGCCGCACCGTGAGAAATTATTGCCGTAATTTTCTCTGCCGCAATCCCGCTTGCAAAGCCAGCGGAAGCGAATAATTTTTCAGCGTGAACAGCCGGGAAATAGTCATTGATCTCATCAATAAACTGCTGGCGGACGTTTCGCTGGCGGGCATCGAGAAAGCGCGCTTGCAGGCGCGGCAAGGCGCAGGAATCCTCGCCGAAGACGGGCGGAAGCTGGTTGACGCATGGGCTTCAAAGTAATTCTCACGCCGCAAGCAATCGGCGGTTTGCGCGATGACATAAATTGAATGTCACCTCTTACCCATCTCATCGGGAGTTGGCTGGTGGCGGCGGTGGCCACCGACAACCGGCGCGATCGCCAACTGGTGACGTGGGCGGGCGTATTGCCGGATGCCGACGGCCTGGGCTTGATTCCCGACGTGGTGACCGCCTGGGTTACCGGCCAGGAAGCCACTTTTCATTATTACCATGCTTATCACCATCTGCTGTTGCACGGCTGGCCGGGCGCCATATTGATCACCGGTCTGCTCACCATTGGCGCGCGGCAAAAATGGCGGACTTCGGTGTTGTGCCTGGTTACCTTCCATCTGCACCTGCTTTGCGACTTGTTGGGTTCACGCGGCCCAACTGTGGCTGACCTGTGGCCGATCTGTTATTCCGAGCCGCTGTTCCGACATCCCATCTGGTTTTGGAAACATCAATGGAAACTCGACGGTTGGCAGAACCAGTTGATCTTTCTTGCCGTGTTCGTAACCGCGCTCTCGGTGGCCATCCGCAAGGGGGTATCATTCGTCGAACTGATCAGTTCGCGACTGGATCGGACTTTTGTCAGCGTGCTCCAAAACTGGCGCAACCGTCTTGGAAAAGTGCGCCGATCGGACGCGAAATAGCGTTGCTTGGAAACGCTTTTTGCGCCGCGGTTTAATCAACGGGGCGAGGGGATCGTAGCCATGACCGGACCATGGTTTTCCGACGGCAGCACCCGGCTTTCAGCGCCAAGAAAATCGCACAACGCGCAAAGGCGTTGGTAATACTCAGCTTCCATCAAACCCAATAACGTCGCGCCGTAACGAAGGCAGTGTTCGTCCGTGATGATGTCTCCGTAGTTGATGAGCGGAATCATGTAGGCGACGGCCAGTGGCAACAGGTCGGGGCGACCTTTCAGCAACGGACGCACGTAAAGCACGCGTCCGTCCTGCGCTTGATTGCGCCAGTCAAGGTCCGGTTGCGCGAATTGGTGCAGGGCCATCTCACCAAATTCGAACACGAGCCGCACGGGGTGACGCAGGCAATCCGGATCGTGTAACAGCGCGTCGAGTTTGGCTGCCGTGAGCGGCCCGTATTTTTGGTGGGCAACAATCGCTTGCGCCGTCAGGTGTTCGCCCAGGCTTTGCTGGCCGAGTTGTTCCAGCTCGGCGGAACTCAGCTTGCGCAACTCAGCGGTCGTGGTCACATTCATGGTTTCAGCGGGAGCGTATTGGCGGGTTTGCGATTCAATCCGCCGGAGCGGGACGGGTGCTGGGTCGCCCGCCCCGCCGGCGCAGATTACTTCGCGTAACGATCCTGGAATTCCTTGCGTTCCTGGTCGCGTTGCGCCTTTTCTTCCGGACTCATCTTGTTGAGATACCACTGGTGATTGGGGCCGTTCAGCGTGGTGTCCAGGAGCTGGGCGAGTTTTTCGGCCGCCTCCTTCTTCTTCGCATCATCGGAGTTTTGGTGCTTCTCGATCAACTCCTGCAACTCGGGCACGTATTTCGAGTAGAAGTGTTTGGCGACCTCATACGTGCCGTGCCAGTGCGTGTAGTCCGGGCCCATCATGGAAGCGCCGTGGCGCGCACGGCGGCCCTCATGATGCCAGATTTCATACCAGGTGAAGTCAATCGGATTGCTGAACTGCGCGGGACGCAGCAGCGGTTGTGCGGCTTGATAGAGCGCCAGTCCGGGGCGGGCGAATTTCTCGTGATACAGATCAATCAACCCATCGTATTGCTTGTAGAACGCGTCGGTGAAGTTCTGGTTGTGGCAGTTCAAACACACATCAACCATGTTCGCGCGCCGGGTTTGCCACGGCACGTCCTTGGTGGGCAGCCCCAGTTTGGCGTCGGCAATTTCCGGGCGGATGGAAATCTCCGGCCGATTGTTCCACGAGATGCGCAGGCCGACGTCGTGGGTGACGCGCTGATTTTTGGTCGCGCTCATGTGGCAGGTGGCGCACGTTGGCGCCGCGGAATAATCCTCGCCCACGATCCATTTGGAGCTGTTCAGGTTCATCTTGTCCACGTTGGCGCGATAGGCGATGCCGTGCTTGGATTCGTTGTAGATTTCAATCTGCGGATGATCCGGGCCCATGTGGCACTTGCCGCAAGTGTCCGGCGTGCGCGCCTGCGCGGCGGAAAAATCATGGCGCGTGTGACAGGCGGCGCAGGAGCCTTCACTGCCGTCGGGGTTGATGCGGCCAATGCCCGTGTTCGGCCAGGTGGCCGGATCGGGTTTGCGATCGGGACCAATCCGCACTTCCGCTCCGTGACATTGCCAGCACCCGTTCACGGCGGCGGCGGAAACGCCGGCGGGAAACATGGGCGTCTTGAAGCCTTTGTTGCCCTCGACAATTTCCGCCAGCACGTTGTCGAGCGAACCCAGGATGCGCCCGGCCTTGGCGTGGTGCGAGGCGTTGAACTCCTTGACCTCGCTCTCGTGGCAACGCCCGCAATCGCGGGGCGTAACGATCGTGGAGATCGTCTGCCCGTGGTGCTCGAAGGCGTCCACGTCATCGGGCAGGGCCATGTGACATTCGAAGCAACCGACGTTGCCGCGATAATGTTTACTCGAGCCCCATTGCTGATAGATCGCCTGGCTTTCCTTTTTGTGACATTCCACACAGGCCCGGCTCGGCGCGGAGAGTTCGGGGAGGGTGAAGCCGGCGCGCGCCGGCAATGGCGACAGCCCCACGGCGGTGAGCAGCGCGATATGTTTGATCGGGATTTTCATAAGCTTCTCAGGTTTGTTTGGTGAGGGAGACAAGTTCAGGATTCGCCCGCAGCGAACCGTTCATGATCGGGATGGCGACGCGCAGCATCCAGGTGAACATCAGCGCGCCCAGCGCCCAAATGCCGAGGCACACGAGCGTCTCGTTCAGCGTGGGCAGGTATTCCACGATTTGACCAAGCGGCGACGGCACAAAACCAGGAATGATCAGGCCCATGCCTTTTTCGATCCAGATTCCCACGAAGCACGTCACGCAGGCCAGGTTCAACCAGAAGATGCGTCGGCTGGCCGAGGTGACCAGCAGAACGAGACCGATGCCGTCGAGCGCCATGGCGGTCCAAATCCACGGTACGAGTCCCTGGTGACCGTGCAGTCCAAAATACAAATAGTGCGCCGCCGCCGCGTGTTGGGTCGGCGAATAAAATTCGGTGAACAGCTCGCTGAACAGGAGGAACATGTTGATGATCATTGCCACCGTCATGATCATGCGCAACGTGGTGATGGGTTGATCGCCGATGAAATACTTCGTCGTGCGGCGGATGATTTGGAACGCAAGAATCATCAACGCTGGTCCGGCGACAAAGGCCGACGCCAGAAAGCGCGCCGGCACGAGCGGATGATGCCAATAACTGCGCCCCGCCAGGCCAACATACAAAAACGCGGTGACGGTATGAATGCTGACCGCCCACGCGATGGAAAGAAACACGAACGGAATGTAAAACATCTTGGTGGGTTGACGGCCGCAGTAACGGCAGTAGAGCAGGTAGCCGGCAATGTGCAGGTTCAGCAGCAAATAGCCGTTCAGCACAATCACGTCCCAGGACAGGATCGAGCTGGGGAAATTGAAGACACCAAACGGCGGGATCATGTGATGGAACCGATCCGGCCGGCCGAGGTCCACCATCACGAAAAGCAGGCACATCACGATGACCGCAATCGCGAGCAGTTCGCCGAAGATCACCACGGCGTGCATGTGTTCCTTCCGATAGACATAGGCCGGAATGACCAGCATTACCGCCGCCGCCGCGACGCCGACCAGGAAGGTGAAATTGGCGATGTACGCGCCCCAACTGACCTGATTCGTCATGCCGGTGACTTCCAAGCCGTCCACGAATTGTCGCGCCCAGGCGTGCAGGCCAACGAGTACGAGCACCGTCAGCGCCGTCATCCACGCGTAATACTTCACGCTGCCCTGCCAGGAGAGCCTCCAGACGCGGAACAGAAATGTGAGGTAGTCGCTCATTTGTCGAAGAAGTAGTAGAACCGCGGTTGCGTGCCGACATCCTCCTTGAGGATGTAAACGCGTTTGTGGTTCAGGATGTAATTTATCTCACTGTTCGGATCGAGCAAATTGCCAAACACGCGCGCACCGGTCGGACAAACTTCCAGGCACGCCGGATATTTGCCCTCGC
This sequence comes from Verrucomicrobiia bacterium, assembly GCA_023953615.1. NCBI lineage: Bacteria > Pseudomonadati > Verrucomicrobiota > Verrucomicrobiia > Verrucomicrobiia bacterium. The sequence goes on along the minus strand of JAMLJH010000001.1, from coordinate 877,741 downwards.
GGGTGCGGTGCAGACAGAACGTGCATTTTTCCACCACGCCCTTCGGACGGATGCGATTGCTCAGGTAACTTTGATTCGGATTGATCTGCTCCGGCTTCAGCGTGGGTTTCTTGTAATTAAACCGCCGCGCGTCGTACGGACAGGCCGCCATGCAATAACGACAGCCGATGCACCAGTTGTAATCCACCACCACGATGCCGTCCGCCTCCTGCCACGTCGCCTGCACGGGACAGACCTTGGTGCAGGGGGATTCGCGGCACTGCTGACATTGCACCGGCATGTAATACTTGTCCGGCTGCGGCACCGTCTCCGGATCGAAATAAGCCGTGGACGTTTCCAGGTTGATCGCGCCCTGGTTCAATTCCAACACGCGGATGTAAGACATCTCGAGGTCGTCCTCGTCATCACGCGACTGGTTGTTCTCCGCTAGACAGGCGTGGGCGCATTTGCGGCAACCAATGCAGCGGGACAGATTCAGCGCGTAACCAAATTCCACGCCGTCCATTGGTTTCACGTCGCGCAGATTCGGACGCACCCCGTAATCCCGCTCGGCTTTGGCGGCGAGCGATTCCATGATCCGCTGCAAATCCTCGGGTTTCAGCTCGCGATAATGCCGTTGCAACAATTCATCCAACGTGACCGATCCGCTTTCCAGTTCGAGCAAAGGCTTGAGCGCCGCCATGAGTCCGGCCACGCCCACCATCGAGGCCGCCGCGCCTTTCAGGAACGTACGGCGCGTAATCGGCCGGTAAACCTGTTCGATGGTTTTCGGGCTGGCGACGTTTTGTGAATCGTTGTTCATGAGTTCATGGATGTGCGGACGGTTCGACCGGACTGGACGGCGGCGGATTGGCTGCGCGCGCCGGATACCGCAACGGCGGCAGCGGTTTCATCTCCTTGAATTTCGGGCTGTGCGGATCGTGACATTGAATGCAGCGCAACTTCGTTTTGGGGCCAAGCTCCGTCTGCCAAAAGCCGTTCTGCCGGCCATGCACGCCCGCCTGCCAATCCCGATAGATCGTGCCGTGACATTTGGCGCAGAGCTTCACCACGTCCGCCTGCGCGATTTCCGCTCCGTCATAATCCACGAACACGTTGCGGTTCGTCGGATGATGACAATTCAAGCAGAACCGGTTGTTGCCGTGGTCGAGTACGATGTCCTTGTGCTCGTTGAGCGGACGGTTCGTGCCGCCGTAATGCCATTGCGCCGGAAACAGTTGGTGACACTCCATGCAGTTGTACGTCCAACCCGCCTTGGTGAGGTCCAGTCCCTTCGTGGCGCGCGGCGGCGTTTTATCGAGGTGCGTGTCCGCCGTCAATCCGACTGGCGGTTGTTGCGCCGGCGGTCGGGCAACGACGGGCAGATTGGCGGGCCCAGGCGATTCGTCGGCTTGACTAACCTGCCAAAGCCACCCAATCGCCGCGCCGAACCCCACCACCATTATCACGCGCAGACTCACTGGGCAGGACCCTAATCGCTGGTACATTTGGGGCTATGCGTTTTTTGCGAAAGACTTGACGGTTTTTAATCAATCGAGTGGGACGCCAAAACCAGCGATGGCTTGACCCGAATGATTCGAATTAAGGGAAATAATTCCATACTCATGCCTCAAATCAGGCCTCAGCCATTCGACGATCCGATGACGAGTGAATCGTTAGGTGCAATTTTCCAGCTTAAAATTGAGTGTTTTCAGTAGATTTTCGTCAGCGGCGCATTACTATCTCCCCCGTAAGAACGCTTTGTCAGATTGATTTTATTGAGCGGACTACTTTTTCGATGTCATTGGATGGATCAGAGCAACGACATACCCAAAATAAAAAGTTCAGTATCAAACGTCATGAAGCCCACCCTGCATCAAACGGCCAAGGTCTTGATTGCACTTATGGTTTCGGCATGTGCCACACTGCCCAGCCGTGCCGATCTTGTAATCACCTCCTTCCACGGCAACGGAGAATTGAGATGGACCAACAACACTCCGGAGGCCGTTTATCGGATCGAGTGGTCCCCATCTTTGTCCGGCCCTTGGCTGCGCAATTGGAACGGCTTGGACTTCATTCCGTCCTTTGGCGAAACCAGTTTCACCGCGATGGTACCGATGTTTTATCGGGTCGTAGCGGAAACCAATGCAACGCTGAACCAAAGCATTTTTGTTTCGACACTGACCGGCTTGGATGATGCTTCCGCTGGCTCTTTGCAGCAGCCGTGTCGGACGATTCAGTACGGAATCCAACGCGCCATGGCCACCGGCAGAACACGGGTGAATGTCGCCTTGGGTATGTATCAGGAAGCGCTGACTCTGGTGGCTGGAATTGATCTTTACGGGGGCTACAACGACTCCTTTGCAGTCCGGATGCCATCCGTGACGCCTTCCATCATCCAATCTTTCAGCGCTGCGCTCGCCACCGTAACGGCCGCCAATATCAGCACGCCCACCGTAATGGACGGGTTCATCATCTACCCTTCACCAACGCTGACCACCGCCAACAGTATTACGCTCCGCCTCCAAAACTGTTCCTCTCAGTTCACGATTTCCGGGAATACCATCTACGGCGGTGCTGCCTTGAACGGGATGGACGGCGTTAATGGCCTGGATGGGGACGCCGGCAATGATGGCGCCCCCGGCAAGCTGCCGATTGAAATCAAGCACGGAATGCCCAACACCACGTCGGGTGGCAGTGGTGGCGCTCTCCTTTGCCAATCCATCAACGTCAGTGGCGGCCGGGGCGGTGGAGTCGTCAACCCAGTTTTTCAATCCCAACAATTCGCTGGTGCGAATGGTTTATCGGTACGTGGCGGCAGCGGTGGTGCGGGTGGGTTCGATGCTGCGTTTACCAACACCGGCACTTGCGTTCTATTACTCCCCTCCGGTAGTCAAAATGGCATGGACGGCGGTGATGGCTTGAGTGGACCGGATGGTTTGTCCGGTGGTGTCGCCACGACCGCCGGCTCAATAACTGGTGGCGATTGGCAACCAACCGCTGGTGGCTACGGAATGATTGGCACGCCGGGCGGCGGCGGCGGTGGAGGTGGGGCAGGCGGTGGATCAGAAAGCACCTCTATGTGCGCGCCGATGATTGATAATTTGGGCCCGAGCGGCGGGGGTGGCGGTTCAGGAGGATGCGCCGGAGAAGGTGGCGGTGGCGGACAATCCGGCGGCAGTTCATTCGCGGTATTCATTATCTCTTCTTCACCTGGACTCAAGCCTTCGCTGCAAAACAACACGATCTTTGTCGGCAAAGGCGGCAACGGTGGCCGGGGCGGCAATGGTGGGCGCGGTGGACGTGGTGGCTTGGGCGGTGGTGTGCCCGCCCACAGTGTCTTTGGCGTAGGCCTGGCTGGTAAAGGCGGTCGAGGTGGTGACGGCGGACACGGAGGGGGCGGGGGCGGCGGCGCCGGCGGTAATGCCGTCGGCGTTTTCGCCAACTTCAGCGGCGGTAATTATCAGACTCAAAATTTCATCATTTTGGAAACCGGAGCCGGTGGACAAGGCGGCAGTGGCGGTTTGTCGTTGGGGAATAACGGTATTTCGGGAGTCAGTGGAAACGCAATTAGCGTCCAGGAAAATTAACTGAAATAAAAGCTCATCCAACCCTCAGGATCGCTGTGGCAAACACGATGCGGCAAACGGACAAGTAACATCCGCTTTTTCGCTGGGAACGGTATTCGACCTGACGCTGACTTACCGGTCGCGTCGTGTGACCAATAATTATTTTTCCGCCAGCCGCGGATTTTCTTCCAAGCGATCCCAGACGATCTTGTCCAGTTCCTCGCGCGCGGCTTCGTGTTTGATGCGCTCGATGATTTCCCCGGCGAAAGCGTGAATCAACATGCGTTTGGCGGTTTCCAAACCAATGCCCCGCGTCCGGAGATAGAAGATGCTTTTCTCGCTCAACTGACCGATCGTGGCGCCGTGGGTACATTTCACGTCGTCGGCATAAATTTCCAACTGCGGTTTGGTATTGGCGCCCGCGTCGTCGGACAGCAGCAGATTTTTATTGGTCTGCTTGGCGTCGGTTTTTTGCGCGGCTTGGCGAACCAGGATGCGACCGTGAAACACTCCGCGCGATTTGTCGTCCAGGATGCCGTTGAAGTATTCGTGGCTGGCGCAATTGGGCTGGGCGTGTTCCACCACCATGTGATGGTCGGCGAGTTGCTCGTGCCGCGTCAGATACAGCCCGTTCAGCACGCACTCCAAGCCTTCCCCCGCCAGCTTGGTGCGGATGTCATTCCGTGAAAGCTTTGCGCCCAATGCAAAGGAATGTACATTCACCTGCGAGGCGCGGCCAAATTCACCGTGGAACGCCGCAATGTGATACGCGTCCTCGGCTTCATCCTGAAATTTTACAAACTCGACCTGCGCGTTTTCGCCAACGAACAGTTCCGTGACCGCGTTGGTGAAGTAACCTGACCCCCCCAGCGCCACGTAACTTTCCAACACCGTCACCTGACTGTTGGCCTCGGCGATGATCAGGTTCCGCGGATGAATGGTCGTGCCGCTCTCGTGCGTCGTGCAGACGTAAATGAATTGAATGGGATCGGGAATGATCTTTCCCGCCGGCACGTGGATGAAGCCCCCGTCCAAAAAGAACGCCTGATTCAGCGCGGTAAAACCGTTGTCCGCGTCGGCCGCATACTTGCCGAGGTGCGGTTGCAGAAACGCCTCCTTCGCGGCGATGGCGGCGGCCAGACTGCTCACTTTCACCCCTTCCGGCAGATTCTTGAGCGAGGAAAGTTTCGGATCGAAATGGCCATTGACGAAAACCAACCGCGTTCCGGATTGTTGCGCAAAGGCGAGCTGCCCCAACGCGTCCGTCGGCACCGCTTCTGTCGCCTTGAACGCCGGCTTAAACGGCAACTGGGCAATCGCGGCAACATTGGTAAACCGCCAGTCTTCATGTTTCAAAGTGGGCAACCCGATTTCACCGAAGCGAGTCATGCCGGCTTTGCGAATGGGCATCAGCCATTCAGGTTGCGGCGTGTTTTGCTCTAAAAAACTGAACTTTTCCAAATAAACGCCAGTATCGAGCGCTGACGTCAGGGTGTTTGTGCTTTGTGCCATGGTTTTCCTATCGGTCCTATCGGTCGCGGGGATCACCTCTGCGACCATCCGCAATCTTGTCAGAAAACCCGGTGAACGCAAGCACCCCATTGGTGTCGTCTCGCTTTCACGATGCTCAAGGAGACAGCTTAGTGGGGAATAATTCCGGCAAAAATCGGCCTCGTGAGCGACGGGGTTAATCCGGGTTACACAACTCCGTCGGCACGCGTTTCACGATTTGGAATGTCAGCAGCGAGCCTTATCGTTGCTTTAAGGATTTGATCCAGCGAAATGTCGAAACCGCAACCGGCGCCCACTGTTTGAATTTCCGCCAGTAGCGGAGGGTCATCAATCCCGCCACGGCGCCCCCCGCCACCATCCACGGGCTGTGCGTGACTCGCTGGCGCGCGGCGGATAATTCCGAGAGGGCGGTGCGCAGCTTTTCCAATTCGAGCGTAAGCACGCTGCGATGCAAGTCCGCTTCCAAGAGCAGCAACTTGCGGTGTTCCGCCAGTTCCGTTAATCGCGATTTTTCAGACATGAGTTGTCCTTGCGAAATTCCTCAACGGTGTGGGCAAAGGGCACGGCGTCCGAGCGCAACTGTTGCGTCAGTTTCCAGAGAATCACGGCGGTGGCCGCCAGACAAAGCAGCACCAGGCCGATGACTCCGAGGTACCCGGTCCGACTCCACAGCCAGCAAGCCAGCGCGCCGAGCGCGATCAACACGCCCGCGCTGCCAATGACGCCCGCCAGCACCAGCCAGCACAGCAGTCGGATCAGCCGCAGTTTTTCCTCCTGCCATTCGACCGCAAATAACTCGAGCCGGTTGCGCACGAGCACCTGCAGTGAATCACCGATCCGGCGCAGTGACTCGCGCCATTCGAACGGATTGGACGTTTCGTCAGCCATGCGGATTATTTGCGGGCCAACAGCGCGCCGAGCAACAGCCCCACGCCGAACGCGATCCCAATGGATTCATAGGGATGTTCACGGATCATGCTATCCGCTTTCCTGGCGGCTGCCCGAGCGGTATCGCCGGTTCGTTCCTGGAGCTGGGAGCAGGTTGTTTTGGCGCGTTCGAGCGCTGCTGTCATCCGTGTGCGCGCTTCCTTGGCTTTTTCGCTCACATCGCCCACGGTGGCCTTCAGCAAATCTTCCGCGTCACGGGTCAGCACCTTCAAATCTGCCAGCACGCGTTCGCGCGGCGTGATCTCGACACTTTGTTCCAGAGCTTCTGTATTGGTAGCCATATTTTTTCCTCGGTTTGAGCCGTCCGTAACGGCGGTTATTATTCGTCGAATCCTCAACACTCCAGGTCCACCCGGACCACTGAAAATTTACGCGATAATGGTCCGCCTGCCAAGCAAACTAGCCGATCCAATTGATATTTTGTCTGAGTGAAAAACTTCCACGGGAAGGGTGGCCGTATTCGGAAATGCACGAGGAACAACTCGTCAGGCTTTTCTCAGCCAGTAATTCGTGCTTCCCTTAGCGCAGCATACTCATGAATGAGCGCATTGTTCTTTTGCTAACCGAGATTTACGGCGCCGCCGCGAGCGCGTCACTCCGCGAAGCGCTGACGGAACTTTTGACGACTTTTCCCCGGCCCGCACACGGAGCGCGGGCGACCGAGCTGACCGAGCGCGATGTGTTGCTGATCACTTATGCCGATCAGGTGCGTGAACCGAACCGAAAACCGCTGGCGACTCTGGCGGATTTCGCGCGGCGACATTTGACCGGCGTGGTCAGTGGCGTGCATTTGTTGCCGTTTTATCCGTGGTCTTCGGATGACGGATTTTCGGTGAAAGATTTTTTTGCCGTAGCGCCGGAATATGGAAGCTGGGAGGACCTCCAGTCGTTCCAACCCGAGTTTGCGCTGATGTTTGATGCGGTATTCAATCACCTGTCGGTTCAGGGGGATTGGTTCGAAAAATTCAAAGCCGATGTGCCCGAGTATCGCGACTTCTTCATCGCGGTCGCTGGCGATCCTGATTTGTCCAAGGTCATCCGCCCCCGCGTTTCGCCCCTGCTCACGGAATTTCAGACGGCGCGCGGCGTGGAAAAAATCTGGACCACCTTCAGTGCGGATCAAGCGGATTTGAATTTCCGCAATCCACAGGTGTTGCTGGCGGCGCTGCGCGCTTTGTTGTTCTACGTGCGACACGGGGCAAAGTTCGTTCGCCTGGATGCCATCGCATTTCTCTGGAAAGAAATCGGCACGACCTGTCTGCACCTGCCGCAGACGCATCAACTCATTCAACTCATGCGCGCGGGGCTGGACGCGGTGGCGCCTGAAGTGCGGCTGATCACCGAAACCAACGTGCCGCACGCGGATAACATCTCCTATTTTGGCGATGGCACGAACGAAGCCCAACTGGTTTACAATTTTGCGCTGCCGCCGTTGGTCTTGCACACGCTGGCCGCGGGCAACGCTGAAAAACTATCCGCTTGGGCAGCCACTTTGACGACCCCCTCGCCGCAAACGACCTTTTTCAACTTTCTCGCTTCGCATGACGGCATTGGCTTGAATCCCGCCCGCGGCATTTTGAGCGCGACTGAACTGGATGCCTTGGTGGCCCGGGTGAAGGCGCATGGTGGCTACGTTTCTTACAAGAAAAATCCGGATGGCTCGGAAAGTCCGTACGAACTGAACATTAATTTTTTCGATGCGCTTTCCAATCCCGTCGCGGCCGAACCGCTGGAGGTTCAGGTCAAACGCTTTCTCGCGGCGCACGCCATCATGTTTGCGCTGGCGGGCGTGCCGGGAATCTATTTTCACTCGTTGTTCGGCTCGCGCAATGATCAGGCGGGCGCAACATCCAGCGGGATTCCCCGGCGCATCAACCGGCAGAAATTGTCCCGGGCGGAACTGGAAACTGAATTACAGCAACCCGCTGCCTTGCGATCGCGCGTGTTCAGCGGGATGCGCGAGTTGCTTCGCCAGCGACGCGCCCACTCTGCCTTCGCGCCGGCTGCCCGACAGGAAGTTCTCGATTTGGACCCGCACGTGTTTGCCGTGAAACGAAAATCCGCGGATGGCGTTCGCGCCGTTTGGTGTTTGCACAACGTCAGCGCTGAATCCGTCATTTTAGCCAACGTTCCCGGTCCCGTTCCCACTCGCCGCTTGCAACCGTACGAAGTGCTTTGGGCGACGTTAGACGATTGACCTCGCGAGCCGTTGTATTATTAAAGGTCTGTGCAATTTCCAAATCGGCACCTTCTCGGTGCCATTACACTGGCGGTCGGATGGTTTGCCGCAGGGACCGGAGTCGCTCAACCAGTCTGGGACAACTACGCTGATACCTGGGTGGCGACGGACGACCTGGGGCGCGTCGTGCCGATTTATCCCCAGGTTTCCGCCCCGCGAGCGGACCGCACGGTTGGCATTTTCTACTTTCTCTGGCTCGGGGAACACATCCAAGGCGGACCGTTCGATGTAACGAAAATTCTCGCCACGGATCCGGACGCTATGCAAAAACCGGACAGTCCGTTGTGGGGGCCGCTGCATGTGCCGCATCATTGGGGTGAATCGCTCTTCAATTACTATCTCACCGATGACGAGAGCGTTTTGCGCAAGCACGCTCAAATGCTCTCCGATGCGGGCGTGGACGTGGTGATTTTTGATGTCACCAATCAAATCACTTATCGCGATTGGTATCGCGCGTTGTTGCGCGTGTGGGCGGAGGCGCGGCGATTGGGGAATCGCACGCCGCAGGTGGCTTTTCTTGCGCCGTTCTGGAGTCCTTCAAAAGTGGTGAAAGAACTTTGGCACGATCTTTATCAACCGGGCTTGCATCCGGAACTGTGGTTTCGTTGGGAGGGCCGCCCGTTGATCCTGGCTGATCCGGACCTTTTGTTCACCGGCGAGGAAAACGGACGTCAGAATACGCCCGCCGAATTGTTGGCCGATCATACCCTGGGCCAATCATTCACCACGGAGCGCGCGTTGCTCGCCGTGAGTGCGCGATTCGCCACCTGGCATACGACCACTGGCGCGGTGACGCTGACCGTGCGTTCCAACGGTCCGACCGGTGCCGCGCTCGCTTCTGAACGCTTCCAAAATGTGGGTGACAATACCTGGCTGACCTTGTCCCTCAAGTCGCCGCTCCCGCCTGGAAACTATTTTCTGGAAGCTTCCGACCCCGCAGGACTTGTCGGTTGGTGGAGTCATACCGAGGACAAGTTTTCGCGCGGCACCGCGTTTGCCGATGGCGCGGCGGTCTCCGGCGATCGAACGCTGCGGCTTTCATTCACGGATGTCGAAACGCAGGCGATCCGGGAATTTTTCACCTTCCGCGCGCCACAGCCGGATTATTTCCGAGGCCAGACCAAGCCGAACATGTGGAGCTGGCTCGAAGTCTATCCGCAACACACGTTCACCAATGTCGCGGGCCAGAAAGAACAAATGTCCGTTGGCGTCGCGCAAAACGCCGTGGACGGACGGCTGGGTTCGATGAGCGAACCGGGCGCCCTCGGCCGCAGCTTTCATCAAGGGGCCACCGACTCGCGGTCGGACGCGGTCCGCCTGGGCCTGAACGTGACCGAACAATGGCAACGCGCTTTGCGGGAAGATCCGCGGTTTATTTTTGTGACGGGCTGGAACGAGTGGATCATGGGCCGTTTCGCCGAATTTAATCGGGTGAAACTGCCGGTGATGTTTGTGGACCAATTTGATCAGGAGCACAGTCGCGACATCGAGCCGATGTGTGGGGGGCACGGTGATGATTACTATTACCAGTTGGTGAGTTACGTGCGGCAATACAAGGGCGCTCGCCCGCTGCCGCCGGTCCTGCCGCAGCCGATTACCGTGGATGGACGGTTTGATGATTGGCGTGATGTGCGACCGGAGTTTCGCGATACCATTGGCGATCCGGTTCAACGAAATCATCGCGGTTGGGACCCCCAGGTCACGTATCGCAACGACACCGGGCGGAACGATCTGGTGGCGGCCAAAATCAGTTGGGACGAAAAAACCGCCTGGTTTTATGTGCGTACGCGTGAGCCGATCACCGCCCCGCAAGGCACGAACTGGATGCTGCTGTGGCTGGACGTGGACGCCAATTCGCGGACGGGCTGGCTCGGTTATGATTTCGTCATCAACCATGCCGCTCCCGGTTCATTGGCGCGCCATGTCGGTAATGCTTTTAACTGGGCCGCCGCCGGCACTGTTCAATGGCGTCTGGCTGGGAATGAAATGGAACTGGCGATTCCATGGTCGGCGCTGGGTTTGAAGTCGCCGCCCGCCACGCTGGATTTCAAGTGGGCCGATAATTGCGTGCGGGTTGGTGATTGGACCGACTTCACGCTTAACGGCGATGCGGCCCCGAACGACCGGTTTAACTATCGGGCCGGGTTGCTTCCGCCGCGCGAGAGGTAGAGCGGAAAGATGAAGCGTCGGTTGATTCGTGCAGTCTTGGCGCGGGCGTTCGCAGTGGTTTCGTTCGATTTAGGTCAAACCTGCCCTCACGGCTTCTTGCCGAACATTTGGGCGGCCATTTTCATCCCTATACGCATCATGTCCTGCTGCGACTTGAGCGAACTGGTGTAGGCCTCGTACTGCGCGGGGGAAAGGATGCTTTGCGCGCGTTCCAGGTAGCGTTGATTGAGCTGGTCCAGCTCCAGGAAATACTGATCCACATTTGCTTCATTGAACCTGGAGAAGGCGTCGTCGGAATAATCATTTTGATTGCTGAAATCCGTCGTGAAATGGAAGTTGCGTCGCTCCTCGGTCAAGGCCGCGATCAACAGTTGTTCCTGCCCGGAATTCAGCGCCTGCGCATCGCCCAACTGCGCCTTGAACTGATCCACGGCCATGCGATCCGGAATGGATTTTTCGTAATCCTGAAAGACCGCGTAATTATCGTCGCCCAGCAACGCCTTGATTTGTTCGTCCACTGCGGCGTGGTCTTCCCGGATGCGCTTGGTCAGTTCGGCGCGTTCCTCCGACGTCATTTCTCCGCTGATCGCCTGCATGCCCAGATCCGCTCCCGCCAGCATTTTATTCATGATCAAGTCTTTCAACGTGGCGGTCTGCTCTGGAGTCAGGTTCATGCTCTTGAAAAATTCCGCGTAGCTCTTGTCCACCATGCCACCCATGACTGCCTTTTGCTGACTCCTGATCAAATCGCGCATCTCCGGATTTTTCAACATGTCCCCAATCGCGCTGGCGAATTGGTTGGTGGACTGCGAGGCCGACGCTTCCGTCGCTGCGGTTTCAATCTCCGTCCGATTGGTCAATTGCCGCATCAACTGCGCGGCCGTGCTGGCATTGGCCAGCGACTCCTGTTGCGCCGTCTCCAAGGCCTCGCTTAGCCGGTGGCGCTGCGTTTCCGCCTCGGCTGCCGTCGCTTGGGCGGCGTCCACTTCGTGTTGCAATTCGATCAGCCGGGCTTCCAAGTGACCGGTCTGACGCCGCGCCTGATATAGCATCCCCACCGATGCGAGACAGGCGATCAGCAAGATTCCGATAATGAGATTTTTCATGAGTTAATCCTTGGTAAAGAGGCTTGATTTAATGCTGTTCATCCGCTTTGACACTCCATCCTTTCAAAGGTTTGGCCACATCAGGTCAATGACCCGGTTGGCATATGGCTCGAGGGGTTGATCCGAACGGTTGCTTAAAATAATCACGGTCAATTGCTGTTCCGGCATCCGCATCAGGCGCGTGCGAAAACCAATGGTCTCGCCGCTATGCCAGATTTGTTTGCTGCCGCGGTATTCCGTCAAATACCAGCCATACCCGTAACTCTTGCCCGGTTTGTCCGTGGCGATATGTGGCGCGAACGCTTCCTCGCGCGTGGCGGCGCTGACCAGCTTGGTTGTATAAAGCGCCTGATCCCATTGGAACAAGTCCTGGAGCGAGGAATAAATGCCGCCATCGCCCAACACCGAACTGCTCAGGCTTTGATCCGTGCGTTCCCAGCCGCCGGCACGACGTCCATGGCCAAAAGCGCGATGCAACACGCGTGAACTGCCGGCTTCGTAGGCCAAGGTGTTGCTCATGCCCAAGGGTTGAAAAATGTTATCGCGTAGAAACCGCGCGAACGTCTGCCCCGACCGCGCCTGCACGATCAACGCCAATAGCGAATACGCCGTGTTGCTGTAGCGGTATTGCGTTCCGGGCGGAAAATAGGTCGGCGCGCGATTTGTCCGCCCATCTTGAATGATGAGGCGCAAGACATCCTGATCCAGCACCGGCAGCGTCGTGCCCGGCGGGATCAGATCTTCGTAATCCAACAATCCCGAGCTGTGCGTCAACAGTTGGCGCACGGTGATCGTCTGGCCAAACGCGGGGAACTCCGGGAAAAAAGCGGGCAGCGTTTCTTCAAGCGTCAACTTGCCGCGCTCGCGCAAAATCAGCACGGACAGCGCCGTGAATTGTTTGCTGACCGAAGCGAGGCGGAAGTTGGTCTCGGGCGTGTTGGGCGTGCGCGATGTCAAATCCGCCAGACCATAACCCTTGGCGAAAACCATCCGCCCCGCGCGAATGATTCCCACACTGGCGCCCGGACCGTCCGCCTGATTAAACGGCGCAAAGATGGCGTCCACTTGGGCGGCTTGATCCGCCGACAACTCCGGCTTTGCATGAGCAATCGAAAACATGACAACTACTGGCATCAACCAATGCCGGATGAATTTCACGGGCACGCCGATACTTTGCGCGGTCCGCGTCGCGCTGGCGACTCTAAACTTTCTCGTTTTCTCCACCTGAAAACGGTGGTCAGGAGGCCGTCCTTCCCTCGTGAAGTATTAGAACTGGATGTCATTCGGGAGGGCACGAACGGCCACCGCCGAGGACGGCGGCGCCACCTTGGGCTTGGATGAAACGGCCAATCTGTCCGTTCTGGTCGGCGGCAACCAAAGTTAATACCGAAGAGAATTATCAAGACGGCCAGGCGAACGCCCGACAGATTTCGAAATAAGAATCCGACCCCGATCAGGCAACAGATCATTCCCAAAACAGCGATGTCGAATACATCTATATTGATCATGGCAAAAATTTAAGTGCGCTGCGAAACGCAGGCGGTGGTCAGACCGTCTCGAGAATTTCGCAGTCCGATGGCTTTCATTGGATTGAACCGTAGCCAGTGGCGTTGAGGTTGTCCATCGTGAATCGGAAAGCGGATGGGAAGGCGGAGGCCGACCGAATTTTCTCTTCTCGCCCAGGCTGCTTGCTTCAGCATTGACAGCGAGCGGTATTTCGCTACCGTGACAGCCTTTTAATAGAGTTAGAGACGATTTTATGCCGAATACCAAGTCAGCCGAAAAACGCATGCGCAGCAGTGCGCGCAAGGAATTACATAACCGCTCCGTCATTTCCCGGGTGCGCCGGTCGGAGAAAGGGCTTCGGGCAACGCTGGCCTCCGGTAAAAAAGATGAGGCCGCCAAGCACCTCCCCGAGGTGTTGTCGGTGATTGATAAGGCCGTAAAATCCAAAGTGCTGACGCGCAACGCGGCCAACCGCAAAAAATCCCGCCTCACGCTCGCGTTCAATCGCGCGAAATAAATCCACGGGCCACCTCCCTTTCCGGGCGCAGACCCGGACGCGGTTTCTACGCTTCTTCGCGGCGTTCCCGGCGAGGAAAAAATAATCGCGATTTGATCAATCCCATCCGGCTCAACCGGAAGCGCAGCCCGGTGGCGAGACAGCCAAAACCGTACTTCACGCTGCGCCGGAAGTTGATCGAGGAAGCGTCGGCAAAGTATTTCGTCGGGCAACTGACCTCGCCGATCGAGAATCCGTGCCAGACGATTTGCGCCAGCATTTCGTTATCAAAAACAAAATCGTTGGAATTGCCGCTCAAATCGAGCGTCTCCAACACCTCGCGCGAGAAGGCACGATAACCGGTGTGATACTCGGACAGCTTGGCGCCGATCAGCAGATTTTCCACAAGCGTGAGCCAGCGATTCGACACGTATTTCCAAACCGGCATCCCACCTTTGAGCGCGTAACCGCCCAGAATCCGGCTCGCCAGCACGCAGGGATGCACTCTGTTGGCAATCATGGAAACCATCGCGGGCAGCAGCAACGGCGTGTATTGGTAGTCCGGATGCAGCATTACCACAATGTCCGCTCCCGCCGCCAAGGCCAGCCGGTAACAGGTTTTTTGATTACCTCCATAACCGATGTTTTTCTCATGCTCGTAAACCTGCACGCCCGGCAGGGTGAGCGCCAACGCCACGGTTTCGTCATGACTCCGATCATCCACCAGAATAATCTGGTCCACAAATTCCTGTTCCCGCACCTCCGCGTAGGTCTGGCGCAGGGTCTTGGCGGCGTTGTAGGCGGGCATCACCACGACGACTTTTTTTCCCCGATACATGGTGGAAGCCAGCTTGCCGGGAGCGGACCGACAACGCAAATCCAACTTGCCGAGACGGTGGCCCGACTCTATGCTATCGCCGCTTGAAAAAGAACGCTCCGTCCACCGCCCCAGACACTCCGTTGGAGTGTTGCGAAATCACCGGCATGTGCCCGCTTTCGGCGGTGAACGCCGGAACGGTGGTCTGTATCAAGCGACACTTGGCGCAGCCTTCGGTGATTGATCGGTTGCGGGAACTCGGGTTGGGCGAACACCAACAGATCCGACTGGTCAGCCAGCATCCCAGCTTGATTTGTCAGGTGTGCAACACGCGAATCGCCCTCAGCCCGGCACTGGCGGCGGCGATTTTGGTCGAACCAGTTTAACGTCTCGGTCGCCCGCTTCATGCCCGCCGCTTCGCAACCCCTCACCACCGTCGCCTTGGGCGCCACGGCCACAGTCGTCGAAATCCAGTTGCCCGCCGCGCAGCGACCGCGTTTGATGGAAATGGGATTGTTGGTGGGAACGAAAGTCGAGCTGGTCCGCTTTGCGCCCTTGGGCGATCCCGTTGAGATCAAGGTGCGCGGTTACAATCTCACCCTCCGCAAGCATGAAGCAGAACAAATTTTGGTCACCGGCGCGGCGTGACGCAAAACGCCGTGTCCTCCCCGGAGTTCGCCGCTCTTTTTCCGCGTCCCGGCAAGTGACCGATAAAGAATGACAAATTTCGGCAATCCAACCGCGGCAGAAATTCATTAAACTGCCGGCGAGAGAACAAGTGATCGAACCATCGCCACAGTCCAGTCCTGACCCGGTCAATCCCACGTCCAGCGCCCCGGCCAACCCGACGTCCGTTCCCTACGTCGCGCTGACCGGTAATCCCAATTCCGGCAAGACGACGTTGTTCAACCGGCTCACCGGCTTGCGCGCCAAGGTGGGCAATTACGCGGGCGTGACGGTTGAACGCAAGGAAGGCCGGTTAAAGCACGGGCCGTCCGACCGGGAAATTCGGATTCTCGATCTGCCCGGCACTTACAGCCTCAGTCCCAACTCCATGGATGAGCAGGTCTCGCGGGATGTGCTGCTCGGCCGGTTGAAGGAAGTGCCGCAACCGCAACTGGTCGTTGTGGTGGTGGACGCGGCAAATCTGCAGCGCAATCTCTACTACGCCACCCAAGTGATTGAGCTGGGGTATCCGACCATCATCGCGTTGAACATGACCGACGTGGCGGAAGAGTTGGGGCAGGTTGTTGATGCCAACCAACTCGCCCAATGTCTCGAAGCGCCCGTTTTGCCAATCGTGGCGAGCACGGGTCGGGGCGTAGCGGAGTTACGCGAAAAAATTGTCGAACTGATTGCCAACCCGCCCGTCCGCCAACCCCGGTTGTTTTGTCAACTGCCCGGTTTGTTCCGGATTGAAGCCACCGGTCTGGCCGGGCTGCTGGCCACGACCTTTCAGAATCGTCCCCGGCAGGCCACGGCGGAAGCGTTGTTGATTCTCAGTAATGAAAATGCCGTGGCTTCGAGCCGCACGCATTATCCGCCGGAGATTCAGTCCGCCGTGACGGCGGCGCGGCAACGTCTGGAAGCCGCCAAGGTGGATTGGCGCGGCGCGCCCATCGAGTGGCGCTACGCTCGTGTGGCGGAAATTCAGCAAGCCGTCACCAGCGAACTGGCCCCGCCCGGCGAAACTTTCAGCGACAAGGCGGATCGCATCATCACCCATAAAATCTGGGGCAGCCTGATTTTTCTGGCGCTGATGTTCGTGATCTTCCAGTGCATTTTTACGTTTGCGGATTACCCCATGCGCTGGCTGGAAGGCGGCATGACCTGGATGGGAGATCAAGTGGGAAACGTGCTGCCGCCGGGGGATTTGCGGGACTTGCTGGTGAACGGCGTGATCGCCGGGGTCGGCAGCGTGGTGGTGTTTCTGCCGCAGATTCTGATGTTGTTTACCTTCATCGGATTGTTGGAGGACACGGGCTACATGGCGCGCGCGGCGTTTCTGATGGATCGGCTGATGAGCCGGGTGGGGTTGCACGGGAAAAGTTTTATTCCCATGTTAAGCTCCTTCGCCTGCGCCATTCCGGGGATCATGGCCACGCGAACCATTGAAAGTCCGAAAGACCGGCTCGTCACCATTTTGGTCGCTCCCTTGATGAGTTGTTCGGCGCGGCTGCCAATTTACACGCTGTTGATCGGCGCCACCATTCCGGATCGCGTGTTGGGTGATTTGAATTACCGCCTCAATCTCGGCTTCGCTCAATTCAATCTCTTCGGTTTTCTGGGGCTGCGCGGTTTGACGATGCTGGCCATGTATTTACTGGGAATTATTGTGGCCCTGCTGATGGCCTGGGTTTTCAAGAAAACCCTGCTCAAGAGCGAAACCCCGATGCTCATCATGGAGTTGCCGCCGTACAAACGCCCGCTCCTTCGGGTGGTGCTGCAACACATTTGGGATCGTTCCAAACTGTTTCTCACCCGGGCCGGCACCGTGATTCTGGGCGTCAGCATCGTGCTTTGGTTTCTGGCGACGTATCCCAAGAGCGACAACCTGGACGCACAATTCGCCGCGCAACGCGCCGCCATCACCAATTCATTCAACGCCGTGACCCTGGCCACGGGACCGGGCAGCCTGGCCAATCAGAACGTCGCCATGGAGGAACAGTTGGCCGCCGTGGATCAGGCGGCGTTTGGCCAAAGCCTGCGCCACAGTTTCGCGGGCCGGATGGGCCGCGCCATCGAGCCGATTTTGACGCCGCTGGGCTTCGACTGGAAAATTGGCATCGGCATCATTTCCTCCTTTGCGGCGCGCGAAGTTTTTGTCAGCACGATGTCCACGGTTTACAACCTGAGCGATGCCGGTGATTCGGACGCAGGCATGAAAACCTTGGAGCAGACGTTGCGCGAGCAGAAACGGCCTGACGGGCAGCCGGTTTACACCACGCTCGTCGCGGTCACGCTCATGGTGTTTTACGTTTTCGCCCTGCAATGCGCGAGCACCGTGGCGATTGTGCATCGCGAAACCAACTCCTGGAAGTGGCCGGCGTTCCAATGGGCGTACATGGGCGTGCTGGCTTGGACGTTGGCTTTCATCACGTATCAAGGCGGTAGATTACTGGGTTGGGGTTGATCCATTGTTGGCTGCCGTCTGCGGTCAACCCCGGCAGGGAATTCGTCTCTTGGCTTTCCGATCGCCGCCGCTTTTGTTACGTTGCCGCCGATGCCGGACATCATTCTTACCACGCTGAATGCCAAGTTCATTCATGCGTCATTTGGCCTGCGCTATTTGTTTGCCAACCTCGGCGAACTGCAAGCACGCGCGGCGCTGATCGAGTTTGACATCAACCAGCGGCTGCTGGACGTGGCGGAAGTGTTGCTCGCCCAAAATCCCAAAATCATCGGCTTCGGCGTTTACGTTTGGAACACCACGGAAACGGCCAAGGTCCTCACCGTCATCAAACGCGTGCGGCCGGACATCATCGTCATCCTCGGCGGTCCTGAAGTGAGTTACGAAACCGAGCAACAGGACATCGTGCAACTGGCGGACCACGTCATCACCGGTGAAGCGGATTTGAAATTTGCCGAGGTTTGCCGGCAATTGTTGACCCCACCGCCGGCCGGCGCCATCGAGCCTCCCGCCGCCGGTGATCGCGCGGCAAACAACGCCGTATCGTTGCCCAGGGTGATTCCAGCGACGCCACCCAATTTCTCCGAAATTATCCTGCCTTACGCGCTTTACAACGCGCAGGACATTGCGCACCGCGTGCTCTACGTCGAGGCCTGGCGCGGCTGCCCGTTCTCGTGCGAGTTTTGTCTGTCCTCGCTGGACGTGCCGGTTCGCGCCGTTGATCTCGAACGCTTCCTCGGCGAGATGCAAAAACTCCTCGACCGGGGCGCGCGCCAATTCAAGTTTGTGGATCGCACCTTCAGTCTGAATCTGAAGATCAGCCGCGCCATTCTCGAATTTTTTCACGAGCGCCATCAGCCCGGTAACTTCTATCACTTTGAGATGATTCCCGACCGTTTGCCGGAAGGATTGCGGGATACCATCGCGAAGTTTCCTCCCGCCGCCATGCAGTTTGAAGTCGGCATTCAAACCTTTAACCCGGCTGTCGCGCAATTGATCAGTCGCCGGCAAAATTACGCGAAGCTGGAGGATAATCTGACGTGGTTGCGCAAACACACGGGCGTGCATGTGCATGCCGATTTGATTGCCGGATTGCCGGGCGAAGACCTGAACAGCTTCGGCGACGGATTCGACAAACTCGTGGCTTTGCGACCCCAGGAGATTCAGGTCGGCATCCTCAAACGCCTGCGCGGCACGCCCATTGCCCGGCACGACGCCAAGTGGGAAATGATTTATCATCCGCAACCACCGTATGAAATTCTGCAAACCAAGCTGATTGATTTTGCCACCATGCAACGCCTGCGCCGCTTTGCCAAGTACTGGGACCTCGTGGGCAACAGCGGCAACTTCATTGAAACCACGCCGTTGCTTTGGTCGGGGAAACCCTCGCCGTTCCGGGCCTTTCTCGACTGGAGCGACTGGCTGTTCTCCCGCACCCAACGCACCGATAGCATCGCCTTGTCCCGTTTGATGGAACTGTTGCTGGAATACCTCACCACCACGCATCAACTCGACGCGCAACAAGTGGCTGAAGTCTTGTGGCGCGATTACCAACGCGGTGGCCGTCAGAACAAACCCGGCTTTCTCGCGGCCCTCATTCCTGACGCGCCCAGGCGGACGGCACCGGTGCGGCCTGCCGGGCCGAAACGCCAGTCCCGTCATCGTGAAACCAATTGATTTGTGGATTCCCATCGAACTATTTGCGCGGCGCCGCTCTGGACAAGCTCCGTTCCACTGACGTCAACCCTCAGCCGGGCGACCATCGCGTCACGGATCAAAGTCCGCCGGCGCTGGCTTCCGGGCTTGTTGCTCATCGGCCATTTGCTTCACTTTACGTCGCTCGCGCAAACGCTCACGCTTCCACCTCGTCCCGCCACCGCGTTGACGGCGAGTCAACTGCTCACCAACGCCACTCTGCTCTCGACCAATCTCGAAGCGCGGGAAGCTTTCGTTCGCGCCCAAATCCTCTCCGGCAACGTGCCCGATTTCCTGCGTCAATTAAGTCCCGTCACCGTGACCCACTACGATTCCGGTCGCACGAATACACTGACTTTCTACGCCACCCCGGATTACCTCGCTCTTGGTCGCAATGATGATTATCTGCTGATGCCCATGACGCCGGCGACGGCGCAGGACATTGCTGATCGCGCCGGTTGCATCCTGCCAACGCGAAAAATGGCGGACGCCATTTTTGCCAATGCCACCGTGCGCCTGGCGCCGCAACCTCTGCCGCCCGATTCGCGGATGACGACGCCCGCCGTTTTTATCCAGCATAATGATTTGGTGCGCGCCCAGCGGGCTGAAGAACTGGCCCAACACCCGCTCGGCGCTTTGACCGTCGGCGCCAAAAAGGACGTGGTGATCTCGACGCGGCTCGCGTCCGTCACCAACAAAGTGGCGATCTACGGTTGGCCACGGCTGGACGGTTCGATCATCCAACCTCTTTTCCTCGGACACACCGCGGCCTGGGTGGATTACAGTCATGGCGTTCGACTGGTAGCGCAAGCGGTTCAACTCAACGGCCAACGAACCAACATCGCGGCGGTTCTCGCGGCGACGAATCTTTGTCCGCTGCTGAGCGATGAAGGGGTAATGTTGTCGCCGCGTTACCCGACGCCGGTAACTGGCGTCGCGGCGGGCGCGTCGCCCCAAGCGCGTTGGCCGGAAGGTTTTCGTGTTGGTGAAGCCTTTGGCGAATTGACGCGCGAGCTGCATTTGCCGGAAGGAGTGCGCATGGTCATCAACGCGCCGGCACTGGAAAGTTTTGCCCCCAACCAGCCGGTTGAACTGATCATTTTTGCCGTGCCCAACGGCAACACGATTGAATGGACCATCGGCAAGCGGGTGCAACCTGGTGACGATTGGCGCTTCGACATACAGCAGATCGGCGCACAGACGCGCTGGCTTCGCCAACGGCAAACGAACCAAACCCTGGTTGTTGCCTACCTGGAAAACTCGCTGAAAAGCTGGCCCGCCTGGCGTCGTCAGCATGGCGATGCGGACATTCCAGCGCTGATCAATGTGGTGCGCGATATTTTTGCCGCCTATCCGCAGCGCCTCGTATTAACGGGGCACAGCGGCGGCGGCAGTCTGACGTTTGGCTATCTCAACGCGCTGCCGGAAATTCCCAATGATGTGGAGCGCATCGCTTTTCTGGACAGCAATTACGCCTACGAAACCACGAACCATCTGGCCAAGCTGTCCCGGTGGTTGCGCGCCAATTCCCACCATCACCTCAGCGTGTTGGCCTACCACGATTCGATTGCGTTGTTGAACGGCAAAACCTTTGTGAGTGAACGCGGCGGTACCTGGGGGCGCAGCCACGCGATGCTGGCGGACTTGAGTCGTGAATTTTCTTTCACCAGCAATACCAATGATGCGGGCTTGCAGACGCACCTTGCCGCAAATGGCCGGATTCAATTCTTCCTGAAGGAAAATCCCGAGAAAAAAATCCTCCACACCGTTCAAGTGGATCGTAATGGGTTTATTCACGCACTGCTGACTGGCACGCCGCTGGAAAACCGCGATTACGAATATTTCGGCGCCCGCGTTTACGAGCAATGGATTCAAGGCAACTGAACTGATTGGGACTGTGGCGCGACGATGGAATTCAGCGCGCGGCGTGGGCGTGGGTTTCTCAGCCTTGACCAGTAGATGCTGTTGAGCGTGAGTAACTGGCCTCTGGTTACTTCTTCTCAATCGCCGCGAACAAGCTTTCCAGGCTGTTCAAGTTAGCGTGCGTCTCCGTTTGGGGATTCAAGAGGTGGCGCAGGTAATCCACCGCCTCGGGAATGTTGCGAATGGAGCGCGGCAACAAGGCGCCGCTGGCGTTCGCATGCCCGCCGCCCTGCAACTTCTCCGCCACTTTGATCGCCTCGCCATTCCGACTGCGAAAGCTGGCAATCACATTCGTGCCCCGGCGAAACAGCGTCACCAGCACGGGATATTTCACCGCACCACTCTCGAGCAGCTGGTGAACAATTTTATTGCTGCTGCCCACCACGGTATCCATGTAACCCACCGTGGCGCTCAACTCGGTGATGTGGCGTTTGCTCCATTCCAAGCCAATCGGGTCCTCGACCCGGCGTTTGGTTTCCATCACTTCCAAAAGAGGATGATCCAGCAACCGCTCGAGCTGGCCATCAATCAGGGCGTGCAGGTTCCAAAACCCATAAACCTTCACGAGACTGGCATAATCGCCCGCCACCACAAAATCCGGATCCGCCTCCAGGAACAGGTCGGCGACGTCGCTCAGATGCACGAGCCGATCTAGCTCCGGAGATTGCAGTCCATGCTGACAGCACAACTCATAAACCAGTCGGCTGGCGGACTTGCCGATGTCATGCACCAACGTGGCCCGCTGCGCCACGGCGTCGGTTAGGTGATGATCCACGATGAGCCAGTTCGGCTTGTCCAGCCGCGAATCAAACGTGTGGTCCGCCACCCAGGCGGACGCTTCCCGCAGATCGCGCTTGATCCAAAAATTATAGTGATACGCCTCCAACGGCACCTCGGCATTAAACAGGCGTCGGGCCAGGCGCTGCAACAACACCCCGGCGACCAGTCCGTCGAGATCGCTTTCGTGGGTGAGGATGACTTCGGGGTGCGGCAGCGCAATCATGCGCGAGAGCGTAGAAAATTCGCTTTCGTCTGGCGAGCCGTGATTTTACCGCGCTGATGAACCGCACCGAAAAACAGATTTTACCCGACACATTTTTGCCACTACGCTTTGACCGTTCGCGCGCGTGACGTTGCGGATCGCGGCCAGCGGCTCATCACAACGGCGCGCGACCAAAAGGCAAGTCGTCCAAGCAGGTGTAAGCGGTGTCGCGCCTGGCGCAAAACGTGATGGTTCGCGCGCGGTTGAATCCGCCCATTCGCTGAATGCAAATTGTTGAACTCAACCATGTGGCCTTGTTCGTCCTGGATGTGGAACGCAGTTGTGAATTTTATCTGCGCGCCCTGAAGCTCAGTCCGCTGCCCCGACCGGCTTTTGATTTTCCGGGCGCGTGGTTCCGTCTGGGTGCGACGCAGGAATTACATCTAATCGGTGGCCGTCGCGAACCCAGCATCTCAGGCAAGCGCAGCAACCATTTCGCGTTGCGGGTTGATGACGTTGCCGCCTGGCACCAACACCTGATTCAGGTAGGTGCGGAGTTTCTACCACCCAAACAACGGCCGGACGGAGCGTGGCAAATTTTCGTCACCGATCCGGACGGGCACATGGTTGAACTCTGCACGCAACCCGGCAAGTAAACGCGCGGGTCAACACGGCCCTGACTGTAAAAAACAAGCGGATCGCCGCAGCGTCCGGATTGAACAACCTCTCAAGTTCTGGCGCTTCGCGGTCGTGAGTTGCCTGCGCCTCACCGTTAGGCCGGACTTTACATATTCGTAGTGATTCCCGACGGGCGATAGAAGAGCGACCAACCCAGACCTCCGGAGCCGTAATCCACCGTGGCTCTTGGGTTACTGACGTCGAACCGGTACCAATGGACATGACCATCCTCGAAAAGAAAATTTCCGCCATCGGGCACACCACCATTGCCGCGATGGCTGGCGGTCAGGTAAGTCTTGCCGTCATAACTCGAAGACCAGGTCAACGCGCCGCGATTGGCGGCCAAATTCCAGGTGCCCACCGCCTGCAAGCGGTCGCTCATGATGGGAGCGTGCCGTTGCGCGCCGCCAAATTGTTTCTTGAAATGCCACTCCGCCAGTCCGGCGGAATTATAGGGCCAGCTATTGCCCGCGTTGTTCTCGCGGCCGGGCAGATAGAAATAGCCAATCAACTGCTGCGCGTTGTCCGAAGTGATCCCGGTTTCCGCAATGCGATGCCAGTCATCGGTCGGGCAATATAAAACATCATTGCGCGTCCGTTGATTGACCGCCGTCCCGCGATGGTTCGGCAGTAAATAATTTTTGTAGAAGTCGTTCAGGTTGGGGGCCATCCAACTGAGATCGTGACCGCCGCGATTGTCGGGAAACGCGTTTTTATAGTCTGCCGCGTAGGCGTTTAGCGCCACGCCCCATTGCTTCAAATTGCTCAAACACTGGACGCGCACGGCCCGGGTTTTGGCCTTGCTCAAGGCCGGCAGCAGCATCGCCGCCAGAATCGCGATGATCGCAATTACGACCAGTAATTCGATCAACGTAAACGCCTCCGAAACCGGGCAGGGACGATCATTGGCTTTCATGGAGCGACTATATGGACGCCCTGTGAACTTGGCAATAGGGATGTCGGTGGATGTTGGTGGAAAACAACGCCCGGTTAAAACTGCTCCGGGGTCAGTTTATCGGCTCGATACGCGCAATCCGTCTTGCCGGTCGGAATGGTGAACAGTGAAGGAACGCCGATCGAGGTGGCGGTGCGGTCACTCATACTTTACGAACTTCCTTCTGGCTCAAGCTCGTTTGGGGCCGCCCTACTGCCAGCACAATCTGCGGTCTTTCCCTTGCTCGGCAAGGCAGCGGCTTCGTCGGATTCGATTGTAGCTGTTTTTCGCGGAGCCGCTTCCGATCCATGAGGTTCTCGGCATTCTCAGGCGGTTGGAAGGCCGCATCAATGGCGGATGAAACATTACGCCTTTTCCTCGGCGTCTTCCTGCATGTGGTTTAGAGCGTTTGCAGAGTGAGTCTCTCCCGTTAAACTGTAACCGACATGGCGATCTTTCAATTATCCACAACTATTTGGTGAAGAATGAAAATTCTTTGCGAATGAAATGTACAAATATCGACAGTTGTGGTGGATAATTGGGATGCAAACCAAAACCGCAGCCACCAAGTCAGAGCGAACCACCAACGACTCGACCCACAGCCCCTCAGGGCCTACGCATTAAACATTTTTAAGTTAGTGAGTGCAAGTTGTTGAGTGGCACTAGTTTGAGAAAGTGAAATTTAGAGGTTCCCAAACGCGTTCAAATAGGGTTGATACTACGGATGCAAAATGCCGGCATCAACCCGTTGAAAAACCAACTCCTCCAACTGACCGATCCGCGCTTGCAGCGCAAGCGCAAGCACGAACTCATTGACGTGCTGATGATCGCCGTCGCCGCGCGGCTCTGCGGCGCGGAAAACTTCACCCACATGGCGCAGTTTGGGAAAGCCAAGGAGGCTTGGTTGCGCACCTTCCTGACCCTGGCCCACGGCATTCCCAGTCACGATACTTTCCGGCGGGTCTTTATGCTGCTGGCGCCGGAGTCATTCTCCGCCGTGTTCCTAAACTGGACGCAATCTCTGCGTCAGGCGGTGGGGGCCGAAGTGGTGGCGCTGGATGGCAAGACCGTGCGCCGCAGTTTTGATGCGGCCAAGGGCCAAAGCGCGATCCATCTGGTCAGCGCTTGGGCCAGCGCCAACCGGCTGGTATTGGGGCCAATCAAGGTGGACGCCAAGAGCAATGAAATCACCGCCGTGCCCGAACTGCTGCGGGCGCTGGAACTGGCCGGGCGCATCGTTACGGTGGACGCGCTGAACTGCCAGAAGCACATCGCCCAAGAGATCCAGGCAGCCGACGCCGACTACGTGCTGGCCCTCAAAGCCAACCACGGAACGGCGTATGAAGAGATTAAAACCTTTCTGGATGCGGCCGTGGCGGAAACCCGCGCGCCCAAGCTGCCAGGCGTCAAACGCTCGCCGATGGCCGCGACCTTGGTGGCGCATGCAACGGTGGACAAAGGACATGGCCGACTGGAGACGCGGCGTTACTATCAAAGCGCGGAACTCGACTGGTTTGCCGATCGCGCCGCCTGGGCCGGGTTGCGCACGGTGGGGCTGGTGGAAGAGTTACGCCCGATTTACGAAAGTGCCGAGCGCGTGCGGAGATTGGTTTCACACCCTTGGCTTGTCCAACAGGTAAACGTTACCGCAACGGAGAATAGTGTAATTACGAACTAGAACGGGTATAAATCCGCCGCGCCCCGCTCTCATGAAATATTCGGGCTAAAGAGTTTTGACACCGGGATTTTTCAGGAAGGGGGAAAAAGCGCCAAGCCCCCCAACCGCCAGATTTCAAGAAACTTCAAGCTTCAACCTCCAAACACCAACGGAACGGCCGCTGGTGTTTGGAATTTCTCCGGGGACTGGAGGTTGGGGCTTGGTGTTTTTATCCCCACTTCGTTTGCCGCATGTCGCCGGTTGCGCCGAAAGCCAGGTGCATCTTGAACGCATCCCCCAGACTTTGCAGGGTGTGCCCGCTGCCGCCCCGCGCCGCATACTCCCGCAGTAGCGGACGATAATCCGGATGAACGCAGTTCTCGATGATCAACCGGGCGCGTTCCCGCGGCGCCCGGCCGCGCAAATCCGCGATCCCCTGTTCGGTCACCACGATGGAGACCGAGTGCTCGCTGCTGTCCAGATGACTGACCATCGGCACAATGGTGCTGATCGTCCCGGCTTTGGCCGTCGAAGGGCAGATGAAAATCGAGAGGAACGCGGCGCGGGCGAAGTCCGCCGAGCCGCCGATGCCATTCATCATGTTGCGTCCCAGCACGTGCGTGCTGTTCACGTTGCCGCTCAAGTCCACCTCCAGGGCCGTGTTGACGGATATCGTCCCGATCCGGCGCACGACTTCAGGATTGTTGGTGATCTCCTGCGGGCGCAGCAACAGGCGCGAGCGGAAGTAGGCCCAATCCTTATACATCCCCTCCAACGTCGTGGCGGGCACGGTCAGCGAGGAACCGCTCGCGAAGGTCACGCGCCCTTTTTGCATCAACGCAATGACCGCATCCTGGATCACCTCCGTGTACATCTGGAAATTGGGGATGCCCGGATGATCCGCCAGCGCCATCAACACCGCGTTCGCCGTGTCCCCGACGCCGGATTGCACCGGCAGGAAGGCCGCCGGAATCAGGCCGCGTTTGACCTCGGCCGCCAAAAATTCCGCCACATTATTGCCGATGCGGGCGGTCGTCTCGCCCACGGGGGGAAAGGCATTCGTTTCGTCCGGCAGGTTTGTTTCCACCACGCCCACGATCTTGGCCGGGTCCACTTGAATGACCGGCTGGCCGATGCGATCCGACGGGCGGAACACCGGGATGTCACTGCGTTGGGGCGGATTTTCCGGCTCAAAGATGTCATGCACGCCGCGCAGAAAATTGGGGTGATACCGGTTCAACTCCACCACGATCTTCTCCGCCTGGTTACAAAACGTCGGCGCCGCACCCACCGACGACGTCAGCACGATCTCGCCATACTTTGTCACCTCGCACGCTTCGATCACCGCCAGATGGATCGGCCCCAAAAAGCCGTAGCGCACATCCTGCGGCAACCGCGACAGGTGCATGTCGAAGAACCGGGTTTCGCCCGCGTTGATGCTCTTGCGCAAGTCCGGATCGGACTGGTACGGCGTGCGAAAGCCGATGGCCTTGGCTTTGGCCAACGCGCCGTCCAGGGAGCGCCCGGTGCTCGCCCCGGAGATCACGTTCACCTTGAACGGCCGGCCCGCGGCGTGTTCCTGTTCGGCGCGGCGGGCGATGGCCAGCGGCACCACTTTGGGCGCGCCCGCCGCCGTGAAGCCGCTCACCGCCAGCGTTTCGTTGTCGTTGATGAGTCGGGCCGCTTCTGCGGCCGTAAGTTTCGTCACAGTACTCATGATGGTTTCAATCCAGATCCCGCAAGAGCCGAACGCCTTGCGGTTCAAAAGCCCGGCGCGGTCCGGCGGCCTCCCGCAGCAACAAGCGCCCGGCGGCGTCCACGCCCAGGAATTGCCCCCGCACAATCGGGCCGTCGAGATCCACGGCCACGCGCCGCGGCAAATCCCACAAGGCATTGATGCGCGGCAGCAAATGGGCCGGGGCGACCTCCGAGGCGAGCTGCCAGACTTTCCGCAGCGAAATCAAAATCCGCTCCGCCAGTGCCCCGGGCGTGGGAGGGGCGGCCACCAGTTCGGTCAACCGAACGACTTGCCCCGCCAATCGGGGGTCGCACGCCTCCGGTTGATTCGTCACGTTTAGTCCGATTCCCACCACGGCCCGGCCCGGATGAAATTGATCAATCAACAATCCCGCCAGTTTGCGGTTGCCCAGCAACACATCGTTGGGCCAGCGCAATCGCAAGCCGCGCGCGCCCAACTCCCGCAGCGCATCACAGATCGCCACGCCGGTGACCAGCGGCAACATCCGCCAGGCCGCGGAATGGGTTTCCACCGGCACCACGGCGGACAGCCACAGCCCGCCGCAATCGGAAACCCACGCGCGTTGAAAGCGGCCCCGCCCCGCCGTTTGCGTGTCGGCCCGGACCGCATTCCAAATCTCCAGCCTGGCGGCAACCAGATTGGTCGAGGTGACTTCAGCCTGCTCCCACAACCGCCAGCCGCCGCGCAGTGCGCGGACGGTCCCGGCGAAGTTGGGAGGTGGCAGGTTCATCGCGATAACGTGGCCAGGTAGTAACCGGCGGCCACCGCCGTGCCGATGACGCCCGCGACATTCGGCCCCATCGCGTGCATCAACAGGTAATTGTTCCGATCCGCTTTTTGCCCCTCCACGTGCGCCACGCGCGCCGCCATCGGCACCGCCGAAACCCCCGCCGCCCCAATCAGCGGATTGATCGGGTTCTGCTTGCTGAAGACATTCATCAATTTGGCCATCAGCACCCCGCCCGCCGTGGACAACCCGAATGCCACCACGCCCAACAGCACGATCTTGATCGTTTCCCACTGGATAAACCGTTCCGCCGTCATCGTGATGCCCACGCTCGTGCCGAGGAAAATCGTGATGACATTGATGATTTCGTTCTGCGACGCCTTCACGAGCCGTTCGGTCACGTTGCACTCGCGGAGGAAATTACCCAGCATCAGCATCCCCACCAGCGCCGAGGCCGCCGGCACCAGCAGAATGACGAAAACGGTGACCATCAGGCAGAATATCAGCCGCTCCAACTGCGACACATGGCGCAACGATTTCATGCGGATCTTCCGTTCTTTTTCCGTCGTGAGCGCCCGCATGATCGGCGGTTGAATCAACGGCACGAGCGCCATGTAACTGTACGCCGCCACGGCAATCGGCGAGAGCAGGTCGGGCGCAAGTTTGGACGTGAGAAAAATCGCCGTCGGTCCGTCCGCGCCGCCAATGATGCCGATGGACGCCGCCTGCCCCGCCGTGAAACCCAGCAACAGCGCGCCTATGAAGGTGCAGAACACCCCGAGTTGCGCCGCCGCCCCGAGCAACAGCGTGCGCGGATTCGCAATCAACGGTCCGAAATCCGTCAGCGCCCCCACCCCCAGAAAAATCAACGGCGGAAACAACTCACAACTGATGCCTTTGTAGAGATAGTAATACAACCCGCCTGGTTCGTTGCCGTAGGTTTCCAACAGCGGCTCCCCTTCATGCACCGTCTGGCCGACGGCGACCTTGATCTTGTCCACCGTGCCATGACCTTTTGATTTCAACGCCACCAATTGCCCGTCGGCCTGCCGCAACATCGCGAGCAGGTCCCCTTCCTTCACCTTTTGATCGGGTTTCACCACGATGGATTCCACCAGCCCCGCCTGCGGACTCGCAACCGCGCCCGGCGGTTCGTTCACCAGGCCCTGCGTGGGCAGGTTCGCCAGCAACGCCCCGAACGCAATGGGCACCAACAACAGCGGCTCGAATCCCTTGTACACCCCCAGATACAACAGCGTGATCACCACGCCCCACATGATCACCATCTGCCAGGTGAGCGCCGGGAAGCCCGTGAGATGGACCAGGTTCAATAGGGAATCAATCATAACTCACTCCAGTCGTGCAAGGGCCTGCCCTTCATCCACCGCGGCCCCGACGGCCACCTTGATTTCCGCCACCTTGCCCGCGCGCGGGGCAAAGACGAACGTGTTCATCTTCATCGCTTCGAGGGTGATCAAATGGTCGCCCTCCTCCACTGGCTGCCCCACTTGCGCGATGATGGCCGTCACGCGCCCGGACAACGGACTCGGCACATCGCCCGGCCCGGCGGGACCGGATGCCGCCGCCGGCGCCGCCACCGGAATGGGGACGGGCGCGCTGGGCGTCGCCGGAGCGGCCGCCCCCGGGGTGGCCGGCGGCGCGGCCAAGGGAGCGCCCCCCGCTTCATCGGGAATTTCCACCGTCACATCGAACGGTTTGCCATCAACAGTAACTCTCAGTTTTCGGATCATGTTGGTCTTTCTGGGATTCAACGGATTTTGTGTGATGAAAAATGTTGGAAGCGCCCTTCAATCGCCCAGGCGCTCGTCCCGCTGACCGGATGGCCGGCGGCGCTGATTTCAATGATGCGATTGGGCTGCGCCAGCGCGACGGTGATCGCCGCCGCAATCGCCGCCACCACGCGCGGATCGGTCGCTTCTCCCGCCAACGGAACTGGCGCCACCGCCGGAGCGGGCGTGGTTTTCCCCGCCGCCCCCGGCGCCCGCGCCTGACGCCGCGCCCACGCGTCAAACCGCGCGCCGATGAAGGCACAAATGCCACTCAACCCCGCCAGCGTCAGCAACACTACCAGCAACCCCACGACTTGATAGGGCAGATACTTTTGCACCAGCGCCAACGCTCCGGCGGGCGCGTTGGCGTCAGTGGCGACAATGACGGCAATGACGGCAATCATAACTCAGAGGGGAATGGTGCCGTGTTTCTTCGACGGCCGGGTCTCGCGTTTGGTCAGCACATTGCGCAGCGCCAGCGCCACCACCGCCCGCGTCTCCGCCGGATTGATCACATCATTGATCATCGCTTTCTTCGCCGCTTCGTACGGCGAACAAAAATGATCGCGATACGCGGCCACCAACCGCGCCTCCTCGGCCTGCGGATCCGCGGCGGCGGCGATCTCGCGCTTGTAGAGAATCTTCACCGCGCCCTCGGCGCCCATCACCGCAATCTCCGCCGTCGGCCACGCATACACCGCGTCCGCGCCCATGTCCGAACTGCACATCGCCAGATACGCGCCGCCGTACGCCTTGCGCAAAATCACCGTGAGCTTCGGCACCGTCGCCGCCGCGTACGCGAACAACATTTTCGCGCCGTGCCGGATGATCCCGCCGCGCTCCTGCTGCACGCCCGGCAAAAATCCCGGAACATCCACCAGCGTCACGATCGGGATGTTGAACACGTTGCAGAACCGGATGAACCGCGCCGCCTTGTCCGACGCGTCAATGTCCAGCGTCCCCGCCTTCACCGCCGGTTGATTCGCAATGATCCCCACCACGATCCCTTGAATCCGCGCGAAACAGATCACGAGGTTCTTCGCGAACTCCTTCATCACCTCCAGATAATCCCCGTCATCCACCAGTCGCGCGATGACCTTCGTCACATCGAGCGGCAGTTTGGAACTGTCCGGGATCAACTCGTTCATCGCCGGGTCGAGGCTCAAATCCAGTTTCGGTGTCGGCGCGTGCGGCGGATCCATCACGTTGTTCGCCGGCAGATACGACAGCAGTTTCTTCACGATGCGCACGGCGTCCGCATCGTTCTCGGCAATGAAATGGATGTTGCCGCTCACACTGGCGTGCGCCTGCGCGCTGCCGATCTCGGCCATCGTGCATTTCTGTCCCGTCACCGCTTGAATGACCTCCGGCCCGCAAATGAACATGTTGGCGCTGCCTTGCACCATGATGATGAAGTCCATCAGCGCCGGAGAATACGCCGCCCCGCCCGCGCACGGCCCGGCAATCACCGCAATCTGCGGCACCACCCCCGATGCCAGCACGTTGCGGAAAAACACCTGCCCGTAACCCGACAGCGAATCGTCGCCCTCCTGGATTCGCGCGCCGCCCGAATCATTGAAACCGATGATCGGACAACCCGCTTTCATCGCGTACTCCATCATGTCGCAAATTTTCTTTGCGTGAATGCGCCCCAACGCGCCGCCGCCCACCGTGAAATCCTGGCTGAACGCCGCCACCGCCCGGCCCTCCACCAAGCCGGTGCCGGTCACCACGCCGTCGCCCGGCAGGGACTTCTTTTCCATGTCAAAGTTGTGGCAATCGTGATCGGCGTGCATGCCGGATTCCTGAAAGGTCCCCGCCTGGAATAAAGCGGCGAGCCGGTCCCGCGCGGTCAGCACGCCTTTTTTGCGGCGCGCTGCCAGCTTGTCCGCGCCCCCGCCCAGCCGGGCTTCGGCGCGTTTCTGGTCCAGTTCGTCCAGGAATGATTTCGGTATGGCCATAAATCAGTTGGGGTTGGGCATGCAAAATTCCGTGAGCACGCCGTGGGTTGACTTCGGATGCAAAAACGCAACGAGCTTGCCGCCCGCGCCATCGAAAGGTTTTTCGTGGATCAACTTCACGCCCGCGCCCGCGGCCTGCTGGAGCTGGCCTTGCACGTCGTCGGTGCCGAACGCGATGTGATGAATCCCGCCCGCCGGATTTTTTTCGAGGAACTTGGCGATCGGGCTTTCGGGATCAGTCGGTTCGAGCAATTCGAGATGCACTTCGCCGCAGTGGAAAAACGCCGTGCGGACTTTTTGCGACGGCACTTCCTCGCGATGCTCGCATTTCAGGCCGAGCGCCTTTTCGTAATACGGCACGGCTTCATCGAGCGATTTCACCGCGATGCCCAAGTGGTCAATTTTTTGAATCATAAAATTTCAAAAGTAGTTTGGTCCTTAAAGGATGGTTTAACACTCGCCCTCACCCCGGCCCTCTCCCCCGGGGAGAGGACGAGCATCACTCCATTCCGCATACGATTCAAAATCGCAGAAACCTTCATTTTGGCTCCTCAATTTTTGCGCTTTCGTGCGCTTCCAAAAGCGCGTTGGCGGCGCGCACCACGGTCGTTTCCCCACGCAGCAGCGCGGCGCGCAATTCCGGCAGCTTCGCGATCACGCGCGGGTTGCGCTCGAAACGGCGGCGCAGTTCGTCCTGAATCAGCGCCTGCAACCATTCCAACGTCTGTTGCTGTCGCCGCTTCGCGGTGACGCCCTTCGGTTCGAGTTCCGCATAAAATGTTTTGATGCGTTCCCACGTCTGCGGCAGCCCATCGCCGGTCAGGCCAGACACCAGCGCCACTTCCGTTTTCCAGCCGGGCGTGGCCGGTTGCAGATAATGCAGCGCGGCGTCCTGATCCGCCTTGGCGTTCGCCGCGCGCGCGCGATTGTCGCCATCCGCTTTGTTGATCAGCACCAGGTCCGCCATCTCGACGATGCCTTTTTTGATGCCCTGCAATTCGTCGCCGGCGCCCGGCAACAGCAACAACAGGAAGAAATCCACCATCGAACGCAGCGCGATCTCCGTCTGCCCCACGCCCACACTCTCAACGAGGATCGGGTCAAAGCCCGCCGCTTCACAGAGCAACATCGTTTCGCGCGTGCGCCGCGCCACGCCGCCAAGATGATCACCCGCCGGCGAGGGGCGGATGAAGGCATTCGGCGCGAGGCTCAGTTTTTCCATCCGGGTCTTGTCGCCCAGAATACTGCCCCCGGACCGCGCGCTGGTGGGATCAATCGTCAACACCGCGAGCTTGTGACCTTTGTCTGTGAGCAAGCAGCCAAAGGTTTCGATGAACGTGCTTTTGCCCACGCCCGGCACGCCGGTGATGCCGATGCGCTTCGCCTTTCCGGTGTGCGGCAGCAACCGATGGAGAACTTCCTGCGCCTGCGCTTCGTGCCTTCGCGCGCTGCTTTCCACCAACGTAATTGCCCGCGCCAGCACCGCGCGATCGCCCGCCAACACGCCCGCGACGTAATCATCCACCGTCAGCCGGCGCGGATGTCGCGGCGCGGCGGATGAGTTGGAAGTCGCGGCGTTCATGCGATGATTTTGGGGAAGCGTCCAACCTCCAACATCGAACCTCCAACGCCCATTGCGCAACGCGGCGAAGCCCATTGGATGTTCGATGTTGAGCGTTGGCGGTTGGATGTCTCCCCCATTTTTTGCCGGAATAGCAAAGTTAGTTTTGCCAAATCGCCCGCCCTCACCCTGACCCGCTCCCCCGGGGAGAGGGAACAGCGATGAGACCGCAATAGACGCTCGAAAGCGCATCGCCACTTTACCGCCATAATTCGTTCGGGGGATGGTCGAGCAACCGGTCCACTCCGAAGTAACAACCCGCAGCGAGCGTTTCTCCCGCTCCCCTTCGGAAGGGGAGCGGGCCGGGGTGAGGGGAAAGCGTACCCGCATTCTCCCACCCCCACTCTTATCATTCGCTTTGCCATGTCGTTTCATCCATCAATCCAACGTCTGGTTCAACTGCGTTAAAATTTCCTTCGCGGCGTCCGGGATGAACGTGCCCGGCCCAAACACCGCCGCGGCGCCGTTGGCTTTCAGGAAATCATAATCCTGCGACGGAATCACGCCGCCCACCACAATCATAATGTCGTCGCGACCCATCTTCTTGAGTTCATCGCGCAACTGCACCAGCAGCGTTTTGTGACCGCCCGCGAGGGAACTGATGCCCACCACATGCACGTCGTTTTCCGCCGCCATGCGCGCCGCCTCGTCCGGTTGCTGGAACAGCGGCCCGATGTCCACATCGAAACCCAGGTCCGCGTAGGCGGTCGCCACCACCTTCGCGCCCCGGTCATGCCCATCCTGCCCCATTTTTGCGATGAGGATGCGGGGCCGGCGTCCTTCCTTTTCCGCGAACGCTTCCGTCAGTTTGCGGACCTGCTCGATTTGCGGGTCCCGCCCGAATTCAGATTGATACACGCCACTCACAGATCGGATGACGGCTTTGTGCCGGTTGAAATGTTTTTCGAGCGCGAAGGAAATTTCGCCCAACGTCGCCCGCGCGCGCGCCGCGGCCACGGCCAGCGCGAGCAGATTGCCCCGCCCCGTCTCCGCCGCTGTCGCCAACGCCTCCAGACAGGCGTTCACTCCGGCCTGGTCGCGCTCGGTCTTGAGCTTTTGCAACCGTTTGATCTGCGAATCGCGTACGGTGGTGTTGTCCACCTCCAGCACGTCGAGCGGCTCGGCTTTCTCCAACCGCAGCGTGTTCACGCCGATGATCGTTTCCTGGCCGGAATCAATGTGCGCCTGCCGCCGCGCCGCCGCTTCCTCGATGCGCAACTTCGGCAGGCCCGTTTCAATCGCCTTCGCCATGCCGCCGAGTTGTTCGACTTCCTGAATATGCCCCCACGCGCGCCGCATGATTTCATGCGTGAGCGCCTCCACGTAAAACGAGCCGCCCCACGGATCAATCACCCGGCAGAGGCCGGTTTCTTCCTGGAGCAACAATTGCGTGTTGCGCGCGATGCGCGCCGAGAAATCCGTCGGCAACGCAATCGCTTCATCCAGCGCGTTCGTGTGCAACGATTGCGTATGCCCCAGGATCGCCGCCATCGCCTCGACGCACGTGCGCGCCACGTTGTTGAACGGGTCCTGCTCCGTCAACGACCAGCCCGACGTTTGCGAATGGGTCCGCAACGCCATGGATTTCGGATTCTGCGGATTGAACTGTTTGATGAGTTTCGCCCACAACACCCGGGCGGCGCGCATCTTGGCGATCTCCATGAAAAAGTTTTTGCCCTGCGCCCAGAAGAACGACAGGCGCGGCGCGAACGCGTCAATATCAATGCCCGCCTTGAGGCCGGTGCGCACGTATTCCAGTCCGTCCGCCAGCGTGTAGGCCATTTCCAAATCCGCCGGCGCACCCGCTTCCTGCATGTGATAACCGGAGATCGAGATCGAATTGAACTTGGGCATCTGTTGCGACGTGAACGCGAAGATGTCCGCGATGATCCGCATCGAAGGAGCGGGCGGATAGATGTAGGTGTTCCGCACCATGTATTCCTTGAGGATGTCGTTCTGGATCGTGCCCGACAGTTTGTCGAGCGGGACGCCCTGTTCCTCGGCGGCCACGATGTAGAACGCCAGGATCGGCAGCACCGCGCCGTTCATCGTCATCGAAACGGAAATGCGGTCGAGCGGGATGCGGTCGAACAGCACCTTCATATCGAGGATTGAATCCACCGCCACGCCCGCCTTGCCCACGTCCGCAAACGCGCGCGGATGATCGGAATCGTAACCACGATGCGTCGGCAGATCGAAGGCGACGGACAACCCTTGCTGGCCCGCGGCGATGTTGCGACGGTAAAACGCATTCGATTCCTCTGCCGTCGAGAAGCCCGCGTATTGCCGCACCGTCCAGGGCTTGGTCACATACATCGAGCCGTACGGCCCGCGTCCGAACGGCGCGAGACCGGGCAACGTGTCGAGATGTTCGCACTGCGCGAGATCGGCGGCGGTGTAGAGCGGTTGCAGATCAATTTGTTCGAGCGTCGTCTGCACCCATTCGTCGAGCGATTTTCCCGTTTCGGTTTCAAACCGGTCGCGCCACTGCTCGAAGGTCACTGGCGCGGGCGTCGTGTTCAGTTCGATTTTTGTGTAATCAGGAAAAGTATTCATGATTCAAATCTCATTAGCCCCGGGCTTCGGCCCGGTGGTTAGTGGGGAGCGCACGCGAGGCGCGTGGGCTCCCCGAAATTCAACTTCGCCATGACCAACGCGCGCCTTCATCTGATTCCCAACCTTTCATTGATCCGGCTCAAAACTTCCACCACATCCGCGCGGAGGTGAATGAATTCATCCACGCCGGATTTTTTGTGCGCTTCGACCTGCTCCGGCGGATAACCGGCGAGCACCAGGATGGCGTCCGGCTTTTGCGCCCGGATGCTGGCAGCCCACGCCGGCACAAGCGCGGGATAATTTTCATCCGCCGAACAGATCACGGCGAGGTCCGCGCCGGATTGCACGAAGGCGGCCCCGGCTTCCTCCGGTGTCTTGAACCCGGCGGGCGAAATCACGTCATACCCACCCACGCTGAAAAAGCCGCGCGCAAAATCCGCGCGCGCCTTGTGCTCCTTGAGCGAACCCAGGTTGCACAGAAAAACTTGGGCCGCTCCGCCCGCCCGCCGGTTCATCGCCGCGCGCAGGCTTTCAATCGGCTGGGCCGCCCGGGTCAGACAAACCGGCGTGACCGGTTCCCCGGGCGAATCATTGATGCGCAAGGCCCGGGTGATTTCACCCAGGGTCGCCCCGGCGCTGACCGCCTCGACGCACACGGCAAACAGGTCCGCGCCCTTGAGACCGATGATTTTGGCGAGCCAGTTGAGGACGACCTGACTGTCCGCCTCATCCAACGCCGTGCGATGTGACGCCACCTGCTGCCCGCGCCGTTTGTGAAACGCGGTCGAATCAAACGGCGGAACGGCCAGCGGTTTTTCCTTGGGATTGGCGTATTGATTCACGCCCACGATGGAATCGCGCCGGCTGGTGACGGCTTTGAGTTTCTTCGCTGCCGTCTCCGCCACGGCCTTTTGCGGCCCGCCCGCGCGCATCGCCTGCTCGATGCCGCCCGCCGCTTCGATTTCCTGGAACAATGCCCACGCCCGCGCGGCCAGCTCCGCCGTGGCGCTTTCCACAAACCATGACCCGCCGGCCGGATCCATCACCTGGGTGAGATTACATTCCCGCCGCAACACGAGTTGGGTGTTGCGCGCGATCCGAAGGCTGAAATCGTCCGGCGGCCGCACGACTTCATCGAAGGCGCCGACCTGCATGCTGTCGCACCCGCCGAGCGCGCCCGCGAACGCTTCCACCGTGGCGCGCAACAAATTGTTGTGAGGATCCACGGCCGACTTGTTCCATTGCGACGTGCGAACGTGCAGCGAAATCTTCCGGGCCGCCTCGTTTCCGCCCGCGGCGGCCACGACTTGGGCCCAGAGCATCCGCAACGCCCGCAGCTTGGCGATCTCGAGGAAAAAATTCGTGCCGACCGTCACGGCAAAACGGAGGCGCGGCGCGGCCGCATTCACGGATACGCCGTGGCGCTGGAGTTGGCGCAGATATTCAACGCTCGTGGCCAGCGCGTAAGCGAGTTCCTGCCCGGCATTGCCCCCGGCCTCGTGCCAGGCGCGGCTGTGGACGCAGATGGTCTGCAACTGCGGCGCGTGTTGCGCGGCCCACGCGGTCAGGGCGGCCATTTCGCGATACGCGCCCGCGAGCGATTGCGGCAAGCGGCCTTCGTGTGCCAGCACGCCGAGCGGATCCATCTCGATGCAGCCGCGCAGTTGCGTGCGGGCCGTTTTGCGTTTCCGCGCCAGCGCCAGCAACAGCGCCGCGAACGGCAGCGCCGATGCGCCCGAACGCACGAACAACGAGGTTTGATCCAGTTGCACTCCCTCCAACGCGCGGTTGAGATCATCCAGCGTGGCGATGGAAAGGCCGCCCGAGCCGACGGCTTCCGGCGCGGCCCAATCGGGGTCAAGCCCGTTGCGCGTCGCCCGATCCAGCACCATGTTCAGCGCGTTCAACCCGCGGCTGATCGAGTTGCGCGCGGCGTTGTTAAACTCGGTCGGGCTGGCGACGGCAATTTCCTGCGCCACGCCCCAGGATTCTTTCAGGTAACCACTCGCACTCGCGCCGCGCACGAACGGCGCGAACCCGGGAAACGAATTCACATGCGGCAGATTCGCGATGTCTTCCCGCCGATAAATCGGCTGGAGCGTGAAACCTTCATAGGTGGCCGTGAACATCTTCTTGTCGAACCGCGCACCTTTCAGTTCCGCTTCAACCAGCTTCCGCCAATCGTCGTAGCCGACCGGCGGGAACTCCTCGAGTAGTTTGGTTTTGGATGACGCGCTCATTTTCAACCTTCCACCGTTTCCATCGTTACATCATGGCGCTTGCCGTTCACGGTGACGAACAAGTGCCGCCCCGCGCCGCTGCCGGGCGGGCCGCTCGCCGGGGCCACGGGCGCGGCGGGCGCGGCGGTTGAACTCGTGGCCGCCGGCGCCGCCGCTGATTTCGATTTCGCCTGGTGCAAATCCTCCACTTGTTGCGGGAACATGGCGAACAACACCACGGTTTCGTCGTCGGTCGGCAGCCCTTTTTCCGCGCATTGTTTGCGATATTTTTTAAGCCCCGGTTCGAGCAAATCCGCCGGCCGTTCCGTGACCCGCTTCTTGCCGGTTTGCTTTTCCACCTGCGCCAGAACATTCGGATCAATCGGCCCCGGCGTCTGGCCGTATTTGCCGAGCGCGATGTCCTGCGCGGGCTGGCAGATCATTTTCCAGCGCCCAAACTTCAGGTTCATCATCGCCTGCGTGCCGACGATCTGGGATGTGGGGGTCACGAGCGGAATCCAACCGAGCGCCGCGCGCACGATGGGAATTTCCTTCACCACTTGATCGAATTTATCCGCCATGCCCTGCTCTTTGAGCTGGGTGCGGAAGTTGGACAACATGCCGCCGGGCACTTGATAGATCAGAATATCGCTGTCCACGCGCTCGTTCGCCGGGCTGGTGAATTTGGACAGTTCTTTGTAAACGCCCTCGAAGTATTCGCGCAGTTTCGCGAGTTTTTCGGTGTCGAACTTCGGACAACGCGGGTGACCTTCAAGCAACGCCAGCATCCGCTGCGTGTCCGGTTGCGACGTGCCATTCGCGAAGGGCACGATGGAAACCTCGACACAATCCACGCCCGCATCAATCGCCGCGAGATAACTCGCCGCGCCCAGACCGCCGGTGTCGTGCGTGTGCAGCGTAATCGGAACGCCCACCTTGCCCTTGAGTTCCTTCACCAAGCGATAGGCGATCTGCGGCTGGATGATGCCCGACATGTCTTTGATGCCGATGGAATCACACCCCAGCTTTTCCAACGCGACGCCCAGCGTCACGAAATTTTCCACCGTGTGGACCGGGCTGATCGTGTAGCACAACTCGCCGCGGGCGTGCTTGCCGTATTTTTTCGTGGCCTGGATGGCGGTTTGCAGATTCCGCACATCGTTCAACGCGTCGAAGATGCGCAGGATGTCCTGCCCGTTCGCGCAGGTCAGCCGGACGAACGTTTCCACCACGTCATCGGGAAAGCTCGCGTATTGCACGATGTTCTGCCCGCGCAGCAGCGTGAGTTGCGGCGTCCGGGGCGCGATTTTTTTCAACGTGCGCAGCCGGTCGAACGGATTTTCGTTCAGATAGCGCAGGCAGGAATCAATCGTCGCGCCGCCCCAGGTTTCGAGTCCGGCGAAGCCCATTTCGTCGAGGATCGGGGCGGCCGAAAGCATCTGGGCGGTGGCCATGCGCGTGGCGGCCATGGATTGATGCCCGTCCCGAAGCACCGTGTTGTTGAAGAGCACTGGTTTCGTTTTCATGGCATCTGCTCCGGATTCTGGTGGTGAGTGATTTGCGGGTCTCCATCACAACCAGGCTTGTGCCAAAAATTCACCCGGAATTATCGGTCACGCTTCAAGCTTCCTCCATTGGCCCTCCGCTGGCTCGGCGCTTTTTGCGATAGAAGCATCAGAAATTGACGGGGAAAATTCGGACTTCCGGGCGGGCCGAAACTTTTTGGACTTCACAAACTGGCCGAAGTCAAAGCGGTCGCGCTCCGGAGGCCGGGGCAAACGGCGCCCTTTGCGCGATTTTTTAAGAGGTTGCCCCGAACGCCATTCAAGTTATGATGCTCTTCATACCGGACTCGTCCTCAATGGCGATTCAAGCTACGAACTTGCCGTTGCGCTGCCAAGGCCCCGAATTGGCTGCTTGCGTCCATCCAGAACCTTCACATACTTGTGGGGCGAATGAGGCTTGCAACACACAGCGACGGATGCTTGACGACCAACGATTTCAATCCGTTTCATACCGCGCTGGTGTCGCAAAAAGTGTCGCAAAGCCAAATTGCGATTGGTGATCACGAAAAATCACCAATAAAATCAGAGTTGCCGGTGTGGCGAAATGGCAGACGCACAGGACTTAAAATCCTGGGACCGTAAAAAGTCGTGTGGGTTCAAGTCCCACCACCGGCACCAAAATTCTATCCTGTTGGCTCACAACAGGATAGCGCAACCAGAAAAGGCTAGTGCCAGTGAAAGTGCCAGTGAAATCAATACTGGGGTAAAACCATATCATCACCCCGGTATTAACCGGTCATCACTCGCGAAGACGGGATTCGCTGCCCGTTTGGTGTCGCTGAGACACCCCAGGCCACGGACAGATTCATAACTTTCGGACAAAAAACCGAAATTATGAAACGCCGATTCGTCCTCTACCGCCGCAAGCGTGGCGGCAGGTTCTACGTCGAAGACACCGAAACCCGCAAACAAGAAAGTACGGGCACGAGAAATCGCGCCGAAGCCACTGCGCTGCTCAATGCCCGCAATGAACCACTTAACGTCGTTCCGTGTGCGCCGATGATCGTGAAGCAGCATGCTGAACGGCGGGGCCGCGTCATCGCTGCGCCGCTGCGATTCTCACCGTAGTCATTCTCACGCCGGGCAAGGTTCACGACGTGATGGGTCGGTTCGGTTTTCGAGTGTGCCCGCAGCAAGGCCAGACCGTCCAAGCGCCCAATCCAGCGCGTCTGGCGCTTCGGAGATGTTCCCATTCGCCTGAAAAGGGCGCAGGCGCACCGGCGATGGCTCGCCTTCAAACAGCCGCTGCCGATTGGTCACTCCCAGAAACGTGGCGTTCGCGTATGATTTAATCCTGCCTCAGCGAAACACTGTTTTTAGTGTCAGGTACACAAGACGTTAATTGACTTAACGTCGGAAATACAGGACGCTAACACCATGTCGAAAATAAGCTCGATTCCGTTGCCCGCGGCCCATGCGCTCCGCAAGTTGGGCCGCGATCTCGCGCTCGCGCGGCGCAAGCGCGGCATCTCCACGAGCGACATGGCGGCTCGTCTTTTTGTCAGCCGCGATACGCTCTGGCGGCTGGAGCGCGGCGATCCAACGGTTGCGCTCGGCACTTTGGCGACGGCCATGTTCGTTCTGGGCCAGCATGATCGCCTGGCCGACCTCGCCGCGCCCGCCAGCGATGAACTCGCCTTGAGCCTCGATGAGCGTCGGCTGCCACAACGCATCCGTCGGCCCCGCGTATGAGCCTCGAAGTTCACATTGACTGGCAGGGGCAGACCCACCTCGTCGGGCGGCTGCATGCGGCTGAACGCAGCGCTGCGGTTTCCTTCGAGTACGCGACGGAGTGGTTGCAACGCGATGATGCTTTTGCGATTGATCCGACTTCGCTTCCGCTCCAGCGAGGGGCGCATCACGGAGGAACGCTCTTTGGGGTAATTCAGGATTGCGGACCGGATCGGTGGGGGCGAATCCTCATCGAGCGTGCCGTTCGGAAAAAAGTTCTGACGCAGAAGCCTTACCGCGATATTGATTATGTGCTGGCACTGGACGATGTGGCGCGCGTCGGCGCGTTGCGCTTCCGCCGCAACTCCGAAAGTCCTTTTCTCGCTCCCGCGACGGGCAAACTTCCGCCTTTGGTTCGCCTTAACGCACTGCTTCAAGCCACCGACGCCATTCACAGCGAAACTGAAACTGCTCAGGATTTGCGTTTTCTCCTTGGCGCTGGTTCGCCGCTCGGCGGGGCGCGCCCCAAGTCTGCGGTCAGTCTGGCAGATGCGCAGCTCGGCATCGCAAAGTTTCCCAAGCCCGATGATACGCGGGACATTGCGGCCGGCGAAATTCTTGCACTGACACTTGCCAAACAAGCGGGCATTCAAGTTGCGGAACATCAGCTTGTGCCGGTCGGCGGACACAGTGTGGCGGTCATTACTCGGTTTGATCGTGCGAGCAAAAGTCGTATTCCATTTATTTCGGCGGCAACCCTGCTGGGCCGGCCCCAAGGCGATCCGGGTGCTTACACGCTGCTGGCCGACGGCATCCGGCAATTCGGGCACGATGTTCCCGGCGATCTCCGCGAATTGTGGCGGCGTCTCATTTTCTCGCTCCTCGCCAGTAACTACGATGACCATTTGCGCAACCACGGATTCCTGATGTGCGCGCCCGGTCGCTGGTCACTCTCGCCAGCCTATGACCTAAACCCCGTGCCGGAAATGGATCGTATTCGTATGAGCAAAACTGCCATCACCGAAGATCCGGAAGAACCAACTGTAGCCGGCGCGCTCGCCGCGGCACCGCGTTTTGGTCTCAAGACGACCGAGGCGAAGAAAATTCTCCGCGAGGTTTTCAAGGCGGTTTCAGACTGGCGCAAAACCGGGCGACAACTTCGCCTCAAAGCATCTACCTTGGACATTTATGCCAGCGCGTTCGATCATTCGCTCGTGGAAGAAACCAAAAGGTTGATTCCCGGCACGTAATGCGACTTCTACTGACGGCTGGTTGTCGCAAGTCTGCGAAATGGTTCGGCAAAAACACGCTGCCTGACTGACTGCCTCGCACGCGGTTAACTATGCTGTTATCAATGGGTTTCACGATAATATGCCGTTACTGTTTGTAACAAAAACTGGCTGGCTGTTGTTACAGAAATCCGGACTTGCTCGTCAGCTCATTGTCAGAAATCCGTATGCGCTTTTCTGGCAAAGAGTGGCAACCACGAATGAACGCCAATCCAAAAATGAAAGGGACACGCGGCTTCCATCAAGGATTTTTTGATTTTCCCGTCAGCGTTCATTCGCGGCTAACTCGGTTCCTGCCGGCTTGGCATCGCTGCCGCTTTGCACTCCTTCGCCAACCGGAAACGAACGACCGTCTGCACTTGTGGAAAAATTATTAGAGCGGATTAAATAAAGCCGTGGCCGCTTGATTTTTTCGTTTATAGCAGCGGGCCTCCCAACCTCAAGCCAAGCGCTGGAGTCAAACGGACGACCGCCCTGGGTTCGGGACAAGCACCGGCGCGACCGGTGATGTGGTCAACTGCCAGCTCGGTCCGGGGAACCATTGGCAGCGGAATAAAGACCGAGGTGTTCCCGGAGCGCGGACGGTCTCCGTCCGCAGCGCGTGAACCGGAAGCTCGGCTTGCGGATCAATCAACGCCTTCTAG
Organism: Verrucomicrobiia bacterium; assembly: GCA_023953615.1. Classification (NCBI taxonomy): domain Bacteria; kingdom Pseudomonadati; phylum Verrucomicrobiota; class Verrucomicrobiia; species Verrucomicrobiia bacterium. The sequence goes on along the minus strand of JAMLJH010000001.1, from coordinate 834,599 downwards.
TCTGGCGCCGCGCTGCGGGCGCGGGACCGCCCGCGCTCCGTTCCCAGCGCCAGCGGCGCGGCATACGTATGGAAACTCACCCGCAACAAATCACAAGCTCCATAGGAGCGGCAGGGGACTGCCGCAGTCCAAAACCTCGCGGACAGAGGCGCCATTCCCCATTCGGACCCCACCTTCATGGGGTTACACTCGTTCGATGCCACGGCGACAACTTTAATTAAACTGCTGTAGTTCCGAAGATCGGTCTGATGTCGCGATGACGAAACCATGACCCTGGTCGCACCCGTTGAAGTTTCGTTTGCTTCGTTCAATCGCCCGCTAGTTTTGTCACACACACATTTTGTCTTGGTCGCAATTTTGACCAAGATCGCCATTTTATTTTGCGACACTTTTTGCGACACTAGCACCCGTTGAATCGAACCTCTTGATTAACGCGGCTAAAATGCATTTCGACCAATAAAAACAATGGTCTAACTGCGTTTTTTGAAATGTGAAGATACCCTCTGAAATCGGTGAAAAACCAATTTTAAGTCCTGTGCGTCTGCCATTTCGCCACCCCGGCAACTCGTTGCGCCGTAACGCTAACAGAAACCCGCCAACCTGCAAGCGCACCGGCAAAAGTAAAGGGTCCATGACCAACCAAGCAAGACTCGGGACGAGCCGTGAGATTTAGCCTCGCGCCCGACCACTCCGTTCACGCCGCTGGCCACGACGCTGCCGGCCAGCGCGGTCGTGGTTCAGTCCTCGTAAAACTTCAGCGGACGCAACCGCGCCAAAATCCGGTCGTTTTCATCCCGCACGACGATATTCCCTTGCAGGTCATAACCCGGACGGTCGCCAATCCGCGCCGCGTAACGTGACGCAGTTGCCGCGTCATATCCTTGCGACTGAATTTCCGCGATCAATTCTTTGAACTGTTCAAATTCGATCATGTTTTAATCCATCCTACCGGGATGCTGGCGGCGCGCCATGACGATTTAACTCGAACGGTGTTTCCTGAATAGACAGACGCTACCGACTTTGATTCGCCTGCCAGCGAAAGATGCGTTCCAACCCGGTGCGGTTCGGGTACGAGCGCGGCACCCAATCTTCCCGCAACCGGAAGTGGGGCGAAAAGCGTTCCACAATTTCTTTACGGGTCGTGCCGAAGGGCGGCCCGTCCGTATCGGGGATCAGATAGTTCACGGCCAGGTAAGTGCCGCCCGGTTTCACCCAGCGCCGCACCGCGCGAACGTACAAGTCGCGTTCCTCCGGTTCAATCGCGCAGAACAACGTGTGCTCGAACAGCCAGTCAAATTGGAACGGCGGCTCGTCCCGCAAAAAATCCAGCTCGCGAAACTGCGCGGGCCAGCTCTGACTCGCGGCGCGTTCCCGGCTGAGTCGGATGGCCGTGGGCGCGATGTCGTAGCCATAGACGCGGAATCCGGCGCGCGCCCAGGCCCCCGCGTCGTGCCCCGTGCCGCCGCCCGGAACGCAAACCGTGTGGCCGGGCAAATTCGGATGCGCGGCCAGAAAATCCACCAGACCCGGCGAGGGCGCGCCCTTGTCCCAGTGCCGGTCGCTCGTTTGATACCGGCTTTCCCATATATTTTGACTCATAATTTAATCTCGCGCGTGACGAACAAATCCGCGCCCGCCTCCGATCGCGCCGATGGTCACGGCACTGCCGGCCAGCGCGGTCGTGGTTCAGTCCTCGTAAAATTTCAACGGTCGCAACCGCGCCAAAATCCGGTCGCCGTCTCGCACGACCATGTTCCCATCCTCGTCGTAGCACGGCAAATCGCCTATCAATGCGGCGAAGCGCGAAGCAGTTTCTTCGTCGTATCCTTGCGACTGAATTTCCGCGATCAATTCTTTGAACTGTTCAAATTCGATCATGTTTTAATCCATCTTACCCGGATGCTGGCCGCGCGCCATGATGATTTAATCAGAACGGTGACGACAAACGAACTTCTCGCCGCGACCCGCTCCCCCTTGGAGGTGAGGGGGGAGGGCGCTTGATCTCACGGAGAAGGCCACAGGGCGGCATCGGATTAGCCGCACCACGTCGCGCAACTCCCGGCTTTGCTTCCGCTGCTGGTTTGGTACTTTCGACCGCGTTAGTGAAAAACAAAATGACCAGATAATTTAATCTACAACTTTGCGTAGCTTCGGCTACGGGCTGCATCGAAAACCGCGAATTTTCCCAAGCCCGTTTTTACACGAACCGACGAGCACGCGCCCAATCGGGCGCGGCTTGGCGCGTCTCGTGTAAGGGCGCTTCGCGGTGCCTCGATGCAGGGCGCGTTAGGTTCGCGCCCCTTCTATTTTTAGATTTCCCGTTTCCGCTGGCTCGCAGCGGAAACATGGCAAACGAAAATCTCACCAACGCGAAGCGGGCAAAGAACGACGAGTTCTACACTCAATACGGCGATATTCAGAAGGAGATGGAAGCGTATCTGGAATACGACGCCAATGTGTTCCGCGGCCAAGTGGTCTATTGCAACTGCGACGATCCGTATGAGAGCAATTTCTTCCGCTATTTCGTGCTCAATTTCAACAAGCTCGGCTTGAAACGGTTGATCACCACCAGCTACAAACCTTCGCCCGTCGCCAACACGCAACTGGCGCTATTCGGCGATGACCTCACGCTGCCGAAATCAAAAGGGCGACCCAAGGTTAACGCCAATAGATTCATCATCAACGAAGTGCGCGGCATTGACGGTAACGGCGGCGAGTTCTCGCTGAACGCTATTGCCAAGAAGTTAAAGGCAAACAAACACAACGAGTGGACGCCGCTGGAAGGCGACGGCGATTTCCGCAGCAATGAGTGCATCGCACTGCTCAAACAAGCGGATATCGTGGTGACGAATCCGCCGTTCAGTTTGTTCCGATCGTATGTGAAACAGCTTTTCGATTACGACAAAAAGTTTGTGGTTATCGGCAATATGAATGCGATCACCTACAAAGAAATCTTTCCAAAGATAAAGGAGAACAAGATGTGGCTGGGTGCAACGAATTTTAATGTCGGCATGTATTTCAACGTCCCTGAGAACTTTAAGTATGCCGTCACATACAAATTTGAGCGCGAGCGGAATGGTATAAAAGTGAACCGTGTGCCCGGTGTGTGCTGGTTTACTACATTAGATCACGGACGACGACATCAGCCGTTGGCGCTGATGACGGCGAGTGAAAATTTCAAATTCAGCAAACACCAGGAAATCAAAGGCCAGCGGCAGTATGCCAAATATGATAATTATGATGCCATCGAAGTGCCGTTCACGGATGCCATTCCAAGTGATTACGACGGCGTGATGGGCGTGCCCATCAGCTTCCTGGATAAATATAACCCCGACCAGTTTGAGATTGTGGGAGTGCTTGAGTCTAACGACCCGAACAATGACTACCGGACTCGGGTGTACACATCCAGAGAGTGCCGCGATGCGTATTTGAAACGATTTGGCAAACCGGGCGTTTACGACCTTAACTCATCCGGAGTCGTTAATGGCGTCAAGGTGTTCAAGCGCGTTCTAATCCGAAACAAGAGCAAGTAAATCCCAGCCGGCAAAATCATGAAAACCACCCTCCGAACCGACATCACGGTCAAAGAGATTTGCGACGGGTTTGTCTATAACGAACTGGAAGGCCGAGGGCTTTTCGGTTTGTCGGGCAAGCTCACAATTCAGCCCGAGTATCAGCGCAATTACATCTACGCCTCCGACGGCGGCAGCAAGGAAATGGCGGTCATCGAGTCCGTGTTGAAGGGCTACCCCATCGGGTTGCTTTATTTCAACCGGGTGCGCGAGGGCGGGCTGGAAGTGTTGGATGGGCAGCAGCGCGTCACCAGTCTGGGGCGGTTTGTCACGGATAAGTTTGCCGTGAAGGATGACGACGGTAACGAGCAATACTTTAGCGGCATGGCCAAGGACAAAAAAGCAAGGGTGCTGGGGACGAAGGGTGTGATTGGAAGTGACGGTCAATTGAGGCCGAGTTTTGGCGTGGACCAGTAGCGCGACCAGAGTTGGTTGGCGCGGGCCACGCGTAGGCCTAGCATGGCTTCGGCGTTGGTTTCCTTCCACCAACTGCCCGCCAGTTTGAGCCGTTGTTGAATCACATGCCGATGGCCGCTTTCAATCTCGCCGGAGCCGATCTCCAGTCCCGCCGTCCGTGCGCCCGCATAGTCCAGATGCGCCCGCCGTTCGCTCAAGTAGCGGTACGCCGCCCGCACGGGCGCGGTCGGCACGCCTTCGGGTTCGAGGTGCGCAGTCAACGCCCGCAGCACGGCCGACACCTTGTTTTCCAGCAACCGGCTTTGTTGGCGGCGGCGCCAGCGTTCGGGATTTTTGGGGTGAATCACCGTCGCGGCCGCCGCGAGGTATTCGCTCACGTGGTAGAAGTCCAACAAGTAATCACCTTGCGCGCCGAACTGTTCCTGGAACTGGGTGAGAATCCAGGCCGCCCCGTCGCCCACCCCATGGACGTGCGTGCGTGCGCCCAGCCCGGCGGCTTGGGCCGTGGCCCGCCACATCGCGCCAGCCAGCGTCACGCTGCCCAAGGTGGCGCCGTAGCAGGGCGTGGCCGAGTCTTTGGGCCGAGCCAGACACAAACGCGCTTCGCGCCAGATGAGTTGTTTGCCGCAGCGACGATCTTCGCTGTGGGTGGGCGGCACCATGATGGGAATCAGACTGCCGTCCAGTTGCGTGACCAGCGTGCGGACCGCGCGTTTGGGCGGCGTGACGGCCAAGGCGCTGATCCGCGCCCCGTGCGCCAAGGTGTGCTGGCGCACCGCTGTGGCCGTCACGTCCAGCCCGTAGTGTTCCCGCACGCGTTGAGCGGCGCGGGCAAAACTTTCCTCGGCCCCGAAATCCACCAGCGCCCGTTGCAACCGCCGCGAACGGCCGCGCGGATTCACCCTGGCCCGTTGGCAGAAGGGGCGCAACAACCGGCCGCGCCGGCCCAGCCGCCATTGCGTCTCCTGGACTTCCACCCACCCAAAGGTGGTCTGCCACGTCAGTCTTTTTTTTTACCGTAGTGAATGGCATCCGGATGGCGCTGGGGCACCTGGGCTTGGGTGTGGGCCTCGGCTTCGCGGGCCCACTGGCCCAAAAGCTCCTGAGCCAATTGGCGCACCTGCGCGCTCACGCGCGCTTCGGCTTCATCGGCGGTGCAGTCGTCGGTGACGGATTGGTCGAGCGTATCGGCCAGTTCGTGCAGCCGTGCCAGCACGTCGGGCCGATGCGCCAACCGCTCTTCCAGGGATCGGCGGGAAGGGGAAACGTTTTTGGATTTCGGTCGTTCATCGTTCATGAACCACTTCAAATATACAAAATCGTTCCAAGGCGCCAGGGCTAAATCACTTACAAAAAATTAGCCTTTGACCGTCACTTCCAATCACACCCGGGGACGAAGCTGACCATTTACGAATGTGAGGGGACGGAAAGTGAGATCAAGGAGTGGTTCAAGACCATCAACATCGCGGGCATCCCGCTCAATGAACAGGAATTGCTTAACGCCATTTTTTCGGGGCCGTTCGTGACGTTGGGCAAGGCGGAGTTCAGCAACAGTCAGAATGCCAACATCCAGAAATGGAGTTGGTACATTCGCGGCAGCGCGAATCGGCAGGATTTTTTGGAGCGCGCGCTGGAGTGGGTGAGCCAAGGGCGCATCAGCGATTACATGAGCCGCCATCGCGGAGACAACGACATCCGGGAATTGAAAACCTATTTCAACACCGTCATTGATTGGGTGTCGGGCGTCTTCACGGAGGTCGAAAGCGAGATGAAGGGACTGGAGTGGGGGCGACTTTACGAAGCGTATCACAAGACCGCCTACAATCCCGCGAAGATCTCCGCCGCCGTGAAAGCACTTTACGGTGATCCGTACGTCAAAGATCGCCGGGGGATTTACGAATACCTCCTCGGCGGTTCCACCGATACGAAATTGCTGAATGTCCGCGTCTTTGATGAGGCCACGAAGAAATCCGTGTATGCGGCGCAGACGCAGGCGGCGGAGGCGAAAGGCAAATCAAATTGTCCGCTTTGCGCCATCGGGCCGGATGCCAACAAGATCAAGATTTGGAAACTTGCGGATATGGATGCCGACCATGTCGCCGCGTGGAGCCACGGCGGCGCGACGACCGCCAGAAATTGTCAACTGCTCTGCAAGACTCACAATCGAGCCAAGGGCAATCGGTAAAAGAATTCTAGGGTGTTCCAAATGCTCCTGTAGCTGCCGACGTGACGCGGCGGGTCTCCCAACTTCAAGCCACGTGCCGGCTTCAAACTGACGACCATTATTGGTCCAGAGCGAGCGCCCGCGCGGCAGCGTCTTGGAGTGCGGCAGTCTTCTGCCGCTTTGGAAACATCGGCGGGCGATAGGAAAGCGGCAGAGGACTGCCGCAGTCCAAAACCTCGCGGATATAACCGATGGCCTGAATAGCGCCAACGCCGTGATGGAAAGCTTTGCGATCATTTAGCGCGAGCGAAGTGAATCGGTCATTCTCTAGCGCGGAAACAGTCGCCTGCCCTCATGTTTTTCTTTATGAGACAAAAGGTGATTGAGGCGAGTGGCATCTCCATGCAAATAAAACATCGGTTTACTTCCGTGTAAGTTGGAATTGGAAAACCTCCGTCATGACCGGAAAGTCAAACGCACTTTTTCCTCCACTGGTATCGCGCAATAAACCTCGTCGCCGGGGCGGGAATCAACTGATCTGTCCGTCCACCAGTTGCACCACTTTCGGTGCGCGTCCGGCCACCCCGGCGTCGTGGGTGGCAATGATGAGGGTGGTGTTTTTCTCGGCGCGTAACTGGATCAGTAGGTCCACGATTTCCTGGCCCGTGTGCGAATCGAGATTGCCGGTGGGTTCATCGGCAAGAATGAGTTCCGGTTCATTGATCAGCGCGCGGGCGATGGCGACGCGTTGCTGTTCGCCGCCGGAGAGTTCGTAAGGTTTGTGATCCAGGCGCGCGCCCAAACCAACCCGCTCCAACAGTTCCTGCGCGCGGCGGGCGGCCATCGGGGCTGGAATCCGCGCCAGACGCGCGGGCACACAAACATTTTCCAGCGCGTCGAGTTCGGGGAGCAAATGGTAGGCTTGGAAGATGAAGCCCAGCTTGACGTTGCGCAGGTGGGCCAGCTCACTTTCGGATGCCTGGGTGAGGTGGGTGCCGGCGCACCAGATGGTCCCGGTATCGGGCGTGTCCAGTCCGCCCAGCAGGTGGAGCAGCGTGCTTTTACCGGCGCCCGAGGCGCCGCGGAGGGCGATGAATTCGCCGTAACCGACTTCCAGGGAAACGTCGCGCAACACTTCGAGCCGGCGTTTGCCGAGCGTGTAAGTTTTTCCGATTTTTTGCGCGGCCAGCAGCAGTTCACTCATGACGCAGGGCTTCCACGGGGTTTAGGCGACTGGCGTGCCAGGCCGGGAAAATGGCCGCCGCCAGACAAATGAGCAGCGAACCGCCGCCAATGATCACCAAGTCCACGGGCAGAATCAACGCGGGCAGTTGGGTGAACCCATAAATTTCGGCGGGAAACAATTCCGCGCCGGTTACGCGCCGCATGAACTCCAGGAATTCATTGCGATAGGTGATGGCCAGGATGCCGAGGCCGAATCCAGCCAGAATGCCGAGGCCGCTTACCACCAGGCTTTGCGCGAGGAAGACGGTCATGATTTGCCGGCGGCTCGCGCCCAGGGCTTTCAGCAAACCGATCTCGCGCGTCTTCATCATGATGAACGTGATGAGCGTGCAGGTGATGCCGAACGCGGCCACCAGCACGATGAAAAACAGGATGTAGAGCATCATGTTTTTTTCCACCGCCACGGCCTGCATCATCGGACTGTCCTGCATCCAGGTGGTGACGCGATAATTCGGGCCGAGTTCATTTTGGAGTTCGCGGGCGACTGTGGTGGCGCGAAACGGATCGCGCACGGCCACGGAGAGATTGCTGATTTCGTCGGTGTCAAAAAGTCCGAATAACATTTGCGCCTGCTCCAGCGAGGTGAACACAAAGAGCGAATTGAATTCGTAGAGGCCGGCGTCGAAGATGCCGCGGATTTCGTATTCGTCCGGCGGAATTTCCGCGTTGCGACCGTGCCGCTCCAGGTCGCGCATTTTGCGCAGATGCCGCTCGGAGAGGATGAGCACCTTGTCACCCACGCCCAGGCCGAGGTCGTCCGCCAGGCGTTGACCGATGACCAGGCCGCGGCGTTCCACGTCCCAGTTGCCCGCGACCATGTTGTTGGTCAGGTTGCTGACGGCGCCTTCCGCTTCCGGATCAATGCCGCGCACAAACGGCGCGCGCAGGAGGGCTTGTCCATCCACCGGTTGTGTTTCCAGCAGCACCTGGCCCAGGACGTTGGGGGCCACGCCGACCACTTCGGGATTTTCCGCCACCTGTTTTTCCACCGCGTAATAATTGCTCAACGTGCTTTCCCGACCGGGGGAACCGGCGGCGTATTGGGAAACTTTCAGATGCGAAGTAAAGCCCAGCACCTTGGCGCGCAGTTCGGCGTCGAACCCGCTCATGACGCTGATGACGATAATCAATACCGCCACGCCGAGCATGACGCCGAGGACGGAGATCAGCGTGATGATGGAAACGAACGACCGTTTGGGCCGCAGATAACGCAGCGCCAGGAGCAGTTCAAACGGTAGTTTCGACATGTCGCGAGAGCCTATGCGGAGCGGGGAATGGAGTCAATGCGGGCAGTCATTGCGGGCAGTCATTGCGGGAGACGTGAACCGGTTACCGGCGGAATTTTGTTCCGCAATGAATCGCGGGCGGCGCAAAGAGCTTGAGGCGATCCGGTAAAAGGATTCCAATGACGGCGCGCGTGTTGATCAAGCATGTCAGCCTTCGCCAAACTGGAACCGACGCGGTGGCGCCGGGAGCGGTGCCCGGCAAAATTCGCTGGGCGGGAACGGACGGCAACACGAGATGAAATAAGTCGCGCGGCATCAGGATGGAAAATTCACTCGCACCCTTGGCGCAGGTCCGCGAACTCTTCGGTTCGGTGGAGCGGGCCGGCGATTCGCTGGCGCAGTTCCGGTGGCTGGTGTTTCGTCGGCACGGCAAACCGCTGCTTTTGTTGCCAACCAACTTTCGCGCCGCCACTGCCGCCACCCAACTTTACGCGGCGCAACGACCAGCAGCCCGGCTGGTGCGGAAATTATTGCCTTGGTATGCGGGCACGCCGTTGCGCACCTTCGGAGAACAATTCACGGTTCAAGCTGATCCGATCGCACCCTTGACTGCTTGCTTACGCGAACTGGGCGGCGGAGATCAATCGGCGTGCGTCACCCCGGCGATTTTGATCGGCAATCAGCCCGCCGCAGCGCAGCGATTCATTCTGCTGGCGTTGGACGGCACCCGGTCGCCAGTGGCCGTGGTGAAAGCGGGGTTGCAGCCGCAAGCCCGACAAATCATTGCTCGCGAAGCCGAAGTGCTGCGGCAACTGCCAGCCGACCGGTTGGGGATTCCGAAATTCCGAAATCATTTTGCCGGCGAAACTGGCAGCGCGTTGGCGATGGATTATTATGCCGGCCGCAGTCCGACCGATGACGGCGAGGTCGGTAGGATTCTGGGTTCGTGGTTGCATGAAAAAGAAACTCTGACGGTGGGGGCAACGGCCGTGTGGCAGGAGCTGGCGCGAGTCAGCGCCACGGATCCGTTGTTCATTTCGTTGAACGAAACGCTGGCCAACCGTCAGGTGCGCGCGGCGGTGCATCACGGTGATTTTACGCCGTGGAACGTGAAGGTCCGTCCCAACGACGCGTGGGTGGTGGTGGATTGGGAGCGTGGCGCGTTGCGGGGATTGCCGGGGTGGGATTGGTTTCATTACGAAATCCAGACCGCAATTTTGAAACACCGATTGACCGCCGAAGCGGTGGCGACCCGCGTGGAGGCGTTGTTTCATCAGCCGCAATTCAAGCAGTACGCACAAGCGGCAGGAATTGCTGCTTATCTGTATCCCCTGACGCTGGCATACCTGCTTTACCACAATCGGGTCATCAAGCCGGGCGAAGGTTTGCAAGTAGGAGAACAACTGTTGCGGTGGTTGGCTCAGCGTGCCGCACTCCCGGTGTAGTGGCGGAATTTATGGCGCGGTGGCTTTGCCGAAAGCGGCGACGAGGGCGTCAAATTCCTGACGCGAAATTGGCAGCATGGCGCCATGACGCACCTTGGGTGGGAGATAAAATTTATCCCAATCAGGTCGCTGGTTGCCGGCCACTTCAAACCACGGTCCCGCGAGCGTCAGAGCCGCCGAAAGTCCATACGCCACGCCGGGATACTGTTCGTAGTAGAGATACCAAGCTTTTCCGTTTGGCGCGGGAATCAGCGTTGGCGCTTCCCGGAAGCTCGGGCTGATCGGGGGGCCGGGCGGGGAATAATTTCCCCGCAACTGCCCGGATTGACAGATGCGGATGGTCTTGCCCGTCGGCCAATTCACCGTGGGATAACGCTCGTCTTTGATGATGGCGTAGTAGATGCCGTTTTCCGGTTGCACGATCGTGTCAATGGTGGCCAGGTCCCAATGGAAAAATTTCCGCGGCGGATCGCTGAAGGTGCGCAAATCCTTGGAGGTGACATAGAGGGTCCGCTGACTGGCCCAATACGGTTCCGGCAAATCGGTTGGTCCCAGGTCGTGCGGCGTGTGCCAGGTCAGCAGGTATTGGGCGCTGACCGCATCAAAAAATAATTTGGGTGCGCCAATGCGGGCCAAGGGTTTCGGATAATCGGGCACAGTTTGCAAGTTGGGCGTGAATTCCCCGTATTTTTGCCAGGTGATTAAATTGGTGGAGACCCAGAAATTGATGTCGGGAGCGTCGTCGCTGCGGTTGCCAACGAGGTAGTAGCGGTGGTCCGGTCCGCGGCAGATGCTGGCGTGACCGCGATAATCCTCAAACACCCGGCGCCCGTGATTAAGCAACTCCCAATGCAATCCGTCGCGGCTGACACTATAATAGAGACGACCGTAATCCCCCTGCATCATGTGCGCGAATAGGTAGGCTTCATACCGCGGCGCTTCGCCGGGAGCGACTTGACCGGGCGGGGGCGGTAGTTGTGCGGAAATCACCCCGCTCAACCAGAGCGTGCCAGTCAAAAAAAGGCCCGATATGCGTGTACGGCGTTGCATCAATAACTCGGAGTATGGAACAAAACCCGCAGCGGATTCCAAGTCCAAGTTTCCGGTCCACTCGGTGGAGTTTGGCCGAGCGGGAGAAATCAGGTCGTACCGCGAAACTGCGCACCTTGCTGATGGTCCCATCCTTTGTGCCGGGCTGGCAACCTTCAATGCGTTGAAGAAATCGGGCGCGGAGCCGGGCGATCTCATCGCCGTGCTCGGCGTCGGAGGCTTGGGACACATAGCATTGCAATATGCTCGCCGGATGGGATTCGAGGTGGCCGCCATCGGGCGAGGCCGGAACATCGCGGACGAGGCCTTGCGGCTGGGAGCTCATGTTTACATTGACGCAAGCCGAGAAGATGCGGCCGGTGTACTTATGGCGATGGGCGGGGCCAAAGCCATCATCTCCACGATAGGACATGCGGAAACGGTGTCTTCGTTGCTCGCTGGGCTTTCTCCGCGTGCCCGGCTTGTGCTTCTCGGTGTTGGCAAAAATCCGCTGTCAGTTTCGTCCGGGCATTTTGTCGGAGACGAGCTCAGCTTACTTGGGTCCATCACTGGCACTCCCTACGAAAACGAAAAGGCGCTCGCTTTCAGCGTCCTGGTGGGGGTGCGCCCGCAAATCGAAGTGATGCCATTGGCGAAGGCATTCGAGGCATACCAAAGAATGAAGTCGGGCCAAGTGAAGTTCAGAATGGTTTTGACCATGACCTCCGAATAGGAAGGGAAGGTTACAATAACCCTCTTCCCCGTCAGGTGCGAGCTCATCGGTAGGACCCGAAAAAGAACCGATTCAGAAGGTTCTACACCCTTGAAGCACCAAAACATGAACCCAATGGCTCGTAGTGAACTTAAGTTTTTACGCGATTAATCCGCCTTCAATGAACTGCGAAAGATCTGCTGTAAGTCCGCATTTAGATCATGGTGGCGGAGAGAGAGGGATTCGAACCCTCGTTACGGCTTTTGACCGTAAACCGGTTTAGCAAACCAGCGCCTTCAGCCACTCGGCCATCTCTCCATTCCCATCAGAACTATCGCGGACTACGCGTGAGCATGGCGATGCTCGGTCAGACGCGGAAAATTTTCAAGGGAAATTCCCGGAAATTCCCGCCTTTATCCGACGTTTCGAGAAGATCCGTTCAAGAACCCGCGCGCGGTTGCCTGCGGAGTGTCATCCCGCTCCTCTCAACGGATGAGCGACGCTAAGGTTTTTCATTTTCTGGCGACCCGGAGATGGAAGTCGGCGTGGTGGATTGATAAACCCGCACGTAATCCACCACCAATCGCTGCGGCAGCACGGTGTCATTGTCCGGGTATCCTGGCCAATGTCCGCCCACCGCCAAGTTTAACAGGAGAAAATGCGGCTGCGTAAATGCCCAGGTCGCCCCTTCGGGCAATAGCTTGGGCGTTGCTTGAAAGTATGCGGTTCCGTCCATGAACCATCGGATTTGATCGGGAGTCCACTCGATTGCGTAAACGTGAAAATCGTCGGCGAAATTTCCATGATCCGGCAACGCCGAGACGCCCCCAATGCTCCCGTTACCCGAGTAACCGGGGCCATGAATCGTGCCGTGGATCAGCTTCGGTTCACGACCGATGTTTTCCATGATGTCAATCTCTCCGCAGGCAGGCCAGCCATGCGTCGTAATACGGTCGCCCAACATCCAAAAGGCGGGCCAGATGCCCTGTCCACGCGGAATTTTAATCCGCGCTTCCGCCCGACCGTACGTGAACGAAAATTTTCCCTGGGTTTTGATCCGACCCGAACTGTAGCGAACATCCTGGAAATTATCCGGATGCGCTTCGATGATTAACTGGCCGTTCTCGATGCGAACATTGTTCGTGCGCGCGGTATAATTCTGAAGCTCGGCGTTTCCCCAGCCGCTATGGCCGAGATCGAAAACCCATCGGTTCGTGTCAGGGCGAGTGCCGTTGGGCTGATCAAATTCATCCGCCCAAATGAGCTTCCAACCCGGTAATTCCTGAGCGAACCCGGAAGCAGCTAGGAGCAGTCCCAGACCCAGGAGTTGGAGTGGTCCTTTTATTAACTTCACGTGTGGGCGAGGTTTCTAAAGCATGGCGATGCGGTTATCGGGGATTGACCCGTCACTCCGCGTCGTGGTGACCCGGAAGGAATTTGTCCTTCGGGACAGAACGGCCATGTTTCAACCGCAATCATAACCCGTCACGGGACCGCCAACAGACGGAAAAAGCGATTTTGTTCCGGCACCAAATTCTCCGAATAAGGCGGAGTGGGGCGCGGCGTGATGGGATGCCACGGACCGGAGGGGACGTCGGCCCATTCCAATTGCGCGTTACCGCTCCAGTCCAGTTGGATCTGCCCATTTGTAATCACCGGCGCCAGGAACTCGGGCGGACGTAAGAATGCGTCCACCCGCAGCACGCCCAGGTAAGTGAAGTGATTGGCGTTATTATTATTTGGCGTCGGGGCCAGACTGATGGTGAGGTCGCCGCCCGGAGTGGGTACCACGCCGGTGAGCTTTACCGTGTTGGTCACGTTGTTGGCCGCGTTCAAGGTCGCAAACCGCAGGGTGTCGCCTTCCACCGTATAGCCAGTTTCCCGATTATCCCCCACGCCCAACCGTGAAGCATAAAAGGTCAGATCGTACAAATGGTCAGGCTGCAATCCCACCAGCTTGAAACTGGGGAAAATATTGGCCAGCCCGCTGAAGGTCTCCGTGTTGCCATAGAGCGAATCGCTGGTGGCGTTGGCGGGCAGGAAGAGCGAACTGGTGGTGCCGTTTTCGTTCGCCCCATTGAAGCGCCGCACCATCACCAGCCCCACCGTGGTTGGCCCATTCAGCGTGGTGACGATATTGGTCAGCCGTCCGGTGTCGGAGCTGCCCACCGCGGTGGTGATGTTATTCCAAAAGTTAAACGGATCATTAGGCGCCGAACCATAACTGGTCGTGGTGACGCCTCCAAAATCGAACAGCAGGGTTTGCTGCGCGGGATTTTGCGAGGACGGGACCACATGCAACACCGCGTTACTGCTGGTGACGCCAAACGCGAGATTGCTCACGGTGACCGAATACCGGCTGCCATCCAGGTCCAGGGTCACGGACGGAATGGTCAGCGTGAGTTGGTGCGCGTCGGGAATCGCCACGTCGTTGCTGAACCATTGAATGAAATACGGCGGGGTGCCCTGCACGGCGGCGGTGAAAAATGCCGGCAGGTATTCGGACACGGTTTGATCGGTAGGCTCTTTGGTGAAGATAATCGGCGTTTGTTCCGGCACGGCATCTATCCGCAGGGCGCCTAGGTAGGTGAAATGATTGGCGTTATTGTTGTTCGCGGTGGGCGCGAGACTGATGGTGATGGCGCCGTCAGCCGTCGGGGTGATGGCGGTCACCGACGCGGTGGCGTTCAGATTGTTTGCGGCATCCAGCACCGCGACCCCGGAATTTTGTCCGGAAACCGTGTAGCCCGTTTCCCGGTGGTCACTGACTCCCATCCGCGAGGCGTAAAAGGTGAAGCTGTAAGTACGATTGGTGTTGAGTCGGGTCAGTTTGAAGCTGGGAAAAATATCACTCAAACCGTTGAAGGATTCCGTGTTGCCGTATAAGGAATCCTGCGTGGCCGTTGCGGGAAAATCCGCCGCCGCGGTCGTGCCGTTGGCGTTGGCCCCGTTGAAGCGACTAAGAATTTCCAATCCGATGTCCGTCGGCTGGTTGGCCGTGGTGACGATATTGCTCAGTTGGCCAAGGGGCGAAGCGCCGACCGTTTCGAGCACGTTGTTCCAATAATTTTCCGGATCGCCGGGAGCGGGACCGTAAAGGGTTGGCGTGGCGTCCGCGCCAAAATCGAAGAGGAAAGATTGCGTGCCAAGCTGGCTGCCGCCGGAAACGGTTGCCCACGCCGCATCCTCCAACTGGGCCGTCGGCACGGTAAGCCCCAAACCGAGACTGGTGATCAGCGCGTTTGTTCCCAGCCCGTGTGGACTCACCCCATAAATCACGCTGTAAATCACGCAGGCCGTCAGGTAATAACCGTTGTTGTTGCCGTGATATTCGTCACTGCCGTGCAACCGCACGTAAAGCGGATCCGTCAACTCCCGCAACCCGCCCGCGTTCTCCCAGGCGTCACCAACGGGGGCGACCGCGACCTGCAGGTTTGTCGGATAATTCAAATTGATCGAATTGGCCAGGCCCTGATAGTTGGTGCGCAACTCGGTTTGAAATTCAGCGGTGCTGGCGAAACTGTTTGGTCCCGAAACTCCGGTGATCAAGGAATGAGCCGCCGAACGGGACCAGGTTTCAAAGAGAATCACCTGCGTTTGCGGATAGTTCTGCATGATCTTTTCGTAGAGCAGCGTGCCGTAGGTGTAATGGTCGGGGATGTTGCCGCTCGCCAGATGCGTGGGCTGCGTGCTGTAGTTTTGCAGAATGACATGCGTCCACGGTTTGGACGCAATGGTCGCCAGCGTGGCGGCGCTCTCGTAATGGTATTTGAAATCCACGCCGCCCGTTGCCTGCATCACCGTGTCCGGATCCGCGTGTCCGCCCGCCTGGGCCAGCCGGTCAAAAATACCGGGCACACCGCCGCCACCGCTGCCGATGGTGAAACTGTTTCCAATGAAGAGCACGCGATTTTGAGCGGACGACATTTGCGTTCCCGCTCCCGCGAGCGCAACGATCAAGGCGAGACGAATCAGACGATGAATCAACATAAACAACTGCATTTTTACCGGATTAACTTGGCAGACCATTTCACTTGCCGCCACTAAAACAAAACACCCACGGAAACCAAACAAGCTTTCCGTGGGTGAACTATTCAAACACCCTTAAACCACCCCGTTATTGTACGAGCCGGAAGAAGCGGTTCTCTCCAGTCACCACATCCTCCTCGTAAGGCGAGGTCGGCGCGGGTACGACTGGCGTCCATTGGTCTTCGCCCTCGAGTGAGGACGCGCGCTCCAATTGGGCGGTGCCGGTCCAGCTCAGATGCACCTTGCCACCACTGATCTCCACCGAGGTGAACTCCAGCGGCACGACGTAGGGAGCGACGCGCAGCACGCCGAGATAGGTGAAGTGATTGCCAT
Source organism: Verrucomicrobiia bacterium (assembly GCA_023953615.1). Lineage (NCBI taxonomy): Bacteria > Pseudomonadati > Verrucomicrobiota > Verrucomicrobiia > Verrucomicrobiia bacterium. The sequence goes on along the minus strand of JAMLJH010000001.1, from coordinate 818,427 downwards.
TGTTGTTGTTGGCCGTGGGGGCAATGCTCACTTGAATTTCACCGTCGGCAGTGGGTGAAATCCCGGTCGTGGTGGCGATATTGTCAATATTGTTTGCGGCGTTCAACGCGGCGAAGCCCGTGTTACCACCTTCCACCGTGTAGCCCGTTTCCCGATTGTCGCCGACGCCGGTCCGCGAGGCGTAAAACGTCAACGTGTACTGACGCGCCGGATTCAACCCGGTAAGTTTGAATTTCGGGAAGAAATTGGCACCAGATCCGAACGCTTCAGTATTGCCAAACAAGGAATCGCGCGTGGCCGTTGCCGGAAACAGAGTTGAAGTCAGGGTGCCATTCTCGTTGACCCCATTGAAGGGCGCGATCATGACCAGCCCAATCTGGGTCGGTGCGTTATGAACCGTCACGATATCGTAGGCCTCACCACCTTCCATTGTGCCCACTCCGGTAATGTTATTCCAATAGTTGACGGGATCCGCCGGCAGCGGACCAAACCCGGTCGGTGAGCCGTTCGCACCGAAATCAAACAGCAGGTCTTGATCTTCAATGGCGAGTGCCTGACCCGTCACGCTGCTATTGGGCGCAATGGTGTTGCCCACCACGTCTTTAACATTGTTCACGGTCACAGTGAAGCTGCCCGCGAGGTTTTCCGACAGGTACAGCGTCACGGTCTTTCCAATTTCGTAATCCGGTACGGCCGCGCTCACGCCCACGCTACCGTTGTTCACCGTGAAGTTTTGCGTGTCGCTCGCGCTCGTCCAATCCAATGGCTCGTCAAAAGTCACGACGATCGTTTGTCCGTCATAGCATGCCGCCGAAAGCAATGTCGGGGGCTGGGTGTCGTTCGATACGTGCAGCACCGCGTTCGTACTCGATACGCCGTATTGCAGGTTGCTCACCGTCACGGAATAGGTGTAGCCGTCCATTGAGAGGTCCGCAGATGCCACCGTATAAGTGAAATCATTGGCGTTATAGATGGGGTTACCGTTCTCGTACCATTGCACGAAATACGGAGCGGGACCGCTGACGGCACACGTAAAGGTGGTCGGAGTGAGCTGGATCACCGTCCGGCTCGACGGCTGTTCCGTGAACGCCAACGGCGTCTGCGGCGGTACAGCTTCAATTTGCAGCACGCCCAGATAGGTGAAGTGATACGCGTTGTCATTGTTGGCCGAGGGCGCCAGCGCGATGCTGATTTCTCCCGCGGCATCGGGACTTAGGTCGGATACCGTCGTCGTGTTTTCTTCGTTCGCCGACGCATCCAACACCGCCGTCTCCGTCGTGGCCCCAACCACCGTGTATTCCGTCTCCCGGTTGTCGCTCACACTCATCCGCGACGCGTAAAATGTGAACGAGTATTTCGTGGCGGCGTCCAAGCCCGTCAATTTGAACTTCGGGGTGACATTGGCCTTGCCGATCCACTCTTCGGTATTGCCGTACAGGGAATCGCGCGTGGCGTTTTCCGGATAGAGCGTGGAAAACCGGGTGCCGTTGTCGTTCACATCATTGAACGGACTCACGATGACCAGACTGATGCTGCTCGTTGTGTTGTAGCTGTCCACCAACCCGGTCAACGTGCCATTGAGCGTCGCTCCCAGAGTGTTATTCACGTTGTTCCAATAACGGTTTGGATCGTTCGCCGGCGCCTCGCCGCGCGTCGTTCCCACCGCCCCGCCAAAGTCAATCAGGTAGGTTTGCGCGTAAGCCATGCTCCCCGCCAACAGCAGAAAGGTGGATAACACCGCGCCACCACAACTCCGTCCGGCTCGTCGCCAGAAGGGTGATCCGATGGGTGCCCGTCTGATCATGGTCCTCGAATTTCCAGATGCTTCACTGAGATGAACTGATTTCATAATAATGTTTGGTTGTTTTTTACCGGCTCCCTTCCGCAGGAAAGCTCACAATTTCCTGCCTATCAACGCAAATTGACCGCGCTTTGGCAAGTAATTTTGGGCCTCGATCCGGGGCTCGATTCATCTCCGTTTCATCGGTGACGCGATGTTCATTTCGAGATCCTCCATCGCGATGGCGGAGAGGGAGCACGGTTTCGCGTGTTTCGGGTGGTTCGCAGTTTATTCATTGGTTGGCAGTCGCGGAGTCATGGCTACAACGCCGGGAATGGCAAACAGGCGATAAGATATAGAGTTGTTTCCCCGCAAAAAGTGGCTCAAATTCTTTTGCGCTCATGAACAAGTGCTCACAAACATTTTCGTGTCGTATCAACGTTCCGAGAGGAACAGGCTTGTTAAAGTGGTTTGGTGCATGCTCGTCTGAACTGGTCGCTTCTCGGGAAGGCTTGGAAGTTCAGAATCGCCATATCGAATGGACAAATATCAAACGCCTGCTTCGTCACCGAGGTAGAGTGTTGATCTCAACGCAGGAGGGGCAGTCGGAATTCGTTGTTTTGAGTCCATTAACGGGACTGCAGGATCCGGCTCTTGCGTCCCTAATCGAGCGGCTGGGGCTTGCGCTCTCTCACAACGAAAGAGAAAATGCAGACCACATTTTCAACAAACTTGGCAAATTTTCAAAACTTGTGATGTTCTCAAAGCTCGCGAGTATCTTCTTGGTTGCCAGTGCGGGAATCGTCGCATTCATTTTCCCATCATTCTTGTTGGCGTTCGTCATGGCTGCTGTCGTGATGGCCCTTGGCGTGGCGTGGTTGCCAACGCTTTATGCGAATCGGGTTTAGCATCGCGTTGTGAGTAAAACAGAGACCTTCGGTGTCCCGCACAAGCAGTGAGAAAGAATCTGGCTCGCCGGCTCGGACGACGGCTCCGGCGCCGACAATTGATTCACACCTTTTGACCACAAGCCGAACTTTCGTTGTGACCAAATGCTACCGGTTGCTATGAACTTCAAGAAAGCGAGGTCATGAGTTGGGGAGCGCACCCGTCTCGGGTGCAGTTCGCCGCGTCCCGCGTCGAACACCGGATGAAGCGGATTAGCCGCAAGCTGGTGTGATTTGATTGGAGTTTGGGTGGAACGGGCCACTGGCCCGTTCTGTCGGGCTACCAGCCCGGCAGTCGAACGCAAAGAGTGCGAACTCAATGGGGTGCGATCTCCGTGCGCTCGGCTGGACGGCAGGTTGCCGCCCAGAACGGCCAAGTTGGCCGTTCCACCTGAACTAACTGCATCATTCCGGTTAAGCCGGTGCGGTTTCTGTCGGGCGAGACGCCCGACAGCATACGCGAGACGCGTATGCTCCCCAGTTGCCGTTGCACGATCGCGACCGCGAAATACGCCAACCACGCGAAAACTGGGACGGGAACAATGGCTTTCCCGGTTGCCATTTCCTTGCGCGTGTTTCGGGCGGTTGCACCGTGGTCGTGGGCCGCTTAAGCTGCGGCGATGGGATTATCGCCGACTGAATCCAGAGCGTTGCTTTACGAGTTGCCGTCCATTGTGGAGCGGTTGGAGCTGCGGCAGCTTTTTCCACAAGCGCAACCGTTGGAGGTGGAACTGGGTTGCGGTGATGCGTCTTTTCTGCTGGATTACGCGGCGCAAAACCCAACCACCAATTTTCTGGGCGTGGAGCGGTTGTTGGGACGTATCCAGAAGCTGGATCGCAAAGGGCGGCGGCGCGGTCTGACCAATCTGGGCGGGGTGCGGATCGAGAGCGCGTATTTCCTCGAATACCTGTTGCCCCCGCATTGCGCCACCGCGTTGCACATTTATTTTCCCGATCCGTGGCCGAAGCAAAAACACCGGAAGTTTCGCCTTATCAACGAGCGTTTTCCCACGCTGGCCTACCAAGTCCTGGTCCCGGGAGGGCGGGTTTATTTGCGCACGGATGACGCGGATTATTTTCAGCAGATGCAATCGGTATTTGCCGCGGAACAACGGTTTCATCCGGTGGCGACGCCAGCGGAGCTGGCGGCGGTGCGAACGGATTTTGAACGTGATTTTAACGCGCAGGGCATCGTCACGCGACGGGCGGCGTACGCGCGGGATTGAATCAAACGTCAATCACCGGTCCGCCGCCATCGGGGCCGGATGAACCCGGCGAACGGCGGCGCACTTTGATGGTGGCTTTCGCACCGCCAGTGGCAAGGTTGAGCAGCAGCGAAACCACGCTGATGATAATCGCGCCGAGCATGGCCCAGCCAAATCCTTCAATGACGAAGTTCATGCCGAATACGCTCATCATCGCTTTCACGAGGTAGAGCAGGCAGGCGTTGATGATGATGGTGAAGAAGCCCAGCGTGAACACCAGCAACGGCAGCGCGAAGAACAGCATCAGCGGACGGATGAAGGCGTTCAACATTCCCAGGAGCAACGCGGCGACGAATACCTGCGCCACGCCGGAACATTCCAGATGCGGGCGCAAAACCGTGACCGCCACCAACACCGCAAAGGTGTTGATGAGCCAGGTTTTAAGGAATCTTTTCCACTCGGATTTCATTCACGCCCTCGCACGCAGAAGAACATGGGGGAGAATCCAGGTCCGCACAAGCGACAATCCCGCCGCCGCGAGAAATTACCGGGCTTTCGTGAAAAATTCTCGCGGCCTCGCGCGCTTGTTCGCATCCTGATCCGCATGAGCTTCCGACTGTTTTGGATTTGCCTGGGATTGGCGACCGTGTCGCTGGAGGCGGCGCCGCGCGGTTACTACCGTTTTCCAACGCTGCACAACGACACGATTGTGTTCACGGCCGAAGGTGATTTGTGGCGCGTGCGCCGCAGCGGCGGCACCGCCGAACGGATCACCTCGCACCTCGGCACGGAGGCGTACGCGGCCATTTCGCCCGACGGCCAAACGCTTGCGTTCAGCGCCGAATATGAAGGGCCGACGGAAGTTTACACCATGCCGTTGGCGGGTGGTTTGCCGGTGCGCCGCACGTTTCACGGCACGACGGCGCGCGTGACGGGCTGGACGCCGGACGGCAAATTGATGTACGCCACGGAAGCGTTTTCCACTTTGCCCAACTGGCAATTGGTCACACTCGATCTGAAATCCGGCGCGCGCACGGTCGTGCCGCTGGCGCAAGCCAGCCAGGGCGTTTATGCCGATGACGGGCGACAATTGTTCTTCACGCGGTTGGCGCAACAAAGCAGCAGCGCCAAACGCTATGTCGGCGGTACGGCTGAAAATCTGTGGCGCTTCGTGGCAGGAGATGCCGAAGCCGCGCCGTTGCTGTCGGATTTCAGCGGGCAGAGCCGGAATCCGATGTGGTGGCAGGGCCGCGTCTATTTTGCCGCGGATCTGGATGGCGTGATGAATCTGTGGTCCATGAATCCGGACGGATCAGATCGCCGCCAGCTCACGCACCATCGGCAGTTTGATGTGAAATCACCCGCATTGCAGGGCGGGCGGATCGTGTATCAACACGGCGCGGACCTGCGGCTGTACGAACTGGCGACCGGCCAGGATGACGTGGTGAACATTCAACTTTCCTCGGACTTCGATCAAATGCGGGAGCGTTGGGTGAAACGTCCGCTGGATTTTCTGACCAGCGCCCACCTTTCGCCGGACGGGGATCGCGTGGTGCTGACGGCACGCGGCAAGATTTTTGTGGCGCCCGTCGCCTCGGGGCGATTCATTGAATGGCCGGCGCCGGCAGGCGTGCGTTATCGCGGCGCGCGGTTTTTGCCGGATGGCAGATCGTTGCTCGCGTTGTCGGATGAAACGGGCGAGTTGGAGGTGTGCCAGATTCCGGCCAACGGCGTTGGGGATGCGGAGTTGTTGACCAAGAACGGCACGGTCTTTCGCTTCAGTCCCCAACCGTCTCCGGACGGCAAACATCTGGTATGGACGGACAAGGATCGCAAGTTGTGGTTGTTCACGATGAAGGGCCGGAAGACGAAATTGATCGCCACCTCAAAGCACTCCGGCTTCGACGAGCTTGCGTGGTCGCCGGACAGTCAATGGCTTGCCTACACCGATCCGGCCAGCAACCTGGTGCAGCAGATTCATTTGTATCGCCTGTCCGACGGCACCACAAGCACCGTGACCAGCGATCGGGTGGACAGTTATAGTCCCGCGTTTTCGCCGGATGGCAACTGGCTGTATTTTTTGAGCGACCGACAATTGCGTTCATTGGTGACCAGTCCGTGGGGCGCGCGGCAACCTGAACCGTTCTTCACCGAGACCACGAAGATTTACGCCCTGGCATTGAAAGATGATCTGCGCTGGCCGTTTCAACCCCAGGACGAATTGCAATCGGAAAAGAAGTCGGAAAAATCCGGCAAGAGCAAAGCCACCAAAGTCAATCTGAAGGGCTTGTCGGAGCGGTTGTATGAAGTGCCGGTGGAAGCGGGGAATTATTCGCGTCTGGAAGTGACCGCGAAACATTTGCTGTACGTGGCGCGCGACGTGGGGTTTGAGGCCAAGCCGCAATTGAAGCAACTCGAAATCACCAACAAGGAGCCCAAACCCAAAACGCTCGTGGAAAACCTGACGAGTTATGAACGGGCCGCGAAAGGGAAGAAACTGCTGATTCGCAAAGGCGACGCGTTTTATGTGGTGGCGACGGATAGCAGCGCGCCGGCGAAGTTGGACGAGCGCCTGAAGCTGGATGATTGGACGCTCTCGATTATTCCGCGCGAGGAATGGCGGCAGATTTACACGGAATCGTGGCGAATGTTGCGCGACTACTTTTACGACCGTCAGATGCACGGCGTGGATTGGCCCGCCATGCGCGTGAAGTATCAGCCGTTGATCGAGCGCGTCAGCGATCGCGCGGAGCTGAGTGATGTGATTTACGATCTGGTGGGCGAATTATCCGCGTTACACATTTTCGTCCGTTATGGCGATCAACGGGGCGGCTTGGACAACGTACGGCCGGCGTCGTTGGGGGCGCGGTTGGTGACGGATGCCCGCGCCGGCGGTTGGCGGATTGAGCATATTTATCGCGGGGATCCGGACTATCCCGGCGACCTGGCCCCGCTCAGTCAACCGGGGGTGGCCGCTGAAGTCGGCGATTTGATCACCGCCATCAACGGGCGCAATCCGTTGGCTGCGGCCAGTCCCGAACTGCTGTTGCGCAATCAATCCGGCAAACAGGTGTTACTGGAGCTTGAGTCCAAGCCGGGCCACCGTCGGCAAGTGATCGTAACGCCCGTTTCCACCGCGGCGGAAGCCGACCTGCGTTACGGCGAATGGGAACTGACGCGGCGCGAACGAGTGGAGCAGGCGGGGCAGGGGCAGATCGGTTACGTGCATTTGCGGGCCATGGGCACGAAAGACATTGCCGATTGGGCCAAGGGCTTCTTCCCCGTGTTCAACCGGCCGGGGTTGATCATTGATGTGCGCCACAATCGCGGTGGCAACATTGACGCGTGGATTTTGGAGAAACTCCTGCGTAAAGCGTGGTTCTACTGGCAGCCGCGCGTCGGCGATCCGTATTGGAACATGCACTACGCGTTTCGCGGCCACCTCACGGTATTGTGCAACGAACGAACCGCGAGCGACGGCGAGGCGTTCAGCGAAGGTTTCAAGCGGTTGGGCCTGGGCAAAGTCATCGGCACGCGCACGTGGGGTGGCGAAGTCTGGCTTTCGGCTCAACGCTGGCTCGTGGACAGCGGCATGGCGACGGCGGCGGAAACGGGCGTGTACGGTCCGGAAGGCGAGTGGTTGATAGAAGGACGCGGGGTGGACCCGGACGTGATCGTGGATAATCTGCCGCACGCGACCTTCAACGGTCAGGATGCGCAATTGGACGCGGCGATCAGCCATCTCCAGAAATTGATCGCGCAAGATCCGCGACCGGTTCCGCCTCCGCCCCGGTATCCGGATAAATCATTTCGCGCCAAGTAGCCCGGCATGGCTTCCATCATTCGTAGCGCAGTGATTCGATGGGATCGAGCTGGGCGGCTTTATAGGCGGGATAGGTGCCGAAGATGATGCCGACGGCCGAGCAGATCACCAGGCCGATCACAATCCAGTCGAGCGGCAGGGCGGGTTGCACTTTGAGAAAATAAGCGGTGACGTTGCCGCCGAGGATGCCGAGTAATACGCCGATGGCGCCGCCGACTTCGCACAACACCACGGCCTCCACGATGAACTGCGTCATGATGTTGCGCTTCTTGGCGCCGATGGCCCGGCGGATGCCGATTTCGCGCGTCCGTTCGGTGACGGAAACCAACATGATGTTCATGATGCCGATGCCCGCCGCGAGCAACGCAATCGAGCTGATCACCGCCACGCCGACGCGGACCGCCAGGGTTAGCCCGCGAAATTGTTTGATGAGCGAATCGTTGGAGGAGATTTCAAAGTCGTCCGGTTCGCCCGGCGGCACTTTGCGCGCCACGCGCAGCACGCTGCGGACCTGCTCCACGCAATCGTCGTAACCAGCCTGATCGCGCGCTTGCACGAGCAACGTCAGGCTGCGCCAGGTGTTGCCGCCATAACGGTTCAAGCCCAGAGTGATCGGCACCGCCACGAAGTTGTCCTGACCTTCGCCCATGCGGGTGCTGGCCTCCAGAACTCCGACGACCAGGTGATTCACTCCGTCAAACTTGATCGTCTGGCCCACCGCGCCGCCCCGGGGAAATAGTTTTTTGGCGAGCTTGTTGCCGAGCAGGCAAACGAATCGCGCCGCGTCCACGTCGGCGCTTAACAAGCCGCGACCTTCCGCGAGGTTCCAACCCTTGCAAGCCAGCGCTTCCGGCGTGACGCCCAAAAGGGTTACGTCGGGATCCGTCGTGACGAAACGCGAGGCGGCTTCCGCCTGTCGGAATTCTGATTCAGCGCCCACGGCGACGGCGAGCGTGGCGCGCTCCCGCAAAAGCTGTTGGTGATGCAGCGTCAGCGGCAGGCGGCGCCGATACTTTTCCCATCCGGCCGGTCCGGCGAAAGAAATGGCCGGCCACTTGTCCACCGTGAACGTGTGCGCGCCCAATCCGCTCAACTCGCGTTCGATGTTGCTTTGCAGCACGCGCATGGCGGTCATCGTCACAATGATTGAAAACACTCCGACGACGACGCCAAGCAAGGTCAGAGCCGCGCGTAATTTGTGGGCGGCCAGGGCGTTCAGAGCCATTACGAAGCTCTCGCGCGCTTCATCGAACCACAGGGTGGAGCATCGTTTTTTCATGCGGCAAAGACCTGGGTGAAAGCAGGGCCGCCCGTCGGAAAAGTCGCGTCGGCTCTGAATCGCGTGCCGGACGTTTTCAGTTGGGTCGGGCTGTGGAATTTTGTTGGCGCGTTCATTCGCTTCTCAAGGCGTCCACCGGATTCATGCGGGCCGCGCGCCAGGCGGGGAGGAAACCGGCAAGGATGCCGGTCAGTGCGGAAACGCCGAGCGCCAGCGCGGCAATGGGCAGCGACAGGGTGGCGGGGAAAAATCGGGAAATGCCCCAGGTGACGAGCGCCGCCAGCCCGAGGCCGATCAGTCCGCCCATCAGACAAATGACCGCGGCTTCAATCAGGAATTGAATCAAGATGGCGCGACGTTTGGCCCCCACGGCTTTGCGGACGCCGATTTCGCGGGTTCGTTCCGTGACCGAAACGAACATGATGTTCATGATGCCAATGCCGCCCACGAACAGGGACAAACCGGTGATGAACAAACCCACGCCGCCAATGATCCGGGAGACCTGGGTGAACTTTTGAATGAACGCTTCGAGCGAGTTGACGGAAAAATCATCCGCGTCGGTGGGCGGCAGCCGGCGCACGTTGCGCATGACGGCGCGCACTTCTTCCTTGGCGTCTTCCAAATGTTCCAACCCGCCGACTTTGACCGCGATGCGGACGCCGGGGAAGAAAGTAAAACCGCGTCCCATGAGCGTGACCGGAATGTGCGCGGTGTTATCGAGGTTTTCGATGCCCAGAAACTTGCCTTTTTTTTCCAGCACCCCGATGACCTCGAACGCCATGTCGTCAATGCGGATGCGGTTGCCGATGGCGTGGCCGTGCGGAAAGAAGTTGCTGGCGATGTCCGCGCCCAGCACGCAGACGGGGCGGTTGCCCTCGACTTCCGCGGCGGTGAAATAGCGCCCGGCGGAAAAGCTCAATTCATCGGTGGCCACGGCGGTTTCGGTATTGCCCACCAGGAACACACCGGTGGCGACGTTGTGGCCGTAGCGCAAGGTGCGTACGCCCACCGATTGCAAATTGACGTGCCAGTTGGGGTTCGCCTTGCGGATGAAGGCGCGTCCGTCGGCCAGATAAATTTCCCGGCGTTTGATCAATTTCCACCATGGTTCATCGTTGAACCATGGCCATTTTTGGATGAAGAAAACATCCGTGCCAACGGCGGATACGCTGGTGAGGAAGGCCGCGTTCAAACCGCGAATCGCCGTGCCCATCAGCGTCACGGTGACGATGCCGATGATGATTCCCAAAGTGGTCAACGCGGCGCGCAGCTTGTTCGCGCCGATTGCATCCCAGGCAATGCGCAAGCCCTCGCCAATCTCGAGCAGTAATTTCATGGCGAGCCGAACGCGATTCCGCGCCGTGACCGTCGCGACGGGGAAAATTTTAGTCGGGAGTTCATCGGGAAATGGTGGCGCACCGGATCATGATTTGCGTTCCAGCCGTTCGTCGCTCGCGATCAAGCCGTCCCGAATGCGAAGGATGCGGCGCGCTTGACGGGCGATGTCTTCCTCGTGAGTGACCAGGATGATGGTGTTGCCCTTTTGGGCGAGTTCCTCGAACAACGCCATGATTTCCTCGCCAGTCTTCGAGTCGAGGTTGCCGGTGGGTTCATCGGCCAGCAGGATGGAAGGCTGGTTCACGAGCGCCCGGGCCACGGCGACGCGCTGGCGTTGGCCGCCGGAAAGTTCGTTGGGCCGGTGATGCACGCGATCACCCAAACCGACCTGCTGGAGCGCGGTCAGGGCGGTTTGTCGGCGCGCTTCCGAAGGCAGACCCGCATAGATCAGTGGTAATTCGACATTGTGCAAGGCGTCCGAGCGCGGCAGCAGATTGAAGGTCTGGAACACAAAACCAATCTCGCGGTTGCGCACCTCCGCCAGTTCGTTGTCGTCCATCTCGCTGACGTCGGTGTCGTTGAGTTCGTAGCGACCCGAGGTTGGCGAGTCCAGGCAGCCGAGTACGTTCATCAGCGTGGATTTTCCCGAACCGGACGGGCCCATGATCGCGACGTACTCGCCGCGCTGAATCTCCAGTGAAACATCGCGCAAGGCGTGAATGGTTTCCGTCCCCATTTGATAGCGGCGCGAAATATTTTGCAGACGGATGAGACTCATGCGGGTGAAGCGGATGGTCCGCAACCGGGGCCGGGACATTGGAAAACCAACCCAGTCCGTGGGCGACTCGAACCGCCGCGACCATCATTGTGCCGGGCGTGTACCCTCATGGCTTTTCCTGGTCTGCCCCGGAGTCCGGTTTGCCGATGCGGATTTTCTTGCCGTCCTCCAGTTCGCGGTTGATGGCTTTGTAGCCCCCCGACACGATTTCCATGCCTTCCGTCAATCCCTCGGTGATTTCCCAATGATCCTCATCACTGATTCCGATTTTCACGGGCGCCATTTTCACATGATCCCCTTCCCGGACGAAAACCACCGAGATGGGCTTGGGAGGGTCCTTGGCTTTGCGCCCCGCTTTTGCGACGTCGGCAGGGTTATTCGTGCGGTCGGTTGCGGGATCGTGGCCACCCGCACCGTTGGCTTTATGATCCGATTCCTTTGGCAGCCGCGCGGCCACGCTGGCGATGGGCACGGTTAGAACGTTGGTGCGGTATCGGGTTTCGACGTAAGCGGTCACCGACATGCCCGGTCGGAAGGCTTCCTTGTCGTGGATGCGGATTTTCACCTCGAACTTGGTGGCTTCCTGGCTGGTGTTGCCCTGGGCACTGGTTTTCGATGAGTTGGCAATCTCGGAAACCTGTCCCAAAAACCGGTGGTCCTTGAACGCGTCCACCTCGAGTTGCGCCTTCTGTCCGGGGCGGAGCAGAACAATGTCCGTTTCGCCGATATCCACTCGCGCCTCCATGTCGTTGAGATCGGCCACGGTCATGATTTCCGTGCCCGCCATCATGGTGTTGCCTGCCACACGCTCGCCGACTTCGAGGTTCAACTTGCTGACCGTGCCGGCGATGGGCGAATCAATGATGGTTTTGGCCAGTTCCTCTTCGGCCCGCGCCAGCGACGCCTTGGCTACATCGGCCTGATGCTGGGCTGACTCGACCTGCGCCTGCGCAATCTCGAGCGCGGTCTTGAATTCAAGGAAGGTCGAATCCGAGATCAGTTGCGAGTGGAACAGGTCTTCGTTGCGTTGGGATTCCAATTCGGCCTTGGCGAGGTTGGCCTGCGCCAGTTTCAAACTGGAGAGGGACGATTGATACGCCGCCTCGGACGAGCGTTGTTGGGCCTGATAAACGTCGGGCTTGATCCGCACCAGCAAATCGCCCCGCTTGACGCTCTGACCTTCCTTGACCGCAAGCTCGATGATTTCGCCGCTGACTTCGGCGCTGATTTTTACCTGCACCACGGGTTGGATGCGACCGTTGGCCACCACGATTTCGGTCAAATTACGACGCGTAACCGGTTCGGTTTGCACGGTGATGACGGCTTCACGATTTTTGAGAACGGCGGTGATCACCAGCGCCGCCACGACCAAGATGACGAGGGTGAAGATAGTGATCTTGCGGCCTGGTTTTGCGTTTGGCATTGACTTTTTCTTTGCTTAAAAATCCGACCCGCGGGCGGAAAGCGCGAGGCTCTGATCCGGCTTGCGTCTGCCAATCGTTATCACTCTCCCGTTTGGAATCTCTTCGGGAACACCCATGCGCCGAATTGTACCCATCCGTCGAAAAAGTCCAAGCTGGATTGAGACGATGAGGTTGAGACGACAGGTGGTTCGCTCCGGGGTTGCTGAAATTGTCGTTTCGCCGCAGGATGAAGCGGGATGAGCCAAAACAATCCAGTGACCTCGAATCAAGCGTCCGCGCTGCCAATCCTGAAAGTGCAGCGACTGCGCGTGCGCCGGGGTCGCACCCCCATTTTACGCGAAATCAATTGGCAGGTGAACCGCTCCGAACATTGGGTGATCCTTGGTGCGAACGGTTCCGGCAAGACCTCTTTGCTCAGCGCGTTGACCGGTTATTTGATGCCCACCAGCGGGAACATTTCCGTGTTGGGCGAAACCTACGGAGAATCCGACTGGCGCGAATTGCGGAAGCGAGTGGGGTTGGTAAGTTCGGCGTTGCGGCAGAGGATGGCCGATGCCGAGCCGGCACTGGAGAGCGTGGTCAGCGGCAAATACGCCATGATAGATTTTTGGGGCCAACCGACTGCCGCCGATCGCCGGGCCGCGCGCCGTTGGCTGCGTCAAGTCGGGTGCGCGCATCTGGCGGATCGTTCCTGGGGAGTGCTGTCTCAAGGCGAACGCCAACGGATTCTCATTGCCCGCGCGCTGATGGCGCGGCCCGCGTTGTTGATTTTGGATGAGCCGTGCGCGGGATTGGACCCGGCGGCGCGCGAGCGTTTCCTGCAATTCTTGCAACGTCTGGGACGACAGCCGGATGCGCCAGCGTTGGTTTTGGTTACGCATCATGTGGACGAAATCATGCCGGTCTTTTCGCACATTTTGCTGTTGCGTCAGGGCCGGACTCTGGCTGCGGGCAAAAAGAAGGCGGTGCTGACCACCCCGGCTTTGACCGAGGTGTTTGATGCTCGGGTGCGGCTCACGCGCTACGCCGGGCGCTTTCACATGCGGGTGTTGTCGGCCCGCTGACCTCGCGGAATCATCCCTCAACACCAACCAACTTGGCACTTGGAAGTTCGCGGGCGACGCCCTATAAATCTGCCATGCCAAATTTCCTGGCCTATGGGGATTTAATGTCCGCGCTTCCGCTGCTCGCCAGCGCCACTGGTGCCGAATCGGTGGCGCAGCAAATGACCATGCCCAACCTGCTGGCCGATGGCGGGCCGATGTTGTGGGTGATTTTGTTTGCGGGCGCCGCGGGCCTGGTCGTTTTCATCGAACGCGCCCTGCATTGTCATCGTTCGCAAATCAATTCCGCCGAATTTCTGAATGGCGTCCGCACCGTTATCAAACGCGACAATCTGGTGGAAGCCATTTCCATCTGTGACGCCACGCCCGGTCCGGTGGCGCGGTTGGTGAAGACCGCCATTCTCAACCGCGACTTTGGCCGCGAGCGCGTCCGCGAATCGCTCGAGGAAACGGGCCTGAGCGAAGTGCCGCGCCTCGAAAAACACCTGGATCTGCTGGCAACCATCGCGCAGCTCGCCCCGTTGCTTGGGTTGCTGGGTACGGTCCTGGGCTTCATCAAGACTTTTGCCACGCTGCAAAGTCAGGCGCTTTACGCGAACAGCAATTTGATGGCGGCCGGTGTGGGGCAGGCTCTCATCTGCTGCGCGGCAGGGCTGGCGGTCGCGATTCCGATTCACGCCGGTTACAACTACCTGGTCAGCCGCGTCAACGCCATCGTCACGGACATGGAGCGAACCGCCAATGAGATCGTGAACATCGTCACGGAAAACGGCCACGACCAACTGCCATGAAATTTCCGCGGCGCCGACGTTTGTTGCGTAATCCGTTCGATGCAACGGCCTATGCCGCCGTGTTTTTTTTGCTGGTGATTTTTGTCTCGCTTAGCTCGCGACTTTATACGCCCGGCGTGAAAATCCACCTGCCCGCCGGCGCGGATTTGCCGGGCACGGACAAACCAACCGTCACCGTGGCCATGGATGCGGCGGGGCGTTACTATTTCCAGAATCAACTGATTGACACGGCGGCGCTGAAAAATTCCCTGCAACAAGCCACTCAACAAGCTTCCGAACCGCTGACGCTGGTCATTTTGACGGACGAAGCGGTGCGCTATAAAAATTTGCAGGAATTACAAATGCTGGCGCGGACGGCCGGGATCAACGACTCCCTCATCGCCACCACGCCGCAAACCGGCGCGACCTCGCCATGACTCCGTCCGCCACGGCCGCCAATGGCTTCCCCGAGCCGCCGGAAGTTACGGAGCCGTCGTGGTCGCGGCTGCGCTGGACGCTGGCTCTGGTGCTCGCTTTTGTCGGTCACGTCGCGTTGATTTATATCTTTGGCAGTCATCGGCCCATCGAACCGCGACCGGTCAAAAACGCGGTGCAGGCGGAGGTCGTGTGGACCCGCACCGAAATGATGGATTTGCAGGACCCCACGGTTTTTGCCGGGCCGCATCCGCATGGCTTTGCCGCCAGTACCTGGCTGGCGTTGCCGACGATACCCTTTCCTAATTTCCGCTGGACCGATACGCCGCGCTTCCTCGATCTGGCTTCGGAACAGTTGGGCAATTCCTTTTCGATTCAGCCCGCCGAACCACCACGGCCGTCGTCGTATCCATCCCTGAGTCCCGCGCCGAGCTTTGCGATTCTGCTTCCGCTGGCCCCGCCACCACCACCCACGCACAGCGCGGTTCGCATCACCGGAAGTTTGGCGGATTGGCCGCTTGCCGAACCGCTGCCGGTGCTGCCGGTGCGGAGCAGTCGCGAGGGGCTGACCAACTCCATCGTTCAAGTTGCCGTGGATGAAACGGGTCGGGTATTTTCCACCATACTTCTGCCGCCGGGCAGCGGTTCGACGGAAGCGGATCAACAAGCGCTCCGGATTGCCAACGGCGCGCGTTTTATTCCGCCGTCCGGTCAAACTTCCGTGGTGGTCGGCCACCTGGTTTTCCAGTGGCAGACCCGGATGCCGGACGATGCCAAAACGACGACTCCATGACCACGCCCGCCCTCATTTTCAGCTACGTGACGCTGCTGTTGGGTGGCTTGGTGGCCTTGACGGTCTATACGGAATTTCGCCGCCGCAAATTCCGACCGACCGTGCGTGAAGACCGCATTTTCCGCTGCGACAATTGCGGTTTGGTTTACACCGACGATCCCGATGTGGATCGTTCCCGTTGCGCCCAATGCGGCAAGCTGAACGAAGCCATTAAATTTTAGCGCCGGCCTCGAGGGCTTCCGTTGGAGCGAGGGCAACAGGATTTTTTCGAGGGGTGCGGATGATGCGGCTGCTGGGACTCGACCGGCCATTCCGGAGGTCTGCTAAAATTGATCTTCCTTGTCCTTGAACAGCACATTGAACGTGGTGAGCGAGCCGTAGCAGCGGGTGATGTAACCCTGTAGTTCCACCTTCTCCGCTTCAGACAATTTTTCGTGAGCGTTAAGCTTTTGCTCCAGTACGCGCAGTTGATTGCGGACCATGACGATTTTGTGAAAGAAGGTTTCCAGTTCGACTTCCTTGGTTTGCAAACCCGGATCGGCGGGATGCAACACCAGTTTGCCACGCTGCCAGCGTCCGGCGAGGGCGCCGGTAAAATCTTCGGGCTTTTCCAATCCCAGTTTGTCCGCCACCGCCGCCACCGTTTCCTGGATGAGCTGCGTCAACGGCAGGCTTAATCCGCTCAACTCCGCTTGGGGTTCGGCGCGTTCCAAACCGGCCGCCGCCGGCGCGATGGTACGCTTGCCGTCGGTGAACTGAATTTCCGCGGTGACTTCGGAAATGGATTTCACCGTGCCCACGCCGTATTGCGGGTGACGCACTTTCAACCCGATGTGCAACGCTTCAATATTCATGGGGTAACGCCTTCATTTTGGGGAAAATGTCACTTTTGTTGGTGCGGTGTCAAAACTCTTTCGCGCGGTTCGCAAATGACTCCACAAGTTCTTGAAACACAATTTTTCTGAATGGTCCGGCATTGAAAACTAACGGCGCGCGCGCCGGACTTTTGCAAAACACCGCTGGCTTGCGAGTCGGTTCAAAATTCGGTTCAGTTGATCTTATTGGTTTGCCAGTGATTGAATCGGTCGCCAAGCTGAGGGCCGACACGGAACGGACTCGAAAACTTACTTTGAAACCAACGCTTACTCACCATTCGCGCCGATGGCGCTACGCGACCTTTGCCTTCCTGTGGTGGTGCGGCGCGCTGGCTTCCATTGCTGCGCTGCCCGAGGGGCGAGACTTTACCAATTCCGTGGGCATGGCTTTTGTGCGCATCGAGCCGGGCCGGTTTGTTCGCGGCAACGACGCGAAATTGCCAGAAGAAATCCTGAAGGCACGAGGCCAGACCTGGGTGCCGCCATACGGCGATTACGACGAGCACCCGGCGCATCCGGTCACGATTTCAAAACCATTTTATCTGGGCATCCATGAAGTGACGAACGAAGAGTACGAACAGTTTGATCGTCGCCACGCCTACTTGCGCGGCAAAAACGGTTTCTCCATTGATCACAACGAAGCCGTGATCTTCGTCAGTTGGACCGAAGCGAAAGCTTATTGCGATTGGCTGTCGCAAAAGGAAGGTTTGCCCTATCGCCTGCCGACTGAAGCGGAGTGGGAATACGCCGGTCGCGCGGGCACGACCACGCCATTCTCCACCGGGGACACGTTGCCGGCGGAGTTTCTGAAAAACCCGGGCAACAGTTGGTACCCCGCGCCCAGCGCCAGCCGGGGTCGGGCCGAAGTTGTGCCCCTTCACGTTGGGCGCACGCCAGCCAATCCGTGGGGATTGTTCGACATGCACGGCAACGTCGAGGAATGGTGCGAGGATTGGTACGGCCCCTATCTGCCCGGTGAGCAAACCGACCCGCGCGGACGGAGCGACGGCGATTTCAAAGTCAGTCGCGGCGGCAGCCACAGCACCCCGGCTTACTATTTGCGTTCAGCCAACCGCCAAGGTTCACCGCCGGAGAGCCGCAGTTGGTACATCGGCTTTCGCGTTGCGTTGGGGGAAATGCCAAACACACCGCAGCCTCCGTCGGACGGCCCTGCGCTTTACCAACAAAACGTGCGCCAATCCACACCTCGTGCCGCGACGCGAAAAATTGATTCTCGAAAGCCGTATTTCAAAGGCCCTTCGGTCTATGTGAAAATTCCTCCCGGTTCGGAAGGTCCGCTCTTTTCGCAGCACAATCACGATCCGGACATTGCGCCGTGTCCCAACGGTGATTTGTTGGCAGTGTGGTACACCACGGCGGTGGAAGCAGGCCGCGAACTGGCGGTGGCCATCAGCCGTCTGCCTTACGGCAGCGACGAATGGCAGCCCGCCTCATCCTTCTGGGACGTGCCGGATCGCAATGACCATTGCCCGATGCTTTGGTTTGATGGGAAGAAGACACTCTATCATTTCAACAGTCTTTCCGCCGCCGCCACTTGGGGGCCATTGGCCATCACCATGCGCACTTCCACAGACAACGGCGTCTCGTGGTCGAAAGCGCGCATGATTATTCCCGAATACCACGCGCGACATCAGCTCATCTCGTCGGAATTTCGCAGTCGCGAAGGCTGGATGATTTTACCGTGCGACGCCTCGACTGAGGGACACGGCGGCGCCGCGTTGCAAATCAGCCAGGACGGCGGACAGACGTGGCTCGATCCCGGCGGCACGATTGCGGGGATTCATGCGGGTGTGACGCAACTGAAGGATGGCCGGTTGCTGGCCTTTGGGCGCGGCGACAACATTGACGACCGGATGCCGCAAAGCGTCTCTGCGGACATGGGGAAAACTTGGACGTACTCCGCGAGCCAATGGCCAACCATCGGCAGCGGCCAGCGGCTGGTGTTGATGCGTTTGAATGAAGGCCCGCTGCTGTTCGTTTCGTTCACGGACAACGCTAAGAATCTTGAAGCGCCGCGCGGCCTGCCATTCCAGGATGCCGCCGGAAAGGAGTTTATCGGTTACGGAATATTCGCTGCGCTCTCGTTCGACGAAGGTCAGACTTGGAGCGTCCGCAAGCTGTTGACGGCGGGGGCGACGCCGCGACAATTCGATGGCGGCGCGTGGACGCGTGGATTCACGATGGACGCCACGCACGCCGAACCGCGCGGTTACCTCGCGGCCACTCAGACGCGCGACGGCATCATCCATCTCATTTCAAGCGCGTTACACTATCAATTCAACGTGGCATGGCTGAAGGCGCCGCCGGAATCTGCCAGTGTTTCGCGTCCCTGATTGGAGCATTTGAAGTATTCCGATATCGTCATGCCCAGCCATCTCCGCAGAGAGGCAAGGGAATGATTGGCAGAGGAATGGAGATTGGGGGGCATCGCCGTCCGCGGTGGTAGTCGTTCGCGCCTCGCGGACGCCATTCAGTTCTGATAGGGCGCGTCACTCCGTGCGCGCCATCGGGTGATGCGGAACTGCGGCGTGCAGAGGACTGTCCGTCTTGCCAACCGGATGTTTTACGCGTTGGGGGCGCTGGCCTACAACCTGATGAAAGCGGTGCAACTGCTTTGCCTGCCGGACGAACGAGTCGGAGCACCTTCGCAGCCCTCGATCCCCAAAGGCTTCCTATTTTCATCCGGTTCCACACGTCGCCCGCGGGCCGCTCTCGCGTCCACTCAGACTGGCTCATACTATTTTGCATTCAATTTAACATTAATAATCCAAGGGAAGGCGGTGAGGGATTGGAGGCGGGTTGGGGCGGATTCGAGTTGGCGCAGGCGTTGGACCAGGGCCGACTCCACCGCGGCCATGGAATCATAGGTGTGATTGCCGAAGGGCTGGCGGCGCACTTCCCGCCAGACCAGTTCCTGCGGGTTGCATTGGGGACTGTAAGCGGGCAGCCAGTCCAAGGTGATGTTTTCGGGCACGACCAGGCTTTTGGCCCGATGCCAGCCCGCCCGATCCAGAAACATCAGGAGGTGTTCCCGGGGATGCCGCCGGGAAACCTCGGCCAGATAGAGTGACATGGCGGCGGTGTCGGCGCGGGGCGGAATCAGGCTGATGAGTTCGCCGTCCTGCGGACAGACGCTGCCAAACACATGGGGGTATTCGCGCACCCGATGCGTCGGCACTTCCGGGCGGCAACCCGGCGGCGCCCAGCAGCCGATGGGGCTGCTCATGCGCCCGAACCGGGCTTCGTCTTCAAACATCAGGCGCAAGGGCGCTTCCGGGTGTCCAGCCGCCACAGCGGTGACTTTGGCCTGAAGTTTTTTTAAAAGCCGCCCGGGCGCGCGGGTTGTCTTTGGGATGTTTGGGGCGGGGCGTCACCCGCCGCCACTGATGGCGGGCCAGCAGGCGATAAACCGTCGAGCCGGGGACGGCGTGGCCGACGGTCGTTTCGTAACGGGTTTTGATCCCCTCCGCCGTCACGAGTTTCCCGGCCCGGGCTGCTTGTTGCAACGGCGCCAGCACGTCCCGCTCCTGCGCCACGGTCAGGTTTTGATGGCGGCGTCCGCCTTTGGGCCGGCCTTTGGCCCCCGCCAGCCCGTGGCGCAAATAATCCGACCAGACCCGCCGGACATGACTGACGCTCAGGCCCACGGTCTGGGCAATCGTCTCGGTGGAGAGATTTGGCCGGGCGCGCAGCCAGAGGCATTGCAGCCGTTGAAAAGTGGAGGGGGTGGCGGCGGCCAACATGGCGCGACGGATCGCGCCAACTTCGGCGGCGGATATTTCGGTGCGCGGACGCATAATTTTCCGCCAACTTATATTAGTATTATATTGATTGCAAGTTAGTATAAGGATTCGGGAACCAGCCCTAAAACCATCTGGACAGCTTGGGAAAGCGGGCATACAGTCGCGGCATAGAGCCTAAGTCTGATGTTAGGCCACTCGAACCGTCACGATGCATTTCGTCGCTCATATTTCTGGTTGGCTCGGATTGGTTTGTTTTACTGCCGCCGTTGGATGGAGTTTGCTCTTGGTCTGCGATTTACTCAGACGATCTAGGATGCCCTCATTACGCAGCGTATTGTCCGTGTTGTCACTCGTTGGGGTTTCGATGTTCTGTCTCGGCAGCGTTCCGATTCTTAGTGAGATTTCCAAACACCAGACCAGCCAGCGTGGCGCGGTTGACGGAGTCATGTATTTTGTTTTCTTGATGGCAGCAGGTGTCGTTTTGCTTGGTTGTGTCACGATTGTTTGGTTGATTGCGCGAAGACGGAGAACATGAACATACGGCCTCCTGAAAAACCAGACCGGCTAACTTCCTGATACTCCACCGTGCGCTTGTCAGTCAGCGCGGCATTTTCCATCCTCCCGGCGCTTGCGGAAATCATACGTTGCCAGCTTGATCCTCCTGTTGCTCGCCGTCACCGGCGCGGCGGTTTGGTATGTCACCGTCTGGCGCGGGCCGCGCGCTCATGGGCCGCTGCCGGCCGAGGTCTATGTCTGGCAACGCGCTTGGACTCCGTCCGTGCGCACAGCTCTCACCGGTCACGCGACCAATTTCAACCAGATCGTCGGGCTGCGCGCGGAAATCGTCTGGCAAAAAAATCGGACGCCGCAACTCGCGAAGGCGCAGGTGAATTTCGCAACGCTCCGCTCGTTGACGGTTCCCGTTGGTCTGGCGCTGCGCATTGGGTCGTATCCCGGACCGTTCACCAACGACGCGGTTGGAAATTTCATCGCCGACACGGCCCGCTGGATTGTGGACGACGCGCGAACCAACGGACTGACGTTGAGCGAGCTGCAAATTGATTTTGATTGCGCCACCGCCAAACTTGATGGTTATCGGGTTTGGTTGGAGGCCATCCAGGAGCGCGTCGCCCCAACGCCGGTCACCATCACCGCGTTGCCAAGCTGGCTGCGTTCCCGCGCGTTTCAGCGATTGGCCGTTCACGCCACCAATTACGTGCTGCAAGTCCATTCGGTCACGCGACCGCAAAGCATTTCCGCGCCGTTTGCCTTGTGCGATCCGGCGATCGCCCGGCGCGCGGTGGAACGTGCCGGGCGCATTGGGGTGCCGTTCCGGGTGGCCCTGCCCACTTACGGTTACACACTGGCGTTTGACGCGACGGAAAAATTCATCGGGCTTTCGGCGGAAGGCCCGCGCCCGAACTGGCCTGCCGACGCGCGGTTGCGGGACGTCAACTCGGACCCGCTGGCAATGGCCGGATTGGTGCAGGATTGGACGGCCAACCGTCCGGCAGCGCTGCGCGGTTTGATCTGGTTCCGGTTGCCGATCAACGACGATAATTTTAACTGGCGCTGGCCAACGTTCAGTGCAATTCTCGACGGACGCCAGCCAGTGGAGCAGTTCAACAGTCGTGCGCAACGGGTGCAAACCAATTTGGTGGAGCTTGCGCTGATGAACGACGGGGAACTGGATGTTCAGGCGCCCTTGACGATCACCGCGCGTTGGACTGGAGCGCGCTTGATCGCGGGTGATGCGCAACGCGGTTTTGCGCTGGCCGAGCGTCGGCCGACCACCGCAACCTTTGTTTCCAGAGGCCAACCGACCCGGTTGCGTGCCGGCGAGCAATTGACTCTGGGGTGGCTGCGGTTTGATCAGGATTGTGAGGTGCATTGTGAAGTTTCCAAAAGGTAATTTAGTGAATGTGATTCGCGCCCGACGCCCCGGCGGATGGTTGCGGGTTGCGCTGGGGCTGGGACTGCTGAGTGGCGGACTGCTGGCGGCCCGGGCGTGCATCTCGGTCTTCACCTCGGATTTATTGGGCGGCGGCGACGCGCGTTTGCTGGCGGCGCCGGATGCCAGCTTCCGAAGCGAGCTGGAGGCGATGCAACTGCCGCCGGGAAAATTTACCTATCTGCCGCCACCGGACTTGAATTATACCGGGCAAAGGCTCGAGGCGGAAGTGGCCGAACTCACGGCAGCGTTGCGCAAAGCCAAAGTGCCGGATGCCGACGCCGTTCTCATCGTGGTTGCCTACCGAAAGCAACGGGAGGAGTTCGACAACTATACGCGCCGGGCGGGAGCGTGGCGGGAACAACAGTCTGCCGACGGTTACGGTTTTCGAGCTTCGATTACGCTGACCAATGTGCCGGAATTGCCGGAACTTCCCGCCATCCCCGGACTGCCCGACGAGTTTGCCGATTACTTTACCGGCGCCATCGCCTGGCAACTGTTGACGCCGGATACCAACACCGCGCGACAGGCTTGGGGGCACTTACTTGAACGGCCCGCAGCGGAACGGAAATTCAAATCCACCTGGGCCGCCTACATGCTGGGCAAATCGTGGGAAGCGGAAGACCCGGAGCAGGCGGTTTCATTTTATCGTCAAACTCGGGAATTGGCGCGACGCGGTTTTTCCGATCGCACCGGTCTGGCGGCGGCTTCGTTGGGACGCGAAGCCTTGGTGGAATTGCGGCGGCACCATTACGCCGCGGCGCTGAGTTTGTATCTGGATCAATATGCGAGCGGTAATGATTCGGGTGTCGAATCGTTGCGGACCGCCGCCGCGGCCGCGTTTAGTGATCCCGAGACGGATTTGGTTGAGCTGGCCAAATCCCCACGTTTGCGCGCGGTGATGACCACTTATTTGATCTCAAGCACCGTGAGCTGGTACGATCCCGAGCCCCGAGCTGAAACGACTACCGCCGCAAAGCGTTGGTTGAAGGCAATCGAAGCCGTGCGGATCACGGAAGTCAAAGATGCCGAACGGCTGGCTTTGGCCGCTTACCAAAGCGGCGAGTACGAAATAGCCGCCGGCTGGGCCAAGCGCGCGGGAAGTTCGACCGTGGGACAGTGGCTGCAAGCCAAACTGTTGCTGCGCGAGGGGCGAGTGGCGCCAGCCGCCAAAATTTTATCACGGCTCTCGCACCAATTACCGCTTTCCTCCAGAAATCGGACCAACCATACGGACCTGCTCGACTCGTTGATCGTGCCGGTGCGTAACGGGCTGGCACAAGTGCATGGCGATTGGGCGACGCTGGCATTGACCCAGGGTGATTACACGGAAGCATTGGATACGCTGTTTCGCTGCGGTTTCTGGGAAGACGCCGCCTACGTCGCCGAACGCGTGTTCACCACGGATGAACTGAAAAATTACGTGGATCAAAACTGGCCTGAAAGCGGCACGACCAATGCAAACGTGTCAGAAGCCGAAGCGACCGATAGGCTCGATTACTTTGGCTGGTATAGTCCCAAACCCGATCCGAGTAAATTACGTTACCTGTTGGCCCGGCGGCTGACACGGGAATCACGCGGTCGCGAGGCGACGCCTTACTTTCCGGTCGTCTGGCAAAAACCATTGGCAGCCTTGCTGACCGCATTGGATGGTGCGGCCAATTCCACGGCCCCGGCCACGGTGCGCGCGCAACACTTCTACACCGCGGCTTGGCTGGCCCGCACCAACGGCATCGAACTGCTCGGCACGGAGTTGGCTCCCGACTGGTTTATTAATGATGGGCAGTTCGATTCCGGTCTGACCTGGCAGCTTCGCGCCATCAACAATCAGACGGCCATTGCCAATATCGCTTCGGAGGATGAATTGAACCGCGCCGCGCAACATCGCACTGATCCGGACGAGCGTTTTCATTACCGCTACCAGGCGGCGCTGCTGGCTTGGGAAGCGGCCAAACTTCTGCCGGATAACACCGATGAAACCGCGCGCATTCTCTGCACGGCCGGCAGTTGGTTGAAGGATCGTGATCCCGACACGGCGGACCTGTTTTACAAGACGCTGGTGCGGCGTTGTCGGAAAACCGCCATTGGTGCGCAAGCGGATGAGATGCGCTGGTTTCCGGTGTTGGATGAGAACGGCAATCCGAAACCGTACGTGCGCCAACCGAAAACAACCGAACCAGAACCCGTTCTGGAGGAAATGACCGAACCCATCGGAGAGGAATTCGATCCATCGATTGAAGTACTTCCAAGCAATTGAATCGAGTGCTCTTCCCGCAGTTTGAAGTGACACAGCGCCGGAGGAACGGAGGAGAGAACCCCTTTCGTAATTCGCAACGCCAAACCTTACACCGTCAGCACCGGCTCGGGTGAAGTTTCGGCCTCGCGAGGGCGGCGAATCATCGCCGTTTCAAAGATGGGTGCCGGCGGAGCATCCAAGCTCTTGCGAACGCGCATGACCAATTGCGGCGCGCGGTACGGTTTGGGCAGAAAATCGAAATTATTTTCGTTGAGATTGCTGCCGATAATTTCGGAACTGTAACCGCTGCTGTAGATGACGCGCAGATCGGATTTGTGCGCGCGCAGCCGACGGGCGAGTTCTGAACCGCTGATCCCGCCGGGCATGACCATGTCGGTCAGGAGCAGATCAATTCGCCCCTGTTGTTCCTGCCAGATTTGCAACGCCTGAACGCCACTCTTCGCCTCGAAGACCCGGTAATGGCAACTGCGCAACACAGTGGCCACCAATTCCCGCAGTTCCGGCTCGTCCTCGACCAGCAGCACGGTCTCGCGCCCGCTCCGCGCCATGATAACGGTTTCGTCCCGATCATCGGTTTCGACCACCGCACTCGGCAACGCGGGAAATAAAATGCGGAACGTCGAACCGGCGTTGATCGCGCTGGTGACTTCAATCCAACCCTGGTGTTGCTTCACGATGCCCTGCACCGTGGCCAGACCGAGGCCCGACCCGCGATCCGCTCCCTTGGTGGAGAAGAAAGGTTCAAAGATGCGGACCATCGTGTCCGCGTCCATGCCGCAGCCGGTATCGCGAAAACTGATGCTGAGAAAGCGTCCGGTGCGCGCTTCCACATGCCGCCGCACGTAATCCTCGTTGATCTCCGCGAGGCTCGTGATGATGGTCAACCGACCGCCTTTCGGCATCGCGTCGCGCGCATTGACCACCAGGTTCATGATGACCTGCTCGATCATTCCGACGTCGGCCTGGATGGCGGGCAGTCCCGAGGCCGTGGTGATTTCCAGCGCAATGTCCTCACCCAGCAAGCGCGGCAGCATTTTGCCGAAATCCGCCAGCACCGCGTTGAGATCGAGTGGTTTGGTCTGAATGATCTGCTTTTGACTGAACGTCAGTAATTTCCGGGTCAAGGCCGCCGCGCGGCGCGAGGCGCCGGAGATTTGCTTCAGTGAAGTGATCAATTGCGCGTCGGTGCCTGCCAGCGGCAACGCGAAATCAGCATACCCTTGAATCACCGTGAGGATGTTGTTGTAATCGTGAGCGATGCCCGCCGCCACCTGCCCCACCGACTCCAGTTTTTGCGCGTGGCGATACTGCGCCTCGAGATTGAGTCGCTCGGTGATATCCACACCGTAGCAATGCACCCCGCGAATTTCCGGCACCGGCAGAAATGACCAACTGATGGTGCGCTTGGCAATGACCACCAGTTCGTCGGAATGTTTGTTTCCGCTCCCGACGCATCCGGCCACAATCGCGCGCAGGTTCGCCGGCAGAATTTCCAGCAGATGCTTTTTATTCAACGAGCGCAACAGCGCGTGCGCGGCTTCATTGGCGTAACTGATTTCACCCGCATTGGTCAGTTCAAGAATCGGATTGGGATTGACGCGCGGGAACGCGGCCAATCTCTCGGCTTGCGCCTCGGCGCGTTTGCGCTGAATGCACAATGCAATGCCATTGGCGACCGAACCCAACTCCTGCAGAACGGTCTCCGGCAGCCGCTCCTGCGAATAAACCGCCAGCGCGCCGACCAACTGCTCCTCCATCATCAGCGGATAAGCGGCGCACGACTTGATCTCCGCCTGCTGCAACGCTGCGGCCAACGCGGGGGGCGAACTTTGTTCCAGCGAAGCGCTCCAGACGGG
This sequence comes from Verrucomicrobiia bacterium, assembly GCA_023953615.1. Lineage (NCBI taxonomy): Bacteria > Pseudomonadati > Verrucomicrobiota > Verrucomicrobiia > Verrucomicrobiia bacterium. The sequence continues at coordinate 792,088 of JAMLJH010000001.1, read as the reverse complement.
ACGGCCGGCTTTCAAAGTGGCGAGATCAAGGCATTGCGACAGGAACGGCAATTCATCAGCCTTCGTGCCCACGCTGGCCTGCTGTTCAAAACCCGCCTTGTCGGTTTCAAACGTCAAGACTTGCGCCAATGAAACATTGAGGTATTGGCACATGCTTTCCGCGCATTTTTCCATCACCTCGGGCAAGGGCGCGCGCCGGGTCAACGCCAAACCCACCTGCATGCCAAACGCGGCGAGCCGGGCTTGCTCGAAAGCCGCCGCTGATGCCGCGCGTTTCCGCTCAATGGCGTAGCGCAGCGTGCGCTCCAACTGCGGCGCTTCAATTTCACCTTTGACCAGGAAATCCGCGGCGCCCGCTTTCATCGCCGCGTGATCCGCGTCCGCCCCCGCCGCACCGGTCAGCAGAATCACCGGCGCTTCGGCGCCGGCGGCCCGGGCGGCTTGCAATAATTCGATGCCGTCATGACCGCCCAGCCGGAAATCCATCAGACAAACATCCTGGCAGTTGGCGGCCATGGCCTGCAGCCCTTCATCAAAATTTCGAGCGCGCGCAATGGAAAATTTCGGCCGCCGGATTTCTTTGAGCAGTTCGCTCGTTAGAAAGAAATCCTCGTCGTCATCTTCGACGACCAAAACCCGGATGGCGGCCGTTTCACTCATACGCAAGAGGTGGAAGGAAGTTCAACCGTGCGAAACCAATAGCCGGTAAGCTGCGAAATCGTGCTGACCAGCTCGTCAAACTCCGCGGGTTTGGTCACGAATGAATTCGCGCCCAAATCATAAACGCGGGTGATATCGGTGTGGGCGCGTGAAGTGGTGAAAACCACCACCGGCACCCCGCGCAACGCCGCGTGCGCGCGAATCTCCTTCAGCGCTTCCCGGCCGTCTTTGCGCGGCATGTTTAAATCCAACAAAATCAAATCCGGACGCGGCGATTCGCCCTCGGGTTCATAGCGGCCGCGGCGAAGCAGATAATCCACCAGTTCTTCACCGTCCGTCACGAAGCGAACGGCGTCCGTCGCGCCACATTCCGCAAAGGCATCCTGCACCAACAGCCGATCATCGGCGTCATCCTCCGCCATCAGGATCAAGTAATTCCGATCTCGGTTCATAAACTCAGATTTTTTCTCCGTTTGGCGGGTTTGACCGGCAAGCGCACAATGAACGTCGCGCCCTGACCCAACTGACTGCGAGCGGTGATGCTCCCGCCATGCCGCTCCGTGATGCGCCGACAAACCGCCAGTCCAATACCCGTCCCCTCGTATTCCTGACGATTGTGCAGGCGTTGGAAAACGGCAAAAATTTTCTCCAGATATTTCTCCTCAAAGCCAATGCCGTTGTCCTTCACCGTCAATTCGCAAATCGGTCCGGTGGAGCTGCAATCCTCCGCGGATGGAAGGACCTGGGCATTGATTTCCACGCAGGGCTTCACTCCTGGTGCCTGGAACTTAAGCGCGTTGCCGATCAAATTCTGTAGCAATTGTCGAAGTTGCATCGGGTCCGCTTCGATCCGGTGCAATTCGCCCACCTTGACCGTGGCTCCAGTTTTTTCGATTTGCACCTCCAGATCGCCCAACACTTCGCGAACCAGTCCGTTCAAATCCACTTCCACGAAGGGATCGGTCCGGCTGATGACGCGTGAAAATGTAAGCAAATCGGCAATCAGCGTCTGCATACGGACGGCGGCGTTTTGCATGCGGGCAAGGTAATCCGCGCCTTCGGTGGGCAGGGCGTTGCCACACTTCGTTTTCAATCGGTCGCCAAACGCGCGGATTTTTCGCAGCGGCTCCTGTAAATCGTGGGAAGCCACGAAGGCGAACTGTTCGAGTTCGGCATTGGAGCGGGCCAATTCAGCCGCTTTCTCTTCCAGCGCCTCCGCCGCCTGTTTGCGTTCCGTAATATCCTTGAACAAGACCACCCGACCGACGGGGCGGTCATTTTCAGTGATTTGAGAACGTAAGAATTCAGCGGTGAACGTGGCCTTGTCTCCGCGCATCAAGGTCACCTCATTGGGCTGACTGGTGGCTGGGTTGGAAGTAATGGTGGTATTCCCTGGAAACGAGTCGCCAAACAGCGCCGCTTCACTTTGCCCGACCATCTTTTCCACCTCCAACCCCATGAGCCGCGCGGCGGCGGGATTGACAAAGGTGATCTTGCCGGTTTCATCCACGCCGCAAATACCTTCGCCGGCGGCGTTCAGAATCAATTCATATTGGCGCTGTAATTTTTGCAACTGCTGCGAGCGCGCCTGCACGTGAATTTGCAACACGTCTTTGCTGGCGGCCAGGTGCTGGCTCTGCATCACGATGGTACGTTCGTTCCGTTTACGGCGATTCAGTTCCTCGCGGATTTCCTCGTTGGTTCGAGTCAACGTCGCCACCGCCGCTTCCAGTTCGCGACGGCGTTTGATCAAGTGCTCCTCGATGGTGGTTTTCTCGACGATTTGAATCCGCAGCCGATCCGCCTTCAGTTCCGCTTCCACCCAAGCCTGCTGTTGCGCCTCAATCCAGATTCGGCGCAGCCGAAACATCACCAGCCAGACCACGGAAGCCAAAAACAACCCGAAGCCGAACACAGCCGCCATGCCCCACCACTGCCAGTTGGAGATTGCCGCCAAGAAGTCGTGACCGTCATCCAGCAGCAGGAAATCTTCGGCGTTGAAGGACAGCGTCAGCAGCGCCCCCAGGATGGTGCTGGCCAGTATCGCCAACAATAGGGTTCGGCGCTCGCGCAGAATAAAATCTGGTGGTTGCGGGACAACCAATTCGGGCGCTTCCGTCGAATCCACGGCGTCTGCCGGTAGTGTTATTAATTCCGCCTTCGTCATTGTGCTCTGTTGAAATCAGCAAGCATACGACCGGGCTTGCCCGTTGAGGTCATAAACGCAAGCAGCTTAAAGACCAATGCCGCCACGCTTCGTGTTCTTTACCCGCCCCTCCGTTTTCCGCGAAGGTTTACAACCGACCCCGCTTGCCTTTTAATAGGTCAAGCATGTTCGCAAACGAGGCATCATCACGATGACAACGACTCCGGAAACCATCGGTCTGTTGGCCGGCAACCGCACTTTGCCGCTGCTCTTTGCCCGTCAGGCTCGGCGCCTGGGGGTGAAGCGCATCGTCGCCGTCGGCTTCGAGGGAGAAACCGATCCGGAGCTGGCGGCGCTGGTGGACGACATGGTGTGGGTGAAAGTCGGACAACTCTCCAAAATGATTGCCGCGCTCACGGATCGCGCAGTGACTCAATGCGTGATGCTCGGCCAGATCGCGCCAAAGAACTTGTTTGATGTGCGCCCCGACCTGCGCGCCATGGGCGTTTTGTTGCGACTCAAGGAACGCAACGCACACACGATTTTTGGCGCCATCGCCGACGAGTTGAAAAAAGACGGCGTCACTTTGATCGAAGCCGAACCCTGGCTGCAACCGCTCATGCCCGGAGCGGGATTCCGACTCGGACGCCCATTGACCTCCGAGCAAGAGGCCGACGTGACGTTTGGTTTTCGCATTGCCAAGGAAATTTCGCGACTCGAGATCGGGCAGTTGGTGGTGGTCAAAGAAGGCACAGTGCTGGCCGTGGAAGGTTTTGAGGGCACGGACAACTGCCTGCTGCGCGGGGGACAACTCGCCGGGAAAAACGGCGGCGGCGTGGCCATCAAAGTCGCCAAGCTTGGACACGATATGCGCTTTGACGTGCCGTGCATTGGACCGAAGACTTTGGAAACCTGCGCACAAGCTGGCATCACGGTTCTCGCCTTTGAATCCAATCGCAGTCTGATTTTGGAACAGGAAATCTGTGCTCAACTGGCCAACCGACACAAACTGGCACTCACCACCGTTGGCTAATGGGTGCGACTGAGAGCGACCGATTGTGGGCGAAAATTTGAGCGCACTTCCATCAGGTCTTTATCCGTTGACCTGCTGTAGCGACGGTTCGGCGCGGCAACTTGTAGCGGCGGTCTATGACCGTCGCAAATCCCTGCGCCGGAGGCGCGATAAGAAGGTAGCCCACAGCGCAAGCTGTGGGGTCCCGGTCGCATGAATCATAAGCTCCGCCAGGGGCGACAGAAAATCGTCGGCACACACCTGAATCGGCCGCCCCTTCAAGGCTTGTTCTAAAACCGCCATTTTCCCACGGCTGATGCCGTGGGCTACCGTCTTGCGCTGCTCCGCAGCTTGAAATTGGGAAGTCCGTCGCTTTACGGCTGCGACTTCGCTGGTTTGTTGAGGCGATACTGTTTCAACTCGGCATAGATGGATTGCGCCAGACTGGATTTGGCGAAGCCAACGACCTTCGTTCCCGGCAACGCGAAAAACTGTTCCAGTTCCGCCGAAGTGAAATGCTGCACCACGGGATAATGCGCGTAGTCCTGCAAAATTCGCGTGCGGCTGTTTTCCGAAAGGTCGGTGGTGACAAGAATGAATTGCAACCGCGATTTACTCCGCGCCAGGGTGTCGCGGCCCACGATCAACACCCGCGCCTTCAATACGAACGGAAACAATCGCGTGACGGATTTATTGGTTGCTGGCCCGGTTGCCATGCTGGTTGTCTTATGCGGATAATTTCTCAATCGCCGGCAGCACTTCGGCGCGCGCCCGTTCGACGTCACCGGGAAAATCAATTTCCGTCCACGGCAAGCCGGTGACATCCACATGACCGAATCGCCCGTCCTGCACCAGTTGGCGCAGGACGTCGTCATAGGAAGCCTTGCGGTTGGTCGTGCTCAGCCGCTGCGTGAGCGTGATCAACTCCGGCAGGTCCGCGCCCGCCAATTTGAAGAAACCGATGGACTCGCCGATTTGTTCGGCCTGACCCTGCCATTGCTTCACGAAGTCAAACGGGCGGCCATTGGCAATCGGCACCAGCACCGGATCGTCATCCGCGGTGGAATACTCCCGATCAATCAACAGCGCAGTGGGCGCGGGTGCGTCAAGCAGCCGGCGCAAAAACACGGTTGGATAAAGCACGTCGCCATCCATCAGCAACACCCGGTCGCTCGCGCCGATGGTTTGCAGCACGGGGATGGAAGTGGCAAAGCTCAGCACACTGCCCTCGGTGAAATCGGGATTGACCAGTTGACGAATGGCGAGGCCGTAGCGCGCGGTCAGGTCCGGTAGCAATGCGGCGATTTGTTGCTGCTGATAACCGGTGACGATGGTGAGCCGCTGAACTCCGACGGCGCGCAGGTGTTGCAGGTGATGCGCCAACAAAGTTTGCCCGCCGAATTCGAGCAGGATTTTGGGGCGTTCACCGAACGCGGATTGTAAACGCATTCCGATTCCAGCGGCGTAGATGATGGCTTGCATGATTTGATCAGCTTGATTTAGTGATTGGTGGATGCCTCCTGCGCCGCTTGGGCCAAAGTGCTTCTCAGCGAAGCGCCTTCCGTGTAGAGCAGCATACCGCCGACGAGGACGTAGAACAACTCCCGGCCGCGACGCAGAATGGCATAAGTCACCGCCAGCGGAATGGGCAGCACAAAAATTTTGAAAAGCAGCACCACGCCCGATTCCTGCACGCCCAAGGCGGCCGGCACAAAAATCCCCATGGCCTTGGCCACGCTGATGAAGGCTTCAATCGCGACGGCTTCCGCGATGGATAACGGCAGCCCGAGCAGGTGGCACACGACAAAAATCTCCAAAGCGTCCGCCAGCCAACCGAGAAAATACACCAACGTGGTTTGAAAGAAACGCCAGCGGTCGGAATGATAAAATTGATACACTTGGTCATCCAGCTTCCGAAAGTTGGCTTCGTGCTTTTCCAGCACTTTCAGGCGCAGCGACAACTTTTTCAGCACCGCCTGCACCGTGCTGAACATGCCGCGTCGTTGCAGCAGCAACAGCAAAACGACCACCGCAAACGCGATGATGGTGATGACAAACATGCCGCGTCGCGCTTCGGAATCCGGCGGCAGCACGGGCAGCGCGAGCAAGGCGCCCAATCCAATGAAGGCGACCTGGGCAATCACCTGGCAGGTTTTGGAGGCCACCACGCTCGTGCCGCAGGTTAAGCCAGGCACGCCGCGTCGGTGCAATAGATAAGCTTTCACCGCTTCGCCACCAACGTAGCCCGAAGGAATCACGTTGTTGACCGCTTCCCCCGCCCAACGCACGCGGAACAGGGTTAGAAACCGTGGCGGCGCTCCGGCGTATTTCCCAAACGAAAGCTGCCAACCCCAGGTGTCGAAAACGTAAACCACCAGATAAGGCAGCAGGACGAGCGGCGCGGCCCAGCCGAGTTGGCGCACATGCGCCCAAATCTCCGCCGGTCCAGCGCGATAGATGAACCAGCCAAACAGGCTCAAACCGAGCAGCAATAAAATCCAGCGCAGGATGGTTTTCACGAGGTGGGTTGGTTCGGCGCGACGCCGGGCGCGCGTTGCAGTTGCAACCCCAGCGCGAGCACCCAGAACACCTGCACGCCGACAGCGGTGAGCCAGAGAAACCAGTCCAGTCTGCCGAGACCGGCGAGAATCAGGAGCAGCACGGAGAAATCGCGATTCGTGGTGGCATCAATCAGTTTTTGCAAACGGGAATTGCGGTGCGTTTCCGGTTGCATCAGGCCGCGCAGGACGATGAGGAATGAAATGACCACGCCGACGGCCGCCGCGCCCGCCAGCCACAAAACCGGCGCGGTGCTGCCGGCGCGATGCAGACCAATGCCGATGGCCACAAACACGCCGATATGCACGATTTGATCGCCAACAATGTCGAGCCATTTCCCCAGCGGCGATTCTTTGAACAACACCCGCGCCAAATCGCCATCCACACAATCCACCACGGCGGAAAGTTGCAACAAGACCGCGCCCCAAATCGCGGCGGTCGCGTGGCCCAACGCAAAGCACCACGCCGCCAGCACGCCGATCAGCGTCGCCGCCACCGAAACTTGATTGGGTGAAATGGAGGTGTGAATGAGCTGCTTCGAGAATAGGACGCGACCAACCGGGCGATTGAAATACTTGTCCACCAAACCATCCGCCGCCGAGGTGAGCGAAGCCCAGAGTTGCTGCGTAGCGCGGGTGGCGGAAGCTGGATCACTTACGAGTTCCGCGACGCCCCTGGCGGTTAGGGCCGGACCGCGCGCCAGTTGAGAATCGAGCGTGGCGGCGGAAATGGAATCGAGCACCCCAACCGGCAACGGTGTTCCATCGAGCTTCACCAAACGTCCACGTTGTTCAATAACGCGCTTCAGGTCGAATGTTTGTACCAAGACCCCAGTTGAGAGCGCGAGCGCTGGATGGTTTAAGATCGGTGGTTGGGGCACGATCTGAAAGCGGATCCCCAGTGCGGGCGTCCGTTTTAATGACGGCAACGGCGCAGCGGAAACCACCGTGATCGGGGTTGCTCCCGTCCGGTGAGTAGCCACAAGCAGGCGATCCAATACGCATAAACCAGCCACACGTTGCGCCGCGGATTCAGTCGCGCAGAAAATGACGGCGGGCAAGCTCACGATGGACGGAAGTATCCTGATTCACAAAACCGCGCGAGGTTTTGAGCTGTGACCGCCGCCGTCCGCGCTTCCACCATTAACCGGCGGCAGCAAAGGGACGAAGGACGGACGCAAAGCGAAACGCCAATGCGCTCGATTCGCTGACCCGGCCCGCGCACCTCGCTGCAAAGGGTATTTCTCACCACACCCGGTCTATGGCTTCTTTTTGCCACCGAGGAAGACGTGTTTCAGGCCAAAGTAAGCGATGGAGTCTTTCATGTTTGACACAAACCGCATGAACGGATTCATCTCGCCCGACGTGACGTATTGCATCGAAACCATGAACCGTTCTTCGTTGGCCTTCGTCGGCGTCACCGCGTGGTACACCTTGTCGCCGTTGAACAGCACGAGCGTGCCGGACGGGACTTGCAGGCTCAACTCTTCCGGTTTATGTCCGGGATTTTTTGTGTGTAATTTGCACACGAGCCGCGCGCTGGAGTTGTCTCGAAAGCCGACCAGCAACGTCCACCGGCGATCCTTGTAATACGAGGTGTCGTAGTGCCAGCCGATGTGGTCGCCCTCCTCGGTGTAGGCGTAGAGCGCGCAACGATGCAGGTCCGAGTCGGGACATTCCTTCATTTCGGCATCGGTGATGTTTTTCAGCAGGCCAAGCAACGCGGGACTTTGATAAACGGCGTTCATGGCGGGCGCGAGTTCGCAGACCGTGTCGTAGGCCACGCTGCCCCCTTTCTTGTGCTTCGGAATGAAACTGCGATGCAAGCGCGGTCGCAGCGCGGATAATTGCGCATCCCATTGCGCCATGATTTCCGGCGGCAGAAAATTATCGAGGATCAGAAACTCATCCTGATCGTAATAGGTTTTTCGCAACGCCGCGGCGTCCAATTTGGCAACCTGATTGGCGATGATGCTTTCAATTTCGGCGCGGCCCAACGTCGGCTCGGAAGTAGTGGCGGTTTTCATAAGTTATGAATGAATCATGGAGCGGGTGGCGACCAGCTCAAATCCGGACTGGATGCGTCCAACGCCGCTCGTCCTGCAAATGATGTTGCGTCATCCCGGGGTGGCAAGGCAAGCTTACAAGCTTTTTGATGAAGAAAACGACGCAATTTCGTCGCTTGTTGCAGTCTGGCCACCTTGAATTCCTGATGGAAGCACACAATGGTCTCAGCGCCACCATCGTGGCGGAGGCCGGGTTCAAAGGCATCTGGGCCAGCGGCCTTTCCATCTCCGCTGCACTCGGGGTGCGTGACAACAACGAAGCCAGTTGGACGCAGGTGCTCGAGGTGGTCGAGTTCATGAGCGACGCCACGAACATTCCCATTTTGCTCGATGGCGACACCGGCTTTGGCAACTTCAACAACGCCCGCCGGCTCGTGCGCAAACTCGAGCAACGCGGTTGCGCGGCGGTGTGCATCGAAGACAAACTCTTTCCCAAAACCAACTCCTTCATTGGGGGCGAAAAACAGGCGCTGGCCGAGCTGAATGAGTTCGCCGGCAAAATCAAATCCATGAAGGACGCGCAGAGCGATCCGGATTTTTGCGTGGTGGCGCGACTGGAAGCGTTCATCGCGGGGTGGGGACTGGATGAAATGCTGCGGCGTGCGGAATCGTATCATGCCGCCGGGGCGGACGCTTTGCTCATCCACAGCAAAAAGAAAACGCCGGACCAGGTGCTGGCGTTCGGGCGGGCCTGGCAAAAGCGATGTCCGCTCGTCTGCGTGCCGACCACGTATTACGCCACGCCAGTGGAGCAACTGGAGCAAGCCGGATACAACCTCGTCATTTGGGCGAACCACAATTGCCGCGCTGCCATCACGGCGATGCAAAACGTGTCGCGCACCATTTTTCAACAGCGCTCGCTGGTCAGCGTCGAGGACAAAATCGCGACGGTGAAAGAAGTGTTCCGTCTGCAACGCGCGGATGAACTGGCGGCGGCCGAGGATCGTTACCTGCCGCGCAAGGCGGAATTTGCGCGCGCCATCATTCTGGCCGCTTCGCAAGGCGCCGAACTGGGCGAAGTCACCCGCACCGCTCCCAAAGCAATGGTGCGGATCGGAAACACGCCCTTGTTGCACAAGCTCGTTTCCGACCTGCGCGCGGAACGCATCAAGGAAATCGTCGTGGTCCGCGGCTTCGCCAAAAATGAGGTGCGCGCGCCCGAGGTGACGTTCGTGGATAACGACGCGTATGCAACCACGGCGGAACTGGCTTCGTTGCAAAAAGCGGCGGAATGGATCACCGGCGAAGTGGTGCTGACGTTTGGCGACATTTTGTTCCGCCGTTACATCCTGAGCAACCTGCTGGCGGACCCGCACGACATCGTGGTGGTGGTGGACGCGAACTGGCAGCAACGTCCGCCCGTGGGACAGATGGATTACGTGACCACCAACCGCCCGTTCTCGCTCAAATACTCCGAGGACGACGTCATGCTGGAAACTGTGGGGGCTGATTTGCCGAAAGATAAAATCACCGGCGAGTGGATTGGTTTGATCAAAACCACCGCCGCCGGCTCGCAGCGCTTGCGAACGGCCCTGGCCGAGTTGGCAAAGCGACCGGACTTTAACCAATTGCGCTTTGACGCTCTGTTCCGACACCTGCTCGCGCAACCGACGCCGATCAAGGTGCATTTCATCACCGGCCATTGGCTCGATGTGGACAACGCCGAGACGTTGCTCGAAGCCCAAAATTTCTAACCATGCTGAATGCCCGCTTCTTCATTGAACACCTGCGCGGCCTGAATTACGCGCAATATGCCGGCGTGCCGTGCTCGTTCCTCAAACCGTTCATCAATTACGTCATTGATGATCCGTCGCTGGATTACGTCGGCGCCACCAGCGAAGGCGAAGCCGTCGGCTTCACGCTGGGCGCCTACCTTGGCGGACGCAAGACCGTGACGATGTGCCAGAACTCAGGCCTCGGGAACATGGTGAATCCGTTGACGTCGCTCAACCATCCGTTTCGCGTGCCCACGTTGCTGATCACGACCTGGCGCGGGCAACCCGGCGTGGATGACGAACCGCAGCACGTTCACATGGGGCACGTAACGCACCGATTGCTGGAAGCGATTGAAATTCCCTGGCTGCCGTTTCCCGCCACCGAAGCGGAAATTCCAACGGTGATGGCGCAGGTCGAAACCAGCCTGACGGAACGACAACGACCGTTCGCGCTCGTGATGAAAAAGGACACCGTCGCGCCGCATCAATTAACGCGGCGCCCGCAGATCACCGTGGTCAATACCGCGACGCAATTCAGCGCCGCCGCGTCATCCACCGAACGGCTGACGCGCACCCAGGCCATCGAATTGATCCTTAGCGAACTGAGCGGACGGGAAGCCATGGTGGCGACCACGGGCATGACGGGGCGCGAGTTGTTCACGCTGGCGGATCGCGCGAACCAGCTTTACGTCGTGGGCGGCATGGGCACGGCTTCGGCCATTGGTTTTGGCATTGCGCACGTCCTGCCGCACCAGCCAGTCGTAGTGCTGGACGGCGACGGCGCCGCCCTGATGAAGCTGGGCAACTTCGCCAGCATTGGCTATTACCAACCGAAAAATTTACTGCACATCGTGCTCGACAACGAAGTGCATGACTCCACCGGCGGCCAGCAAACCTCCTCGCCCGTGGCGCGGTTCGCCGCCATCGCGGCGGCCACCAATTATCAAAATGCGCACGCCGCGGATCGCGCGGACGACGTGCGGGCGAGCCTGCGCCATTTGCGGCAGACTCCCGGGCCATCGTTGTTGCACATTAAAATCAAACCAGGCTCGCCCAAGAGCATCGGGCGCCCGACGGTGCCGCCGCATGAAGTGAAGGAGCGGTTTATGCAGTTCCTGCGCTCCAATCAACCCTCCGTTGCATCAGCCGCATGAGCGCCGATAAACTGCTGTTCACTCCCGGCCCGCTGACCACCAGTTCCACGGTCAAGCAAGCCATGGGGCATGATGCCGGTTCGCGGGACCCGCGGTTTATCGCGTTGGTCCGCGACATTCGCGAGCGGTTGCTGCAACTCGGCGGCGTCAGTCAGGCGGCCGGATACGAAGCGGTTTTGATGCAGGGTAGCGGCACGTTTGGCGTGGAATCCGTGATCAGTTCCGCAATCCCAACTGACGGAAAAATCCTGATCCTCATCAATGGCGTGTATGGCGAACGCATTGCCACCATGGCCGCGCGTCATCACCTTGCCACTACGCTGTTGCGTACGGAGGAAAATCAATTGCCGGATTTGGCGGCGCTGGATCACGCATTGGCGCAAGACCAATCCATCACGCATGTCGTGGCGGTGCATTGTGAAACGACAACTGGCATTCTGAATCCCATTGAGAAAATCGGTGAACTGGTTCGCCGGCAGCGCCGCAGTTTCATTGTGGACGCCATGAGCAGTTTCGGCGCGATCCCACTGGACCTGGCGGCGGCGGGAATTGATTACCTGATTTCCTCGGCCAACAAGTGCATTGAAGGCGTGCCGGGCTTTTCCTTTGTGCTCGCGCGACGTGAAGTTTTAGCAGCAACCGCCGGGCGGGCGCGCACATTGAGCCTGGACTTATTTGCGCAATGGCAAGGGTTGGAAAAGGACGGGCAGTTTCGTTTTACGCCTCCGACCCATGCGCTGCTCGCGTTTGATCAGGCGCTGCGGGAATTGGAGGCGGAAGGCGGCGTGACCGGACGCGGGCGACGTTATGCGGCCAACCATCAACTGCTGGTCACCGGCATGCGCAAGCTGGGTTTCCGTCCGTATCTCGCGCCCGAAACGCAAAGCTACATCATCACCACGTTTCATTATCCAACCGACGCGCGTTTTCACTTTGCCGATTTTTACCAACGCCTCTTCGAGAAGGGTTTCGTGATTTATCCCGGCAAGCTCACCCGTCTCGACTGTTTCCGCATTGGCAACATCGGCCGCATTGGCGCAGCGGAAATCCGGTCGCTCTTGACGGCGATCGCCGAAACCTTGCACGAATTGGAATTACCCGTGCCGCTGCCCGCGTAACTTCCAACCGGATGAAGCGGTTGGTTTTAGCGCGCCAGTTCAGGCCACTTTGACCTTCACCTTGTGACCTTTGATTTGCGCGCGTTTGAGTCGGGACACAATGATGTTGGCGTTCTCCTGGTCCACGTCCACGAACAAATGCTTTTCCCGAATGTCCACCGTGCCGACCACTTTGGCGGGCAAACCCGTTTCCCCGGAAATGGCCGTCACGATATCCGCCGGCCGGATCTGATGCGCGGCCCCGAGACTCATCCACAGCCGCGTCTGGTGCTTGGGCGTCGCGCGACTCGGGCGCGGAGCTTTCGCCGGCGGAACGCGGTCGCGCTTCTTTGTGGCCCAAGGTGGTAAATGGGGTGAGCTGCCGGACTTTGCGGGAACTGGCATTGGCGACTTTACCGAAGCCAGAATTTCTTCATCAGAGTAAGTTTTCACCGCCGCGGCTTTTGTCGGTGCCGCTGGCGCTTTGCTTTCCGGTGCGGTGGAAACCGGGGTCGGACGAGGCGGTACGACTCGAGGTTTGGCGGGCGGTGGAGGTACATCAGAACCGGGAGCTTTGGCTGAAGCGGGCGATTGCGGCTCGCCAACCACAGTCTTGACCGGGTTTTCCGCCGGAGTCGAAGTAGTCACGGGTGCGGTGGTGTTGCGCGGTGGCGCTGCTTTCACCCGACTCTGATCGGGAGCCGTTGCCGCCGGACGTGACCAACTGGAAGGCGCGGTTGGCTTGGATGCATCCGGTCGAAATGGCGACCGCGTCCGCTCCCTGCGATCCGTCTGGACGCCGCGATTTTCAGTGGGACCGCGACGATCCGGGCGCCGGGTGTCGGCATCAAACCGGGCCGCTCGTTTTGGCGGTTCTGATTTCGTGGCGCCGGCAGGTTCATCGCCGGATTCCGTCTGCAAAAGCGTTAGACAGGCGCTGGCGATGTCCGCGGAAGAAAAACCCTCTTCCAACAAGCGTTCCACCAAAAATTCATTTCGCTTGAAATCGCCCGCCCCCAAAGCCGTGCGAATTTTTCCGAGAAACAAATCCTCCCGCGCGTCTTCAACTTCAGCGGCGGTTGGAATGCGACCGCGCTGAATGCGCTGATTGGTGTAGCGCTCGATGTTGCGGATTTGAAATAACTCGCGCCCGGAGACAAAGGAGATCGCCCGCCCGCTGCGACCCGCCCGCCCGGTGCGACCGATGCGATGCACGTAATCTTCCACGTCGTAGGGCAGATCATAATTGAACACCACCTGCACATCGTCCACGTCAATACCCCGCGCCGCGATGTCCGTGGCCACCAGAAATTTCATGCCCGACTTGCGGAACTTGTTCATGACCCGATCGCGCATGGCCTGAGTCATGTCGCCGTGCAGCCGGTCCGCTTGATATCCCTGAGCTTCCAACTGATCCACGAGGTCGTCCACCATGCGTTTGGTGTTGCAAAAAATGATGCCCAGCTTGAGGTCGTGCAGATCAATCAGGCGCGTCAGCAATTCGATTTTGAACCGACGATCCACCTCGTAATAAATCTGCTCGACCGTCGCCACCGTCACCGCCTTCTGTTCAATTTGGATGCTCTGTGGCGTCCGCGCGTATTTCTCGATCAGCTCGCGAATGGAGCGCGGCATCGTGGCGGAGAAAAATGCGGTCTGTCGCGCGGTCGGCACCGTTTGCAGAATCGCCTCGATGTCGTCGCGGAAACCCATGTCCAACATGACGTCCGCTTCATCCAGCACCACCACTTTGACCGCGTCGAGTCGCAAGGTACGGCGGCGCAAATGATCCAGCAGCCGTCCCGGCGTGCCGATGACGATTTGCGCGCCCTGGTTAAGGCCGTAGAACTGCCGCTCGTAAGATTGTCCGCCGTAGATGGGCAATGCTTGAATCCCGCGTTTGAACAGCGCGAGTTTGTGAATCTCGCCCGAAACCTGCACCGCCAACTCGCGCGTGGGACAAAGGATCAAGACCTGCACCGCGCGCAAATTTGGATCAGTCTTTTCAATGGCGGGGATGCCGAACGCCGCCGTTTTTCCGGAGCCGGTTTGCGATTGCCCCACCAGATCGCGCCCCGATAAAAGCACGGGAATGGATTCGGCCTGAATGGGTGAAGCCTGCTCGAAGCCCAGCTTGGCGACGGCTTTGAGCAGTTCCGGAGAGAGGCCGAGATCGGCGAAGGATTTGGATGTCATATAGTGGATCGCCTTGGCGACTTCGGCCAACGTAACAGCCCGCCGGAGCAAACGAGAGCGAAATTTTGAGCCACTCAAGCATCCGGTTTTATCAGGAATACAGTGCCTGACATGAAATCGGCCATGACGATGAGTTTACAGCAGTGCACAATTTTTTAGCCAGGATTGTCAGCGCCACCTGGTTTTTATCAGTGCCAACGAACCTGCGTCCGCATTGATTTCGCTGTCTGTGGATTGGGATTCTGATTAAGCGAGGCGTACTGCGACCCAACCCCCGACCACAATGGGTTGGTAGCAACAGATGAAATTTCGCGATTGGAACCGGAGTGGTAAGTGATGCCGTGAAAGTGCCGTGCAGAGCTGACGCACACCTAAAATTTCTTCGGAATTTGTGATTTTAGTACACTGCTGACTCACAGGGTTAAGGGATAAAAAAGGTTGGCTTGCGGGTTTGCGCCCTGCCACAAGGAAGGGCATGAAAAGGAAAACCACCATCAAGCCAACCGCCGGCAAGTTCTCGCTCTTGCGGCAAGTTTGACACTTCATTCCGCCGCATCTGGTGCCGCGTCTGGCGCGCGAAACCGGCGTGGCAGATCGGTGCCGCACGTTCAGCCCGTGGAGTCATGTCGTCAGCCTGCTCTACGCCCAAATCACCCACAGCCTCGGTCTCAACGACGTATGTGGCGCGTTGCGACGGCGCTCCGGCCTCGCCGTTGTGCTCCACCACGACGCGGCGCGGCAACAGTTTTTGCGCGACCAAAAATTCCTCAATGGTGCAGGGAAGCTTGGTCGTGATGGTTTGACCGTTGGCGATGATGGCGTTCACGGTTGATGAATTTCTTTCAAGTTGGCAATCGGAGCAAAGTCCGTTTTGTCGAGTCGCGCGTAGGCTTCGGGTGTCATCAAACCGGTCGTGCCGTCAGCAAAGCCAATCGCGTGAGCCGGATTGCGGCGAAAGAGATTCCAGAGGGTGGGTTGCGGCACATTGGCGAACATTTGGTCGCAGAAAACCACGATTTGAGTGGGGCTCGTCAAATTCAGACCGTTGGTGCGCACCCAATACCGCGCATCGCCGGTCCAAGAATTCGCGCTAAGTTTTAGGAATTGCTCGCGCTCAATCGAACGCATCTGAGTCGCCGCGAGGAAAAACGAGTTGGTTGCTTCGAATAGTTGAGCTGTGAGCAGGATTTGTTTGCAGTTGACCAGGGTCGCGCTGTTACCGCCGCAGTTAGAAGCGCGGGCAAACAGGAAGGGCACGATGGCCCCCATACCAATCAGCGCCAACATTCCAACAAGAACAGTAGTGATTATTTTCTTTCTGTTCATGGGTGATACGCTGGCTCGCGCCGGTCACGTTGTCAACGCCACGTCCCAATCCTTCCATACCGGTTCGTAGCCGAGGCGCCGGATGGATTGAGCGACTTCTTGACTGGAACGTTCATCCGCGATGTTGAACTGGCCGGTCGCATTGGTGGGATGTCCGTTTGTAGGTGCCGCCCACTCGCTCGCGCCCACCTTCACGATGCGTCCCTGCACGGTTTGATGCACCTTCGCGCGTCCGGCACCCGTGTAACCGCCCGGCTCCGTGTGACTGCCCGCGCTCATCAACGTGATGCCCAGCGGGATCAAGCCGTCCCGCAACGCCGCCGATTCGCGCGTGGATAGCACGATGCCCACGTCGGGAAACATCAGGCGATACGCGCAAACCAGTTGCACCAGCTCGCGATCACTGAGGTGCGTGAGCGGTTCAAATTCACCGGCACTGGGTCGCAGGCGCGGCAGCGAAAGGGTCAGTTGCGCCTTCCAACAATGGCGCAACAAATACTCCGCGTGCGCGGCCAGACAAATCGCCTCGTAACGCCAGTCCGCCAAGCCGTACAGCGCGCCGATGCCAATGCGCCGGAAACCGGCTGCGTAAGCGCGCTCGGGTGTTTCGAGTCGCCAATCAAAATTCTTCTTCGGTCCGGCGGTGTGCATTTCCGCGTAAACCGCGCGATCGTAAGTTTCCTGGTAAACCACCAAGCCATCCGCACCCGCCGTCACCAGGTCGCGATACGCCTCCGTATCCATTGGCCCCACTTCGAGCGAAACGCTGGGGATGGTTTCGTGCAGCGCCGCCACGCACTCGGCGAGATAACCCTCGGAAACAAATTTGGGATGTTCGCCCGAAACCAGCAGGATGTTGCGGAAGCCCTGACGCGCCAGCGCCTCGGCTTCCTGGCGCGCCTCCGGTACCGAGAGGGTGACGCGCAAGATCGGGTTGTCACGTGAGAAACCGCAGTATTTACAGTTGTTGATGCACTCGTTGGAAAGGTACAGCGGCGCGAACAAGCGGATCACCTTGCCGAACCGTTGCTGGGTGAGTTGCTGCGAACGGTGTCCCAGCATTTCCAGTTTTTCACCCGCCGCCGGCGAAATCAGTTGGGTGAAATCCGTCAGCGACAGCGTTGATTTGCCCAGCGCTTCGCGGACGGTTGCGGTGGAAGCTTCCCGCGCGCGCCGCAACAGCGATTGAATCGGCAGGGAATTGAACTCAGCGACAAAACTCACGCGTAAACTTTAGCAAACCAACGAGCGAAGTCGAGCGGGCGCGGTATGGAGCGCGTGGTGGTCGCGGGCCAAAAGCTACGAATAATGCGGCGGTTTGGGATTGTTGGCCTTGATGCGTTCCAGCTCCAAAGACTGCATCGCGGTGCTGGCCCGATGCAGCTCCTTTTTCAACTGCTGCGTCAGTTTACCCTGTTCAATCACCACCTCGTTCAGCGCCTCGACCTGTCGTTCCAGATGGGCCACGAGACTTTCGAGCCGCTCAAAACGCTGGTTGCTGGATTCATCCATGGAAATTCAAATCGTGGCGGCGGTCACGAACCGCCGGTGCTTTACGAAGACGCCGCGCAGGGAGCGCGATAGCTCATCCTGCAACGCCTGTAGTTCACGGTAGATGGCCACGTTGGTTTTCTGGGGCGTGGTGGTTTCGGCTGGGTTCAACGTGACAAATTCGTCGGTGAGATCGGAAATTTTCACTTTCTCACCCTGTTGCAATCGCCAGCACCAGAGCGCCTGCAAGGCCGCTCCGTAAGCCGCGCCTTCGCTCACCTTGAGCGTCACGACTTCCGCATTGAACACGTCCGCCATGATCTGTCGCCACAGTTTGGATTTGGCCCCGCCGCCCGTCGCGCGGATTTGCTTCGCGGTTACGCCGAGTTCCCCCAGGCGCCGCAATCCGTAATTCATGCCGAGCGTCACGCCTTCCATGGCGGCGCGACAGTAATGGCCGGCGCGAAAAGTTTTCGGCGTGATCCCCAGCAGCACGCCGGTGCCGTCGGGAACGTTGGGCGTGCGTTCGCCTTCAAGGTACGGCAGCAACAACAAACCGTCCGCTCCGGGGGCGACCTGTTTCGCCTTGCTCTCGAATTGCTGGTGCGTGAAGCCAAAATCCAGCCGCATCATCTCCGTGGCGACGGTGGCGTTCATGGTGCAAAGCAGCGGCAGCCAGTGGTTGGTGGAATCGCAAAACGCCGCAATCTCACCCTGCGGATCGAGGATCGGTTGATCCGCGCAGGCGAAGATGGTGCCGCTCGTGCCGAAACTGGCGGTGATGAGACCGGCCCGGGTGTTGCCCGTGCCGATGGCGCTCATCATGTTGTCGCCGCCGCCCGCACTGACCAGCGTGCCCGGTTGCAACCCGAGTTGTTGCGCGGTTTCAGAGCGCAAAACGCCGGCGGGTTGATCGCTGGAAATGACGCGCGGCAGTTTATCGCTCAAATCCGGGTCAATGGCGCTGATGGCGGCTTTGGACCAGCGCCGGGTTTTGACATTGAAAAAGGCCGTGCCGCTGGCTTCGCCGTATTCCGTCACCCGTTCGCCCGTGAGCCAGAAGTTGAGATAATCATGGGGTAGGAGCACCGTGGCCAGCCGCGCAAAATTTTTCGGCTCATGTTTTTTCAGCCAAAGAATTTTGGCGGCGGTGTAACCGGTCAGAATGGCGTTGCCGAGCGTGCGCAGAACTTTTTTCTCCCCGCCCAGCGCCCGGGTCAACTCGTCGCACTCGGCGGCGGTGGCGGTGTCGCACCAGAGTTTGGCCGGGCGGATCACTTCACCGTCGGCATCCAGCGGGACGAAGCCGTGTTGCTGGCCGCTAACGCCGATGGCCTTGACTTGAGCTCCGCTGGCTTTGGCGCTGCGCAACGCCTGACGAATTGCGGTCGCAGCCGCGTCGCGCCAAGTGTGGGGATGCTGCTCTTTGGCGCCAGGCGGCAAATGGGGAATCAGATCGTAAGTTTGCGATCCGGAACCGAGGACCTCGCCGGTTTTGGCATCAACGACGACGGCCTTGGTGGATTGCGTTCCGCTATCAATGCCGATCAGAAGGTTTCGCATGAGCCGAAGTCTAAGTAAAAAAACCGCTGCATGTCACGCGGAAGGAACGGAGCGGACTGAAGCGCTGTCGCCGGTAAAAAAACGTGGTGCTTCGGGACGGGTTTATCCGGCGGAAACTTTAGCTCCAGTGGCGCGACCGCTTCAAAGCTCGTTGATCAGTCCCATGAACAAGATCATTTCCGTTTGGGCATCCACAATGGCAAATAGAAACGGTCGGTCCACAATCATCTGAAATGGCTTTGGTGGATCCGATTGGGGTCCCGCGGACTTGGCCGTCAAACCTGTAACTGCGGCCGCCTCAGTACCTTGTTCGTTCACTTCTACAAACGCTTTCTGTCGGACTGCGGAAAGGTGATGCGGTTCATCAAACATGCCGGAAAAGTCAGCATCGGGTTGTTTCTTTTGAGCATTGAAGGCAGTCTTTATGCCCAGCGCCTGTACTGCCGGTTTGAGATCGAGTGTGTTTTCCAGTTTGAACTTGGGCAGCACCAACCAGCCGTCGCGCTTGCTGAATCCCGGTATTGTTACACGCCGCCAGTTGTCCCCGTTCATGATTCGCAGCAGTTTCGTTGGATTGCTGCCGGGATCGGGCAAGAACACGTACATCCCGAGTCGCCAACCCACGTAAGGCAATCGCACGGCCTGATATCCAGAACCTTGGCGATAAGTGAATCGGCTATGCTTCTCCATCATCGGCCGATTTTTTGCCGGACCTACCATGGGGTGAAACGGACGCTCCTTCGTCAACTTCGCGTCGAACGGGGCGTGCCATCGGCCTTTGAAATAAATTGCGTTCGCGAGAACCAAATCCGTGTAAATTGGATCAATCAGGCCATCGGCAATGGCGGTGATTCTTCCGTGGGTTTGGTCATTGGCCCATTGGTTGATGATGGCTTCCGCGGCTGACGCATTGTTGAAATCCAAGGGGCGGATGGCAACGTCGGAGAATTGTCGGCTGGCTTCGAGAAAGGCTGGCTTCATGGTGACGCCCTGCCGGTACCAGAGCGCATTGGCAGTGGTGAGAATGACGTTGGTGTCCTTCGGATTAAGCCCCTCGGCAGCCGCTTTGGTCGCCGCGTTCAAGGCGTCGGCTGAAAGGTCGGAGATTTTGAGAGCTTGCTGCATTTCGCGAAGAGTTCGACCCGCAGCACCACGAGCGACCAACTGCAGCGCGGTGGCCGTGCTGTAGGGCGAAACCAAAATGCTGGCTTGGGGTTGCTCCACCGACAATTGCTTGAGCAGTTTAAACGCAAAGGTGTTGTTGGCATGGGCCAGTTCGGACAGGCTGGAGTTCGCCGCCGACAGGAGATTGCAATTGCTCCCGATTGCGACGACCAACAGCAGACAAAGCTTGGATTTCATGATGAGCGTTGCGCGTTTATTTTCGGTTAAGGCCATTCTAACAACTCGGGCGTTTGGTTGGAAGCGGGGTTTGCAAATGGTTGAGAGTCTGTGGAATACCACGTCAATCGAGATGCGCTTATGGTCGCCCTTGACTTGATTATCTTAAAGAATACTCCGCGTCAGCGTCGGGATAGTTGCGCGAGGGGTGGCTATGAAACAGTCTGTGATTCAACGGGTTATCGAGCGTAACCCAGCCGATAAAGGTAAATTGTTCTCGCTTGACGGCGGGGGCGGGTCTTGGAAAGTTCAGGGCGGTTGCCTGCCATGAAACCATACGTCGGAGGATAAACTCCGATCCGTTTGATGGCGGGCTAAATTTTTATGGAACGTAGAACGAAGACTTCGAAAAAGCGAAAACCCAGGAGCGCGCCTTCGGTGCAAATCCGCCTCATGGAGCTGGCCGATTTGCCGCCGGTGTTTGAATTGGGACAGAAATTGTTTACCGCGGAAAAACTGCCGACACTCTATCGCTCGTGGGATGACGATGAGGTGCTGGAATTGTTTGGGTCCGATGGCGAGACGTGCTTGGTCGCCGAAGTGGACGGTCGCCTCGTGGGGTTCGCTTTGGGGGCCATGATGGAGAAGCCAAGGAACGCCTGGCGGTATGGCTGGCTCGAGTGGCTGGGGATTGAACCGCACTACAAACGGCACGGCGTTGCCAGCCGGTTACTGGCGCGATTGACCGAAATGTTCATTGAACGCGATGCGCGCATCATGCTGGTGGATACCGACGAGGGCAATGCCGACGCGCTGGCCTTTTTCCGCAAGAAAGGTTTCAATCACGAAACCAAGCACATTTATCTTTCCTACAATTTGACGAGCCATCCGCAATACCGCGAACACAAAGAGGCGCAGGACTGAGCGCGGAGCCCAGGGAGACGGCCAATCTGGCCGTTTTGATCGGCAACCTGCCGATATTATTGCAATCTGATTTTATTTCCCTGATCAGTTGGAGGCGACATGGAAGTCGTCACTCCCGATATAACGACGGCGTCACCGTGAGCGTGTGCCCGGTCAGTAACGTGGCTGCGGCGTCCCTCGCAATTCGCCCGCCCCTCGGTGCCTCTGCGCCTCGGTGGCCCTTAACTTTAGAACTGCATGTCGTCCGCGAGATGCGAACGATGACCGCCGAGGACAGCGATGCTCCCCCATTCCCCATTCCTTTGCCCATCATTCCCTTGCCTTTCCGTTCGCGTATTTCGTGTATTTCGCGGTTGTATTTTCCCTGATCAGTTGGGGGCGACGTGGAAGTCGTCCCTCCCGATATAACGACGCCGTCGCCGTGAGCGTATGGGGTGACAGCTCAATCATTCACTCAAACGTCGGTAAAAAGAAAATGAAACAACAGTGAGGCCGCCGAACAAACCTGCACTCAGCCAATCCATGAGAACCGCATCCCGAAACTTCTCCGGCGAGGCTGCCCGCGTTACCTGCTCTGTCGCAGGAAGGCGTGGACTCGACGAATAAAGTGCCGTGCCAGTCCACTCGGCCTTCACCGCACTCCCAACTGAGATCACAGTCGGAAAAACAAGCACAATCGCAACAATCAACGCGCACCAGCGTGCAACTTCAGGTGTGGACTGTGGAAATGACATACGCGCACTGCCGTCAGCGATAAAAGCTCAGCGACCCGGCGCACGTAACGCCACGATTGCAACCACGTCGGACGCGGAGCAATGACGGAAGAAACTCGACCAGCCAGTTTTGTTGATAATCAACCTTTTGCATGTCTAGCTTCTCAGGAGGCCGCTCGTATTTCATCTCTCGGTGTCCTGAATTCAAAGGCCAATGCCACCAGTGACGCCAAAGTCACGGCAATCCACCACCAACCATAGAAAGCTGTTTCGTCGAAAATCAAAATCTTCGGCCACTGCGACTCTGTGGCGATGAGAAGAACGATAAACGCAGAATTGAAGGCAGCAGAGAACAACCAGAATGCAGCGGACGCGACAAGTGCCCGGCACTGTCGGCTGCGCCACCGCCAGCCAATCCACACACCATATCCAACAAGAAAATAAACACCCAACAGCCACATACGCCACGCGCGGTCGAAGGCAGATAGCAACGCTCCGACAGTCGGAAGCAGAAGTATCACTGCCCAGATAATGCCGATGCGAAAGAGCCAGCGAGCGATGTTGCCAGGGATGTCGCGTTGAGTGGTCATGGCGTGTGCAGCGGCCGGCTTAACATTCAGGTCCGCGATAGTTGCCAAGGGTTGGTCGTCGGCAGATCATTATGTCGGGACAATGAGGTTTTCCGAACGGCTGGTCAATCTATGAATTCCACAAGTTCCGTCCGGAGTGCGCCCCACCACCCCACGTCTCGTCCTTCGTAAATCATCCCTCGTAATTCGCCTCCTTCTCTGTGCCTCGGTGGCCTTTTACTTTACAACCGGATATCGTCCGCGAGACGCGAACGACTACCGCCGAGGACGGCGGTGCTCCCCCAATACCCATTCCTCTGCCCACCATTCCCTTGTCTTTCTTCGCTTGGGAGGGACGCGTCCGGCGCATTTTCACCGTGACCCGAACGCGCGCTTCGGTAAAGCTGTCGGCCTATGAAAGCGATGCGTTCTGGCAAATTCTGGCAACAACTTCTCGCGATCACCGTTGGCCTGCTTTGGTGCGGCTGCGCCGCCACGGCGGTTGAGGTCGTCAAGCTCCGCTGCGAATTCCTCGAGCAGCCGCAAGGCATTGATGTGAAATCGCCGCGACTCAGTTGGCAGTTGGAATCCCGGCAACGCGGCGCCCGCCAGACCGCTTACGAAATCCTCGTCGCCAGTTCCGTCGCCAAACTGAAATCCGGGCAGGCGGATTTATGGGACTCGGGCAAAATCACTTCCGATCAATCGGTGCTCGTTCCCTATGCCGGAAAACCATTGGCTTCCCAACAGTCATGCTTCTGGCGGGTCCGCGTCTGGGATGAGGCGGGCAAGGCGTCTGCGTGGAGCAAACCCGCGGCGTGGAGCATGGGTTTGTTGCAACCTTCCGATTGGCGGGGGCAATGGATTGGACGGGATGAACCCGAGAGCAACGCGCGTTTTACCACCGGCTCGTGGATCTGGTTTCCCGAGGGCCAACCGGAGGCCGCCGCGCCCGTTGCCACCCGCTATTTTCGTCGGACTTTTGAGTTGCCCGCCAACCGCACCATCAAAACGGCCACGCTGCACTTGACCGGCGACAACGAATGGGCCTGCGCCGTCAACGCCCGGCACGCCGGGACTGGAAACAATTTCAAAATCACCACGGCCATGGACGTCACCCACAGTCTGCAGCCAGGCCGAAATGTCATTGGTGCCTGGGTTAAAAATACGGGTACCGATCCCAACCCCGCCGGATTGCTCGGCGCGTTGCGCATCGAATTTGAAACGGGCGAACCGCTGGTAATCGAAACCGATGGCCAGTGGAAAACCACCGACCGGGAATCCGGGGTCTGGACGGCGTTGGATTACGATGATTCCGCCTGGGTTCCTGCGCGGGTGCTGGGTCGCGTTGGCATGGCGCCGTGGGGCGAAATCCACGTTCCGGATGCCCGCCAGTTGGCCGCACGCATGTTGCGCAAGGAATTTGTCGCGGCCAAAAAAGTGCGGCGCGCCACCGCCTACCTCAGCGGCCTGGGATTGTCCGAGCTTTATCTGAACGGCCGCAAGGTGAGCGATCACGTTTTGTCCCCCGCCTTGAGTGAATATCCCCGGCGCGTTTTCTACGTGACTCACGACGTCACCCAGCAGATTAGATCCGGTCGCAACGCCCTCGGCGTCTGGCTCGGCAACGGTCGCTATTACGCTCCTCGCACCACTGAACCCCTCGGCACGACCACCTACGGTTTCCCCAAACTGTTGTTGCAACTCGAACTGGAATACACCGATGGCACCCGCGACACCATCGTCAGCGATGGCTCGTGGAAATTGACCACGGCCGGCCCCATCACCGCCAACAACGAATACGACGGGGAAGATTACGATGCGCGCCAGGAACTCTCCGGCTGGGCGGAAAGTGGTTTTGATGACCGCGCCTGGGCCGCCGCGCAAACCGTCGCCGCTCCCGGAGGACGGCTCGCCGCGCAAATGATCGAGCCAATCCGCGTCACCGGAAAAATCAAACCGCGCCGCGTGAACGAAATCCGACCGGGCGTGTTCATTTACGATCTCGGGCAAAACATCGTGGGTTGGTGCCGCCTGCAAGTGCGCGGTCCCGCCGGCACCACGGTATCGCTGCGTCACGCCGAAACGCTCAAGCCCGACGGCTCGCTGTTTCTCGACAACATCCGCGGCGCCAAAGTCACCGATCGTTACACCCTGAAAGGCCAGGGCACGGAAATTTACGAACCGCGTTTCACCTACCACGGCTTTCGTTACGTGGAAGTCACCGGCTTTCCCGGTCAACCCGGTTTGAACGCGCTGGAAGGCTGCGTTGTGAACGACGACGTGGCCACGGCGGGCGAATTCGCCTGTTCGCAACCAACCATCAATCGCTTCTATCAAAACATCATCTGGGGCGTGCGCGGCAATTACCGCAGCGTCCCGACGGATTGCCCGCAACGCGATGAACGCCAGGGCTGGCTCGGGGATCGTTCGGAGGAATCCAAAGGCGAAACGTATCTGTTTGACGTGGCCGCCCTTTACGCCAAGTGGACGCAGGACATGTTGGACGCGCAACGCGACAACGGCAGCATCCCCGACGTGGCGCCGAGTTATTGGCCCATCTACAACGACGACGTCACCTGGCCCAGCAGCGCCGTCATCATTCCGGGAAACATGTACCAACAGTATGCCGACACCTCCCTCATCGCCGGACGCTATCCCGGCATGGTCCAGTGGGTGGACCACATGCGCGCCTACATCACCAACGGCATCATTGCGAAAGACACCTACGGCGATTGGTGCGTGCCGCCGGAAGACCCCGCGTTCATTCACTCGCGCGATCCGTTGCGCAAGACCGCGCCCGCCATTCTCGCGACCAGCTATTTTTACCATTGCCTCCAACTGATGTCCCGCTACGCGGAAATGCTGGAGTACCCCGCCGACCGCGAGCGGTTCACCCAGCTTGCGGCGCAATTGAAAACCGCCTTGAACGAAAAGTATTTCAATCCCGAGCAAGGTTATTACGACAACGGCTCGCAAACCTCCTGCGTGCTGCCGCTCGCCTTGGGACTCGTCCCGACCGGCCAGCGCGACCGCGTGTTCCAACATCTGGTGGATAAAATCACGAACGACACCCACGGTCACATCGGCACGGGATTGATCGGCGGCCAATGGCTCAATCGCGTGCTCACGGACGGCGGTCGGGCCGATCTGGTTTATCAATTCGCCACCAACACCACTTATCCGAGCTGGGGTTACATGGTGGAAAAAGGCGCCACCACCGTCTGGGAACTTTGGAACGGAGACACCGCCGATCCCGCCATGAACTCGCATAATCACGTCATGCTGGTGGGCGACCTGACCACCTGGTTCTACGAAGCGCTGGCCGGCATCAAACCCGCCCAACCCGGCTTCAAACAACTGCTCATGCAACCGCATCCGGTGGGCGATCTGCAATTCGTCACCGCCACCCACGCCTCCCCCTACGGACTCATCCGCAGCGCCTGGAAGCGCGACGGCGCCAAGTTCAACTGGGAGATCACCCTCCCGGCCAACAGCACCGCCACCGTGTCGGTTCCCGCCACCAACGTGGACGAGGTGACGGAACGCGGCCAAGCCCTGACCCGCGTGGACGGCGTATCCTTTGTCCATTACGCCAATGGCCACGCCATTTTCAACCTCGCTTCTGGAAGTTACCGCTTCACCAGCACCCTGCCGGACCGTTAAGCCATGCCGCACCTGCCTGACGCACCCTCCAACGCCGCACCAATAACGCGCTGGTGCAGACCTTTGGTGTGGCCAATCTGAACGAACTGACCAATGCCACTCGCAGCGGGAGCGCCACGGCCTTGGATGCTGCATTTGCGTTGTGGAGTACACTTGACGGAATTCACCAGCGGGCGTAAAACGAGGCACAACAAACAATGATCTCCACCGCGAAATACGCCAACCACGCGAAAACTGGGACGGGAACAACGGCTTTCCCGGCTGCCATTTCCTTTCGCGTATTTCGGGTGGTTCGCGGTTCATCCGTTAGTTGGCAGTCGTGGCGTGATGGTTACAACGCCGGGCATGGCAACTGGAGCACGCATAATTATTACCATGCGGATGGGAATGGGAACATCACCTACCTGATGACTGCGGGTGAAGGTTTGGCGGCGAGTTACCGGTATGACGCGTATGGAAACCTGGCCGGAGCCAGTGGCAGTCTAGCAGTGGCCAACGGGTACCGGTTCAGCAGCAAGGAGCAACACGAACGAAGCGGCCTGTATTATTACGGCTACCGCTTCTATTCACCCAACTGGCAACGGTGGCCAAATTGCGACCCGCTCGGCGAACCGGGATTTGAAACGCTCCGGCATGGCAAGGTGAATCTTCTTGGCGACGGGCCGAACCTTTACACTTTTGTTCAGAACAATCCCGTGGACCGGACCGACTCTCTCGGCCTTGCGATTTCAAGTATTGATGGCGCTATGGAAGCTTGCATGAAGCTACCGACGCCAGCGATGCAGCAGGAGTGCATCAGTGATTTATTGGACACGCTCGGTGTGAGCAAAGAATGCTGTGTGTTAGCCGCCGCTGTTCAGGTCGCAAAGAAAGCTGCGGGAGCTATGGGCAAATGCAACAGCGGCGATAGCTGCGCAGTTCTCAGGGCCAAATCAGGCGCATGGTTGGGACTCGCACTAGCACGAAGCAGATTGCATAAAAAATGTTTTTCTGGGGGTGATCCTGGTCACCAGCAGGCGTTGGCAGACGCTTGGAAGGTTATTGGGGATTGCACCGCTTACCAGGTAAAGAACGGCTGCACAGGCCCGCTGTAAAGGGAGGATGCCGAGATGACCGCGATTTCGGACGCAGAACTGCACCAAGCTTTTCAGCGCGAATACCCCAAGGATTTGGTTCGCGCCACGGAGGGGGAATCGCCGTCTGAATACGATTTGGATCGCACCGAGGCTGAAAAGTTGGTGGGCAGAAGGTGGGAGGATCTTCGGGCGGATCTGTTGCAAGAACTCTTCGATATCGCCTCTTGGTTAAACCCTCGAGCGTTCCACTATTTTTTTCCGGCGTTCATTAAGCAGTCGCAAGCCGATGTTGAGAAAACCAGTCTCCTCGTGGACTCGCTGATCAATATGTTGGCCGATGGCGGAATCCATTGGCCCGAATCATTGAAGGATGCCGAATCAAAACTCTTTGGAGAAAATCCCGAAATCGCGGAGGCCGTTCAGTCCATCAACGAGAAAGACCTGAGCGCATGGAGGCAGGAACGATGGAAGTTGTTCACGGAGCAGCAATGGGCCTTGGTCCGAAAATGGTTGAACTGGATTAACCAAGACGAGAGACGGGAAGTGGATCGAGACGTTTTGCGGCGGGCCATGAAGAATGCTGAGACGTGGCAAGCGCAACGAGCCAGCGTCCCGCACAAGCGGTGAAGTGAACCACATGAAGGGATCCGTTCTTGGTTTTGACAACTCATGTCGAACAAACATGAGCCGTTGAACCGGTTTTGATTGAAAAGTGGGCGGGCGGTGCATTGCTCTGGAGGCTGCATTTGCAGTGTGGAGCGCTCTTGGCGGCATTCACCAGCGGACGTAAAACGAGGCACAACAATCAATGATCATCACCGCGAAATACGCCAACCACGCGAAAACCGGGACGGGAACAACGGCTTTCCCGGTTGCCATTTTACTTCGCGTATTTCAGGTGGTTTGCGGTTCATCCGGTGGTTGGCCGTCGTGGAGTTGTAGTGGCTCGGGTGATGACTCTGGCGCCGACAATTGATTCACACCTTCTGACTACAAGCCGAATTTTCGTTGTGACCAAATGCTACCGGTTGCTACGAACTGCAAGAAAACGAGGGCATGGGTTGGGGAGCGCACCCGTCTCGGGTGCAGGTTCGCCGCGTCTCGCGTCGAACATCGGATGATTTGGATTGACCCAAGCTGGTGCGATTTCAGTCGGGCTATCCGCCCGGCAGTCGAGCGCCAAGCGTGCGCTGCGACGAGGAGGCAGACCACAAACTCCACCCTTCCCGCTCGTAGTTCCGGCTTCAGCCGGCCGCAACGCGGTTACTCGGTAATGCGCTGCCTTATGCTTCGCCCCCGCCTGAAGGCGGAACTACAAACTTTGCCCTTCCCGCTCGTAGTTCCGGCTTTAGACGGCAGCAACGCAGTCACTCGGTAATGCGCTTCCTTGGGCTTCGCCCCCGCCTGAAGGCGGGACTACAAACTCCACCCGTCTCGCTCGTAGTCGAAGGCCGGATTACGAGCGAATGGCGAATCGATAGAACAATTATCCGCGATTTAAGGTTGCATTGATTTTCGGGTCGTGCTCTCCTCGCCGTATTCGCCATGAACACGCGCAGCGGCACCTTCACCGTGGCTGGTCAGGCCCGGGTTCGCGCGGCGGAGATTACGATTGCAGCCAGAGGCCGGAGGGGCATCGGGGCGCGTGGTTTTTACGTTGCGCTGCGCGGACGGTGCTGAGCGATTGCTCAGGCTTTTCTCGATCAAGGTTGCTGGTTTCCAATTGGGCGACAGGAAAATCAAGGTTTGCAGCGCGCTCAATTTCTGGCTGAATGACGCGAGAAAAATTATGCGTCAGACCAAAGTAGCACTGCTCGGAGCCGGCTTCATCGCCGACATACATCTGGAATCCTATCGTCGGTTTGTGCCCGAGGCGGAGGTCGTGGCGGTGTACACCCGCAACGCGGAGAAGGCCGCGGCGTTCGCGCGCAAACACCAGATCGCCCGCTGGTTCGACGATTTGGAAGCTGCCATCACCCAGTCCGACTGTGAGGTGGTGGATGTGTGTCTGCCCAATTTTCTGCATCATCGGGCCGTGCTGGCCGCCGCGCGCGCCGGGAAACACGTCATTTTGGAGAAGCCGTTTTGTCTCACGCTGGAGGAGGCCGACGAGATGATCGCCGCCTGTCAGGCTGCCGGAGTGAAATTGATGTATGCCGAGGAACTGTGCTTTGCGCCCAAGTACGAGCGGGTGCGCGCGTTGGCCAACGAGGGCGCGTTTGGGAAAATTTATTTGCTCAAGCAGGCTGAGAAACATAACGGCCCGCACAGTGATTGGTTCTACGACATCAATCAGTCAGGCGGCGGTGTGATCATGGACATGGGTTGCCATGCGTTGGCGTGGTTTCGCTGGATGCTTGGCGGTCGGCCGCACGCGCTCAGTGTCCAGGCGCATTTGCAAACCAGCCTGATTCATCAAGGGCGCACGCGCGGCGAGGAACATGCGGTCGTCATCGTCGAGTTCGAGGGCGGCACCACGGGCATCGCCGAGAACAGTTGGGCCAAGCTCGGCGGCATGGAGGATTGGGCGGAGGTGTATGGCACCGGCGGCGTGAGTTACGCTGATTTGTTTCGCGGCAATGCCGCCCTGGTTTACAGCGAGAACGGTTACGGTTACGCGATGGAGAAGGCGGGCGCAACGAAAGGCTGGACGTTCGCCATTTTCGAGGAGGCCTTCAATCAAGGTTATCCGCAGGAATTGAAACATTTCATTTCCTGCGTGCGCGACAACCAGCCGCCGCTCGTCACCGGTGAGGATGGCCGCGCCGTGTTGGAATTGATCTACGCCGCGTACGCTTCGGCGCGCACCGGACAAAAGGTGAAGCTGCCCTTCCGGCCGCAGGTGAAAAAGCCGGTTGATCTGTGGCTGGGCGTGTAGCGCGGTCCGCCCGCTGTCCGCGCTGAAAAACTGCCCCTGAAAAACTGGTGGCCGATTGCGGCGGCATGGCTTATTTTTGCGCGGCACATGACTAAACGAGCTTCGATCCAAACCTGCACTCCCTCTCCAGCCGCTCACCCGGGAGTTCCCGCCAGGGCGCGTCGCCGGTGGCTGCGGCTTTTATTGCTGCCGTTGCTGATGGCTTCGCTGGCCCCGGCCCAGGTGCGCCTTAACGAGTTTGTCGCGGACAACGAGGACGGCTTGCGTACCGCGGCGGGCGTGGCGGCGGATTGGATCGAACTGTTTAATGCGGACGCCGCGGCGGTGGACTTGAGCGGATGGTATTTGACGGACAACGCGACGGCGCTCACCCAATGGCGGATCCCCGATGGCGTCACGATTCCAGCTCAGGGTTATTTGATCATCTTTGCCGATAGTTCGTCTGAAGCGATCACCAACGGCGAACTGCACGCCAATTTCAGTCTGTCGAAGAACGGTGAATACCTGGGACTCATTCGCCCCGATGGCGTCACGGTCGAGGACGAGTTTGCCCCGACGTTTCCCGAGCAGTTCGAGGATATTTCCTATGGTCGAGCCGCGCGTGAATATGAATTGGTGGGCACAGCGACCTCGGCCCGTTATCGCGTGCCGAACGCGACCGGGACGGCCCCCTGGCATGCGGCGAACGGAGGCCTGGGTTTCACCGGTTCCAACGCCGTGTTCACCGTGCGTTACTACGAAATGACTTCGAGCATGGCGAACGTGGATGATGCCGAAGCGCGCCTCGCCAACAGCGGTTATTGGAAAACCGACCGGGCCTATCCAATCGTTGAGTCGCATGCGATCATCAACTTTCACGCCAATGGCTCGACGGGTTACTTCGTGAACGACGAACCCTTTCCGGGGCACGCTTATATTGGCGAGGACCGGGACAACTTCGTGGTGGTGGCGGAAGGCGTCATTCATATTCCCACCGCGGGCGAGTGGACTTTTGCGGTGGGCAGCGACGATGGTTTTCGCCTGCGCTTGAGCGGTCATGGAGTGAATTTCGTGGGCGAGTTTCCGGACCCGCGCGGATTCGGCACGACGTTTTCCACTTTTAATTTTCCGGTCGCCGGTGATTACGCGCTATGGCTCATCTTTTACGAGAACGGCGGCGACGCCTCGCTGGAATTATCCGCTGCGCAAGGTTTTCAAGCTGGGTTCTCGTCCGAAGCCTTCCATCTGGTGGGCGATGCCATCAACGGCCTCCGCCACGCGGGCGCCATCGGCGCTTACGTGACCACGGATGTGGATTCCGACATGCGGGGCGTGAACGCTCGTCTCGATGCCGAATGGAGCTTCAAGCTGGATGAACCCTGGCCAGCGGATTACACGGCGCAGTTACAGGTGCGTTGCGCGGACGGTTTTACCGCATCACTAAACGGAACGCCATTGACCGCGTTGAATGTGCCGGCCCCGTTGCTTTGGAACAGCGCGGCAACCACCACGCGCACGGCGGAGGAGGCGTTGCAACCCCTGACGTTTGTGGTGCCCACGGCGGCGTTTGTGGTCGGTACCAACCTGTTGGAAATAACCGCGCTGAACAATACTGTCACGGATACAGAGTTTCTCATTCAACCACGGCTCGTACAACGCACCCCGGAAACTGAGGCGGCTTATTTTCCGGTGCCCACCCCCGGAGGTCCCAACGGCACTCCGCGCAGTGCGCCGACGCCAGTGGTTACCGCCAGCGAACCGCGCGGCTACAAAACCGCGCCTTTCAATGTCACTCTGAGCAGCCCCGAGCCAGCCGCGGAAATCCGGTACACACTCGATGGCAGCACCCCCAATGCGGATTCACCGCTCTACACCGCGCCGGTCCCGGTCAGCGTCACCACCACGTTGCGAGCGGCGGTGGTGGATCCGGAAAGTGTGCAGCAAAATGTGACCACCGTGACCTGGCTCTTTCTGGAAGACGTATTGCAGCAAGGCAGCACGCCGCCGCCGGGCTGGCCGGCGGATCGCGCCGTGAACAATCACGCCATGGAATACGGCATGCGCTCAGCCATCGTGACCGGCGATGGCGCCCGTCTGCGCCAGGGAATGACCAACAGCATTCCCACCCTGTCCATCGTGACGGACCTTGCCAATCTGTTCAGTCCGCAGACCGGCATTTATGTGAATCCGGGCAATGACGGTCGCAGTTGGGAGCGCCCCGTTTCAGTGGAACTGATTGATCCCGTTCACGGCAGTACCAATGAATTTCAAATCAACGCCGGACTGCGCATTCGCGGCGCTTACAGTCGGAGCACGAGCAACCCCAAACATGGTTTGCGTCTGTTCTTCCGTTCCGCCTACGGTGCGGGTCGGTTGAATTTTCCGCTGTTTGGTGACGAGGGTGCGGATAGTTTTGACAAAGTGGATTTGCGTTGCTCGCAAAACTACTCGTGGGCGTTCGAGAACAGTGACCGTGAAACCTTCATTCGCGAGACTTTTTCGCGTGATACGCAACGCGACATGGGCATGCCCTATACTCGCAGCCGTTATTATCATCTCTATCTCAATGGCCAATACTGGGGGCTTTACGAAACTCAGGAACGCGGCGACGCCGACTTTGCGGAGACGTATCTTGGTGGCGCCGCGGCAGATTGGGATTGCATCAAGACCAGTCAACCGGGGTACGTCACCACCGCCAGCGACGGTAATTTTGCCGCTTTCTACGCGCTGCATAACCTGGCTGTAAACCAGGGTTTTACCGGCGCCAACGCCGCCAATTATCAGCGCGTCAAAGGACTGAATCCAGACGGCACACCCAACCCGGCCTACCCCGTCTATCTGGATGAGGATAACCTGATCGTTTACATGATTTCCGCGTACTACGCCGGCGACCCGGATTCGCCCGTGTCCATCTGGGGCGGTTTTCCCAACAACATGTACGGTCTGTTCGATCGTGCCGAGCCGTCCGGCTTCAAATGGCTGCGACATGACGCCGAGCACTCGCTCGGGGCGAACCCAAGTTTTGGGGTTACCGCCGATACCACCTCCGCCGGTGAATCCTTTACCGAACAATATCGGTTCAATCCGGCCACCCTTCACTTGCGCCTGATTCAGCATCCGGAGTATCGCCGGCGCTTTGCGGATTTGGTGCAAAAGCATCTCTTCGGCGATGGCGCGCTCACGCCGGCCAACGCGCAAAATCGCTTCCTCAGCCGCATGAACGAGATTGATCTGGCGGTCATTGGCGAATCGGCCCGCTGGGGTCGCGGCAAGACTCGCGATGGCACCTGGCTTCCCGCGTGTAACGAGGTGCTCAACAACTATCTCACGCAACGACGCGACATTGTCGTTGGCCAATTCCGGGCCCGCGGCTGGTTTCCCGCGATTGCTGCACCTGCTTATTCCGCCATGAACCAAACCGTTCCGAACGGTTCGACCCTGCACATCTCCGCCCCGACCACCTTTTACTACACGACTAATGGAACGGACCCGCGCCTGCCGGACGGCACCATCAATCCCGCCGCCTTTTTGGTCACCACCACCAATCCGCCCACGGGGCCGCAAACCCTGATCGCCCGCGGCGCGAACTGGCGCTATTACGACTTCGGCACCGAACCCCCAAACCTGGGTGGTGTGAGCTGGCGCGAGGTCGGCTATTCCGATGGCGGTTGGGCGCAGGGACCGGCCACTCTCGGTTTTGCGGGCGCGGCCCCCGCGAATCCGGTGGCCACCGTCACCCGCCGGTACGTCAGCGGTTCGTCCGGCCCGCAGGTCACCACCACCTATTTTCGGACGACATTCACGGTGGCCGCCACGAATGCCAATCCCGCGTTGCTCATGGAAATTTTGCGCGACGACGGCGCGGTGGTTTATCTCAACGGCACGGAAATCCTGCGTGAGAACATGAATTTCGGGCCGGACACCTACGGTACTTACTCGGCGGGCATCGCCGGTTCACCCGATCAGAACACGTACTTCAGCCGGTCTGCCGACGTGGCGCATCTGTTGCGCGTGGGCGCCAACGCGTTGACGGTTTCATTGCATCAATGCAACGAAACCAGCTCCGACCTCTACTTTGACTTTTCCTTGGTGCAGCCGGGTGATGACGCGCATGTGGCTGTTGATCTGGTGGTGAGCCACGATCTCGAACTCAAGGCACGCGCATTCCAAGCGGGCGAGTGGAGCGCGCTTTCTGAAAATCACCTGACGGTGCAACGTCCACCGGTGGATTACTCCGGACTGCGAGTGACCGAGCTGATGTACGCTCCCGTCGCCCCCGAGCCGGAGAGTCCGTATAAGAACGATGACTTCGCCTGGTTGGAACTGCGCAACACCGGTGGCAGCGCGCTTGACCTGGAGGGAGTGCAGTTTGCCGCGGGCATCAATCAGACGTTCGCGCCGCTGCTGTTGAATCCGGGAGCGCGATTGGTATTGGCCAAAAATCCCGAGGCTTTTGCCACTCGTTATGCGACCAATGGTTTGACTCTGGTGGCTTGGGCGAGCGGCAATCTGGCGCGTGGCGGTGAGTTGCTTTCGTTGGTAACCCCCGCCGGCAGCAACATCCTGAGCTTCACCTATTCCCGGTTGTGGTATCCGGAAACCTATAACACTGGCTACTCCCTGGTGGTGGTGGATCCTGCCGCTGAAGAATCGGTCTGGAGTACGGCCGCCAACTGGCGTCCCAGTGGCGTGCTTGGTGGCACTCCCGGTCGTGCTGATGCGCCTGCCTTTACCCACACGAGTCTCACTCCGGATGGACAACTGCAATTGGCGACCACGGGATGGGAGGGCACGGTGGAACTCTGGCGCACCGCTGACTTTCAAACCTGGACTCCGTGCGATCCGGCAGCATGGTCGCAGGTGGACGGCACCGTGACCGTCAATCTGCAGCATCCCTCGCTTGTCGGTGCGCCGTACCAATTTTTCCAATTACGCCTTTCCGAGTGACGACAGGTTCCCAGCGTCGCCGCCAAAACCTTGCATGAAAGCCGGGGATGATTTCAACTGGCTGTCGTTCAAACTGAGCGGCGGGTATAACCAAACCATGATCAAACATTTCTTGCTCGGCGGTGCCGCTGTGTGGGCGGCGTTACTGACCACCGCCACCGCGGCGCCGGCGACGTTCACTCTGGCGGGCGACTGGATGGTGCGCGTCGCAGTAACCGAACCAAGCGCAATCAGCGCCGTGGTCGCGGTCACGCCTCCGGAACGGTTCGGCGTGGTCAATGAACCGCACGCTCAACTGCCTTTGTTCAATCCCGCCGCCGGTGGTTGGGCGCGGGGTGCGGCTTTGTCGGCGCTGCGCACCCAGGAAACAACCGCGCCGGGATTGCTGGAGGCCGACAGCTTCGTGTTGCGCGCTGGCCCCGGATCGGACGCGCCGATTTTTGAGCGCGGCAAGGATTACGAGTTGGATGCGCAGTGGGCCACCTTCGGTCGCACCACCAACCGCGTGATTCGACCCGATCAAATCGTTTATGCCAGTTACCGCCACCGCTTGTTTCGCCTGGATGCCGTGGTGCTCACTGCTCAAGGTGGAATTTTGGTGCGCCAGGGCGAACCTCGCGCCGCAGCGCCATTGCCGCCGCCCATCAAAGCCGGCGAACGTCACTTGGGCAACATCTGGTTGTCCGGTGACCTCGTCCGGCTGACCGCCGATAATTTGTTTCCGATCCTGGAGACCGTTTATCCCGCGTTGCCCCAACCCAAGCCCGCAGTGGCCGAGCGTTTGTTGCCGCAGACGCTGCGGAAGCTTCAATCGGGCGAGCCACTGCGTGTGCTGGCGTGGGGTGACAGCGTTACGGTTGGCACGTTCGTGCCGGATTGGGAGCAAAACCGATGGCAGAATCAATTCGTGACCCGATTACGCCAGCGTTTTCCCAAGGCGAACATCGAATTGATCACCGAAGCCTGGGGCGGCCGCAACACCAGTAGTTATTTCAACGAACCGCCCGGCAGCCCGCATAACTACCGCGAGAAGGTGCTGGACGTGAAATCGGATTTGATCGTGTCCGAGTTTGTGAACGACGCGGGGCTGAACCCGGAACAGGTGGAGGAACGCTACGGCCAGCTGCGCGCGGATTTTGCCGCCATCGGTGCGGAGTGGATCATCCTCACGCCGCATTACGTGCGTCCGGACTGGATGGGGCTGGATCGGCAACGCGAAATTGACGATGACCCGCGACCGTACGTGGCTGGGTTACGACAGTTTGCCGCCCGAAATCAGATCGCTCTGGCGGACGCCGCCAAACGCTATGGCCGCTTGTGGCGTCAGGGCATTCCTTACAACACGCTGATGCTCAATTCCATCAATCATCCCGATGAACGCGGCATGAAAATCTTCGCCGATGCCTTGCTGGAATTGTTTCCCTGACGTGCCGCCCCAGCAGCCAACGCTGTGATGAGCGGCATGGCCGTGAATAAAACGCGTTATTGGGGCGCAGTGGCGATCCGGTAGAAAGCTCGGTCGGGTGGCGGCAGCGGGTCGTTGAATTGAAAGCGTCCCGGATGGGTTTGTTCCGGCAGGCCCAGATTGGTCCAGATCGCGAGATCGGTGGAGCGTTGCAGTTGATAGTTGGTTTCAGGCTCTCCCGCGAAGGTGAGGATGGCCTGGTCCGCAGTTTTCCAAAGCGTAAAATCCGTCGGCAGCGCGCGGAGACAGGTCGTGCGAGCTGGAATGACCGTGACGGGCCAATCCGCAGCGAAAATCCAACCGTGTTGCTCAATCACCGTACCTTCCGTTACGGGCAAATTTTCCACCCGCCAGACAAACTCCTGCGGTGGAGTGCCCGCCGACAACTGCCGGAACAGCAGATCGTCCAGGGCCACCGCCAACATCATCGTTCCGGGCGGCACGATGGGCCGGCCCCATGTACCCAGTGTGGCCGGTGTGAAAAACGTCTGGATGAAGGTGTCGGAATTGGCCTGCTCGATGGTTTGGGGCGACATGGAATACCAGACCGCCACATTGGTGGTCTGGATGGTGAGTTGGGCGGAGTTGAGGTTGGTTGAGGTGGGTAGAACCAGCCAGGCCTGGTGCGCAACGCCGCCGCCGATGTTGCGGTACTGCACCCGGTGGGTGAGGTGCCCACCGGGCGCGGTGAATTGCGGAACGGGGGCCAGCGCCGCTTCCAATTCGGGCGCAACCTGAATGATCGCTTGCGCGCTGCTGCTCAACGTGCCGGGCGGCGCCGTCCACGTCAGCAGGGCGACGACCGTGAACACCGTGCCGTTGACCAGGCCGGACTCCGGCAGTTGAAAATGGATGGTTACCTCCCGGCTGTCGCCACGGAGGAGTGCCGGATAACTGACCCGAAGACCGCTGATTCCGCCCGCACCGTAGTCATAATCAACCAGGCCGCCCGGCGCGGTGATCATCACGGGCGGCGGATATTGCCAGAAGCCGTTGTGGGTCAGCGCCGACCAACTGACCGCGACCATCAGATCAGATGCGGTGGTGCTTCCGGCTATATCGGCGTTGGTGAGCGTGAGGTGCCAGACGGCTTCACTCCCGGCGGCCAATGTTGCCGGAGTGATCCCGGTCTGCATTTGCAGTTGTGGGTCCGCGTGAACCGCGACGCCACTCAACCAGACGGCGATCCCGCATCCCATGATCATCAAAGCTCGCTTCATTTTCCACTCGTGTGACCCTAAAATGGCGGCAACCGGCCTTTTATGAAATGAAAATTATCCATCGCGCCGCCGGGTGATGCGGAACTGCGGCGTGTAGAGGACTGTCCGCCCTACCCATGCGTTCGTACTACCGTTTGATTCCAAAGTGGCTACAACCGCGAAATACGCGAACGGAAAGACAAGGGAATGATGGGCAGAGGAATGGGGAATGGGGGAGCACCGCCGTCTCGGCGGTGGTCGTCCGCGTCTCGCGGACGACATCCGGTCCTCATCCTGTCATCTTGTTATCCTGTCAGTTGTTTTCGTTGCGGTTCAGGGACGCGGCGGAACGCGTCCCTCCCAAGGAAAATACAACCGCGAAATACACGAAATACGCGAACGGGAGAAGACAAGGGAATGATTGGCAAGGGAATGGGCATTGGGGGAGCACCGCCGTCTCGGCGGTGGTCGTCCGCGTCTCGCGGACGACATTCAGGTTCCAAAATTAAGAGCCGCCGAGGCGTCTTGACTCGGTTCGGTCGGAACTGCGGCGGGACGCCGCAGCCACATGGTTGACCGGAACGATTCGATTGGAGTTTGGGTGGAACGGGCTACTGGCCCGTTCCGGCTTGGCGGATGCAGATTCTGTCGGGCGAGACGCCCGCCAGCACACGCGAGACGCGTATGCTCCCCAGTCGCACTGGCACGATCATAGGTGTGCAAAGACCCGTGGACCAATCAGCGGTTCAATCAGGTTCGATGGGGTGATTATTTCTGGGAGCGCACCCGTCTCGGGTGCAGGTTCGATGCGTCCCGCGTCGAACAACGACACCGTCCCGGCTTGGTGATCTTTGCGTTCTTTGCGGTTTCAACCGGCCCGCAGGAGAGACGACTTCCACGTCGTTCCCAACTAAATCAGGGACGCGGTGGAACGCGTCCCTCCCAAGGAAATTAAACTCAGCAGTACTGGTCGGCAGGTTGCCAACCAGAACAGCCAAGTTGGCTGTTCCACCCAGACCCAAAGTGGCACCGCCGTCCTCGGCGGTCGTCGTTATGCCGCTGTGGTGCGGAATCAAAGTCCGCCGACAAAGGCGGATTCGCGGGCTTTGCCAAACGGTTTCAGCAGTTGCGTCGCGCCCACCGTCAGCAAATCAATATCCGCTGCGCTTTGGAAAAAGCGGAAGCCCTGTTTCTGGCAGCGTTGAATTTGCTCCGCCGTGATCGCGGGGCGACCCAGGTATTTTCCGTGCTTTTTGCCGGCGGCTACAATCCGCGCGATGGCCGCCTCCAGTCGGGGATGGTTCTGATCGCCGCGCAGTCCGAGCGCGAAGGACAAGTCGCTCGTGCCGATGAACAGCACGTCAATGCCCGGGGTGGCGGCGATGGTTTCCACCTGTTCGAGTCCCTGTTGTTCCTCGACGATGGCCACGACCAGCACGTTCTCGTCCGCAAAATCGTAATAACCTTCCGGCGCCGGCCAGCGGAACTGCGCGAGGTTCGCGCCCGAACCGCGCAAACCGCGCGGCGGATAGCGGCACGCGGCCACGGCCTGGCGGGCCAGTTCGGGCGTGCGGGTGAAGGGAAAGATCACGCCCAGCACGCCGGCATCCAGCACGCGTTTGGCGGTCCATAGCTCATTCGTTGGCGGCCGCGCGAACGGCACGGCGGGCAGTCCGCGCGTGGCCAGCACGGTGTGGCGCACCATCTCGAGGCTTAACGGCGCGTGCTCCATTTCAAGCCAGATGAAATCGAAGCCGAGCGCGGCGCACTGGACCGCCACTTCCACGTTGTTGACGCTGATGGTCGCACCGATCACGGACTCGCCACGGCGCAGTTTGGCTTTGACGGAATTTTGGAATTTCGTTTGGGTGGATTTGGTTTTTTTAGTGGGCATAAAAGTGAATGTGGTCAACGGTTGCGAATCAACTGATCAAGGAACGCAGCGGTCGCTTGCTCACGGCGGACCGTTTTAAGTGTCGCTTGCTTGGTGGTCATGGTTGCGTCGTCGGAGCGGTTTTGATGAGCCACACTTCGGAGACCTGATTGGCGCGACCGTTGCCGCCCAGACCCGGCTCGGCCCGCCAGGTCAGTTTCAAGCGCCCGGAAGCGGTCGCCGCCGCCGGTAACTCAAACTCCAGCGGTTCAATCGTCGCCGGCTTGGCGCGCAGGGGATGGATTTGAATCGTGTCGTTCGCATCCAGGCGAATTCGTCTTTTGGTGTTGTCACCCGCGTAGATGACGCGCAGTCGGTAGTGCGCGTTGCGATCCAGATTCTCGTAAAGCATTTCCAGCGGCGCATCGTAAAGCACCTCGGCATGATCCTTCCACGAAATCCGCCGCACGGGCGCGACCGCGTCATCCGGCGCATCCCAAAACTGGTCTTCGGTAAAATCCACGCGCGGTGAAGCGAACCGGTCCGGGTCCTGGTCGAAGTCCAAATTGATGAGCAGGTGCGGTTGCGCGGCGACGTTGCCGAGGTCGTCGTAAAATCCGCCGGGGCCGGGATTGGTCCAGTTGACGATTTCATCCAGCGCCTGCCGTCGCGCCGGTTCAGCATCGAGCTGACGAATCTGCGCGAAGCGTTCTTCGAGCCACAGCCGGTTGTTCAGCGGGTAATCCATGGAATCAAGCATCGCGCCCCGATCCACATCAATCGCTTGGTAACGCTCGACACTGAGTTGCATGGCGATGCTTTGAAACAACGCTTCACCCAACTGAAAGATGCGGAGCCGCAACGCGGCCTCGGCGGGATCGGCTTCCGGTTGGCGTAAAATAATCTGCGCTTCGGCCATTGCTTTTTCGCTGCCAACGGTGGGAGCAAATTGCAAGGCGCGCAAAGCTTGTTGTTCCAATTTTGTTTCGCGCAACCAACGGTGCCGAACGTACGCGTCGAAATAGGCGCGGAACAATGCCTGTTGAAAACGCCAGTTGCGCCGCGTGGCGGGACGCACCGTCCGCTCGATCATTTTAAAATTCCGCAGCGTTTGTTCGACGCCGACGTTCTGCGCGAGCGGCGCACGCCAGTTACGTTCCAAGGCAAACAGTCCTTCGGCAAACGCCGCCTCGACTTCCGGGCCGATGAAATAGCGGCTGTATTCGCGCAGCACTTGTCGCACATCCGCGTCCGGATCCCAGCCCAGCGCGCTCCAGACACATTTGTTTACGTCGTCGTTGCAACCTTCGGAATAAGTGCCGAAACCAATGGAATCGGGCAGCGTGTGCCGCGCAATGATTGCGTAATCCAGCGGGCGGGGATTGATGCCTTCGCGCCCGGCGGTGATTGAAAACGCCACGTCCCATTGCGACACCGGATACTGGCATTGCTGTGAATGCGTGATGTCCGGGTACAAGCGAATGGGATATTTTGCGGGGATGAGTTCGCGCAGTTGCTTCGGGCTGACTCGAACCTGGGGGCCATGCACGACGCCGCTCAACCAGGCGGGTTGTTCGCGCCGCAGAATTTCCAGGAACTCGTCCAGCCACGGCTGTGTAAAACCCTGGGGCGAAACCCACATCTGCGCCTGGGGATGAAAGCGGTGCAGATTCGCAGTTTGCTTTTCCAGCAGTGCCATCAAATGCTTCGGCTGCGTGTGGCCGGGGTCACCGCCCGGAACGAACACTGCATCCACGCGGGGCAATTGCGCAAAAACTTCGCCCCATTCGCGCACTGCGGCAGTGACGGTCTTTGGGTTTGCGTAATTCTGGTCCAACGCCGGATACCAGATCCACACGTTCAAACCGTACTCCGCCGCCAGGCGCGACATGCCGATCATCATTTCCATGGGCGGACGCGGGAAGTGCGGACTGTCTGCATCGTCGTCCGAACGCGGTGGGATCAGCTCGACGGTGTTGCAGCCGAACACGGCGAGATCGCGAAAGTATTGCTCCCACACCGGCAAATCCCACGCGTCGTAGGAATGGGTCTTGGGCCGATACCCCAGTTGATGCCCGCGCAACGGGTATTTCGGCGCGGAAGCAATCTTCAGGTCATCGCGCAAACTGACTTCGCCTGACACCATCCGCAGTTCGCGCAACAACCGACCCACGCCGAACAACACGCCGCGCGCGTCGTTGCCCATGACAAATACCGTCGCGTTGCTCGGGCTGCCGGTCACGGCGAGTTGATAACCCTCGGGCCGTTGGTCAGCGGGGATGGTTTGCAACTCGGTGGCGCGCGTGTCGGCAAACGATTCCAACGCGCGGCGATTGCCCACGGCGATGGTAGTGACGTTGGTCGTTGGCCATTCGTGCTGCACCGGCCAGCGGATCAACGTGCGCTTTTCCACTTCTTCCACCAGCATGGTGATGGCTTTCTGTTCCGGCCCGGACAGATCCGATGGCGCAACGATCAGCGCCGATTTCAAATCAATCGCGCCGATCGGTCGCGCGGCAACCGACAACAGAAGCAGGGCCGCCATACACCCGAGCCAGCCGGAGCGGTTTGTCCTAGACCGGAGCCGGGGAGGAGGTTTGGCAATGCCATGGCGCATGGTCAGAACTATCTGACTTACCTTCCGACCTAGCCAGAAAAAATTCGAGTGGTGGCGCGGCTGGCGGCGGCGAGCCAGCGCTTTCGGCTTTACCCCTCGCGCACGGCTGAACATGCTGTGCGCAATGAGTCCTATTCCAGTGGTCGGACCAACCCTAAATCGCTCCGCGGCCCGCATTGCGCTTGTGTCGAAATGTGCCCGTCAAATTGGTCGCAAGCTTTCCTTCGCGTCATCCGGGATTGCGTTGGGGCTGGCTGTTGGTGCGCTGATTCAGCCGCTCGCCAGCCCGGCGCAAAGTGGAGCGGCCGCATCGCATTTGTGGACGCCAGTGGCGGATGAAGTTTATCTGCAAGAGATCGGGCAAAAAATTCCCACGGAAAAACCAGCCACGAGCATTGCGGTACATGACGACACGGTTTTCGTGGTGGTTGGCGGCACGATGAAAGCGCTGCGGGACGGCGCGTTGCAGGAGGTTGCGGGCGCGCCGACCGACGTGAAGCGGATGCGTTCACTCGGCGAGGCGCTCTGGACGACGGGCGGACAGGGGACGCATCGCTTCGCCGCGGGCCAATGGTCACGCGTGGATGAACAGTCATTCAACGATTTTTGTTTGCACCTCGGTCGGGTTCACGCGGCAACGCGCAGCGAGGTGTATCGCTTCGAAGACGGCAAATTCGTCAACCTCCGCCCGGCCAACGGTTACTTGCAGACGGACACCACGATGATCATGGAAGACGGGACGCAAATCCTGAGCCATCCCGTGGACATCGGGCCGGTGGATCGCATCGCCTCCTACAGCGGCACGCTTTATTTGCTGCGGCGCGGTCGGCTGGCGCTGTTGGAAGGACGCACCTTTGTCGAAGACCCGGTGGATTGGGGGATGATGCCGTCGCGGGTCACGCGGGACCTGCTCTCGCTGGGCAGCCGGCTTTACATCGCCACTGATCGCGGAGTGGCGGTATTGCGCGGGATGGCGTTGACGACGTGGCGTGGCGCGGAAGGGTTGCCCTACGAGGACACCACCTGTCTGGCGCGCGGTTTTGGTGACGACCTGTGGATTGGGACGAGCCGGGGCGCCATTCGGCAGACCGGCGGCGAGTTTCACTACTTTGGCGTACAACGCTGGTTGCCGGGTGAATTCGTTCGCGACATCGCGGTGAATGATCACACCGTTTACATCGCCACGGATGGCGGTCTGGGGATCATTCGGTACGAACCGTACACGCTGGCCAAGAAGGCGGCTTACTTCGAGCGGGAATTGCAGGAGGGCGGTTACCAGCGGCTGGGTTTTGTGCATAAACTTTATTGGTCCGGCGAGCAAAACGGTTGGTTGCGCGAAATCAGCGATAACGACGGCGGCAACAGCGCGCAATAT
This sequence comes from Verrucomicrobiia bacterium, assembly GCA_023953615.1. NCBI lineage: Bacteria > Pseudomonadati > Verrucomicrobiota > Verrucomicrobiia > Verrucomicrobiia bacterium. Next base: position 748,482 of record JAMLJH010000001.1, on the reverse strand, counting down.
CTGGCCGCCATGACGTTCAAATTCGCCGCGACCGGCAGCGCGGCGGCGCGCGCCGAGGCGCTGGAAACTTTCAAGGCGTTGATCTGGTTGGGAGACATTACTGCCAAACCCGGCTTTTTCGCGCGGGCCGTCTGGTCGGTCAAGAGCGACCAGGGCGCGCGGGCCACGCAAGGCTCGGGCGGATTGCCCGCGAAATGGAATCCCACTCCGGACGGACGGTGGCTTTGGAAGGGCGACACTTCCAGTGACGAAGTGAACTCGCACTATTACGCGATTTCGCTGTTCCACGATCTGGCCGCCAAAGGGCCGGAGCGGCAACGCGCCGCCAAGCATCTGGCCGACATCACTTCGCACATCATGGACAACGGTTGGGTATTGCGTGACGTGGATGGTCAGCCCACGCGTTGGGGGCGCTGGGATCCGGAGTATTTGCTGCGACCCTACGGTTACGAGTCGCGCGGCTTGAACGGCATGGAGGCGCAGACGTACGTGCAAACCGCGCTGGCCTTGACCGGTGACCCGAAGTATCAGGCCGGGCTGGAGCAATTGTTGCAGTGGGGTTATCAAAATTACACCGTCCGCCAGAAGCTGACCTTCCCGCCGGATTCCATCGTGACGTGGGATGATGAACTGGCGTTTCATTGTTATCATCCGTTGATCCGTTACGCGCACGATCCGGATTTGCGCTCCCTTTACCTGCGCAGCCTCGAACGTCATTGGGAAGTCATGCGGATGCAGCAGGTGCCGTTCTTCAATTTCATCTACGGCAGTTTGACCGGAAATGATTGCGAAGCGCCGCAGGCCGTACAACACCTGCGCGAGTGGTCGCTGGACCTGGTGAATTACACCTACCACAACTCGCACCGCCGTGATCTCGCGCCGCGTTCGGGTTACGTGCCGTACCAGGGCGGCACCCGCGCCATCTCTCCGCGTGAGATTGGTCCGGATTTCGGCGCGCGCTCGGCGATTCAATACGACGGCGGTGACAACGGCCACGCGATGACGCCGCCGATTGGCTGGTTGGAAGATTACTGGATGGGCCGCTACTACGGTTTCATTGCCGCACCCCAAACCACGGACCCGAAACTGATCAACGTCAGCCCGCGTGCCACCAAACCTCAAGGCGCCGCGCCATACGACGGGCCGGCGCGTCCGGTGCTGGCTTGGGAGAAATGATTTCGCCGATGAACCACACCGTGCCTCTCGTATATTCCATGAAACGTACCCTCACTCTGGCTCTCGGCATTGGCCTGGTCGCCACAACCGGATTCAGCGCCGACCAGCGTTCGCTGGCCGAACGGCTCGGTTATCAGGCCACGGATAAAATTCTCATCGTCAACGGCGATGACGCGGGCATGTGTCACGCGGCCAATCTGGCAACGATTGAATCACTCGAAAAAGGCGCGATGCGTTCGGCCACCCTCATGGTGCCGTGCCCGTGGTTTCCGGAGATGGCCGCGTACGCGCGGCAACACCCCGAGTCAAGTTTTGGCATCCATCTGTGCCATACGTCGGAGTGGATCAAGTATCGCTGGGGGCCGGTGGCAGATCGTCGGCTGGTGCCGGGGCTGCTGGATCCGGACGGCTATTTGTGGCACGAAGTGGAGGACGTTTACCAACACGCCCAACCCGAGGAAGCGCTGATTGAAGGGCGGGCGCAAATCAAAAAGGCGCTCGCGGCCGGAGTGGATGTCACCCATCTCGATTCGCACATGGGCACGCTGCAACTGAATCCTGATTACGTGAAAGTTTATGTGCAACTGGGACGCGAGTTTGATCTGCCGTTGCGCATGGCGTCGCAGAAAACTCTGGCGCGGTTTGGCCATCCGGACCTGCGCGCGCAAATTGCCGCCCAGGGAATTTTGTTCACGGACGATTTTGTTTACGAGGAACTGCCCGAGGAAAAAAACGGGGTGAAAGAGTTCTGGCTGCGCATCGTGAAAAATCTGAAGCCGGGAGTGACGGAACTTTTCATTCACGCCGCGCTGCCCACGGACGAGCTGAAAGCCATCACCGGCTCGTGGGCCACGCGCGCTGCGCAATACGAAGTTTTCACGCACGATGCGGACATGCAACGACTGCTCCAGGAAAACAATATCATCCTGATGGGCTACCGGCCGATCCGCGAATTGCAACGCGCCGAACGGCGGAGCGCGAACGCCAAATAAAACGGAGTGCGGATTATTTCAATCCCCGCGCCGCGCGCAGGACGCCCGCCATCACGGTGTCGCCCAGGGTTTCGCCGTAAAAACTGACGCTCGCTTCGTACCCGCCTTTACGCCATTCGGTGGCCGGTAAAATGTAACTCACCCATTCGTCAGCCAGGCCGCCGATGGTCACACACTTGGCGTCGGTAAATTCACGCGCCTGGGCTTTGATGGTCAGCCCCAACTCGGACGCCATTTCGCCCGGCACTCCCAAAATGACGAGGTCGCCCAAACGCAGCGCGGTGCTGTGCGTTTGCGTCGGCAGCAACGCGCCCAGCAGATTGCCAATCGTGGCTTTGTTCAAACCGTATTCTGTCCCGCCGGTTTTCATGAAGTCCGCGTGCCAGGTGATTTGGGGCAACGCAATGGTTTCCGTGTGCCATGCAAATTCCGTGACTTCGTGTGGCGCAATTTTTTCCCAAACGCGCCACGCCTCGAGGCCCATTTCGCGACCGTAACGCTCGGCGCGTTCCCAGTGGCTCGTCACGTTGGCGGGCGGCGTGGGGGATTGATCACCCTCCGCGCCGTTGTAAAACATCGCGACCACGTTCGATCCGATGAGCGCTTCCAGCGTGCGCTGCAAGTGCCCCGGCCAATCACCCGAAAACCACATGTCTTCGGCATCCATGAACGTGGGGTGCGCGGTCCAATTGACGAGCACGGCCAGCGGCTGACCGCTGCGCGTATCCACTCGCGTCACGGTCAAACTCGGATCGTGGGTGCGCAAGCCGGAGCGCCGATTGCGATTGCGATCCGGCACGGTGACGTTCGCCGAACCGGCCTGGGCCGGCACGATTGCCTGGGCCGCCGCGCGGATGACCTCGGCCAATTGTTCCGCCGTGCGCTCGAATAGTTCCTTGTGGAAAATGCCCATTTGCGGGAGATCAAACCGGTTGCCCGGATGCAGCGCCATCATGTCGAAACTCGTGTGAGAATGACTGGCCAGTAGCAGGATTTGATTGGCGTTCCAACCGGTCGTCGCCAGTCGCGCGACCACTGCCGCTTTGAACTGTGGCGGAAACGCCAGCACGTCCGCGGTGACCAGAGCAAATTTGCGTTCGCCTTGCGTCAGCACCAATGCCTTTGCCCAAACCGCATCGTGAACGCCGGTCGCCGGACGGCTCAGGCGTTCGCCGTAACCGCCCAGCGCCACCCGCATTGCCAACGGCGGCGTCAGATTCACCCGGGCCGCCCCGGCCAGCAATTGACCCTCATCCGCGTGCGCCACCCCGATGATGAAAACGCAGGTGACGATGAGGCCGATCCGGCGCCGGAAAGAATTGCCCCTGGGTTTGATCCCGCCCCGCTGACGGATTGGGCATCGGAACGGAAGGAGAGTTGGGTTCATCGTGGAATGATTGGCAGCACCAACTGCGAGGGATGTTTCGCATCATGGCGGATGGTTTGTTGCGCCGTCAGCAATTCGGTGTCGGTGCCAAACGGTTTGCCGCTGTTCGGATTGCGGTCGAAGCGCGGGAAGTTGCTGCTGGAAACTTCCAGTCGGATGCGATGCCCGCGTTTGAATAAATTACTCGTGACCCACAGATCAATTTCGAAGCGCTCAACCTGACCCGGCGGCAGCAACTCCGATGATGCCGGGCCGTGCCGATGGCGCGCGCGGATGATGCCGTCGCACAAATTGTAAGCTTTGCCGTCCGGATGCACGTCCACGAGTTTGGCGGTGAAATCCGTGTCCCGCGCACTGGAGGCCGCGTGCAAAATCAACTTTACCGGCCCCGTCACCTCCACGTCCTGTTCCAGCGGGGCCGTGGAATAAACCAGCACATCGTTGCGTTGTTCCACGGTGGTTTGATCGAACGGACCGGCGGGCGCGCCGATCAGGTTGTTGCCGCCCGTGGTGGGCACGGGGTTTTTGCCGTCATAGGTAAACACATCCGCCGGCTCCTGTTTCGGCACGATGGTATCGAGGCGACCATCGCCGTTCAGCGAATTGGCCTGGCCGCCGCTGTGCAAGTAGTAGGACGCGTATTGCGTGCGCTTGAGCGGCCATTCATTTTCGCCGCGCCACTGGTTTTCGCCCATCACAAACAGGTAATAGGCGGGCCAGTCTTGCACGCCGGTTTCATGGCCTTTCAACCAAAACTCGAACCACTTGAACTGCCATTCGCCGGTGTTGAAGCGCGCCGCCGCGCCAAAATCCAGCTCGCCCACTTTTTGCCCGCCCACCCCGTGCGCCCACGGCCCCATCACCACCACTTGATTGCGCCGCACTTCGCGCACCCGGGATTGCGCGCGCACCTGGGCCGCCATCTCCAATGTGGGTTTGGAAAAAATGTCATACCAGCCGCCGATGTTCAGGATCGGCACCGTTACCTCGGCGAACTGATGGTCAATGCTCCGCCGTTGCCAATAATCATCGTAGGTGGGATGCGCAACCCAGTCGTTGAGATAGAAAATTTTCTTGGCAAATTGATCGCCAAAAGTGTTGAGCGGAAGATGTTGAAACACCTCGATTAATCGTTCCGGTTTAACGTCCGCCCCGCCGACCAGCGCACCCCAGCCCATCAACAAACCTAGTTGCATGGCGCCGCCGTCGTAAGCCACTTCGTAAGCGTTTTCAAACGGCACCACCGGCACCATCGCCTGGAGATATGGACTCGCCTTCGCGGCGGAGGCCCATTGAGTCCAACCCACGTACGAACCGCCGGCTGTACCGATTTTGCCGTCGCACCACGGTTGTTGGCCCACCCATTCCTGCGTGTCAAACCCATCCTCCACATCGTAGGCAAACGGATCCCACACTCCTTCCGATTGGCCGCGCCCGCGACAATCCTGCGTCACCATCACGTAGCCCGCTTCGGTATAGCGTTTCGCGTCGCCCCAATTTTCATCCATCTTGCCGTAGGGCGACCGCATCAAAATCACGGGATAACGCCCCTCAGTTTGCGGGCGCCACACGTTGGCGGCCAGTTTGATCCCGTCGCGCATGGTCATCATGACGTTGGCTTCAAAGACAACCGGCGTTGCGGCTACGACCGCCAACCACGAGCCAAGCAGCAGCCCGACACCGAGCCACGCGGCCCGGGGCAAAACAGAACATTGGGTCCTCATGCGGTTATTCAACCAAGATTGGCGGCGGCAAGTCCAGCCGCGTGATTCAGTCTTTTCATTCCGCGCGCGAACGATAGAGTGGTCGCGACAAATCTGATTACATGAAAAAATTTATCTTCCTCGGGGTGGCGCTGTTGGTGGCCGGTTGTTGCACGCAGCAACGGCATGAATCCGGTTGGATCTCGCTGTTCAATGGCCAGGACCTGTCCGGTTGGACCGTGCGCGGCAAAGCCACCTGGTCCGTGCAGAACGGCGTGCTGATTGGCCTGGGTGGCATGGGCCACATCTATACGGACGCCACCGCCACCGACTTTGAGTTCAAGGGCAAGTTTCGCATCACCGAGCAGGGTGCAAAAGCGAATAGCGGACTGTACTTCCGCGCCCATCCGCCAGTGGATAATCCGGACGGTTTCCCGCGCGGTTACGAAGCGCAGATTTGCCACAGCCAGGAAGCCTACACCGGCTGGTTGTGGAAGCCGGGCAAACCGACGGGCAAGGCCACGACGTTACTCACCAAGGACGGCGAGTGGTTCGATTACCGCATCCGCGCCGTCGGCAGCCACATTCAATTCTGGATCAACGATCAACCGGTAATGACCTACGACGACACCGAATACACGACCGGCCACTTCGCGATTCAAGGCCACAATTCCGGCATGAAAATCGAAGCGAAGGATTTGTATTACCGGAATCTGAACTAACCGTACGTAGCTTTGCGAACTGTTGTCGCACGAGTTTGGGCCGTCCGATTTCTACTTTGTCGCTTGCGTCATGCTCGACTGAACGCTTGCTGTAGCTCGGGGCGATGAGTCACTGATCGGTTACGGGTGTGTTGCCCGCTCCACCCGGCCTTCTCATTGAACAGCGATCACGCGACTCAAGGATTAAGAAGTGGCCAACGAACCATATAGATCGGCGTAGCGCCGCCTTGAAACGGGACAGTGGTGCCTTGAAACGGAGGTTTTACGAGACGCGCAGCGGCAGGGTCAGTGCGAAGATCAGTCCTAATGCCAGGCTGGCGACCACCCACAGCAGCATTTTTTTCCACGGAAACCTGAGCTTTTGGCTCGTGGCGGCGGGTTCGATTCGGATGGATTCAGCGGTGATGGCGGACATACGCACTGGGTGAAAGCAACGTCGGTACCAGTGCGCGATTGCCTGACTGGAATCGGGTTGCCACCCGGGAGCGCACCGGGAGATCATCCGATAAACGGAGGGGGCACGCTGAAGCTTATCCGTGGTTGTCAGCCAGCGACGCTCTTGAAAAGCGAGCCGCGGCAGAGGGATTTGGAAGTTGCTGTTGGTCCGGCAAGCGCGCTCCACCGAGGAGATTACCGGTGAGGGGAGAATAAAAAATAGCATTTAAGCTTGTCGGAGCCGCGCGTCTTGTAAAATTATCTCCCGCAATGAAGAAAATCATGTTCGTGGCTGTGTCGTTGATCGGCGCAGTTATTTTTACTGGTTGCAGCACGACTGGCTCGCGTGCGGCCAATAACCTTCCGCCCGCCGGCTTCACGGCTTTGTTCAATGGTAGTGATCTTTCCGGCTGGTGGGGCGCGTCCACGGAAGACCCGCGGAAATACCTCGCGTTACCCGAGGCGGATCTAAACCAGAAGAAGCGCGATAGCCTGGCGGACATCCGGGCGCATTGGTCGGTGCAAAATGGCGAACTGGTCAATGATGGGCAGGGTTTGTATCTGACCACGGATAAGAACTACCGGGATTTCGAGTTGTTGCTGGAGTATCGCACCGTGCCGCGCGCGGATAGTGGCGTTTATCTGCGTGGCTGTCCGCAGGTGCAGATTTGGGATTCCACCGAGCAGGACAAATTCAGCATCGGTGCGGATAAAGGCTCGGGAGCGCTTTGGAACAACAGTCCGGGTGCGCCCGGCAAGGACCCGCTGGTGAAGGCCGATAAACCGTTTGGCGAATGGAATTCGCTGCGCGTGATTCTGTGCGGCGAACGCGCCTGGATCTGGCTGAATGGCCAACAGACGGTGGATGGCGCGCGCATGGAAAATTATTACGATCGCAAACTGCCGCTGCCCGTCGCGGGACCGATCCAACTGCAAACGCACGGCGGCGAAATCCGCTGGCGCAATGTGTTCATCCGGGAGATCGGCAGCACGGAGGCCAACCAACGCGTGCGCGGCAAGGACGCGGGCGGATTCAAATCCATTTTTAACGGTCATAGTTTTGCCGGTTGGTCGGGGCCGATTGACAATTACGAGATCGAGGCGGGCGCCATCACCTGCAAGCCCAAGCGCGGCGGTACGATTTACACCGATGCCAGTTACGGCGACTTTGTGGCGCGACTGGAATTCAAACTGCCCCCCGGTGGTAACAACGGTCTGGCCATTCGCTATCCGGGAACGGGCGACGCGGCCTATGTGGGCATGTGCGAATCACAGGTGCTGGATGACCATTACGAGCAGGCCACCGGCAGCCAGATTGACCCCCGGCAGGCGCACGGCTCGGCGTACGGCATGGTCGCCGCGCAGCGCGGTTATCAACGCCCCATCGGCGAATGGAATTATGAAGAGGTTACCGTCATCGGGCACACCATCAAAGTGGAGCTGAACGGGACGGTGATTCTCAACGCCGACCTGTCCAAGGTGACGGACTTCATGGCCGGACACGCGCATCCGGGCGTGAGCCGCACCTCTGGACATTTTGGTTTCGCCGGGCACAATGACCCGGTCATGTTCCGTAACCTTTCCATCAAACCGCTTAACTAGATCTTTCGCTTATGTCATCACCAAACAACTTCTCGCGTCGTCAATTTCTCAAAGCGGTCGGCCTCACGGCCGCGGCCGCTCCGTTTATCACTTCCCGCCTGTTCGCGCAGTCCGCGCAACCGATGTTGCGCCACGCCAGCTTCGGGGTCGGCGGCATGGGCTGGAGTGATCTCACGCAATTCAGTTCGCACCCGCAGTTTCAGTTGGTCGCCATGTGCGACGTGGACACGCACCGCAGTGAAGCCGCGCGGAAGAAGTTTCCGCAGGCGCGGTTCTACCAGGACTGGCGCGAGTTGCTCGACAAGGAAGCCGGGAACATTGATTCCGTCAACGTCGCGACTCCCGATCACATGCACGCGCCCATTGCGGTCAGCGCCATGCGCTTGGGCAAACACGTTTACGGACAAAAACCGCTGGCGCACGACCTTTATGAAGTTCGGCGGATGACGGAGATTGCGGCGGAGAAAAAGCTTGTGACCCAGATGGGCATTCAAATTCATTCCGCCGCCGCCTACCGCGTGGCGGTGCGCATTCTGCAGGACGGCGCAATTGGCAAAATCAAGGAGGTACATTCGTGGTGCTTCAAATCCTGGGGCGATACCGAGCCGCTGCCCCAGCGTCAGGACCCCGTGCCGACGACGCTCGATTGGGATCTCTGGTTGGGGGTCTGCGCCAAGCGACCGTTCATTGGCAACGGTTATTACCATCCGGAAAACTGGCGCAAACGGTTGGACTTCGGCACCGGCACATTCGGCGACATGGGCTGCCACATTTTTGATCCGGTTTTCAAAGCGCTCGAACTAACCGCTCCGACCTCGGTGCGTTCGGAAGGCGTGGCCCCGGACGAATGGAATTGGGCGCTCAACTCGACGATTCATTATCAATTCCCCGGCACAAAATACACCGCGGAGAGCGTGTTGCCGGTCACGTGGTATGACGGTGATGCCAGACCGCCGGCGGATGTCATTGCGCTGCTGGAGGGCGACAAAGCTCCCATGACGGGTTCGATCTTTGTGGGCACGGCGGGCACGCTGTTGCTCCCGCATATTTCCAAGCCGGTCTTGTATCCGGACGCCAAATTCCAGAATTACGAATATCCGAACCTCACCGAAGTGGACCACTGGGGTTCCTTTATTGACGCCTGCTTGGGCAAGGGCCAGACCTCGGCGCACTTTGGCTACTCGGGACCGTTGACCGAGGCGGTACTGCTTGGCGGCGTGGCCTCACGCTTTCCGCATACCACCCTGGATTGGAATTCGGCCCGACTGCGCTTTGACAATCGTAAAGCCAATCATTACGTCCGGCGCACTTATCGTCGCGGCTGGCGCGTGAAGGGTTTGAGTTGATCCTGCTGGCGGAGTCGCCTTGGCCGGCCCGGTGGAGTCAGGTTCTTGTAATCCACCTGGGGTCGGCCTGGACTTTTTTTCTCAGCCTGAAGCTGGTTCACGATTGAGCGTATGATTCGAAAATTATTTACCGCAGCCTTGGTGGGACTCACTTGTTGGGTGGGCGGGTGCGCGACTAAAAAAGTCAGCGCACCAACCACCGTGATCAAGTACGTCAAAGCCGACGAGGCGGCGCAGTTGATCGCCGCGCACCAGGTCACCGTGCTGGACATTCGGACTCCGAAAGAGTTCGCCTCCAAACATATCGCTGACGCGACCAACCTTGATTTTTTTGCCGGCGACTTTACGGCACAACTTGAGCGGCTTGATCGGAACCAGATCTATCTGTTGCATTGCGCGAGTGGCAATCGTTCCCGCCGCGCCTTGCCCGCTTTTGAGCAGCTCGGCTTCAAGGAAATTATTCACCTCGATGGCGGCATCATTGCTTGGGAGGCCAAGGGGTATCCGGTGACGCAATAGCCGGAGTAGCGAAACTACCGTTCCCGGATTGGAGTTTGCTTTCAAACTGAACCACGGCCTAACCTCGATTACATGTTGTTGCGATCAAAACAAAGTCGTCTCTCTCGTCGGTATCAAGGTCGAGTACTGCCGGGAATCGTTGCCGGTCTTTTAATGGCGTTGGTGGGGCAGGCCGCCGAGTCTGGACGGGAACTGATACGCGATCCTCATTTTCAAAACGGGTTCATCCTGCTCAAACCCCAGACCGGTCAGCGAGTCGTGTACGGCGAACTCACCATGGCTGGCGCATCCGGCAAACCGATATGGGATCTTTGTCAGTGGTCAAGTCGGTTTCCCCTGCAACCCGGCGTCCCCGGGCGCGCGTCCGATGGACTACTTTGCTTCACCAACGTGGCCAAACGGGTCGGCGTTGGTCCCGGCGGCGGCGCGGGGGCGGAACTGGCGCTCGGCGTGAATGCCAGTGTGGAATACGGTGAACGGGCGCGTCAGACCGCCGGCGACCCCTGGACGCATCTGCTCGTGCAGCAAGAACTCGAAAATCCTCCGTCGTTGGCGGATTTGTCCGCCTGCCCCTTTCATGTGGAAGCGCGCCTCGCACATTCCAAGCTCGCTCGCACCGAGGACTACAATCCCGGGTTGCACGCCGCGCAATACATCATCTACCTGACCGTGGCGAATCGGAATCCGGCATCGCCCGGCTTGGGCCAGTATTATTGGTTCGGGATTCCGCTTTACGACAATCGGGAGCGTATCGTGCCCATGTATCAGGCGCAGGATTTCGGCGATACGAAGATGTTCATCAACACCGTTAGTTCGGAAGTCTTCACCAAGGAAAGCACGCATGACGGTCAATGGGTGACGTTCGACAAGGACCTGCTGCCGCTGTTGCGCGCGGGTCTGGCTGCCGGTTGGCAGCGCGGTTACATGACCGGCTCGCGCAACGAAGCGGATTATCGGATCACGGGTATCGTCGTGGGTTGGGAAGTGCCGGGCGTTTTTGATGTGGAATTGCAACTGCGCCGTCTGAGTTTGCGCGCGGTTTCCGTGGCCTCAGCCCCGGCCGCGAAGTAACGGCGGCCCTCGCTTAACTTCACCACGTAAATTCCACCAGCACCCCCGCATGATCGCTCGGCCAGGGCAGAGCGTCGCCCACGTACGAATCGCGGCCCGGGTTGGGCACTTTTTCGTTGCCGATGAAACAGGCTTTCGGGCCAACCAGCCACGCTTGGGTGGCGCGAAAAGCCGGAATCACCCGGGTGCCGTAATAGATAAAATCAATCCGATCACGCTCGTCAGCTTTGAGCGCCCATGAGGTGGTTTGTTTGCCGTCGGCGATGGCTGGCCAGGTGAAGCCGGGGTATTCAATTTCATCCGGATGCACCACGCGGTAAGCGTCAAGGAAACCATGCCGTTGCAACGCAATGCTGTTGTCCCACGGCAGCGCCACGCCGTAGTGGCCGAAGCTGTGCTTCGCGCGTTCGGTCCAATCCAAGTGCGAGCCTTCATTGAAGTCGCCCGCCAGAATGACCACCCGTCCCGCCGCTTCTTCCTGTTGCGCAAACGTCAGGAAGTCCGCGATGGATTTATTCCGCTGCGAACGCCGGTTGTAAGCCATGATTTCCTCCACGTCCGTGACGCGATCCGGCACGCCATCCTGATCCGCATCACGCATCTTGAAATGGGGGTAGCCGCCTTCATAGCCGCGCACCAAATACAGACCATAACCGCGATAATCCAGATGCGCGGAGCAAATCGTGGCCTTGAGTTCGCCGGGCAACGTCATCCGCCATGCCTTGATCGAACCGGTATCGTTCGCCGTGCCATCAAACATGCCCGCCTGGGCTTCGATCGGAAACCGACTGATCAACCCGACGTCGCCGCCCGCGTATTCCCCGTAGTATTTCCGCTCCGGCGCTTTGACTTTGAGCGCGTCCAAAATGCGTTCGTGAAAATCCTTGCCTTGATAATTCCGCACCTCGGATAACGCGACGAGATCAGCATCGCTGGCGAGCATGACGTCAATCATCTTATCAAAGCCATTCGTCACCTGAGTGCCCTCCTGCCAGACGTTAAATTGCATCAGCTTCAGGCGATGCTGGATCACCCCGTCCCCGGCTCGGGCGCCAACACACCCCCACAGGCTGAAAAGAAAAGTGATTAAAAGACGCATCGCTTACAGAAACAACACGCGAACCGATTTGTCAATCAAGCGGAAGCTGTCCGATTTGGGCAGCGGTAGGCCAAATTGCGAGGGATGATTTACGGCGGACGAGACGAGGGATGGTAGGGCGCATTATCATGTCGGGAGGGACGACTTTTATGTCGTTCCAATGGCCGACTTTGCGTTTACTCGAAGCAACCCAATGCAGGCAAGGCTGAGTGTCCCAAATAAACACCGACAAAAATTGGCCGTGGTTAAGCGCATGTGAGTCCGCCTGGCTATGGCTCTCGGACAACGGCTTGCTTTAATTTTAGTTTCAGTTTTTCCTTCCTTTTTCCAGTCTCCAGGAGCGCCGGCGTTAGCTACCGTTTGCTGAAAATCCTGTATAAAATAAAAATTACCGCGCCCAACGAAATGGCTGCCAACAACCGGAATATCGCACGACTTATTGGCGTCGCCGGAGCATGTTTTGCTTGGGAAACGCCTCTCAGAAATTGTGCCCGGTTGGTCACGGTTGCTGCGGTCATGTTGGGAAGGGCAAATTCCAAATCTGGAATCGCCTCGTTGATTCGAACTTCAGAGTAAAGTTCGTCATCCATTACTTCACCCGCATGGTTCTTTTTTACCTCGCCGATAATGACTCCGTCGGCTTTGCGGATATAAGTGTCGATTTCCGATCTGATAGACTTAACCGAGTCTCTACGCATGGAATTGGTCGCATGCCCGGGGTAGTACGCATCTTTTAACAGTTCAAGAAATTCGGGTGTAGCTATTCGGGCCACCACGAGGCAATCATTTGTCCCAACCCGCTCGGGACTCAGCATTTTATAGTCATAATGATGTCCCTGAGTTTCAGCCAGCAACTGTTCCCTGTTATCATCTTCATAATCACATTTTGCCAAGTAATTCCTTTTGGCACTTCTTATCTGCGAATACCTTCCGTTGCGGAGTCGCCACTCGACACCCATGACGCCGTGGCCGTCGGCCACAAACTTTGTTTCGATGCTACCGTCAGGTAACAACCGGCTAAAGAACTCGATTGACTCCTTCTGGCCTTGATCGGTTAGCAAGCCGGTTTTCTTTCCGTGGAAGAAAGTCAAATCACGCGTTATTGACTTGGCTCGCGCCAGAACTTCCTCTGCGGAACTTTGCTGCCACCATGCATCCGGCAGGGGCTGCGCTGTAACCCTCGGCACTAACAACCATAGAAACACAAGCAGCTCCAAAAGACCGATCGTCCCCAGCAAACCTAAAAAGGTCTGTCTGTTTGCTTTGAAATTCCGGAACTGCTCTTTTGGCATAAGTTTTTGGTCAATAATTCAATAGATGCGGCTTGGCTGTTAGTGACTCTACCTTCCGCACCGGAGCCGTCCAGTTTTTAATGGCGGAATTTTTATAGCTGCCCTCCGTCTCCCACCGAGTGTGGAGAGAGTAACTGCCCGCCCCATACGCTGCCGCCGCCGTTGTTATGCTGAGAGAGACGACTTCCACGTCGTCCCCAACACATCAAGGACGCGGTGGAACGCGTCCCTCCCAAGGAAATAACCCCTCACCCCGGCCCTCTCCCCTCCGAGGGGAGAGGGTGACCGTCAGGTCGGGAGAGGGGAACATTCAGGTTTTGACAACTGGAACCGGTAGGGCGCGCCACTCCGTGCGCGCTGTTGGGTGATGCGGAACTGCGGCGGGACGCCGCAGCCACATTGTTGGCCGGGCGCACGCTCATGGCGACGGCGCCATTATGCTGGGAGGGACGACTTCCACGTCGTCCCCAACTGATCAGGGACGCGGTGAAACACGTCCCTCCCAAAAGCCGACCAGAACGGCCAGGTTGGCCGTTTCCCCCAGACCCGAGGTGGGTCGAAGGCCGGGCTGGGCGCGAGGGGCGCTCGATCTGGTTCAGTGCACCTTGCTAAGCTTTTCGATCATTCGTGCCACGCGTTCGCGATGTTGGAGCATGAGTCGCGGATCGGTGGTGAAGTGCGTGAGGTCTTGCGAAATATCCGCCGGCACCTGGAGCAAGGCCCGCGCTTCCTGCACCAAACGGTTCTCACCTTTTACGCCAGCCACTCGCTCGATCTCGCGATTCAACAACCAGAAGTATTCGTAGTCTTCCATGCCATCGCGCAAATTTTCCCAGCGCAGCGAATTGATCGGTTCGTCCAGATTCGGTGACGTGTCACTTAACGGTCGCCGCGGCGGATAGAGGAAGCGTCCGTCGCCGTTGCCCCACGGTGATTTCTTTCCGCTTTCCAGACCGTAACCCACCTGCCAGCTCATCGGGTCTTGCCACGGGTCTTGCAATTGCGGACTCGGGTAGGCCGTCGCGCTGGTCCAATAAAGCGTTTCCCAGATGAGAATGCCTTGCACGCCGTATTGCCAGGATTGCCACGGCCACAAGCGTAGTTCCGTGCCCGGATGATCTATGAACTCGGTGACGTAAGGCGCTTTCGGTCCGGTGCAGATGTACCACCAGACCTCTTCGCCAGCGGCGCGGCGGGCGGCGACTTTTTCCGGCGTCCACTCGGGGGTGAGTGCGCACCAAATCTCCACGTTGCCCATGAGCGCGGGTTCAGGTTGTTCGGTCAACATGCGGTGGATGCCGGGCGCGGCGGCCTTGATGCGTTTCATGCCCTCGGTGACAAATTCATAATCTTTCGGGTCCGGTTCATCGAACCAATAGGTGTAAGCCTGATTCAACCAGCCGCGCTCGCGTAGGTGTCGCTCGATCTGACTCAGGTAATCGTGAAACAGCCGCGCGTGTTCGGGCGTGCCTTCCTTGAAGTCTTGCAACTCGCCAAGGTGTCGGCTGTGAAACGTGCCGCCGCCCATGCCGCGTAACGGGAGCAGAAACGAGTTGAAATGGTGCTCGTCCAGCCACCGGGTCGCCGCGCGATCGAACTTGGTGAAATCTATTTGTGCCCGTTGGTCGGCGCCTTCCCCGATAAAACGGATGTCCATGGGCGCATAATCAAAGAACGAGTAGGGGCTGATGCGATGCTCGGCAAAGTTCCGCAGATACTTTTCATAAACCAGTTCCTGATCGGCGGGATCGGTGAGCCGGTGATAGCGATTGATCGCGCTACTGCCCATCCCCAGGGCGCTGCGCAGGTGCGATGCTTCCGGCAACGTGAAATCAAACACCTCGACGGTAACCGGAACGGACAGTTCGCCGATAGTGGTTCGCAACTTGAGTTTGGCTGAGTAATTACCCGCCTTCACCTCGCGACCGATCTGAAACGTGAGCCAGAGCGGTTGATTTTGCCCGGCACGCAGCGTCAACGGCGTTCGCAATGGCGGCAATGGATCGGGATACCAACCCACCACGCAGGTTTTATCTGTCGGCTTCGTGACTTCCACATAAGCCACTTCAGCGATCGTGCTGGTAATGGCTGCCGTCCGCCCCCAACGGCTCTTCAGCGCCCCCAGCTCTGCCGCCAGCAGTTCGCCATCGCGTTCCGGACGCAGCACCACCTGAACCGCCTCATACTCGCCGCGGGCGGCCGAGACTTTGAGCGGCGCTAATTTCTGGTTCGCTCGTTCAGGCATCATGCGTTCGCGTCCGACTTTCCAACCACTTTCGCACCACCAAACGCCAAGGTCGGCGGACTGTGCGAGCCAGTAACCCGGGCGCGAATCATTGAGAACGGCGTTGGTGGTTTCAGTATGACCCGCAATTACCGCCGTCGCGACGGCCAGCATGATAAACAGCTTCATTTCCGATGAGGGTCGGCAAACGCGCCGAGGATTCAAGCGTCTTTTACGTCTCGATCAGGGCGAAGGGTGAGTCCACGACTCAAAATCCGGTCGCACGTACTGCCGCGATTGAGACTGCGCCAGCTTTTGGAATGCGGCACACGCACTTTCAACTTTCGATTTTTAACGCACGCAACTTACGTTACTGGCCAGTTCCATTACGGGCGCAGAGCCGCCAGCGTGGTCATAGTGACTATCATGGCTGCTTCCGGGCGGGGATATTTTTATTGGATTAAATAGGGGACATTCTCAAAGAGTCGAGACAGGCAATTGAAAGGCAATTGAAATCCCTTGACACTGAAGTTGCGAAATTATTTACTCCCGTCCGCATTTTGCGAATTCTGATTTAGCAAAACGAATTTGAATTATTATTGATCTCTCATACCGTTTATGTCGCAGCCTGAAGCTCACCCGAGCCACGGATCTCATTCCGAGCCGGGCTTTCTACGGAAATACGTTTTCTCCATTGATCACAAAATCATAGGAATTCAATACGGCTACACGTCGCTGGCGTTCATGCTGTTTGGGTTCTTTTTGATGGGAATCATGCGCTGGCAGATTGCGCATCCCGGTGAAGCCGTGCCGTTGATTGGGAATTTTTTGCAAACGGTTTTCAAAGACGCGGCGATCAACGGGGTGGTTTCGCCGGATCTTTACAACATGTTTGGCGCGATGCACGGCACGATCATGGTGTTTTTGGCGGTGGTGCCGGTGTTGACCGGCGCGTTTGGCAATTACCTCGTGCCGATTCAGGTGGGCGCCAGCGACATGGCGTTCCCACGCCTGAACATGATGAGCTATCAATTCTATCTGTTCGGCGGAATCGTGATGTTGGCGAGCTTCTTCATTCCCGGCGGGCCGGCACAATCCGGTTGGACCTCTTATCCGCCGTTGAGCTTGATCGTTCCGACGGATGGCCAAACCTACTGGCTGGTGGGCATGGTGTTCATCATCACTTCCTCGCTGCTGGGATCGGTGAACATTATCACCACCATCGTCCAATTGCGCGCGCCGGGCATGACCTGGCTGCGCCTGCCGTTCTTTATCTGGACGGAATTTGTAGCGGCGTTTCTGTTGCTGTTGGCGTTCCCGCCGCTGGAAGCCGCCGGGTTGTTGCAACTGGTGGATAAGCTAACCGGCTCCAGCATGTTCCTGCCAACCGGCCTGGCGGTCAGTGGGGCCGCGGCGCATGCGGCCGGTGGTGGCAGCCCGATCTTGTGGCAGCACTTGTTCTGGTTTCTGGCGCATCCGGAAGTGTACGTGTTGATTTTGCCGGCCATGGGCATTGTCGCGGAGATCATCGCGAACAACATCCGGAAGCCGCTTTGGGGCTACAAATCCATGGTCTATGCGTCGCTGGCGTTGGGTTTCCTTTCGGTGCTGGTCTGGGCGCACCACATGTATCTCACTGGTATGGGCACGGTGATTGCCACGTTCTTCCAAACGACCACGATGATGGTTTCCGTTCCCTCGGTCATCATTTTGACCTGCCTGCTGATTTCGCTCTGGGGCGGCAGCATCCGATTCAATACGCCCATGCTTTTCGCGCTGACGTTCCTGCCGATGTTCGCGATTGGCGGACTCACCGGTCTGCCGCTGGGTTTCAGCGCGAGTGACCTGCACTTGCACGACACCTACTACGTGATCGGCCACTTCCACTACGTGGTCGCGCCCGGAACGATCTTCGCCGTGTTTGGCGGCATCTATTATTGGTATCCCAAAATGACCGGCCGCTTCATGAATGAATTTTGGGGCAAGGTGCATTTCTGGGGATCGTTGATCTTCATGAACGTGATCTTCATGCCCATGCTTTCGCAAGGCATGGCCGGCATGTTGCGGCGCATGTCGGATGGCGGCATCAACTACGCCTTATCGCACACCGGCGCCGAGGGCAGTTTGCCCAACATGATCATGGAAATGAACCGCGTGATTTTATGGGGCGCGATCGGGCTGGCGATTGTGCAGATTCCTTTCATCCTCAACGTCTTCATCAGCATGAGAAAAGGCGTCAAAGTGGCGAATGACAATCCGTGGGACGCCACCACGCTGGAGTGGCAGACTGAAACGCCGCCCTGGGTTTACAATTTCCGCAAAGAACCGGTGGTGCATCGCGGCCCCTATGAATACAGCGTGCCGGGTTTCAGCCGGGATTTCACGCCGCAGACCGAACCGGACAACGTTGGCGCCAAACACTGATTTCGCATGGACATTCCCTACACAAGCAAAGTTCGACCCGATACCGGATTATACAATGGCAAGCTGGGCGTGTGGTTGTTCCTGGCTTCCGAAGTGATGTTGTTCGGCGGTTTGTTTTCCGCCTACACTTACCTGCGGATTGGCGCGCCGCCGGACACCTGGCCGCACGGCTGGATGAACGTCACGCTCGGCACCATCAACACCGTCCTGCTGGCGCTTTCCGCCATCACCACCTTGCTTGCGTGGGCGGCGTTGAAGACGAAGCAATTCGGACGCTACAAACTGTTCGGCCTGCTGACCATTCTGCTCGCGTGCGCGTTTCTGGGCATCAAATCCTATGAATACCGCGACAAGCTCACCCACTATCAGGTGCAATTGAATGACGGTCGCGTTGCGGACGGACACCTGGTGGAAAACAACAAGGACGCCGATTACATCCTGTTGCGCGGTCATTACGCGGCGAACGCCACTGAACTCCTGGACGGTCGCGCCAAGGGGCACCCGGCGCATGAAGAACTAAAAATTGCCCGCGCGGACATCAAGAGCCTGAAAAACTACGGGCCAGCCCTGAACAATTTTCTGGCGATTTATTTCAGCATTACCGGGCTGCACGCCATCCACATTCTCGGGGGCATCATCGTGTTCGCCTACCTTTGGGGGCCGGGCAGCAAAATGTGGTTCACCGCGCCCGCGCGTTTTACCAATCGCGTTGAAACCGCCGGACTCTTCTGGCATTTCGTGGATTTGGTTTGGATTTTTGTGTTCCCGCTATTCTACCTGACCTGAACTATGAGTGATACGCCTGCAAAAACATTCGACAGTTACCTGCGTCGTTACGCCACGATTTTCGTGGTCATCGTGGTGGGCATCGGCCTGATGGTTGGTTGCTCCTATAGCGGGCTCGCGCCTTCCGTGCGACTGGCTTTGATCCTCGGTCTGGCGGCGGTGAACGCCTCTCTGGTGATTTGCTTTTTGATGCACCTGGTAACCGAGCGCCGGTTGCTGTTGAGCATGTTGTTCATCACCGCGCTCTATTTTGTGGCCCTGTTGGTGTTAAGCACGTATGGTTATCATGATGTGCCGCATCTGAAATCCGGCGTTTGAGGTTATGTCGTTAAAAGCTGTTCATCTGGTTTTCGTCACCGTCCTGAGCCTGCTGTGCGCCGGCTTGAGCGTGACGAAACTGCGCCAATACCGCGCCGAAGGCGCCACGCCGGATTTGATCTGGGGCGTGACGGCGTTGGTCGCTTTGGTGGCGGTCGTCATTTACGGTCGTTACTTTCTCAAGAAACTCAAGCAACACAGTTATCTCTGATGCGTAAGTCTGGTTTCAATTGGATTGGACTCATGTTGGTTCTGGTGCTCATCCAGAATTCCGGTTGGGCGTGTGCCGTTTGCTTTGGCGAGCCGGGCGCCCCCATGACCCGCGGGTTGACGTGGGGCATTATCTCGCTCGGCGGCATCATGAGTTTGGTGCTGGT
Source organism: Verrucomicrobiia bacterium (assembly GCA_023953615.1). NCBI lineage: Bacteria > Pseudomonadati > Verrucomicrobiota > Verrucomicrobiia > Verrucomicrobiia bacterium. Next base: position 729,009 of record JAMLJH010000001.1, on the reverse strand, counting down.
CGGAGTCGCGGGATTTTTTGTCCACGTCAATCGCCGCAGTCACCGTCCGCCTGAATCCAAATCCAATGAGACCCAAGTAGATCGTTAAGTTTATGGAAAAACTTCTTCAGCTCCCGGTGTTGGCCTCCAAGGAAGGCCAGAATGTTGACGATTTGATCGTCTATTTGCACTACCTGATGATCGTCCTGTTTTTCGGGTGGTTCATTTATTTTGTCTATGCGCTGGTGCGGTTCAGCAAAAAGAACAACGCCAAAGCCGACTACAAGGGCATGCGCGGACATTTCTCAAATTACCTCGAATTAACGGTGGCCGGCATTGAAGCCGCGCTACTGATTTTTGTGGCCTACCCCATTTGGGCGCGTCACGCCGGCGGCTTCCCGGAGGAAAAGGATTCCACCGTCATCCAGGTCGTGGCGCAACAATTCGCCTGGAACGCGCGCTACGCCGGTGCCGATGGCCAGTTTGGTCGTCAGGACATGAAGCTGGTTTCGGCGGACAACTTGTTTGGTGTGGACCCGGCGGATACTCACGGCGCGGATGACGTGCAGGTGCTGAATGACATTCACGTGCCGGTCAACAAACCCGTGATTTGCCAGATCAGTTCCAAAGACGTCATTCACTCCTTCCGCCTGCAAACCATGCGCGTGGCTCAGGACGCCATTCCGGGCATGCGGATTCCCATTTGGTTCGAGCCAACGCGAGAGGGGCGTTATCAAATCTTCTGCGCGCAACTTTGCGGTAACGGCCACGCGGCCATGGCGGGCGGTTATCTCGTGGTGGAAAGCCAGGAGAAATTCGATCAGTGGCTGGCCTCCAAAGCGGGTGCCTCCGCCAGTTTCGAGTAGTTGTCCGATTCTGGCGTTGCCTCGGTGGGAGATGCGTCTCCACTGACCGCAGCCGCCCGGAGCCTGCGTATGGACCCAGCAACACGAACTCCCTTTCGGACTTTGTGGATTGGCGTGGTTCTGCTGGCGTTGATCTTGGTTCTCAGCCTCATCATCTCGCGACGCCATCACAGCGCCGCGACGGCGCTGCCCGTCCTGGGCATGGTGCAGGATTTCACGTTGACCAATCAATTGAGCCAGCCAGTGACGCTGGCCGATTTGCGCGGCAAAGTCTGGCTGGCCGACATCATTTTCACGCGCTGCCCTGGACCGTGTCCGCGCATGACTCGGCAGATGGCGGAAGTACAAAAAACGCTCTCCGGAAATGCGCCAGTCCGATTGATTTCATTAACCACCGATCCCGGTTACGATTCGCCCGAAGTGCTCAACAAATACGCCGGGCGCTTCCAGGCTGATCCGCAACGCTGGCAATTTCTGACCGGCACCAAATCCGAAATCGCCGCGCTGGCCATTAACAGCCTGAAGCTGACGGCGATTGAAAAATCCGCAGCGGAGCGCACCAGCGACGACGATCTTTTTATTCACAGTACCATTTTTGTGCTGGTGGATAAGCAGGGCCAATTGCGCGGCATTTTCGAGACCAGCGACGAAGATCGCGAATGGGCGCAGGTGCGCCCCGCAATTCTCGCCGCCATCAAACAACTGGAACGCGAGTAAAAAGTAGCCTTTCGTACCCGGCCGATTTTTTGTCAGCGTAATCTTCTCGACAGTCGTCCTGCTGAACGAAGTCGAAGCCTGACCTACCGTCGCCAGGGTGTCTTTCGCGGCAGAAACAGGCCTGCCCAAGGATGGATCGCCGTAGAGTCGCCGATAGCCCGGAACGCCATAAATTCCCGTCTAACCTGGTCGGTTGGCACAAACACTCGCTTTACTTGGTCCGGTTCAGTTAACGTGCAACGGGTCATCATGAAAAACCGGGCCGATTTCATTCCAGCCTCGTTCGAGCGTGTTGTTGTCTGCGGAGTTGCTGCCCCGCAACCAAAGCTTCAATTCCATTGGTTGGTTCGTCACTGTCTGCGTCGTCGCATGGTGGGGTGCGCAGTTACGCTGCTGACCCTTTTATTTCTACTCGCGCCCCAACCTGCGTGCGCGGCTACCGATATTTTTGCGCGTTCCAATCTTCTCGCGTGGTGCATCGTGCCGTTCGACACCCAGAAGCGCGGACCGGAGGCGCGGGCCCAGATGCTCGCGCGATTGGGAATTCCGCAATTGGCCTACGATTGGCGGGCGGAACATATCCCGACCTTCGATGCGGAAGTGGCCGCCATGCGACGCCACGGCATCGCGCTGACCGCCTGGTGGTTTCCCGGCGTGTTGAATGACGAGGCGCGCGCCATTCTCGATTGCATCGAGCGTAATCACATTCATCCGCAATTATGGGTCATGCTGGAGGGCGGACCGCATCTGCGTCTGGATCAGGCGTTCGAACCCACGCCCGAGGCGCAGGCGGCTCATGTGGAGCAACTGGTGGTGCGGGTAAAACCCATTGCCGCCGCTGCGGCCAGGCTCGGTTGCCGGGTCGCATTGTATAACCACGGTGGCTGGTTTGGAGTTCCGGAAAATCAGCTTCAGATCATCCGGCGCTTGCGGCAGGGCGGTATTGAGAATGTGGGGCTGGTTTACACGCAGCACCATGGACACGGGGAAATTGACCGGTTCGCCGAACTGTTTGACCAGATGAAACCTTATCTGCTGGCCATCACCTTGAACGGCATGATCAAGGATGGTGACTTGCACGGTCACGATCTGGGCACGGTGCCGCTCGGACAGGGAGATCAGGACTTGCGCCTCTTACGCGTCATCAGCGACAGCAGCTGGCGCGGTCCGGTGGGACTCATTCTGGAGGTCAACGCGGATGCGGAACTTCGTCTCCAAGACAACCTCGACGGGCTGGATTGGTTGGTCGCACAACTGGACGGCCAGCCCGCCGGCCCCAAACCGCAACCGCGCAGTTGGTCCCGGCCGAAAGTCGCGCAACCAGTTGCCCTTGCTGCGTCAGGATCATCCATTGCGCCAAGCAGTTTGGTGCTTGCCGGTAAACCGGAGTATCGGCAACGACCGCTCACGATTGAATGTCGCGCCCGCCTCAACAGTGCGGGTAATTTCAACATCCTCGTGGCCAGTGACCCCAAAAGTTCAGCGGAACATTGGGAGCTGTATTCCTATGCCGGCAGCGGTGGATTCAGTCTTTACCAACCGGGCCGCGGCGGTGAGTTCAAATCCAACGCCAACATCTGTGATGGCGAATGGCATTATCTTGCGGCCGTTATCGAGCCGGAACGCGTCCGACTGTATGTGGACGGCAGGCTGGTACACACAGCGCCCGCCTCGCCGCGTCAGGGAGAGCCGGTTCCCGGGGAATTGGCCATCGGCCAACTAGTCGAGGGAACGATTGGTTGTGACGGAGTGGTGGAACAGGTGCGGATTTCCACCGGGGTGCGAACCATCACTCCACAATCCGCCGCCACTGCTTTCAAGGCGGATGCGCAAACCATCGGACGGTGGCGTGTTGGCGAAACTGCCCAGAATTTGAGCGACCCCAAGTATTGGGCGGTGGAAGACGCGGAGGAGCGCGCCAAACTGCCGCTGTATCAAACCATCCCCGCCGCCCGATCGGATGAACTTACGCCGGCGAATGGTTTCCCCAAGCGGGAAACTTACCGCACCTGGCAGCGGTCGCACGGCGACAATGGCGGGACACGTTTTTCGGCGCTGGACCAGATCAATCGGCAGAACGTCACGAATTTACAGGTTGCCTGGACCTACCATTCCGGCGACGGCAACAACTTCATTCAGTGCAACCCGATCGTCGTTGGCAACGTGATGTATGCGCCTACGTCCGGCAAACATATCGCCGCGGTCAATGCGGAGACGGGAGTCGAGTTGTGGCGTTTCAAACCCGCCGGCAAACCGGCCTGGCGCGGATTGATTTATTGGCCGGGCGACGCCAACGCGAGTGAGCGGCTGCTGTTTTGCGCGGGTAAATTTCTTTACGCGCTGAATCCCCAAACAGGTCAGGTCATTTCCGATTTTGGCGATGAGGGTAAGGCGCTGCTGCCGGGCGCGGCCCAAGGAGATTTTGGCGCCGCGACGGCGGGACCAACCATCTTCCAGCGCATTGTTGTCGTGCCGGGATTCGAGAAGGACGTTTGGGGCTTCGACGTGGTAACCGGTCAACACCTGTGGACATTTCACACGGTGCCGCATCCCGGTGAATTTGGTTACGACACCTGGGACCGTCCCGTCACGTATGGCGCGAATTGTTGGGGCGGCATGGCGATGGACGAAGTGCGCGGCATCGCCTATATCACCACCGGCGGACCGAAACCCAATTTCATCGGCGTGGGGCATCGTGGCGATAATTTGTTTGCCAACTGCTTGATCGCGTTGGATGCGCGCACCGGTCAACGCCTTTGGCATTTGCAGGAAGTGCGGCATGATCTCTGGGATCTGGATATTCCCGCGCCGCCGAATCTGGCCACCATCACCCGTGACGGCCAGCGCGTGGACGTGGTGGCTGCCGTCACCAAGGTCGGGCATGTGTTGTTGTGCGATCGCGTGAGCGGCAAACCGATTTTTCCCTTCCGCCTGCGGCGCGCGCCCCCGAGCGATTTACCAGGAGAAATCACGGCCCCGTACCAGCCGGATTTGGAATTGCCGCAACCGTTTGCCCGGCAGGAATTCACCCAGGCGGATTTAACGGAGCGCACGGAGGCGGCGGCGGAGTTTGCCTTGACCCAATTCAAAAGCGCCAGCACCGGCTGGTTTCGTCCAACCAGCGAGGGCCGCGTAAATTTATTTTTTAACATTGATGGCGGCGCGGAATGGACCGGGGCCTGTGTGGACGCGGACACGGGACGACTTTACGTGACGGCGAACCACATCGGCTGGTTCATCACGGTGGCGCGCGATGACGATCCGCCGGACGATCCCAACGCGCCGAAGACGCCCGGACAAAAAATTTATGAAACCAGTTGCGCACAATGTCACGGCCTGAACCGCATGGGACTGGGGACGGCGCCCGCCTTGCGGGGGTTGCGCCATCGGTTGGCGGATGCGCAAATCCGCGATGTGGTGCGTCGCGGCACCAATGCCATGCCGGCGCATCCCGAGAGCGTGATCAATCAAGCCGACCTCCAACACCTGCTGGATTTTCTGATGGTGCGGGATCGGCCTGCGGTCACCGCGCCACTCGTGACGGAGCGTCCGCGTTATCGGGATGCCGGCTATCCCAAGTTTTACGATCCGGAAGGGTATCCGGCGAACCAACCGCCGTGGGGCTCGTTGAGCTGTATTGACCTCAACACCGGTAAACTGCTCTGGAAAGTGCCGCACGGCGAATACCCGGAACTCGCGGCACAAGGGGTGTCGAAAACCGGCACGGAAAACTATGGCGGCGCCATTGTTACCGCAGGCGGACTCGTTTTCTGCGCCGGCACCCGCGACAACAAACTGTGGGCTTACGACAAGGAAACCGGGGTTGCATTGTGGTCCGGGCCATTGCCCTACACCGGCAACGCCCCGCCGGCCACCTACGAAGTGAACGGTCGGCAATACGTGGTCATTGCCGCGTGTGGCGGTAACAAACTGGGCACGCCCTACGGTGACACGTACGTGGCGTTTGCGCTGCCGCCGACGGAAAAGTGATGTGCCATGCGCCGCGCTTTTACCCTGATTGAATTGCTGGTGGTCATTGCCATCATCGCGGTGCTGGCGGCGCTGCTGCTTCCGGCATTGGCCAAAGCCAAATCCAAGGCGCGACAGACATCCTGTCTTTCAAACCTGCACCAGATCGGTCTGGGCTTTGCCCTGTATCTCGCCGATGCCGCTGACTGTTTTCCCGACCAGCGAACCTTGAAAACCGCCCTTGGCTATCGGCCTTGGACCGATTGGCCGCCATCCGATCCACGGGGCGGCTGGGCGGCCGTCACGCTTCATCAGGAGCTGGGCGAATCCCAGGTCTGGCGCTGCGCCGAACTGGCCAGTGCGCCACAACTCATGGCGCGGTCGCAATGTGTGCAGTTGTCGCGCACCAACGAACCCCGGTCCGCGGTGAGCTATTGGTTCTGGCGGTTTGACCGCATTGAGGACCCGGTGCCGTTGGATAATTTTTGGCTCAAAACCCCGCAACAGGCATTGCTGGATTTGCGTGAAGCGAACAATCCCATCGCGGGCCGTCCCGCTTCACTAAGCGACGTGGAATTTGCGGTGGACCCGTATTTTCCGCGCACTGCACCCACCGTGGCGGCTGAACTCAAAGGCGCGGCCGTTCATCGCGGTGGTCGCAACCAACTGATGCTGGACTGGCACGCCGAGTTCATTCGCGATGCGCGTCTGCGCTGAACACCAGATCCGACTCCTTGAGACCATCACAGTCCCCGACGTTTGCCGGCTCGTAAAGGGTTGATCAAAGACGAATAAAAAGTATTGACGAAATTTACCAAGCGTCCTACTGTCATGCGCAAATAGGACAGTTGGGCGCGTATGTTGTTTCACGTGGATTTCAAAACCGGCAAGCCCGCCTACCTGCAACTGGTGGACCAGGTGCGGTATGCTGCGGCGTCGGGCGGGTTGCACGCCGGGGAGGCATTGCCTTCGGTACGGCAGTTGGCCGAGGAATTGCGCGTCAATCGCAACACCGTGGCCAAGGCTTACACGGAATTGGAGAGCCAGGGCATCATCGAGACCGTTCCCGGCAAGGGTTGCTTTCTCAAGGAAGGCAACACGCCGTTCACCAAAGCGGTGCGTCAAAAACTATTGCTCAAGGAAATTGATGAAGCGGTGGTGACGGCACATCACCTTCAGGTCGAGCGCGCCGATTTCCTGGCGCTGGTGAAAGAACGGTTGGATTACTTCGAAAACAAACAGGAGAAGCCATGAACTCAACCCCGGTTATTGAAATCCAAGGTTTACAGCGTCGGTACGGCCGCTTCGAGGCGGTCAACGGTCTGAACCTCACGGTCGCGCCCGGTCGTTGCTACGGTTTTTTCGGTCGCAACGGCGCGGGCAAGACCACCACCATCAAATGCCTGCTCAATTTGCTGCGTCCGGATGCCGGCCGAGTGCGCGTGTTCGGCCTCGATCCTCAGCACGACGAAGTGGTCGTCAAATCACGACTCGCCTACGTGCCGGACGCGGTGGCGTTTTATCCGTGGATGACCGTGCGGGACACGTTGGAATACCTGGCCTCGTTCCGTCCGAATTGGAACCGGCGCATGGAAGCGGACCTGTTGGAGCGATTCGCGCTGAACCCGGATCAAAAGGCGGCCGACCTTTCGAAGGGGCAGAAAACGCAACTGGCGCTCATCGGCGCGATTTGTCCGGAGCCGGAACTGTTGGTGCTGGACGAACCCACATCCGGCCTGGATCCCATTGTGCGTCGCGAGTTCATTCAGACGGTCATTGGCGCGTACCAATCCAGCGACGCGGAGAAGCGCACGGTTTTTGTTTCGACACACCTGATCGCCGAGTTCGAAGGGTTGATTGATGAGTTTACGATCATTGAACAAGGACGCGAATTGCTAACCCTGCCGGCGGATGTGGCGCGTGAGCGTTTTAAGAAAATCCGCGCACGTTTCAAACAACCGCTCAATGATCTGCCGGTGTCCGGTGCGTTACAAGTGCGGTGGGACGGACGCGAAGTCGAGCTGCTGGTGAACGGGAATGGCGATGAACTCATGGTGCAATTGCAGCGACTGCAACCGGAGGACTTGCGCAGCGAATCGTTGTCGCTGGAGGAAATTTTTGTCGTCTCGAAAACCCTGGCGGGAACGAAACCATGAATGTCTTGGTGCGAAAAGAAATTCGCCTGTTGCTGCCGATGTGGATAGCCGCCATGCTGCTGGCGCTGCTCCCGAATCTATTGAACGTGGTGTTGGGGGCGGGCGTTGCCGCCGATCAGATTGCTCCGGTGGGAATATTTGTAACGGGCATCAGTGGTTTGTTGTTGGGATTGACCAGCTTTGGGCGGGAAATTTATACGCACACCTTCTCGCTGTTGCTGGCGCAACCGCGACGGCGCACGGATTTGTGGCGCACCAAAATCAAGGTGCTATTGGTCGCGGTGGGGCTCTTATACCTCTTCCTGGTTCTGGTTAATCAAAACTTTATTCCCGCGGATGATCGTGGCGTCGTAACGGCCTTGCTGGGGCTGGCTTTTGTGGTCGCGGCGGTTTCGGGCGGGTTGTGGACCACACTGTTGTTGCGTCAGGTCATTGCAGCCTTTTGGATCTCCCTGCTGATTCCCTTTGTCGTTATGGTAACGGTGTTCAGCCTTAATGAGGAGATGGTTCAGCCCGCCCAGCAAGTCCTGCTGCTGACGGTGCTCTTGCTGATCTATTCGGTGGTGAGCTATTGGTTTGCGCGCTGGCAATTCCTCCATGCTCAGGATACGGCCTGGACCGGCGGTAACCTGGCGTTGCCCCAAATGACGCGCCGGCGGTCGGAGAACCGCGCGGCGGGCACCGTGCCGTCCGCGCGGCCTCTGCGGGCGTTGCTGGGCAAGGAATTGCGATTCCAGCAAATCAACTTCCTGATCGCGGGCGGGTTGTTGGCGCTGCAGCTCGTTGCGTTGATCGTGCAACGATTCGCCAACACCGCCGCCGGGCATTCTCCACTCGATGTGGCCGTGGATCTGTTTTGGGTCATCTGGATCATCATGCCGGCATTGGTGGGCGGTAACGCCATCGCCGAAGAGCGTCGGTTCGGCACGCTGGAAGCACAATTCTGTCTGCCAGTATCACGGAACTGGCAGTTTGCGCTGAAGGCATTGGTGGCCTTGGGCTGCGGCATTCTGCTAGGAGCGACGGTACCCGTCGCTTTGGCTTTGATGCGTCCAGAAAGCAACTTTTGGATCCAGGGCTGGATCATCGGGTGTGTAATCGTGGCACTGGTGGCGTTCTATGCGTCATCGCTCACCCAGCAATTCCTCCAGGCGTTATGTGCGACCATTGGCATTCTCGTGGTCGGATTTGGGCCGGGCATGTGGTTTGCCTACAGCTTTTTACTGAGTAATTGGTTTGCGCTTTTCGGCTACGAACTGTGGCGCGGGCCAGTGGTGCTGATCGTAGGCGCTGCGGTGATGGTTCTCGCAGCGGTGACGCTTTGCTGGCGGCGGTGGCGGCGGGGCTGCCTCGTAATGCTGGGGGTATCCGGTCTAATTTTCTTAAACGTCTCCATCCCCTATCCATTACCATCAAGTATTTGGAATGCGTTCGTGTTCTGCCTTGCGTTTCTGGTGCTGGCGCTGGCGCTTCGGAATTTTAATCACCTTCGGCCGACGGCTCTGCTCTGGCGGCGCGACGCGTTCATTTGGTTGGGTTGTTTTTCAGCCACGGGAATCCTGACGCCCCTGCTTTATTATTACTTCGGGGAACTGTTCACGCCTTGAGCCGCCCGCGCACGCCGCGTCAGTTGGAGCGTCAATGTGCTCGATGCTACACGCTGAGCGCGAAGCGCGTTATTGATAAGTGCAGTTTTTATTTTCCATAAATCGTTTGTTGCGTTTTCCTGACCTTGCGGAGCGATCGGTTTTCCGAGGTAGCATGAGCTTCGGCGCAGTTTATGGGCGGCGTCACCCACCAGAGTCGGTTGAAAAATGCCAGCGCCGCAAGAATGACTGGAAGCCATCCCGTCGGTCATGCGGGCGCTACTGATGCTTTCCGTCACTCCAATTCAATCCGCGTCGTCACGGATGATTGTGTCGGGCGACGCGAATTTGCTACTACTTGGGGAGACGGTTTGGTTTACCATCGGACGACCGGCTTCGCGTTAGCCGGGGACTTGGTGCATGCTCCCCATGCACGTAGGAATTCAAATTATTTGAAGTATGACACAACTTTCGGTCAGTGAATTAGCGGCTCGGACGGATCTGGCTTTCTGGAAGCCAATGGTTTCTCCGCCAGAGTTCGCCGCGGTTTGCGCCTCCGCCCGAGACGTTCGCGCGCTGGTGGTCAACACCGCTCATTTGCTCGCGGCGGCGCACGCGCTGGAGGAAAGCGCCACGCAACTGGTCGCTTGGGTGGGATTTCCCTTGGGACTCAATGACCGGGATGTGAAGCGTTACGAGACGGAAGTGGCGGTTGACCTGGGCGCGCAGGAAATTGAGCTGGTGCTGAGTTTGGAGCAGGTGAAAAACAGTTCGTCGCGCGCAGTTTTGCGGGAGATCCACGATGTGGTGGAGGCGGCGGATGAACGGCCGGTTTGTGTGACGTTTGAATCCGCGGCTTTATCCCCGGCGGAACGACTACAGTTCATTGAACTCGTGGCGGATTCGGGGCTGAAAGCCATCGCGACGGGAACGGATTTCTGGCCGGACAGCCGGGTCAGTGCGGACGATATCAAAGCGCTTCGGGATGCGTTGGCGCCGAAGCTGGCGATCAAGGCGGTGGGAAATATCCGAACGCTTGAGGCGGCGCGAGCCTTGATCGCTGCCGGAGCCGCGCGCATCGGCACGACGCACTTGAAGCTTTTGGAGGCGTCATGATGTGGCTCCCGTTTGACTTGTTCCGCGTCTCTCGTCACTCTGCTGGTTGATGAATTGCATCCGCCTGTTATCGGAACAGGTCGCCAATCAAATCGCCGCGGGCGAAGTGATCGAGCGACCGGCGAGCATCGTCAAGGAACTGGTCGAAAATTCGCTGGATGCCGGAGCGTTGCGCATTCTGGTGGAGGTTCAGGCGGGCGGGCGCAGTTTGGTGCGGGTGACGGATGATGGCCGTGGAATGAACCGCGATGACGCGCTGCTGTGTCTCGAACGCCACGCCACCAGCAAGATCAGCAAGGCGCAGGATTTGGCGGTGATTGCCACGATGGGATTTCGCGGGGAAGCGCTGCCGAGTATCGCGAGCGTCAGTCGCTTCACGCTGACGACCCGTGAGCGCGATAGTGCCTCGCCGGAGGGCACGCAGGTCGTGGTCAACGGCGGCAAGATTATCGAGGTCAAGGCCGCCGGTTGCGCCACCGGCACGAGCGTCGAGGTGCGTCAGTTGTTTTTCAATCTGCCGGCCCGTCGAAAATTTTTGCGCACGGAGGAAACAGAAGCGGCGCACATCCAGCACTATCTGACCTTGGCGGCACTGGCGTTTCCGCAGGTGGCATTCACTTTTCTCAAGGACGGACGCACAGTCTGGCAGCTTCCGGCTCAGCGTTCCGGCGCGACTACCGCGGAAAAATTAGTCGCCTTGCGCGAGCGGATTCGCGCGTTGCTCGGAGAAGTGAAATTGGTCGAAGTGGATTTCACGGCGGACTACGCGGTGGAGGAGCGTGAGACTTTCGATGAGACGGAATCATTTGAGAATGCGCTTCCGGAGCTTCCCGCATCGGGGCACGCAGCTCGAAATCCACAATTCCGGGTTTGGGGATTGATTGGTGCGCCGGGTGTCTCGCGAGCGAATCGGCAGGACCAATACGTGTTCGTGAACCGTCGCCCGGTGGAAAATCGCAGCGTCAATTTTGCCCTGTTGGAGGGCTACCACACCGCTTTGATGAAAGGCCGTTATCCGGTTGGTTGTTTGTTTCTCGAAATTGATCCGGCGGCGGTGGATGTGAACATTCATCCGACCAAGCGCGAAGTGAAGTTCCATCGCGAGCGCGAAGTGTCACGCGGCGTGGCGGAAGCGGTGCGTCAGGCGTTGTTGAAATTTCATCAGCAACCCCCAGCCGTTGCGCCATCGGAGTCGCAGCGCTTGGAAGTTGTTGCAGGAACTGAAGAGGTCAGTCGCGCAAGTGATTTGGCGACGGCGCGCGCAATGGTGACGCCGACGTTACCGCAATTTCCAAGTCAATCACCGGCAGTGTCGCGGGCGACAGAGCAGAGCGCGTTGAAAATAGGATTTGCTCCCGCCCGTCCGGCCGAGGTGGACAGACCGCTTCCCGCGCTGCCTGGAGATCAACATTCCGCTGAGGGAGCGGCGGTGACGGCTGAACGGGAAACGAGTTTGTCGGCAGCCCCGAACGCGGTGGGCGCGCCGCCGCTTCTGGCCGTGCCGTTGCGGTTGGTGGGCGTCATTGGACGGCTCTACGTTGTGTTGGAATCAGATCGAGGCTTGGTGTTGTTGGATCAACATGCGGCGCACGAACGCATCCTGTTTGAGCAGATGTTGACCCGATTGGAACGCAAGGAGCTTGCGCCATCGCAAAAGCTGTTGCTGCCGGAGACGGTTGAGTTAGCGCCGCGCGACGCCAATTTCTTGCGCGGCCAGCTTGAGGCGTTGACGCGCCTTGGCGTGGGCTTGAGCGAGTTTGGCGAACAGACATTTCTGCTCGATGCGCTGCCGCCTTTCGTCAGAGTCGGTGACGCGCGGCGATTCATGCTGGATCTGGTTGACGAACTGAAGACGGCGGGGCAGGGCATCAATTCCGCCCGGCTGGGCGAGAGCGTGGTGGCGAAAACGGTGTGTCGCCATGCCGTGAAAGCCAATGATCCGCTGGCCGGACGGGAGTTGGAAAATTTGGTGGAAGACCTGCGGCACTGCGCCATGCCCTACACCTGTCCACATGGGCGACCCACGCTTATCGAGATGAATTATCGCGAGCTGGAACGAAAATTTGGACGTGCCCAATGAAGTCGCCACAAATACTTTTCGTCACTGGCACGGATACGGGCGTGGGGAAAACTGTTTTCACCGCATTGGCGACGTTGTATCTGCGGCAGTTGGGATTCCGCGTGGCCGCGTTGAAACCGGTGGCTTCGGGAGGGCGCAGTGACGGCCGGATTTTGCGCGCGGCGGCAGGCCAAGTGCTTTCGCTGGACGAGGTGAACCCATGGCATTTTCGCGCGCCGATTGCCCCGGTGCTGGCGGCGGCACAAGAACATCGCAAGGTCCAACTGCGTGAAGTGGTACGGCAAATTCACCGGGTCGGCAAGGCGTTTGAAGTCGTGGTGGTCGAGGGCGCCGGCGGATTGCTCAGTCCGCTAGGCGCGGATTTTGATTCGCGTGATCTGATTGTCGCTTTGAAGGCGACGCCAATCATTGTGACGGCGAACAAGCTGGGCGCAATCAATCAGGTGCGGCTGGTTCTTGACGCGTTGCCGGCGCCGCTCCGACCGGAAGCGCGGGTGGTGCTGGTTCAGCAACCTCGCGCGGATAAGGCGAGTCGCACCAACCTGCAGTTGCTGCAACATTTTATTGCGCCGTCGCGGCTACGGATTCTGCCGTGGATCAAGAGCTGAACCGGACCCGGATTCACCGGGTTCAGCGGCTTTGCTTCAGCATCCACTCGTAAAACTTGGGATCGGCGTAGGCTGGTTTCCAGGAATCGTGCTTGGTGTTCGGATAAATGGTGAGTTGGAGGTTGGTGACGCCGCTTTGTTTGAGCGCGTTGACCACGCGTTCCGACTCCGCGACCGGAACAACATTGTCATCAGCGCCGTGAAACGCCCAGATGGGCAGCCGTTGCAAGTCCTGTCTTTTGTCCCAAGTGCCGAGCATGACCTCAATCATGTTGGCGCCGCCGCAAATCGGGGCGATGGCGGCAAACAATTCGGGATGCGCCAGCCCCAGACTCCAAGTGCCATAACCGCCCATGCTGAGTCCGGTCAGGTAGATGCGCTTTTTATCCACTTTGTGCGTGGCGGTAAACTCGTTGAGCAGTGCCAGCAATGGTTCGTTTTGCCAAAGTTCGTTGGCCGGACATTGCGGCGCGAGGATGATGAAGGGGAAGCTTTGGCCTTGCTGGACGTGGTGCAAGGGGCCGTGAATTGCCACGCGGTTGACGTCGTTGCCGCGCTCGCCCGCGCCGTGCAGGAACAACATCAACGGCCAGTCTTTCTGGCCGGCAGCGTCGTAACCGGGCGGCAGGTACAATAGATATTGCAAAGTGCCGCTGCGGTGGCTCTGCCAATGATACGTGGCGGCGGTGAGAGGAGCATTGGTTTGAGCTTGAATAGGCATGATCAGGGAGCAGGTCAATGCGACGAGCAACAGCGGAGCAGTGGTTTTCATAATGGGCGATTTTATGGGATTACGGGTGGCAAAAGTGGATCGTGGCGACGCGGCCATTTTATTGACGAGATCATACGATTTTCAGTTTGGGTAAATCCTGCGAATCAATCAAGCCGACGGGTTCGTTCCTGGCGTTCACTACGATTAAATCATCAATGTTGCGTTCGTTGAACGTCTTGACGGCTTCCACGGCCAGGGCGGTGTCGCGAATGGAAATGGGATGAGGCGTCATCACGGATTTGAGCGGGCGTGAGAGCAGTTGTTCGTCCGCGGACATCTTGCGGCGGAAATCGCCATCGGTGAAAACGCCAATGAGTTTGTTGCGTCCGTTGACTACGGCGAGGCAGCCGGATTTGGCCCGGGTCATGACCAGCAACGCTTCTTTGACCGCGAGGTTTCCGTTCGCGATGGCACTGCGCTCGCCCGTGCGCATGATTTCGCCGACGCGCAAAAGCAGGGCGCGTCCGATGGCGCCGGCGGGGTGATATTTGGCGAAATCACTCTGTCGAAAACCGCGCGCCTGCATGACGGACATGGCGAGCGCGTCGCCCATTACGAGCATGGCCGTGGTGCTGGAAGTCGGGGCCAGTGCGAAGGGGCAGGCTTCCTTGGGCACGCGCACATTCAAGATGAGATCGCTGTGGCGACCGAGAGTGGATTTGGGGCTGCCGGTGAGCGAAATGATTTTAACGGAGAATCGCTTGATCGCGGGCAGCAAATTGAGCAGCTCGTCCGACTCGCCGGAATAACTGAGAGCCAGCACCACGTCGCCATCAGTGATGATGCCGAGATCGCCGTGCAACGCATTGACGCTGTTCAGCACGACGCTCGCGCTGCCGGTGCTGGTCAGGGTGGCGGAGATTTTTGCGCCGACATTGCCGGATTTGCCAATACCGACGATGACAATTTTACCGCGCTGACTGAGGGTTTGCGAAAGGAGCGTCACCACCGCGTCGAAGGATTGGTCCAGGTGCGCCCGCACCGCGCGTAGGGCGGCGACTTCCGTATCGAATACTTTTCGCGCGTTGGGCAGATAGCTCACCCGGACAGCATGGGCCGACGCGGCGGACGATTCAATCCCGAACGCGACCGAGGCCGCGGAGCCGCAGGACGGAACTTGCCTTGTCTTGGGCGGGCAGCTACAAAACCTTCGGATCATGACGGTGGATACTCAAATCCTGATGGCGCTGCGAGCCGTGGAAAACGGCGGCGTTTCCGGTTCCGAATTATCGCAGCAACTCGGCGTTACGCGCGCCGCGATCTGGGCGCGCATCGAAGAGCTGCGCAAGCTGGGTTATGAAATTCAGGCCAGTCCCGTTTTGGGATACCGTCTGGTGAGCGCGCCGGATGTATTGCACGCGGACGATTTGCTGGCGCGTTTGGGCAAAACCGAGGCGCTCGGTCGCGACATCCGCGTGTTTGAACGGACCACTTCGACCAATGACATCGTGGAAAAATTGGCGCGGGATGGAGTCAAGGAGGGCGTGGTGGTTTTTGCCGAAGCGCAAACGAAGGGGCGTGGGCGATTGGGGCGTACCTGGATTTCGCCAACGCGCAAAGGACTCTGGTTTTCCCTTTTGTTGCGCCCGAAATTGCGCCCGCAAGAAGCGACACAACTCACGGTGATCGCCGCCACCGCCGCCGCACGGGCGATTCGGGCGGTGACCGGATTGCGCCCTGAAATCAAATGGCCGAATGATCTTTTGATCGGTGGGAAAAAAGTGGTGGGGATCCTCACGGAACTCAGCGCCGAAGTGGATTGCGTCAAACACATCACGCTGGGCATTGGGGTCAGCGTGAATCTGACGGAAATGGAGTTTCCCGCGGAGCTAAGAAAGATTGCCACCTCATTGCGAATGGAACTCGGCAAGCCGGTGGAACGTGCGGAATTGGCCACGGCGATTTTGCGTGAGTTGGATGTGGATTACGCGCGGATCAGGCGGGGCGAATTCCCGGCGCTGGCCGATGAGTGGGAGGCGCAGTGCGCCACGATTGGCAGACAGGTTACGGTGGAGGTCGGTCGCCGAAAAATCGGCGGTCGCGCCGAAGCGTTGGATGCCGAAGGGGCTTTGCTCTTGCGGACGGAGCACGGTGGTTTGGAGCGGATTGTGGGTGGTGATGTAACTTGGACTCAATGATTTTGCTCGTTGATATCGGAAACACCAACACGCACGTCGGGTTGGCAAATGAGCGTCGCTTGCTGCGGCAGATTGATCTGCCCACGGCGGACTTCTTTAAGGGAACGGCAGCGCAACGTTTGCGGATTTTTATCGGTCGCAATCACTTGCAGCGAGCCGCCATCTGCAGCGTGGTGCCGCAGGCTACGCCTAAAGTTCGAAGCGCGCTGCGCAAGTTATGGAATTTGCGCGCCCAAGAATTAACCCCAAAAACTTTGCGCGGAGTCGGAATTGATTATCCGCAACCGAATTCAATTGGAGCCGACCGTTTGGCGAATGCCGCAGCGGCGCGGCATCACTTTGGCGCACCGGTGGTGGTGGTGGATTTTGGCACCGCCGTCACGTTCGATGTGGTGGATCGCTACGGGAATTATGCGGGTGGCATCATCGCTCCCGGTTTGGCGGCGATGACGGATTATCTGCACGAACGGACGGCCTTGTTGCCGCGCCTGAAGATTCGTGAAATTGATTCAACGATTGGTAAGAGTACCAAGCAAGCCATGTTGATTGGCGCAGTTCACGGTTATCGCGGCCTGATCCGGGAATTGATCACCAGACTGCGACGCGAGTTGAAAGCGGCGCGCTTACCAGTGGTGGCAACCGGAAGCTACGCTCGATTATTGGCGACAAAGATGCCTGAAATCACCCGGGTGGAACCGCATTTGACCCTGGAAGGATTGCGATTAATTTTTCGGGAGCAGCAGTAGCGGGCGGTTTGAGCGAAAAACGTCGCGCGTCCAAAGAAAATTTTTCATAGAAAATTCGCAAGGTGTGAAAAGGCCTGATTTTATTGAGGAAATCACTGCAAAAATTTTTCATAAAACACTTGCGCTTTATTTTGCGCCTGTTAACTTGTCCGTCCTTCGCTGAAAAGGTGAAGGCGACTGAAACAAAACCAAGTGAAAGTCGGCGCGACAGCGAAAAGCGACGCGTTCTTTAACACTCAAACCTGAGATGCCGGGTTAGATGATAAAACGGCACTCAGCTTTTTGTCCTCCGAACACGAAGGCGAAAAGCGATTGAGTCAGGCTTTTAGGCGGTAACGCCTATGCTCTTTGAAAATTGAATTGTGCGATAAGTGAGAGCCCCTTCAGGCTCTAAACAGTTAGTGGTTTGGGTCTGAAGAGTTTTAAATTGCAATTCGTCCGATTAATCCTCGGACAAGAGTTAAACTAACGTTTTTATACGGAGAGTTTGATTCTGGCTCAGAACGAACGCTGGCGGCGTGGATAAGACATGCAAGTCGAACGATCACTGTTGAGTAGCAATATTTGGTAGTGAGAGTGGCGAAAGGGTGCGTAATACGTGGGTAATTTGCCGTAGAGTCTGGAATAACTTGCCGAAAGGTAAGCTAATACTGGATGACATTTCCGGGAGGCATCTTCTGGAACTTAAAGTTGGGGACCGTAAGGCCTGACGCTCTTCGATAAGCCCGCGGCCTATCAGCTAGTTGGTGGGGTAACGGCTCACCAAGGCTAAGACGGGTAGCTGGTCTGAGAGGACGACCAGCCACACTGGAACTGAGACACGGTCCAGACACCTACGGGTGGCAGCAGTCGAGAATTTTTCACAATGGGCGAAAGCCTGATGGAGCGACGCCGCGTGGGGGATGAATGGCTTCGGCCCGTAAACCCCTGTCATTTGCGATCAAACCTTACGATCTAATAAGTCGTGAGCTGATAGTAGCGAAAGAGGAAGGGACGGCTAACTCTGTGCCAGCAGCCGCGGTAATACAGAGGTCCCAAGCGTTGTTCGGATTCACTGGGCGTAAAGGGTGCGTAGGCGGTCGGGTAAGTCTGATGTGAAAGCTCGGAGCTCAACTCCGAAATGGCATCGGAAACTATTCGGCTCGAGGAATGGAGGGGAGACTGGAATACTTGGTGTAGCAGTGAAATGCGTAGATATCAAGTGGAACACCAGTGGCGAAGGCGAGTCTCTGGACATTTCCTGACGCTGAGGCACGAAAGCCAGGGGAGCAAACGGGATTAGATACCCCGGTAGTCCTGGCCCTAAACGGTGCGCATTTGCTGTAAGAGGAATCGACCCCTCTTGTGGCGAAGCTAACGCGTTAAATGCGCCGCCTGGGAAGTACGGCCGCAAGGTTAAAACTCAAAGAAATTGACGGGGGCCTGCACAAGCGGTGGAGTATGTGGCTTAATTCGATGCAACGCGAAGAACCTTACCTGGCCTTGACATGCAAGTAGTAGAATCCTGAAAGGGAGACGAGATAGCAATATCAGCTTGCACAGGTGCTGCATGGCTGTCGTCAGCTCGTGTCGTGAGATGTTGGGTTAAGTCCCGCAACGAGCGCAACCCCTGTGTCCTGTTGCCACCCCTTAATTGGGAGCACTCTGGACAGACTGCCTCGCTTCAACGAGGAGGAAGGTGGGGATGACGTCAAGTCAGCATGGCCCTTACGGCCAGGGCTGCACACGTACTACAATGCCCGGCACAAAGGGGCGCAAGACCGTTAGGTGGAGCAAATCCCAGAAAACCGGGCCCAGTTCAGATTGTCGTCTGCAACTCGACGGCATGAAGCTGGAATCGCTAGTAATGGCGCATCAGCTACGGCGCCGTGAATACGTTCCCAGGCCTTGTACACACCGCCCGTCACATCATGAAAGCCGGTTGTACCCGAAGTCGCCCCTCAAAAGGTGCCGAAGGTATGGCTGGTGATTGGGATGAAGTCGTAACAAGGTAGCCGTAGGGGAACCTGCGGCTGGATCACCTCCTTTCTAAGGAGAAACCACGGGTCCGGGATCAAAACCGGACTTCCGAGGTCGAACGCCTCGCAAGAGGCGGATAGGTTCAATACCTTATCGCACAGTTCAATTTTCAAAAGAGTTTGCTCTTTGAAGTTAAAGTGGTAGAAATCGGACTCCACCGGAGTCAAGGTTTACGCTGAAGGTTAGCTGCTTGATGAGCGATTACGCTCACAAAAGCGAGTTGATCAAAGCGTAAACACAAAATGACACGGGGCTGTAGCTCAGTTGGTAGAGCGGTAGCTTTGCAAGCTATAGGTCAGGAGTTCGAATCTCCTCAGCTCCACCAACTCTGTTGGGCGTGTAGCTCAGTTGGTTAGAGCATGCGCTTGATAAGCGCAGGGTCACTGGTTCAAATCCAGTCACGCCCACCACTTTAAGCAGTGAATTTGCCGGAACGACGGAGTGGGGTTAACCCCTCACGCCGCGCGGTTCGGAGTGTTCTTTGACAACTACACATAGGTAAAATATTGGGCAAAAATTACAATTCGCTGAGTGACCGTCAGCAGTGACGGCTCTCAAATATATGATCAAGCTACTAAGGGCTTATGGTGGATGCCTTGGTGCCAGGAGGCGATGAAGGACGTAGTAAGTTGCGATAAGCCACGGTGAGCCGCAAACAGGCGTTACCAGCCGTGGATTTCCGAATGGGACAACCCATCCAGAGTTACATCTGGATATTGACCGGATGAATTCATAGTCCGGCAAAGCAAAACGCGGTGAAGTGAAACATCTCAGTAACCGCAGGAAAAGAAAACGAAGTGATTCCGTCAGTAGTGGCGAGCGAAAGCGGAACAGCCTAAACCGGGAGGACTTGTCTTCCCGGGGTTGTGGGACCTTAATGTGATAGTCTGATCGTTAGTTTAACCTTCTGGAAAGTTGGGCCAAAGACCGTGACAGCCGGGTGAGCGAAAACGAAAGGACGTCTAGAGGTATCCCAAGTAGCACGGTGTAAGTGAAACTCTGTGCGAATCCGTCCCGACCATGGGATAAGGCTAAATACTACCTGGCAACCGATAGTGAACTAGTACCGCGAGGGAAAGGTGAAAAGAACCGCTGCGAGCGGAGTGAAATAGTACCTGAAACCATCTGCCTACAATGTGTTGGAGCCACGCAAGTGGTGACAGCTTGCCTTTTGCATAATGAGTCTGCGAGTTATTGTCAGTGGCCAGCCTAAGGTTCGATGAACTGGAGGCGAAGGGAAACCGAGTGCCAATAGCGCGATCAGTCGCTGGCAATAGACCCGAAGCGGAGGTGATCTACTCTTGAGCAGGTTGAAACTGCGGTAACACGCAGTGAAGGACCGAACTCGTGGATGTTGAAAAATCCTGAGATGACTTGAGAGTAGGAGCGAAAGACTAATCAAACCCCGTGATAGCTGGTTCTCTCCGAAATCGCTTGAGGGCGAGTGTTCTGGAAGTACCCGACGGAGGTAGAGCACTGAATGGCTTAGGGGCCTCACCAGGCTGCCAAAACCAATCAAACTCCGAATACCGTCGGTCTCAGTACCAGAGCAGTCAGACTGCAGGTGATAAGATCTGTGGTCGAGAGGGCAACAGCCCAGACCATCAGCTAAGGTGCCTAAATGTGATTAAGTGGAAAGGATGTGACGTTGCTTAGACAGTGAGGATGTTGGCTTAGAGGCAGCCATCATTTAAACAATGCGTAATAGCTGACTCATCGAGCGATGTCGCGCCGAAAATGATTGGCGATCAAATCACATACCGAAGCTATGGATTGGATTCCGGTTCGCCGGAATTCAGTGGTAGGAGAGCGTAATCAACGCAGTGAAGCTGGACGGAAACGGAAAGTGGAGCGTTGCTTAGTGAGAATGCAGACACGAGTAGCGATAAAACAGGTGAGAATCCTGTTCGCCGTAAACCCAAGGTTTCCTGGGCCAGGTTCGTCCTCCCAGGGTTAGCCGGGAGCTAAGTTGAGGCCGTAAGGCGTAAACGATGCACAGCAGGTTAAATATTCCTGCGCTTGCCCGGGTTAAGGCTGTGAACACGCATGGAATGACATCCACTAGACAATCGAATGTTGAGCTTAGGGTTCGCCCGAAGCGCATGGGTGGGATTCTGTGCCGAGAAAAATTCGCAGTTGTTCCCCGGGTGACCCGTACCGTAAACCGACACAGGTGGGTGAGTGTAAACGCACTCAGGCGCGCGAGAGAAACCTCTCTAAGGAACTCGGCACATTTGCCTCGTAACTTCGGGAGAAGAGGTGCTCACTTCGGTGAGCCACAGTAAATAGCGTTTAGCGACTGTTTAACAAAAGCACAGCACTCTGCCAAGTCGTGAAGACGACGTATAGGGTGTGACACGTGACCAATGCGGAAAGATCAAACCATCTTGTCAGCCGTAAGGCGAAGCTCGGTGGCCAAGTCCCCGTGAATGTCGGCCGTAACTATAACGGTCCTAAGGTAGCGAAATTCCTTGTCGGGTAAGTTCCGACCTGCACGAATCGTGTAACGACTGAACGACTGTCTCGGAGAGGATCTCGGCGAAACTGTAACGGCGGTGAAGATGCCGCCTGCCCGCAGTAGGACGGAAAGACCCTATGCACCTTTACTGTAAGCTCGTATTGGGTTTTGATTAATTTTGCGTAGCGTAGGTGGGAGACTTTGAAGCGAGCCCTTCGGGGTTCGTGGAGTCGCAATGTGAAACACCACTCTAAGTTAATTAGAATTCTAACCTCGATTCCTGTGAAGCCAGGCGGGGGACAGTGCGTGCGGGTCAGTTTGACTGGGGCGGTTTCCTCCCAAAGAGTAACGGAGGAGCGCGAAGCTTGGTTCAGCACGGTTGGCAATCGTGCGTTGAGGGTATGGCTAGAAACCAGGTTAACTGTGAGACAGACAAGTCGAGCAGGTGCGAAAGCAGGCCCAAATGATCCGACGGTGGAAAATGGAATTGCCGTCGCTCATCGGACAAAAGGTACGCTAGGGATAACAGGCTGATCGCTTCCAAGAGTTCATATCGACGAAGCGGTTTGGCACCTCGATGTCGGCTCATCGCTTCCTGGGGCTGGAGAAGGTCCCAAGGGTCCGGCTGTTCGCCGGTTAAAGCGGTACGCGAGCTGGGTTCAGAACGTCGTGAGACAGTTCGGTCCTTATCCACTGTGGGCGCAGGAAACTTGAGGGGTTCTAACCTTAGTACGAGAGGACCGGGTTAGACGCACTTCTGGTGTGGCAGTTGTTCCATCAGGGGCATCGCTGCGTAGCCATGTGCGGAAGAGATAAGCGCTGAAAGCATCTAAGTGCCAAGCTCCTCCCAAGATATTGTTTCCCGGAGCGCAAGCTCCCTAAAGACCACGGGCAGACTACCCGTTTGATAGGCTGGAGATGTAAGCATCGCGAGGTGTTCAGTTGACCAGTACTAATCGGTCGTGAGGCTTGATCGTAACTCTCCTTCCGGAGAGCTGCGATTTTACTCACGAATTGTAGCCCATGACCTGTGTGTAGTTTTCAGAGAACCTCCGCCGTGGAGTTCTTTAACAGTCTAAACATTTTATGGTGACCATACCGCAGTGGTCCGACCCGTTCCCATTCCGAACACGGCCGTCAAACACTGCCGGGCCGATGGTAGTAGTTCTATAGGTTCTGCGAGAGTAGGTCGTCGCCATTCTTTCAAAAAGGCCGGATCACGCGATCCGGCCTTTGGTTTTTATCGCGTTGAAGACCTTATTATTTTGCAGCGTTGGCGCCCTTATACTTCAGCTTGATGGCATACAGCCCCTTGCTCGCGGTGATGAACAAGGTTTGATGATCGCTTCCGCCGAAACTGACATTTGCGGTCCAAGGTTCGGGAACAACAATTAAATCAATTTGTTTTCCGGTTGGATCAACAACCGTGACCCCTTTGCGCCCGGTAAGATATAGATTCCCTTCGGTGTCCAATGTGATTCCATCAGCGCCTAGGTCGCAACGCAAAGTTTTGTCCGTCAAGCTCCCGTCGTCCCGAATGTCGTACACCCAGGTCTTATTCGCGCGGATATCCGCCACGAATAATTTTTTGCCGTCCGGCGTACCGATCAATCCATTGGGCTGAACCAGATCCGTGGTCACGCGCCGCAAATCACGACGATCCGCCGAAAGAAAATAAACTTGTTCCGTGCCCTGCGGTGGTTTGTTGTAATTCCACCAGGTGCGTTTGTAAAACGGATCAGTGAAAAAGAGCGATCCATCGCGACGCACCCAAACGTCGTTTGGTCCATTCAACGCCTTCCTTTGAAAGGCGTTGGTGATCACCGTGATCGTCTGGTCCGGCGCGATGCTCCAGAGTGCGGTCTTTTCGTCGGCACAGGCCATCAAATTGCCGTGCGCATCGAAATACATTCCGTTGGCGCGACCCGCTGGTTGTAGGAAGGTGGATAGGGTTCCCGATACGCTCCACTTCAGAATGCGGTCATTAGGTTGATCGGTGAAAAAGAGATTGCCCGCGGAATCACAAGTCGGACCTTCGGTGAAGGCGAAGTCTCCGGCCAGTTTCTCCAGTTGCGCTCCGGCAGCGATGACCGAGGTGGAGGTTGTTCCGGTTTGGGCGACAACCTGTGTTGTCAACAGACTTGCGAGCAGAAGTGATGGCAGTGATTTCATTCCCGTCATCCTGACGGAATTAAACGGATGCGCAATCGGAAATCTTCCCCCGGTGGAACTTGCCAAAACTCCAAGGTGGCCGAACGAAGCCGGTTGGAGGTTTAGATTTTTTCCTCCAACAGCTCCCGGCGCGCCCCACTAAGCAACTGTTCAACGAAGTTGGTGGAGTAAACGCCGCGCCGAAAGTTGGGGTCCTGCAGGATGGCTTGTTGGAATGAAATCGTCGTTTTGATTCCGCTGATAAGAAACTCACCCAAGGCGCGACTCATTTTATCCATGGCCTCGCGGCGGTCTTTGCCGTAGGTGATCAGTTTGCCAATCATCGAATCGTAATGCGGCGGAATTGAATAGCCGGCATAGACATGCGTGTCCACCCGTGTGCCGCGTCCGCCGGGCTGGTAATACATTTCTATGCGGCCCGGACTTGGACGAAAATCATCAAACGGATCTTCCGCGTTGATCCGGCACTCGATGGCGTGACCGCGAAATTGCAGGTTGCTCTGGGAGAGCTTTAACGGTTCTCCAGCCGCGATCCAGATTTGCTGTTTGATCAAATCCACACCGGTGACTTCTTCGGTGATCGGATGTTCGACCTGGATGCGTTTGTTGACTTCCAAAAAGTAATAATTGCCTTTGTCATCCACGACGAATTCCACCGTGCCGGCATTGGTATAATGCGCCGCCTGGGCGATGCGGATGGCGGCCTTGCCCATTTCCTTGCGGAGCTTGGGGAACCGGTTTTCGATCAATGGAGAAGGGGTTTCTTCAACCACTTTCTGATTCCGGCGTTGAACCGAGCAATCGCGTTCGCCCAGGTGGATGATGTTTCCACGGGCGTCGCCGAGAATCTGGAATTCGATGTGATGAGGATTCTCAATGAATTTCTCGATGTACACCGCCGAGTTGCCGAACGCTTTTTCCGCTTCTGTGCGCGCGGTGTGATAGCCCTTGATCAGAGAAATGTCATTGTGCGCAATCCGCATCCCGCGCCCGCCGCCTCCCGCCACGGCTTTGATCATCACCGGGTAACCGATTTTTTTTGCGACGACCAAAGCGTCCTTCTCATTCTCCACAATACCATCGGATCCGGGGGGCGTTGGCACGCCTGCCTTTTTGGCTAATTGACGGCTGATGGCCTTGTCTTCCAGGGCGTTCATGGCCCGGGAGCCCGGACCAATAAAGCGGATGTTGCAACTGTCGCAAACATCCGCGAAGTGAGCGTTCTCGGAAAGAAATCCGTAACCTGGATGAAGGGCATCTACGTCGGCGATTTCCGCCGCGCTGATGATTCGATCAATCCGAAGGTAACTATCCGAGGAACTGGCCTTTCCGATGCAAATGGCTTCGTCCGCGAGTTGAACGTGCATCGAATTCGCATCCGCTTCCGAATAAACCGCCACCGTGCGGATATTCAACTCTTTGCACGCACGGATCACCCGAACGGCAATCTCTCCGCGGTTGGCTACAAGAATCTTCTCAAACATGTGAGTTGATCAGTTGCGCGAGGAGCACACGACAGTCGGTGGGTTTCAAGATGGACGAATTTTGAATAGTGGTTGGCCGAATTCCACTGGTTTCGCGTTCTCAATCAAGACCTGGGTAATGACCCCGTGAACCTCGGCCTTGATTTCGTTCATGACTTTCATGGCTTCGATGATGCAGACGACCGTTTCCGGATTCACCTCCGTACCGACGTCAACATACGGAGCGGCATCCGGGGAAGGAGAGCGATAGAAAGTGCCAATCATCGGCGACTTGATGTCGGCATCATTTGAGACAGCGATTTGCCCGGGCGGAACAGCGGTCGTTACGGCGGTAGCGGTTAAGGCTGCAGGGGCGGCTGGATAACCCAGCACCGGCTGAGCAGTGGTTTCACTTGGAGCAACGCCGCCCGATATTCCGCGCTTTAGGCGAATCTTGAAGTCTTGTTTTTCCAGCTCGAATTCCGAAACGGAATTCTTCTTCATCAGATCAATGATGGCCTTAATGTCTTTGAGATCCACAGGTTGTGATCGTTAAAGTTGTATTTTGTTCCTCTTTTTCCAGAAATCGCATCAGGAACGAAAAAAGCAGAGACCAAAGTTTGATCCTGCTTCTCATCTGTTAAACAACATGGACACGCTAGGGATGGAGCGACTATCCGTCAAGCGTAAAGACAATTCAAAAAATACAAAATAATCTGCTGGAAGTGGGAGCTAACCTGCGTTTTCTGCTTCGATAAGGTTAATGGCAGCCAGTAGTGCTAAAACGTAGGAATATTTTCCAAATCCGGAGATTTGTCCTTTGCAAACGCCGGCGATGAACGATTTATGGCGAAATTGTTCGCGTGCGTGGACATTGGAAAGGTGGATTTCAATCGTCGGAATACCAATTGCAGAAATGGCATCCCTCAAAGCAATGCTGGTATGAGTATAAGCCGCTGCGTTCAAAACAATGGCCTGAAAGTTCTGCCGGGCCGATTGAACCCATCCGACCAGCTCGCCTTCCAGGTTCGACTGTCGAAATTCCACTGTTGCTCGTCTCGCCTTCGCTTGTTCTTGGACTAGCGCTTCAATGTCTGCCAAGGTGGTCCGGCCATAAACCTCCGGTTCTCGCGTGCCCAGCAAGTTGAGGTTGGGGCCGTTAAGAAAGAGAATCTTCATCGCGAGGGCAGGTTAGGTACAGACGTCGGCTTTTGTCCATTTGTTTCCCAGGTGAAGGTCAACAGCCAACCCATCAAAGTGAAGGCAATCCACGCCAGGGAAGGCACGTAGAGAGTGAATTCAAATGTGGATTGCAGTGCCCAGGTCAACAGCCCGAGCCAGACGCCTGCTGCCAATGGGTTTTTGCGCCACTCCAACCGGCGATAGGTCAGCGCCATTGCTCCGCCAATGAAAATCAGATAACTCAGCAGCCCGGGAAATCCGGAATCGGAGGCTTGTTGGAGATAATCATTGTGCGCCAATCGGGCCATTTCAGATTCCGGTTTTTTCACTTTCTGATAGGCGATCGCAAATGTTGCCGGGCCGGTGCCCAACCAAGGTCGCTCCAATGCGGTTTGCCAGGCGGCACGCCAGTAATCAAATCGCGCCACAACACTCGCCGCGCCGCGTTGCATATACTCCCGGTTTTTGAAGTAAAATCCCAATCCACCGCCAATGAGCAATAGTACAATCAGCGCCAGCTTGAGTTGTTTGGAGAAGTTTTGGTGCAGCAACGCGATCCAACCGGCGAACAATGCGAGCAGCCAGCCGCCTTTCGAGCCGGTCCAATACAGGCAGGCGGCGCTACCGATGCCGAGCGCGCCGCACAGCAAACCGCGCGCGCCGCGGGTGAATTGGAGCTTGGCCTGCCAGATCCAAGTCAGCAGTGGCGGCGTCAGGAGCAGCAACGCGCCGGCGAAGGCGTTGGGATAAAACACTGTCGAAAAAATGCGGTTGCTCTGCATTTTTTGCAGGTATTCCGGCGGCACATTGGTCAGTTTGGGATATAGCTCCTTCCAAAAATACTCGCGCGTTTTTTCCAAGCCGCCGAAGTGTTGATCAAACCCTACGCTGACCATGACGCCAAAAGCCAGCGTCAGCGGAAGCCATAGAGCGAAGGATTTATCGCGGAGATTCAAGCTAACCAATCCCAAGTAGAAACCAACCAAGCAGGCCAAAAAGTGTGGCAGTACTCCGAAGGAAAGCGCCGGGTCGAGACTTTGAAGTGCCGCGAGGCTTTGCCACGCAAACCAACCCAACGGCAGAAAAATGAACCATCGCGGTCTGAATTCGGGTTTGCGCCAGGCCATTAATCCAACCAGCGCCGCCAACCCCATGAATGGATAAGCCACCCGCAGCGGCCAGGCGAAAACCAACCACTCAAAGCCGTTCGTCGGCAGGTCAAGGAAGTGATCCATTACCGTTGGCGTGCTGAATTTCAGCAGCGCCATCCCGAGGAAAGTTCCCCACAACAGCGCAAACCAGAAAGCAGCTCGGTGGCCGCGATTGGGCGGAGTGGCGAGAGATGCCTGGCGGCGCGACATGCGTGAGCGGGTTAAAGGTGTAACTTAAGCAGGCAAACTTCCAGTGCGAGAGCTTCCTGGACGTTGGTGTGAAGCAGACGGTGTAAATGGTCAAACACCTTCAAGTTCTCTTGGGCCTCGCGGGGCGTGAGCCGTCCGGCGATCGTGCTCGTGTCGGTCGTTTTCGGGAAGCCCAACATTCTGGGTTCACTCTTCAAGGTGTGCAGCCAGATATCGCGCAGCCACCATTGCAACCCCAGAAGCACCTCGTCGCGCCGGTGGCGGTATTCGGCTTCGATGGCGGCTTTCAATTCGTCCTGCCATTGTTTGCGCAAGTCTTTCTCGATCTCCTCATACCTTTCCAGCGGCGATTTGCTGGTCAGTTCCGCATCTACCGCCTCTCTCATTTTCGCCAGGTACGAAGTCAGCACGTCGAGCAACCGGTATCTACCCAGCAGACTTTTCTGCTCCTGCCCGGCCAGGGCGCTGAAACGCTCCAACCAGGTTTGTACTTCATCACTCCAATCGCGTGAGTTTTCCGTCCCGAAGTTCAAACGCAGACAGCGCGACAGAATCGTCTCCAGAACGCGGGTTGGCGCCGTGGATAATAAAATAATCACGGATTTCGGTGGCGGTTCCTCGAGCGTTTTGAGAAAGGCATTGGCGGCGGAGACGGTCAACCGATCCGCCCCCGAAATGATGGCGATTTTGAACTCGCTCTCGCGAGCTTTCAGGTTGATGGCGTCCAGAAGCACACGAGACGGACTCTCGTCGCGACGAGTGATAAATTCGATTTTGATCTGGCGGGATTTGGATTCCGGGCGCAGCCAGAACACGTCGCCGTGAATTTCCTGGTCCACCTTTTTGCAGCTCAGGCAAACGTCACAGCAATCCACCGGTTGCCCGTCAACCTTGCGCGGATTCTGGCAGTTCAAAGTTTTGGCCAGAGTTTTGGCCAGGGCTTCCAAAGGGTCAATCTGGTTGCCGGTGAACAGGTAGGCGTGGCCCAGTCGGCCCCGTTGCAGCGAGCGCTGCAACAACTCGACGCCCTGCGCCTGGTCTGGAAAATCGGTGAAGGCCATACGCAACAACCTCTCAACGGTCCGCCGTCGGTGTGGCTCGTCCGGTAAATGTTTTGGCACTCATTGTTTCGTTCGGTTCAGTTTATACTGAGGTGGCGTTTCAGTAAAAGCTTCAGAATGATCCGATATTCCGACCATTTGTCGGACCTCAAATCAAGGTGATAGAATGACAATCCGCAGTCAGCCGAAATTGTCGTATGCAGCTAGGTTATTATTAGCTAAAACAAGAGCGTCATGGAAACGACCGCCTCGCACAACTCGCAAGCCATCGAGTCCGCGCATGATATTTTTCACCACGCGCGAAAATTGCCGTTGGATGCAATCTTCCGCCCGCGTTCCCTTGCCTTGATTGGCGCGACGGAAAATCCGGGCAGCGTCGGTCGCACCATTTTTCAAAATCTCGGTCGCGGTGGTTTCAGGGGGCCGGTTTATCCGGTCAACCCGAAACGCAATTCCGTCCTCGGCGTCAAAGCTTACCCGCGCGTCGGCGCCTTGCCTGAGCCGGTGGATTTGGCCGTTATTTGCACTCCGGCCAAAACGGTTCCGAGTCTCATTCAAGAGTGCGTCGAGGCGCGAATTCCCGGCGCCATCATCATCAGCGCAGGGTTCAAGGAGACCGGATCGGAAGGGGTGGCGTTAGAAAAGGCGATTCTGGACTGTGCGCGCGGTGGCCGTATGCGCATCGTGGGGCCGAACTGTCTTGGCGTTATGATGCCGCATCAGGGATTAAACGCCACGTTTGCCACCACCATTGCGCGCCCGGGCAACGTCGGCTTTCTGAGTCAGAGCGGAGCGTTATGCACCGCGGTATTGGATTGGTCGTTGAAGGAGAAGGTCGGTTTCAGCACGTTCACTTCGGTGGGTTCAATGCTCGATGTGGGCTGGGGCGACTTGATTTATTACCTGGGGGACGATCCGCACACCAAGAGCATTGTCATTTACATGGAAACGATTGGCGATGCGCGGGCGTTTTTATCCGCCGCCCGCGAAGTTGCCTTGAGCAAGCCGATCATCCTCATCAAACCCGGCCGTACCGAGGGAGCGGCGCGCGCCGCCGCTTCGCATACGGGTTCGTTGACTGGTAGCGACGACGTCCTGGACGCCGCGTTCAAGCGCTGTGGCGTGCTCCGGGTGAACAACATTTCCGACTTGTTCTACATGTCCGAAGTGATCGGACGGCAACCGCGTCCAAAAGGAAATCGGTTGACCATGATCACCAATGCCGGCGGTCCGGGCGTGTTGGCGACGGACGCATTGATCACCAACGGCGGCGCATTGGCGGACCTTTCCAAGGCCACGGTGGAGGAACTGAACAAAATTCTTCCGGCGGCCTGGTCGCACAACAACCCGATTGACGTTTTGGGTGACGCGAGCGCCGAGGTGTACGCGAAAACTCTGGAGATCACCGGGCGTGATCCGCAGAGCAACGGATTGCTGGTCATCCTGACGCCGCAAGCCATGACCGACAGCACGGGCACGGCGGAAAAGTTGAAGGCGTTTGGCCACATCGAGGGCAAACCTGTGCTGGCCAGTTGGATGGGCGGCGACGAGGTGGCGGCGGGGGAGGCGATTCTGAATGTCGCCGGAATCCCGACCTTTCCTTACCCGGACACCGCCGCGCGCGTTTTTACCCAGATGTTCAAATACGCGCAAAACATTCGCGCTCTCTACGAAACGCCCGTGCCTTCGGCGGCGGACGGCAACTTGGAATCCGGTCGTGCCCAAGCCAACGCCTTGATTGAAAAAGTCCGGCGCGCGGAGCGCACGACGCTCACCGAGGCTGAATCCAAAGCGCTCCTGGATTGTTACCAAATTCCCACCGTTCCCACCCAGATCGCGCGGACGGAGACCGAGGCGGTGCGATTGGCCACGCGCCTGCGGTTTCCGGTGGTGCTCAAGCTGTATTCGCGGACCATCACGCACAAGACCGACGTCGGCGGCGTGCAATTGAATCTGCGCAGCGGCGCGGAAGTGCGGCGCGCGTTCAAGGCCATCAAATCCGCCTGCGGCAAAAAGGCGGGCGCGCAACATTTTCAGGGGGTGACCGTGCAGCCGATGATTTCGTTGGGCGAGGGGTATGAACTGATCCTGGGCAGCAGTGTGGATCCGCAATTTGGTCCGGTGCTGCTTTTCGGGATGGGCGGACAATTGGTCGAGGTGTTCAAGGACAAGGCGCTGGGCTTGCCGCCGTTGAACACGACGCTGGCGCGGCGCATGATGGAAACAACGAAGATTTATCAAGCGCTCAAAGGCGTGCGCGGTCGCAAAGCCGTGAATCTGGCGGCCCTGGAAAAATTGATGGTGAGCTTCAGCCAGTTGGTGGCCGAGCAGCGGTGGATCAAGGAAATTGACATCAATCCGCTCTTCGCCTCGGCGGATCAACTCGTGGCACTCGATGCGCGGGTCATTTTGCATGAACCGCAAATGTCGGAGGCGCATTTGCCGAAGCTCGCCATTCGTCCGTATCCGATGCGCTACGTTTCCCGTTGGAAGACCAAGGACGGCACCGCCATCACCATCCGCCCGATCCGTCCCGAGGACGAACCGCTGCTGGTGACGTTCCATCAAACGCTGTCGCCGGAGAGCGTTTATCTGCGTTACTTCAACCAGTTGAAACTCGACGAGCGCATTGCGCACGAGCGCCTGGTCCGGATTTGCTTCAACGATTACGATCGGGAGATGGCGCTCGTGGCCGAACTCAAGGTCAAAGGTGCGGCGAACCAAATCCTCGGCGTGGGCCGACTGACCAAGCATCGCGGTTTGAACGAGGCCGAGTTTGCGCTGCTGGTGAGTGACCGCTGGCAGCAACAGGGAATCGGTACGGAATTGCTGCGTCGGATTTTGCAGGTGGCCGCGAACGAAAAGCTGTCGCGCGTGACGGCGGAGATTTTGGCCGGAAATCATGGCATGAAAGCTTTGGTCAAAAAACTGGGCTTCCGCATCCGGGTTCAACCCGGCGGCGCTGACATCATGGCTGAGTACGCGGTAAAATCGTAGTTCGACTCGGAGCGCCGACCCGATGGGCGTGAACCGTGGTGGGTGGCGCGATAAAAATCACTGGACGGCCTCCGGGATTTTACACAAAGATAAATCGTTGTTTCGTCACCCTGACTTGATTGCCAAACATGAAAACAAAAATTCTCATCACCTGGTTCAGCGTTGTTTTAGCCGCTGCCTTTACTTGGGCTGCGGACACTCCGTTTAACGGTCTGGGCACCGATATCGGAAATCTCTATCGCCTGTCCGATGCCAAATCGCGCTCGATCTCTCCGGAGAATTTCACGGGCGAAAAAGGGAAGGGCGCCATGTCCACCGATGGTCCGGCCCGTCATGCGGCCCGCGATTTGGGGCCGGGTTGGAAGCTATCGCCTTACGTTCATATTCCGGGCAAGAAAACTTTCACGCTGGCGGAAATTGACGGTCCGGGTTGCATTCAACACATCTGGCTGACCCCCGCGCCGCTGGACAAAACGCGTTGGATGATTTTGCGGTTTTATTGGGATGACGAGCCCGAGCCTTCGGTGGAGGTGCCGTTGGGAGATTTTTTTGCGTGCGGTTGGGCGCGCTACTGCCAGATCAATTCACTCGCGGTGGGGGTCAACCCGGGCAGCGCCTTTAATTCTTACTGGCAAATGCCGTTTCGCAAAAAGGCGCGGGTGACCATTGAAAACCTCGATGACGCGCAAATCACCATTTATTATCAGATTGATTACGCGCTTACCTCGGTGCCGGATGACGCGGCGTATTTCCATGCGCAATTCCGTCGGGAAGATCCGCTCCGACAGGCCGGGCTATACACCATCCTTGATGGCGTGACGGGCAAGGGACATTACGTCGGCACTTATCTGGCGTGGGAAGTTCACAGCACCGGTTGGTGGGGTGAGGGTGAAATCAAATTCTATCTGGATGGCGACAAGGAGTTTCCGACCATCGCCGGCACGGGCACGGAAGATTATTTCTGTGGCAGTTACAATTTCGATACTGGCGGACCGGATGGCAAACGACGGTACACGGAATTTACCGGGCCCTACGCGGGGATGCCGCAGGTCATTCGTCCGGACGGCCTTTACGATTCGCAGCAACGCTTCGGGCTGTATCGCTGGCACATCACCGATCCGATTCGATTCGACCAGGACTTGAAAGTGACCATCCAAGCGCTCGGCTGGATGTCGGGGGGACGGTACCTCCCGCTCAAGGATGACATCGCGTCAGTGGCGTTCTGGTATCAAACCGAACCTCACGGCAAGTTCCCACCGTTGCCCAGCAAGGACGAACTGGAGTTGAAGTAAATTCCGTTACTGCGAACGGAGTGAGCTGCCGGTTGGCAGAAAATCCGGATGCGGTTGAGAAGGTCTTTGCGTTTCAATCGGGCGCAAGCAATTTTCAACCACGCGTTCAAGGGGTGTCGTGCCAGGTGAGCGGAGCGAGATAAACGCCGCCTTTACCCCAACCCGCACGACTGACATACCATTGGCCATCCGTATCCTGAATGACTTCCGCCGCGTGCGCCGGAATGTCGCCCACTTTGTTCTCAATGCTCCAATGGAAGGGGTCTTTGCTCACAAACACATGCGTGCTGTCGTAGGCGTCGCGCGGGCCGATAAACAAATAATAAGCCCCACCATGCGGAACAACGAAGGGAGATTCCGTCGGGCCGCCCCACGTTCCCGTGGCCGGATCAGTGAACGCCACCCCGCGATTGGTCCAGGTCAACAAGTCCTGACTGGTTACGTAAGCCACGATATGATTGCCGCCTTGCGGTTGACTGGTGGCGGTGTAATACATCACCCACCGGTCGGACAGGCGCAGAATATAGGGATCGCGCGCATCGTAACCGTCCACGACCAGTGGATTTTTCGGCGAGCGCGTCCAAGTCTTCAGATCGGGCGAGGTGGCCAGACAGATCTGATAGTTCGTGTTGCTGTTGATCCCGCCCGCGCAATAGAACATGTAATAGAGGTTGTTGTGAAAAATCACATGCGGCGCCCACAAATGCACTTCCCGCCAGGGGGCTTCGCGAGCCACCGTCAGCGCAGGTGGCAACTTCTGCCACGGCGATTGCGTCAAGGTGTCCGCCGTGGCGTGCGCGAAGGTGATTTCCTCCATCGGCTTGGCCGGCTCCTCGCGCGTGATGCCGAACAAATGCCACTTGCCGTCTTGCGCGCGAATGAAGCAGTGATCGTTGATGTACCAGGGTGACGACTCGCCCACGCTGGGATTGTAAATTTGTTTGAACTCACCGCTTGTGACCAACGTGCGTGGTTGCGTCGTGGCGACGGTGGCGGTCGCCAGGGTGAACGTCAGAAGCCATCCGATTGCCAGTTGTTTCATAAGTGCGATTTACTTCAGTTCCAGTCCGCCTTGCGTCACATTCGCTTTGTCGAACAGCCGGGTGCCGAGCACGATTTCTTTGGGTGCCGTTTCGCCTTGAAGAATTTTCAGGGCGGTATCAATCGCTTCCGCACCACCGGTTGGGTATTGAAAGGTGGCGTCCAAAATACCCTGGCTCACGTAGGCCACCCCTTCCTGCGGCAACGCGTCAATGCCGACGAACTTGATGCCCGTGCGCCCGGCCGCTTTGGCGGCGAGATAGGCGCCATGCGCACCGGGATCGTTGTGCGCATAGACCAGATCAATTTTATCAAAGCGGGACAGGGCGGATTCCATTTCTTTGCGGGCATCGGGTTCAAGCCACTTCATATCCGCGCTGAAGATGATTTTGAGATTCGAACCAGCGATGCCTTCCACAAAGCCGCTGTGCCGATCCTGGCCCGGCGTGGAGGTTTGCAGGCCCATCAACTCGACAATGCTGCCCTGGCCGCCGAGCGTCTTGACGATCCATTCACCCGCGGCTTTGCCGATCTTCTTGTTGTCCGCGCCGATGAAGCAGGTGTATTGGTCCCCGAGCAACCGGCGATCCAGCACGATGACCGGGATGCCCGCTTCCATCGCTTTGGCCACCGGTTCGGTGAGCGGCTGCGCCTCCTTCGGACTGATGATGAGCAGGTCCACCTTGGAACTGACAAATTCCTCGACGTGGGCGCGCTGTTTCAGCGTGTCGTTTTGCGCGTCCTTGAAAACCACTTTTAAGTTGGCGTGCTTGGCGGCGGCGTTTTTGATGTCCTCATTCATCTGCACGCGCCAGGGTTCGCCCAGGTTGCATTGCGACATGCCGATGGTGAACGTGCGCGCGCCACCTGATGGGGCCGCGTCGCTGGAGGACTTGGAGGCGTCCGAGCAACCGCTCCATAGGATCGCGGTCAAGCCGAGGGACAGTAAGGTGAGCAGACGAGGGGCTTTCGATTTCATGCGTTGGTTTGATTTGCCAAAGTTCGTTTACGTTCGTTTACGTTGTTGCGTCAACACCGCCGTTACGATGATGACGCCGGTCAACATCAATCGCCCCGCTTCCGGCACGGCGTTGATGCTAAGAATCTTGTCCAGATAACCAATAGTCAGAACGCCCAGCAAGGTCAAACCCATGCCGCCGCGTCCGCCCATCAAACTGGTGCCGCCAATGACCACCATCGCGATGGCAATCAATTCGTAGCCCACCCCCGCTTCGGGATCGCCTTGTTGTTCCTGCGCGGCCTGACAAATCCCCGCCACGGCCGCCAACATGCCCGAGGCGACATAGGCAAAAATTTTAGCCCAAACCACCGGCACGCCGGAGAGTCGCGAAGCTTCCTCGTTGCCGCCAATGGCATACAGGTAACGCCCCCAACTATGTTTAGCCAGCGCCAGCCACGCCAGCCCCAGGCAGACGAGAAAAATCACCGTCACCACCGAGAGATGGCCGCCAAGGATCCGCGTGTCCACCAGGCGAAACAACGCGGGCACATCCACGTAATCGTAACCGCCGCTTGCGTTCTTTACCGCGGTGGAAACCTTCATGCCGCCGGAGGCGTATTTGGCCGCGCCGCGCGCCAGCACCATCAAGGCCAGCGTGGCGATGAATGGTTGCACGCGCAGTCGCGCCGTCACCACGCCCGCCAACCCGCCGCTCGCGCACCCCACCAGCAAACAGGCGGGAACGACCAGCCATCCGCTCCAGCCCCAATGGATGGCCATCTTGGAACAACAAACCGCCACCAACGCCAGCACACTGCCCACCGCCAGATCAATTCCCGCCGTGATGATGACCAGCGTCGAGCCGCACGCGAGAATGCCGTACACCGACGCCTGGCGCAGCGCGTCACGGTGCGTGCCGATTTTGAAAAACGCGCCGTCAGCATTGAAGATCGTGCCGACCAGACACACGAGCAACAGCGCGAGAAACGCGCGCCCCGCCGGGCTGGATACGCACTGGATGAAAGGATTAGGCGATTTGGTTGGGGAGGTTTCGCTCATGATTTTTGGATGGCAGTCGGAACGGCGGCGTGTCCCATGGCCGCCGCCAGAATGGTTTCGGGGGTCGCCTGGGCGCGGGTGAAGGCGGCGGTCAATCGGCCGCGATGCAGCACCACGATGCGATCGCTCAAGGTCATCAACTCGGGCAGCTCGGACGTAATCAGGATGATGGCCATGCCTTGCGCCGTCCATTCATCCATCAATTGATAAATCTCGCGTTTGGCGCCGACGTCAATTCCGCGCGTCGGTTCATCGAGCAACAACACCTTGGGCTGGGTTTGCAGCCATTTGGCGATGGCCACTTTTTGTTGGTTGCCGCCCGAGAGCGCGCCGACCTCCAAATCCAGCGAGGCCGCGCGCAATCTCATCTGACCGGTCGTGCGTTCCGCCGCGGCGCGTTCGGTGGCGGGGTGACGCCAACCCGCGCGGGTCAGCTCGCGCAAACCGGCCAGCGTGGCATTGGCGATAATGGAAAGCGGCAAAACCAATCCGGTGGCTTTGCGATCGTTGGTCAATAAAACCAGACCGGAGCTGATTGCGGCGCGCGGGCTTGTAAAACGGGTTTCTTGGCCCTCTAACCACACCCGGCCACGGGTCAAGTGACCGTACGCGCCGAACAGACCGAGCAACAATTGGCTCGCGCCGGAACCTTGCAGACCCCCGATGCCGAGGATCTCGCCGGCCCGGACTGCCAGCGTGATGTTTTCCGCCGCCGGCTTGGCGGCAAAGCCGTCAGGATGAACATTGAAATTTTCAAGCCGCAATCGTTCGGCGCCCGGCTGGGGCGCGCGGCGGGGAAATTGTTCCCCCAACTCGCGACCGACCATCCATTGAATGAATTGCGCCGGGGGCAGCTCTTTGGCCGGAGCGGTGCCGATCCATTCGCCATCGCGCAGCACCGTGATGCGATCCGCGATGTGCTCGATCTCCTCCATCTTGTGCGTGATGTAAACGATCCCGCAGCCGCGGGCTTTCAAGGTGCGGATCAGGCCAAAGAGCTTCTCGACTTCGGGCGCGTTCAAAGCGCTGGTCGGTTCATCCATGACGAGCACCCGGGCGTTTTGACTCAGCGCCTTGGCGATCTCGATGAGTTGCTGGACGGCGATGGGAAATTGTTCAACTGGCCGGCGCACGTCCAATTCCAGCCCCAGTTGCCGCACCCAGTGCCGGGCTTCCTCATGCTGGCGCGCGTCGCGGACGAAACCGTTGCGCGTCGGCATGCGACCGAGAAAAATGTTGTCCGCCACGCTCATGGGGCCGATCAGCGACAATTCCTGATGGATCACCGCCACGCCGAGCGCGTTGGCTTCCAACGGCGAGCGGGGCCGGGCGGCTCGACCCGCGTATTCGATGCGGCCTTCGAAATCGGTGTGAATGCCCGCGAGAATTTTTATCAAGGTGCTTTTGCCCGCTCCATTTTCACCCGCCAGCACGTGAACTTCGCCCGCCGCCACCTCCAATTGTACCTGATGCAGCACGCGCACCGGACCGAAGCGCTTCGAGATGCCGGTCAGGCGCACCAAAGGCACGCGCTCGGTACTGACTGGTGGCGCTGCGGTCATCGGTTGGCGGCGTTCAAGCCGTTGGGAGTTTCACGCGGAGACATGGAAAATAATGGGAACGGGAGCAAAACTCCATTTGCTTGAAAGTGGTTCGATAGGCTCATCAATCCAGTTATGCCCAGGTGCGAGTCACCGGAACGTTAGACGCCCTGGTCGGTTCGTCCCCGCCTTTCGCCCATGGCCGGTGCCGGGCGTGAGATAATTTCGGAATGCCGATGTTCTCGGCGCCGGCGATCCAGCTTTCCGGCGTCAACACGCCTTCCATATCCACGGTGACGATTGATTGTTTCACGCCCGCGCAGTCTTCCAAAAGCGAGAGAGGGTGTCCAGCATCGCCACGGAAAATGCCAAGCCGCCCCGGTTGCTCGGAGCGGCTTGATTGTAGCGGCCTTGTAGCGGCGGTCTGTGACCGCCGCTAAATTTCCGTCGCTCATAGAGCGACGCTACATCAATAAATTTATCAATAAACTTCGTCGTGCGCGCCAACGGCTTCGAGCGCAATCGCGGCGTGACCGCGATGTTTGGTCAGATGAAAAACCACGCGCAAATCATATCCGCCGCTGGAAGCCCAGGAACCAGCCAGCGCGCCTTTGAGTTTGTGTGTGCGAAGCGCGGGCGCAAACGGATCGGCGGTCAGACATTCGAGCAGCGTTTCCAGTTCAGTCGCGGCAGCCGGGTGTTTCTTGAGGTATCGCTTGGCGGAACGCAAAAACGCCGGACTGGTCAGCAACTGGTGTTTCACGGTTTGACCTGCCGCATGATGGCGGCAACGGAAGCAGATTTGCCTTTGCCGGCGGCGAATTCCTTGCGGGCCTGCTTAACCGTGGCAATCAACTCCGCCCGGCGTTGTTCCGCGAGACGATGCTGCACGACGGCAACGACCGATTCCTGCTCGTCCAACGGCAAGGCGGACAGAGCTTCCAAAGTTGCGGCATAGCCATTCATGCGGAAATGATACTTCCATCCGAATTTTTTGCCAACAACGGAAAAGCCACCCCGGTTGCCCGGAGCGACTTGATTGTAGCAGTCTTGTAGCGGCGGTCTGTGACCGCCGCTAAATTCATCGTCAGATGGCGTCGCTCATGGAGCGACGCTACCAGTGCCGCCGTTTGCTTCTTCTTTGCAGCCCTGTTTCTTGTGCAGCGTTTCGGTGGTCTCGCCCATAGTGGCGTGATCTGGAGTCGTGACCCGATGGGTGAGGCGGAATTTGCCGGAGGCTTCGGGTAGTAAGAGCGGGACGGCGGTCATTTTGACCGGCACGCCCAGCAGGGCTTTCAAACGGGTGGCAATGGTGGCTTGATCCGCCGCTGACGGTCCTTGAGCGTCCGCAATATAGCGCAGGTCAAATTGAGCCGCGTCCGTCTGGCGCAGTTGGTAATGCGCCAGCCCCCCGACGTCGCGCAGGCATTGATCCACCTGCCACGTCGTGACGCGCCGCCCGTCCGCCGCCGTGAGCGCGTCCCGAATCCGCCCGTGCACCGTGTAATCCGTGCCGTAAGCCCGTTCGTGCCGCCGCACCAGGTCGCCGATGCGATAGCGCAGCAGCGGCATGTAATCGTTGGACAGCGTCGTGACCAGCAGCGGACCGATCCCGGACGCATCGGGTTCCATCACCTCGAGGAACGCCGTTTCGTAGCTGGGTTTCATCGCGCCGGACTCGTCTTCCATCAACAGATGGCCCGTCTCCGTCGAGCCATACAGATTGAACACCGGCACGCCAAAGACCCGCTGCAAAATCCGCCGGTGTACGACGCTGACGAATTCATAACTGCAGAGGATGAATTGAACCGAGAGCAACCGGAGGCCGGCCCGCTCGCAGAACAAGGCGAACCACAGCCCATGCACCGGGTCCAAATCCAGAAATTGCGGCTGCCAATCCAGCGCCTCCTGCGCCATGCGTTGCAGCTCCGTTTCATCCAGCGTGAAGGGAATCCGCGCGAGGTTCAGATAAAGCGTGTTGCCCAGCGTGCGTTCCGCCGGAGAAGCCCAGACCGTCGGACAGGTAAGCCCGTTGCAGGCGGGCGGCGTCAACGTGGCGCGGCGCGCGTGGGGCTGTTGCTCCAGCACCCGGGCCACGAAGTGATTCAACCGCAACGCCCGCGCTTCCTGTTCGTTCCACCACCCCAACGGCATGATGACCGGCAATCGCTCCTCGGAAGTGCCCGAGGTGTACTCCAGTTCCACCACGCGCCGGGAAACCAGGTCGTCCAGGGAAAGCCGCTCGGGCAGAAAGTTTTTGGGGAAGCCCGCGCGCATCTCGCGCTTGGTGATGATCGGTAACTCGGGCAGCGTCGGATGCGGTGTCGTCAGGGTCGCGTGATACAACGGCACTTCGCGCCACCGCGGCCAGAGGCGGTTGATCCGGTTGGTTTGCGCGGCGGCTTGAATGATCTCTGACGTTGCCAGCATGACTACGGAATTATAGGGCCGATTCGCGCGTTGCCAAATCCAACCCCGCACCCCCTTCAGCCCGTGAAGCCGCGACCGGGAGAAAATTACAGCCGTTTGACGCGGATGTTCCGGTAGCGCACCACGCTCTTGGGATCGTGCGCCTGCAAGGCAAACGTGCCCTGTGACAGTTTGCGCTCGAAATCCTTGCCCGGCTGCGCGCCGGGCGGCTCGTTATATTCCAGCACGATCTGGCCATCCACCTTCACCGTGACTTTGCTGCCTTCGACGATGATTTCCTGCGTCCACCATTGGTTGTCGCGGGCCAGGGATTGCGAGACGTTGACCGCGTCGTAGAGGCTGCCCGTTTTCTTCCAGTCCCCGTGCGTGTTGTTGACCTGACATTCAAACCCGCCCCGCGGCCAGCCCTTTTCCTGATACTTGGTGTGGAAATAAATGCCGCCGTTGGACACCGGGTCCGTTTTGACCTCCACCTTGAGATGGAAATTTTTGAACGGCTGCTCGTCACCCACGTAGAACAAGTGGCAGGCGTTACCATTGGCGACAAACGCGCCGTCCTCGATCCGGAACGAATTGGTGTTCTCCGTCGCGAGCTGCCAACCGGCAAAAGTCTTGCCATCCATCAACGATTTAAAGCCCGCCTCCTGCGCCACCGCGCCGGAAGTCAGAGCCACCACGGTCAGTGACAAAATCCAGGTCCATTTCATGACGCAGACAATAAAACGCCCCGCCCCCCCCGCCAAGCCAAATAGCACCCCAATACCCCATAAAACCCCGGGCGGCCGTATCCAGTCGTTCCCCAGCGCTTCTCCGGGCTTGTCATCGCTGCCTCGCTTCGATCCGTTCAGGGGCGCTCGTGCGGTTCTGCTTTTCCCGGCCAAAGGTTTGATTAAGCTCGGAGCATGTCTGAAACGACTTTGCCTCGACGCCATTTTGCCAGCGACAACTACGCCGGGATTTGTCCCGAAGCCTGGGAAGCCATGCAGGCGGCCAATGTGGATCATGCCGTCGGTTACGGCAACGACACCTGGACCCAACGTGCTGCGGATATGTTGCGGGAGGTATTCGAGACGGATTGCGAAGTGTTCTTTGTGTTCAACGGAACGGCGGCCAATTCGCTGGTTCTGGCGGCGTTATGTCAGTCGTATCACAGCATTTTGTGTCACGAGATGTCGCACCTGGAAACCTCGGAATGTGGCGCGCCGGAGTTTTTTGCCAACGGCAGCAAAATCCTGCTGTTGCGCGGCGCGAACGGCAAAGTTGATCCCGCCGACATCGAGCGCGCCGTCAACAAACGCACGGACATTCACTATCCCAAACCGCAGGTGCTGAGTCTGACGCAAGCCACCGAAGTGGGCACGGTTTACTCGCGGGACGAACTGCGCGTGTTGACCGAGGAGGCGCGGCGCTTGGGGTTGCGCGTTCACCTGGATGGCGCGCGCTTTGCCAATGCGGTGGCCGCGCTGGGCATTTCTCCGGCCGAGGCGACGTGGAAATCCGGCGTGGATGTGCTGGGTTTCGGCGGCTCAAAAAACGGTCTGGCGCTGGGCGAAGCGGTGGTGTTCTTCAATCACGAACTGGCGCGGGAATTTGATTATCGCTGCAAACAAGGCGGGCAACTGGCGTCCAAGATGCGATTTCTTTCCGCGCCATGGACGGGATTGTTGAAGGACGGAGCGTGGTTGCGGCACGCGCGCCATGCCAATGCAATGGCGCAGCGGATGGAAGCCGGGTTG
This sequence comes from Verrucomicrobiia bacterium, assembly GCA_023953615.1. Lineage (NCBI taxonomy): Bacteria > Pseudomonadati > Verrucomicrobiota > Verrucomicrobiia > Verrucomicrobiia bacterium. The sequence continues at coordinate 687,503 of JAMLJH010000001.1, read as the reverse complement.
CGCCAGATTCCGGGGATCACGGTGGCGTACCCGGTGGAAGCCAATGCGGTGTTCGCGGACATCCCCGAAGCGTGGGTGCGACACTTGTACGATCGCGGCTGGAAATTTTACGTGCGGGTGGGCGGCTGGAAGGAAGCGCGTTTGATGTGCAGTTGGGACACCACTCCGGCCGACGTGGATCGGTTTCTAGCCGACTTGCGACAAATCGCCGTGGAACAACACTGACCTCGGCCAACCATGTGGCTGCGGCGTCCCGCCGCAGTTCCGACCAAACCAAGTCGAGATACCTCGGTGGCTCTTTACTTTAGAACGGGATGTCGTCCGCGAGACGCGAACGACCACCGCCGAGACGGCGGTGCTCCCCCAATGCCCATCCCTCTGCCAATCATTCCCTTGTCTTCCCGTTTGCGTATTTCGTGCATTTCGCAGTAGTGATCGTGCCAGTGCGACTGGGGAGCATACGCGTCTCGCGTGTGCTGGCGGGCGTCTCGCCCGACAGAATCTGCATCCGCCAAGCCGGAACGGGCCAGTGGCCCGTTCCACCCAAACTCCAATCGAATCGTTCCGGCCAACCATGTGGCTGCGGCGCCCCGCCGCAGTTCCGACCGAACCGAGTCGAGACGCCTCGGTGACCTTTAACTTTAGAACAGCATGTCGTCCGCGCGACGCGAACGACTACCGCCGAGGACGGCGGTGCTCCCCCAATGCCCATCCCTCTGCCAATCATTCCCTTGTCTCTCTGCGGAGTTGGCCGGGCATTGTTCTCTTGGGAGTGACGCGCCCTACCGGTTTTACTGCGTTGTCCTCGGGCGAGAGACTGCCTACACTGCCGCGCAAGTGAATTCATCAGTCAGTCCTGGAAAGTTTGCTTGGTTTGTAGTGGCGCTGCTCGTTCCCGTGGCGCTGCTCAATTATCTCGATCGCCAGATGCTGGCCACCATGAAGGCGTCCATGGTGGCGGATATTCCGACCATTGCGAATCGCGCGGATTGGGGGCTTGTGCTTGGCGCGTTCAAATGGACTTACGCGATTCTCAGTCCTTTCGGCGGGTACGTGGCGGATCGGATTGGGCGGCATCGGGTGATTGCGGCCAGCCTGCTGGTCTGGTCGGTAGTAACCTGGTGGACTGGCCACACGACCACCTTTGGCGAATTGGTAGCCACACGCGCCTTGATGGGAATCAGTGAGGCGTTTTACATGCCGGCGGCGCTGGCGTTCATTGCCGATTACCATCCCGGCCTGACCCGCTCGCGAGCGATCGGGGTGCATCAAACGGGAATTTACGTGGGGCAAATACTGGGAGGCTTCGCCGGTTACGTGGCGGATTCATCGGACCACGGCTGGCGTTGGGCGTTCACGACCTGCGGGTTGATCGGCGTGATTTACGCCTTGCCGCTGATGGCGATGCTGCGCTCCCCGCAACGGGTGGTGGCCGAACCAAGCACTGAGAAACTCAAGGCCGGTGTGTGGCGGGGATTGTTGACCAATCGCAATTTTATTTTGCTGGTGTTGTACTTCACGTTGCCCGCCATCGCGGGCTGGGTGGTGCGCGATTGGATGCCGGACATTTTGCGCGAGCGTTTCGGTCTGGGACAGGGCGCGGCGGGCGTGAAAGCGATTTTGTACGTGCAAGTGGCTTCGTTGATTGGCGCGGTGGTGGGCGGCGCGCTGGCGGATCGCTGGATGCGCAACAACAAACGCGGACGCATCTTTGTCAGCGCCATTGGCATGGTCTTGTTCCTGCCTGCCTTGTTCAGTGTGGGTAACGCGGGCACGGTCAGCATGGCGGTGGCGGGGTTGATCGTCTTCGGCTTGGGCTGGGGCTTTTTTGACTGCAACAACATGCCGATCCTGTGTCAGATCGCGCGCCCCGAATTGCGCGCGACGGGCTACGGCATCATGAATCTGGTGAGCATCAGTTGCGGCGGTTTCGGCGATTGGGCCTTTGGCGCCTTGCGCGATCGGCATGTGCCGCTGAACGCCATCTTCGGGGTGTTCGCCGGGATTGCGTTGTTGTCGGTGTTGGTGGTGTTGGTGATCCGTCCGCAAGGCGGCGACGAGTCATCAGCGGCGCGATAATCTTCACTCGATTCTTCGCCGCTACCTGGATTGAGTCCCGACCGCGAGGCGACGTGGCCCGGTCAGTGCGCGGTCGCGGGGGCGGGGGCGATGATGTCCAGGGATTTAACTTGGTGGAGCAAACGGGAGCGTTGTTCCGCCGTCAAATTCCGCAGCGGCGATCGCACCGGGCCGCAATCCACTCCGGTCAAACTCATCACCGCTTTGCCACTGGCCAACCCGCCAAAAGTTCCCAGCGCCTCGACGAGCTTCACGGATTTGAGTTGCAACGTCCGCGCTTTATCGAGCTGGCCAGCCCGGAAAGCGTTGATGATTTCGTGATAAAGTGGCGCGCAATAATTATAGGTGCTACCCACGGCTCCGGTGACGCCCAACGCCAACGCGCCCAGCAGCATTTCATCGCAACCAAACAGAATGTTGAAACGTCCGTCCGCAAAATTGAGACACTCCTGCAAAATCACGAGGTCCATGCAGCTGAATTTAATCCCGGCCAGATTGGGAATCTGGCTCTCGGCCTGACGTAAAAATTCAAACATGGAAAGGTTCACCCCGGTCAGCGGCGGAATGTGATAGAAGTAAAACGGCAGCGGCGCACATTCCCGGGCGACGGGGACGCAGAAGCTGAGCAAATCTTCGATGGTGGCCGGTTTGTAGTAGCTGGGTGCGACCAAGGCCACTGCGTCGGCTTGAATTTGTCGCGCTTGGGCGGCCAATTGGCGGGCTTCCTCGAGGCTGTTATGACCGACGTGAACGACGAGTTGGAGCGAGGTGTTTTTAAGGACGTCCCGCCAGCGTTGCGCGACTTGCTGCCGTTCCGGCGTCGTCAGAGACAAGCCTTCACCGGTACTGCCGCAGATGAACGCGCCGGCAACTCCGTCAGCGGCGAGACGCGCGGCCTGTTGATCAATTACGGACAAATTGACGCTGCCATCGGCGTGCATGGCCGTGAACGGGGCGGCGATCAGACCCGTTAATGCGTGTGAAGGATTCTTCATGTGCGGCAAACTTAACACCAAGCGGCGGCGGGTTTGGAGCAAATTATCTTGTCATTTTTACGGACGGGTAGGAGGCTCCCGACCGAGCCACTGGACGCAGTGTGCGTTATGAAACCATCACCCCAGCGCCGCACTTATCGTGAATCCGCCAGGCCCCGTGTTTTTCTCATAATGATGGTGCTCGCGGTCCTGACGGCCACCCGGATGGACGCCGAGGTAACGACGAACGAATTGCGGTGGTCGCAACTGCCGCCGTTGCCCGGGGCGCTGGGAGTGGCGGGTGCGTTCGCGGGGGTGAGCGATGGTAAACTAATCGTGGCGGGCGGCGCCAACTTTCCTGACAAAATGCCGTGGGAAGGCGGACAAAAGGTCTGGCACGACACGGTGTATGTGCTGGATCAAACCAATACCGGCTGGCGCGTCGCGGGTAAATTACCCCGTCCCTTGGCGTACGGAATTTCGCTGACCACAGAACACGGCGTGCTGTGCATTGGTGGCAGTGACGCCACACGGCATTACGCGAACACCTTTCTGCTGACTTGGGCCAACGGCAAAATCGTCACGCACGAGTTGCCGCCGCTGCCCGTGCCGCTGGCGAATGCGGCGGGCGCGCTGGTGGGACAGGTGGCTTATGTTGCCGGGGGTTCGGAAGCGCCGGGAGAACAAGCGGCGTTAAATCGCTGCTTCGCCTTGGAATTGGCAGCGCTCGCTGAGCCAATCCTCCCTTCCAGTGAGGGAGAAGGCGAATCGAGAGCAGCAGCAGGCGGGTCAAATTCAGAAAGCAAAATTACGAGATCGGCTTCCGGGAAATCGCATCTTGCCTGGACGGAGCTGTCGCCGTGTCCGGGTGAAGCGCGGATTCTTCCCACTGCCGGCGCGACGACGGACGCTTTCTATCTGATGGGGGGCGCGGCCTTGCGATTGCAGGGCGATAAGGTGAAACGGGTTTATTTGCGCGACGCATGGAAGTATTCGCCGTCGTCTGGAAACTGGGAGCGGCTGGCGGATTTGCCGCGACCCTCCGTCGCCGCGCCTTCTCCCGCGCCAATAGTTGATGCCACTTTGCTGCTTATTGGTGGTGATGACGGTTCGCTGGTCAACTTCCAGCCGATGGCGCGGCATCCCGGTTTTCCGCACCTGGCGCAAGCTTTGGATTTACGCACCGGTAACTGGTCGCAGCTCGACCACATTCCCGTTGCGCGCGCCACGTTGCCGGCGGTGCGATGGCGTGGTCTTTTTGTGTTGCCCAGCGGCGAGGTGCGTCCAGGCGTGCGTTCGCCGGAAGTTTGGGCTGTCCGTGGAAACGGACGCGATTGAGTCGGCAGACGATGCTGGGCGACGGGGTGGGGCAAACTGTGGGGTTTTGAGCGGCGGAGCGATTGGACTCGTGTGCATATTGTTTGGTGGATTATGGTCCGCATGGGATTCGCTCCAGACTTGAACGGTTAAAATGAACAACTTTCTTCTGGCCTCACCGCAACAGCTCGCGGAGTTGTATCGCTCCACGTTGCTGGAGGACGTCATTCCGTTTTGGTTGCGACATGGTTTGGATCGTCAACTGGGCGGAATGCTGACCTGTTTGGATCGCGATGGCGCGGTGATTGACACGGACAAATCCGTCTGGTTTCAGGGGCGGGCCGGCTGGGTGTTCGCCACGCTCTACAACACGGTGGAAAAGCGCGCTGAATGGCTGGAAGCCGCGCGTTCGTGTCTGGAGTTCTCGCGGCGGCATTGCTTTGGACCGGAGGGGAAAATGTACTTTACCGTGACGCGCGAGGGGCAGCCTTTGTGGATGCGGCGTTATGTTTTTAGTGAAAGTTTCGCGGCGATCGCGAATGCGGCTTACGCGCGCGCCACCGGCGAGACCCGCGCGGCTGAGGATGCCATTAAAACATTTGCGACCTATCTGCGCTATTCCTTTACCCCGGGCGTGATGACGCCGAAGTTCCAGCCGGCGCGTCCCATGCAGGGCCTTGGCGGCCACCTGATCGGACTGGCCACGGCGCAGGAACTTCGCGCGAATCTGGGCGACGTCGCCATCTCCGGTCGCACTTGCACGGAATGGATTGATTTCAATCTGACGGCGATTGAGAAACATTTTCTGAAGCCGGAACATCAGGTGTTGCTGGAGACGGTGGGGTTGAACGGCGAGATTCTCGAGCATCATGACGGACGGACCTTGAATCCCGGCCACGCCATTGAATGTGCCTGGTTCATCATGCACGAAGGCAAATGGCGCGGTGCGGGGCGGCTTATTGAACTCGGGCGCACGATTTTGGATGGGATGTGGCGGCGCGGTTGGGACGAGGAACAAGGCGGGCTGTTTTACTTTCGCGACCTGCGCGGTTTGCCGGTGCAGGAATACTGGCACGACATGAAATTTTGGTGGCCGCACAACGAGGCGGTTATTGCGACCTTGCTGGCGTATCAACTCACGGGCGACGCCAAGTACGCCCGCTGGCATCAACAGGTTCACGACTGGAGCTTCAAACACTTTGCCGATCCGGAGTTTGGCGAGTGGTACGGTTATCTGCATCGTGATGGGCGGATTTCTTCCCGGGCCAAGGGCACGATGTACAAAGGCCCGTTCCATCTGCCGCGCATGTTGTGGTATGGCGCGCGGCTCAGTGACGAACTCGCGGCGACCTGACGAGGCTGCGGAGGGACGGTGCAAAATGTTTTCCAATCATCACCGGCGGCGCGACGTTCCTTCCGCGCTTCCAGTTCCGGGCCTGGACATCGGCGTGACTCCCGGTGGTCGCTTGGGATAGGATGGTGCCCGTGCATTGGATATTCTTGATTCTGGCGATCCTGTTTGAAGTGGCGGGAACGATTTGCATGAAACTTTCAGCGGGCTTTTCCCGGATCGTGCCGACCATTTTGATGGGAGGGTTCTACGCGCTTTGCTTTGGTTTTCTGACTTTGGTGCTGAAGAAAGTGGATGTGAGCGTGGCCTACGCCATCTGGAGCGGCGTGGGCACGGCCTTGATCGCCACGGTGGGGGTGCTGTGGTTTCGCGAGCCGGTCACCTGGCTGCGGGTGGTGGGATTATTGGCGATTATCGGAGGGGTGGTGGCCTTGAATCTCTCCACGAACCCATCCTGATCCGGCGGGGGCGGATGCAGCCCACGCATTTTTTTCTTCAATCGGATTCGCGATCTGTCACATTGCTAAATAAACGATAATACTTATGGCCCCGACACCGACCGCCGCACCGACCCGTCAATCCAACGCTCCCGCGCTTCATGGTCCGTTTGCCATCATGACCTCGCTGTTTTTTCTGTGGGGGTTCATGACGGTGTTCAACGACATCCTGATCCCGCGTTTCAAGGAGGCGTTCACGCTCAATTACTTTCAGGCGATGCTGGTGCAACTGGCGTTTTTTGGCGCTTACTTTGTGGGGGCATTGATCTATTTCGTTATTTCAGTAACCAAGGGCGATCCCATCGCGCGCATCGGCTATAAAAACGGCGTGGTGATCGGGTTGCTGATTTCGGCGTTGGGCAGTGCCTTGTTTTGGCCGGCGGCGGGCGCGGCGTCGTACCCCATGTTTCTCGCGGCGTTATTTGTGGTGGGGTTGGGTTTTGCCATGCTGCAAATTGCGGCCAATCCGTACGTGACGATTCTCGGTCCGGAAAAGACCGCTTCGAGCCGGTTGAATCTGGCGCAGGGCTTCAACTCCATCGGCACCACCATCGGCCCGATCATCGGCGGTTGGTTGATCTTCCAATACTTTGCCTCGAGCGGGGCGCACGGGGCGGACTCGGTCAAGGTGCCGTACCTGGTATTTTGCGCGGTCTTCGTGCTGCTCGCGGTGGTTTTCTTTTTCATCCGGCTGCCGCAGGTCGGCGAGGGACGCATCGAGCCGGGCGCGGGCGCGTTGAAATTTCCGCACGTGGTTTTGGGCGTTGTGGCCATCTTCATGTATGTGGGCGGAGAAGTTTCCGTGGGCAGCGTCATCATCAATTTTCTGGGGCAACCGGACATCGGCAATCTGCCGGAATTGGAGGCGAGCAAATACGTGTCCATCTATTGGGGCGGCTTGATGATCGGCCGCTTCATGGGGGCGGTGGAGTTGAGCGACATGCGCCGCGCGCGCAAACAAGCCGCGCTGATCGTGATTCCGCTCGCGGCCTACCTGTTTTTGTGGGTGGCCAAAAGCGCTCCGTTGGCGGCCATTCACGGCGACGTGGATAAACCGGTGCTGGCGTTGTGGCTGGAACAATTTTCCGCAAACTGGCCGGTGTTCCGGATGTATCTGCCTTTCGTGGCCCTGTGCTGGCTGCTGTTTCAATTCGGACGTTCGCAAACCGCGCGCACCCTGGTCGTCTTTTGCGCAACCGTAATTGTATTGCTGGTCATGGCCATTCTCACCAAAGGCACCATCGCCATGTGGTGCGTGGTGGCAATCGGGCTGTTCACTTCCATCGGTTGGTCGAACACGTTTTCCCTGGCGTTGGAAGGCACGGGAATTTACAAAAGCCAGGTTTCGTCCCTGTTGGTCATGGCCATTCTGGGCGGCGCGATACTGCCGCCGCTGCAAGGCTGGGTGGCGGACGCGACGCACAATCTGCAAGTGTCCTTCTTCGTGCCGTTGGTGGCGTATGCCTACGTGGCCTTCTACGGTTTGAAGGGACACAAAATCGGACGCAAAGAACTGACCGCCTGAATCCGTTTATGAACCGACGCGAATTTCTTCAGAACACCGTTTTGACCACGGCGGCGTTGACGTTGTTGCCGTCGCGCAGTCTGGCGGCGTCAACCGATTTCCCGGTGGTGCGCACTCCGCTCGAAAAACGCCACTTCAAAAGCGTCGCCGTCGAGCGGGCCATCGCGCAGGTCAAGGCTTCCATTGGTAATAAAGAACTGGCGTGGATGTTTGAGAATTGTTTCCCGAACACGCTGGATACCACGGTGGATTTCGGGACTTCGGACGGACGCCCCGATACTTATGTCATCACCGGTGATATTGATGCCATGTGGCTGCGCGACAGCTCGGCGCAGGTCTATCCGTATTTGGATTTGATGCGTGACGACGCCCCGCTGCAACAACTGATCGCGGGCGTCATCAACCGCCAGACGCGTTGCATCCTGAAAGACCCGTACGCGAACGCGTTCTACAAGGACGATCAGAAACGTGGCGAGTGGCAGCACGATTTGACGGATATGAAACCCGGCGTGCATGAGCGCAAGTGGGAGATTGATTCGCTGTGCTATCCGATCCGACTCGCCTATCGTTATTGGCAACTTTCCGGCGATCCCGCTCCGTTTGACCAGGCCTGGCATGATGCCATCCGGTTGACGCTGCAAACCTTCCGCGAGCAGCAGCGTAAATCAAATCGCGGGCCGTACCACTTTTTGCGTCGCACTGAATGGGCCACCGACAGTTTGCCGGGGCGCGGGTATGGCAATCCCGCCAAACCCGTGGGACTGATCTATTCCATGTTCCGCCCGAGCGATGACGCCACGATTTTTCCGTTCCTCGTGCCCTCGAATTTTTTCGCCGTCGTGAGTTTGCGTCAGGCGGCCGAAATGGTGGAGCGGTTGCGCGCGGACGCCGATCTCGCGAGGCAATTGCGCGCGCTGGCCGCAGAAGTGGAGACCGCTTTGAAGCGTTACGCCATCGTGCGTCATCCTCGAGGTGGTCGGGTGTACGCGTTCGAAGTGGATGCGTACGGCAATTATTATTGCACGGACGACGGCAACATTCCGAACTTGCTATCGCTGCCCTATCTCGGCGCCGTCAAACCGGGAGACAAGACGTATCTGAATACGCGCCAATTGTTGCTCTCCTCGGATAATCCGTATTGGTGCGTCGGCAAGGCGGCCACCGGACTTGGTGGTCCGCACGTGGGCGTGGACATGATCTGGCCCTTGGGAGTCATTATTCAGGCCCTCACCGCCACCAAGGATACGGAGATCAAACAGTGCTTGGTGACTTTGCAGAAAACTCACGCGGGCACCGGTTTCATGCACGAAGCTTTCAACAAGGATGATCCCAATAAATTCACCCGCTCCTGGTTTGCCTGGGCCAACACCATCTTCGGCGAGCTGATCTGGAAAACCTTCCACGAACGGCGTCACCTCCTGGATTGAGCGCGCCCATTGGGGCGTCCGCCATGACTGCAAATCATCTCAGGAAATGCTCTCGCGTGACGGTTGCCGTCCTCGGGGCCGTGAGTTGGTGGTTGGCGGCGAGCGACGCGCGAGCGGATGCGCCGCCTGATTACTACGCGCAAAGCCTGGCTTCAACGCGGGTGTTGCAACATTGGTATAACGCGCAAGGTTTGTGGGACACAACCGGTTGGTGGAACGCCGCCAATTGTTTGGAAGTCGTTGAACGAATGATCGAGCTGAACAACGGCGCCGAATATCTGGAGGTTTTGCGCGCGACCTTTGATCGCAATCGCACCCGGGATTTCCTCAATGAGTTCTACGACGACGAGGGCTGGTGGGCGCTGGCCTGGGTGCGCGCGTACGATTTGACCGGCGAACGCCATTACCTGCGCGCGGCGCAAACCATCTTCACGGACATGGCTTCCGGTTGGGACGATCACTGCGGCGGCGGAGTTTGGTGGAAGAAGGATCGCCGGTACAAAAACGCCATTCCCAACGAGTTGTTTCTGTTGTTGGCGGCGCGTCTGCATCAACGCACGCCGGGTGACCGCGGGCCGGGCAGCTACCTGGATTGGGCGCAACGCGAGTGGGAATGGTTCAAAGCGTCGGGCCTGATCAATGCCGGGCAACTCGTGAACGACGGCTTGAACGCGCAATGCGAAAACAATCGCCAGACCACCTGGACCTACAATCAAGGCGTCATCATTGGCGGGCTGGTGGAATTGTATCGAAGCACCGGGCGCGCGGATTATCTGGCGCAAGCGATCGCGATTGGCGACGCGGCGACGACGCAGTTGGTGAACGCCGCCGGCATTCTGCGCGAGCCGAATGAAAGGCGCGGGTTGCGCGGCGGTGATGGCCCGCAATTCAAGGGCATATTCATCCGGCATCTGGCGGAGTTGTATGAAGTCACCGGCTTCGTTCGGTACCGCGAATTTATGGAGCGCAACGCGAAATCCGTGTGGGAAAACAACCGCGACGCCGAGGGGCGCTTTGGCGGGCGTTGGGCCGGACCGGTGGACGCGGTGGATGCGGCGCGGCACAGCTCCGCCCTGCGCGTAATTTGCGCATTGGCCGAACCGCGTCTCGCGGCGGATGCCGAATCCGCAGTGCGCCGTTGGTTGGCGCCGGCGCTCGAACATGAAGTGGGCCGGTCGCGGGGCGCAACCCAATGGGTCGCTGAACCGGCGACGGACCATGCTTCCGGTTACCTGGTGAAAGGCGCCTTGCCGGAGGACCTGGCGTCCGGGGACTGCGATGCCGCTTTTGAATTGAAAGTGGATTATCTCGCGGGAATCGCTTCGGCCCTCGCCCGAATTTCCATTTGGGATGTGGCGACCGGACAAGAGGTGGCCGGGCGCGAGTTGCGTGGCGCGGATTTTTCCAACGCGCTTTACCACACCTTCACGTTGCGTTTTCAAGTGGTGGCTGGTCATTCGTATGAAGCGCGCACCTTTTGGTATCGGGACCCGGCGGCACCGGCCTTGACCCACCGAAATATCACCGTGCGCTCGACTGATTAAAGCGCCCGCAAATCAAATTTTTCAAGGCGCTCCAGCGCGCGTAAATTTTGTTCACTATGGGCATTGACGCGCCGGGTAGCGCGCTCTAGCGTGAAGCGTAGTTCGCTAACCTCTTACATTTTACTTTATGAAAAAGTTTTTTCTGATGCCAACGCTGCTGGCGCTGTTGCTGCCCGGACTGATGGCGGGGCAACTTGGCGATCCCGCCGCGCCCCTGGAGATTTCCGAATGGGTCAAAGGCGGCCCGGTGGATTTGGCGACCGTCAAAGGCAAACAGGTCGTGGTGGTGGAATTTTGGGCGACGTGGTGTCCGCCGTGTCGCGTCAGCATTCCGCATCTCACCAAGATGCAAAAGAAGTTCAAGGACGTCATTTTTGTTGGTGTGTCCGATGAGAAGCCGGACGTGGTCAAAAAGTTCGTCACCCAGATGGGCGACAAAATGGATTACGTGGTGGCCATTGATGATCAGGATCAGACCAGCAAGGGTTACATGGCTGCTTTCGACATCGGGGGCATCCCGCATGCCTTCGTTGTTGGCCAGGACGGCCACATTCTCTGGCAGGGACATCCCATGGATGGGTTGGAGGAGGTTTTGGATCAGATCATTGCGGGGCATTACGATCTGACCGCCGCGCAGGCCCAGGAGAAAAAAGCGGCTGACCAGCAAGCCAAACAAGCGGTCATTCAACCCAAACTGATGGAGCTGGTGCAATTGATTCAATGAGGTCAGGACGCCGCGCGGGTGAAAGAGTTGGAAGCCGAATTGACCAAGCTGGACGAGGAGGTGGGCGGATTGATGGGCGGCAAAAAATCCGATCCGGCGGATTTCCGTAAACGCGTTTTGTTCAGCGGCAAAGCGCAACAATATCAGAAGGCCGTGGCGGAATCGGTCAGCGCGGATCAACTGGCCGCGTTGGAAAAGGAATTAACCACCGACGCTCCCGAAGGCTTTGATTTGAAGGAGTTCAAGGAAGCGGTTGCCCGGCGGGTCGAAACGCAAAAAGCTTCGGCGGTCATGGAAGCTTATTTTGAAGCTGTCGGCAAAGACGGGGATCCGGCCAAGGCCGCGGACCTGGCCAAAAAGATTGACGGGTTGCAGCTCAAGAATCCGGAACTGTTGAACCAGATCGCGTGGACCATTTTGACGGAGGAAGAGGTCAAACATCGCGACCTTGAACTTGCCACCAGACTGGCCCAAGCGGGGGTGGCGGCTTCCGACGGTCGCGACCCGAGCATTCTGGATACGTACGCGCGGGCTTTGTTTGATTCGGGCAAAGTCACCGAGGCAATCATGCAACAAAAGAAGGCGATCAGTCTGGCCGACGATGAAGAGTTGCAAAACGAATTGAAGGCCACGCTCAAGAAATATCAGGACCACCTCGCCGCCAAATAAGTTGCGGCATCGAGCTGCAACGACCCGCGTCTGCGGTTGACGTCGCCAATTCCGCGGCGGTAGGGTTTCGCTCATGCGAAAATTGCTGTGGCTGCTCCTCTTCGGAACGAGTTCGATTATTTCCGCCCCGACCCAGACGGTGGCTGACGCTGGCGCCTTGGTCCGGCAAGCCGAAGCGGAACTGGCGACGCACTCGGTTCTGGCGAGTCGCGCCGATTGGGTCAACCTCACCTATCTCACCGAAGATACCGATGCGTTGGCGGCGGAATTTGCGGCGCGCGGCACCGAGTTGAGCGTGCGACTGGCCAAGCGCGCGGCGAAATTTGATCACACGGAAGGCTTGTCATTCGACGTGCGCCGCAAACTGGATTTCCTCAAACAGAGCATTGTGTTGCCCGCGCCGGATCGTCCGGGGGCCGCGGCGGAATTGAGCGGCATCGCCACCCGGCTGCAATCGAGCTACGGCAAGGGCAAAGGCACCATCAAAGGCGAACCCATCAACGGCTCGGACATCGAGGCGGCCATGGGCACCGTGCGCGATCCGGCGTTGCTCCAGGAGATGTGGACCAGTTGGCATGACAATGTCGGCACGCCGATGCGCGAGGATTACGCGCGTCTGGTGGCGATTGCGAATGCCGGCGCGCGCGAGCTGGGCTACGCGGACGTCGGTTTGATGTGGCGCTCCGGTTACGACCTGCCGCCGGACGAATTCGCGCGCGAACTGGATCGGCTGTGGTTGCAGGTCAAGCCGCTCTACGATCAGTTGCATGGTTACGTGCGCGCCAAATTGCATGAGCATTACGGGGCGGCCGTGCAGCCGGCGACGGGGCCGATTCGCGCCGATCTGTTGGGCAACATGTGGGCGCAGGATTGGGGCAACATCTATCCACTCGTTGCCCCAGCGGGCGTGGGCGACGTGGGTTATGACCTCACGGATTTGTTGAACGCCAGGAAATTTGACGCCCTCAAAATGGTGCGGACCGGTGAGGCGTTTTACACCTCGCTCGGTTTTCCGCCGCTGCCCGAAACGTTCTGGCAACGCTCCCTTTTCGTCAAACCCGCCGACCGCGAAGTGGTTTGTCACGCGTCCGCGTGGGACCTGGATAACGTGGACGACCTGCGCATCAAAATGTGCATCAAAATCAACGGTGATGATTTCCGGGTCATTCACCACGAGTTGGGACACAACTATTATCAGCGCGCCTACAACCAGCAACCGTTTCTGTATCTGAACGGCGCGAACGATGGTTTCCACGAAGCCATCGGTGATTTCATTGCGCTATCCATCACTCCGGAATATCTGGTGCAAATCGGTTTGCTCGATGCCGCCCAGGTGCCGGGCGCGGACAAGGACCTCGGTTTGTTGCTGCGGCAGGCGTTGGACAAGGTGGCGTTTCTGCCGTTTGGGTTGCTCATGGATAAATGGCGTTGGGGCGTTTTCGACGGCACCACCCAACCCGAGAATTACGAGCGCGATTGGAACGCGTTGCGATTGCAGTATCAGGGCATCGTGCCGCCGGTTGTCCGCCCCGCGACGGCGTTTGATCCGGGCGCGAAATACCACATCCCCGGCAACACGCCGTACGCGCGCTATTTCATCGCGTGCATTTTACAGTTTCAATTGTATCAATCCGCCGCGCGCCAGATCGGCTGGAATGGACCGTTGCATCGCTGTTCGTTTTACGGACATAAGGAAGTCGGCGAACGTCTGAATCGCATGTTGGCTTTGGGCGCATCCAAACCCTGGCCCGACGCGCTGGAAACGTTCACTGGCACCCGCCAGTTGGATGCTTCGGCGCTCATTGCCTATTTCCAACCGTTGCTGGATTGGTTGCAAACGCAAAACCAAGGTCAGCCTCGCGGCTGGTGAAGAGAGTCGGGTTCGTGGCCGACCTGTCAGATATTTTTAGATTTTTTTGTTGCAAAAATTCTTGAAAAATAGAGTGCGACCGTCACGTTAACCGTTTAGCAAAAGCATGCCTGCTCCGGCGCCAGTTCGGGCCGGGTGCTCCGAATTTGGTTGAAGCAGGTCCCAATTGGTTTCTGGTGATATCGAAGTTGCGCCGGTGGAGTGGAATGGAGGGTTGATGCTTTGCTCCCTGCTGCTTGCTGGAGCGCGACTGGTCTCCAGTCGCAGCGCGGGAAAGAGAGGAAGGCTCCGGAGGTTCGTGTGATTTCCCCCACGGCTACGCGCTGCGGACGAGGGACCGTCCGCGCTCCTCACGCCGACTCTCTGCTGCGTGAACCGTCCCCGCACCCGGCGGCAGTGTCAGTTCGGGCCGGGTGCTTCGAATTTAGTTATAAAGCGGGTCCCCAGTTGCCGTTGCACGATCACTATCGCGAAATACACCACCCGTTGCTACGAACTGCAAGAAAACGCGGTCGTGGGTTGGGGAGCGCACCCGTCTCGGGTGCAGTTCGCCGCGTCCCGCGTCGAACATCGGATGATTTGGATTAGCTGAAGCTGGTGTGGTTTCTGTCGGGCGAGACGTCCGCCAGCACACGCGAGACGCGTATGCTCCCCAGACAAATTGCACGGTCGTGATTGGAGTTCAGGTGGAACGGGCCACTGGCCCGTTCTGTCGGGCTACCAGCCCGGCAGTCGAACGCAAAAAGTACGAACTCGATGGCGTGCGATCTCCGTGTACTCGGCTGGGCGGCAGGTTGCCACCCAGAGCAGCCAAGTTGGCCGTTCCACCAGGACCAACTACATCGTTCCGGTTAAGCTGGTGCGGTTACTGTCGGGCGAGACGCCCGTCAGCACACGCGAGGACGCGTATGCTCCCCCAGTTGCCGTTGCATGAGTACTACTGCGAAATACGCCAACCACGCGAACGCCGTCCAAGCGGGACCGAGGATTTGCGGCCGAACTTGCCAACGTGGATGCGTTTGTTAGGCTGCGCGCTGACGACGAACTTCACTGAACGATCAAAGCCATGAAACGCCTTTTTTTCCTCGCCAGTCTCGGATTGGCCATCACTCTGCCTGGTCAGGCGCAACCGCAACTCACTTACCCGGATCTGGTCAAGCGGTTGACCGACTTGGAACACCTGGCGACCGTGCCTGCGCCCGGTGAAACCACGAAGCAGTGGTCGAGTTATGATCGCGCCAGCAAATACGACGCGGCGACCGGCAAGTACCTCCACTGGGACGCGAACGGCGATAACGCCGGCATCATTCGCAAGGAGGGCGATACCGAGGTTTTCGCGGAAATGGAAGGGCCGGGTTGCATCTGGCGCATCTGGTCGGCGACCGTCAAGGAAGGACATGTAAAAATTTACCTGGATGGCGCGAGTGAGCCGGCGGTGGACCTGCCGTTCATCGGTTACTTCGATGGCAAACACGCGCCGTTCACGCGACCGGAATTGGTGCATACCACCACGGCCAATGGCTACAATAATTACACCCCGATTCCTTATCAGAAATCCTGCAAGATCGTCGCGGATAAAGGTTGGGGCGCGTACTACGAATTCGTTTACACGACGTTTGCCCCGGGCACCCAAGTGCCGACGTTCCAGCGGGAGTTGAGCGCAGCGGACAACGCCGCGCTCGACGCGGCGAACCGGGCGTTGGCGAATTCCGGTCCGCGAGACCCGAGCAAGGGTTACGCGAAGTCCGGCGGAAAAGGTTGGCTCAACGGCAACGGCGGCGCGACTACGGCCACGCTGGATGGTTCGGGCGCCATCAATCTGATCCGCGTGAAAATCAATGACCTGCCCGCCGCGCCGGAGGATCGCGATGTGTTGCGCGAACTGACGCTCCAGATCAAGTGGGACGGGGAAGCGCAGCCGAGCGTCTGGAGTCCCTTGGGCGATTTCTTCGGCACCGCTCCCGGCGCCAATATCTATCAATCGTTTCCCTGTGGTTTGACCAAGGATGGCTGGTTCTACGCCAACTGGTTCATGCCATTCGCTCGTGGCGCGGAAGTGAAAATTGTCAACGAAGGCAGCGCGGATCGTCAGGTGGAACTGGAAGTGTATCGCGTTCCGCTCGTGGGCGACGCGAAGGACTACGCGCGTTTCCACGCCAAATGGCATCGCGACGCGTTCCTGCCCGCCGAACCGGAGCGGCAGATTGACTGGACGATGTTGAAGACAACCGGCAGCGGACGTTACGTCGGCGTGATGCTGCACATCTGGAGCCCGCGCGGTGGTTGGTGGGGTGAGGGCGATGAAAAATTCTTTGTGGATGGCGAAAAGTTTCCGTCCACTTTCGGCACCGGTTCGGAGGATTATTTTGGCTACGCCTGGAGCAGCGCCAATTTGTTTTTCCATCCGCTGCACAACCAGACGTTCAACTCCGGCAATTGCAAAGGGCACATCTCGGTCAACCGCTGGCACGTTGCCGATCAGATTCCGTTTCACCAATCGTTCGAGGGGGCGATTGAAAAGTATTTTCCCAACCACAAACCCACGCTCTACGCCGCGACGGTTTATTGGTATCTCGCGCCGGGCGGACATGATCCGTACCCACCGGCGCCCCTTTCCGAACGGTTGGGTTACTACATCCAACCGGAGCCGAAACGAATTCCGGGAGCGATCGAAGGCGAGAATCTGAAAATTGTGTCCAAGACCGGCGGCGATCCGCAGGAGCAGGACATGACCGGATTTGGCGATGATTGGAGCAACGACGCGCACCTGTGGTGGATCAACGCCAAGCCCGGCAACGAACTGGTGCTGGCGTTGCCAGTGCCGCAAACCGGTGATTACCAGTTGCGGGCGCAACTCACCAAAGCCGTGGATTACGGCATCGTGCGGCTCGCGCTCGATGGGGAGCCGCTGAGCGGGCCGATTGATCTCTACAACAACGGAGTGATCGCGACCGGCGAACTGGAGCTGGGCCGTCGCCATCTGACAGCGGGCGACCATCAACTTTCCGTGACGATTGTCGGCGCCAACTCCAAGGCCGTGAAGAACTACATGTTCGCGCTGGATTACGTGAGACTCGTGCCGCTGAAATAGCGTCGGCTCACGCGCCCACCGCTTTCAACCAGAAGTGCGCCATCAACGACGCGCCGGCGGCCGTCGGATGCACGCCGTCGCCCGCCCAATGCTCCGGCGGCGCGTATTTCGTTGCCTCGTCAAAAATCGTCTGCAACGGAATAAAAACCGCCTGGTGCTTTTCCGCGACGCGTTGGGCCGCCGCGCGGTATTGGTCAAATTGGGGAAACCATGAATCCTTGACCGCGCCGCAACGCAGCACAAACGGTTCGCAGAGCACGAGCTTCACTTGAGGCAGGACTTGTTTCGTTCGCGCGATCAACGCCAGATAATCCCGCTCGTAGATTTCCACCGTGCCTTGATAATTCAACCGCGGGTCCTGCGTATGCCAGAAATCATTGACCCCGACCAGGACGCTCAACACGTCCGGTTTGAGATCGAGGCAGTCCGACTGCCAGCGCTCGGCCAGTTGATACACCTTGTTGCCGCCGACCCCGCGATTGAAAATTCTCAACCCGTCGTTCGGACGGCTGACGAGCAGTTCCGCCGCCGCGAACCACGCGTAACCGCTGCCCAATCCGGGCTGGTTGTTGGGCGTATTGGTTTTGTCGGCGTCGCGACTCCGCCCGGTATCAGTAATCGAGTCACCTTGAAACAGAATGGTCGCCTGCTTCGCGATCAGCTTGCGCTGCGTAACCGGTCCGCGCGCGGCCTCGGCGGAATTGGTCAGAGTCAAACCCGCCGTGCCCAATGCGAGACCGGAAGTTTTCAGGAAACCGCGACGGTTTACGGAGTGAGTAGCGGGACGATGAGTTTTCATAAATAATCTGCGCGTAAACTAATCAAATTGGCGCGTTTGGAAAGCCTCGTTTACGGCCGCCGCCGGCAGAGGAATCAATTGGCCTGTCCTGTCGTGCTGTTCTACTCAGCCAGTGTGAATTTGAATTGGATCGCGGCTTTGAGTTTCCACGCTTTTCAGCCGAAAGACCAAAACTCGGAATCATTTATCTACGCCAAAGTCCAGCCCGGTCAGGGGCGGCTTTGTAGCAATCCGTTCAGCCATCCCGCCGTTCACGCGCAGAAAATTTGAGATTTCGTTTTGTTCGCGGACGGCTATTTTCTCCGCCATGTCTGCCGTTTTGAAAGACAATGATTTTTCGGCCATTGAACCGGTCGCCATGACCGGTGCTGCACCGGCGGAGATGGCCGTCGCGTTCAATAAGTTGTCCGCGGTACCCGCGCATTGAAAATTATGCCCAAATCCAAATTGGCCCCGCCGCCACCCGTTACCCCCGAAACCTGGCGCGCATTGCTCGCCGCTGCCGCCGAGTTCGCGGCGCTTGAACCGTGGAAATTCGCGTGCGATAGCAACCCCGTCGGGCTGATTGATCCGGTCACGGGCGAGACGCGCATCGGTCATGTCCTTGGCAACGCGGGCGAGGTATTTGCCGCCGTGTTTTATCGCCGCGCTGGATTGCGGTGGATTCTCGCCATGCTCAGCGACGCGTCTAATCCCGAAGACCTCAATCAGGTTGACGGCATGGATTGTCTGAAACTCGAATTTGTTTCCAAGCGCGAACTGTGGAAGGAAGACCTCGCCATGCTCAAGGCCGCCGCGTTCAAGCCCGTCGGCAAGGGCCTCGTCTGGCCGCAATTCCGTTCCTCCGAACCTGGCTGGCATCCGTGGCACTTTAATCAGGCCGAGGCCGATCAACTCCTTGCCGACCTGCCGCGTCTCACGATTTTCTGTCGGCTGTTCGGGCAACATCCCGGCCTCTACAACGACCGCGATATGACGGAGCTTCCGTTCCTGCCTG
The DNA here is from genome assembly GCA_023953615.1 of Verrucomicrobiia bacterium. Classification (NCBI taxonomy): domain Bacteria; kingdom Pseudomonadati; phylum Verrucomicrobiota; class Verrucomicrobiia; species Verrucomicrobiia bacterium. The sequence goes on along the minus strand of JAMLJH010000001.1, from coordinate 668,639 downwards.
AACCGCTGCCGGACCGTCCGCTCACGCCCAAAGATTTGGATTGGCGCCCGCTCCTGTTGCCGCCGCTCACCGGCTTCGAGCCGTTTCAGGCCTCCAGTGCGGATTTGGAAAGACTCCGCGCGCTCAAGCGCCGAGCTGGTTTCGAATGTGAATTCGACTGCACGATGATGCCCGGTGGTTCATTTTACGAAAAGGGTCGTCCCTGCTTTGGCCGGTTTGCCCTGCTGGTGGAACAGCAATCCGGCCTTATCATCGGCATGGATGTGGCCAGTGGCGCGCTCACGCCCGGTGAAGCCGCTGGACGCACCTTGGTCAAGGCGCTGCTCATGGGTAAAACGCTGCCGGAGAAGATTCACATCGCCGGCGCGCGCCTGCAACCCGCCTTGCAACTGTTGTGTGACGAATTGGGAATCGGCCTCTGGCCCGCGTCCTCGCTGCCGGCGCTTGAGGAGGCTATAGAGGCGCTCAGCCAGCAGATGCTTGGGCGGGGCATGATGTAAATGGAAATGGATGAAAACCGCGAAGCCCGCGCGAAACTCCAGTCCCACATCGCTGAATTGGAGAAACAACGGGCTGATTACACCAGGAAAAAATCCGGCAACTAATTACCTGCCTGGCGTTGCCACTCCGCCATAAACGCCGCGGGCGAAATGACATTACAGCCCTTACACTTATCCGGCGGATAATCAGCAAGATTTCCAGTTATGAGAAAATCTGCCGCCGCTACCAATGCCACTTCCAGAAACGGCTGATCGTCTGGGTCGGGTAAACTCAAACTGAATTTGCCGCCGACCTCGATGGCCAGGCCGTCGGTTTTAATTTTACTCAAAACATTGCGGACACGCTGAGGATCGAGTTTGAAACGTGGGCGGGCGGGTACTTCTGAATACTCGGCCAGAATGCGCTTGTCGTGGCAAATCCGGGTTGCGCCCGACAGCACCAGCGAGAGGATGCAGGCTGGATTTCCCCGCGCTTGAAGCAGGCCCGACACGACGACGTTGGTGTCGAGCACGATTTTCATTTCCGATGGCGGGCGCGACGGCTGGCAGTGATTTCCGCGTCAATGTCCGACATGGAAAACTCCGCAGTACCATTTCCAACTGCAGCTTGTTGCAGGACGGCTTGCGCCTGCAACGCCCGCACGCTGCGCACCAACGCCCGGGTGGAATCCATCGAGGCTGCGGCAATGTGCAATAACACGGCTACCGGTTCGCCTTTTGCCGTGACGATCAAGTCATCCTTGCTGGCGGACTTGAACCATTGCTTGGCCGGCTTTTTCTTCAATTCACTCACCGTGATCGTGCTCATGATGGTCACGTTAGCCTCGAAGAAAATTGTGAGCAAGCTGCGATTGGCCGCTCTCAATTCCGTTGGCTCAAGATAAAAGACACCGGGAAGGATTTTGGTTGAGGGCACAACGTGGTGCGCGGGCGGTTGTTTTCTCCGTCGCGTTGGCCGTTTTGAAAAACGAAGATTTTTCGGCCATTGAACCGGGCGTCAATCAGGTATGTGCAGGAACTTGAGTGCTTCTTCGAAGTCGGTGGGAAGGGGTGCGGTTAACGCCAGTTTCTTTCCGGTGCGTGGATGGGTGAAGGCGAGTTGTTGAGCGTGGAGCAGGAGTCGCGGCGGCGCGTAATGCGTCAGCTCCGTCAGCCGACGGGTTTGGCGCTGGCCGTAGGTGGAGTCGCCGGCAATCGGAAAGCCAAGGTGACGAAAGTGAACGCGGATTTGGTGGGTGCGGCCGGTGTGCAGGTGCGCTTCCATCAAGGTGGCGGCGTTGAGTCGTTCGAGAACGCGGTATTCGGTGTGGGCGGCGCGGCCGGTGGCGTCGTCGTGAATGGCCATGCGTTTGCGTTGGGTGGGATGTCGGGCGATGGCCGCGCGGATGTGGCCCGAGTTGTTCGGGACCAGGCCGCACACGAGGGCCAGATAAATTTTCTGAATGGAGCGGGCGGCGAATTGCGCCGAGAGCGCGGTATGTGTCGCGTCGTTTTTGGCGACGACGAGGCAACCGCTGGTTTCCTTGTCAAGCCGATGGACAATGCCGGGTCGCGCCACGCCGCCGATGCCGCTGAGTTCGCCTCGGCAATGATGCAGCAGCGCATTGACCAGGGTGTGATTTTCGTTGCCTGCCGCCGGATGCACGACGAGTCCGGGCGGTTTGTTCAGGACAAGCAACGCCGCGTCTTCGTAGAGAATATCGAGGGGGATGTCCTCGGGTTGCGCGGCGGCGGGTTTGGCTTCGGGAAATTCAAGGCGAACCACTTCGCCGGCGCGCGGGGTGTGCGTGGGTTTGACGGGCTTGGCATTGACGGTGATGTGGCCTTGTTCGATAAGGCGTTGAATCGCACCGCGCGAGAGGGCGGGGAATTGTCGTCGTAGAAAAGCATCCAGGCGCTCGTTCGGGTAGGAGCGGTCAATGGTCAGCGTGTCCGTGCGCGTGGTGGTCATCCCAAAAACTCAGGAAGCTTTGGGTTCAGCGGGGGTTTTGGTTTCGAGCCGCGCCATTTTTTCCGTGCGCCACGTCACCCAAAAAATTAACGCAACGCCAACACAGATGGCGCTGTCGGCGACGTTGAAAGCGGGAAAGCCAACTTCGCCCCGAGCGGTATCGAGATAGAACCGAAGGAAATCAATGACGTGTTGGCGGCTGGGGAGCAGGCGATCGGTCAGGTTGCCGGCGATGCCGCCGAGAATTGCGCCGAACGCGAATTGGCCGAGTCTGGAACGCAAATCGAAGTGTTTGCGCGCCAGGAATAGTCCCACCAGCGCAACGGCGGCGACGCCGGCGAGCAGTTTGTTATTGCCGGAGAGGAAGCTCCAGGCGGCGCCCGTGTTGCCCCAATGGACGAATTTGAAAAATCCAGGGATGATTACGCGTTCCTGCCATTGGCCGAGGAATTGGAGGACGATGGATTTGGTGAGTTGGTCCAGGGCGTAAAGACTGGCGGCCACCACCAGCAGGCGGCGGGTGGGCGAACTGGTGGCTGGATTTTCAGTGCTCAACACGCGATTTTACCACTCCGATGGGCAGCTTGCCGGATTCAACCCGGGAAAATCCAGCGTAAAGAGCTATTGACTTTGGGCGTTCATTTGATAACGTCTGCATCCCTTCGACGGGAATTTAATGAAAACGCATTTGCCGAAAGTGAATTTGAATGAGCGCCAGTGGCACGTTATTGATGCCGAGGGCGCGGTGTTGGGCCGGTTGGCCGTGCAGGTGGCGGATATTTTGCGGGGCAAAAACAAACCCGTGTTCACACCGCATCTGGATGCGGGCGACTTCGTGATCGTGGTCAACGCCGAGAAGGTGAAGGTCACCGGCAAAAAGGAAACCGATAAAACCTACATGACGTATTCCGGTTGGAAGGGCGGCGAGAAGTATTTCACCGTGGAGCAACTGCGCGCCAAGCGCCCCGAGGAACTGATCACGCGGGCGGTGCGGGGGATGATTCCCAAAAACCGGCTGGGACGCGTGTTGATGACCAAGCTCAAAGTGTATAAAGGACCGAAGCACGATCACGCGGCGCAGAAGCCGGCGGCACTCAAGGTCGCGCACTAATTTCAATTTCCGATAACCAAATTACTCGATGGCTACCAAGACTCCTGAATTTCTCGGCACGGGCCGCCGCAAGACGTCCGTCGCGCGGGTTCGTTTGGCGAACGGCAGCGGTAAAATCACCGTGAACGGCCGGGCGTTTGACCACTATTTCCCCATGGAAACATTGCGGGTGACGGCGACGCAGCCGCTGTCGCTTACCGGCACGGCGGAAAAGCTGGACGTAAAGATCAACGTCAAAGGCGGCGGGCCGACTGGCCAGGCGGGCGCCGTCAGCCACGGCATCGCTCGTGCGTTGCTTGAATTCGACGCCAATCTGCGTCCGACGCTGAAGCGCGGCGGGGTGCTCACGCGCGATCCGCGCATGAAAGAACGCAAGAAATACGGCCAGCCGGGAGCGCGCAAACGCTTCCAGTTCAGCAAGCGTTAAGCGACTGGGATCCTTTCAACCCCGCTGGCGATGCTGGCGGGGTTTTTATTTATGCACCGCGAATGGAAGAGAGATAATTGGAAAATTTCCACGGACCCGGCGTTGCAGGACGTGGATGCCATCCACGCCTTTTTGCGCACCGCTTATTGGGCGGAGGATATTCCGCGCGAAGTGGTGGCGCGCGCGGTGCAACATTCCTTGTGCTTTGGATTGTTCGACGGCCCGGCGCAAATTGGCTTGGCGCGGGTGATAACGGATTACGCGACGTTTGCCTATCTTTGCGATGTTTACGTGCTGGCCGCGTATCGCGGTCGGGGGCTGGGGCATTGGTTGATTGAATGTGTAATGGCGCATCCACAAATGCAGGGGTTGCGTCGGATTAATCTGGTGACCCGGGACGCGCACGAGCTTTATGCCGCCTTCGGATTCAAACCCGCGGGCCGACCGGAACATCACATGGAACTGCGCCGGCCCGGTCTTTACCGCACCGGGACGAAGGTGGTTTAAGGTAATTTGCGTGTGAACCGAAAAAATCACGGCTAATTTATAGAAGATGAAGACGAAGAAAGTCGCCATTATCGGCGCATCGGGCTACTCCGGGGAAGAACTGGTCCGACTGTTGTTGAACCATCCGCACGTGGAACTGGTCGCGGTCACCTCCCGACAAAACGCCGGTAAAACGCTGGCGCAGGTCTTTCCCAAATTCGCGAGCCATCCGGTTTCCCGGTCGCTACGGTTTGTAGAGCCGAACGCGGACGAACTGGCCAGACAGGCGGACCTGGTGTTTCTCGCGTTGCCGCACGGCGTTGCGGCGGAGTACGCCGTGCCGTTGCTGAAGGCCGGGGGAACGGTCATTGATTTGAGCGCGGATTTTCGTTTGCGCAGTCCGGCGGTTTATCGGGAATTTTACGCGCACGACCACCCCGCGCCCGAACTGCTGGCGCAAGCGGTTTACGGGTTGCCGGAGTTTTATCGGGAAGCCATCAAACGCGCTTCGTTGATTGCTTCGCCAGGTTGTTACCCCACGAGCGTGTTGCTGCCCACCTTGCCGCTGCTCCGGGCGGGTTTGGTTCAAGCGCAGGGCATCATTGCCGATTCCTACAGCGGCGTCAGTGGCGCCGGGCGCAAGGCGGAGATTGATTACCTGTTCTGTGAATGTAACGAGAGCGCGCGGCCTTATGGCGTGCCCAAGCACCGGCATTTGTCGGAGATCGAGGAACAGATGTCCCTGGCGGCCGGAACGAAGGTCGTGATTCAATTCACACCGCATTTGATGCCGGTGAACCGCGGTATTCTCACGACACTTTATCTGACGCCGACGGAAACGGTTTCGGATGAAGCCAGCGTGGCGCAGTTCGGCGCGAAAATCGCCGCCTGTTACGCAAAAGCCTATGCGCAAGAACCGTTCGTGCGGCTGCTGGAAGGCAAGGCGTTTCCCGATACGAAAAATATCGTGGGCAGCAATATCTGCGAGATGGCGTGGCGACTTGATCCGCGCACCGGGCGATTGATCGTAATGAGCGCGGAGGACAACCTGATCAAGGGCGCGGGCGGTCAGGCGGTGCATAGCATGAATATCCACTGCGGTTTCCCGGAAACGGCCGGATTGATATAGCCAGTATGGATTGGGTAACTCAAATGGCGGAATCAAACCCGGTGGCCTGGGCGGTGCTGATATTATCCGCAGTGGGCGCAGGGGGGCTGGTGCTTTCAACCTTCAAGCTGCGTGGCGTTGGCGTTGGCGTGACGGGCGTGTTGTTCGCGGGTATTCTGGCCGGCCATTTCGGAATCAAAATCGAGCCGGCGACGCTCGAATTCGTACGCGAGTTTGGCTTGATCCTGTTCGTGTTTACGATTGGATTGCAACTGGGGCCCGGCTTCTTCGCTTCGTTACGCAAGCAAGGTTTGAAACTCAATCTACTGGCGGCGTTGGTGGTGGTGCTGGGCGTCGGTCTGACCCTGGTGCTGGGCGCGCGCATTTTGAAAGTGGATTTGATTGCGGCGTTGGGGTTGCTGACCGGTGCGACCACGAATACGCCTTCGTTGGGCGCTTTACAGCAGACTATCAAATCTCTTGGCGGTCCACTCGCCGATCAGACGGTGCTGCCGGCGCTGGCGTACGCCGCCGCCTATCCGGGCGGCGTGTTGGGCATCATCGCCTCGTTGCTGCTGTTGCAATTTGGTTTCCGCATCAATCCCAAACAGGAATCCGAAGCCTTCCAATCGGAGCGCGTGCGCGACGTGGAGCCGGTGGAGCGGATGAATGTCCTCGTGACCAATACGAACCTGGACGGGGTGACGATCGGTGAAATTCCTGGACGCGAAGAAATCGGCGTGGTGGTTTCGCGTATTCGTCGCAAAGATGGCGAGGAAGTCCAGACAGCCACTGAGCAAACCGTCGTGCATCCGGGCGACGTTGTGCTGGCCATCGGCACGCGCCGCAATCTGGAAAAATTCCGCGTGATTGTCGGATTGCGCAGCGATGCGGATTTATCACAGTCACCCAGTCGCGTCATCACCCGCAAAGTGGCCGTTACCCGCAAAGAAGTGTTGGGGAAAACCATTGACGCGCTGGATTTGGACGCGCGCTACAACGTCACGGTGACGCGGGTGAATCGGACCGACTTGGAGATGACCGCGATGGGTCAGTTCGTGTTGCAATTCGGCGACGTGGTGCAATTGGTGGGCGAAGCGGAACCGCTCGAGCTGGCCACCCGGGAATTGGGTAATTCCGTCTCGGCGCTCAACGCGACCAATTTTGTGCCGATCTTTGTCGGTATCGCGCTGGGCGTGTTGTTCGGCATGTTACCGCTGCATTTTCCCGGCATCCCCGTGCCCGTGCGGTTGGGGCTGGCGGGCGGGCCGCTCCTGCTCGCAATCATTTTGAGCCGGATCGGACGCATTGGTTCGATGATCTGGTACATGCCCGCCACCGCCAACCTCGCTTTTCGTGAGTTGGGAATTGTGCTGTTCCTGGCGTGCGTCGGTTTGAAAGCCGGAGAAAAGTTCTTCGGCACGGTGTTTACGAGCGAAGGTTTGTTGTGGGTCGGAACGGGATTGGTCATCACGATGGTCCCGCTGTTGGTCGTGGGCACGGTGGCTCGCGCCGTTCTCAAGTTGAATTTCACCACGATCGGCGGTCTGTTGGCCGGCAGCATGACCGACCCCCCGGCGCTGGCGTTTGCCAACGCGGTTTGCAAGTCTGACGCGCCCTCCATCGCCTACGCGACGGTCTATCCGCTGACCATGCTGTTGCGCATCGTGTCAGTGCAACTTTTGGTGCTGATCTTTTGTCGGTAAGGATGGCGTCGTTCGGGGGAGAAGGGCGAAGCAAAGCGTAAAGCTCACGCGGTGAGCTACCTTCTGTCGCGCCTCCGGCGCTTAAAAATTCTTCCGACAACGATTCCCTTGATGCGGATGTTTTTCGAAACGCATCAGGACGACCGCCGCGCTCCCAGCGGGCCGCAATTTTCCGAAAGAACTGGAGTTGACCCATTTCGGCTGTTGTGCATACATTCTGTATGCGTGCGGATCATCAAGGAAAAATTCCTGCGCGATGCGGCCGAGGCTTATCCCAAGGCAGCCAGGTATCTGACGGCTTGGGTGCGGGTGCTGCGCGCCGCCCGGTGGCGGAGTCTGGCCGACGTGCGGGCGGTCTATCCCAGCGCGGATCAAGTGTGGGTTGCCAGTGGGAAATCCGTGCTGGTGTTCAACGTTTGCGGCAATGCCTACCGGTTGATCGTGGCGTTGCACTTTGATCGGCAGACGGCCTACACGCTGCGGTTTTTTACCCATGCCGAATACAGCAAAGCCAAATGGAAAGACGAACTATGAAAACCAAGACGAAGCTGCGTTTCGACAACCTGCCAACGGACTATGTCAGTTTGTGCCGCGAGGTTTTGCTGCCGCGGCCCATTCGCGACGCAACCGAATACGACAATACTGCCGAAGTCGTCGATGCTATGGCCTTGTGGCAGGACGATTTTACAGTGGACCAACGCGATTATTTTGATCTGCTCAGCGCGTTACTGACGGATTATGACGCCACGCGGGTCAAATGGCCGAAGCTCAAGGGGCGGGACATCCTGCAACACCTGCTCGACGAAAACAGTCTTACGGCGGCGGACCTTTCGCGCCTTTTGGGCGGCAGTCGCAATCTGGGAGCCATGATTTTACGCGGCGACCGTAATCTGACCCTCGACCATATCCGAAAACTGGCGGTGCGTTTCAAAGTCAGTCCTGAGATTTTTATGTGAACTACGCGGCGCAGCTTTCGCAGTCAAAGCTGCAAAGCCGCGTGAACTGGCCGCCCACGGTGTCAGCCGTGTGGGAATATGGTCTTGAAGCAAGCCCCGTAGGGGCGACTGAATCCGTCGCGCGGCGACGGTTCTCTGCCCCTGCCGGGGCTGGTGATTTATCCGACCAAAACCCCCAGCTCACGCGGTAGGCTACCTTCTGTCGCACCTCCGGCGCTGGATTTGCATTGCGGCGCGGCGGCGCGCTGGCAAGCTCTTGCCGGTTTTTCATGAAGCTAAAATTCAAAGTTATCGAAGGTTCAATCGTCGCACCGCAAGGTTTCCTCGCCAGTGGTGTATTTTGTGACATCAAACGGCTCGGCACGGGCAAGGGATCGCAGAAGGGCAAGAAGCGCGACTTGGCGCTCATTGTGTCCGAAGTGCCGGCGACAGTGGCGGGGATGTTCACAACGAATCAAGTGTGTGCCGCGCCGGTGAAAGTTTGCGTCGAGCGTGTGCAGACGGGCGTCGCGCAGGCCATTGTGGTGAACTCCGGCAATGCCAACGCCTGCACCGGCAGGCAAGGTATGAAGGATGCGCGGGAAATGACCGCGACACTCGCGCGGGAATTGCATCTTCCCGAAGCGCAAGTTTTGGTGGGCAGCACCGGACGGATTGGGGTGACCTTGCCGCTCACCAACGTGAAGCGGGGGATTCGCGAGGCGTTGCAACTTCTGGGCAATGCTCCGGCGCACGCCAACGAGGCGGCGGAAGCCATCATGACCAGCGACACAAAGCCAAAGCAGATCGCGGTGGAGTTCAAGTTGAACGGAAAGAAAGTTCGCATCGGCGGCATTTGCAAGGGTGCGGGCATGATTCAACCCGGCATGTCGGCGACGGGGAAACGTCCCGCCGCTTTGCCGCACGGCGGATTACACGCCACCATGCTCGGATTCATCACCACGGATGCGGCGATTGGGGCGAAGGCGTTGCAGGCCGCGTTGCAGGAAGCGGTGGCGCAAAGTTTTAATTGCATCACCGTGGATGGCGACATGAGCACGAACGACACCGTACTGGTTTTGGCCAATGGATTGGCGGGGAATCCGCGTTTGCAGCCGGGCCGCCGCGAGTTTGCGTTATTTCAAGCGGCGCTGAATCACGTTACTCTGGAACTGGCGAAGATGATTGTGCGCGACGGCGAGGGGGTGCATCGCGTGGTGACGGTGCGGGTGCAGGGCGCAAAGACGATTCAGGATGCGGACGCGGCGGCGCGGGCGGTGGCGAACAGTGCGCTGGTGAAAACCAGTTGGCACGGTGGTGACCCGAATTGGGGGCGCATCATTGACGCGTTGGGCTACTCGGCGGCCACGGTGCTGGAAGAAAAAGTGGACATTGGCTACAGCGCTCCCGGATCAAAAAAATTGGTGTGGAGTCTCAAGCGCGGTCAACCGACGCGGGTGACTTTCCGCCAGCTTTGCGTCGCTACCGCGCCCAAAGAGTTTGAATTGCATGTCAACCTGAATCTGGGCAAGGCTGAGGCGGTCATGTACGCCGCTGATTTGACCGAGGCGTATGTGGATTTCAATAAAGGTGACGTCAACGACCCGACGACATTGGGCGGTTAAACCGGTCGAATTTGGCCAAAAAAATGAGGCGGCGCGTGACTCGGGTTAATCCCGGACACAAACCGGGGTGACACGGACAAGAATTGGTTGACCAAGCGGCTCCGGTATGTCTTTCTAAGAGCGGGAAGTTTCTCCTGTGCTGCTTTTGCATGTCGGGCACAGATCGGACGACTTCGGGTATTGGAGGCAGATGTCGTTCGCGTATTCGGGCGAACCGAATGCAAAGGAGTTGGAGTTGACCCAAAAGAACTTTGTCGTACTCAGAAGGATGTGATTGGGCCATGAAAACGCTGCTTGTGTTATCGCCGCACCCAGAAATGGCGGAAGCGGTCCGATCCGGTCTGAATCCCGCGGATTACCGCGTCATCCATCGCATCTCGGCGGAGGAAGCCGAACCACTATTGACTCATGATCTGGCTCAGGCGGTGATCATAGACAGCGATTTCACCGAGGTTCAGGTGGTCTGGTTGGTTGAGAAATTGCGCCGACAAAGCGCGCACTGCCCGATCCTCGTTTATACCAGCGGGATGCGATCCGAGTGGGAGGAAGAAGTGTTGTTGCGCGGCGCAACGCAGGTGTTATCCAAGCCCCTCCGCCCGCGTGCCTTGGAGACCTTGCTGGAACGGTCGTTCAAGATTCGTCCCCCGGCAATCACGCTGCAGCCAATGTTTCCGCTACGATCCACGCCAATGCCGGTGGCCAATGTTCCGCCTCCGCCGCAATCGCTGACCGTGCTGCGCAGCTTTTCTTCGCTGCTCGCCCACTCGTTGAATGCGGAAGCCATGTTGCGGCAGTTTTTGCTGCAACTGCGGGAAATCATCAGTTTTAATCGCGCCGCGATTTTCCTGCGCGGCAATTCGACCAATGACGGCTTGGGCAGCGTGCCGGATCAAATCCCGCGCCTGCAACCGCGCGCGGCCCTCGGAATTTCCACTGACCTGCTCGAAAACCTCGAGCTGTCACTCGAGTCCGGCATTGGCCGACAGGTTTTTCATTTGGGGCATATTTTGCGCCGCAACGCCCCGGAAGCTCTGGCTGACCCCGAGGTGGAAAAAGAGTTCGACACCATCGGCGGGCAGGTGGCGGTGCCGATTTTTGATCGGGAAAGTTTGCTCGGGCTGGCGGTTTTCGACACCCGGATCACCGGCGAGACGCTGACCAATCCCGAGCTGGAATTGATTTTTCATTTGCTGGAGCAGGTGGGGCTGGCGGTGCGCAACATCTGGTTGCACGACCAGTTGGTTGGGAACAATGAACTCCTGGCCAACGTGCTGCGCGAATTGAACAGCGCCTGCGTGGTCGTCGGCAGCGACTTGAAGGTTTTGCATGTGAACCGCATGGCGCGGAAACATTTGCGCAACGCTCCCGGTCGGAGCGGGGAATTGGAGTTTGCCGATCTGCCCCAGGAATTAGGGGCGAAGATTTTCCAAGTGCTGCGGACCGGCGCCGCGCTCGCCACGTTCCGTTATGAACCTCCGTCCGCTCCCGGAACGGTTTTCGCCGTGACGGTGGTGCCGTTGCAAAAGCCGGGCGGCAGTCAGACTGTGGCCGCGTTGCTCATCATGGATGATCAAACGCAGAGCGAGCAGTTGCGGCGCTTGGAAGTCGAGGCCGCCAATCTGCGCCTCGTCAAGACCATGGCCGACCGGCTGGCGCATGAGGTCGGCAACGCCATGGTGCCACTTTCCACGCACCAGCAATTGCTGGCGGAAAAATTCCGGGACGCGGAATTCCGGGCTTCGCTGGATACGGCGTTGGCGGATGGCGTCAAGCGCGTCAACCGCCTGGTCAACCAGATGCGTTTTCTGGCGCGGGATGGCGCCATTAGTCAGGAACCGATTGCGATGAAATCGCTCATCGAGGAGGCGTACCAGGAAGCTCGAAAGTATCAGCCCATCAAGGCGACGTTGAAATATGAAAGCACGCTCAAGTCGCCGTCCGTGAGCGGGGATCGGCCAGCCTTGAGGCATGCCTTGGCCGAGGTGCTGATCAACGCGTTGCAAGCCAACCCGACTGACCCGAAAATTGACGTGCATTTGAGCGCGGCGGAGAACGGCAGTGGCGATTCCATGCTGCAAATCGAGGTGCGCGACAATGGCAAGGGGTTCGCCCCGGAGGCTGTTCGCAATGCGGCATCGCCGTTTTACACGACTCGAAATGTGGGCTTGGGCTTGGGACTGGCGGTGACGCGTAAAGTCCTCGAAACGCATCACGGCAAATTGGAGCTCGTACCGGCGGCGGGAGACCACTCCGGCATAGTGCGGATTTCGTTGCCGTTGGAGAAGGCTTCCGGCGCGACGAACTGACGGCGCGCCCTTGAATAAAACTGGTCAAAGTTATCCCGCACTGGCAGGCTGGCCGCGCTGATGAACACGGCCAAATATCGCGGTCTGGCGACCCTAATCATCCTTCTGGCTGGCGCGAAGCTGGCGTTTTCCGCTGAGTCTTCCGCCCGCCGGTTGAGTTTCATCGGCCCCGAGATTTTTCCAATCGAAAATGGAATCGCGCAACTCCACGCGGCGGATTTGAATGGTGACGGGTTGTTGGATTTGGTGGTGGTGAACAATGCGCGCGCCAAAATTTCCCTGCTTTACAACCAAACCGGCAACACCAATCAAGCGACGGACCGTCCGGCGTCGCTTGGCGAAATCAACGATCTGCCTCCGGACGCGCGCTTTCGCGTTGATTCCATTCCGGCGGAAAAGCGGATTGGCGCGTTGGCGGTGGCTGATTTGAACGGCGACGGCCGGCCCGACCTGGCCTACTACGGCGAGCCGAAGGAGCTGCTGGTTCTCTATAATGAAAAAGGCGAAGGTTGGAGCGCTCCCAAACGGTTTGCGATTGACGACGGGCAGATGTCCGCTAACGCGATGACCGTGGGCGACATCAACGGTGACGGACGTTTGGATTTGGTTTTGTTGGCTGAAAATCACGCTTACCTCATCTACCAACAGGCGGATCATACGTTGAGTGAACCGCAGAAGTTGCCGTTGTCCGAGCCGGTCCGCTCGGTGCAGGTGCTGGATTTGGACGGGGACGGGCGCAATGACCTTCTGCTCACCACCTTCGACGGCACCACGCCTTTCCGCTTTCGGTTGCAACAGGCGGAGGGCCAGCTCGGACCGGAGATTTTCTTTCGCGTGCCCGCCATTCGTTCATTTTGGGGCGATCACCTGGAGCATGACCGCCAGACCTATCTCACCACGGTGTTGCGGGATTCAGGCCGGGCGCAAGTGGCGCAGTTCGTTCGCAAACCCGCCGAGCCGCTGGCTGACGAATTCAAACAAGGCCAATTTCAGGTGTTGCCGCTGGATCGGACCACCAAAGCCAAACGCGGCTTGATTTGGGCGGACGTGAATCAGGATGGGCGCCCGGACTTGCTCGTGGCGGAACCGGAGCGCGGGCAACTCTCGGTTTATCTGCAAAATCAGGATGCGTCGCTGGCCTCACCCCGTCGTTTCCCCACGCTGGCCGGCGTGAGTGAAATTGCGGCGGCCGATTGGGACGGCGACGGCCAAGTGGAAATCTTTTTGTTAAGCGCGGACGAGCGCCAGGTCGGGGTCACCCGGTTGGATTCCGGCGGGCGGGTGCCGTTTCCGGAACTAATCGCGTTGGAGGGCAAACCCGTGACGTTGGCCGTCGGTCAATTGCAACCGACCGCCCGGCCGGTGCTGGCGGTGATCAGCGTGCAAGATGATGATCGGCGCGTGCTCACCCTGCGCTCAGCGGATGGCGCGGTAAAGACCTGGCGGTTGAACCAGAACTTCAAAGCGAATCCAACCACGTTGTTATTTCATGACGTGGATCAGGATGGGCGGATGGATCTGGTCGCCTTGACGCCTTACGAAAAAGTCAAGGTCTTGCTGCAAAAAGCCGGGAGCGAGGATTTCGAGGAACAGGATGTCGCGCCGCCCGGCGGCCTGTTGGAACAACCTTGGTCCAGCATCGCGGATGTGGATGCGGATGGAAAACCGGAGTTGTTGCTCGCTCAGAAGAATTTTTTACGCGCCGTCTTGTTGCGGGCGCAAACCACGACGTTGGGTGGCAGCAATAAAACGGAATGGGGATTTCAGGTGAAAGAGCAAATCAACGGCGCGGCGGCAAACTCGCGTTTGATCGGCGCGACGGCGGTGGCGCGCGGCGCGAATGACGCTCCGGCGCTCTTCCTCCTGGATGCCGAACGCAAGTCGCTCACGCTGTGCGAACGTGACGCCTCCGGAGTCTGGCAGGTGGTGCGGAACGCGCCTCTGCCCGTGGCCGGCTTTACCGATCTGCAGGCGGTGAAATTTGGCTCAACCTCATTACCCACTGTCGCTTTCACCGGCGGCAATACGGTCGCGTGGATGTCGCTGGCGGGTGAGGTTTGGGATTACAACGTGCTGGATGATTATGAGACGCCGATCCAGGATGGATTTCTGACTGACGTGACGGCGGGCGATCTGGCCGGCAACGGGCGCAAGGATTTGGTGTTTCTGGAGACGAGCAAACATTATCTGGACCTGGTGTCGTTCACGCCGGAGCACAAGTTGCGGCGGAGCGAACGGTGGCCGGTGTTCGAGCAACGCAGTTTCCGCCCGCGTTCGGGAGACGCCAACGAACCTCGCGAAGTCGTGGTGGCCGACCTGACCGGGGACGGGAAAAACGATCTGGCCGTGGTGGTGCATGATCGCATTTTGCTGTATCCGCAGGAGTGATTTGATTGCTGTCGTCGGGTGTTTTTTTCTGAAAAGCTAAGAATGCCTATCATCTAGTGGGAACTATCGGTGAATCGTTTCTTTCTAACTTTGAATTAAAAGCTGAACCTCAATGGGCAGGCCAGTAACATCAGACACTGTCTCCATCATACAGTGCTGTCTAGCTTGTATGTTGCTATTGACGAATGGTGGGTGCAATCGCCCAGACGCTATTGCGCTTTCCCGCGAAAATGAATTAGGCCCAATTCTGGAAGCAACCTTATGGAAACCGCAGCCAGCGCAAGACCCAGATATAGGTTCAAATGAAAACCCTGGCTGGTATAATCTAACCAATCGGGAAGCACTTGAGGGCTTTGTCTCAAAATATCCCGACACTGAGGAAGCTTACTTGGCGGAGGTTTGGTTAGTCTTTGCCAAGGCGGCAACAGACCGTAGCTGGAACATATCGGAGACAAAACATAGAAACGCAGAGCGTGCTGACCGCCTTAAGGAGATTATCGCAAAGTCGGAACGGTCTGGAACCGCGAAGATTGCTCGGATTGTAAGGGCATGCCTTCTCCTTGATATCGGAGATCACGCAGGGTTGAGGGTGCAGGTTGATGAGATTTTGGCTAACGTCAGAGATTATGAAGTTGAGAAGGACAAACAGTTTTTGCGTTTTACATTGGTTTCAGAAACTCCGCTCAAGGAAATAGAGCCCTACATGCGCCGCATGCTCATAATCAGCGAATGTCACCAGCATAACTTGGATAAGGCGCTAATTATGGCGGAAGAATTGCAGACTAAGTTTCCCAAGTGGAGCAAGCGCGAAGGCACGGATGGCAATATTTATCTACTTAAGCATGGACGATCACCATATCCAACATGGGAAGAACTCAAAGACGTGGGGCGAGCTAATAGGGAAACGCGCTAAGTGATACTGGCACAAGACATAGGATTCGATTCGTAGCATTTGAGGGCAAGCGTCAACTGGGGCTGGAAGGTGTTTTCCAGATTGCAAATGAAGGATGAGAAGAAAAGGACAATATCCCTATTCCGGCGGAGTAGCGGTATCCGCATTCACGCTGATTGAACTCCTAATTGTGATTGCCATCATCGCGATTTTGGCGGCCTTGCTGTTACCGTCGCTTGCATCGGCCAAACTCAAGGCGCATCAGGTCAACTGCCTGAGCAATCTCAGGCAGTTGGATCAGATGGCGTTAATGTATCCGCAGGAATGACGAAGTTATGCGGTCGGCGGTTTGAGGGCCGGAAAACGGATCGAGCCAGGCGCATCTCGTCGTTGCTTGGGCCATACCTCAAAGCTGGCCGGGCGCGTGGTTTGATGGATGCAAAGTCGCAAGGGGAAACAAAACTCGCATGAATTGCTTGGCTAACGGAGTTGATCGCTGCCGAAAGGAGTCTGAGTAATGAATCTGAAAAAGGGACTTTTTGAGAAGACAATGCGGCGGCTTGCCCAGGCTGGTGGAGGCAGAGTTGGTAGGGCTTCGCCTGAAGTCGCCCGTTGGTTGGAATCATCGCGATTGCTTCCGTCTCGTCTTGTCAGCTTCCTGACCACGCACAGTCCGAAGACCGAGCTATGGGCTGGCGCAGGCTGCATTTTTGACGAGGCCACAATAATGCGTCGAAACGTGGAATTCCCAAGAGTGATTCAGGCCGGTCTTTTCATCATCGGAAGTGCTCCGAATGGCGACTTGATTGTGGTGGACTTGGAGAAATCACCAGGTGCAATCGGCTATTTGATGCACGAGCAAATGTATTCCGTTCAGGATATCCGGTCTGTGTTCGTTCCGATTTGCGGATCTGTTGGGGAGTTTATTTCTCGCATCAACGCTGACGAGCGCGACCTTCCGAACGACTACTTTGAGGCGATTGCCATTCGCGAGAATGTCCGTGCGTCTTGAAATTTAGCTTTTCCGGGCGGCGCAACTCCGCATCATTCTCGCAACGAAGAAATGGTCCTTTACAATTTGTTTCCGCTTTTGGCCGGGCCGTTCGCCCGCTGGCAACCGCACTTGGAACGCGCACGCGCGCTGGACTTTGACTGGGTGTATATCAATCCCATCCAGCGTCCGGGCGTGTCGGGCAGCCTTTATTCCATCACCGATTATCATCAACTGAATCCCGCGCTGGCAAATCCGGGCGACCCGGCTTCGTTGGATGATCAATGTCGCGCCATGATCTCGCAGGCCCATGCGGGCGGATTGAAACTGATGATTGATTTGGTGATCAACCATTGCGCCTACGATTCGCCTTTGCTGCAACAACATCCGGACTGGTTCGCGCGCGATGCCACCGGGCGCGTTGCTCATGCTTCCTGTCAACACGGCGCGACGCGCGTGGTCTGGGCGGACCTGGCGCAGTTGGATTTTCATCAGTCTCGGGATGCCGAAGGACTGTTTCGTTACTGCCAGGGAATTGTGACCCACCTGCTGGCGTTGGGGTTTGACGGCTTTCGTTGCGACGCGGCTTACATGGTGCCAACCAATTTCTGGCGGCGGTTGATCGAGGAAACCAAGCGACTGCATCCGCGGATTTGTTTCGCGGCGGAGACGTTGGGGTGTTCGGTGGATGAAACTCGCGCCACCGCGCGCGCCGGATTCGATTACGTGTTCAACAGCTCCAAGTGGTGGGACTTGAACAGTTGGTGGTTGATTGAGCAATACAATCTCCTGCGGGAAACGGCGGGGTCCATCAGCTTTCCGGAAAGCCACGACACGCCGCGTTTGTGCGAGGAACTGAACGGGAATCTCAACGGTCTCAAGCAGCGATATTTGTTTGCCGCGCTGTTTTCAGCCGGGGTGATGATGCCGATGGGATTTGAGTTTGGCCTGCGCCGGCCGTTGCACGTGGTGCATACCACTCCGGCAGACTGGCAGTTGAATGGCGTGGATTTGCAGCCATTTATCCGTTCCGTCAACCGGATCAAGCAGCGATTTCCAGTGTTTCAGGAGGAGAGTCTGGTCAACGTGCTGCCGTACCATAACCCGAATATCCTGCTCATGTGGAAGGCTTCAACGCGGGGCAAAGGCGAGGCGTTGCTCATTTTGAACAAGGACCAACACCGGCACCAGGAGTTCGCGACCGATCACTTCCGCCATTTCGTGCAAGCGGGCGCACCGCTCCGTGATGTGTCCCCCGAATTTCCAATGGAGTTTATCCCCGAGCCATTCCATTACGCGCTACGACCGGGACAGGGAATCGTGCTGGTGACGCAGCGGGATTGACGGTCTTACATTTGCATG
Source organism: Verrucomicrobiia bacterium (assembly GCA_023953615.1). Classification (NCBI taxonomy): domain Bacteria; kingdom Pseudomonadati; phylum Verrucomicrobiota; class Verrucomicrobiia; species Verrucomicrobiia bacterium. The sequence continues at coordinate 650,851 of JAMLJH010000001.1, read as the reverse complement.
ACTTCGTTCACCTGTTGGAAGTAATCACTGTAGAACGAAACGATTTTGTACGCGATAAACAACGCCACCAGCAAATAGATGAAACGCGGCACCCATTGGCAGACCAGATGGATTTTGCGCATGCCTTCCTCCTGATAATGGCGCTGCAGCCAGTTCAGATTTTCATCCAGCTTTCCGCTGACTTCGCCCGTATGGTATTGGTTCTCGAACAGATCGGGAAAGGCTTGGGATTCAATCACCGCTTCCGCGGGGGTCTTTCCGGCTTGCACGTCCGATCGCCACGCGCGAATGGTTTTTTGCAAATACGGCGATCCACTCACCGTACCCGCCAGTTCCCAAGCTTCGACAATGGAGACGCCGGCGCTTAACAACGCTTCCAGTGCCATGGCCAAGCGCGCCAGCGCCAACGCGCGGCGTCCACCGCCCAGCAACGGGACCGGGTGCAACACGCGTTCGACGCCGGCCCGCAGAATCGTGCCGCGTTGCTTTTGTCCAATCAAAATCAAGATCAGCGTGATGAGGTAGAGCGGAATGAGAACGCCTAAAGTTTTCAGCAAATAAACGGTCAAGTTTCCCGTTCGGAAAAAGTCGGAGAAGGGCAGAATAAAAATCGCGAAATGAAAGAGGAAAACGGGGTAGGCAAGTTCCGTCAACATCTGGCGCAAGGTGCTGGCCCGGTCCCGATAATATTGCGCCAGCACTTGAAAGAAGGCATCCAGACGCCCGCTGCGTTCCCCGGCCTGCAGCAGCGCTTGGTCGAACGGCGAGACCCAGCGACCCGCTGCCGCCAGCGCATCGGAAAAACTGCCGCCAGCGAGAATGGTGGTTCGCATTTCCCGCAAGGGCTGCCGGAATCCAGCCGTCGGCGGGTGTTGTTCCAGATGTTCAATGCACTGAAGCAGCGGCAGGCCGGAGGTCGTCAGTTGCGCGAATTGATAATACAATTCCGCGCGGCGGGTTAATTGTCCCGGCGTGATTTGCAGGCGGCTGACCGACATGGCTTCCTCTTCAAGCAGACAAAATAAAAGCGCCGGACGACTCCGGCGCTGGATAAAATCGTTGCCAACCGCTCAGGCCAGCGCGCCATCGAGCAAGGACTTCAACTTGGGCTTGCCTCCGGCGATGCCCACGTGTTGCGCGATGATTTCCCCGCCTTTGAACACCAGAAACATGGGGATGGATTGCACCCGATATTGGATGGCCAGTTGTTGGTTGTCGCCGCTCTCGATATTGAGCTTGGCCACCTTGACCCGGCCGGCATATTCATCGGCCAGCTCATGCAGAACCGGAGCGATCTGTTTGCACGGACCACACCATTCCGCCCAAAAATCCACCAAGACGGGCGTGGCGGATTTGAGAACCTCGGTTTCAAAATTATCGGCGGAAAGATTTACCATCGTGGGAGAAGCCATGGGGATTCAGAGTAAAATTAAAAGGGAAACGCCAGTGATCACTTCGGTTTAGACTGGTGGAATTTCGTACAGAAACGCCAGATAAACCACGGCCGCCACGGCGATCAATCCCGCCACCATTGCGGCTACGGCCAACCCCACATCCAAACTGCTGACGGACGCGGTTCCGCGAGCCGGACGTGCGGCAGCGGCGCGTTGGGCCGCCGGCGCGGCGGCTGGTTTTTGCGCAATCGGCGCGGCGGAAGCGCGCGGCGCAACCGGTGCGGGGGCGGCGGCTTTTGGCGCGGCCGGGGCAGCGGGAGCGGCAGCCGAACCCGAAGCGCCAGTCGGACCGCCCGGAGGCAGCGTCGGCATTTTAATCGTGGGAGCGGCTGAGGGACGCGGCGGCAAGTTGATCCGGACCGTTTCCTTCTTGGGTTGGACCTTGCCGGTTTCCTTTTTCGGCGGCATTGCTCCGGCGGGAATGTTGGGGATATTTTCAGCCATAAAATCTTTTTGGAGAAGATAGAATTCTGCGCCGGAGTGTCAAACTCTTATTCAGTCTCGTTTGGGAAGTGAAGGAATGTTTCGATCCGCGCATTTTGGTTGAGAGGCAGGACATTTGTCACCTACCTCAAATAAGGTTTTGTCCAGGCGATGGCTTGTGATTGGTGCGCGTCCAGAATGAGGTTGCGTCGGTAGTGGCTTCATATCATGCTGGACGCGTTCAATACGACGATAATATGAAAAAAGCACTTTTAACGGTGGTCGCCGGGGCCTTGGGAACGGGTTTGTTGCTGGCTCAACCCGGCGGTGGGTTGGGGAATTCCAGCCCGAATTTTGGCGGTAGTGTCTCGCGAATTTTCGGAGCGAACACGAATTTTACCACGGCAGTCGAGATTCAAGCCACTGGCGGCGTGGCGGGTGAGACCACCTTGGTGGGCAGCCTGGCGTTCGACGATGGCAAGTCGCGGTTCGAAATGGACCTCGGCAAAATGAAGAGCACCAAGATGCCACCGGGCGCCGCGGATCAAATGAAGGCTCTGGGCATGGATCAAATCGTTGTGATTTCACGACCGGACCGGAAAGTGAGCTACATGGTTTATCCGGGCGTCAAGGCGTATGCGGAAATGCCGCTTAAAGAATCGGAGAGTGCCGAAGCTGTCAGCCGCCTCAAATTGGAGACGACCGAGTTGGGCCGGGAAACGGTGGACGGCCATCCGACGATTAAGAATAAAGTGGTGGTGACCAGCGACGAAGGTAAGAAACAAGAGTTCACGGTGTGGAATGCGACAGACTTGAAGACCTTTCCCGTCAAACTGGAGATGGAAGACGCGGGCACCAAAATTGTCATGTTGTTCAAAGACATTAAATTGGCGCGCCCGCCCGCCTCCAAATTCGAAGCGGCCAAAGACTTGAAGCGTTACGATAGTGTCATGGCGATGATGCAGGAGGAGATGCTGAAAAAAATGGGCGGCATGATGCCCCCGCCCAGTCGATAAACCGGATTATTTGTAAAGCACGATGAACACGCCGGGATTCCGGCGTGTTTTCGTTTTAACGAACGTTGCTTTGGCGCTCCAACAACCTCTTCGCTTCCGTTCACGGTGGTGAGCGAAGTGAGCTTTCGGTAGCACCGCCTTTTGGCGAAAAGCCCGTCGCCGCCGGGGTTCATCCGCTCCGGAATACTTGACGCCGTTCCGTACCGTTGCAATTTTTAGAAGGCTTGGCGCCAGACGCTACAGGTTCAGCGGCAAGTGATTGTTTTGCTGAAGTGCTTCAAACGCCCGCCGTGCAGATACTGGCTCGACGAGTGGCGGCGGGAGGCGATTTGTCTTTTAATCAAATGGCGACCCCGGCCCAGCCCTTTTTCGCGGCTCTGTTGCACCGTTTGTTTCCGACCCGTCCACTCGTGGTCGTTGCCGAAAACCTGAAAGTTCAGGAAAGCGTTCAACAGGACCTGGAAACCTGGCTGCAAAAACTTCCATCGGAAAACACGGTTGCTCCGACCAGTCCCGTGGCGGCGGTAGAGTCAAGGTCGGCCACTTGGTTTTATCCCGCTTGGGAAAGTTTGCCGCATGAGAACAAGCTGCCTCATGCGGATGTCATCGGCGACCGCTTGCAAACCTTGGTCGGGTTGAGTGCGTCGGGACATGAGGAAACCCGAAGCACTCCGAGCGTGATCGTCACGAGTGTCACGGCATTACAACAGAAGACTTTCAGCCGGGCCGGATTGGAATCGCGGATTCGATGGCTGAGACGCGGCGACCGGATCAATCCGCTTGATTTGGTCGAGTGGTTGGAGGAGCAGGGCTATGAACCGGAAGCTCAAGTTACGCAACGCGGCGAAATCGCCATGCGCGGCGGCATCATTGACGTGTTTCCACCGACCAACCCCTGGCCAGTGCGCTTGGAATTCTTTGGAGACGAACTGGAATCGTTGCGCGAGTTTGATCCGCTGGCGCAACTTTCGCGCGACCCGATCTCGCAGTTCATTTTGCCGCCCGCCGGAGAACTGGGGTTGTTGCGGCGAGAGTTGGAAAGTTCCGGGGCCGCCAGTGCGGCGCGCGCGACGCTGCTCGATCATCTGCCTCCGGAAACCATCCTGTTGTTGCTTCAACCCGATCAACTGCAGGCGCAAGCCGACGCTTACGCCGAACCAATCCCGGAAGGCGATCCGTTCTTTTTAGCGTGGGCAGAGTTTCAAACCCGAGCCCAACAACGCGGATTAACGGTGGTGCGCTTAAGCGACGCATCCGATTTGCCGGCGCCGACTCTGGAAAACAGCGATCGCGCAGCGGCATCCGAAGGGGAATTGCCCCATGCGCCCGGGCTGCACTTTAATACCCTCGACGCGTTCCGCCCGTTGGCGGCGCGGCTTCCCGAGCCGCAGATTGTCGCAGCGCAGCGACGGGATTTCTTCAATCAGTTGCACCGCTGGTTGCGTCAGGCGTATCGCGTTGAGATTTTCTGTAACAACGATGGCGAGCGACAGCGTTTCCTGGAAATCTGGAAGGAGTTGGGGCTGACGCCGACAGTGCCGTCCCGGATCGGATCGCTCGCGCGAGGGTTTATCAGCGATGAACTCAAACTGGTGGTGGTCACCGACGCGGAAATTTTCGGGCGCTATAAAGTCCAACGCCCGCGTCGGCTCAAGCTCGTTCAGGCGCAGAGGACGCGCTCGGCGCTCGACATAGATTTTGCCGATTTGGAAGCCGGGGATCTGGTGGTGCATCTCGAACACGGGATCGGGCGGTTTCGCGGGCTGGAACGGCTGCCCACCGGTGGCGGCAAACGACTTGGGAAAGATCATCCGCCGGATTCGGATGATCCGACCGAGTGCTTGGTCATCGAATTTGCGCCGTCTGGGGATGGGGTGGAGCCGCCCAGACTTTACGTGCCCATCACCGAAGCGCATTTGGTCAGCAAGTATGTGGGGGCGGGCAAGGCGCATCCGCCGTTGAACCAATTGAGCGGGACGCGTTGGTTGAAAGCCAAAGCGCAAGCCGCGCAGGCGGTGCGGGACCTGGCTGCGGAATTCCTGCGGATTCAAGCCGCGCGCGAATCTCAACCCGGTTTTGCGTTTGCCGTGGACACCGCGTGGCAACGGGAATTTGAAGGCGCCTTCATTTACGAGGCGACGCCGGATCAGGTCCGGGCGATTGGGGAGACGAAAGCCGACATGGAACGCGCCAAACCCATGGATCGTTTGATCTGCGGCGACGTGGGCTTTGGCAAAACCGAGGTGGCCATCCGCGCGGCATTCAAAGCGGTAATGGGCGGCAAACAGGTCGCGGTGCTCGTGCCCACCACCGTGCTCGCGCAACAACACTTCAACCATTTCCGCGAGCGCATGGCGGATTATCCGGTGCGGATCGAATTGCTTTCGCGTTTTCGTTCGCGTCGCGCTCAGGCGCGGGTGGTCAAGGACCTGGCGGCGGGCGTGGTGGACATTGTGGTGGGCACGCACCGCCTGGTGCAAAGTGACATCGCTTTCAAAGATCTGGGTTTGGTGGTGATTGACGAGGAGCAGCGCTTTGGCGTGTTGCACAAGGAGAAGTTCAAACGGCTGCGCACCCTGGTGGATGTGTTGACGCTGAGCGCCACACCGATTCCGCGCACGTTGTATCTGGCGCTGACCGGCGCGCGCGATCTGAGCACCATCCAAACGCCGCCACACGATCGTCTGCCGGTGGAAACCATCGCCACGCAATATGATGAACGGTTGATTCGCGAGGTGATCCAGCGGGAGTTGCAGCGGGGCGGGCAGGTGTTTTTCCTCCACAACCGGGTCAGCACCATTCTGACCGTGCGACAAAAGTTGCAAAGCCTGTTGCCGCACGCGCGGATTGTGGTCGGCCACGGTCAGATGCGCGCCGACGAGTTGGAAGAGGTCATGACGCGGTTTGTGAATGGCGAAGCGGATGTGTTGTTGTCCACGACCATCATTGAAAGCGGACTCGATATTCCAAACGCCAATACGATCATCATTGAGCGCGCGGACCGGTTTGGTTTGAGTGAACTTTACCAATTGCGCGGCCGGGTGGGGCGCTACAAGCACCAGGCGTATGCGTACCTGCTGCTGCCGCGTCACGCGCGCTTGCTGACCGACGTGCGCAAACGCATCAACGCCATGAAGCAATACGCCACGTTGGGCAGCGGTTTCAAAATCGCCATGCGCGACCTGGAAATTCGGGGTGCGGGCAACCTGCTCGGCGCGGAACAGAGCGGACACATTACGGCGGTCGGTTTCGAGCTTTATTGCCAATTATTGAAACAGAGCATTGGCGCACTGAAGGGCGAGAAGGTGAAGGCACGGGTCGAAACGCGGGTGACTCTGGATTTTCTGTTGGAGTCGGCGCGTTTGCCGGAAGACTACGTTCCGGAATCGCAGCATCGCATTGAAATTTATCGCAAACTGGCTCAGGCAGCGGATGCGACCGCGTTGGATGCCTTGCGGACGGAACTGCGGGATCGCTTCGGTCCGTTACCGCCGCCGGTCGAGTTATTGCTTGCCGTGACCGAGCTGAAACTCCTGGCGAACGCGCGAAACATCACGGTTTTGGAGGTGAAGGAAAGCAAGGTGATGATCACACGTCAGGGCGACTTCATAATGTTGGGCGGCAAGTTTCCACGTCTCACCAAGCCCGACGCGAAAGGTCGGGTGAAGGAACTGAAAAAACTGTTGTTGGCGCTTTGAACCTTGCGGTAGCTGCTGTCATGATGTTCTGATTCATTTGGATTTCGGCCTTCCGAATGAGCCTCCTTACGTCGGCTGCTATGAACAATCATTGATCTGTCGAACTGCTTTTATTGCTGTTCCAACCGGCCGTCTCCCAGCATTGCACTATGGCTTTTCGCACTGGACGCCAGTTGCCTGCACCAAGGAAGGTGCCTGCAATATCGCCAAGATCGGTGTTGAGGATGTCCAGCATGGCAGTCTGGCCGGCATCGTCTTGATGAGCGGCGAGCAGCAGCGCATAGAAGTCTGCCGCTGTGCTGCGTTCAGACAATAATTTTACCAAGACTTCGGCCAAGCTGTAGCTGAGTTCGTTGGATTCACCCGGGATGAAAAATGATGTGCCTGCCCAAAAGGTTTGGATGTTTTCCTCCGTCCAGAAGGTAAAGTGCCGTTCGGCCAATTCATCCCACATGAGTGGGGGGCGATAATTCATCATTGAAGTGGTTAGTCGGCTGTAGTCGCTTTGAGCCATCTCGAATTCCGGTGGCGCGATCGTTTTTTGCACGGTAACGGCGACTCCTTCGTTTAGCCAAAGCGGGAGAGGCAGGTGCGCCAGACAATCATGGGCCAACTCATGTACGACGGTATTAGCGGCTCCGTCCAAGTCACCCCGCCACGGCATGGCGATGTGCGTATAGCCGGAGTGGATGCAGACGCCGCCGCTGCCCGCCTGTTCGCCATCGGGCGAATGATGCGAGAGATACTGGTAATAATCGTCTTCGTCCGAAAACAAGAGAAGAATATCGCATCCCAAAGCTCCAGCCCAAGCGACAGGCCCCAGGAGATGTTTGATCGTGGCGGCAACCTGTCCGGAGTAATTTAGCAACCAACGCGCCTGAGTAACCGGTCGGTCGCAGAGCAAAATGGTTTGATTGGATTGGAGCACGAAATAATCGCCGCCAAGATCGGCGCGGAGTTTTTTCACCCAGAGCAAGGCGGCCTCGTTGTAGGCCGCATCGAGATCCACGGGGCTGACATTTGCATCAAGCCAACGGTTAATCGCTGGCCAGTCAGCGCGATGGAATCCGGCTTCAAAGTGAAAGCACGGTTCCAAAGCTTCCGGATTGATCAATTCGGGCTGGGGAAGTTCGGGCGGCTCCGGTGAGGATTCCGTGAGCGGCGGGCTTTCCTGCGGTGGGGATAATTCAGTTCCGCACTCCCAGCACCTGACTGCGGTGTCGGAATTCTCTTTTCCACAATATGAGCAGGTGTTCATTCCAAGAGAGAACGGACGACGGCGCCAAGGCTATTTCACCGATATGGCTGGGGCAATCCCATTTCTTCATGGTTGTGGCTGAAAAAAAAGGCCAAGGGGAAATCCCTTGGCCTGCGTAGTAATTGAATCCGTCACTTTTTGGCGCTGCACGATGGACAATGCGCGCAGTCGGTATTTGCGTCCACGCAGCATTTCATGTGACAGGAGGCCGCCGCTTTGTCAGCGCAACAGCTTCGGCTCGAAGCGCAGCCGGTGAAGAGGGTGGTTACGCCGGCCAGCGCGGCACAAAGAACAAGTAATTTGAGTGTTTTCATATTGGTGATATCAACCGGTCACCCGCGCCGTTTACCTGGCGCATAGCGACGCGGTAAAGTTAGTAAAATTCGCGGGAATGTCCAGCCGCAGAATTATCCTCGCCGCCCGGCGTTGCGCCTTTCATGCTTGCGGCATGCATTTGGCGCATCTGAGGCTCCGGGACTTCCGCAATTACGCGCGGACGGACGTGGTCTTTTCTCCGGGGCTGCACGTGTTGTTGGGCGATAACGCGCAGGGGAAAACCAACATTCTCGAAGCGATTTATTTGATGGCCACGCTGCGCTCGTTTCGTGGCGTGGGCGGCGCCCAAATGATCCGACACGGTCAAAGCGGCTATTTCATCGCTGGTCGGGTGGTGGGGCAGGGCGAGCGCGAAATCAAGATGTACTGGTCGCGCCGGGAGCGAAAATTAAGTCTGGACGGACAACCGGTGAAGAAGTTGACCGATTATCTCGGGACGCTTCGCACCGTGGTGTTTTGCGCCGAAGATTTGCATCTCGTCAAGGGCACGGGGCGTTCGCGGCGGCGCTTCATGGACTTGTTGCTATCGCAGACCTGTGCCAGCTATCTGCCGCTGTTGCAACGCTACGCGCACGTCGTGCGTTCGCGCAACGCGGTGCTGAAACAGTTTCCGCCCGATCCCGTTTTGCTGGAGAGCTACACCGAGCAGCTCATCAAATACGGTGGTGAAATCACCCGCCAACGCCAGGAGTTGATTCCCCGGTTATTGCCGCTGGCGCAACAGGCTTACCGCCGGATTGCGAATGCCGCCGAAGTGTTACGCATCGTCTATGAGCCGAGTGTGAAAGCCGATTTCGCCATGGAATCAGCCCGGATGCGCGAGCGGGAGCGGCGTTTTCGCATGACGTTGTTGGGGCCGCATCGGGACGATTTACAACTGTTGTTGGATGATCGGTCCGCCGCGCAATTTGCCAGTGAAGGGCAAAAGCGGAGCATTGCGATCGCGCTGAAAATGGCGCAGGCGGATTTCCTTACGGTCAGCCACGGGACCGCACCGGTGCTGCTCATTGACGACGTCATGGGGGAACTGGACCTCAAGCGTCGCAGTGGATTGCTGCCGTTGCTGGAAGCAACGTGCGACCGTCGGGGTCAGGTGTTTATGACCTGCACCGAGGAGAACTGGCCGCGTGAACTGGGGCGCAGCTTGCAACGCTGGCAGGTCAAGGCGGGGAAGATTACGACGTTGTAGCGTTACGGAAACTCCGCCGAGGAAACGCAACCACGAGGTCGCGACTGAGCATTGAAGGGTTCGTTCTGTCTTGTGAGTTGCGCCCAACCAGAGGGTCAGGTTTCGATGCCGTAAGCTTTGATCTTGTTGTAGAGCGTTTGCCGTCCAATCCCGAGGCGCTTCGCGGCCTCGAGTTTGTTGCCGTTGGTCTCCTTCAACATTTGGATGATGGCATTGCGTTCCACGCCTTCCAGCAAAGTGAAGTTGGTGTCTTGCGCTTCGGCGTTATCCGGCTTGGCCCGGGTAATGGACAGGTCCGCGCCGTCCACGACTTCGCCCTCGCACAGCAGCACGGCGCGCTGGATTTCGTTCTGCAACTGCCGCACGTTGCCCGGCCAATCGAAGTTGGTCAGCCGGTCCACCGCGGATTGCGTAAAGCCCTTAAGCAAACGGTTCGCCTGGCCGGCAAAGCGGCGCAGGAACGCATTGGCCAGCGGCATGATGTCGTCACGCCGTTCGCGCAGCGCCGGGAGATACACCGAAATGGCGCTGATGCGGTAATACAAGTCTTCGCGTAATTTACCATCCTTGATGGCTTGCTCCGGCTCGCGATTCGTTGCGGCGATGAGGCGGCAGTTGGTTTGATAATCGGTTTTGCCGCCGACCGGGCGAACCTTTTGATCCTGCAACACGCGGAGCAGCTTGCTCTGCGTATCAATGGGCATCTCGGATATTTCATCCAGGAACAGCGTGCCGCCTTCCGCCTGGCGGAACAGCCCTTCGCGATCGCTATGCGCGCCGGTGTAGGCGCCCTTGACGGAGCCGAAGAGTTCGCTCTCGATCAGCTCGCGGGGCAGGGCGGCACAGTTGATTTTGATCATGCGCCCCTTGCTGCGCGAACTCATGTTGTGCGTCAAATCCGCAATGACCTCCTTACCCGTGCCGCTTTCGCCGCAGATGAGTACTGTGACGTCGCTGGGCGCAATGCGTTCCACGGTCCGCACCACGTCTTTCATGGCGCTGCTATTAAACACCGGGGAGGAGTTGCCGCTCATGATTTCCAGCGCGCTGCGGAGGGCGACGTTCTCCTGAATTTTCTGTTTGCTTTCGTAAGCGTTCCGCACGTCGGCCAGCAGTTTCTCCGTTTCAAACGGTTTGGATAAAAAGGTGAACGCGCCCAGTCGCCCCGCCTCGACGGCCATTTCCATGGTGGCCATGCCGGTCAACATGATGACTTCCGTGTCCGGCCAGCGCTTTTTGATCAGGGGCAACAGATCCAGACCACTGGCGTCGCGCAGCTTGACATCCAACACGACGACGTCGGGTTGGGGCATATCGGTGAACGCTTTTTGCAACGCGGCGCCGCTTTCGGCTTCGAACACATTGTAATCGCGCTGGAGCACGTTCGCGATGAGATCGCGCACCTCCGGTTCATCATCAACCAACAGAACTTTACCCTTCATAGCTTAAATTATCGTTTGGCAATACAGGCTTTGGCGAACGCCGCAAAAATCGCGTGGTGTTCCGGATAACGATCCGCCAGACGCTCCGGATGAAACTGCACGCTTAACAGGAATGGTAGCAACCGGGCCGTCGGATGCAATTGCATGCTTTCAATAATCCCATCGGGGCTGCGTCCCGCCACGACCAACAGATCGGCCGGCTGAAGCACCGCCTGATGGTGGGTGCTGTTCACCCCCATGATTCGCCTGCGCGTTATCTTGGCGAGCAGGCCGCCTTCTGTCAAATGAACATCATGGACCTTCTCGCAGCGGCGGTCCTTTCGATAATGCTCGAAGGCCGATGGCACTTGCGAGGGCAAATCCGCGTACAACGTGCCGCCGAGCGCGACGTTGAGGATTTGCTGGCCGCGACAAATGGCCAGCAGCGGTTTGCGCTGGCGGAACACCTCGTCCACAAGCATCAGTTCTCGCAGATCGCGCGCGCCGCCATCGGGCGTGACCGCACATTTTTTGCGCAACCGTTGCGGCATCTTCTGGTCGTAGAGCACTGGGTGCACGTCGTCGCCACCGGTCAGCAAAATCCCGTCCGCGCGTTTGACGCAGGCGGCGATTTCACTTCGCGAGGTCAGAGACATGACCGGCCACGGCCAGGCTCCGGCATTGAGCAGGGAGCGTTCGTAACGCGAAGACAGGTTCAGTTCCGGGCCGTCGTCGCCTTTGGCGTTGACGCTCGGAGAAATTAGGATCAAAGGGCGCTGGCCCATTGCCGTCAGCTTAGGCAGATTCGCTAGTCGCTGTCAGGAAAAATCAACCGTGCCGCCGGGCTACGGCGCGAGGAGCTTTTCAAATTCCGGATTGGCGCGCAAAGCGGCCAGTTGCTGGTCGGCGCGCGCGATGGCGATCAGGTCGGCGGCTTGCGGGTCTTTCGCGCGGCGATTCCGGCTCAGGGTCAGGGCGTTGGAGATGGCGTGGAACGCTTCGGCGCTTTTCTGTAAGCGAATTCGAACCGCGCCCAGATCGTACCAGGCTTCCGGGTTGGACGGCTCAATCTGAGTCAAACGCGTCAACGCCTGTTCCACCTTCGGCAGGTTTTGGAGTTGTTTGTAGGCTTCGATCACCGGGGCCAAATTGGCGAGCGTGGCTTGAGGGCTGGCAATGATGGCGTCCAGCAGCGCGTAGCCGCGGTCGTACTGTTGGGTTTGGAGATAATTAAAGGCCAGATTGAGCATCGCGGTGAAGTTGCTGGGATTGGCTTTTACTTCCGCCTCCAATTTTTGCAGCGTCGCCGTATCTACTACGCGGTGTCTGGCGTCTTCCAAGTTATTGATCAAACCGGAGATTGAACCGTTGTAGGGATCAAGCTTCAGCGCGGTCCGGGCCAGCGCCAGGGCATCATCAATTCGCGGTTGCAGCGGAGCGGGCGGGTTGACCAAGAGTTGCACGTAGCGGAACAGCGCTTCGGGACTGTAGGGGCAGAAGGCAAAGGCTTGTTTGAACGTGAAGTCCGCTTCCTGGTACAGCCGGCGGATTTCCGCCTCGGTTTTTGGACGGTATTCGGGCGGGCAGGAATAGCCGAGCCGCCAGGCGTAGATGCCGCCGATGGAGCTGCGCAGCTTGGAAAAGGCTTTCTGGCCGTTGTCGTCGCGCGCAAACTTTCTCTGCTCGTTGTTCAAGTCACCCCAGTTGTGCCGGAGATAAACTTTCTCCACGAATTTCACAATGTCGCTGATGGGCGTGTCGGACGTGATCCAGTTGCCGATGAGCCGTTCGGAATACTGCGACCAAAATTCGTGGTCGCGCGCCAGCACGTCCTCGGACAATGCCAGCAGCGGTTGGCGGTTGATTTTCATGATGACGCCGAAGGGCGTCAGGTGCGGATACATCCAATCCAACGGGAAACTTTCTTCGACGAAAAATTCGTTATCCGGATTTTCATCGAACATCACCTTGGTCAGCAGACCGTTGATGGCCATGACCGCCACCTGGCCGGAGACCTGCACCTTGCCGCCGATGATGCGGACGTCTTCGCCCGGCTTGAGTTGACCGGCCTGCAGGCGCTTTTGGGCGTCGGTGAGATATTCATTGAAGCAATCCTGCGAATCCACCGGCGAAGCGATATACATTTCCTGATCCGGGTAAACGCCGCCGGGGCTGACGGCAATGTCCTGCGGGAAAGCCGCCTCGATGAGCTGGCGCTGCAAACGGATGCGCGTGAAACTTTGCGGCGCTTCGTAGATAAAGGACTTCAGGCGCGGCGTCAAAGGCACGCCTTCTGCAGTCAATTGGCGTTCCACTTGTTCAGCCAGTTGTTTGCGTTCGGCCTTGAGCGCCGTGAGTTTCTGCACGCTGGCGGCTTTGACGCTGAGGATTCTTTGCATTACCGCGGGATTGGCGCGGGCCTCGGGTGATTGTTCCCGGCCGTGAATGTCTTCATATTCAAATTGCGCCTGCCAGTCCTTCAGGACGTTCGTAGCCAGCGCGGAATCGTCGTAAAGTCCCTGCTCCAACACCTGGTTCAGGTCCTTGATCAAGGCGGCTTTGAGCGCGCTGGATTTGTCGCTGCCCAGCAACGCTTTGGTTTCCGGGCGAAGCCGGTCGGCCAGTCGTTTCGTGAAGTCGTTGGGCGGCGTGCGTAACGTGGCGGCGAAGTGGTCCAGGTTTAGAAAGTCCGAATCTTTGAAGAACGAGGAGCCGGCGCGCCGGTCCTTTTCAATGGATTCCCCGATGGAATTGACCAGGACATCCAGCGAGCGCGCCAGCCGGGCCACCGCATTGGTGGTGATGTTTTCCCGCCGTTCTTTTTCCGAACGGAAGACCTCCTGGAAAAACGGCGTGTCGAGGCCGCGGATTTTTTGGGCGCTGCGGTTGTAATGGGCGCGGATGTAATTCAAGTAGGTGCCGTCGGCCAGCGCGTTCTGCGTGATGATGTAAACGTCGCGCCGATCGTACTCCGGATCGCGTGGTTTACATTCCGGCGGAATGAAACTTTCGCAGAAGATGGTGTAGGTCGGACAGAACCGGCCGGGGTCCGTTCCGCCGTACAAAATGGCGTTCCGCGTCATCTCCGGATACAGCGGTTGTCCGGCCTGGTCCTTGAACGGCGGCGTGAACATGTCGTGGCCGAACCAGTAACCGAAGAGGTGGCCGCGTTGCTCGTTATCGGCCCAATGACCCATGAAGGATTGCAGGGGAAGGACGGTGAAAAGCCCCAGCGTCAGCGCCAGCGGTGCGCGTTGTTTCCAGAAAATCAGTCCCAGCAAAAACGCCACCGCCAGACCGAACATCAGCAGACTGGCCAGCACCGGCATGGAGAATTGTCCCGGATCGAAAATTTTGAACAGCGTGCTGAAGAAAACCCCGATGCCGGCGGGTGAAATTTGTTCTCCCATCAGAATGACCAGGGTGAGCACCAACGAGAACCCCATGATACCCCAACCGAGAAAGCGGTAAGTGGAGCGATCCGAGGGTTGTTTGCTTTGTTGGGCAATAAACAGGGCAACGGCGGTGAACAGCACCGCGATCAACTTCGCGATGGCCAGCAGGGTTGGCGCGTCCGTGCCAATATCCGCATTGTTCTTGAGCAAGAATCCGAATGCGGCCAGCCCGCCCAGTTTGGCTTCGGGCGAAGCGCTCGGCGGCAGCGAGCCGCGGAACAACACAAAGCAGATCATCATGCAGATGAATCCCAGTCCGGCGAGCGCGACGATGGGTTTGCGGCTCGCCTCGGGTGATTCCGAGGTGCGCATCAATTGCAGGATGGCCACGCCGAGGCAGGTGCCCGTCAGCAGCAGGAACGTGATTTTCACCAGCGCGTTCATGAACTGGTTGGCGCCCGCGATTTCCGGATCGGTAAAGAGCGAGTAGGTTTCCACCGCGAGCGAATACAACGCCAGGTCCACCGCCACGATGCCGATGCCGAGGCCAATCCGCCGAAAATTCTGATAATGCGTAGCCAGCGCTGCCGCCAGCAACGCGATGCCAAAGCCCACGCCCATTGAAACCAGCACGTGCGAGGCGGTAAAGAAGACGCGCACCAATTCCCGGGCGGCCCGATCCGGAGGCGGCGCCATGAGAAAAACCAGCAACGGCCCCAGACAGATGAAGATGCCCGTCAAACCGATCAGCCAACTGCGTTCGCGCTTTTGCATCAACCGGTAGAACAGGAAGACGCTGATGGCAATGAGGACGCAGACCAGATTGAATTCGTTGTCCAGCCCGTCAAAATACATCAGCAATTGCTTGGCGTAGGTGAATACAAAACTGAAGAACCAATCCAAACCTTCGCCCACGCCGTCCGTGGGCCGGATTTTTTCGTACTGGCCGCGCGTGAACGCATGGATGAAACCTTCGAGGGTGCGCGGATAACCCCATTGCATGGGCGGATTGGTGGCGCCGGCCAGGGGCATGTAGAGGTAAAAGGCCATGCCCAACGTGAACGTGCCGCCGGCCCCAAGCGTGACCAGCCAGTCACGGGAACGCCGCAATTTGTTCATGAAGACCGCGTCGTAGGCCGCGTATAATCGGCACACCACAATTCCCGCCAGCCCCAGCAACGGCAGCCAGACGATGCTCTCGAGTTTGCGCGCCGCCAGCGCGACTTCGTAATCGTTGGTGGGTTCCTTGATGCCGAGCTTCATCAGGAGGAACAAGAGCGCGGTCACCGCCACCATGCCCCCGCCGATCCAGCCGCTGGTTTCCTGCTTCTCACGAATGGAGATCCAGATCCAGCCCGCAATCGAAGAAAGCCCGACGATGTTGAAGAACAGATAGACCATCTTGTTGCCCGCGAGCAGCGTGGGACCCATCCAGAGCAGCACCAGGTAAACGCACACGTTCCAAAACAGAAATTCCCGGCCCAATTTCGGGCGGACGGCGATGATCAGCGTTTCCAAACCCATGGCAATCGGCAGCAGCGATTGGTGGTTGTTCACGCAAATGCCGTACATGAAAAACGCCAGCAACAGATACCGGTTCTGGTGCGGCGCATAAACCCAGCGCAACAGGAATAACAGCACCGCGACCAACGACAGCACGCTGAACGAGTACACTTCCACGATTACGGATTGGCTCCACATGTAACCGTTGAAGCCGAGGAGCAGTCCGCCGACAAAACCCGACACGATGCAAATCGCGTTTTCCCATTTGCCGGTCATTGCTTTGAGCTGGCCGATGCCCTCCATCAACATGCTGCTGCCGCGAGAGATCAATAAACCGAGTAAGCCGCAGGCCAGCGCGCCTGCGGTGGCTTCGCCCAGCGCCACGCGCCACGCAATGTTGCCAATTGGCAGCAGGTTGGCCCAAAGGTACGTGTATAACGTCCAGACCGGATAACCGGGCGGGTGCGGGATGCCCGCGTAGAAGGAAGCGACCGCCAGTTCGCCGGAATCCTCGAGGGTTAAATCCGGCGCCAGCGTGTAAAAATAACCCAGCCAGACACACAAGGTCGTGACCAGAAAGGTCAGCCAGTCAATGCGCCGGAAGAGCGGCGGGATTTTGCTCGTCAGAGTTTCGGCGGCGGGGGCGGCCAGCGGCGCGGTTGCGTCAGGATTGGGTGGATTGGGCTTCGCCGGGATCCGCTTGCTTCGTTTGTCCATGCTCATTGTAAGTCGAATGGCTTCACGGGGGTGAAGCGGAGCATACTAGACCGGGAATCCCCCCGGTTTGTCCATTCAAAACTATCCCAACGGTTGGCGGCGGATTGCGGATTTCCCGCCAGGTACGGCGCAAAACTTTGATTGCTCAAACAGGTGGCGATCAACGCGGCCTGCCGGTGCTTGCTACCGAGCGGAGCTGAATCCAACTGCGGCAGCCCCGCCAGCGTCAGCAGCAGGCAGCCGATGGCGGGGATCAGTGCGGTGGCCAGTCGCGGCAACGCGGAAGGTTGGCGGCGACCGAACAAGCGCCGCTCAACTCTCCGACCCGGCCCGCGCGGCGTCCAGCAGCGTAATGACGTTTCCCAAGGATTCATTGGCTTCATTCAGTTCTCCTCTCATTTGCCCCCGGATTTTTTCCAAACCATAACGGTAGCGCCCGGCGGCGGTGTGCGGCGAAATGTCCAACAGCTCACCGATCATCTCAAAAGTGTGGTCGTGCCAGAGTTTTAGCACGATGACTTCGCGTTGCGTCGCGGGCAGACGCATGAGACAGCGCATGGCCGCGCGTTCGGCGGGCGATTCATCCGCGCCACGCTCGAACCAGCGTTGCGCTTCCAGTTCGCGGGTCAGTCGCCGCCAGAGCGAGCGCCGGCGGTTCGCCGCCTGGTTGCGAAAGCTGCGCAGGCAATAATGCGCCGGGTTTTCCGGTGGCGCGCTCAGTTGTAACAGGGCCAGAAAGGTCTCCTGGAGTACATCCTCGGCTTCCGCGTGCGACAATCCCAACGCGCGGCCATAGAGAATCAGTTTGGCGGCTTTGGCATGATACAATCTTTCAGCCCAAGCGGCGGTTTTCCCTTCATTCACTCATCCCATAGACACCGTATCGGGGTTTTTTGTATAAAAAATTTTCGTTCACTTTCCAAAAATGGCGGGAAATAACCCCGAAACGTCCGGGTGATTTATTTTTCCTGAAGAAGCCGGATGGGGCATTTGCACGTTCATTGCGTGCGTTGCGATGCGCCCGGATCTGAAAATTTTGCACTCCAAAAATGTTGGCAATGAGGAGGGGGGAATGGTAGTAAGTTGAAGCAACCATGAGGAGCACATTGGCTCAGACACAGATGATTCGGGTGACGCCGCCACTGCCGGCGCGCGCTCCCGAGAATCTGTCGGGTCTGCCCGCGCCGATGGCTCACCCGGAGTTTGCTCCTTTGGTCTTGCCCGAGCGCTCCGAACCGATCGAGCCGCCGTCTGCCGAACCGGAATGGCGGCATGGCTGGCCGGTGCCGGCCACGATTTTGCCCCAACCGGACCAAGCTCGCACCTGCATTCAGTTGCCCGAATTCGATGCGGAAATTTTGGCGCGTGCCCGTCAGATTTCGGAGCAATTTCCCAGCGCCGAGGCCGAGCTGCGCGGTTGGCGAACCAAACCTGCCACCACGGCGAATTCTGAATTGCCACATTTCGAGCGGGTGTTTCGGCTGGCGGCGAAGCAGATCGGCCATGAGCCGGCGACCACACAGCGTGACTACGATGAGCTGCTGATTTTGAGCGCCTGGTTCTGCGTCCGCCCGGAGCAAGCCGGCTTTTTGAGTTCCTATCCCAAGGCGCTGTTGTGTCCGTTATCGCACGCCGCGCCGCCGAGTGCTTTGGCTGAATTGTCTCCGACCCAACAAGCCACCTTCGCGCGTCGCGCACCGATTTATCTTCGTTATCTAATTGGGCAGAAATTCGGACTCCGCACCTGCGCCGACTTGGAGAATGCCGACTTGCGCCAGTTGCTGCGTCGCGCGGGATTTCGATTAGTGCGAGCCAGCGCGGTGGCCGAATTCGTCTATGCCGCCAGCACTCGCGGCGAAGACCCTCCCATTCGACCTTGGAAGCTGACTTTGCGGCAGGAGTTGACGGACGATCAGGCGGCGGATTTGCTGATGCAAGCGGTATGCTGGCAGATTCAATATGGGCTGCGTTTGGTCACGATTTCGGAGGGCGCGCCGCACTGGAACATCGGGGCATTTGAACGCACGGATTGGGAAGATGCCATTCTTTCGTTGGGGGTGAGAATCCCTCCGCGTTTTACCCGCGAGAGCGGATTGTTGGATTGGCGGGCGGTGCTGCGTTGCGCTCTTGAGCAAATCGGCATCGGCAATCTGCCTGAAAGCGTTCTGGGCAAAACCACCGCCACGCCCCAACGCGTGCGTCACGACGACGAACAAGCGATTTGGAGTCTGGTGGATCGGGCCGCGCACGCGGTGCTGGATCGGGCCCGCCGGGAAGCGCCCCGACTTTTTAATTCAGACGACACTTTGAATCATCCCGTGGCGCGGACGTTTCGTCAGTGGGCGCGCTTGTTCGAGGAGGTGGCGCCACAAATGTTGCGGCGATTTGGCGTTTCCGCGTTCACCGCGTTGCATCGCGTGGCGCCGCTGTATTTCGGCTGGAATGTTGGTCAGTTAAAACCCTGGGAATTGGAGCAGGAATGTGGCAAGTGGAAGGGCGCCCGCGGTCGCGCGTTGCTCCGCAGCGCCTACGCTTTTGCGCTTTACGAGCAGGGCTTGGGGGAAATTGTCGGATCGGGAAACCAGGTTTCCTGGCGTTGCGCGCTCGCGCAATTTTTTCCGTGGTCGGCGCAACGCCACGCCGCCGGCGAACGCGCTTATGATTTCCTGTACGGTCTGGCCAGCCGCCACGGATTGACTCCCTTGCTCAACCGGGAAATCACGCACACGGCCATGATCTCGCTGTTGGCCGGGATGAACCTGCACCGGGATTTGCCGCAGATTGAAAATTGCTGGGAACTTTGTTTGCGCACCGCGCTGGAACGCCACGGCGGACAATTGGAAGTGCGGTTGGTATTGCCCGATTTGGCGCCGTTGCCGCTGCGTTTGCGCCAGGCTGTCCTCACGCCGTTGCGCTACGGTTATCTTCACCCCGAAGTCCGGCTGGTGCGCGACTTCGATCTGCGCCTGGCTCATGAAACCCATCGCAAGCTGGAGGAAGTTCCAGGCTGGTGGGACGACGAGCGGATTATCGGCACGCCGCTCCATGCGCGCGTTCAAGATCGCGCGGATCCCATTCAACCGGTTTTGCGCCGGTTGAATCCGGATGTTTGGTTACCGGCGTCCACTCCGAAAGTACGCTTCAGCGCGTTGCGACAGTTGCTTTCGGAGCGCGCGGCGCTCGACGCAACCGGGACCCCGGCGACTCTGACCGCTGCCGAGCTTCGGTTGCTCCTGCGGCTGACGTTGGAGGGCACTCTGACTCACAGCAACGTGGTGCAAGTGGCGCACCCGGCCATCCGCCGTGGTTTTGAGCGTTTGCTGGCTCGCGACGATACGCGGGAAATGCTCGACTCGCTGTTGCTCCACATGAGCACGGCGGTGGAAACGGAAATCTGGAGCCACGCGCGAAAATTCGTCGTTCTGGACGCCATCAACGACCTGCTGGCGTTGACGATCCGCTGCTGCCTCGCGCATGTTTTGAGCGTTGAATGAGCCACCCGCAAGACCGCGTTCGACGCTCCATGGGGATTTCATTTGCCGCGGATGCGCCTTCAATTTCCGCTTGTATCCGTAGCTGGGTGTGATTGGAAGTGACGGTCAATTGAGGCCGAGTTTTGGCGTGGACCAGTAGCGCGACCAGAGTTGGTTGGCGCGGGCCACGCGTAGGCCTAGCATGGCTTCGGCGTTGGTTTCCTTCCACCAACTGCCCGCCAGTTTGAGCCGTTGTTGAATCACATGCCGATGGCCGCTTTCAATCTCGCCGGAGCCGATCTCCAGTCCCGCCGTCCGTGCGCCCGCATAGTCCAGATGCGCCCGCCGTTCGCTCAAGTAGCGGTACGCCGCCCGCACGGGCGCGGTCGGCACGCCTTCGGGTTCGAGGTGCGCAGTCAACGCCCGCAGCACGGCCGACACCTTGTTTTCCAGCAACCGGCTTTGTTGGCGGCGGCGCCAGCGTTCGGGATTTTTGGGGTGAATCACCGTCGCGGCCGCCGCGAGGTATTCGCTCACGTGGTAGAAGTCCAACAAGTAATCACCTTGCGCGCCGAACTGTTCCTGGAACTGGGTGAGAATCCAGGCCGCCCCGTCGCCCACCCCATGGACGTGCGTGCGTGCGCCCAGCCCGGCGGCTTGGGCCGTGGCCCGCCACATCGCGCCAGCCAGCGTCACGCTGCCCAAGGTGGCGCCGTAGCAGGGCGTGGCCGAGTCTTTGGGCCGAGCCAGACACAAACGCGCTTCGCGCCAGATGAGTTGTTTGCCGCAGCGACGATCTTCGCTGTGGGTGGGCGGCACCATGATGGGAATCAGACTGCCGTCCAGTTGCGTGACCAGCGTGCGGACCGCGCGTTTGGGCGGCGTGACGGCCAAGGCGCTGATCCGCGCCCCGTGCGCCAAGGTGTGCTGGCGCACCGCTGTGGCCGTCACGTCCAGCCCGTAGTGTTCCCGCACGCGTTGAGCGGCGCGGGCAAAACTTTCCTCGGCCCCGAAATCCACCAGCGCCCGTTGCAACCGCCGCGAACGGCCGCGCGGATTCACCCTGGCCCGTTGGCAGAAGGGGCGCAACAACCGGCCGCGCCGGCCCAGCCGCCATTGCGTCTCCTGGACTTCCACCCACCCAAAGGTGGTCTGCCACGTCAGTCTTTTTTTTTACCGTAGTGAATGGCATCCGGATGGCGCTGGGGCACCTGGGCTTGGGTGTGGGCCTCGGCTTCGCGGGCCCACTGGCCCAAAAGCTCCTGAGCCAATTGGCGCACCTGCGCGCTCACGCGCGCTTCGGCTTCATCGGCGGTGCAGTCGTCGGTGACGGATTGGTCGAGCGTATCGGCCAGTTCGTGCAGCCGTGCCAGCACGTCGGGCCGATGCGCCAACCGCTCTTCCAGGGATCGGCGGGAAGGGGAAACGTTTTTGGATTTCGGTCGTTCATCGTTCATGAACCACTTCAAATATACAAAATCGTTCCAAGGCGCCAGGGCTAAATCACTTACAAAAAATTAGCCTTTGACCGTCACTTCCAATCACACCCTCCGTAGCTTCCGTGCTTGCTTTGCGCAGGCAACTTTCTGACCCTCTTGGCCTTAAAATATGGCGAAACGCGCACTTATCACGGGTATCACCGGACAGGACGGTTCCTATCTGGCGGAATTGTTGTTGTCCAAAGGTTACGAAGTTCACGGCATTATCCGTCGCGCCAGTACTTTCAACACCGGCCGGCTCGAACCCATTTATCAGGACCCCCACGCCAGCGGCAAACGGCTGTTCCTGCATTACGGCGATCTGGCCGACGCCAGTGCGCTGTCGCGTTTGATGATCAAAGTTCAACCGGATGAAGTGTACAACCTCGCCGCGCAAAGCCATGTGCGCGTGAGCTTCGACGCGCCGGAATACACCACTGACATCACGGCGACCGGCGCGATCCGGTTGTTGGAGGCGATTCGCGAGGCGGGGGTGAAACCCCGTTACTATCAGGCGTCTTCTTCAGAAATGTACGGGCGTGTGCAGGAAGTGCCGCAAAAGGAAACCACGCCGTTTTATCCGCGCAGTCCGTATGGTTGCGCCAAGGTGTACGCGTTTTGGATCACGGTGAATTACCGTGAATCCTACGGCCTGCACGCCAGCAACGGCATTCTGTTCAACCACGAATCACCCCGACGCGGCGAGACGTTTGTCACCCGCAAAATCACGCGCGCCGTGGCGCATATCAAAGCGGGTTTACAGGACAAATTATACCTCGGCAATTTGGACGCCAAACGCGACTGGGGTTACGCCCGGGAATACGTCGAGGCGATGTGGCTGATGTTGCAACAGGAGACGCCGGATGATTACGTCATCGCGACGGGAGAAACCCATTCCGTCCGGGAATTTCTGGAAGTGGCCTTTGACCACGTCCAACTGGACTGGAAAAAGTACGTGGAAATTGATCCGCGCTATTATCGTCCGGCGGAAGTGGATTTGCTGATCGGCGACCCGGGCAAGGCCCGGCAGAAACTGGGTTGGGAGCCGAAGACGAAATTCGTGGATTTGACCAAGCTGATGGTGGACGCGGACATCGAGTTGCTACGCCGCCATCAGAAGGGCGAAATTCGCGTGGCGGGGTAGAAGCTCCAAGTTCCAACCGCATGTTAGCCCGCATGAAGCGTGTTGCCATCATCCTCGGGTGCGTTGTTGGTTGCGGTATCTTGGTCGTGGTTGGTCTTTTCGTTGCGCTTGATTTTCTATTTCGTGTCCCGTATCCACCACAGCCAGCGTTTGGCTTCACTGGAGATTGGCGTTCGACGGCCGTATTCAGTTACGAGGAGCGGCCTCTGCCACCAGCAGCGACGATTTGGCAGGAGTATTCCACATGGCAGCCAAAGACGGAGCGATTGCGGCGACTATACTTGGTGCGTCTTGGTGATGTGGAGCGCCAGTCTCGTTTCATCGCTTTCACCAATTCGGGGGACACACCGATGGGAGCGCAACGATACACTTGGATTGACTTCGACTACACCGACCCCACGAACGGTACATACCATCTCACTTGGACGATGCGCGGTGAGCACGATCCCGGCTTCTTAAGGTTCGATGGTCAGTATCGGCTTTACCAGCTTGAGTTGGTGGGACAGACAAACGAGAATCCGCCTACACTTGTCATTCGTGGTATCGAAGGCATCAGGCCAGAGCACTATGTTGGAGATTAGGTTCACGAGATTGCGGGCTAACCAAGGCGCTGCAGCGCCTAACTGTTGATTCTCGCGAGGCTGTCCGCAGCTTGAGGGAGACTGAAGCTTGCTTGATTTTACCGCCTCACGCCCTGCTTCTGGAAAAACTCGTACGTGCGGCGGAGGCCTTCCTCCAGATTTACTTGCGGTTTCCAACCTAATTTCAGCAGCCGCGAGCTATCCATCAATTTGCGCGGTGTGCCGTCAGGTTTGGCGGCGTCCCAGGTGATGCCCCCGGTAAAGCCCACCACGCGCTGGATGGTCTCGGCCAGTTCGCGAATGGTCACATCGCTGCCGTAGCCGATGTTGATCATCTGCTCGTCGCTGTAAGTTTCCATCAGAAACCGACAGGCGCGGGCGAGGTCGTCGGAAAACAAAAATTCCCGTTTTACATTGCCCGTGCCCCAACAGGTCACCGTTGGCGCTTTGGCAACCTTGGCTTCGTGGAAGCGTCGGATGAGCGCGGGCAACACGTGCGCGTTTTCCAAATCAAAATTGTCATTGATGCCGTACATGTTCGTCGGCATGGCGACGATGAAATCGCGACCGTATTGGCGCCGGTACGCCTGACACATTTTAACCCCGGCAATTTTGGCGATGGCGTACCACTGATTCGTCGGTTCGAGCGGCCCGGTGAGCAGGCAGTCTTCATTCATCGGTTGCGGCGCGAGGCGCGGATAAATGCACGAGCTGCCGAGGAACAACAGCTTTTTGACGTCCGCCAGGTGCGCGCCGTGGATGAGATGATTTTGAATCTGCAGATTTTCGTAGATGAACTGGGCCGGGTAGTGATCGTTGGCGTGGATGCCGCCCACGCGCGCCGCCGCAATGATGACGCCTTCCGGTTTGGTTTCCTGATAGAACTTGGCGACAGCCGGTTGATCCAGAAGGTCCAATTCCGCGTGGGTGCGTCCGATTAAATTTGAGTAACCTGCCGCGGCAAATTCCCGCCAGATGGCGCTGCCGACCAGCCCGCGATGTCCGGCAATGTAGATTCGACTGTTCTGGCTAAGGGCCATGTGTGACGATAGCGAAAATTACTTTTCAGGACAAGGCCGGGAATTTTTTCAACCACGGATTAACCCGGATAAAAACTAGAACCGGTCTCAAAATGTTTGGCGGAAATAGAATCCCCTCACCCGGCCTGGCGGCCACCCTCTCCTCATCGGATGGGGAGAGGGCCGGGGTGAGGGGCGCCTTTTTCGTCAGGGGTTCCGCTCTTCTTTTTGAGCAAGGCTCTAAACGCAGAGACACAGAGGGTGCATAGAAACGCAAAGGTCCTGATTTATCTCCGCGAAACCCTGCGTTCTTTGCACCGCTGCGGTTATCCGGCAATAAACGGTTTTAGCTCATGCCTGTTCCGCCGCGAGGAAACGCTCGGCTTCAATCGCCGCCGCGCAGCCCATGCCCGCCGCGGTGATGGCCTGCCGATAGACGTGGTCGGAACAATCGCCGGCCACGAACACGCCGGGCACGTTGGTCGCCGCACCGGTGCGCAGGATGTAGCCGTTCTCATCCGTCTCGATGAACGGCTTGAAGATTTGCGTATTCGGCACATGGCCGATGGCGACGAAAACGCCCGCGCAATCGAGGGCGGTTTCAGCATTGGTTTTTAGATTCTTCACGCGGACGCCCGTGACCTTGTCCTGCTTTACATCGAGGATTTCGGTGAGTGTCGAGTCCCAGACGGGCTTGATTTTTGGATGACTCAAAACGCGGTCGGCCATGATTTTCGAGGCGCGCAAGGTGTCGCGGCGATGGATCAGGTACACGACGGATGCGAAGCGCGTGAGGTACATGGCTTCTTCGCAGGCGGAATCGCCGCCGCCCACGACGACCAGCGGTTGGTTGCGGAACATGGGCAGAGCGCCGTCGCAAGTGGCGCAATAAGTCACGCCCTTTTTATCCAGAAGCTTTTCACTTTCGAGTCCGAGATGGCGCGGACTCGCTCCGGTGGCGATGATGACGGTGCGGGCGGACACGGGTTCGCCGTCAATCACGACGGTGAAGGGGCGTCGGGAGAAATCCACTTTTTGCACGAGACTCGCCATGCGCACGCGCGTGCCGAAGCGTTCCGCCTGCGCCTGCATCTTGGTCATCAGTTCGTAACCGTCAATGCCCTCGGGCCAGCCGGGGAAATTTTCCACAATGCTCGTGGTGGTGAGCAAACCGCCGGGTTGTTCCCCCGTTACCAACAACGGCTGGAGGTTGGCTCGCGCGGTGTAAAGCGCCGCCGTCCAACCTGCGCAACCCGAGCCAATGATAATGACCTGTTCCATAAGGCGCGCAACGTAGTGGAGGCCGTTGCCAATGACAAGCTCGCGCCGGAATTATTGCGCTCGAAACGGGCGCGTTCCCCGGACCGGCTCAAGGCGAGGATTTTACGGTTTTCAGCGCGAACGACGGATTGAGTTCCAGTTGAAAATCCTTGAAGCGCACCTCGGTCGGGCCGCCGGAGTGAACCTGCAACGCCGAGATGCCGTGCCGCACGATTTCAGGATCATCCAGGTCCACGCACAAATGGCCGTTGATGGCGGTGCGGATTTTGCCGCCGACGGCAAGAATTTCGTAGGTGTTCCAAGCGTTGGGTTTGACGAATGAATCACCGGGTTTGTTCCACAACAACTCGCGTCCATTCTCCTCATACAACTTGCCCCACCACCCGGCGCCGATGTCGGCCTGCGGACCTTTCATTTCATGTCCGGCGAAGGGAATGCTCCGGAACTGCACGCCGCTGTTGGCGGTGTTCGGCGTCAGTTTGACTTGGAAAGTCAGCCGGAAGTCGTCGAGCATGAAGTCGCTTTTGAGGAAGTCATTTTCTTTCAGACCCGTGGTGGTGGCGCCAACCAATTCACCATTCTCGACGCGCCAAATTTCCGGGTTGCCGCTCCAATAACTCAAATCTTTGCCGTTGAAAAACAGCGAGGCGATGTCCGGGGTCGGGATGAGCGGCACTGGCGCGGGCTGACGCAGGTAGATGATGAGATCACGAATTTCCTGGTCGGTCAGCGGTTCGAGCAAGCCCTCGGGCATCATGGACAGCGTGCCTTGCTTCATGGAGGCGATTTCGTTGCGGGGCAGGGTGATGCTGTCGTTGGCCGTGAGAATGGTCACCGCCTGATCGTTTTGTTCCTTGACGATGCCGGTGATGGAGCGGTCGTCCTTCGTTTCGATGTTCCAACTTAGATAATCGTTCGGGATCACCGCGTTGGGGTCCACCATGTTTTCGAGAATGTAATCCAGGTTGCCGCGATTCGATCCAGTAAGATCGGGGCCGACCTTGCCGCCGATGCCGAAGAGGGTGTGACACTGGCTGCACGCTTTGATGAAGACCGCGTGGCCGCGCATTTCGTTGCCCGGCTGGGAGCCGCCACCGTGGAAGATGGCGCGGTACTTCGCGATTTCCGCTTTTTTATCGGCGCTGCTTTCGCGCGTTTTTCCCCAAGCCTGCTGCAACAACGCGTTCACTTCGGCGTTTTTGAGATTCTGTAATTGTTGAATCAGATCGGCGGTCAGATCGGCGGCGGGGACTTGATGCGCTGCGACCGCATCGAGCAGAGCCTTGGCATAAGCGGGACGGCTCGCGAGCGTGTTGCGCGCGTCGCGTTTGGCATTTGCGGGCAACGTGGCGTAAAGCGATAAAATCGCCGCGGGAGTGTTCGGATCATCGTAACTGGCCAGAGCGCGGATGGCCGGATCCCGGAATTGAGGATCGTTCAGGAGTTGTTGGAGCAGGGGAGGCAGTTCGAAATCTTTGACCGCCAGCAGCGCCTCGAACGCCGTGTTGCGGGCGACGACGACGGCGTTTTGATCCGCCAAGGTCTGACGCAAGGAAGGCAGCGCCTGAGTATTGCCAAAGGTGAGCGAGAGCGATTGCAGGCGGACGCGGATTTCCAGATTGGCACTGGCGGCATAAGCTTTTTCGACCTCGCCCCATCCGCTCGGCATGGTGGCCTGCCGCTGTCCTTTGAGCGCCGTGCTGAGGCCGTTCAGGGCTATCAGTCGCTGCGAATCATCCTTCAGTCGTAACAGGCTTTGGCTGATGGCCGCGAAAGCTTCCGGCGTGTTCAAGGCGGCGGTGCGCCGAATCATGAAGCTGAGCAGATTGGGTAATTTGGCTTGCTCCGCCAACTGCAACGCGCGTCCGGCATCCACGGTGGCCAGCGGCTCGGCGGCGTACCAAACCATGAGCGGCAGGTTGTGATCGTTCGCGTCCTCGGCGTGTTGCGCGAGTGCAGCCACGACGTCCCAGCGGTCTTCCAGCGGCAGTCGTTGCATCGCAGAAGCGAGGTAGAGTCGGACGACCGGCGAGGGATCATTTTTTGCCATTTGCTCGAACGCCTTCAGTTCGGCGCGCGAAACCTCGTGGTCTTCGCAAAGCAATTGAATCTGCCACGCGCGGATGTATTCGTTGGCGCGGTGCAGCGCGTAAGTGGGATGCGCGGAATGGTCGGTGACATGTTTGGTCCAGAGCCAATATAAAGCTTCGGTGGTGCCGCCGTCGTGCGGGACCTGATCGAGCAATCGTCCGATGGTCGAATCGGTGGCGCTGCGTTCCTGTAAAATGCGGCGCGCATGACGCCCCGACCAATTATCCTTGGTGGTGGCGAGCTTCACCAATTCGGCATTGGCAAGTTTTTGCAGGTCCACCGGCTTGGACTGCAATTTGCCGTAGGTGACTTTGAAGATGCGTCCGTTGCTGCGGTCATGCTGATTGTCATCGCCGGAGTGGCATTGGTTTTTGTCATACCAATCAATGAGGTAAACGCCGCCGTCCGGGCCCTCCTGCAGATTCACAATTTGCGACCAGACATCATTGAAATTGATCAAGTTGGGGGCGTGATGACCGATGAAGCCCGAGCCTTGACGTTCGAGTACGTCCGTGTTGATGCACGCGCCGTGGATATTGTTCATGTACGCTTTGCCGTGGTACTCGGCGGGCCAGTTGTCGCCCTTGTAGATCAACAAACCGGCATGAGCGTGACCGCCGCCCAATTCCGCACTGCGGGAAATATCCGGCCGATTCCATTGGTTGCCGGCGTAGTGCAGGTGGTCGGCAATGGTTTTGATGTCGTCGAAGATGTAAGGATTGAAATGCGTGCCGGCTTGTCGTTGATAGCGCGCGCCCTGAATGATGTGGAACAGATGGGGAATGACGCAGGCTTCCGAGATGATCTGTCCGTTCGCGTCGAAATCGAATCCCCACGGATTGCTCGTGCCCTCGCCGAAAATCTCGAAGACGTGTTTGGTGGGATGATAACGCCAGATGGCGGCGTTGATGCGGGTGCGCTCGCTATCGGGCGCGCCGGGTTTGCCCACGTTGGAATGGGTGAAGACTCCGTGGCAACCATACAACCAACCGTCCGGTCCCCAGGCGAACGTGTTCAAGGTTTCGTGCGTGTCCTGGTACGCCCATCCATCCAGCAAAATTTGGGGTTCGCCCGCCGGTTGCGGATGATCCCAATCACTCACCGGGATGAACATCAGGTACGGCGCCGCGCCCACCCAAACGCCGCCGAAGCCCACTTCCAAACCGCTCACCAGATTCAATCCCTCTTTGAACACGATGCGTTGATCAAATTTTCCGTCGCCGTCCTGATCCTCAAATACCAGGATGCGATCGCGGCCTTTTCCTTCCGGGGCGCGATTGGGATACGTGTACGCTTCCGCGACCCAAAGTCGGCCGCGATCATCAATCGCAAACGCGATGGGTTGCACCACGTCCGGCTCACCCGCAAAGAGCGTTGCCTGAAAACCCGGGGGCAGAATCATTGCCTTGACCGCTTCTTCGGGGGAAAGCCCGGAGTATTTGGGTTCCTGGGCGAGGGTTGAAAGGGCGACGCAGCTTAGCCACATCGCAACCAAGGTCAGACAGCGGGAAACAGCCAGTTTTTTCACGAGATAATGCAATTTTTGGCCGTGAACCTAGACAAGCCGCAAACTGATTGCACGTAAAATAATTCCCAACCGATTCGGGACCGGTCGGGTTTGGAACTTTGATGGTGCGGAGACCGGGCGACTTTGGCTCGTCCGGTGGAGCGCTTTAAGCGCCGGGCGCGGCGACGTCGTTGCTTTCGTGATCGTCCGATTTGTGTTCCAACAACTCACTCCGCTTTTTCAGCAAAGATTCAACCGTCCAGGTGGTGACCTGATAAGTCCAGGGCGCGAAAGTTTTTTCCTTGGTCAGTTTTTCGCGGCGCTTTTCCAGTTGCTCGGAAAATTCCTTGTCGGCCTTTGCCTTGTCTTCCGGCTTTTCGTCGGCGCCAGCGGTGCGTTCCTTCGGGAAATCGCCAGTGACGGCCACGGTCAGCAGAAAATGGTCATTGGTTTTTGTGCCGACGTTCACCGTGTAGTCGAAACCATCGAAAGTAGCGATGCGGATAACGGTGGGTTGATCCAACCCGGATTGTTCCGGCGTGAGGTTCAAGACGACGTCGGTGAAGGACGGCGACGAGAACGGATAAGTTACGCTGGACGATTTGCTGGTATCCAGCTTCTCGCCTTCCTTGAGGTCCGCCAGTTTCCATTCGCTGGTTTCACTTTCGCGCGTCAGCGTCCAGGAGTTCGTCGCTTCCGGAAAGGTGACGGAAATCTGCTTCGGCTTTTCCACCCGGAAGAAAGTTTTGTCCAGCCAATGCCCGGCGTCGGCGGTCACATCGGACAGCGGATCGGAAATTACCGCCACGCTATCCTTGGCGGCGCCCGTCTGCGCGTAACGTCCTTTGGGGAAGCCGCCCCCGCCGAAATCGTTCATCATCGAGTTGTCGCTGCTTTGGTCCATCAGCGTTTTGCCCAAGGTGAGCGATTCCAGGGATTTACCGTTGGCATCACGAAAATCCACCACGGTCGGTTCGTTTGTTCCGCTTGGCGCAAGTTCCAGGCGTGACAATTGCGACGCGCCCACTTGCTCCACCTGCACGGCTTTCAAATCCTTCAACTTGATCAGCAGGGAACTGATCTCGCTGAAACTGGCGGGATAATCGTGACGTTGCGCGACGCGCCAGACCTTGTCCTGGCGCGCAAGCAGGACCTCATTGGTCCCGTGCCGCAAGGCCAGTTGGGCGACCGCATTGACGTCGAAGTCTTTCAGTAATTTCTGGCCCGCGGCCGGCCCGCCGCCGTTCCAGGCGGCGTTTTGATTTTTCCAGCGGTTCCAGCCCCAGATCGCCAGTACGGCGACCACCACCAACAGGATGAGAAACTGTTTTTTGTTCATTTTGCGCCCGTCAATTTCCGTTTATACACCGCCAAAAAGATGCCGCCGATCACGACCCCGGCGGGCACGGCAAAAATGTTCCAGAGTGCCAGTCGGGTCTTGAGCGAATCCACTTCCCGCGCCAGGTCTTTTTTGACCGCGCGCAATTTTTTGTCCGTCTCCACGCTTTCCTTTTGCAGTTTGGCGATTTCCGCCTGCTGCTCCGGCGAAACGATGAAGCGCTGATCTTGATCGGATTTCTGCGCCTGCAACTCGTTGATGCGGTGCTGCGCCGCTTCCGCTTTTTTCTGAAGTTCGTCCACGACGCCCTGGAATTTCTGGTTCGCCTCCGCTTCCTTTTTGCGCACGACCTCGAACGGCCGGTTCAAGGAGGCGCGGCTGCGCACGCCGATGAGGTTGTTATCGCCCGTTAATTGTTCCACCGCGTTTTGTGTGAAATTCAAATTGGCGTTGAGCGACCGGCGCATCGTGCCGAAGGGCGTGGGCGTGTCTTGGATGGTGAAGCCGTCATTCACCAGGTCCGAATCGCCAATCAGAATAACCGTCGTATCCGCCTGGGATTCCTTGAGGGCGGGCGCTAGCGGCGCGGCCGGCGCGTTGGTGGCGCCGTCATGCGCCTCCGCGCTTTCCTTCGGGTCGCCATGGGGAAAAGCGGTTTTGAATTTGCCCGTCAATTTGAGCGCCAGGGTTAAATCCTTGCCGCCGGATTTGAAATCTTTCATCGCGCTTTCGGGCGAGAGATTGGCGAGGAAGCCTTCGACCAGTCCGGAATTGGGGCTGCTCTGGAGCAGAACGGTTTCCTGAAGCCCATCGGCGGGAGTGCCGGAGAACGCGCCGCCGGAGAAGTACCAGATGTTGTCAATCTGGCTGGTGATGATGTCATCCGCGTTCAGCGCTTCGCGCGTCAGCGACAACCAAGTGGGGCGTTGCGCATTGGCGTCGTTGCTATCGCCCAGCACCATTTTGTAGTTCAAATCGGCCACCACTTTCTTGTCTTCAAACGTAATGCCCCAGGCCTTGAGCAGCTTGTCCAACGTCGAACCGCCACCGCCCATCTGGCCCATCATCGGGTTTTGTTGATTGCGACTGTCCACCAGCGAATTGGCGTCGAGGAAGGCGATCAGCTTGCCGCCGCGCAGCACGAACTGGTCAATGGCGAATTGCGTTTCGTCCGTGATCCCCTTGGGATGAATGACCATGAGCAGCTTGATGTCGTCGTCAATATGGTCGGCGGTCAGCGCCACATTCTTGACCGTGAAATCCTTGCGCAACTCACCGATGAGCGCCCAAGCCGGTTGCGGGCGTTGGCCCATCTGCATCATCATCGGATTTGCGCTCCCGCCGAATACGGGCAGCGAACTCATCACTCCGATCACCGGTTTTTCCGGATGCACGACGCGGGTGATGGCGCGGGAAATATCGTATTCGAGCAACTTCTCGCGGTTCGGCGCGCAGAAGGGGATGGTCTCCTTGGCGTCGAGCTGGCTCACTGCGATGCCGAGGTAGAACGGATCGCCGCCCGGAAGTTGCGCCGCCGTCACGCCGTCCAGCCGTGCGGAATCTTCCGCGTCTGAATCCGGCTTGGGATCGTATTTTTCCAGAATGATTTTGCCTTTGGCGGCCTGTTGGTATTCGGTCAGCAAATCTTCAACCTGCTTGGCGTAGGTTTTGATGCCGGCCACCTGCGGCGTGCTGGCGGCGCTTTGCGAGTAGTAAAACCGGATTTTCACCGGCGTCTCGAGTTTGGCGAGAATGGCGCGCGTACCGGCGGATAGCGTGTAAGCTTTTTCCTGGGTCAAGTCCACGCGCTGGCGCGCGCCGGCCAGCAGGAAATTCACCATGACGAGCAGCACCGCCATCGCAATGATACCGCCGACCGAGAACAGAAATGTTTGCAGAGATTTTTTTTGCATCGAAATACCTTGGTTGCCTAGTGGCGGTGCTCGCGCAGGATGACGCTGGTTGTAAAGAGCGAGAAGCCGATGAGCGAGAGGAAGAACAACACGTCGCGCGAATCAATCACGCCTTTCGAGAAGCCGACGAAATGGGTTAAAAAGCTGAAGGAGCTGATCGCTTCAGCGATGCTCACGCCAAACAGATTTTTGAAAAACTCCAACGCGCCGCCCGTGCCGACCAACAGCAACAACGCGCACACCACCAACGAAACAATGAAGCTCACCACCTGGGCGCGGGTCATGGCCGACGTGATGCAACTGATCGCGAGATACGCGCCCGCCATCAACCAACTGCCGAGGTAAGCGGCGAAGATGACGCCGTTGTCCGGGTTGCCGAGATAGTTCACCGTGATCCACAGCGGGAACGTCAACGCCAGCGCAATGGCCAGGAACAGCCACGAGGCCAGGAATTTTCCGAGAATGGCCTGCCACGGCGTGATGGGCATGGTCATCAGCAGTTCCAAAGTGCCGACGCGGCGTTCTTCCGCCCAGAGCCGCATTCCGACCGCGGGCACGAGGAACAGATAAAACCACGGATGCCAGAAGAAGAAGGATTGGCCCAGCTCGGCCACCCCGCGTTCGTAGAAGTAGCCGAAGAAAAACGTGAACGTGCCGCACAACAGCAGAAAGATCACGATGAACACGTACGCCAACGGCGACATGAAATACGCGACCAGTTCGCGTTTGGCGATGGTTTTGATATTGCCCCAACTGTTCATAATTTCAGATGAATCGTTAAATGGTTGCAGCGTTAAAAACGTGGTGGTTGCGCGAGCGACTTGTGTGTTCGCGGCAGGGCGTTGTCACCCGGCAACGCTTTAACGATCTGACGGTGGTATTCATTCATGGTTGAAAAATTCACGCCTTCGTGTCCGGCATGGTGATGCTGCGGAATACTTCATCCAGGCGACCTTCCTCGGTGTGCAGTTCCTCGACCTGCCAGCCGCGCGTCGCCTCGATGACTTCGCGGGTGAAATCGCCGTCGCCCGCAGTGCGTGGAAACGCGGTGGCCTTGATGTGCGCACCGTTGGCCAGAATGGTGACCCGCTTGGTGGCGCGCAATTGCGTCAGCTTGTCTTTGATCACGCTTTCGGATTGTCCAACCACGCGCAAGGTGACCGCGCCGGCCCACTCGGATTTTTGCCGCAGTTGTTCCGGCGTGCCATTCGCCACGATCCGCCCGCGATCAA
Organism: Verrucomicrobiia bacterium; assembly: GCA_023953615.1. Lineage (NCBI taxonomy): Bacteria > Pseudomonadati > Verrucomicrobiota > Verrucomicrobiia > Verrucomicrobiia bacterium. The sequence goes on along the minus strand of JAMLJH010000001.1, from coordinate 617,383 downwards.
TGATGACCGCGCGCGAACATACCGCGTCCACTTCCTCCAGGATGTGCGTGGAAAAGATGATGGCTTTCTTTTCGCCCATTTTGCGGATGAGCATGCGAATTTCGTGCTTTTGATTCGGGTCCAAACCGTCGGTGGGTTCGTCCAGGATCAACACGTCCGGATCGTGGATGATGGATTGCGCGAAACAAGTGCGATGGCGATAACCTTTGGAAAGTGTTTCGACACTTTGATGCCGCACGTTTTCGAGGAAACACAAATCCACCGCGCGGGCGACCGCCTTCCGCTTGGCTTCCCCGTGCAGCCCGCGAATTTCCGCCGCGAAACCGAGAAAGCCCTGCACCGTCATGTCGGTGTACGCCGGCGCGTTTTCGGGCAGGTACCCCATCAACCGCTTGGCGGCGAGCGGTTGCTCAACGACGTCAAAGCCGCCCACGGTTACTTTCCCCTCGGTGGGGGCGATGAAACCGGTAATCATCCGCATGGTGGTGGATTTGCCCGCGCCGTTCGGCCCGAGGAAACCCAAAACCTCACCGCGTTCCACCGCAAAAGAAATTCCGTCCACGGCGTGTTTCGTGCCGAAGACCTTCACCAAATTCTCTACTTTGATCATGGTTTGCGTCGCAAAGCTCAAACGAGCGAACGAGGGAAATAATCAGAGAAACCGCATTGGTAAAGCTGTTTTTCCAGTTGCAACCGGAGCGCTGACGATTCCCAACGACACGAATTTGACAAATTACCGGAGAATCGTTCAAAAAAATTTGGATAATCTGCCGACCCCGTCGCCAAGGCTTTTTTCGGTTGCCGGGCGGCTGGAGTGATGTTAAGCAATTGATTATGATCGCAGCCAAAATTTTCTTGAGTGCCCTGGGACTGACGTGGCTCGTCGCGTTCAACCTCGCCGCCGGGGAATTTCCGGACAGTTGGACCTGGGACAGCAAGGCGGAACTACGCGCGAAACACGCCGCTCTCGAGGGGCAGCCGATGCCATCGCTGGAGGGTTTGAGTCAGTGGCTGAACGGCGAAGTCAAGGCGTCCGAGCTTAAAGGCAAGGTCGTGATTGTGGATTTTTACGCGACCTGGTGCGGGCCGTGCATGCGGGCCATTCCGCATAATAATGAGTTGCGCAAAAAGTACGCGGGACGCGGCCTGGTGGTGATTGGAGTGTGTACTTCGAGCCGCGGCCAGGACCGTTTCGAGAGCAACGCCAAGGAGTATCGGATCGCGTATCCCGTCGCTCGTGATGCCACCCGGGCCGTGGAGAAATTGTGGCAGGTCAACTACTATCCCACCTACGCGGTCATTGATCGAAAGGGAATCCTGCGCGCCATTGGTCTTCAGCCCAATCGCGTGGAAGCCGTCGTCAAAAAACTGCTCGCGGAATCCGCGGAATGAGCGCGGCTCAAACGGGGCGGTGCTTGGGGATTCGTCCCAGGTGATAGATCAAAAAGCCGTGCAGGAATTGGCGCAGTTCCTTCACTTGCGCCAATGTCGCCTGAAGCGCGGGCAGTTCACTCCAGTCGGATTCAGTCAACGCGGCGGCCAGTTTTTGGGTGGTCGCGCTCAGGGTGGATGCTTCCAGGTTCGGTTGCAGTCCCAGCTCGGCCAGCAGCTTCAATTCAAATGCGTAAACCGTGCGGGGTTGCGGAGGTTGTTCGGGTAAATGATGCAGCAAACCGCGCAACAGGGTGTACACCCCAGGCAGCGGTGTTTCCCGTTCGGTGGCCTGCTCGCTCAGTCGGATGGCGTACGCCGCCTGTTGCAGCCAGTCGAGGTCCTGGCGCAACGCGGGGTGTGTTGCGCGCAGCTCGAGTTCCCGCAAAGTGTGCAACTCGGAACGGCGGCTGCGCGTGTAAGTGAAAGCGGCTTCGTAACCCAAATCCAGCTTGCCGGCGAACGGTGATCGCGGCCGCCGCGCCCCCTTGGCCACGGTGCTGATGCGCCCATGCTCGGCCGTGATCCAATTGACGATAAGGCTCGTCTCGGTCAGCGGTCGGGTTCGCAGAATAATGCCCGTGGCGGATTCAATCATGTGCGTGAGTGGGATGACTCACGCGACACAGCGTAATTTCACCAGCAAAATGGCTCAAGAGAAAGACGGCAGCGTTGAGTGAGCCGGTGAACTTGGCTTCGGGTTTAATCCCAAATTTTGGCGGGAATACCACTGCCATCCAGGAACGCGCCGCACTTTGGACACTTGCCCGGCGCCTTCCAGACCCGGATGTGATGTTGCTTGGCCACCGGGCAACTGAGTCGGAATTTTTTCCAGTGGAAAAGTGTGTCGCTGCCCAGGATGAGCCGGTTCAGCGCCTGGGCAAACGGCGGGGCTGGATCATCACTCGGCGCCGCGGTGAAGGGACTCGGTTTGAGCTTCCATTGCGTTAGGTTGGAAGCGGGGCTGGCCGGCACTTTTAACTTGATGACCGCATCATACAATTCGCGGCAATCAAGACAGTGAATGGTTTGCACGGCAAGGTGCGGGCCGTGATCGCGGCGGCCGGACACCGTGGCGCGATAACCGCATTTGGAACATTCAAATAAATAGGATCGTCCCATGACGCATCATTGAATCGGTCAACTTTCATCCGCGAAAACCGCCGAAGTATAAACACGGAATTGCGGGGTCGGCAATTCGTGAGCAACGCGAGCGAAGCGGCGCGGTGTTCTTCTCCGTTGACGATCAAATCGGGTATTATTAAGATCGGCATCAGAATGTGAGAGGTGACCCAAGCCGACTGGCCGCGCGGCGGTGCAATCGTCTCGGATCAGTTTCCCATCAAGTCAATCCATTCACCTAGACAACAAATCGAAAGAGCTGTTATGAAAATTTTCCGATCTTATTCCTCGTCCGCGTTGGGGCTGCTGAGTGCCCTCGCCCTGGGTGCTTTTAACGGCGCGTTCGCCGCGCCGGCGCTCTTATTGGATTTTGGCGCCACGCCCTCCACCGGTGCGGCGCGCTTGCTTGATCCCGCCCACGCGGCCGGAATCGTCCCCGCTGCGGAAGCGGAGTGGAATCAGATCGTCGCCGACACCGCGAGTTTGGTTTACAGCGATGGTTCAGCCGCTGTTGGCGTGACGTTGAATCTCGGACGCAGCTTCGCCGATGGGCCGGAGGGCAATGACATTATTGATTTTAACGACGATGGTTATTCCGTAAGCGCCTTGGGGACGGTGCTCAACTCGGGGATTTACGCCGCGGGCAGTCCGGTGCGCGACGGAATTTTTGGCGGGGCGGGAGGCACGAACAACCTCGCGCTCGGAATGCGCGTGGATGGATTGCCCGCCGGGACCTACCGCATCGTGGTGCATGGCCGGAATTCCAACACTGCTGAAATCGCAGGGCTGCGATTTTACGCCAGGACCGGGGCCAGTTCCGATACCTACGCTTTTACTTTGAGCGATCTCAACGTGGTCGTGGCCAATACCCGACCGGCCATCACCGCCGGTTTTGTGGAAGGGGATAACTTCGGGGTGATTACCATAACGATTGGCGTCGGTGAATCCCTCTTCGTGGCCAGTGAAGGCGACGTGGGGGTGGAAATGCGCGGCTTCTTCAACGCCATCGCCATCGTGCCCGCCACCGGCGATCTGCCGATTCAATTCACGCTGCAACCCGCGAGTCGGAACGTCATGCAAACCGCCACCGTCACTTTCCAAGCTGACGGTTGGGCTTCGCCTGACGTTAGCCGGCAATGGCTGTTTGAAGGATTGGAATTGGTGGAAAGCCCGGATGTCGTCGGCGTGCATGGCAATCTGTTGACGCTGCGTAACGTGACGTTGGCAAACGTCGGCAGTTACGCCTTGCGCCTCAGCAATGCGTCGGGCAGCGCCACCAGCGCGGCGGCGGTTCTCTCGGTTGTGCCCGTCCAGAACACCGAACAGATGGTCAACATCTGGAATATTCTGCCGGGGGATCGCCCTTACATTTCCACCGGCAATGCGGAACGCGGTCTCGCTTTCAACGAGTTGACCACCAATTTGCTCGTGGTGTGCCGCACGCCTTCCAACCAAGTGGTGGTATTGGACGCGCTCACGGGGGCGTATAAACATTCACTCGATTTAACCGGCGTCGCGGATGGCACGTTCGCGATCAATCATGTCGGCGTGGCCGAAGATGGCGTGGTGTATGTCGCCAATCTCACCGCCAACGCCACGTCGCCCAGCTACAAAATTTATCGCTGGGACAGTGATGCGCCGGATGTGCCCGGCTTCGCGGTGTTCTGGGGCGACCCTGGTGACCCCGTTGAGACGAACAAGCGTTATGGCGACAATTTGGCGGTGCGCGGTGCGGGTGCGGATACCCAGATACTGATTGGAACGACAACCGGGAGCAATGTCATCCTGCTCCGCACTCAAAGCGGTAACGACTTTCAAACCGAAATTCCACCGGTCGTAATCCAAGTGTCCGGCGCGGGAAATAATCTTAATGCGATCACGCTGGGACTGGCCTTTGGTCCGGGTGAAAACACCTTCTGGGCCAAGACCGGCAACGGACCGTTGTATCTGATCGAGTTCGACGCGGACGCCGGCACCGGACAGGTCCTTCACACCTACAGCGATCCGCAAATCCCCAATTCGGTCCGAGGCATTGCGACCGATACCGCCCAAAAATTCCTGGCCGGGGTGGCGTTGGAATCACCCAACGACACCGTACGCCTGTACGACATCAGCGATCTGGCCAGCGGTCCAGCCTTGAGCGATCAAGAGGCGTATTGGGTGAAGAACGACAATGGGAACGGCACCGCCGCCACCGCGGTCGGAACGAATTTTGTGTTCGCGCTCGATTCGAACAACGGGCTTAAGGCGTTTGCTTTGAATCGTAATTATACCCCGCCGGAAGTGGCCATTGTGCTGAATCCAAGCCACCAAAAAATGATGGAGGGCGCCACCGCGAATTTCACGGCGCAAGCCAGTTCGGCGGCCCCGCTTAATTATCAGTGGCGGCGTGATGGCATTGATTTGGTCAATGACGGTCGCATCAGTGGCGCCGACACCGATACTTTGGTTATCCGCAATGTCACGCTGGCCGACGCGGGTGCCTATAATTTGTTCGTCAGTAATGAGCTTGGTACGGCGACCAGCTATGCGGGAATTCTTACGGTGTCACCGACCTTCAACACCGCCCAGATGACGAACCTCTGGAATCTCGAACCCGGATCGCGGAGTTATTTGGGTGCGGCCACCGCCACGGAGCGAGGTCTGGCTTACAATCCCATTAGCGATAGTCTGCTCCTCGTCAGTCGCTTGCCCGCGGATCCGGCGCTTGTCGTATTGGATGCGCAAACTGGCGCGGAGAAGCATTTCCTCGATACCGCAGGAATCCCGGGTACGGTGGGTGGTGTGAGCCTGGGATTGAATATCGTCGGCGTTGCGGCTGATGGCGCAGTCTATGGTGGCAGCGTTACGGTGAAACCATCAACCACTCCCTTTGACCTCTACCGTTGGAGTGATGACACAGCGGCGGCAACCCGGACGCTTGTATTTAGCGGAGATCCCTTGGCGGCGGTTGAACCTGACCTGGGCTGGGGCGATGCCATGGCGGTGCGGGGTTCGGGGCCGGACACGCAGATTTTAGTGGCGCCGCGCGCCGGCACCAGCGTGGCGCTGTTGCGCACCGCTTCCGGAATGGATTTTCAGTATGAAGTGCCGCCGTTGGCGATTACCGTGACGGGCGTGGCCAGCGCCTTTGGTCAATGGGGGCTGGCGTTCGGTCCTGGTACCAATACGTTCTGGGCGAAAGGACCGCAAACGCCGACGTATTTGATTCAGTTCGACTGGGAGACGGGGCAGGGGACGGTGCTGTATTCCTACCTGAATCCCACGCCGGGAAATTTCCGTGGCATCAACGTGAGCGCGGATCAAAAATTCCTGGCCGGATTGGCAACGGACCTTTCGCCGAACGTGCAACTTTACGCGGTGGCCGATTTGAACGCCGGCCCGATTCTCCGCGATCAGGAAGTCTTTGCCACCCGTAACGCCAATATCACGCTGGGCGGGGTGGGCACCACCGCCTTTGGCGGAAACTATCTGTTTGCGCTCGATACCAACAATGGTCTCAAGGCGTTTCACATTGATCCCAATTACCAACCGCAACTGGGCGCCTTTGCCATCACCAGCATCGGGGCCAGTGGCCAGGCCGTGGTGCTTACCTGGTCGAGCGTCGCGAACCGGACCTATCAGGTTCAATCGCGGGCCACGCTCACCGAGGGATGGAGCAATCTGGGCGCGCCGATCATCGCGACTGGAGCGACGACGTCCTTTACCAACACCATTTCGGACTCCAGCCGCTTTTACCGCGTGTCCGGCCAGTAAGCCGCCACCCTCCCGAAATGAATCTGGTCCGCATCTCGAAGTTGTCGCGTCCGCGCCCGGCGGGCTTCACGTTGATTGAGCTGCTGGTGGTGATTGCCATCATCGCCATTCTCGCGGCCATGTTGTTGCCCGCCTTGTCCCGGGCCAAGGCCAAGGCGCAGGCGGCCAATTGCCTCAACAACGTCAAGCAATTGCAGCTCGCGGTTCACATGTATTCGGACGATAACCAGGACCGGCTCATCAACAACGACACCGGCGGCGCTTCCGGCATTGCGGGAACGGCGGCGGGTGCGGACGCCTGGATTCAAGGCAATGTTCAGGAATGGTCGCCCACTTACCTCGAAACCATTCGCACCGGCGTGCTCTTTCCGTATAACAAAAGCACGGGCATTTACCGTTGCCCCGCGAGCCGGGCGTTTTTGCGCGGCCTTGGCGGAAAGCTGGAGCCGCACAATCGCAGCTACGCCATTTCGGTGCAGTTGAATTGCAACGCGGGCAAGAACAACGCGTACACGCGCGTCGCCAAAAAGGTGACGGAAGTGCGGCGCTCGGCCAGCGTGTTTGATTTTGCGGAGGAGAATCAGATCAGCATTGATAACGGCGCGATTGGCGTGGAATCCCTGGCGGGGCCGGCGCAATTTTGGAATCCGCCCACCGCCCGACATAACCTCGGCGCGACCTTTTCATTTCTGGACGGGCACGCGGAAATCTGGCGTTGGCGCGGTCCCAACTTGATCCGCTTGAACCAGCAATACGGCGCGGATGATTCCCGCACCCAGCGCACTTCCTCCACCGTTAATCCCTTGAATCCCAGCCCCACCACGGCCAACGACCCTGACTACATCAAACTGGCCGAAGCCCTGCCCGAACCTTGATCCGCACCGGATACGTGGTATCTTGCCAACCATCAGTCTATCTCTTGCGCTCCCGGATTGCTTGTTTAAGCACCTTGGTTTTATCGGGATCAGCTCAAACAAGTTGGCACGCTCGATTTTTTAATATTTTCTTGTCGAGCCGGGTTGTTTTTAATAGAAGAGTTCGCAACAGAAAGCAGAAACCTATGAAACGAATTCTTAGTTCCATCGCCACTCTGTCACTGGTTGTAAATTTCGCCAGCGCACAGCAAGTTTGGATCAACGAAGTATTGACGAATCCTAACGGGTCCGACAGCAGCGCCACTACCGGAAACGAGTACTTCGAATTACGTGGAACGCCGAACATGTCCTTGGCCGGTTATTATCTGCTGAGTCTCGAAGGACAGGGGGCGGCGGCTGGAGACATCAATCAGTTTTTTGACTTGGGCTCGTTTTCACTGGGTGACAACGGGTTTCTTTTTGCACGGCAGAATAACAGTCAGTACACCTCCACTGCACCGGGAGCGACTGTGTTGCAAAACACGGCGGGACAGGGCTGGGGTTTGACCGGCGCGAGTACCGTGGGGCACAGCGGCGACGGCACCCAGGTGGATTGGGAAAATTCGGCCAGCACCATCATGTTGATCAACATTGGTAGCGGCAGCGCTCCCACACTCACCACCGATCTTGACACGGATAACGATGGGCTTCTGGATTTGCCCGCTGACTGGGTTGTGGTGGATTCCATTGGGATCATGGATGGGGCTAGTGCTGCTGCTGGCGATTGGTCCTATGGCGCCATTACCTTCCGTGCCGCGTTTCCTGACGGTAATTATCTGGGGCAAAGCACTTATGGTAACATCATTGACGTTCCGGGGGCGCCGCCCACTACAGCGGGAGCATTTTATGTGGGGCGCATTGGGGACTCTACCGGCTCCACGGCGGGTGATTGGTTTGGCGCCAACCTGACTGGTAGTGCTAATGATCCTCTCAATATCACTTTCCTGTACGCAAGTGATGAGCGGTTCGTCGGACTCACACTTCCCGATATGATTTTCGGAGGTGCAAATCCTATTCCTGAACCTGGTTCGCTGGCACTGTTGGCGTTGGGCGGTTTGGGACTCCTCTTGCGCCGCCGGGACCATTGTGTTCGGTGAAATTTAAGGCTTTGCCGGCGGAACTGGATCGGCGGATCGAGCGAGCACCACATTCATCCGGTAAATCCCCCGCCTCCGTGCTGGCGTTTGCGCTGGAAGCCGTTGGAGGCTGAAATGGCTGTCTCCCCGTGTCACCCATTGAAATGCGGTGGTGACGTCGCGGATTCATCTGATTCTTATGCGCGACGTGCGTCGCGTGCAGCTGAGGTGCTTCAGGCCGCGGTCTGCTCATGACGGCATGATAAGCACTTCTCCCCAGGGCGTCGAGGAACGCGATTGAACCATTTCTTTTTCAATCAAGCGAAGAGTACCGCTCGGAATTGAAGTGCGGCTTCGTTAAAACCTTTCCGGCTCATGCAAACCCAGGTTCCGGAAAAAACATCCGAAGTGCATGGCGAAGCATTTTTGCGTTCGCTGATGCGCAAACAACTCAAACTCTCCATCACCTGCGCCCTCGCGTTCCTGCTGGTCGTGTTGGGAATGCCGCTGGCGAATTATCTGGCGCCGGAATTGATGGCCACCCGCATCCTGGGTTTTACCTTGAGCTGGTTTTTGTTGGGCATCGGTTTCTTTCCCGCCGTGTGGATCATTTCGTTTTATTTCATCCGCCGCTCAATTGCGTTGGAGGAGGAGGAAGTGAAAGAAGTCAGCCACAGAGACACTGAGCCACGGAGATGAAGAATTCGCTTTGGCTTTTATACTCTGCACCTCTGTGACTCTGTGGCAAAACCATCATGAACATTGACTATTACATCCTCGCCTTCAGCGCCATCACGGTCGTCGTAACGATTGGGATGGGTTTCTGGGCGGCGAAGCAAGCCCGCACCGCCAGTGATTTCTTCGTGGCGGGTCGCAGCGTCAGCGTGGGTTGGAACGCCAGCGCGATTTCGGGGTTGGCTCTCCAAAATTTTGGCCAGACGGGTTGCGGGCGTTGACGGGTGTGCATTGAGAGTTGAATGGGCCGCGCGTTTTATCTAAGGTGAGCAGGTCGTCCCGACGGGAGTAGCGCTGCGCAAAAGCTGCTGCCAACCAGAAAATTTAATATGAAACGAGCTTTGAATCTGTGGCTGGGGTCGCTGGCCTTGACGCCGGTGTTGCTATTTTTGATCACCGGTTGTAATCCGTCCGGCGGTGGCAAAGGGGATGTGATCAAAATTGGCGAGTTCGCGTCCCTGACGGGCAAAGAGGCGACGTTTGGTCAGTCGTCGCACGAAGGCACCGTGCTGGCCATCGAGGAAATCAACGCGGCGGGCGGCGTGCTGGGCAAGCAAATCGAATTGTTGACCGAGGACACACAATCCAAGGCGGGGGAGCCGGCGACGGTGGTCAACAAGCTGATTTCGCGCGATGGCGTGGTTGGTGTTTTGGGCGAGGTCGCATCGAGTCGTTCGCTGGAAGCCGCGCCCATTTGCCAGCAGAACAAAATTCCGATGGTCTCGCCTTCCTCCACCAATCCCAAGGTGACGGAGGTGGGCGATTACATTTTCCGCGTGTGTTTCATTGATCCGTTCCAAGGCACGGTGATGGCCAACTTCGCCACGCGGACGTTGCACGCGACGCGCGTGGCCATTTTCACCGACGTGAAGAGCGATTACAGCAAGGGGCTGGCAAAATTTTTCAAGGATCAATTCCTCAAGAACGGCGGACAGGTCGTGGCGGAACTGGATTTCAACGGTGGCGACAAGGATTTCAAAGGGCAATTGACGGCGATCAAAGCGGCCAATCCCGAGGCGGTTTTTGTGCCGGGCTATTACACGGACGCGGCGCTGATTGCCATTCAGGCCAAGCAACTCGGGTTGAACGTGCCGCTGCTGGGCGGCGACGGTTGGGAATCGGAAAAACTCACCGAGATCGGCAAGGAAGCCGTGGAGGGCGATTATTTTTCCACGCATTACAGCGCCGAGGTGGGGAGCGAAATGAGCAAGGCGTTCGTGGCGAATTATCAGCAGCGCTGGAAGGGCAAGCGGCCCGATGCGCTGGCGGCGTGTGGTTATGATTCGGCGCTGGTTCTGGTGGACGCCATCAAGCGGGCCGGTTCGACGGATGGCGCCAAAGTGCGGGACGCGCTCGCCGCCACCAGGGATTTCAAGGCGGTGACCGGCACCATCACCATCAACGCGCAACGCGACGCCTCGAAGTCCGCCGTGATTCTGACCATCCAGGACGGCAAATACAAATACTTGGAAACGATTGAGCCGTAAGCCATTCTTGCGCCGGACTTTGACCGACGCGAAATGACGGAATTTCTCCAGCAACTCATCAATGGTCTGGCGTTGGGCGCCATTTACGCCCTCATTGCGCTGGGCTACACGATGGTGTACGGCATTCTGCGGTTCATTAATTTCGCCCACGGCGATGTGTTCATGCTGGGCGCGTTTGCGGGTTTGTTTCTCACGCCGGTGGTCCAACGTTTCTTTCCGCCGCAATCCTATCTCGGCGGCATCGTGGTGCTGCTGCTGGCCATGGCTATTTGCGCCGGACTCGGAATCTTGATTGAAATGCTGGCGTACCGCCCGCTGCGCAATCGTCCCAAATTGACCGTGCTCATCACGGCCATCGGCGTGTCGCTGTTCATCGAATACACCTGCCAGCACCGATTGGTGTTCGGCGCCGCGCCGCGCAAGTTTCCCGACTTGATTCCGGTGACGACCTGGAACGTGGATCAACTCGTCATCAGCTCCACGCAGGTCATTGTGTTTGTCACCACGATCTTATTGCTGATCATGCTTCGTTTCATCGTGCAAAAAACGCGCATGGGCACGGCCATGCGGGCGGTTTCCTTCAACGAACAAGCCGCGGCGCTGATGGGCGTCAACATCAACTCCATCATTTCGTTCACGTTCGGATTGGGCTCGGCGTTGGCGGCGGCGGGCGGAATTTTATTTGCCATGAGCTATTCAAGCATTGATCCGCTCATGGGTGTGCAGACCGGATTGAAAGCGTTCGTGGCCGCCGTGGTGGGCGGGATCGGCAATCTGCCGGGAGCCGCGTTGGGCGGCATTTTGATTGGCGTGATCGAAACGTTTGCGGGCGGGATTCCGGGGTTATCCAATTACCGCGACGGCATCGCGTTCACCATTTTGATCGTGGTGCTGATCTTCCGCCCCACCGGACTGCTCAGCAAACCGCAGGTGGAAAAAGTGTAAGGCGATGCGACCCAATCCAACATTTCACCGCGTGCGTAATGAGACGAGGCTCGGTCGCACAGTTCAGTGGTGGGGCAGCATAACGGCGACGGCATGAAATCAGGCGCGAAAAGATATCTGCTACTCGCGCTGCTGGCCGCCGTGGTGGTTTCTTTTTTCTCGGCTTACTTTAATCGCTATTACCTCGGGGTGACGATTGATGTGGGCATCAACATCATCCTGGCGGTCAGTTTGAATTTGATCAACGGACACACCGGCCAGTTCAGTCTGGGCCACGCGGGTTTCATGGCCGTGGGCGGATACATCGCGGCCAAGTTCAGTTTAATGTTGTCGCCAGCCCTGCCGCCTTGGGCGCAGCCATTGATCTTCGGGGCGGGATTACTCTTGGGCGGTTCGGTTGCGGCGCTGACCGGACTGGCGGTGGGGGTGCCGACGTTGCGGTTGTATGGCGATTACCTTGCCATCGTCACGCTGGGTTTTGGTGAAATCATCCGCGTTATTTTCCAAACCTCCGAAACCTTCGGCGCGGCCACCGGACTGACCGGCATTCCGAACTGGACCAATTTTGGCTGGGCGTGGGGCAGCGCGGCCATCTGTGTTTTTGTGGTTACGTGTCTGGTCAACTCAACCTACGGTCGCGGTTTCATTGCCGTGAACGACGACGAAATTGCCGCCAGCGCCAGCGGCGTCAATCCCGTCCGCTACAAAGTGACCGCCTTCGTCATCGGCGCGTTTTTTGCCGGGATCGCGGGCGGACTCTATGCGCATCACAAATCGTTTCTGTCCCCCACCGGCTTCGATTTCATGAAGTCCATTGACATCGTGGTCATGGTGATTTTAGGCGGGATGGGGCGCACCGTTGGCGTGATCATCGCCGCGATTTTGCTGACCTTGTTGCCCGAGTATCTGCGCGAATTTTCTGATTACCGGATGATTCTCTATGCGCTGCTCATCATCATCATCATGATCACCCGGCCGCAAGGGTTGTTCACTTTTGGGTTCAAAGTAAGAAATTCCAAATGAGAAATTCCAACGCCAATTCAGTCGCCGCCCCTAAACCCGTTTAACGTCGCGCTTTTAATTCATGTCCCAGCTCCTTCAACTCAATCAAGTCACCATCCGCTTCGGTGGCTTGACGGCCGTGTCGGAGGTGGATTTGCACGTGGGGCCGCGGGAACTGGTCGGCTTGATCGGCCCCAACGGCGCGGGGAAGACGACCTTGTTCAACCTCATTACCGGAGTCTATCAACCCACCAGTGGGGCGATTCATTTCGATGGCCGGCCCACGGCGAAATTGAAACCGCACCAGCTCGTGCGGCGCGGGATTGCGCGAACGTTTCAGAACATCCGCCTTTTCGCCAGCATGACGGTGTTCGATAACGTGCGCACTGCCGTCCAGGTGCATCGCGCGCACGGTATTCGCGACGCACTGATTCGCGGCGGTAAATTTCGTCGCGCCGAAGCAGACGTGGAACAGCAGGTGATGGAGTTGCTGGCGATTTTTCATCTGGACCAGTTGCGCCATGAACCGGCGCGCGGTCTGCCTTACGGCGACCAGCGGCGTCTGGAAATTGTCCGCGCCCTGGCCACGCAACCCCGCTTGCTCCTACTGGATGAACCGGCGGCAGGTATGAACCCGACTGAAAAATCCGAGCTGACCGAACTGATCCGCTTCATCAAGGAGAAATTTCAAATCGCGGTTTTGCTGGTCGAACACGACATGCGGGTGGTGATGGGCATTTGCGAGCGTATTGTGGTGCTGGATTACGGCGTGAAAATCGCCGAAGGCACGCCCGCCGAGGTACGCGCCAACGCGCGTGTCGTCGAAGCCTATTTGGGTGAGGAGGCCGTCAAACATGCTTGAGATCAAAAATCTCGATGTGAGCTACGGCGCGATCCAGGCGTTGCATGACATTTCACTTTCGGTTGAGACCGGACGCATTGTGACGTTGATCGGCGCGAACGGTGCGGGAAAGAGCACCACGCTGCGCGCCATTTCCGGATTGGTAAAGCCGTGGCGGGGCGAGATTTTGTTCCAAGGCAAAAACATTGCCGGTTTGCCCGCGCACCAGATCGTGAAGCTTGGCTTGTCGCATGTGCCGGAAGGGCGGATGGTGTTCGCCAACCTGACGGTTCACGAAAATTTGCTTTTGGGAGCCTATTTGCGCCGCGACAAAATCGGCATCCGACAGGATCTGGAACAGGTTTTCAAAATTTTTCCACGGCTGGAGGAGCGGTTGAAACAGGCGGCCGGCACGTTGTCCGGCGGCGAGCAACAAATGCTGGCGATTGGGCGCGCGCTGATGAGCAAACCCCGGTTTTTGATGATGGATGAACCGTCGCTGGGCATTGCGCCGCTGTTGGTGAAAACCATTTTCGAGAAAATCGTCGAGATCAACCGGGAGCACGGTTTGACCATTCTGCTGGTCGAACAAAACGCCAATCTGGCGCTGGAAATTTCTCACTACGGTTACGTGCTGGAAACCGGGAAAATTATTCTGCAAGCCGATTCCGCCACGCTGCGCGCGGATCCGCAGGTCCGCAGCGCGTATCTGGGCGGGTAGGCGAACGCAATCCGGTTTTATATCCTTGGGAGGGGACGTGTTCCACCGCGTCCCTGATGAGTTGGGGACGACATGGAAGTCGTCCCTCCCGGCACAACGGTGATACGAACGCATTGGTAGGGCGGGCCTGATTTTGACCGGATGAACCGGATTTACCGGACCAAATTTTTGATTGGCGGCGGGGGACGATAGGTTTGCGTCCCGCGTTTGAACTCCAACTGCTTCGCACCAAGATTCAGCAACAATCATCCCTCGTAATTCGTCCTCCCCTCTGAGCCTCTGAGCCTCGGTGGCCTTTAACTTTAGCCAGCATGTCGTCCGCGCGCCGCGAACGACGACCGCCGAGGACGGCGGTGTCCCCTCAATGCCCACTTCCTCTGCCAATCATTGCCTTGCCTTTCCATCGAGATTATCTGGCAATTCGACAATTGCTGCGACTGGAGGCAGTCGTATTCCGAAGTAACGCCAATGTTTCCGCTGATGGTGAGAAGGCAACTGCCACGATCGGTTGTTGCCGGTCTGCCAAGGTGCGCTGGCAATTTATTTGGGGAATTCGGGCAGTGACACTTTCCAGCGAATGGAAAGCAGGCGGATGGCCAGTGTGGTGCCGATGCCGATGGCGCGATTCAAATGGTTGCCGCTGTGGTAAGCTTCCAAGATGACGTACGCCGTCGCGCCGACGACGGAAGCGGTGGCGTAGAGGTAGATGCCGGTGCGCATCACGAGCGGAATTTCGCCCACCAGCACATCCCGCAAAATTCCACCGGCAACACCGGTAATGACGCCCAGGACAACCGCGTTGGTGGCGCCGGTCCCGGCTTGCAGGGCAATTGCCGCGCCCAGAATGGTGAAGAGCGCCAGGCCGAATGCGTCGGCCACGACCAATCCCAGTTGAGGAACATTGGCGAAGCGGATCACGAAGAAGGCCAGGGTGGAAGTGCCGGCCGCGTTGAGCACGTATTCCGTGCCGGAAAGCCAGAATACCGGACGGTCTAAAATCAAATCGCGAATCGTGCCGCCGCCCAGTGCCGTCACCAGACCCAGCACGAGCACGCCGAACAGGTCCACCCGTTTTCCGCTGGCGGCCAGCACTCCGGAAAGCGCGCTGACCGCGACGGCAAAGTGAGTCTGCAACAACGGAATGGTCATGTTGACGCGAGGGAGTCAGGGTCGCAGCGCTTGCAGACGTTGCCCATACGCGACGAAGTTTTTTCGCGCGGCATCTGCGGGCACGTTCGCGGCGGCTTGCGGATCGTGAAACACCGTGACCATGTGCGGTTCGATGCTCAGACCGCCAGTGTAACCGCGTTGTTTGGCGTCCGCCAAAATTTCCCGGACGTAACCCTGGCCTGCCCCCGGCCAATGGTAGGTTTCGGTGTGGGTTCCGGGATCGTAGCTCGCATCCTTGATGTGGATGTGAACGACGTGATCGCGGACGTGGGTCCAAAATTCCCAGGCGTCCTGGCGCGGCCAGGGTCGCGGGCGGCTGCGATCGGGATTGAACACCGGGTTGGCGGTGTCGAAGACGAGTTTCAGTCCGGGGCATTGGTCGAGCAATTCGAGCGTGTGCTGCCAGCTCATGCCGCCGTAGTTCATGCAGTTTTCATGCACCGGTTGCAGGCCCGCATCCAGGAAGCGGTTCGTCACGTCTTTAACCCGACGCAAGGCCTCGGTCGGAATGCGATAATCCGTATCCGCCGGTTTGAAGCTCATGATGCGAACGAACTTGGCGCCCAGGCGTTTCATGCGCGGGATGCAGCGTTGCACTTCGGCGAGGGTGAGGTCGAATGGATCCGCCAATTGCTTTGCCCAGTTCATCACGGTGGAACCGAAGCAGTACACCTGAATGCCGGACGGCTCGATCAATTGCACCGCCGCCTCGAACGCGGTGTCCGAGAGATCGTGCAAGTTGGCCTTGGGATGCCCCGCGACTTCCACAGTGCGCAATTCAATGAATTTCCAACCCAGTTCTTGCGTGGCTTCAAGTTGCGTGACCAGGCTCGCGCCCGCCTCATCGCCAATACCCATCAGTTTCATATTCAACCCAGTTTACGGCACCGATACACGTAAGCGGGAGGCAAATTTCGCCAGATGGTGGGGATGGTTTCAAAGGTGGCGAACCGTTTGCGGAGCAGGCGGCGGAAGCAGACCGTGGTTGGATAGTAGCGAAACGCGCTGTAGGCGAAGCCGACGAATTCGCCGCCAGGCGCCAGCGCGTCGTAGAGCGCGTCCAAGATGCGCTGTTGATGGGATGGGGACATGTTGCTCCACGCCAGACCGCTGACCACGCAACGCGCACTTTGGGCCGGGACGTATTTGCGCAGGTATTCGGCGGAGTCAAAAATAATTTCACTGCGCGGAAAGCGGCGCCGCAAGACCTTCACGTTCGTTTCGCTTAACTCCAACGCCACGAGCCGACCCTCGGCGCCAAGGCGTTGCAGTAACAATTGGGTGAAGCTGCCCGTGCCCGGACCCAGTTCGACCACGGTGTCGTTCGAGTCAAAATGACAGGCGGAAACAATCGCCTGGGACAAATGCCCGGAGCTGGGCCAGATGGCCCCAACCTTCAACGGCTCGCGCACAAATGCTTCGACAAAACGCCAAGCTCGCCCGCTGACCTCGATTATTTCGGACGCAGAGTCCGGCACCAGTTTCATTCGTTCGAACGGACGGGAGCATAAAACTGCCGTGTCGCCAAACCAACATCTTTTCTTGAAAAGATAAGGGATGAAAAAACGGCCTGATCGCGTCACGCCGGCCGCCGGTCAGTCCGATTTTCACTTTTAGGTTTGCGCGTTGGGGGTGCGTCAGCCGAACAAATCCAACTGGGGCGGGGGCGTTAACTGCTTGAGCTTATCGCGGTCGTGATCCCGGCGGGCGCGGCGCACGTTGCCTTCGGGAGTCAGTTCGGAGGCTTCGAGATTGGCGAGAATTTCTTTCGCGCGTTCCACCACCGGTCGGGGCACGCCCGCCAGTCGCGCGACCTGGATGCCGTAACTCTTGTCCGTTCCGCCCGCGACAATTTTGCGCAGGAACACAATCGCATCGTGCCACTCGCGCACGGCGACATTGAAATTTTTCAAACGTGGCAACCGCTGCGCGAGTTCCGTCAACTCGTGGTAATGCGTGGCGAAGAGGGTTTTGGCGCCGATTTGATTGTGCAGATGCTCGACGATGCTCCAGGCCAGCGACAGGCCGTCGAAGGTGCTGGTGCCGCGGCCAATCTCATCGAGAATGACCAGGCTGCGCGAGGTGGCGTGGTTGAGAATGTTGGCCGTCTCGCTCATTTCCACCATGAACGTGGATTGGCCGCGCGCGAGGTCGTCGTTGGCGCCGATGCGGGTGAAAATGCGATCCACCAGATCAATGCGCGCGGCTTTGGCGGGAATGAAACTCCCCGTGTGCGCCAGCAGCGTGAGCAGCGCCACCTGCCGGATGTAAGTGGATTTACCCGCCATGTTAGGCCCGGTGATCAGGGCGATCTGTGGAATTTCCGGGCTTGGATTTTCGCGGGCCGGCGCCGCGGGCGCGCGGGCGGAAGTTTCGTCCGGCGCAGGCGCGTCAGCCGAAGTCAAGGTCGTGTCGTTTGGCACGAACCGTTCTTCCATCCAGCTTTGCTCCAGCACCGGATGACGGCCTTCGGTGATTTCCAGGCGACCGCAGTCGCTGATTTCAGGGCGGCAATAATCGTGAAGTCGCGCAATTTCCGCGAAGGCTGCGAGCACGTCCAGTTGGGCCAACGCGACGGCTGTTTGCTGAATCATGGCCAATTGCTGGAGCACGCTCTCGCGCAGGTGTTGGAACAGTTCGTATTCCAATTTCACGCCGCGTTCTTCGGCGCCGAGGATTTTGCCTTCCATCTCCTTCAACTCCGGCGTGATGAAACGTTCCCCGTTGGCGATGGTCTGCTTGCGGAGGTAATGCGGCGGAACTTTGTCGAGATTGGATTTGGTGACCTCGATGAAATAACCAAAAACGGAATTGAATCGCACCTTGAGCGAGGCGATGCCCGTGCGTTCGCTTTCGTCCTGCTGCAGCTTGGCCAGCCAATCCTTGCCGCTGCGCTGGGCGTGGCGCAGTTCGTCCAACTCGGCGCTGAATCCATCCCGAATCATGCCGCCTTCTTTCAGCGCGAGTGGTGGTTCATCCACGATGGCGCGGCGGATCAACTCGACCAGCTCGGGAGCTTCGCTTAACTGCGTGGCCAGTTGTTCCAACAAGCCCGCCGGGGCCGTGCCGCTGGCTGTCGTCTCGGAAAGTTTCAATCGGTCTTCACGTCGCGCCGCAAACGCCGTGAGTGTTTGTTTCAGCGTTGGAATCTGTTCCAGCGCCTGGCGCAACACCACGAGATCGCGCGCGTTGCCGCTGCCGGTGCTGAGCCGGCCCACGGTGCGTTCGAGATCGCGGACGTGGCCCAGTTGCGCGCGGAACACCTCGAGGTGCGGCGCGTTTTCGATGAACCGCGCGACGGTGTCCTGTCGCTGCCAGATGGACGCCGCAGTCGCCAGAGGTTGCGAGAGCCAGTTGCGAAGCCGGCGCGCGCCCATGGGGGTGATGGTTTTGTTCAACGCGCCGTAAAGACAGGACTGGCTGGGGGCGTCGCGTTGCAGCGGTTCGAGGATTTCCAGATGCCGCAGCGTGAGCTGGTCCAGCACGAGATAATCCGCCCGTTGATAGAACGAAATCCGCGTGAGATGTCGCACGTCGCGCCGCAGGTTATGGATCAGATAGTGCAGCGCGCCCCCCGCCGCACCGATGGCCGCCGGGTGGTTTTTCAGACCGAAACCGTCCAGCGCGGCGACCTTGAAATGATCGCGCACGGTGAACTCCGCCGTTTCTGGCGCGAAGGTCCAATCGTCGTAAGCGCTGACCGTCCAGGGCCGTGCCGAGGCCGCTCCATCGCCGAAGGGGGGTGGCGTCGCCTCGACGCCGGAATGAGGGAGCGACGGGGGCGTCGCGGCCACTTCATTGCGACGAGGCGTCGCTCCGCAGAGTTGATCGCGCAGGGCCGTGGCTTCCAGCGGATGCACGATTTCCGCCGGGCGCAACCGGTCCAATTCGCCGAACAGCGCGGTTTCGGATTCCAGTTCCGTGGTCAGGAAATCGCCGGTGGTCAGATCAATCACCGCCAGGCCAAAGTTCGCGCCGCGCTGCGTCACCGCGGCCAGAAAATTATTCCGTTCGGCGGTGAGCATGCGTTCATCAAAATGCGTGCCGGGCGAAAGGATTTGCGTGACCTGACGGTTCACCAGTTTGCCGGGTTTAGGCTCTTCCGTTTGTTCGCAGATGGCGACTTTACGGCCCGCCTTGAGCAGCCGCCCGATGTAATTGTTGGCCGCATGATAGGGCAGGCCGCACATGGGAACGCCGTGCCGGGAGGTGAGCGCCAGATTCAGCAACTGCGCGCCGGTCTTGGCGTCCTCAAAAAACATCTCGTAGAAATCACCGAGCCGAAACAGCAACAACGCGTCCCGGGGCAGTTCGCCTTTGATGCGGCGATACTGCGCCATCATCGGGGTGAGTTGCGCGGTGGCAGACATGCAGCGAGAAAGTTAATGACCAATGACGGGAACGTCGAAAGGATTTTGTGCGGACGTTTGATTCACTGCCGATGCGACGCGGAAAATGGAAGGCTGGAACTGGTCAATACACTCTTTCCCGGGAGCCCCCGCGTTCGCGCGTGTGCCCGACTGCATCGCGCGGTCGGGACGAAGGTGCGGTTCCGTTTCAGGGGCACCGCTTGGAATCAACGGTGGTGACATTCGGTTCGGGAAAAGTGCATGACCAGCCCTGAAAGCGCGCGATTCCCGGAGCGGATCGCGGCGGATGGGGAGCGAGCTAAACTATTGCTCCGGCACGCGGCCTGCGGCAATCTGATTTCTCATGGTGGTTGACCACACGGACAGAGTGACCCTGCGGGTCGGGCGGCTGGAGTTCACCAAACTTGGTGTCGCTCTGGCGATTTCCGTGGCCGCCCACCTGTTCCTCTGGGGCGCGTATGCCGTAACGCAAAAACTTGAATTGTCGTCCAGACTGCATCTGCCGCGTTGGTTGCAACCCGCTTCACCGCCCGCGTCCGAAGCAGTCCCGCCCCCGAACCGTGAGCCGATGATGTTCATGGACGTGTACGAGGATCAATCCGTTCCCGAGCCGCCCAAGGAAGCGAAACATTATTCGGATCGGAACGCCATCGCGGCGAATCCGACCCCCGACCTGCAATTGAACGAACCCAAGGTCGCCGGGGCGCCGAACGAACTGCAGAAACTGGAAACCGCCGGGCGACCGAACCAGTTCGATCAATTGATGCCCGATCCGCCGCCGCCGCAGGAGGTCAAGCCGGTGATCAAACCCGGCACGATGACCATTGCCAAGGCGGATTTGCGGCCGCCGGCGGAGCGGCAGCGCCCCCGCACCATCCGAGAAGCGATGTTGCAAAAGCAAATGGCGCCCGGACCGCGCTCGCGACAGGAGGGCGGAGCGGTGCAACGCCCGAACGCTTCCTATAACGTGAAGGCCACCGGCTTCGGCGCGTACGACCGGATGTTTATTGACGCGGTTTCCACGCGTTGGTACGACCTGCTGGATAATTTAAGTTACGAAGGCTACCAATCGGGCAAGGTGGTGGTGCAGTTCACCCTGAATTACAAAGGCGAAATCAGCAACCTGCAAGTGTTGGAAAACACCGTGACCGAGACGCTCTCGCTGATGTGCGTGAAGGCGATCCGCGATCCGGCTCCCTTCGGCGAATGGACGCGCGAGATGCGCCTGGCGGTGGGCGAGGATTCCCGCCGCATCACCTTCACTTTTTATTACAACTGACGACAAGCCCGGCAATCAATACATTGGAAACACATGGAAACGATCGTTTACGTTTTGCTGCTCATCACCTCGGTGGTCGGGCTGACGTTTATTGTGGAACGCGGTCTGGCCTTGCGCTGGAAAAAAGTCGTGCCGCCCGAGATCGAAAGCGCGGTGGCGAACTGCCAGTCGCGCGCCGAGACGCCCCGGTTACGGCACGCCTGTGAAAAGAATCCGTCGTCGCTCGGACGGCTGCTGCTGGTGTTGACGCAGCAACTTGACTGGCCGCGCGAGGAAAACGAGGCCGCGTTGCAGACGCGCGCCCGCCATGAAATCGTCAAACTGGAACGCGGCTTGGTGATTTTGGAAATCATTGTCGGCATCGCGCCGCTGCTCGGATTGGTCGGCACCATTGTCGGCATGATGGATACCTTCGAGGACGTGGGCCTGTCCGGCTTGAACGACGCCGCCAAACTGGCGCACGGCATCAGCATGATTTTGAAGGCGACGCTGATCGGTTTGTTGATCGCGATTCCCGCCCTGGTCGCGTGGAGTTATTATTCCAAAAAAGTCGAAATGCTTGCCGTCGAGATGGAAACCTTGTGCGACGAGCTGTTGCACCGTTTGTATCGGAATTGATCCGCCGCCACCATGCGCTTCTACCCCCGCAAACGCAATTCGCCGCCCGCCATCATCATCGTGGCGCTGATTGACGTGTTGATCGTGCTGCTCATTTTTCTGATGACCACCACGACCTTCCGCCAACAGAGCGCGATGAAACTGGCGTTGCCCGAATCTACGCAGGGCGAAAAGGCGGACGCGCACGAAGCGCAGCCGTTGGTGGTGAGTATTAAGGCAAATGGCAGTCTGCAGCTCGGGGCCACTGCGGATGCGCTGCCGGTGACGATGGAGAATTTGCGCGGCGAACTGATCACGCGGGTTTTGAAAAATCCGGATTTGAAATTGGCCATCAACGCGGACAAGGACGCGCCGTTTGGGCAGATCGTGAAAGTGATGGACGCCGCCAAGGACGCGAAAATCAAATTCGTCAGCGCCTACACCAAGAGCGTTCCCAAGTAAGACGCCGTCACGGTCACCCCCTCAAGCCGAGAGCCGATACCAAACGGACGACGGCCATTGATTCGGACCGGTATTCGCATAAACCTCGGGCTTGGGCGGCGATGATCCGCCGCCACTTGGGAATCGCCGCTGCCGCCGCAGATGCTGATTGCCAGCGACGGCGTTTCCGCCGGCACCGTGACCATAAAGTTCGTTCGGTTGCCGGGCGCGCCGGCAACGGTGGTGACCGGAAGGGTTAAGGCGGAGGTGGATTGATCTGCGCGCCGACGCGATAGAAGCGTTGCGGGTAATTTGTCCAGTGCGGATCGGCGAAAGTGAAACTGGTGGCGGGGTTGGACAGGATATTGGTCGAGAGGGGCTGCCAGTTGACCAGATCGGCGCTGGCCTCGATCACAAAGAAATGATTGATGCTGTCCGTGACGGTGAAGCCGAAATCGTCGGCTTGCAGGCCAACGTTGGCCGCGCTGATTTGTGGCGGGGGTGCGTTGAGCATGACCGTGGGGCGGCCGCCATAGGTCGCGCCCCAACCGCTCGTGCCGTAATAATAATAAACTTTGCCGGGGACACCACCGAACACGCCATTGCCCAATGCTGGCGCGTTTCCCAGAAAGGTGATGTTCGTCAGGCGGGTGCAGCTGGCAAACGCTAAATCCCCAAGGCTCGCCATGCCGCCACCAATCGTCACCCTCGCCAAGTTACCGCAGTAATAAAACGCACGAGCTCCAAGGTTCGTCACGCTGTTGGGAATCACCACATTCGTCAGGTTGAAGCAGCTATAAAACGCCCAATCCCCGACGCTCGTCACGCTGTTGGGAATCACTACGCTCCTCAGGCTAGAGCAGCTCTGAAACGCAGAGTCTCCAATGATCGTTACGCTATTGGGAATCACCACATTCGTCAGGCCGATGCAGTGGTCAAACGCATAAATCCCAATGCTCGTTACGCCGTCGGGAATCACCACACTCCTCAGACGGGGGCAGTAGGCAAACGCATAATTTCCAAGGCGCGTCACACTGCCGGGAATCACCAGGTCCGCCAGACTGGTGCAGCCGTAAAACGCATAATTCCCAAGGCTTGTCACACTGTTGGGAATCACTACGTTCGTCAGACCGGTGCAGTTGTAAAGCGCGTAATCCCCAATGCCCGCCACGCCGTCGGAGATCGTCACACTCGTCAGGCTGCCGCAGTTGGCAAAAGCATAATCCCCAAGGCGCGTTACACTGCCGGGAATCAGCACGTTCGTCAGGCCGGTGCAGTTGTAGAATGCGTAATCTCCAAGGCGCGTCACGCCGTCCGGAATCGCCGCACTTGTCAGGCGGGAGCAGTTGTAGAAGGCATAAATCCCAAGGCTCGTGACATTGTCGGGAATCGTCACACTCGTCAGACGGGAGCAGTTGTAAAACGCATAATCTCCAAGACTCGTCACACTGTCGGGAATCGCCACGTTCGTCAGGTTGAGGCAGTTGTAGAACGTATAATCCCCAAGACTCGTCACGCCGTCGGGAATCGCCACACTCGTCAGGTTCGAACAATAGTAAAACGCATAATCCCCAAGGTTGGTGACACTGTCGGGAATTACCACGTTCGTCAGACTGGTGCAGCGGTAAAACGCATAATCCCCGAGGCGCGTCACGCCGTCGGGAATCGTCACACTTGTCAGGCCGGAGCAATAGTAAAACACATAATCGCCGAGACTCGTCACACTGCTGGGAATCACTAAGTTCGTCAGACTGGTGCAGCGGTAAAACGCATAATCCTCGATATTCGTCACACTGTTGGGCAAGGTATAACTGCCGCCCCGCCCGTCGGGAAATTGAATCAAAGAGGTCTGCGCCTTGTTGAACAATGCGCCGTCAATGCTGCTATAAGCCGGGTTCAACGCCGCCACCGTGATATTCGTCAGACTGGCGCAGACGAAAAATGCATTATCCCCAAGGCTCGTCACACTGTCGGGAATCACCACGTCCGTTAGGCTGGAGCAGCCGGAAAACGCATAATTTCCAATGTTCGTCACACTGTTCGGAATCATCGCGTTCGTCAGGCTGGAACAATAGTAAAACGTACGATCTCCAATGCTCGTCACGCTGTCAGGAATCACCACGTCTTTCAGGGGGGTGTTGGCAAACACCCAATCCCCAATCTTCGTCACACTGTTCGGAATCACCACGTTCGTCAGGCTGGAACAATAGTAAAACGCAGAATTTCCAAGTCTCGTCACGCCATCGGGGATCGTCACCTCCGTCAGACGGGCACACCACAAAAATGCGGAATCCCCAATGTTCGTCACGCTATCGGGGATCATCACGTCCGTCAGGAGGGTGCACCACGAAAATGCAGAATTCCCGATGTTCGTCACACTGATGGGCAAGGTATAACTGCCACCCCGTCCGCAGGGAAATTGAATCAAGGAAGTCTGCGCCTGGTTGAACAACACTCCGTCAATACTGCTATAAGTCGGATTCAACGCCGTCACGATGATGTTCGTCAGGCCAGCGCAGTTGTAAAACGCACCATCCTCAAGGCTTGTCACGCTGTCGGGCAGGGTATAACTGCCGCTCCGCCCGCTGGGAAATTGAACCAAGGAGGTCTGCGTTTTGTTGAACAACACCCCGTCAATACTGCTATAAGCCGGATTCAACGCCGCCACCGTGATATTCGTCAGGCCGGCGCAATTGGAAAACGCACGATCCCCAATGCTCGTTACGCTATTGCCGATCACCACATTCGCCAGGCGCTGGCCGGAGGCAAATGCATTACTTCCAATATGCGTCACGCTGTCGGGAATGAGCACGCTCTTCAGGCCGGTACAGTTCCAAAACGCAAAATCCCCAAGGCTCGTCAAGCCGTCGGGAAGCCCCACGCTCTTCAGCCCGTGGCATTGGTAAAACGCACGATCCCCAATGTTCGTCACGCTGTTGGGAATCACCACGTTCGTCAGGCCGTCGCATTGGTAAAACGCAAAATTTCCAATGCTCGTCACGCCGTCGGGAATTGCTAGGCTGTTTAGAGCGTAGCACTGGTAAAACGCAGAATCGCCAATGCTCGTCACTGGATCACCATTGATGGTGGCAGGGATGACGAGGTTGACCGGCGTACCGATGTAGCCGGTGATCGTAATGACGCCGTTGTCGTTGGTGTAAGTCAGCACCTCGCTTTGCCCTGGCAGCGTCATTGGCGCGAGAGCCAGGAACAGCAGGAGCGTGGAGATAGTTGGGATTGAGGTTTTCATTGGTTTGTTAAGCTTAACCTACGCGCAAAGGACTTCGTTCTTTTAATTACGGAAAAGTTGAAAAATGTCAAAACTTTTCAGGCCGGGATAATACTGATGATGACGGGCCAATTTCGGAAAGCGGAACGCGAGGCGGAGGAGAAACTGCGGCACAGCGATCGAAGGGCGCCGCTTCCACTCGTCCGGTTTCTCTTTTTCTGGCGTCCGGGCGCGCTGCGCCGCATCATCTCGGGCTGAAGGCTGGCCGTTGGTCGGCTTGTAAAATTGCCGGCTCCGTTGTCCCGGCTTGTCATCATCATGTTACATTCTACCGCATCCGCCGTTCCGGTCGCGCTCGCTCCGAGTCTGATCATTCACAATGCCGCCGTACACACCATGGACCGCACGCAGCCGCGCACGGAAGCCATCGCCATCGCGGGCAATCGCATCCTGGCGATCGGAACGAACGCGGAGTTGCTCGCACTGGCGGGCAAAGGAACGCGGGTGATTGACGCGCAGCGGCGTACCGTCCTGCCGGGATTTAACGACGCGCACGCGCACTGGCTCATGGGCGGATTTTCCCTCATGGGTGTGAACCTGCGCGACGCGCGGACGCCGGAGGAACTGGCGCGGCGGTTGGGAGATTTTGCCCGAAAGATTCCGGCCGGGCGTTGGATTCTGGGCGGCCGCTGGGATCACGAGAATTTCCCCGGCGCGCAACTGCCCACGCGGCAGATGATTGACGCCGCCACGCCGGAGCATCCGGTGTTCGTTTGCCGTTTGGACGGACATATGGCGCTCGCCAACAGTCGCGCCCTGCAATTGGCCGGAATCACGCGCTCCACCCAGGACATGCCCGGCGGGATGATTGTGCGTGATGCCCAAGGCGAACCGACCGGCATCTTGAAAGACGCGGCGATGGAACTGGTGGAAAAAATCATTCCGCCATCCACGCGCGAAGAAAAGTTGGCCGCTTTTCGAGCCGCCACCGAACACGCGGCGTCACTTGGAGTGACGAGCGTGCAGGATTTGTCCGCCGGGGAAGATGTCGGGTTGTATCAATATCTGCTGGAACGCGGCGAGTTGAAGACGCGCATTTATGCGGTGCGTTCGATTGTTGCGTGGGAGGCGCTGGGGCAAATCGGGGTGCGTCGGGCGTTTGGCAATCCGTGGTTGCGGATTGGCGGGCTGAAAGGTTTTTCCGATGGCAGTCTCGGTTCGACCACCGCGCTGTTTTTTGAGCCGTACACCGACGCCCCGGAAACCAGCGGTCTGTGGTTCGATCAAATGTTTCCCGAGGGCATCATGCTAAAGCGCGCGCTGGCCGCTGATCGCGCCGGGTTGCAGATCATCATTCACGCCATCGGCGACCGGGCAAATGCCGCGATTCTGGACTTGTATGAACAGGTCGTGCGGGAGAATGGCCCGGCCGACCGGCGCTTCCGCATTGAACACGCGCAGCACTTGCGCCCGCAGGACGTGCCGCGGTTTGGTCGGCAAAAGGTGATCGCTTCGGTGCAACCGATTCATTGCGCCGATGACGGGCGCTGGTGCGAAAAGCGAATTGGCCCCGAGCGGGCGAAAAGCACCTACGCCTTCCGCTCGCTGTTGGATGCCGGGGCGGTGCTTGCGTTCGGAACGGATTGGACCGTTGCGCCCTTGAATCCGTTGCCTGGGATCAAAGCTGCCGTCACGCGCCAGACGTTGGATGGACGGCATCCGGAGGGCTGGATTTCGGAACAAAAAATCACGCTCGACGAAGCGCTTTACGCGTACACCGTCGGCTCGGCTTACGCGGAATTTCAGGAACACGTGAAGGGCAGCTTCACGCCCGGCAAACTGGCGGACGTGGTGATGTTGGATCGGGACATTCACGCGGTTGATCCAGCCACGCTCGATCAGGTCAAAGTGGCGCTCACCGTGGTGGATGGCCAAGTCGTTTGGCAAGCAAAGTAGAATCATCGTTCGCCCGGGGATAACGCCACCATGAATTCTGACGCCAATCTGTTTCACTCGCTCGCCCGGACGGCGCGCGAACGACCGGAGCACGTGGCGATAATCGAAGCGGACGTGCCGGTCACTTACGGCGAATTGTTGCGACGGACCGAAGCGCTGGCTGGAGCGCTGCAAAAAAGCGGGGTCGAGGCGGGCCAACGCATCGGGCTGACGTTCGCGAACAGTGTTCATTACGTGGCGTTGACCTATGCGCTTTGGCGGTGTGGCGCAGTGGTGGTGCCCGTGCCGGCGGAAGGTTCGGAAGATGAAGCGCGGGAAATCATCGCCGCCATGCAATTGCAGGGTTGGATCACGTCCGATCCCCGGGCCGACAGCGTGTCGCTGGCCGCGGACATTTTTTTCACGCCCCTGACGCCGGACACGCTCCCGGATAATCACGGGCTGGATCTGGCTTTCATCCGTTTCACCTCCGGCACCACTAACGTCCGCAAGGGCGTGGCGTTATCACACACCACCCTCCGCGCGCGGATCGCCTCGGCGAACCAGGCGTTCCGCGTCACGGCGGATGACACGGTGATTTGGTGTTTGCCGATGGCGCATCATTTCCTGATCACCATCGTGCTCTACATCGAAGCCGGCGCGACCATCGTGCTGGTGCGCCAGGTGCTCGCGCAGTCCTTTCTCGCGACCACCAATCGCTGGCGCGGCACGTTGCTGTACGCGGCGCCGTTTCATTACGCCATCCTTGCGCGGGACGCTTCCACCACGCCACTGCCGACGGTACGTCTCGCGGTTTCCACCACCTGCGCGTTGCCGGAAAGCGTCGCCCAGGATTTTTGGAAGCGGTTCAATCGTCCGCTCGTTCAGGCGCTCGGGGTGATTGAACTGGGATTGGTGGCCATCAATCTGGAGGACCCGCGCGGACGTTGGAATTCGGTTGGTCGCGCGGCGGGAGCATTTGAAATTCAACTCCACCAGCCGGATGCGGACGGCTGCGGCGAACTGCGGGTGCGCGGTCCCGGAATCTGCGACGCCTACGTGGCCCCGTGGATGGGTCAGGCTCAGTTCTTGACGGACGGTTGGTTTGCCACCGGAGATTTGGGGCGAAGGGATGCGGAGGGCTATCTGCAATTGCTCTCGCGCAAAACCGCCGTCATCAATCTGGCGGGACGCAAGGTGTTTCCCGAAGAAATTGAAGCCGTGTTGAACCAACACCCGGACGTGAGCGAATCGCGCGTGTTTGGGCGGCAACACCCGCATCTCGGCGAAGTGGTCGAGGCGGAACTCGTTCCGAAAAGCGGCGCGTTGGAAGTGAACTCGGTGTTGCGCCATTGCCGCGCGCATCTGGCGGCGTACAAAATCCCGATGCGTTTTCACGTCGTCGCCGCCTTGCCCCGCACGCCGGTCACTGGCAAGATTCGCCGCGCCGCTCCGGCGGCCTGAATGATCAGCCCAACCGAAATTGAAGCCAAACTGCTGGACTTCCTGCAACGGGAAGTGTTCGCGCCCGACGTGGCGGTGACGCCGGAACTGGATCTCGTCGCGGCGGGCTTCGATTCCATGTCGCTCGTGCGTCTGCTCGTGTTCATCGAAACCGATTACGGATTTTGGATTCCGGAAACCGAGATCACCACGGAAGCCTTGCAAAACGTCCGCGCCCTGGCCGCCACCCTCGCGCGTCTGCTCAATGTCCGCTGACCTGTCCCTCAACGGCGCCGATTACCTGATGCTCGGGTTCGATCACGAACTGCGGCGGCAAGGTTACGCGGGCAACTCCTGTGAAATCGTGCTGACGTTGGATCGCCCGCTTGATGCCGCCATGTTGCAAGCGCGCCTCAAGTTGCTGGCGCAGCGCCACCCCATTTTATGCGCCCGCCCGGGGGGTTGGTTCAAAACCCGTTGGACCTCGCTGGATACCGGCTTGTTGGCCCGCGCCGTGCGGGTACATGCCGCGCAATCCGGTCTGATTGAAAAATTGAGTGACGAACCCTTGCGTCTGCGCGATGGCGAGTTGTTCCGTTTCGATTTGATCGCCACGCCGGAGGGGCGCATGGAAGTGGTTTTCACCTGGACGCACGCGTTGATGGATGCGCTCAGCGCCGAACACTTTCTTGCCGTGGTGGGCAACGAGACGGTGCCGTTGCCGGCGTTGACGCCGCCCCCCGCGCGCCGCCGACCGCCGCTGAAAGAGCGCTTGTTGTTGGCACGCCAAAACGTGCAACAGTTGACGGAGTTCTGCAAAGCCGCCCCGCGCACGGTGGGCGTGCGTTTCCCGGAGGCGCCGCGGACGCAGCGCTTTCACGTCGAACGCTTCTCGGCGGCGGAAACGGCGCGGATTCGCGCCAACGGCACGAGGTTATGCGGGGCACTGGGCGACGCCCAATTTCACGCGGCGGTGGCCGCCATTGAATTGCACCGTTTGCACGACCGGATCGGACGGCCGTCGCCGAGTTACATTTTGCCGATTCCAGTCAGTCTGCGTCCCAAGGGCACGACCGAACCGTTGTTCAGCAATCAGATCGCGATGTTGATGGTGCAGTTGCTGCCGGAACAACTGGCCACCACCGCCACGGCAGTGGCCACGCTCAAAACGCAACTCGCGCAGGCCTGGCGCGCGCGCCGCGTCGAAGCGGGCACGGCCATCACCGAGTTGTCCCGGGGCCTGCCGTTGCCGCTGTATCTTTACATTTTGAAGCAGCACGGTTTGAAAGGGGAAATTTGCTCGTTCTTTTACGGCGACACCGCCAACGTCACGCCGCTTCTCACCACGTTTTTCAACGCCACCATCACCGACTTTGTGCATGTGGGCGCAACGACTCCCTCGCCGGGTCTGGGCGCGATTTTTTACTATTTCCAGGGGGCGATGCGCGTAACGGTGTTTCACCTCACCACCCATTTTTCCGCCGCCGAAGCGCAGGCGTTTGCGGCGCAATTGCGACAGCGCCTGCTTGATCCATGAACCCTGATGTGGACATCGCGGTGGTGGGCGCTGGCGCTTCCGGTCTGGCGGCGGCGGTGAGCGCGGCGCGCACCGGTGCGCAAACCCTGTTGCTGGATGCGCGACCTGCTCCCGGCGGCACGGGTGGGTTCAGCGGTCTCACGACGCTGTGCGGCTTGTATGACGAGGACGGAAAGTTTTTGAACGACGGTTTTGTCCGCGAATTTGCCGAGGCTTTGGCGGAGACCAACGAAGCGGCGCCAGCTCGCGCGTCATCCACCCGCGACCTGGCGACTCCGCATCCGGGTGTGTCGCAGCGCCAAGGACGAGTCTGGGTGTTGCCGTATCGTCCGACCCGGTTTCGTGAACTGGCGTCGCAGCTTACCACCAACACTCCCAATCTGCGTGCCGAATGGAATCGTTCGGTCACCGAGGTTGTCTGCGCAGGGAATCGCATTACGCAGCTCAACGGCGTGCGCGTCGGCGCGGTGATTGATTGCAGTGGTGTGGCGGCGGTGGCGCAAGCGGTCGGTGCGGAAACGCTGGCCACTGACGCGCGCACCCAGGCAGCCGCCATAATTTTTCCGCTAAAAAAAGTGCGGCGCGTTTTTAGTTCGGTGGCGGACATGGCGCAAGTGCTTTTGCCGCTGGCGCGCGCGCGCTTTCCCGCGCTGCATTTGCAACCAGGTTTTGCGCCCGGAGAATTCACCGCCAAGTTTGCCGGCTCTGCGGAACAAGTGCCGGCGTTGCTTGCGTTTTTGCGCGCGAACGTTCCGGGTTTTGAACCGTGCGAAACCGTTCCAGCGGAGATCACCGTCACGGCGCGCGCGGGACGGATGATCATCGGGGCGTATGTGCTGACCGGTGCGGATGTACTGGGCGGGCGCAAATTTGCAGATGCGGCGGCGCGAGGCGCGTGGCCGATTGAGCAATGGCCGGAAGGGCAAGCGGCGCGGTTCCGTTATTTGCCGCCGCACACGCATTACGAGATTCCGCGGCGTTGCCTGCGCGCGGCGCGGTTTGAAAATCTGTTCATGGCGGGCAAATGTCTGAGCGCCGATGCCGACGCCATCGCCAGCGCGCGGGTGATGGGGCTGGGGTTGGCGACTGGCGCGGCGGCTGGAGTTTTGGCGGTGGATTCTCTAACTTCGACCCGGTTTAAGTGAGCAAAACATTCGATCAACTTTGGGCCGAGACGTTCCATTACGTGAAGGAACACTCGCCCTATTACCGCGAGCTGTTGGCGCGTCACCAAACCGTGCCCGCGTTCGCTTCCGTGCCCCGGCTCGACAAACAAACGCTGTCCGAGCGTAACGCAGATTTTCTGTGCGTCGCCCCGGAGCGCATTGTCGAGACCGTGACCACGAGCGGGACGACCGGCCAACCGTTGCTCTGGCAGCTCACCACCGCCGATCTGCAACGTCTGGCGATCAATGAACAACTCTCCTTCGGCTGCGCCGGGCTGACCGCGCGCGACACCGTGTTGATTGCGGTGGCGCTGGACCGTTGTTTCATGGCGGGTTTGGCGTATTGGCTGGGGCTGCGCGAAATCGGTGCTGGCATCGTGCGCACCGGGGCCGGTTCGCCGTTGCTTGTGTTGGAAATGCTGCGGCGCGCGCAACCAACGGCGATTGTCGGCGTGCCGTCGTTCCTGCGTCTGGTGGCCGAGAAAGCGCGGGAGCAGGGGTTGGATTTGCGGGCCGCCTCCGTGCGTAAATTGATCTGCATTGGGGAACCGATTCGCGATCCGGATTTTCAGTTGAACCGCTCGGGCGCGAGCCTCGAAGCCGCGTGGAACGCGAAGGTGTATTCCACCTACGGCATCACCGAGCTGGCCAATTCGCTTTGTGAATGTGAAGTCGGGCAGGGCGGACATCTGCACGATCAACAGTTGCACCTGGAAATTTTGGATGAGGCCGGGCAACCCGTTCCCGAGGGCGAAGTGGGGGAAGTGGTGGCCACCACGTTTGGTGTCGAGGCCATGCCGTTGTTGCGCTATCGCACCGGCGATTGCGCGGCGTTGTTTCGCGGGCCTTGCGCGTGCGGACGCACCACGCCGCGGCTCGGGCCGATTGTTGGTCGTCGCCAGCACAAACTCAAAGTCAAAGGCGTCTCGCTGTATCCCGCCACGTTGACGGCGGTGTTGGAACAGACGGCGGGCGTGGAAACCTTTGTGGTGGTGGCGCACCGGGAAAGTGATTTGTCGGATCGCATCGAGGTGCTGGTGCAGGGCGCGGTGGCGGTGCGGGAACTGGAGGAGGCGTTCAAGGCGCAAACCCGAATCACGCCGCACATCCGCCAGGTGACGCGCGATGAAATCATGGCGTTGCAACAACCGCCGGGCGCGCGGAAGCGACGGGTATTCGTGGATCAGCGATGAAACCCTGCGTCGTCATTCCGTGCTACAACCATTCCGCCACGGTCGGCCCGGTGGCGCTGGCGGCGGTGGCCGTGCTGCCGGTCATCGTGGTGGATGACGGCTCGACGGAACCGCTGCCGGAGTTGCCCGGTTGCGAGGTGTTGCGTTTGGGAGCGAACGGCGGCAAAGCGGCGGCGTTGCGCGCGGGCTTCCGTCGCGCGCTGGAGCTGGGTTACACCCACGTCATCACGATGGACGCGGACGGGCAGCATTTTGTGACGGATTTGCCGAAATTTTTGGCCGCCATGCAGGCTCAACCCGCAGCGTTGCACCTGGGCGTGCGCGATTTGCCGGCAGCCGGTTGTCCCCGCCACCGGCAGCGTTCCAACGCCATCGCCAGTTTTTGGTATCGCGTCGAAACGGGGTTGCGCCTGCGCGACACGCAATGCGGATTTCGCGCGTATCCGCTGGCGCTCGTGAAGCAATTGAAGATTCGCTCGGATCGCTACGCGTATGAACTGGAATTCCTCGTGCGCGCCGCGTGGGTGGGCACGACGATTCTCCCCGTGCCGGTGCAATGCACGTATGCGCCCCATTTGACCGGTCGCTCGCATTTCCGCCCCGTGCGCGATTTCGTTCACATCACCAATCGCAACATCCTGCTGGTGTTGCAGGCGTGGTTTGTGCCGTTGCCGTTGCGCGCGGCGTGGTCGCGCGGCGAGAAGCAGGGCTTCCGTCGGGTGGTGAGGGAATTTTTCACCGACAACGCGCACGAACCGGGCCGGATGGCGGGCTCGGTCGGCGTGGGTTTGTTTTTTGGGCTGACGCCGTTGTGGGGACTGCATTTGTTGCTGGCGTTGTGGACCGCGCATCGGTTGCGCTTGAACAAGGCCGTGGTGGTGGTGGCGAGCAACATCTCGTTTCCTCCGCTGATTCCGTTTTTGGTTTATGGCTCGCTGCACACCGGCGCCTGGCTGCTGCATGGGCACGGGTTTGCCGCTGACTTCACCGCGCTCTCCGACTCGAGCTGGTGGGCGACCGCGCGGGAGCATCTGTGGGAGTGGGTGGTGGGAAGCTTCGCGTTGGCCGTGGGCGTGGCGGTCGTGGGCGCGGCCTGCACTTATGCCGTGGCGCAATTGATCCGAAAACGATGACCGATCGCCTCTACGCCCGCTTGTATTTCTGGCTGACCGCACATCGTCGCGGAGTGCTGGCGGTGGCCGCGTTGTTGATGGTGACGGCGCTCGTGATTTCCTCGCGCGTCCAATTGCAGGAGGACATTCTGGACCTGCTGCCCGGCAATGACGCGCAAGTGGATGACTACCGTTACGCCCTGCGCAAGTTCCGGCAGATTGACCGGCTCTATCTCGACATCGGGATCTCGCACGGTGATCCCGAATCACTGGGCGCGGCGGCGGATGAAGTTTTCGCATTGCTGGCGACGAACCAAAACTTCACGCGCATCACTTATCAAATCAATTCCGGCGGCCTGGGGAAGGTGGTTGGATTTTTGACCGGCGCGTTTCCAAATCTGTTCACGGAAGCCGATGCCGCCGCGTTGACCGATAAATTGGCGCCGGCATCCATCCGCGAACATCTGACCAGCATGCGGCAAAAACTGGCGGGGCCGGAAGGCATGGTGTTGAAAAATGTGGTGGCCGCGGACCCGATCGGATTCACGCCATTGATGGCGGCCAAGGCGCTGCCCTTGCAGGCGGGTTTTGGCGGCGCGCAAATTGTGGATGGCCGCATCACCAGCGGTGATGGCCGGCATGTGTTGATGGTGGTGGAACCGAATTTCGGTTCGTCGGATTCCCGTTTGAGCGCGGGGTTGATGCAGGAAATATCGCGGGTGGTCCGCGCGGTGGAGGCGGAATTTCCCGGAGTGCATGTGGCCATCACCGGCGGTCACCGAATGGCGCTGGACAACGCGACGTTGCTGCGTCGGGATGCGATGCGCTGCCTCACGCTGGCCGTGTCCGCGATGTTCATTTTGTGCTTCACCGCCTACCGGCGTCGTTGGCTGGCCACGGTGACGTTTCTGCCGTCGCTGTTCGGAACGGCCATTGCGGGCGCGGTGCTGGCGCTGACCGATGATCACGTTTCCGCCATCGCCACAGGGTTCGCCAGCATGGCGATTGGCATCACCGTGGATTACGGCATTTACGTGGTCTATCACCTGGACAACGCCGCCACCGACCGCGCTTCCGCCGCCAAAATTTTAAGTCGCCTGCTGCTGCCCACCTTCATTGGCGCGTTCACCATTATTGCGGCGTTTATCGTGCTGGCCGTTTCGCCCATGTCCGGTTATCGCCAACTCGGAATTTTTGGCGCGACGGGCGTATTGATGTCAGCGGCGTTTGCCTTGACGGTGCTGACCTTGTTGGTGCCGTTGCCGAAGCGGGACACCGCCGCGCTGCGACCGTTGCGTTTCACCAACTGGATGGAAGCCTTTCACGGCTGGCAGAAACGGCACCGGTTATGGTCGGTGGGGCTGTTGGTGGCGCTCACGGCGCTGGCCGGGCTGGGGCTGCAACGGCTGCGGTTCGAGGGCGATCTCGCCAAGCTCAACGGCATCACGCCAGCCACGCGCGCCGATGACCAGCTCATCAGCGAAACCTGGGGCGACGCTCTCAGCATGTCGTTGCTGATTGCGCGGGGAGCAACGCCCGCCGCCGCGCTGGCGCGGAACGATCAACTCGCCGGCCTGCTGGCGCAGCAAAGCGCCGTCACCAATATCTATTCGCTGGCGGCCATTTGCCCCGCCCCCGCCACGCAGGAGGAAAACCTGCGGCGGTGGCAGCAGTTCTGGACCCCGGAACGTCAGCGTGAACTGCGCGCCGACTTGAACCGCATCAGTGGGGAACTGGGTTTTCAACCGGAGGCCTTCGCGCCGTTCTGGAAAATCGTCACCGAGCGACCGGCCTGGTTGACGTTGGACTATTTCAAAGACACGCCGTTGGAGGCGGTCATGGCGGAACGAGTCGCCGTGGGGACGAACGACACCGCCATCAGCACCCTGGTTAAGTTGAGCGACCGGTCGCAGGCGGCGACATTACAGGCCGCGTTGCCGGAATTTATTTTGGTGGATCAAAAGGCGTTCACGGATCACATCGCGGATCTGGCGCGGGACGGGCTGGGCTTTTTTGTGCTGTGGACGGCCGTGGCGGTTGGTTTGATTGTGTATCTCTCGCTGGCGTCCATCGAACTGGTGGTGGTCACGCTGTTGCCGATTGGTTTTGGTTTGCTTTGGACCCTCGGGTTGATGGGTCTCTTCGGTTTGCCGATCAACGTGATGAACTGTGTCTTCGTCATTTTCGTCATCGGCATGGGCGAGGATTACAGCGTGTTTCTGGCGACGAGCAAACTGGATGTCTGGCGCGGGCATCCGCCGCGCATTGCGCCGACCAGCGCTTCGGTGTTGATCTCCGTGGGCACCACCATTTGCGGTTTCGCGGTGTTGATCCTGGCGCAACATCCGGTGCTGTTCTCCATGGGCACGACGGTGCTGCTCGGCATGGCCAGCACGTTTCTGGCGACCCTGGTGATCACGCCCGCCTGCGTGGAATTGTTGCTCTATAAACCGCAGCCACGCGGTGCGCCGCGGTGGTGGCATGTGCTGGGAACGCTGTGGGTGTTGATTCATCTGGGTGGCAGTCAGGTGTTTTTGTATTACGTCCTGCGCCCGTTGCTGAACCTCGTTTCGCCTCGTAACGCCAAGGATCGGTTGCGCCGCGCCACCCGCTGGATGGCGCGCGGCGTGGTGAAGGGCATGCCGTTCGGTAAATTGGAATTTCAAAACCTCAACTCCGCCACTTTCGCCAAACCCGGCATCGTCATCAGCAACCACCAATCCGCCGTGGACGTGATGTTGATGGTGAGC
Organism: Verrucomicrobiia bacterium; assembly: GCA_023953615.1. Classification (NCBI taxonomy): domain Bacteria; kingdom Pseudomonadati; phylum Verrucomicrobiota; class Verrucomicrobiia; species Verrucomicrobiia bacterium. Next base: position 581,131 of record JAMLJH010000001.1, on the reverse strand, counting down.
CTGCCCGGCGACGTGCGGCAAACGGCGAAGAAACGGGTGTTTGACGCGCCCATGCTCGGGATTGGTTGCAAAATCCTCGGGCACATCATGGTTGAACCGAATGATCCCGCCACCACCTTGCAACGCTGCCGCGACACGCTGGCCACCGGCGCCTCGGTGCATTTCTATCCGGAAGGCACCCGGTCCGTTGATGGTTACGCGCAACGCTTCCGGCGCGGCGCGTTTGAGCTGGCGGTGGAATTGCGACAGGACCTTTTACCCATCGTCATTTGCGGTTCGAATGAAGCCATGCCCCGGGACGCCTACTGGTTCGAGCCGTATCACGCCACCGTGCGCGCGCTGCCGCGGATCACCCCGCAGAATTTCGATTATCGCCAGGGCGTGGTGGCGTTGATGAAACATTGCGAAGCGCTGATGCGCGCCGCATTACAGGAACAACTGGACGCCCTCAACACCCCGCCGGTGGTGCGCCGCAAAGTGGCCCGCCTGTACCGCTATCAAGGCGCCTACGTGGAGCAGTTCGCGAAATGGAAAATGAAACTCGATCCGTTCTTTGCGCAACTGGACGCCGTGGTGCCGCGGCGGTCGCGGGTGCTGGACCTGGGTTGTGGCTACGGCCTGGCCAGTCATTGGCTGGCGGCGTTCACGGACACGCGAACGTTTTGGGGATTGGATTACGACGAGGCAAAAATCCGCGTGGCCCAACGCAGCGCGGCGGAAAATCCGCGCGTCGAATTTACCTGTGGCGATCTGTTGACCGCGGAATTGCCCGCGGCCGAGGTCGCGTTGCTATTGGATGTGCTGCACTACTGGCCGCCGTCGAAACAGCAACTCATCCTCAACAAAGTGCGCCGGGCGCTGGCGCCCGGCGGGCGGTTGGTCCTGCGCGACGGCGCCCGCGCCACATCCGCCGGCCACCGCAAGGTGCTGCGGTGGGAGCGGTTCGCCACCCGTTGGGGACTGACCCGTTCCGGTGAAGGATTGCATTTTCAGAGCCGGTCGGAAATTGAGGCGATGCTGGCGCGCGCGGGATTTGTCCGCTGGGAACAGCGCGCCCATGCCGGCAACGATTCCAACATCATGCTCGTGGCCTACGCGCCGGAATCCGGGAATCCCACGGTCGCCGATGACCCCGCGTCCCAGCCGTAAATTCGCGGTCACGAAATTGAGCCACGGTCGGTTTCCACTGAAAAGACGGAATTGGCGCCGTCACTCCAAAGCGGTAAGCGGAAAGTGATCCGATGTATAAACGAAGAAAAACCGTGATAGGCGACTTTTGTCTGTTGCCCTGCTGTCTTAATGGGTGGCCCGTTTACGGTGATACACATGGAGTCAATTGCATGTTGCCTTTCTAGATAAAGACAGGTAGAGGTTCCGGTGTGAGTCCCTTGCACTACCAGCGAATTCAGAATTGGCTGCGTTGGTTATCGTGCTTGCTGTTGGTCATTGTGGGCTGGCTGACTCCTGAGCAAGCGCGCGGTTATTCCTTTACGGAACTCTACCAGTTTCCTCCTGCTTATCCCGGACCATCTGGGTTGACGGTTGCGGGGGATGGCGACTTGTATGGAACCTGTTCCGGAACGGGCGAGTACAATCAAGGTTTCGTATTCCGGCTGGGGAGCAATGGCGTGGTGGTTCCATTGGTGTCTTTTGCCACGACCAATGGGGCAAAGCCGTCGGGCCGGATGCTATTGGGATCGGACGGAGCATTGTATGGCACAACCTTGGAGGGAGGCGCTGAAGGGTTGGGAACTATTTTTCGTGTCACCACCAACGGCGAATTAAGTACGCTCGTGTCTTTCACGGGGACAAACGCGCCTTACTACGGCAGCCGACCGGATGGAATCGGCTTGGGGAAGGACGGCGCGATCTATGGATGCACTCGTTATGAAACTGCCGGATGCTACCGTGTCACTATTGCCGGAGACTTCACCAACTTCGTTGCGTTCAGTCCAGAGCACGGCGGTTTGGCGAATGGGGAACTGACGGAAGGTCCCGATGGGGCTTTCTATGGCACGATGGCATCGGGGGGCAGCATCGGTTATGGAACGATCTTCCGCGCGACCACCAATGGAAGCATCGCAGTGGTGGCGGCGCTCGGCACGACGAACGGTCAGCCCATGGGAGCGTTGGTCCATGGTGCCGATGGCATGCTCTATGGCACCTCGTATTTCGGTGGTAAGAATGGTGTGGGCACCATCTTCCGCTGCACCACAAATGGCATCTTGACGACTATTTACAGTTTCGACATGGCAGTGAACGCCAATGGCTATTATCCGCAAACGGGATTGGTTCAGGATCCATCAGGCTTCCTCTACGGCGCGGCGCAATTAAGCGGAGCCAGTGGTTCACGTGGAACCATTTTCCGGGCGACGACCAATGGCGTTGTGACGACTCTGGTCACGTTCTGGGAGACGAACGGAGCTGGCCCGATTTCCGACTTAACCCTTGGCGGCGGCGGAGTGCTTTACGGAACGACTGCGGGCGGAGGGGAAGCGTTCGCCGGGCTAGCCTTTCGTCTTACGACCGGCGGCGACTTTACTACGCTTGCTTCATTCAGGCCGACCGGAGGGCAAACGCTCGGAGGTGGTTTAACTCAACTTAGCGACGGCACACTTTGGGGCACGACATCGTATGGCGGCAGCAACGGCGTGGGCACGGTGTTCTGCCTTTCGACAAATGGAGAGTTACTCCGTTCCATTCCGTTGCAACTCTCTACTGGCAGGGGGCCGCTGTCATCGCTGGTGCCCGGGCCGGACGGATTTCTGTATGGCGCAGCGAGTAAAGGTGGTGCGTTTGGTTTTGGCTCCCTTTTTCGTGTCAACACCAACGGATCAATCACACCGCTGGCTTATTTCGACAATACCAATGGGGCAAATCCGAGTGGCCCTCTAGTTTTGGATGTGTCCGGTAATATTTATGGCACTGCGGAATCTGGTGGCGCGGGATTTGGCACCATATTTCGCATGGGCACCAACGCTAAAATCGTTGCCCTGGCTACGTTCGATTACTATACCAAGGGTGCATTCCCTCGCGCGGGATTAATGTGTGCAAAAGACGGATGTTTTTATGGAACAACGGCAGCGGGCGGCACGTCATCGTCTGGAACAGTGTTTCGTGTGACAAGCAACGGAGTGTTCTCTGTGTTATCCGCATTCAATCCTAGTACGCTCGGCGGAGGCAGCCAGGGAACGCTGGTCCAACATTCTGATGGAAACTTATACGGCACAGTTTTTAACAAACCAGCCAGCCAATACGGCACTTTATTTCGCGTGTTGACCAATGGCAGTGTTCAAGTAGTCGCAACCTCGGGATTCTACCGTCCTAGCTATCCCGCCGGGCCAATGACTGTCGGGCCGGACGGGGCACTTTATGGCACCAGCGGAACCGGTGTATTTAGATTTTCTACCAATGGAGCAGGAGCCACCCCGGCGTTGCTAGGAAGTTACATTTCTGGGCGTCATCCCGTGGGAGGAGTAATTCTCGCACAAGACGGAAAATTTTATGGCAACACCGTTGACACGATCTTTTGCTTCGAAACTTCCAACCAGTTTATCGGGTTGACCGCCCAAGGTGGCAGTCGGGTGTTGGCTTTGTCAGGAATGCCAACCGTTTCCTACCAGTTGGAACGTGCCACCACGCCCTCTGGCCCATGGAATAACCTCGCCATCGTCAATCTCAATGAGGTTGGGACGGCCACCTACACTAACTTGTCAGTCCCGGTGACCGGTGCGTTTTATCGGGCTCGCGCCCGTTAAGCTCCGGCTATCTACTCGCCGCTGAGTTCAGAGGCGACGGTGGAAGAAGGTCAGCGTCGTCCTTTTGGCCGTTCGCCGAATTTGCCCATGAGTGCGGACTGTATTCCCAGCTTCAGGGTGGCATTCCGTTCCTGCACCACCGTCATGCCGTCATAGATATACCGGACCTCATTGGTCTGCAACCATGGTAGTAGTTGTGCGTGCTCCAGTTGCCATACCCGGCGTTGTAGCCATGCCAACCAACGGATGAACCGCGAACCACCCGAAATACGCGAAAAGAAGTGGCAGCCGGGAAAGCTGTTGTTCCCGTCCCAGTTTTCGCGTGGTTGGCGTATTTCGCGGTGATGATCATTGTTTGTTGTGCCCCGTTTTACGCCCGCTGGTGAATTCCGTCAAGTGTACTCCACAACGCAAATGCAGCGCACCGAAGCGGTGCGGCAGGCGCGGGCGACCTTTCATTCCGCAGCCCGTCTGAGACGAGCCAGATTCCTTACACCATTTGTGCGGGACAGCCGGTTTGCGCTGCGCTGTCCCATCTCGTTGCGTCAATCATTATTCGTATTTGGAAATTCGGCGTAGCACTGTCCTAACTGCAATCCAAATCACGAACGTTGAGGCGAGAGTGATTGCAGGTCCTGTAAAAATCTCCGCTGTAGAAGTCTTCTCCATCAGCGTTGTCGCAAACTTCAAAACCAACAGGAAGGAGACGCACACAACATACAGCGCCCACGCCAACAGCCAGAGTCGCTTCACCATGTTTTTCTGCGCGGGCTTCATATCGTGCTCACTGAGTGCATGCACACAGGTTTTCGGCGGCGTCTTCACCCGCAGTCACCAAGCAGGCGGTGCTGCTGAAATCGTCATCGTGCAAGCTGGCGTTCATGGCGAATACTGCGAGGAGAGCACGACCCGAAAATCAATGCAACCTTAAATCGCGGATCATTTTTCTATCGATTCGCCATTCGCTCGTAATCCGGCCTTCGACTACGAGCGAGGAGGGCAAAGTTTGTAGTCCCGCCTTCAGGCGGGGGCGAAGCACAAGGAAGCGCATTACCGAGTGACCGCGTTGCTGCCGGCTGAAGCCGGAACTACGAGCGAGAAGGGCAAAGTTTGTAGTCCCGCCTTCAGGCGGGGGCGAAGCGCAAGGCAGCGCATTACCGAGTGACTGCGTTGCGGCCGGCTGAAGCCGGAACTACGAGCGGGAAGGGTGCGCTCCCCAACCCATGACCGCGTTTTCTTGCAGAGGTATTCCCCAGCAAGTAGCGCGTTGCGCTGACTCAAATCAAAAGAAACAGGAAGGATCGTGGCTGAGCGACCGGATGAGCAGACAGTGGGGAATGTTCGTGCGCCTCCCTGCCGGCGCTCACATGTTCTTCGCGGCTATCTACTCGCCCTGAGTTCAGAGGCGATGGTGAAAGGTTAGCGCCGTCCTTTTGGCCGTTCGCCGAATTTGCCCATGAGCGCGGACTGTATTCCCAGCTTCAGGGTGGCGGTGAACAGTCGGTAGTTGCCGCGTCGTAGCAGGTTCAGTAAATACCGACCCTTGGCTCGCAGGGAAAATTGACGGCTATTTTTCATGACGTAAGGCTGGTGATCATAGTCATTATTGTGCGTGCTGTTTCCCAGTTTCTGGAAAACGCAACCTCCGAGCGATTCATGCACCAATTTCCAATCCGGCTCGGCCAGCAGCAGGTTCATCAGCGTTTCGCACGTCCAGATATGCAGGTCGTCTATAACCACATAACCGCCTATTTTCAGAAGTCCCGCCACGTAGTACCAATCCAGGAAAGGTTGCGGAAAACCGTGCCGTCCATCAATCAGGACCAAATCCAGGTCTCCTTCGGTGATCTGGGGCAGCGCCTGTTCCGAGGGCGCCACGATGAATTTCAAGTGTGAGGTCGAAATGCCTTTGGAGGAGCAGAAGGCCAGGATGCGTTCCGTCAGGGCTTGGTCGGGAGCGATTGCCGTGTGATGCGCGCCGCGCAGGGCGAAGAGGACGGTGCTGCAGCCGGCGCCCGTTTCCAATGTTTTGGCGCCAGGCCCAATCGTCCGGCCAATGAACAGCAGTTCCTCGTCGGAAAGTTTCCAGCGATTGATCAATTCCCCCGGCTTAAACATGCCGGAAGGAGTCATGGGCGAAGGTTGAAAGCTATGTAGTTTGGGAGGGTCAGCCAACAGTTCCTCGACGGTAATCATTGCCGAATTATGTGAGGACAAAATCCGGGAGGCAAGTTTCCTTTGAAGGACAACCATCGAGCGGGTTGGCGCGGAAAAAAGTCGCCGTGAACGGGAGAAATGGCTCGTGGGAATTGCCCGTTGGCTCAAATCCGCGCGGCGTCTCCGGCGATACCCGGTTTTTGCTGCAACAATCGTCCGTCCAAATCCGCCGGGTCCAAACTCCAACGCCGGGCCAGTTGCGGAACTTTTTCCACATTGGCGACGAGGTGATCGGCCATCGCCCAGTCGTCGCTTTGCGAGTCGTCACCGTACGCGAAGCAATTCATTCCCAGCTCAATCTCGGCGTCGGTTTTCACGCCTTGATTCCAGAGCGTGTTGCCCGCCCACGCGTAGGCCCGGCGAATCCGCCCAAACTCCACCTGCACCCAGGCGTGGTGTTGCAGCACGGGATCGGCTTGGAAAAATTGCACCTGCCCCAGTTGGCGTCCGAGGCGGAGCAGAAACCGAAAGCAGGCGTCCACGTCGTCATCCGGGATGGGCAAGCCCGTGCCGAACACCAGCACCCAACCGTTGAAGGGCGGGGCGATGAACAGTTTTTCCTCGGAGAAAACGCGGTTTGACCAGGAGCGAGCCTGCGGGTTGCGCAAGCCCAACGCGAGTTGGACCTGATAGGGATCACGGGTGCGAACTGCCAGCCAACGCGGCGGGCGGCGGGTTTGAATCGGGTGATACGGCAGAAAAGCGAAGCGTCCGAGTTGTTGTACGGAATGTTCCCATTTCGCGCGCAATCGCGCTTCCGCTTGTTCGCGTCGTTGCCGCTGGCGTCGCCCGAACAAAAACACGCCCCAGCCGCCGAGGAGCATCAGCACCGGCAGCGTCAACAATGCGATTGTCAGTGTATCCATCGCATTCATGAGCATCAGTTTTAACAGAGAATGTCCGGCGTGCAACCTTCTTGGTTGGGCTGAAGGCCTGGGTGGAACGGCCAAGTTTTATTTTTCTTGGGAGGGGCGCGTTCCACCGTGTCCTTGATTAGTCAGGGACGACATGGAAGTCGTCTCTCCCGATTTGCTTATCAGCGCCTGATGTCGTCTGCAGAGGGGCCAACGACTACCGCCGGGGTCGGCGGTGACATTTTGAGGCTGGATAAAACGGCCAACTTGGCCGTTCTGGTTGGTGGGTGCGTCCTCGATTTTATTGGTTGTGCGCCTGATCGGTTGACCCCTGGATTCAAACCTGGATTTTGAGATGCGCGATGCGTTGTGGTTAAGGCTAAAGATTTCCGGGGCGAATCTGGCTCTAGGTTTGACACCACAAGGCGGCCAAGACTAATCTGCCAGCCGCTTTCACGTGTGAACCTCGTGGAACGCCAAACTATTTTGTGGCTGAGAAAGACGATTATTTGATTGATATGCTGGTGGATTTGGGGTTCGTGACCCCAGATCAGGTGGCGCAAGCCCGCCAGGAAGCGGAGGCGTCCGGCGTGGGCGTGGTGGACCTGATGGTCGCCAACCAGATAGTTCGCCCGGAGGACGTCACTCAAGCGAAAGCCGCGCACTTCGGCGCGGAGGTCGTCAATCTGGCTGCGATGCAGATCGAGGATGACGTGATCGCAGCGGTGCGTCGCGACATTGCCAAAAAGTACCGCGTCATTCCGGTGTTCAAACATGAGAACACCCTGACCGTGGCCTTGGCGGACCCTTCAGATATCGCCACGATTGACACGTTAAGCCATTTATTGCACGCGGACATCGTGGTGCAGGTGGCTTCCGACGCGGATATTGAAGCGGCGTTGAGCAAGTATTACGGCGGGCGGGGGGATACGGCATTGGACACGATGATTCAGGAGATCACTCGTGGCGAAGTGGAGATTGCCGCGCCGATGGAGGACATTACGTCCGCCGGAAATGCCGCCACGGCGGACGGCGACGCGCCGTTGATCAAGTTGGTGAATCAAATCATCATTGACGCCTTCAAGATGCGCGCGTCGGATATTCACTTGGAGCCGCTCGCCAAACGGTTCCGGTTGCGGCTGCGAATTGACGGCATGATGCATGAGGTAAAAAGTCCGCCCAAGCGGCTGCAACCCGCCATCATTGCGCGCCTCAAGATTCAATCCAACATGTCCATTGCGGAACATCGCATTCCGCAAGACGGCCGTATTCAAACCACGGTGGGCGGCGGCAAGTTGATTGACTTGCGCGTTTCCTGTCTGCCCACGCAGCACGGCGAATCCATCGTGATGCGTATTTTGGACAAGGAAGGGTTGCGCGTTGGACTGGCCGAGCTGGGTTACCTGGCGGACGACCAGCAGTTGATCGAGAAATTGATCAGTCTGCCGGACGGATTATTTTTGGTCACGGGACCGACCGGCTCGGGAAAAACCACCACGCTCTATTCCTGTCTGCATTTCATCAATCGTCCCGACCGCAAAATCATCACGGTGGAAGACCCGGTGGAATATGTGCTGGCGGGTATTAATCAAGTGCAGGTGAGTGAACTCGTGGGTTTGACTTTCTCCGCCGCGTTGCGCTCGATTCTGCGCCAGGCGCCCAACATCATCATGATTGGGGAAATTCGCGACCTGGAAACCGCGTCCATTGCCATCAACGCGTCGCTGACCGGTCACCTGGTGTTCTCGACTTTGCACACGAATGACGCGCCCGGCGCGGTGACCCGTTTGATTGACATCGGCGTCAAACCCTTCCTGGTGGCTTCCTCGACCCGTGCCCTGATGGCCCAGCGGCTGGTGCGAAAAGTCTGCAAGAAATGTGGCGCACCCTGGACGCCGCCGGATAACGAGTTGAAGGCGTTGGATATTGACGCGACGGCGGCCGCCAGCGCGACGTTCCGCAAAGGAAAAGGATGTGACAATTGTTCCGGGACGGGATGCCGCGGACGAATGGGAATTTTTGAAATTTTTGTGATTGATGATGAGGCGCGCAAGTTGATTTACGACAAGGTGCCGACGGCGGTGTTGCGGTCCCGTGCGCGCGAGATGGGCATGCGGACTTTGCGGGAAGACGGAATCCGCAAGGTGTTGGCGGGTATGACGACGCCGGATGAGGTCATTCGCGCAACCGTGGGTGACGAAAATTGACGACGGCGCATAACGAAACAGGAAACCCCAAGAATTTTTAGCACATGGCTTACTCAATGTCCGATTTGTTGCAGTTGGTGGTGTCCGAAGGGTCATCCGACCTTCACATTCGCGTCGGCATCCCCCCCACCATCCGCGTCCATGGTATTTTGCACCGCGTGGAGGGGCCGCCCTGCACGCCGGAAGATGCCGAGGAATTGATGCGCAGCATCACGTCGGACGATCACGTTCAGCAAATTCGCGAGCGCGGCGGCGCGGACTTTGGTTTTGCCTTCGGCGAGGCGGCGCGATTCCGGGTCAGCGCCTTCAAGGAAAAGGGCAACTTTGGCCTCGTGCTGCGTCAGATTCCGAGCAAGTTGCTGACGATGGAGCAGATTGGTATTCCGCCCTCCACCCGGGAATTGCTGTACAAGCCGCGCGGTTTGGTGTTGGTGACCGGGCCGACGGGTTCGGGTAAAACCACCACGCTGGCTTCGATGATCAACATCATCAACGAAGAGCGGGACGACGCGCATATCATCACCATTGAGGACCCGATCGAATACTATCACCACCATAAAAAAGCGGTGGTGACGCAACGCGAGGTCCACGTGGACGTGCCGAATTTCGCCGAAGGTTTGCGGCGCGCTTTGCGCCAGGACCCGGACATCATTCTGGTCGGTGAAATGCGTGACTTGGAAACGATTGAAGCGGCGGTGACGGCGGCGGAAACGGGACACTTGGTCTTCGGCACGCTGCACACGACGGGTGCGGCCAAGACGATTGACCGCTTGGTGAACGCGTTCCCGATCAACCAGCAGGAAACGATTCGCATCCAGCTTTCCACGGTGTTGCAGGCGGTGATTTCGCAATTGCTGATTCCGCGCGTGGACAAGCCGGGACGCGTGGCGGTTTTTGAGGTCATGGTGAACACGCCCTCAATTTCCGCGCTGATCCGCGACAACAAAACCTTCCGCCTGCAATCGGACATCCAGACCGGCGCCAAATACGGCATGGTGACGCTGGACAGTTTTCTTCTGGATAAATATCAGCTCGGGATGATTTCGCGCGACGAAGTCATCACGAAATCGCAGGATCCGGTGACGATCCAGCAGAAGTTGCAGGAATTGGAATTGGCGCAGGCGGTGGGCGCCGACAAGAAATAATTTTCAGTCATGGCCGAAGAAATCTCAAATCCGCTGTTGGCGCTCGTGCGGGAGCAGGGGCTCGTGGATGATCTGCAATACGAGGAAGTCGTTTCCGAACTCAAACGTAGCGGCACCTCCGTGTTTCAACTCCTGCAGGATTTTGAAATCATGGATGCGGATTCCATTTTGCAGGCCATGTCCAATCATCTCGGCGCGGAGGTGGTGTCGCTCAAGGGCCGTGAGATTCCGCGCAATGTGATTGAAGCGCTGCCGGCCAACACCGCAAAGATGTATCGCTGCGTGCCGGTGGCCTTGGAGGGCAGCACCCTGCAGGTGGCGTTCGAGGACCCGTTGGACCCGGCGAAAATTGACGAGCTGGGGTTTGTGGTGAAGAAGGACGTCCAATTGGTGTTGGCTGATCCCGCCGAGATCAACACGGCTCTCGATCATTATTACGGCGAGGAAACGAGTGAAGATGTCAGCAAGCTGCTCGAGGAATTGGGCGGTGACGACAAAATCACCGAGGAAGTCGTCAACGCGGCGGAAGCCGAGAGCGACGAGGATCTGGTGGCGGGGCTGGCCAACGAAGCGCCGATTGTTCGATTTGTAAACCTGGTGTTGTTGCAAGCCGTGAAAGACCGGGCGAGCGACATTCACTTCGAGCCGTTCGAGACCGAGTTTCGCATCCGTTACCGCGTGGATGGCGCGTTATATGAAATGTCGCCGCCACCGAAGCATCTGGCGCTGCCGGTGGTGTCGCGCATCAAGGTCATGGCGAACCTCAACATTTCCGAGCGCCGCCTGCCGCAAGATGGCCGCATCAATTACAAGTTGGGGAAACGCGAGATTGATTTGCGGGTATCCACGCTGCCAACGCAATTCGGCGAATCCGTGGTGTTGCGCGTGCTGGATCGTTCCGCGATCAGCCTGGATTTGGATTCCCTGGGATTTCCCAAAAGCACGTTGGATTTTGTGGGCGAGGTGATTCAACGCCCGAACGGCATTTTCGTGGTGACCGGCCCGACCGGCTCCGGCAAAACGACGACGCTTTATTCGTGTTTGCGACGGGTGAACACGATTGATTCAAAATTGCTGACCGCCGAGGATCCGGTGGAATTCGATATCGAAGGCATCATGCAGGTGGCGATCAATGAAGCCCAGGGCATGACTTTCGGCAAGGCCTTGCGATCCTTCCTGCGGCAGGACCCGGATATCATCATGGTCGGGGAAATGCGCGACTTGGAAACCGCGCAGATTGCCATTCAAGCCTCGCTGACGGGGCACTTGGTTTTGAGCACGCTGCACACCAATGACGCGCCCGGAGCAGTGACGCGATTGGTGGACATGGGGACTGAGCCGTTTCTGGTTTCCTCCACTTTGATGGCGGTATTGGCGCAACGTCTGGTGCGGCGCATTTGCAAGGAGTGCAAGACGCCGTTTGAACCGACGGACCAACAGCTATCCATGCTGAACCTTTCGCCGCACGATCTCGGCGATAAAGTGTTCTATTATGGTCGCGGCTGTTCGGCCTGCAATGATACGGGGTACCGCGGGCGAAAGGGCATTTACGAGTTATTGGTCTGCGGTGATACGATCCGCTCCATGATTACCGAGCGCGCCCCCACGGTGGTCATGCGCCAGAAGGCCGTCGAATTGGGCATGGTAACTTTGCGCGAGGACGGCTTGCGCAGCATCTTTGACGGTGATACTACTATTGAAGAAGTCGTGAAATACACTTAACCCGGAGTTTGTTATGCCCAAGTTCAGCTACGTGGCGATGGATCAAAAGGGGAAGGAGCAAAAGGGGGTCATTGAAGTCGCCAGCCAAAATGAGGCAATTGGCCGCGTCAAGGAGATGGGGTTGTTTCCCACCAAAATCGTCGAAGTCACCGCCACCAAGGAAAAGAAGGGCACGCCGAAAAAAGGCGCCGCCAAAGGTTCGGGCAAGAAAAAGGGCGCGGGCAGTATCAATATCAAGATTCCCGGCCTGGGCGGCGGGGTTAAGTCAAAGGTTCTCACCACATTTACCCGGCAGTTGGCCACGCTGGTGGACGCCGGTTTGCCCTTGTTGCGCGGCATGCGCGTGTTGGAAAAGCAGGAGCGTAACAGCACCTTGAAGAACGCCATTGGTGAGTTGGCCTTGTCTGTGGAAGGCGGCAGCACCTTTTCAGAAGCGCTGGCGCAGCATCCCAAGATTTTCAACCGACTTTACGTGAACATGGTGAAAGCCGGTGAACTGGGCGGTGTTCTGGAAGTCGTGCTGAATCGTCTGGCTGAATTCCAGGAAAAAGCCCAAAAAATCAAAGGCAAGGTGATCGCGGCCATGTTTTACCCGGTCGCGGTGTTGGTGGTGGCCGTCGCGATTTTAGGGGTTTTGATCGTGGTGGTTATTCCCAAATTTAAGGAAGTGTTCGCCGGATTGGGCGAAGGTCGCCCCTTACCCGCTTTCACGCAGTTGGTTTTGAATATCAGCGATATGGTGCGCCACAACATGATCATCACCGCGATCGTGGTTGTCAGTGCCGTGGTCATTTTCCTGCTGGTGATCAAAACGAAAATCGGCCGCCATTTCTGGGATAAGTTCAAGTTGAAGATGCCGGTTTTAGGACCGGTTGTCAGCAAAGTAGCGATCTCGCGCTTCACCCGTACGTTAGGCACTCTGGTCAGCAGTGGCGTGCCGATCTTGCAGGCGCTGACCATTGTGCGCGACACGTCCGGCAACGTCATTGTGGCCAATGCGGTGATGGCCGTGCATGAGAGCGTGAAGGAAGGTGAAACCATCACCGCCCCGCTGGAAGCTTCCGGAGTCTTTCCCCCGATGGTGATCTCCATGGTGGACGTGGGCGAGCAGACCGGCGCGTTGCCGGAAATGATGATGAAAATCGCCGATAACTACGATGATGAGGTGGACAACGCCGTGGCGGCCATGACCTCGCTGCTCGAGCCGATCATGATTATTTTTCTGGCGGTCATCGTTGGCAGCATCGTTATCGCGATGTTCCTGCCTTTGATTGACCTGATGAACAACCTGGGCGGTGACGGCGGTTAAGATAAGGTGTTTCCGCAGTCAGCCCGACAGCGACGATTTTTCAAAAAAATACAAAAACCGTAAAAAATCTATTGACGATTTGCCGGTGTAGTGTAAATACAAAGTAAAGACATTGCATGGGCGAATTATTTACAAATAACCCGGAATGGAGTTCGACTGGAACAATCCGCCCCTTGAAATGGATAGTTCTTTGACGCCGCGAGAGATCGAAGAGTCCTTCGAGGATCCGTTTGCAATCAAGTTATTGCCGGATTCCGCCCGGTTCAGCGCGCAGGCCCGGTATTTTAATTTGGGCAAGTCAGCGGGTGGTGAAGGGATTTTCAGCTTGTATCGCACGAACGGAAAACTGATTCGCGTCATTTACGCGCGGCCGTTCCAGCCGGAAGAAAGATATTTTTACCAACGGAAAGTGGATCAGACGTTGTCCTGAGTGAAGCGAAAGCGCGAGCGGAAAAATGCAGACCATCAGCAGTTGGGAAGAAGTGCCGCTCTTCGATAACGAAACGGCCGAGGCGGAGTACTGGTCGGAAAACCGACCGGACCTGCGGTTGATGGAAGCGGCGGTGGCGGGGGGCAGCGAGGTGGCGGAATCGGTCACCATCACCTTGCGGATTGATCCGCGGATGCTGGCGCGGATCAAGCGGTTGGCGCGGTCGCGGTATTTGAATTATCAAAGTATGATCAAACAGTGGTTAAGCGAACGCATGGAAGAAGAAATTCGCGAGCGATGATTTAAGCAAGCCATGAAACATCAAACCCAAAATACCGTCGTCCGGAGCGCTGCGTTTACCTTGATTGAATTGCTGGTGGTAATTTCGGTGATTGCGGTCCTGGCCGCCCTCATGTTTCCCGCCGGCGCCGCGATCAAAAAGAAGGCCACCATCAACAAGGCGAAGGCGCAATTGCGTCAGGTGGCGGAATTGATCGAGCGCTACCAGGTGCGTTTTGGCTATCTGCCACCGGATAATCCCGCCCAGCCGGCCCGCAATTCCCTGTATTTCGAGTTGATGGGCAGCTCGCGCGAAGGGATGGCATCGCCCAATTTCAATTACACTTCGCTGGATGGTGCGGCCCGGATTTCGGAGGCGGATTGTCAGAGCGATTTTAGCGTCGGGGCCATTTTGAATTGCACCAAGTCCAACGCGGAGGAAGCCAAACCCGCCGAGCAGTTTTTGAAACAATTGCGTTCCGACCAGTACTACGAATACGCCAGGGGCGGCTCCACCATCCGGTTGCTGACCTGCTCGGTATTGTGGCCGGCGTCCTCGGGACAGATCATTTCAGGTACTCAGGCGAATCCGTGGCGTTACCTGAAAAATGGCACAAATAATCCCGGCAGCTTTGATCTGTGGGTGGATGTGGTCTTGGGCGGCAAAACCAATCGAATTGGGAATTGGAATTCGGGCCCGCCCGAAATAGTTTCTTATTAACGAGATGAAAACCGAACCGAAGGCATTTGGAAATCGCGCCGTGGTGGCCCTGCCGATCCAGTGGCAGGATGCGGCGTGGTTCCCGCCGGTGTTGCTGCGGGCGCGCTGGGGCGGCTTCCGCCGGCGCCCGGTTTTTTGGCCGCATCAAATCATCACGGACCCCACGGTTTGCCAGGGACGCACCATTGAGCTTTAACTTTTCATTATGAACTCGCACACCTCCACCCCCTCATCCGATCGCCGCGGATTTACGTTGATTGAATTGCTCGTGGTGATCGCCATCATCGCGATTCTCGCGGCGATGTTGCTGCCGGCTTTAAGCGCGGTAAAAGTTCGCGCCTTGAAGAGTCGCGCCATGACCGAAATGCAGCAGATCGGCACCGCGCTGACGCAGTACGAATCCAAATACGGTCGGTTACCAATTTTGCCGGGCATCACGCCGGGAGTCAACGATGTCACCTTCGGGGGCGGCCTGACGCCGCTGGCGCCCAACGTCATTACGGTGACGACCAATTCGGGCATTATCGCGGTGTTGATGGACGAAGAAACTTTCCGGAACGGAACCAAGTCCGCCAACTTCGGTCATGTGCTGAACCCGCAACGGCTTAAACTGCTGCCGGCTCGCTCGGCGGTGGATAACACCAGCCCCGGCATTGGTTTGGACGGTGAATACCGCGATCCGTGGGGGAACGCTTACGTGATTTCACTGGATTACAGCATGGAGGGCAAAACGCGGGATGCCGTGTATTCGCGCCGATTAGTGGCCCAGCAAACCGGCCAGCAGGGAGTGGGCGGATTGTTCAACCCGGATGCCAATGGGAACAGCGATAACTTCGAGTATAACGGGAATTATTTGATCTGGTCCAAGGGGCCGGATGGTCAGGTCTCGACCACGGCGAAATTCAACAGCGGAGTGAACAAGGACAATGTCCTTGAGTGGAACAACTAAGTTTATGTCGGCCGCGTTGCCAAAACGAGGGTTCACCCTCATCGAATTACTGGTGGTGATCGCCATCATCGGGATTTTGGCGGCCTTGGTGGCGCCGACGCTGGGCAACATGCGTCAGGCGGACGTCATGCTGGCTTCAACCCGGCAGATGTTGGATGACGTGGCGCGCGCGCGGCAGTTTGCCATCAGCCAGCGCACGACGGTTTACATGGTGTTTTGTCCGTCCAACTTCTGGGACAACCTTGGCGCGTTTCCGAATCAAACCGCCTACAACAGTTTGCTCCCGGCCGAACAGATCAAAGCGGAAAAACTCTTCGACAAACAACTGGATGCCTACGCTTTCATTACCTTGCGCAGTGTGGGCGATCAACCGGGGCGCGTGTCGCCGCGTTACTTGAGACCGTGGAAAAAACTGCCCGAGGGCGCGATCATTCCCGCCTGGAAATTCATGCCGCGGCGTGGAGTGCCGGAAGTTAATTTGACGAACTACACCTCTTACGCGCCGCCGCAGTATGAGGTGTATTCGATCTATGGTTTTAGTTACACGAACAACATCCCGTTTCCGTCCGTGGATGGCGGCACTGGTTTCAACCTGCCGTACATCGCCTTCAATTACCTGGGGCAGCCGGAAAGCGGCGAAGATGAATTCATCCCGCTGGCGCGCGGTTCCGTCAGTTACGCCAAAAACGCCAGCCAGGTGCCGGTGGCGCAATCGCCCACGATGTTCGAGTCTCCACCGGGGAACAGCACCAATGCGTTCACCGTGGTGCGCGTGGATAAATTGACCGGTCGCGCCCGACTGGTGCAACAGGAGTTGGTGCCATGATTTTGTTGCCTGCCAAAACTGCCTCCGCCGTGCTCGCCCGGTCCCGGGCAGGTTTTACCATGGTGGAAATCGCGCTGGCGCTGGCCATCATCGGATTTGCGCTGGTGGCGATCATCGGCGTTTTGCCCGCCGGCTTGAACGTGCAGAAAAATAACCGCGAGGAAACCATCGTCACGCAGGATGCGAATTATCTGATGGACGCCATCCGCAGCGGCGCGCGCGGTCTGGATAAGCTGACCAACCACGTGGTCAGCATCACCAACTACTGGCAAAACTACGACACGAACGTGCCGCTCAACAGCCAGTGGATTCCGGGCGCCTCCGGCGTGGACGGTTATACGCCGACTGGTTCCCGGGTTACTTCAATTTCCGTTCCCAATGATTCATTCCCGTTGACCAACGGGTTGAACATCATGGGACTGATCAGCAAGCCCACCTTTGATTATCTCGGCGGCACCGAAGTGCGGAGCAATCATCTCGTGGCGATCATCCGCGCGATCAGCGGTTCGGCGGCGGAAAAATTTCCGCAGACCAACACGATCGTGCAGGACCTGGCGTTCACCTACCGGCTCGTGCCGGAGATCTATCCGCTGGCGCAGGTGGACGTCTCGACCAACAACGAGTACGCGCTGCGATTGCAGGATCGTCTGCATGAAGTCCGGCTGAAATACGCCTGGCCGGTGTTGCCGCGCGGGCGGCTGGGCAACGGTCGGCAAACGTTTCGCACGCTCGTCGGCGGACGTTTGAGCGCCTATCAATTGAACGGACAACCGGTTTATTATTTTAACGCCAACACCTATTAGTTTCGCCGTGCGCATTTTCGCCTCCAATTTATTTTCCGCCCGATCGCGGGCCTTGCGGCTGAGGGCGGCGTTTTCCCTGCTCGAAGTGCTGGTGGTGGTGGCGCTGCTTTCGTTCATCATTCTCGGCTTGATGATGATGTTTGGGCAGGTGCAACGCGCCTATAAGTTGGGGACAACGCAGGTGGACGTGATGGAAAGCGGGCGGATGCTGGCGGATCAATTCAATCGCGAACTGGTGCAAGCCACCCCCTCCTACGGCAGCAATTGCGTCAATTTTTACGCGCAAATCATTTCACCGCAGCCGTTGTTGCAGACGCTCTCCGGGATGCCGGATATCGAACGCACCAACCTGTTGAGCGCGCTGTTCTTTTTGACCCGGCAGAATCAACGTTGGACCGGGATCGGCTATCTGGTGGCGGATACCAATCAAGCCGGCATGGGCACGCTGTATCGCTATGAATTGACCGCGCCTTACGGAACTGATCCGGCCTGGTTGTTCGTCAATTTTACCAACGCGCCGTTGCAGGATATGAACCGCATGGTGGAGGGCGTGGTTGGGTTCACCGTGCGCGCCTATGATCCGAATGGCGTTTGGCTCACCGGGTTGAACCGGACGAATCTCATTGCCGAATGGCCGGTGACGCCGGGATTGTTTGGCGTGGGCGAAATGGAGTATTACCTCTTCCGCAGCAACGCCATTCCCGCATCCGTCGAGGTGGAACTTGACGTGTTGGAGGATGCGACAGTCGCCAAAGCGCGGGCGTTTCCCACGGCGGCCGCGCGCCGTAATTTTCTGAAGGATCGAGCCAACAGCGTGCATGTGTTCCGGACGCGCACCAGCCTCCGCAACGTGGATCCCGTCGCCTACCCATGAGAGTTTTCGTTCATCCTCAATCAACCGTTCGCCGCGCGAAGCAGCGGGGCGTGGCGTTGGTCGTCACCATTGTTCTGTTGTCCATCATCACCTTTCTGGCGGTGGTCTTTCTGGCGTTGACCGGTCGGGAATCCGGCGCGGTCAAAGTATCAGTCAACCAAAGCGCCGCGCGTCAGGCGGCGGAAGCGGGATTCGAGCGGGCGAAAGCCCAACTGCTGGCGCGCATCCTGGCCACCACGAACGCTTCGGATTTTGGTCTGCTGGTTTCCACCAATTTCATCAATCGCTCCGGCTTCGATTCCGCTGCCGTCAATCAGTTGACCAACGTCAACTACGATTATCAGGACAATGGCAACCCGCTGACTGCGGCCCAGTTTTTGCGAAATCTGACCAACCTGCTCTACGATCCGCGCCCGCCGGTGTACGTCACCAACCGCGCTTTTGCGAACAGCAATGAGTTTCGTTATTACGTGGACCTGGATCGTAATGGCCGACCGGATTGGACTGGTTATCAGCCGCTGACGAACGCGTTGGGGCAGGCGGTCGTTTCAGCGACCAATGCGAGTGTTCTTGAGACCAATTACGTCGTGGGAGATCCGGAATGGATCGGCATCATGGATCGCGTCAATTTATCGCACGGACCCGATAACCCATTTCTATCACGGTACGCGTTTCTGGCGCAGCCGATTGGCAATACTCTCGATCTCAATTATGCGCATAACAACAGCAAGCGGTTGCCGCAGAACGGCTTTTTCCGCAATCAAGGCGTAGGCACCTGGGAGCTGAATTTCGCCGCATTTTTGCGCGACCTGAACACCAACTACTGGACCTACAACCTCTATTCCACCAACACGCCAGGTGGAGTCAGTGTCGGTACGGCGTTTGATGACGCTTGGAGTTTGTGGAACTGGCGCATGGGCAGCGCCGGCCAGGCCAGCGTTCAAGGTCTCTTCGGCATTAATGGCGTGAATGCGTTGACGACGGATTTTTCCGATGCGTACGGCGCGGGGCCGTTGCTGGCTTATCCCTTTGGCTCGGGCTACACTCAGGATCCGGATCAGGCCAATGCCACCATGTCAACACCCTGGCCCGGGGCTGATTTTGAAAATCATTTTTATTCGCCCCAAGACCTTTTTGATCCAGCCAAAGCCCGTTCGGGCATGCCGTACGGACTGCCCGATCGTCTGGCCGCTGCCGGCACCAATGTCTCGACCTACGACCGCAACACGTATTACCGGTTGCTGGAACAATTGGGCACCGACTCCGCGCCGGAAGACGCGGAGAAATTGAACCTCAATTACGTGAACATCGGTGGTTTGTCCGCCACCAACTTCATTGCCTGGACGGACACGGCGCGCCTGCAAGCCCATTTTGGCGCGACGGTGAATCCGGCGTTGCTGTTCTTCACCAATGCGGTGGACCGGTTGTTGCGCACTTACTCGACGGAATGGCTGGCTTCTGATTACGCGGTTTATACGAATTTATTTCGTATTGATTATGCCTTTGGCGTGACGAACATCCCGGTCGTCATCAGTAATCAGTTTGTGTACTCGCCCGCGGTGCATCGGTTGTTGCAACTGGCGGCGAACCTCTGGGATACGAAGCCCAATCCGCGCGCGCTGCAAGGTTTCCCGACGATTTTCCGACCGCTGTTTCAGGCCGATCCGGTGGGGACCAACGTGTACATTTCCGGCTTTGTGGAACTGGATAATGCGCGGGAACTCAACGGTCTGCCATTGTTGGACATCATGGCCACCAACAATCCGGCCACCGCCATTGGCAATGGCAACGTCATGATTTTTGGCGCGCCACCCGTGGTCGGGGTGCATAAGGGGCTGCCCAACTTCAATGAGTTTTCAGCGGCGCCAACCCTGACCATGACGCGTAAATTAAAAGTGCGCAAAAACACGGCGGGCAATCTGGTGAGCACAAACCAATTCTTCACCATGTCGGTGATCATGCCGTCGGGGGCGGAGTTTTGGAATTCCTACGCCAGTAACTACACGCGCCCGGTCAATATCTTTGTGACCAACCGGGCCACGGTAACCATTACCAACGACCTTGGACTGCGTTATTCTCCTCCGGCTTTCGTCACTAGCGGATTTTATTCCACCAACAACTGGTCACGTCATATGCCCGATTCCAAGCGACCGTTCATCGTTCCGATGAGCACCAACGTTCCATTCCTGCCCGTGGTGGGCTACGTGACGTTGCCCGCTTATCGGACTGGTTTCGTGATGGCGACCAATACGGCGGTCTATGATCCGGACCCGAGTTTTCCGATGCCGCGTTGGGGGGTGACGATCAGTAATCGCGTGCATGCAATGATTTTGGAAGCGGGGACGGATCGGATCATTGATTACGTCCTATTGGGAAACATGGTGTTTCAAACCAATTGGACTGATATGATTTGCACTTCCGAAGCTGGCACTGGTGATCCGCTCAAGTTGCTTTGGGCAACCAATACCCTGAGCGGACCCTATCTCTCGGGCCAGGTCGGTGTCTTGCAGCAAATTAACATTTCTCAGGGCATGCCCCGGATACCGGATGATTCTGAAGGTTGGGCTTCATATCGGAAGGGAAATCCCGATGATGTGAGCTCGGCAATAAGAAATTTCAGTAATTTTTTATCTAAAAGGCCGATCAATAATCTGGCAGCAGACGAGCTGGAAGCTGACGCCCCGTTCACGCCAACGGCGCAATTTTATGTGCCTATGATTTATGAGGCCAACGATCCTTTGGTTCATTACCTCTCGGATGACCTGTTTGATTTACAACGTTCCGGCTTCGCGCAACCGGTCACCTCGCTCAATCCTTCTGGCGCTCCGCCTGGTAATGCGGGGACCATTGGGGATCCGAATGCGCGCTACCATCCGTGGGCGTCAGATCCGGCCATAGCAGCCTCCGATCCGGATGCGTATAATCCCGCGCTCAAAGATCCAATGGTGACGGCTTCAGATTCCTGGGATTTTCCGACCAATGCGCTGCCGACCATTGGCTGGCTGGGTCGGGTGCATCGCGGCACGCCGTGGCAAAGCGTTTACTTGAAAGCTTTTGACATCGGGTTGGCGGGCATTGCCTCGTCCCCGACAGAATGGGCGCATAACTCGGCCTTTCAGAAGGCGGCTCAAAAATGGGCGAATTGGGCCGGTAGCCGGACTTTGGAAGGAGGCTTTTACAACCGTCCCGTGACCGATCGGCTCCTGTTCGATGTATTCACCACGGCATTGAACGACAACGCCTCGCGCGGCCGACTCTCGGTCAATCAATCCGGACTGGCCGCTTGGTCGGCGGTTTTCAGCGGCGTAACCGTTCTGACCAACTCCATTGAGAATCGGCCATCGTCGCGGATGAAGTACGATCTGCAAGTTATCCAGCCGGCCGGAATTTATGACGCGCAAGCGACCAATCTCTGGCCGCCGTTGGTACGGCTGGTGGATGGCATCAACCGCACCCGTTGGAATACGAACTATTTCCGCGGCGGCACGTTCGAGCATCTGGGCGACATTCTGGCCGTGCCGGAATTGACGGATGCTTCGCCATTCCTGAATTTGAAAGCCGGCAGCGCCGGATTGCAAAAAGGAATAAACGATGCCGCGTATGAATGGCTGCCGCAACAGGTGATGTCTTTGCTGCAACTGGGAACGCCGCGTTTTGTGATTTACGCCTACGGTCAGGCATTGCAACCCGCACCGGACTCCATTCTCGCGGGCGGAGCTTATTCCGGTTTATGTACGAATTATGCCATCACCGCCGAGCAGGCGATTCGCGCGGTGGTGCGTGTGGAAGGTAGTCCCGATCCGCGAAACACCAGCACCAATCTGCCGGTTGCGCGTCGGTATCCACCGCGGATTATTGTGGAGAGCTTTAATCCTCTCGGGCCGGAATGAGCCGGTCGCGGTGGAGCGTTGGCTAAAAGCGGAAAAAAGTCGGAAGGAAAGATTATGCGTCGTCGAATCTTGATTTTAACCGGGCTGATCGGCCTGGTGATATTGAGCGTGTTCTGGTGGCAAACGAGCCGCGCTCCCCGGACCGAGCGTGAAGTGGCTTCGGAAAACCCGGCCGCCTCGGCCTCCGTTCGTAAGCCGCAAGTTTCGGAGACGGTGGTCAGTGCGGCGCAGGCGCCGGATTTTTCAGCGCGTCAAAATCCGGAACGGAACCGCACCAATCTGCTGACGTACCGTCTATCCAATACCCGGGAACCCCTCAATCAACTGGCGCGGGATACCCATGCGGTTTTGCTTGAGAATGCGTTGATTGACACGCGGCAGCCGGTGAATTTTCAGGTGCCCGCGAGTTTGCAGTCGAGCGGCGATCCGGGCAGTTACGTGGTTCAAGCCACCGGGCCGGTGGACGATGCCTTCCGTGCGCGGTTGAACGCCGCCGGAGCGGAGTTGGTTTCTTACATCCCCAACAACGCCTATCTCGTGCGGGCCAGTGCCGCGGTGGCGAACCAGTTGCAAACGCAAGCGGGCATTCAAGCCGTGTTGCCGTTCGCGCCCGTTTACAAACTGAAATCCGAATTGCTGGCTTATGCCCTGGATGCCGAACCGCTCCCGGAGGGGGCGCGTTTGAATGTGCTGATGTTTGCGGGCGCGGAAACCGAGGTGCGCGAATGGTTGGGCGCGCGGGACGTCGCAATTCTGGCTGAAGAGCGCAGTCCGTTCGGCTCGGTGGTAACGGTTGCGGCCGAAGCCGATTGGCTGGCTTTGGCCCGGTCGTCAGGCGTGCAATTGCTGGAACTCGCCTATGCGCGCAAGCCGGCCAACGATCTGAGTCGGGCGCGGTTGGGAGTAGCTGAAGACTCGGTGACGGAAACCAATTATTTCGAATTAACGGGGCAGGGCGTTCGCGTGGGCATTAACGACTTCGGGGTGGATGCGACGCATCCTGATCTTCTCAATCGCGTGGTGGGCACTGGTCCCGGCGGGTTGACGGATACCTTGGGTCACGGCACGCACATCGCGGGCAGCATTGCCGGGAGCGGCGCCATGTCCTTGACGGTTTCCAATGCGTTCGGCTCCATCAATCCTGCCACGACCAATCAGCTTCGCGGCATGGCGCCGGAAGCGGAGTTGTTTTCGCAATCCGTTGCCGCCGCGTCCGACGCCGAACTGCAACAAGTGACGGCCGGCACGAACATTTTCATTTCCAATAACAGTTGGGGTTACCGCGGCGACCATTCCTATAGTCTGGCGGCTGCGAGTTACGATGCCGCCGTGCGCGATGCGTTGCCGGGCGTAACGGGATCGCAACCCGTTCTGTTTGTGTTTGCCGCCGGCAACGACGGCGACGGAAATGATAATGGATTGGGCGGCCGCGCCGGCACGATTTGGTCTCCGGCCACGGCCAAGAACGTGTTGACGGTGGGTGCGATTGAGCTGGCCCGAGACATTACCAATGAAGTCAACAAGATCACCACCACCGGTGACGTGACGACCACGAATACCACCACGCCGTGGAAGGAAATGACCAGCTCGGAAAATCAAGTGGCGCGTTTTTCCAGCCGGGGCAACGTGGGCGTGGGAATCGAAGGGGAGTCTGGTCGCGTCAAACCCGACGTGGTTGCGCCCGGCACGTTCGTGATTTCGGCGCGTTCGAGCCAGTGGGATGAGCCGGAGTATTATAATCCGACCAACTATCATAACACCGCGTTGACGGACCAATCGCTTCCGGCCGGTACGGGTAAGGATTATTTTCTGTTCCTGCCGGTCAACACGGTGGGCTTCAGTATTTTCGTCAGTCCCAACCTTGACTCGCCCACTCCTTTTCCAGATCTGCCCATTTACGTGAAGAAGAATGGCCTGGCGACACCGGGCAATAATGATTTGACCCGGACCAATAGCGTCTCAATACCGCCTGATCTGCCGGACTTGGGCGGTGCAGTCGGACAAAACTGGTCGTATCGCGTTGTCAACACCACTTCCAACACCGTGGCCTTTGATCTGCACACCATCATCGTTACCACGAACGACCTGGGTGACTACTATCAGGTGTTGAGCAATTTGAACAATTCGATCACCAGCACCAATGGCGAGGGGCCGCATTATTATCGGTATGAATCCGGCACGAGCATGGCCGCCGCGCACGCTTCCGGCACGCTGGCGTTGATGCAGGGATTCTTCGAGCAGAATTTGCATCGCACCAACAGTCCGGCGCTGATGAAGGCCTTGCTGATCAATGGCGCGCGTTCCGCGGGCAACCTTTACAGTTTTCAGGCGCAAAGTTCGATCAACTATCAGGGATGGGGAGCGATTCAATTGGACAGCACG
Source organism: Verrucomicrobiia bacterium (assembly GCA_023953615.1). Taxonomy (NCBI): domain Bacteria; kingdom Pseudomonadati; phylum Verrucomicrobiota; class Verrucomicrobiia; species Verrucomicrobiia bacterium. The sequence goes on along the minus strand of JAMLJH010000001.1, from coordinate 556,765 downwards.
CTGCCTCCGGGCATTACCAACGCGTTCGCACTGGATCAACCCAACTCGGTGCTGGCGTTCGATCAGTCCCCTGCGGATGCCCTGGCGACGGGGCAGAGCGTGACGCGGTTTGTGTCCTTGGATGAGGACGGACGCTTTCTGTCGCTGCGCGTCACGCTGGCTTGGACCGATCCCGCCGGCAATCCGGTGGCCGGGATCAAGTTGGTGAACAACCTCGACCTGATCGTAACCAATCTGGATACCGGCGATATTTATCTGGGCAACGATTTCATGTCGGGCAGTCTCTACACGGCTCCATGGGACACGAATGATCCGCCAAATCTTGACGTGATCAACAACGTGGAAAATGTGTATTTGCGGCCGGAGTTGGGCACGAATTATTCCATCACCGTGATGGCGCGCGCGGTCAATGTGAACGCCGTGACGGCGCATCCCAATGACACGGTGCAGGATTACGCGCTGGTGATTTCCTCCGGTGAAGGCGAATGGCCGACGTCGCTGACCTTGGACCCGGGCCGGACGCTGCTTTCGGTGGCGCCAGCCGTGGTGACTTATGTGAGCAATTCGCTCAATGTGGCGACCTTTTCCAGTGGCACGCTGGTCGGGCAGCATGTGGGGGCGAATACGCCGCTCTTGGGCACCTCGAATGGCATGACCAATCAATGGCGCTTCTACATGATGAGCAATAATACGAGCTTCACCAACGCGTCGTTCCTCATTTCGCAACAGCGCGATCTGGCCACGCCGCGGATGGGAGTGTTTTCGGCGGTGGAAGGCGAAGCCACGCGGCGGTATGCGGATCTGGATTTGTACGTCTCAACCAATGCCGCCCTCACCAATCTTGATCCCGCCGTGTTGGCGACGGCCGAGGTTTCGTTGAGTCGTAATGATTTGAGCGGCGACGAATTTGTGGCCTTCACTAATTCCACCATGGGCGCGATTTATTACATCGGGGTGAAATCCGAGGATCAACAGGCGGCCGAATTCGAGTTGTGGGGGATATTCAGTGAGCTGCCGTTGGGCGCCGAGGATGGGAACGGCTTCGTGACCGCGTATCCGATGCTGGGATATGACATTCCCGATGGCAGCCCCAGTTTGCCGCGCGGCACGCGTTTTGTGGCGATCACCCGCGCCTCGTTAACCGGGGTGAATGAATCCATCCGCCGGGTGTTGATTACCAACAACGTCACGCACGAACGCTACGGAGATGTCATTGCCACCGTGGATCATAATTTGCGGGCGGTAACTTTTGACAATCACCGCAGCGTGCCCAATCCACCGTATAACGATCCACCGGGACCGTATGCGTTTCTGTATGACGACAGCGGCGAGGGCGATTTCCTCAATTCAATTCCGCCTTCGGGACCGGGGACCTTCGAGGGTTTCATGGGGGAAGCTCCCGGCGGCACCTGGTATTTCACTTACAGCGATGACGCGCTGACGCAGACCGGTCGGGTCAACACCGTGGCCATTCGACTGGATCGGCAATGCGAGGACGATTGTGATATCACGAATACCGTGGCGGGTTTGGGCTGGCGTCATTTCTCGCGCAACGTGCCGGTGGAAGCCACCAACCTGACCATTTGCGTGGACATCATCACCACCAGCAATCCCAAGCCTTTGGAAATCTATGTCCGCAAAGACCGGCGGCCCACCCGCGAGGCTTATGATTTCAAGAAGACGGTTGTTCCGCCGGGAGGGTGTTTGACGATTGATAATACGTCACTGCCCCCGTTGTCAGCCGGGCGCTACTTCATCAGCGTTTACAACCCCAACAACACCAGTCAGACCTTTGTGTACCGCAGCACGATTTTGCTGGGGCCGCCGCCGCAATCCATTCCGGTTGGCTTGAGCGGCAAGCAAAGTTTGCTGGATGATGCGGTCACCAACTACTCCATTTTCATTACGAACACCTTGCCGGTGGCGGAAATGGACGTGGCGTTGCGACTGGATCATCCCCGGGTTTCGGATTTGTCGTTGACCTTGATCAGCCCGAAAGGAACGCGGGTTTTACTGGCGGAAAATCGCGGCGGTTTGAGTGCCGACGGTTTCGGCAGCACGCTGACGGTAACGAATTTTGTTCCGGTGGCCGCCAACGGTGGCCCGACCAGCAATTCGGTGCCGATTGATACCGGCGCGGTTTCCGGAAAAATGACGATCGAGTATGATTTCTTTCAACTGCCGGATCAACTGACCGCCTATTATGAAGGAGTTCAGATTTTCAATTCCGGCATGGTCAGCGGGACCGGGCAGGTTACTTTGAGTTACGGTCCCGGCCATTCCACGTTCGTTGAAATCCGGATGAACGAATTTGGCAACGCCGAAACGAATACGCTGTGGGAATACTCGGTGAGTTCCATCGGCAGCATGCACAGCTATCTGATTTTTACGGATAACACGAACAAGACCACGCTGCCGATCAAGTTTGCGCCGCCGCCATTCCGCGGACTGGCGGGAGCGAATTACGTGTTGAGCGATTTTGAGTTTCCCACGCTGGCGCAGGATTACGCCGCGCCAACCGTGGGCGTGCCGGATGGCTGGAACGTGGTTGATGAGACCGTCACGGTCACGACCAATTCGGCGTACGCGGGGACCAACTCACTGGCGTTGCGAGCGGGTCAAATCAACCGTACGATGGTTACGACGCCTGGTCGCTCATACCAGTTGGGCTATGCGTATCGGAAAGCCCCGACGTTGGACGGCATCATCAGTTGGTGGCCGGGAGACGGAAATACTCTGGATATTGTGGGGGGAAACCATGCGGTGGTACGTGGTGGAGTCACCTACGGGACGGGAGTGGTCGGACAGGGGTTCAATTTCGATGGAAACTCCGGTTCGTATCTTGAGATTGCCAACAGTCCTTCGCTTAATTTGCTCAATGAATTTAGCATTGAACTTTGGTACCAGGACACTAATCCGTCGCTATACGATTATGGTCTGATTGCGAAACGTGGCATTTCCACCATTCCGTGCAATTACGGGATCAACGTCGTGTTATCGGGAATTGGACCTTACTACAACGACCCTAATTACGCGGGTGTGGGAGATGATCCGGGAACTTATGAGGCCTCCCGCTATCAACCCGTTCCCAGCAAGAATACCTTTCACCATTTGGCGACTACTTTTCGTCAGCTTCCGGGAAATTCCATCGAGTTGGTGACCTACCTGGATGGGGTGTCAGTTCGTACGCGGACGATACCAGGCAATCTGGCCGCTACCCTCAATTCGGCGTCCCTGATCATTGGTGCGTCTTCTCCAGAAGGAGAATTTTTCCGTGGTATCATTGACGAGGCTACGCTTTATGGTCGCGCCCTGTCGGCGGCAGAAATTCAAGCCATCTACGACGCTGGCGCGGCCGGGAAATGCGGGATGATGTCGCCTCCAGAAGTTTGTGCGGACAGCTTGGGAGCGCAGATTTATATTCCCAACGTTGATACCAATACCTTCACGGGAGGCAGTGATTGGCGACTGGGTGGACTGTTCTTTACCGCTACCAGCAATTTAACCACCGTTCACTTGGGGCCGGTGGAAACCAATTCATCGTCTGAGGTCTTGGTGGATCACTTTACCGTGACGGAAGCCGGCGGCTCCCTTTACGTTCTGCCGGAGGAGTCCTTGAAGGTTCTTGAAGGTGAGAGCGCTTACGGGTTGTGGCAGTTGGAAATTCTGGATTCGCGGACGGGTGCGACCAACAACGTCGCGTTGCTGGATTGGCAGTTGCAATTCATTTTGCAAACCAACACTCCGGCCCCGCGCATATTGCGCCCGGGCGATCCTTTGGAGCAGGAGATTCCGGCGGGGCGAATCATCTATTACGCGGTGGATGTGCCGCCGTTCGCCCGTTATGCCACGAACGTGTTGTTCCGTGCCACGCCGGGATTGAATTTCTACTTCAATCAGACCGCGCCGCCCGCTTCTGGGGCCACCAATGCCAACGATGTGGTTTTCGCGCTGAACGCCGCCAATCATACCGAGGTGTTGAGTGCTACCAGCATCGTGCCGCCGACCAGCACCAAGGCGAATTTGCTGCCGGGTGAGCGTTATTATCTGGCGGTGGAAAACCTCAATCCGGTCAACGCCACGTACATCATTTACGTGGACTTTGACCTGGCAACGTTCCCGCCCACGGTTGAGCTGACCAACGCCATCCCTTATTGCGCGGTCAATCCGTTACCGTTCTCGCTTGATTACTACCACTACTCCGTTTCGGCGGGAGCGGTTCGCGCCCAATTCGAGTTGCGGGATTTAAGTGGGGACATGACGCTGGTTTTGCGGCGCGAACTGCCGCCCACGCTGGCGGTGTTCGATTATCTAAGCGCGAATGTTTATACCAATGACGAAATCATTACCGTCTTTGATTTCAGTCAGCCCGTGCCATTGACTCCGGGAGACTGGTATTTTGCGGCTGCCAACCTATCGCCTGGTCCGGTGAGCTATTGCGCGGCGGTGCGCGAATGGAACATGTACGGCACGAACATTATGATCACCAATGCGTTTCTGGGATCAAACAGCTTCTGCCTGACCTGGACGTCGCTGGATGGCGCGCCGTATTTCGTCGAAGGAGTGACAAACTTGCCCAGTTCCGATTGGGTTGCCGTGTCGCCTACGGTTTACGGCACGGGTGACGCAACGACCTATTGCGTGCCCTTGCCTTCACCGTACCACTTCTTCCGCGTTCGCGAGGGTCAGGCGCTGTCCACCTATGTGCCGCCGCCGGTGATCCTTAGGATTCTCAAGCGCTTCAATGGCGTTGAAATCACTTGGAGCGGCCCGCCCGGTCAACAGTATCAGGTGGAATGGTCGTCGCAGTTGTCGCCGCCCGTCTGGACCGCGTTTCCGGAAATCGTGACTTCCGCCACGGGTATCTACCAATACCTGGATGATGGTACGCAAACCGGTTCGTTCAATACGGTGTACTATCGGCTCGTTCTGTTGCCGTGACGAACCCTCTGGTCCTCGCGTTAAATCCTTCCATTGATGTGGAGTGGCGGGTTCGGGAAGTGTTGTGGGAAGAGAAGAACAACATTGATTCCGAGCGCCGCTGGGCCGGGGGCAAAGGGATCAACGTCGTTCGCTGGCTGAGGCATCTCGGAAGCAAACCCCGGTTGCTGTTGCCGTTGGGTGGGCGCTCCGGGACCGAGTTGTCCGCTCATTTGCGAAACGAAACCATCCGGGCGCAGATTGTTCCCATTCGTGAAGCCACGCGGACCAATATCATCGTGACGGCCCAATCCGGTCGGCAGATGCGTTTCAACCCGCTGGGGCCGAAGTTGTCTTCCACGGATTGGGCGCAAATTCAAATGGCGGTGCGAAAACTGTTGTCACCGGGTGACCTTTTGATTTTGTCCGGCAGCCTGCCGCGTGGAGTTCCGACCAATGCGTACTTCCGACTCATCCACCTGGCCCGAAGGCTGAAAGTCAAAACCTTGGTGGATTGTGATGGCGCGCCATTGCGCGTCGCGGTCAAAGCGCATCCGTTTTTAGTTAAACCCAATGAACATGAACTGGCGCAATGGTGGGGACGTCCCGTGCGCTCGGAGGCGGGGCTGCTCGAAGCCGCCCGGAGGCTATCCGAGGCCACGCATGGATGGGTGCTGGTGTCACGCGGCGCGCAACGAGGTTTATTGATAAATTCCGCTGAAAATTTCCAGTCCTTTGCTGTCCCGCCGCGCGGAAAGCCGCGCAATACCGTCGGTGCGGGCGATGCGCTTCTGGCTGCGGTCGCCCGGGAAATTCAGCTCGGCCACGCGCCCGGCGAGTGGCTGCGGCAGGGACTGCGCATTGGCACCCGGGCGACGCAGTTGCCCGCCGGTACCTTGCCCGCGTAAGTTCGTGTCTGCGCCTTCCGGCTTTTCCCGGAGCCGCTTTTTGCTTTAATGCTCTGGTGATTGCTTTGCTTGATTACGGTTCGGGCAATTTGCGGAGTGTGCATAAAGCCTTGCTCCAGGTCGGAGCTGCGGTGCGCATAACTCAATCGCCGGATGGGCTGGCGGAGGCCAGCGGTTTGGTGTTGCCCGGGGTTGGTGCATTTGACGATTGCATCAACGCCTTGCGGCGTCAGGACTTACTGGAAGCTTCGCGAGACTTTATCAAATCAGGCCGTCCCTTTCTTGGCATTTGTGTGGGCTATCAGGCGCTTTTTGAGCGCAGCGAGGAATTCAACAGTTGCGCGGCGGGATTGGGAGTTTTGGCGGGTAAAGTTGTGCGCTTTTCGTCGGCCAGTGGACTGAAGGTTCCGCAGATCGGTTGGAATCAAATTGAGATTACTCGTTCGGATTGTCCGCTCTATCGCGGAATTGCCAACGGGAGTTACGTTTATTTCGTCCACAGTTTTTTTCCGCAGCCAACTGACCCAAACGTTGTGGCCACACAAACCGAATACGGCGAAACATTCGCTTCCTCGGTTTGGAAGGACAACGTCTTTGCCACGCAGTTTCATCCCGAGAAGAGCCAGCGCGTTGGTCTGCAGCTACTGAAAAATTTTGTGGCGTTGACGAAATGATTTTCGGCGCTTGGCAATTCGGCTTCCTTTGCTACGCTATAAGTAGTTATTAAACTGTTTATTGGAGAATTATTATGGCATTTGAACTACCTGCTCTTCCTTACGACAAATCCGCATTGGAACCACACATTGACGCTCAAACGATGGAAATTCACCACGGCCGGCATCATAAAGGTTACGTGGATAATTTGAACAAGGCCATTGCTGGTCACGCCGCTCTCGAAGCGAAGTCCTTGGATCAATTGATTCAGGATCTGGCTTCTGTTCCTGAGAACATTCGGGGCGCGGTGCGCAACAATGGCGGCGGACACTGGAATCATTCCTTCTTCTGGAAAACGATGGCCCCGCATGCCGGCGGCGCGCCGAATGGTAAATTGGCGGACGCTATCAAGACCGCTTTCGGCAGTTTCGACGAATTTAAGGCGAAATTTGAAGCCGCCGGGTTGAAGCGTTTTGGCAGCGGCTGGGCCTGGCTGGTTTCGCATCATGGCAAGTTGGAAGTGGTTTCCACTGCGAATCAGGACAATCCGTTGATGGGCAAAGCGATTGCCGGCTGCGAAGGGAAACCGTTGCTCGGCGTGGACGTATGGGAGCACGCCTACTATCTCAAGTACCAGAACAAGCGCGGTGATTATCTGAAAGCCTTCTGGAACGTCGTCAATTGGGCAGAGGTCGCCAAGCATTATTGAGCTAAAAACCTTTTCATCACGTTAAGTAAATGCGCCAGTAAATCACTGGCGCATTTTGCTTTTTCAGCATCGTTTTGGTCCGGTGACGGCATCGTATGTAGTTATGCGTTGGTTGTCGTCGGGTCTTCTCCGGATAAATTCGATATTTAAGGCAAATATTCAGAAATACACGGAAAAAATCCTTGTAAATTTTGCGCGGTTAGAGTTAAATCTGAGCAGCTAAACAGTAGCCCAGAACCCAGTAGAGAACCCAAGCAACTGTAGCCCTGTTAACAACTATGAAAAAGTCGTACGCATTTATTTCCAGCGCTGGAATCGGGAGTGGAATTTTGGCGCTGGGTCTGGTTTTGGTCGTTGGGCCAACAAGCAGTAAGGCCGCAACCTACTCTTACGGAGATTTTTTTGGCTCTTCAGTTATTTTCCAAGGAGTGACGGAGTCTTCGATCACGGATGTCGGACCACTGTTTGGCGCCCCAATTCTCGCGGGAGATACTTTGGATTTTAATCCGCAAAATTTTGCCGCTTTTTCACAAGGCGGGGGTGTTGATTTAACGGATGGTCAGTTGAATTTTTTGATCAAGGCGACCGAAGGGAATTCAATTTCCCAGTTGCGCTTCTATGAAGCGGGCGATTTCTCTCTGGCTGGAACGGGTACGGGTAACACGAAGGTGGCCGTAGCTACTTCCTTCTTCTTCGATATTTTGAGCGTGGATGGAATCAGCATAAATCCAATCAGCCTGACGGCCAGCATGGTTTTTGCCCCGAACGCCAACGGGCAGTTCGATCTGATCAGCAACTCTGGTATCGGTTTGTTTTGGTCTGGGGGAATCAATTTCGACATCAATGCCGCACTTGACGCGAATTCAATCTCATATACAAGCGGAGCCACGGAGGTTCGGGTAAATCTGGATAATACGCTGCTCGCAATGAGTGAGTCCGGTTCTGTGGCGTATATCGCGAAAAAGGGATTTGACGGTATGGGATTTACGGTCAGCGTTCCGGAGCCGTCCTCGATGACCATTGCGTTGCTGGGAATGCTCGCATTGTTTGGTTGCGGCAAGCGCAAGGCTTGATCAGTTTTTTCTCCCAAGCGCGTAGCGAAAAAGGCTGCGCGCTTTTTTATTGGCTGCGACCGAGGGGGTGCCGGGCGCTGGCGTTTGAGGTTGCTTGTTGCTTTGGAAAAGGGAGTTGGAGTTGATTGATGCTCGCTTCCATTAGACCACTGACGCCCAGTCCCAACAGGCGCAACGGGCGATTAACCAATCGTTCGCGCCCCAACAGCCAGCATCCCAGCCGATAAATCTCCCGCCCTTGGGTCAATGGTTCTTCCATGGAAATCTGGCGAGTGAGCGTGGTGAAATCTCCGTAGCGAATCTTAACCTGCACGGTGCGGGCTGCCAGGCGGTGATGTTCCAGATGCGCCGCGATGTCTTCGGCGAGTTCTTTCAAGCAGGCGCGCAAAGTCGGACGGTCTTCCGTGTCGCGGAGAAATGTGTTTTCGCTGCTGATGCTCTTTACTTCGTCGCTCAAATCCAGGGGTCGCTCATCGTCGCCGAAGGCAAAGCGGCGCAGCTCAGTTCCCCAGGAGCCGACGATGGAGCGCAGATCGCCCGGGTAATTCTGTAAATCCTCGATGGTTTGAATACCGACCCGGCGCAAATTTTCCTCCGTGATTTTTCCCACTCCATGCAGCGCTCGAACCGGCAATCGTTTCAGGAATTCAACCTTCTCGGATTCGCGGATCAGCGTCAGCCCGTCAGGCTTCTGATAGTCGCTTGCCAGTTTGGCCAGGAGTTTGTTTGGAGCGATCCCGATGGAGACGGTGAGTTGGCGCATTTGAAGAATGGCCGCCTTGATTGCGCGGGCGAGGGGGAGAGCCAGTTCCAAGCTGGCATCGGCGGTCGCGCCTTGAAACCGGGCTGAAACCTCCACGTAAGCTTCGTCTATCGAGACTTGCTGGATGCGTTCTCCGGCTCGTTCCCGAACGATGGCCATGATTTCTCGCGATTCAGTGCGATATGCGTCCATTCGCGGTCGCAGGAAGATTCCTTTGGGGCAGAGTCTTCCCGCCGTGACGCTAGGCATGGCTGATTTAACTCCGAATTTGCGCGCTTCATAACTTGCCGCGCACACGACTCCGCGTTGCGTCGGTGAACCGCCGACGATAACCGGTTTGCCTATGAGGGCCGGGTGGTCGCGTTGCTCGATGGAGGCGTAAAACGCATCCATATCGAGATGGAAGAAAACCCGGAACATTCCTGTCGCGCGCCCGGCGCTTAAGCTTTCGCCAGCAATTGGCGCAAGACGTAAGCGAGAATTCCGCCGTGCCGGTAATAGTCCACCTCGATGGGCGTATCAATCCGGCAACGGACGGGAATGGTTTCAACCGCACCGTTCTTGCGGGTGATCTTCAAGGTCAAGTCCTGCTGCGGATGCAATTCCTCACCCAACCCAATCACGTCGTAATGTTCCGTGCCATCCAGTTTGAGGGTTTGGACCGTGGCACCATCCTTGAATTGGAGCGGCAGAACCCCCATGCCGACGAGGTTGGAGCGGTGAATGCGTTCGAAGCTTTGCGCGACCACAACTTTCACCCCCAGCAGATTGGTGCCCTTGGCCGCCCAGTCACGGCTGGAGCCGGTTCCATATTCCTGCCCGGCTAGAACGATTAACGGCACACCATCGGCTTTGTAGGCCATGCTGGCATCGTAAATAAACGTGGGTTTTCCAGCGGCGACCTGGATCGGTTTGTCGGGGGCTGTCACTTCACGCTCACCGAAATAAACCGTGTAGCCGCCTTCGATACCGGGGCACATCAGATTCTTGATGCGAACATTGGCGAAAGTCCCTCGTGTCATTACCCGGTCATTTCCGCGCCGCGAACCGTAACTGTTGAAGTCGGATTGTTCGACCCCATTTCCCGTCAGATACTTGCCCGCCGGAGCTGTTTTCTTGATTGAGCCGGCCGGTGAAATGTGATCCGTGGTGACGCTATCGCCGAACACCGCCAAGGCCCGTGCGCCGGTGACTGGCTGAATGTTGGGGGGATTCAGGGTGAAGCCTTCAAAGAACGGCGGCTCCTGAATGTAAGTGGATTTGGTGTCCCATTCGTACACGTCGCCGGTCGGGGAAGAAATTTCGTTCCATTTCGGATTTTGAGCGACAAAATCCCGATACAGTTTTCGGAAGACCTCCGGTTTCAAAACGGACTCCATCGCTGCGCGCACTTCTTGCAACGTCGGCCAGATGTCGGCGAGGTAAACCGGGTTGCCGTCCTTGTCTTTGCCAAGCGGTTCGCAACTAAGATCAATGTCCACCCGGCCCGCCAACGCGAACGCCACCACGAGCGGCGGCGACATCAGGAAGTTGGCCTTGATGTTTTGGTGGATGCGCGCTTCAAAATTGCGATTCCCCGATAAAACTGCCGCCACCACGAGATCATTTTTTACCACCGCATCTTCAATGGCCGGATGCAGCGGGCCGGAGTTGCCGATGCACGTCGTACAACCATAGCCGACCACATTGAATCGCAGCTTGTTGAGATACTTCTGCAGATTGGTCTTTTTAAGGTAATCGCTGACGACCCGGGAGCCGGGAGCCAACGACGCTTTGACCGCCGCCGGAACTTTAAGGCCGCGCTCAACCGCATTTTTGGCGAGCAACCCGGCCGCCAGCATGACGCTGGGGTTCGACGTGTTGGTGCAACTCGTGATGGCCGCGATCACCACCGAACCATGGTGCAGCTTGGCTTTGATTGCTGGCGCGTGGGCTTCAATGAGATCCGGCGAGGGGCGGTTCAAAACCATCTCTCGTTCGGTGACGGGATTAGTCCCGGCGGCGAGGGCTTGTTGTTGCAACACGGGCGACTCGCTGCCGCCGCCCGGATGGTAATCTCCATCCGAGGCAACCGTGACCGTGGTGGCGTAGGCGCTTCGGACTTTGCCAAATCCATTTTCGGTAATGGGTCGCTGGAAAGCCGCGAAAAATTCACGCCGCAGATTTGCCAGTTCGATCCGGTCCTGCGGCCGGCGCGGTCCGGCCACGCTCGGGGTGATGGTGCCTAAATCCAACTCGACCACTTGCGAATAGTCAATATCACCAAGCCCGGGCATGCCCCACAGCCCTTGGGCGCGATAGTAGTTTTCGTAAAGTTTACATTCGCCATTGGTGCGCCCCGTCGCCCGCAGATAATTGAGACATTCCTGGTCAATGGGGAAAAAGCCCACGGTCGCACCGTATTCTGGCGCCATGTTGCCAATGGTGGCTCGATCCACCACGGGCAGGGCGGCCGCGCCCGGGCCGAAGAATTCCACGAATTTGCCGACGACCTTGGTCTTGCGCATCAGTTGCGTGATGGTGAGCGCCAGATCGGTGGCGGTTACGCCTTCCTTCAACGCGCCGGTCAGATGCACTCCCACCACGTCGGGGGTTAAGAAATAAACGGGCTGCCCCAACATTCCGGCTTCGGCTTCAATCCCGCCCACTCCCCAGCCGACAATCCCAAGACCATTGATCATCGTTGTGTGCGAGTCGGTGCCCACCAGCGAGTCAGGATAATACACGCCGTTGGCGCTCAAAACGCCCTTCGCGAGATATTCCAAGTTGACCTGGTGGATGATGCCGATGCCCGGCGGAACGACCTTGAAGGTGTCAAACGCCTGCATCCCCCACTTGAGGAACTGATAGCGCTCGCGGTTACGATGAAATTCCAGGTCCAGGTTCCGCTGCATGGCGAATTGCGTTCCCGCAAAGTCCACCTGCACCGAATGGTCCACGATGAGATCCACCGGCACCAACGGTTCGACAATTTTCGGATTTCGGCCGAGGTGCGCCACCGCGCTACGCATGGCGGCCAAGTCAACCAGCAGCGGCACGCCGGTGAAGTCCTGCAGAACAATGCGCGCCACGACGAACGGAATTTCTTCCGTGCGCTCGGCCTGGGGTTTCCAATTGGCCAACGCGCGGACGGCGGCTTCAGTGACCCGGGTGCCGTCACAATTCCGCAGCACCGATTCCAGCACCAGCCGAATGGAAACCGGCAGCCGCGAGATCGGGCCGAGTCCTGCTTTTTCCAAAGCGGGCAGTGAGTAGAAATTGCCTTCCTTGCCCGTACCGGGATCAAAAGTGCGAAAGACCTGGGAGTCGAATGGATTTGCGTTACTCATAAAAAATTCAGACCAAAATGAAGTCTATGTTCCAATAAACTGTGAGGATTACTTAGGGTCTCGTCAAGTTTAGTAAATGCGTGCCAATGGATCGTCGGGCTGGAACATCGTTGCCACCAAGCGGAAAAGCCATCCGAAGAAGCGATTGGTTTCGCGCGTCCGGACTAACTCATGAAGGACGCGGTGGAACGAGTCCCTCCCAGGGAAAAATACAACCGCGAAATACACGAAACACGCGAATGGGAAGACAGAGGGATGATGGGCAGAGGAATGGGGGATGGGGGAGCATCGCCGTCCTCGGCGGTCGTCGTCCGCGTCTCGCGGACGACATCCGGTTTTGAAGCTAAAGGCCACGAGGCGTCTTGACTCGGTTCGGTCGAAACTGCGGCGGGACGCCGCAGCCACATTATTGGCCGGGCACACGCTCACGGCGACAACGTCGTTATGCCGGGAGGGACGACTTTCATGTCGTCGCTAACTGGCAAAAGGCGCGAGTGGTTTTGATTGAAGCCTGCCCGCGACAAGCGAGGGTGAGCGACGCACAAGCAGTTGAGGCGCGAGATCGGCGTTATTTCGGAGTGCGCATGGAGCGCACACTCCAATCGAAGAACAGATATTGTCGGGTGGCCGGGGCAGGGCCGCCATGGACGGGCAGCAAAGGAATGTAATTCATGTAGGTGGAGCTGGTGATGCCCACGCTGGTCAGCAATTGTTTGTCGCAATCAGTCATCGCCCAGTTATCCGAGCGTCGCAGAATGGATGAGGCTTTTTTCGGTTCCGCCAGTGGATTTTCCGGACGGCCAAAGGGGAAAGTGATGACGTTCAGTCCCACTCCCGGATCGTTGGTCACGGTGCTTAAAGAAAAATAACTGACCGGAACATACAGTGGCGGATTCGGCGTCAGCTTGGGCAGAGCTCGAAAAGAGGCCGGGCAGATCGCCACGGCGGCGGTGCGGGTAATCGTGGTAGCGGGCGGCGGGTAGGCCAGATAGGACGCGATGTACGCCGCCAGCGATCCGTTGTAGCGGTTGGGACCATTCACCCCGGTATCGCGGTAGGTGAAAAACATTCCCGTCCAGCACGGGCCTGGCAGCCGGTCATTGTTATCCATCGTGTACATTTCGATGGCCAGACCAACCTGCTTGAGATTGCTGGTGCAGTTGACTTGATACGCTTTCTGTTTTGCCTTGGCGAGCGCGGGCAGCAGCATGGCGGCGAGAATGGCGATGATGGCGATCACCACCAAGAGTTCAATCAGCGTAAACGCACGGCGACGCGGTCCGGGTGATGGAGTTTTTTGCAGTAAGCCCATAATTCCACCGACAATATAGCCCGCGAACGGGAAATGTCCGCGTTTAAGCGTGACATCTTGATGCGGGTCGGATTACCACAAGCCGTAATAAAGCACGTAAGAGGAGGCGTAGTTGGTTTTCATTTGTTGAAGTTTCAACCAACGTGCCGAACCGTCGAGATAAAGTACGTTGCCTCCGGCGGCGCCCGCTTGCACCGCCGTTCGGCCTGCACGAGTGAAGGTGGCTCCGTTCACTTGATAAGGTCCCGATTTGGTATGCGGCGCCATGGTCAACGTGTCGCCCCAGTGGTTCTCATCGGCGGCGATGGCGTTGGTTGGCGAATCGGTCAGTCGGGTGGCAACCCGCCAGGAGCGGGCGTCTGCAAGATTGGATGTCGGCAATTTTGCGTCGCACAAATAGTTGTAACCAATCAGGTAACCATAGTCGCCGCTGTAGCGGGTCTGAGTGCCGAATGTAAAGTTCGGGCAATCCATGATTTTAAAATTACCGGTATAACGAACCAGGTTGGTATAGGTGTCGCGATTGATGCGGATGGAATGCCATTCGCCGTTGTTATCACGGCCGCTGGGCAGCTTCTGCTGAAATTCATTGCCATACATGTGAACGGATAATCCGACCTGGCGCAAATTACTGACGCACGCCACGCGCTTGGCCTTTTCCTTGGCGCTGGAAAGCGCGGGCAGCAGCATGGCCGCCAGGATGGCAATGATCGCGATGACCACCAGCAGTTCGATCAAAGTGAACGCATGACGGGTCCACGGACAGTCCGGTTTATCCGCCGGCTCCGCAACGAGCGCCAAAGCTGCCGTCGGGGGAACGCACCCGTCGCACGGTTTACTGGAGAGGTCTGGCGTGTGCCGTTTCATAATTGTCAGCTTGTGATTCATCATTAACCCGCAGCGTCGGTTGGTAAAGTTCAAATCCTCGGGCGGTATCATTTGAATTGGGAATCCCGATGGCGTTTCTGGTCAGGGCGAATTTGATTGCAGCGGCGTTATGAGTTCGAGGGTCAAAAAGAAACCGGGGCGAATTTGGCCCCGGTTTCCTGAAGGTTCTATTCCCGGACCGTCAATCCGCCAAGCGGAAGAACCGGGCTGGCTCCGTGTAGCTATTCGTCCAAGGCCCCAAGAACGCGCCGCTGGTGATATTCGTCCAAACATTGGGGCTATTATTCTGAGGGACGTTGACATACGGTCCGTTGGCGGTGGTGGCCGACTGTAAACGGTGGCCGCCTTCCCAGTTCAAGACGACGCCGGCGTCCGTTTTGGTGATGCTCAACTCGGGCGCTGCCGGCGGAGTGGGCGGCGTGGCGCCGACCGGTTGCATCAAGAGCCGGAAAGAAATCGGCTCATTGAGATTCACTTGCGGGTTGTTGACTCCGGAGGTGGTGAACCGCAGCCAGGCGTTGTCCTTACCACCCAGCCACTGAAAACTGACGCGGAATGATTTTGTTCCGGTATCGGCAGCGAGGTTGGAAACCCGGCCAATGTTAGGCGCGGTCATGATATTGGCCGACGTGCTGCCTGAAAATCCCGGCACCCGGAAACCGTAATCTATCGAACCGGAGGGCGCGGTTTCAAACGTCTGGAATACGGTGTCGCCATTTTTGAAGTTATCAATGTAGAGATCAAACGGTCCGGTATTGTCCGGATCGTCAATCACAAAAGCAATCGCTTCCAAAATTCCCCAATCACCGGGCAGGTTGTTGGTGTTGGACGCGGTCGGATTCCATTGAATTGAGGCGCCCGCCTGCGCGGTCTTGATGGCGATGGTGTCCACCGTTTCATTGGGATCATAGATCCAGTTGCTATTTTGATCATGGTATTGAGTATCCGTGACGTCCACGTATTCGTAAAAGCCACCGTACCAGTAGCTGCGCAACAGACGGTATCCGTCCGCACCGGGCACCGCATTCCAAGCCCAATTGACCGCAAACACATCATTGCTGGTCACCACGTCCGACTGCGCCGGAGTTTCGGAGTAAATGATGTTGCCGTTGGGCAGGGTGCGATAGGCATAGACTTGGAGTTCCACGATATCGGTCGGATTGTATCCTGATTCGGAAGTCGTGCTGGCTACGAGACCAGTCGCATCACCGACGGTAGCGCCACTGCCACGATCGAACGTCACGGTTTGCCAATCGTTGCTCGGGTAAATAACCGGTGCGTTAATTGGGGCGCCACCACTTATCTCGGTTGCGCCAAGGAAATGTAGGTTGGCGCTGGTGGAAATTCCAGGGTCGCCAATCGGACCTTCGCTCGTGGTTTCGCGGATGCTAAGTCCGATACGAATACTGGGATTGGCACCGCCTCCCACCAGAAGTCCGGTGTTAGACCCGGGGAGACAACCTTCCAGTTCACCCACTGTTTGCGTCGCGACAACGCGAGCACCTTTCACCAAGCCGGATACTGCTACGGCGTTGTTGCCGGCCGTAATGCTTGACGTCTTTTGACCGATCAAAACCAAGCCACTGCCGTTGTCTTGATACACTTTGATGGTGGTGGCGGCTTCATTTATTCCCGAAACCGTTACTTCGGTGGAGCTCGCACCCACTGGACCGATCACGGTAGCCAGGGGAACGGAAAGGCAAGGTTCGACGAGAGTGAACCGCCACGCATCGAAAATCATGCGATTGCCATCAGTCGCGGTGATCCTGCCACTTTTGTAGCGGAATTTAATAACCGGATTGGCGCTACCCACGTCGTTGGTGAGATAGCCCATGTGTTGCCAAACATTCGCCGGGCTCCCAAATTGTCTTTGGAATTTATCGGTTTCATCAAATGACAGCGTCGCATAATCGGCGCTGACTGAGAATACGGCGTCAGTCGTGGTATTCCCCGCCGTGCTATTAAAGTTATAGCTGATTTCATATGTGCCTCCGGCAGTGCCCAGAGTCGGCATCAGATCCGCGCCGGCTTCAGGATCGTCAATGATAGCACCACCGATGTAGCATCGCGTTGCCGTAGAGGTCGAAGGACGCCCCGGCGCTGTTCCCTTGGCTCCGTAATCCCCAAAGGGAATGACGTACTCGACATAGGTGCCGTCGCTTTGAGCGCCGGCACCTTCCGGATTGGGTCTGGATGTGATGTAAACCACATCCGCCAGCGCATAGCCTGAAATGAGCGCGATTACAGAAGTGGTAAGTATGGCTTTCTTCATATTGTTTCTTCCTGGTGTGGATTTGATTTTGCTGACGGGGTTCTGATTAAAGCATCTCTCTTTGCATACGCGGGTTTTTGGCATAAAGCTTGGTTTAACAATTTGTTCCTCGCAGTCTATACGGTCAGCAAAAGTATTTTCAATGACTGCGCCAGACATATTCATGTAACAATGCTTTGTCTCAGCGGACATAATCAGTAGGTTTATTCGTCATTATGTCGTTGGCCCGCATTAGCACTGCCGCTCGTTGTTGCCGTTTCATCCGGCATTTTTGCGGCGGGGCGGGATTGATTGGCTGGACGTTGAGTCGGGTGCTGGCCGCTCCCGGATTGCCGGCGCATTACGACTTGCGCGTCTGGCAGACGGATGAGGGCCTGCCTCAGAATACCGTTACCGCCCTGGCGCAAACTCCGGACAGTTATCTCTGGGTGGGAACACGGGGCGGTTTACGCCGTTTCGATGGCGTCCGCTTTACCTCCACGGCGGAGATGGAAATCTCTCATCTTGAACAGGCCTCCATCACGGCTTTGTGCGTAACCCGCGATGGCGCGTTGTGGGTGGCGGGCGAGGCGCGCGGGTTGACGCGGCTGGCGGCGGATCACCCGCAGTCATTTACCCAAACCAACGGACTGGCGGATAATCAGGTGCAATGCTTGTTTGAAGCCAGTGACGGCACGCTATGGATCGGCAGTGAAACCGGTTTGACTTATTTTCGCGATGGCCGGTTCACCTCCATGTCGGCGGCCTGGCCCTTGCGCAATAATTCGGTCAAAGCCCTGGCCGAGGGGCCGGATGGGATTTTACGGGTCGCCACGGTGACGGGGCTGGCCAGCATTAATTCCCAGGGTGTGGTTAGTGCGGAAAACTTTGGTCTGGGGCCGATGCGCGGCATTTTGAAAGCGGCGTGGCTGGATCGGGCCGGACAACTTTGGTTGGGCGCCACGGATGGGTTGTCTTGCCTGGCCGCAGGTCATCGCACCAATTTTGTCGAGCACCAGTCATTGCCCGAGAAGATTACCACTGCCGTCCGCGAGGATCGCCTGGGCCAATTGTGGGTAGGCTCGTATGGCGGATTATTGCGGCGGGTCAATGGCGCCGTGTTGCCGTGGGCGCGAAACAAAATGGGCATCAACGACATGGTGAACACTATTTTCGAGGATCAGGAGCGGAATCTTTGGGTGGGCGGACGGGATGGCTTGTACCGGCTGACGCCGACCCGGTTTGTCTCCTTAACCACGCAGGACGGCTTGAGCTACAACAACGTCACGTCCGTTTGTGAGGATCGCGCGGGCGACCTGTGGTTCGGCACCTGGGGCGGAGGCGTGAACCGTTGGCGCGATGGCCAGTTCACGGTGGTGAACGAAACCAGTGGATTAACGCATGACATGGTTTTGTCCTTGTGGCCCAAACGCGACGGCAGCCTGATGGTGGGAATGGACGCTCCTGGAGGCGTAAACCAACTGACTGCGGCATTGACCAATGTGTTCACGCAGAACTCCGAGCTGATTCCCGCACCGGTGCGGGTGATCTACGAGGATCGTCGCGGAACCACCTGGGTGGGCACCGCGCGTGGTTTGAACGCCCAACGCGCCAATCAAATGGACACCTACACCATGACGAACGGCCTGGTGGGCAGCAACATCACGGCGATTTGTGAGAGCCGCTCGGGACGGCTGTGGATCGGCACGGAGGCGGGCCTGTGTTTCACCGATGATGATGCGACGGGGCAATTTGTGTCCGCGCCCGAGGTGCCCGCTGGTTACGTCAACACGTTGTACGAGGATGCGGAAACCAATCTGTGGATCAGCATTCGCGGGGTGGGAGTGAGCCGTTGGCGTGATGGAAGCGTGGTTACTTATGGGCTTCGCGAGGGGCTGGCGAGTGATGAGGTGTTCGAGATTTTGGAAGATGAGGCGGGCAATTTTTGGATGAGCGGTTTGCGCGGGATTTTCCGAATCAGCCGCTGGCAATTTGACAATCTCGCGTCGGCACAAAACCGACAGTTGAACTGTACCGTGTTCGGCCCGGAGGACGGCCTGGCGACCGCGCAGTGCAACGGGGTGGCCCAGCCTTCGGGGTGGAAGGGGACTGATGGTCGGCTGTGGTTTGCCACCATTCGCGGGGCGTTAATCGTCGAGCCAGGAATTAAATTAAATCCGTTGCCGCCCCGGGTGGTGATTGAGGAAGTCGTGCGTGACCAGCAGGTGGTGCCGCGCGCGGCGGAGCCGCGGAATGGCCGCGAGGTGGTGCGAGTGCCGCCGGGACGGGGGCGTTTGGGAATCCATTTTACCGCGCTCAGTTTGCAGGCGGCGGAGAAAAATGAGTTTCGCTATCGGGTGGCCAAACTGGACCCGCAATGGATCGAGGCGGGCCACCAACGGATTGCTTACTTCGATGTCCTGCCGCCGGGCCGCTACGAGTTTGAAGTGCTGGCCAGCAATAATGACGGCGTGTGGGCGGTGGATGGCGCGCGCCTGCTCCTGGAGATTCTGCCGCACTTCTGGCAGACGTGGTGGTTCCGTTTGAGCGTGGCGGCGCTGGTGCTGATCGCAGCCGGGGGACTGTATCGGGTTCGCGTCGCCCGGCTGCGGGGATTGGAAAATTTGCGCCGGAAGATCGCGGCGGATTTGCATGACGACATCGGCTCGCGTTTGACGAAGCTCGCCATGTTGACGGAATCCGCGGAGCGCGAAATGGCGCCGAACAATCCGGGCAAAGCGCCGCTGCAAAAAATTTCCCGAACGGTTCAGGACATGACGCGGGCCATGGATGAAATCGTTTGGACGGTCAATCCGCGCAACGACACGCTCGATAGTCTGGCCAATTATATTTTTCATTATGCGCAGGAGTATTTTCAACACACGCACGTGCGTTGCCGCCTGCAATTGCCGCCCGCTTTGCCGGACGCGCGGATTTCCACCGGGCAGAGACACAACCTGTTCATGGCGGTCAAAGAGGCGCTGAACAATGTGCTGAAGCACGCGGCCGCAACCGAGGTGCAGGTGGGTTTGAATGTGACCGACAAGGAATTGACGCTGACGATCAGCGATAACGGACGCGGACATGAAACCATGTCTGCCGATCCGACGGGGATCGGGGTGCAAACCATGCAACAGCGTCTGACGAAAATTGGCGGCCGATTCGAGATGACGACCAATGCCGAGGGCGGCACCTTGATTACGTTGCATTTGCCGGGGGATTGGGCGTGACAAGCCCCGCTGGCCTACACATCTTCGTGGCACTGGCGGGCGCGGGTTCGCTCGCCTTAAGCTAACACTGTTCATGGTTGAGAAAGCCGACAAGCCGATCAAAGTTTCCCTCATCGAGGACGACGATTGGATTCGCGAAAACCTCGCCAACCAGATCACCCGGCGCAAAGGGCTTGCTCTTGGGAAGGGTTACGCGACTGCGGAAGCGGCGTTGGCCGCCCTTGCTGCCGAGCCTCCGGAAGTGGTGGTCGTGGATATCAATTTACCGAAAATGAACGGCATCGAGTGCGTGCGTAAAATCAAGGCGCTGCTGCCGGAAACGCAAATCCTGATGCTGACCGCTTACGAGGACAGCGAGAAAATTTTCAAATCGCTGCTGGCGGGGGCCAGCGGCTACTTGTTGAAGCGCACCCCGCAAAGCGAAATTCTCCAGGCGATTGAGGACGTTTATCGCGGTGCGTCGCCCATGTCCGGTCATATTGCGCGCAAAGTGGTGCAGTATTTCAACCGGCGCGGGGTGGCCGAAAACGAAATCGAAAAACTCTCCAACCGGGAACGCGAGGTCTTGGATCGGCTGGCCGAGGGAATCGCCTACAAGGAAATTGCGGATTCGCTCGGACTGAGCATTGACACCGTGCGCATGCACATCAAAAGCATTTACAGCAAACTCCACGTCCATTCGCGCGGTGAAGCTGTGGCGAAATATCTGCTGAAATAGTCCATGCGCCGCCGCTCGTTTTCCTTTCCGACTTTCTTCCTGGCTTTGCTGGGCGGCGTCGGGTTGAGTGGCTGCATCACGCAAACTTGTCCTGTGAATCAATCCTATCTCCATTACCAATTGGATTACTCGACGCCGACCGATCCGCGCTTGCAATCGGCGTTGGAGCAGATAGATCGCGGTCTGCGCGCCCGGTTCGGCCTGACGCCGGAACAAACCGCCGTCGGCGTGCTGGACCTGCGGACTTTGCGCCTGGCGATGATTAATCCGGATCGCGAAGAGTACGCCGCCAGCGTTCCGAAGATCGGAATTTTGCTGGCGTATTTTCAACTGCATCCCGAAGCGGCCACCAACCTCGCGCCGACAACGCGGCACGAGCTGGGACTGATGGCGAAGGCTTCAGACAACGCCATGGCGGCAAAGTTTTCCCGCGAACTCGGCTTGAAGCAAATTCAAGCGGTGCTCAATTCATACGGTTTCTATGATGCTGACCGGGGCGGCGGACTTTGGGTCGGCAAACATTATGGACGCGGCGATGAGCGCTACGGTTCACCGGTGGGCGATAATTCACATGCCGCCACGGTGCGACAGGTGTTGCGTTATTTCCTGATGCTCGAACAAGGCAAGTTGGTTTCGCCAGCGGCCTCCCAGACCATGCGCGATATTTTTAGGTCGCCGGATATTCCGCACGATGACATCAAATTCGTGCGCGGCCTTAAGGGGCGGGACGTCCAGATCATACGCAAATGGGGTTCGTGGGAAGATTGGTTGCATGATGCGGCGGTCGTGACCGGCGCGCGGCGACATTACATTTTAGTCGCGCTGACTCATCATCCGCGCGGCGACGATTATCTGGCGGCCCTGGCTCAACAGGTGGATGATTTATTACGTTAGCCTTGGCAACCAGCCGCTCCATCTGTTGCTGAAGTTTATTTGCCTTCAGCCTTCCTTCACCCGTGCCGCTTAAATGAAAGCCGGAACAAAAGTTCCGGCTGGTCTCGATTGATTGTGGTGTAATCCGTCAGCATCGCGGTCGGCGGCGATCCCCATGTGCTGGACCATGCCCATGCGGGTTGCGCAACCGCGGCGGCGCGTACCGGGGTGGTGGCGTCGGGACAATTATCCGCGCGGGGTAAACCGGCGCTGGCACCACGATGGCCGGTGGCCTCACGATGACGGGTGGCCGGACCACGACCGGTGGTGGGAACGGAATCCCGATTCCGATGCTGATGTTGATGCCCGCCAGGGAAACCATCAATCCCCCGGCCAGCACTGTTGTTGCAAGCAGTATTTTTTTCATACGAGCATGAGACGGCGACGCGGCTCGGCTCTTCGAGCGAGGAGGTGATTTTTGAATTTTTAATTTTGAATAAACCGAGACCACTCACGTCAGCGAAATGCCTTTCGACCCCGCGCGGAAATGAAGTCGCGGCCCGTGTCTGACCCCGAACTGCGCCGACCGAGGTCAGGATTATTTTTCGCCGACCGCCAGCAGCGTTTGGAAATGGGGCGGTTGCTCTTCGCGCGCCACCACGCTGACGTCAATTTTTTTGAAACCGGCAGCTTCCAGCCAATGATGCAATTCACTTTCGGCAAACCCGAGCCAGCGGTCTCCATACCGTTCGCGCGCCTGCTCAAATTTGTGCGCCAGCAAATCCAGGATGAGCACCTGGCCGCCGGGTTTGAGCAATTGTGCCGCGCTGACCAGGGCGACCGCCGGATCTTCAGCGTGATGCAGCGCCTGGCTGAGGATGACGACATCCACGCTGGCAGCTTCGATGGGCGGCTGTTGCAGGTCACCGCACCGAAACTCCAGATTTTTCAGACCGTTCTTCTTCGCCTTGGCAGCACCGAACGCGACGATTTTTTTTGAGTTGTCCACGGCAATGACCTTTTTACAGCGCCGCGCCAACAGCTCACTCAACAACCCTTCACCCGCACCCAGGTCGGCGACGATCAGCGGCGGCAGCATGTGTAAAAGCAATTGTCCAAAGGCCGGCCAGGAACGGCCTGGACCATAGACGCGATCAAATCGGCCCGCGACCTGGTTGAAGAAGACTTTTTCCTGTTCGCGGCGTCGGTTGAGAATCCGTTTCAGATTGATTCGATCGTGCGCGTGTTCAGGCAGCTCCTGCGCGCCTTGGCTGGCCACGCGGATGAATTCCGCTGTCGTCCCTTTCGCCTCCGGATTCAATTTGTAGAAGGTGCGCTTTCCATCGCGCCGCGCCGTGACCAGATTGCAATCCGCCAGCAGACCCAGGTGCGTGGAGATTCGCGATTGCCCCATGCGCGTGATCTCCTGCAGTTCATTGACGGAAAGTTCGTCCTTTTCGAGCAGCGCAATGATGCGCAGTCGAGTGGCGTCGGCTAGGGCCCGCAGCGATTTCAGCGTGGAACTCATCGCGCATAGACCTGCCAAATCCGACCGCGCTTAACAAGTTCGCAGTTACGCAGGAACGCAGTCTTGACACCGTCGCTGGCATGTGCCAGCTATTAGGCGATGCTAAACCCCAATGTGAATGTCATGGTTCGCCAGCGCCCTCCGGGCCGAGCGCCAGCTCAAAGTGGTTATGCTGGCTCGCACTTGCCCCAGCGTTCCGGGAGTGGCGCCCGTGCCTTTACCTTGATCGAGCTGTTGGTGGTGATCGCCATTATCGCCATTTTGGCTTCCATGCTTTTGCCGGCGCTCGGGAAGGCGAAGGAAAAAGCCAAAGCGACAAAGTGCATAAATAATCTGCGCCAGGTCAGCTTGTCCATGATCCTCTATGGCAGCGATAACAACGATGCGATGGTTTTATTTCTGGATGATGGGCGACAATCCCCGGCCGACGCCTGGTGGAACGCCGGGGCGAACAGCATGCTCTGGCCGGACGCGCTGCGTCCGTACATGACCACCACCAACATCATTGCGTGCCCCTCGGTGTTATCCAGTACCTACGGCGCCATGGGAGTGGCTCTGAATCACCCGGAGATCGGCGGCTGGTTGCGCGATCCGATCAAGCTGAACTCCATCAAGCATCCGAGTGAAACCGTGCCCTTTGCCGACTCTGGTTTGATCGCCAATTCCACGGAACGTGATCCTGATCTTTGGGTGGAGAAAAAAGGCATGCAGGAGTTGTATTATCGCACGCCAACCAACGTGGGTTACTACAACGACGATCCCCAGCGGCCCGTGTCGCGTCACGCGGGGCGATGTGTGGTTGGATTTTCGGACGGGCATGCGGGGGCGATCAAGGTAAGCCTGATCGGCTTGCAATACTATCCGGGCCGGGATCTCTCGGGCCGGGTTGCTTACGGTAATCCACGGTGGACCGGCTCGGGCAACAAAATCTACGATCCACGTTGGATGTGGGATACCGAGTGACGCCGGGGCGTTTTTCAAGTCCACCATTGCTATCGGATGAAATCGCAAAAACTGCTGGGTTTGGTCAGTGTTTTGTTGTTGGGCGCGGCTGGAATTTTTCTCTGGCGTTACTTTTCTCCACCCAAAATCAATCTCAAGCCCAGCGCGGCCGTGGGCGAAGTTTTAGCTCGCGAGGCGGTGCAACTGGCCGATAACGCGGGGCCAGTAGTCTTGCTCAGCCGACCGGTGGATAAGAACGAAGTGGACGCCAACGGCGAGCGGATAAACGCCCTGATGGCAACTTTACGCCGCCAGTCTGGAGTCACTCTGGTTACCGAATGGGCGCCTCGTCCGCCAGGGGTGATGGATGTCGGGGCGGTTTCCGCCGAACAATTCCTGGCGGCAATCGAGAAAAATCCGGATGCAAAAGTTTTGCTCGTCTTCGCTGGATTGCCGGCCTGGTCGCCGGAACTGGCCGCCAAAATTACCGCGCGTTCCCTGAAAGTTGTGGCGGTTTGTGGATACGGGGCGAATGTCCGTCGCTGGCTGGAAGCCAAGTCGCTGGTATTAGCGGCGGTACCCCGCTTTGATGATCCGCCCGGTAACGCCACCGCTCCGCAGACCGCTCAGGATTGGTTTGATCGCGAATTTTTGATGGTTCGTCCGGACGAACTTTCTCGATTGCCGTTCTGACCGGTTCGGTCAAAGGCCTTGATGGGCGGGGCAATTATGCGGGCCGATTGGGCGTCAGCAAGTTTCGGAAGAAGCATTGGCCCCGGGTTGGTGGCGAGGCAAAGAACGAGGTTGACCAAATTGCTTTCCAGTGTATCGTCCTATCCTGATACGTTAATACGTCAATAACTAAACCATCTGCCGAATGAGCAAAACTTACATTTTTTCTTCCGAGTCGGTCGGGGAAGGTCATCCCGACAAAGTCTGTGACACTATTTCCGACGCCGTGCTGGACGCCTGTCTGGCGCAGGACAAGTTCAGCCGCGTCGCTTGTGAGACTTACGCCAAGAGCAACCTCGTAGTGGTGGGCGGCGAAATTACCAGCAAGGCGAAATTGGATTTTGTGAAAATCGCCCGGCAGGCCATTCGCGACATTGGTTACGTAAATGATGACGATGTTTTCCACGCGGATAAGGTCTTCGTGAACGTGCTGGTGACTTCGCAATCTCCGGACATTGCGCAAGGCGTGGATGCCCGGAAGGCCCGCGGCAAAAAAACCGCCAAGCAGGGCGCGGGAGATCAGGGATTGATGTTCGGTTACGCTTGTAACGAAACGTCGGAGTTGATGCCGGCGCCCATCATGTTCGCGCATCGGCTCGGTCGCGAACTGACCCGCATTCGCAAGAGCGGCAAAGGCCCCGCCTGGCTGCGTCCGGACGCGAAGTCGCAGGTATCGGTGATTTACGAAGATGGCCGGCCGGTGGCCATTTCCAACGTGGTCATTTCCACCCAGCACGCCGACCGATTGAATGGTCGGGAAGTGACGCACGCGGAGATTGAGAAATTTTGCATCGAACAACTCATCAGGAAAGTTCTGCCCGCCAAACTGCTGACCCGGAAGACCGAATTCCTGATTAACCCCACCGGTCGTTTTGTGGTGGGCGGTCCGCAGGGCGACACCGGCTTGACCGGTCGCAAAATCATCGTGGACAGCTACGGCGGCACCGGACGTCACGGCGGCGGCGCTTTTTCGGGCAAGGACCCGACCAAGGTGGATCGCAGCGCGGCTTACATGGGGCGTTGGGTGGCGAAGAACATTGTCGCGGCTCGGCTGGCGGAGAAATGCGAAATCCAGTTCGCTTACGCGATCGGTTATCCCGATCCGGTCAGCGTGCATGTGGACACGTTTGGCACCGGCAAGGTGGACGACGCCAAGATTCTGAAGGCGGTGAACAAGGTGTTTGATTTCCAACCCGCCGCCATCATTGAGCAGTTGAAGTTGCGCCGGCCGATTTACTCGAAGACCACCAACTACGGTCATTTCGGTAAGAACGACAAAGACCTCACTTGGGAAACCACCAATAAAGCCGAGGCTTTGCTCCGCGCCCTTTGACCAACGACTGTTTCGCAATCTCCGCGCGGCTGAGCGAGCGGAGGCGGCGTAGTTTCCACCAACTGAGAATCAACCAATAAACCTGAACTAGTTTCGTTTTGAATCATGCCTAAAATTGCCAAGTCCAAAGTCAGTTCCATTCTGGCGGAAGTCAGTGCCGCGTTGCCCAACCTCGCCGCGTTTGCTGCCAAAACCCCCACCGGCAAGGATTACATCGTGCGCGACATTGCGCTGGCCGATTGGGGACGCAAAGAAATCGCCGTGGCCGAGCACGAAATGCCGGGCCTGATGTCGGTGCGCAAAAAGTACGCGAAGCAGCAGCCGCTCAAGGGCGTGCGGATCACGGGTTCGCTGCACATGACCATCCAGACGGCGGTGTTGATCGAAACTCTGGTGGCCCTTGGCGCCAAAGTGCGTTGGGCTTCGTGCAATATCTTTTCCACCCAGGACCATGCCGCCGCCGCCATTGCCGCCACCGGCACTCCCGTCTTCGCGTGGAAAGGGGAAGCGCTGGAGGAGTATTGGGAACTCACCTTGAAGGCGATTCTCTTTCCCGGTGACCAGGGACCGCAACTGGTTGTGGACGACGGCGGCGACGTAACCCTGCTGATTCACAAAGGTTATGAACTCGAACACGGTTCGAAATGGGCTTACCAGACCAAAGGCGACAGTCACGAAGTCAGCGTGGTGAAAGCCTTGTTGCGCCGTCTTGCCAAGGAGAAGCCCGGCATCTGGACAAAGCTGGTGAAAGAGTGGCGGGGCGTTTCGGAAGAAACCACCACGGGCGTTCATCGTCTCTACCAACTGGCCGAGCAGGGTAAACTCCTCGTGCCCGCCATCAACGTCAACGACTCGGTCACCAAATCCAAGTTCGACAATCTTTACGGCTGCCGCGAATCACTCGCTGACGGCATCAAACGCGCCACCGACGTGATGGTGGCGGGCAAGGTCGCCGTGGTCTGCGGTTACGGCGATGTCGGCAAAGGCTCGGCACATTCGCTTCGCGCTTACGGGGCGCGCGTCATCGTCACCGAGATTGATCCGATCAACGCGTTGCAGGCCGCGATGGAAGGTTTTGAAGTCAACACGCTCGAAAGCACGCTGGGTACGGGCGATATTTACGTCACCACCACCGGCAATTGCGACGTCATCACCGCGCCACACATCCTCAAAATGAAGGATCAAGCCATCGTGTGTAACATCGGTCATTTCGATAATGAAATTCAGGTGGAACAGCTCCGGCGCACCAAGGGCGTGCGCATCGAAAATATCAAACCGCAATACGATCGTTATTATCTGCCCGGCAACAAGAGCATCTATCTGTTGGCGGAAGGACGGCTCGTAAATTTGGGTTGCGCCACGGGACATCCCAGTTTCGTGATGAGCAACAGCTTCACCAATCAGACGCTGGCGCAAATTGACCTCTGGGCCAACAAGAGCACGTACAAAAAGGCGGTTTATCGTCTGCCCAAGAAACTGGATGAGGAAGTCGCCCGCCTGCACCTGGAAAAGATTGGCGTCAAACTGACCAAGCTGACCAAAGCGCAAGCCGATTACCTCGGCGTACCGATGGACGGCCCGTATAAAGCCGAGCACTATCGGTATTAAGCGAACTCAAAATCTAAAATAACGAAAGGCGGGCGGACCACCGTTCGCCTTTTTGGTTTCAGCGCAAAGATTATCTGATTGAATACTCCCAGCAATCGGCTGTGGGCTGTCAATATGATTGCTCAAGGTCTTGAAAATGATAAGAATCACCCAGATGCCGATTGCGCCACAGAAAGCCGCCGAGACCACCGTAAAACTCTTTCACGAGACGGTGCTTGGACGAATTTTCCTCGGCGATTCGCTGGCGATGTTTCATGATAAAGTCGAGGAACAGTCCGTTGATCTCATCATGACCAGTCCGCCATTCGGCCTAGTGCGCAAGAAGGATTACGGTAACGCGGACGCAGACGAATATTTGGAATGGTTTCGCCCTTTCGCAGCAGCGTTCCATAAAGCACTGAGGCCACAGGGTTCGCTCGTCATTGATATCGGCGGCGCATGGATTTCGGGGCAGCCGACGCGCAGTCTTTACCACTACGAACTGCTTATCATGCTGTGCAAGGAATTCGGATTTCATCTGGCGCAGGAATTTTTCTGGTGGAATCCAGCGCGTTTGCCAACGCCCGCCGAGTGGGTAACGGTCCGGCGTATTCGGGTGAAGGATGCGATCAATTGCATTTGGTGGCTATCACCAACACCGTGGCCGAAAGCGAGCAACCGCCGTGTGCTTCAGCCCTACTCCGACAGCATGAAGGTGCTCTTAAAAAAAGGCTACACGCCAAAACTTCGCCCATCGGGCCATGACATTTCTGATCGCTTCGGCACGGACAACGGTGCGGCGATTCCGCCGAACTTGATCGCTTTGGCTCACACGGAAAGCAACTCGGCTTATATCCGCTACTGTCGCAACAACGGAATCACTCCGCACCCGGCACGCTTCCCAACTGAAATTCCGGAGTTCTTCATACGCATGTTGACCGAGGTTGGCGACTTGGTGGTTGATCCGTTTTGCGGCAGCGGTGCGACGGGCGAAGCGGCGGAGCGGACGCGGCGCGAGTGGATTTGCTGCGATTTGGTTGAAGATTATCTGAAAGGTGCTCTCGGTCGCTTCCAGCGCGGAGAACTTAAAAAGTATTCGGCTGCAAAACCGCAGAAGTCAAACGGTGACGATTCGTATCGTGCAGTGAAACCCGGCCTTTTGTGGAACGGCGTCGAAGACGACGAGCCGCTGCCAACGGATGGCGGTGCGAAGCGCACTGTCAGGAAAAATGACCGGAAACAATCGGCTGCAAAAGTGCCACGTGCCGCACTCAAGCCGACGCAGATGGCTTTTCTGGAAACCTACCCGCGCGCTTCGAAACGGCAAAAAGGCAAGGGTAAGTGAGTTTCGAGTATGGCCACTCGCATCAGTAAATCCGACTTGCTTCAGCGAATCCTCGCAGCAATCAAGCTTTCCGGCTGGAACGCAATCGTTCTCTCGGTCGCACATCCATTCAAGCTATCACTGTTTTGTGGCGAACAGAGAGTTGTCGTCCTCTGTTACATCTGGAACATGACGCACGGCGGCTATCCGCGAAACCCGAACGAATTGCGAATCCAAATTACCGGCGTTGACCGCTTTCGTGTGGAAGAAGGAGCAAAGACGTTACTTCTTGGCTGGGAACAAGATGAGCAGATGTTTGCGGGCTTCGACGTGACTAAACACCTCATTTCAATGGAGGGGCGTTCGCCGTCTCTGCAAGTGAGGCGTGAAACAGTCAATGAGGCCAGAGCCAAGGCGTTCTTTCCGCAGACTCGCGATAATCAGGAAATCGTCATCGCGTTTCGCCCTGATTTCTTTGCGGCCTACGCTCAAGAACTCGAAGAATTACATAGAACGGCGCAACAGCCCGAAGATCTTCGACAGCTTAAAAGAATCGCCAACACAGATATTGAACAGGAAATTAGGGACATCCCAGCAGGACCTAGAAAAACAGTGTTGCAACAAATTAACCGCAAGGTGCGCGATGCTCGCTTCCGTCGGAACGTCCTCGCCGCCTATGGCAACCGCTGCGCAGTCAGTGGAATGCAACTTGATTTGGTGGACGCAGCACACATCATCCCAGTTGATCATGAGTGCGGGACAGACGAACTGAAAAACGGACTGTGCCTGAGTACACTGCATCACCGCGCATTTGACAACGGTCTCCTTGGAATCAAACGTGACTATTCACTTGTCCTCAACGAACGGCGAATGTCTGAACTTCATTCGATTGGTTGGGATGGCGGTGCGGCTGAATTCAAGGCGAGTTTGCGTGACCACATTCTTTTGCCTGCTCGGCGTGCTCATTACCCAGACCTCGATTATCTCGTCCTTGGTCAAGAGTTGCGCGGTTGGCAACGAAAACATCTCACGTAATCTACGTGAACTATCGTCGCCGCTCGTGCGAGACTGATTTGAGTGTTCCTGAGTATGTGGCTGATAGCGGCATTGATTCCCGTCCGCGCACCTGTCATTTTGCTACCATGAAATTGCTGAAAGACTTGCGCGCCGAGCACGATTTGATTGACCAGATGCTGGATTCCTTTCGGACGGCGGTGATTCAACTCATCGGGGGCCAGGCGCGTCCGAAGGACCTGTCGCGGTTCATCACTTTTTTTCGCGTCATTGCCGATGAATTCCACCATGCCCGGGAAGAGGAAGTGTTGTTCGCGGTCCTGGTCAACCGGCTCCAGCTTCCCGGCGATCGCGGCCCGATTGCCGTCATGACGGATGATCACCGCAAATTCCGGGTCCTCCTGGATCAACTTCAGCAGTGGGTCGAACAGCGGTCGTTGTCCCCGGCGGAGCAGATCCGACTCCGCGCCGCCACCGAGCAATACATTGAGGCGATGCAACACCACATTGACGCGGAAAATTCGGTGTTGTTTATCGAAGGCGAGATTTGTCTGCGGGACGCCGGCATCACCGAATTGCCGTCGCGTGGTCTGACTTCCAAGGAGATGAAGGTGCGGTTTACGGCGGAGGATCTGATGCGACGTTATCCGCCCACGCCCAATGTGGAAATCATCCGCGGCGATGGCTGCCCGTTGTGCCCGGCCTACCAGGTTACCTGTGACGGTTACGAGCGCGAATGGGCCAAAGTCTCCCGTTGGGGGCACGCGGAAACCGAGGATGATTCTTCCGATTGGTGAACGGTCAGGGCGGATGTCTGGTAGCCCGGCAGCCGGGAGAATCTCAGGTTTGACGTAATTCCAATCTCAATCAGCGTCAGCGCAAATCATCGCATCGAACTGCTGTAAGTTTGTTACAAGCTGGTGATTTCCACTCAGGGGAATTCGTCGCCAACTTCAACTGTTTCTCACCAACGGAAAGCAATCGAATCGAGATTAACGGAAGGCAAAGTTGAGCTGGTCGAGTTGCTCAATTGAATGGTGTCAATTTGTGCCGGCACGTCGTTCAGGTCCAAAGGAATGTGAAATACGCGCCAGGTGTTGTTGACCGCCGGCAGGGGCATGAGGGCTGACCAAGCCGTCGCGCCGCTCGCACTGGAACCTCTGATTCTGAGCGTCAGGCCATTGATCACGGCGCCCTCGGAACGAATGGCAAATTCCAAGTAACCACCTGGAGGTTTGGGAAACTTAAGCAGGCTGAACAGACTTAATTGGCTGTAACCAACGAAGTTGGCGATTCGCAGGCTGTAGTTGCCTTGATAGGCGCTTCCGGAGTAGGCCGGGGTGACGCTCAGTCCGCCGCTTGTTGTGGTGGTCCACTGAGCGCCAAAGATGTTCGTGAGTCCCTCAGTGTACACCGGAGGAAGCATCCACACGGGTGATGGCCCCTGATCGGGGAAAATGGCGAACTGACCATTCGCGGTGATTTTATCGTCGGTGTTCAGGGAGGTAATCGTCGGGAACGTCACCACTTCACCAAATCGGCTGGTGATGCGCGCGTTAAACGGAACGCTGAGGGGAGGAGTCAAGCTGTAAACGAAGTTGTTAGCAGTGTCCCGAGACAGCTCGATCCAAGGTCCGTTGGCCGTTGGTTGTAACTCGAGTTTGCTGATACCCGCGCGATGATTGTAGGGGCGAAAGGTGACGTAATAGCCGCCCGAGTTCAGGGTGCAAATCATTTTGAGGTTGCCCGTGACCGGGGCCGGCACCAGCCGATACGTCGCGATTCCGTAACCATCGCCGGGGCCGAAAAGGTTCGTGAACGCCGCGGTGCCGAGGTCGAAGAAGGGGCGGCCGACATCACATGTGCCCGCTGGCGTGTCAAAAGCCAGGTCGGCCACCATGACGGTGGTCTGACCGCGCGTCCCGACTAATTCATAACATTCACCCGCAGCGGCCGCGTTGACGCCGTCGCGATTGTAAACCGCCGCACACACCGCAGCGACGTAACCGTCCCGATATAATTGCGGCATTTCACCCAACACCACGCCGTAGCCCGAGAGCGTCGCATTGAGATTGACCGGGTAGCTGGTCAAGGAGGCCAATTGCAGCGGTGCGGCGGGTTGTACTGCACGGAAGAACTCGCTGCCGGTGAGTGGCAGTGTCAGTGGATGAACGAACGCTCCCTGTAAGTTCGTGAAGACAAAGGCGCGGTGCGTCCAAGTTGCTTCATCTACCAGTGGCGAGGCTTCGAGGCGCAATTCGCTCGCGCCGGGGAATGCCGCCTGGAGATGCCAACCGGTTGAAACTGCCGGGACGACGGCGGCGCCGGAGCCAACCGGAGTCAGCCGGTAACTCGCGTGTTCCGGAAAGGTGTCCAGCCGGATTGAGTTTGCCTCGCCGTTGCCGGTCACCAGGACGCCGGAAGCCAGCCAGGTTGTCCCGTTGGTGGAGAATTCAACCTCATACGTGACGTTGCTCGTTAGCACCGTGTTGAGGATGGGCGTTGGCGCGATGGTGATCGTTCCCGCCGCGGATTTTAGAAGGCTGCTGATTAGGAAAAGAATTACTGGCGCGATTGGCCAGACGCATCGCAATTTCATTGTGCAAAACAGTGTCACGAGCCTCGCATCTTCACAAGCCTGAATGCCGCGCCGCAATGCTGTCCCTTGCTGATTACGGGAGCGCAGACTACCATCCGATCCGAAGTGATTTACCTGGACCATAATGCCACGAGGTCCATTGCTCCGAAGGTGCTGGAGGCAATGTTGCCGTACCTGACTACGGAATGGGGTAATCCATCCAGCAGCTATAAATTTGGCGCAAAATTGAAAGGGGCGATCGAAGCGGCGCGAGAACAAATCGCCGAACTGATTGGGGCGGACGGGCGTGAGGTCCTTTTCACCTCCTGCGCCACGGAGAGCAACAACGCGGCGATTCATGCGGCGCTCAAAGCCAATCCGGACAATCTGGATGACCGAGCACTTGTCGGGTGTGACCAAGTTTGTTACCTTGCTGCCGGACAAGCAAAAAACGCAATGAAGTTTGAACTCTACAAAGACATGGTGCTCACCCGCGACCTGCCGACGGAACGGCTCAAGCGTGGCGACATCGTCAAACTGGTCGAACACCATCCCGGTCGCTCCGACCAGGAGGATGGCTACAGTGCCGAGGTGTTCAATGCGCTGGGCGACTCCATCGCCGTCATCACCGTCCCGGAATCCTCCCTCGCCCCGCTCCGCGAAGACGAAGTTTGCTGCGTGCGTCCGCTGGTGGCGGCCTGATTCAACGCGTTTTCCTTGAGCATCTACGCGGATTGGGAACGCTCAGGACTTGAACCTCGAACCGCGCCAAACACGCAAAAATAGGAGTTCGTGTATTTCGTGTGTTTCGCGGTTTGCTCCGCTATTTCCCTCCATCCTTCCAGAACTGCCGGGCCGGTCCGGTGACTTGCAGATTGGCTAAACGGGAAGGCGTTGCTCCCGATGCCAGTTCAGGTAAGTGGAATCAGGCCAATACTTCGGATCACTGGGCAAGAAAAGCCTGTGGCCCTCAAAATCTGCCAGTCGTTGACCCGCGATGCCTTCTTCCAGGAATTTCTCCCGGTTCACAATGACTCGAAAGTCGTCCGTGATTGACCACAAGCCGCGATCAAATTGCCAGTGAGCATTCTTGCACAAGGCAAGCCCGTTGCGCGGGTCATTGTTCCGGCTGTCGCGAAACTCATGAATGTGCGCGGCGTCCACGATGCTCTCCATCCTGCTCTTGCCAAGCGTGGTCATTCGGAAGCCCGTCAACGCGCATGTGTGTCTGTAAGCAACAACCACGACCTCAATGCGGAAGCGTGCGTCGCGACCGCGCTCAACTGGCGCAGTGTAAAGCGGTCCGGAATCCTTGAGCTTGGCCGCGGCGGTCGTTGGTTCAATCCGCAGCATACTCCGTAGCGCGGTGCGCTCGTCGTTCAGGAAGTATGGTGGCGTTTTGATCAGTACCATCTTGGCTTTCTCCCGGAATGCCGCGTCTTTCAGGCATGCGAAAAAATCAGGATCAAAACGAACCTTGACTGTGAGCTTCCGATCAGGCGACGGGTTGCCGTCGGCCATGAGCGGCTGCCAGATTCCGGAAGTCTTGAGATGATGAAATGGCAAACGCAGTTCCAAAGGCGGTCGCCTCCGATCAGCAATCACTTGGTTGAACAAGCTGAAGCGGTAGGCCAAGTCGGGCGACAGCGGCAACTCGGGAGAGCTGATTTCTCCTCGATCCGCCATTTCGAGAACCATCAAAAGCAGAAATGGTTTGTGGGGCGCTGGGTCGCCACTGGCGCGATCAATCTTGAGCGTGGCAAGCTTGTGCAACCAGTATGATTGATCCTTTAGCATGCCGCGGCTGCGGGGGTTAGAGTTGTCGTACTTGTTCGAGTATGAGCTTGTAACCACCGGATTGGTTGGGGGTGGTGTTTGTTGTATTTCCGTTATTTTGCACTAATGGATTCACATTAGTAGAATCGTGAAGACATGCAAAGCGCAGGATTTAGCGCGTTTTAAGCAGGTGTAGCCGGCGTCGCGCGGCGGCGGGCCTCTCAGTTTCAAGCCTAGCGGTGGTATCAAATTGACGACCGGTATCGCTTCATGCCGGCGAATTTGCTGCTCGGCTTGGTTTCGATTTCGGACTGGCTTGCCTTTGTTGAAGCCACGACTGTGAACCATCCACGTTATCTCAATGATCGGTTGGAGGAGAGGCTGGCTCAGGTGTCAGGGGCAGGAATTGGTCCCGGGCCGGGTCGTAAGCGTGTACCGCGGCGGTGGCGATCTGGAAAATCCAACCGTGCAAGCGCAAGGAGCCTTCATGCAAACGCTTTTGCACGCAGGGATACGTGCGGAGATTTTTGAGCGCGAGCAAGACGTTTTCCTCAGTGGCGGCGACGGCGCGTTCGGCCTGGCTTTGCAAGGGTGAATAGCGGGTTTGCAGCGCGGTATGCACTGGCGCGGCGAGCGCGAGCCATTCGTGCAGGTTCGAGTGTTCGGGAGTTTCGGGCGGCAGCCCGTGGAGCAGGGCGGCAATGGCGCCGCATTGGGAATGACCGCAGACGACGACGTCCTGGACGTTCAGCAAAGCAACGGCGAATTCAATGGCGGCGGCAGTGGAGTTGGTGCTGCCGGTGACATCAGCCGGAGGCACAATGTTACCAATGTTTTTTACCACAAAGAGATCGCCCGGTTGACTTTGGGTGATCAATTCGGCGATGACGCGGGAATCCGAGCAGGTGATGAACAGCGTGTGCGGGTCCTGTCCGTCGCGCGAAAGTCGGCGGAAGAGCTGGGTGTATTGGCGCTGTTCCTGAATGTGAAATTTGCGGACGCCGGCGAGGAGTTTTTCCATCAGCGGAATTAAGGGGTGAGGTTTTTATTTTTCGCGCGCGAGGCTTCCATCAAGCGCACTTTGAATTGTTGTAATTCCTGCTGCAACCGCGGATCCGCGACGGCCAGGATTTGGGCGGCGAGGACTCCAGCGTTGCGCGCGCCGTTGATGGCGACGGTGGCGACGGGGACTCCGGGCGGCATCTGGACCATGGAGAGCAGGGCGTCCAATCCCTCCGTGGATTTACCGAGAATCGGCACGCCGATGACGGGCAGGGTGGTGAACGCGGCCGTGACTCCGGCGAGATGCGCCGCGCCGCCGGCGCCACAGATGAACACGCGCAGTCCGCGAGCCGGAGCTTGCTGGACGTATGCTTCCAAGCCATGCGGATCGCGATGGGCGGAGATGACTTTGGCTTCCGCTTCCAATCCGAATTCTTTCAGTGCTTCGGCGGAGGCTTTCATGATGGGCCAGTCGGAATCGCTGCCCATTAAAATGCTTACTACAGGATGGCTCATAATTTTTCGCGGGGATGACCGCAACCACTGGCCGCAAGGCCGTTGCGGATGGAGATTTTAGGCGTTCGCCCGGGATTAGGAAGAAAAAACCAAATCCGCCCGCGTCGCGGCGCATCTGGCGCGCAAGATTGTTCGATTGCGCTGCCGGGAGCTTTTTTCTAGTGTGCAAGACATAAAGATGAAAGTTTTTATTGATGGAAAATACTATGACGAACACAAGGCAACCGTATCGGTGTTCGATCACGGACTGCTTTATGGCGACGGAATTTTTGAGGGCATCCGGGCCTACAACGGACGCGTCTTCAAGTTGAAGGAGCACATTGACCGGCTGTTCTACTCGGCGAAGGCAATTCTGCTGGACATTCCGATGTCCCACGCGGAATTGATGCAGGCGACGCTGGCGGCCTGCCGCAAAAACAAAGTGCGCGATGGCTACATTCGGTTAGTGGTGACCCGGGGCGTCGGCACGCTGGGGTTGAATCCGCGAAAGTGCAAACGGCCAGTGGTGATCATCATCGCCGGAAAAATTCAGGTGTACCCACCGGAGTTGTACGCCAAGGGCATGGACATCGTCACGGTGCCAACCACGCGCAATCTGCACAGCGCGTTGAATCCCGCCATCAAGTCGCTGAATTACTTGAACAATATCCTCGCCAAGATCGAGGCGAATAACGCGGGCGTGGAAGAGGCGGTGATGTTGAATGCGGAGGGTTACGTCGCGGAAGGCACGGCGGACAACTTGTTCATCGTGAAGGCCGGCGCGTTATTGACGCCGCCGCTCGCGGCGGGCGCGTTGTACGGCATCACCCGCAAGACGGTGATGGATCTGGCCGCCGCGGCCGGCATGCAAGTGGGTGAACCCAATCTCACGCGGTACGATTTGTTTAATGCCGATGAATGTTTTCTGACCGGTTCCGGGGCGGAAATCATGCCCGTGGTCAAGATTGACGGACGGGTGATTGGAAACGGCAAACCGGGGCGCTGGACCCGGAAGTTGGTGGCCAGTTACCGCAACTTGACGAATTCCACCGGCGAGCCAATATAGAATCAGAGGTTGATCGTTATGCTGTGTCACATCTGCAAAGAGAAAACCGCGACGGTGCATTTAACCCAAATTACCGGGGATAAAATGCACAAGATTGACTTGTGCGAAGAGTGCGCCAAGGAAAAGGGCGTCAATGATCCCTCGGGGTTTTCACTGGCGGATTTGTTGTTGGGCTTGGGCGCGTCGCAAGAGTTGGAGCAGGCGGCGGGTGGCGCGACACTGAAGTGCCCCAAGTGCGGCTTCACGCAGGCGGATTTCAAGAAGAGCGGTCGCCTGGGGTGTCCGGAATGTTATCAGACGTTTGCGGAAGGCTTGGAAATGTTGATCAAGTCCACGCAAAAACGCACGCAGCACAAAGGGAAGGTGCCGGAACGGTTGCGCGCGCAACGCAATTTCGAACTGCAACTGGCCTCCTTGCAAAAGAAACTCGAAAAAGCGGTGGAAGCCGAAAACTTCGAGCAGGCCGCGCAGTTGCGTGATGAGATCAAGCGATTGAAAGGGCCGTTGCCCGCCGCCACCGTGAAATGAACCGATGAACCTCGACGAGTTTTTAGAGCCAGCCTCGAAAAGCGTCCACCGCAAAGGGCCGCACGACCGGATTGTGTTGTCGAGTCGCGTGCGGCTGGCGCGGAACATTCGGGACGGGGCGTTCCCGGGTTGGGCCAAAAAGCCCGAGCGGATGCGCGTGTTGGAAATCATCCGGCCGGCGATTGAAAGTCTCCCCGAGATGAAGGGCGCGTTTTCCGAAACCATGGACAACCTCGCGCCGCTGGATAAGCAGATTCTGGTGGAGCGGCATCTGGTCAGTCGCGAACACGCCGCCAAGAGCGCCGGGAGCGGGTTGGTGATCAATGTTGGCGAAACCCTGGCGGTCATGATCAACGAAGAGGATCATCTCCGGATTCAGGCGCTGCATCCGGGCTTGCAAATCCGGCAGGCGTGGCAGTTGGTGGACCGATTGGATTCTGAACTGGAAGAGAAGCTGGATTACGCGTTCAGCAACCAACTGGGTTATCTCACCGCCTGTCCAACCAATCTGGGCACGGGAATCCGCGTCAGCGCAATGTTGCATCTGCCGGGATTGGTGCTCGCCGAGCAGATCAATCCGATCATTACCTCGGTGAACAAATTGGGTCTGGCCGTCCGCGGATTGTACGGTGAAGGCACGGAGGCGCTGGGCAATATTTTTCAGGTTTCCAATCAGATGACGCTGGGCGAGTCGGAAACGGACATTGTCGAACGGTTGGAAAAAGTGTTGGCGCAGATTATCGAGCACGAGGAAAACGCGCGGGCAACATTGCTCGAGCGGAAGGCCAAGATGGTCTATAACCACATCGGTCGCGCCTATGGCATTCTGGCCAATGCGCACAGTATTTCCTCAAAAGAAACCATGAATCTGCTGTCGCTGATGCGGTTGGGCGTGGAGTTGCGATTGTTTCCAAGCAGTGCCGGCTTGATCGTGGATGAGTTGTTCATTTTGACGCAACCCGCCCATTTGCAAAAGTCCCATGCGGACAAGCTTTCTGCCGAGGCACGTGACCTGCTTCGAGCGGACATGCTGCGCGAGCAATTGAAACCCGTGAATCGGCCGGTCATCAAGTCAGGCGGGGCAAACGGCGCGGGATTGGACAAGAACGAGAAAGCATAACAACTTGGAGCACCTATGAGCGAAGAAGCCATGAACAATTTCACCCCGCGCGCGCAACAGGTCTTGGCCCTCGCCCGCAAAGAGGCGGATCGGTTCAACCATAACTTTGTCGGCACGGAACACCTGTTGCTGGGCTTGATCAAGTTGGGGCAGGGCGTGGCGGTCAACGTACTGGAGAAGATGGGACTTGATCTGGATACGGTGCGCATGGAGGTCGAGAAACAGGTGGGGACCGGACCGGATCAAAAAATGATCGGGAACATTCCCTATACACCTCGCGTAAAAAAAGTGCTGGCTCTGGCCTCAAAGGAAGCCAAGGCGCTGAACCATACCTACGTCGGCACGGAACATATTTTACTCGGATTATTGCGCGAGGGTGATGGCGTCGCGGCTCGTGTGCTCAAGAATCTCGAGGTGGATATTGAACAAACCCGCCAGGAGATTTTGAAGGAGTTGGATCCGAATTTCACCGGCCAGGATGAATCCGGTCTCGGCGAGGAATCGGAAAAATCTGCGCTGACCACGGGCGGCGCTCCGGAAAAGAAGGGCGAAGTCAAGACGCCCGCGCTCAAGGCGTTCGGGCGCGATTTGACGGAAATCGCCCGCAAGGGCGACATGGATCCGGTCATCGGCCGAAAGGACGAAATTGAGCGCGTGATCCAGATTCTTTGCCGCCGCACCAAGAACAATCCGGTTTTATTGGGAGAAGCTGGCGTGGGCAAGACCGCCATCGTGGAAGGATTGGCGCAGGAAATTGCGCGGGGTAACGTGCCGGAAATTTTACGGGATAAACGGGTGGTGACGCTGGACCTCGCGTTAATGGTCGCCGGCACAAAATATCGCGGCCAGTTCGAGGAGCGCATCAAGGCGGTCATGGACGAAATTCGTCGCGCCAAAAACATCATTCTGTTCATTGACGAATTGCACACAATCGTGGGCGCCGGCTCGGCGGAAGGCACGATGGATGCCTCGAACATCATCAAACCGGCCTTGAGCCGTGGCGAGCTGCAATGCGTCGGAGCCACGACGTTGAACGAGTATCGCAAGTACATCGAGAAGGATGCGGCGTTGGAACGACGCTTCCAATCGGTCAAAGTGGAAGCGCCCTCGGTGGAGGACGCGGTCGAAATTCTGAAAGGTCTGAAGCCGAAGTACGAAGACCATCACAAAGCCGAATTCACGGAGGACGCAGTGACCGCGGCGGTCAAACTTTCCGACCGTTACATCACTGATCGCTTTTTGCCGGACAAGGCCATTGACGTTCTCGACGAGGCCGGCTCGCGCGCGCGCATCAGCACCATGACGCGTCCGCCCGAGGTGAAACATATCGAAACCGAGATCGAAGCCCTCAAGAACCAAAAAGAAAAGGCGATCAAGAATCAGGATTTTGAAGGCGCGGCCAAGGTGCGGGACCAGGAAAAGCAGGCCAAGGAAAAGCTCGAAAAAATTTTGACCGACTGGCGCACGGCGCGGGAAGAGAAACGGGTGGTCGTGGATGAGGAAGACATCTTGACGGTGGTTTCCAAGTGGACTGGCATTCCGTTGAAACGCATGGGCCAGGATGAAATGGCGCGGCTGCTGGCTGTGGAAGACGAGATGGAGAAGGTGGTGATCGGTCAGCGGGAAGGCGTTTCGGCGATTTGCAAAGCGCTCCGCCGTTCACGGGCCGATTTGAAGGACCCGCGCCGACCCATTGGCACGTTCCTGTTGCTGGGACCGACCGGCGTGGGGAAAACATTGCTTGCGCGCACGTTGGCCGAACAGATGTTTGGCGACGGCAAATCCCTCATTCAACTCGACATGAGTGAATACATGGAGAAGTTCAACGTGTCGCGACTGGTTGGTTCGCCTCCGGGTTATGTTGGATATGAGGAAGGCGGTCAGTTAACCGAACAAGTGCGGCGCAAACCGTACTCTGTGGTGTTGTTTGATGAAATTGAAAAAGCGCACCCGGATGTGTGGAACATGCTGTTGCAGATTTTGGAGGAAGGGAAACTGACCGACAGCCTGGGGCGCATTGTCAATTTCCGCAATACGATCATTCTCATGACGTCGAACGTCGGTTCGGACACGATCAAGCGCGGGGCAACGCTGGGCTTCTCACCGGTTTCCGATGAGTTCACGTACGAAAAGATGCGGGAACGCATTCTGGACGAATCCAAGAAGGTTTTCCGACCGGAGTTCCTGAATCGTTTGGACGATGTGATTGTGTTCCGCACGTTGACGCGTCCGGACTTGATTCAAATTCTCGAGCTGGAAATCAGCAAGGTGGCGAAGCGATTGAAAGGGAAGAACCTGAAAATCGAATTGGACGACCCGGCCAAAAATTTCCTGGTGGAGAAAGGTTACGATCCGCAATACGGCGCGCGGCCCATGCGGCGGGCGGTCGAGCGTTATCTCGAAGACCCGTTGGCCGAGGAGATTTTGCGCGGGCATCTGCACGAAGGTGATCCGATCCAGGTCAGCAGCGATAAGGAAAAGCTGACCTTCAATCAGAGCGCGCCGACGGCGGGAGCGCTTTCGAGTTAAGCTGAAATTCTGCCCCGAATCCGTTCAGGCAGCGGCAATTCATTCTCCGTGAGCGAGCCGCTTCGTGGTCGTCACTGCTTGCCACTGGTCATGACGGCCGCGGGTTGCAAGGGCGGTGATTTCAAACGTTGGACGACTCGGAGACAGCGGCAGTTTCATGAGCAAACTTCGCTTGGCTTCCGCGATATTCTGCCGGAGTTACCTTCGCCAACTTTTTGAAGACGCGACAGAAATAGGCCAGATCGCGGTAGCCGCATCGCGCGGCGACTTCGCCGAGTTTCAGATTGTAGGTGCGTAGAAGGTGTTTCGCCCGATCCGCGCGGACGTGCATCAAGTACTGGCTGAAGGTCATGTGACCCTGCACTTGAAAGATGCGGGATAGGTAGTTGGGCGAAATGTTGAAATGTTCGGCGACCGATTCCCGGGTGACTTCGTATTGATAATGGCTTTGTAAATAAACGCAAATTTCCTCCAGCAAGGCCCGGGTCGGACTGAGGGCGTGGGTTTGGGCGACCGGATAGTTCTCGCCCAGGCATAGCAACAAGGCGCGGGACAGGTCGGTAAACGCCGGCGCGGTGCGTTCCGTCATCGGCAGTTCCAACAGGGCTTCCAGAATTTTGGGAATGGGGCCGGTCAACGGTCGCGGGCGGGAGAATTTTTGCGCGGTCAGGCGGGGCGCGCGCGGGTTGCGCGAGCTGACGATGCTGATGCCAATCTGCTTTTTGCCAAATAAAATGGAGAGCAATTGCACCGGCTGTCGCCAGGTGGGCAGATTCCAACCGTTCGGCGGCGCAAAGAGCGCTGTTCCCGGGCGCAGGCGGACGGTGGCGACCTGGTGCTGCGCTTCAATTTGGTTTTCGTAACAGCCACTCAACGGAACTTCCAAGCGGGGAAAGTTGACCACATGGCTCAGCCGCGGTGGTTCGAGTTCGTGGCCGCAAACGTAAACGCGCTGGATGTTTTGGCGGCGCAACAGCGCTTCCGGCCAGGAGGAAATCGGAGGGACCAAACTCATGCGCGGTCGGGGGTGAACTGTTGTCGGGGGAAATGATACTTTAGTTCAATAAAAGTTACATCTTTCCGCTTGTGACCTGGCGCTGCTCCCTTGACTATGGTTTTCCGACAACCGCACACGTCGCGCAAAGTGAAAGAAGCGCTTCGCAAACACAAGCAATACTTGCTGACCGGGGTATCCTACGTGATTCCCTTCATCGCCTGTGGTGGAATTCTCATCGCCGTGGCGATCGCTTACGTGTTTCAGTTTCAACTTCTGGACGCTCAGGGGCGTCCGGATTTTTCCCAGGCGCCGCGCTTGATCCAGGACCTTGCGTTGATTGGAGAAAAATCATTCCAATTGTTCCCGGCGGTACTCGCGGGGTTCATTGCCTACGCCATGGCGGGAAAGCCCGGATTGGTGCCGGGCTTTGTGGGCGGCTTCATCGCGGGATTGCCTCAAGTGGTTGGTGAAAAAAGTGCCAGCGCGGGATTCCTTGGCGCGCTGGTCATTGGTCTGGCCGCCGGTCATGTGGTTAATTGGATCAAAAAACTGCCCGCGCCCAAATTGCTGCGCCCGGTCATGCCCATCATCATCATTCCGATTCTCGCCACCGTCCCGATTGGATTATTGATGTTGGGAATCAACCTGCCCATCGCCAAAACCATGATCGGCTTGGGGAATTTTTTGGAAGGACTGCAAGGCGGATCGCAAGTGGTGTTGGCCATGATCCTGGGCGCAATGATCGCCTTTGACATGGGCGGACCGGTCAACAAAGCGGCCTTCTTTTTTGGCGCGGCCATGATTCAGCAGGGTAATTTCGCGGTGATGGGCGCGTGTGCCGCGGCCATCTGCACCCCGCCATTGGGGTTGGGATTGGCCACCTTGATCAGTCGGCGGCGGTGGGCGGGCGAACAACGCGAGGCGGGTCTGGCCGCGCTCGGGATGGGATTGGTGGGAATCACCGAAGGGGCGATTCCGTTTGCCGCGAGCGATCCGTTTCGCGTCATTCCGTCCATCATGATCGGTTCGATGGTGGCCGCCACGGTGGCGATGTTGAGTGGCGTTGGCGATCATGCGCCGCACGGCGGACCGATTGTGTTGCCCGTGGTGGACAACCGTTTGGCATATATCGTGGCCATTCTGGTCGGCTCGATAGTGACCGCGCTTTGTATCAATACCTTGAAACGGATAACGGAAAAGCCGGTGGAAACTCCGGCAGGAGCTTGAAAATGAAAATTGTTGCAGTTACGGCATGTCCCACGGGCATTGCGCACACTTACATGGCGGCGGAACAACTCGAGCGGACCGCGCGCCAGTTGGGGCACAGCATCAAGGTGGAAACGCAAGGCGCCATGGGAATCGAGAACGAGTTGCAGCCCGAGGAAATCAACGCGGCGGACGCGGTCATTCTGGCCACCGACATTGCGATTGAGAAACCCGAACGCTTTGAGCAGGTTCGCAAAATTGAAGTGTCGGTGCAGTCGGCTTTGAAAAATCCCGAAGCCATTTTTCAGCGGGCGCAAAATCTCTGATTGGTCATGTCCCGCGAAGTCCAGTTCGAATGCGCGTTGCCCAACGGGATTCATGCCCGTCCCGCGAGCGCTTTGGAGGAAGTGACGCGCAATTTCTCGGCGGAAACCAGTCTCATCAATGAACGCACCGGTTACACCGCCAATGCCAAAAGCGTGCTGGCCATCGTCGGCGCGGATATCCGTCAGGGAGATCGCTGTCGCCTGGTGATCGGCGGGCGCGATGCCGATGAGGCCTGGGTGGCGCTCCGCCATTTTTTGCAGCACAAATTTCCGCATTGTGATGTCTCGCTGCCCGGGCCGGTGACGATGTCGGACGAAATAGGCGAACTGCCCCGGTTGTTGCGCCAGGCGGGCGGGCGAATCCACCCGGGAAAACCGGTGGTGAACGGCATCGGTCACGGCCGTTTGCGCCGCGGGCAGGGGTTGCACTTGTCAAAAAACATCCCGCTGCGAAACGGGGTCGACGTGGAGGCTGAGGTTCGGCGGTTAGATGCGGCGCTGGCGGCTTTGGGAGCGGAGTACGAAATCCAACTGCGGCGTCAGGAGGCTTCGCTCGGACGTGATCTG
The DNA here is from genome assembly GCA_023953615.1 of Verrucomicrobiia bacterium. NCBI lineage: Bacteria > Pseudomonadati > Verrucomicrobiota > Verrucomicrobiia > Verrucomicrobiia bacterium. The sequence continues at coordinate 512,487 of JAMLJH010000001.1, read as the reverse complement.
CTGAAAGCGCATCGGGCCATGGCGCGGGATCCGGAATTCTGGGCGTATTTACACGAGTCCATCCGGAAGGATTCCTGTTCCATTGCCGGCGCGGTGTTGGCGACTGAAGCGCATTTTTCCAAACAACTCATTCACACCGGTCAGGCATTGTTGCGCGAACGCGTGCTGGACCTGCACGACGTATGTTTTCAGTTGCTGCAACAAGTCTATGGTTCGGCGGCGGTCAGCGAGCAGTTGAATTTAACCGAGGCCACGATTCTGGTGGCGGAAGCGTTGACGCCGAATCAGTTGTTGAGTCTGGATCGCCGGCACCTGCGCGGATTGATTTTAGGGATGGCCGGCGAAACTTCGCACACGGTCATTCTAGCGCGATCCTTTGGCATTCCGACTTTGACCGGTGTGGTCAGTTTGGGGCAGGAACCGGGCCTCGGCACGGAAGCGATTCTGGATGGCGAATGTGGTTTGCTGGTGACTGAGATCACTGGTGCGGTGCGCCGCTATTATGAATTAGAGCGGCGACGATTGACCGGCCGACAAAGATGGCTGCGGCGTTTTGCGCGCCCGGAATTGCGTTCAACCGATGGCACCACGATCCGGGTTGGCGCCAACATCACCGCCGCCGTGGAAGCCGAGGTGGCTCGCTCGGCTGGAGCGGATGAGATTGGCCTGTTTCGCACGGAAATGCTCTTTCTTGATCGAGCCACGCCGCCGACGGAAGACGAACAGTTCGCTGAATATCAGCGCGCCGTGCGGGCGATGGAGGGGCGTGCCGTGGTCATTCGCACGTTGGACATTGGCGGTGACAAGCCGTTGACTTATCTGAATTTGCCGGTCGAGAGCAATCCGTTCCTGGGCTATCGCGCGGTGCGACTTTATCCCGAGTTTGAAACCCTGTTTCGCACCCAGGTTCGCGCGCTGATTCGCGCTTCGGCGTTCGGTCAGTTGAAATTATTGATTCCCCTGGTGAGCCTGGTGGAGGAGGTGCAATGGGCCCGGCGGATCATTCGCGAGGAACAGGAGCAGTTGCGTTCGGCGGGCGTGCGGTTGGACCCGATGATGTCCATCGGCGCCATGATCGAAGTCCCGGCGGCGGCCTTTTCACTCGATGCGTTGGGACGGGAACTGGATTTTTTCAGCATCGGCTCGAATGATTTGTTGCAATACTTCGCCGCGGCGGATCGCACGGATCAACGGTTGAGCCGGCACTTTGATCCGCTGCACCCCGCGTTTCTTCGCTTGCTGCACCAGATTGCGACCACCGCGCAAGCCGCTGGAAAACCGGTTGGCGTGTGCGGCGAAATGAGCGGCCGGCTCGAATGTGTGCCGCTGTTGATGGGGCTTGGTTTGGAGCGAAGCAGCGTCGCCATCTCGCGGTTGGCCCCGATCAAGGCCGAGGTGACGCAATGGTCGGTCGCCGCGGCCCGCGAGTTGGCCACCCGCGCGCTGGCGTGCGCCACCGCTGCTGAAGTGCGCCGGATTTTGGCGGAAGCCACGACGCGTCGCACGACCAAGTTATTTGGGCCGGATCTGGTGATTGTGGATTCGGACAGCGCCAGCAAGGAAGAGGTGATCAAGGAAGTGACTGACCGGTTGTATGTCACCGGTCGCACGGCGCAACCGCGGTTGGTGGAAGCCGCCTTGTGGCAGCGCGAATCCGTTTACGCCACGGGTTTTGGTCACGGGTTCGCGATTCCACACTGCCAGACGGATTTCGTGCAACTCGATTCGCTGATTCTGGTCAAGCTGCGCGAACCGGTCGAATGGAAAGGCGTGGATGGCGAACCGGTGGGCGTGGTGCTGTTGCTGGTGATGCGCGAAACGGGGACCGCCCGCGAACACTTGAAGATTTTTTCCCAGTTGGCGCGGCGTTTGATGGACGAAAAATTTCGTGAACAGTTGCGTCACGAGAATGATCCCGAAACGCTCTGCTCCATTCTGAAGTGCAGCCTGCGCGAGTGAGCGGTCGGGTTGGCGGCCAGCCCTTGGCGCCGCGTCATCAAGACTTATGCTCCGGCATCGCGGATGGGTAGATGGGCAAATCGCGCCACGGCTTCGGTGCGGGAGCGTACCTGCAGTTTTTCGTAAATGCGGCGGATGTAAGTGTTCACCGTGGGCACCGCGACGTTCAGGTTGTCCGCGATTTCCTTGTATAAAAAACCGCGAGCGAGCAATTGCAGCACCTCGGTTTCCCGCGCGGAAAGTTCCGGCAACGCCGGCTGTGGCGACACGGGGCGATGAAAGGCGCGCACCACCTGGCGCGCGATGTTGGCGGTCATGGGCGAGCCGCCTTGATGCACGTCGCGCAGCGCGGCGATCAAGCCCGCGCGCGGCGTCTGCTTCAGCAGATACCCCGCCGCGCCAGCTTGCAGCGCCTGGAAGATGTGATCCGAATCCTCATACACCGTGAGCATGACGAATTGCGCCTCGGACAACTGTGGTTTGAGCTGGCGCACACATTCCGGTCCGTTCATGCCCGGCAGATTGATATCCATCAAGATGACTTCCGGTCTGGCCTGCGGCAGGTGAGCCACCGCGTCCTCGCCGGAGCCGTGATGACTCACGCACTGGAAGCCTTCGGCGCGGTTGATCCAGTCCACGAGAATTTCGCGCGCTTTCGGATCGTCCTCCACAATGGAAACCTTGATGGCCATTGGTGGATTTATAGCAGGCCGGGGCGCGCGGGTATTGTAGTGCTTTTTCATTACAGGCGAGAAGATGAGGCGCGGGCCGGGATCATTTATCGAGTCTGGTTGTGGCCGCGTGGGCGAGAGGCACATACAGTTCCACGGTCGTGCCGCCGCCGGGCGGACTGTGGATTTGCGCGTGACCATTGATTTGTTGCAACCGGCTTTGAATGCCGGCCAAGCCGTAGCCCGAACTTACCCGATCGCGGTTGGAAGGATGCTTGGCGGAGGCCAGACCCGCGCCGTTATCCATGATTGCAAGCCGCAAACCATCCGGCGGAAGCTCCAATCTCACTCGCACCTCAGTGGCGCCGGAGTGTTTGACGGCATTGTTCAATGCTTCCTTAAACGCCAGAAAAAGATTGTGACGAATCTCCGAACGTACGGTCACTTCCGGAGTTTGCAAAGGCGTGTCCAGGCGACAGCGGATCTGCGCGGCGCTCAAAAAATCGTGCGCGAATCGGGCGACGTAGTTGATCAAGCTGTCCAAGGTGTCGTGGCGGGGGTTCACCGCCCAGACGATTTCGTCCATGGCCCGGGTCAGGTCGCGCGCGGTTTGATAGATTTGGTGCAAACTGGATGTGGCGCGCGCCGCGTCGGGCATATCATCCACCGCCGACTGGCTCAACATTCCGATGCGTGTCAGGCTCGCGCCAAGGTCGTCATGGATGTCCTGGGCGATGCGGGATCGTTCGCGTTCCAATTCACGCTCGCGCGCCATGCGCTCCAAACGGCGACGCAGGCGGCCTCGGGATTCCAGGAAGACCACCGCGACCAGAATCACTGCGGTGGCGCTGAACAGCAGCACTTTGAACCACCAAGTCTGCCAGAAGAATGGCAGCACGCGAATCGCCAGCGTGTCGCCGGCCTCGTTCCACAACCCGTCGCCATTGCGTGCGGCCACGCGAAACACGTATTCGCCCGGAGGCAAAAAACTGAAAGTCACCCGCCGCCGCGTGTGGGCGGGGACCCAATCGGCTTCCACTCCCGAGCCGTCGAGGCGGTATTTGAATTGCACTCGTTCGGGCGCGATGAAACTCAAGCCCGTATATTGCACGTCCAACTGCCGTCGTCCGGGCGGCACGACCACCAACTGACGCGCGGCCACCGCCGCCTTGCCGCCCAGTTGAAAGGATTTCTTCGGAGCGGTTGGTGTCGTGAGTTGGTCGTCAATGGAGACGTCCTCGATCCACACTGCCGGCGGTACCGGATCAGAATGAATGGAAGCGGGAGAGATGGTGGCCATGCCGCGCGTGGTGGGAAACCAGAGTTGTCCCTCGGTGGATCGGAAACCGGACGGAGTGAATCCGCCCGTGCCCGTCAACGTGCTCAAACCTTCGGTGAGACCGAGTGCCAGCGCGGATACGTTATTGCGCCGGCCGGCGGCACATTCGAGCAACTGTTCCTTGTCGAGGCGGAACAGTCCCGCCAATGAATTGAACCAGAGGTGACCCGCGTGATCGTCCGCGATGTGAAAAATGGTGTTTGCGGGCAAACCCTGGCTGCGGTTGATGATGCTAAACCGTCCGTCGCGGTAACCGCCCAGGCCATCATCCAGCGTGCCGATCCAAAGGGTGCCGTCGGTGTCCGCGTACAAGGCGAGAACAAACTTGGCGGGGAAACCTTCCGCAGCTTGGAAAGTTTCCCAATGGTCATCCTTGAGTCGGCCCAGTCCCGCGCCTTGCGCTCCGATCCAAATGGCGCCATCCGGTCCGGGTTCGATCGCCCGAACATCACCCGCCGCCGCGCCGCCCAGTGAAGCGAGCCATTCCAATCGTCCCTGGCGCATCCGGGCCAGGCCGTTGCCCGTCCCCAACCACAAGGTGCCCGATGGGAATTCCGCGAGCGCAGTCACCGGAATGGCCGGAGAAATGAGATTGGTCTGGGCCACGAACGCGTCGTGTTCCAATCGAAACAAACCGCCGCCCCAGGTGCCGGCCCAAATTTGATTCTGGCTGTCGGCCAGCACAGCCCAGGCGTACTGATTTTCCAGGGTGAAATGCGTCCATTGGTTGGTGTGGAGCCGATAGATTCCAGCGCCTTCACTCGCCGCCCAGACGCTGCCGTCGCGCGCTTGCGTGATGGCGTGGACCGGGCGGCCCTCCCAGTTGTCGGGCGGGCTTTGCATGCGCACTTTCCGCTGGCGCAGCACCGCGAGGCCGCCCGCCGTGCCCACCCAGAGGTTCTGCTCGCGATCCTCGATCAGGCTGCAAATCCAATCTTGTGGCAAACCGTGCGTGCGATCCAACCTGCTCCATTGCGCCGTGCCGGGGTCAAAGATGAACAAGCCACGTTGCAATGTGCCGATCAATAATTTCCCCGAGGCGGTTTCGTGCATGGCGGTGACCGAAGCGTTGAGCCAGGAAAGATCACCGTAGTTGGTGGTCCAGGTTTGCCCGTTCCATTGCCGCAGTTGGCCTTCACCAACCACCCACCAGCCGCCGCGACGCGAACGGGTCACGCCCGCGTAGTATGGGTGTTCCGCTGGATCACCGAAATTGATCAGCTGATAGCCGCTCGGACTCAGTCGGGCCAAAACCCCGTTTCTCAGGACGAAAGCCTCGTGCAGTTCGTTGTGAATGGTGCGCGGAGCGACAAAGGGATTTTCGCCCATGGCCGTTGTCGGCTGGATGATGAGGCCGTCCTGGATGCGCTGCGCGGCTCCCGGTTGATTGAGCGCCCAAACCTGTCCGCGTTCGTCCGTGATGAAATCTTGAATCAATGCGCGACTCCAATTGCTCGGCGAGGCCACCGCGCTGAACGTTTCGCCGTTGTAACGTGAGACCGCGCCGGATTCGTGTCCAATCCAGATGGTGCCGTCGGGCGACTCGTACAAGCTGGTGATCTGGCTGTTATCCAAGCCCCTCGTATTTGAGGCGTTGAAGACGCGAAACTGGAGGCCGTCAAATTGCGCGATGCCGTTGTACGTGCCGACCCAGAGGTAGCCGCGTTGCGTTTGCAGCAGCGCGGTGATTTTGTTCTGCGGCAGCCCGTCATCCGTGCGCCAGGTTTGAATGGCGTAGGCGTCGCTCGCCGAAGTCAGCCAGGACACATTCGTTGGCTGCGCAACCATCGGGCTGATCGCGAGCAGCCAGCCGAGATTGCCGATGAATTTCCAACCCCGGAACGCGCCGTGGCGCCGATCCAGCACGAGCCATTTTGGCCTTGAAATCAAACGAGCGATCATGTCGGGGCGGTACGTAATTAAAGCAATTCGCCGGAGCACACAAGCCGACAATACTGGGGCGACACGTTGGCGGTATCGGCGGCTCGGTGGGAATAAGTTCTGGAGGAGCAGCGATCGCGAGTCGGGGGGAACGGTCCATTCCTTTCGCGGTAAAATAGGGGGGTTGGCGCTGCGACTGGGATTCGGTCCTTGTAATTGGTTTTGATGACGTGAGGTTGATCGGCGATGCAGCTAATGTTTGTATAACGCAGGCCGATTGAGATAATCGGCATGGGATTGGCACGCAGTTGATGAAAAGAAAACATGCATGGTTAGGAGTCGGTCTGGTGGCCGGTGGGATGGTCTGGATCACCAGTTGCGGCAAGCATGAGGCGGATGTGCCGACATCAGGGTTGGCTACGCAAGGCGCCTCGGCGGAGGCCGCCAGCACTTATGCGGATGCGAATCTGGCGGAACTGACCCGCGAGGTGCGTCGCTGGATCATCGCCACCAAAAAACGGCCGGGCAGTTTTGAGGAGGTGATGGCTGACGCTCAAATCACCGTGCCGCCGCCACCTCCGGGTAAAAAGTATGCGTTGAGCCGGGAAATGCGGGTGATTTTGGTGGATGAAAAATAATGAGACTCTGGAAATCATACCGAACCGTTCTTGATTTGCACCCGACGGAACGGGCGCGGGCGTCAGCGGTCCGGCCTGCGGCATTTACATTGATTGAGTTACTCGTGGTCATCGCGATTATTGCGATCCTGGCGGCCATGCTGTTGCCGGCGTTAGCCCAGGCCAAAGCCAAGGCGCACCGCATTCAATGCGTGTCGCAACTCAAACAATTAGGCTTGGGCATTCTGTTGTTCACGTTGGATCGCGAGGAGATGTTTCCCCCGGCGGCTTACGAGGCGGCGCGCGGGCAACTCGCCTGGGATACCTACATCTATCAATATCTCGGCGGACGAGCTGCGGAAGCGGATTTGAACCAGGGCATCGTGGACGTGGCGCTGGCGCCAAAAATTGAGCGCTGCCCGGCGGATCGCGGCGCTAAAGTGTGGTGGATAACCGAGACCGCTTCCGGCGTGCGTTCGTATTCCATGAACGCCGCCGGCCCCAATTGGTCGGTGGACTACCAGATCAGCACCCGCAACCAATCGTATCCTCTGCCCCGGGTGAACCGCGGCGTCGGGATTTACTGGCAGGACGCGGGGTTGCCGGCGTCCAACTTGCCGGATTGGAACGCAAAGAGTTACAAGACCTCCGTGGTAAAGGATGCCGCCGGCACCCTCTTGTTGGTGGAACAGGCCAACGGGCAGGGCGCGGTGGGCAACGTCTGGCCCTCCATCAGTCTCGGGCCGAGTCAGAACGGGTCCACGCTGCATCAGATGGACCCGAGCCATCCCTCGCAGGACCCAACGGCGACCGGCGGCGTCAACCAAGGCACCGCTTTGTACAAGGCGCATGGCGAACGATTTAACTACTTGTTCCATGACGGGCACGTCCAGGCCCAAAAAGTGGGGGAGACGATTGGTACCGGAACCTTGAGTGCGCCTCGGGGGATGTGGACCATTGCCACCGGTGATTGAAGCGCCGATCGCCGGGGCGGTTTGGTGATTGATGCTTGTAATGACTTTTAATGACGTGACGTGCGGAGGCGGATGGTTAGGATAACGACGATGAAAGCACCGAGACGGACCAGGATTGAACTGGAGGAGGCCGCGCTAGGAGTTGGCCGCCCGGTTGATGTGGAATGTATTTCGTCGCCGGTAGAACTAATTTTGCGATAAACACTCCGAACCTAATAAACTCAAAATTATGAAAATAAACTCGATCCAACGACGTATCTGTCTTGGTTGGGCTGCGTTGTCCCTGATGGTGGGCGCTGGCCCGGCTTGGGCGCAAATGTCCGTCACCAATGTCATCCAGACGTTCGAGGTGGATGATTCAGCCAACCACTGGGGGAATGAATGGGGTCCCGGGCAATTTGCTTGGGACGGGAATGAAGGCTTGGAACCCGGCGCGTTGTTGATTACGACGGTGTTGACCCAAGGGCAGGATACACCGACCACAGCTTGGATATGCAAATTTGGCAATCCGTGGTGGAATGGCGGTGAAACCCTAAATTTTTCCAGTTACGATAATCTGGAATTCGACCTCAAATGGGATAACACCTCGGATTTAACCATTGGCCAGTTTAATGATTACAGCACCATTGCGCCTGATGCTACGAATCAACTGGGACAGAACATTCTGCAGAGTGGGCAGGGGAGTCTGGGAGGAATCAAGAACTTGGACGTGGCTTTGTGCGGCGGACCCGGCGGACAGTTGGCACCGGTGATTGGGAATATTCCCATCCCTGCGGAAGCGGCGACGGGTTGGGTGCATATCAAGATTCCCATCAATAAATCGCAGAGTCAGATTGACGGTGTTACCGGAATCGTTTTTCACAAGTGGGTCAGTAATAGCGGGGCGATTGAAAATGACGCCCAAGCGCGGTTTTGGATTGATAACGTCATATTAACCGGCACGGAGGCCGAACCGCCGCCGCCCGTGGTGCAGTTGCCTGCGCCAGCGACGAAAGGACTCAACATTTTTACCAGCGCGGGAGGATTGTATGATCGCCAATCGGTGGTGCTTCGTCAGGATTACGGCTTGAGCTGGGTGGGGCAGGCCACCGTGGAGAATCCGGTCACCTATGCGTTTACAATCGCTGGTTACCCCAATTCAGTGGATTGCGAAGCGTGGCTGTTCCTGGTGCCCAATCCGGATTATTTGCATAGCGCGCCGGATTGGAACGCGACCAACTGCGTCAAAATTCGCTTGCAAGGTTCCGCCACCAGCGGGGTGATGCAGTTCCAATACAAAGTCAACGAAGATCACCAACAAGCGATGTATTACGGGGGTGAGGAAACGCGCGGCGCCTACACCAACGCTCCCGGCAGTTGGGATGGAGTCACGCCCAATTATTTGGAATCCGGCTTCCTCGGGCAGGTCGCCAGCGACACGATTCTGGGGCAATGGCAGGTCAAATTTACTTCGGATACCGCCATCACTCTGATCGCTCCCAATGGCGCGACCGCCGAGATGACGTTGCCCGAATACAACGTGGATTACTTTGCCGAACAGACGGCCCCCGGATTTTACGTGTATCTCGGATTGCAGGCGAACAATGCGAATGCCTTCAATCAGGCGCTCGTGATTGCGGATTTCGCCATCACGGGAACCATCAGTCCGTATTCGGAAAATTTCCTGACGGATACTGAACTGGACACCGATTTCACCTGGAACACCTCGGCCTCGCCTTCTCCCAGTGGAGTGTTCTTGATCACGGATCCGGCGGCCAGTTGGGTGACGTGGACGTTGCCCGATCCTGGCTTCAATCTTCAGATTAGCGACAATCTGGCGAACCCAGCGGCCTGGACGGATCCCGCCACCGGGCCGGTCCTTTCAATGAACGGAGTGCGGGCGCAGTTGGTGGCCGGAGACGAGATCCCGACGGGGAACGCCGCGTTCTTCCGATTGATCAAACGGAAGGCCACGCAATTGCAGGTGTTGTTACCGGGTGAAACCAATGCTCCCAACACTCCGACGGGCAAGGCCGGCACGCCGACTCCGGTGTTGTTTGGCGACTTCACCACCGTGACCATCAATGCCGTGGATGACACGTTCCATATCGTTCGGAACGCCACGGGTTCGATTCATCTGACCAGTTCCGATGAGTACGCGGTTTTCCCGGTGGATGCTTCTCTGGTGAATGGCACCTTGGAGCAGGTGATGCAATTCGGCAATGTCGGTACCTGGACAGTGACGGCGACCAATACCTCGTCGGAAACCATGCCGGAAGCGACGAGTTCTGAAGTGAATGTAGTTTGGGAGTGAGGTTGGACTGGGTCGGATTGGATTGAGCTGGAGCCGTCAGATGGACACGGCTCCAGCTTTTCCTTTGAGAACAAGGCTTGTGAGGCGGCGATTTCCGGGAGTCGAGCGGGTCGTGAAAGACGATTGCCAATCAGCCCGGCAGCGGATTCACCTTGACCCCGCCGTCAGTCTTGGCGATTCAGGTCAGGATTTAATCTAAGCGTGATGTTATTCAAACTGGGATACTGGGAGTGGGGCCGCGGCTGGCGCGCGGTCGCAGGAGGTTGGCTCGGGCTGTGGCTGGCGACAGCGACTTTACCCGCTCAATTGCCGTGGCCCATTTACACTGACAGCCTGCTAAACGGATTTCAGGATTGGAGCTGGGCCAGTCGCAGTTTGGATAACTCTTCCCCCGTTCATTCCGGCACATTCTCGATCCGGGTGACGGCGAGCGCATGGCAGGCTGCGTCGTTTTACCATTCGGACTATCATCTCAACGGTTACACGCATTTTTCATTTTGGGCGCATGGCGGAACGGCCGGAGGGCAGCAGTTGCAGGTTTATTTTAGTTATTCCGATGACTCGAATGGGCCGGCGGTCACGCTTCCGAGTCCGTTGCCCGCGAACGCCTGGCAGCAGTATCGGATTCCCCTAAGTTCACTCGGCGTCGTCAACGCCACCAATTTGCATCGGATCAACCTGCAACTTACGGCGGCGGGTGCGAACGGAACATTTTACCTCGACGACGTTCAATTTGACCCGGAGCCGGTGCCCGAGCAGGTCAACATCAACGTCGAGGCCACCCCAACGATCCGCACCATTGACGCGCGGCACTTTGGCGTGAACCTCACCATGTGGGACCAGTATTTCGATCCGCCTTACGCCACCACCACCACGGCGCTGTTACAAGAAATGGGCGCAACCGCAGTGCGAATGCCCGGCGGTTCACTTTCCGATGAGTATCATTGGGCTGCCAATGTCACGTTGAACAACACCTGGCAGTGGGCGGCCTCTTTTGCGGACATGGTTCACGTCACCACCAATGTCGGCGCCCAGGCTTTTGTCGTGGTGAATTATGGCAGTGGCACTCCCGAGGAGGCCGCCGCCTGGGTGCGCCATGCCAACGTAACGAATCATCTCGGTTTCAAGTATTGGGAAATTGGCAACGAATGTTTTGGCACTTGGGAAACGGATACGAATGTTCCCGCCCATCACGCTTACACCTACGCTGTGCGCGCCGCTCAATACCTGGCGCAAATGCGCGCTGCGGATCCGGCCATCAAAATTGGCGTGGTCGCGGTGCCGGGCGAGGATGCTTCCGCCAATGGATATTCAGATCATCCCGCGTTGAATCCGCGCACCGGAAAGACGCATAACGGTTGGACGCCCGTCATGTTGACCACCCTGAAGTCCCTCGGCGCGACGCCGGACTTTTTGATCCATCATCATTATCCGGAGTGGACCGATGCGAATAATCCGGGCAACTCTTCGGTGAGCGACGTGACGCTCCTGCAATCCACGGGAAACTGGCAGGCGGACGCCGCCGATCTGCGGCAACAAATTCAGGATTATTTCGGCAGCGGTGGTGACAATATCGAGCTGGTCGTCACCGAGAATAACAGCGATTCCGGTGCGCAAGGTCGCCAATCCACCAGTCTGGTCAATGGCTTGTATTACGCCGATAGTTTGGGGCGTTTGCTGCAAACCGAATTTCAAGGTTTTGTCTGGTGGTGTCTGCGGAACGGCACGGATCACGGTGGAAATTTTGACAGTTCCCTGTATGGATGGCGCGACTATGGCGATCTTGGTTTCGTGAATGGTGTGAGCCAACGGCACCCCACTTTTTACGCGGCCAAATTGATGCGGCTGTGGGCGGAACCAGGCGATCACCTGGTAAGCGCGAACAGCGATTATCCCTGGCTCGCCGCTTATGCGGTCAGGCGGGAGAATGGGTCGTTGACCTTGCTCGTGTTGAACAAATCACTGGCCGCGGATTTGACCGGCAACATTTCACTGGCGGGTTACGACCCGGCGAGTACCGCCACGGTACGGTTCTATGGCATTCCCAATGACGAAGCGGCGCGCACGAACGCTCCGATGGCGCAACAGGATCTCACGACGAATCTGCTTGCCAGTGTCGGCACTAGTTTTACGCATGAGTTTCCCCGGCTCTCGCTGACTTTGTTCACGTTCACGCCCGCCGCTCCGCGACTCGAGATCGTTCCGCCGGCTGCCGGCGCGTTTCGCTTCCAGTTGCATGGGCAGCCGGGCGCGAGCTACGTCATTCAGACTTCGACCAATTTGAATCATTGGACGGATCAATCCACCAATCAGCTTACCGGCGCTACATTGGAATTCACCAACGCAATCACGCCAGCGCAACAATACTGGCGTGCCTATTGGCGGCCGTAATCTGAGGCGGGCCGGTTCTCCTGCCTTCGCGGACCGGCTTTTTTCAGTTGAACCGGCTGCCTGGCGCGATCGGTCGGACTTTCAACTTCCAACAACGGCTTGATTTTTCCATGCTTTCGGTGTGGAAGCCGCAGAGTTTGTTGCCTTGCTGATCATCCTGGGTTGGACCGGGATGGGCTGCTTCTTTGCCTTGGCGGAAACGTCGCTTTTCTCGCTCAACAAATGGCAGGTGCGGTCGCTTACCGAACAAAAAGGCCGCCGGGGCGCGCAGGTCGCGCAATTGTTGGAGCACCCGCAGGATTTGCTGGCGACGATGGTGTTGGGCAATACCTTTGCCAATGCGGCCATTCTGGCCATCGGCATTTGGCTGGGGTTGACCGGAAGCTGGCCGTTGTGGCTGGCTTTGGGCGTGGTTTTGGTGCTGGTCTTGTTCGTGGGCGAAGTCGTGCCGAAAATCCTCGCGGTGCATCGGCCGGAAGTTTGGGCATGCCGCGTGGCCGCACCGTTGTTACTGGTGCAACGGCTCACGCAACCGCTGAACCGGGTGGCTCAATTTGTGGATCGGGCCATCATCAAATGGATGGTGCCGCGGCACGTCAAGCCGCAGCTTACCCTGACGGATGGAGATTATCAGGAGCTGGTGGATTTTGCCTTTCAACAGGGGAATCTGGCCCGCTCCGCCCGCGACATCATTCTGCAGATCGTCAATCTGGATCGGCACACGGTGAAAGACGTGATGCAACCGCGCACGCGGCTGGCGGCGATTCCGGATGATCTTTCGATTGAAGAAATGGTGGAGGCCGCGCGCCGTTTTCATCATCGGCGGCTGCTGATCTACGATGAGTCGCCCGATACCATCGTTGGCATTTTGAATACGCGGACGTTGCTGCTGGACCCGAATGCGGACCTTGCGGACGCGATTGAATTTCCCTCGTTCGTGCCCGAGACCATGAACTTGTTGCAATTGTTCAAGAGTTTGCAACGGCAGGGCCGCGGCATGGCGGTGGTCGTGGATGAGTTTGGCAGCGTCGCGGGCGTGGTGACCATGAGCGACATTCTGGCGGAGCTGGTGGGCAAGTTTTATCGCGAGGTCGAGACGCCGGGCTTTGTCATGGAGAAACTCGGCCCGGGTCGCTGGCGGGTGAATGGCACGATGCGCATGGATGACTTTCGGCGGGAATGTCCGTCGCTGCCCGATGTGCCCGGCTTGGAAACCATGGGCGGATGGTTGGTGCATTTGCGGGAGGTGGTACCGACCGTTGGGGAATCAGTGGTGGTTCGCGGGCTTAAATTGACGGCCCGGGCGGTGGAGGATCGGCGCGTGCGCGAACTCCTCGTCGAGCAATTGAAATAAATGGAAACCAACTTTCTCATCTTTATTGGTCTGGGGGTTTGTCTGGGAATTTCGTTTCTCCTTTCCGGCATGGAAGCCGGGGTGTTTGCGCTGAGCCGTTTGCGGGTGCGTCGCCTGACGCGTACCGGGGATGCCTCGGCGCGATTACTGCACCAATTTTTGGAAAACCCGGAGAACTTTCTCTGGACCATCGTGGTGGGTAATACGCTGTTCAACTTCGTTGCCCTGGGCAGTTTTTTTGCGGTTTTGCATGGACGTGTGCCGCTGCGGTCCGGTTGGTTTTGGTTGTGGTTTCTCGTGGCGGTGCTGGTGTTCTACACCTGCTTCGATTTGCTGCCCAAGATGCTGTTCGGCCTTTATCCCAACCGCCTCTGTTTATGGCTGGCTCGACCGTTCCGCCTGCTGCACATCGGGTTGCGTCCGCTGGTGGTGCTGGTGGAATGGGTGGCGCATCAGTTGTTGCGATGGACCGGCGGACGCCGATTTTCCCGCAGGCTTTTTGGCAATCGCGAAGAACTGCGCGCGGCCACCCAGGAATCGGGCCAGGTTTTTACCTCGGACGAGCGGGTGATGATTTTGCGCGTGCTGGATTTGGAAAATGTCGCCGTGCGGCAAGTCATGCGGCCGTTGTCGGAGGCGGTGAGTATTTCGGCCACCGACACGGTGGTCGTGGCGCTGGCGGCTTCGCGGACCAGTGGGTTCACCCGCTTCCCGGTCTGGCAGGAACAGGATGGACGTCGGCGCGTCGCGGGCGTGGTGAGTGTGGATGATCTGATTTATCACACGGATCTCGATGAGCAAATGCCGGTCGGCGCGTTGCTTACTCCCGGACTGTTTTTGCCGGAGGACATTCGCCTGGACGTCGCGCTCGAACGAATGCAACGCGGCGGTCAGCGGCTGGCCATCGTGCTGGGGCCGGACGGTCGGGAAACGGGGATTGTGGGACTGGACAATATTCTGAAAACCATTTTTGGCGAGGTGCAGTTCTGATGAGTGGCGAATTATTCATGGCCATTGCGTTGAAGCTGCTGGCCGTGGTGTTTCTGGTTTTTCTGAACGGCTTTTTCGTCGCGACGGAATTTGCGCTGGTCAAGGTGCGGGCGACGCAGATTGAGCCGCTGGCCGCGCAGGGAAACCGGCGCGCCCGGATGGCGTTGCATCTGGCGCGGCATCTCGATGAGTATTTAAGCGCCTGCCAATTGGGCATCACGCTGGCGAGTCTTGGTCTCGGCTGGATTGGCGAACCGGTGTTCGCGGAATTGTTGCGGCCAATCTTCCAACTGCTCGAGTTGCAAAGCGCCGAGCTGCAGCAGACGATCTCGGTGGTGGTCGGGTTCAGCGTCATTACGTTTTTGCACATTGTCGTGGGTGAAATGGCGCCGAAATCCATGGCCATTCGCCTGGCGTTGCCGACCGCGTTGTGGGTGGCGTATCCGATGCGCTGGTTTTATCTGGCGATGTATCCGTTCATTTGGTTGTTGAACGAAAGCGCGCTGTTGTTGTTGCGCAGCGTTGGGTTGCAGCCGGCGCACGAAAGCGAGGGCGTGCAAACGGAAGACGAGTTGCGACTGGTAATCGCCTCGGCGCAACGGCAAACCGGTGCGTCCCCATTCAGCCGGGCCATTCTGCAAAACGCGATTGATTTACGCCATCGGGTGGCGCGCGACGTAATGCGGCCGCGCAAGGAAATCACGGCGTTGGACACGCAGGCGACCATTGCGGAGTGCCTCGGCGTGGCGGAAAAATCACGCTACTCGCGCTTTCCATTATGCGAAGCCGGCAACCTGGATCGCACCTGGGGCGCGGTCCACATCAAGGATTTATATGCTGCCCGCATCAAGGCGCACACCGGAGCGGATTTGCGCTCCGTGGCGCGCAAGATCGTTTATATCCCGGAAACGGCGCGTCTGGAGCGGGTGCTGCAGTTGTTTCAAGAGCGTAAATTGCATCTGGCCATCGTGGTGGATGAATACGGCGGCACCCTCGGTTTGGTGACGATGGAGAACATCGTCGAGGAGTTGATTGGCCAGATTCAGGATGAGTTCGATCAGGAGAAACCGTTGTTGGTGGCGGTCGCGGACAATGAATGGGAAGCGGACGGAACGTTGCCGTTGCACGAGCTGGAAGAATTGGTCGGCTGCGATCTGCAAACCGAAGGCATTACCACGACCAGTGGTTGGGTGACGCACAAGCTGGCCGGGTTTCCCAAGGTGGGAGATCGCTTGAGCGCGGGGAATTGCCATTTGCGCGTGGAAGAAATGAACGGCACCCTCGTCAGCCGGTTGCGCATCACCCGACCTCCGGTGGCGGCTGCGCCTGAGATTTGAATGGTGCGGCGCGGCGCGATTTTGCGTTCGGTCGAATCGGGAGAGAATTTGCCGCCGTCACCAACGGGCGCCGCGAATGGCGAAGTAAGTGGAAATCGTCAGCACCAAAACGTCAAAGACCAGCGCCGCCCAGAGTTTTCCCGCCACCGCCCCGATTGCCCCCAAGCTGAGCAACAGCCCCCAGATCAGCAGCGATTGATAGTTCGGCGGCAGTTTGCGCGTACGGGAGCCGCGACTGATCAGCAACGGAGTGACAAACGCCAGCAGCAGCAAAGTGGTCAAAGCCCAGCCCAGCGCATTCGACCACGGCATGTTATACCAGGTGAAGGGAAACCGGGTGGGCAACCAGAGCCAGTAATGCCCGGTGTGAGTGGCAAATGGATCGAGGGCGACCGCCAGCAAAGTGACCAGTCCAGTCGTGAGGCCAATCACCCAAAAGCCGTAAGTTTTCGTTTTGCGCCACGGGCGTAAGATGAGCCGACTCACGCCACGGGTGTTTAGAACGACGATGATCCACAACCACGGCATGGCCCAGCTTATTTTCTCCACGATCTTTGGTCCGCTGTCTTCTGTGAAAACGATCGGGCCGAAGGGCAGGTTCGTTGTCGCTCCGACCCAATGCGTTGCGCCGCCGCCCAGGCCAATGATGATGGCGGCCAGGATGACCTTCAGCCCGGAACTATGATGTGCCTGCGTGAGCATCGTGCCCAACGCGGCAGTAATGAGAAATAAACCGCAGCTCCAACCGTTGCGCTCCACCAGGGTTCCGGAAGATAAAATTTGCCAGACCAGCACGAGAAAGCTCCCCAACATCAGAGCGGTCGCCGTCCAGGCAACGATTTGATTCAACCGCTGTTCGAAGGGTTTGGCGCTCGAAGCGGGCGGGCGAGGCAGCATGAATTTCGGCGGCATTGGCAGTCCGAGCGTAAACCAATTCCGCTTGAAGCGAAGCTCAAAAATGGACACTCAACCCGGGTAATAAGGCTGCAAAAACCCCGTCCGCACGCGATTTACGCAGGATTTCGAGCCGAAAGCGCGCCTAAATTAAATTCGCGGCGCTGGCACTGAATTTGTTCCAGTCCGGGCTTGGCGCAATGAACAATTCACTGAATTTGGATGACATGATGACGGCGGTCCGTTTTTGCGCGGCACAAATGGATTCGCAATATGGGGATACGGTCTTTGACGAATGGGTCGTCATTTCTCTGTCTCAACCTAACCCGCGAATTCTGCATTACTTCGGCCCGCGCCATTACGAATTCCGCCAGAACTTTTTGCGCGACCTGGGCTCGCTCCGGGACGCATTGTTCAGTGGCCGCCATCGGCCGGGGGATTTTGAATTTGAACGGCACGGCCGCGGTACTTGTTTCGAGGCGTTCATGGCCCTGGGGCGCGGCGTTTATTTGATTTGTAACAACACCCGCGCTTCGATGGAGGACATCGCCCGAAATCCCCGTTGGTTGAGCGCGCAGGTGCCGTTCGCGGATCTGAGCGAAAAGATTTGCGCCGCGACGGAAGCCCCCCGGAGTTGCGCGGTTTAATTCAAGTGCCCCAACTTCAGAAAATAGCCGTACGCCAGGATGAGGGCGAACCCCGTCCAGCGCGGTAATCGCCCGAACACCCCGATAAAAAACAATTGCGCCACGGTGACGCCCGCCAACAGATACATGCTCGACATGAAGACGGGCGGCAGGGCCAACGGTTGGTAAAGAGCGTAAATGCCGACGCACAACGGAATGCAAATGTGGCCGTCACCGATCTGTGAAGTGAAGACCACTTCCGGCTTGCGGCGCCAACCGTAATACAGCGCGAGGAACGCGTTCGGCAGCACCGTCAGCCATCCGGTGAGCCAGCCCAGGTTTTCGCGACTGATGAAACCAGTGGGCCGGGTGTTCAACCAATTCACCAGTCCCTCCAGGCTGACGTAGGAAGCGTACGTGGCAAGGCCGAGCAACCCGAGTTCCAGACCCGCCGACCAGGTAAGGGTTTTAGTGGGGCTGCCGGCTTGTTGTTTCAAAACTTCAAACACATGAAAGCTTTGCCAGAACAGAAACAAGCCCACGAGTACCAGACCGTCATTGAACGTGAGGCGACCGTCGCGCCCCAACGCCCAGGTTGCTCCGGTAAAAAACAAAAGCGCGAGCAACGTCAATAACACCGACAACCGATTGATCTCCGCAGTGACTTTGCCCGGATCGTGTTTTCGCTTCGATTTGCGTTTGCGTGAGCTGGAGCCGTTGGCGGACACCGCCGGCCATAACAGTATGGGCAGGCCGATCAACAGCGTCATGTTGGTGAGGTTGTTGACCAGCGCATTGGTCATTACTTCCGCGCCGGGACCGTGATTTTTCGCGATGATGAAGGTGAACAGCAGATTTCCGGCGCCCGAGCAATATGGCATGATCAACGTGCCGAGCACCGTCCCCTCAAAGCCGTTGGCGCTGAGCGCTTCCAATCGCCAGATCATCAAAAGTGAAGCGGCGATGAAGATGCCCAGAAACCACCACGGAGCGTATGCACCGGTTGGTTCAAGTTGCTGTGGCCAAAGATTCAAGGCTTGCGGAGTAAAACAAGTGGCCGGGGTTGCGCCAAGTCTGATTCAACTTGTGATTCAACTTGATTCCGACAAGGCGTCGCGCGTGGAGGCACCGACGGTCGGGTTAATTCCGTAGCGGCGGAATGGGAAGCCGTTGTGTCGCTTCGGTCGCCGTGATTCCGTAAATTTTCACCACCTTGAGCCGGGCGGTGTGTCCGCGAAGTAATTCGATTTTGCCGCGCGGCCAATCCAGCGCTTCTGCCAATAATCGCAACAGTGCTTCATTCGCGGCGGCGTCCACCGGAGGGGCGGTTACGCGGATGCGCAGTTCAGCGCCGGGGTTCGGGACAATTTCATTTTTGGAGGCGCGAGGTTGCAACCGGATGGTCAGCGTGCAGCCATCCGGGTGCGCCGTCAGAAACATGGGCGTGGAACTGGGCGGTGCGGCTGGCGCGGATGGCGGTCTAAAATTGCTGTTCTTCGGCTGGCGCATGAGGCGATAATTCGCTACGAGTGATGGCTGCAATGAACCGCAATTATTTTATGATGGGAGCGTTGGCGCTGGCAATACTGAGTGGTTGCGCGCGTCAGCGTTACACGACGCCGCCGGTTTATCCCGGCGAACCCCGCGCGCTATTGCCCGAGGTCACGACCCCGCCGCCTGAAGCCGGGCTGCTTAGTCTGGCGGCGACACAACCGCTCGCACCGTTCGGTCCCGGTGATTGGCGTGATCTTTTTGACGGACGCAACTTCACGGGTTGGCGGCAAACGGAGTTTGATGAAGGAGGCCGCGTTTACCTCACCAACGGCTTGATGGTGCTGGAGCGTGGCACGCCGTTCGTGGGGGTGAATGCGACGAATCCAATTCCCCAGATCAATTACGAAGTGGCTTTTGATGCGATGCGGGTGGCCGGGGAAGATTTTTTCTGCGGCCTGACGTTTCCGATTCATGACATGCACTGCAGCTGGATCGTCGGCGGCTGGGGCGGCGGCATCGTCGGCCTCTCCAATGTGGATGGCAACAACGCTTCTGAGAATGAGACGACCAAATACATCAGCTTCGAAACCGGGCGTTGGTATCGCCTTCGCTTGCGGGTGACCGAACAGAAAATCGAAGCCTGGGTCGAGCAGAAAAAGGTGGTGGACCTGCCGATTGCCGGGCGTGGCTTCGAAGTGCGCTTTGGCGAAATCATGCTCTCCAAACCGTTCGGCTTGTGTTCCTGGGACACCAGCGCCGCCTATCGCGCCATTAAAATTCGGGACGTAAGCGTCGCCGACGCACCCATGCGCGGGCAGTGAAATGATTGTTTGCGGCGGCGGCGGGTGGTTAATGCCCTGGCGCGTTCCGAACGCAACTCCGCGCTGCGGTTATTCCACGTCTTCGCCCAATTCGACGTTCCAATAGGCGAGGTTGACGAAGTGCTTCCAACTGTCGTGTTGATGCAGGCTGAAGTTGATCTGCACAAAGGGTCGCCACTTGGGCCGCTTCGGCTTCTTGACGAGTTTCATGCCCACTTCCTGCGGCGTGTGGTTCGCCTTGCGCGTATTACACTCGATGCAGGAGCAGACAATATTTTCCCACGTCGTCGGCCCGCCACGGTCGCGCGGGATCACGTGATCCAGATTGAGGTCTTTGCGATCAAAGACTTTGCCGCAGTACTGACAGGTGTTGCGATCCCGCTCGAAGATGTTGTGGCGCGTGAACTTGACCTCCTTCTTGGGCATGCGGTCGTACGCCAGCAACAGGATGACGCGCGGCAACCGAAGGCGGAACGAGATGGCGTGGATGGATTCTGGATGAGGTTCCTGCTGGGAAAAATCATGCCAGGCGGAGAAGTTATAGGTTTGGAACGATCCGTCAGCGTGATTTAGAACAACCTGCGCGTGCCCTTGAAACAACAACGTCAGCGCGCGCCGGGCCGTGCAGATATTTACCGCCTGCCACAGCCGGTTCAACACCAGAACATGTTGGTTCAGGATTGAGCTCATAACGAGGCAACTGACGGCGGTGACGCTATCACGACCGCAGTTCCCGTGTCAAATTCCACACGCCGTCATTGCCAAAGCAACGTCCGGTTCATTAACTTGTGGCCATGAAGCGCATCTGTGTTTGGTGGCTGTGTTGCCTGGGGATTTTGGGGTGGGCGCGCGCGCAATCGGTGGAGGGACAATACGTCCACGTTTACAACCTCATGCAAGAGGCCGAGGCGTTGCGCACGTCGGGCGACGAATCGAGTGCTCTGACCCGATACCTGGAGGCGCAAACGGCCCTGAACCAAATCCAGAAAGTTTATCCAAGCTGGAATCCCAAGGTGGTCAATTTCCGCCTCCAATTTTTGGAGAACCGGATCGCCGCCGTTTCCAAATCAACTCCAGCGCCCGCCGCCAGCGGCGCGCAGGAAGCAACCCAATCTCAGGTGGTGAAAGGGACCGAGCCAACGGTGGCGGATAATGCTGATTTGAAGCGGGAAATTGCTTCTTTGCAGGAGTCCGTGCGGCAGTTGCAATCGGAGAAGACGATCCTAGAAGCCAAACTGAAAGAAGCGTTCAGCACCCAACCCGCGGCGATTGATCCCGGTGAACTGGCAAAAGCGCAGGCGCGCATTCAAACCTTGCTCAAGGAAAACGAGTTGTTGCAAGCCCGTTTGGAACAGGAGCAGAAACGCACGGCGCCGAGCGAAACCGAGGCGTTGGCCGCCGTGCGCGCGGAGAATGAGTTGTTGAAAAAGCAACTGGCTCAAGCCCAAGCGGCGGCGACCTCGGCTCCGGATTCCAGCTCGACCGAGCTGGCGCAGCAATTGGCGGCAGCCCAGGCCCGGATTGCGGCGCTGAATTCCGATGCCGAGGTGATGCGATTGGAAAAGGTCGCGTTGGAAAACCGGTTGGTCGCGGCCCGGGCCGCGCAAGCGACGCCGGCCGCAAAGTCGGAAATCGTATCGCGCGGGGGCGCGGATGAGCAAATCAAGGAACTCGAACGCCAGCGCGACGAGCTTTATCGGGCGTTGGAGCGTCGCAACGCCGGCAGCGTGGATAATGCGCGCACCCAGCAGTTGATGACGCAGGTGAATCAGTTGACCCGCGAAGTGGAGAGCTTGAAAGCGCGACTTGAAGTCTTCGAGGCCAAAG
This sequence comes from Verrucomicrobiia bacterium, assembly GCA_023953615.1. Lineage (NCBI taxonomy): Bacteria > Pseudomonadati > Verrucomicrobiota > Verrucomicrobiia > Verrucomicrobiia bacterium. Next base: position 491,019 of record JAMLJH010000001.1, on the reverse strand, counting down.
CGATTCCCTATTCCGCAGAAGAGCTGGCTTTGATGGCCGCGCCCAAACCGACACCGGAACTGACGGCGTTACCCAGCTCGGCTTCCAGTCCATCCGTGAACGGCGCGGTGGCGGGGCAGGGGACGCCGGGAAGCGTCATGGCGTTGGCCGCCCGCGCGCAGCAACTGTTCGCCTCGAGGCAATACGACAAGGCGGAGGAGGATTACCTCGCCATCTTGCGTCAGGATGAAAACGATCCAAAGACCTTGGCGAATCTCGCCGCGATCCAGATCGAACTGGGACACTTGTCTGACGCCGAGACTCATCTGAACCAAGCCCTGGCCCTCGCCCCGGACCATCCGCACGCGAATCAGTTGATGGGTTACTTGAAGTTTCGGGAAGAAAAATATGACGAAGCCATTGCCGCGTTGAATCGGGCGGCGAAGTTGAATCCGCAGAATGCCGACATCCAAAATTATCTGGGGGTTACGCTGAGCCAGAAGGGGCTGCGCGGTCCGGCCGAGCAGGCGTTTCGCAAAGCCATTACGCTCAATCCAGCGCATGGCGGCGCGCAAAACAATCTGGCGGTGTTTTACGCTTCGGAAGAGCCGCCCAATATTCCGTTGGCGCGCTTTCACTATGAGAAAGCCATCAAAGCGGGGCAACCGCGCAACCCCGATTTGGAGCAGTTGTTCGAGACGAAAGCTGCGGCAACCAAAAGCGGTGTGGCGCGATAATCATGAGCCGCCAGGCCTTTCACGAATTATCCCTCAGCACGCGCGGACGTGGTTTGTATGAAATCACGTCTGAAGTGATCGCTTGGATCGAGGCCGGGGGCTTTCAAAACGGACTGGTGACGCTGCTGCTGCGGCATACTTCGGCTTCGTTGTTGATTCAGGAGAACGCCGATCCGGACGTGCGAACGGATTTGGAACATTTCTTCGCGCAACTGGTGCGGGATGGCGACCGCCGGTGGGTTCATAATTGCGAAGGTCCCGACGATATGCCGGCGCATATTCGAACGGCGTTGACGTCGGTGAATCTCAGTCTGCCCCTGCAGCAAGGTCGGCTGACCTTGGGCGTCTGGCAGGGGATTTACGTTTGGGAACACCGCCACGCGCCGCACGCGCGGAAGGTCAGTTTGCATTACCTGGGTGATTGAAGTACGTGGCGACGGGCCTGTTGTCCGAGAAGCGGAATTGATGGGGCGGGCGGCTTTCCGGCTTGTTCCCGAACCCTGCGTGATTACGATGACGTGTCGGTTGTCGTCGGATTACGACGACTGAAGCGGGGCCGCAGCGTGAAGAGTCAAAGTAGAACAAGTCATGGCTGATTCCACAGATGAAACGATAAAGCCGCGCAAGCGGGGAACGCTGCTCATCGTAGATGATGAAGTCGGCGTGCGTGAATCCCTGCGCGTAGCGTTCCAGGGTGATTACACGATTCATCTGGCCGCTGACGGGCCGGCGGCGATTGAGATCGTTCAAAAAGAGCGGATTGAAGTCGCCATTCTGGATATTCGGATGGAAGGCATGTCGGGAGTGGACGTGCTCGAACGAATCAAGTTCATTGATCCCACCATCGAGGCGGTCATGATCACGGCGTTTGAAACCACGGACACCATCCGCCGGGCGCTGAAACTGCGCGCCTGTGATTATCTGAACAAGCCCTACGATCTGGCCGACATGCGCGCCGCCGTGGCGAACGCCATGCAACGTCGGACCTTGGACACCGTCATCCTTAACAACAACGAGAAGCTGCAAAAACTATACGAAGAATTGCAGCGGGAGAAGGTGGAGGGCCAGATCGCCCAGGGCCGAAATGACATTTACGCCAGCGTCATCCATGACATCAACAATCCGTTGACGGTGATTTCCGGTTCGCTCCAACTCATCCACCAACGGCTCGGATCGGGAGATTCCGTGGATGCCGAGACGCTGACGTTTGTCAAAGATCGGTTGCGGATTGTGACCCGGCAGGTGACGAATTGCGTCGAAATTGCGCGTCGCTACCTCAGCTTTTTGCGGCGCCGTCCGGACGAGTTCACGCACATTAGCGTCAATCAACTGTTGGCGGATCTCGAGTCGCTGCTGAAGCTACATTCCAGTATGACCGGCAATGAACTGGAAGTGCAGCCGCTCGCGCAGAATCTGGCCGTGAAAATGAACGGCACGGATTTGATCCAGTTGTTGCAGAACCTGACCGTGAATGCGCTGCAAGCGTCGTCCCACGCGCACCGGGTTCGCCTTGCGGGCAGCGCCTTGTCCGAACCGCTGGCGTTGGAACAATTCAAGGATGGTCCGGGCGAGCGTTGTCTCAATGTGGAGAATTTTCGCAATGTCCCGCCACTGGTGAAATTGACGGTCAGCGATAACGGCCCCGGAATTCCGTTCGAGATTTTACCTCGGATTTTTGAGCCGCGCTTTAGTACCAAGGACGCGCGTCATGGCACCGGTCTGGGCTTGAACATCGTATCGCGCCTGGTCAAGGAAGGGAACGGCGTGCTCCAGGTGAAAACCGTGCCGGGAGAGGGAACGACTTTTATCATTTATCTGCCGGCCGCGCCGGTACTCGCTTAATCCATGATGACAAAAACAATCTTGTTAGTGGACGACGATTCGTTGGTGCTGGAATTGTATCGAAAAAAGCTCGTGGCCGGTGGGTATGAAGTTCACACCGCCACTGACGGATTGGCCGCCATCAAGCTGCTCGGCGAAATGGTGCCTGATTTCATCGTGCTGGATTTGATGATGCCCCGGCTCTCAGGCGCGGATGTCATGAAATTCATTCGGAGCAAGCCATCATTGGCCCGCGTTCCGGTCGCCGTTTGGACAAATGCCTTCATGAGCGAGCAAGCGCGTCAGGTCAATGCGCTGGGGATCAGTCGCGCCATCGTCAAAGGCGACTATACGCCCGCGAAGCTATTGGAGCTGGCGAACGAAATGACCAGCGATAAACCGGATTCCGCCCCGACGGCTGACGCGCAATCCCCGGACGCAGCTCTTCCGGCCCCACGCAGTCCGGAGGTGGAAGCCTTCCGGGTTGGATTTCTCAAAAAAGTCGCGGCAGAATATGAAACGCTGCGCACGCTGACGGAGGAATTTGGTCGCGACTCGGCGTTGGCCAGTCGCACCGGCAGCTTAAGTGACCTTGGTCAGCGCGTGCATCGCCTGAGCGGCTCGGCGGGTTTGGCGGGGCTGCCGTACCTGGCGCGATTAAGCAATGCGCTGGAGGCCTTGTTGGTGGAATTAACCGACAAACCACAACTCATCAATGCGTCCACCACTCGCACGGTGACCAACGCGGTGACTCTGTTGGGCGACTTGATTCAACGCGCTCCGACGGAGCGTTACTCCGACCCCAAACTGGGCACGGTGCTGACGGTTGACGACGATCCGACGTCGAACGAAGTGGTGCTCTCCGCGCTGCGCCGTGTGGGAATAACCGCTGAAGCCGTCACCCATCCCAACGCGGCCTTGCACCTGGCAACACAGGAACAATTTGATCTCGCTCTGCTGGACGTCGAGTTGCCGCAACTGAATGGGTTTGAGTTGACCCGCAAACTGCGGGAATTGCCGGGGCACGCGAACTTGCCGGTGGTCTATATCACGTCCTACGTGGATTTTGAACACCGCGCCAAGGCCGCCGGCACCACGGATGGTGATTGGATCATCAAGCCGATCCTGCCCATCGAATTGGCGATGAAAGCGCTGTCGCATTTGATTCGCGCGCGCTTCGCCAGCCCCGCCGCCAATCCCTGAGGCTCGGGCGTTCGGACTGAAACGCAAAACTGATCGTGAGGCAATGGCTTACGCGCAACTTCCCCGCACCCAATCCAGATAACGCTTTGCGCCGGCGGTAATGTTCAGCACCACAAATTCCGGTGTGTCGTAGGGGTGCGCTTCAAGAATGAGTCGCTGTAAAGCGGGAACACGGGAGCGGACCGTTTTGAGCAGGAGTAAAACCTCAAAGCTGCGTTCCAAGCGCCCTTGCCAGAGGTAATGGGACTCAATTTGCGGCAGCAAATTGGCGCACGCGATGAGCCGTTTTGACAACGCCAGTTTGGCCAGGTGACGGGCGGTTTTCAGATTGGGCGCCGTGACGAGGACGAGTCGGAATTGAGTTTGAGCCATGCGTCAGGTTGGCAGAAAACCATTACGACGTCACGGATATCCCGATTCACTCGCTGGATCAAACTGGCCGGGCGCGGAAACTTCCGACCGGCCAGCTTGGTGAGCGCTGAACAATTAACAATTATGGGGCTGGGGCGGTGGCGGACAACTCCACGCCCAGATTCCGAAAGTGGTTGACTAATTTCTGCGCGGAATCTTGCAGCGTGTGACCGTCGCGGGTGGTTTTGTCGGTCACGTCTTTGATGGCGGCCAGACCGCCCGCCGTCAGATCCGTGCTCAGCGCTATTTGGATGTCCTTTAAATCCTGCATGAACGGATCAAACGCCTGTTTCGCTTCGGTGTAACCGCTCTTGACCTCGATAAATTTTTGCTGCATTTCGGCGCGGCGCGCGGCGCTGCGATTCTTAATGTCCTCGTTTTGAATGGCGGCGAGTTGTTGATCCCAGCGCTGGAAGTATGTATTCCCGTCCTTGCGCATTCCCTCCACCTGCTTGCGCACGTCGGCCGCGGTGGATTCCAGGCTCTTGACCGCTGCCGTGAACTTCTTGAAATCTCCACTGAGATCGCCCTGGGGATTGTTGACCAGCTCACTCAGGCTGCTGAGCACCGTGTCAATCTTGGTTTGTCCGGTGGCGATACTGTTGGCTGCATCCATCAGGTCCGAAGCGGTGCGGTCGCCCTTTTTGTAATTATCCGTGGCACATCCCGCGAGCGCTGCCACCAGCCACACGGCGAGAACATTTTGCAGGAACGGTTTCAGAGTCATGATTTTCATAATGATTTTTCGTTAATTCCGGAAAGTGGTTGCGACCGAAATGTCGGGTAGTATCAATTGCGCTTGGCTTGTCGGGCCGCATCTGGCCTCGCAAACCGATATTGATGCTCCGCTTTTCCCCGGCGGGAGTAAAGTCGGAAGTAAGTCAACTGAAGTATCAGAACTGGATATCGTACGCGAGGATGCGAACGACCACCGCCGAGGACGGCGGTATCACCTTGGGTCTGGCTGGAACAGCCAACTTGGCCGCACCGGTCGGCAATGTGCCGACCAGTGCCGACCGGTTTCACCACGCTGATCTCAGATGATTGTGGTCTGGCTTCGTAACTATCGAACTAATCGGAAGAACTGGGTGCTGTTGCTGGTGGGCAGACGCGCCACTTGCTGATCGCCAATCACTTCAATCGTTACGTTGATACCGCCCCATTGCGGGTCATTCAGGTTCTCGGCGCTCTGGACCACGAAACCGGTGGCGGTTGCCGGCCAACTGAGAACGATTTCGTTTCCTTCCAGGCTGATGTTCAGGGTGACTTCCACGGGTTTGCAGTCCTCGAGGGGATTCACTCCGGCCAGTGGGCCGCACGGCCGGATGACGCCGTAGCGGACTTGCGTCACTGCAATTTTCGCCGGTACGCCGTTCGCATCCTGCACAATGAACCGGGCCGCCGCCTGGGGGCCTTGGTTGACGCCGGTAAAGTTCATGTCTTCGATTTCCCAGTAGCCTTGTTTCCAGGTGTCGCTGCCTTCGAGCGTTACGTAATAGCTATCCGGAGTGTAGGCAAAGGACAGGATTCCATTTTTCATGGTGCGATACACCTCGGGACGGAAGCGCGTGCCGGCCAGAGCGGGATCATCATAGTAGGTGACGCAGATGGCCAAATGCGCGTTGGGTTGGGTGGTTGGCCCGAGGGCTTCTCCGACAATCTGAAAGTTAAGGAACTCGTGCTTGGCGCCTGGCGTGCCGTCGTCTCGTGCCGGATGGACCGCCATGCGTCGGTCACCGGCTGGCCCGGCTTCTTCCTCGATCATTTCCTGATCGCCACTGCTGGTGCCTAATTCCAAGCCGTCGTGGATTCCCTGAGCCAAATCTAGTTCGGCATAATTGCCATATCGCTCGGTGCAGATGTTGGGGTCTTCATAACAATCCGCCAGCGGGTCCTGTCCGGCCAAGGGGTGGTCGCCCGTGCGCAGTACGGCCAGTTGAATCGAGGAAACAAAGACCTGCGCATTTTCGGAGATGAATCGGGGGCCAGCCGTGTGCGTCGGGGCGACATTCACGCCGTATAAATTTACGTTGGGAATGGCCCAGGAACGCCGGATCCATTCGCCCGTGCCTTCCAGGGTGTGACGTTGGTTTTCCGGCACAAACGCCACGCCTCCCGAGGCGTCGGTGGCAAAAGCTTCCGGCCCGAAGCGCACGTCGTAACCCGCAAAATTGGGATCATCATAAAATTCCACGCAGACCTTGATGGTGTGCGGATCATTGCACGGTTGGCCGAGATAGTTATCCGTGATGCCGAAGTTCAGGTAGTTCCATACCGGACGGATCGCGCGGCGTTTGTCGCCTTCCGGACCCACGTTGTCCTGGTATTCAACCACCTGATCGCCTTGGTCAATTACTTCCATGTGATCGGCTGTGTTATGGGCAATGTCCAAGCTGGCAAGATTGGTGTCCGGCTCGGGGTCGCAGGTTTCTGGAGGCAAAAATTGATTGATTTGTTCCGGTTCGCCAAAAACTCCTTGCGGCCCAAAAGCAATGACGCGCACCGTCAATCCGGGTACGGATTGGAAGCGAATCGTTCCGCCATTGACCCCGCCATATTGGTAGGCGCCTTGGGCGTTACCCGGGATGGTGCCGATGTAGCGACCTCCATCCGAAGGTCGGATATCGTTTGGGATCCGAAACAGTACCCAGTTCCAACGTTTGTTGTTCACCTCCACCGGAAGTTGGCCGCCGTTGACATCACGGATTTCAGGCAGGGTGCCGGTTAGAAAATTGAAATTACGCGGTTGTCCTTGATTGTTGAGCAGTGTCGTATCGCCGTAAACCTGCAGAAGGATGTCAATGGTTTCGTAATTGGCCCATTCCGTGAAGTAGAGGTCGGCGACGTTTAGATATCCGGCGGTGGTCTTTTTGCCAGTGTGCCCGTCGAGGGTGATGTCGGTCGTCGTTTGATCGCCGTCGTTGCGAATGATGAGCGCATCCTCAATCCATGCGCCCCCCGGTGAAGTGAGCAGGTAATCCGTCACCACGAAGTGGACGGGCAGGTCCGGGTTGATGGTGGAGGGCCAGGCCTCGGGATCGAATGGTCCGTCCTGTCCGTGGGTCAGCGTGACGGCTCCGAGCACTAACAACGAAGTGATTAAACCAGGAAGGGTTTTGCTTTTAATATTCATGGTGGCTCTTAGTTTGAATTTGGTTACTATATCCATACCCACCGGTGTACGTGGCTGAATGTCCTGTTCTCTGCCGTAATGCACGTCTCACCTGTTGGTAACGCTCGCATTCTTTCATCTCCGCAAAGTGTTTGCAATTCTTTTTTAAGGTGCGTTTTTCCAACGCAACGGCCATCACGTTCTTTCTGACTTGATGATTCAGACTCGACTGAAAGGCTCGACAGCGAATTTTGCGGTGATAATTTCAGGTCATGACAACCTGCATCCGTGCGCTCGGTTTCAGTGTGAGCCACCTGCTCACAATTGCTTTTGTACTATGGAATGTCGGCGGTGGGGCGCAGTCCATCAATCCGCCGCTCGGGCCGTACTTGCATCCGCGCGCCGAGGATCTGGCTTTAGCGAAGAACTTTACCAGTCAGTCGCCCGTGGTGCTGACCACCTATTTTTATTGGTACGACGTTCTGTCGGGCGCGCACCTCACGAATCACGACGGCTCGGATGCTTTGACCGACCATCCGCCGACCTTGACCGGATTTTCGTATAAGCTGGAGTCGTGGCATCGCGAGCAACTGGAGGATATGATCGCCGCCGGGATAGACGTGCTGCTGCCGGTGTACTGGGGCGAACCTTCGCAACGTCTTTCCGGGCAACCCATCAGCAGTCAACCTTGGAGCTTTTCCGGATTGCCGCCGTTGGTGGCGGCGCGCGCCGCGTTGGTGGCGGAGGGTGCGCAGCCACCGGGCATCGGCCTGTTCTACGATACTTCCACGCTCCAACATAATGCGGCAGGTCAGCATGTGGATCTGACCACGGAGGCCGGGCAACGCTGGTTTTACGAGAGCATTCGGGATTTCTTTTCGCTCGTGCCGGCCTGGCATTGGGCCACGATTGAAGGTCGTCCGATCATATTTCTTTATTCGGCCAGTTTTGCCGCCGCGCATGATCAAGGCTGTATTGATTATGTGCGGCAGGAGTTCGCCAAAGATTTCAGCGGTTGTGATCCGTACATCGTTCGGGAAATTTCCTGGAATGTTACGGCAGACAACACCTACGCCTGGGGTGGCGCGCTGGGGTTGCGTAATTCCGGCGTGGCCGCTTTGGGGCCGGGTTACGATCACTCCGCGGTGCCCGGTCGCACTCCGCTCGTTGTGCCCCGCGAGGAGGGCGCTTTTTTTGAGCGCAACTGGATCCGACTGCTGCGCGCCCCCACGCGGCTGGTCCACATTGAAACTTGGAATGAATATCACGAGGGCACTGACATCGCGGCGTCGTTGGAGTATGGCCGACAGTACATTGAACTGAACCGGCAATACGTGGATTGGTTCAAGGCGGGCGTCGTGCCGCCCCGTCCGCGCGGCGACTATTCGGATTTCAAATCCATTCGCACCACGCTGTCCGCAACGAATGACGCGCATGGATTGATCCAGTTCGAGTCCGCCGACGGGGTGACCACCAATACGGTGATCGGCGGGCAGCCGTGTCGGGTGGTGGTGCCGACCATTTACGGCGGCCGCTACATTTACCTGAAGATGGATGACTCGTTCAAATGGGCGGACACCATGCTCGTGGACGTGGAGGTGGATTACTTTGATACCGGCAGCGGGAGTTTTCACCTCGAGTACGACGGGTCAGATACCAACGCGCCGTTCAACGGCGCCTACACGGCCAGCGGCACCAGCATCACTTTGGGGGGCAGCGGCCAGTGGAAAACCGCCCGGTTCCGCCTGTCCGAAGCCCGCTTTCTCAATTCGCAAAATGGCGGAGCGGATTTCCGGATCGCACTGTCGCCGAGTGCCACGACTTTGCATGTGCGCGAGGTGCGGGTGATGCGGCTGGGCGTGCCGGTGGAATCGGGGCAGAATCTGCACGGCTGGCAGCAGGACTTTGGAGTGCCGTTGGAAACCAATTGGGTCGTGCGCGGTGATCCACAGGCGTTTCAGCAACAAGGCGGCGTCCTCCGGGTGCAACCGATAACCAATGGCAACAACGCGGTCCTGATCGCAACCACGCTTGGAAATCAATCCACCGTGGAGTTGCTTGCCCGGGTGCGACCGATGTCGCTGCCGCCGGGCGAAGGTTGGCTGGGCGGACTGGCTGTGGGCGCGGCCACCAATGCGGCGGGCGAGTATTCCAGTCAATTGGGCGCGAACCAAGGGGTGACCCAGATCGGAATATTCGGTCCGGGCGCCACGGCAGGACCGTTGGCGGCAGCGACGTGGACCACCAATCGTTGGTATTGGTTGCGCGTGCGACACCAGACCAACGCACTTACCAACTATCCGGATTTATTGACTCGCTTGTGGCCAGCCAATGGGGAAACGTCGGAGCCGGAACAATGGAGGACCTGGTACGATTATTTTCCGGCCCATCCCGAAGCGACCGGACAGGTGGGACTGGTGACTGGCCAAGGTTGGTGGGAGGTGGATTGGTTGTTGGTAAAGGCGGACGATTTGCCGGAAATACTGGCGCGGCTCCCAGCCCCCAAACCCGCCTACGCGCAACTCAGGCCAATTGATTACACTCCGGAAACCGGAATTCGGTTGGAGCTGCGCGGCGATCCGGGCGTTGGATATTATCTCGAACACACCAGCGACTTTTCCGAGTGGACCGGCCCGGCGCTGCTTATTGGCAGTAATGGCGTGGTGGAGTACCAGGATGCGGAAACGGCAACGCAACGATTTTACCGCGCGCGCTTGGTGGAGTGATGTCTGCGTTGAGGCGATAATACGACGGCGCAATCGCTCACGACTGGCTGGGTGGGTTCAGTTTGAGTGGAACGGTTTACTTTAGAACCGGATGTCGTCCGCGAGACGCGAACGACTACCGCTGGTTGGACGGCAATGCTCTCCCAATGCCCATTCCTTTGCCAATCATTCCCTTGTCTTCCCGTTCGAGCATTCCGTGTATTTCGCGGTTCTATTTCCCTGGGAGGGATGCGTTGCGCCGCGTCCCAAATTAGTTAGGGACGACGTGGAAGTCGTCCCGCCCGGCCTGGCGGGACCCGGAGTGACGCGCGCTATAGCGGTTTAATTAAAGTTGTAGCCGTGGCACCGAACGAGTGTAACCCAATGAAGGTGGGGTCCGGATGGGGAATTGCGCCTCTGTCCGCGAGGTTTTGGACTGCGGCAGTCTTCTGCCGCTTTGGAATCATCGGCCCGCGACCGGAAAGCGGCAGAAGACTGCCGCAGTCCAAGGCGCGGTCGCGCCAGTGCTCGCCCCGAACCCAGGGCGCTCGTCCGTTTGCCCCCAATGCTTGGCTTGAGGTTGGAAGGCCGCTGCGTCATGTCGGCGGTTATAGGAATACTTAAAATGCCCTAGCGTCGAGCGTTGAGATACTCGGACGGTTGTTTGAATGGGCCGGACTTGAGCGTGGCCAAATCGTCGTCGGTGAGCGCCGAGGCGCTGAACAGAATGACGCCCGCAGCGCCGAGTTGTCGCGCTCGTTCCACTTCCTGCAAAACCGTTGGCAACGGGGTCGCGCCACCACTCCATTTTACGCCAATGCCGATGAACACGGGGCAGGGCTGCAAATCCTTCAGAACGCCTTGGGTCAGACGGGTGAAGTTGTCCAAGTTGTCGGTATAATTTTGCGAGGCGTAATAATCCAGCCAGCCCAAGTCCGCCCAGCGTTTCCAATCGCGCCCGAGCCGGCGATCATTGCGCCAGAGCGGACCGCCGTTGACGGAGAGGATTGGCCGTGGCGTGCGTTGTTCCAGTTTCGCGCGCAGTTCGCGGATGAACTCCGTCATGCCCAGACAACGAAAATCCTCCGCCGCCGGGGTGTTGATGGAGGCGACCAGATCCGCGCCATAAATTTTTTGGAACAATGATTGGCACAGGTCGCAGGCGCAACTGCCAGGATAACCAAACCCCGGTTCTTCGATGTGAATGGAAATCCCCGGATAACGGTCCAGCATGGATTCGAGCAATTTCACCTGCCAGGCGCGCGCTTCGGGGTGCATGGGGCAGACGTCCGTCATCGGCGCGGACACTACTGGCGGCTGCCCCGGTTCTTTGGGAGGCATGACGCGCCGTGCGGCCTAGGCGGGATCGCCGCCGTGTTGCGGATTGAAATCCGGACTGCCCGCCGATTTGTAGTAAGTGAAGGAATACCAGAAATGCACCTGCAGATGGCGTTGCTGGGCGCAGCGGACCAGTTCTCCCAGCGCGTCCCACTTGGCGGTGGGCTGACTGCTTTGGTACGCGGGATCGGTCAGCGCGGCCATGTATTCGCTGAGTACCCAGGGGAGCACGAGATTGAAATTGGCGTCGGCATAACGATCTACAAACGCTTGAACCTCCGCTTTGCCTTGAATCGGATCCGCATTGAAATGGGTGAGGTGAACCCAAATCCCACGAGCCTCTGGCGCAGCGGCAAATGTATCGGCACGACTAAGCCCAGCGGAAAACCAAAGCGCCAGTGCGAGCACCGCTATCATCGGCAAACCGGAGCCAACACGAATGCGCTGTGGCTTTATGAGGCTAAAGGTGGAAACGGTTGGCGTTGCTTTTGACGCGGCCGATTCAGAGCGGGTGGCAATTATTTTCACGCGACGTATTTCAGAGGTTGCACCGGGAAAAATCAAGGTTGGCACTTGGTCGTTCAAAGGATGTGGCAAGATCAGGTGGTTGAATGGTTTCGTTATTCCAGCACTTGGCCGTTAACCACGACTTTCAGGCCGTTGTGCGTGGCGTTTTTGACGAAAGTCGCTTTCACGTTGGCGGGAGCGGAGTAAGTGACGGTCAAGGTGTTATCTTGAACCTTCCAATCCACCTGCACGGGACCGCGCGCCGTGGCCGTGGTGCCGTGTGCCCAGGTCAAACCGTTCAGGCGCGGGCTGATTTGAATCGTCGCCGCACCCGGCGCGGTGTCCTTGACGCCGAGCACGATGCGATTCAGGAAACGCGAGGGAGCGCTGGACCAGGCGTGCGCGTGGCTGCGCGTTGGAAAGCCGCTGCCGCCCGTTGTGCCAGTCGGAAAACTTTCCCACACGGTCGTCGCACCAGCTTCCACCATCGGCAGGTATTGCTGATAAATTTCCCGCAGAATCACGTCGTCGAGGCCGAGTTTTTCACACGCTTCGTAGAGATACAGCGCGGCGAACGGCGACCCCACTTTCACCATTTGAGGCGGTGGATTCGTCACGTTGTTGATGGCGGACGCCGCGTGTTTCTTCGGCACGACATCGTATAGCAGAGACAGAAAACTGGTGTGCTGACAGATCGAAGAACTGACTGAGCCATCGCCGTGTATGGAATCCGGATAGGCTTGCTTGGTGTCATCCCAAAGGCGGTTGATGCCGTTGACCAGTCGCGCCCGCAGGGATTTCAGCCAGGCGACGTGCGTGGGGTCATGCAACACCTCGGCTTCCTTCAGTGCGGCGTCAATCGCGCCCACGACAAAAAAACTGTTGTGCAAAACGGTTTCGTGCGCCTGGTCAATGTTCACCCAGTCAAAGAAATTCCAGAACGGTCCGCTGAACAGGTCGCGGTCATCCACGTATTTTTCCACACCTTTCAAGTTCTGAATCACGGCGGGATAAACGGTACGCAGCCACTCGGCGTCGGCGGTTTCCCAGTAATGATCCCAGGTGGAAATACCCCAGAGCAAACTCCACGCGGGCAGGAGCACGTCCCAACCCGACGGGGTTTGGCAGCCGGCAAACGGATAGTGTTCGAGCGATTGCGCGGTGAGGTTGATGCAACGCCGCGCCAGGTCGTGCGCGCCGAACACGCCATAGGCCAGCAGCGATTCGTTCCGCGCGTCACCGACCCAGTGCGTTTGCTCGTAGAGCGGACAATCGGTGTAGGTGTCTTCCATGCACAGTTTGAGCGTGCGCGTGGAGATGTCCCAGATGCGATCCAACCGCGCATCGCTGCAACTGAAACTGCCGATGCAATTCACTGGATAGGTGGATTCGATCAGGTTGAAGTGGCGCAGCCGCACGGGGGCGTGCTGATTGCGCAGGGTCAGATAAACGTAGCGACCGGAACGGCGTTTCAGCGAGGTGAAACGGTTGTTGCCCGGCTTCGTGACGTAACGCAGGCCGTTGCGGTTGCTCCATGGGAATTGGATGCGACCGTCGGGCGCGATGTATTCCACGGCGAAAAGATCCACCTCCACTCCGCCCTCCGCCTGGAGATCGAAGTTCCAATAACCGCAGTTTTGTTCGCCGAGATCGTACCGCAGTTCCACGTCGCCATCCGGGCTGGGTTGAATGGTGGTGAACTCGGGGTTGTCGTGGAGCGCGCCCGAGGGATTGGTTACCAACGCCGTCGCGTCGCCGACCACCTGTCGCTGCGTGAATTGCCAGAACGCATCTTGAACGAACATGCGTTCGCTGGGCAGCAACTCGCAATTCCGACCGAAAGTCTGTTGCAGCGCGGCGGTGTCCTTGATCGCGGTCAGCCAGCCATCGGACTTTTTGGCGTAATCGCGGGCCGCTTCCCCGAAGGAATCGTGGCGGCGAAATTGCATCCAGACGAGATCGTTGGTGGCGATGGCGTAATCGGGCAGGCGGATGAAAACCCATGGATTCTCCCGATCCGGCTGCAACGGGTTGTGCAGTTTGAATCCTTGCGGATTCATAAAGCGCACCGCTTTTTCCTTGTCGTGCCCAAACATCTGGTTGGGAAACGCCAGCACGAAATGGGTGCCGGCAGCAAGCTTCACTGCGCCGTCGCGGCGCGCGCCGTCAATGGCGAGCTTCATGCCTTCCGATTGCAGGTTCACCGTGGTTTCCCGGTCGGCGGTCAGAATCGTCGCCATGCCAAACGCGCAACTGACTTCCTGATTGGCTTCGATCAAACCGGGATGTACTAATCGCGCCGCCGGCACGCAATAATTCCAGCCATCGGCTTTGACCACTTTGGCCGCGCTCAAGGATTTGAACGCAAACGGTTCCTTGGTGAGCAGGGCGACATCGCGGGGATTCAGGTCCTTCCAAGGGCCATCGTTCGCGTTGAACAACACGGCGGCGGGTTGGAAGGACAACGCCTCGGCCAATCGCGCGTCGTAAAGTTCGACCGGCTCCATTTGGATGCTGACTTTGGGCGTATTGGCGATCAGCGCGGGAAACGCCGCCACCTGCCAGGAGTCATCCGTGCTGATCCGCATGGTTTTGCCATCGGCGAGCGCGACGTCCAATTGCGCGAGCAACCCGGCCTGCTTGGGCACGCGATGAAAATCGCCGACACCGTAATAACGCGCGATGACGCGGATCTCATTCGAGCCGTCGCGCAGATAAGGCGTTGCGTCAATGACGTCGTATTGGAAATGCTCCGGCCAACTCCGCGCCGGGCCGTCGTTCACCCATTGATCGTTGATGAGCAGCCGGTAAAAACTATCCGCTGTGATGCGCAGCGCGGCCCGCTCCGGTTGGGTGAGATGAAAGTTCTTTTGCGCCACGACCGCCTGATTGTAGGCGTACCCATCCGCGCCCTTGAGCCAGATCCATTGGGCTTGCAGCGCCTGATCCGTTGGTGCGGCCCATCCGTGACTGGACAACATTCCGATGACGAGACCGAGGGCGACCCGCCAGCCCGAGCCAGAAAATCTCATTGCCAATTTCATAATTGTTGCGGGCGTTGTAGCGTTTGGCTCGCGAACAAGCAACGCTGAACCTGCTCACGCAATTCCGTTCGCCAATCGTGAGTCCGGCAGCTCCCGCCCCGGTGCGAATGGATTTGCGCTTTTACGGCTTGTATTGAGACGCGACTTCACGATGATTCGCGGCATGACATTCCGCACGACTCGCCGGTTGCGATTACCGATTATTGGCGAGTGGCTTTCGCTCGGATTGGCGGCGGCGACAGGCGTGGCTGCCTCTGCGTTTCCGTTTTTTGAGCCGGTGCAACCGCCGCGTGCGCTGCAGGTCGTGGCCTGCGGCGGGGCCGCGCGGTCAGCGCCATCCAATACTCAACCCGCGCTCGAACATTGCATCGAAGATCAATTGGAATGGGGCGCAGTGGTCGTGCGTCGCACTCGCGACGGCCGGCATGTGCTCGCGCCTTCCGCCAGCGTCACCGATACCAACGGCGCAACCTTCAAGATCAACAAAACCGACTGGACCACGCTGCGTCGAGTGGACGTGGGGGCGACGTTTGCCGAGCGCTTTCGAGGCACGACGTTGCTCGCGTTGGAAGATGGTTTCGCGCTTTGTCGCGGTCGGCTGAATCTTTTGCTCGAGGGTAGAGCGGCGGATGTGGCGCAGCTCGTTCGGGAGATTTTGGACGCGCACATGGAAGCGCAGGTGGTAGTTTGTTTGAATGCGAAAGAATGTCGGCAGGTTCGGTGGTTGAGCGGCGGCAAGATCGCTACGATGACCCAATGGCAACCGGCGTTGGGCGGGGCGGATTGGGCGGTGAAAAATGGTCTGACCGCCGTGGCGATTGCGGCGCCGGATTTGACACCTGAAAACGTCGCGGCCTTTCATCGCGCAGGCATCAAGGTGCAGGCGATGATGGCAGATTCAGGGGATCAGCCTGATTTTTGGGAACGCGCCATGGTTGCGGGCGTGGACTGGTTGCAAACGGATGTGCCCGAGGAGGTGCTGGCGCACGCCTTGTGGCGGCGCATCACCCAACGACCAGTGCAAATCTCCTTGCATCGCGGCGCCGGCCGATATGCGCCGGAGAATACGATGCCGGCGTTCGAGAAGGCCATCCGGTTGGGCGTGGATTACGTGGAGTTTGATGTGCGCGCCACTCGGGACGGCGGTCATTTTCTATTACATGACGCGCGTTTGAATCGTACCACGGACGGAGTGGGGCCAATCAGTGAAGCGAGCACCGCCACGGTTCAGGCGCTGGATGCCGGGGTGAAGTTCAGTCGCGCCTTCGCCCAAACCCCAGTACCCGGTTTCGAGCAATTCATGGCCGCCTTTGCGGGGAGGGTGAATTTTTATTTTGACGCCAAACAAATTCCCGCTGACCTGGTCGCCAGTTCCTTGAAAGCGCAGGGTATGATTGAGCGCACGGTGATTTATCAATCGCCGCAGTTCATCGCGCAACTGCAAGCGCTCAATCCCGCCCTGCGCGGGCTGCCGCCGTTGCGCCAGGTGGAGCAGTTGGAGGCGGTCGCCCGACTGAAGCCTTACGCCGTGGATGTGGATTGGAAAATCCTGTCGCCAGAATTGATCGCTCGCTGTCACGCACTCGGCATCAAAGTGTTTTCCGATGCGCTCGGCGAATTCGAGCGGGTCGAGGAGTATTTGCGGGCGATGGAATGGGGGATTGACCTGATCCAAACGGACTACCCGCTGCGCGTGATGCGCGCGATCGAGTTGTGGTCCGAGCGGCAGACGCAACCTGAGAAGTGATCATCCCGGGTGACGCCGCGAACCAATCTCAGCGGGTTTGATCCAGAAACGCCGGACGACCGTCGCTGCCCGGTTGTGAACCCTCCTGCAAATCCGGCCGACCATCGTGGTCGCCGTCCAGCTTGGTGAGATCAAGGAAAACCGCCGGTCGCTGATAAGCCTCGTCGCTCGGTCCGGCGTAGGTGACCCAGAGACGCAGTGCGGTCGCGTCAAAAACAGTGTTCATCACGTTGCCGCCGCGAATCGGAATCGAGCAAGCCAGTTGCATCATGCGTTCGCCGTCGAACTTGCCGTAGTTTTGGCGCAGCGTTGGAAACGCGCCGCGCCCTTCGTCGTTGTAAACCACGTCCGCCAGCACATTCGGAGCAAATTCATCCGTCGGATCGTTGTCGCGCCAGATGCGGATTCGGTCGTCGCCCGACTCGGGACTATGAGCGCGAATTTTGACGGCGCGCTTTTCCGCTCGCCCATCGCCAAACACGAAATGGTAGCGCTTGGTCATGGGCTGTTGCTTGAAGAGGTCCAACGCGCCCGACAGGGCGGGAGCGTCGTAAAGCACCGTGCGGAACCACGCTGTGAAATGCGGGGCTTGGAGGAAATACGGCATCTCGCGTTCAGGTGAATCGCCCATTTCCGAGAGTGCGATACCCGCCGCGTTCATGCCGCAATTCGCCCCAATGATTCCCGCGAACGTGGGCAGGACGTGGGCTTGACCGACCGATGGCAGATAAACCACCAGCGCGGGAAAATTGTGCGCGCCGACCTCAAGATTCCAATCCAGGTCGCGTGTTTGATACAGATGCCCATCCGCGCTGGCCTTGCCCCAGACGGCAACCGCACTGCACGAATACGGCATCAACAGCGGCAGACAATGCGCGTGTTGCAGCGCGCGAATCGGTATCTCCGCGCCCGCCGCCAGCCCGGCCAATTCCTGGACGAAGCGCGGATCGCTGAACGCGGACGTCGTGGCCCAGGCCTGGTCCAACTGCTCGTCAGAAAGTTTGAGCTGTTGCTTGAATCCCGCCACGGCCGCCGGAACGAAGCGCTGGATTTCCGGCTTCAACAAGTACCCCAGATGCCAGCCCATTTGATACGGAGTGCCGCCGACCACAACCACCGGCACGCGCGCCGCACCGTTCGTCAGCAGCAATCGGTAGCCGCCACCGCCCACGTTGGAATTTTCCGAACTGACTGCCGCCGTCGCTCCGCCGACGATCGCCGTCTCCTTTTCCGAGCTGGCCGCCAACAAGTGAACGCCGACGATCCAGGCAAAGAGAAAAGCGCCAACGCGCAATGGCTTGGTCAATGGATGGGCGCGGGCGCGGGAAGTTGCGGGAGTAAGGTCACGGGTGATTTTTTTCAGCGCGTTAACATTCATCGGATGATTATGGCGCTGTGGCTTAACAATTCCCGACCAAACTCGTCAAGCCTCAACGCAAAATCTGCTTGCCGCTCGTTTCACGTCTCGACGCTCAGTCTGTGCTGACTTTCGGGTGGAGGCAAATGCGACGTGTAACCGGAAAATAAAATCCGGTTTCCGTTGAATTTCCATGAATCTTCCGACGTAAACGAACGGTCGAGATGAAAATTAAAGCCTGATTTTTAACCCGCATCGTGTTAGCACAATCCGTAGGAACACATTTTATGAAAAAGCATCTCCATCCACTCCTCGGCGCGGGAACGTCGGGTATGAACGCCGGATTGATTTTAGCCGCGGCATTTGCGGTTGCGGTGGCGCTCGGTTGCGCCGGCTGTTCGAGTAAAAGTTCGACTTCTCTTTCGCGTGAGGCCGCACTACCTTCCCGCAACGTGTCAACTGCCGCCATGACGCCTTTGCCTTTTCAAACTTCTCCGCGATTGCAAACCATCGTCCAGCAGGCGGTCGCGGACACGCTCCAACAATTCGCGGAGTTGCGTTTGCAAGGTGATGAACTGGCCGTCACGCTGGTGGCCTGGCCCGATGCCGACCCGCCGGCTTGGGCCAGTTATCGTGGAACAGAACAGTTTTATCCGGCCAGCGTGGTGAAAGCGTTTTATCTGGTGGCCGCACATCGCTGGCTGGAGGACGGGCGAATGACGGACACTCCCGAGTTGCGCCGCGCGCTGCGCGACATGATTGTGGATTCCTACAACGAACCGACGGGTTACGTGCTTGATCGGTTGAGCGGCACGACGAGCGGACCGGAATTGCCTCCGGCGGAATTTGCGGTCTGGGCCGCCAAACGCAACGTGGTCAATGAGTATTTCGCCGCGTTGGGTTACACCCGAATCAACGTGAGCCGCAAGACGTGGTGCGAAGGTCCGTACGGACGGGAAAAGCAATTGTCCGATGAACCGTCGCCTAATCATCGGAACTGGTTGACGACGGAGGCTTCCGCCCGGTTGCTGACGGAAATTGTCACCGGCCGATCCGTGACGCCCGAACGCTGCAAGCAGATGCTGACTCTGCTTGAACGCCAGCCCTTCGCCGCCGACGCCAACACCCAGTCGCGCGAGTACGTTGGCGCCGCTTTGCCGCCGGGATCGAAGTTGTGGTCCAAAGCCGGTTGGACCAGCGAAGTGCGCCATGATCTGGCCTATGTCGAGCTGCCTTCCGGTGGTAAGTACGTGTTTGCCATTTTCACGAAGAATCATTCGAAGGACAAAGACATCATTTCGTCGGTCGCCCGCTCGCTGCTGAGTGGCTTGGGAGAAGCCTCGCGCCAATGAATGAGATAACGGATTCGTGCGGGAACCAGATCGGAGGCCGTCGTTATGTCGGAGGTTGAATCAACCACACTGGACGCCGATTCGCGGCGCCCGTTCATCGGGCATTATTATGCCGGGCGGATCGGGCGGCGCGTCATTGACGCCTTGGCGACGTTGCAGGGATTGGGCGCGTTTGCGTTGATTACGCTCACCGTCATGCCGCGTAAATTTGGCGTGGCCACCCGGGTTATCCGACCCTTGATCGAACGGGAAATTTTTCGCGTGGGCATCCAGTTGTTGCCCATGGTGTTGTTTGCGGCGCTGGCGCTGGGGTTTCTCGTGATTGGCCAGACCGTGGCGGTGTTGACCCGCGTGGGCGCCGCCAATGAACTGTTGGGGAACATCATGGTCATTGTGGTCGTGCGCGAACTCGGTCCGCTCTTGATGGCGTTCCTGGTATTGGGTCGCGTGGGGACGGCCAACGTGGTCGAGTTGGGCATGGCGCGCGCGCTGGGCGAAGTGGAATCGTTGGAAGCGGTCGGTGTGGACCCCGTGCATTATTTGGTGGTGCCGCGCGTTGTGGGGATGGTGGTGGGCACTTTTTCACTCACGGTGTATTTGATCCTGGGCGCGTTGGGGAGCGGTTATCTCTGGGCGTTTGTGCAGGAGGTGCCGATTCAACCCGCCGATTATTTCAGCCAACTGGCCGGGGCGTTGACCGCGCTCGACTTCGTGATGCTCGCGCTGAAGACCGGCAGCTTTGGTTTCATCATCGCCATTGTCACCTGCTATTACGGACTCGCGCACCCGCTGCAACTCGATCAAATCTCGCGGGCAACCGTGCGCGCCGTGAGCCAAAGCGTTGTGGCCTGTGTGCTGTTGGACACGCTGTTTATTATCGCCTATTTGACCTTGTGAACCCGGGAAT
The DNA here is from genome assembly GCA_023953615.1 of Verrucomicrobiia bacterium. Classification (NCBI taxonomy): domain Bacteria; kingdom Pseudomonadati; phylum Verrucomicrobiota; class Verrucomicrobiia; species Verrucomicrobiia bacterium. Next base: position 470,799 of record JAMLJH010000001.1, on the reverse strand, counting down.
TCCATCAGCGACGGTCGAAGCTCCGATTTTGGAAATGCGGAACGTCACGGTCACGGCCCTGCGCAATCCGAAATGGCTCGTGGCTGGGCAGGTCAACTGGACGGTGCGCGCGGGCGAGTTTTGGGTGATCGGCGCGCCGCAACGTTCAGGCAAAAGCGACTTTCTGATGACCGCGGCCGGTTTGATGCCGCCGCGGGAGGGCACCGTTTTGTTTCGGGGCGAACCACTGCCGATTTTTGAGGAGAAACGGCTGGCGTTGCGTTTGAAACTGGGCCTGGTCTTCGCGGGCGGACAATTACTCAATTCCCTCAGCGTGGCGGAAAACATCGCTTTGCCGTTGCACTATCATGCGCGTTGGGAAGCAACTGACATCCAGCGTCGCGTGGCCCGGTTGCTGGAAGTGATGGAACTCACGCCGTGGGCGAACTTGATGCCGGTGCATGTGGCGCGGAGTTGGTTGCAGCGCGCGGGATTGGCCCGCGTTCTGGCTTTGGCGCCCGAGTTGTTGCTCGTGGATAGTCCACTCGCCGGTTTGGATGTTCGCCATACCTCCTGGTGGCTGGAAATGTTGGCGGCGCTATCGCGCGGCCATGAAATCATGGAGGGAACGCCATTAACCCTCTGCGTCACGGCCAGCAATTTACAGCCGTGGCGACAGTGCGCGAATCGCTTCGCCAGTCTGCACCAACGCGAATTTCAGGTGCTGGGAGATTGGGCGGCGGTCGCCGGTCGGGCCGAGGCCGACGTGCGGGAGTTGTGGCGGGAATGAGATTGTCCCGGAGACTGGAATTTGAAACCGTAAGCGGGACGGAGCGAAAAGCAAACGCATGGCGCAGCCGGATTTAACACCGCAACTTCGCACCCGCCTGAACCGCATGGAACGGGCGGTGGGCTGGTTCGTACTCGTGGCGGCCGCCTTGTTGCTGGCGGGCTTCGGTTATTACCTGCGCAACACGGCGCAGCGCAAGGGCTGGTTCACGCCCAAGCTCAACTACGAAACGTCGCTCAACAACGCCGCCGGCCTGAAAGTGGGCGATCCGGTCAAGCTGATGGGATTTCCGGTCGGCGCGATCACCGACATCATTCCCAACGAACCGGACGCGTGGTTTGGAGTGACGGTGAACTTCACGATTCGGAAACCGAATTACGGTTACATCTGGGACGACTCGCGCGTCAAAGTTTCCTCGGACCTGCTCGGCAACCGGTTTCTGGAAATCACCAAAGGCGTATTCGGCGTGCCGACGGTGCAGGAGGATACCAACCGCGTGGCCCTGCAAATGTTGGACTGGCAGGCGGCGACGAAAGCGCGGCGTGAACAGGCGGAACGAGTGCGCCGCGAGTTCCCCGAGCTGGAGCAGACGAATCTGTCTGCGTTCAACTGGCGCGTGAAAGACGAGTTGGAACGCCTGGTGCATGCGCAGCCGCAACAGTTTTACACGAACCTGCAGGAGAGTTACTGGATCATGCCGCTGGAAACGCCGGCCGTGAGCGAGCGTTTGGAGCAGCTCATCAATCAAGTTGAAGCCACCCTGCCGGGACTGCTAAACCTGACCAACAAAATCAACGCCACGCTGGATCAGGGCGTAACCCTGATCTCGAACTTGAATCTGGTGGCCGGGCAATCGCAGCCGGTGATTTCCAATCTGGCCCGGCTCAGCGAGGAAGTGCGCGGGCCGGGAGCGCTGGGCGAGTGGGCGTTGGGGGTGAACGGACGACAACAATTGGATGCGGTGCTGCTGAGTGCGGATCGGCTGTTGACCAACACCGACACCAATCTGACCGCCGTATTGGAGCAGTTCGGCGAGTCACTGAACAATCTGGCGGAAATCACCGGCGACTTGCGCGCTCAGGTCGCGGCTAACACGAATATCCTGACTTCAGTCTCCGAGGCGGTGGTGCATGCGGATGATTTCGTGCAAGGGTTGAAGCGCCACTGGCTTTTCCGGTCGGCCTTCTCCAAGAAATCCACGTCGGACCAACCGGCGCAATCCAAACCGCGCGTCACCTCGCCGCGTAATGGAGGCTTTGATCAGTAGCAACTCCGATTAAATCCGAATCAGGAGAAAAATCAACGCAGTCAGGCACGCGAGGAAAAATCCGATGACGATGCCGTCCGCCAAACTAAAATGCGGCGCGGCGCTGCGATTGGACGGCAGCAGGGCCGGTTTGATGTATTCGCCGCTTTTCCGGGTCACTTTGAAAGTCAAGGCACTCATACCGCAATTTTAGCAAGGTTCGAGCCAGTCCGTTGCGCTGGTTGCCACGCGGAAACTTTCGCACCGCCGCCTTTGATTTTTGGCGGTTGCTCTGCGATTTCATCGCCGCGCACGGATTCAGGACTTTGTTCCGAAACTTGCCAGTGTTGTCGCGCTCGCGAATACTGTTCCAGTGAACGATCCGGTTACCCGATTAACCAATGAGTTGATTGCCTCGTACGCCCAGGTTGGCGGCATCAATCATCTTGACGGTCAAAATCTTCCTTCCAAACAGGCGATCACCTCAATCACCTGCGATCTGTTGCGACTGCTGTTTCCGGGATTCTTCGATGAGCAACTGGTTCACTCCTCCGCAATCAAGGCGGAGACTGCCGCTCTGTTGGACACGGTGTTCGGCAAATTGGAAACGGAAATCCGCAAGAGCCTGGAATATAACCCACCCGAAAAATTGCCGCCCGGCCAGATCGCGGCCACCGCCTACCAAATCACGTTGGAATTCCTGGGCCGGCTGCCGCGCCTGCGGCAGGTGCTGCACACGGATACCGAGGCCGCGTTCGATGGCGATCCGGCGGCGTTCAGCATGGAGGAAATCATTGTGGCTTACCCGTTCATCGAAGCCATCTCGGTGCAGCGGCTCGCGCATGAATTGTATCTGAAAAACGTACCGCTCATTCCGCGCATCATGACCGAATGGGCACATTCGCGAACGGGAATGGATTTGCATCCGGGCGCGACCATCGGCTCGCACTTTTTCATTGATCACGGCACGGGCACGGTGATTGGCGAAACCGCCGTCATCGGGAATCATGTGAAGTTGTATCACGGCGTCACGCTCGGAGCGCGCAGCACTTCGGGAGGCCAACAGCTTCGGGGCCACCGTCGTCATCCGACCATCGAGGATGAGGTGACGATTTATCCCGGCGCGACCATTTTGGGAGGTGAAACGGTCATCGGCGCCGGCAGCACCATCGGCGGCAACGTGTTCATCATGAAAAGTGTGCCGCCCAATTCCCTGGTGGTTTACGATGGCCTCGACGTGCGGGTGTTGAGCAAGAACGATCGGGGGAGCGCGCTGGACCGCGACTTCATCGCGGATTTCCAGATTTGAACGGCGGCTTCAGGGCGTTTGGTGGCGGTTCCAAAGCGTCACGAAAGCGCGATAAAATTCGTCGGACGATTTGATGTCGCGAAAGATCTGGTTGCGTTCGTTCCAATTAAACTGGCGCTGCTGGCGCTGGTTTTGCAGGTCCACAAAATTGACGTGTTGGATGGAAAGGTTGAGCACGTCGATCGCCTTGAAATCGAACCACTCCGAGCGCCGCGCCGGTTTCGCGCCCGTTGCCAGCGCGATGATGTTGGTTTGATCGCGGTCATTCCGCACCACCGCCAGCTCGGTGACGTCCAGTTTCATGAGTTTAAGTTTCACCTCCCGGTGCGCCAGCGCTTCCGGATCGTATTCCACCTGCATTTCACGAATTCGCAGGAACGGAATACCGCCGAAATCAGCGGGATTGTAGAGCGTGACGTCTTCGAGCGTTGCGGTCGGCCAGAAGACTTTTAGCGAGAGCTTCTTGATTTTGACCTCCATGCCGGTTTGCGCGCGGAGTTGTTGTTCCACCGCCGTCCGGGCCACCGCATCTTTGGAAAGCAGCAGCGCGACCGCCAGCGCGCCCATCACCACCAGCGCGAGGAACAGCCATTTGATCAGACGCAACATGCCCGCAGTATGCGTCGGGTCGCCGCCCGGCTCAATGGCGAATCAAACTTCGGTGCGCACATCCTCCGGTCGGACTTCGAGACATTCATCCTGATCTTCCCAGATGATGGCGGGATAATGTTCGAGTAAACGCGGGGCGAGCTTCATGCCGGCGTGCCGCAACATCCGCTCCGCCTGTTGCGCCGCGTGTTCGTAAGCGCGGTCGTAATCACCCGCCGCCCGGCGCCGACGGTCGTCCCAATGCGCCACGGCGTGAATCGGTTCGTATTCCTCCGCCCAAGCCGCGAGCAACTCGCTCACCTCGCTGGGCAGTTCGGCAAAAGCGACCAGCGTTTCGTTGCAGTGCTGGCAGATCAAACCGGACTCGCGCACGTCGCGGGTCAACAGCGGCAGCAACGGCGCGCGGCAGCAGGGAGAATCCAGATAAACTACGGGGATGGTGGCCAGCCGCTGCAACCAGATCTGCCGTTCGTGCGCAATCAACGCCGCCAGCCGATACGCGCCGACCAGTGGATGCGACAACCGCCACGCCCGGCCTTCCAACTGTCCCAACGTCTGGGCCAGCCAGCGCGCCAGGGTGAGATCGTCGAAAGCCTGGAAGGTCCGGCTGTAGCCTTTCCAGAGTTGATCCAGGGGCGAATCGGATTCGAATGCCATCGCTTGGAGCATGGCGCGAACCAGCGGTTTTGTCGAGCGCGCGCCGGACGCTCATTCCTTCTGAGTTGGCGCGCGCAACCGGCGCCAGTGTTCCAGCCGTTCCTTGATCTTTTTTTCCACGCCTTGCTCCGTCGGCTCGTAGTACCGCTTGGCGGCGCCCAAATAATCCTGGGGCACGAAGTGGCCTTCGTAATCGTGGGCGTACTGGTAGCCCGCGCCATGACCCAGAGCTTCAGCGCCCGAATAGTGGGTGTCGCGCAAATGTTCCGGCACGGGCAGCGTGACGCCCGACTTCACATCCGCGAGCGCGGCGTCAATGGCTTTGAGGCTGGTGTTGCTCTTGTGCGCCGTGGCGATGTAGATCGTCGCTTCGGCAATCGGAATTCGCGCCTCCGGCCAGCCGATAAACTCCGCCGCTTGAAAGGCGGCGTTGGCCAGCACCAGTGCCATCGGATCAGCCAGGCCCACGTCTTCCGCCGCGTGAACGACGATGCGCCGCGCGATGAACCGCGGGTCCTCTCCCGCGTGAATCATCTTTGCCAGCCAATAGAGCGCCGCGTCCGGATCGCTGCCGCGCATGGATTTGATGAAAGCCGAAATGGTGTCGTAATGCGCGTCGCCATCGCCGTCATAGACGATGGCTTTCTTTTGAATGCTTTGTTCGGCCACCGCCAGATCGAGTTGAATGACGCCGTTCGGGTCGGGGTTGGTGGTGAGCGCGGCGATCTCCAGCGCGTTCAAGCCTTTGCGCGCGTCCCCGTCCGCCATCGTGGCGAGATGCCGCAGCGCGGCTTCCGTGGCGTTGATGTTCAGATAACCCAGACCCCGCTCCGCATCCCGCAAAGCGCGATTGAACAATTGCCATAAATCCTCCGCGGTGAGCGGGCGCAGTTCAAAAATCTGGGAGCGCGAAACCAGCGGCGAATTGACGAAGAAAAACGGGTTGTGCGTCGTGGCCCCGATCAGGCGGATGACGCCGCTCTCGACATCCGGCAACAGCACGTCCTGCTGCGGTTTGCTGAAGCGATGGATTTCGTCAATGAACAGAATGGTGGGCTGCCCGGTGTTTTCGAGGCGGTTATGCGCACCGCTCAACGCGCGCCGCATATCGGCGACGTTGGATTCCACTCCGCTGAGTCGTTCAAATTTACTTTTCGTCCGCTGCGCGATGATTTGCGCCAAGGAGGTCTTTCCCGTGCCGGGCGGCCCGTAAAAAATCAGTGATTGGATCCGATCCGCTTCAATGGCGCGGCGCAGCAATAATCCCGGCGCGAGGAGGTGTTGTTGGCCGATGAACTCGTCCAGTTGGCGCGGCCGCAATCGGGCGGCGAGCGGTTGGTGGCGCAACGGTTGGGCGGGCGGCGCTGCGGTCGGGGCGACCGGCGCCGGGTTGGTGGATGAAAACAAGTCGTCGCGCGTCACGATTCAAGACTAGCAGTGACGCGGCGGTGGCGGAAAAGAAAAACGGGCGGCGCGCGCGATTTGCGCTGCGGCCACCCGTTAAAGTCACCCCACCATTGCCGTGTGTAACAACTCCTTTGAACAAGTTGAGTTCAACTTGCGGTGTTTGCCGGGAGACGTTCGACTTCCAATCAAGGCCTGTCGGCGGTCAAGCGGACGCGCACCAGGATTTCGTATTTATTACGGTTCAAGGATTCAGTTACAAACCACATGCAGGGCAGGGTAAAATCTCCTGCTTGAACTTTTGATTCCAAAGAGCAATGACTGCTTGGTCGTTTTTCCCCTTTGCACCCTTTGTGCCAATCCCTGACTACGGTTTCATCCTACGCCAGATTATTTTTCTGACAACCGAAAAAACTTTCAAATGGGCATTACTTGACTTGACTTTGACCGCTCCGGTTTAATGCGCCAAGTCGAGTCCATGATCCATGACGAAGTTAAATTTTTTCGAGATCGCCAGGAAAGCCAGCCGTGTATCAAACGAGCGCTTCTCGTGGCTTGGTCGGCGACCTCACCGATGCGGTGAGTGATGGGGTGGCGGGTCGGGTCGCGCGCCCTTCGCATCCGTGAAAACCACGGCGTTGCGGCTCGGAGCTTGCGACTGCCGGAACCGTCCGGTGGAATTCGGGAATGGCGCGGGTCGAAGGATTGATCGCGTTTTGTTGGTGGAGTAAAACCAGATCGCCGCGGCGCCGGCAATTTCGCGCCCGTTAATTTATGCAAAGCACAATACGAAAACGATTAGGGCTTATCGGCATCAGCCTGCTGGCCGGAGCGTCGGTTTTGAGCGCAGCGGAAAAATGGCAGCCGGCGCCCGGTCCGCTCCTGACGCGTTGGGCGGCGGACGTTTCTCCGAAGAACGCGCACCCCGAATACCCGCGCCCGCAGTTGGTCCGCAAAACCTGGCAGAACCTCAACGGTCTGTGGGATTACGCCATCACCGCCCAGGCCGCGTCGCAACCCACCGCTTGGGACGGACAAATCCTCGTGCCGTTCCCGATCGAATCCGCGCTTTCCGGGGTGATGAAGCGCGTGTATGAAACGAACCAGTTGTGGTACCGGCGCACGTTCAAAATTCCCCGCAGTTGGAAGGGCAAAAATGTCCTGTTGAACTTCGGTGCGGTGGATTGGGAAACGGCCGTTTGGATCAACGGCCAGGAGGTCGGATCGCATCGTGGCGGTTATGACGGATTTAGTTGCGACATTACCGCCGCGCTCCAACCGAAAGGCGAACAGGAAATAGTGGTTGCCGTTTGGGATCCCTCGGACGCCGGGCCACAGCCGCGCGGCAAGCAGGTCCGCAATCCCCACGGCATTTGGTACACGCCTACGAGCGGCATCTGGCAAACCGTCTGGCTCGAACCGGTGGCGCCCGCGCATTTGCAGGAATTGAAAATTACGCCAGACGTGGACCACGCCTCGGTCCGCATCGCGGCGCGCGGTATTGGCGGCAACGGCAAAACCACGATGAAAGTGCAGGTGCTGGATGGTCGCCGCGTGGTGCGGGAAGGCGTGGTGGAACAAATGATCTCCACCCGCTCGCTGCCGCCGCAAATTCTGCCCGCGATCGAATTGGACGTGCCGAACGCGAAACTTTGGTCGCCCGAGTCGCCGCATCTTTACGATTTGCGGATCACGTTGTTTGAAGATGGAAAGAAGATTGACGAGGTCAAATCGTATTTCGGCATGCGCAAAATTTCATTGGGCAAGGATGAAAACGGTTTCCTGCGGTTGTGCCTGAACAACCGGCCCTATTTCCAACTCGGCCCGCTGGATCAGGGGTTCTGGCCGGACGGCCTTTACACCGCGCCGACGGATGCAGCGTTGCGTTATGACATTGAAGTGACCAAGAAGCTCGGTTTCAACCTGGCGCGCAAACACGTGAAGGTGGAGCCCGAGCGCTGGTATTACTGGTGCGACAAACTCGGCCTGCTCGTGTGGCAGGACCTGCCCAGCGGCGATAAGAGCGCCAGGTGGCAAGGCCCGAGCGGTTTCGATGGCGAGGAAATGCAGCGCACGCCCGAGTCGGCGCAAATTTATGAGCGTGAACTGAAAGCGCTCGTCGCGGGCCGCTACAATCACCCGAGCATTGTCGTGTGGGTGCCGTTCAATGAAGGTTGGGGGCAGTTCGACACCGTGCGCATTTTGAATCTCACCAAACAACTTGATCCCACGCGTCTGGTGGACGGCGCGAGCGGCGGCAATCATTTTCCGGCCGGCGACATCATTGACCATCACCAGTATCCCGGCCCCGGTCTGCCGCCCAAGGTGGCGGATCGCGCCATGGTGTTGGGCGAATTTGGCGGGCTGGGGCTGCCGCTGCCGGGCCACACCTGGCAGGACGAAAAGAACTGGGGCTATCGCAGCTTCACCAACGCCACCGAGTTGACCGCCGCCTATGTGGACTTGTTGCAAAAATTGCATCCGTTGGTCAAATCCGACGGATTGTCCGCCGGCATTTACACGCAAACCACCGACGTGGAAGTCGAGGTCAACGGCTTGATGACTTACGACCGCGCCATCATCAAGATGGATGTTGACGCCGTGCGCCAGGCCAATCAGCCGTAGCGCATGAAGCGTCCCAACCGCACGGCCACCACGCTGCTGTGGGCGGTATTTTGCAGTGGGCTGGGCGCGACGAATGGAGCTGAGCTTCGTTCGTCGCAACTCGCATTGACGCTGCGAGATGGCGTCGTGGTTGAACTGAGAAATCAACTCACGCAGGAAGCGTTCGTGGTGTCACCCAAAAGCATGGCGCTCCCGGCGGGATTGCACCGATTGAACGAGCCGCTGCTGCCCGTCACCAACAGTCGTGAGGTCGTCAGCAGTTTGGTGGCGACGCAAACCGGCGTCTGGCCCGGGCTGGGTGATTTCGAGTTGCGCGCGGAAATTGAACCCGACACCGGTGATGTGTTGCTTACGCAGACCGGCACGTCCCCGCAGAAAAAACTCGCCGGTATTTCTTGGGCGATTGCGGATATTCCCGACCAGTTTGAAGTGCTTGTTCCCGGTTGCAGCGGCCAACGCTTCAGCGCGTCCGCCCCGGCGGGGCGCCGGGAGTTTGATTATCCCATGATGTGGGAAGCCGGATTTGTTCTGCTCCAGGGCCGCGCGGGTGGGTTTCTCATCCGCGCTGATGACAATGCCCCGCGCTACAAAAATCTGACGGTGGAACACAGCAACCGAAGTTTTCGGCTGCGTTTCGAGAGTCGCAACCTCGCGCCATTCACCGATAAAGAGCGCATCACCTCCTGTCGCTGGCGTCTCACTGCTTATCAGGGCGATTGGCTGACCGGGGCGGCGCTTTACCGGCAGTGGGCGGCGCGGCGGCATCCGACACCCGGTTCCCAGGAGCGACCGGACTGGGTGCGTAACACGCAATTCGTCGTGACCTTGTCGGTGCAATCAGCGGCGCTGTTGCCGGAGTTGGCGCGCCATTGTAATCCCGCACAAACCCTGCTCTACGTTACGGACTGGCGTGCCGCCGGCTACGACCGTGATTATCCCGATTACACCGCCGTACCGGAATTTGATGGCTTCATCGCGGCGGCGCACCGGCTGGGTTTTCGCGTGATGCCGCACGTAAACTATTTTGGCTGCCAGACCGACCATCCCTTTTACGAGCAGGTCAAGCACGCGCACTATCGCAATTCGTTCACGGGCGAATTGCTCGGCTGGGAATGGCCGGCCCATCCGCCCATCAAGTTTGCTTACATCAATCCGGCAAGTCGTGTCTGGCGGGCAATGTTCATCGCGCGCATGACCGAGTTGGTGCGCACTCATTACGTGGACGCGCTGCACCTCGATCAGACGCTCTGCATTTACAATGACGCCAATGGACTGGTGGACGGACTGACCGGCATCGAAGGCAGCCAAGCTCTGCATCGCGAACTGCGCGCCGCGTTGCCCGATGTCGCTTTGAGTGGCGAAGGCTTGAACGAAATCACCAGCCCTTACGAAGCCTTCGCGCAACGCCACATCTGGAGCATGGACCACATGCACTTCACCTGGAACGATCGCCTGGTGGCGATGTCACATCCGGTCAGCTCCGCAGTGCTGGCGCCCGACACAAAAATCTACGGCTACATCGGCATGGCCAATCCGGGACAGGGCGATCTCTTCACCGTCTGGCAACGCGCTTACGAGGCGTTCGGCGCGCTTCCAACTTACAACCAACCTGACGCCACCCAATTGACTCACCTTTCGCCGCCCGCCGTTGAAGTGTTTCGACTGGCTCAATTTTTTCAACGACATCAACCCCGGCCGGACTTTGATTCAGTCTGGCAGCCGAACGACGTGTTTCGCTATCGGCTCGCCGACGGCGGCACGGCTTTCTATCGCCAGGATCACGGTGTGGTCTTCGGCTGGCAACCCGCGACCACCAATGCGACCGAGCCAATTCTCAGCCGTCGCATTGAAGGCGTGAATGAGGTGACTCTGGCCGGCTCGATTCCCGGTTGGCCGGCGTACGACGGAAAGCGTCTGCTCGGCCTCGATCCGAAACGCGCCTACGCTTGGTCCGCGACTCCCCGCGATTTGAATGTTCCGCACCTCACCGCTTTGCCTGAAGGTATGGCGCTTGAACAAGCTGGCGTGCATGAGAATTTTGCCCGCTTTCAATTTCAAAATCTAAAAGCGCCCAATGAAATTCAGCTTTGGGATTTTGAGGGGCCGGTCAAAACCGGCGTGCGCTTTGCCGACGGCACCACCCGCGTCGGCGACACGCTGCATTTTGAGGATTCTGACTCGGGTGGCTTGTTGCAAACCGACCAGGACGGCCTGTTCATTCATCCGCCGTGGCGCGGTGAGGCAGCCGCTCACGGACGACCGATCACCTTTGTCGAATTTACGGTGCGCCTGCCGCAAGGCGAACGCGTTCGCTTTACGGGCGCGGCCCGATTGCGGGACGCAGCCGTTGGGCAATCCGATGGCGCAACTTATCGCGTCTCGGTTCGGCTCGGCCCTCAAGAATACGCGGCGGAGATTCATCAAGACAGCGCCCAGCCCCAGCCTTTGGAGCTGGACCTCACCCCGCTGGCCGGGCAGTTGGTTCAGCTTCGCCTGACCGTGGATGCCGGACCTAAAAATGATCCGTCGTTCGATTGGGCGCTATTGAACCAACCCCGGATTGTTGTGCAATCCAGCGCGCCGCCCGTGGCGCAAACCATTCATCTGGCCGCCTTGAAAGAGGTCCGCGCGGCGTGGTCGGGCACAAATCAACTCGCCCTGAACGCAAGCCCCACCGGCACCGCCATGGTGAGCCTGCCGCTGCCGGGGCCGCTGATTTTGATGTTCGCTGAACCCGCGCCGGTCACCGCGACCACGGATCTGTTGGCCACCCGTTTTACTCAACAGATCACTTTCGAGACGGGTATTGAAATACCGGCCGCACCGCCGTATCTGAACGGCGTAACCCGGGCGACTTCGGGTGGCGTGCAAAAACACGCGCTCAGTCTGCAACCGCCGATTCGTGGCCGCGCCTTGGTGGATTGGCTGGTGCGGTTGCCGGACGCGCCGGTGCGTTTGCTTGCGGCCGTTGGTTTTCGCGATGGCCCGCCGGCGCAGCGGACGCGTTGCGAAGTGCTGGTCAACGGAGCGTCGCAGTTCGAGCGAGTGATGGAATCCCATGATGGTTGGTTGCCGGTGGAAATTGATCTTACCCCGTGGCGCGGTCAGCCGATCCTGTTGACCTGCCTGACCCGAAGCGAAAGCTACGCGTACTCGAGCGAGGTGCTTTGGGGCGAACCGAGGTTGGCAAGCGCCGCCAAATAGGGTTGAATCGTGGCGCGTAATAATCCATAGAGCGTTTGATAAAAACATGAACCGACAACTTCTCCTCATCTGCGGTCTGATTTGGGCCGCTGGCACCGCTTGGAGCGCCGATACGTTTTCCGTCCTGGACTTCGGTGCGAAGGCGGATGGTAAAACCGACGACACGGCGGCTTTTCAAAAGGCGCTGGATGCCGCGGGCCAGGCCGGTGGCGGCGTGGTGCAGGCGCCGCGCGGAAATTATTTCTTCGCCGGACACCTCAACGTGCCGTCCGCCGTCACGTTGAAGGGCATCTGGGAATCCGTCCCCGCGCACAACGGCATCCGCAATCCCGGCCTGCCCAAGCCGACGGAGGATGGCACGACGTTGCTCGTCACCGCCGATGCAGGCACGGAAGACGCGCCGCCGTTCATCACGCTCAATCACAACAGCACGTTGAAAGGCGTCGTGATTTATTATCCCGAGCAAAACGTGGATGCCGAACCCAAGCCGTATCCCTACGCCATCGCCATGCGCGGGAAGAACCCGGCGGTGCTCGCGGTCGAGTTGTTGAATCCGTACAACGGAATTGATGCGTCGCAGAATGAACGGCACCTGATTCGCGACGTGCATGGACAACCGCTGCGGCGCGGCATTTTTGTGGACGCCATCTACGACATCGGACGCATCGAAAACGTCCACTTCAATCCCTGGTGGAGCATGAAACCCAAGTTGTTTGAATGGCAACAGCAACACGGCGAGGCGTTCATCTTTGGCAAGAGTGACTGGCAATACGTCTTCAACACGTTCTGCTTCGGCTACGGCGTGGGCTACAAGTTCATCCGGACTCAAACCGGCGATTGCAACGGCAACTTCCTCGGCATCGGCGCGGACGATTGTTTCACGGCGCTGGAAGTTGAGCAGTGTTCGCGCATCGGCTTGCTGATTTCGAACGGCGAATTCGTTTCGTTTCACGGCCCCGACCCGACGATGATCCGCGTCGGCCCGAACAACTCCGGCAGCGTGCGTTTCGTGAATTCCGCGTTTTGGGGCCCGTGCAATCAAATCGCAAAGATCGCTGGAAAAGGCACGGTGGGCTTTGGCGATTGCATTTTCGTTCAGTGGGATCGCCGCCAGGAAGGGCGGGCGGCCCTGCAAGTCGAAGGCGGCAACGTGCTGGTGCGCGGTTGCGAATTTCAGGAAAATAAACCCCAGATTGAATTGGGTAGCGGCGTGCAACGCGCGGTGATCACCGGTAACCTCATGCACGGACCGAGCCGCATTATCAACAACAGTAAAGGCAATATCGTCATCGCGAACAACGCCGCCGACGAGGTGAAAAAATGAATCAACCTGTTCAAACTAAAAACTCCCGGCCCGCCTCGGTTGGGTTTGGGATGGCTTTCATCCGACGTTACCGCCGGCGCGCGTTCGGACTGCTGATTGCGGCGCTTATGGTGCTGATCGAGGCCGGCCCTGCCTTCGCGGCGACGCCAAAGCAAGACGGACGCACTTTTTTCGTGGCGACCAACGGCAACGACGCCTGGAGCGGCACTTTGGCCAAACCGAATCGTCGGCGCACCGACGGCCCCTTCGCCACTGTGGCGCACGCGTTGCAAGCCATCCGCGCGCAGCGTCAGCAATCCGGTAACACGGCCAGCGCCAAACTTTATCAACGGCGCGGCATTTATTTTCTGGAGTCGCCGATTGTGTTGCGTCCCGAGGATTCCGCGCTGCAATGGCAGGCTTATCCCGGCGAGAAACCGATCCTCAGTGGTGGGCGTGCCATTACCCATTGGCGCGAAACCACGGCGAACGGCCGCAAGCTCTGGGTTGCAGAAGTGCCGGCGGCGCGTCGTGGCGACTGGTATTTTCGCGAGCTATGGGTCAACGGCGAGCGCCGCGTGCGGGCGCGACATCCGAACACCGGTTACTTCAAGATCAAGGCCCTGCCGGACAAAGTGGCGCAATGGACGGAGGGACATCGCCGGTTCGAGTTCAACGCCGGCGACCTGCGCAACTGGCCTTCGCTGACCAACGGTGAAATTGTTGCGATGAGTCGTTGGGTGGAATCGCGCCTGCCGATTGCGTCCGTGGACGAAGCGTCCCATCGCGTCAATCTGGCCAAACGCTCGGTCTTCGAGCTGCAACCCGACGATCTTTATTACGTCGAAGGCGTTTTTGAAGCGCTGGATGCTCCGGGCGAATGGTATCTCGACGCGGCTGCCGGGATGATTTATTACGCGCCGCAAGCCGGCGAGCGCATCAAGAATTTTACCGCCATTGCACCGGTGTTAAGTCAAATCCTGCGGCTCGAAGGCGATATCGCCAAGGAACAATACGTTCGGGAGATTCAGTTCAACGGTCTGACGTTCGCGCACGCCGAATGGAATTTGCCCCGACCCGACGACAAAACCGCAACGGGCGGCTGGCCCGCGCCCGCAAATGAAGTCGGCGGATTCAATCAAGCCGCAGTCGGCGTGCCCGGCGCGATCTGGGGCGAGGGCGTGCGCCAATGCGTGTTCACCAACTGCACCATCGCGCACGTTGGCACTTACGGCATCGAACTGGCCCGGGGCTGTTCGTGGAATCGCATCACCCATTGCGACATTTATGACTTGGGCGCCGGCGGATTGAAGCTGGGCGAAACCGCCATTCGCAAAACGGAAGCCGAGCAATCCGGCGGCAACGAGGTTTCCGACTGCTACATTCATCACGGCGGAAAAATGTTCCAGAGCGGCATCGGCGTGTGGATCGGGCAATCGCCCAACAACATTCTGTCCCACAACGAAATCAACGACTTCTATTACTCGGGCGTATCCATTGGCTGGACATGGGGTTACGGCACGGCGCTCGCCTCCAATAACTTGGTTGAGTTCAATCACGTCCACCACATCGGCGTGGCGTCCGATGGCGATGGGCCGGTGCTCAGCGATATGGCGGGCATTTATTTACTGGGCAAACAACCCGGCACACGCGTCATCAACAATCTTTGGCACGACGTGGCCGCGACGAAATATGGCGGCTGGGGCCTTTACACCGACGAAGGCAGTAGCGGCATTCTGCTCGAAAGCAATCTGGTCTATCGCACCACGCACGGCGGATTTCATCAGCACTACGGGGAGACGAACATCATCCGGAACAATATCTTCGCCTTCGCGCGCGACCAGCAGCTCCAGCGCTCGCGTGACGAGGATCACCTGAGCTTCAGCTTCACCAACAACATCGTCTATTTCAATCAAGGCGTGTTGCTCGGCAGCACCTGGAAGAACGATCAATTCAACCTCGACGACAATGTTTATTGGGACACGCGCCTGGCCACCAATCCTGCCGCAATGAAATTTGCCGGGGCGACCCTGGACCAATGGCGCGCGCGCGGGCACGACCGACATTCGCTCATTGCCGATCCGCTTTTTATCGCGCCGCAAAAGGACGACTTCCGTCTCCGCCGTCAGTCGCCGGCGCTCAAGCTCGGCTTCCAACCGCTGGACCTGCGCCAAGTAGGCCCCAGACGCTAGCGCATTTTCAGTATTCCTCTAACCGCCGACATGACGCAGCGGGCCTTCCAACTTCGAGCCAAGCGTTGGGGTCAAACGGACGACCGCTCTTGGTTCGGGACGAGCATTCCCGCGACAGCGTCCTGGACTGCGGCAGGCTTCTGCCGCTTTCCGGTCGCGGGCCGATGATTCCAAAGCGGCAGGGGACTGTCATCCTGTCGTCCTGTCATCCTGTCAGTTGTTTCCGTTGCGGTTCAGGGACGCGGTGGAACGCGTCCCTCCCAAGGGAAATAGAACCGCGAAATACACGAAATACTCGAACGGGAAGACAAGGGAATAATTGGCAGAGGAATGGGGGAGCATCGCCGTCCTCGGCGGTGGTCGTTCGCGTCTCGCGGACGACATCAGATTTTGAAGTTAAGAGCTATCCAGGCGCCGAGGCGCAGAGAGAAAGGGGAATTACAAAGAAACTGGGCGTTTGACCGCGCCTCCGTTGTGCCGCCCTCGCGCCGCCAGCCAGAGCGCTCCGCCGCACAAAACCAACGCCAACGACGATGGCTCGGGAATACCGATAATGAAGGAGTCCATGCCAGTTAAGCTGGAAGGCAGATCGGCGGTGCCGCTGGGGTTCCAGAATTCTGCAATACCATGCAGACCCGTAGCCTCCCAAGAATCAACCGGGCCAGCCCAAGCCATGACCACGATATACACGGCATCTCCCGGCTCGGTGCCGGGCACGGCATAGGCGGCTTGGTTCGGATCAGCGAACCGGCCGGGAGCCACATTGATTCCGGTGGCTGAACCATCGCTCAAAAGCCATTTGCTGATCAGTTGCAGATTAAGCGAATCCGTTCCGGCAAGGAGCGCAAAATTGACATCCTGATCTAACAAGAGTCCACCCGGGATGTCGCTGGCAAGATAAACCAGACCATTGGCCGGCGGCAGGTTGTTGAAGGCAATGTAACCTTGAGCCACAACCCGCAGCTCAGCGGAGCCGAGCGTTAAACCGAAGAGTGCGATTTGAATCAATTTGCTGCTCATAAAGTTAAGCTTATTGATATGGGATTGACGCTTTGATGAAAACGGTCGAATCGAGGGCTTGATTTCATGACTCGGAATCGCATCCCGGTATTTTGGTTTAGGGAACTGGGCGTTTGACCGTGCCTCCGTTGCGCCGGCGCTCTCGCGCCGTCAGCCAAAGCGCGCCGCCGCACAAAACCAACGCCAACGACGATGGCTCGGGAATTTGTTGGAGGACCACATTGTCCAAATACGCAAAATGTGTGACCCCGCCAAGCGGCTGACTTTTGCTGAAGGCGATCGAGAAGAAGATGCCCGCGCTATCCCAAGCCCCCGGCATTTCAAGTTGGTATTGATAGCTCTGCCAAGCGGAGGCGCTTAATGGTGGAACGGCAATGGGGGTGATGCTGGCGCTTAATGAAGCACCCTCTGGCGTCCGAGCATCCATCCGCGTTGAGACTGAATCGAAGCCGGGCACACCCATTCTGGCGTCGAAAGTGAGTAAGAAAGTGAGCCCGTCAGTTGGGTCTGGTGTCAGGTTTTGGGCGGTTGAGACAAGTGAACTCACCACTGCGTACCAACTTCCATGGCTCGCGAAACTGGAATCTTGAGCTGCCGTGAGATTATTCCCACTCCACGGTGTGATTACTCCGTCCTCGAAGCTTCCGTTGCGGATGGAGGGGCCAATCAGGGTGCCTTGACCAAAAGCGGGTGAAACAACCGCCAAACCAAACAACAGACTGGCACACCGCGCCCATTGGGATTCATAGGTTCTCATAATTCCTTTCATTCCGGTTCAAAGACGATCTCGAATTCATAGTACGCGGCGTAATGTGTCACGCCACGGTTTCAGCAGTTCGGGAAGGAGGGCTTGATTTCATGGCATGGAATCGCATCCCGGTGTTTTGGTTTAGGGAACTGGGCGTTTGACCGCGCCTCCGTTGCGCCGCCGCCCGCGCGCCGCCAGCCAGAGCGCCCCGCCGCACAAAACCAACGCCAATGACGACGGCTCGGGGATGGCTGTGGCGTTAATTGCGAATTGAAGCGCATAACCTCCCGTTAAAGTCCAATTCAAGCCGTCCGGAGAAGCATAATAAGAACGCCCCATAAACCATCCCTCGATGGCATCGTAGTTAGGAAAAGTGGCCGTCACAAGCTGGGCGTTATACGCCCCATCTGAGATGGGCGACTGAGAAGTAAGGACAACCCAATACCTTGTGGAAGGAGAAAGAACCAGATCGGAATCGGTATAAGTATAAATGCCAGCACTGGTTGGATGGGATTCTCCCGCCAGAGTTGCGAGGATGCTTTGAGGTCTTAGTAGGCCGCTATCATCGTATAAAAACACAGAAAATCCGAGCGGCACGCTGGAAAGCGAATCCATCGAGAGTAAAGCGCTGTCAAAATAATACCCTGCTGAGTTTGTCCCGGTGGTAAAATTTTGCGCGAACCAAGCATCGTTTCCGATTCCGACACTACCTACAGGGGTTCTGCTGAGATTTGAAAGATAAGCGCCTTGAGCATACAGCGAGGACGTGAGCAAATACATTTTGGAAGCGAAGAGGCACAGCAATACAAAATGGCGGATCTGAATTTTCATAGTAAAAGGGTCTTGGTATTGATAACTCTATCTTTCATCCTCCAATGGCTCGGAATCGCATCCCGGTGTTTTAGTTTAGGGAACTGGGTATTTGACCGCGCCTCCGTTGCGCCGGCGCCCTCGCCCTGCCAGCCAAAGCGCCCCACCGCACAAAACCAACGCCAACGACGACGGCTCGGGAATAGCTGTGGCATCAATTGAAAATTGAAAATGGCCGCCATTAATAGTGCTGCCGCCTACCCTTTCCCAAACAGAGCCATTGCTTGACATGGCTTGCAACCCCAAATGCCAGCCGTCAGTTACATAAAACGGTGGATTTGTGGAAGGCGCCATATAATTCCAACGGTATGAACCAGTGGTTAGCAGTTGTGAAGCAGTCACAACGATAAAATAGCCCGTTGACGGAGATAGAATGATTGGCTCGGAGGACATGAAACTATAGGTTCCGACGAGCACTGGAGCTAATGAGCCAGACAATGTTCCCACAACGCTGCTGCCGGGAAAAATTCTATCCCCTCTATCATTATACAGTGACACCGTAAACCCGCTTGGATTGCCCAATGCGTTCGCCATCAATAAACTCACTGATTCCAGTGAGTAGCCCGGAGCATTCGTCCCAGTCGTGAAACCCTGAGCAAACCACGAATCGCTGGCAACGGCCACAGAACCTCCGGAGGGTCCGCTCAGGCTGGAAACGTATGTCATCGAGCCTTGTGCCCACACGCACAAGGTTGTTAATGAATTTAGCAGACAAGCGCAAAGCGCAATAAAACAGATTCTTTTCATTTTGCATCTCTCCTTCAGAAAGGGGTCTTGGTATTGACAACTCTACCTTTCATCTTCCAATGGCTTGGAATTTCACCTCGGTGTTTTGGTTTAGGGAACTGCGCGTTTGACCGGGCCTCCGCCCTGCGGTGGCGGGAGTTAAAGGACAGGCCAGTTGGTTCAGTTTCATCGTTACCTCGCATGGTTTTACCAGTTTGGTCATGGGCTGACTGAGTGCCGAGTTTGAATTGCCTTGATGCTACAGATTCGGAACGAATTATCAAGCATTTCTTCGTATTCCCCGCCGGTTAATGCGCGAGCCAAATTTATGGAGACGAAGCCGTCGCTCAGGGCATGGCGCGGGTGGACGGCCTCAGCCCCGCGAAAGTCGGTGCAAAATTGCTGGCTAACCCAGCGGGTATGGATTAGAAACCATGCCCCATGGCCACTGCCAAACCGGACCAGCCACCCAACCCGTCGGGCGATAAAATCCAATCGTCGCCCCGCCAAGTCCGGGTGGCCTCGGTGGATGCCTATCGCGGTTTCGTAATGCTGCTGATGATGGCCGAGGTGCTGCATCTTTCGCGGGTGGCGCGCGCGGTGCCGGAGAGCGGGTTCTGGAAATTTCTGGCCTATCACCAAACGCATGTGGAATGGATCGGCTGCTCGCTGCACGATCTCATCCAACCTGGATTCTCGTTTCTGGTCGGGGTGGCGTTGCCGTTCTCCATCGGCAACCGCCTGGCGCGCGGTCAATCCCAAAGCCATCTGATCGGGCACGCGGCGTGGCGGGCGCTGGTGTTGGTTTTGCTGGGGGTGTTGCTGCGGTCCATCGGTCGCGCGCAAACGTACTGGACCTTTGAAGATACGCTTTCCCAAATCGGCCTGGGCTATCTTGTGTTGTTCGTGTTGGGGTTTCGTCCGGTGCGCGATCAATGGATTGCGCTTGGCGCGATTCTGGTCGGTTATTGGCTGGCGTTTGTCTGGTATCCGTTGCCGGCCGCCGGTTTTGATTACGCCAGCGTGGGCGTGCCGAACGATTGGCCGCACCTCATGTCCGGCTTCGGGGCGCATTGGAACAAAAACAGCAATCTGGCGTGGGCGTTTGACACCTGGTGGCTCAATCTGTTTCCGCGTGAAAAACCGTTTGCGTTCAACGGCGGTGGTTATGCCACGCTCAGTTTTATTCCGACGCTGGGCACGATGATCCTCGGTCTGCTGGCTGGAGGCGTGTTGCGCAGCACCCGCACCGCGGCGGGCAAAGTCAAATGGCTGGCGCTTGCGGGAGTGGTGGCGCTCGGCGGCGGGGCGTTGCTTGGAGCACTGGGAATTTGTCCGGTGGTCAAGCGCATCTGGACGCCCAGTTGGACGCTCTACAGCGGCGGCTGGAGTTTCCTGCTGCTGGCGGGTTTTTACGCGGTGATTGATTGGTGGGGACGGAAAGGCTGGTCGTACCCGTTGATGGTGGTGGGCATGAACTCGATCGCCGCCTACTGCATGGCGCACCTATTTGATGGCTTCATCAGTGAAGCGTTGACCACCAATCTCGGCGTCAATGTTTTCAAATGGTTCGGCGTGGCGTACGAACCATTGGTGCATGGCGCGGCGGTGTTATTTTTCCTGTGGCTGATTCTCTTCTGGATGTACCGGCGGAAACTGTTTTTGAAAATCTAAGCCGGAACGATTCGATTGGAGTTTGGGTGGAACGGGCCACTGGCTTGTTCTGTCGGGCTACCAGCCCGATAGTTGAACACAAAGAGTGCGAACCCGGTGGTGTGTAATTTCTGTGCGCTGGGCTGGGCGGCAAGTTGCCGCCCAGAACGGCCAAGTTGGCCGTTCCACCCAGATCCAAAGTGGCCTCGCCGTCCTCGGCGGAGGGCGTGCGCGCCTTCGCGAATGACATCCGGTCCTCATCCTGTCATCTTGTTATCCTGTCAGTTGTTTTCGTTGCGGTTCAGGGACGCGGTGGAACGCGTCCCTCCCAGAAAAATACAACCGCGAAATACACGGAATACTCGAACGGGAAGACAAGGGAATGATTGGCAAGGGAATGGGCATTGGTGGAGCACCGCCGAGACGGCGGTAGTCGTCCGCATCTCGCGGACGACATTCAGGTTACCACCAATCTGATACCGGCTCTCGGTTTGAAATGGGGAGGTTTGCCACGTCACGACGGCAGTTACAGGAATACTTGAAACGCTTTGGTGCGACGGGATTTCCAGCCAGCGTTCAGGGCAACGGTACCACCGAGTCTTTCAACGTCAGCGCGCGGAATTGTTGCCAGCGATGGAACGTCAGGTAGTTGGCGTCATGGCAATTATGCGCGCCGCCCTGCCCGTCATCGTAAGCCGTGCGGCAGGCGGCGATCAGGTCCGCCCCATCAAACTGCCAATCCACATATTGAAACCCATGCTTTTCAACTTCCGGATGGTGCAATAGCGCGCAACGAATTTCCCAGCGCACCAGATCGGGACTGTGCAGCAAGGCCAGCGTGTTGCGCACCTGCGCCGGACGCAGCGGCTTGGGGGTTGTTGCCGAAGCGAATTGCGGCAGTACGATTGAACTCAAAGTCCAGTAACCGCCGCCGCGCGGATCGGGGCGGATCGAAAACTTTTTGGCGCCGCCAGGAAAATCGCTGAAACCCGTGGCCGGATCGAACGCGGCGGTTTGACCATCGGCGCTGATCGTCACCGTGGCGATTTTTTCCGGACCTCGAGGCAAATCCACGCGCAACACGTCCACCATCTGACCGTTGGGAGCGACCACCGCGTTGCCCTCGAGCCACGCGTTGAACTCACCGTTCAGCCAGGCCGGATCGCGCGGTAGAAAATTACTGAACGTCCATTGGTCCGCCTCCAGCAGATCGGCATCCACCGGCACCGACAACATACCCGCCTGATAGCGCCGCCCCCATTGCGTGCCGCCCATGGCGCTTTCGAATCCGCGCCACAACCGACCGTCATGCTCCACCACGGGCGTCGGCGCGGTATGGTATTCACCCTGCGCCGTCAACAAACCCATGTGCCGATCGGTCGGCTGCGTCCAATGCCGTCCGCCATCCCGGGAGCGTCGGATGATGATCCGCCCGTGATGTTTGTCCGTGCCCATGAGGTACACCGCGTCGCGATGGACGAACAAGCCCGACCAAAATTGTCCGGTCAATCGGGCGATGGGCTGCCAATGCTCGCCGCGGTCTTCCGATAAAAATATCGCCGTCACGGGCGCTTCGAACTCGTGGCTTTCCGGTCCGAAAAAATCGTGTGCCGCCAGATAATGACCGCTGGTGAGCACGACCAGACTGGGCGAGCCGATATACAGACCGGACGCAGCCGGGGAATAATCAATCACCACCCCGGGCACAACCGGAGAGATGGTCGGTTCGGATGATGGCTTTGCTGGTTCCGCTGCGGCGCGCGCCAACGTCAGGCCAGCCAGCAGCGTCAGCCAGGGCATTGATTTAATCAGTTGCATCTCCTGCTTCTAAAGGATTCCGCCGCATGAAGCAGTATTAAAGTTTGCGAACAGCGAGTGCGCGGACAATCTGAGCCGGTTGGTTCAATGGAAAATTACCAACGCTTGGAATCAACTGAATCGGACTTGGCCGGAAGGATGCAGTTGGTCCGGGTGGAACGGCCAACTTGGCTGTTTTGGGCGGCAACCTGCCGCCCAACCGAGCGTACGGAGATCGCACCCCATCGGGTTCGCACGCTTGGCGTTCTGCTATCGGGCTGGTAGCCCGACAGAACAGGCCAGTGGCCCGTTCCACCCAAACTCCAATCGAATCGTTCCGACTTAGGTACATGGCGGCGAAATCACCCGCGCGTACGAACGACGCGGATGGAGTCCATGACTTGCACAAACTCCATCCGCGCTGCAACCAACTACGATTTACCGACCGCGCCGCGTGGTCACTCGGCCGCCAGTTCGCCAGCCACCGCGCGCACGCGATAAAACCGCTGGGCGGTCCCCGTGGCATCCGTAACGGTCACGGTCGCGCCATTACCCACCACGTTGGAAAGCGGCAGCCAATCTCCACCCGGCAGGTCGTCGCGGTACTCCACCACGTAGATGACATTTTGTCGTGAGTCAAACTGGAAGCTGATCTCGCCAGCGGCGTAGGTCGGGTTGCTCAACTGGGGCGGTAAAATCCTCGGCAAATCACCCAACGTATCAAATTTGAAATTGGTGAACGCCGCCGCCGCGCCGGACGATCCCGGACCGGCGTTGGAAATCAACGAGACATAATTATACGGCTCGGTGGAATTGATGGTAAATCCTTCCAGTACGGCCTGATCGTTAATGGTGAGGTAGGTCAGATTGGTGAATACCTCAATCAGAACCCGGTACGTGGTCGCCGGAGTTATCGCGCCTGTGGCCACCACTTCGGCGCCGTCGCTCATTCCCCACGTGCCGTTGGGCCGCACGAAAACTGACACTCCGGAGCTGGCCAAAATCCATCGGGACAAATTAGCGGGTTGCCGCACCTTGATTGCACCCCAACTATCTCCTTCCGTAACGACGGGAGAAATATCCACCGCCACTTGGAAAGAACGATTGCGTTCGTACGGCGCCAGGTCGTTGGCCAAGTAGGCCATTCCCCCGATCGCCTCTTCCGAAGTGTCACCGAAATTCGAGATGAGCAGCGCATTATCAACCAAGACCGCACTGGTGCCCGCACCGGTGGCGGTCCAGGATGAAGTTGCCGCCACGCCGGTCTGGCGCTCCGCCAGATCGTTATTAAGATTCTCGGAATCCTCGGAGCTGAAAGAATCCGCCAAAACTTCGGTTGCTGCCAAATCCGGTTTTTCCGGTGCGGGGACCTGCGAAACCACCAAGTTATCCAAGGTGAACAGCGCCGGAACCGCTGTGGCGGCCGCGTAATTCACGAAGGAAATATAACGGTGTCCGGATACGGCGCCTGACAGCGCATACGCATGATGTCCATCGGTCGGATTATGACCAGCGTTCGGATCAAGCCCATTCCCGAATGACAACGGCTGGTCGTTCACGTAGAGACGGATCACATTGGATTGGACTTCGATTCGCACGTGATAGTTTTCGGCCCAGGATGGTGGCAACTGTCCAATGCCCACCGCATTGCTGACATCAAACAGGATGTATTGACCGTTTGGGCGGAGCAACAGGGAGAAATTATTTCCTCCGGCCGCACTGCTGACGGGGCCGTTGCCACAAACCGTAACTGCCAACCAACTGTCCGTCTCCGGTGGCGCCGTTTGGGTCACATCACATTCCAGGCGGAAGTCGCCGGTGAAATCCATCATTGGCGAGATCACCTGAATGAAATTTCCGGTATCGTCAATCCGCCGCAAATGGACGGACCCATTGGTGATTCCATAACCGGGAATATCCGCCAGGCTGTTTCCATAAGTCATCCACTCGGAAACGGGCGCGAAGATTCCGCTCTCGCGGGTTTCCAAATCCGCGTTCAAGTCGTCGGTGTCCGCTGTATCAAAGTTATCCGTCAGCAGGTTTGTATAGACCGGTGTGGGCAACGCCACCAACTTCACGTTGGCAAAACACACGGTATTGTCATCTTCGGTCTGATTGGGATTGATAAGCTGTATGGAAGGCGTTTCCGCAAACGAAGCTGGTGCGGTGAAGGTGAAGCGGTAATGCACGAATTGCACCGAATCCGTCGGCAGAATTTGCGAATCCACATGCACGGCACCACCCTCCGAAAGCGGGTCACGCTCCGCAATCCGCACCCAAAAAGCAATTCCCTCGGGATTGGTGACCCGACCCGCCACATCAAAACTCAATTCATATTGTTGATCGGGCAGGTATTTTCCACCCAGCGGCTGGGACAACATCCCTATGTGTTGCAAAAGGGCGTACGTCTGGGCGCCGGGAAAGGCGGGGCCAAAAACGTCGCGTCCCTCGCCAATCGCGGTACCCAGACCGTTGAGGCCAATCGTGGTTCCGTAGTAATTGGCCCAATTGTTGATTTGATCTGGATTACTCTCGTGATTAAGTACTCCGGGCCACGATACGAAATCTCCGGCATTTGCCAAAAATTCGCCGTTCACGATCAGGTTTTCCTGCGCCGCGGCGCGTGTTCCTGCCGACATCCCCAACCAGCCGGTGACGGCGATCAGGGCGATAATTTTACCCGTAAGGGTTCTCCATGCTGTTTTCATAATGTGTTCTGTTTATTTGTCTGTGCGTTGCGGTTTACGGTGCGTACCATTTCATCAGGAGATCGTTCGTTTGCGCAGTCGTGCGACTTTCCGTGTGTCCATCCATGAAAGTGACGTTGATTTTGCCCGTCGGATGCGCTTTGCCGTGCTTGTAACCCACTTCATAAATCGGCTGACGGTTGTAGATGGCGAGGATGCCAATGGTCCACGCCGCCGGTCCATTGAACTGATAAGAACTATCGCCGACAAAAAACGTGCTGGTGGGCCGCGCCACCGATGCCATCCGCATGGTCCGTGGGGAATCGTTATCCGGCGTCGTCCAGGCGTTCATCGCATAGCTGATGGGCCAGGGATTCGCCCCCCAAGGTGGCGTAATGCCGCCCACGGAAAAATTGACCGGCTCCCGTTGGCGGGTCGGACAAGCAAACACGCCCTGGGTAAAATCGCTATTGGTCGAGCCGGTTCCCGAACCGAACTGTGCCTTCAACACGTACGGGGTGAGCAAATAATGGAAATTATTCACGCTGGCATTGTTGGTGTTCCACCAGCCGAATGGCAGTTTGTCGTCTTGGTCGCCCACATACAGCAGGCCTCCCAGTCCAATTTGTCGCAGGTTATTCAAACACAGCGTGGCGTGAGCCCGGCTCTTCGCCTGCGATAGAGCGGGTAATAACATGGCCGCCAAAATGGCAATGATGGCAATCACCACCAGAAGTTCGATCAGCGTGAAACCCCAAGGCCTCCGCCGTGTCATCGGTGAGTTGCCGCAAGGTTGCGCCCGCCTCGTGTTTGCTAAATCTTCCATTCGGGTCTGGAATTCGCACAAACGATTGTGTACAAGAAACCATTCGTCAATAACATTCTCCGCTTTTTGAGGGCGGTCCGCTCTTTATACCGCTTAAGTCCAATCAACTCCCGACCGGTCGCCGGGCACACGGTTCGATCTCCGTTCAGTAATCAACGTCGAATCAATCGCCGTTGCGGACTCGATAATAACCCGGAATGGGTTTGTTGCCCGGAGCTTCAGTCAAGTTGGGGCGCGACTGCTCACGGGACGACTAACTCGGCTCGGACGGAAAACTAAAAGCGTTGGCGACATCTCCGCGCGTGACGAATCGGCGGCGGCTTGGTCTAATCAGCGATGGAAACACTCGTGAGCCAACCGTCCCTTCAGCCAGAGTGCCCACTCCAGCCGCGGGCGTCGCTGGAGCCCGAGGAATTTGCCCGGCTTTACGCCGCGCAGGGTCGCGCCATCTATTACCTCGCGCTCCGCTTTCTCGGGGACCCACATCAGGCCGAAGACGCCACGCATGATATTTTTCTGAAGGTCCATCGAAAATTTGGCGAGTTCCGCGGCGAGTCATCCGTGCGCACATGGTTGTATCGCATCACCATCAACCATTGTTGCAACCTGCGTCAGAGTTGGCAGAGCCGGAACGTGGCCACGAGCGCGGATGAGGCTCTGTGGGAACAAACCCCCGCGCCGGTGGATTCGCCATTTCGCGTGCTGGCCACCAAGGAACTGGGCGAACGCATTCAGCGCGCCTTGGATGCGCTTTCCGACGAATACCGGCTGCTGCTCCTGCTCGTTGCCGATGAGGAAATGAGCTACGATGAAGTCGCCCGACTCACCGAACAAACCAGCGATGCCGTCCGCGGTAAATTGCATCGCGCACGCAAAGCTTTTGCCGTGCATTTTGAAAAAACCGCCTGAGATCGCATGAAACAACAAACCAAACATACCGCGCACGAGCAGGAACCGATTGCGGAAACGGAGTCGCAATCCGCGTCCGTCCGCGAGTTTGCCAGCGCCGAAGAGTTGTTGCGGCACGATGCCCGGCAAATCACGGTGCCTCCGCAAATCGCCGAACGGCTGGCCCGCTCCATCCAGAACGAACCCAAGCCGGCCTCGCCTTGGTGGCGACGGCTGTTAGGTTCATGATTCCATGAAAACCGTCTGGCATCGTTTTATCGGTCCGCTCACGCCGGGGGTGCGGCTGATCATGCTCATCCTGGCGGTTGCGGGATTGACCGCGCTGATCGGAGTGTTCTCTCACACTTACGATCTCTACCGCTGGCTCGCCCTCGACGGTCCGCGCTTCTGGCATGGCTGGGTTTGGACGCTGATCACCTACGCGCTGCTCCCGGCGACCCTCTGGGATTTTCTGTTCAACTGGATCTTGATCCTGTTTATCGGAGTTTGGCTGGAGCGGGTTTGGACGCGTTGGGAACTGTGGTCGTGTTGTCTTCTGGCCGTATTGGCTGTCGGCTTGCTCAAGGTGGTCATTCAACCAGCCAGCCCGCGTCTGATTGTGGGAACCGCGCCGGTCGTCTTCGGATTGCTGGCTGCCTGGGGACGGCTGTTTCCCTATGAAAAAATTCTCTTTTGGTTTATTTGGGAAATGACGGCGCGTCAGGCGGCCATTCTGATGATCGTAATTGGTTTCGTCATCATGTTGCCGTGCGCGGGACTGGTGAACGCCGGCATCATGCTTGGTGGCGTGCCTGCGGGATTATGCTTCGTCTGGCTGCGCGGAAAAATGGTGCGTCGCGGTGACAGCCGCGTCGTGTCTTCAGAGCGGATGGGGAGGTTGGAGCTATGATTTGCACCGAAGCCATTGCCGCTCCACCGTCGGCTCGGACCCGTTCGACTCTGGCTCGGGAGCGGGCCAGGCTCGCACGGAGCAGGTTGGCCAACTGCCAACTCTGCGCGCATCATTGCGGTGTGAATCGGCTGGCGGGGGAGCCAGGGCTTTGTCACGCCGGACCGGACGCGAGTTTTTTTTCCGCTCAGATCGAAGTTTCGGATGAATTGGAGTTGATTCCGACTTTTGCGGTGGCCTTGAGCGGCTGCGATTTACGCTGTGATTTCTGCATCACCGGACGGCAAAGCTGGAACGTCCGGGCGGGTAACGGATTCGCGGCACGGGAAATGGCCCTGCGCGCGCGGGCGGCGTTGAACGCCGGCGCCCGCACCGTCATGGTGCTCGGCGGCGAACCGACGATTCATCTGCCCGCCGCGCTGGCGTTCGTTGCGGAATTGCCCGACTCCGCCCGGCTGGTCTGGAAAACCAACGCGCACGGTTCGGCGGAAGCGCGCGTTCTGCTTGACGGCATGTTTGACGTGTGGTTGGCGGATTTCAAATTTGGCAACGACGATTGCGCGCGACGGCTGGCCAAGGTCGCAAATTACGAGCGCGTGGTGAAAGGAAACCTGCTTTGGGCCAATGCGCATAGCGAGTTGATCGTGCGTCATTTACTGATGCCCGGCCACGTTGACTGCTGCTGGCGGCCCGTTGCAGAATGGCTCGCGATGGAACTGCCGGGAGTGAAAGTCAACTTGCGCAGTGGCTTTTGGCCCGCGTGGCACGCGACGCGACACGCGGAATTGCGCGGAACGGTTACGCCGGAAGCAACTCATCGCGCCCGGCAAATCGCCGCAGAGTGTCGGCTGAATTTGATTCCATGAAAACGCAAAGACGCCACCAAAGCAACCCGTCCAAGCCCGCCGCATCCACCGCGGGTTTGCACAGTGAATTGTTGATCCTGCCGGATGGTCAAATCCTGGTGCATAATCTCACGACCGCTTTCGCCGAGCTGCTCAGGGTCTTGAATCCGCAAGCGGAACAGATCGCCCGCCGCTGCCAGATCGAAAACCACGCCACCCCAATCACCGCACATGAACTTTCAAACTGAACTTGAAACCCTGATCCGGGCGCGCTACCCGATCCTCAACATCATCACCAGCGAAGAAGTGCGGGTGCAAAATGACGTGGTAGAAATTGCCCGGAAGCGGCAGAAGAAAGTGTTCGAGTGGAGTTACAGCACCGGGATCGTTCCGGCGGGCACGTCCATCCAATCGCAAAAGGGACGCAGCGCCGCGACGAAAGATCCGTTGATGGCGTTGGATCAGGTCATTGAGCAGGTCGAGCCGGCCATCTTCGTGTTCAAGGACTTTCATCCGTTCCTCACGAAGAACAATTTCGCGGTGGTGCGCAAACTCAAGGAGATTGCGCTGCATTTGAAGAACAGTTTCAAAACCATCCTGCTGGTTTCGCCCGTGATGGAAATTCCCACCGAACTGGAAAAGGAAATCACCGTTCTGAATTATCCGCGGCCCACCCGCGAAGACCTCGGCGGGTTGCTGGACAAGATCATCGCCGACGTGCGGCAGTTCAAGCAGGTGACCATTGACCTGGACGCCACCGGGCGCGAGCGCCTGTTGCAGGCGGCGCTGGGGTTGACGCTGGGAGAAGCGGAAAATGTCTTCGCGAAAATCATCGTCAAGGACGAGCGGCTCAGCGGCGACGACGTTAATGAAGTGTTCTCGGAAAAGCAGCAGATCATTCGCAAAAGCGGTTTGCTGGAATATTACGCGACGGATGAAAATTTCTCCCGGGTTGGCGGCCTGACGGTGCTCAAGGACTGGCTCAACAAACGCGCCGTGGCCTTCACCGACGAAGCGCGCGCGTTTGGCCTGCCGCCGCCCAAGGGCATCCTGCTGCTCGGCGTCCAGGGTTGTGGTAAGAGTTTGTGCGCCAAGGCGGTTTCCAATTTGTGGCAACTGCCGCTGCTCCGCTTTGACATGGGCCGCATGTTCGGCAGCCTGGTCGGGTCGTCCGAGGAAAACGTCCGGCGCGCCATCAGCGTGGCGGAATCCATCGCCCCCGCCGTGTTGTGGGTGGACGAAATTGACAAGGCGTTTGTCGGCTCCCAAAGCTCCGGGGCCACGGATGGCGGCACGACCGCGCGCGTATTCGGGACGTTCCTCACATGGCTTTCGGAAAAGACCGCGCCCGTGTTTGTGGTCACCACGGCCAACGATGTTTCCCAGCTTCCGCCCGAACTGCTGCGCAAGGGGCGGCTGGATGAAATTTTCTATGTGGATTTGCCCTCGGCAGAAGAACGCACCGAGATTTTTCGCATCCACCTGGCCAAACGCGGCCGCGATCCGGAAAAGTTCGAACTCGAGGCCCTGGTGGATGTGAGCCGCGAATTCAGCGGCGCGGAAATCGAGGAAGCCATCAACAGCGCGCTGTATGACGCATTCTACGAGAAGACGGACCTGACGACCGATCATGTGCTGGCCGCATTGAGACAAACCGTGCCGCTGGCTAAAACCATGGCGGAAAAAATCACCGCGCAGCGCAATTGGGCTTTGGGCCGGGCGCGCAATGCCAGCGTCGTGCGTCCCATCAACAGCGCGGTTGAACTGCGGCGCATGGAGTTCTGACCACGATTTTGAACAACGGATCAGCCGTGGTCCGTTTGCGTTCTGAACGGCTTGGGCATCAGCCCGTTTGCGTCCCTGAAAAAAAATACAGGTTTTCGCGTGAGGATTGGTTGCGAGCCAGGTCTGATTTTTCAAGTAGTCAGTGACAACGACAGAGGAAAATTATGAGTTGCGTCTGTATTTTAACTCCGGTGGTTATTGCCGGCTGGCCCGCTTTCAGCGCGGCGGTGGTGGCGGCGGCGACTTCACTCGGCTACCAGGTCGTAGCCGAGACCGCTAAAGACGGCCACACCACCGTCGCGTCATTGGAAGCCGGTGCCATCAACCTGGAAATTGAACAAAGCGAGTTGGTGACCAACCAGTTGGGGCGCGATCAACGCCTGACCGTCATGCGGGAGGGCGTCACCGTGACGTTTTCCCGGGATGCGCGCGGCAAGGCGTCACTGTGCGTGACCGGCACGGGGCAGGGCGCGGACGAGTTGCGCGCGCTGGGCCAGGAGTTGAGCCAGCGGGTGGTGCAACAATATGTGTATCAGAAATTGATGGATGAAGTCCGGGCGCGCGGCTTCGTCGTCGTGGAAGAGGAGACCGAAGCGAACCAGGCTATTCGCCTGAAAGTGCGCCATTGGGAAGGATGATTTATGCCGCAACGCGAATTTGACATTACGATCGGTCCGGACGGAAACGTGGAGTTGCACGTCCAGGGCTACAAAGGCAAGGGTTGTCTCGAGGCGATGAAAATGTTCGCGCAGATCGTTGGTGAATTGCAGTCGCAACGTGAAACCAGCGAGTTTTACGAACCGGACGAACAGGTGCGATACAACATTGACCAGCGCCACTAACCGAAGTTTCATGTGTCCCGTCGTCAAATGTGCAACCGGTGATCACCTGTAACCGCGACATGCGTCATCCCGATTCATCTTATTATCCGCCGCGCGCCAAGTGGTACAGCCCGCTGTTCCAACTGGGCAACGGGTTGCGTCGCCATGCGCACCTTGATCGCCTGCAACTTCCTGGCGATCTCACCTGGGGCATAATTTTCAAGGGCCTCTGGTGGCCGGGACTCGCGTTGTGGGTGCAGGGCGAAAAACGGATCGGTCGGATCCTCATGCTGGGCGGCGCTTTGCTCGCCGCGATCTTCATCGTGTGGCTCGGCTATCCGATCGCGGACACCGCCCTCGGTCTGCTGCTGGCGGCGCACGTCACCAGCCTGGTGTTTCTCTGCCGTCCGTGGCTCGCGAACCGCGGTTTCTGGGTGCGGACGGTGTTCACGCTCTCTGTTTTATTCCTGGTTTCCCTGTTGATTTATCTTCCCTTGCGAAACCTGCTGCAAACGCAGGTGCTGCGGCCGTTGCGTTATCGCGGTCAGGTCGTCGTAGTGCAAAAAATCACCGCGCCCGCCGCCATTCACCGAGGGGATTGGGTCGCTTACGAATTGCCAATCCTCCGGAGCGCGCATCGCGGCGTGCGATTTCAGCCAGGGTTGGGTTTGGGTCCGGTGCTGGCCGTGGCCGGCGACCGGATTGAATTCACTCCCAACGGATTGATGGTGAACGGCAAGATTCAGTCGGCTCGCGCGTACATGCCCCAGACCGGAGAGATGACGGTCCCGAAAGATCACTGGTTTATCTGGCCGGATCTGGCAACTGACAACCGTAATAGGATTCTGCTTTCAGAAGCCATGCAGGAACTGGCGCTCGTGCGACAGTCGAACTTCATTGGCAAACCCTTTCACCGCTGGTTCGGACGCAAACAACTAACCCCATGAGTCGTTTTGTTAATCTCGAGTTTGAAGGCGGGCAGGAGGATCAATTCTCCGACTCGCGGCAGGCGTTGGCCAAGGACGAGAGTTACTACTACAGCGAGGCGGAAACCGCTTTTCGGAATGGCCATTTCGAATCCGCGCTGCGGTTCTACGCCAAGGTGCTGGAGTTCAATCCGGAACGAGCGGCCGCCTGGACGGCGCAGGTGCGCATGCTCATCGAGCTGGGCGAAAATCGTGAAGCCAAATTGTGGGCGGACAAGGCGCTCGAAAAATTTCCGAACGAACCCGAACTGCTGGCGGCCAAAGCCGTGGCGCTGGGGCGCAGCGGCGACCTGCAAGCCGCGCTCGCCTTTTCCGATGCCTCAATCGAGGAGCGTGGCGACACGCCTTACATCTGGCTGGCGCGCGGCGACGTGTTGTTGGCACGGAAGGAAGCCCGCGCGGATTATTGCTTCGACAAGGCCCTACTGCTCGCACGGCAGGATTGGTTCATCACCTGGCTGGCGGGGCGGATTCGAGGTTATTACGAACAGTTCGCCCTTGCGTTAAAATTGCTCCAACAGGCGGTGGAATCGAACACGGGACATTTTCTGCTCTGGTTGGAATTGGGCCGCTGTCAGCGCGCCTTGGGACTGACGAGCCTGGCGCGCAATTCTTATAATCAGGCCCTGCAACTGGAACCGCACTCGCCGGAAATCCGAAACGCACTGACGCAGCTTTCCCAAACCGGTCTCTGGACTCGACTAATCGGCTGGCGGCGGCGATGGTTGCACTGATGAGCGATGCAAAATTAAATCATTTTCTGTCCGTAGCTTCCGACTACGAAGCTTCCGATCTGCATCTGGTCGTCGGTGTGCCGCCCACCTTCCGCGTCAACGGTGAAATCATCATTGCGGACGCGGACGTCCTCACTCCAGAGGACGCCACGGAAATCGCCGACGGTCTGCTGAATGAACATCAGCGACAAAAATTCGCGGCGGAGTGGGAGCTGTGCATTTCATTGCTGCACAGCGTTGCGGGTCGGGTGCGCGTCACGTTCTATCGCCGCAACGGCCATCCGGAAATGAGTTTTCGCTTCTGCGGGGAACGCATTGCCACGCGCGAGGAATTGGGGTTGCCGGCCAAGATTGATGACCTGGCGCGCAAGCCCAACGGCCTGGTTTTGATCACCGGCCCCACCGGCGCGGGCAAGACCACAACCCTCAATTACCTCGTTGATCTCATCAATCAGGAACGCCGTTGCAAAATCGTTACCATCGAAGACCCGATCGAATTCGTCCACGCCAACCGTCGCGCCATCGTGGTGCAACAGGAAGTGCTGACCGACGTGCGCTCGTTTCATCGCGCGCTCATCCATGTGTTGCGCCAGGATCCGGATGTCATTGTGATTGGTGAAATTCGGGATTACGAAGCCATCTCCGCGGCTCTCACCGCCGCGGAAACCGGCCACCTCGTGCTGGCCACCATGCACTCGCCCAATGTCGCGCTCGCGTTGGAACGCATCATCGGCGTGTTCGAAGGCAGCGCGCAACGGCAGATCATCCTGCAACTGGCCAATGGTTTGCAGGGAATTCTTGCGCAGGAATTGTTGCCGGCGACCGACCGCTCGCGCCGGATGCTCGCGTATGAATTGCTGGTCCCCAACAGCGCGGTGCGCAATTTGATCCGTGAAAATCAACTGCACCAATTGGAAAACACCATCCAGATGGGCCGCAAGGATGGCATGATGTTGATGGATGATTGCCTTTACGATCTCTATTGCAAGTGCCTGATCAGCTACGATACCGCCATCAGCCGCGCCCGGCATCCGGACAAGATCACCCGCCCAAATTCGTAAGGTATGAAGCAATCTCGGCTCGGGATGGTTGGTTTGCTGGTGTTGCTGGGCGTGGGCGGATTGAGCCTTCGCCCCGAGAATGCGACGGCGGCGATTTCGCAGGAAATTTCAGCTTGGGTGGGAGCTAATTTCACTTCCTTGCAAGTTCAACCGGTGGCGACTACGGCCAACTTTACGCTCACCAATGCCGCTGCGGAATACGTCGCCATCACCGAGGCGTACCCGGAATCGGTTGCGCCGCGCGCCTACCATTACCTCGTGAGTGGTCCGGGATTACCCGTTTACGAACGGCGTTACGCCGCCAAGGGGTTCGGCCCGGTCACCTATTTTCTGCGCTGCGCTCAGTCGCCACCCGGACCGGTTACGTTGACCAATCTGGGCGATACGAATCATCCGCCGCTGATCGTGCGGCTCCGCAGCGTTACCGCCGAGGATTTGCGGCGGATTCGTCGTGAAGATCAGTTTCATTTGATGGGCACCATCATCAATCCGTGGCATGGCCTTTCGGAAGCAGAGCAACTGGACTCACTCGCGCGTTCGTTGCCCGGGGCGGCGGAGCGAAAAATCTCGCGAGGCTTTTCGCGCGAAATCTATTACGCCAGCAGCTCCTCCAATCAGGTTTACCAACAACTGGCGACCGCGCGCCAGTGGTCGCGTCAAACCGGACTTCCGGTGCTGCTCGGTCTGGTTTCCTGGTGGAACGGCACGCCCCGACACGTCCCGGATGGTTACGGCGGAAAATTTGGCGATCTCCGTTACCAGCAGATTTGTTACACGCCGGACGCGACTCATCCCGACGACCCCGAGCTGCGCGAATTGCTGGGGAAGCGCTACAATTCGCACTACTGTCGCACCACACCGAATGTCTGGTCGGACACGCCGTGGCTCACGCTGAACAGCGCGCGGCTGAACGATTATCGCGCGCAACGTCTGCGGGAAGCCGTGCGGAGTTTGGACCGGTTGACGCAGGGCGACACCGCGTGGATCGCCGGCATCTTCCTGGAAAATGAACCGCGTTATTGGGACACCCAATCCACGCGCGACACGCCGCAGTGGGCGGGGGAGCGTTGGGCGGATTTTAATCCGTTCGTGATCGCGGCGGCGCAACGCGACGGTATCACGCTTGATCCGGCGGATGGTTTGTCGGCGGCGGAGCTGGTCTGGCTGCAACGCAACGCGGGCCGTTATTTTCAAAAAACCGTTGATGCCGCGCGTGCGGCGCTGATGGCGGTGGGGCTGACGAATCGGTTTCCGCTCTACACGCACTCGTTGCAACTCGACCTCCTGTTTCCCGGCGTGAAGATCAATCAGACGGCGGCGGATTGGGCGCGCGTCAAGGGGGCGCGAGCCGGCATCGAAGGCATGTGGAGTGTGCCGTCGGATTTTGATCGGATTCGCGAATGGGGACCGTGGGCGGATTTGAATCGGGAAGAAACGGATGGCCGCCCCATTGGGACGCACCTCTGGGATTTGCGGGTGGCGTACGCCGCCGGCACCGAACTTTACAACAGCTACAACTGGCACGCGATTGCCACGAACGCATACTTCAATTACGCCCGCGATTTCCTCGCCACGCTGCCCGTCGTTGCCGCGCCGCCGGGTCACGTCGAATCAGCATCGCCTCGGGGCCTGCGGATTACGTCACCGGACGCGCTGCAAGCCTTCACCAGCCTGACCCTGCCAATCGTCACCAAGTCGAACCGTAATGCCGCCGGCGCAACCATTGCCGTTTCCATTACCGACGACGCGGATCGGCAATGGTTTTCCGAACGTCGGCTCCTGCCAACGAATCATTTCGCAACGGTGAAATTTCATTTTCCGGTGCCCGCGGAAATTCGCCATCCAACTTTGGGAATTCTGCAATTGCACACCTACGATTTACCGGATGTGTCGGCCGCTGCGTTTGGAGCGGCAAATCACACGAACGCGCTTTTGGAATTCGATGTTGTCGAGCAGCGGGCCTTAAGCCGATTGGTGACTGAGTGGGCGGTTGGCGCGCCTTGAACGATGGTCATCATCCCGGAATAAGTCTTTGGTCGGTGTTTCAATGGGTGCGGCTCGGTTGTTGGTGACTCTACTCTCCGCTCCGGGGGCGTCCAGTTTTTAATGTTGGAATTTTCCGCAGCCGCCGATGCGCGGATCGGCGAGCACCGCCCGCATAATATTTTCTGTCACTTGAGGTGAGGAGTGAATCGCGTCTGTGAGGTTCGCGCTATGGTTTTGGGGCTTTGCGGAAAAATCTATGCAGAACGGTGCCGCTCGCAAAAATGGCGATGAATACCATAGCTCCCAGAACTACGTATCGAATGGTGTTTCGCCATCCATCAATGCCTTGATGAACGAGAAATTGCGGGGCGTTCAATTTAACCGCAGCCACTGCTTGCAACTTCTTCCAACTTGCCGAGTTTTTCGAAACCCATGAGACTTGCGAAAAAGTAAATCCGACTGGATTAGTGTTGCCACCGAACCTAAAATCCTCCAAGCCCATGTCCATATAAGTAACCACAGGTAACAAGTTGGCATTGGTTACCTTGATCACACTTGTCACCTCCATTGTTGTTTCCCGAAACAGATTGACATCACGCGCCTCAACCGGATGTTCCTTGGGCCAGTATTCCTGAACTTCGATCGTCTCACCAGAAACGATGCTGCCCGTATTGCTTTGAAATTTGACGGCTAGGAATCCATTCGTGCCGTATTCGGGAACCGGACCGGTAGCCGCGTACCGACTGACAAACCAACTCTCAGTTAGCCGCGACTGGTCAATCTCTTGCGACCGACGCACCCCATTGACCAGGTCAGCCGGCAAAGCTGTAACAAGGTGAAGCCAAGATGCAGGGCCGTTTGAGAGAGTTAACCCCGTCCCCATTTCGGTGATCCTTTTGACAATATACTGCGACACGGTCTGACCCTCACCGCCTACAAAGAATTGATCTGCGGCTCTGATTGTTCCGCGCTGTTGGCCTCTTTCATTGGTAAACAATTCAAACTGATCGGCACCTATGACCGCTACCTCGGATTTGTGCGCTGCGCCGGCTTTTGTTCTATTATACGTTACCGAAACGTGAACTCCATTCTTGCCTACCACCGCTCTCCATAAACCTTCAAACACCACATAATCTGTTGTCGGCGGCGCGTAAGCCACCCGACGAAATGTGCCTTCAGCTTGGAATCCCTCACCCGAAGAAATAAAGGTCTCCCCCAGTTTTTCAGCGCGCCCGGTATTTGGAAAAGCCAGTACCGAGAACAGCGCCGACATTCCGACCATCAAATGGATAAAGGGTAGTGCGTCTCCAGAGGGCCACTTGGTTAGTCCTATGCCGCGGCACCGACGATGAATAGATTTATTATGGTTCATCACGACATAAGTCTTTGGTCGGTGTTTCAACGGTGCGGCCCAGTTGTTGGTGACTCTACTCTCCGGCCCGGAGCCGTCCAGTCTTTAATGCTGAAATTTCCACCATTGGCTGCGCTCTCCTCCATGCGCCGGATTTGAGGCGGAATGGGAATTGGGGGGAGCACCGCCGTCCTCGGCGGTCGTCGTTCGCGTCTCGCGGACGACATTCAGGTTCTGAAGTTAAAGGCCACCGAGACGACTCAACTCGGTTCGGTCAGAACTGCGGCGGGACGCCGCAGCCACATTGTTGGCCGAGCACACGCTCACGGCGGCGGCGCTGTTATATCGTGAGGGACGACTTCCACGTTGTCCCTAACTAATCAGGGACGCGGTGGAACGCGTCCCTCCCAAGAAAACACAACCGCGAAATACACGAACGGAAAGGCAAGGGAATGATGGGCAGAGGAATGGGAATTGAGGAACACCGCCGTCCGCGGCGGTCGTCGTTCGCGTCTCGCGGACGACATCAGGTCTGGCGCTTGGCTTGCCTTGAAGAAAGCTTAAATAAGCAGTTGATGAGACGGTTTTTTTGACTTATACCGCCGCAAGCCGTTTCGGAATTTTCACAGAATGAATCACCTATTAAAAGGCTTGCCGATTTCACGCGGATGTTCCTCGAAGCAGAGAGGATGTTTTTATTTATCAGTTTTCCGCAGATGGACGGAGTCTCGTAGAGTCGCCGTGGCAAGAAACAGGATGAGAACAGGCAAGGGGCCCTCTCTCAGTTGCTCGCGCCAAGTCCATCGCCTCTGGAGAATTTCAGTCGGCGGGCTGGCTGGCATTCTGGCCATTTGTGCTTCTGCAATGAGTGAAGGCAACCAAGAAGACCTGCTATTATTGCTCAAACGTTCAGTCAATACGCCGCCAGATGTGGAACATTTTGTTGCCAGCCAGGAAGATTTACGAACTGGCAACGTACCTCCGGAGGTGGAGGCGGAATTGAGGAAGAGAGGAATTACGACTAAAAACTGGCTTCGATCGTCGT
The DNA here is from genome assembly GCA_023953615.1 of Verrucomicrobiia bacterium. Taxonomy (NCBI): domain Bacteria; kingdom Pseudomonadati; phylum Verrucomicrobiota; class Verrucomicrobiia; species Verrucomicrobiia bacterium. The sequence goes on along the minus strand of JAMLJH010000001.1, from coordinate 432,742 downwards.
TTTTAGAAGGAGCTTTTGCGGGAACGAACTTTTTTGTAATCGCGCGCACAAACGCTGAAGGCGCTTCCAATGCGGGCGGGATGGGACAACCCGTATGGGGCCGCAGCGGAACTAATACTTATGAAATTGGCATCAGGTCTTCAACGCATTCATTTGAATCCGTTGATCGCCACCCCGAAAATCCTGTTTCTCAGTGGGGAGTAGCACAACACGGTTGGATTTCGCAACTCTTACGGTTTGGCGTGGGTGGACCGAAGGCGGGGTCGGTTACGTGGAATGATTTGGCGTTTACGGCACAAAGCGAGACGGACGTCACTATTATTGGCCGACTTGAGCTGTCGAATAATCTCCCTCAGGCGTTGTCGCTGGGTATAAAAGGCAGGGAAGATTATGCTTTAATCACTTATGAATATCCTGACCCCGTTTGGCTTTTCGATGGCTACCCGAAACAGATGAGAAAATATGAGAAGGTGGGAGATCAGTGGCAGCCGGCAAGTCAGTTTACCATTTATACTTTGCGGCTCGCTGGCGAACCGCTTCCGGCTGATTTCTTTTCAGATGCAAAATTTCTTACCACCAATCAGGTCTCTAAAATATTCGCCAGCAATGGAGCTTTTTTCGCCAGCAGAGGTGGAAAAGTGACTAAAATGGGAAGCTTTAAACAATTGGAGTCGCCTCCAAGGAGGCGTTCAAAGACAAAAACGGTATGGATTCTACGAGGCATTTTGGCTTTTTCCGGCTTGATTTTAGTAGTGGTTGTTTTTGGGGTAGTCCAAAAATCTCGATGCCGTCCAAGAGAGTGAGGATGAAGTTGCCCCCGCCATTCCCGGCGGTAGTCGTCCGCGTCTCGCGGACGACACCAGGTTTTGCTGTATTCCATGAGGGAGGGATGCCCGCCGTTGCCGCACGGATCGTCAAGGATGTGCGGCTGAAATTCGCCGCCGCTGCGCCGCGGACCTTGAGTTGATTGGTGATTGCGTGGGCGCGTCGGTGCGCCTTGACCGGTGTGGATAGCGTTTACTTTGCGCGGAGTGGCGGTTGGATGCTGAGTTGCACAATGGCTTCGCGCACCCGCGCTGTTTGCGTGGAGTTCAGCGTCAGAAAACGGTGTCGGCCTTGACCATTCGCCGCCGGACGGAACCAAGTTGCTCCGTTGTCTTCCACGGTGACATTGCCGGCTGGGGACAGACCGAAGTAGTCGCGATCCGGAAACACCGCATAAAGCACCGCCACGGGATCCCAGGTGGGCCGATCGTGCGGCGGCGGTTCGTAAAGATAGTAAGCCTCTTTCAGCGGATGATGCGGCACGTAGTTCAGGTCCCGTTCGATGGCCTGGTGCGGATATGCCGCCTTCACGCCCAGCTCGAAGCCGCTCCACACCAGCGGCGTGGGCCAGTTGACCGCCAGAAATTGCGCGGCGGGGATGTCATTGACCACGTTGTATTCAAGGTGTCGGGTGTCATCAAGAACCGTCTGGAACGCACCGGCCATGATCGAAAGCAGTTTGACCTTCTGGGCGATCAAGGCCCGACCATCCAACGGCGAGGCGGCATCGGGCTTTGATTCGAGCAGGCGTTTGAGGTTGGTGAAAAAACCCGTTTGCGCAATGGCCACGCTGCCATCCGGTTGTCGCGCCAAAACCTGTCGCAGCAGCCGCACGGCTTCCGGCGCATCGGCGCCGCTCTTTAACTTATGCGGATAACGCAACGAGCCATCCACATTCCGCTCATCAGCCAAGAGGTTGAACTTGCCCGGCTCGGGCGTGGCGCCGTTACGCACCACGCCAATCGGCACTTCGGAATGTCCGTAGAACGTATTGACCGCATCCACGAAACTGGCGGCTTGCGGGTGATCCTTGGTGATGGTGACGGCCAGCAATTCCACCGCGCCGCGATCCACCAACGTGTGGATCATGGACAACGCGATCATGTCGTCCACGTCATTGCCCATGTCCGTGTCAAAGATCAAACGTACCGGCTCCGCCCGACTCAGCGTCAGGCTCAACAACAAAATTGAAACGATATTTTTCATGATTCAGTCAAAAACCACTTCGCCAATCCGATTGGTTTATGGTCATGAAGAATGGCGCACAATCAATCGCGCGGGAAGCACGATTTGCTTCGCCTCCGAGGATTTGCGTCGCGCCATGGCGACCAGCAGCTCCTGGAAGGCGCGCACGCCCAGTTCCGCCACGGGTTGCGCGATGGTCGTCAGGGAGGGCATGGTCAGCGGCGCCCACGGCGCGTCGTCAAACGACACCACCGCCAGATCTTGCGGGATCGCCAGCTCCATTTCCTGCGCGATCCGCAACGCCGTCAGCGCGAGAATGTTTCCCAACGCCAGAATGGCTTCCGGCCGATCGCGCGTTTCCAACAACTGCTTTACTTCGGTCCAATCCGACGGCGGCAGATAACTATTGCCGACCAACCAATCCGCCCGGAACGGAATCCCCGCCGCCGCCAGTCCCGCTTTGTAACCGCGCACCCGGGCAATATTGACCGAACTGTTTGGCTCGCCTTGCAGACAGGCAATCCGGCGTCGCCCCCGCTGAACCAGATGCCGCACCGCTTCCTGAACTCCAGCAGTATTGTCGGTGGTGATCGAAGTGGCTTTCAGCGACGCAAACACGCGGTCCACCTGCGTGATGGGCAAGCCTTGCGCATGTAACTGGATCAGGTGCGCCGCTTCGCCACCTACCGGCGCCACAATCAAACCATCAATGCGCCGGCTGTACAGCACCTTGGCACATTCGGCTTCGACGGCGGTGGATTCTTCCGCGTCCGCCAGCAATACGCTGTATCCGGCGGCGCGCGCCTGTTTGCCGATGTGCCGGGCCAGCTCGGAGAAAAAGGAGTTGGAAATGTCAGGAATCAACAGGCCGATGGTCCGCGTCGTTTTCAGGCGCAGACTGCGCGCCAGTTGGTTCGGCTGCACGCCCAGTTTTTTCGCGGCCCGCAACACCCGCTCCTGGGTGGTCTTGGAGATGCGGAATTGATCGCCCTTGCCGGAAAGAATGCGTGAAACCGTTCCGGGCGAAAGTCCCACCCGCTGTGAAAGAGTTTTAAGATCCATAGCCATCCCATCTGCCACCGTAATTCACGACTTCAAATCATCGGGCGAAAAAAAGCGCAACCCTTGCGCCCCGCGAAAGAAATCCTTTGCATGACAAAATTGTAAAAGAATCGGAATCCGAGGCAAGGAACGCCTTTCGATCCGAGGGCAACGGCAGCCGCAACGTCAATCCGGCGTCGTGCGCCAACTTTTATTGGGCACTCGGCTGTTCGCGCACAAAGAAGAGCGGCACCGAATCCACACTGAGTTGAATCATGAAGGAGTTGGTATTCCCCGGTCGCAACGTGAACGCCACGCTTTGGCGGCGATAATCGTCGAAATAATAACTGCCACGATAGACTTCGTCGCGTTCGCCGCGTAAAAGATCGAGCTTTTTGTCGCCGGGTTTCCAACTCGCATTGCTGGAATCCAACAGAAATGCGACGAAATCCCGTCCTGGTTTGCTCCGGTTTTCGACAATCCCAATCCGCGTTTGCGCCGGGTCCTGAATGTGCCAGATGCCTTCGATCGGATCAAAATCCCGATCCGCCTGCAGATACAATTTCATCTCCGCCTCATCCATCGGGATGGATTCCCACGGTTGCGTGAAGCGGATCAGATTTGCCTCCACGCGATGCTTGGCGTGCAGAAAGTCCGGTTGTTGGATCGAAGTGATTTTGACCGCGTCCGCCCCGACGCGCCGCGCCTTTTTGCGCATGGTGTTCAACTCATTTTCGAATGAACCGCCGAACACCGTGAACAGAGTTTCACCGACGTACATCGAACCCACCGTCTCGTAAGCTCGCGGCACGGGCAGTTCCTCCGGGTACACGTAAATCGGATAATCTGCCGGCTTCGGCTGACTCGTTGCGCCTTGCGGCGAGTAATCCGAAACCGTCCCGCAACCGGTCAGCAACCCGATCAACACCAGTCCACTTCCGCAATGTCTCAAACGCGTCACGCAAAACAGGTTCGGCAATTTCCGCTGATCGTCGAGTTAAAAGCACGGAGAGCATGAGGCGCGTGGTTCGCGCAAAGTCCAGTTGGTGTTTCAAGAGTGCGACCGTCTGGCCGCAGCGGTGCGGGGTCGCCACTTCAGGCGGCGGCCTGGCTTTCTTTCCGGCGGATGATGGGTTTGCTTTCGCCAAGCACGGCTGGACGGGTGATCTTGATGTGAAAAATATCCGGATTGCCCGGGACTTCGTACATCACCTCGAGCATGATCTTTTCGATCAACCCGCGCAGGGCGCGCGCGCCCGTGCCTTTTTTGTGCGCTTGCGCGGCCAGCTCCGCTTTGGCGTCGGCGGTAAATTCGAGCTTAACGCCGTCCATGGCGAGGAGTTTGGCGTATTGCTTGGTTAACGCATTGCGCGGTTCGGTGAGGATGGTGACGAGTTGTTCTTCAGTCAGTTCGGCCAGCGTCGTGGTCACGGGCAACCGCCCCACAAATTCGGGAATGAAGCCGTATTGCAGCAAGTCTTCTGGTTCCACTTGCGTCAGAATTTCGTCGCGGCCCACCGCCGCCATTTTTTGGGATTGGGGCACGGCGGCGAAACCCATGGTGTGGCGTCCGAGCCGGCGTTGGATGATTTTTTCCAGACCGATGAACGCGCCGCCGCAAATGAACAGCACGTTGCTGGTGTTGACGCGAATGTATTCCTGCTGCGGATGTTTGCGACCGCCCTGCGGCGGCACGTTGCAGATCGTGCCTTCCAGGATTTTCAGCAACGCCTGCTGCACGCCCTCGCCGCTGACGTCGCGGGTGATGGAGGGGCCTTCGCTCTTGCGGGTGATCTTGTCAATCTCGTCAATATAGACGATGCCGCGCTGGGCGCGTTTCACGTCGTAGTCGGCGCTTTGCAACAATCGGAGAATGATGTTTTCCACGTCTTCGCCCACGTAACCCGCTTCGGTCAGCGTGGTGGCGTCGGCAATGGCAAAGGGAACGTCCAGAATTTTTGCGAGGGTGCGGGCGAGCAAGGTTTTGCCTGACCCGGTCGGCCCAATCATGAGAATGTTGCTTTTCTCAATTTCCACGTCCGCCAGGGAACGCGAGGCGGATTCGGGGGCGTCATCACTGTTGCCCGCCGGGGTTGCCGTCGGGAGTTGAATCCGCTTGTAATGGTTGTGGACGGCTACCGCCAGAGTTTTCTTGGCTGCCTCCTGACCGATACAATGCAAATCCAGCCGGTGCTTGATTTCCGCCGGCTTGGGAACGGTGAAGTGCGGTTGTTTTTTTTGCTCCTGCAACTGCGTCTCCCGATCGAGGACGTTTTTGCAGAGGATGATGCAATTGTCGCAAATGTACACGCCCGGCCCGGCAATCAGCTTCTTCACTTCGGCGTGCGACTTGCCGCAGAAGCTGCACATGGTGAGATTGGTCGGTCGGGCCATAAATGATTGCGCCTTAATTTTTATCCGCGCCCGGAATTTCCTTGCGCGATTGCACCACATGATCCACGAGGCCGTAATTCCTGGCCTCTTCCGCGCTCATGAAATTGTCGCGGTCGCAGTCTTTTTCCACCTGCTCCGTCGGTTTGCCGGTGTGTTTGGCGAGGATGTTGTTGAGCGTGGTTTTCAGTTTGAGCATGTGCTTGACGCGGATTTCCACGTCGCTGGCCTGACCTTCCGCGCCGCCCAGCACTTGATGAATCATGATGTTGGAATTGGGCAGGGCGTAGCGTTTGCCCTTGGTGCCGGCCGCGAGCAACACCGCGCCCATGCTGGCGGCCTGACCCACGCAATACGTGTTCACGTCGCAGGTCATGTATTGCATGGTGTCGTAGATGGCCAGTCCCGCCGTGACGCTGCCGCCGGGTGAATTGATGTAGAGATGCACGTCCTTTTTGGGGTCGGCCATTTGCAGAAACAGCAACTGCGCAATCACGATGTTGGCCACTTGATCATCCACCGGCGTGCCGAGGAACAGGATGCGATCCACCAGCAAGCGCGAGTAAATATCCCAACTGCGCTCGCCGCGACCGGTTTGTTCGACGACGATGGGAACGAGAAAGTTTTTCGGATCCACTAAATCACTCATCAGTGACGGCAAACTACTGGAGGGGCGGGGGAGCGTCAAGCCACGCGGAAACCACCGGTCGCGCGAGGCGGAAACGCGGGAATGAAAGTTTGACCTGTTCCGGTGGAGTTCATTAGCATCCGCCGCAGCGTGGCCGGAGCCGCGGGAGCGCCGCCGAACATTTCATGGAAATCTATTTCGTACTACTCTGCCTGGCGGCCGTCATCGGACTCTACTTCTACAACAATCCGCTCGGGCACAGTAACTGGTTTTTGATGCGCCGATTCATCAACTGGTTTCCGCTCGGGATGACTTACGCGTTTCTGTACATGGGCCGCTACAACTTGCAGGTCTCCAAAAACGCGCTCGGCTCGCTGATGAGCAAGGAGGATTTCGGCATCATTTTTGGCGCGGGCACCTTTGTCTATGCGTTCTCGTTTTTGGTCAACGGTCCGTTGGTGGACAAGATCGGCGGCAAACGCGGCATCCTCATCGCGGCGGTGGGTTCGGCGGCGGCCAACATCGTTCTGGGAGTGCTCACGTATTTCGTGGTGATGGGCAAGCTGCAGATCAACCTCGTGCTGGCGTACGCCGTGGTTTACGCGGTCAACATGTATTTCCAAAGTTACGGCGCGGTTTCCATCATCAAGGTGAAAGCCTACTGGTTTCACGTGCGCGAACGCGGCGTATTTGGCGCGATCTTTGGCACGCTGATTTCGTTCGGCATTTATTTCGCGTTCGATTGGGGCGCCGCCATTGTGACGATGACCAAGGCGGGTTCGCTGGCATCAGCCGGGTGGTTTCACAAGACCTTGCGGCATATTTTCGCGGTGGACACCCGCGCGGTGGACGCGACGTGGGCGATCTTTTTTATTCCGGCGGTCATCATGCTGTTCTGGGCGCTCATGGATTGGTGGCTCATCAAAGACACGCCGGAGGAAGCGGGATTTCCCTACCTGGATACGCACGACGCTTCCTCGGGAGAAATGCACATCCAACTGACCACCGCGGATTTGTTGAAAAAGATTTTTGCCAGCAAACTGATGCTGGTGATCGCGGCCGTGGAGTTGACCTCGGGCGTGCTGCGCAACGGCATCATCCAGTGGTACACCATTTTTGCGCACGAGGTGCCGCAGGTGGGCGCAAAGTATTTTCAGGATAACTGGGGCTTTTTACTCTGCTTATTTGGTATTGCCGGCGGGTTCACGGGCGGATTGGTGTCGGACAAACTGTTTCAATCACGCCGCGGTCCGCCCGCCGCCTTGTTGGGTGCGGTGATGTTTCTGCTCACCAGTTTGATGGTGGTCTTTCTGTTCCGCTCGGCGGTGGCGGTGGCGTTGCTGGCACTGCTGATGTCCGCCGCAGTGATCGGCGTTCACTCACTGATGTCGGGCACGGCAGCGGCGGATTTTGGCGGTCGCAAGGCGACGGCCACCTGCTCGGGAATTGTGGACGGTTTTGTGTACCTGGGCAGCACGATCCAGTCGTTGGGCATTGGTTTTTTAACGCCAAAAGATCACACACTCAGCCAGGTGCCCGACGTTGTGTTCAGCTTCAGCGAACTGGCGGGACGGAGCTGGTATTGGTGGCCGGTGTTTCTCATTCCGTTCGCCCTCCTCGGCACTTTACTGGCGGGAATCATCTGGTACGAACTACCCGCTGCCACGCGCAAATACCTTGCACAGTTAAAACGAGATCCAAACTCGCCGAAGCCCAAGGAGTGACACCCCGTTGCGGCACTTCAGAAGAAGTGAACCTTTTCCGCCGCCAGTAATTTGCGCTTCCAATCCAAGCCACCGCCAAAGCCGCCCAATCGCTGGTGCGCCGCCAGCACGCGGTGGCAGGGAATCAGCAGTGGAATGGGATTGGCGCCGCAAGCACTGCCCACCGCCCGCACGGCTTTGGGGCGACCGATGGCGGATGCCACTTCACCGTAACTTTGTGTGTGCCCGAGTTTGATTTGCGAAAGGGCGCGCCAGACATCCTGTTGAAAGGCCGTACCGCTCGATAGATCAAATGGCGGCAAAGTGGAAGGTCGGCATCCGCTTAGAACCGCCTTTACGGCCGCGATGGTCTGCCGGTGCCAGGCGCGAATTTTAGGAGGCAAATCCGGGAGCACGGATGGTCGGGTTGTGCGCGCCTCGGGAAAACTTAATTGCGCCAGACCTGTTGCCGAGTAACCGGCGATAAATTCTCCGTCTTTTGTGGAAACCGACAGGCAATAATTCATGCGGCAAAAAGTGGCGACGGTTCAGCGATGATGCAGATACCACCAGACGGTGCCGAACAGCACCAGGAAAAGCACGGCGGCGAAGAAGATGAAGCGATTGCGCGCGACCCGGCGTTCCTTGCGCAAGGGGCGCAAGCCTTGCACGCCGCCCGCCGCGAGATAGTTCACCAGTTGCGGATTGCTGGTGTTGGGGCCGGTGAAGAAGCGGCGGATTTTCTGGATCACCGCCGGCAGGTCCAGTTTGCGCGTGCCGAACTCGTTGTAGTGTTCGGGCAGATTCGGCATTTCGTTTTCCGTGGTGATGCGTTCCTGGCTGATTTCCTCGAAGACGGGTTCCGAGCTGGGCGAGGTGGGCGACGGAGTTGTGGCGGTTGGAAGGGTGTGCCTGACGGTTGCGCCGTGCGGGACTGCGGTGGAACGCAGCCGGGGCGCGCCTTCCGGCGCGTGATGCAATTGCTCGTCGAGCTGCAGAATCTCCGCTTCCAAGGCGGCGATTTTGGCGTTCAACTCCTGCGCCCGGTCAGAAATCGGATCGGTTCTTTTTTTCCACCAACTCATGAGTCGCAACGGTTGGACCGCGTGGCTCGTTAATGTGTCCGCAACAAAAGGGCGACCAATACTCCCAGCGCGAGTAATGCAACCACCGCGACGGGCCAGGTAAAGGCGAGTCCCCATTTGCAGAGTTGCCCAAAACTCAACGTCGTCAAATCGGGTTTGCCGAGGCTCGAGCGGGTTGATGCCTCACTGGCGTCCGCCGCGTGTTCCCCGGAGAGAACGTCAAATTTCAAGCGCGCGCCATTCCATTCCATGCGCGCATTTTCCAACGTGGTCAACGCGCGGGTGAGTTCGACATGAAACTGCTCCTTGGACCAGCCTTCCTCGTTGATGTCGCGCACTTTGACCAGGGCGTCGCGCAGATCGGAAATGGTTTTTCCCATTTGCTCCGCGTCGCGCCGGGTGGCGAATTCCGCTTCCTCCAACAAGCCCAGGCCGCGCGTCAAATTTTGAATCAATTCCTGGCGTCCGGTTTGAAATTCGGTCTGGCGACGGCGCACTTCCTCGAGCGCGGCGCGTTCACGTTCCAGTTCTTCCTGGGCGCGTTTCAGGTCGGCCAGCTTGCGTTGGGCTTCGGCAACCCGCGAGTCCACCTCCTCGCGCGAAGGCGCGCGAGACTCGCCACTCATGACACTGCTGTTTGCGATCGGGTGGTGAGTGAAATCCGCATCAACAAATTCCGTGGCATCATATTCCGTCGGCATGGGGCGACTGTATGTCCGCCGGGAAAAAGTGTAAAGAAATGTATTGGTGCAAAACCGGTTTTTGCCGGGCCGTGGCGTTCGGGATCAAAGTTGAATTAGGCTGTGCGGAGCGATCGGGATTGCTATGATTTTGGCGAGTGGCCCCGTAGCTCAAATGGATAGAGCAGCGGTTTCCTAAACCGTTGATTCCAGTTCAATTCTGGACGGGGCTGCCAACGTTCGCATGAGCGAGTTGACGGCGAGTGTCTGCGGGCGGTGAATACACCTGGGGTGTGGTCGTCTATCCCTTGACAGATATGGAACTGTGCAACCAAGGTAAAGTTATGAAAAACCGCAATGGACTTCGGTATTTTCTGGTCGGCGCGAGCGCCGCGTTTCTGGTGCTGCCCGGCTGCACGCAACAGAGCGCCAGCGGGCCATCGCCTTATCACGTTACCAGTGAAACGGTTGTGCCCGCCGCGCCACCAATGACCGTGACGCCGGTGGTTGATCCAGCTCCGATTGCGGCTCCGGCAGTTGAGGTCGTCACGCCGGTTCCGCCTGCGGTGGCTTCGAGTGCCGCGCCGGCAACCACCGTTCCGCCTTTGATCATCAGCAATGCGCCCGCTCCAGTTGCCGTGATGCCCGAAAAATTGCGCGTCTCGAAGGCTTTGGGTGATGTGATTGAAATGGCTCAATCCGGGGTGGATGAAAATGTGATTCTGACCTACGTGACCAATTCTTCGGCGGCATTCCTTTTGGGTGCGGAGGAAATTATTTATTTGAAAGACCTGGGAGTTTCAAGCGAAGTCATTACCTCCATGATGAGCCGCGATCAGGCGTTGAAGACGGTGTGGGGAATCAACGAGCCGGAGGGGCTTGCCGGTGCTCCCGTGGAAGACCAGGAAGTAGTGGCTGCGGCGCCGACTTATGTGAATCCACCTCAACCCGCGTCCGAGCCGGCAGAAGTCACGGACGAGTATTTTGATGCTGCGCTGTCACCCTACGGCAACTGGGTGACAATTGACGGTTATGGTCGGGTGTGGCGACCGACAATTGGGGTGCGGAGTCCGGGTTGGCGGCCTTATTCCGATGGCGGGCGCTGGGTTTACACTGATTACGGCTGGTATTGGATGTCGGATTATTCGTGGGGTTCCGTGGCGTTTCATTATGGGCGCTGGTTTAACGATCCGCGTTGGGGCTGGTGCTGGTGGCCCAACCGCGTGTGGGGACCCTCGTGGGTTTCCTGGCGGTATGACAATGACTATTGCGGCTGGGCGCCGTTGCCGCCGAATTCCATTTATACTCCAGGGGTGGGCTTCACCTACTTTGGCAGTTCGGTGGGCGCCAGTTTCGGTTTTCATCTGGGAGTCGGGTCATGGCTGTTCGTACCGTGGGCCCGGTTCTGTGATCCGCATCCCTATCGCTATCATTTGTCCAGTGCGCGTTCGGTGGCGATTTTCAATCAAACCACCATCGTCAACAATTACGGCAACGGCAATAACACCACCGTCATCAATCGAGGAATTTCTGTGGATCGTGTGCGGGAACGGTCGCGAGCGGAAGTTCGCACGGTCAGCCTGCGAACTGAGCCGGCGGGCCGGGGTGGAATCCGCAGCGATCGTTTCGAAAACGGTGGGCGTACGCTGGTGGCGGAGCGACCGGCACTTTCTCGAACGACAGGCGCGGCCAGCGTGGGTGCGGGCGCGCCGGAGGCTTCCAGATTGCGTTCACCTCGGGACGTATCGGAACACGGGACGGATTTGCGACGTGCGGAGCGTTCGGGAGTTGGAGCTAATTCTGCGGGGGGTAATTCCGTCGCACCCGTGCCGACTGAACGCAACCTTTCCATTCGTGGCAACGAATCCCGAACGGCCACCCAGCCGTCGAGAACCGCTCCCGGCGTTTCATCACCGGCAACGCCAGTGACCCGGCCGACGCCAGTGACCCGGCCGACGCCAGTGACCCGGCCGACGCCAATTTTTGACAAACCAGTCACGGTGGAGCGGCGAACGGCTCCGCCGCGCACGGTTGCGCCGGATTCGCGCAGTTCGCAACCAACCGTTATCGGCGGCACGCCACGCTCGACGGGCAGAGATTATTCGGTCTGGAGTACACCGGGAACTCGTCCGCAACCCAATGTGAACGAGCGTTCAACCACCGGAAATGGCAATCTCGGCCGCACGCCCACTCCGTCGCCCAATCTCAATTCTCCGTCGCAAAATCGTGGCACGTTGAATCGTCAACCTCGGGAGACCCTGGCCGAACGTTGGCAACCGAGAAACGACGCGGCACGCTCCCGTTACGAACCGAGCGGTGGGCGTCCGACTTATACCGCACCGAGTGTTTCGGAATCGCGCTCTTTCGCTCCCCGACCGGTCAGCCCTCCGACGACTTACACGCCACCGGCTCCGTCGCGGCCCACGTTTAATCCAGCGCCGGCCGCGCCGAGAGTGCAACCGGCGCCCGCCCGCCCCAGCGGCCAGCCAGCGAGTCCAGCAGGCCGGCCTTCAGGGCGCAGCCGGTAAGCGGCGGCTAAACTATTTCATGAAAAGGATTGCGGTAATTACCGTGGCGGCGGTCACAATTTTGATCAGCGCACCGCCCAGCCAGGCGGCTGTAACCAATCTCTATTCCACTGGTTTCGAGGCTGTGGAGGGCTATTCGACAGATCAGGATTTAGCCGGACAAAATAATTGGCAATGGGAAGGTTCGGGCGGGAACGGAGTGATCGCCGACGGACTGCATGGACAGTCGGCGTACCTCGGCTTCAACCCACCTCAGCCGACCGATTCGAGCTTGGTGTTGTGGCAGCCCATCAATTTTGATCCGATGGCGGCGGGGTATCCGTTGGTGACGTTCCGCGTTCTGGTGAGCATCAGCGATTCGCCAAACGGCGAATACGATATTTTCCGCTGGAGCGTGTATAACCAGCAAGTCAATCGCCTGTTCTCCATTGATCTGGACAACTGGTATCTGGATGTGAGTTACCAACTGGATGGTACCAACAGTCCCGTTTTCACTGATATTCCGTTTGAAAATGACCGCGACTATCTGTTGACCGTGACCATGAATTTTGCGGCGAATCGTTGGAGCGCCACTTTCGACGACGCAGTCATTGCCACCAATCAGCCGATCACCACGACCAGCGCGCCGTTGACGCTGGGCGATATTGACGCCGTTTGGTTGTTCAACCAGATGGCTGTCACCAACGGGTTGGGACAAATCGAATACGTCAATACCCCGGGCGACAATTTCATGGTGTTCGATGATTATCAGCTTGCCGCCGCCACTCTTTCGCCGACGGCAGCGCAACTGCAAATGCTCGGCTACACAAAGGAGGGGTGGAGTTTGCTGCGCCTGCAGGGAGAAAGTGGCCACCGTTGGGCTATTGAAGCCACCACGGATTTCGCCACCTGGACCGCGCTCAACACCAATGTTGTTTCCGGCGGAACCTTTGATGTTGTGGACACCACTTCCAGCACGGAAGGCCGCCGGTTTTATCGGGCGCGCTACGTGCCGTGATCAGCGCAGTTTGAGTTCAACCGCGTGGCGTTCCAACGTGCTGCCTTCGAAACGGGCCAGCCGCGCCAGCGCAATGTTGTAATCCGCGAGCGAACGAATTTCCGCCGAGCGCGCGGCGGTCAATTTGCCTTGCAGATCCAAAACCACGAAACTGGTGCTCTTGCCTTTTTCAAGCTTCATCTCTTCGGCGCGTAACGCCTCCTCGGCGTAAGCGCGCGCTTGTTTGGTGGCGTCCACCCGTTCCAGGCTGGAGCGCGCCACGGCGATGGCGTTTTCAATTTCAATCATCGCGTTTTGTTCCAATTGCTTGAGCACCAATTCCAGTTGATCCTGCGTGGTGCGCGCGATTTTGTAATTGTTGCGGGCACCAATGTTGCCCAGCGGAATGGTCAGTTGCACCCCATAGGCGTAGTAATTGTTGTCCAGGTTGCGCACTTGTTTGAACGCCTGTCGCGTGTTGTTGGCGGAACCGGCATAGCCGATATCGCCCACCAAATCCAATTGCGGATAGCGCTGATTATCCGCGTAAGTCACCCGTCTTTCCTGCATTTTGAGATCAATCCGCGCTTGCTGCAAATCCGGGCGATCCGCCATGCCGCGCCGCCAGCTATCCTGCAAGTTCAGCGATTGTGGCACGGCGAGCAGCGTGGCCGTGGGATGGATTTCCGTGGTCAACCACTCTTCGTAATCGTCGCTGAGCAGACTCTTGAGCACGCGCTGCTGCGTGTTCCGGTTGGAACGCGCTTCGAGCAGGTCGGCCTGGCGCGAGGCGGCCTCGGACTCGGCCTGACGTTCATCCAAGGGCGCGAGCGCGCCGACTTCCACGCGCCGCCGGTTCTCAGCGACCAAACGCTGCGCCAACTCCAGAGCCTTCTCCTGCACCTTCACGGTTTCCTCGGAGTAAATAAAATTGTAATACGCCTCCTCGACCGCCGTGATGGTCTGGATGATTTGATTGCGCAATTGCACTTCTGAGCGTTGGAGATTTTTCCGATTTAGAAAAATCTGCAAGCGCGTTCCGTCCACCCAAAAATCCTTCAGCAACGGCTGACGCAGTTCAAAAAAACCGACGTTGGCCGAGGCGTTCTCGAACGGATTACGCGTGGGCAGGGTGCCGTAATTCGTGCCGTAAAGGTAACCCGAAGGCAATCCGGTGTTGAGATCGTAGATGGTGTTGGTGGTGATGAAGGAGTTGCTGGGATCAATCACCGCGCCCGGCGAATTACCCGAGCGATCACTGACCGCCGCGCCAAACGTGTATCGCGTGCCCCACGGGAGCAATCCGCCGATCGAGCCGTTAAAGCTGTCCACCTCGCTCTCCGTGCCCGAGTACACGCGGCTTTGATCGTCCAACCCTCCGGGCGACAACTCGTAATTATGTCGGCCACTCAAGGAGAACGCAGGGTCGTAACCCGCATAAGCGCTTTTCAGGGAGAAGCCCGCAATCTCCGGGTCCATCCGGCTGATCTGCACGTCGAGATTGTGTTCCAGCGCGATCTGGATGCAGTCGTCGAGCGACAGCGCTCGGTGTTTTGTTTCCAGCCGTTTCTCCATGGTGGTGCGCACTTGTTGTTCGACGTCAGCGGCGGTCACGGTCGTCAGCGTCAGAACCAACAAGCCAGCCAAGGTTAATTTTCTCATGGTCAATTCAGTGTGAGTGAGTTGGGTCATTCCGTCAATCTGCGGCGGCACGATTCAGACGATCCGCAATGCCGCGCCATTCAGGTCCATCGGGTAAAGCTTCGATAATAATCGCCGCCACTCCCGCGTCGTCACTGCGATGCAACTCCGCGTAAATGGCGCGCGCAAACGCTGCCGCATCCAAGGGAATCACGCTGACTCCGGCCAGTCCGGCATCGGCAGGGATGCGGGTGTGCGCGACGATCTGGATTTGATTTCGCGCAAATGGCAGCGCACTGAGTTGTTGCCGCAGATCGGCCGGGTTGCGCCAGGAACGCACGAGCAAGGTGGCTTTGGGCGCGTAATGTTTGCGTAATTGTCCCGGACTGCGCAGCGCGCCAGCTTCCGGCTTCGCGCCGGAGGTCGTGGTGGCGGTCATCTGGGTTGGCGGCAACGCGTCCCGCAAGGTTGCGTCAGAGATCATGCCGGGGCGCAAGACCCGAAACGGAGACGTGGTTAAATCAATCACGGTGCTTTCAATTCCCACTTCGGCGGCTCCACCATCCACGAGGAGCGGGATTTGCCCGTCGAATTGTTTGCGGACGTGTTCCGCCGTGGTTGGAGAAATGCAATTGGAAAGATTGGCGCTCGGAGCCGCGAGCGGAAAGTTGCAGGCGCTGATGACTGCCTGCATCAACGGGTGACTGGGCCAGCGCACGCCCACGGTGGGGCCGCCGGCGGTGACGATGTCGGGAATCCGCGCGGCGCGCGGCAGCACAAGCGTCAGCGGACCGGGCCAGAACTGTCGCGCCAGTTGGGCGGCGCAATCCGGCCACTCGGCGACGCACTGTTGCGCCAGTTCCAGGCTGGCGACATGCACGATGATTGGGTTGCGCGGCGGACGATTTTTCAACTGATAGATTTTTTTCACCGCCGTGGCATCGAAGGCGTTGGCAGCCAGGCCGTACACCGTTTCCGTGGGCAGCGCCACCACGGCGCCGCCACGAAGCAATTCGGCGGCGCGCTGAACCGCCGCGTCGAACAAGGCCAGGGTGTGAGTCGGAAGCAGCTCTGTCCTCATTCGTACCGCAGTGCCTCAATGGGATCAAGTTTCGCCGCTTTCCAGGCTGGATAGAAGCCGCTGACCACGCCGACCACCGCACTCGAGATGAACGCAATGACCACGGTGGCGATGGGCGTGTAGGTTGGCCAACTGGAAACGGTGGCCAAGGCTTCGCTGGAAATTTTTAATTGCGCGAACAACTCGGCCAGGAAGCGCACCAACTGCGGCGCTCCCAGCCCCAGCGAAATTCCAAGCAATCCGCCCACGGAACTGAGCACGATGGCTTCCGTCAAAAATTGCGTGAGGATATCGCGTCCGTGCGCGCCCACCGCCATGCGGATGCCGATTTCGCGCGTTCGTTCGGTGACGCTGACCAGCATGATGTTCATGATGCCGATCCCGCCCACGATCAGCGACACGCTGGCAATCGCCCCGAGAAGCACGGACATGGTCTTGGACGTGGACGTGGCCATTTCCGCCAGTTCCAACTGCGTGCGCACGGTGAAATCAGGCTCGCGATTTTTGCGCCGCTCGGCCAGCAGGTTGGTGATGTCGTCCTGCACCCGCGTGATACTGGCGGTCGTCGCGGCTTGCACCAGGATGGAATTGACAAACGTCCGTTTGGAAATGCGGCGCATGTGACTGCTGTACGGAACAATCACGACGTCGTCCTGGTCCTGGCCGAACAAATTAAATCCTTTGGCTTCCAGCACGCCGACGATTTTGAAGGGGATGTCGCGGATGCGAATGGTTTCGCCTACCGGATTTTCGCCGGGAAACAGTTGGTCCACGATGGTTTTGCCGATCACCGCCACCTTGCCAAGCGCGCGCACGTCCTGATCCGTGAACATGGCGCCATCCTGGATTTTCCAACTGCGAATCTGCGGATAATCCGGCCCTTCACCCAGGACTTGCGTATTCCAATTCTGTCCGTTGGCCAGCACCTGACTGCGGTCGCGCACTTCGGGACTGACGCCCGCCACGTTGGCGATGTGGTTGCGAATCGTCTCGGCGTCTTCCACGGTCAAGGTCGGCGCGCCACCCCAACCGCCGCGTACGCCGCCGGTCGTGAAATTTCCCGAAAAGACCGTCACCACATTCTGGCCGAGGCTGGCCACGCGGTCTTCCACTTGTTTGGTCGCGCCGGTGGTGATGCTGACGGCGGCAATGACTGAACCCACCCCGATGATGATGCCGAGCATGGTCAACACCGTGCGCAGTTTGTTGCGGCGCAGCGCGCGCAAGGCGAGCCGGAAAGTGGCCAGGATGCGCGTCATGGCTGCGGACCGGGGTTCGGAGGTGACTGGTGGCGGTGGCGTTTCATGGAAGCGTTCGGGGATTAATCCAACTGCACGGCTTGTTGTTCTGTTTTTAGCCGGGCCAATTCTTCGGTGGCGATCAACCGGTTGGTCACCGGAGTATCGCTCACGATCAGCCCGTCGCGCAGCACCACCGTGCGTTTGGTGTATTGCGCGATATCCAGTTCGTGGGTCACCATCAAAATGGTGATGCCTTGCGCGTTCAAGTTCTGAAAGATGCCCATGATCTCGATGCTGGTTTGCGTGTCGAGATTTCCGGTTGGCTCATCCGCCAGCAACAAAGCCGGGCGATTGATGAGGGATCGCGCGATGGCGACCCGCTGTTGCTGGCCACCGGACAACTGGCTCGGATGATGGTCCGCCCGTTCCGCCAGGCCAACGATTCCCAGCGCGTGCATGGCGCGTTCGCGCCGCTCGCGATTGGAAATCCTGCCGTGCTGATATAACATGGGCAGCTCCACGTTTTCCACGGCCGCCGTACGCGCCAACAGATTGAAACCCTGAAACACGAAGCCGAGTTTTTGATTGCGAATGTCCGCCAATTCATCGCGATCCAGATGCGAGACATCCACACCATCCAATCTGTAACGCCCCGCCGTCGGGCGATCCAGACAGCCGAGCAGATTCATCAGCGTGGATTTGCCGGAGCCGCTCGCGCCCATGATGGCCACGAATTCGCCGGGATAGACGGACAAGTTGACGCCGCGCACGGCGCGCACTTCCACTTCGCCCGACTGATAAGTCTTTTGAACGTCCTCCAATTGAATGACGGGAGCCATGGCGTTACCGGCGCGGGAAACCGCGACCGCTGAAAGGATTGTTCACCGGATTGGCGGAAGTTGTGCCGGTCGTCATGCTGGAGACGAGCAATTCGCCATCGGATAATCCCTCCGTCACTTCCGTCCAGAATCCATCGCTGATGCCCAGCCGGACCGAGACCCGCTTGAGGTCGGCCTCGGTGGCTTTGTCCGGGCTGACTGTCAGCGTGTACATCGTGCGAGGCGGACGGGTGGCTTCATCGTGTGCAGAGTTGGCGCGGGGGTCGGTGCCGGCGGCGCCGCCGCGTCCTTCCGCGCCGCCAGTGCGCCCGCCCGAACGGCCCGCCGCCGGGCGCTGGGCCGCCGCATTACCCGCATTGCCGCCCGCGTTCAACGCGAGATTTTCCGGAGGACGAAACCGCAACGCGGCGTTGGGAACGGCAAGGACTTGTTTGCGTTGCGCGACGATGATGTCAACGTTCGCGGTCATGCCCGGTTTCAGTTTTAGATCGTCATTGTTGACGGCGATGATGGTGTCGTAAGTCACCACATTTTGAACCGTGATGGGGGAGTTGCGCACCTGCGTCACCGTGCCGCGGAATTTTCGATACGGAAACGCATCCACGCTGAATTCCACGTCCTGACCGGATTGCACGGCGCCAACGTCGGCTTCGGCCACCGACGCGTTGATCTGCATTTTGGTCAGGTCATTCGCAATTTGGAACAGCACGGGCGCGCTCAGACTTGCCGCCACCGTTTGCCCCACATCCACCTTGCGATCAATCACAATTCCGTCCACGGGCGCGTAAATGGTGCAACGACCCAAATCCACCTTGGCCCGCTCCAATGCCGCACGCTTGATTTTGACCTGTGCCTCAGCTTGATGCAGCGTGGCGACGCTTTGATCGAAGTCGGACGAGGAGATTAACTTGTCCTGGAACAAATCGCGGGCGCGCTTCGCGTTCACCTGCGCCAGTTCCAACGAGGCTTCCGTGTTGGCCAGATCGCCTTCCGCCGAACTCACGTTAGCCTGGTAAGTGGATGGGTCCAGTTGCGCGATGACCTGGTTGGATTTCACCTCGGAATTGAAATCCACATAGAGCGTTTGAATGATTCCGGAAATCTGGCTGCCCACCTCGACGTTGACCACCGGCTGCAACGCCCCCGTCGCGGTGACGGTTTGGATGATGTTGGTGCGCGCCGCCTTGACGACCGAAAATTCCGGTTTCGTCGTGCCCTTCTCCTTGAGTAACCACTTCACGGCCACCCCGCCACCGACCAGTAGCGCGAGGATGACCACCCACTTGAAAAGACCCGAGTTTTTACGCTTACCCATAATTCCAGATGCGCATTAGACGCAGAAAAAGTATGAATCGTCAAAATAACTTCTAAAAACATGAAAGGCCCGTTCCGCTCGTGACGGCAACGGACGCGAATGAACACTTTCCGCTTTGTTCATCGCGCCGCCTGTTTATGCTGGCGGCGTGCTCGACCAACTGACGCAACAATTGAATCGCGCGGAAGACTTGGAGGCTGCGCAGATCGCCGGGGCCTTGACGGAACTGATGACCGAAACGGTGGCGGTGGCGACCAAGGCGGAATTCCTGACCGCTCTGGCGCGCAAAGGGGAAACACTGGCGGAGATCGCCGCGTTTGCCACGGAACTGTTGAATCGCTCCGTGCCCGTGCCGCTGGATGCCGAAACCCGCGCCCGGGAAATTCTCGATGTGTGCGGCACGGGTGGCGACCACCTGGGCACGTTCAACATTTCCACCACGGTGGCCATTGTGTGCGCGGCGGCGGGAGTAACGGTCGCCAAACATGGCAATCGCGCGGTCACTTCGAAAACCGGCAGCGCCGACGTGCTCGAGTCACTCGGCATCCGCATTGATTTGTCTCCCACGGAAGCGGCGGCGGCGTTGCGCGATCACGGGTTCGCATTTCTCTTCGCGCCCCATTATCACCCGGACTTCAAACACATCATCCCCATCCGCAAGCTGTGCGCGGCCCAGGGACAACGCACGATCTTCAACTTTCTCGGACCGCTGTTGAATCCCGCGCGGCCCACGGCGCAACTGCTCGGCGTGCCCAAACCGGAACTTTGCGCGCCGCTGGCCCGCGCGTTGCAATTACTGGGATTGCGTCGGGCAATGGTGGTTTCGGGAGCCGTGCCCGATCCAACCGCACCAACGGACGACCCCGAATTTGGCGTGCGAAGTTTGGATGAAATTTCCACGTTGGGGTTGAGCACGGTGGCGGAATTTTACCAGGAACGCGCCTTCACCACGTCGCAACTGGACCCGGCGCAATTCCCGCTGCAACCCGTCGCGTTCACGGACTTGAGCGGTGGCGATCGGGACGCGAACGCGGAGATCATTCGCCAGATTCTGCGCGGTCAGGACCGTGGCCCGCGCGCCGACGCGGTGAAACTGAACGCTGGCGCGGCGTTGTTCGTGGCGGGGCGCGCGCGTTCGATCAGCGACGGTTGGGAGCTGACCGAAGCCCTCATCCATGACGGTCGCGCCTGGGCGAAGCTGGAACAACTGCGGAGTCAATAAACTATTTTCCGCGCTTGCTTAAAAGCGCTTCAACGATTACGGATGAAGGCCACGACGACGATTTAACTTCCAGTTTGCCATGTATAAAATCATCGGAGCCGACGGAAAAGAATACGGGCCAGCGACCCGGGAGCAATTGCGCGAATGGCAGCGCCAGGGGCGCATCAATTTGCGGACGCTGGTGCGGCCCGAGGCCGGTGGCGACTGGCGGCCTTTCGTGACGTATGCCGAATTGAACCTGGGCTTCGATACGCCCCCGCTGCCCCCACCGGTGTATAATGAGCGCGCCAGCACCAAAATTCCCGCCGGAATTTGCGGCATCCTGATCGGCGCGTTGGGCATTCACAAATTCATCCTCGGTTACACTGGCGCGGGATTGATCATGCTGCTGGCGTCGGTTTTAACCTGTGGCTTTGCCGCGCCCGCAATTGGATTGATCGGGTTGATCGAAGGCATTATCTATCTCACCAAATCGGATGAGGAATTTGTCCGAACCTACGTCGAGAGTCGGAAGGAATGGTTCTGACGCCGAAACACGCAACACAAAAAATCATGTATAAAATCATTGGTGCCGATGGCAAGGAATACGGGCCGGTTTCGCTGGCGCAACTGCAACAATGGATCGCCGAAGGCCGGGCGAATCACCAATCCAAAGTCCGCCGCGAAGACGAGACGGAATGGAAGACCGTTGCTGAACTTTCAGAGTTGTCCGGCGCCGGACTTCCGCCATTGCCCACCACGCCGACCCAGACGGTTGCCCAGAATGTGCCCAATTACCTTTGGCAATCCATCGTGATCACGCTGTGTTGCTGTATTCCCTTCGGGGTTGTGGCCATCGTTTACGCGGCGCAGGTGCGGACGAAACTGAACGTGGGCGATTTCGCTGGCGCGCAAGACGCTTCGAACAAAGCCCGGATGTGGTGTTGGATCGGATTCATCGTCGGCATTCTGACCAATGTCATTGGCGGTGTGGTTCAGTTTATGGCGATGCGGGCGGCCAGCGGGAATTGAATCAATGCGAATGTCTCACTCAACGGCCTTCGCCACTCCACTACGTCAACCGGGCTGGAAGTTGCTCGGCTTTGGTTTGGTGGCTGGCGCGGCGCTGGTGGTTTTATATCTCTTCGCCCGCTTTGATCCGAGTGAACATTCATTTTTCCCGCGCTGTCTTTTCCACACCCTCAGCGGGTTGGACTGCCCGGGCTGCGGAGGCCAGCGCGCATTGCACCAGTTGTTGCACGGTCACTTGAACCTGGCGTTGCAGAGCAATGCGCTGTTCGTATGCCTGTTGCCGCTGGGCGCGTGGGTCGGATGCGGTTCTCTGCTCCAGTCACTGCTGGGGATTCGTCTTCCCCGGTTCTTTGCGCACCACCTCTGGCCGTGGGCGCTTTGTGGCTTGGTGATCGGCTTCGCCATCGCGCGGAATCTGCCGGGCTGCGACTGGTTGCGGCCTTGAGGTTGGAATCATGAAATTTAACCTACGCCTGGGCGATGGCCGAAACCTCACGGCAGCCGATGCCTGGGCTTGCTGCACCGGTAATTGCGCGTTTCCCGGCAGCGGCTCGTTGCTGGCCGGACGCAGGATTGGTTACGCGCAAAGTTTGCTGGCGGGAATCGGCTTCGTTTTGACTCTGTGGTTCGGCAGCCGTTTTCTCGCCTGGGGGGTGCGGCATTGGTCGGAACTGATGCACCCCTCGGGCGACCCACTGGATTTTCTGGAAAGTCTGTGGCAAGGCATGCGCGGCACACTGTTCGGCATTGGCGTTTTTGCGTTTAGCTGGATTTGGGCTTTGCTGACCAGCCTGTCTATTCTCCGTGCCGCCCGTCAGCGGGAGAAAGCCATTCGCAAACCGCCGGTGATTCATTGAACATACCACGGCTTTACGGGTGTCATGGATGATCGGTAATCGCGGGTTCGCAGGCGCTTGATGTATGAACTGGTTGCGACGCATTCAGGCTTGGTTGGGTGCGGGTGACAAAGCGACACCCGAACACTTGCGTCGCGGTCAATTGGGCGAGCGGGCGGCGAAGCGACAACTGCAAAAGCTCGGCCTGAAATATCTCACCGCCAACTTCCGCTCGGACCGTGGGGAAATTGATCTGATTTTTCGCGACCGTGATTGCCTCGTGTTTATTGAGGTAAAAACCCGTTCTTCCGAAGAGTGGACTCGACCGGCGGCCGCGGTGGACGCGGGCAAGCGCCGCCGGCTTTCTCAAACCGCGCTGGACTATCTGCGACTGCTGAAGCAGCCCGAGGTCAAAATCCGTTTCGACATCGTGGAAGTGTTGTTGACCGACGGCGAAGTCCGCGAGGTGCGGCACCTGCCGAATGTGTTTTCGTTAAGCCGACCCTATCGGTATTGAAGGCCGCAGAATGTCAGGCGGGAAAATTACTTCCAGCCACTCCGTCACCGGCTCGGTTTGGTTGTTCACGGATTGAACTGGCGATGCAATTGAAGTTTTTCCCAAGATTCAGTCGAGAGCGCCGTCCGCGAATAGGCGGACTCGTATAATGGTTCGGCACAGTCCGAACGGCGCGCGCGTTCCAACCAGCGGTGATCCAATGGTGCGTCAATCAATTCCAGTGTGTTGGCCGCTACCGTTGTTTCCTCCTTCATTCCCGTCGCGCCGCCGCGTCCCACAAAAAATCCGGCCAGCAACAGCGTGACGCGAACCATGGTGCTGCGGGAGTACGTCGTCAGATTGCAGGGCCGCTCCGGATCGAGCGCTTGGAATAAATTCGTGAACAGGGGCAGGGTCCACATCGCTGGATTGTGCGCGGGTGAAAAGGCATCGAACATGATGGCGTGCGGTGAGGGGAGAGCGGGAGCCGTCCGGGAGGCGAGCAGGGAAGGGAAGTCGCCCATTTGCAATTGCCACGCTACTTCATGTTGACCATCGGTGAACCGGAGTTGGCGGTTTTCGATCAGCCTCGCCAATGGAGCTTCGTAGTCCCGCAAATAACCCAGCGCTTCCGGATGTTGCAACGCGAACCGCAGCGGTTCGAGGGTGTCGTCAAAACTGATCAGACGCAACGGGCGGGAGCATGACCGCGTTGCGCGTAATCCGGCGAGGGCATTGGCAGCGGCGCCCAGCCCAACGTCCCAGAGCACGAATTCCTCCTCGCTGGCGGCGGCGCGCTGGGGAAGTCCCAGTTGCTGCACATACAGTAAATCGGCCTCAGCTTCCGGCCCCAGTCCGGGGTGCATTTTCTCGGCGTAGGCCGTCGCGTGTAGGGTATAATCGCCATTCGCCAGCCGCACCAATCGGTGGGCATTACCGTCCATGCTCATCGCACCACGCCAAGCTTTTACAAAATCAGCCTGCCAACGGCGGCGCGCTGGAGCTGGGGAGTTGTTTCGAATAGCCTGCGATTTTGACCCAATACAAAATCCAGCAGACCAGCGCCCCGAGGGAACAGAGGAATCCCAGCAAGGGAATAATGCTGCAACAAGCCAGAATGCACATTACCAGGCCGAGCGTTTTCCCCGGAGCCGCTTCAATGTGCAGCCCGCGTTTGCGGAATTCGGTTTCCAAGGTCTTCGTCATGTTGAGCACGATAAAGAAATGCCAGACCAGGCCGAACAGTGGAATTAACAAGAGCCAGACCAAGCCCGGTTGCATCGCGCGCGATTCGGGCGAACAGCGATTTAGCGTTTTCTGCAAGGTCAGCAGGTAAAAGATCAGCGGAATCAGGAAGATGATTAACCCGATCATTCCGCCCACGGCCACGCCAATCAATTTTCCGATATCATGATCTTCCATAAGTATTTTCGCTTTCTGTTTGGTTCAATGATGGATTAAGTGCAACTGATGGGGCTGAGCTTTGCGCGAAAGCAGTTCATCCGTCAACCTGATTCTGCCGGTAGAAAGCCCTGGGCTTTGGTTCGTTACCGTAGTTTCGTTACACTCACCATTCGGTCCGCCGGCGCGATCCGGGCAGACGAACATTTGAAGGTCTGACCAAACGTCAACCCGCCCAAACGGTCAGCGACAAAGACAATCTTGGTTCACGTCACCGGCGGCAGGTTTGTGCTTCCTTGCAGGTCAGCGGTTAAATGGATCGCCCAGACCGTTCCAGTTGCCGTTGTCTCTTACGCCATCGCCGTTATAGTCGTCAATTTTCTTGATATCCACGGCCTCGGCGTGGCAATCCACAAAGACGAACTCGGGCCTGCCGTTGTTGCGGGGAGCGGGATAGGCGCGCACCTTCCAATCGTACGGACCAGGGCTGGGCGTTTCAATCATGCCGTCGGCCCCTTCGTAATATCCGGTAAGTTTCGCGCCCAGATTCAGGGAAGGCAATGGCGGATCGAGCGCGTAAGGCGCCTCGGGCTTGCCGGTGAAAGTGCCACCGTGCGATTTCGCGCCGGCGGTATCCCCCACGAGCACCGTACTGGTCGTCTGGCGGATGTCGGCGTTTAGCCGGGCGTTATATCCGGGCTTCCCATGCTCGCCGGTGGCATACCCCAGGTAGTGCAGGTTGTAACCATAACCGCCGTAAATGTACTGCCGATACCCGTCAATGCCGAACGGCCGGGAAAAATCCTCACTGGCAATTTGCTCGGTAGTCAGAAATGGACTCAGGAACATCTTGGGCTGGGGCGCGTAGCGGACCATTTGGTCGGGCCAGTGGGTTTTGGCCGTTTTATCCAAACCCAAGTTCTTTCCCTCCTGACGGTCGATGATTGCCCCTTGGTAGTAATAGCCTTCGTGCTGAGTAAAATACCCTCGGTTGTCGTCGAGGTACATCTGATTAGCGATGCCGATTTGCCGCAGGTTGTTGAGGCTCGAGATACCCTTGGCGGCGCTTTTTGCACGGCTCAGGGCGGGGAGCAGCATTGCCGCCAGAATGGCGATAATGGCGATGACTACCAGCAGCTCGATCAAGGTAAAGCCTCGTAGCTGCAAGCGGCGACAGTTGATTTGCGGAATGGTTATATCAATGAACTTCACGCCACTCTCCATAAGCAGCTTAGTTTGAGCGTCCCCGTCCGCAAGCTCGTTTTTCTGCAGAGCTTACGCATCAAAAGCCGAGGAGGGATCGGAGGTAGGCATGGTCCCACGCTGACGGGGTATAGTGTTTCGGCGGATTACAACTGGCCCATGGCCTTGTCGAGCGCGGTGAGCAGGTGGTTCATGGTGGCTTCGGTTTCGTCGCCCATGTTGGAGATGCGGAAGGTCTTGCCTTTGATTTTGCCGTATCCGCCGTCAATCAGAAAGCCTTGGGCTCTGATTCGTTTTATTAGTTCCATTGCCCCCTCCGTTCGGTCGCTGAGTGTGACGCGCACGGTGGGTTTTCTCACGGTCTTTCCAAACGATAAAACATTTGGGTGGAAAGCGGTGTCGGCTCCAGAATAATGAGTTGTCCACCCATGCTTGTAGGCGGCGTGACAACCGGGGACCACGATTGCAAATCGGAACTGCGCTGTAGTCGCCAATCAGCAAAGGCATCCGGCCATGAAAGCTCCATGCCATTGTTCCCTTGAGTGATATGGAGAATGGGCACGCCGCTGACATCCCCGGTGAGTTGCAGGTCAAAACCGAGATCGGTCCCGGAGGGTGATGCCTGATGGACGGAGACGGCGATCAGATTCCATCCGGCGACCAGCGATTTCGGGCTGATGAGATAATGCCGCCAGGTAGCTTGCAGCGGGGCGAGAACTTCCGTCCAGGCGTAGTCCCCTACACCGCCTTGCGAGCGGACATTGTCCGACAGAACCTGGATGCCATTGATAAACACCCGAATGCCGTCGTCGTGCATGGTGAGGAGGTGTAGCACACTGTAGACCGAGGGGTCTCCGGCCATGAAGATTTTACGAAAGAGGACGCTGGGATTGCGGCCGGTGCCGTCGCTGTTGTCCGCATTGACAGTGGTGGTGGCGCCCAGAATGCCGTAACCGAGGCGGGCAAGGCCCTGCGACCAGTCCGAATCCACAAACACGGGCGTGTGCCAGTTGACGTCCGGATAAACATCGCGGTCCCAATAGTTCCAGCCCGATCCGGGCGGGATCAAGGTGTGGATGGAATCCGAGGGCACGGGGTCGGCGGTGATTTGCAAATCAAAGCCCATGTCGTTGTCCTGCAAGGGCGCGGGCATGACGCTTTGGTGGACCTCCACAGCGATCACATTGGGCCCCGCCACAAGATCGGTTGGTGCAACGGATTTGAGCTGCCAAGCGTTCTCCTTGTTGCCGGAGACGTCAGTCAAGGCCGGGGTGTTGGGCGTGACCGTAACCCCGTTCGGCATGTTGGCTTGCCAGACTTCCTGGCCGTTGAGATACACCACGGCGCCGTCGTCGCAGATCATGCGCAAGTTCAACTGCCCGAGCGCGGAAGGATCGCCGACGGTGAAGACGTTGCGGAAGTAGGTGGTGATCCGCCACGGGGTAACGGGAACCGCGGTCACCTCGCCGTCGTTGCCGTAGCCGAGCTTGGCACGCCCCGAGGGCCAGGCGCGGTCGTCGAGCCGCGGAGCGGTGAAGTCAACCGGCACGCCCTTTTCCAACGGCAGCGCGTTCGGCCAGTAGCGCCAAATGCTTCCGGCGGGCAGGAGGGATATCTCCGTGTCCGCGGGATCCAAGGGGGCGCTGACCCGGAAGATGAAGGAGGTCGAGGCGTTAAGTGCGCCGTCAGTGGTGGCGACGGTGATCGTGGCATCACCCTTGGCTTCCGGTGCCGGTGTGAGGCGGAGCCAGCGGAGCTTGGGCTCCGGGCCGGGGAGGACTTCCACGCCTTGGGGCGGCAGCAGCGCGGGGTTGTCGGATGACGCGGTGATTACAAGAGAGCCAGGCGGATTGTCGACGTCATCCACGCGGACGCTGATCAGCGGCACGGTTTCCCCAAGTGACACGGCCATGTTCGGAATCGGGAAGATGACCGGCGCGTCATTCACCGGCAGCCAGGTGATGCGGACCGTCTTCCAGGTTTCGCTGCTGCCGTCGCTGATCTTGAGCGTGACGTCCGTGTCGCCAAAGGCGTCCCGCCGCGGGGTGGCGCGAAATTTCCAAATGCCCCAGTCCGACTGTGATATGCTCACGTTCACCGGAGAGAGCAGGGACGGATTGGAGGACTCGGCCTGGATGGAAAGCTCGCCCTTCACGTCCTCGGAATCGCGGGCATTGAATGTGAATGCCACCGGCTCGTCCTCGTTTGCATAAACATGCTCGAGCCAGTTGCTGACAATCGGCGACTCCAGCAGAGCGAGGTTCATCGCGAAATTCACGTCCACATCACCGTTCTTAGTCGGACCCACATCGTGGACTTCGACAGCCAGCGTGTTCAAACCCATTTGGAAGAGCTGGGGATCAAGCACGACGGTGTTCCACTGCGTGCTCCCCTTGCCTTCCACTGGAGAGCTTGCCCGCGTGTCGAAGGCAACCGGACCGTTAGGCATGTTGTGCCGCCAGACTTCCGCACCGTTGAGATACACGACCAGTCCGTCGTCGCACATGAAGCGCAGGGTGGGCGTCCCCTCCACAGAGCCCGGCATGTTGAAAGTCTTGCGGAAATAGCAGGTGATACGGTCGGAGAGCGGGCTGAGAACAGTCATCCCAGGCTGGAGAAGAACCGGCGCCGGGAAGACAAAGCGGGGGCCGCCGGTGGGCCAGTCGCGCTCGTCGCGGTAATTCTTCTGCAGCCAGTCCGGATCGGGAGCTCCCGCTGCGTCACGGTAGCGCCAGGTGGCGGAGGGGCTGATGAGACTGATTCCGGGTGTGACGGGATTCACGGTGACCATAAAAACTGCCACGGTTTCGGCGGTGCCGTCACTGACGGTGATGGCCACCTCGGACGTGCCCCAGCGGTTGGCGGCGGGAGTGAGCGTAAGCGCACGGTTGGCGCCGGTTCCTGAGAACACAACAGAGCCGCTGGGAAACAGTTTCGTATCCGTGACCGAGCCGCTGACAGTCAGCGATTCGGGAAAATCGTCCGGATCACTGATGGTGAAGGAAATGGTGACCGGAGTGTCCTCGTCGGTGCTCTTGTCACTGATCGCGGCAATTTGCGGCGGGTTGTTGGGCGCGGTCACAAGGGGAAGGGTGAACAGATTTTCGCCGCCGTGCCTGTCAGAGACCCGGCAGGTGACCGTCCATGATCCGATGTGCGGAAGCATGACAGTGAGCGTGTCCGAGTTGGGATAGCTCATCTCCCGTGGGAAACCGGGATTGCCTTCGTCCGCCTTGATCTGCCAATAATAGGCGAGGTCGTCTCCATCAATGTCCGACGCATGCGCCCGGAGGTGGATGGTTTGGTTTTTGTTCGGCTTGGACGGCGTGGCCGTGATTGTTCCGGTCGGGCTATGATTGCCGGGGAAGGGGCCGTGCCGGATATCCACCGTCACTTCCCCGGCGGACGGATCCGCCCCGAGATTGGTGATGAACAGGGTCTTGTTGCCACGGTGATAAGAAAAGGTGCGCCCCGGGGGCAGGGGGGAATCCGCGTTGCCCGGATTGAACTCATCCCCATTCCCGCCGTTGGCGGTTTCCGGGGTAGCGTCCAAAAGCCAGGTTCTCGGGACTTGGACGTGGCCGCGACGGATCTGCAAGCCGCAGGCAACGGGCTGGAAACCAAAGTTGTAATCGGGATCGCGTCCCGTGCCGGCCTCCCAGGCACGGAACTCGAGATAGAGCGGCTCCTTGCCGTCAAAGGGATTGTAAAAGGATTCCGGGACCACCTGGAGTCCGCGAAGGCCGCCGGTATAACCGAGGTCGTGGGCGCGGATCACATGCACGCCGTCGCCCATTGCGAAAGGAACCCGAGCGGCGTCCATCCACCCCAGCCAGAGTTTATGGCGAATATTGTAGTCGTGTTTGAGCCCTCCGTGGCCCATGACATCGTAAATATCGCCATATTCCGCATAGAGCGGTTCATTCTCATAACCAATTCGGAACGTGTACCAATTGCTGGAGTGGCGCAAACCGAGATTATGCCCCAGTTCGTGAACGATGACTGTCGCGTTGTCGCGAACCTTTTGGATGCTTGTCCTGTTCTCACCGTTGACGCGGATCCAGGAGTAACGGCCTCCGATGTTCGCAAGCCCTCCCCAGCCGACTATTGCCTCCGGAATGTGGCCGTCATCCCTCAGAATCGGGACCTTGCCTAAAATGATGATTAGATGATCGTATCCTCTGGCGTCGATCTGGTGCTGAGACAGCAATTTGTATTCCACCTCCATGCGGATGAGATCCATATCGTTTTCGCAGTAGCCGGACGCCGTTCTCGCCATGGAAACGACAGGCGTGATCCTGGAGCCGCCGGACTGCACCGGCTGCACCTGAAGGCGGCCGTATGAATACCGGTCCCAGGCGTCACTGACTTTTTCCACGATCTGCGTGCATTCCGCCACACTGAGATAGGTGCTGTTGACGTAGGGGGGATCGGGCGGCGAGTTTTCGGACTTGAACTGAACCCGAGCGACGAGGAGGCGTTTGGTCCCCATGGTCCAGGCAGGATCGCTTCGGGTGTAAATCAAGGGCGGCGCTAGTCCGTTGCCGTCGGACGCGGCCAAGGGCGGAGTGTTCGGATCAATGTTGGGGAACCATTCTTTGGTTGCCGACTGTTTGAGCGTACCCAACGCGTGGGCCGGACCGCAGAAAAAATCGATTCGGTCGGCGGTGAACAGGGCGATCTCCGTGTTGTTCGCGGAAGTTTCCAGACCGGACTCCGAGCAGATCGGATCGGCGCTGAGTTGCGCCTTGGCTTCATCGGCCTCCAAGGCTTCCGCCACTCGCCCGGGCCATTCGCTCACGGCGAGATCGCCGTCCAGTGCCACCCCGTGAACGGGAAGGTCTTCCACGGTGGCGATGAATTCCCGGTGTCCATAGACGAATGCGTTGAACTGGCGACCGTCGGCGAGTTCGGCGCGGCGGATGACGGCGGGGGCCTCCGAGCTGCCCGTGGTGCCGTAGGTCATCATGTTGGCGCGGGCGTCCACCTTTTCCTCCAGTTGGTCGCGGATTTCGGGGGGCAGGGCGCGGCGGACGAACTCGGGCGTAGCGTTGGCGAGGGCGGTCTCGGGGTCACGCCGGATGAGATCGTGCATCACGGCGCGGCGGGCCTTGGCCAGAGCGAGGCCCTCCGGAATTTTTTGAGAGGACGGAGACCCGGCATAATCCGCAGCCCAGTGTTGGAAGGCGGCCATCTCCGGCACGGTGGAGGCTTGCCGCCAGCGGATGTCAGCGGCCTCGGGTGGGGTGGGGAGTTGCGCGAAGACGGTTTGCTTGGGATCCAAACTGGTTGGAGGCGTGCGCTCCTGAGAGAAATCGCTTGTGGTTGCCGACGACGATTGCGTGACGGCAGGAGTAAGAGATGATGGCGAAAAAGGGCGTGCGGATTGTCGCCTCCTGGTAGCCACAATCAAAACCATCAAAACAACTAAAAATATGGACCAGACAAGAATTCGTTTCATGATGCGTGGAAACAGGGCTATTGCTCAAAAAATTCCAATGAACTGACCGATTGTTGCTGGGCGCGAACCTAATTCAATCGGTTCAGACGCGCAACCTCTTTTGACACCTCTGTCCCGACTCTTTGAGAATGTCCCCTATTGGACTCGCTAAAAATGTCCCCTTGGGGCGGCAGTTGCGGTAGCCACTGCCGCCACGATGGGAACATTAACCATGAGTGGGAAAGAACGGCGTCGTGCCGTCATTATGGCGGGGGTACAAGCAGGAGAACTCAACTTGGTGGGCGCCGCCGCCGTGTTGAGGCTGATGCTGATGGTGACATTCCGGATGAGAGGCGGAAACCATGCGTGGCGTGTTTGACGCCTACGCAAGCGGAGACGCAGCTGTGCGAACGCTTCCCGTTTGGACGCTTCGGCGAAGTGTAGTGTTTCGGCGGATTACAACTGGCTCATGGCCTTGTCGAGCGCGGTGAGCAATTGGTTCATGGTGGCTTCGGTTTCGTCGCCCATGTTGGAAATGCGGAAGGTCTTGCCTTTGATTTTGCCGTAGCCGCCGTCAATCAAGAAGCCCTGTTCCTTGGTGAGCTGCTGAAGTTTGGGCACTTCCACCACCCGACCTCCGGCTTTCGCGCCATTGTTGACGCAGCACAACGTCAGGGATTCGGATCCCGTTTCCGGGAACAGCGTGAAACCATGTTTCGCCGCCCAGTCCCGGGTCATTTGATTGGTCCGCCGATGCCGCGCAAAGCGTTGCTCCAAGCCTTCCGCAAAGAATTCATCCAACTTCGAGCTGAGCGCGTACGTGTGCGAAATGCTCGGCGTGCTGGGCGTCATGTTTTGTTCCGCGTTTTTCTGGAATTCCAGGAAGTCGAAATAATAGCCGCGATCTTTGAGGGTCGCCGCCTTCGCCAGCGCGGCCGGTGAACAGGTGAACACCGCAAAACCGGGCGGCAACGCAAAGGCCTTTTGCGTGCCCGCCAACAACACATCAATGCCCAGTTCGTCGAATTTGATCGGCACCGCCGTCATGGAGCTGACCGCATCCACGATGAACATGACGTCGGGGTACTTTTGCTTCAATGCCGCGATTTCGGCGAGTGGACTCATGACGCCGGTCGAGGTTTCATTGTGGATCAGCGTCAACGCGTCGAATTGGCCGGTGGCCAGCTTTTGGTCCACGGCTTCGGCGCGGATGGGCGAACCCCAGTCCACCTGCAGCGCTTCGGCGTTCTTGCCGCAACGCTGCGCGACGTTGAACCACTTGTCCGAAAACGCGCCGCACATGCAGTTCAAAACTTTCTTGGTCACGAGATTCCGGATGGCGCCTTCCATCACGCCCCACGCGGAGGAAGTGGCCAGATACACGAGTTGTTGGGTGTAAAGGAGTTGTTGCAGTTGCGGCTGGATTTTGGCCACGAGGTCTTTGTAGCTCTGGCTGCGATGCCCGATCATCGGCTGGCAAAAAGCGCGGAAAGTTTTCTCACTGACTTCGACTGGTCCGGGAATGTGTAATTTTACGTGTCCCATAAAGAGGAACATGCTTTCAAAATGCGCGCCGACAATCAAGCGTCGGTTCGATCGGTTTGGGTTGGGCCGCGGCGGCAGCGTGGAATTGTGATTGCCAAACGCGGTCGTAACGGAAAAGAATTTCGCGATGCCAGAATTAAAATCACGACCCGCCCACTTGGTGGGAGGACATTTTCTCCTCGCGGAAACCGATCCCAACCTGGTGTTTACGCCCGAGGAGTTGACAGCGGAACAGCGGCTCATGGCGCAGACCGCCGAAAAATTCATGGAGAAGGAGGTGTTGCCCCACCTCGAAGCGCTGGAACATCAGGACGCGGATTGGTCGCGCAAACTCTTCAACAAAGCGGGCGAACTGGGTTTGCTGGGCATGGGCGTCCCGGCGGATTACGACGGTCTGGAACTGGACCGGACGACCCTTGTGGGCGTGGAGGAACAGTTGACCCGGCTGGGTGGTTTTGGCGTGACGTGCGGTGCGCATAGCGGCATCGGCACGCAACCGCTGCAATATTTCGGCACGGAGGCGCAAAAGAAAAAGTATCTGGCAAAGCTCGCCACGGGCGAATGGATGGGGGCTTACGCGCTCAGTGAAGCCGGCTCGGGATCGGATGCGCTGGGTTTGCGCACCAAAGCCGAGCTTTCCGCCGATGGCCGGCACTACCTTCTCAACGGAACGAAAATGTGGATTTCGAACGCGGCCTGGGCGGATTTGTTCACCGTCTTTGCCAAGGTGGATGGGCAGCAGGTTACGGCGTTCCTGGTGGAGAAAACTTTTCCCGGCGTTTCCACCGGCAAAGAGGAACACAAGCTGGGCATCAAGTCGTCTTCGACCCGTCGCGTGATTCTCGAGGATGCCAAAGTGCCGGTGGAAAATTTGCTCGGCGGTGTCGGCAAGGGCGCTTATATCGCGTTCAACATTCTCAATTCGGGACGCTTCAAACTGGGCGCGGGCGCGATCGGCGCAGCCAAGGAATCGTTGCGGGTCGCCACGCAGTACGCGCTGGAACGTCAGCAATTCGGACGGCCGCTCGCCTCGTTTGGTCTGATCCAGCATAAGCTCGCTGAAATGGCCGTGCGAATTTTTGCCGGCGAAAGCACCGTCTATCGAACGGCGGCGCTGATGGACGCGGTGTTTGCCACCGGTGAAACGGTGGATTCCACCACGCCGCCGTTTCCACGCGGTCTGGAGGAATTTGCGCTGGAATGTTCCATCATCAAGGTGGCGGGCAGTGAAATTCTGGATGACGTCGCGGATGAATCGCTGCAAATCCACGGCGGCTACGGTTTCACGGAAGAGTTTTCCCCGGCGCGCACGGTTCGGGATTCGCGCATCAACCGCATCTTTGAAGGCACGAATGAAATCAACCGGCTGTTCATTCCCGGTTTGCTGTTGCGCCGCGCACAACGCGGGCGGTTGCCGCTCATCGCCGCCATCACCCGGGTCACGCAGGAACTGCTGAATCCAACTCCGCTTGAGGACAATTCGGGCGGCGATCCACTGCTCGCCGCGCGCGGGTTGTTGGCAAACGCCAAAAAACTGGCGCTGTTCATCGCGGGCGTGGCGTATCAGAAGTTCGGCGACAAGATGGCGGAGGAACAGGAGGTCGGCGCCGCGTTGAGCGATTTGATCATTGAAGTGTATCTCGGTGAAAGCGCCCTGTTGCGCACGCTCAAAGTTCGTTCCGCTCGCGGCGTCGCGGATATCCGGAGTGACCTGACGTTGACGTTCGTCAACGACTCGGCGGGGCGGATGGAACTGCTCGCTCGTCAGGCGCTGGCCGCCGTTGCGCAGGGAGACGAATTGCGGGCGCAGTTGGGGATGGTGCGGCGGCTGTTGCGTTGGACTCCGTTGAACACCGTGGCGCTAAGGCGGACCATTGCCGGACGGTTGTGCGAATTGGGCAGTTACGCGGCCTTGCTCGCCGCCAAATAAGTGAGCGGAGCGGCGGGCACAAAACTCCTTGCGGTTCGGTGGTGCTGGTGTCAAATTGCGGCACAATTCCAGAGACATGATGGACCCAAAAATCTCCCTGCCAGAATTGCTGGAGCGGGCCCGGACCAAAGCGCCGGACCAACCCGCGTTGATCTACTTTGGAGGCCGGATCACTTACGACCAGTTGACGAATCATGTGCATCGGGTCGCCGCCGGTCTGCGCGCGCTGGGCGTCACCAAAGGCGATCGCGTGGCGCTGATGATGCCCAATTGTCCGCAGTTTGTGATCGCCTATTTCGCGGCGTTACGAGTTGGAGCGATCGTTACGGCCACCAGCGCGATGTACACCGCCCGCGAAGTGGAACACCAATGGCACGACGCCGGGGTGAAATTGGTGATAGCGGACCGGCACTTTAACCCGATCTTTCGCAGAGTTGCGCCGCAGTTGCCGACTTTGGAACACGTGGTTTTAACGGGGCCGCGTCAATACGCTCCCGCGCAGTTCGCGCGCCTCGAAGCTCAACTGAATGTGCCATCCACGCCGGCATCCAGCCAGGGCGCAGGCAAGTCGCACCGGCTGCGTTCCACCGGGGTGCAGACGCATGAATGGACGGAACTGCTGCGTCCGGCGGACGGGCCGGTGGCGGACGGGCCGAAGCCAGCGGATATTGCGTGCCTGCAATACACCGGCGGCACGACGGGAATTTCCAAAGGCGCGATGCTGACCCACGCCAACCTCGTCATCAATGCCGCTCAAGCCATGAACTGGCTCACGGGCGGAGCGGAACGCAAAGAAATTTTCGTGGCAGGTCTGCCGCTGTTTCACATTTACGCGATGACGTGCGTGATGATCTCCTCGGTTTACATGGCGGGCTGCACCATCCTGCTGCCGCGCTTCCAACTGCGCGCCGCGTTGAACCTCATTCGCAAATATCGTCCCACCATTTATCACGGCGTGCCGACCATGTACGTCGCCTTCAACAACGCGCCCAACGTGCGGCGTTACGGTTTTGATTCGCTCCGGGTTTGCATGAGTGGCGGCGGACCGTTACCCGTCGAGGTGAAGCAAAAATTCGAAGCGCTGACCGGCGGCAAATTGGTGGAGGGCTATGGTCTCACGGAAACCTCCCCGGTCACGCACATCAATCCATTGGCAGGCGTGCCCAAGGCGGGCAGCATCGGGCTGCCGATCGCTGATACCGAAGCGCGGATCATGGATTTGGAAACCGGCACGCGCGAAATGCCGGTCGGGGAGGTCGGGGAAATTGTCATTCGCGGTCCGCAGGTCATGCGGGGTTATTGGAACAAGCCCGAGGAAACGGCGGCGGTATTGCGCGACGGCTGGCTTTACACCGGGGATGTCGCCAAAAAGGATGCCGAAGGGTTTTTCTACATCGTGGATCGAAAGAAGGACATGATCATTGCCGGCGGTTACAACATTTATCCCCGAGAAGTCGAGGAGGTCCTGTTTGAGTTTCCGAAAGTGAGGGAGGCGGTGGTCATCGGCGTGCCGGACGGTTACCGAGGGGAAACGGTCAAAGCGTTCCTCGTGCTGAAAGACGGGATGAACGCCACCGCCGAAGAGGTCGTCGCGTTTTGTCGCGGTCGGCTCGCCAGCTACAAAATTCCGCGAATTGTCGCGTTCCGGGATTCTTTGCCCAAGTCCGGCGTGGGCAAATATCTGCGTCGCGAATTGCGCAACCAGTGACGCGGCCAGGCGTCGTCTCGCCCCGCAATGGATTGGGATCAGATTTTGAAGCTGAATTTGAAACTGGATTGTTTGACTTGCCAACCGACTTGCCGCCACACTCCCGCCGTCAACTCTCAGGCGCCGAGCACGGAAGGGCTTGGTTGAGGAGATGTCGCAAAGTGTCGGAACAGAATTGAAGCCATGCTGACTATTCGCAAAGCCGCCATCATCGGCGCGGGAAACATGGGCGCGCAAATCGCCGCGCACCTCGCCAACGTGGGCATTCCGTCACTGCTGATGGACGTCGCTTCCACGGAATTGTTGCCGGAGGAACAGGCGCGCGGACTTACGCTGCAATCATCGGCGGTGCGCAACCGGGTCACGCGGACGTTGTTCGCGCGGATGCAAAAATTAAAGCCGGCGCCGCTGTTCACGCCCGAAACCGCCAGCCTGATTCGCGTCGGCAACGTCGAGGATAATCTGGCCGAGATTCGAGACGCCGATTGGGTCATTGAGGCGATTCTGGAACGGATGGAGTTGAAGCTGGCCATGCACGCCCGGATCGCGGCGCACGCGCGGCCCGACGCATTGGTTTCCACAAACACTTCCGGGTTATCCATCGCGGGCATGACCCGGGACCTGCCGCTGGAATATCGCCGGCGTTTCTTCGGAACGCATTTCTTCAACCCACCGCGTTATATGCGGTTGCTCGAAGTGATTCCCACGCCGGATACGGATCGCGCCCTGCTCCAGGCGTTCGCGAATTTCGGCGCGGCGACGCTGGGCAAGGGAATGGTCATGGCCAAGGATACGCCCGGTTTCATTGCCAATCGCATCGGTTGCTTTGACATCCAACACGTCGTCCTGCTGATGATCGAACAAGGCTTGACCATTGACGAAGTGGACGCCATTACCGGTCCGGCGATTGGCCGTCCGAAGAGCGCCACGTTCCGCTTGAGCGATATTGTGGGCGTGGATTTGCTCGCGCAAATGGGACGCAACCTGCGCGGCCTGCTGGCGCACGATCCGCAGCACAGCGTCTTTCGCGAAATTGGATTCATCGAGGACATGGTGCGGCGCGGTTGGTGGGGCGAAAAGAAGGGGCAGGGATTTTATCAACGCGTGAAATCCGATCGGGGCCGGCAAATCCTGACGTTGGATTATCAAACGATGGAGTACCGGCCCCAGCAGAAACCGCGATTTGCCGCGCTCGAAGCGGTCGCCAAAATCAGCGACCGCCGGGAACGCATTCGCGCCCTGTGCGCCGCGACGGACCCGGCCGGTGGGTTCGCGTGGAAACATCTGAGCGCGGTGCTGGCTTACGCCGCTGACCGGCTGACCGAGATCGCCGACGACGTGGTCACCGTGGATAACGCGATGAAGTGGGGCTACAACTGGGAGTTGGGGCCGTTTGAGACGTGGGACGCGCTGGGCGTGCGCGCGACGGCGGACCGTCTGGAGGCCGAAGGGCGCGCGGTGCCGTCGGTGGTACGCGATTTACTGGCGGCAGGCAAAAACTCGTTTTACGAACTGGCGCACGGGCGACGTTCATTCTTTGATCTCGGTTCGTGCGCTTACACGGCGGAAGTGGAATCTCCCAAAGCCATTCATTTGCCGTGGTTGCATCAAGCTAACAAGGTCGTGTGCGGTAATCCGGGCGCGAGCCTGGTGGACTTGGGCGACGGCGTCGCGTGTCTGGAATTTCACGTAAAGATGAACGTCATCGGCGGCGATCAGTTGGGTTTGCTCAAACAATCCCTGGAAGTCGTGCGGCAGAATTTCGCCGGGCTGGTGATTGGGAATCAAGGCCAGCATTTTTCCGCCGGGGCGAATCTGCTGTTGCTGGCCACGCAGATTCAAAATCAGGATTGGGATGAGATTGATCTGTTGATTCGCACTTTCCAAAGAGCGACGAGCACCTTGCGCCAATTCGAGAAGCCGGTCGTCGCCGCGTGTCACGGTTACACCCTCGGCGGCGGCACGGAGCTTTCCCTGGGCTGCGATCACATCGTCATTGCGGCGGAAACCTACATGGGCCTGCCGGAAGTGGGCGTGGGCTTGATTCCCGGCGCGCAAGGCACAAAGGAAATGTTGATTCGCAGCACGGAAGGCATCCTCCGGGATGAGGGCGCGGATTTCTTCCCCGGCGTGCGGCACGCGTGGGAAACCATCGGTCTGGCCAAGGTGGGTACAAGCGCCGCCGAAGCGCTGAAATTGCGTTATTTGCGACCGAGTGAAACGACAATCGTTTTGAACAAGGACTGGTTGCTCGGCGAAGCCAAAGCCGAGGTGTTGCACCGGGTCGCCCAAGGTTACACGCCGCGGCCCCAACGAACGGATCTCCCGGCCATTGGCGAAAGCGGCACCGCCCTTTGCCGACTGCAACTCCAGCAAATGCGCGCGTCCGGTCAGATCAGCGAGCACGACGAAAAGGTCGGCAATAAACTGGCGCACATTCTCTGCGGCGGCGATTTGACCTCGCTGCATTTTGTCACCGAGCAGTACATCCTGGATTTGGAGCGGGAAGCTTTTCTGAGCCTTTGTGGCGAGCCGAAGACCTTGGAACGCATCACCCACACGCTTAAAACCGGCAAGCCGTTGCGGAACTGAAGTTATGAATGAAGTCTTTATTGTTGCGGCCGCGCGCACGCCGGCGGGCAAAGCGCCAAAAGGGAAATTGCGCGCCGTGCGTCCGGATGATCTCGCGGCGATTGCGCTCCAGGGCGCGCTGGCGCGAGTGCCGCAATTACCGGTGGAACAGATCGAGGATGTGATCCTCGGTTGCGCGATGCCTGAAGCGGCGCAAGGCATGAACCTCGCGCGGATTGCCGGACAGATTGCCGGTTGGCCGGACCAGGTGCCGGGCGTGACCGTCAATCGCTTTTGCGCTTCCGGCCTCGAGGCCATTGCCCTCGGCGCGCAACGAATCATGAGTGGCATGGCGGAGGTCATCGCCGCGGGGGGCACGGAAAGCATGAGCCAGGTGCCGATGGGTGGTTTCAAATTGTCGCCCAATCCGCGGCTCGTGGAGCGGATGCCGGACGCCTACCTTTCGATGGGATTGACGGCGGAAAAGCTGGCCGCGCAATTCAAGATTTCGCGTGAGGACGCGGACCGTTTCGCTTGGGAAAGTCATCAGAAAGCCCTCGCCGCACTCGATGCCGGACGATTCCGGGAGGAATGTGTTTCCGTGCCGGTGCGTGAGGTGGGTCTGGATGGCAACGGCCAACGCAAAATCACCGAATATGTTTTCGAGGCGGATGAGGGGCCGCGCCGCGACACTTCACTGGAACGGCTCGCGGCGTTGAAACCCGCTTTTGGTCCGAAGGGTGTGGTCACCGCTGGCAACGCTTCGCAACGCAGTGACGGCGCGGCCGCGGTGATGCTGATGTCTGGCGCGAAGGTGAAGGCGTTGGGCGTGAAACCCATCGCGCGTTTTGTCACTTATGCGGTCGGCGGGGTGCCGCCGGGCATCATGGGCATCGGCCCGGTGGAGGCGATTCCCAAAGCCATGCAACGCGCCGGACTCAAGACTGCGGACCTGGACGTGATTGAATTGAACGAAGCTTTCGCCTGCCAATCCCTCGCGGTCATTCGTCAGCTCGATCTGCCGCCGGATCGGGTCAACGTGAATGGCGGCGCGGTCGCGCTGGGGCATCCACTCGGCGCCACCGGCGCGAAGTTGACCGTATCCATTCTGCATGAACTCAAGCGGCGCCAGGGTCGTTATGGCTTGGTGACCATGTGCGTTGGTGGCGGCATGGGCGGCGCGGGAATTTTTGAGATGTGCCAATGAAAATTTTAGTTCCCATCAAGCGAGTGCCCGATCCCGACACGAAAATCCGCCTCCAGCCGGATGGCGCGGGTGTGGCGTCGGACGGCGTTAAATTTTCGCTAAACCCCTTCGATGCCATCGCGCTGGAAGAAGCGCTGCGCCTCGAAGAAAAACTCGGTGAAATGGACCTTGTCGTCGTAAGCGTTGGCGGCGAGGAAACCATCGAAACTTTACGCGTGGGTCTGGCCATGGGCGCCAAACGGGCGCTCCTGATCAAGACCAGCGCCGATCTGGATTCGCTGGCCGTGGCCAAAATCCTCGCGGCCGTCTATCAACGGGAGCAACCCGATTTCGTGTTGATGGGCAAGCAGGCGATTGACGATGACTCGAATCAGGTCGGCCAAATGCTCGCCGCGTTGCTGGGCATTGGTCAGGCGACCTTCGTTTCCAAACTCGAGTTGGTTGAGCAACACACTCAAGCGCGCTGCGCCCGGGAAACTGACGCGGGATTGGAAACCCTGACGGTGAAGCTGCCCGCCATCATCACCGCCGATCTGCGTCTGAACGAACCGCGTTACGTTTCGCTGCCGGGTATCATGAAAGCGAAAAAGAAACCGCTGGAAGAATTGGAACTGGCGGCGCTGGGCGTCACCGCCGTTTCGCGAACGAAGATTTTGAAGTACGAAACTCCGCCGCAACGCCAAGCCGGCGTGCGCGTGAAAACGGTGGATGAATTGGTGGACAAACTGAAAAACGAGGCCAAAGCGATTTAATCCGCGGCCATGCCACCGGCGCCGCAGTGGAGGATTCCGCGCGGCACACGTTGGGTTCGGTGGCTGGCTGCGGCAGGTGGTTAAAGTATCATGGCAAACATTCTGGTTATTGCGGAACACGACGGGGGACAACTCAAACTGGCCACGCTGGCGGCGGTGAGTTTCGCCCGACAAGTCGCGGCGGACACCGGCGGCACTTTCGATATTTTGGTCATTGGCGAAACCGTTGGCGCGGTTGCCGAATCCCTGCGCCCTTACGGCGCCGCCAACGTGCTGCTGGCGGACCACGCCCAACTCCAACACCCCGTCGCCGATCGCTATGCGCGCGTGATTGAAGCGGTGGCTCAATCGCGCGGTTACGGCATTGTCGTCGGCGCGGCTTCCACTTTTACCAAGGATATCTTGCCGCGCGCGGCGGCGTTGCTGGATGCGGGCATGTTGAGCGACGTCGTGGGCGCGCACCAGGAAGCGGGGGAATTGATCTTCAAGCGGGTCATGTACGCGGGCAACGTCATTGCCACCGTGACGCTGGCCGGCGACTTGAAATTCCTGACGATTCGCCCGGCGGCTTTTGCTCCGGCGGTCGCTGGTTCAGAAACTTCGCCGGTCGTGCCGATTCCACTGGCGACTGATCAGTTGTCGAGCTTTGCCGAGTACGGCGGGCGCGAAGCCAAAGTGGCGGGACGACCAGACTCCACCGAAGCGCGCGTCGTGGTTTCCGGCGGCCGCGCCATCAAGAACGCCGAGGATTTCGAGCGGTTGATTGGCGGCCTGGCCGATGCGTTGGGCGGCGCGGTCGGTTCGTCCCGCGCCTTGGTGGACAGCGGCATCACGCCCAATTCCCTGCAAATTGGGCAAACGGGAAAAATCGTGGCCCCCGACCTTTACCTCGCCGTGGGTATTTCGGGCGCCATTCAACATCTCGCGGGGATCAAGGACAGCAAGGTGATTGTGGCGATCAACAAGGACGCCGACGCGCCGATCTTCGAGGTGGCGGATTACGGGTTGGTCGCGGATGTTTATACCGCCGTGCCGGAACTGACGGCCAAATTGAAGCCGTGATGCGTCGTTGCCATGATCCCTACGCGCGAAACTTTTGGTAACATCCCGCCGGCGTCCATTCTGCTCTTTTACCTTCTGACCATCATCTCCCTGGCGCTCTTTGCGCATGGCGTGTGGCGACGGTTCAAGTTGTGGCGGCAGGGCGTTTCGATTGATGTCGAACAACTGTTTCGCGGCGGGTTCAAACAAGTTTATGCGCGGTTGAAGCCGGGATTGTTGCGGCTCTGGACGGACGCGCTGGGACAGCAACGCGTCCGCGGACGTGGCCTGGCCTCGCTGGCGCACATTTGGTTGTTTGCCGGATTCATGATGTTGTTCCTTGGCACGAGCTTGCTTGAGGTGGATAACATTGCCAGTTGGATTTCCAAGTCGCTGCACTTTCATCAAGGCACCTACTACGTCATCTACGAATTTACTTTGGATGCGTTCGGACTGTTGTTTTTGGCGGGTTGCCTGATGTTTGTCTGGCGGCGCACCCATCGCCCGCCCAGCCTCGGCCACCGCGCGTCCGATTGGTACGTGCTGACGTCGTTTCTGGCCATCGGTGTCACGGGCTATTTCGTCGAGGCGCTGCGCATTGTCTGGCAACAACCGGTTGGCATCGGCGCGAAGTGTTCGTTTGTCGGACTCTGGATGTCACACTGGTTTTCCGGAATGACCGAGGCCGACGCGCGTTCCGCCCATCTGATCGTCTGGTGGATTCATAGCGTGTTGGTTTTTATTTTCATCGTCACCGTGCCCTACTCGCGCCTGATGCACATCCTCATCGGTCCGCTGAATTTATTTTTTGCCCAACCCGAACTGGGGCGGATGAAACCAATCACGCTGGAGGAAGTGGAAAAGACCGAACGCATCGGCGTCGCGGCCATCGAGCATTTCGATCAGCAACAACTCCTCAGCCTGGATGCGTGCATGGAATGTGGCCGATGCGAAGAAGCGTGCCCGGCGTTCGCGTCCGGCAAACCGCTTTCGCCCAAACGCCTGGTGCAGGATTTGAAGGGACTCATGACGGGGAATCTCAGTGCGCCGGCCCCAGCTGCTGCCGCCGCGCCGGGTGCCAAATCCTTCCTGCGCGCGTTGCATGACGAAACCATCCAGGCGGAAACGCTGTGGGCTTGCACGGCTTGCAGCGCCTGCGTGCAGGTCTGTCCGGTGCGGATTGACCAACTAAGTCTCCTCACCGACATGCGCCGCAATCGGGTGGGCGAAGGCGCGTTGAGCGGCACGGCGGCGACGGCATTGCGTCGGATGCAGGCCAGCGGCAATCCCTGGGGTTTGCCCCCGGCCGAACGCGGCAATTGGGCGGAAGGATTGCGGGCACCGACAGTGCGGGAGAATCCCAATTTCGAGTGGCTCTACTGGATCGGTTGCGCCGGCTCGTACGATCGCCGGGCGCAACGCGTCGCCCGCGCCATGGTGAAACTGCTGAATCACGCCCAGGTTAATTTTGCCATTCTGGGCCGCGAAGAAAAATGCACGGGTGATTCCGCGCGGCGTTTGGGTGAGGAATTCCTCTTTCAAGAACTGGCGCAAACCAACATCGCGACCCTGGCCAAATACCACGTGCGCAAAATTCTGACGCACTGCCCGCACGGTTTGAACACCTTCCTGAAGGACTATCCGCAGTTCGGTGGAAACTACGAAGTGATTCACCACACGCAATTGCTGGATCAACTCATTGCCGCCGGACGCCTGAAAGTGCCGGAGACAAAAGCGGGCGGCGACGCCATTACCTATCACGATCCGTGTTATCTCGCCCGCGTGAATCGCATCCACGACGCGCCTCGCTCGGTGCTGTCGGCGAGCACGAATGATTTGCGTGAAATGGGGCGGCGTCGGGAAAAGACCTTTTGTTGCGGCGCGGGTGGGGGTCGCATCTGGATGGAAGAAAACCCCAAGCAACGCGTATCTACTTTGCGCGCTGCGGAAGCGTTGGGAACGGGCGCAAAAACAGTGGCGGTCAGTTGCCCGTTCTGCCTCACCATGATGACCGACGGCATCTCCGCGCAATCCGATTCCACCCGCGTCATGGACATCGCGGAAATCCTGGCGGAGCAATTGCACCTCGAAGGTTGAGACTGAACCGGTCTGCTTGATGGCCTTCGCCCTTTCTCAAGGGCACGTCATGGAACTCGCCGGCGAGGGGATCAAAAATGAGCCAAGAATTGGCCAAGCACGTTTTTTACGGAGCTAAGGAATCTTTGATTTCCAGCCTCGGGCGAGGGGAGACGAGCAGGCGTGCGAGTCGCTATGTCAAAAAAAACCAATTAGCAAGCAATTCGACTGATGCGGTAGGAGTTGAATCGCTTGGGAGTCGCTACGTTTTGCGGGAGTGATCTGCGGCTTGTTGTCGGTGGCCGCGCGGATTTAGGTTTGCATTGCCGGGTGCGGTTGCCGATGCTGGGCGCGGAGTTCACCAATGGAAGGCGAGAAGGTTAAGGGTAATGAGTGGCTGGCGTCATGCGAGCATTGCGGCGGGGCGTTGCGATGTGCGCCGGAATCGGCAGACCAGGTAACCCAGTGTCCGCTGTGCCAGGCGGAAACGACGTTGCCAGAAGTGCCGAAGTCAGTGATTGAACCCGAGCAGGCAGCCGAATCACCAGCGGCTACACCTCCGCCACCAAACAAGCCGCCGAAACAGCCGCAGTGGAGGATGCTTTGCAAGCATTGCAATAAAACGATCGGCTACGCGGAGGAGCAGCTTGGGGAGTTGGTGAAGTGCCCGCATTGCAAGGAAGTGCAGGCTTTGCCGAAGTCTCTGCGCCACGGCACGCTGCGCCAGCCCAAGTTTGACATTCCGAAGGGCCACATGGTCTGCCCTTGTTGCGGGTATATCGGTTTGCCGAATAAAGTGCCACGTGGGGGTGGTAATATGTTTTTGTTTTTATTAGCCCTAGGTTTAGCCGGAATTTTGATCTTTGCAGTGGGCGGTGAAGCACTGACTATGATGGGCACGCTTATAATTTGGATCACTGTGATTATATTCGTTCCACTCGAAATCGCGATTTTCCTTAGATT
The DNA here is from genome assembly GCA_023953615.1 of Verrucomicrobiia bacterium. Lineage (NCBI taxonomy): Bacteria > Pseudomonadati > Verrucomicrobiota > Verrucomicrobiia > Verrucomicrobiia bacterium. Next base: position 388,181 of record JAMLJH010000001.1, on the reverse strand, counting down.
AGGCTACCGCTACCGCTGCCCGCATTGCAGCTTTCAAATCGCGGTGGATAATTGAACGGATATTCAGAAGCCAGGAAACGGAAAGGACGCATGAAAAAACTTCTCACCATTGTCTTGCTGGGCTGGGCAGTGGCGGGGTTCGGCCAAACCGCCAAAGTTCATACTACCAATGTCACGCTGCTTTCTATTGAGGGGCAATTGCCGCCTTATGTGAAATGCACGTTGTCTCCGATCGGGCCGGTGCTGTTGCGCGGGTTGCCGCCGGAAGTGCAAAAGGATTATGCGGCGTATTTTCCGCTAAACGAGTACGTCAAGCGGGAGGAGGCTCAGATTGAAAAGGAGCGCGAACGGATCCGAGAGCAGCGGGCGAAGTTGCCGACAAAATACGACTACGACTCTCCCGCCGCGGCCACGGATGCCAGCCTGACGGAACAGGAGTTGCGCCTGTTTGATCGGGCGCGGACTTTGGACACAAGGAAAAGCGAGTTGCAGACAATGAAATCCCGTCTGGATAAAGCGGCAAAATTCACGGTGAAATTTCTCGGGCGTTACAACGGAAGCGGGATGGTGCTTTGCGAAATCACAACGAACGCGATGGTCAAGGCGGCCCCGAAGTGGAACCGGTAGTCCGGGGCGGCACACCGGAATCTCGATTGCCATTTCTCCTGCTTAAAATGGCGCGTCAGGTTTCTTACGCAAAGTCACGACCTAAAAATTGGCCAAGAATTGGCCAAGCACGTTTTGCATCGGTTTTTTTGCGTCGGCGGCCAATGTAGAACCGCTTGATTTTACAGCACTTAAAACTGGTGCATCCGGCAGGATTTGAACCTGCAACCTTCTGATCCGAAGTCAGAAGCTCTATCCAATTGAGCTACGGATGCGCGCCGCCAGTGATATAGCCGATCCGCTCGCGTTTGGCACGGGGATTTTCTCGACGCCACCAGTGGTGCGGTCTCAGTAGGCAATGGTGAGGTCATCGTAACCTTGTGAACTCATTTCCAGTACGTCGCCGGCTGCAGCTGGCCAGTTGTTGGCCGGACCAATTTCGAACGCTGGCGCGGGGCGCATGGCTGGGAGGGCGCACGTCAGACTTTTGCTGTATTGGTAGGTCGTGTTGCGCAACTTGACCTTCACCGCCAGGGTTTGGCTCGAGAGATTTTGGAGTTGATAGACCGCGTTGGTGCTGCCGCCAGTTTGCACGCGTTGCACCCGGATCGGTAACGTCCGTGCTTTGGCGGCCAACGGACTGAGTTCGTCAATTGTTTTCTGGGCCGTCGCCAGTTGGGCGCGCAAGCTGGTGACCTGCGTGGTGGCGGTGACGAGTTGCGCCTGGGTTTCGGCCAAAGCGGATTCCAACGAGCGCAGTTTGCCGCTCGATTCGCCGCAACCACTCCCCAGTCCGACGGTCAGAGCGAGAAGCAAAAGTATCCTCATGCGTTCCAATACAGCATGTTGTTTGCCCAATATCGGAGTCCGGATAGGGACGTAAAGAGAACTCCGTCTTTGTTCGCTCAACTCGCTGCAGGGCGCGGCAATGGGACGATTGAGGTAATAGGATTGACAACAAGGAGATCACCATTAGGATCGGGCTCATCTCAAAAAATCGTCAAATCCAAATCAAGTATGAATAGCTCCATTTTCTTACGTCAGCTCGGTAACTGGTGGTTGGCTGGCGCCATCGTTTTGGGCTGCCAACAAACCGTGGTTGCCACTCCTGCCGTCGTCGGTTTGTGGCGCTTCGACGAAGGCAGCGGGACAACCGCTCTGGACTCATCCGGGCTGGGGAATCACGGAACATTAGTCGGACAAAATGGGGCCATGCCTGCTTGGGTGACTGGCAAACCTGGATTTGGCGGTGCGCTATACTTCACAAATAATAGCCTTGATTACTCTTACGTACAAATCCCGGCGGCCAATTCGTTGATGGTCGGACAGACAAAAACGAACCAGTGGAGTATTACCGCTTGGGCGTATGAGGATTCGGGAGGCACTGGATACTACATCGCCACGTACGGTCGGATCCTGGATATCGCTGATGGGGAGGTGTTTCAATTTTGCTCTGGCGCTTGGAACGATCCGCAGGTCTATACATGGGCTCGTGCCGACCTGGGTTGGCAGATTGGGTGGGGCGATTTCGCCGGGCTGACGCCGCTGTTCGATCAATGGGTACACTGGGCGATTGTTTACGATGGAGTAAATTTGAAACTTTACCGTAACGGGAATCAGGGGGAGTCCGGCGGGTTTGGTTCCCATCCGGTAGCTGCCGTCCTTAAAGCCAAGGGACACCCGGGAACGATCACAATCGGCACGGAATTGATGCAGGCCGCAGACCATAATTGGAATGGGATGCTTGATGACATTGCCGTATTTTCCGGAGCATTGACCGAGGCTGAAATAGTGACCGTGATGAACGGTGATTTTGCTCCGTTTATCAATGGGCCAGTTCGCATCGTTCGGCAACCCGAGTCAATGTCGGCCGTTCGCAAAGGAGCATCCATTATTTGTGAAGTTGGCGCTGCCGGTGAGCCTGCCCTCCAGTATCAGTGGCTATTTAATGGCCGTCCTCTGTCCGACCCCGACAACTCGACCATAACCAATGCGACGTTGATATTGCCGAATGCCGAACCACGTCATTCGGGCATTTATTCCGTCCGGATCAGCAATGCCCAAGGAAGTGTCGTGAGTCAGCCGACGACGGTCATCGTGATGGATCAGCCCTTGGTGGGCTTGTGGCAGTTTGAGGAGGGAAGCGGTCTTCGCGTGCGTGATTCTTCAGGTTTGGGCAACGATGGTGAGCTGGTGGGGGAGCACGGCAACCTGCCGGCCCGGGCGGAAGGCCAAGCGGGTTTTGGCGGTGCATTGCGATTCACCAATAACTGGACGGATCGGGCCTACGTGAGCATTCCGGAGAATGATTCACTCATGATCGGCCTGACAAAAACCAATCCTTGGACGGTGACGGCGTGGGCTTATGAGGATTCCAACGGGACGGGTGGGTTTGTTGCCACGTATGGGCGCATCCTGGTAATCGAGGACGGTTGGGCATTTCAGTTCAGCTCAGGTGCTGGTGGGGATCCGCAATTCTATACCTGGTCACGCATTGGAAACTTAGGGTGGCAAATGGGCTGGGGAGAATTTCCTGACCTCTCTCCGTTATTCGATCAATGGGTGCACTGGGCGGTCGTGTACAACGGCGCGGAGCTGACTATCTATCGAAATGGAAACAAAGGTCCGCTGGGCGGGATGGCCGCAATTCCAGTTGTCGAGGCATTGGGTGGCTATTTTCAATATAATGACAGAATCTTAATAGGAAGTGAGCTGGCCCAGCCCGCTGATCATACCTGGAACGGTTTGCTGGACGAAATTGCCGTCTTCGATGCGGCGCTGACGCCAGCGGAAATCGAAACCGTCATGGTCGGAGAGTACGCAAGCTTCCTCTCCCGACCCAATTTGTCCATGACGGCCGAGGCGGATTGGGTGCGCTTGGCGTGGCCAGCTGTCCAGTTCAACTACCAACTCCAATCCGCGCCCCGCCTGGACTCTGAATGGTCAGATGTGCTGACTGAACCCGCCTTGATTGATAGTGCGCTGGTTGTGGTCTTGCCGCGTGACGAGACGCAAAGTTTCTTCCGCCTGATACGAAGGTGAATTTGTAAACCCGCTGCCAGAATATTACGATGTCGGTCGAGCGAGACAGGTGTGAAGAAGTAATTAAATGGTGCCAACCAGACCGGTGACATTATCCGCCATGCCGATCTTCACCACATTTCAGAAGCAATCTCGTTTGACCGCACTCGCTCAATGCCGGCCTGCGAGGTCAACTGTCTTGAAAGCCCCAGGATCACTTTTGAATTCTCAATGTTTCCGATCATCTGCTCCGAAATGTTCAAACTCCGACAACTTCCACCGGTAACTGAGGTGGTAATGGTTGCTTGAGGGGAATTAACCTATGTCGTCCTCACGTCTTCATGACCGGCGGTTCCGCCGCCACCGCCTGACAGTTGGTTTCATCCGGCTGGCACAAACGTTTAAGACGTCGTGCTTGCTCGGTTGTCTTATCGGTTGGGTTCAAATGATTCCGGCCGCCACCAATCTGCCCGCGTATTATGCGCATCCGGTGCAGTTGGACGCTCACGGAGTCATCGCACCGTGGCATGTCGGATTGAACGGGCAACTGGATGAACGGTTGCGCATCGCTGTGGATGTTTACAAACGCTATCCGTGGGTGGATCAGTCCCAGGCGGTACTGGCGGCGCCGGATTTTGTTTACAACTCGCATTGGAGCATCAAACCCGACGGCACGATTGTGATTCCGCCCACGACGGACTGGATGTGCGGCGATCTGGCGCAACGCTCGTGGAGCATCATCAAGGGATTAACTGCGTATTACCAATACAGCGGCGATCCGATTGCGTTCGTTTACATACCGTTGACGGTGGATTATTTGTTGGATTACGCGCTAACCGATGCGAACGCCACCTGGCCGCGCTTTCCCATCAGCACCCCCACGAAAGGGAAAATTTATGGTCCGTGTGATCCCACGGCACGAAATCAACTGGACTTGTGTGCCATCGTGGGCATTGAAGTGTTGCGCGCCTATCAACTCACGGGCAATCCGCGTTACCGGGAAATGGCGGAACATTGGGGCGATGTTTTCGCGGCGCGTTGCCAGTTCACTGATCCCGCGAGCGCACCGTGGAACCGCTACGTGGACCCGTCGGTCGTGGGGTGGTCAGATGTGTTGACCGGCACCACGGCAGTGATTGTGGATTTTTTGGAGGATCTGTTGCAGCTCGGTTATACGGGCAAGGATGCGGCTCTGGTCCGTGCGCGGGACGCGGGGCGCAAATTTCTCCGGGAGCAAATGCTGCCCGCTTGGTGGGAGAACGACACCTGGGGGCGCACGTATTGGGATTGGGACAATCCGATCATTTGCGGAATGGTGTCCATGTGCGCGGACCATTTCCTCAAGTATCCGCAAGCTTATCCGAATTGGAACAATGACGTGCGCAACATGGTATCGCTGATTTGGAATCGCAACAGCACGGCGCCAGAATCTTTTGGTGACGTTTATAGCGGTGCGTGGGCTTTTCCGGAATCCTCGGTATGTTGCGGCACATCGCTTTCCTACAATCAATACACCGCTGGACCAACGCTGCTCGCCTATGGTGCCCGGGCGAACAGCGCGTGGGCAACGGAAGTTGGGCGGCGCATGATGCTGATGGCGACGTATGACAGTTTGCCCAACGGCGTGGTGAAGGACGGTTTATTTGGTGATGCGGTAGCCACCGGTGAATGGTCGAACCTGGCGCATCCGTGGCCGTTGTGTCAGATCCTCGAAGCCATGGCGTGGCTGCCGCAGGATTTTGCGCCCAATCGTGAAAATCACATCGTCCGCTCGTCTTCCGTGGTGCAAGACGTGGCTTACGAGCCGGGGCGGATCCAATACACCACGTTCGCCGCGCCAGTCGGGGTACAAGAGGTCATGCGCCTGGCGTTTCGACCCAGTTCGATCCACGCTGATGGTCAGGAGCTCGCCGCTCGTTCCGCCTTGGACGCCAACGGATTCACCTGTACCCCCTTGGGCAATGGCGATTGGCTGGTGACTGTGCGTCACGACGGCAGTCGTCACATCGAAGTGCGCGGCGAAGATCCACAAGCGGTCGCAGCGGCGGATGATCCGGCGCTAATTTTTGACGCGGCCTGGACGGGCGAAAAAACTGATCGTGCCGCGAGCCGTCCTCCCCGGATAACTGAACGGGCCGGCGCGACATTGACGTTTCGTTTCACCGGCAATCAGGTGCGCGTGCTGGGCACCGTCGGACCGAATGGCGGTTGGGCCGACGCTTTTATTGACGGAGTCAAACAGCCCACTTTGGTGGAAGCGTGGAATCCGACGCCGCGCACACGCCAACCCATTTTGATTAAAAGTGGTCTCACCAATGGGCCGCACGAACTGCGACTGGTGGCGCGCGGCGCCGGCAATCCGCTGGCCACTGGTGCGCAAGTTAGCGTTGCGGCCATTCAATTTTCCGCCGCCACCGGAACGGCAGGCTTTGGCTCGGGCGGCGGCCCGACGGAAGCGCAACGCCTGATTTTGGGCTACACCGGACGGCAGGACTACGTGGATGGCCACGGCAACGCCTGGCGACCCGGAACCGAGTTTGTCGCGCGTCTCGGTACGAAGGTGGATACGGTGGAGCGCAGTTGGTGGCGTCGGCGCCGGAGCATGTTCATCGGCGGAACGACGGATGCGGAGCTTTATCGGTACGGCGTTCACGCGCCGGAATTTTGGGTGAACCTTACCGCGGCGCCAGGCACTTATACGGTGCGTTTGCACTGGGCCGACACACCGGAGACCCCGTGGATGGAGCGGGAAGGAGACAAATGGGAATCGGTCACCCGTCCGACCACCGTTCTGATCAACGGCAAGAGGGTAATTGAAAAATTGAACGTGCGCGAACAGGTCGGCACTTTTCACGCCTACGTGCGGGAGTTTGTCGGCGTTCAGCCGCAGAATGGCATTGTGGAATTGCGCTTCCAATCCACCCCTGGCCACGAAGCGATGATTCAGGCGATTGAACTTTTGCCGGAGGAGAAATAACCGCATTCGCTGGCGTTACTTGCGGCGCTTCTTGGCGTGGAATGTGGCCGCGTAAGCGTGGAAGCTGAAGGAATGAGTTTTCCCGATCCGGCGCGACAGAGATCAGAAATGTCCCGCTGTCCTCACCCACCCACCTGCGAAACGCACCGTGTAGGGCATCCCGGAGCGGCACTTTTCCGGGAAGCGAGGTTTAAAGACCGGTTTGGGCGGTTTTGGGTTAAGGATTAAGCAATAGGGAATAGAGAGTTGCGGGAATGTGTTTTCCCGGTAATTTACCGGAGTGAAAACGCTCACAGTTGACGATTACCAGCGCGTACGTCTGCCATTGGCTCGGCCTCGGTCAAAGTTCGCTTACGAAGAAGCTGCCGACGGGCGCATTACCCTAACGCCGGTAAAGACCGCCGCCGAAGAACCGTTTCCGCCGGGAAGCTTGACCCAGTTCCTCACGGCGGCGCGCGATCAGGAGCAACTCGACCGCCTCAGCGCCACGGTAACGACTCCATGAAAAATCAATTTGACGTTTGGCGCTATGACTTTGGCCCGAACAAGGGCGGCGAACATCCGGCAGTGCTGATTTCGCACCCGGACATTTGCGCCCGGGCAAAAGTGGTGAACGTGCTGTTTTGCACCAGCCAACGGCAAAGCCGCCCGCCTTATCCGCATGAAGTCATGCTGAACGGCGCGGATGGCATGGATTGGGAAACCTTCTGCGATTGTTCGATTCTCTACGCGGTCGAATCGGCAAAACTATTCGGACGGCGAGGGCGGGTGACGTTGGAGCGCCGTCGCAATCTGCGCATCAAAATACGCGACGTGTTTCGCTTGAACGCGACGGATTAGAACACGCGGCCCGTCTGAAAAACGCCCGTGTCCGCGTTGCAGGCGATGAACTGACCGCGTTCCAGGGCTTCGATTTCTTCCGGGTCAAAATTAAACTCGCGTTCCATGACTTCCAGGGCGGGGGCGCTGGTCTGGCGAAAGCTGACGATCTCGGTGAATTAGCTCCGGATGCGGTTAACCGGGGTGAAGTCGTCCGCAGTGGGTCGAAGCACGCAGAGTGCAAAACACCCTGTAAATGCTATGTTTTTTGAGGAAGCTTCTTGAGGCGAGGGGGAGTCTAAAGTGGTGCCCGCGACAGGACTTGAACCTGTACGATGTTACTCACTAGAACCTGAATCTAGCGCGTCTGCCAATTCCGCCACGCGGGCCACCAGCGCCGATACGATGCGCAACCGGACGTTGGGCCGCAAGCGAATTTCCCGTTCCCAACCCGCCGCGCTCACATTCCCATGATCTGATAGCCGCCATCCACGTAAAGAACCTGGCCGGTAATGGCGGCGGCGCCGTCGCTGGCGAGAAAGGTACCGGTGGCGCCCAGTTCCTCCGTGGTGCAGGTGCGTTTCAATGGCGCATGGGCTTCGTAACGCTTGATCATCTCAATGAATCCCGAGATGCCGCGCGCCGCCAGCGTATTGACCGGTCCGGCGCTGATGCAGTTGACGCGAATTTTTTTCGGCCCGAGATCATAGGCCAGATAGCGGGTGCTGGCTTCCAAGGAGGCTTTGGCGACGCCCATGACGTTGTAATGCGGCACGACTTTTTCCGCCCCGTAATAGCTCATGGCGAGAATGCTGCCGCCCGTGGTCATCCATGGCGCGGCTTCCCGAGCCAACGCCACCAATGAATACGCGCTGACGTCGTGCGCAATCTTGAAGGCATCGCGGCTGGTGTTGAGGAATGAGCCTTCCAACGCTTCGCGCGGCGCAAAGGCAACCGAATGTAAAAGCAGGTGCAACGTGCCGAATTTTTTACCGACTTCGGCGAAGACGTGACGGATGTCGCCGTCCTTGGTGACGTCACACGGCAGGATTAGCGTGTCGTCACCAAACGTGCCGACCAGCTCCTCGACGTTGTCTTTGAGGCGCTCGCCTTGGTAGGTGAACGCGAGTTTGGCGCCGGCCTGATGCCAGGCTTGGGCGATGGCCCAGGCGATGGAGCGTTTGTTGGCTACGCCGAAGACGATTCCAGTTTTTCCAGCAAGTAATGACATGTTGATTTGAGGTAATCCGTTAAATGGTTGTCTGTCGCTACAAAATCGGCGGTAGGATGCAGGGATTGCCTCGGCTTTTCAAGTTTCACTTCCGCCCGCGCAACCACAGCAAGCCCGCCAGCCCGGCGGTCAACAAGCCGCTGATCGCCCATGTGCCGGCGTTGGCGGCTTGTGTCGTCAACGTCAGCGCCGCGGCTCCGACCGCCGGTCCGATGCCGATGCCCAAGCCAATGGCGGCTTCGTGTAAACCCCCGTGTTCACCCTTTGCGTCGCCCGCATCCATCGAGTAAAAGAGCGACGAGTAATAAACCAAGCCGATGGCGCAGCCGAAGAGGATTTGCGCCAGCACGACGAGCCAGAGCCACGGCGCCAGCATCATGCCAACGAAGCCGAGGCTTAATCCCACGTATGCGGCCAGCAACCAACGAAAGCGATAATGCCATCCGGGCCAATACCACAGTCCGGCGAAAGCCGCCGCACGGGTGAAAAACCAGAGGGAACAGAACATGCCGGATTGTGTCGGTGAGAGATGAAATTTTCCGGCGATTTGCGGAATGACCGCGCCCACCGTGTTGATGGCCACGTAGGAAAGAGGATTGGCAAACCAGGCCATGAGCAGAAACCGACGTTGCGAAAAAGTGGAATGAGCCGGCGGTTCGATCGGCGGAGTCGTCGCCGTTGGGGCGGTCGGAGCGTTCAAGTCAGGCGTGTTGGCCTGACGTTCCAACCAGAGCGCAAACAGCAGTTGGATGAACATTAGCCCCAGATTTATACCGTAGAGTCCGGTGGCACCGAATTGATCCCAGAGCCAGCCACCACTGAAAAAGGCCACGGCGCTGCCGGTGGACCAGACGACGCTGTAAGCGCCGGTCAGTCGCGCCGTGGCGTGTCGCTTCTCGTTCTCGGTGACGAGCGCTTCGAGCGCGGGCCAGGTGCAGCAGAGCGGCAGCGTCCACAGAATCAAGGACAGCACCACGCCAAAAATTTCGGTCCAGATGAAGCCGACGGCCAAGCCGAGCATCATGCCGCCGTAACCCAGTTTCAGGGCGGTAAAATAGCCGAAGCGTTGCGCCAGCCGACCGCCTTGCCAGGAGCCGAGCACGTAACAAAATCCGTGCAGCGCCATGAGCAGCAGGTTGCCGCGCATGGTGAAGCCAAATTTGTCGCTGGTCAGAAAGAATAAGTAGAAAAGAAAGAAAGCGCTCGAATAGCTGTTGATGGCTTCGAGGACAAAATAACCGGATTTAAGACGGCGGGGCCGCACGGGAGCGGAGGGTAGGGGAGCACCGGTGATTTGTCAGTTCCAGAAGGTGCAGTTTCCGCAACGCCTCACTTGCTTCTCCGCGGGCCGCCCGACAAGCTGAGTCGCGCGTGCAAGATTTATTGGACAAAATTGCGGCGGAGGCCAGGGAGCGACTGGTCTTGCCGGCGGGACGGGAAGTGGCTCAGGAACTGCCGCGCTTTCGGGCTTTTCTAAAACGCGCGGCGCATCGCCTCAAACTCGCGCATCAAAACGGTCAGAGTGGTCTGGCGGTTTGCCAGACGCGTGCCAGCGTGCTGGATTGCGTGGTGCGCGCGCTTTGGGTCATTGCGTGGAATGCCCTCCCGGAGACCGAGCGCAAAGTAAAGCCGCCATTGGCATTGGTGGCGCTGGGCGGATATGGGCGCGGTGAGCTGAATCCGTTGAGTGACATTGATCTGCTGTTTTTGCACGAGGGATTGGTCCGGGAATCATTGCAGCCGGCGCCGGTGTTGGAGCGCATGTTGAACGGTGTGTGGCTGACGCTGTTTGATCTCGGGTTGAAACCGGGACACGCGGTGCGCACCATCCCTGAATGTGTCGCCGCCACCAATGATCAGGGCGACGCGCGGCGCATCGAGACGCGCACCTCGCTCATCGAGGCGCGTTTGATCAGCGGTGATGAAAAGTTGTTTGCGCGATTTCAAAAGACGGTGCTGGCGAAGTGTGTCAAAGGCTACGAGAAAAAGTACATCGCCGCCCGGCTCGAGGATCAAGCGGAACGCCGCGCCCGATATGGCAACTCGCCGTTCATGCAGGAGCCGAATCTCAAGAACGGCTGCGGCGGGCTGCGCGATTATCAGAACCTGATCTGGATGGCGTTCTTCAAATACCGCACCCGCTCACTGGCGGATTTGCAGGCGCACGGACTGGTCATGCCGCGCGAGTGCAAACAATTGGAGGCGGCATACGATTTCCTGTTGCGGGTGCGCACGCAGGTGCATTACCTCGCGAGCCGGCCGACGGACGAACTGACGAAAAATCTCCAACCCGCCGTGGCGTTGGCGCTGGGTTACGCGGAACGCTCTCCGAGCCAGCGCATCGAGCGGTTCATGCGCGATTTTTATTCGCACACGCGCAACATTTTCATCATTACGCGCACGCTGGAACAGCGGCTGGCATTTCTGCCCCAGCCGGTCGGGCGATTATCATTACGGCACTGGTTGCCGAAGCAAACGGAAGCGGAGCCGGTGGACGGATTCCGATTCATCAACGGCGAAATTCACGCGGCGCACGCGCGCATTTTTCGCGATCACCCGCGCCGGTTGATGCGCGTGTTTCGTTACGCGCAACAACGCGGACTGCGCCTGCATCCGGATTTGGCGCAATTGATCCGCAGCCAGGTCGCGCTGGTGAATCGGGATTTCCTCAAGGACGAGCGCGTCGCGGAAACATTTTTGACCATCCTCAACCAACGCGGCACGGTCGCGCCCATTTTGCGCGCGATGCACGAGGTGGATTTTTTGGGCAAGTACGTGCCCGAGTTTGGCAAGCTGACCTGTCTGGTGCAGCACGAGTTTTATCACCAATACTCCGCCGATGAACACACGTTGGTTTGCCTGGAGCAGGCGGACCGGTTTTGGGAGGCGAAAGCGCCGCCGTACCTGGCCTATGCCGCCCAGTTCCAGCAGCTCGAACGGCCCGCGCTGTTGTACCTGGCGTTGCTGCTGCATGACACCGGCAAACCGCGCGGGCACGGCAAACACGCGGCGGTGGGCGCGCAACTGGCCGCGCGCGTCGGCAAACGGCTCGGGTTGGACGGGGCGGATCGGCACATGCTGGGCGCGTTGATCGAACACCATTTGCTGATGGCCATCGTTTCGCAGCGGCACGACATGGATGATCCGGCGGTGATGCGCAATTTCGCGCAGGCGGTTGAGACGCCGGCGACGCTGGCGTTGTTGACGCTGCTGACGTTTGCGGACGCAATGGCCACGAGCGACAAGTTGTGGAACGGTTTCAAGGAACAACTGCTCTGGCAACTGCACGACCGCGCGTTGCCGTTGCTGACTGGCGGCACGGAATTCGTCGCGGCCGGAAAGAAGCAGCGCGATTTGTTGATGGAGGAGGTGAAGGGTTTGCTGCCGCCGGCGGTTTCGTTGGAAGAAGTGAAGGCGCATTTTGACGCCTTGCCCGCGCGGTATTTACAGGTGAATTCCGCGCGAGAAATCCACGACGATTTGCTGCTGACTCATGAGTTCATGCACCGCCAGCTCGCGGAGCAGGATCGCCCGCTTGCGCCCGTCGTCAATTTGCGCAACGACCTGGACCTCGGTTACAGCGTGGTGCGCGTCTGCACCTGGGATCGCGCGGGATTGTTCGTGAAGATTGCCGGGTCGCTCAGCGCGGTGGGCTTGACCATTTTGAGCGCGCAAATTTTCACCCGGCAGGACGGGATCGCGTTGGACACGTTTTTTGTGACCGACGCCGTGACCGGCAAACTCGCCAAGGCCGCGCAGCGCGATGAGTTTGAGAAATTGCTCACCCGCGTGCTCACGGGAGGCACGGTGGATTTCCCGAAGTTGATCGCCGCCCAAAAAACCTCGCGCCCGATTTATCGGGCATACAGCGGAGAACAAATGCCGACGCAAATCCGTTTTGACAACGACAGTTCCGATACGCGGACTTTTATTGAAGTGGAAACGGAAGATCGCATCGGCCTGCTCTACACCATCGCACAAACGCTGGCGGATCTGGAGGTGGACATTTCGACGGCGCGCATTCTCACCGAAAAGGGGGCGGCGATTGACAGTTTCTATGTGCGCGAACCGGACGGCGGCAAGGTGCTGGCGGCGGAACGGCAGCAGAGCATCGCACGCCGATTGCATGGCGCCATCAATAAGCTGGCGCGCTTGTAACGCCGCCGGGGGCGGAATTTGCGGCGCGTTTTTTTGGTGTTGATGGGTAAAAAATCGCGCTTGCGTCGCCTTTCAAACTTGCTCTGGTCACGCGCTTCACCTAAATCAATTCCCTACATGTCCGCGCCAAAACGACGTCGTTCACAAACTGCCGCGCCCCGGTTTGATCTGGAGGCTTTCCTGTCGTCCAGCACGGGATTGGTCAACGCCGCGCTGGATGGTTTTCTGCCCTCGGAGAAAACCCGACCCACCACGCTGCACCGGGCGATGCGTTACTCGCTTTTTGCCGGCGGCAAACGGATGCGCCCGGCTTTGGTGCTGGCGGCGGCGCAAGCATGCGGCGGCCGCGTGGCGGACGCACTGCCACTGGCCTGCGCGGTCGAATGTATCCACACCTATTCGCTGGTGCATGACGATTTGCCCGCGATGGATAACGACGATTATCGTCGGGGCAAACCGACCAATCACAAGGTCTTTGGCGAAGGCATCGCCATTCTGGCCGGTGACGCCTTGCTGACGCAGGCGTTTGAAATTGCCGCGCAGGCGCGAAGTTGGCCGCGTTATCCGCATCGTGATTTGATTCTGGAAATCGCTTACGCCTCCGGTTCGCTACAACTCATTGCTGGGCAGGTGGCAGACTTGGAAGGCGAAGGACGCAAGACCACGCCGACGCAGTTGAAGTACATCCACGAACGAAAGACGTCGGCCTTGCTTTGCTGCTCGGCGCGACTCGGCGGCATGAGCGCGAACGGCTCCCCCGCGCAGCTTCGGGCCTTGACGGATTTTGGCTATCACGTCGGGCTGGCGTTTCAGGTGATTGACGACATTCTCGACGTCACGCAAACCAGCGAGAAGCTTGGTAAAACTGCCGGCAAGGACACCCGCGCGCAGAAGGCGACGTATCCGGCCATCGTTGGCCTGGAGAAATCACGTAAAATTGCCACGCAATTGACCGACAAGGCCTTCGCCGCACTGCGTCCGTTCCGAGGTCGTGCGGTGGCGCTCGAAGCACTGGCGGAATTTCTGCTCCGCCGCGAATCGTAAGCCCGGTGAATTCAGATCATCGGTGCCGGTTTCTGCGGTGGTAATTTCCGTGGTAATTTTCCGTTGCTGTGGTGGCGATCCAAGGGCTAGACTGAAACGGTAGCAGTCCCGGTGTAACAACAACCAGTACGACCTATGTATTTCGGAGTTGATTATCATCCTGAGCAGTGGATCTATCCTTACGGCGGCACCGCTGAGAAACCCGAAGCGCAATGGCAAACCGACGCCGAGTTGATGGCCGCCGCCGGCTGCAACGTCGTTCGCATTGGTGAGTTTTGCTGGAGCTTGTGCGAGGCGCAGGAGGACAAATTCGATTTCGCCTGGTTACGTCGCGTGATGGACGTGCTGCATCGGGCGGGAATGAAAGTGGTGCTGGCCACGCCAACCGCCGCTCCGCCGCTGTGGTTGTCCAAAAAATATCCCGAAATTTTGCCGGTGGACGAGTGTGGTCTCATCAAGCACGAAGGCACGCGGCACGCCGTGTGTCTGAATACTGACGCCTTTTGGGATCGCGCCCGGCGGATTGTCGAGGAAATGGCGCGAGCGTTGGGGTCGCACCCCGGGTTGATTGCCTGGCAAATAGATAACGGCATCGGTGGTCATTTCACGGAAGCCTCGTTCAACGAAGGTTCGCGGCTTGAATGGCAGAACTGGCTTCAGCTCAAGTACGAAACCATCGCAAACCTGAACGAGAAAATGGGGTTGCGGCATTGGGGTCAGACCGTTGCGGATTGGAGTGAAATTCCCATGCCGATGCGCGCGCCGGCCCAGCATAATCCGGCTTTGGCCGTGGATTGGGCGCGATTTTGCAGTGACACGATCGTGGCTTTTGTGCGGATGCAAGCGGAAGTATTGCGCGAAATCACGCCGCAAGCGCCAGTGACCACGAATCTGCGCGCGCTGCGGCATCGCTTTGATCACTTTGATCTCGCCGAGGACATTGACTTTGTTTCCATTGAAAGCACGTCAGCCATCAAGACCAAGTCCGCCGAGCTGGCCTGCGAGATTGACATGTTGCGGTCGCTGAAAAAGGACGGCACGCGCGCCCCGGATGGCGACCCGGGATTCTGGGTGATGGAACAGAAGGCGGGCAACGTCTCGTGGCAGGAGGTGAATTCGCTGGTGCGTCCCGGTCACCTGCGACTCTTCACGTACCAATTGATTTCGCGCGGCGCGAGCGCGGTGTTGTTTTTCCGCTGGCGACAACCGCGGATTGGTTCGGAGCAATTCCACGGCGCGCTCATGCCGCATCATCTGCGCAAAGCCGCGCGCATCTATTCCGAGGTTTCGCAGATCGGCGAAGAATTGAAGATGCTGGCGCCGTTATTGAAAGGTACGCGGGTGCGGCCGGAGGTTTGCATTCTCTACACGCACGACAACGAGTGGGCGTTGGAGACTCCGAATCAACCCAACCGACACTTCAGCCTGCGCGAGCACATTCAACTGATTTACAACGCGCTGCATGACAAAAACATTCCGGTGGATTTCGCGCGGCCCACCGAGGATTTGTCCCGCTACCGGCTCGTGTTCGCGCCGTCGCTGCACCTGCTGCCGGCGGGCGAGGCCGATCGGTTGATTCTCTACGTGCAAAACGGCGGCACCTTGGTGGGCACGTTCAACACGGGGTTGGTGGATGAACACCACATCGCGCCGGACACCGGCTACCCGCTGGGTCTGACCGACCTGTTCGGATTGGAGGTGGTGGAGTTTGACGCGTTACCGCCCGGCGAGGAAAATCATCTGACGTTCAAAGGTTCATTTCCCACCTCGCACCTGCACTCGGCGCGGTTGTGGTGCGACGTGATTGAGCCGAAGGATTGCCAGGTGCTGGCGACGTACTCGAAGGATTTTTACGCCGGCAAACCCGCCATGACGCTGAATACCTACGGATTGGGCAAGGCGATCTATATCGGCACCATGAGCCAACACTTTTTCTATCACGACCTCGTGGCGTGGTTGCGACAGTTGTGCAATTTGCATCCGCTGTTGAAAGTGCCGGAGAACGTGGAAGTCAGCATGCGCCAGGGAGACGGGGTAAAAGTTTACTTCCTGCTGAACCACCAAACGTCGTCCGTGCGGGTGCAATTTTACAAACCGATGCATGATTTCCTGACCGGCACGACCTTCACGGGTACTTACGATCTGCCGCCCCGCGGGGTGCTGGTGCTGGACGAGTATCCGGAAGTTAAACCCAGCGAAACCGCGCCGGTGGAGAAGCCAGCGGAGGCAGGGGCGGCTTGATGATGCAACGTTAAACAACTCTGATATGGATTGATGCTTTGGGTTCTCGTTGCGATTCCATGCCGAATTTGCGCTTCACCGTCGCTATCCCGGCGGACATTAAACTGCCTCGTTAGTCATTAGAATCATGTCTCTCCCACCAAAATCACGTTCCCGCCCGCACGGCACAGTCACCAGCGCCAAGCAGCGGGTGCTCGCGCAATGGCGCGGCGTGGATTTGACCCCGTTGGAAATCGCCTACAAAAGCGGCGTGCGCCCGCTCGATCATCTGGTCGCGCAAGCGCTCTCGAATGCGAACATCGAGCAAAAGCGCGGTGAGGTTGAGATCGTGAAAGTTTGGAATCATTTGCTGGACCCGCAAATCACCGCCCACGCGCAACCCAGCGGCCTGCGCAAAGGCACGTTGTTTGTGGCCGTGGACAGCAACGTCTGGCTGAGTGAAATCGTTCGCTACCGTCGGAAGGAGATTCTGGAGCGCTTGCAACACAGCTTCGGCAGTAGTTTGATTCAACGCATCTCCTTTCGCGTCGGTTGAGGCGGCGGTGGCGCCGCCGGTTCCGTCGCCAATTTCCTTGCGCCCGTCGCGCTCAATCCATTCATACCTCACCCGGTTGGGCCGCGTTACCTTGATGGTTTTGAGCAATCTGGCGTTTGTGGTTGCGGGTAAATCTGGCTGCTGAAAACATTGACTCGGCAGAGGGGTTCGCTATGCTCTCCGTCCGGTCTGGGGAACGGTTTTCCTGCCCGAAGCGTCTTTTATCTTTATGGCCAAACTCACAGTTCGCGATCTCGAAGTGCAAGCCCGGCGCGTTTTCACGCGGGTGGATTACAACGTGCCGTTGGAGGAGCACAACGGTCAGATGGTGATCACGGATGACACCCGCATCAAAGCGACCCTGCCGACGTTGCGGTTGCTGATCGAAAAAGGCGCGCGCGTCATTCTGGCCGCGCATTTGGGTCGGCCCAAGGGCAAACGCGAACCGGGTTTGTCGCTGCGTCCCGTGGCGGCGCGGCTGGCTGAACTGCTCGGCGCGGCGGTGAACTTCGTGGATGATTGCGTCGGGGAGAAGGTGGAAAAACTGGTGAACGAATTGCCGCCCGGCGGCGTGTTGCTTTTGGAGAACGTCCGTTTTTATGCCGGGGAAGAGGCCAACGATCCGGCATTGGCGGAGCAATTCGCCAAGCTCGCGGACGTGTATGTGAATGACGCTTTCGGCGCGGCGCACCGAGCGCACGCTTCCACGGAAGGCGTGGCGCGCATCGTTACCAAACGCGGCGGCAAAGCGGCAGCCGGTTTGTTGATGGAGCGCGAACTCAAGTTCCTCGGTGAGGAATTGGAAAATCCCGCCCGCCCGTTTGTGGTGATTCTCGGTGGCGCCAAGGTTTCGGATAAAATCAAGGTCATTGATCGGTTGCTGGAAAAGGCGAACTGCATTTTGATCGGTGGCGCCATGGCCTACACCTTCAAACTCGCGCGCGGCTTCAAGGTGGGTTTGTCGCTGGTGGAAAAAGACAAGGTGGACGTGGCGCAGGCGGCCCTGGATAAAGCGCAGCAACGCGGCGTGCAATTCCTGTTGCCGCTGGATAACACCATTGTGACGCCCGTCAAAACCGAGAAGCTCAATAAGAAGGGGCGACCGGTGTTCGATTTAACCAATCCGCGCAATTGGTCGGAGGACAACATTCCGGACGATGCGGAAGGCGTGGATATTGGTCCGGCCACGGTGGCGCAATATGCGGACGCGTTGCGGAACGCCAAAACCGTGCTGTGGAACGGGCCGATGGGGATTTTTGAAGATCCGCGTTTTGCCGTCGGCACCAATGCCATCGCGCAGGCCGTGGTGGAAGCCACGCAGAAGAACGGAGCCAAGACCATCATCGGCGGCGGCGACAGCGTGAAGGCGATCAACCGCGCCGGTCTGGGCGACCAGGTGACGTTCATGAGCACGGGCGGCGGCGCGAGTCTGGAATTTTTGGAGGGCGCGGTTCTGCCCGGCGTGGCGGCGCTCTCCGATAAATAATGATTTTAGCCACAGAAGTTCAGAGACGCAGCGTCGAATTTTTCCCTGGGTCTCGGTGCTTCGGTGGCACATCAAAATATGAATAAAGAACGCAAACTGATTATTGCAGGCAACTGGAAGATGAACAAAACCGTCGCCGAGGCGCTGGCGCTCGTGGACGACTTGAAACGCGAGTTGGGCGGAGTGAAGGAAGTGGACATCGTCGTGTGCCCGCCATTCACCGCGCTGGAGTCGGTTTCCAAGGCGGTGCTGGATTCCAACCTCAAGCTCGGCGCGCAGGACATGAGCGAACATAACGTGGGCGCGCACACCGGTGAAATTGCCGCCGTCATGCTCAAGGAATTTTCCACGCGTTACGTCATTCTCGGACACAGCGAACGGCGCCAATATCATCACGAGTCGGACGCGTTGGTGGCGCGCAAAGCCGCAGCGGTGCATACGGCTAATTTGAAGCCGATCATTTGCGTGGGAGAAACCTTGGCCGAACGCGAAGGCAATCGGACCGAACAGGTTTTGGCCGCGCAGGTCACCGGCAGTCTGGCGGGGTTGACCCAGGAACAAATGCTGGAGACTGTGCTCGCTTACGAACCGGTCTGGGCGATTGGCACGGGCAAAACCGCCACCACCCAGCAGGCGCAGGAAGCGCACGCGTTCATACGCGGTTTATTGGTGAAACGCTTTGATGAAGCCACTGCCCGCAAGGTGCGGATTCAGTACGGTGGCAGCGTTAAGCCCAACAATGCCAGAGAGTTAATGAGTCAGCCCGACGTGGATGGCGCACTGGTGGGCGGCGCGGCGTTGGAGGCGAGAAGTTTTGCTGACATCGTTAAAAATTCCATTTAAACTAATTACGATATGGGTTTATTCATTGGTTTTTTGACAGGAATCCTGGTGCTCGATTGCCTGTTGCTGGTGTTGCTGGTGTTGGTGCAACTGCCCAAGAAAGAGGCGGGCGCTGGTCTCGCGTTCGGCGGCGGCGCGGCGGACGCACTGTTCGGTGCGGGCGCGGGCAATCCGCTGACGAAAATCACCAAGTACTCGGCGGTGGCCTTCTTTGTTTTGCTGCTCGCCATTTCCCTGCTGCAACGCGGACATTACAATACTGACGCGGACAGTTTTCGCAGCGCCATTGAACAGGAGAATCAGCAAGCGGCTGCAGCCACCACTTCCGCCGCCGCGACGGCTCCAACCGTGGACGCGAGTCTGTTGACGGCTACGAATGTTCCGGTGCCAACCGTGGACACCAACGTCGCGCCGAAATAATCGGAGCGATGAGCAGCGCGAACCGCGACACCGCTATTCGACGGTGGCTGCGGTTTCGTTTTAAGCCGGCGTGGGCCGCCCGCCGCCGCCGCGCGCGTAAGGTGGCCATGCTGAGCGTCGCGTGGCTGGGACTCCTTCTGACACTCAGCGGATGTTTTCAAGCGGAATCCCCCGCGGATGTGGTGATCGTCAACGGCAACGAACCCGAATCGCTGGATCCACAAATTGTCACCGGCGTCTCGGAGATGCGCATCACCAAGGCGCTCTTTGATGGATTGATTCGTCTTGATCCCACCAATGCCGCCCCCGTACCTGGGCTGGCCGAACGCTGGGAAGTCTCGACCGACGGCAAGCTTTACACGTTTTACCTGCGCTCCAATGCCGTCTGGTCCACCGGTGAACCCATCACCAGTGCGGACGTGGAATGGTCCTGGTTCCGCGCGTTGGATCCGATGACAGCCAGCGATTACGCCGGACAGTTGTTCGGGATTAAAAACGCGGAGAACTGGTACAACGGTCGCGTCACCAATCGCGCCGAAGTGGGTTTTCGCGCGCTGGACGCCCACACGTTTCAGGTCGAATTGAATGTTCCGCTCGCTTTCTTTCCGGAGCTTTGCGCTTTTCCAACGCTGGCCGTAATTCCCCGGCAGACGATTGAGACCTACGGCGATCGCTGGTTGCATGCGAAACCGTTGCCCACCAGCGGCGCGTTCACGCTTGATGCCTGGCGCGTGAACGACAAAGTCCGGCTGCGTCGCAATCCGCGCTACTGGGACGTGGCGAACACCGCCTCGGAAGTTGTGGACGTGTTACCCATCAGTTCACCGAACACGGCGCTGAATTTGTACGCCACCGGCGCCGCCGACATTGTTTGGGACAAAGACCTCGTGCCCGCTGAATTGATGGATGTGTTGGTCGAGCGCCCCGACTTTCACAGCTTCACCTATCTCGGCACTTATTTTTACCGCTTCAATGTCAACGAACCGCCGCTGAACGATTCACGAGTTCGTCGCGCGTTCGCCCTGGCCACTGATAAAGCGCGGCTCATCAGCAAACTGACGCGCGGCATTGGCCGGCCGGCGGCCCATTTTGTTCCCGATGGCGTGGCACATTATTCCTCGCCGCCCGGTTTGGACTACGATCCGGCGGCGGCGCGCGCGGCATTGGCGGCGGCGGGTTTTCCGGAGGGCAAAGGCTTTCCGCGTTTGTCCTACACCTTCTTTTCGGCTTCCGGCGGCGCGAATTTGCACGGCAAAATCGCGGTGGAATTGCAGCAGATGTGGCGCGAAGTCCTCGGCGTGGATATTGAGTTGCGTCAGATTGAGCGCAAGGTTTTTTACGCGTCGCAATCGAAATTGGACTACCAGATTTCCACCTCGAGCTGGATTGGTGATTACAACGACGCCAACACGTTTCTCGATTTGTTTCTGAGCGCGAGCGGCAACAACCGGACTGGTTGGAAGAACGCGCGATACGACGCGCTGGTGGCCGCCGCCAACGCGGAGACCGACCAGACCAAACGGGCGGATCGCTTTCGTCAGGCGGAGACGATCTTGATTGCCGAAGAGGCGCCGATTGTGCCGCTCTATTTTTATCTCGGTTACAACTATTACGACGACCAGAAAATCGGCGGCATCTGGCCGAACATTCTGGATGAGCATCCCATCCAGTTCATTTACAAACGCCCGCCGCAACGCCAGTCCACGACAGTCGCTCAGAGCGCCTCGGCTGGGACCGGCAACCCAACCCCTCGCGAGTAGTCATGTATTTTCTGAAACGACTGCTCTGGCTGATCCCCTTGTTACTGGTGGTGAGCTTCGTTTGCTTCGCGTTGCTGCGTTTGACGCCGGGTTCGCCGTTCGATCGTGAACGGCATCCGGCCTCGCCGGAAATCGAGCGTCAGATCGCGGCCAAGTACCATCTGGATGAACCGTTTTGGAAACAATACGGCCGGTTTCTGGGCGATCTGTTGCACGGTGATTTCGGGCCGTCGCTCAAGTATCGCAACCACACGGTGAACGATTTGATCCGGCAAGGATTACCCGTTTCGATGTCGCTGGGATTGCTGGCGTTTTGTCTGGCGCTGGGCATTGGTTTGCCATTGGGCTGCTACACCGCCATGCGGCAAGGTCGTTGGGGTGATTACGTCGGCAGTTTGTACGCGATTCTGATGGTGTGCGTGCCGGTATTCGTGCTGGCCCCGCTGCTCGTGATGTTTCTGGCCGTGCAATGGCACTGGTTTCCGGTGGCATTGTGGGGTTCGGCGCGACACGCGGTGTTGCCGGTCGTGGCGCTGGGATTGTTTTATTCCGGTCGCGTCGCGCACCTCATGCGTGAAGGAATGTTGAACATCATGCGCGCGGAATTCATCAAGACCGCCCGCGCCAAGGGATTGAGTGAAACCGCCGTGTTCCTGCGTCACGGCCTGCGTCTGGCGCTGCTGCCCGTCGTATCGTATGCCGGTCCGATGCTGGCGGATTTGTTGACCGGTTCGTTTGTCGTGGAAACCATTTTTCAAATCCCCGGTCTCGGTGCGGCCTTCATCAACGGTTTCTTGAACCGCGACTACAGTTTGGTGATTGGCCTGGTGATGTTGTATGCCGTGTTGCTGGTGCTGCTGAACCTCGCGGTGGATTTCGCCTACACTCTGCTCGACCCGCGCGTGAAGTATGAGTGAGATGAAACCAATAAAGCAGTTGAGTCCGGGGTGGCGCGCGTGGCGGCGTTTTCGGCAACATCGCGTCGCGGTGGTCAGCGCGTGGTTTCTTCTGTTCGTAATTGGTTTTGTTTTTCTTTATCCGCTCGGTTCGCGTTTCGGTCCGAATGAACTTTCCGACGCGCAATTCATGCCGCCCAACGCCACCCACTGGATGGGCACGGATGTGCATGGACGCGACCTGCTGGTGCGGCTGTGTTACGGTGCGCAAATCTCGTTGCTGGTCGGGGTGGTGGGCGCGGGCATTTGCTTGGTGATTGGCGTGATCTGGGGGGCCGTTGCCGGTTATCTGGGCGGGCGAATTGACAGTTTGATGATGCGCACCGTGGACGTGCTGTATTGCGTGCCGTCCATCATTCTGGCGATTGTCCTGATGGCGGTGGTTGAGCCTGTGTTCCGTCAATGGCTGGACGCGTTGCCCCTTTCGGGCGTGCCGGCACTGGCCCGGCTGAGCGTACTGTTCCTCGCGTTGGGCGCGGTCTCGTGGTTGACCATGGCGCGGATTGTGCGTGGGCAGGTGTTATCGCTGCGCACGCAAGCTTTCGTGGATGCCAGCCGCGTGCTGGGCGCTTCTCCGTTCTGGATTTTGCGGCGTCACATTGTGCCCAACGTGTTGGGCGTGGTGATTGTCTATCTTACCCTCACGATTCCCGGTATTGTGCTGGCGGAATCTTTTCTGAGCTTTCTGGGGATTGGCGTGCAACCGCCGATGGCCAGTTGGGGTTCGTTGATCGCCGAAGGCGCGGAGCAAATCAACCCCGTCCGTATTTATTGGTGGCTGCTGGTTTATCCGGGCGGATTGCTCGTGACCACGCTGCTGGCCTTGAATTTTCTGGGCGACGGCCTCCGGAACGCCTGGGACATTCGCGGCGAAAGTTGAAACGGGCAATAATTCACCGGCGCAGGATTGACAACGATTCACGCGCGTCGCAGTCTCAGGCGGCTTATGAACACCGTTCCAAAATTTGTCCGGCGCCTGACGCAAGTCGTTTTCATGGGAGTGGCGGCGCTGTTTTTATTTTCCGCTTACGGTGACCCCGAGGAGATCGCGCCCGGGCCAGTGGCAACCAATGTGGACCTCACTTCGGAAGCGTTGCGTTCGTACTTGCAGATGCAGGAACAACTGCACGCCACGCAACTCGCGCTGGAACGCAATCGGCAGGAAGCGGAAGCGCTTGCCACCAAAACCACCGCCGCGCTGGAGGCCAAATTGCGCGACCTGGAAGCGGCGCTGGATCGGCAGAAATCCGCGGAATGGGCCGCCATGCAGGAAACCGTGGCGACCAATAACCGCCTCATCCTGATTGTGGGCGGTTCGATTGCGGGCGTCGGGTTTTTCATTTTGTTGGCCACCGGCTATTTGCAATGGCGCTCGGTCAATCGGCTGGCGGAAGTTTCCGCGCAGATTCAGAGCAGTCGTCCAACGCTGTCGTTGCCGCCCGGCGAGGCCGCCACGGTAAAGACTGGATTGCCCGCGCCGGCCTCGGAGCGGTTGTTTGGCGTGTTATCGCGTCTGGAGCAACGCATTTTACAACTGGAACACGCCACCGCGCCGTTGTTGGTCGAGCCGGCGGAAACCCGGCCCGAAAAGGCGGGGGATGCTGAACGTAATGGCGAAAGCGACGCCGCCGAACCAGTGGATTCGACGGCGAGTCTATTGGCGCGAGGTCAGAAATTTCTGGCGCAGGACCAGCCCAAGGAAGCGCTGGTCTGCTTTGAAGCCATTTTGCAAAACGAACCCAACCACGGCGAGGCGTTGGTGAAGAAAGGGCTGGCTTTCGAAGCGTTGCAGCAACCGGAGGAAGCGCTGGCCTGCTACGATCAAGCCATCGCCGCCAACACGGATTTGACCATCGCCTATCTGCAAAAGGGGGGATTATTCAATCGGCTCGAGCGCTATGAGGAGGCGTTGGAATGTTACGAGTCCGCCCTGCAAGCGCAGGAAAAGGTGCATGCGATTTAGGGGTTGAAGGTTCAACATTCGCCGCCACCAACGCGCGATTACAGTTCTGCATTGGGAGGCGTGCGGATCGCCTCACCACAGAAATGATTTCTGTTCGCCCAGTAATTCGTCGCCGGCCCAAAGCGTCACGCGCCAGGCGGTGACTTCGCCCAGTTCCTGATAGGGTTCACCCACCAATTTCAATGCCGCCCAGTGGCTGATGCCGGTGAGTTTCACCGTGGTTTCCATTTGCAGTTCCGGCGGCGCCTGGTTCTTGGCGGTACCGCGCACCTGCAAGCGCAGCACGGCGCTCTCGCCCCGCTGACTCCGCCCGCGCCATTGGATGTCGAACCGGATGCCGGAACATTTTTCCGGATGCTTGCGGAGTTCGGCCTGATAAGCGTCCCGATCGTACAGACTGGGCGACAACATGTGCCGACCTTGCAAGTCGAGGAGGTGCGGCAAGACCTTGACCACTTTACCGGTCGCGGCGGTGGCGCTGCCGACGCTGGCCAGCAATACGGCCCACAACCAGATGTAAAAACGCAATCGGCGCATGGAGCGACAATAGCGACGACCATTTTTGACACAAGCGAAACTTTGCGCGGTGGCGCGGTTGCGCAGGGGCGGCACCATTGGGGCCGGCGCATTATGACAACAAGCTTGCGTGATCTGACGACTGCGACACACTGCGATCAACGTGCGACGACATTGGTTTAATCACGGCCTCGGAATTCTGCTGGCTTTGCTGCCGGTGGCACCGCTCCGGGGCGCGGAGCGCGGCAAACCCGCGCCGTGTGGCATTGCGATTGTGGAAGCGGGCACGGGCTGGCCAGTGCCGCTGGTGGGGCTGCGCACGACGCATCAACTGGAATTCTTTTCGGATAACGCGGGCATGATTGCCTGCGATGCGCCCGAGCTGATGGACCGCGAGGTTTGGTTTGAAGTTTTCGGCGACGGTTACGAAGTGGCCAGGGACGGCTTTGGTTATCGCGGGGTGCGCTTGCGACCGGAGCCAGGCAAACAACTGCGCATTGAAGTGCGGCGCACCATGATCGCCAAACGGATGGGTCGGATCACCGGGGCGGGACTGTTTGCGGAAAGCCAGAAGCTGGGGCGCGAGCTGGACTGGGCCGAAACGGGAGTGTTCGGTTGCGACAGCGTGCAAACCGCTGTTTATCGCGGCAAACTGTTCTGGCTTTGGGGCGACACAACCTTGCCGCGTTATCCGTTGGGTGTTTTTCACAGCACCAGCGCGACAAGTGCGATCCAACCGCTGACCCAGTTCCAGCCGCCGTTGCGATTGAAGCTGGATTACTTCACTGATGACCACGGGCAGCCGCGCGGCGTCGCCCAAATGGCCGGGAGCGGACCAACCTGGCTTTCGGCTTACCTGACGTTGCACGATCAATCGGGGCAGCCGCATCTCGTTGCGACCTACGCCAAAATCAAACCGCCGTTGGCGGCGTATGAATTTGGTTTGTGCGAATGGAATGAGGCGACGGCGACGTTTGAACCGCGGCGCGTGCTCTGGAAAAAGACCGAAGCGTCGGAGACACATCCGCCCCTGCCGGAGGGGCAGCCCGCGTTTTGGAAAGATGCGCAGGGGCAGGAATGGGTGCTGTTGGGTGATCCGTTTCCGCGGCTGCGTTTTCCCGCCACGTATGAAGCCTGGCGCGATACCGAGCATTGGGAAACACTGACGCCGCCCGCCACGTTGCGCTCGGGGTCGGATGAAAAAGTCACTCCGCACAGCGGCCATCTGGCCTGGAATGAATTCCGGCAACGCTGGGTGGCGGTCTTCATGGAAAAATTTGGACAACCGTCCGCCTTTGGCGAACTGTGGTACGCCGAAGCGCCGACCCCAACCGGACCGTGGGGCCGCGCGGTGAAGATTCTCTCGCACGCCAATTACACCTTCTACAATCCGCGGCTGCATCCGGAATTTACGTCCGCCAACGCGGCGTTCCTGTTCTTCGAGGGCACGTACACGCAAACCTTCGCCAATCATCCGCATCCCACCCCGCGTTACGATTACAATCAGGTGTTGTATCGGCTCGATCTGGATGATCCAGCGCTCCGTCCGGCGCAGGAAGAGTAAGGGGACCGGCGCCGTTACAGCGCGCGCATGAGGTGGGCGTGCAGTTTCTTCCACGGTCCGGACTGGGCTTCCGGGCTGGGAGATTTCAAATGCCAGGTTTGGAAACCGTGAAGTCGTGCGGGGGCGATGTCGTTGTCCAACCGGTCTCCGACCATCAAGGTTTCATTGGGATCAATGCCGCGCGCTTCCAAGCGCGTGCGCAGAATTTGAAAACCGTAGGGATCGGGTTTGCTAAAGCCGAAGCGATAGCTCAGATAACAAAGGTCGGCGTCGAACATCTTCCAATGGCAACCTTCCTTCTGCAATTCCGCGTCCACTTCGCGGATCGTGTAAGCTTGCGCGTTCGAGGCAATGCCGAGCGCGCATTTCTTGCCGTCCAGCCAACGCAAGGTTTCCCCCGCGCCCGGCATCAAGCTGATGCTGCGACCGATCTGAATTTGGCGATAAATAAATTCCTCCTTCTGGCTGGCTTTGAGTTTCGCAAAGTCCGGCAGCAACTCGCGGATCACCGCCGCCCAGACCACTTCCGGACAGGCGATTCCGCGCGCCTTGGCGGAATTGTGGCGCAGCATGATCGCGCGATTGCACGCGATGGAAAATTCCAACCGGCCCAGCGGCGGCTCGCGGTGCAGCAAATCTTTGAACAACTGCTGCCACTCCTCGTCGGCGTGTTTGGGCGGCAGCCCAACCTGCAGCAGGGTGGCGTAAATGTCGAAAATAACCGCGCGAACTTTCATGGTTCTTTCGTCCATAAAAGCGGATAAAGGTTTGCTGCGTAAAGCTTTTTCGCGACAAAAGCCGCCTGTAATGCCGTTGGATGTGACCGTGACCCGGGCGGCGGCGGAGTTTTCAGCAGCCGAATGAACCGGCGCGCGTAACTGCGGCCGCTGAGCCAGTGATCCGCTGGCGCGGGCCAGGTGGTCACCTGCAGTCGCTTCCGCCGTGCCCGTTCCCGCCACTCGCGCAGAAAAGGATTGGCCTTCTGTCCCAGCTCCCATGAACGTGCGACCGGAATCGTCAGCACTTCCAATTGGGCGGTAAGTGTAAGCCGACTGAACGGCACGGTTTGATCCGCGCGCGTGGTTTGCAGTAAGGCCGGGGTGCCGGCCAGCGCCCGAAATGCCGTTGGCAAAGCGCGACACCAGCGGGCAAAGAGTTTTTTCTGGCGCGCGCGTTCAGCACGATAATCAAACAGCTCGAGTGGAATTTGGATTTCCGGGTAGGCCTGCGGAAAGTGAAATCCGAACCGCGCCAGATCGGGCGCGATGTTGGGCAGCTCGCGTGCGATCAACGGGCGTCCGGCTGCGGCCGCTTCCAAGTATGGCAAACCGAATCCTTCCTGGATCGAAGTCAGCAAAACGGCTTCGGACGCCGCCAGTAATTCCGGTACCGTCGGTTTGCGTGCTTCGCTTCCTTGCAAAACGCCCAGGCGCAGTCGCCAGTGATGTCGCCGCGCCGCGTCGGATAACTTTCGAAAATACGGTAGCTCGTCCGCCGAACTGACATCGCCGGTGGTGACCAGCCACGCCTCGGGTCGCAACCACCGCGTCAGCAACAGTGCTTCCGCCACGTTCTTGCGTCGCAACAAACGGCAGGGCAGCAGCCAGACCGGTGCGCCATCGTGATCCAACCGGCGGTGCAACCAGCGCCGCGCCTCGGTGACGCGCGCCGCGGGCGGCGGTGGCAGAGGTTCGGCAAGATTCGGCAACCACGCGCTGCTGGTCTTGAGGGAGGTGGATAAAATTTTCGCGTCTTCCTGATTGATGGCGGCGTGACGTATTTTCGCTCCACTCGGAAAAATGGTGCGCGCAATTGCCGCCAGGTTGGGATAGCCCGAGCGACGCAATTCCGGCGCGCGCAACCAGCGGTTGTCAAACCACCAGTCGTGATGATGCGAGATCAGGCGCAGTCGCCGCGTCGCGCAATCGCGCGCCAGTTCCTCCGCGAGAATGGCGTTGCGGCCGATGCCGAGATTGTGCGCCCACACCACGCAATTGTCAGATGTGTGCCCGGCGAATACCTGCGCCAGTTGCTGTCGAATCCGGCGGCGGATTACCCGGCTCGAGGCGGATAATTCCGAGAAGTAACCCAATTCGGCCGCAGTGTGAAAGCGCAGTCTGGCGGGCGCGATCAGTTTGGCAAAATTCCGATTCCAGACGACATCTTGAGCTTCGCCGGAAACCAGCAGCACGGTATCGAGTCGCGGCATCGCCCGTCGCAGATGCGGCGTCGCCAACTCCACGACGCGCCGGATTCCTCCCGGGCGAAAATGATAATGAACAATGATCAACGTCACGGCCACACGCACCCCAACCGAACTTTTTGAAATCGAAGCTTGTCAGGGTTGGTCGTGACAAGCGATAACATTCCCCTCATGTCGGATTTTTTTCAAACTGGCGCGGTCGCCACGCTGCATCGTTTGGGGCAACCCAACCTGGCCCGGATGGAAGGTGAACTGTTGGAATTTGCCGAGGAATCTCCGATCGCGCTGATTTTGCCCTGCCACGTGCGGGAGTTGGGAACGAAAGCGTTGCGCGGCATCATCCGCGAATTGCAACAGGTTCGTTATCTCAAGCAAGTCATCGTGGGCATTGACGGCGCCAACCAGCGGGAATGGGCGCGGGCCAAGCGAATTTTTGCCCGGTTGCCGCAACAGCCCGTGCTGTTGTGGAACAACGGTCAGCGCATGCAGAGTTTGTTTCGCGAGTTGGACGACGCCGAGTTGACGCCCGGGACCATGGGCAAAGGGCGCAACGTCTGGATTTGTTTTGGTTACGCCCTGGCCAGCGAACAGTCCCACATGGTGGCGGTGCATGATTGCGACATCACCACCTACACGCGCGAATTGCTGGCGCGGTTGTGCTATCCCGTGGCGCACCCGGCGCTGGGGTTTGATTATTGCAAGGGCTACTACGCGCGGGTGACGGATAAACTGAACGGCCGGGTCATGCGCCTGTTGGTCACGCCCTTGTTGCGCGCTTTGAAATCCATCATCGGCCACCATCCGTATCTGGTTTACATGGATACGTTCCGATACCCGTTGGCGGGCGAATTTTCGATGGACATGGACCTCGTGCGCCGGGTGCGCATTCCGCACGATTGGGCGTTGGAAGTGGGGTTGCTGGCGGAAGTATTTCGTAACAGCGCCCCGCGCGCGATCTGCCAGTCTGAATTGTGCGACAATTACGATCATAAACATCAGGAACTTTCTCCGCGCGACATGGAAAAAGGCTTGAACAAAATGGCCACGGATGTGAGTCGCTCGTTTTTCCGGCGCATGGCCGCTGAAGGCATCAAGTTGGATACCGGTTTGTTTGACACCTTGTTGAGCGCCTACGTGCGGCAGGCGGAGGACACGCTCCGCTTTTACTCCGCCGACGCGGTGCTGAATGGCCTGCGCTATCCGCGCCATGACGAGGAGCGCGCCGTGGCCACCTTTGTGCGCTCGATCCGCGCCGCCACCCGTTCGTTCTTGGAGGATTCGTTGTGGACGCCGCTGATTCCGAATTGGAATCGCATCCAATCCGCACTGCCGGATTTTTTTGATCGCCTCCGTCGCGCCGTGGAGTTGGATAATCGCAACTGACTCGCCGCGCGCCTCGCGTGTCAATTCACATTTCGAATTCACGTTCGGAATTGTGAATAATTCGTCGGGATAAACCCTTGCAATTTGTCGTCTGCTGCCTAGAGTCGTTACGAAAGAAAACCGAAGGGGTTTACGGCGGTCGAAGAAGAACCGCCCCGGTGACGATAACCAACGATTCTGACACGCATTTCCAGTTTTTTCATGTCGTTCCGAATGACAACACTTCATCCACTTCCTCCACGCCGGCACGCCTTTACCTTGATCGAGCTGCTGGTCGTCATCGCCATCATCGCCATTCTTGCGGCGATGTTGCTGCCCGCGTTATCCAAGGCGAAAGCCAAGGCGCAACAAATTTCTTGTTTGAACAACATGCGTCAGTGGGGGTTGGGTTTCCGACTATATGCTGAAGACAATAACGACTTTGTGCCTGAGGAAGGGAACACGGCGGCGGCCATCAACGATGCGAATTCGGGTAATTTGACCGAGGCTTGGTATAACTCGGTGGCCAAATTGATCAGCCAGCCTTCCATGGTTGAATTATACACAAAAAACCCGGCTGACCCGCCTTTGCCCGGCAGCCGTAATCTGCATGCGTGCCCGACGGCGCCGAAGCCAAATGCGGCGGTCTATCCTCCCAAAGGGATTCCCACGTTGACCAAGGCATTTTTCATGTATGGAGAAAATTCCCGAATTTGCATCAACCGCAGCACCCGGTTCGGCACTCCGAGTGTGGCTCAAGTCAAGGTTTCACAGGTTTTGAAACCAACGGACACGGTTTTTCTGGCCGAAGTGGATGGCAATTCGCCAACCGTTGGAATTGCCAATAGCGTTACCACGGGTTTTTATGCCATCGCCCGGCACGGCAAAGTAGGCAACTTCTCCATGGTGGACGGCAGCGCCCGCAGTTTCCGGACGAATGATTTCTGGCGCACCACGGCGGAAGCCAACAACGGGGCCGCCAACGAGTGGGCCAAGTCGCGTGCGGTCTATTGGTATCCCACGCCGACCACACCGGATTAAACTTCAACCAAGCAACCGATCAACAACAAAAGAGAACACCATGAAAAACATTCGCAATCATCGAACCACGCAAGCCGTGCTGGCAAGCTTTGCGTTGCTGCTTGCTGCCATCAGTGCGGAAGCGGCTTCGCCCAATCTGGTCATCGCCGAGGTGTATGGCGGTGGCGGAAATAGTGGCGCAACCTACAAGAACGATTTCATCGTTCTTTTTAATCGCGGTAACTCCGCAGTGGACGTTAACGGCTGGTCCGTGCAATACGCTGCTACCGCAGGTAATTCTTGGTCCGTAACAACGTTGGCCTCCACGAGTACGATTATTCCACCGGGCGGTTATTTTCTCATTCAAGAAGCGCCAGGTGCTGGGGGGACGATGGATTTACCAACTCCAGATGTCACTGGGGCAATTGCGATGGCTGCAGCCAATGGAAAGGTGGCCTTGGTAAATACAACGACGGCTTTATCGGGCGCCGCACCGACGGACCCGGCGATTGTTGATTTTGTTGGTTTCGGAACCGCCAACGCGTATGAAGGTTCGGGCGCCACAGCCGCGCTTTCCAATACCACTTCGGCGCAGCGAGCCAATGAAGGATGCTTGGATTCGGATGATAACGCCACCGACTTTGTGGTGGGCGCGCCCAATCCTCGTAACAGTGCGAGTCCGACCCATTCGTGTGGAGCTGCGATCCCGCCGGTCATCTCGGAAGTTTCTCCGACCAGCGCCACGGTGAACGCCGGCACCACGGTCAATTTTACCGTAACGCTTTCGGAAGGTGATGCGCCGTTGACCTATTACTGGTTCAAGTCGGGAGGCACGGACCTGCTGCTCGACCAGACCGGAGCGACGTTGACTTTGGCCAATGTTGTCTCAACCGATGCGGGGAGTTATTACGTCATTGTTTCCAATGCGTCCACGCTCACCGCGACCAGTCCGCTCGTGACCTTATCAGTCACGGATCCGGCGATTAACTTTCAACCGGTGAGCCAGGTGAATTTGGCCGGCTCGACGACCGCCTTCAGTGTGACCGCCGCCGGGGTGGCGCCTCTCACCTATCAATGGTACCGGGGTCAGCCGGCACCGGGAGCGAACACGGTATTGAGCGATGGCGGAAAAATCAGCGGTTCGCAAACCAAGACGCTTTACATCAATGAAACTGCGGCGGGTGATGCGGACTCCTATTTTGTAATCGTCACCAGTGGAAACGGCTCGATCACCAGTGAACCGGCCACGTTGGACGTTGCGACTTCCGGCGCATTGGTGACATGGGATTACAATGCGGTCGGATTGGATACTTCGAGCGCCGCGCCGTCGCAAGGTCAGGGCACCGCGCGAACCACCACGGTCGGGACCACCAATAGCTTCCAACCGACTGGCGGCACGCCCAATGACCCGTACAATTCCATGATTGGCGCAACCAACTATTACTATGGCACGGCGACTTATCCGAACAACGGTACGTCAAACAAACAGGCTGGCGTCCAATTCTCGGTCAGCACGGTGGGCTTTAAGAACCTAGCCATTTCCTTCGATCAACGCGCCAGCTCCACGGCCAGTAAATACACCCGCTTGCAGTACACCACCAATGGCGTGGACTACACGGATTATCCCACCAGCACCGCGTTTTTCGGGGCGTCCGTCTGGGAGCCTCGCTCCTACTCGCTGGTCGGATTTCCGGGGGTGGCGAATAACCCTGATTTTGCGTTTCGGGTGGTGAGTGAATTTGAAGCCACCGCCACGCTCGGCGCCGTTGATAATTCAAATTACGTCGGCTTGGCCGGAACGACGGCGTCGTATGGCACGGGCGGCACGTTGAGCTATGACCTGGTCAAAGTTGAGGCAGAGCCGATTGAAGCCGGCAATACACCGCCCACCATCAGCAGCATCGGGAATCAAAACACCCGGAGCGATACTCCGATTGTGATCAACTTTACCGTGGGTGACGCGGAAACTTCCGCCAGCGCGTTGGACGTCACGGCGATTTCTTATGACCAAACGTTGGTTTCGGATTTTATGATTGCTCCAGGCGGTTCGGGGGCCAATCGGAATCTTACGATTACGCCGAACGGGAGCGTCGGCACGGTAGCGATCCTGGTTTCTGTTTCCGATGGAGTGGATGTTGCCGTAACGTGGTTTAATCTGACGCTGGACCCGCTGGATGTTCCGCCGACAATCACGCAAATTTCCAACACCAACACGTTGGTCAATACGCCCGTTACCATTCCGTTTGTGATCGGTGATGACAGCCCCGTGAGCGGATTGACTGTTTCCTATGATTCATTAAATACCGAGTTGTTACCGCTTGCCAACATCACCATCACGGGTTCCGGCGCCAACCGGGAGCTGACGCTGATTCCGGTGAGTGACGCAGTGGGTACCGCGCCCATTAGTGTTTCAGTTAGTGACGGAAACAGTACGACTACGACCGAGTTCGCGTTGGTGGTGCGTCCAAATGATCAGGTGATTTTTAATGATCTCTTCAGCTACACGGACGGCAATCTGGTTGATGCCAGTGGCCGTTTTTGGACCGATCATAGCGGGACAACGGCGCTGACCGTGTCCAATGGGAAGGTGACAATTGACGGCACCCGCTCCCAGGACGCCAACGCTCCCCTCATTGGTGCTCCTTATGAAACCAACAGCAGTGCGGTTTTATACAGCAGCTTCAAGGTGAATTTCTCCGTGCTGCCGACCAGTGCGGGCGCATATTTCGCCCATTTCAAGGACAACAGCACTTTTGGTTTCTACGGTCGGGTCTGGGCCACAACCAATGGTGCCGCCGAAGGCAAGCTTCGCTTAAGCATCGGCAATGCTTCCAATGTTAGCGCCACCAGCGGTCAATTCCCGCAAGATTTGACTCCGGGAGAGGATTACACTGTCGTTACTCGCTTGGTGCTTTCCAACGGTCAGTCCACAATCTGGATCAATCCGACCAGCGAAAGCGATACCCACGTCACGGATACCACTACGGTTACAAACACCCCCGTTTATCAGTACTCACTGCGACAAGCCTCTGGCGAGGGCACGTTGTCTCTCGATGATCTGGTTATTGGGACCTCTTTTGCGGCCGTGACGGGCATTACGACTCCAGATCCGATTGCTTTGACCATTCAATACCTCGGTGGCGAAGTGATCCTGACTTGGCCCGATCCGCAATTCCGATTGGAAGCGGCTCCAGATTTATCCAGCGGTTTCACGGATGTCCCTGGCGCAACCAGTCCGTATCACTACCCGGTGTCGGGCGGGCAGCGATTTTTCCGGCTTGCGTATCCGTAAACGAATTCGATGCCATCTCCACGAGGGCGGTTTCCGAACCGCCCTCATTTTGTTTGGTGACAATGGAGTGAAAATCGCACAATGCGGCGGATGAGTTTACAGCGGGCAATTTTTCTCGATCGTGATGGCGTGTTGATTGAAGATCGCGACTACCTCCATCGGGTCGAGGACGTGGTGTTCACGCCAGGGATTTTTCCGGCGCTGCAACGGGTCGCGGCGCGGGACTTTCAGTTTTTCATCGTTACGAACCAGTCCGGCGTGGGGCGCGGTTATTTTACGCTGACTGATGTGGATCGGGTGCATCAGTATTTGCTCGCGGAGCTGGCGCGATGCGGCGTCACGATCAAGAAGATTTACGTTGCGCCGGAAGCGCCCGACCAGCCCAGTTACGGACGCAAGCCCTCGCCGCAATTTCTCTTCGATGCCCGGGATGAGTTTGGACTCGATCTCGCGCGCTCCTATTTCATCGGCGACAAATTGAGCGACCTGGAATGTGGTTGGAACGCGGGGGTGCGGCGCAGCATCTTGGTTCGCACTGGTTACGGTCGCGAGACGGAGCAGAAATACGCTGTGCGTTTGCAGGATTGTCCCATCGCCAATGATCTCCCCGCCGCATTGGATTGGATCCTGACGTTGGGCTGAGCCGGGGCTTGAGTCATTTAATTCCGCGCTTCATCCGGGGTTTATCGGCGGAGTGCGGATGTGCGAGACGCTGATGTTTGTGGACGTGCAAATGCCGGTCAACTCACCGCATCTTCAAACTTGCGAATAACTGGTGGGGCGCAGGAAGACGTTCGTGATGTGCGAAACAATTTCCGCGTCAGTGTAGCCCGGTGTGGTACTCATCTTTTTCCATTCGGGATCGCCAACAAAACGCTTCCAGTTCCGATCCCGAGCGGCTTGATCGTCAAAGACCAGCATGTAAGTGAGCTTGGGCAGTTGCGGGCCGGACCAGCCTTCGCCGAAGAAAACCGGTTGCAATCCGGTTCGTTTGAAGATGGCGATTTCGCCATCGTTGAACATTTCCACTTTTTTTCGGTTGGCCTGGCGACTGTGTGATTCATAGGTGCGCAGTTCGAAAAGTCGGAGTTGTTTGGCGCTGGTTTGCGCGGGGATTTCAATTCGAGGCAGGCCCGCAAACGCCAGCAACAATGAACTCTCCCTGCGGAGGTAACCCGGATCAGTGGCGGGGAGATTGGTGAAGCTGGCGTTTAAGACCGATGGGTCGGCTTCAAATTTATCCCGACAATTTTTTGCCGCGTTCCAGTCGGGGAACGTGAGCAGCACGTGACGAGTGGGCGGTGCGGCGTTATCCACCGGACTGAACGCGCCCACCGTTTGGACGCCGGCGCGATTCCACGCGGCCACCGCCACGTCGCGATAGAATGCGTCGAAACGTTCCGCCGGGGCTCCCGGTCGCAGCGAGTAGGTTTCCAACTCGTACACTTCCCGCTGAGTCGGCGCGGTCGCGGCGGCGGCAGATTCAGGTTTCATAGTGACTAGAGTCGCCGCGCTGGTGGCGAGTGAGGTTTTGATAAATTTACGGCGGTTCATGAGCGTGCAGAACCTTACTGGAGCGAGGGGTGGTCAGGCAATAACATCGTAGCGAAATACGCGTGGGGTCCATCAGGTTTGAAGCCGTTGGTGTTCGACGAGGATCCGATCCGCCGATCGCCGATAGAAATCTACTTTATTTCAATGCTGACTGGGCAATGGTCGCTGCCCAGGACTTGGGACAGGATTTTGGCGCGCTTGAGTCGGGGGCGCAGGGCTGGCGAGATCAGGAAGTAATCCAGTCGCCAACCGATGTTCCGGGCGCGTGCGTTGGCCATGGGACTCCACCAGGTGTAGTGGCCCGGGCCGGGTTCAAATTCACGAAACGTATCCAGGAAACCGGCCTCGAGGTAGGCGCTGAATCCCGCGCGTTCTTCCGGTGTAAATCCGTGGTTTTTCACGTTCGCCTTCGGGTTGGCCAGATCCCTTTCAGTATGCGCCACGTTGAGATCGCCGCACCAGATGACCGGTTTCTTTGGTTCGAGCCGCTTGAGAAATTTCAGAAAATCCCGATCCCATTGCTGGCGATAGGCCAGACGGGTCAGTTCGCGTTGTGAATTTGGAACGTAAACATTGACCAGGAAAAAATCCTTGAATTCGGCGGCGAGCACCCGTCCCTCGCCGTCATGTTGGGCGAGACCGAGATCAGGAGTGACTCGCAGCGGCCGTAGTTTGGTGAAGATGGCTGTGCCGGAGTAGCCCTTGCGTTCCGCGCTGTTCCAGTAGGTGGTGTATTGCGCCGGCCAAAGTTGCTCGACCTGATCGGGCGAACATTTGGTTTCCTGCAAACACAGGATGTCGGGCTGCTCGGCGTCGAGGAACTCGAGAAAGTTCTTCCGCAATACCGCGCGCAGTCCGTTGACGTTCCAGGAAATCAGTTTCACAAACGATGATCAGCCGGGGGGCCATTGCATTTTGCGGCCACCGAACAGATGACAGTGGAGGTGCGGGACGGATTCGCCGCCGTCCGGACCGTTGTTGATGACCAGACGGTAACCCGAAGCATCAAGCCCTTGTTGGGTGGCAATTTGCGCCGCTTTGAGGAGCAGGTGGCCGAGCAACGATTGATCCTGCGGCTGCGCCTCGGCGATGCGGGCGATGGGCTGGCGTGGAATGACGAGGATGTGGACGGGCGCTTGGGGAGCGACGTCGCGAAATGCGAGCACCTGATCGTCTTCATAGATGATCTGCGCCGGGATTTCGCGCGCGGCAATTTTTTCAAACAAGGTTTTGCTCACGCTGACGTTTTACCGCAGTTCGCCAAACGGCCAAAGAAAAATCATCGGATCAACAGCGCGCACTCGCGCGCCGCCGTTTCCTTGCGCAGCACACCACGCAGGAACATCAGGATTTGGTCGCGTAAGTGGTCGCAGCGCGGACTCCATCGTTCGGCGCCGAGCAGTTGTTTGACGCACGGGCGGAGGCCGGAGAAGCGTACCAACTGTGGTGTGGACTGGACTTGGGCCACGGCGGCGGCGCGCAGACGTGGGAAAAAGCCCAGTTCGCCGGCGGCCCCAACGCTTAGCGCGAGGGCTGGAAGATTTTGATGGGTGGCAGCCGGGGTTGGAGCCGGCGATTGCAGCGTGAGATTGGCCGCCTTGAGTCCAAGTTTGGCCAGCACGGTTTCAAACGTCGCCGCGAACTCGGCGACCGTGACCGATTTGTAGCCCAGCTCGTGTTTGAAGTAGTGAAACACCGAGGCGGCGGCATGTGACAACACCTCCTGCGCATTCGGGTTGGGCGCGCCGTGCCCCAGTTCCACCGAGATCATCTTGGTGGAGACCGGAACGGAGTCGCCGGAGGGCAGTCGAAAAAACAGGAAATCGTGGGCCAGGCAAACCATCAGTGTGTTCCCAGTTTCTTGACTTCGTGAACGAAATCAGTGGCTTCTTGGAAGCGCCGGTAAACGCTGGCAAAACGCACGTAGGCGACTTCATCAATTTCTCGTAATCCATCCATCACTTGTTTGCCGATGAATTCCGCGGGCACTTCGGCATCAAATTTATTGTTCACCATTTCGGTAATCTGATCGGCCAGATCTTCGACGGCCTTCGGGCTGATGGGCCGTTTCTGGCAGGCCTTGCGAATGCCCGACAACAGTTTCTCTTTGGAGAACTCCTCGCGGCGCCCGTCGCGTTTGAGAATCATCAAGCCGTCGCGTTCCACTTCCTCATAAGTGGTGAAGCGATGTTGACAGGCAGTACATTCGCGGCGGCGGCGGATGGTCGCCCCCTCACGCGAGGCGCGCGAATCTACAACCTTGTCGTCCTGACAACCGCATTTAGGGCAACGCATAAAACCACTGCTAATAGTGGTGAGCGTTTTGTAGCATACCAAGTATGGGAGCGTCAAGCGTTGGCGCCGGGGAAGGTCGTGGATCAACCAAATTGAATCCCCTGAGCCAGCGGCAATTCCGTGCCGTAATTGATGGTGGCGGTTTGGCGTCGCATGTAGGCTTTCCAGGCATCACTGCCGCTTTCGCGACCGCCTCCCGTTTCTTTTTCACCCCCAAAAGCGCCGCCGATTTCCGCTCCACTCGTGCCGATGTTGACATTCGCGATGCCACAATCACTGCCGCGCGCGGACACGAACCATTCGGCTTCGCGGAGGTCATTCGTGAAAATGGCGGAGCTTAATCCTTGCGGCACTTCATTGTGATAAGCGATGGCGTCCTCAAAATCGCGGTAGCCGAAGATATAAAGAATGGGTGCGAAGGTTTCTTCATGCACAATTTTCATGTTGTGCCGGGCCGCCACGAGGCAGGGACTCACGTAACAACCACCGGGAAATTCCGGGCCACTCAAGGGTTCGCCGCCGAAGAGGATTTTGCCGCCTTCCGCTTTGACGCGTTTGAGCGCGGCCTGCATGTCCTTGACGGCGTCGGCATTAATCAGCGGGCCGCAGAGCGTGGTCGGTTCGGCGGGATTCCCAATCCGCACCTGTTCGTAGGCGGCGATCAAGCGGCGAACCAGATTCTCGCGGATGTTTTCATGCGCAATAATCCGGCGGGTGCTGGTGCAACGCTGTCCGGCCGTACCGACCGCGCCAAACAAGATCGCGCGCGCGGCCAAATCCAGATTCGCCGTGGGCGCGACGATGATGGCGTTGTTGCCGCCCAGTTCGAGAATGGTTTTTCCGAAACGGCGGCCAACGGATTCGGCCACTCGCACCCCCATTTTGGAAGAACCGGTGGCGGAGATGAGCGGCAGCCGTTTGTCATCCAACATCCGCTGGCCCACCGTGGCGCCGTCGCCAATGATCAGAGTGAACAGTGCCGGATCAATGCCGTTGGCGCGACCAACCTGCTCGGCGATCTTGATTATGGCTATCGCCGTGAGCGGCGTCAGACTCGAAGGCTTCCAGACGGTGCTGTTGCCGCAGACAATGGCCAGAGCCATATTCCAGGACCAGACCGCTGCGGGGAAATTGAAGGCGGTGATTACACCGACCGGGCCGAGTGGCAGCCATTGTTCCATCATCCGGTGGTTCGGGCGTTCGCTGGCAATGGTCAGTCCGTAAAGCTGGCGTGAGAGGCCGGTGGCGAAGTCGCAAATATCAATCATCTCCTGCACTTCGCCCTGACCTTCGGCGATGATTTTTCCCGCCTCGAGCGTGACGAGCCTGCCCAGGTCTTGCTTGGCGGCGCGGAGGGCGTTGCCGAGTTGGCGGATGACTTCGCCGCGTTTGGGGGCGGGCACCGTTTTCCAATGCTCGAACGCGGCGACGGATTTCTTCAAGGCGCTCTCATATTCAGCCGGAGTCGCGGTGCGAACCGAACCCAGCAGGGTGCCGTCGTTCGGCGAATGACTGGCCAGAATTTTTCCCGAGCCGGACCAGGCGCCATCAAAGACGCCGGGGTTAACGGCTTCCAACCCGAGCGCCTTCAGGGTGGCCGCGGCGGATGTTTTTGCTTTGGTAATTTTCTTCGCCATGATGATTTTTCCTTGTTTGATAGAATGTTTCGAGATGTCCGACAGAATCAATTCTGGCCCGCGTCGCGCCCGGACTCGGTGGTCCGCTTCCGTCCTTCGACGCGGGATCGGTAAGTCGAGGCAATCAGCCGCCCGACCTTCAGCGCGATAGTTTGCCACATTCGTCATCCATGATTTTGAGTGCCTGCTCAATGATGTCGTCCTGGATGTCCATCATTGGCCGCAGCCGGATTGAACGCGAGCCGGAACGAATGACCAGCAGATTCAGGGCATAGCAGCCGCGCCAGAACGCGTCGCGCGTGGCGGTATTCGGCAGGTCGAACGCCAGCATCAAGCCTTTGCCGCGCGGCGCGGTCACGACGGGATTGGTTTGCGCCAATTCGCAAAGTCCCGCCAGCAGTTTTTCGCCCTGGGTGCGCGCATTCGCGACCAACTGTTCCCGTTCGTAAATTCGGAGGTAGTGGGTCGAGCGCACGTAATCGGTGAAGTTGCCGCCCCAGGTCGAGCTGATACGGCCCGGCAATCGGAAACAATTATCCTTCACTTCATCCAGGCGCTTTCCGGCCATGACTCCGCAAACTTGCGATTTTTTTCCGAACGCGATCAAGTCCGGCACGACGTCGTAATGTTCCGCCGCCCAATTTTTCCCGGTGATGCCCATGCCCGATTGCACTTCATCGAAGATCAGCAGAATCTCATGTTCATCGGCCACGCTGCGCAGCAGTTGCATGAACTCAGGGCGGAAATGGTTGTCGCCGCCCTCGCCTTGGATCGGTTCGATGATGATCGCCGCAATATCCGTCGCTTTTTCAGCGAGCACCGCGCGAATTTCCTTTTCCGCTTGTTGTTCGCGGGCGATGACATCCCGGAGCCGTTCGGCTTCAGGCAGGGCAAAGTTCAGCATGGGCGTGCTGATGCGCGGCCAGGGGAATTTGGCGAAGTAAGCGACCTTGTTCGGATCGGTATTCGTCAGGCTCAACGTGTAACCGGAGCGCCCGTGAAAGGCGTGTTTGAAATGAATGACTTCCGTGCCGCGTTCGCCGCGACCGGCCGCCAGATTTTTCCGCACTTTCCAATCCATGGCCGCCTTGATGGCGTTCTCGACCGCCAGCGCGCCGCCTTCAATGAAGAAGTAGCGCGGCAGTTGCGGATGCGCGATGACGCGCGCGAACGTTTCGACGAAAGTGGCGTATTGCGGCGTGTAAACGTCGGCGTTGGCCACTTTTACCTGGGCGGCCTGCAACAAATCCGCCTGGACTTCGGGGCGATTGAGATACGGATGATTATAGCCGATGGGTTGCGAGGCGTAGAAGCCGTAGAGGTCAATGAATTCGCGTCCCGTGGCGGCATCCACGAAGTGCGAGCCGCGGCTGTGTTCCGTGTCAAAAATCAGCTTGAAGCCATCCACGAGAATGTGCTGTTCCAACGTGGACAGGACCTGGTCCGGGGCGATGCGATTGGTGTGAGGCGTTTCCGATGTGGATAGATTCGGGTGGGTGGTGGTAATGCTGGTCATGTCTCCAAATTTCAAACGACGCGCTCACCATAGGTGCGCAAAAAATGCGCTTCAAGTGAAATGCCGGTAACGTGTCGGGATTTACGGTAAATTTTTGGGGGACACCAAATGTCACCCAAGCCATGCTCCGCCCGAACCCGGCACGCCGGTTCTCGAAACGCGTTGAACGTCGCGTTCGAGTTGTGTGTCGAACCACCAGATTGAGCGCGCACCATCAAAATGATTGTGAGTTGAGGAAATTATTTCGGCGCTATGAGGTTGAATCATTGACTTTGCGGCGCGGACGGCGAACTTCCATTTGACGCGCCGGACTTTTGGGATTAAAACGCGAAATTATGAAACATTGCTTCCAACTGCGGAATCGCCCGCAATAACGCCAGTGCATCCAAACCCATGCTCAAACCACTGACCAGTGATCGTTGGAATTACACGACGGCCGCGCACTTGTTGAATCGCGCCGGCTTCGGTGGTCCACCGGACGAAATTCAACAGCTTGTTGCGCTTGGGCCGGAGGCGGCGGTCGCCCGGTTGGTGGATTATGAGAAAATTCCTGACGCGACGCCGGCGCCCGAGTGGGCGCGACCCGATCCCGAGCGGCGCAAAAAACTTCAGGCGCTCCGCAAGGCGGACGCGGAACAGCGGCGCCAGATGCAGCGCGAGGAACGCCAGGTTCAACGCGAGCAAATGACGGAACTGCGCCACTGGTGGTTGAGTCGCATGGCCCAAGGTCCCCGTCCGTTTCAAGAGAAGATGGTTTTGTTTTGGCATGGTCATTTTGCCACCAGCGTGGACAAGGTGCGTGAGCCGTATCTCATGTGGCGTCAGAACGAACTGTTTCGCCGTCTCGCCACCGACAACTGGCTGCGGCTGCTGGTCGAGATGGCGCAAGACCCGGCCATGCTCATCTGGTTGGATCAGGCCCAGAGTCGCAAGCAACATCCCAACGAGAATTTCGCCCGCGAAGTGATGGAATTGTTCACGCTGGGCGAAGGGCATTACACCGAGCAGGACATCACTGAAGCGGCGCGGGCGTTGACGGGGTGGAGTTACAATCGCGAGACGCAGAAATTTGTTGATCGTCCCGCCTTGCATGATGCGGGCGTCAAAACCGTGTTGGGTCGTACCGGGCCGTTGAACGGTCGCGACGTGTTGGCGCAGATCGTGGCGCAACCGCAGGCGGCGCGGTTCATTACGGCCAAACTCTGGAATTTCTTTGCGGGACAACCGGCTTCGTCCGGGTTGACCGAGGCGCTGGCCGCAAACTTCCGGCAGCAGGGCAACAACTTAAAACCATTCCTGCGCGTCCTGTTGCGCAGCGAGGAGTTTTATGATCCCGCCTTGATCCGTGCGCAGGTGAAAAGTCCGGTGCAATGGTTGGCGGGTACGATCCGCATGTTGGAATCCGCCTTGCCATCGCCGCAACTGAGTGGCGGATTGACGCGCGAACTAGGACAGGATTTGTTCGCGCCGCCGAACGTGAAGGGTTGGGATGGCGGATTGTCCTGGATCACCACGAACACGTTGCTGGCGCGTTACAACGAGGCCGCGTTACTGGTGCAAGGCACTTTGGCTCCGGTCAAAGGCGGAAAGCGCAATTCACCGCCGGCCGCGCGCAAACCGGCGAAACGCCTGCGTCCCGCCGCGCTTCAGATCGAGGTGGCGAAGATATTTTCGGAATCGGAACGACGCGATCAAACCGTGCTGATTGCCGCTTTGGAAAAGCGCTTGTTCCAAACGGAACTGAAATCCGGGCAGCGAGCCGCCTTGCGTGAGTATTTGGATTCGCAAGGCGCGTTGGACGAGGACGACATTCGCGGTGTCATCCGGCTGGCCATGAGCACTCCTGAGTATCAACTGACTTGAGCGACACGCGAACCGGTTGAATCGCATAAAATTTTGCCATGAAATTCGAACCCACTTTGAAAACGCGCCGTGAGTTTTTGCGCAGCACCGTCCTGGGCAGCGCGTTGTCCTGGACCGTGCCCTCGTTCCTTGCCAACACCTTTACGACGTTGCACGCCACCGCGGCGGATGCGGCCACGCAGATCACCACGGGCAAGGATGGGACGATCCTGGTCGTGTTGCAACTGGCGGGTGGCAACGACGGTTTGAACATGGTCGTGCCGTTTGCCGATGATCATTATCACCGGGCGCGACCCCGGCTGGCGGTGGCGGCGAAAGACGCGCTCCGCCTCAGCGACAGCGTGGGGTTGAATCCCGGCATGGCCGGCTTGAAGGAGTTGTTTGAAGCGGGACATCTGGGTGTGGTGCAGGGCGTGGGCTATCCAAATCCGAACCGCTCGCATTTTCGCTCGGCAGAAATCTGGCAGACCGCCAGCGACGCCAACCGGTTTGATAACACCGGTTGGTTGGGGCGTTATTTTGACAGTACGTGTGACGGTTGTGATCCGTCCGTGGCGATTGCCCTGACCTCGCAAATGCCCCAGGCGCTCGCCGCCAAACAGCCGCGCGGCGTTTGCTTCAACGATCCGGAGAATTATCGCTTCATCAAATCCGACCAGCTCCGGGCGGATGAGTCGGATACCAGCGAGGCCATTTATCGGAGGATGAATGAAGTCCGCGAGACGACCCCGGAAGCTTCCGGCGGAACGATTGACATGCTCAACGGTTCGGTGCAACCCGCCGGTTCGCCGCTGGATTTCATCGAGCGCGTGGCGCTGGATGCGCAGGTGAGTTCGGATGAAATTCGCGCCATCACCGGCAAGGCGCCAAACCAGACGGCCTATCCCGCTTCGCGTCTGGCCGACTCGCTGAAACTGGTGGCGCGGTTGATTGGCGGCGGCATGGCCACGAGAATTTACTACGTCTCGCAAGGCGGCTACGACACGCACA
Source organism: Verrucomicrobiia bacterium (assembly GCA_023953615.1). NCBI lineage: Bacteria > Pseudomonadati > Verrucomicrobiota > Verrucomicrobiia > Verrucomicrobiia bacterium. Next base: position 344,309 of record JAMLJH010000001.1, on the reverse strand, counting down.
CCAATCAGACCGGCACGCACGCGCGGTTGCTCACCGAATTGACCGGGGCGCTCCAGGCGTTCGTGGCCGACTTGAAGGCGCAGGGTAATTTCGAGCGCGTGTTGGTCATGACCTTCAGCGAGTTTGGCCGGCGCGTTTCGGAAAACGCCAGTGGCGGCACGGATCACGGCGCCGCCGCGCCCATGTTTGTGATCGGCAATCGCATCAAAGCCGGTTTGCTGGGGCGCTACCCGAGTCTGGCGCCCAAAGATTTGTTGAACGGCGATATTCAATACACCGTGGATTTCCGCTGCGTCTATGCGGCCGTGTTGGAGAACTGGCTCAAGACATCAAGCGTGCCGGTGCTGGGCCGCTCCTTCACTCCACTCGCCATTGTTTAATCAGCGCATCGGGGCGCGGACATTTTTACCCACGGCTTTTCTGTTTTACCTGACTCGCGCCGTACGAATCGGCGCCGGGTTCAGGCAGTTGAACCAATCGAGGACAATTTGCGCATTGCGTCGCGAGTTCCGGTCTGGGTAAATGTCGCCTTAATCCATTAATTGAAAGTGGGGACGATGGGGATGCGATTGAACCACATGCGCCAGCGAACGTTTTTTAGCCTGAGCCAACGAGTGAAGCAATTTCTGCTTGGGGGCGGATTGCTGGTACTGTTCATGGCGTTTGCCACCGCGGCGGTGCGACTCAACGCGCAAGTGGGTTACGGCGGCGTGGTACGGGAGGCAACTTGGTTTCCGATTCAGTGTGAGTTGAGCAACGACGGTCCGCCCCTTTCCGGTTTCATCGAAGTTGCGCCCATGGGGATGGGACGCGGCGCCGTGCAACGCGTGCCGATCGAGCTGCCCACCGGCACGTTGAAACGGGTGGCGGTGCCCGTTTTTGCGGCGGCGCGTTATCAGACCAGTTGGGAGGTCCGATTGGTGGACGCGCGCGGGCGCACGCTCGAAACGTCACTTGACGCTTCCGCGCGGCAGGCCATCGGTTCCACCACTCTGCTGACCGTTTCGCTTTCCCGCACGGCTGCCGGCGCAATCAGTTTGCGCCCCATTAAACGCAAACAACCCGATGTGCAACCGCAAGCCGCACGCTGGTTGCCCGCCATGTTCCCCAGCAATCCGCTGTTGCTGGATGGTGTGGATGCGATTTATCTCAATTCCACCATCGCCACCAGCCTGCGCTCGGATCAGGCGGACGCGTTGCTGGCCTGGACGCGTGCGGGTGGACATCTGATCGTTGCCATCGAGCAGGTCAACGACATTACCGGCACGGCCTGGTTGCAGGCGGTGCTGCCGTTTGTGCCGCAGGAAATTGTCGGCGTGACGGCACATCCGGAATTGCAAACCTGGTTGGAACGCAACAACGCGGCGTCGGCGGTAGCTGCCGCAGGTGGCGTGCGCGCCAGCCCCAATCCTCCGGCCCGGATGTTTGCGGATTTGCAACGGGACGAAACCTTTGAACGGACCGAAATCCGCGTCGCGCGCGGCGCGTTGCGAGACGGGCGGGTCGAGGTGTCCAGTGGCGGTTTGCCGTTACTGATTTCGGCGCCGCGCGATTTTGGGCGCGTCTCGGTGTTGACGTTCAGTCCCGAACTGGAGCCGTTCAAGTCATGGTCGAATCTGGCCACGTTTTGGACGCAACTCGTGGGAGTGCCCGCCGCGCTTTATACCTCCTCGGATTATTACTCGGGCGTGACCACGTCGGTGGACGGAGTTTTTGGCGGTCTGATTGACAGCCGGCAGATTCACAAGTTGCCCGTGGGTTGGTTGCTGGTGTTGCTGGTGGTGTACCTCGCGGTGATTGGACCGTTTGATCGCTGGTGGTTGCGGAAGATCAAACGTCCCATGCTGACGTGGATCACGTTTCCAGCTTATGTGGTGCTGTTTTCGTTGCTGATCTACGGCCTCGGCTATTGGTTGCGCGCGGGCGAATCCGAATACAACGAACTGCATGTGGTGGATGTCTGCGCGCACGGTGCGCGCGCGGAATTGCGCGGGCGCACCTACGCCAGCATCTATGCGCCGGTCAACCGCAATTACGGGCTGCGCAGCGAATTGCCGTTCGCCACCCTGCGCACCGAGTTCACGACCGGGCGCGGCGGGGAAAGCTCCGAGTCCGGGCAGGTGATTCAAACCGGTGATAATTTCGAGGCGACGATGTTCGTGCCCGTGTGGACGAGCCAGCTTTTTTTGAGCGATTGGTGGTCGGCGCTGGCGCCGCCGCTGGTGGCCACTTTGGAGAACGACACCGTTACGGTCAGAAATATTTCGGGCCAACCCATGTCCGATGCGTATCTGGCTTGGAACGGAAAAGTGTTCAGCCTGGGGCAACTGCCCACGGGCGAGGCCCGGACCGTTTGGTTGGAAAATCCCGCCGTGGTCAACGAGACGCTCGAGATGTTTGTGCGTCGCGACCTGGGATCATTTCTCACGGCGGCGCGACAACGCCAGCGTGCTTTTGGCAGCACCGGTAGCGGCCAGATCAGCGATCCGGCGCGTGCCGCGACTGTCGTGTCTTTGTTGGGCAGCATGAGCGGCGGGCAAAAAGAAACGCAATTTACCGTTCCGCGCGGGCTGAGTGTGGGCGCTTCCCTGGCCGCGGGTGAAGCCGTGCTTTTTGCTTTTGCGCCCAATAGCGCGCCGGTGCCGCCCTTGATCACGTCCCACGTCAGACGCACCAGCGTGGACACCTTGTGGCGCGTGCCGGTGACCATCAACGAAGGAAAATAATTTATGACTACTCCAGCCGCTCCGCCCATCGCCATTCAAACGCGTGATTTAACCCGACGCTACGGAATGATGCTGGCGTTGGATCAACTGAATCTCACCGTGAACCAGGGAGACTTGTTTGGGTTCATCGGCTCCAATGGCGCGGGAAAAACCACGACGTTGCGGATTCTCTCCACCTTCCTCACGCCCAGCTCCGGCACGGCGGAAGTGCTCGGGCACGACATCGTGAAGGGCGCGGATACGGTGCGCCGGCTCATCGGCTACATGCCGGACTTTTTCGGCGTGTACAAGGACATGGAGGTGGAGGAATACCTGGATTTCTTCGGCGCGTGTTATCGCATCCCCACCGCGCAGCGCGCCAAAGTCATTGACGACGTTTTGGAACTGGTCGGGTTGACGGAGAAGAAGGGATCGGTCATCGGCGCGCTGAGCCGCGGCATGCAACAACGCCTGGGCCTGGCGCGCGTGCTGGTACATGATCCGCAGCTCCTGTTGCTCGATGAACCGGCGAGCGGATTGGACCCGCGCGCGCGGATCGAGATGATGGAAATTCTGCGTGAGCTGCGGCGGCTCGGCAAAACCATCATCATCAGCTCGCACATCCTGAGCGAGTTGGAAACCATCTGCAATCGCGTCTGCATCATCGAGAAGGGCAAATTGATTTACACCGGCCCGGTTCAGGGCGTGCGCGAACAGATGTCCGCGGGCGTGGTACTCTGGGTGCGGGTCGGCGGCGATGCGGCGCAAGCCATTCAGTTGCTGCAGGCGCGACCCGAAGTGGCGGAAGTGACGCTGGTCGAGCAGCGCCTCAAGGTCACGTTGACCGGCGCGGATGTGGATCAAAGTCTCATCGCCGAAACCCTGGTGCGCGGCGGGGCGAAGTTGCTGGAACTGCGCGAGGACGAAATGTCTCTGGAAGAAGTGTTCCTCCGGGTCACGCGCGGAGAAACGCAATGAGCGTTTGCTGATTCAGGCGGCGTCCGGCGGCAGCGGGTTGGATCGGTGTAATTCTTCAATGGCGGCATGAGTGTTTGGTCCTTGATGACGCGCGAGCTGCGGGAACACGCCCGGCGGCCGTTCACTTATTGGACCCGGGTGCTGGTGGCGGGCGCGCTGCCTTTGGGCTGCTTTTGGCTGGTTGCCGATTTGCTGACCCGGCCCGGCATGGGCGGCGAGTTGTTTCGGCGGATTCATTTCGCCTTGTATTGCGCCGTCTGGGTGCTCGTGCCCATTGCCGCCAGCGACTGTTTGAGTCGGGAACGCCGCGAAGGCACGCTGGCGTTGCTGTTTCTCACGCCGCTGAAACCCGTGGCGCTGGTGTTGGCGAAAGTCGGCGCGCACGCGGTGCAGTTGATGGCCGCGTTGCTGGCGGTGGCGCCGGTGTTGATGATTCCGATTTTGCTGGGCGGGACCAACTGGCTGTTGGTTGCCTGGACGGTTTTGGTGCTGGCCAACGTGGCGGGCTGGAGCCTGGGGCTCACCGTCGTGGCCTCGTCGGTGTCGCGAGGCAGTAATCGCGCGCTCACGCTGGCGGTGGTTTTGGAAAGCGCCGGCTTCGTGTTGTTCCCCTGGATGGTTGGCGCGCTTCTCGGCATCAATTCGCTCTCGACCTGGCAGCAGGGTTATTCGCAAGCGAGCTACGATTTCTTCACCGGATTTTCATTGTTGGCCACGCCGGGCGACGATTTCGTCCGGGCCACGCCATTGTTATTCAAGCCAACGCAGGTCATCTACGTCGCCAGCACCATGACGGTGATTTCCACGGCGGTCTTTATTTTCTCGTTGCTCTTCGCGGGCAACCGTCTGCGCCGGAATTGGCGGGACACTCCCGCCTCGCGCGTGACGCAGAAAATGGAGCAGACATTTTGTCGGCCCATCGTCGGTACGAAGTTGTTGCGACGTTGGATGCGGCGGTTGTTGGAACGCAATCCACTCGGCTGGTTGGAACGACGTCAGTGGAGCGGCCGCCTGGTGATCTGGACCTGGCTGGCTGTTGTCGGCTCGGTCTATGGCTTCATGCTGAATAACCTCCAATTCTTCCGCCGGGTGGCTTTTGTGGATCAAATCCTGGCTGGGCTGTTGCTCTTCAGTCTGGCGACGGTGGCCGCCGGCAGTTTCCGGCGCGAACGCGAAACCGGTGTGTTGGAGTTGCTGCTGGTTTCGCCGCTGCGAGTGCGCCAGATCATCAATGGCCGGTTGCTCGGCATCTGGGGGCAGTTCCTTCCCGCCATTGGTTTGTTGCTGGGCATCTGGCTTTATCTTGGCAGTGACTGGCAGGGGCAAACCAGCCCGGCCCCCGTGGGCATGGGATCACTCATCGTGCTGTATGCGGTTCTGCCGGTGGCGGGGCTGTATTTCTCGTTGCAATGCCGGAGCTATCTGCTGGCGCTGCTGCTGACCTTGAGCAGCGTGCTGTTGTTGCCGGACCTGCTGGTTGGACTGCTCACATTGCTTACCTATGCCCATCAGCTCGATACGGTCACCGAGCGCCAGCTGGTTACGCTCATTCAAATTGGCGTGGCGGGCGAGCTGTATCGGAGTCTGCATCGAAAACTGGAACACCGCCAATTCCCCATCCTCCGCAACGCCAGATAACTTGGACGTGACCGGTTCGCTATAGCGGTTTAATTAGGGTTGTAGCTGCCGAAGCAGAACAGGCATAAACCAATGCAAGCTGAGTCCGAATGGAGTATGTCCGCGAGGTTTTGGACTGCGGCGCTTCGGGGCGACGCGGCATTTCCCGACGGAGACAAGGGCAGGGGAAGGGCGCCAGCCGACGCTTGGGTCTGGTGTTGTTGGAATGGGCGGTTCAACTGGGGCGTTCCACGACTTTAATCCGCGCCGCCAAATCATCCACTTCAGCGATGGATTCGCAGCCCACATTCAGCACGTCCACGCAACCCAGGCGCAACGAAAACTTAATGGATTCACTGCGTCGTTCGGGATCATCGCGCAACCGGCCTTCGCCGATGATCTTCATGCCGACCACCCCTTTTCCGGCGGCGTGAATCTTTTGGAGCACCGGCACCACTTTCTCCGTCGGCCCATCCATGCTCATGCCGTACGGATTGATGCGCGTATGCACCGAGTCCACCCACGGCTCGTTGATGCAGGCCTCGAGTGAGGCGAGCGAGTGACAGGAAACGCCCAGCGCGCGGACTTTGCCCTGCTCCTTGAGTTTGGCGAGAATGTCCATTTGCCGACGCAGTTCTTCCGGCCATTTTCCCGAGGTCACGCAGTGCAACAGGAGCAGATCAATGTAATCCGTTCGCAGCTCCTTCAGGAAGCGTTCCACGCAAACGTCCGCGTCCGGTCGCTCCTTTTCCGGCAGACCGCCGGAGCTGAACCAAATTTTGGTGATCAAATTCATTTTGTCGCGCTGCACTCCTTGCAGCGCCGGAATCACGTAGGGATGCGTGCCGTACAGGTCGGCCAGATCAAACGTGTTCACGCCGCGATCATTGGCTTCGCGAATCAAAGTCTCAAATTTCTCCTTACCCATCCGGGTTTGATTGGATTCCCGGTTGCCGCCGCGCATGCCCGTGCCGAGCACCACCCGCGAGAAGCGTAGTTTAGTTTTGCCGATGGCCACCGATTCATAGGGCGCAAACAATTTGGGCGGTGCGGGCGAATCGGCCAGTAACGAGGGCGCGAGCACGCTGCCCGCCAATCCCAGTGCAGTTCGACCCAGGAATTCGCGACGACGGAGTTTCATGGCGCAACTTTAACGGGATGCCTCTTGGAGCGCAACAGGGATTGCCATTTTTTGTCATTTTGCCAAAGATGCGGGGCACGGACTGGTTGCGGCAGGTTATTTTGAAACCGTAAGGATAGGCGGTGCAGTGAAAGCTCTACAGACCAAATCGAAAGGGGCAGAGCCGGCGTCGAATCAGCCACGCTCCGCGCGGCAATTTCCGTGGACGAAGGATGAGGACGCGTTGCTCGGCAGGTTGACCGACCGGGAAGTGGCGGAGAAATTGAATCGCACGCTCGGCGCCGTCCGGGATCAGCGCAAATTCCTCGGTAAAACGGCGGTCGGCCACGCGCCGCAACCGCTCCGTATGGAACGCGAGCCGCGTGATCGTTACGCCCGGTTGTTCGCTACCAAATCCAATCTGGAACTGCGGGCTATTCTCGGCTGGAGTTACAAACGGATTTACACGCGTCGCCGCCAGTTGGCCGGCGGCCAGGTCCGGAAGCAACGGCCGGAATGGACGCTGGAGGAGGATCGGCTGCTCGGAACGAAGCCGGACCAGGTATTGGCACGGAAGTTTGGCCGCTCGGTCAAGTCGGTGCGGGCGCGCCGGGGCCATAAACGCATTCGTGTGAAAAAGGACTGGCGTCCGGAAGACGACAAGGTGTTGGGCACCCGCGTGGACCATGAGGTCGCGTTGCTGTTGGGGCGCAGCCCGGGCAATGTGGGGTGGCGTCGCAAGCGGTTGGGCATTCCGCCGAAGGCCAAGGCGCGGCCGTGGACGCCGGAGGAAGAAGCCTTGCTGGGTTCGATGCCGGACGGCGAGTTGGCACGGAAGTTTGGTCGCACGGTCGCCGCGGTCGAAGGTCGCCGCATTCAACTTGGCCGCGCTAAACCGGATGCCGCGTTCAAAGTCATCAAGATCAGGGTCTCGGGTGACTCCCGGACCCCGCCCGCGAATCCGGTGAACGCCAAATCGGGCGCGGCGTATTGCACCTGGACCGCGGAGGAAGACGCGTTGCTTGGCCAGCTCACTGATGAAGCCGTTGCGCGCAAGCTTGGTTATTCCGTGAAGCGAGTGCGTCGCCGCCGTTGGCGCCTCGGTCTTTGGAATCCCAATCCCCGCCATCGGCACTGGACGAAATCGGAAATCGCGTTGCTCGGTACCGCGCCGGATCGGGAGATTGCGGCGTTGGTGAACCGTTCTTTGGAGAACGTGCGTTGCAAACGTCTGGCCTTGGGCATTCCCTTCCACAATACGCATTATGAAATTTGGAAACCTGATGAGTTGGCGTTGTTGGGGAAACTGCCGGACTCGGAGGTCGCGCAGCGGACGGGACATTCTTTGAAGAGCGTCCGCCAGGCGCGGACGAAGCGGCGCATTCCAAGTGTACAAAAGGCCGCGCCGAATTGGCGACCGGAAGAAGACGCGCTGCTGGGAACCGCGCCTGACGCGGAGATTGCGAGACGTTTGCAACGGACGCTGGCGGCAGTAAAGTTCCGCCGTTCCAAGAAGGGCATCCCGGCCAGCCGTGGTTGATGCGCTGCATAAATAACTCAAAACCCGGCTGCGTATCTCCGTCTGTGGCGGTCGTCGTTCGCGCCCTCGCGGACGACCTCCAGTCCCCATCCTGTCATCTTGTCAATGGACTACTCGCTTTATCCATGCGCTTGCGCCATCGCCGTTGTACCGGTCCATGTCGTCTCCAACTGATCAGGGACACGGTGGAACGCGTCTCTTCCAGGGAAATAGAACCGCGAAATACACGAAATACGCGAACGGGAATTATCGCAGTGCCCGGCCAGCTCCGCGCCGCTGAGGGATACGCTTCGCCCAATTCTCATCCGCGATATGATCTCCGCGCTCAATTGAGCGCGGCCCCGTTGAAGCCGTGTTACGCTGAAGGGGTGGGAACGTGTCGCACGAGCAGTGGTATATTGGTGCGCACCTGGCCATCGTAAATCACGTCCATCGAGTACACCCCGGGCGCGTCGAATTTCAGTTGCTGAATGGTGAGGATGAAGTTGCGGGTGCCGAAATGCAGATCGTCCGGCAGCGAAACTTCCACGGGAAAATCCAGGGGGGGCATGATGGAACGTCCGTCGGCGTCCACGAAGTTCAGGCGTAATTGGTGGCTGCCTTCATCCGCGCTGGAAAAGGTGATGCGCAACGCCACGGCGCATTGGGGGTGGATGGCCGGTAGCTCGCGGGCGTAGATCGTGTCGAACGCGCCGAGCAGACTGAGCTTTTCGTTGTCGTTGGTGGCGGCATCGCACAGCACGGCTACTTGGATGTTCATGCGGGAGCGAGATTAACCAACGCTCCGATTGAAAGACACCTGAATTTTTTCAGATCGTCCCCATTTATTCATCAGAATCATTTTGGCAGGGAGATGGATTTTTATTTACTCAACCAAACGGAACTGCTAGAAGCAGGTCGGATCGTTCAAACGAAAACCGGTTCAACAATTCAACCAATCGCCTTATGAAGACTACATTACTGTTCTCGCGCATCACGCGCTCGCTGGCGGGAGCGGCGGCTGCGACCGCACTGCTGAGCACGGCGGTGGCGCAAACGCCGCTGGAAGTTTACGATGCCGCCATTGCGGCGGATTCACTGAGTGCTACCGAGCCGCTATATCCGATTGCCATGCTCACGGAACCGGTCGTGCTCACCGGGACCGGAGGTAGCCCCTTTTATTTTGGCTACAACTCGGGCAGCGCCACGATCGAGTTCATTCTGAAAGGCAACGCGGCCGCTGGCGTGAGTTCTTATCTGGCCGTGGGTGAAACTCCGGTCAGCCGCCTGGTGTTCGAGTCGTATCCCGACACGGAACAACTGGGCTTCACTCAGGGCGGTGTGGCGGATTACCTCTTTACGCCCGCGGTGCCGTCGCCGGCGGAAGATACCCACATAGCTTACGTGTGGAATGTTGACACCTTGACGATGAAAATCTTCGTCAACGGGAAGCTGGCCGGTACCAAGACGGGCGTCAGCGCCGCTTTCGCCATGCCCTCCGGCCAAGGTTGGTTGGGTGGCAGCGGGGCGACGAGTGCGGAAGCCATGACTGGAACGATTTATCGGGTGACGGCTTATGACGGCATCGTGTCGGATGGCGCGATTCGCCGCCACTCGAGTGCGTTCGGAGCGCACGTGCGCCCGGCGCTTGCCGCATACGACGCGCTCATTACGAGCGACACCACCGCCACTCCCACGGCGCGCATGAATTCGACCGTGATTCTGAATGGGGGTATGGGAACAGCTTTTGATTTCGGAGATAACCCCGCCAATGCGACTCTGGAGTTCATTCTGGAAGGCGATCCCGCCGCCAACAACAGTTCCTGGTTGGCCGTCGGTGAGAACCAACTTTCCAGCTTGCGTTTCGAGCTATGGAATGACACCGGACAAATGGGCTTTACCCAAACGGCCGTGGCTGATTACGCCTTCACGCCGGGGGCAAACTCACCCAGTTTGCCAACCCATGTGACTTACACCTGGGATGCCACGAGCCACACCATGAAAATATATGTCAATGGCGTTTGGGTTGGCACGAAGACCGGCGTTGATGCGAATTTTGCCATGCCGCATGGCGCCGGCACCTTGGGCAGCCGCTATGACGGAGCGGAACCAATGTACGGCGCGGTGTACCGGGTCACGGCGTATAATACGTTGTTGAATGATGAAACCATTCTGACTCACGCCAAGAGCTTCGCCGATTTACTGGCCCCGCCAATCATCGACTCGTTCACGGCAACGCCCGCAGTGGCCGCCCCCAACCAACCCGTTACGCTCAGTTGGCAGGTGCAGAATGCCACGCGAGTGACGGTGAATGGCGTTGATTATACCGGCCTGGAGCAAGTCAGTGTTTCAGCGGCCAACTCGACGCTCTACCGGTTGGAAGCTGAAAATGCGTTGGGTAGTGTGTACACCGAGTTGACCTTGCGGGTGCAACCGGATCTCACCGCCTATGATGCGGCCATTACCGCCGATGGTGGCAATGGTCTCGAACCGATCGCGAAACTGACCAGTCTGGTTGCGGCCAGCGGCACCGGCACGCCGTTTAATTTCGGCGCGAACACCGGGTCCGGGACCATGGAATTCATCCTGGAAGGCGATCCTAATCCACGCGCCGGCACCGCGATTGCGAGTGACCTGAGCGGGGAGCCTCTGGTGTTTCGCCATAGTCTGCGCTATTCGCAATGGGACGCGGTCTGGCAGCTTGGTTTTACCAAACGCGCCGTGGCTGATTACAAGTTTAGTCCGTTGGTCACCTCGCCCAACTGGCCGACGCACGTCACTTATGTTTGGGATGCCGCTGCGACCACGATGAAAGTTTATATCAATGGCACCTTTGCCGGTGAAACCACGGAGGTGGACCCGGGCTTTGCGTTGCCGACCGGCGACGGCTTGTTGGGGGATCAAGGAATGGTCGGTACCATTTTCCGGGTCACCGTTTACGACAGCATCCTGACCGATGAAAAAATCCGGGAGCACGGCCAGGCCTTCCTCGCGGCGGCGCAACCGGCCCTGAACGCGTACGACGAAGCCATTGAAACCAGCGCTCAGGACGGATTGGCCGCTTCCGCCCGCCTGCTGGCACCGCTTATTCTCACCGGGGACAGCGGGGTGAATTTTTGGTTCGGTGGCAGTGCGGGAGACGCCACGATGGAGTTTATTCTGGAGGGTGATCCCGCGGCGCAAGCCGGCTCGACGTTGGCTTACGGAGAGAATAATCCATACAGCCGCTTGATGTATCAACTCTCTCCGGCCACGGGGCAGCTCGGTTTCTCCGTAAGTGGAGTTGAAGATTACTCGTTCACTCCGGCGGTGGCTTCACCTACCACGTCCACGCATGTGGCCTACGTCTGGGACTCGACCACGACGACGGTGAAGGCCTATGTTAATGGGGTTTTGGCGGGTACCAAAACCGACGTTTACAGTGGTTTCACCCTGCCTAATGAGGTCGGGGTTCTGGGCAACAGCGCTTTGTTCGGCGAACCAATGGTGGGGACCATTCATCGCATCACGGTTTACGACAGCATTGTTCCGGACGCGGTGCTGCAGAATCACGGCCTGGCATTTGCCGTGCAACCTCCGACCATCGCCTTGACGGTGAGCGGCACCACGGCCACGGTTGTTTTGAGCCAGGGCACTCCCGGTTTGCACTATCGGGTGGAGTATCGCGATGGCCTGACTGCTGGAGACATCTGGCAGGTGTTGCAGGATATCCCCGCGTTGAGCGGCACTGCGGTCAGCATTTCTGATCCCACTTTGATCAACACGCGCTCCTACCGTTACTATCGGGCGGTTTGGGTGCGTTAAATCGAAGCTACAGGATTTGCGTCAACGCCTCCCGGCTTTGCTTGGCTGGGAGGCGTTTTTCATTTGCACGCAGCCGCGACGGATTCACGACTCGCATTGGTTGGTGACACTCAACCAAATAAGCTCACGGCGCGACTTGATTTCTCCGCGCACTCTCCTAGGCTGATAAGCCCGAATCTCATTCGATTCGCCCCGTGTTGATTTATGAGCTTGAACAATGACGAAATCCGCCGTTATTCGCGGCATCTGATCCTGCCCGAAGTCGGTTTGGCCGGACAAAAGAAAATCAAAGCCGCCAGCGTGTTGTGCGTGGGCGCCGGTGGACTGGGGTCGCCCATCGCCATGTATCTCGCCGCTGCCGGCATCGGCAAGCTGGGCATCGTGGATTTCGACACGGTGGATTACTCGAATCTACAGCGCCAGATTCTGCACGCCGACGCCGACGTGGGGCGTTCCAAAGCGAAGTCCGCCAAGGAAACCATTCAGGCGCTGAATCCCAACACCGAAGTCATGCTGCACGAAACCACCATCAGTTCGAGCAACGCGATGGAAATCATCGCGCCCTACGACATCGTGGTGGACGGCACGGACAATTTCCCGACGCGTTACCTCACCAACGACGCCTGTGTGTTGCTCAAGAAACCGAATGTTTATGGCTCGATCTTCCGCTTCGAAGGCCAGGCCAGCGTGTTCGCGCCGCATCTGGGCGGGCCGTGCTATCGCTGTTTGTATCCCGAACCGCCGCCGCCCGGCATGGTGCCGAGTTGCGCGGAAGGCGGGGTGCTCGGCGTGTTGCCGGGCATCATCGGCTGCATTCAAACCACCGAAATTTTCAAACTGATCCTCGGCAAGGGCAATTCGCTCATCGGCCGGTTGCTGCTGTTCAACGCGCTCGACATGAAGTTCCGCGAGCTTAAGCTGCGGCGCGATCCGCAATGCCCGCTGTGCGGCGAGCACCCCACCGTGACCGAATTAATTGATTATCACCAATTTTGCGGATTGCCCTCGGTGCCCGCCGCTCCCGGCGTCAATCCCGACGAGGTGACGGTGCAGGAGATGAAGCGGGCGTTGGACGATCCCAAGTTGAACATCCAGGTGCTCGATATTCGCGAGGAATTCGAAACGGAAATCGTCAAGGTGGACAGCCTGCCGCTCCTGCCGTACAGCCAGTTGCGGCAACGTTTCACCGAACTGGATCCGAATCAGCAATACTATTTGATTTGCAAAATTGGCAATCGCTCGCTGGCGGCGGTGGATTTCCTGCGCCAACAAGGCTTCAAATATGTGAAAAGCGTCAAAGGCGGCCTCGACGTCTGGAGCGAAGAGATTGATCCCAAATTGCCGCGGTACTAAGCCGGAACGATCCGATTGGAGTTGGGGTGGAACGGGCCACTGGCCCGTTCGGACGGGCTACCAGCCCGATCGCCGAACGCCAAGCGTGCGAACCCAATGGGGTGCGATCTCCGTGCGCTCGACTGGGCGGCAAGTTGCCGCCCAGAACGGCCAAGTTGGCCGTTCCACCTGGACCAACTGCATCGTTCCGGCTAAGGCTTGAGGAGATTTGGCGCGGTCTGCTTGCTGCCGGTTTGGGCGGGATGCATCATCGGGCGGCGTTGGAGAAAGCCCACGCGTATATCGCGCTTCACGCTGATGGGCTTGGGCCTTTTGTTTATTCTGCCCTTACTGATTGTCGGCGCGGGGATTTTGTGGCGCGGCCCTGACTTAACGCGCTTTAATACAGCAAGAACGGCTTCCGTTCCTGACGGAATTTTTCCTCACCAGCTTTCCAAGTTGCTACGATCTCGGCGGCTGACCTTCCGCGTTGGAGCGCCAGCCGTGAAGCATCCGTGCCATTCACCTTGTCGAACATCGCGAAACTCTTGCCGGCCTTGAGCGCCTCGGCGAACAGGTCGCGTCCGGCCACGGTCTTCAACGCTTCGAGCGCGTAAAAATTGATGGGCGTAAGCGGCGCCCGGGCGGGATCGGTGAAGTAAAGTTGCACGCCGCCAACCATCTGGTCTTTGAACGCGGCGTAATAGGGTTTGAACGTGACGGGTTTGAAATACACGCCCGGAAGTTGGTAATGGTTCAGCGCTTCGGCCAGGGCGTGCGGGTTCACTCCGGGGGCGGCGATGCACTGGAAGGGCAGAGTGTAACCGACCCCGATGTTCACCCCGCCGATCTCGCCCAACATGCCGGTGGCGACTTGATACAACGGCGAGGCGCCGTGCGGAATGTGCGGGGATGCCGGCACCCACGGCAGTCCGGTATCGGCCCAGACCATGGCGCGTTTCCAGCCGCGCATCGGAATGACGGTGAGTTGGCATTGATTGGTGATCCAACCCTTGGCGTTGATCATTTGCGCCAGTTCACCGCAAGTCAGACCATAGACGTACGGCACATCCCATTGGCTGACGAAAGAGCGCTGATTTTCCTGTTCGAGCCGCGGGCCTTCGACGCGCAGGCCGCCGAGTGGATTGGGCCGGTCCAGCACCACGAATTCGACGCCGGCGGCACCGCAGGCTTCCATCGCCAACCCCATCGTGCTGATGAAGGTGTAGGAGCGGCAGCCGGTGTCTTGCAGATCATAGACCAAAACGTCGAGTCCCCGGAGCATTTCGGGCGTGGGTTTGCGGGTTTTGTCGTAGAGCGAATAAACCGGCAGACCGGTGCGCTCATCCGTGCGGCTGGTGACTTTGTCGCCGGCGGGAATATCGCCGTAAATGCCGTGTTCGGGACCGAACAACGCGACGAGATTCACGTCCGGGGCGCGGCGCAAAATCTCGATGGTGCTTTCCAACTTCCGATTGACGCCGGAAGGGTTGGTGATCAATCCGACGCGCTTGCCTGCTAACGGACGAAAGCCCCGCTGCGCCAACATTTCATTGCCGAGTTTCACTTCGGCGTTGGCGTAGAGCAGGCCGAGGGTCAACAAGCCAAGAGCGAGGCTGAATTTTCGTTGCATAAGCTTCAGGGTGATGATCATCGCGCGCCGATTTTGACGCGCCGACGTTACCGGGTTGGTGCTTGGGAATGAAGTCGGAACGCAGACATGTTCGTGTGGAAATGGCGCGGATGCGATTTCCGAATTGAGCCGGGCGGAGGTTCATCAGTATGGTGTTCGCATGAATGTGTTGGTGACCGGTGGCGCGGGTTACATTGGCTCGGTTTGTGTCGAAAGTCTGCTGGACGCGGGTCATGCCGTGACCGTTTTCGACAATCTCTCCGAAGGACACCGCTCGGCGGTGGACGCGCGCGCCACGTTTGTCCGGGGCTGCCTCAGCGATGCGGCATTGATCGCCAAAACCGTCGCGGATTCCGGGGCGGAAGCGGTTTTACATTTCGCGGCCAATGCGCTGGTGGGCGAATCCATGCAGAATCCCTCCAAGTATTTTCGTAACAACGTCGCGAATGGATTGAACCTGCTGGACGCGGCGGTCGCGTCGCGGGTGAAGAAATTTGTCTTCAGTTCCACCTGCGCCACCTACGGTCCGCCGGATCGCGTGCCAATGGCGGAGGATTTGCCGCAACGCCCGATCAATCCCTACGGCGAGTCCAAACTGATGTTCGAGAAGATGCTGCAATGGTACCAACGGCTGCATGGCTTGGAATTCATCGCGTTTCGCTATTTCAACGCGGCGGGCGCGAGCGCAAAGTTTGGTGAGCATCACCGCATCGAAACGCACCTGATTCCCAACGTGCTCAAAGTGGCGCTGGGCCAGGCGCCGCAGTGCGAGATTTACGGCACGGATTATCCGACGCCGGATGGCACGTGCATCCGGGATTACATTCACATTGCGGATTTGGCGCAGGCGCATATTCTGGGACTGGCTCCGGGGAAAACCGGTTTTTACAATCTCGGCAACGGCGACGGTTATTCGGTGCGGGAAGTCGTCCAGATGTGCGAGCAAGTGACCGGAAAAAAAATTCCGGCGGTGGAAAAACCGCGGCGTCCGGGCGATCCGCCCAAGTTGGTGGCCGCCGCCGACAAAGCCGGGGCGGAGTTGGGATGGAAACCCCGGTATCCGACGCTGGAAGATATTGTGGCCACCGCTTGGGCGTGGCATAAAAAATATCCAACGGGCTATCCCGACTGAGCCAAGCGCAGCCCGGCCACCAGATTAGGGTCCGTTCCGGCCTGAGTCACCCGATCGGATCCGGCCAGCCAGTCCCTTATTACCAAAAGTATGATCAAGAAAATTCTCGCCGCACTGTTGTTGGTCGCTTTGATCGTCGGCGGTCTGGCGATCATCAAGGTGTTGCAAATCCAGACGCTCATCGCCTTTGGCAAATCCTATCAGCCGCCGGCGGAAGTGGTCTCCACGGCGGCCGTCAAGACGGATCAATGGCGCGACACGCTTTCGGCGGTCGGCTCCATTACCGCGGTGCAAGGCGTACATTTGACGGCGGAAATTCCCGGCACCGTGGCGGAGATCAAGTTTGAATCCGGCGCAATCGTGAGTCAGGGCGACCTGCTGGTGCAACTGGACACCACGACGGAAGCGGCGCAACTACGCGCCTTGGAAGCGCAGGTGGAATGGGCGCAAACCAATCTGGCACGCTACCGGAATTTGCGCGCGGAGGATACCGTTTCGCAAGCCGAGTTTGATCAGGCGGAAACCGATTTGAAATTGAAGCAGGCCAATGCCGACGCGTTGCGGGCGACCATTGCCAAGAAGGTGATTCGCGCGCCATTCGCCGGCAAGCTGGGCATCCGGCAGATCAATCTTGGCGAATACGTGGACGTGGGGAAGCCGATCGTCTCACTGCAATCGCTCGCACCGGTGTATGCCGATTTTTCGTTGCCGCAACAGGAATTAGCGCGTCTGACCACTGGATTGCCGGTGCGCGTTACGACCGATACGTATCCGGACCAGGAATTTGCCGGCACGTTGACGGCCATCAATCCCGATCTGGATGCCGTCACCCGCAGTGTAAGATTACAGGCCACCTGCGCCAATGAGCGGGAACGGTTACGCCCCGGCATGTTTGCGCGGGTGCAAATCCTCCTGCCGAACGAACGCCAGGCTTTATTCATCCCCGTGACCGCCGTGTTGAGCGCGCCGTATGGTGATTCGGTGTACGTGGTCGAATCGAACACCAACAACGCCGGCGGGCTGGTGGTGCGTCAGCGGTTTGTCCAACTTGGCGCCGCGCAAGGTGATTTCGTAATCGTGCTCAACGGTCTGCAACCCGAGGAACGCGTGGTGACTTCCGGCGTTTTCAAACTGCGCAACGGCATGGTGGTGGAGGAGAACAACGATCTGGCGCCCGCGCCCAAGTCGCACCCCGATCCCGCCGATAGTTAAACTCCGCCGCGACTTATTCGCATGAGGTCTTTTACCGACATTTTCATCCGCCGACCGGTGCTCGCGGTCGTGGTCAACCTGCTGATCCTGATCGCCGGTTTACAAGCCATCAAGACGCTGAACGTCCGGCAATATCCAAAGAGCGAGAACGCCACCGTCACGGTCACGACCGTTTACGTTGGCGCGAGCGCGGAATTGGTGCGCGGGTTTATTACGCAGCCGTTGGAACGCGCCATCGCCGCCGCCGATGGCATCGAGTATCTGCAATCCATCAGCAAACTGGGATTGTCCACCATCACGGCGCGCTTGAAGTTGAATTACGACGCCACCAAGGCGCTCGCGGAAATCAGCTCCAAGGTGGATCAAGTGCGCAAGGACCTGCCGCCCGAGGCCGAAGTGCCCATCATCAATATCGAATCGGCGGACACGCAATTCGCTTCGGCTTACTTGAGCTTCACCTCGGAAATTTTGGCGGCTAATCAGGTCACTGATTATCTGGTGCGCCAGGTGCAGCCGCGGCTTGCCGCGCTCGAAGGGATCCAGCGCGCCGACATATTGGGCGGACGCACCTTTGCCATGCGCATCTGGTTGAAAGCGGAGCGACTGGCGGCTTATGGCATCAATCCGGATGAAGTGCGCCAGGCGCTCGCGGTGAACAATTTTCTTTCCGCCGTGGGTCACACCAAAGGCGCGCTGATTCAGGTGAACCTGACCGCCAACACGGATTTGCGCAGCGTGCGCGAATTCGAAAATCTCGTGTTGCGCCAATCCGGCGACACGTTGGTGCGGTTGCGGGACGTGGCCGACGTGGTCTTGGGCGCGGAAGATTATGATTCCGCCGTGCGCTTCAGCGGCGAGCACGCGGTGTTCATGGGCATCTGGGTTCTGCCGAACGCCAACTCGCTCGACGTGATCAAGCGGGTACATGCGGAAATGGACGCCATCACGCAGGAGCTGCCGGCGGGGTTGACCGGGCATTTTGCCTACGACGCCACCGAGTACATCCACGACGCCATTTATGAAGTGATCCACACGTTGACGGAAACTTTGATCATCGTGGCGGTGGTGATCTTTCTGTTCCTGGGGTCCTTCCGTTCGGTGCTGATTCCGTTGGTGGCCATCCCCATCTCGCTGATTGGCGCGGTGTTTTTGATGCAGTTGTTTGGTTTCACACTGAACCTGCTCACGCTGCTGGCGATTGTGTTGTCGGTGGGGTTGGTGGTGGACGACGCGATTGTCATTGTGGAAAACGTGGAGCGCCATGTGCGCGAAGGCAAAGCGCCGGTGGAAGCGGCGTTGCTGGGCGCGCGGGAATTGGTCGGGCCGGTGATCGCCATGACGATTGTGCTGGTGGCGGTTTATGCGCCCATCGCTTTTCAAGGAGGGTTGACCGGTTCGCTGTTCCAGGAATTTGCGCTGACGCTGGCCGGGGCGGTTTTTATTTCCGGCATTGTGGCGCTGACGCTTTCCCCCGTAATGTCCGCCAGGCTGCTGCGCGGCGGCGGACGCGAGGAGGAAGGGTTGACGGGACGGATCAATCACGGCTTTGACTGGCTGCGCCGCAAGTACGCCCGGGTGTTGAATCTGACCCTGAACGCGCGTCCGGCGGTTTACGTGATTTGGATCGCTCTGTCGCTGGCCACCATTCCCATGTTGATGCTTTCGCCCAAGGAACTCGCGCCCGCCGAGGACCAGGGAGTCACGCTCGGCATCGTCGAAGGACCGGCCGATTCGGCCATTGATCAAACGGCGTTCTACACGGACGCCGTGAATCGCGAGTTTTTCAAGATTCCGGAAGCCGACCGCAGTTTTCAAATCACGCTGCCCGACAACGGCGTGAGCGGTCTGGTCTTGAAACCGTGGAGCGCCCGTCAACGCACGGTGTTCGAACTCATACCCGAGGTGCAGTCGCGCGTGAACCAGGTGACCGGAATCCGGACGATGATGGTAACGCCTCCGGCCCTGCCGGGGGGCGGCGATTTTCCGGTGGAAGTGTTGATTTGTTCGACGGCTGAACCGGAAACCATACTACAGTTTGTGGAACAACTGCAAAGTCAGGCGGCCACCAATGGTATGTTTGCCTTTCCCCCCATCATTGATACGAAGGTGGATCAGCCGGAGGTGGAACTGGTGATTGATCACGACAAGGTGGCGGCGCTCGGGCTGGACCAGCGAACGGTCAGCGCGGATTTGGCGGCGTTGATGGGCGGGAATTTCGTCAACCGTTTCAATCTGGCGGGTCGCGCGTACAAGGTGATTCCACAATTAAAACGGGGCGACCGGCTGAATCCCGATCAGTTGGAAAACTATTACGTCAAGGGACCGGGCGACCGCTTGGTGCCGATCAACACCTTTGCGCGATTGGAAAAGAAGGCGACGCCGCGTTCATTGAATCGGTTTCAACAACTTAACGCGGTGAAAATTTCCGCCGTGCCGATTCGCCCGCTGGATGAGGCGCTCAAGTTTTTTGAAACGGAGGCCGCACGGATTTTACCGCAGGGTTATACGCTGGATTATACCGGTGAATCCCGCCAACTGCGCACCGAAGGCAATAAATTCCTGCCGGCGTTCGCGCTGGCGGTGGTGCTGATTTTTCTGGTCCTGGCCGCGCAATTCAACAGCTTCCGCGACCCGCTCATCATCATCCTGGGTTCGGTGCCGCTGGCCATGTTTGGTGCTTTGATTTTCTGCTTCCTCAAATTTCCCAATCCCAATTTGAGTTTCTGGACGGATGGTTGGACCACCACGTTTAACATTTACGCGCAAGTCGGTTTGGTGACGCTGGTGGGGCTGGTTTCCAAGAACGGCATTTTGATCGTGGAATTCGCCAACGAGTTGCAACGACAGGGAAAAACCAAAATGGAGGCCGTGCAGGAGGCGGCTTTGACGCGATTGCGCCCGGTGTTGATGACCAGCATCGCCACGGTGTGCGGTCATTTTCCCCTCACGCTGGTGACGGGCGCAGGCGCCGCCGCGCGGAATTCAATTGGCCTGATCATTGTCGCCGGCATGGCGTTGGGCACGATTTTTACATTGCTGGTAATTCCCGCCATCTACGTGTTGATTGCCAAAGAACATGGCTCCGAGCGCGTCCGAACCTCGGCTTCGGATGCGCCTCAGTCAGAATTCACTGTCGCCGCCGCTCCGGTCACCTTGGCCAACGCCGAATGATCGCCTGATGGTTTGGGATTTAATCAAGGTGCGGGCGTAGCGCGGAAAAACCGCTGCGGCGTGTTGGTTGGATTTTCCTCAAAGAGCCACGTTCCGGAAGGCGGCAGGAGATTTGTTTGAATCGCACTCCAGGTGTTCAGGTTGTCGGAAGCCCAGAGCGTATATCGGTGACCCGGCAGACCGGTGATGTGCGCGGTGAACGGAGCGGCTCCGGGGGCGCTGGCCAATCCAGGATGGTCTAAAATTTTCCGCAGATTAAGTCGCCCTCCACTGACGCATTTCCCCGCGAAAGCGGGGCGATAATCCACCGAACTCAACAGCCAATGGCGCAATTCGGTTGCCGAAGCGTCGGGCGATTGTTGACGCATCAAGGCCAATGCGCCCGCGACACACGCGGTGGCCATGGATGTTCCGTTGCGATTTTGGTACGCATTGTCCGCGGTGGCGCTGGTTGAAAGAATTTCGGCTCCGGGCGCAAACAAGTCCACGCTCACTGCCCCGTAGCTCGAGGAATTCCAACGACCATCCAAGCGCGTGGAGGCGCCGACGGAAATGAGATTGTCCAAGCGGATCGAAGCCGGATAGAAGGGCGTAAGATCGGTGTCTTGACCGCTGTTTCCGGCGGCGGCAACAAAGATGACATTGTTCGCTTGGGCCGTGTAGATCGCGTTGGACAAGGCGGCGGAAAAACTCGAACCGCCCCAGCTCAAGTTGATGACCTGCGCGCCGTTGGTCAGCGCAAATTCAATGCAGGTCAGCGCATCCGAAGTAAAGCCGTTCGCCGCGCTATCAAGGAATTTACCCGCCATGATTTGCACCCGCCAAGCCAGGCCGGCGCCGCCACGGGCGTTATCGGTTGCCGCGCCAATAATTCCGGCCAGATGCGTGCCGTGACCGTTGTCGTCCCACGGATCATTGGAAAGGTCCAGAGCGTTGAAACCGTGACTGCCATCGCCCGGAGCGGTCCAAAGGTTTTCCATCAGGTCTTCGTGGGTATAACGGATGCCACTGTCAATGATGGCGACAATGACGTTACTGGCGGAGCGGGACGCATCCCACGCTTGCGGAGCGTTTAGATCGGCGCCCGGGACACCGCCATTTTGGCCATAATTGTTCAGCCACCACTGGGTGCCGTTTTGAAAGTACGGATCGCTGGGGAGAGTGGCGGCGGCGGACACCGCGTAATCGGGTTCCGCAAACGCCACCAAGCCGCTCGCTTCATAACGGGTAATCGCATCGGCAACATTGTCTCCGTCACGCACGCGAACCACTTGAAGCTGGCCCAGCGCCGGGAAGGATCGAATCACGCGAGCCAGGTGAGTCGCGTGCAACTCCTGCAGCGCAGACCTGGCGGTTTCGCTCCGCGGCATCAGCAGCAATTGTTGATTACGAGCCGCGCTGTTGGCCGCCCCAACGGACGCACTCGATATCACGAAAAAACAGACAAAAAAAAACCAGTTCACAATCCGAGATTTTTGTTGATGAAAAGCCTGCCAGCGCCGGAGCTCCGGAGCAACCCGGTAATCATCCGGTAATCGGTAATTTTCCGGGGGGAGCAGATGCTTGACATACGCAATGCAGTGTGGCGATATGATCACCAACTAGCGGACTTGGTGTCGCAGGGTCGCTTAAGGGATCAGTTCACTCGGAAGATATTTACCGTGGGAGATGTTGTTGTCGCAGCGGGCGGCGCTATGCAATTCTCTCCAGCAAATCAGACAGTTAAGCATGAGCAACGATATGAAAATGAACACCACCCATTTCTCCAGCATGCAGCGCGGATCCGCCGATGCTTCCAGTCTGGTGTCGTCAACCAGTGGATCGTTACGGCTCTCCCGGTTGAGCGCTGGCGTTATTGCCGCGAGGCAACGGCTTTGGTTCCTCCGCCGAACCGCGCTGGCGGCGGCGCTGCTGCTTGGGATGTTCTGTGCCGGGCGTGGTCACGCGCAACCGACCGCACCGCTTGAACTGGTTGAAGCGCCTGCGGCGAGCGGATTTTTCGTGGCGGCGTTGACAAACAACTTTAATGGCGTCGGCGTGGCACAGGGGCAGAACTGGTCTTTGGAAGCTGAAACCGGCGACCGATTGACGGTACGCATCGAAACGGCCATCGGGAACTCGCGGCCGAAACTACGGCTGTTGAATGCGGCCAGCCAAACGGTGACCAGCATCAATGGCCCGGCGACTGGAATTGCCGAGTTCCATGATGTGTTGTTGTCCACACCGGGCACGTATTTGGTGCAGGTCTTTTCGGATAACCAGGCTTCGGAATACCGCTTGCGGGTTGACCTGGCGCGTGGTCCCAAGTTGGAAATGGAACCCAATAACTCCATGGCGCAAGCCAATGAATTCACCATGGAAATGCAGGCGGGTAATTTCCAATTGCGGGTGGCGGGGGCGTTGACCGGCGACGATACGAGCGGTGATTTTTACAATCTGGGCGCTCTGGCCCCGGGTAACACGATCGCGGCCAGCTTGGTTGCCGGCCCATACAGTCCGCTGTCCGCCAGCAACATTACCTTGACGCTTCACCGTGGACTTGAGGCTGTATTATCCACGAACACCGGCTTTAATTACGTGGTAACCAATCCAGGCGACTACTTTATGAGTGTCAGCACGCAGACGAACCGCGATCTCCTGGCTCAATATTTTCTGACGCTCAACATTGCGGATGCCGTACCCCCCAGCGTAGCGGCGTTGACTCTACCCGCAGCTGGCTCCGTGGCGTCAAATATCATCAATGGTTTCACGGTTACTTTTTCCGAACCCATGCAGGCGGTGTCGGTTAATCAATTGGCCAACTATTCCCTCCGCGGCGCCGGTCCCGATGGCTGGTTGGACACGGAGGATGACGTGCTGTATCCGCTGCTGCCACCCAATTATTCCTTGGGGACCAATGCGACCTTCATGCTCGTAGCGGGTCCGCTCCAACCCGATAATTATCGCTTTACCATCGCCGCCACCGTTACCGATCGCGCCGGCAATCCGTTGACTCCGGCTTTGGCGCATGATTTTACGGTGGTGAAATGGGGCGACTTTGTCTTTGAGAATCGAGAGAACGGCGAGGCGGAGGGGGCGACGGGCTTGGGGCTGGCGGAATCCGGGGGTTGGAGTGGTTCGTATCGGGTGGGGGGAAGTTTTGGGGTGGGGAACAATCCGTATGCGGTGGTGGCGGGCCATTTGAATGGGGACGGGCACGTGGATTTGGCGGTGGCGAACAGCGGCTCGGGGACGGTGAGCGTGTTGCTGGGGGATGGGGCTGGAGGATTTGCGGTGGCGACGAACTACGGTGTGGGGAGCAGTCCGCGGGCGTTGGCGTTGGGCGACGTGAACGGCGACGGGGCGTTGGACCTGGTGGTGGCCAATTACAGTTCGGGGACGGTGAGCGTGTTGCTGGGCGATGGGGTAGGCGGGTTTGGGGCGGCCGTGCATCATAGTGTGGGGAACAATCCGCGCTCGGTGCGGTTGGGGGATTTGAACGGCGACGGCGTATTGGACGTGGTGGTGGGTAACTACAATGCGGGGGTGGTGACGGTGCGGTTGGGGGTTGGGGACGGGACGTTTGCGGCGGCCACGACGTATGCGACCGGGGCCGGGGTGAGCGCTGTGGCCTTGGGAACGATGAACGGGGATGGACATTTGGATGTGGTGGTGGCCAACGAGACGGCGGGGACGGTGAGTGTGCTGTTGGGAGCCGGGGATGGGAGTCTGGTTGGGGTGACGAATTTGGTGGCGGGGAATCCGCGGGGGGTGGCGTTGGGGGATGTGAATGGGGATGGGCGGATGGACGTGGTGACGATCAATCGGGGGAACAACACGTTGGGCGTGTGGTATGGAGATGGGGGTGGAGGATTTGGGGCGCGCACGGAGTATGGGGCGGGGAGTTCGGACCCGTATGAAGTGGTGTTATCGGATGTGAACGGGGACGGGGCCTTGGATGCGGTGGTGGCCAGTCATGGGAACAGTCGGGTGGGCGTGTTGCTCAATGACGGGAGCGGGCAGTATGGCGGGGCGGCGAACTACGCGGTGAACGGGTATCCGATTTCGGTGGTGGCGGTGGACGTGGACGGAGACGGGGGGCCGGAGTTGGTGACGGCGAACTATTA
This sequence comes from Verrucomicrobiia bacterium, assembly GCA_023953615.1. Classification (NCBI taxonomy): domain Bacteria; kingdom Pseudomonadati; phylum Verrucomicrobiota; class Verrucomicrobiia; species Verrucomicrobiia bacterium. The sequence continues at coordinate 319,980 of JAMLJH010000001.1, read as the reverse complement.
CGGGACCTCGGTGACGGTGCTGCGGCCGTATGGCGCGACGGCGTTGGTGGAGGACCTGGTGGGGAGCGGGGTGCGGCACGGGTATGGGCGGGGCAATTTGAGTGACAGCGGGGATGTGGATTACTGGAGTTTTGATGGGATGGCCGGGGAACGGTTGTTGGTGGGGAGCGAAACGCCCGGGCATCTTGGGGGGAGTGGTTTGAGCTATGTGATCTACCGGCCGGACGGCGTGCAGTTGAGCAGTTTTACAGCGGGGAGCAACGGGACGGGGCAATCGGGAGCGCTGACGTTGCCGGTGAGCGGACGCTACACGGTGCGGGTGAGTTACAATTACGGTTATTGGGGCGAGTATCGGTTGCGGGTGAGTGTGGCACCGGGCTGGTGGCAGTTGGAGAGCGAGAACAACAACACCGTCGCCCAAGCCAATGTCCCCAACTTCCAACCAACGGTGACAAACCAGTGGGTGCAATTGCTGGGCTATATCCGAGCTGGCGATGTCGGTGACGTGTTCGCGCTTTCTCATGCCCCTTTGGGGCGAACCGAACCGGTATTGACGTTGCCGGAAGGTACTGAAGTCCGTTTGACCCTGACGCAACCCAATTCCAGTCCGCTGGAGCCCATTCTTGAAATTGTCAACAGCGGCAACACGGTAGTGGCCTCAGCTGCGGCGGGCGCCACCAATCTCACTCACGTAGTTCAGGAAAATACGGCTGGAAACTATTATGCTCGCATTCGCGGCAGTGCGGGGACTGACGGATTGTTATCGCAGTATTTCTTGCGGATTGAAGAAGTAATTACTCCAGACACCACCGCGCCCCAGATTGTGGGGGATAGTTTACCGACTGAAGGCAGCAGCGTTGCCAATGTATTGGATCGGTTCACGCTCCAATTTTCCGAAGAACTCGCTCCCGCAACGGTAAATGTTGAAAGTGCGTATGAGCTGCGCAATGCCGGGCCGGACGGCGTATTTGATACCGCTGATGATCTGTTGTATTCCGTTGCGGTTGCTCCCGTATATGCCAATGGAACCAATGCGTCTTATGTGGTGACCGATGGGCCACTGCAGGAGGGGCTTTATCGGCTGACGGTTTCTCCCAGCCTCCAAGACTTGAGTCTGAATCCGTTACCCACGGCGTATGTACGGACGTTTGGGGTGACGAATTTGTTGGGGTATGTCTTTGAGAATGGGGGGAACGACGTAGTGGAGGGGGCGACGGGCTTGGGGCTGGCGGAATCCGGGGGTTGGAGTGGTTCGTCTCGGGTGGGGGGAAGTTTTGGGGTGGGGAACAATCCGTATGCGGTGGTGGCGGGCCATTTGAATGGGGACGGGCACGTGGATTTGGCGGTGGCGAACAGCGGCTCGGGGACGGTGAGCGTGTTGCTGGGGGATGGGGCTGGAGGATTTGCGGTGGCGACGAACTACGGTGTGGGGAGCAGTCCGCAGGCGTTGGCGTTGGGCGACGTGAACGGCGACGGGGCGTTGGACCTGGTGGTGGCCAATTACAGTTCGGGGACGGTGAGTGTGTTGCTGGGCGATGGGGTAGGCGGGTTTGGGGCGGCCGTGCATCATAGTGTGGGGAACAATCCGCGCTCGGTGCGGTTGGGGGATTTGAACGGCGACGGCGTATTGGACGTGGTGGTGGGTAACTACAATGCGGGGGTGGTGACGGTGCGGTTGGGGGTTGGGGACGGGACGTTTGCGGCGGCCACGACGTATGCGACCGGGGCCGGGGTGAGCGCTGTGGCCTTGGGAACGATGAACGGGGATGGACATTTGGATGTGGTGGTGGCCAACGAGACGGCGGGGACGGTGAGTGTGCTGTTGGGAGCCGGGGATGGGAGTCTGGTTGGGGTGACGAATTTGGTGGCGGGGAATCCGCGGGGGGTGGCGTTGGGGGATGTGAATGGGGATGGGCGGATGGACGTGGTGACGATCAATCGGGGGAACAACACGTTGGGCGTGTGGTATGGAGATGGGGGTGGAGGATTTGGGGCGCGCACGGAGTATGGGGCGGGGAGTTCGGACCCGTATGAAGTGGTGTTATCGGATGTGAACGGGGACGGGGCCTTGGATGCGGTGGTGGCCAGTCATGGGAACAGTCGGGTGGGCGTGTTGCTCAATGACGGGAGCGGGCAGTATGGCGGGGCGGCGAACTACGCGGTGAACGGGTATCCGATTTCGGTGGTGGCGGTGGACGTGGACGGAGACGGGGGGCCGGAGTTGGTGACGGCGAACTATTACGGGACCTCGGTGACGGTGCTGCGGCCGTATGGCGCGACGGCGTTGGTGGAGGACCTGGTGGGGAGCGGGGTGCGGCACGGGTATGGGCGGGGCAATTTGAGTGACAGCGGGGATGTGGATTACTGGAGTTTTGATGGGATGGCCGGGGAACGGTTGTTGGTGGGGAGCGAAACGCCCGGGCATCTTGGGGGGAGTGGTTTGAGCTATGTGATCTACCGGCCGGACGGCGTGCAGTTGAGCAGTTTTACAGCGGGGAGCAACGGGACGGGGCAATCGGGAGCGCTGACGTTGCCGGTGAGCGGACGCTACACGGTGCGGGTGAGTTACAATTACGGTTATTGGGGCGAGTATCGGTTGCGGGTGAGTGTGGCACCGGGCTGGTGGCAGTTGGAGAGCGAGAACAACAACACCGTCGCCCAAGCCAATGTCCCCAACTTCCAGTGGGCTGGGAACACCTTGGAAGCCCAACTGCTCGGTTACATACGCTACGGCGACCCCGCCGATGTGTTTCAACTGCGCAACTTGCCGCGCAACTCGCAGACGCATCTGCCGGATCTACCCGAAGGCACGGAGATTCATCTGAATCTTGAACAACCACTACGGAGTCCGCTCCTTGGCACGCTTCAGATATTAAGTTCCACCGGCAGCGTATTGGCCGGTGGAACGGAAGGAGAAACCAATTTGGTTTATACCGTCGTTGCGGAAGGGCCGCATTACGTCCAGATCACTGGCGCAACCGCGAGTGTCGGGCTTGAGGCTTTGTACTTCTTAAATGTCAAACTTCAGGTTCCGGAAGATGTTGAGCCGCCGCAGATTGTTGCGGATACACTGCCCGGTGAAGCGAATGTGACGACCGACGTGGTGGACCGCTTCCAACTGACGTTTTCCAAGGATATGAAGGCCGCGACGGTCAACGTCCCGACGAACTACGAATTGCGTGGCGCCGGTCCCGATGGGACGTTCGATACCGGTGACGATCGAATTTATCAACTGACGATTTCGCCCGTGTATGTTCTGGGGTCAAATGCGAATTATCTAATTACCAATGGGCCATTACAGACGGACGCGTATCGCTTCAAGGCGCTGACCGGTTTGGAAGATACGAGCGGCAACGCCTTATCCACGCCGTATGAGCGTTATTTTGGGGTGACGAATTTGTTGGGGTATGTCTTTGAGAATGGGGGGAACGACGTAGTGGAGGGGGCGACGGGCTTGGGGCTGGCGGAATCCGGGGGTTGGAGTGGTTCGTATCGGGGGGGGGGAAGTTTTGGGGTGGGGAACAATCCGTATGCGGTGGTGGCGGGCCATTTGAATGGGGACGGGCATGTGGATTTGGCGGTGGCGAACAGCGGCTCGGGGACGGTGAGCGTGTTGCTGGGGGATGGGGCTGGAGGATTTGCGGTGGCGACGAACTACGGTGTGGGGAGCAGTCCGCGGGCGTTGGCGTTGGGCGACGTGAACGGCGACGGGGCGTTGGACCTGGTGGTGGCCAATTACAGTTCGGGGACGGTGAGTGTGTTGCTGGGCGATGGGGTAGGCGGGTTTGGGGCGGCCGTGCATCATAGTGTGGGGAACAATCCGCGCTCGGTGCGGTTGGGGGATTTGAACGGCGACGGCGTATTGGACGTGGTGGTGGGTAACTACAATGCGGGGGTGGTGACGGTGCGGTTGGGGGTTGGGGACGGGACGTTTGCGGCGGCCACGACGTATGCGACCGGGGCCGGGGTGAGCGCTGTGGCCTTGGGAACGGTGAACGGGGATGGACATTTGGATGTGGTGGTGGCCAACGAGACGGCGGGGACGGTGAGTGTGCTGTTGGGAGCTGGGGATGGGAGTCTGGTTGGGGTGACGAATTTGGTGGCGGGGAATCCGCGGGGGGTGGCGTTGGGGGATGTGAATGGGGATGGGCGGATGGACGTGGTGACGATCAATCGGGGGAACAACACGTTGGGCGTGTGGTATGGAGATGGGGGTGGAGGATTTGGGGCGCGCACGGAGTATGGGGCGGGGAGTTCGGACCCGTATGAAGTGGTGTTATCGGATGTGAACGGGGACGGGGCCTTGGATGCGGTGGTGGCCAGTCATGGGAACAGTCGGGTGGGCGTGTTGCTCAATGACGGGAGCGGGCAGTATGGCGGGGCGGCGAACTACGCGGTGAACGGGTATCCGATTTCGGTGGTGGCGGTGGACGTGGACGGAGACGGGGGGCCGGAGTTGGTGACGGCGAACTATTACGGGACCTCGGTGACGGTGCTGCGGCCGTATGGCGCGACGGCGTTGGTGGAGGACCTGGTGGGGAGCGGGGTGCGGCACGGGTATGGGCGGGGCAATTTGAGTGACAGCGGGGATGTGGATTACTGGAGTTTTGATGGGATGGCCGGGGAACGGTTGTTGGTGGGGAGCGAAACGCCCGGGCATCTTGGGGGGAGTGGTTTGAGCTATGTGATCTACCGGCCGGACGGCGTGCAGTTGAGCAGTTTTACAGCGGGGAGCAACGGGACGGGGCAATCGGGAGCGCTGACGTTGCCGGTGAGCGGACGCTACACGGTGCGGGTGAGTTACAATTACGGTTATTGGGGCGAGTATCGGTTGCGGGTGAGTGTGGCACCGGGCTGGTGGCAGTTGGAGAGCGAGAACAACAACACCGTCGCCCAAGCCAATGTCCCCAACTTCCAGTGGGCTGGGAACGCCTTGGAAGCCCAACTGCTCGGTTACATACGCTACGGCGACCCCGCCGATGTGTTCGCGTTGGGTAATTTGACTCCGGCTTCGGAAATTGCCGTCGTGTTGAACCGGCCTTCGCAAAGCAATCTTGAGGCGCTGCTTGCCATCCTTGACCCTAACGGCAACGTGGTCGCGGCGAGCGCAGCGGGCGCCACCAATCTGCTCTATACCATTCCGGCGGCGGCGTCCGGCGCTTATTACGCTCGAATCCAAGCTTCGGCTGGCGAAGCGGGGTTGTTGGCGCAGTACTTTTTGACCTTGAGCATCACCGATGTCGTGCGCCCATTCATCACCACCGCAAGCCTCTCGTCGGAAGGCAGCACGAATACTGCGTTTCTAAGTGGATTTACTTTGGAGTTCTCCGAGGACCTGCTTCCTGCCAGCGCCAATGACGCGCTAAACTATGATTTGCGAGCAACGGGGCCGGACGGCTTCTTTGATACCTCGGATGACATTCTTTGGCCGTTGACCACCAGTCCCAATTACACGAGCGGGCTTACCGCCGCCTATGTTTTGAGTACGCCTTTGCTTCCGGGGGCTTATCGGTTTACCGCTACCACCAATATTCAGGATCGTTCCGGAAACGCCTTGATTGCTTGGTCTCGTCAATTCTCGATTGAAGCCCTGTCGGGGCTGGAGGTGGAAAAGGAACCCAATGACGTAGTGGGTACCGCTACCCTGCTGAACTTGAGCAGCAGTCAACCCAACCTGATTTCAGGCGGCGGTCGAGGTTACTTACGCAACGGCAGCGACGTGGATTTCTGGCAATTTGAGGCCGAGGCGGGGGATACGCTGATTTTAGCCGCACAAAATCCGGGCGATCCGGGTTCCAGTGGCCTGAGTTATACGTTGTATCGTCCGAACGGGCAGGTGTTGTCGAATTTGACGACGGAAAACAATGGGCAATTGCAAACGACCCCGGTGGTATTGGAGACCAATGGCTTGTATGCGGTGCGCGTGAGCACCTGGTATTCCTGGTTCTCCGAGTATCGCTTTCGGATTTCGCTTTACCGCAACGGTCAGGCGGTTGAGATCGAGCCGAACAACAACATCGCCACCGCCAATGGCCTGACGTTTACCGTGCCTCCCGATGCTCCCAACAGTCGCACAGCCAGCGTGGGGGGCTATGTGAAAACTTCGGCTGATTTGGATTATTTTAACCTGGGTACGATTGCCGCCGGGCAGACCGTATTTCTGCGCACCCGCCAACCCGGCAGCAGCCCATTGATCGGGGTCGTGAGTCTTTACGATGCGTCGGGAGCGTATGTGACGAAATTCAGCGGGCGTCCGGATGACAGCGTGGGCGAAATGCGGATCGAGCAAACCGGAACGTATTACGCCGCCGTGCGTTCGCGCGCCAACTCGGCCGGACTGATGAGTGAATACCTCCTCGACGTCATCGTGGCGCCGACCGAGGAAGTTGCTTTCCCCAATCTACAGGTAACCGATTTGACAATCCTGACGCCGCTGACCGGACTCCAAAGTGGCGATCCGTTTTCCTACACCTACACGGTGGCCAACGTCGGCTCGCTCGCAACCCAGGTGGGCACCTGGTTTGATCGAGTTACGCTTTCCCTCAATCCGGTCAGCGGCCTGGGCGATTTCGAAATGTCGCTCCGGTCGCACGTCGGAGTGCTGCAGCCGGGTCAGAGCTATACGGTGACCAACACCACGCAACTGCCGAATGGCGTCTCGGGGAGTTATTATCTGGTGGCGGCATGTGATTATACGGATACGGTCAATGAATTTTTATTCGAGGATGACAATGAAACCGCATCCGAAATGCCGTTCGTCATTGAGCTGGCCCCGTATCCCGATCTGGCGGTTGAAAACCTGCAGGTGACCGGGCCGGATGCGTCGCAGAATTATGCGGTCACCTGGCAGACGGCGAACCGGGGTGATGGCGCGACGGCCAATTTCAAGGAACGCTTGCTGGTTCAGCATCAGACCAGCGCCACCACGTTGTTGGATCAGCGATTCACGAATGTCGGGCCATTCACGGTCGGTGCGAGTGTGTCCCATCAGGTGAGCTTTGCGGCGACGTTGCCTGGGACCTATTTGGTGGAGGTCAAAGCGGATCCGGATCAGGAAATTTTCGAGCATGACGGGACCTCGCCCCAGGCGGCCAAGGTGAACAATACGGCCAGCAGCACCTTCAGTATCATCGCCAGCTATCAATTGACGCTGGGCGCGATCCCGCCCCAGGCCGGCTTCTTGACCGGCGCCGGCACGTACTTGGCTGGAAGCAGTGTGACCGTGACGGCAACCCCCAACACCACACAAGCGCCCTATTATTTTGCCAATTGGCTGGAAAACGGCCTCGTTCGCAGCGCCAGCGCCAGCTACACCTTTACCCTGCTGTCCGATGTCAACTTGCTGGCGGTTTTTGCCCTCCCCACTTACACCGTCAATGTTTCCAACCAGCCACCGACAGCGGGGAGCGTGTTGGGCGCGGGCACATTTACCTGGGGCACAACCAATACCCTGACCGCGATCCCGGCATTCGGTTATCAGTTCAGTCATTGGACTGATGGCGATTCCTGGGCCACCGCCACGAACCACGTCGGCAACAATCCGATCTTGAGCGCGGTGGTGACTTCCAATCGCTTCGTTCGCGCTCATTATCAGGAAGCCAATCTGACGCATGTGGTGACTACGGCGACAAGTCCGGAGGGCCTGGCTGCGGTGTCCGGTGCGGGTGCTTATACCAATGGACAGTTGGTTCAGATCACCGCGCCGATGGCGGTGACCAATACGCCGCCGGATTATTATGCGTTCAATCGGTTCACCTTGAATGGGGTGCTTTACACCAACGTGAACAGCTTCAACAAGCTCCTCGCCACGACCGACCCAACCAATCTGAACTGGGTGGCGCATTATGATTTTATTGATCGTACGCCACCGGTGATCAGTGGGATTGCGGTTGTGCCCGCCGCTGGTACCGCTCAGGTGACTTGGGTGACGGATAAACCAGCCAGTTCGCGGGTGGATTATGGGCTGACCGCCAGTTACGGGAAGACCGCGAGTTCGGTGCTGTTGCGCACCAATCACAGTATCTGGTTGAGTGGTCTGGACGTTTCCACTTTGCATCATTTTCGCGTGCGCTCCACGGATGCCGCCGGCAATGAAACCGTGGGGAGCGATCAAGTCTTCACCACCTTGGCGCCCGCCGACCTGGTAGCGGGCGCGGTTGCGGTTCCAGCCACGGCCCAGTCCGGCACGCTGATTCCAATGACGCTGGTTGTTTCCAATGCCGGTCCCGGAGTGGCCTCTGGTCCGTGGCAAAACGCCGTGTTGGTTGCTCCCACCAGTGACGGCTCTGCCGCGCAAACGCTGGGGGTCTTCAGTTTGAATCCACCCGGAGGCCTGGCGCCCTCGACGTCGTTGGTCGTCACGCAGAACGTCATCGTGCCGCCGTTGGGCGCGGGGACGCACTATTTTGGCGTCTCCCTCGATAGTGGCGGTCAAGTCGAGGAAGTGACCAAAACAAATAACGTCGCTTTTGCCGCTTCACCATTAAGCATCGTGGCGGTGGATTTGCAGGTCGCTGCGCTCGCCGCTCCGGCGGTCGGGCAATTTGGCCAGAATGTTTCCGTGTCCCTGGTGATTTCGAATGCGGGCGCGGCGACCGCCACCGCGACCTGGGCGGATGGACTTTATCTGTCCACCGCATCGAACTCGTTGGCGGGGGCCGTCCTGCTGGCCAGCCCAACCGCGTTGACCGTGCCGCTCGCTCCCGGAGCCCGCTATACCAACGAGCTGGATTTAACTTTACCGCACACCGCCGGGTCGGTGCCCGGCGAGTATTTTATCGTGGCCTTTGTGGACCGACAGAATGCGATTGCTGAATCCGATGAAAGCAACAACTTGCGCGCGCAAGCCATTACTCTCACTTTGCCGCCGCGGCCTGACCTTCAAGTGAGCCTGCTATCGGCACCGTCCACCGCGCTGCCCGGCGAACCGGTGGTCGTGCAGTGGATCACCACCAATTCGGGGGCCGCAACGGCTGCCGGAGCTTGGAGTGAAACGCTGTTCCTGGCCACCAACGCGACTGCAACCGGAAATTTGATTGAACTCGTCACGGTGACCCGCCCGGGTGGCTTGGCTCCTGGCGCATCTGTCAGCCATACGCAATCGGTGGTCATTCCAGTGACGGGACCGGCGGGCAATTTCTGGTTTGCCGCGATGACGGATAGTCGTGAGCAGCTTCTCGAAGCGACGGAAGCGAATAACTTTGGTGTGGCAACCAATCAGACCAGCGTGCCGGCGACCCTCCAGTTGCAACTGTCCGCCACCCAGGTTGTGGAAGGCGCTTCCCAACCGATCGTTGGCACGGTAACGCGGAATGGCGGTCGGACCACGCCGTTGACGGTTACTTTGTTGCATGGTCGTCCCGATAAATTGACCACTCCAAGTCAGGTGACGATCCCCGCCGGTTCGGCGTCCGCCACTTTCAACATCATCTCGTTGCGCGACGGCATCGCTGACGGCGACCAGTTGGTGGGGTTACAGGCCACGGCCACGGGTTATGCTGAGGGCAACGCTAATTTGGTAGTGGTGGACGTGGATCTACCGCGGTTGACGATTCAATTCAGCACCAACCAGGTGACTAAAGGCGGTACCGTGGCCGCCACGCTGTCGCGCGAGGCTGGAACCAACCAGAGCGTCGAAGTCAGCTTCAGCGCTTCGGTGGCGTCCCGGCTGATGTTGCCATTGACGCTCACCATTCCGGCGGGTCAGTACAGCGCGCCCTTTGCCGCGCTCGCTATTGACAACACGTTTATCGAGGCTGCCCAGTCCGTAACCGCGACCGCTACCGCCACCGGTTATCAGTCCGGCAGCGCCGAAATCACCATTCTCGATGGTCGTTGGCCGACGCTGACTTTGGACATTGTTCCTCCGGTGTTCGCCGAAGGAGCCGGACCTCAAGCGGCACAAGCCACGTTGACGCGCTGGCCGGTTTCACCGCGCCCGCTGGTGGTGGATTTGGAAAGCAGCAACACCAACGCCGTGCAGGTACCGCATCGGGTCACCATCCCAGCCAACGAAACCAATATCACGTTCAATGTGGCGGCGGTGGATAACTCGCTGGTGGATGGTGAGAAGGCGGTGACCGTGAAGTCGTGGTTTTTGGCCAGCGCCACTAATACGCGCTTGGGCGAAGGCGTTCCGGCCAACCTAACGGTGACGGATGACGACGGTCCGACCTTGAGTGTTTCCTTCAATCGTAGTGTGGTGACTGAAGGCCAGACTCCGGCGGCAGTGGGCACCGTCACCCGGAATACCGGCACCCAGACCAGTTTGGTGGTGCAACTCGTTTCCAGCGACCTGGCGGAATTAACCGTGCCCCCGACGGTGACTATTCCGGCTGGCGCGAGCAGTGCGGAATTCAATGTGGCTTCGGTGGACGATGGCGTCACTGATGGAAACAAACCCGTGACGGTGACGGCCAGCGCCGCCGGCTTCACCTCCGGCAGCGGCCAGATCACGGTAACCGATGTTAACTTGCCCGACCTGGTCATTGGCAGCATCACGGCGCCGCTTAGTGCGACGACCGAAACTTATGTTTCACTGGGCTGGCAGTTGTTGAATCAGGGGACCGTGGCCATGCCTTCCAATTCGGTGGTCCAACGCATCTGGCTTTCCACCAATCAATTGATCGGCCCGCACAATGTGCTCGTTGGGCAGGCGGGATTTAACGGGCCGCTTCCGGCCGGCACCGCCATTGGACAAAGCCTCTCCGTCCGGTTGCCGCAGGCGGCGGGTTCATACTGGGTCATCGTGCAGGCTGACGCCATGGATGGCGCGGTGGAGCTGGATGAGAATAATAATTATCGCATTTCCAGTGCGCCCATGGTGGTAGCGCCCGCCTACGATGCCGTGGTGCAGACGTCTCTTGAGGCGGCTCCCGCGGGTACCCCGGTACCGCTGAGTGGCAGTGCATTTCAGCCGGGACAACCGGGCAACAAGATTCCGTTTGCTCTGGTGAACATTCCGATCCGCGTTCGGGGCACAACCCGGATTATTGCGGCGCTGACGGACGCCGCCGGTAATTTCTCCACCACCTGGCAACCGCTGCCGAGTGAAGCCGGGTTTTATGAAATCGCCGCCAGCCATCCCGGAGTCTCCAATCCGGCGACGCAGGACAGTTTTTATCTGTTGGGCATGAAGGCTACGCCCAGCCAACCCGCGGTGCGTTTGAGTGAAGGGAGCAGTGTTGCGAATGTGCTTCAAATTCAAAATCTTGCCGATGTGCCGTTGACGGATCTCACGGTCGCGGTGTCCAATGTTCCCGCCAATCTCGTGGTTGGGGCGAGCCTGGAAACCAACTACCTCGCTGGCGAAGCGAGTTTGGCGTTGCATTATGAAATGAGCGCCACGGATGCCTCCTTCACGACGGGCACCTTGGCGCTGCGGATTACCAGTGCTGAGGGCGCAGTATTGGAAATCCCGGTTCGGGTCACCATTGATCCGTTGGTTCCACGCCTGGTGGCTTACCCGGGCAGTTTGGTTGGCGGCATGAAGCGAGGCGACCAGCGAATTGTTTCATTCCAAATCGTCAACACCGGCGGACTGGAGAGCGGGCCGTTGACCATTTCATTGCCTCCGATTGCCTGGATGTCGCTGGCTTCGCCCAATCCCTTGCCCACTTTGGCGCCGGGCCAAACCAACACGGTGACGCTGCAACTTAACCCGCCGGAAGATTTACCCTTGCAGATGCATAACGGCAATCTGGCCATCAACGGTACGGGTACCGGCCTTTCGGTACCGTTCTCCTTCCGCGCCTTGTCCGAGGCGAAAGGCACATTGCAAGTCATCGCTGCGGATGAATTTACCTACTACTCGGAAGGCGAACCACCTCTGACCAACGCCACCGTTCGCGTGCGCGATGCCGTGAGCCATCAGGTGGTCACCAACGGCGTCACTGGTGGAGATGGACAATTCTGGTTGCCGGAAATCATGGAAGGCTACTACGACGTGGAATTGGATGCCGAGCAGCATAATGGCTATCGGGGCACGGTCTTTGTGGAAGCGGGAATTACCAACGAAGTTCGGGCGTTCCTGTCTTATCAAGCCGTGCGTTACACCTGGACCGTCGAACGCATTGAGATCGAGGACCGTTATCGCATCACCATTGAAACGACTTTTGAAACGGTGGTGCCGGCGCCGGTGGTGACGTTGGATCCGCCACTACTCGACGTGAGTGATTTGACCGTGGTGGGTCAAACCAAACAGGTGAACGTCAAATTTGAGAATCACGGTTTGATTGCCGCGGATGATGTGAAATGGAATTTCAGTTCGCATCCGTTTTACTCGATCGAACCGTTGATCACTGATCTGGGGCGCATCCCGGCCAAGAGCAGTCTCACCATTCCGGTGACTCTGCGGCGCGTGGCGGATTTTGACAGTCCGGCGGCATTGCCGGGCGGCGCGGTCAACGGACAGTCGCTGGTCACAGCCCAGGCGGGTATTCCCTGCAATATCCGCGGGGATGCTTCGTGGGGATTCGAGTGTGGGAATTTTCGGATTGGGGGCGGCACCGCCATAGCCGTTACTGGCGTGGTGGGAGATTGCGGTGGTGGCGGTGGTGGTGGTGGCGGCGGCGGTGGATGGGGCGGTTGGGGCGGCGGCGGTGGTGGTGGCGGGGGCGGCGGTAGCGTGAACTCCAGTTACTCCAGTCCATCCATCTCATTCAAGTTCGGGTGTGATCCGAAGTGTCTGATACTCACGGCGCTGGGTTGCATTCCCGGGCCGATCGGATGTTTTGCCAGCGGTTATTCTTGTGGGGATGGACTGGGATCGAGCGGCGTCACGTTGGGCACGGTGGCGGATTGTGCGGTAGGCGCCGCGGGCTGCTTGATTCCCGGAGCCGGTCTGCCTTCCTGCCTCTACTCGTTGGTGCGTTGCGTCACTTCGGCTGGTGCCGGAAGTGGCGGGGCGGGGGCGGCTAATCAGATGACGCGAGTGTATTCCTCAGATGGCGTCATCGGACAATCCGGGGCCGATGACCTGATGGACCATTACAAGGAAGGAGTCCGCGCCATGTTGGATGCGTTTAACGAGTTGACCGGCGCCCCCGACGGGGTGTGGTTTAATCCAGCGGCCGACACGGCCACCGGGGATTGGTACGCGCGCTTCCAAGCCGCGGCCGTGGCCGGTTCCGATGGTGACCGCAGTGTGACGGCAGCGGAACGGACGAGTTTGTTGACGGGAGTTCTGCCGCCGGGAGTGCCGCTCGCGGAATTGAATCGTTTCCTGGATCGCTGGAATCGCACGTTGGACATGATTGATCAGGGCATTTCCCGTCCTGCGGATGCGCCGCCAGGAGCAAACTTGGACTTCATTGACATGGTGGTGCTCAAGGAAAAGATGATCCTGGCGGGCCAGTACCATAGCGAGGCTGTGGCCGCCGGATTTACCGACCCCATCAACGCCATTGTGGAAACGGCGCGTTTCCGGTCCGAGGCGGAAAGCGGCGGGGTTTGTGCCAGAGTCAAAATCAAGCTGGACCAGGAAGCCGTGCTCAGCCGCGAAGCTTTCAAAGCCACTTTGGAGGTTGATAACGGTACGGCGGGCGCCATTGAAGGAATTGCGATTACCGTGCGGGTAACGGATGGGCAGGGGAATGACCGCAACGAATTGTTCGGAATTGATGCGCCCGAGTTGAGCGGTTTGGCGGATGTCGTGGGGGGAGGCGTCGTGGCGGGCGGTGCCAAGGGGACGGCCAGTTGGGTTTTGGTGCCCACGGTGGACGCCGCCCCGCTGGAGCCCACGGAGTATTTTGTTTCGGGTGAATTCCGTTATTCGCTCAACGGAGTGGTGGTGACCATGCCGCTCAGTCCGGTGGCGATTACCGTGAATCCAACCGCCCGGTTGACTCTGGATTATTTCCACGAGCGGGACGTGTTTTCCGATGATCCGTTCACGGATATCGTCGAGCCGAGCATTCCCTACAACCTGGCCATCATGGTGCAAAACAAAGGCGCCGGTGAGGCGAAAAATTTCCGCATCACTTCCGCGCAACCGGAAATCGTCGAAAACGAAAAAGGTCTGCTGATTGATTTTCAGATCATCGCCAGCGAGGTGCAGGGACAGAACCTGACGCCGTCGCTCACGGTGGATTTCGGGACCATTCCCGCAGGTGGAATCGGGGTGGGGCGCTGGTTGTTCACGTCAACCTTGCAGGGTTTATTCATTGATTACAGCGCCACCTTCGAGCACCTGGATAGTCACGGGAATCCGCGCACGTCGTTGATTGATGAGGTGCGCATCCATAAAATGAATCGGTTGGTCGAGGTGGCGGGTCAACATGCGTTTCTAGTCAATGACATTCCGAATTTACGGGATTTCCCGGACACGCTCTGGTTGAGCGACGGCTCCAGCAATCATGTGGAGGTAATCACCAACGGCGTGGTTGTGGGGACATTGTCGCCGCAGAATTTGCAGGTGCAACTCAATGCCGTCTTGCCGTCGGGCTGGGGGTATTTGCGAATTCCGGATCCGGCGAATGGACAGTATCGCCTCGCCTCAGTGATGCGCTCCGATGGCGTCGTCCTCAGTCTGAATAATGCCTGGGTGACTGACCGCACCTTCCGCGGCCAGGGGACTCGACCCATCCGTGAAAACATTCTGCATTTGCTTGATGCCGCCAGTACCGGGAGTTACACCCTGACCTATGAGCTGGTGGATCAGACCGATGCCACGCCTCCGGTCAGTTCGGTGGCGGCCCTGCCGCCGCAGAGTAAAACGGCGTTCTCTGTCCAATGGTCGGGACAGGATACCGGCAGTGGCATTGCCAGCTACGACATTTATTTCAGCGAGGACGGCGCGCCGTTCCAGCGCTGGCTCGGCGGCGCGACTGCCGGAGCGGCTTTGTTCCAAGGCGAATTGGGCAAGGCTTACGCGTTCTACAGCATCGCCACGGACCGGGCTGGCAATCGGGAAGCCGCGCCCGCGGTGCCGCAGGCGCAAACCACGATCGCGTTTTCCAATCAGCCGCCAGTGTTAGCTCCGATCGCCGATCGGATTGTGGACGCGGGGCAGACACTGAGCCTGACTCTGGCGGCAACGGATCCAGACGAGGACGCCATCAGTTTCTTGCTGGGCAGCGGTACCCCGTCGGGGGTGGTGCTCAACCCGATCAGCGGGGCTTTAACGTGGGTGACCAGTCCCACCCAGGGCGGCACTACGAACGCCATTACGGTTGTGGCTCGTGACAGTGGGTTGCCCCAGATGACCACGACCCAAACTTTTCTGGTGGTGGTCAAGGCCGTTAATCATGCGCCGGTACTGGCGCCGATTGCCAACGTGACGATTCCCGAAGGCCGGTTGCTGACTTTTACGAACGTGGTGAGTGATGTCGATCTGCCCTTCCAGCAGCTCACCTTCAGTTTGGGACCGAACGCTCCCGCCGGCGCCAGCATCACGCCGCAGGATGGCGTCTTCAGTTGGCGTCCCGATGAAACGCAAGGCGGCACGAATTATTGGATAACGATCATCGTGACCGACAACGGCACGCCGGTGCTGACGGCGACCCAGAGTTTTGCGGTGGACGTGTTGAAAGCCTTGCCGTCTTTCTCCGTGGAACTGGGCTCCGTTGCGGTGCTTTCGAATGGAACTGGAGGCATCGCTCTGACCTTACATTCGCGGGCGGATGTAACCAGTTTGCGATTGGTATTGGGCTTACAGGGGTTGCTGCCGGATGCTTCAAGTTCCACGCGGCTGACCAATTTCACGCTCTCCGGTTTAAGTTCCGAGATCGGCGCCACCAGTCTGACCGTGTTGCCATCCAACCGGGTGGAAATCCTCTTGGGCGCGCAGCCCGGCGGATTGTTGCATGGCGACTTCACATTGGGCCAACTCAACTTTACGGTGCAACCGGCGCCCAATTCTGCGGTCGTGGCGTTGGTGGGTGAATCGTTGACCGGTGAACGTCAAAGTGGGCTGCCGGGCGACGGTGCGGTCCGCTCGGGACGAGTCTTTGTGGTGGGGGCCGAGCCGATATTGGAGACCCAACGCGACTCCAATAACCAACTGGAACTGGTGCTCTACGCCATTCCCAATCGGAATTACCTCATCGAACGCACGTCGAATCTGTCGCAACCGGCGGATTGGGTGGCCGATGATTTGATCACGCCAACCGGTTTGCGCACGGTTTTACCGGCGCGTCCCACTGCGGCTGGAGCCGAATTCTTCCGCGCCATGGAATGGGGAGGGCTGCGAATTCGTTCCGCCGGCGCCAATGTGCTGGTCGAGTGGCCGATGGGATGTAGCAGTTGTGTGCTGGAGGAATCGTCCGAACTGGGGGCCGGGGCGCATTGGACTCCGGTGGCGACTCCTCCAAGTGAGGTGGAGGGTCATTATCAGGTGATCCTGCCCGCGACCGGAGCACGGCGATTCTTACGCTTGGCGCTGCCGACCGCCGATCCCACGGCTTTGAGCATTCAAGTGAACGGGACAAATGTGGTGGTCGAATGGGCGTTGGCCTGCGCCAGTTGTGTGCTCGAGGAAACTGCGGAACTCGGAGCATCCGCCACCTGGATTCCGGTAGCCGTAACCCCGGCGATAGTCAACGGGCGCTATCAAGTGATTCTGCCGGCTACCGGTGCGAATCGTTTTCTACGTCTGACGACACCTTGACCCGCTGTGGCAACTCCGTGGCGAAAGTAAAGACTCGGGTTGAGGCTGGGCTGCGTTCATAGCCGAGGGTGAGATAGTAAACCAAATCCGCCTCCGCCGTGCCGCTGCACGGATCGGCAACGATAACCGGATTGTACTGGTCGGCAGGTTATCATGTTGGAAGGGACGGCTTCCACGTCGTCCCCAACTATTCAGGGACGCGGTGGAACGCGTCCCTCCCCAGGGAAATATCCCCTCACCCCGGCCCTCTCCCCATCCGATGGGGAGAGGGTGACCGACAGGTCGGGAGAGGGGAAAAGTGTTTAATTCCAAAGTGGCTACAACCGCGAAAGACACGAAATACGCGAACGGGAAGACAAGGGAATTATTGGCAGAGGAATGGGCATTGGGGGGAGCACCGCCGTCTCGGCGGTGGTCGTTCGCGTCTCGCGGACGACATTCAGGTTCCAAAATTAAGAGCCGCCGAGACGTTTCGACTTGGTTTGGTTGGAACTGCGGCGGGACGCCGCAGCCACATTGTTGGTCGGACACACGCTCACGACATCGCCGTCGTTGTGCTGGGAGGGACATTCGCGGGTCCGCCCAGAACCGATACCCGCTGAAATTCTACGCGCCCTTTCTGTCGCCCCGCTGGGGCTTGGGGCGGTGCAGCATTCAACCCACGGCCCTCGCCGTGGGTTGCCTTCGGTCGCGCTCTACGCTAAGCCGGAAGGAGGCAGTTAGTCTGAGTGGAACGGCCGGCCGTTCTGGGCGGCAACCTGCCGCCCGGCCGAGCGCACGGAGATCGCACCCCATTGGGTTCGCACGCTTGGCGTTCGGCCGTCGGGCTGGTAGCCCGACCGAACGAGCCAGTGGCCCGTTCCACCCAAACTCCAATCGCATCGTTCTGGCTAAGTTTTGCCAGCCTCCCAAAAAACTGTGGACAACCTCTCGATGATCAACAGTTATCCGCGCTGTGTGCTCCGCCGGCGCTGTGAGCTAAAACATGATCGGCGTGCCAACTCGCCTCGCTGATAAATCTGCCGCAGATGTGGCAGCGTCCGGCAGTTTTGGCGAGGATCTGGACGCGCTCGGATGTCGGGAGCGTCTGTGTTCGATAATACGATCGTTCCAATGGTGCGCCCGGTGTCAATGTTGAAGAAAAACCGAATAGACCCGCAGTGAAAAGCAAACTTGTCACCGAGATTAAATCGGCGTAGTAGTTTCTTGTGAGCCGAATTTTGTGCAGACCTTAAGTAATTCCACGACGCGGTTTCTTCGTGGAAAGCATTGAATATGTTACAGCGTTGTCCGAAATGTAAGATAGTGATGCGAGTTGAAGAAGGTCAAGAAAGCGCCTTTATTACGTGTGATTCGTGTTCGCATGAGTTTTACGCGCAAAGCGGCGCGGCCTCCTCGAGACGAATCACTCTGACCCGTGCGCAACTCAAAATGCCAGAGATTGAAGAATTTGTCGTCTTACTGGTTGGCATTGCGTCTGATGGAGTACTCGAGTACGAGGAACTTCAAAAGCTCACGGAGTGGCTGAATAGCCATATCCATCTAGAAGTGCCCGCAGTAAGATTCATGGTAGATCTGATGATTCGCATTTGTGCGGACGGAAAAATTACTGAAGAAGAGATTTTTGAGGTTCAGCTCGCAATTGAACGCGTTCTTCCAAAGGAATACCGCTCGCAGATTACCGAAGCGCGCAAGACTGCTTATTATGACCAGCCCGCTACTGCCAATCAGCTTGATGCCATAGAATCCATTACATACCAACGCCCGATTGATTTGAACCGAAGGCAAGCTTCGGAATTACTGAGTGAACTTTTTCTGAATTCGCCGGCTTCAAATCGTCAAATTATGTTTTTACGATTTTGGAATAGGGTGGATCTCGCGACAAAGTCACGCCGCGAGATCTCAGAATGGATTGATTCATTTACCCACGGCGATGAAGCGCGTTGGTTAGCTTGGGATTTGTTCAAGGAAGAATCTGGAGATGATGGTTCGCAACGTGATCCATTGTTCGTTCCGATCGGCGCCGGTGAAAAGTACTTGGAGCGGGTCTACCGCAATTACCGATAAAGCGGAACGGTTTCTTCTGAGCGTCGCTCAATTGAGCCAGCCCGCCACCGTAGCGGCCCTCGCAGAGTCTCACTCCCGCTGTTTTGAATCAATGATGATGGTGACGGGGCCGTCGTTGGTCAGGTTCACTTGCATTTCGGCGCCGAATTCACCGGTGGCCACCGCTTTTCCCAGTTGCTGGGCCAGCCTGGTTTGGAATTGTTCGTAAAGCGGAATGGCCACTTCGGGTCGGGCCGAGCGAATGAAGGAAGGACGGTTGCCTTTCCGGGTGCTGGCAAAAAGTGTGAACTGACTGATCAGGAGAATTTCACCCTCCATCTCGCTTACGGAGCAATTCATCAAACCGGCGGCATCGGGAAAAATCCGCAGGCGCACGATCTTACCCGCCAACCATTCGCCGTCCGCGGTGGTGTCATCCTCGGCGATGGCCAGCAACACCAGCAGGCCGGGACCAATCTCGCCGCGCACCTGCCCGGCGATGCTGACGGTGGCGCCACTGACGCGTTGAATTACCGCGCGCATGACTCACGGGGGTAACGGATAGAGATAGCGCAACGGCACATTGATTTTGGTGCCGGCGGGGAGGTGGTCGAAATTCAGATTGGGATTGGCCGCGCGCAAAACCTCCGGGGCCACGCCGTAGGTGTCGGCGATTTGATTCAAGCCTTCACCCGGACGGACGTTGTGGCTTTTCATCGGTTCGGGTTTTGGCGGAGTGGATGTTTCAGGTTCGGGAGGAAGTTCATCGCCGTACGCCAGAGTGACCGCTTTGAGCTGGTCCAGTTCCAGTTGTTTCAATTCGATTTCTCGTTGGGAATGGGTCAGGGTCGGGTCATTCTCGATGCGCTGTTGTTCGGCGTTTTGTTCCCGTTTAATGGCATAAATCAACGCCAATGTGTCCGGGGTCACGTTGCGCTCACTGGCTTTGACTTCATACATTGCGGAAACATAAGCGGGATCGTTCAGCCGGACGTAAAGCTCGTAGCGCGCCGGGGTCAACGAGTTGCGGATGGCGGTTTCGAGTTCGGTGTCGAGAGCGGCGCGCTCGTCATTAGCCGCATCATCACTTTGCCCGGCCAACGCCGCCAGGCGCGTCTGAAGGTCAGCGGTGTTGCGGTAGATGCTGCGAAACTCTTCCGGCTGCGTGTCGAATCCGAACAGACCGTCCAATTTTTCACGAAGCTGTTCCGCCCAGCTTGAGAAGTGCAATTTAACCAGTTCCAACTGGTCGGGACTAAGCGCGGTGCTGAGCGCGGCCCAATCGGACGATTCGGCCGCTTGAACTGCGGCGAGACTTTCCAGTTCCGAATCGGCCGTTGACGACAATACTTGAACCACGAGTTGCTTCTGATCAGCGGTTAAATTTCGCAAGCTGCTGTCGGCTTCCAGAGTGGCGAGAACTTGATTGCTTGGCGGGTGAGTTGCTGACGGATCGCGCCCATAATCTTTTTGCCAGCCCGCCCCGAATAACTGCGTCATGATGGTGTTGCGCTCTTCCAGAAAATTGGTGACCGAGGCTTGTTCATCGCGCCCCCCATCGTTGGCGCGAAAATTGGTCCACCAGCGGGGATTGGCTTTGGGGGCGGTGAAACCAGATAAATATTTTTCGCGTAACATCTGATTCACGTCCGCCAGCAGAATGTCGCGGATGGTTTCTTCCGGACAACCAATCGCCCGCAGGTTTTTCAGGTAGGTGGCGTAGTTCGATGATTCCAATTCCTGCCAGGAGAAGAATTGTGGCCGCACAATGACCGCGGTGCGGGAGTTGGTTACGTTGATGGATTCGGTGGCCACTGGCGCCGCGGTCGGGGGCACGGCGGCGGGCGAACTGGCGTGATACCACCACAAGGCCAGCCCGAGGTTGGCGAGCAGCGAGACTCCTAAAATGAGACGCCAGAACATAACGCAATTTATGAGTATCTGCCTGCCATAACCAATGGAAAAAAGCAATGGGAGAAAAGTTGCGCGGCAACCGTGGCTTTCATCTCGCCTGGGACGGCGAGAGTTGCTTAACTTGCCGGCGCATGAAACAGAAAGCCTACGCCGCTGCCGGCGTTGACATTGACCTCGGGAATAAAGTCAAAGCCACGCTGCCGCGATTGCTCGCCAGCACGCACCGCCGGGAAGTGCTGGGGAAGGTGGGCGGCTTCGGCGGTTTGTTCGCGCTCGACGTGAAGAAATATCGCGAACCGATTCTCGTCAGCAGCGTGGATGGCGTCGGGACAAAACTGAAACTCGCGTTCGCCTTGGATCGGCATGACACGATTGGCGCTGATTTGGTGAACCATTGCGTCAACGACATCGCGGTCATCGGCGCCGAACCGCTGTTCTTTCTCGATTACCTCGGCACGGGCAAACTTGAGCCGCACGTCTTCACTGAAATCATCAAGGGCTTTGCCCGCGCCTGCGCGGAAAATCACTGCGCGCTTATCGGCGGCGAAACCGCGCAGATGCCCGGTTTTTATCAACCCGGTGAATACGATGTGAGCGGGACGATCGTTGGCGTGGTGGAGAAATCCCGCATGCTCAACGGCCCGAAAACCATCCGGCGCGGTGACGTCGTCATCGGCATTGAATCCAGCGGACTGCACACGAACGGTTATTCGCTCGCGCGCAAAATTTTCTTCGAGCAATTGAAGCTGAAAACCTTCAGCCGCATCCCCGGCTCGAAGCTCACGCTCGGTGAAGAACTCTTGAAGGTTCATGTGAGCTACGGCCCGCTTGTTCAAAAGCTGCTCGCGCGTTTTAACAAATCGGCAATCGGCAATCGGCAATCGGCAATCCGGGCCTTTGCCCACATCACTGGTGGTGGTTTCGTGGACAATATCCCGCGCGTGCTGCCGGAGACGCTCGATGTCGTCATCAAGAAAGGTTCGTGGGACATGCTGCCCATCTTCCAGCTCATCGAGCAGCAGAGCGGTGTGCCGGATGAGGAATTGTATCAAGTCTTCAACATGGGCATCGGCATGGTCGCCCTCGTCGCGGCGGACCAGGCGGACGCCGCGCTGAAATTCATCAAGGCGCAAAAGCACAAGGCTTGGCTCATCGGCGAAGTCGTCAAAGGTAATGGCGAGGCGCGGGTGGAATAAATAGAAAGGACTTAAAATGCGAACACGAATTCGACAACTATTCGGTTTGTTGGTTGTCTGTTCATCCATTGCTTCGGCGCAAAACAACTGCGCCGAATTTCAGGCGACGGTTCGTTCTACTTACGATTTCAAACCATCAAAGCTCGATAAAGCTCAACGGAGTGTAAAATCCGATGCGATGGATAAAGTTTGGCGCACGGTGGAAGCGAACCCCAAAGAGCTGCTGCCCTGCTTGCGGAGCGCGCTGGAAGCGACCAATGCCGATGCTTGGTTTCGTTTTGATGGCGGCAATCTGTTGGTGAAACTTGATCCTTCCGAGACCGCAAAGATAATTCAGGTTCGCGCGTTTTTGGACGTGGATTTGGAAGATGTCAACCTGCGGATGTGGGTTGAAACGCTTTCGGATCGCGCGGTTGAAGGACATGATGTATCAGCAGGCGTACTCCGCTGGCTGAATTATCCCGAGGCGAGATACTTCCTGCCGGAACACGGTGCTTACGAGGTGACGCGCGAGGCCGGGGCGCTCTTTTTGCTGGGCTGCATGGAAGAATCAAAGGCGCTCCCGGTGCTGTTGAAACTTAGCGCTGATCCGACCGACAAAAATCGCGAGGCGATGCTGGCAATTCTGGCGCGGCTCGCCACCCCGGAAGCGTTGCAGGAATTGAAAAAAGTTGATTTGAACACAGTCTCGAAGACCGGGCGTAAAATCATCAAAAGCGCGCTGGCCAAACCGCAAAGCATTAAACCGAGGAAAGGAACCCCCAAAGTGACCCGCGCGGAGTATCTCAAGTCATTTCAGGACGCCGGGGCGGGGAATTGGGAAACCTTCAACAACCTGGTTGAAAAAGTTTCCGACGGAGAAAGGGATGCGGTCGTTGTTTTGAAGGAGGAAGACCTGCCCTTGTTGCGAAAAGTCCGGCGTTTGCGCCTCGCTTACTGCAATCAACACGCGATTGAATACTACGATGATTTTACTTCCATAATTATGGCGCTCGTTTGGAAGCCCGAATTGGTGGAATGATGTGACTTGGACGCGGTGGCCTCGTTCAACGCGCATCGCGGATCCGTTCAATCACCAGCGTCAGATATTTCTTTTCCCGGGCAAAGATAATCGGATCCACGATGTCCAGGTGGCCCTGGAGTTGTTCGCGTGCCTTGAGGATCAAGTCTTGCAGGACGTAGTGCAGGGCGGGGCGTTTGCGTTCCAAACGGTCGGTGGCGAATTGCGCCACGGGCAGGCCCACCCGTTGGGCCCACATGTGAACAAAGGCGATGGTGGGCAACACATTGGCGGTGATGTCTTCGTGATGGGTGATGCGCCAGCCGTTTTGTTGTAACGCCGTGGTGAATTCGCTCCATTGATGCCCGGAGCGGTGCGTGCTGGTGGCGCTGCGGAAATAGTCGCACAAAATCCAGCGGCCGCCGGGACGAAGAATCTGGTCAATGACCGCCAGTCCTTGGGCCAGGTTGACGTATTGAAAGGATTCCGAGGTGATAATCGTGCCAAAGGCGTGCCGGCTTTCGGGCAACGGGATTTGTTCCAGCTTGCCTTCGAGCAACGGCACTTGCGGGTAAGTCGAACGGATGTGTTTGATCTGGGTGCGATTGGGCGTCAACGCGGTGGGCTTCAAGCCGCGTTGCAGCAGCACTGCGGTCAAACCGCCCATGCCGCAACCGGAATCAAGGATGCCAGTCTCCCGATCCACAATCAGGTCCGCGAGCCGGGTGGCGTAACGCAGTTGGGCTTGTTCAATGTCATAAACGCACATTCGTTCGGGCGGGCGGGTCGGATCGTCGCTGTAGCCGTAATTCAGAAAACCGTTCGGCAGGAGCTGGCCGTAGAGTTTGAGTTGGGCGTCATCCGCGGATTTGCCCCGGATTTTGGGTCGGCGGAGACGATCCCAGAGTGGCGACCAATTGCTTGGCACGATGACGCGACCAATGATGCATTTGGCCGCGAATACAGCGGTAAATTTATCCATGAATTTTGGCTCTATGAGCAACCCCGATTTCTGACCGTCACTCTGCTTGCGGTGGGGGGCGGATGACTTGGTAAAATCCCGCATTGATTGCCGATGTCGCCAGCATGCTGGGGGGGCTGGCGGCGTCACAAGTTATTTCGCAATCAGAATGGGAAAATCTAATCGAAGGCGCGTCTGGGTCTTGAACTCCACGCGGGCGACTGCTTCAATCTGCGCCACCATGAAACTTCTGGTCATCGGTTCGGGCGGTCGTGAACACGCCTTGGTTTGGAAACTCGCCCAATCACCTCACGTCACGCGGATGTGGTGCGCCCCGGGGAACGCGGGCGTCGCGTTGGAGCGCCTCGCCGCGAGCGATCGCGCGGTGGAAGCGGTCAATCTCGGCGCGGAGGATCTGCCCCGATTGCTGGCGTTCGCGCAGGAGCAGCGGGTTGATTTCACCGTGGTCGGACCGGACAATCCGCTTGCGCTGGGCGTCGTGGATTTGTTCCAGCAGCACGGTTTGAAAATTTGGGGCGTGAACCAAAAGGCCGCGCAGTTTGAGGCGTCGAAAGTTTTCTCGCAACAATTCATGGAGAAATACGGCATCCCGACCGCTGCCGCCGGCACTTTTGACGACGCGGTTGCCGCCAAGAAGTTCGCGGCGGCGCTGGGTAAGTGCGTGGTGAAGGCGGACGGTCTCGCGCTCGGCAAAGGCGTTTTGATCTGTGCGAATCAGTCTGAGGCCGGGCAAGCCGTGGACGAAATCATGGTGAATCGCGCGTTCGGTGCGGCGGGCGCGCGTGTCGTGATTCAAGAATTTCTCGAAGGCATCGAAGTTTCCCTGCACGCGTTGTGCGACGGCACGACGGCGAAACTCTTTCCCACGTCGCAAGACCACAAACGCGCGCTCGACGGCGATCAAGGTTTGAACACCGGCGGCATGGGCACCTATTCACCCGCGCCATTTCTCACCGACGCGCAACTGGCCGACACCGCGCGGCAGATTCTCGATCCCTTCCTGCGCGGTTGCGCGGCGGAGGGGATTGATTTTCGCGGCATCTTATATCCGGGCCTCATGCTGACGCGGAACGGGCCCAAGGTTTTGGAATTCAACGCCCGCTTTGGCGATCCGGAAACGCAGGTTTATTTGACCCGTTTGGAAAACGATCTGCTGGAATTGCTCGACGCCAGCGCGAACGGCACGTTGGCGCGACACGAATTGAATTGGAAACCGGAGGCCAGCGTTTGCGTCATCATGGCCAGCGGCGGTTATCCCGGCAGCTACGCAAAGGGCAAAGTCATCAGCGGATTGGATGCGGCGAATCGCCTGCCGAAGACCAAAGTGTTCCATGCCGGCACGGCGTCGCGGGACGGACAGATCGTGACAAACGGCGGGCGGGTTCTCGGCGTGACGGCGCTCGGCAAAGATTTGCGCGCCGCGCAGGCGGCGGCGTACGCCGCGGTGGAATGTATTCAATTTGAAGGCGCGCATTTTCGCCGGGACATCGCGGCGAAGGCGGTTTGAACGCCGAAAGATAAGTGCGTGCGAAAATCTTTTCCGCCACCGACCTATCCCAACAGGATTGCGTCATACAGTGCGAGTTTGGAGCGGAGCGACTTAGCTAGAATGCACCTCCGTCGAATTGTTTCCCAATAGCCGGATGCAGATCTCAAGCACCGTAGGTGCGCCATCTTTGTAGAATCGAGATGATTAAGATTTCCAAGCTCCGTCAGGAGCGGCATCCTCTGCACATGGCCAACACCTACACCCAAATCTACATTCAAGTCGTGTTCGCCGTGGAAGGACGTCAAAACCTCATCGCCCCCGAACACAACGACGAGTTGCAGAAATACATCACCGGCATCGTCTCTGCGCAGCGGCACAAGTTGATTGCGATAAACAATATGCCGGACCATTTGCATCTGCTTGTTGGCTTGCGCCCCGACGCCGCACTTTCAGAACTGGTGCGCGACATCAAGGCGAACTCTTCCCGCTTCATCAACGCGAAGCGTTGGGTGATGGGGCGGTTTTCGTGGCAGGAAGGATTCGGCGCGTTTTCCTATTCCCGCTCGCAACTCGGAGCGGTAATTCGTTACATCGAGGATCAGGAGAAACATCACGTGAAGAAATCGTTTCTCGACGAGTACAAGGCCTTGCTGGACAAGTTCGAGGTGGAATACGACCAACGTTACATCTTCAAACCGATTAGCGGGTGATTCGTCGACTATGCCGCTCCTAACGGAGCTTGGACCGTTATGACCTCCGGTCACTACAGAGATGTCGCGCCTACGGCGCTTGGAGGTGTCCCGGTTTTGAGAGTTCGTAATTTTCGCGTGAATAAACCGATACCCAAACCCTTCTTCGTCGCCAACATTGAGCGCCGCTAGGGTGAACTTTCCGACTCTGGTGATGGAGTGACGAACGGTATCCGATAGTTTAATTGCGTGTTGAATTCGATGGTGACCGAACGTCCATCCGGAGCGACGGTAGGAATAAAGTCCAGTATTGGACCGGTGTAATATACCTCCCCCGAGGCGATCTTGCCCGCTCCCACTTCTTGAAATTGTACATGCCGTCCGATCGGGGCCGTTCCTTCAGGCGCTGCAAGCAGCTTGATTCCCTCGGTACGTTCCGCGTATTCCAACATCGTACGGAGTTGATCGGTTGCTACGGTATGCACCTTCGGGCTGGAGCCGATTTTGCTGAAGTCGAAAACGTCAAAATTGAACCGCGCCAAGCCGGATTCTTCGCCGGCGGCTTCGGTGTATTCCAGGAACTTGGTTTTAATCGAGAGCTGACCGGAGTCGTCGCCAGGCTGCGCGGTTATCAGGGCGATGGCCCGCTTTCCCGATGGAGTTTTCCAGCCTCCAGTGACGAGCGTTTTGTCCCAGTTCAATGAGGCGGTCCCAAAGGAAGTAAAAGTCCGGACGGGGGGAGTATTCGACAGGACGGTAGAGATATTCGACTGAATCGACTGAAAGTGCTCCCAGTCTTCCAGCTGTTCCGCCAATTCAGCATTTTCGTTGCGCAGGCGCGTGACTGCGCCGCGCAACCGAAGCAGTTCGAGTGAGTTTCCGTTTTGCTCCACGGATTCCGCTCCCAGTTGGGAAATGCGATCCGTCAACGATCCGTTGTCCTTTTGCAGGCTTTGAACTTGTTCTTCCAATAGCGCTTGCTGTTGCCGGAGCGTCTGCACTTCGGCGCGGGCATCGTGAACTTGCTTGGCTTCGTAAAGGCCCACTCCGGCGAGCACGGCGACAGTGGTGGTAACGAGAGTTTTTTGCAGAGTAGTCATGGCCATGGTTTTAGTGGCGGTGATAAGGGTTGAAGTGGTTGCAGCCGTTCCAGCGAGCGCGACACTCGAAATGGTGAGCGCCAAACCCGCCGGCGCGGTTTGTACGGCATGGGTGGAAATCAAAAGGCCCAGCCCTCCCGAGCCGATATTGATGCCGTGTTTGCTGAACAGATCGCGCAGCTTCTCGACGGCGCGATTCACCCGCTTTTGCGCCGCTTCCGCGCTGATGTGCAGACGCTCGGCCATTTCCGTCGCGCTCTTCTTTTCAAAGTAACGGAGCAGAATTGCGTCGCGTTCCGATTCAGCCAGCTTGCCGATGAGCGCATCGAGGTGCGGGGCGATTTCCTGCCACGAGACTGCGGCGGGAGCGTGGGTGAATTCATTCATCGTGACGGCCTCCTTTTCCCGCTGTTGGCGGCGCGCGTCGGTGCGGATGGTTTTAATGGCGAGGTGATGCGCGGTGGTGTGCAACCAGCCCGAGAGAATGGGGCGTGGGGTCAATCGTCGGGCGTTTTGCGCCAGTGCCGCGAAGGTGGCCTGGGCCACGTCTTCAGCGCGGAACGCATCCCCGAGGTGACGCAGGGCCGTGGAGTAAACCAGGTCAATGTGGCGGCGCACCAGTTCGGTAAACGCGGCTTCCGAGCGGTGCGAAACATACGCGCGCAGCAGTTGTTGGTCGGTCTGGTTGTTCACTCATGAAACAGTACCCGGCCCGCTGAAAATCGGACAGAGAAAAGCGGCTGAGAACTACCGCTGCCCAAGACGCTGGCGCGTTGGTTGGTGGTTTCGAGATTTTCATCGCGCGTTAGGCCGACATTGAAGAGCGGAAGACTTGAACTGCGGTCTTGCCGTGGCGCAATGGGTTGGTTAAATCACGCCCCATGACTTTCCTGCCGATTGTCGAACGCGAGTTGCGCCTGGCGGCGCAGCGCCGCGCGACGTTCTGGTTGCGTCTGGCGGCGGCGTTGGTGGCGCTGCTGATGGGGTGCGGTCTGTATGTTCTGCTGGCCGTGGTGCCCGGCGGAGTCGGCATGCACATCGGGCGGGTGCTGTTTGGGACGTTAACCTGGATGTCGGTGATTGCGGCCTCGCTGGTGGGTGCGTTTTTTACCGCCGACGCATTAAGCGAGGAAAAGCGCGAGGGCACTTTGGGGTTGTTGTTCCTGACCAACCTGCGCGGTTACGACGTGGTCTTCGGCAAATTGCTGGCGACGTCGTGTCGGTCAATTTTTCCGGTTCTGGCCATTTTTCCAATTTTTGCCGCCACTCAATTGCTGGGCGGTGTGGCGGGGAGCACCTTCTGGCGCGTGATGCTGGCGCTGACGCATACCTTGATTTTTTCGCTGATTTGCGGGTTGTTGGTGTCGGCATTGAGTCGGCATCCACAAAAAGCGTTGTTCGGAACGCTGGCGTTGCTGTTCGTGCTGTTGACAGCGGGCTTTGCGATTGATGGCTGGTGGGCGTATGCGCAGACCCGTTTGTTTACTCCGCGATGGTCTTTGATCAGCCCATTTTTTGTCTTCTCATCAGCCAGCAGTAATTCGAACTTGTTTTGGCCGAGCCTCCTGGTCAGCCAGGGGCTGACGTGGGGATTGTTTGCCACGACCTGCTTTTTAATTTCACGAACGTGGCGGGAGCGGCGCGGCGCGCGTTCTGCCGATGTGGGAATGCGGCGGAGCGGGTGGCTGGCAGGCGCGTTGCGTCGGCGATTTCGCGCGTCCACCAGTTGGCTGGAAAGCAGTCCGATTCTATGGCTCGTCGGACGGCGGCGCGGGCAGGCGCTGTGGTTGTGGCTGGGCGCATTGATACTGTTGGGCGGCTGGGTTTATGCCCAGCAGAGCAGTAATTCCGTGATGAGTGGGTTGTCCGCGGTTCTGATATTGCAACTGATCCCCCTCGCGTTAAGCCTCTGGGTGGCGTCGCTCGCCTGCCATTTGTTTGCGGAATTACGCGGCGCGCGTTGGATCGAACTGCTGTTGGTTGCCCCGCTGGATTTCACAAAAGTGGCGCCGACCGCCTGGCGCGGATTATTGCGAATCTTCGGTCTGCCGATCACCGCTATTTTTCTGGTCTTATTAGTCGTTGGCTTCACGAATCCGATCGCGCCCCTGACGGCCGCATCGAGTCTGACGTTTTCCCTGCTGTCCGGCTCGACGGTTCGCGGCCTTCTCGCGCTGGGCGGAGTTGTCGTCTGGATAACGAACTTAATCGCGCTGACCTGGTTTGGCTTTTGGATGGGTTTGGTGTCGCGCAACAGTCTGGCCGCCACGTTAAAAACGCTCCTCTTTGTGCAGGTCATTCCGTCGCTGGCGATTTCTTTTGGCGCGGGCATTTTGATGAGCCTGACGCTGGTGCTAACCGGCTGGTCAAGTGGCGGCACGAGGCGATTGGAGCTTTATGCGCTGGTCACCACCTTGGTGCCCATGGCGCTTTCGCTGACCAAGAACTGGGTATTTTATTTTCTGGCCCGGAAGCGGATGGGCGAGCAGTTCCGGGCCACGGCCCTCCAGGCGGTTAATGTCGCAGCGGGATCGTTACTGCCAGTTGTCGCGGCCCCTCCCGTCATGGCCACTCCGCCACGAATTTGATCCGTCAGCCAACAGCCTTTTGACTTTCCCGCTACTCGCTTCTAATCTGCTCGCATGGACTCACTCCACGCGCCGCGGCGGATTGAATACATCCTCGCACCCAAGCCGAAGCTCGACGACAATTTTCGGGCAGGCCGACGCTTCGCGGGTGCAGGTATTCGCAACTCTCAAAGTGCTGGCAGCCTCGTGTCCTCTGGCAACAAGCGGTTACCTTTGTTTCCCTGATGGCGCTGATTTTGGCCACGATGCCAGGCGAGGTTTATGCCCAGAGTTACACGCCGGTGGGCGGGAAGTGTTTGGGGCAGTGCTTTTTTAGGGTCTGTGGCAGGTGGAGCAACTGGAGGTGCAGTCAGCGCAGCGGTTTCGGAGGGAGACATCGGGATGGGCGCACTCACGGGAGCTATCGCCGGAGGAATTGGGTTTGCAGTCGGTCAGTTGCAAGTTCAAATTTGGCGTGGGCCTTCTCCGGATTGGTGGGGAGATGACCTCAGTGGGTTCGCAACGAGCGCAGGTGGGGGGGCATTAGGTGGGGGCATCGGTGCAGAATTGCAGGGGGGAAGCTTTGCTGAAGGGGCAGCGTACGGTGCAATAGGCGGAGCCATCGGCTACGGAATCGCAGTGGACTTGCCGGATGCGATTGCTAATCCACGGGCGGATCATCTCTTTCTAGGGAAAGTAGTTGATGCGTTACGTGTCGCCGGGGCATTTTTTGAGGGTGCGGCGGAGGGTTTGGCCGCGAGCATTGATGGCGCGCTTCCAGGCGCACAATTCCGGGACTTTTACGGCGACAACCAAACTGCTGTTAAGTTCAGCAAGCCGGTTGGAGGAGCTGCAATTCAAACCCTTGCTACAGCCGGGGTTGGTGGCTTGGCGCAGGTTGGAATTCGTGGCGGAGCATCAACAATGCAAATCGCTGTTGGGACCGGCAAGCCGTTCCATGTGGTATATGGGGCAGGCGGAAAAGTGGCTCACGCAATGGGCGGGAATCTGGGAGGATGAGAGTTGTCGGCGAATCATCTTTCAAAGGTGCATTCGCGCCGGGAAGAGAATTGTTTCGTATAACGGAGATTCCGATCCGCAATCCTACGGCAGCGATGCAAACCGGGCAGCGAGCATGGTCTTGCGTAACAGCAGCGGGTTCGGCAGTTTCCCGCAGAGTATTTAAATGAGCTTTCCTGCCTACATCATTCAAGGGGAAAATTTGCAGAGGTTCGTTGCATCGCTTCACGGAGACGACGACTACCAACAACATAGCTTGTCAGAAATCCAAGACGAACAAGTAGTAGAAGTCGTTCGTGATGGCAATCGGCTGCTCGTGGCACTGTCCCGCCTTCCAGAATATCGAGAGTGTGTCGTAGTTAAATGGAGATTCAAGACTCGTCTGTTCAGTTCCTCAAAGGAATTGAACAATCTGCTGCGTACCGCTTTGGCGAGTGTCAACGCTGTTTCTATCGAGTCATTTCTGGAGAAGCGTGCTGCTAAGTGAATCTGCGACTGAACAACGGGCATAAAGCGGTTCTAGATCAGTTCTTGGTTTTACCTGCTTTGAGTGGTTGTAGCAGCGGATTTGCGCTAGCTCACTACTTTGGCGTCAGCTCTTATATCCGTTTCAGCGGGTATCTGCTCAACACGTCTTTTGACTTTCTCGGGCCGCGTTTCTAATCTGCGCGCATGGACTCACTCCACGCGCCGTGGCGCATCGAATACATCCTGGCGCCTAAGCCCAAGCTCGACGAGAGCTTGTTCGTGACCATCGCGCAATCCAGCGACGATGAAGGCAATCTCGTCATCGCGCGGGATCGCACCTGCTACGCGTTGTTGAATCGCTATCCCTACGTGGGGGGCCATCTGATGGTGGTGCCTTACAAACAATCGCCGGACCTGGAGGGTTTGACGGATGACGAAGTGTCGGACTTGTGGAAACTGGTGCGGCGGTGCATCGCGACGCTCAAACGCGAGATGCGGCCGGATGGGTTTAACGTTGGCATCAATCTCGGCAAGGTGGCGGGCGCGGGAATTATTGAGCATGTGCATATCCACATCGTACCACGTTGGAACGGCGACACCAATTTCATGCCGGTCATCGCCGGCGTCGGCGTTGTGCCGCAGGCGTTGACGGATTTGGCGAATCAACTGCGGCGGGCACTGGCCCAATAAATTTTCATTTCATGGCTTCGGAAACTTTGCACTTCGATAACGCGCGCGTCGCGCAGCAACTCTACAACAATGAACCGCGTAATCTGGATGCGCTCGAGGCGCAACTTGGCGTCAAGGCCACGGTGCGCGATGGTTGGATCAAACTCGAAGGCGCGGCGGACGCCGTGGAACGCGCGCGGCAGTTATTCATGTCGCTGGAAACTTCGCTCAAAGCGGGGGGCACGGTGCGGAATCGTGAATTCGCCCACGCGCTGAATGTGGTGCGGCATGACGGTGCGGCGATGTTGCGTGATTTGATGAGCGAACGGGTGCAGACGCATGAACGCCGCCCGGGCGTGACGGCCAAGACGGTTGGTCAGAAGAAATATCTGGAAGCGATCCGAAATCACGATGTGACGTTCGGTATTGGGCCGGCGGGCACGGGGAAAACTTATCTGGCGGTGGCGATGGCTTTGGCGGCGTTGCGGGAGGGAAAGGTTTCCCGGATCATTCTGACGCGCCCAGCGGTTGAAGCGGGCGAGGCGCTGGGGTTTTTGCCCGGTGATTTGAATGAGAAAATCATGCCGTATTTGCGACCGCTGCTGGATGCGTTGCAGGACATGATGCCGCCCGAGGAAATCCAGAAGCACACGGAGCGGAACACGATCGAAATCGCGCCACTGGCTTACATGCGCGGTCGCACTTTGAACAATGCCTTTATCATTCTGGATGAAGCGCAGAACGCGACCGCCGAGCAGATGCTGATGTTTCTCACGCGATTGGGTTACGGGGCCAAGGCGGTGGTCACGGGCGACGAGACGCAGATTGATCTGCCGCCGCACCGGCAATCCGGTTTGCTTGAAGCGCATCGAATTCTCACCGGGGTGGAAGGGATTGCGATGATTGAGTTCAACAAGCGCGACGTGGTGCGCCACGCGCTGGTGCAGCGCATCATCGCGGCTTACGAGACACAGCGTGAAAAACCCTCCGCTTCGTGAAGCTCGAACTCAGCCTCCAAAACCAGCAACGCATCCGCGCCATCAAGGTGCGGCGGTTGCGGGAAATCGTCCGCTCCCTGCTGGCGGAACAACTACAATTTACGGAGGTCGAACTGAATATTGTCTTGGTGTCGGCGCGCAGAATGGCGCAGGTGAATGAGCAGTTCCTGCGGCACGAAGGCAGCACGGATGTCATCACCTTTGATTACCTTGAGTCGCGCCACATTCGCAGAAGCGCCGGGCCGCAGCCCTCGCGTCTATGCGGCGAATTGCTGGTTTGCGTCGAGGAGGCCGTGACCCAGGCAGAGGTATTTCAAACTTCGTGGCCGGCGGAAGTCGTCCGCTACATTGTGCATGGCGTTTTACACCTGTGCGGTGAAGACGATCAAACTCCGGCGGCGCGGCGTATCATGAAGCGGCGGGAAAACCGGCTCGTACGTCGGTTGGAGCAGAAGTTTTCTTTTGCGGCGTTGGCGCGGAAGCCAGCGGCGCGTCAGGCGGCTGGAGCGAGCGCCGGCGGATGTTGGGCGCGTAAAAGGTGAATGAGTGATTTGACAGCGAGTTCGAGAAACGGGAACGGTTTTGCGATGAAATCATTGCCACCGCTCATCGTGGAGTTGGCGCGATTTTGAAAATCATTCAGTCCGGTGACAAAAATGACGGGCGTTTTTTTGTGACGCGGCAGTGCGCGCAGTCGGGCGCACAATTCGTGGCCGTTCATTTCCGGCATGTCCACATCCAGGAAAACCAGGTCGTAGGCGGTATCACTCAACAATTGGAGCGCGGCTTTCGGATCATCCACCCCCACGGATTTTAATTTCGCACTTTCCAGCGCGTGGGTCACGGCCCGCCGCGAAATCGGTTCATCATCCACCACCAGGATTTTGGCGCGCGCCACGTCGTTTGTTTTTCCCGTGCCGGGCTGCTCGTAGAGCACGGGCAGAAAATCAATGGCCGCGGCGAGCGTGCGCAACGTGGATGCGGTGATGGTTTCCGGTTTCTCGTGCAATTCCATCACCAGGGCTTCGAGGACTTCGACCAAACGCGCAAACGTGCCCAGGTCGGCCAGATGCGTCACCCCCATCAGCGCGTGCAAATGATAATAAATTTCCTGAGTGTGCTCGGCGCGCCTGGCGGGCGGGGGAGACTTGGCCAGCGCGGTGATGGCCTGTCGGAGTTTGGCCAGAGTTTCGGGAAACGACTGGGCGAACGAGTTGCGCATTTCCTTGACGAAAATGGACTCGGACTTGGCTGGCTTGGCGGCGGGAGTGAGTTTGGGTTTCGGCTCTGGAATCGCCGCCTTGGCAAGATCCACGTTCAAACCCAAGGTCGTTCGGATGGACTCGATGACATCCTGGGGCGAGCAGTTGGCCTTGGACAGGCACTTGGTGGCTCCCGCTTTCCAGGCAGACTGAACCAGACTGCTTAGATAGGTGTTGGAGAAAATGATGATGGGCAGCTTTTGATACTGCGGGGTGGCCCGGAGTTGTTTGAGCAATTCCAATCCACTCATCCCGGGCAGAATCAAATCCAGCACGAGCGCGTCCGGAGAAAATGTTTTCAACCGCTCCAGTCCGGCTTCCGCCGTGGCCACGGTCTCCACGGTCAAACCTTCGTCCGTCAGTTTGTTGCGGTAGGTGTTGGCGACGATTTGATCGTCTTCAATCATCAGGATTTTTTTCATGCGGGCGAATGGGGCGTCGGAGCGGTCTGCAAGTATGGATTGAGAATGGTGCGGATCAATTCGAACTCGGTCTGCACCTGCGCAAACAGCGCCGCAGCCTGGGTGAGTTGTCCGGCTTCACCCTGTTGTTCCAGCGTGCTGAGCAGCGGCACGATGCGTTTCATGCCGCAGGTGGCGCTGGCCCCCGAGCAACTGTGCGCCAGGCGCCGAACGGCGGCGGGATCATTCGCCTGAATCGCGACCCGCAACTCTTCCAGTTGTTTTGTCGTTTGGTTGAGATACAGCGTGGCCAGTTCCGCCAGATTGTTCGGATCTCCATCAGAGAATTCGTTCAACCGGTCCAGATCAACAGCGGGCAATTCGTTCATAGGCGATTGGGTTTGTGCAAGCAGGTTCAAAGTAGCGGCTGAAGAATCGTTGGTGGTCGCCTGCGAATCAAGCGCGGCTTTCACTCCCCAGCGTTCAATCAGGGTGCGTACTTCTTCCGGGCGAACCGGCTTGGCCAGATAATCATCCATGCCGGCGGCCAGACATTTGTCGCGGTCGCCAGGCATGGCGCTCGCGGTCATGGCGATAATGATGAGCGGCGATTTGTAATGCGGGTAGGTGGCGCGGTCCTGCTGACGCGCGCGGATTTGCCGCGTGGCCTCGAGGCCGTCCATTTCGGGCATCATCACGTCCATGAAGATCAGGTCGTAAGGATTTTCCTCCAACGCGCGCAACGCTTCGCCACCGTTGCCGGCAATTTTCGGCGTATAACCCATTTGCCCCAGTAACCGCGTGGCGACCTTTTGGTTGATCAAATTATCGTCGCACAACAAGATGCGCAGTGGCAGCCGTTGCGCGAGGGCCGGGTCTAATTTCCGGATCGTGGTGGCCGGTTTCGGCGCTGGAGCGCGATGCGAGACCACGCGCACCAACACCTCAATCAATTGCGACGGCTTGAGCGGTTTGGTGACGCTGGCGGCGAATCCAATGGCGCGGGCATCCAGATCGTTCGCCCGTTCGGTCATTGAAGCGAGCAAGACGAGCGGCAGTTTTGCGCCGTCGGGGAGACGGCGGATGGCCTTCGCCAGGGCGAGTCCGTCGGGTTCGGGCATCTGTTGATCCAACAAGACCAGGTCAAATTTCTCTCCGGCCCGCAACCAAGCCAGGGCTTGCTCACCGCGCGTGGTCGTTTGGGCCGCCAACCCCCACCGGCTGGTTTGACGCGCCAGAATCCGGCAATTCGTGGCGCTGTCATCCACCACCAGCACTTTCAATCCGCGCAGTTGCGGGTGCGGTTGATCCCATAGCGCGGCCTTGGTGGCTGGAGCAACTTGATACGGCAAGGTGAATTGAAAAATTGAACCGATCCCTGGCGCGCTTTCCGCCCACATGCGCCCACCCATCAGTTCAACGAGACGGCGACAGATGGACAGGCCCAAGCCGGTGCCGCCGAAATGACGGGTGGTGGAGGCGTCCGCTTGCATGAACGGACTGAACAGACCATCCAAGCGGTCCGGCGCAATGCCAATGCCCGTGTCGCGAATTCGAAAATGCAGAAAGCCGGATTCCGTACCAGGCTCGGGTTGCAACCCGTAATGCTTGACCTCGACTCCGATCTCGCCACGCGGTGTGAACTTGACCGCGTTACCGATCAGATTGACCAGCACCTGACGCAGTCGGGTGATGTCGCCATAAATATGCTGCGGGATGTCGTCAGCGATTTCATAGATCAGGTCCAGATTCTTTTCGCCGGCTTTGGGACCGAGCAAATCCAGCGCGGCTTCAATACAGTTCGAAACGCTTAAAGGGCGGCGTTCCAGTTCCATTTTGCCGGCCTCGATTTTTGAAAAATCCAGAATATCGTTGATGATTCGGAGCAGGGATTCTGCGCTGGCGTAAATCGTATCCACGTAACTGCGCTGCTCGGGCTCAAGCCGGGTCTCCTGCAACAGACTCGCCATGGCGATGACGCCATTCATCGGCGTGCGAATTTCATGGCTCATATTGGCGAGAAAATCCGACTTGTTGCGGAGATTCAGCATCGCCGCGTCACGTTCCGATTCCAGCGTCCGGCAGCGTCGCTGCAATTCCAGCCACTGCCGCCGGTGTTGCACCACTGCGGTGACGCGCGTTCGCAACTCCGTACCCGCCAGCGGTTGCACGAGCAAGCCACTATTTTCGAGTGGCGTCTCCGTCGGGTTTGAAGTTGCGGGGTTGCGCTCGCTCACCACCAGGACCGGAATGTTTCGGGTGTGCGGCACCTCTTTCAGTTGACGTAAGAATTCCGAGCCATGCAGCCCCGGCAGGTCCGGGTCCAATAAAACGACGTTGGTGCGATTGTCGTTCAGCCGCAACAGCGCTTCCTCCGTGGTGGGAGCGTGAATGAGTTTCAAATTTGGCGAATCGAGCGACTTCCCTAATTTCGTCGCGATCGTGGCGTGACTCTCCACCAGTAAAATATGCACTGTGTCTGACATCGTAAAATTCAGCGTCACCCGCTTCACCGGAATGAAGCTGGCGACGAATGCCGCAAAATCAGCAGGTTCAACACCAATCACACTCCCGTTTTACGCTAAAACGTCGCGGTGACCGTGCGTCTTGAGTGACTGCGAGTAGTCGGGCAACGACCGGGCGGAAACTCTGGCTGTCTTGAGATGAACTCAAATTTATCTCCGGTTGGCTTGATTCAAGACATTGGCAACCGTCTTCAGGACAGGTTGATGAGCGCAACGGTGCAGGGGATTGGGCGGAAGCCCAGCTCACGGGAAGGGCGTGGCTGGATTGATGGGGGCGGATGTGCGCACTTGCAACCACGGCACATCACGCGGCCCTTTCGGACTGGTCGGCTTGACCTTCGCCAGGGTATCCGGATCCTGCCACTTATGAATTTCACTGTGTCCATCGGCAAAGGAAAGGCCACAAGCGCCGTTGTGAAAGTTGCCGGGATCATTGCCCCAAATGATGGTGTCAAACACCACCAGGAAATAACCGTCATCGAGAGTGCTGGGACTTTCATCGAGAAAAACGAACGCCTGCGAGGGTGAAGGTCGGATGATCTCAGACATTTTCCGGAACGTAAAATAAGTGTTCTTGGTCTGTTGGGTGTACCAACTGTTGCCGTTCATATTGCCGTTCAGCGACATGCTGCGCACCCGCGGTCCAAGCACCGTGTTACCGATCTTCACCTGGGTTTTATCCGCGGGACATTTGTAAATGCCGAGCGACTGATTGTAATTCCACAAAAATCCGGAGGGCGACTTGAGCAGATTGACATTGGTGCCGTCCAGCGGGTTGGCAATAAATTGGCCGCCAATCCAACCCGTGTACACCGCGCCATCGCCATTGGGTACGAGCTTGTCGCCGTTGTCCTGCGCGTACATCACCCAACAGAGCTGAAGCTGCTTGAGGTTGTTGAGACAACCGATTCCCGTGGCTTTTTCTTTGGCTTTGGAAAGGGCGGGCAACAACATTGCCGCCAGAATGGCAATGATGGCGATCACGACCAGTAATTCGATCAACGTGAAGCCTTGACGCGATACGTTATGGGCCTTCATGCCGTCAAAATATCGCCAATCGGTCGTAACACCAGTTTTTTTCTCCAGCAGTTTATCGAACCAGATCGGAACGATGCGGTTGAAAGTGCATATTTGAAAGCAGCGGCTGGCTGCAAGCTTGGAGCGCGGCAACGGCAGAGCCATTGGGCAAGGCTATCAGTTTGACCAGGATTCCGCGCTGCCAGTGTCGGTTCGATTGTGCCAGTCGCGCCGGGGTCGGGCGTAATGATTTCACTGATTTTAATTTTCTTCACAAGCGCCCGCTCCCGACGCATTCTCCAAACGCATAACGACAACTGGCAACCAAAGTAATCGCATCCACAATATGTCTGATCCCTTTCTCCAAGCCGCCATTGACGAAGCGAAAAAGGGTCTGGTGACTGGCGGAATTCCCATCGGTTCGGTGCTGGTTCACAACGGAAAGATCGTGGGACGCGGGCATAATCAACGACAGCAACAGGGCAGCGTGATTCGCCACGCGGAAATGGATTGTCTGGAAAATGCCGGACGGCAAGACGCCGCGTTTTATGCGCGTTGCACGCTTTACACCACGCTCTCTCCCTGTCCCATGTGTAGCGGCGCGGTATTGCTCTACAAAATTCCGCGTGTGGTGATTGGCGAAAATCAAAACTTCCAGGGCGCGGAGGCCAGTCTGCTTTCTCAAGGAGTGGCGCTGGATATCCGCAACGATCCGACGTGCGTCAAATTGATGGCGGATTTCATCCGGACGCATCCGGACCTCTGGCACGAAGACATTGCTCTTCCGGGGCGCGCCGCCGCCGAGGCTTGAGCAATTCATCACTTGAATTCAGCCCAACTCAAAATATGCTGGAAGACGTTGAAACTTCAGCGCCGAGTAGGCGCGGAAGTCTCGTGTCGAAACCATCGTCATGGCTGGCCATCGCAAAACTTGGGACCGATTTGAAGACCTGCGCAAAGCCGCGGAGGAAGGTGATCCGCAGGCGCAATGCTACCTCGGCGTTTCCTACCAGAACGGCGCGGGAGTCGCGCAGGATTACGTCGAAGCGGTAAAATGGTTTCGCCGTGCGGCAGATCAGGATGATCCGGTGGCGCAATGTTACCTGGGTTTCTGCTACTTATCCGGCCAGGGCGTGCCGCAGGAGCTGGGTGCCGCCGCGCAATGGTTTCGCGAAGCGGCGGAACTGGGCGATCCGGCGGCGCAATTCAATCTCGGCATGCTTTACGAAACCGGCCAGGGCGTGCCGCAAAACTACGCCGAGGCGGTCAAGTGGTATCACGCTGCCGCGGAGCGCGGCGAGGCGCAGGCGCAATTCAATCTGGGCGTCTTTTATGAGCAGGGTCAGGTCGTGTCGCAGAATTTCCATGAAGCGGTGAAATGGTATAATGCCGCCGCCGAACAGGGCGTCGCGCCGGCACAATGCAATCTGGGGTTGTGTTATCAAACGGGGCGCGGCGTGCCGGAAGATCAGCAGGAAGCCGTGCGTTGGTTTCTCCGCGCCGCTCGCCAGGGCGATAAAACCGCGCAGCACAACCTGGGGGTTTATTACGCCCGCAAAGAAGCCGAACAGGCGGCGACTCAAGCCACAACGGAAGCCGAGAGTGAAACGCCCACGACTTGAGCGAGTGGCCCGGAAGCGGTCATTGGTCCAGCGCCTGTTTTTCCCGTTTTGTTGGCGCAAATACGAGTTTTTGGAACAATAATTGCGGTTGGGAGCGGACAAGTTTGATGACCGATCATCAATTTCACCGTGAGAACCTGAATTTCATTTCCTTGGTTGCCACCGTTACGTAATTTTTACCGATAAATCCGCAGGAGCGCCTTGTGTCCAAAAAAATACTGATCATTGACGATGACGCCGAATATCGCCAATTGATGGGCGAAGTCCTGTCCTTGGAAGGCTGGCAGGTGCTGGAGGCCGCCGATGGCGAGACCGGACTGGAAACGGTCAGTCGTGAGCGACCAGATGTCGTGTTGTGCGACCTGCTGATGCCTCGGAGCAACGGCTTTCTGGTTTGTCGAAAAATTCGGGGCGATTTCACCCTGCGCCACACCAAAATCGTCGTCGCTTCCGGTCAGGATTATGACTCCGACCGTCTGGCCGCGCGCGAGGCTGGAGCGGACGAATATCTCACCAAACCTATCAAGCCGTACGATTTGCTGGCGTTGATCGCGCGTCTCACGGACGACGCTTCAATCATCACGCCGCCCGAGGTGATTCATCCCCTCACGCCTCCGCAACCGGCTTGGCTGAAGTTTTGGGGAGTGCGCGGCTCCGTTCCTACGCCCGGTGCAGGAACGATCCGCTACGGAGGCAACACGACCTGCATCGAAGTCCGCGCCCAGAACCAAATCATCATCCTGGACGGCGGCACCGGATTGCGACCCCTCGGGCGCGCGTTGCTCGCCGAATTTCAGGATCAACCGCTGCACATCACCATCCTGCTCACGCACACGCACTGGGATCACATTCAGGGGCTGCCCTTTTTCACGCCGATCTATCATCCGCGTTGCCGGGTGCGCATTTTGGGTTTTGAAGGCGCGCGCCGCGGCTTGGTCAACGTCCTCACCGGTCAGATGGAATCACCCTACTTCCCCGTGCCGTTTGGCGAACTGCCCGGCAACATCGAAGTGGATGAATTGAAGGACCTCGAATTCCCGGTCGGTAATCTACGCGTGCGCGCCTGGTTCGCCAATCATCCCGGCATCTGCGTGGGGTATCGCATCCATACCGGCAGCGAATTGATCGTGTTCTTCCCCGACAACGAACCGCATTGTCGCTACGACGAGGCGGGCCATCCGCATCCGACCCGTGCGGAGGCATCACTCGAATACGCCCGCAGCCAGGAAAGCAAAATGATCGAGTTCCTGCACGGCGCGGACGTGGCCATTCTGGACGCCCAATACGACCGCGCCGAATACGAAAAACACATCGGCTGGGGGCACGGTTGCGTGGAAGACGTCGTCATGCTCGCCATCCGCGCGCAGGTGAAACAACTTTTCTTATTCCATCACGATCCCGACCACGATGACGGGAAGCTGGATGAAATGCTCGCGCGAGCCCGACAAATTGTGGCGCGGGAAAAATCCCCCTTGCTGGTGGATCTGGCCACGGAAGGCCACGTCGTGCGCTTCGCCGCCGCACTCCAAACCGCTTGATCTCTGGACGCACGCGCCTAAGCTGCGAATAGAATCGTCGTTACAATAGTCAGACGGTTACGGAGCTGACTCCGATGCGCCATGAAACCAATCCTGTTCATCTTGCTGCTTTCCGCCAGTTGGCTGGGCGCACAGGACCTTTCCGATCCGGTCCGACTGGTCAACGATCATCGGGTAAATCTGCAGCCGCTCTTCCACTGGTGGACCAACGCCGGCGCCATCAGCGCCACCAACACCGCGCGCACCAATGCCGAACCGGTGTCGTTACCGCCGCGTCCGTTGGCCGCGTGGGTGCGCGTCGTTTCCAATCAACTGACCAATACCGGCTTTGCCTGGCTGGCTCATGCCGCCATTCAAGAAATACCCGGTGGTCCGTTCACCAACCAAGTCATCGTGCTGCGTCACGGTCCGTTCGAGGAGAAGAAGCGGTTTGATCGCGCCGCGCAGGATTTTCAGCAGGCGGGCGACGCCCTGTTGGTGGCCAGTAACCAATACGTGCAAAGCATGGAAATCACCACCGAGTTCGATCAAAAGGCGAATTTGTATCAGGAAATGTACGCGCTCGATCCGTGGCAACACTCGCGTCTGGGCGACGTCGCCGCGGCATACCGGCAATCCGCCGATAAAGCCTATCGCCAGGCGCTGAACGCGAGCCAGCGGGTGGAACAACTGAACCAACAACGCGTCGAGCTGCACCAAATCACCCAGGGTCGCGATAATTTGGAAGTGGACACCTTCGCGTTGCGCACGCGGGAACAATACCGCGGTCTGCCAGTGTACGAGATGGGGCTGCGCTTCGGGCGTTGAAATGGTGGGCGCTGAGGGATTCGAACCCCCGACCTACTCGGTGTAAACGAGTCGCTCTAACCAACTGAGCTAAGCGCCCGCAGGGAGTGCGTGTTCCCCAAAAAATGGAGCCAACGGTGGGGATTGAACCCACGACCTACGGTTTACGAAACCGTTGCTCTACCACTGAGCTACATTGGCTTGTTCAGGCCGTAAAGTCGGGTCGCACCCGCTTCCCCAGCCCGTTTTCCAAGGAGCGGACGATACCCGATCACCCCGCCGGATGCAAGCAGATGCCACCACCCAAAATCAGTCCGCTTTGATCTTCCAGAGGTAGCGGTAATTAAACCGCCGGTTTGGCGCGCTGTCGCCATCGGTGCAAAGCGAAATGGGATCCCGCAACTCGACCGGATTGTCGCTCCAATGAAAATCAAACGTGAACGCGTTCGCCTCCAACCCGAGCAACTTCCGCGGCACGGCCAGCTCCAAGGCGTTGCCCGCGTAGCGCAGTTCCAGTTGGGCCACCGTTTCCCATTCACCGCCGGCGGCATCCGCAACGAAGCGCTTGAGCGTGGTGGTGCGCGCGTCAATCACCGTCTGGTTGATCAAGTAATCGTAACCATGCCAGCCCGTATCCGGATTTTGATCGGCATCAATCAGCAGCAACATCCAGTTGCGGCCGGTGTGCGGCGTGAGCGCGTCCTTGGTTTCCGCCAGGAAGAAAACCGACTTGTGATCCACCGCCACCTTGCCGGTCACGAAGTCGTTGCGACCGGAGTTGTTGGTGTAGTGCAAGCCGCCGTAACCAGGGTAATCCCGATGCGCCGTATCGCCCACCGTATCACGGTATTCCACCGAAACACGCGCCCAATCGGCGAAGCGGCCATCCACCTTGATCGGCGTGTATCCGCGCAATTCCGGGATCGGGCGCACTCCCTTGTAACGGCGGATATTTTGCGCCATCTGCAAATAATAATTATCCGTGTAACCGCCCTTCATCGGCTGGATGGTGCGATTGAATTCGCTGTTGTATTGGTCCACGAAGAAATAGGTGCTGTCACGCCGCAGGAACGGCGTCGTATCCCGACCGCCGGTGGGCGGGTATTTGCCGGCCGTCCACTCGTTCCAATCGTTGAGATAAAGAAATTGCGGTTGCGCCTGGAGCGCCTCATCCCAGCGCTGCTGGAAATAAATGCCGTAACCCTCGGGCTGTTTGACGGTGCGTTGCCGCCACGGCACGAAGGTCGGCTCGGGCAAATCAAACTCATTCAGCGCCGGCTCGCCCTTGTCGCGCGTCCAGCTTTTCCCGATCAAACTTGAAGGATGCTGCGCCGGAGTGACGGCAGCCTCTTCGCGTTGCCCATTGTGCAACGAAAGCAAAGCTTCCGGCTTCAACGTGGCCACGCGTTTATCGCCCAGATCGAGACCGAAGCTCCAATGATCCTCCGTGCCCACAAACCGTTTTCCGGCCCACTCATAATAGCCCCACCACATTGAGCGCAACGTGAAGCAGCTTTTCACTTCCTTGGTGTAGTCCGAATAAAATTCCTCCGTGTAATCCGGATCGCCGTGGTGCGGATGGCTGACGTTCGTCTTGGCGTCGGGATCATAATGCGGATTGGGATTCTTCGGCCCCTGACCATTGGCATCCACGCTCGGGTTGTCATTGTAAAGCAACAGCGGTTTGCCATCCCAGTGGAACCAGAGATCCGCGTAACGACCGGTTTTGTAAATGCGATCGTACAATTCCTGCACCACCGTGATCACCGGTCCATTGAAAGCCCAGAAACAGAATTGCGGCACGCGGTTGCCCTCCGCCTTCATCCGTTGCATCACCGCAAAAACCACCGCCCACTCATCCCAGTAACGCACCGCGTTGGTCACATCCATGATCAACACGTCCACCCCCGCATCCGCCAGCATGGACATGTCGCGCCGGATCACAAACTCGTCCTTGCTGAGGAAATAACCCAATTCCGGTTCGCCCCAATGATACATGTGTTCGGTCCACAAGGGGTGCTTCGCATCCAGTCGCGCCTGCGGATCCGTCGCCAGAATCCGCGTCACATCGCCACCGTAACCGGTGCGATCCGACCGATGATTGGAATCGCTGTGCCAGGTGACATAGAAAATCCCCACCACCCGACGTTGATCCCGTTTCACCGACCCCACTTCCGACGAGGTGGGCAGTTGTCGCCCCAAAGCGTCGCGCCCCACCCAGGTATCGGGAAACAGATCGCGATAGTAAGACGGCTCCTCGGCGCGGACCATTCCGGCGCACGCCAGCCAGCCCAATAACAGCCCCACCATTCGCAACCCGTTTTTCCTACTTGGATGGTTTTTCATTGAATTAAAAGTCATTGGTTTGATTTCCGGACCCGCGCTTATTTGTTCAGGAGGCTAATGCGAAGCTCCAGGAGAAACAAGCCATACCACCCGGCTGGTCGGAACGCATGGAGAATGTGGCGGGCACTCCAGACTGGCTAACCGTGAGTGAAGTGCGACCGATGCGTTACAAAACCGACTCAGTCCG
This sequence comes from Verrucomicrobiia bacterium, assembly GCA_023953615.1. Classification (NCBI taxonomy): domain Bacteria; kingdom Pseudomonadati; phylum Verrucomicrobiota; class Verrucomicrobiia; species Verrucomicrobiia bacterium. The sequence goes on along the minus strand of JAMLJH010000001.1, from coordinate 275,552 downwards.
CCGCCCTTGCGCCGCCAGCCAGAGCGCGCCGCCGCACAAAACCAACGCCAACGACGAAGGTTCGGGGACTACTGTCGCGCTCACGGCAAACTTCAAATTTCCGGCATGCGCGGTTCTGTCCCACTCAATTCCATCGAGAGAAGTCTGATACGCGGCCCCCTGCCGCCAATTATCAATTCCTATCGTGTCATTTCCTGTAGCAGCGTGTTCCCATTGAAAAGCTCCCACTGAAAGCGGAGTAGCTGCCGTGACTACAAACCAATATACGGTTGATGGTGACAGCATGAAGCCTTCTGTACCATAGGCGAAAACTCCATTCGACAAAGGGTCCAGACCGGTAAGATCAGCCATGCTCTCCCCCCGTTGAAAGTCCCAAAGCATAACCCTGAGACCAGTGGGATTACCGGATGGCGCATCCATGGCAAGTTGGATCGAATCGAGCACATAGCCGCTTGGCGCGGTACCGGTGCGAAACCATGTCGCCAACCTCGCGTCAGCTCCAACGGACAAACTACCCGTTGTCTGGCGGTCGAGATTTGAAATGTATATCGTGCCTTGGGCCTGTGTTTTTATTCCAACCAAGGAAAGTCCCGTCACGAACAAGACACCTATTGCAAATGCTTTTTTCATTCAGATCTCCTTTCGTTGTAATTACTCGCACAGTGGCCGTCGCGCTTTGATAAAAATCGCAGAATCGTACCCATCATCATCCTCGTCAGCGATCACGATTTTAATATGTACGGGCACGCCGATTTGTACAGTTTTTGTCGCCGTGAGCATAGGGTGAAGCGCCGATGAAGTGAACCCATCGTATTGCAAATCGAAAACCTCATTTGGCGTTGGTTGGTTTTCCTGAAAATAGTCACTGTTACGCGTGGCATTCACAGTAAAAACACTAACCGGAACATCATTTGACACACCGGGAACCCAGGCTGTGTTCTGTCCATCCACAAAGATCGCAATGGCGTCATTCTTTAAGTCTGAAAGCCACTCTGGGTACTCCTCTGAGGCGAATACATATTCAAACTCCAACAAGCTTGTCGAGGGAGTAAGGTCGAATTCCAAAACAGCGGCATCTTCGGTTTCCATCAGTTCGGGAAAAGTCTCGGACTCAAGCATGCTTAATAAGTCATCGAGATCATCGTCGCCGGGCAAGCTGTGAAGAGTATGCTTATTACCACCGAAATCATCATTCGGTCCCGCTGCATTGTGAATGTTTCCAGACGAAAGGATTATTCCTGCGTCGAAAGGTAATCCTGTGGAACCAGCATTCCCGAAAATTCCTCTCGCAACTATGGCGCCAGTGAATGTGGCATTCGCAACTGTGTCTCCTGGTTTACTCAACCATTCGGCCAGTTGCTGGGCCGACGGCGTGTCATCCGTCCAGAACTCCCCTTCGGGGTCGGGACAGCAGGTGCTGGCGGTCTTTTCGTTGGAGAACGGCGAGGGGTAACTGATGAACTGCCCCGGATTCCGGCAATCCGGCTCATTATGCAGGAACTTCACCACATAGTAATACGTCGTGCTCGGGGCCGCCGTGGCATCCACGTAGGTCGTTTCCGTGCCGGGCAACGGCGCGGGCGTCAACAACGTGTAAGGCCCGCCAGATTGGGTGGCGCGATACACTTCAAACCCGTCCACCGTCAACCCATACGTGGCCGGAATCGCGCTGGCATCCCACGTCAGGATGATGGTGGCGGGCCGACACTCAGCCATGAGCGTTTCCAATCCGGGGACAATGACCACATTCACCGTTCCGGGGGACGACTCGAACCCGCAATTGCTGACGGTAAAAGTGAAACTATCCGGGCCTGTGTACGGGGGCGTCGTCTGGTCCGGAGTGTAAATGTAATGGCCCGGAGCGGTGCCTTCCTCCAATTCGCCCTGTTCCGGCTCGGTGGCAATGGCAAAGGTGAGCGCGGCGTTGCCACTGCAATCTGAAGCGCACAAGTGGATGTCCAGCGGGGTGTCCGCCGCCGCCATCACCGTTTGATAAGGGGCGTAAATGAAATCACCGCCCACGGCAACGGTCACCGTCGCCGGCGCGGAATCCCGCACGCCGTCATTGACCTTGAAGCTGAACTCGTCGGGACCGCAGAATGGCGTGTTGGGGGTGTAAGTCACCGAGGCGCTGGAATCATCAATGCTCGTAATCGCGCTCAAGGAACCATAACTCGGTCCGTTCACGATGCTGAACGTCAGACTGTCGTTGCAGCCATCCTGTCCCTGGAGCGTGATTTGAATGGGAACTCCGCGGCAGGTTTGCACATGCTGTTCATAGGCCGTCGGTTGATACCCCACTTGAATTGTCACCGTAACCGGCGCGGAATCGAAGATCCCGTCATTGACTTTGAAGGTGAAGCTGTCCGGGCCTTCGTAATTGTGGTCAGGCGTGTAGGTGCGGTATTGGCTGGAGCCACCGGACGGACTCAATGTGCCGTGGTTGGGGCCATATCCAGTCCCTGTCAGCACAATATATTTTAGCAAGTCGTTGTCAGGGTCGTAGCCGGACAACGTGATGTTTACAGGGTCATTCCGACAGGGATATGCGTTATTGGCAAAAGCCGTCGGGGCGCTCCCAATATAATAATGAAACCCGATGTCCACCGTTCCGCTGTCAGGGGTCTGATCGGCTTGGGTGGTATAGGCGTCCAGTTCGGCAGCAATGGCACTGCGGCTGCCCTGATCCAGAAGGTCGGTGGAGCCGTGATAAAAGTCTCCCAGCGGACCGTGGACATAGGTGAAGCTGTTCACGATGACGTCATTGTTCACGGTTATTGGTTTCAGCCGGTTTTCTCCTTGGATATGCCCGTTGTGATCATGCGCGAAGTCTTTGGTCTTCAGCCCCCGTGTAATGGTCGTTCGATCAAAAAAATTATCATAGGCGGACAGGCTGGGATCATCCTCAATGGCGCGGTAGTTCAAATCCCCGCCGTAGAACAAATTATTATACAACCGCCACGTTGGGTCGCCTTCCAAGTCTTGCAGACGGACCTGCGCTCGTTGCCACAAGCAGTTATTTTTCCTGATAAATCGCATGGCCTGGTAAATGATGCGGCCATCCTATCCCGACGTTCATGGGCGGCATCTCTTTTTTTTGCTTTTTATAGCTCATAAATTGCGCAGGCTGCTCGGAACGCATGGAAAATGTGGCGACCGCTCCAAACTGGCGGATCGTGAGTGAAGTGCGACCGATGCCTTACAAAACCGACTCAGTCCTCCCAACTCCGACTCGTAAGTTAAATCAACCGTGAACGGTGCGGAAATCAAAGAGCAGCAGCGCTCTTCAACTGAAAGCGCTTTGCTCTTTGGATAAGGTCGCGTGCATTCGGAGTGATCCTGGACTTCGCGCGAACGTCCCTTTCGCGCGACGGCGCATCGCGCCTGGCGATGTTTGCGCCTGCCACCCCGCATCTCGTCGGTGTGGCAGGCGCGATAATTGTAGCTTGTATTGGTGCGCCAGCCAATTCGCAGCCCTTGACTGCGGGGCGACGACCGAAGTTACCGCGACCTTTATCGTTTCAGACGGAAGTATTGTTGGGTGCCGCTCGGGGTCACTTCCACGCGATAACGTCCGTTGGAAACCGTGCCGGTGCCAACATTATTCCAAGTGCCGGATTCCGAACTGTTTCGGGTTTGGAGCGTGTAACCCGCATGTGCCGCAGCCCAAGAGACCTCCAGTTTGTCACCATCAGGCTGAATCTGCAGAAACGGCAGTGCCAACGCGATAATGCCGTTGTTGGTGTCCAGCGCGAACAAGGTGTCGTCGCCGAAAGCCAGCGCGCCACGGAACAGCGTGTTGGCGTTGTCGGTGGGCGTAACCACTGAGTGCAACAACACCGGCGGCGTGAACTCATCAATCTGACTGATGTCGTACAAATTTACGGTGTCGGGAGTGGCAATGGCCACACCTGCCAGGAGGTTGTGTTCAACATCCACCGCAATCGGTTTCACATTGGCGTCGAAGATATTCCAATCATAGGCTTCCAAGACGACGGCTTCACCAGTCTCAAAATCCAACTTATAGTGCGCCAGCGTGCCCCCGGCATGAGACTGTCCCCAAATCGTGTTGCCGGCACCGAAGGCCACCCCTTCCATGATGGCGTTGGGCGGCAGGTTGGAGAAAACGGTGGGAGTAAAGTCGGTGCCGTTCTCCGTGGTAAAGAGGGCCACAAACTCCTGATTGCCCGTTGGCAACAGAATTTGCGTGTTGGTGCCGGCACCGCGGACCGCAACCGCGTTGCCCCATTGTCGGTTCGCCGTTCCTTGCATGGGATCACCCTGATAGGCAATCGTCGGATCGGCTTCTTCATTCGCCCAGCGATAGATGGTTGGAGTGGTCCCGGCCACACTGCCAAAGTTGACGCCATAAGTCACCCCGTCATCCGCCACGTCGATCGTCGAAAGCGCGAAGGTGCCACCACTGACTCCTGCGGTACTCATCGTGCCGCGATCCGCGCCCGTCGCGCCATCAATCAAATTCACACTCAAACTACCGGCTCGATTCACGAGGACCACGTGTTTGGTCACCGGATTGTAAGTCATGCCACGCTGGTTATTGCCGGAAGCGGTCAAGTAAGGCCGGGAGCCTGGGGCCAAACTCCAGATGGGCGACAAAATTCCCGATGGCAGCACCGTCAGGTATGCGGCGAGACTGTAAGTGGTGCCGGCGGCATTGGACACCACCACGGTATAAGCCCCTTCATCTTCCTGCCGGGCGTTGGAAATCACCAATACCGGGCTGGTGGCGCCGGGAAGATCCATTCCGTACTGCTGCCATTGATAGGAGAGTGGCGCGGCGCCAGTGGCCGATGCCACCAAGACCGCTTTGCCGCCAGTATAGACCGTGGTGTCTTTCGGTTCGAGGATCATCGAGGGCGGCACCGGATCGCTGGAGGTCACCAAACTGTACGCCTGCACTCCGTTGTTACTGTCCAGGGTAAACACCAGGCTGCCGCCAAAATCCACGGCGCCCATGAACAGTGCGTTGTTGTAATCGGTGGGTAGCGCAATGCTGTTCAGCAACTCCGGCGCCGCGGCGAGATTGGAAATATCGTAGAGATTCGCGGTATCCGGAGTGGTGACGTTGATGCCCACGAGGCGATGGTTCGCCACATCCACGTTGAACGGTCCGACCGTCCCCGGGAAGTTGGTGATGTTGTAGGTTTGCAACGTCGTGGCGGTTCCGACATTGGCATCGAACTCCAAATGCAACAGCGGCCCGTCCACGGATTTCGCCCAGAAGGTGTTGTCCGCTCCAAAGGCGATCGCGATGCCCATCTGACCGGGCATGACATCTGTCGTCAAAATTTGTGAAGTGAAATTAATTCCGTCGGTCGTGGTGAGTAAGGCGGCAATCGTCCCGGCGCTGGAACTGACCAGAATCTGGGTGTCCGTCCCCGCGCCGCGGACGGTAAAGGTCGTGCCCCATTGCTGGATGTTGCCCTCGCCCGGATCCCCCGCGTAGGCAATGGAACTGCCGCTGTTCTCGTCCGCCCAGCGATAGATGGTGAACTGCGGGGTTGATGTTCCAATTGAGCCGAAGTTGGCCGCGTAAATGGCGCCGTCATCAGCTACGTCAATTTTACTCAAAATGAATGTCCCCGGATTCACCAGGCCGGAAGTATCCAGCGCACTCACGTCCTCCCCGGTCTGCGCGTTCAAAACGGCGACCACGACGGGGTTGGCACGATGCACAATCAACACGTGGTCGGTCACCGGATTATAGGCCAGCCCGCGTTCCGCCGTGCTGGTGCCCAGGTAGTCGCGCTCACCCGGTTGCAGACTCCAAACATTTTCCAATTTCAATCCCTGCGCGCCAGCGGTCGCCAGTGCGAGGACAGTGAATCCCAAAGCAGATAGTAGTGATGATTGTTTCATGGTTATTCTGGATGTCTTACGGCCTCCTGGTGAGTCCGTAATGGTGGGGAGTCTAAAGAATCATTCGCACGGCAACCAGTATAAAATTTTCGTTGCCGACAATTGGACGCAATTTGCGCCTGCAGCCATCGGCGGCGATCCAAGCGGTCCACGCCAGTCACGCACGCGATCTTGACTTTCGCGGTCGCCGAGTTTTGATTTTCCCGTTCGTGAAAATGAACGAGTGGATGGGATTGGTCGTGGTGGAATCCGCAACGCAACCGCAACCAGTCCCCGCTCGATTTCTAAAATTATGCCGATCAAAACTACGATCATCAGCACCCTCATTTTTCTGGGGTGTCAACTGGCCACCTGGGCGGATGAACCGGTGCAACTCAACCTCGAGGTGGATGGCATTTCGCGTCTGGCGTCGGTCTATGCGCCAGCCTCGGCCCACACGAATCCCGCACCCGTCGTGTTTGTGTTTCACGGTCATGGCGGCAACGCGCGTCAGGTGCAGCGTCAGTTTCATCTGGAACGGGAATGGCCGGAGGCAATCGTCGTTTATCCGCAAGGGCTGCCAACCCCAGGTCAATTGACGGATCCCGAAGGTCGGCGCAACGGCTGGCAGGCAACCGCCGATGCTTTCGAAGGTCGCGATTTGAAGTTCTTCGACGCCCTGCTGGCGCGGTTGCGCAAGGACTATCGCGTGGCGGATCAGCGCATTTACGCCACCGGACATTCCAACGGTGGCGGGTTTACCTACCTGCTTTGGCTGGAACGAGGCGCCACTTTGCGCGCGGTCGCGCCTTGCGCAGCGGTCGCCAAGTACGCACCCCGTTTATCGCCCAAGCCCATGCTGATGGTCGCTGGCCAAAAAGATCCACTCGTGAAGTTCTCCTGGCAGGAAAGGATGCTGAAAGAAGTGCAGCGCGTTAATGGCTGCTCAACCAACGGCGAAACGTGGGGGCAGGACGGGGTGATTTATCCATCCACCCTCGGCACACCGGTCATCGCTTTCATTCATCCGGGAGGCCACGTTTTTCCCCAGGCCGCGCCCGGATTGATCGCGAAGTTCTTCAAGGAACATTGACCGCCACTGGCGAACGCGCGCCTTGCGAACCGCCGCCTTGGTTGGTGGTGGCGATTTTGGGCGCGGTTTTCGGAGCGCGGATCAACGTGAGGCCAACCACGGTAACGACGAGCGCCCCCGCGGTCAGCGGCCAGGGCAAAGCCTGCGTCTCAGCGAGGGAAACATCGCCCAGTGAAGCGTTGAAATGCAGAGGCGTAACAATCAAATCCGTCCGCGCTTACTGTCGGCGGAGGCGGTAGAACCGCATGGCGTTGGTAGCGCCCGGGTCAGTCAGTTCGATCAAACCGTCCGTACCCGGAAGCGTCTTCCAAATCTGCCAGGTGACCGGCGGAGTGAGATTGGTGGTTTGTTCCACAGTATAGGTGAAACCCAGTTGTCCGGTGAACGAGAGACTGAAGTTCGTGCCGCTCCAAGCCGACGCGGCCAGCATCTGCACTGGCAGTGCCGGTACCACGGTCACCGTGGTTTGTCCGGTAACTCCTTCCGGATGGTCCAGGTTGTACGCCGTCAATGTGACCAGGTAATCGCCCGGTTCAGTCCAACTGTGATAGACCAAGGAACTGGCGTTTGTGGCGCCCGTGCCGTCCCCAAACATCCAGTCCACACGTGAGGGCAGTCCGGTGATCTCGCCAATGAGCGGCATTTTACCGGTGGCCGCCACTTCCGGGTAGCCGGAATGTACGGCGACCGTGAGCGGCCCCACAAACGCCGCGGCCACGACTTCATCGCAACCGATGGAAGGCGGGTTGGCCCACGGATCACCGTCCAGGTCGGTGTCCGTGACATAAAGCGGATTGCCCGCGCCGCGACACGGCGAGTTCAGCGCCAGATGCCGGCCGTCAATCAACTGTGGATCAGCGGTGATGTTATTGCTCCAAAAAAAGAACGGTGCGGAAGAGCAGGAGTTAATACCCGTTGTAAAAACGTGTTCTGGAGAACTGGGAGCGGAATTGAAGTACACGATGGAGTTTACCAACTCACAGGAATATACGCCGCCACCGCCGGTCGCTGCGGTGTTGGCCGTGACGGTGCAGTTTTGTAGAAACGAATATGCCGCGCCGCCCCCCAGTTTTCCCTGATTGCGCTGCATCAAACTGTTGAATACCTGGCAACTGCTCACGCCACTGCCGATGTTATCCACCAGGATGCAGTTGCGTAGGGTCCCGCCGTAAGCACCACCAGCCCAGCTTTGGTCATTGCAATTTGTGATGGCGCAATTCGCCAGTTCCGCCTGTTGCGAATCGCACCAAACTCCGCCGGCGCCTCCCGTCAAAGTAAACCCGCTCAAGCCGGAGTCCCTCGCCATCCAGACGCAACGCACGCCCGGGGAATCCTCCGGCGTTACTGGCGGCCACTGGCCGGTAATGGTTGTCACTTGCGGACCGTTCACGCTCGTCACCAACACCGCTTTATCCAACACGACACGATTCAAGCCGCTGAAAATTGATGGGTAGCTTTGCGTAGTGGCGCGGCTGCCGGTGGCATATACTCCGTTGGTCACCAAAATCACGGCCCCGGGAGCGGCGACATCAATGGCTGCTTGGATGTCGGGTGCCGCGGTATTCCAAGTGGCAAAAGGCGGCTGGGGCGCATTGCCGGCGGCGTCCACGCAGTGAACCGTGACGTGCAGCACCTGGCTGGTGGAGACGCCGAACGCGTTGCTGGCCACCAGTTGGTAGTAACCAGCATCCGCAGAATTGAATTCGTTGATCCTCAACTCCGAGGTGTGGGCGGTCGCGTATTTGCTGTTGTTCTCCAGTACGGCTCCGTCCTTGAGCCAGGTGCAGTCCGCGCTGGCCGTGCCCGCAATCACTGCGCGCAGTTTGACCTGCCCAACCTGCGGACTGGGGCGCGGTTGGACGGCGACCGCCAGCGGAGCGGGATGCGGCTCATCGCAACCGATGGAAGGCGGGTTCAGCCAGGGTTGTCCGTCCCAGTCCGTGCCGACAACCGAATTGAACCCGGCCCCGCGGCACGGGGAGGTCGCTGCCAGATGAATTCCATCGGCCAATAATTGTGGGTCCACACTAATGTTGCCGGGGCCGACGCCGGTACCGAAGGGCAGGGTAGAAACGCAGCAATAACTCAGTTTTGCATTAGACGGAGAGTAATCCGGGGACAAGCCCGAGCCGCGGTTGTTCCAAATGATGCAATTAACCACTGAAGGTCCATAGGGAGAAAGTAAATACAAGCCACCTCCTCCGGTAATGCTGACATTTTCAGTAATCGTGCAGTTCTGGAGCTGCGTGAAGGCGGGCAACATCGTCATTCCCGACAAGCTAACGCCGCCACCGCCGGCGACGGCAAAATTTCTAGTTATGGCGCAATTGGTTGCATTCACGTTGGCCAATCCGCCGCCGTTAACCACCGCTCGATTGTCAGTCACCAGACAATTCAAGGCCAAAGCCCCTGCGGCTCCGCCACCCCAAGCGGCGTTATTCATTGTGAAAGTGCAGTGGCTTAGAAAGCCGGAATACGCCCCGCCGCCGTACTGGTTCGCCGAGTTGCCGGTGATGATGCAATTGGTCACCAAAGCTGTTTCCGAAGCCGCCCACACTCCACCGCCGGAGCGTAGGGTTTCGACATCACCCAGTGCGCGAGTGGCACCACCGCGCAGGGTGAACCCATTTAGCATGGCGCCATTGGTCAACCACGCGCACCGCACGGCGAGCGGACCATTCGTCGTCGTCGGATCCCATTGGCCCTGAATCACCGTGACCTCCGGCCCGTTCACACTTTGCAGCAACAGCGGTTTGTTCACCGCCACGCGGTTCGTCAGATCGCCGGCCATCACCTTGCCGCCGGTGTTGTAGATGCCGTTGGTTACCAGGACCAGTGATCCGGGGGCGGCGGCATTGATTGCATCTTGAATATTCGTGGCGGCGGTTTGCCAGGTGTTGTACGGCGGGAACGACGCACTTGAGGTCGCATTGGCGTAATGCACGGCCAACTGAACCGCGGCGCTGGTGACCACTCCAAACGCATTGCTGGCCACCATTTGAAATGACGCGTCCACCATCAATGTCACATTGCGGACCAGAAGATTGGTGGTCTGTGTGGCGTCAAAATCCACGCCATCCTCCAAGCGTTGGCCGTTCCGCAGCCACCAACACGCCATCGGCTGCTGGCCATCCACCACGCTGGAGATGGTGGCGGCGGTCGAATGGGTCACCCACTCAATCCGGGGTTGCTGAATGAAAATAGGGGTTGGTTGCCACTGCAAACATCCCATCGAAGGCGGGTTGGCCCAAGGGCGTCCCTCCAAATCAGTACCGCCACCCAAAAAGACACCGGCATCGCGGCACGGCGAGGTGCTGGATAGGTCGAAGGTGCCCGGCAGGAATTGTGGATCGGCACTGATATTGCCCACACCCCAACTCGGCGAGGTGGTGCAGGAGTACGCGATGGTGGCGTTACCCGGTAGCGGGTCTGGCCTGCTATTGTAATAAACGATGCAATTGGTGATTTGGGACGGACCGAAGACACTTTGCGCCCAGTTACTCACCACTGTGCAATTATTCAGGGTGACTTCCTGTAAGACATACCCGCCGACCGGCGGGCTTTTGCTATTCTGCGTGATTAGGGAGTTTCTGATTTGCCCGCGATATACGGCATGTCCAACAGCGGCGATATTCGACCGCATGACGCAATGATCTATCACGCCATTGGGCCAGCTCCAAACCGCACCGCCGCTTTGTAAAGCGGTGTAGTCACCAGTGGATCGTGTTGCCCCGCGCTGTAACGTAAAGCCTTGCAGCACGGCACCATTGGTCAACCAAGCGCACCGCACCGCCATCGGTCCGGCACCTTGCCAAGAAGGATCCCACGCGCCTTCAATAAACGTCTCGAAGGGGCCGTTCACGCTTCTGACCGTCAGGGCCTTGTCCAGCGCCACGCGGTTCGTCAGATCGCCGGCCATCACCTTGCCGCCGGTGTTGTAGATACCGTTGGTCACCCAAACCACATCGCCCGCGTCGGCGACGTCAATCGCCGCCTGGATGTTGGTGGCGGCACTGGCCCAATCGGTGAACGGCGCCACATGGCCGCCGGTCAGCGAGACAAAACGGTCCGCCCCGGAAATCGGGCTAGCGCCAAGGGCGAACAGCACAAGACAAATGGCGCCACGATTGGTGAGAGAATGAAGGACGGTTGCTTTCATAGTTTAAATGCGGAATGAATCTTCGTCTGATTATGGTTCGGAGCGGACCTGTCCCACTCTCTGAAAATTGTTTTGACTGAGATTAACTTTTACGTCGGTTTCATTAAAAAACAAGGAGAAACCGGACTTGGAGCGTTATTGATGCGAACTCAACCGTCGAAGCAGTCCAAGCTATCGTCGTATCGCCGGGATTCGGCGGCTTTCGAGGCGGGGTTTCATTTCCTTCAATTCGCTGCTGACAGCGCGGGGCTGGTGGCTAATGCTGAGGCGTGCAAACGAAAACACGTCTTGACGCCGCGAATCCCGCCACAGAATCGTCGCCCGCTATGCTCGATGATCCCTGCCAGACTTCTGCCTGTGGATGTCGAACAGGTTGGGGACGTCGGGAGTTCTTGAAGCTCTCCAGTCTGGCAGCGGCTGGTCTGGCGCTGACGGGTTTGCCGACGGTGGCCGGTCCGTTCAGCCGCACGGACTTTGAGCGGTTGGTCCCGGCAGACAAAAAACTCCAGTCGGATTGGGTGGCGGCACTGTTCGCCCGTGGCACACCGACGGTTTATCGCTGGCCCGAATCACGGCTCATCGGCATGCCGGTCGGCGGGATTTGCGCCGGGCAGATTTATCTCGGTGGCGACGGCCGGCTTTGGCATTGGGACATTTTCAATCAACCCCTCCATTCGGGCACCGGCGGACCGCATTACGCCAAACCGATGGAGCCGGCTTCTCCGTTCGCACAAGGTTTCGCGCTGCACATTCGCCAGGGCGATCGCGAGCAAACACGCGCGCTGGATCACACCGGCTGGAGCGACGTGACTTTCAACGGAACGTACCCCATCGGGTCCGTTGACTATCACGACACCGCCGCACCGGTTGCAGTTTCGCTCGAAGCCTTTTCACCGTTCATTCCGCTGGCGGTGGACGACTCCTCGCTGCCGGTCACGGTGATGCGTTTCAGACTCACGAACACCAGCAAGCAAAAGCTCGAAGTCGAGTTGGCTGGATGGCTGGAGAACCATGTGGCGGCACAGAGCGGCAAAGCGCAGGATGTCCTGCGTCGCAATCGGTTGGTTCATCGCCGTGGATTGATGTTCCTCGAATGTAGCGCCACGCCCGCACCCGCCCGGAAAGCCGAAACCGCGCGCCCCGATATTTTGTTCGACGATTTTGAGCGTGATGAGTACGCGCCGTGGACGGCGGCTGGCACCGCGTTTGGTCGCGGCCCCATTGCCGCCAGCCAGGTCATCAATTATCAAGGCGACCTCGGCATGCACGGTCAACACGCGGTGAACACTCATTCCTCGGCTCCGGCTAATGACGTGGTCGCCCGCGACGCGCACACGGGCACGCTTACCAGTCCGCCGTTCACGATTGAGCGGGATTACCTCCGCTTCCTCCTCGGTGGTGGCGGGCACGAAGGCCAAACCTGCGTGAATCTGTTGGTGGATGATCAAATCGTCCTTTCGGTTACGGGCGCCAACGACAACAAAATGAAGCCGCACACTTGGAACGTGCGCCCTTGGGCGGGCAAAACCGCCCGCTTGCAAGCGGTGGATCAGGCGACTGGCGGCTGGGGCAACATTGGTTTGGATTACATCGTCTTCAGTGATCAACCGGAGGCGCCGCCCGGCCCGCTGGCGGAGCAACCGGACTTCGGCACCATGGGATTGGCGCTGCTCGGCGAGCCGGGCCAGCAGCAGACTGGTCAAGCGGCCTGCTCCTTCACGCCGCCCCTCACTGCCGCCTTCTTCGCTCCCGCTCGCAACGAGTCAAATCTCGCAACGAAATCTTTCGGCGAATCTTTGATCGGCTCGCTGAAACGCCAACTGTCGCTCAAGCCTGGGCAGGCTGGCGAAATCACCTTCCTGCTCACCTGGCATTTCCCTCATCTCAAGCTGCCCAAGCTGCCGCCGGGCCGGCATTACGCGACCCGGTTCGCTTCCGCGCTCGCCGTGGCGGAGCACGTCGCGAATAATTTCGAGCGCCTCACGACCCAGACGCGGCTATGGCGCGATACCTGGTACGATTCCACGCTGCCGTACTGGTTTTTGGATCGCACCTTCGCCAACACCTCGATTCTCGCTTCGTCCACCTGTCACCGGCTCGCCGATGGCCGCTTCTGGGGTTGGGAAGGCGTCGGTTGTTGCGAAGGCACCTGCGGCCACGTCTGGCAATACGCCCACACGGTCGCGCGGCTCTTTCCGCAACTGGAGCGCGATACGCGTGAGCGGGTGGACTTCGGGCTGGCCCAACAAGCGGACGGCGCGATTCACTTTCGCGGCGAGCACAATGATTTTCCGGCGATTGACGCCCAGGCCGGCACGATCTTGCGCGCACTGCGCGAGCACCAAATGACCACAGATGCCACCTGGCTCAAGCGCAACTGGCCCGGCATCCGCAAAGCGCTCGATTGGCTCATCGCCAAGGATGCCAACGGCGACGGCCTCATCGAAAGCAACCAACACAACACGCTCGATACGGATTGGTTCGGACCGGTGGCCTGGCTCAGTGGTTTGTATCTCGCCGCATTGCGGGCGGGTGAAACCATGGCGGACCTCGTCGGCGACGTGGCGTTCGCCCAAACCTGTCGCGACATTTTTGAGCGTGGCCAACCCAACCTGGTGCGGCAGCTTTTCGAGGGCGAGTATTTCATCAACCAACCTGATCCGAAACACCTCGACGCCATCAACTCCGGCACCGGTTGTGAGATTGACCAGGTGCTCGGTCAGAGCTGGGCCTGGCAGGTGGGGTTGGGTCGCGTGTTGCCGGCGACCGAAACCCTTGCCGCGCTGCGCTCCCTCTGGCGCTACAACTTCACGCCGGATGTTGGCCCGTATCGCGCCGCCTACCCGCCGGGTCGCTGGTATGCGATGGCGGGCGAAGGCGGCCTGTTGATGTGTACGTTCCCGCGCCGGGATTGGGATTACGCGCAGGCCAAGGGGCGAGGCCCCGACTGGGCCGCAGGTTATTTCAACGAGTGCATGAACGGTTTTGAATATCAGGTCGCCGGCCACATGCTGTGGGAAGGACTCACGCTGGAAGGCCTCGCCATCACGCGGATGCTGCACGATCGCTACCACGCGACCCGACGCAATCCGTGGAACGAAATCGAATGTGGTGATCACTACGCGCGCAGCATGGCCAGCTACGGCGTCTATCTTGCCGCGTGCGGTTTCGAGTATGATGGACCGGCGGGACGACTCGGTTTTGCGCCGCGCATATCGCCGGAGGATTTCAAATGCGCCTTCACGACGGCTGCGGGTTGGGGAAGTTTTACGCAACAGTTTGCAGGCCACACGGCGAAGGCCGGGATTCACTGGCATTGGGGTACGCTCACGGTGCGCCGCCTCGAACTCACCCTGACGGCGGCGAATCGCCCGACCAAGGTGAAAGTTCGGCTGGGACGGAGAACCGTCCGCACGCAACTTACCTTCGACGGTCCCCGGGCGCGGCTTGAATTCAACCGACCGGTCGAGTTGCGCGCTGGCCAAAAACTGGAGCTTACCTGGAGTTGAAGGCCGCCATTACCAGTTGATTTGAATGATTCAGCGTTTCCCTAAACGAGAAAAGTCGGGATCACTGCAATTGGCGCCATGCCTCACAGCGTCCAGCCTGCGCGGTATTTGCGCCGCACGTAAGCATCCGCTTCCGCGTCGTTGGTGACTTTCAAATTCGGCCCGTCCCACAGCAGGCGCAGATCCGGATAACGCACCGCCAGATTGCCGAGCAACACCATCTCGGACAGCGGCCCGGAATAATCGAAGTTTGCGCCGGCGGGCGGACCGCCTTTGCAGGCGCGCACCCAATCCAGTTCGTGACCATCCTGCCCGCCGGGGATGCGCTCCAGCGTGGGCGGTGGGGGTTGAAATTCCTTCATGCGTTGCGCCGGTAACAAACGCGGCTCCTTGCCGTAACAACCGCACATCAATTTGCCCCGGTCGCCAATGAACAACACGCCGCCATCCGCGTCTCCCATCCGTTGCCCATCCGCCAGTTCCTCCGGCCGCGGCGGCATCAACCCACCGTCCCACCACGTCAAGAGCAACGGCGGCAGATCGTCGCGGGCCGGAAATTGGTAACGCACAATGGTGGAGCGGGGATAGTTTTCGTTCTTCGGTTCGGTGCGTTGCCAGAATCCTTCCCAATAGGTGGAGATGTTGCCCTCGACGCTGGTCGGCTGCCCCAGCTTCATCGCCCAAAACACCGGGTCCATGATGTGGCAACCCAGATCGCCCAGTGAGCCGGTGCCAAAGTCCCACCACGCCCGCCATTTGCTTGGCGCGTAATCGGGATGATAAGGCCGCATCGGCGCCGGTCCGATCCACAAATCCCAATCCAGCGTGTCGGGGACGGGCGGCGTTTCCCGGGGGCGTTCCACTTCGATGCTTTGCGGCCAGACGGGGCGGTTGGTCCAGGCGTGAACCTCCCGGACGCTGCCGATGGCGCCGCTCCAAATCCATTCGCAGATTTGGCGGGTGCCGTCGTTGGAATGTCCTTGGTTTCCCATTTGCGTGGCCACCCGATAGCGGCGCGCCGCTTCAGTGAGCGCCCGCACTTCATTGAGTGAATGGGCGAGCGGTTTTTGAATATAAACGTGTTTGCCCGCGCGCATCGCCGCCATCCCGATGGGGGCGTGCGTGTGGTCCGGCGTGGCGATGATGATCGCGTCAATATCGTGTTGCCGCTCAAGCATTACGCGGAAGTCGCGGTAGCGTTTCGCTTTCGGATACAAACTGAATATTTTTTCCGCGCGCGGCCCGGAATCCACGTCGCACAACGCCACGATATTTTCTCCGGCCAGCCGCGCGAGATTATTGCGGCCCATGCCGCCAATGCCCACCCCGGCCAGATTCAGCCGTCCGCTCGGCGGCGTTTGGCCGCGCAAACCCAACACGTAACCGGGCACAATGGCGAAGACGGCGGTGGCGGCAGCGGAAGATTTCAGGAAGCCGCGCCGGTTGGTGGCGCGGGCGGATTCAGCACGAGGCGAAGATTTCTGTTTCATGGTCAATGTGATTTGGTGGGTTCGAAAAGCGTCGCGGAGAATAAACCCGGCCTGCCGCCGGAAGACAACGCAAATCGCTGCCGGATTTTATTTTCCCGGCAATGCTCCCGTCCGGCGGCGGTCAGGTGGGAAACTGGTATGGCGCGCGGTAGGGGTAACGCAACCGGCGGTTGGCGGCGGGATGATTGGTGATCCGCTCCGCCACCGCGTCCCATTGCAGCAGCGACTGGGTTTTCAACGCGAGGTTGGCGAGCAACGTGGTCGTGGTGCTGCGATGACCAGTCTCCGCGTCGGCATTACACCGCGCGCGGCTCTTGACGCAATCGAGAAAATTGCGCGCGTGTTCGTGGGTCGTGTCGCCGCCGCCCTTGCCTTGTTGCGGTTCAATGACGAGTTTCTCGCCCGTGCGCCAGCCGCGTTCCACCGAACGATCCACCGGGGTGCGCAAGGGAAAGTCATTTGGCGTCAGCGCATCCGGCACCACTTCCCAACTGCGATTGAACTGGTAGAGCGTGCCTTTCGTGCCGCGATATTCGATCTCACAATTTTTAATGGAGGCCGGAGCGGCGGTGGCGTTCCATTGCGAAAAGGTGACCAACGTGCCGCCGGGATATTGCCAGGTCACTTCGAGCGTGTCCGGAATTTCGCGATTGTCCTTGATCCCGGCGATGCGTCCGCCCAGCGCGGCGACGGCCAGGGGTGCGTTGTGCCCCAAGGCCCACTGAATGCAATCGAGATAATGCACGCCCATGTTGGCGACCTGGCCGCCCGAATAGTCGTGAAACCAGCGGAAGCGATACAGGCCGCGATTCCGGTTGTATTTCACTTTCGGCGCAGGACCGAGCCAGGCCTCCCAATCGAAACCGACGGGCGGTTCGCTGTCGGCGGGATTGCCAATGCCCACCGGCCATTCGTTTTGAATGTGAAAGCAACGCACCACGGTCACTTTGCCAATGCCACCGCCGCGAATGAAGTTGGCCACCTCGCCGTAGAGCGCGGAGGAGCGCCGTTGCGTGCCCACCTGACAAACGCGTTGGTGACGGTGGACGGCCGCAACCATCGCGCGCCCTTCCGCGATGCAAAGCGAGAACGGTTTTTCCACATAAACGTCCTTACCCGCTTCGCAGGCGTGAATGGTCTGGAGCGCGTGCCAATGATCCGGTGTGGCGATCACCACGGCGTCCAAATCTTTTAACTCCAGCAAGCGCCGGTAATCCGTGAACCGCTTGGGATTCGTGCCGATCTTCTTGGCCGCGAAATCAAGGTACGGTTGGTTAATGTCGGCGATGGCGACGATCTCGGCGTCCGGCTGTTTTAGAAAGCTGGTCAAGACTTGATCGCCTCGATTGCCGAGGCCGATGCAGCCGAGACGGATGCGTTCGTTGGCCCCCAGCACGCGGAATGAGGATAGCGCCGCGGTGGTGGTGGCCACCGCCATGGTTTTGGTGAACTCGCGACGAGTAAAAGATTTCATGCTCAAATGACTCCGGTCGTTTTTATTTGTCCGGTAGTGGTTAAGTCAAATCCGGCGGGATGTCGAACTTAACCACAAAACTTTTTTCCAACGCCATCTTTGCATAGGATTCAGTCGTGCTTGTGCGGGCGGCTTTCTGAGCTTGGGCTTGTCTGATCACGCTGTTCTTGGCAGGAGCAGTTGGCGGGACACCAACCGCCGCACCCGAGACGGGCGCGCTCCCCCAAACCCACGCTCACATCGTCACGACCTTCATAAATCGTAAATCGTGAATCGTCTTCCTATATTCTGTCGCGCTTTATCTTCGATCTACCATCCTTCATCTTCCATCGTCGTTTTGTAATGTTGCCCTTGGCGGGGCTTGGCTGTTTAGATTGCCGGCGCGGTCGGGCGCGTCCGAGCCATTTCCTGAGTCGGAACGATGCAGTGGATTCGGGGAGCGCATCCGCCTCGGATGCAGTTCGACGCGCCTCGCGGCGAACACGGATTTCAGTCAGTGGACGAATCGTGGGATACGTATGAGCTGTTATCCTTTCTGTCGGACGCGGCGTCCGCCAGCACACGCGAGGCGCGTGTGCTCCCCAGCTGCGATTTCGGGATTGTGACTTGTGCCCGACGGGTTACACGCTGAATTGCAGTTTAGTCTGGTTTGATGCTGTAACAATTTTGGGGAGCGCATCCGCCCCGGATGCAGTTCGACGCGCCTCGCGGCGAACGCGAATGATTCGGATTAGGCTAAGCCGGTGTGATTCGATTGGGGTTTGGGTGGAACGGGCCACTGGCCCGTTCGGTCGGGCTACCAGCCCGGCAGTCGAACGCCAAGAGTGCGAAACCGCTGGGGTGCGATCTCCGTGTACTCGACTGGGCGGCAGGTTGCCACCCAGAACGGCCAAGTTGGCCGTTCCACCTGAGCCAACTGCATCGTTCCGGTTAAGCTAGTGCGGTTTCTGTCGGACGCGGCATCCGCCAGCACACGCGAGACGCGTGTGCTCCCCAAACCCACGCGCACATCCTCACGACCTGCGCAATTCGTAAATCGTCATGCGTATAGTTTACGGCATGACTTGAGTGGCAGCCGGATTGGTCGCCTCACGCAAGCCCGAGGAGGTGAAGCGTGCTGGGGAAAATTGCAGGGTTGCGCTTTTACGGTGTGTCCACCAGCACCACGCGGATGCCGCCGGCGCCCACTCCGCCCGGAGTCAACGACAGTTCGTGCTTGCGCGATTCCGCGTTAAAATCGCGATCCGCCACTTCCACTCGGAATCGGAAATTTGCGCCGGTCTCGAGTATGAGCGGACGATTCAATCGCGCGGGTATCGCCAGTTCATAAACGGTGCGGCCGCTATCGCGATGCACTGCCAATTGCACGTCAGTGTTCACGGTTTCGGCCGAAAGTCCTTCACCAATGTACGAAAACACCTCCGGCCCGTGCCGGGTGAGCGACACGCCCCACGCCCAACGATCCACCCCGAATTCGATGGCGTCCGCCAGCCACACGATGTCGCCACCGTACGGTTGGAAGTGGTCGTTGTCAGTAATATCGAAAGCCAGATAAAGATTCTGCTCGTCCCACAGGGCGCGACATTCGCCGCTGAGATCCGCCGGGTCGTGTTGACCCGGATCAAACCCCGAAAGGTACGTCAACGGAATCGCGGGCGCGGCGGCCCATTCGTCGAGCCGACCGTCCAGTTGAACCGGCTGGCGCGCGCGGACGGCTTTGGCGACCGGCACAAAGGGCAGGGGAATGTTCGCATCAATGGCCGGACCGAAACGGGTGTTCGCATAATGCGTCGTGAAGGTCGGCAACGGAAAACGCGCGTCATTCGCGGTCGGAGCGCGGACGTGAAATTTGAGTTCAGTCGTGCCGTGGGCGGCAACGGAATAATCCTTGGCGGTGGGACTGATTTGCCAGCCGCCGGGCGCGTTCCACGTCACCGCGGAACTGAACGCATTGGGGAATGGATTTTTGACGCGCACGGTAACGTCGCGATCCACGGCTTGCCCCAACGGCACGGCGACCTCATCACACGTCACCAAACGATGCCGGATTTCGTAAAGTTCCGTGGCGCGATCGTTCGTGAACACGTCGGCGGGCAGCACACTGCCGGGGCGGATCACCGCCCAACTCACATTATCGCCGCGCACGCGCACCCAGAGGTAATGGTTGAACAAACCTTCCGCCACGCCGCTGTCGCCGAAGCGCGCGCCCCCCGCGCAGATGACGTAATGCACGCCGTCGCGCACGCCGAAATCCCGATAGCCATGCTCGTGACCCGCGAACACCACGCGCACCGGATGCCCGCGAAATAAATCCGCCATGCGCTTCCAGCGGCCCGCCATCGCCGCGTCCGTTTGGCCCGGTTCTTCGTATGAGGTGAAGTACGGCTGGTGCATGAAGAGGAGAATGTTGGTGGCCGTACTGGTTTCAATCTCCTGTTTGAGCCAGGCGAATTGCTTTTCGGAAATGTGATCCAGCGCGTCCACTTCCTCGCTGTCCACCACGAGGAAGCGCGTGTTGCCGTAGGTGAACCCGTAATAAGTTGGCCCCATGCGTTGCTCCCACAAGATCTCGGACTGCCGGTCGTTGATATCGTGATTGCCGGGCGCGGAGAAATACGGCACGCGACATTCGGCCACCGTCTTTTCAAACAAATCCCACTGCGGCGGGATGTTCTCCGCCGAACCGCCGATCACCAGGTCGCCCACCTCAATCGCAAACGCAGGTTGAAGCGTGTTCCACTCCTGAATCATCTGCTTGAACAGGTCGGTCTGATACACCAGTTGGCGGTTGGAATGGGTATCGCCGGTGACGACGAAATCAAACGCGTCGGGCGCCGCCGGTGGCGACTTTTCCAATTGCGCCAGTGAACGGACGAGGATGGGGTCAGCAGCGGCTGACGCCAGGAATCCCAGGCCGAGGAAGACGGCGCCCGCCAGTTTGACGATGGAGCTGGTGCCGGGAGATCGCGTTGGGCGGAAGGAGTTCGTCGTCGCGGCAATCATGGATTTTGCGGATTGAACGGGTTTGATCATCGCGCTCAAGCTCTACTGGGAAACGCCGCCGTTGACGAGTGTAAAAATAAGCGCCCTTCGTTGGCGACTTCTGGCTGATTCCGCGCGTCCATTGGGCGCGGTAACGCGGACCACCGCCTCTCTGCGTGCGGCATCACGGCAATGCCTGCCGCACATCTTGGACACTGCGGAATGAGGTTGCATCGTTTATTGTTTTGAGATGGAATGGCCAACAGTCACTCACGCATGAAGCGATTGAACCAATACAATCAACGCACGCCGCCGAGCTACCTTGAGGTCTCCGGGGCGGGGCCGTGCAATAACCTGATCAATTTCTGCCGAGTTGCCCAGTGATCATCATGAACACGGTTAACCGCTCAATACGAGGATTTGCACTGATGGCTCTACTCTTTATGACATCGTGCAACACGCGACAAGGCGTTTGTCTGCTGGATGGCGAACCGAATGGATCGTGGACGCATGAGGGAATTAGAAGGCAAGAGGCGATTGCAAAGGAAATCATTTCTATTCAGCATGCCTTTGGGGATGCCGTGCTTCATTTGGACAATACCAATGCTACCAACTTTGTGGCCAAAGTGGGAGTTTTGGCAGACCGCCTCGAGAAAATATCGGAAGAGTTGGACAGCTTGGGTTCATTTCCAGCCAGGTTGCGCGAAGCCACACTTAAAAAGTTGGATGATGACGAGAAAGCCTTTTCTCAGCATGAAAAAAGCACAGTGAGGAACGATTCACTGCAATCCGAAGTTGCTAAAATCACAGTTCCTGCTGCGGACAGGTATTTTTTAGTCAGCGGTTCTGTAATGATGAAAGCTGGATTATTGATTGAAGCTAGCCGCTTCCTTCAAATTCCACAAAGGCATGAATAGTCACAAGCGGACGAGGTTGTGGGTTTGGCGTGCTGGAGCTGTCGTTTTCGTGGCTTGCCGCATCGTCTTGGATGCTGCATTTGCGTTGTGGAGCACACATGACGGAATTCATCAGCGTGCGTAAAACGGGGCACAACAAACAATGATCATCACCGTGAAATACGCCAACCACGCGAAAACTGGGACGAGAGCAGCGGCTTTCCCGGTTGCCATTTCCTTTCGCGTATTTCGGGTGGTTCGCGGTTCATCCGTTAGTTGGCATGGCTACAACGGCGGGAATGGCAACTGGAGCACGCACAACTTCCACGTTTTGGGTAACTGGACGTGGGGTTGGGATACTGATTCCGGTTGGAAATGAGTATTTGGTATCCAATCGCTATCATGGCGGCAGTAATCAGCGTCTGGGGTGCTGCCGTGGTGCAGAGTGCCAGGTTGTATCGAGCCTTCTGTGCCAAACACCCACAAGAGGCTCAAAGGCTGATCCCATTTGCGTTCTCCAACTTTCGGCATCCCGAGAAGTTCCTCTTTTTCTTTCGGAGGACTTCTCTCCCCATCCTGAGGGCCGACCGAGAATTGTGGAATCTCAGACAACGATTGAAGGTGATGCTGTTCCTCTCCGTGATTGTTCCACTCATGGGTTTGGCGGTTCTCGCGTTTGCGGTGATCTCCTCCCAACATTGAATCAGCTATCCCGCACAAACGGTGAGAAGGAATCTCTCGTGAAGAGGGCAGTTCTTGGTTTTGACAACTCATATCGAACAAGCATGAGCCGTTGAACCGGTTTTGACTGAAATGTGGGCGGGCTGCCGCACCGCTCTGGTGCGCTGCATTTGTGTTATGAAGTACACTTGACGGGATTTGCAGGCAGACGCAAACGATTCGTACCTTCTGACCACAAGCTGAACTTTCGTTGTGACCAAATGCTACCGGTGGCTACGAACTTCAAGAAAACGAGGTCATGGGTTGGGGAGCGCACCCGTCTCGGGTGCAGGTTCGACGCGTCCCGCGTCGAACACCGGATGATTTGGATTAGATTAAGCTGGTGCGGTTCCTGTCGGGCGGGACGTCCGACAGCACACGCGAGAACGCGTATGCTCCCCAGACAGAATTGCATGGTCGTGATTGGAGTTCAGGTGGAACGGGCCACTGGCCCGTTCTGTCGGGCTACCAGCCCGGCAGTCGAACGCAAAAAGTACGAACTCGATGGCGTGCGATCTCCGTGTACTCGGCTGGGCGGCAGGTTGCCACCCAGAACAGCCAAGTTGGCCGTTCCACCAGGACCAACTGCATCGTTCCGGCTAAGTCGGTGCGATTTCTGTCGGGCGAGACGCTCGCCAGCACACGCGAGACGCGTATGCTCCCCAGTTGCCGTTGCACGATCACTACCGCGAAATACGCCACCCGTTTGGATTCATTCTTGACGCCGTTAACCGTTCGCTCACTCTGTCGCTATGATAACCGCTGACTCGCATCACCTGCCGCTCTGGCTCGCGCTGTTCCTCCCCGTCATCATCCTGCTCGCAATCTGGGAAGGCGTTTGGAAGTGCGTCGGCATGTGGAAAAGCGCGCGTCATCGCCAGTTGGCCTGGTTCATCTGCATTGCCGTCTTCAACACGGTCGGAATTCTGCCCATCATCTATCTGACCTGCTGCCAGCGCGATCGCAATCAACGGTAAGCCGAACCCGACGCTCGCGTTGCCTCACGACGGAATTGAAAACAACCCGGATGAAGCCAGCGGATTATGGTTGGCAAAACAAACATAAATTCGGTCCCCAGCAGAAGCCTTTACAGTCCATGAACAACCATTCCAGTCAGCACCCCGATTCACTTTCCAAATGGCCCGGCACGATGGTCGCCGGCGGCGCACCGCGTCACCGACTGCTTCCGCGGGGCGCAATGGCGGGGGCGCTATCGCTGACGTTGCTTCTGGTTTTGGCGGACAACGTGAGCGGACAGGAGGCGGGTTCGGTGGAATATCTTTCCGCGCATCCCGAATTGCTTTTGGCGCATGAGCAAGCCTGGGGGCAGCTCGGTCTGGATGTCGCGGCGCATGAAGCGCATAAGACCGGCGACCCGTTACGCATCGGCTCGCAAACGTACACGAACGGGCTGGGACACCATGCCAATGGTCAGGTCCTGGTGCTGCTGGGCGGGGAGTTCGCGCGCTTTGAAGCGGAGGTGGGTTTGCAACCCTGCAACGGCGGCAGCGTGATTTTTCGCGTGCGGGCGGACGGTAAAATCCTCTTTGACAGCGGTACGTTGCGCAATGGCGACGCGCCGAAACCGATCAACGTCTCCGTGGCGGGCGCGCAGGAACTGGCGCTCGAAGTAACCGATGCCGGTGACGGTATTTCCTGCGACATGGCCAATTGGGCCAACGCGCGACTCACCCGTTCGGGCAAAGCGCGGCCGCCGATGGTGTTGGATTCGGTGGACCTCGCTCCGTTCGCGCAGGTGGTCGGATCCGACGCGCAACGCACCAACGGTGCGACCGCGGATCGGTTGCAGGAATTCCGGGCCGAGGACCTTTGGCTCGAAACGGAACTCAAGCCCAATGCCGACGGCAGTTATACTCTCGCTCCGGATGCAAGCGGCGTTGTGTGCGTTGGTTTGAAGTGGTTCGGCAAACGCACTCTGCGCGAAGTGCGGCTGCGGCTAGCGAATCGCGCTCATTTGCCGCCGCCCGAGGCGGTGCGCGTGCAGGGTTGGTTTGGCGAATCCGCATGGCAGGGCAACTGGTGGCCGCTTGCCGGCGAGACTTCCATCGAGAACGATGAAATCGTCGTGCGGCTGGCGGCTCGATCCCCCACGGGTGGTCTGCTGCAAACACGCAAAATCCGCTGGCTGCTGCCGACGCGGGAAAAGTCCCTCACTCTTCGCAACCTCAAAGCGTTCACGCGATCACGTTGGGAACCGGTGAAGGTGGTGGCCGAGGTTGAAAATGCGCCCGCTGGCGCGCTCGGTCGGGTGCGGGTGTTCAGCGGCGAATTGCTGGCGACGGACGACCAACCGTCCGCGCGCGCGACGGATTGGAATGATTGGAAACTGAATCAGCCGCTCGCGCTGCAATTGAAGTATGCGTTGCCGTCCTTCCTCAAGGGCGATGCCACCCGGCTGCAATTTCAACTGCCAAACGGTGGTATTGGCGTCGCGATTGAAGCTTTGATGACCAATGGCTGCGTTTACGTGCCGAGTCACGGTTTGTATGTGCGCCTCGCGGAAAATCCCGCCGTCGCGCCGACGTTGGCCGAATACAAGCGACGCATCAGCGGGCGCAGAACCATCCTCGACGAAGTGCGCGCGCTGCCGGAGCAGACGTTGGCGCAGGCGATGGCGAAGACCCATCACGCGGCGCAGGATGAAGGGCCGGTGATGTTGTCCTTGTCGTGCGATAACACGAAATACGTGATCGAGCGCAATGGTGACGTGCGCTTTCCGGTCGCGCCGCCACAAAACAACGACTGGTTTAGCGGGGCGGGGCTTCTGCATTTCACTTGCGGTAGCGGCCAGCCGGAACGCACCAGTCGCACGTTGGATGGCGGTTGGCTGCCGATTCCGGTGATCATGATTGAACGGGACGGGGTGCGCTACACGGAGCGGGTGTTCGTTGCGCCTACGGATGCCGATGGCGCCGATCCCGCGCGACTGAATCGCGATTCGGTTTGTGTGATCGAAACCACGATTGAAAATCTGCGCGCCCAACCAACCGCAGCGAAACTCGCGCTGGCCTTCCGAGGCGTTGGAGCTTCGGCCTCACCAGCGGAGCTCCGACCGGAGAATTCGACCCGCTGGTCGGCCCGGCTCGGGACGACTCACGTTGCGGTGGTATTGGATCAAACCGATCCGACCGTCGCAACGAACGAAGCCGGTAAACTGGCCTGGTCATTCGAGTTGCCCGCCAACGGCAGCCGTCGGGCGGTGGTATATCTGGGCGATGCAAAGGTGAATTCATTACGACTTGCCGATGCGGCGGACTTGCGAACCGCGGTGGAACGGTACTGGCAGGCGGTGCTGGCGACCGCCACGCAAATTGATACGCCGGACGAATTGCTCAATCGCGTCATCCGGTCGTCCCAGGTGCGTTGCCTCATCGCGGCGCGGAATGAAGCGGATGGGGCGCGCGTCGCGCCGTGGATTGCGGCGATGAGTTATGGGCCGCTGGAAAGCGAAGCACATTCGGTGGTTCGCGGCATGGATTTTCTGGGGCATCATGAATTTGCGCGGCGCGGACTGGATTTCTTTATTCATCGCTACAATACGAACGGCTTTCTCACCACCGGCTACACCACCTTCGGCACGGCGTGGCATCTGTGGACGTTGGGCGAGCACTTTCAACTGACCCGTGATCAGGCGTGGCTGCGCCAGAACGCGGCGGAATTGCGCCGCGCGGGCGATTGGATTTTGCGGCAACTGGAAAAAACCAAACGCTTCAATGCGGACGGAGCGCCGCTGCCCGAGTTCGGTTTGATGCCGCCGGCGGTAATGGCGGATTGGAATTCGTTCGCCTGCCATTTCATGCTCAACGGTTATTACTACGCGGCGTTGCGCGAACTGGGGCAGGCACTGGAAAACATCGGCGATCCGCGGGCCGGGGCCTACGCGCAAGGAGCGGTCGGGTTGCAGCAGAACATCCGGCGCGCCTATGACTGGACGCAAGCGCAGTCGCCCGCGTTGCCGTTGCGCGACGGCACGTGGATTCCGCTTTACCCCTCGCAGGTTCACAGTCCCGGCCAGCTTGCGGACTTTTTCCCCGGTGATGACGTAGGACGAAGCTGGGCTTACGACGTCGAACTCGGTGCGCATCAACTTATACCCACCGGAGTGTTTGCGCCGCATGATCCCGAAGTCACCCGCCTCCTGAACCACCTGGAGGATGTGCAGTTTTTGGGCGAGGGCTGGTTCGATTATCCGGCGGCGGAGAACGCGCGGGATTGGTTCAACCTTGGTGGCTTTGCAAAAGTGCAGCCTTACTACTGTCGCAACGCGGAAGTTTATGCGCTGCGCGACGAGGTGAAGCCGTTCCTGCGCACCTACTTCAACAGCCTCGCGTCGTTGCTCAACACGGAAGTGCTGACGCTCTGGGAGCATTTCCGGCACAGCGGCGCGTGGGACAAAACGCACGAGACCGGTTATTTTCTGCACCAAACCCGCCTGATGCTGGTGGAGGAGCGCGGTCACGATTTGTGGCTCGCACCGTTGATCCCGAGCGCCTGGTTGGCGAACGATAAAACGCTTGCCGTCCAAAATGCCCCGACCCGGTTTGGTCCGGTGAGCTTCCGGGTCGTTTCGCGAAATCAAGCGCGCGAGGTTTCACTGGAAATCCATCCGCCCCTCCGAGGCCAGGCAAAACAAATCGTTCTGCGTCTGCGTCATCCGGAAGGACGCGCCATCGCCAGCGTCACGTTGAACGGCCAACCGCACTCCAATTACGATGCCACCTCGGGCACAATCTCCTTTCCGTCGGCTAGCGCGCCCCTGACGGCTTTGGTGCAATTCAAGTGAAGCATCCGTCCGGGCGGGCTAAAGCGGTTTAATCAAAGTTGTAGCCGTCGAACCAAATGAGCGCAACCCAATGAAGGCTGAGTCCGAACGGGGAAATCGTGCTTATGTCCGCGAGGTTTTGGACTGCGGCAGTCTTCTGCCGCTTTCCTGTCGTCCGTCGATGATTCCAAAGCGGCAGCGGGCTGCCGCAGTCCAAGACGCTGCCGCGCGGGTGCTCGTTCCGAGCCAATGACGGTCGTCAATTTGATGCCAACGTTTGGCTTGAAGTTGGGAGGCCCGCTGCGTCAGATCGGCGGTTAGAGGAATACAGAAAACGCTCTAGCCTCGGGGATTCGGCTTGGCGTTGACCTTCCAACAGCGTGGCTTTCGCCCAACCGGTGAAGCGTGGCAAACTCCAGAGGAAGTGAAACAACAGCGAAAAACCTTGCGTTTTCCGACCGATTCTGATACGAATCCTTCAGTTACGCCACCACCTATGAAATTGCTTTCAATATCTTTCGTTACCGCTTGTGTTGCTGGTTTATTCACCGCTCAAGCTGAAATCAACCTCATTGTTACTCAAGGTGAGGAAACCGATCTGGCCGCCGCTTTTTCCACGACGGATTTGATTCAAGGATTGATACCCACAGTGCTGCCGGGGGATAAGGGGTGGCATCCAGCGAATACGGATCCGTTGGACCAATTGGCGGCATTTACCGATGGGGAAGGAATGCGTTATACGGGGTTGACGGGATTGCTGGCCGATTATCCGGGCGATGGTCTGCCCGCCAAGTTGCTGCTCTACACCTTGCCTGCTCCAGCCGACATTGACGAAGTCCGCGTGTTCACTGGAAACGAAGGTCGTGACGGGCGAGTTTTTCATACCTACACGGTGCGTTTCTCCTCGGATTACGGGCAGACTTTCGGCGATTTTATTTATGTTCAATCCCATGATTCCGGGACGGTAAACAATAACTCGTTTAACGTCTGGCGCGTCGTGCTCTCGCAACTGACTGATTCCGAAGGTTCGCTGGCGCGTGGCGTGACGGACATCGAGTTTAATTTTTATGCGGTGGACAACACCCAGGGACAAATGCGTGATCCTTTTGGCGGCGAGAATTTCTTTACCGGTTTTGATGATGGCTTGTCGGTGCCGGTGGCGTCACCGCTGGTGTGGGAAATTGACGTGCTGGGAACGGTGGGCGGACCCAAGCTGGAGGTGAACTTATCTACTAATGAAATCGAACTCACCTGGCGGATGGAAAATGGAAATCCTATCGTGCAAACCGCAAGTCAACTGAACATTCCCGATTGGGAGGATCTGTCACCGCAACCAAACATGGTTGTGGACGGCACTGACTATATCGCACGGATTCCCCTTGGCGCGGGCGCGAAATATTTCCGCCTGCGGATTGAGTGAATCAGCGCATCACGTAAAACTCTCCGACGCGCTCCCAGCGGTGGATTACTGCGCATCGTAGTACTGGCGCACGGCTTCCATGCCCACGTCCGGATAATCGGTCGCAAAGCTCGCCACGCCCAAATCCATCAGGCGCTGGAAAACCTTTGCCTCGCGCTGGCCCCACGGTAGTGTTTGAAACAACACGCCGTGTGCGCGCAGTTCATCGCCCACTGCGCGCAGGAAGGTTTCGCTCGGATAAAACGTGCCGTCCGGAGCGGTGTTCACGTGAATCTGCAATTGGTCAATGCTGGCGAAGTTTTCCGCCCGCAACGCGGCGATACGTTGCGCCAATTTTGCCTGCGGCCCCTGGGGATCGTCCGGCGAACCACTCACCCAACTGCGCGGACCGCCCATCCAATGCAGCGTGCGCGAACGCGGCGCGACCTGACGCCACAGTTTGATTTCCTCATATTTCGTGCTGGCTAGAATCAACTGCGGATGCACCGCGATGGTTTCGGCGGCGAGTTGATGAAAATCCACCTGCTTGATGTCAATGTACAGTGAGCGCTCCGGATGCGCTTTCAAGATCCGGACCATCTCGGTCAGACTGATCATGCGTTGCCCGGCAAACTGTTCGTGGCGAAAGCGGCCCACGTCCAGCTTTTCCACTTCGGCGTAAGTGAGATCGGCGACTCCCTTCTTTTTCAAGTCCTCGGGCGCGTCCGGGAGAATGCGCGCGAAGTTGTTATCGTGAAACGAAACGATTACGCCGTCTTTCGTGCGACGTAAATCCGCTTCCGGCACGCAGCCCAATTTCCAGCCCAACTCGAACGCCTCCCGCGAGCCTTCCGGCGCCAGGTCGCCCGCGCCGCGATGCGCCTGCATGGTGAACTCACGCAACGGAAGGTGATCCCGCACGTTCCAGTTGGTCACTCCCCGACGGTAGTATTCCCGCAGCGCCGCCTGCGCGACATCGGGTCGGTCCGTGCCGAATCCGGCCGTGCCCAGATCGAGCAGGCGAAAATAGGCTTCCGGCAACTCGGGCACGTTCCACGGCATGGTTTGAAATTCAATGCCGTGCTGACGCACTTCAACGGCCGCGCGGCGAATAAAATCATCACTCGGCACCATCGCGCCGGTATTGGTGTTGAAATGACAATGCACCTGCAAACGGTTGATGTTGGTAAAACCGCTGGCGCGAAGTTTGGCGAAGCGTTGTTCCACGGGCGCATCATTGG
This sequence comes from Verrucomicrobiia bacterium, assembly GCA_023953615.1. NCBI lineage: Bacteria > Pseudomonadati > Verrucomicrobiota > Verrucomicrobiia > Verrucomicrobiia bacterium. The sequence goes on along the minus strand of JAMLJH010000001.1, from coordinate 245,947 downwards.
TATTGCCCCAGGTCCCGACCCACAAGAACGCATCACTGCGCGGGGCCACCGCTTTCCAGCGCGCGCAATCCGCCTCCGAACCAGTGGCCAGAATCACCTGATCCTGCACCTCGGCCGTTTCGCGGGCCATCTGCGCAAAGTCCACGTTCTTCACGTCGAGATAGGCGGATCGTTTGCGATCTTTTTTCAACGCGGCCACGATCTCCGCAAGGCTGACAATTCGTTGCCCGGCGAACTGCGCACCGCGAAACGCGCCGATATCCAGTTCCTTCGCCTCGGCGTAAGTCAGGTCTTCGAGTCGCTTTTTCTTCATCGCCTCGGGAGCGTTCGGGAGAATGCGCGCGAAATTACCATCGTGAAACATCATCACGTGACCGTCCTTGGTGGTGCGCACGTCCAGCTCGGGGATGCAGCCCATGCTCCAGGAAAGCTCCAACGCTTCCATGGTGTTCTCCGGCGCGAGGAAACCCGCGCCGCGATGCGCCACCACCGAAACCCGTTCGAGCGGGAGATTGCGCACGTTCCAAACCGGCTCGGCGGCGGGGGCGATGGAAATACAGATCAGGGTGGCCGCGGCGACCCAACCTACCGGTTCAAATAAAACTTTCATCATCTTGCTGTTGCGCTGCTGTTGCGATTTGCGTTGCCGTGATTGAATCGCCAATCTGTGCTGTACTCACGGACGGCGTGGAGTCACCAGCCGATAAAACCGGTTGGTGTGGTAATCGAAATCAATCACCGTTTCGTCTCGATCCACGGGCTGGGCCACGAGATCCGTCAGGCGCGTCCAGCTTGCCGCCGGAAGCGCGTCGGTAAATTCAATGGTGTAAGTTTTATCGGCGCGAGCGTGGAAGGTCAATGTCGCCACCGCATCCGCGGTGATGGAATCAATTTTTAGGTAACTGTTGGGATCGGCGGGATCCGTGCCGGCAAGATATTCCTGCCAGTTCGACAAGCCATCGCCATCCAGATCCAGTTGCGCATCCGCCGCGTTGTTGGGCGCGAGCCCATGCGCGCTTTCCCAAACGTCCGGCAGCCCGTCGCCGTCCGCGTCAGCCAGGAAGGTAAGAATCGCCGGGGACTCCACGGTCTGAGCCACGCCGGCCGTGTTGGTCACCCAGACGGTGTAGTTGGTGAACGGCGGTTGCGCGTTGGGAATGGTGAGGAAGGCGATGTGGCTCTGCAACCAGGCGGAACCGTCGGGCACGGGCGCTTGGTTACGCTGCCAGGAATAGTGAATCGGCAAAGTGGCGGTATTGGTGATCGCCACACTCAAAGTAACCGTTGCCCCGGGCACAACCGACTGGCTGAGCGGTTTTTGGATGATGACGGGCGGTTTGCCGGTAAGGAGATACTGGCCCGGCGTGGGCGAACCGGAAGTCCAGTTGATCGGATCATTACCGTACGCGGTTGGCAAGATTCGTTGCAACGAGGCGCCGCTGCCATTGGCGGCGGCAGGCCACGGAAATTCGTCGTCGTAGCGAACCTCCTCGACGGTGAGGTAGGGCACGCCGCTGTCATCGGGCCGATCGGGCCGTTGCAGTTGTAATCGCTCGCCACCGTCTTGAAGCTGGCCGCTGACCGGCCCCAGCACTGGCACGCTTACCGGGACGGAATACTTGGCGCGAAACGCAACGGGGTCCGTATTGACGATCAGCGCAAGTCCACCGGGCGGCAGCACGACATTCGTGGGAAAATCAAACGCCAATCCTTTCAACTTCCAGGTGTTGGTTGGATTTTCGACGTCGAACAGCGGCTGGGCGGTGGTGCTGATGTTTTGCAATTCAATGAATTCCTCACCTCCCGGCGCGGGATGATACATGATCTCGGTAAAAACCACAGGGCCGACGCGCGGTCCAGAATTCGGGCCGCCCAAGGTCGTGGTGATTTGCGCCGGAAATTGCTCCTCCCCGGTGCTATTCACATAACGCCCGAAGCTGACGCCATTGGCGGCGGCGCCAAAATTAAGGCCGGGTCCGTAACCGGTGAAGTTGCCCGCCGCATCAGCCGCTGTGAGATAAAGGTCTTCCCCGTGCGAACTGAGCGAGAAGTTAAAGGCGGTCGGCGGCGTGGGATTGAAGTCCGCTTCGGTAAAGACCAGATAACCGTTCGCGGGGATAATGGTGTTATCGGGGATACGGAATTTTTTGGGCGCGGCGCCGTCATCGCTGAGAAACCAGCCCCCCACGTTGACCGGCTGAGTGGAAGGATTGAACAGCTCGATGGAATCCACTTCTGGCAGATCCGTGTGAGTCAGAATTTCATTGATGACCACGTCGGGCCAGGCGGGGGCCGGATCATCCGCTCCAGGTGAACCGCCCGGCGCGGCACTGGTGCGCCAATTGGCGCCGTTGCCGGAGTTGGGACGCGCCACCGGATCGCGCGGCACCGCGGAGAAACCATAGCCATCCGCCAAGAGGGGCCAGGGCGCGCGATCGCTGTAATCGAAATCAAACAGCGTCGTGGTGCCACTGGAAACCCGGAGCGTCTCGCCGCCATTGGCGAGTTTGCCGGTGTAAACGCCTCCGAGAGCGACACCGGGATAACGCGCCTGGAACGCCGCCGCATTCGGTGAAAGCACCGCAAACCCACCCGGAGCCAACAGACTGCCGCCCGGAAAAGTGAAGGTGATTCCCGCCGTGAACGACACGCCGGCAAGGTTGAGCGTTTCAGTGCCGGTGTTTTTAAGCTCAATGAATTCCAAATCGTCACTGGTCCACGAACCGAACGGCGCGGGGTTATACATGATTTCGGTAACGACCAGCGTCGTCAGGTTCTGTGGCGTATAAAAGAAAGCCGAGGTCAATCCGCTCCAATCGCCGCCGTTCTTGATTCGCGCCTGCACCTGCGTCGTTGCGTGGAGCACGAGGGGAGCGGAATAAACGTGCGCCGCCGCAGACAGACCGCCGCCGCTGGCCCGCGGATCGGAACCGTCCGTGGTGTAATAGATCGTGCCGCCGGTGCCGGTCAGCGTGACGTTGAACCCGTCCGGAACCGCGCCGCCATCCTGGTTGAACGTCGGTGGGCGCAGGTAATTTCCATCCATCCAATCGGCCCGTTGCGTGAGCCAGTTTTTAAGTTGGTTCAAACGATTGTCCCATTCGCCAACGCTGGGCATGCCGTTCAACAGTGACTCCGCCGGAGTAATTTCCGCCGCCTGCCCGTCAATGATGGCGGTCATGGCGGCATTGCTCAGCGGGCCGCGCCGCAGCTCCCACCACCGATCAATGTAAGCCTGCAGAAAATCTGGATCCGCAAACAAACGCGGATACCAGAGCCGATCCGAACGGTGCATCAGCGAACCCGTTGGCCCCCCGGAGATGTAGTACGCGCTCCAGTTGTAATCCCAACTCGGCCCCATCCGCAGTTTATCGTCGTCGCCCTTCCACGGAAACATGCTGATGAGCAGGCCGTCCCCGTTGCGGGTCAGCACGTTCATGATGAAGTAATCAATGAAGTCCCGCTCGACGATGTAGCGGCGATATCCGTTTGTTGGATTGAGCCAGAGCGCATCGTCATAGAGCACATCCTCGAACTGTTTGAGCCAGGCTTCGATGGCGGCGCGTTGAGCGGGATTGATCGAATAGCCCTTCGGATTATCAAAGTTAAAGTAGGCGTTCCATTGCTGCGGTTGATCGTCGCCGGGCACCGTGCCGTAGGAAGTATTCGGGGCGGTTTCCACGATGCGATTCGGTCCCGCCGTATGAAAGAACTGCGGTTGAGTCGCGCCATTGGCCGCCGGCCAACCATCCTCCGGCTCGGGGTCCATGCGATTAATGTTGAGCAACCAACCGCCGGTCGAGCCATCGGCGGAGAGCTTCTGGAAATTCAGCCGATCCTGGCCGCGGGAAACCCGCTCAATAATGGCGTAAACCCCGCGCCGATCGGCCAGCGTAAGTTCCCCGCCGTCATCGTTGACGAAAGCTTCCACCCAGCGAAAGCGCACCGCGTAGTTCCCCATGTGCTGACTCAGCTCGTAGGCGAAGGTGTTGAACAGCAATGCCGGATCGCGGGACTGATCCGGATCAGGATAGTACAGCACCCAATCCGCATGCGCGGGCAGGCCGAGCGGGGAAACATCCGCCTCCTCACCTTCCTCGTCCTGAGCCTCGACGCTATACGGTTTCTGTTGCCACTGCGACGAGTACGCGCCGCGACCCCGGATGCCGATGCGCGTGAACATTTGCGGCGGGTTGGTCAGCGAACTTTCGCCACCGCTGCGCTCGAACGTGGCCCAGGTTGCAGATTGACGATGCACTTGTTTGATGCCGGCGCCGCTGGAAGTCCAACCTTTTTGAGGAATGACACCCGCGCCGAAATTTTCAATGACCATGATCGGCAACGGCGAGGTATAGCCGACCAACTCCGGCGCGAGTTTGATGAAGCTCGTGCCACTGATGCGACTCACCCGGTCTTCTTCAATGGTGACGGCGCGAACGCGAGTGGTGGTGGTGATCAGGATGGGGCTGGTATAGAGCATGCCGTTGGTCGCTGTGGGCACGGAACCATCCAAGGTGTAACGAATTTCAGCGCCCGGCTCGCTGGCGCTTAGACCAAGTTGAAACGGCTGCGTAAAGGTGCCGCCCGCCTGAGTAAATTGTGGCGCGTCAGGCGGCGGCCGTGTGGCGTCGTTGACCTGACCCGGCGTGGGCACACCGAAATACTGAACGAGCGCGGGGTCCGCTCCGAGCAGTCCATAGGAAATGTCAGTGCGCTGCGGCGGGAAGGCGGGATCAAAAGCGTGCAATACGATTGGCCCGGGACCCACCAACGCGAGGTATTCGCCCGCATTTTTCAGACGAAAATTCGTGTGCAACGTCGCACCCGGCATCGAACGGTCTTTACCGGAAGCGAACACGACGAGATAGGCTTGCGCCGGCAGGTTGGTGGCCGGGAAAGCCCATTGCGTTGGATCGTTCTTGGCGTCGGTGAGAAAATAACCCGCCAGATTCACCGCCGTCGCCGTCGGATTGTAAATTTCAATCCAACCCGAGTGTTCTCCATCTTCATCCGCCAGAATGGTTTTGTCATTGGCCATCAATTCGGAAATGACCAGATGATTGGCGGGCTGCACCAGATGCACCCGCACCTGCGCATTGGTCGAACCGAATCCGTTGCCCGCCACCAGCGTGTAGGTGGTTGTTGCTGGAGGTTGGATGTTGGTGCTGCCGATTCCGTTGACGGTCCGCGCCGTCACGTCGCCAAGGCTGGGAATAATGGTCAGGGATTGGGCGAAGTCCACGCTCCAGGCGAGCGTGGCGGTTTGACCGCTGTTCAGGTAACTGGGAGTGGCGGAAAAAGTTTTAATCACCGGAGCCGGATTGACCCGAACGGTCAGTTGCTTCGATACCGCCCCGCCGTTGTTCGTCGCCGTCAACACGTAAGTCGTCGTGACCGTGGGCGCGAGTATGATTCCCGGCAGCCCCGAGACGTCCGCGCCGTTAAGCCGCAACGCATCCGCATTTTGCACGTCCCACTCCAACGTGGTGGAATTGGGCGTGTAGATCACTTCAGGCGTGGCGGTGAAGTTGACGATGACCGGCGGATGCACGATGTCGTTGAACTGATCGGCGTGGTTTTTGATGACCTCCTCGGAAACCAATCCCTGGTAAACGGTGAGGCGATGCACCGTGCCCACCATGTTCTCGGTGTTGCCCACGTTCGCGCCCAGCCAGCCTGCCCCGGACGGCATCTGGAATCCGGCGTCCACATTGACGCAAGTGCCCGCCAGCGTGCCATTGCGGTAGAGACTCATCGTGCGGCCGCCGGCATTCCAAACGTAAGCGATGTGCGTGGGGACGGTGGGACAAGGCACGCCCGGATTGAAGCTGTAATCGGCCACGCCAAGTTGCGTAAACCCGAGCTGCCCGGTGTTGTTATAGAGTTCGTAACGAAGATTACTGGCGCCATTGGCGCCAACCGCCAGGTACGCTGAAGTGGTCGGACCGGGATCCCCTTCCAGAATAAATTCCATCGTCACGCTGCCTGAACTGACGCCAAAATCGCAAGCGGCGCGATCCGTGCCATCGAAGGTCAACGCGGAAGTCAGCCGCGCAATGGGAGTCAAACCACCCGCCGCATCGCTGGTAATCAGCGCGTCATAAGTTGCCAGGGAGGCTGAGGCCGAGATAACGCCGCCAGCGAGGACGAGGATTCCGCTCCAAAGTTTTACATTCATTTTACAACCGGGCAAAGATTCACGACCGCAGCGCCAAAGTCAAAAACCATCGCCTCGCCATCGCCTCGCGCCTTGCCATCCTTGGGAACTCAAAAGTTTTGCCGTCGGGACCGGTTGGCAGAGATCGGCAGGCGTACTGACGTCCCGAGCCGAGCGCGTTACCGCCGCGATGGACGATGGGGTTGCCCGCGTATTTCTCGAATGGGCCGAGCGGCGACTTGGCACTGCCGTATTCGGGTGAATTCGCGCGCTGCCGGAATAGGTCAGATAGCGTTCTTACCTGTGGTGCGAAAATTCGGCAGGTCTTGAACTGCGGCAGCCCGCCACCGCTTTTCTTCCGTCGCGCCAGTGGCGCCAAGATGCTGTCGCGCGACGCATGGTCGCGCTCCGATGCTCAGCGCAATTGAAATTCCGTCACGAGCGGCAGGTGATCGGACGCCTCTGATTGTGGCAGCCAGATTTTGAGTGGCTGCACCTTCTGCGGTTGCGTGAACCAGATGTAGTCAATGCGTCGGTTAGGTTTTCGGGATGGAAAACTGAAACCGTCGCCAGTGCCGATGGTGGCCCAGGTGTCGTGGAACGTTTTGGTCAATCGCTCGTAAACCCGGCCTTCGGGCAGACTGTTGAAATCGCCACACAGGATGGTGGGCGCGTCGGATTGTTTCTCGGTCCACGTTTCGATCTCGCTTACGTTTTGCCAGCGTTCGCTATCGTCGGAGCGATAATCAATGTGCGTACACATGAACACCACTTTGCGCCCGTGGATGTCCAGTTCGAGTTCCAGCAGGCCGCGCTGTTCGCCGGGGTGGAGCATTTGATAGTGATGATTGGTCCAGCGTTTGATGGGGAAACGGCTCAACACCGCGTTGCCGTATTCGCCGCCTTGGAAATAAAAATTGTTGCTGAACACACCGGTCAGACCGGTGTGCGCGGCCAGCTCGGCAGTCAAATCCCGACCCGCCGTGCGGCGCACGCCCTTGTCCACTTCCTGCAACGCCACGAGGTCCGCGCCCTGTTGTTTGATCAATTCCGCGATGCGCGCCGTATCCACCTTTTCATCCAAGCCTTCGCCGTGGTGGATGTTATAGGTCATCACGCGGAAAGTGATCGGTTTAACCGGTGGAGTCGTTTGCGCGCAGCCGCATAACCCGGCACAGAGCGCCAGGAGCGAAATGGAGAAGACCGGTTGCCAGCGAAGTGAATTGATGTTCTGCATCTTGAAAATTGACTGCGGCGGAAAACAATTATTCATGCGGATGTTCGGATGAGGTTATGAAGCGTCATTCTATTTTCTGAGAAAATCGGGATGCCGTCGCTCGTGGATCCAACCGAGATACTGAAAATGAAGCGGCGGGATGGAACGAACTTGGGGTTTCCACACCGGTTTGTGCCTGGCTCCCGCCCGCCGGCAACACAACCATTTTCTGTCCCCACGATTTGAAATAGAACTGACTTCATTCAGCACGGTTGCGGGGCTGATGAATTTCTCCGTCGGATTTGGCGGTGGTGTTCGTTGAGGCAAACGCAGGACCATCCACGCAATTGACGATCCAACCCGCATTGGTGGTAATGATGGTGACATAGGGAGTGACGCCCGCCGGCGGGGGATTCGTTGTGTAATCAACTACTTGTTGATGAATCGTTCCAGAATGAACTGGGTAGTAGGTCACATCCCCGAAAGTGAGCGGACCACAGGTAAAGCTGAAGGTCTCTTCTCCGTGGTGAGCACAACCGCCGAAAATGCAGCAAGTCAGTGATCCGAGAAGGATGAGTTGTCGTTTCAAGGCCATCATGGCGTGATGCGAAACAGGGGCGATTGAGATTCAGCCTGCACGGTTTGCGGTCCATGCTTCATGGACTGGATTTTGCGCGCAGGAAAAATTGCCGTCGAGCGAAATCGCGTTCAGAAATGAACTGCGTGGAAACTGGCGCAATCGCTGGGATTGCCGCATCAAGGCATGGCTGGCATGCTTTGCTCCGATGAAATGCCTCGTCACCGCCGGGCCGACGTATGAACCGCTGGATCAAGTCCGTCGGCTGACTAATTTTTCCACGGGACACCTCGGGATTGAGCTGGCCAATTTTCTCACCAATCGCGGACATGACGTGGTCTTGTTGTTGTCGGAGTCGGCGTCCTACCAGGGCGAGCGGCAGGCCCGGGAAGTCATCACTTTTTCGACGACGCACGATCTGGAGCAGAAATTAGCCGCGTTTTCGGGCGGAAACCTCGGCGCCGTTTTTCATGCGGCAGCGGTGAGTGATTTTGCTTTCGGAAAAATTTGGTCGCGCCCGGCGGCGGGAGCATTGGAGGAAATCAAGTCTGGTAAAATCGCCACTCGGGATGGCGCGCTGCTCGCCGAGTTGGTGCCGACGCCGAAAATTATCCAACGGCTGCGCGCGTGGTTTCCCGAGGCCAAACTGGTGGGTTGGAAATATGAGGTGGAGGGGGATCGCGACCGGGTTCGGCGCGCGGCCGAGGCGCAACTGCGCGAGTGTCGCACCGACGCCTGTGTGGTGAACGGTCCGGGATACGGCGCCGGGTTTGGTTTGGTGACCGGTGCGAATGAGTGGATGGCTTGGGCCACGCGCGAAGCGTTGTTTGCGGCGCTGACGCGAGACTTTGCTTCTTGAGGATGGCATGAAGCTCAAACTGCGGTTCGGGTTGCGGGCGACATGGTTTGCCGCCGAGTTGACGCTATTCTTTCTGGTTTATTTTTGTCGCTGGCTTGGCGCTGGTGGACGGCTGACCCTGGCGGAGCGCTCGCGTTGGTTGCAGTGGTGTTGTCGCCGCAGCTTGCGGGTTTTCGCCGTGCAGACCACGGTTGTCGGAACGCCGCCCGCCACCGGTTTGTTGATCTGCAATCACCTCAGCTACGTGGACGTCCTGGTGTTGAGCGCGTTGACGCCCGCAGTGTTCATCTCCAAAGCGGAGGTGCGGCACTGGCCCGTGTTCGGCTGGTGCGCGCGTCTGGGAGGCACGTTGTTTGTGGATCGTACCCGTCGCGGCGATGTGCGCCGGGTGAACGAGCGGCTCGAATCCGTTCTCGCCAGCGGGAGCGTGGTGGTGCTTTTTCCCGAAGGCACGAGCTGGAACGGTCGGGAAGTGTTGCCATTCAAATCTTCATTACTGGAGCCGATCGTAGCGCTGCAACGGCCGCTTTGGATTGGGTATCTTCGTTATGTTTTGTCTGATGGCGATGCCAGCGCGGAAGTTTGCTTTTGGGGCGAAACCAGTTTTCTGCCGCATCTTTTGAACTTGATGACGAAGCGGCACATTCAGGCCGAAGTGCGGTTTGCCCCCATCACCAATCCGGCAACGGATCGCAAAATTTTGGCCCGACAACTCCATGAGGCGGTGGTGGCACTGGGGAGCGGCGGTTGAATAAATCCCGTTTCCGAGTAGTCGGTAAATTAGTTTTGAACCCCACGCGGGGTTTGGTAGTCTCAACCGAAATTTGAAATATGAAGATGAAGGGTGGAAAATTTTTTGTTGGTGTTTGTGGCGCCGGGTTGCTGGCCTTGGCGTTAACCACAACCTCCGTGGCGCAGGACAAGGAAGCGCTCAAACTGAAGTTCCCCGCGCCGACCTTGAAAGGCACGCCGGATGAATTGCCGACCGGCGGCAATATCGAACCCAACTCCGACCAGCCACCCGCACCGCTGCAGGTGGTGAAAGGTACGGAGAACGTGGCGTTCGGCAAAGAGGTCACGAGCAGCGTCCGTCCGTTCACGGGCGAATTGAGCCAGATCACCGACGGCAAAAAGGAGGCGTTTGATTATGACACGGTGGAGATGCGCAAAGGCACGCAATGGGTGCAGGTGGACCTCGGCAAACCTTACAAGATCGAAGCGATCGCCATGTGGCACGATCATCGTTACATCCAGGTGGAGCATGACGTGATTTTGCAAGTTTCCAACGACCCCGAATTCAAGACGGGAGTGACCACACTGTTCAACAACGACACGGATAATTCGTCAGGGCAGGGCGTCGGCGCGGATCGGGAATACTTTGAACGTCATTACGGCAAGGTGGTGGACGCGAAAGGCATCGAAGCCCGTTACGTGCGGGGTTACACGCGCGGCAGCCATATCAGTCCGTTGAATTGCTGGCAGGAAATTGAAGTTTACGCCGTGCCGAATCAATGAAGCAATGGAGCGCTCTGGCTTTACTGTTGGCAGTGGCTGGCGCGCTCATTTTGCGTACTTCCGATCTGGGCAACCGCCCGTTGCACAACGATGAGGCGATCAACGCCACTAAGCTCGCGGTGTTGTATGAGCTGGGCGAGTATCAATACGACCCCCACGAATTCCACGGCCCGTCGCTCTACTATTTTTCGCTGCCCTTCATCGCGCTGAGCGGCGTCGCCAACTCCAACGCTGACTTCGCCACGCCGCCGCAAGACCCCACGACTGGCGAGTTCCGGGAAGCTCACGCTGCCGCCATCGCCAAAACGAATTTTACCGACGCACAACTGCGTCTGGTCGCGGTTGGCTTTGGGGTGGCGCTGCTGCTGCTGGTGTTGCTGCTTCGGGATGGTCTGGGAGACGTGGCGACGGCGTGGTCCGCCTGGTTCCTGGCGGTTTCGCCGGCGTTTGTTTTTTATAGTCGCTACTTCATCCACGAAATGCTGCTGGTGTTTTTCACGCTCGCAACCCTGGCCGCCGGCTGGCGCTATTGGCGAACGCCCCGACCGATTTGGGCGGCTCTGACGGGGGCGAGTTTGGGACTAATGATCGCCACCAAGGAGACCTTTGTGCTGACGGTGGCGGCAATGGGTTTCAGTGTGGTTGCCGCGGCGTTTTGGAACCGATGGCGACTTGGTCGCGTCGAGTCTGCCAGCACGACCCGTGGGGTGCTGCCGGCAAAAGCATTGCGGTTGAACATTCCAACTTCGCATCTGGTGCTTGCCGGTGTTTTGACCGGGAGCGTCTGGCTGCTTTTCTTTACGTCGTTTTTCACCAACAGCGCCGGACTGCTGGATTCATTGCGCACGTACCAGCCGTGGTTGCAGCGCGCTGGTGGCGCTTCGCCGCACATTCAACCGTGGTGGTTTTATTTTGAACGCCTGCTCTGGTTTCATCCCACCAAGAGTCCGCCTTGGACCGAAGCGGCATTGCTCCTGTTGGCACTGATCGGAATGGTCGCGGGCTTCGGCGGCAATCGCGCGCGTGTTGCTGTCCCGTCCTTGGTGCGATTTCTCAGTTTCTTCACCCTCGCGTTGACGGCGATCTATACGGTCATCGGTTACAAAACGCCATGGTGCGCGCTCAACTTTTGGTTGGGCGTGATCTTGTTGGCCGGAGTGGGCGCAGCCGTGCTGATCGCTTCGGTGCGCGGCATGATCAATCGCCTGTTGATGAATCTCTTATTGGGCGCGGCGACTTTGCATCTGGGCGTGCAAGCGTGGTTGCTGACACACCAGTTCACGGCGGATCGGCGCAATCCTTACACTTACGCGCAAACTTCGCCGCATGAACGGGAACTCACGGCGCGGATCAAAGCTATCGCGCACGTCTCTCCGGACGGACCGGCGATGGCGATGAAGGTCATTTCCCCGGACAGCTATTGGCCGTTGCCGTGGACCTTGCGCGAACTGACGCAGATGGGCTGGTATGAACAACTGCCCGAAGATCCTTACGCGCCGGTGGTACTTTGCTCGGCGCGTTTGGGGGCGGCGCTCGACGACCGATCCAATAAACGCTGGATCATGACCGGACTGTACGAATTGCGGCCCGGTTTCTTTCTGGAACTTTACGTGGAACGCGGCTTGTGGGAGAAATTTGTAGCCACGTTGCCGCGGGATGCGGATTAAATTACTTGTGACCAAGTCCCCAACCGCCACGGCGAATCGCCGCCATCGTCAAGCCATCATCATGTTGCTGGTGGCGACGCTTTTTTGGGGACTCAGTTTTCCCGTCGTCAAGGCGCTTTCCATGGAGCAACTTCAGCTCGTGCCGGAAGTCAGCACCTGGTTTTACGCGCTGATTATTGCGCTGTATCGTTTCGCGCTGGCCGGACTGTTGCTGGCGGTATGGCTCCATCGCCAACTGCGAAAACTCACGCGATTGGAAGTGGAGCAGGGCTGTTGGCTCGCGATCTTTGGCGGTGGCGGGATCATATTCCAAATGGATGGATTGTCCCACACGGAGGCGTCGGTCTCGGCTTTTCTGACGGAGCTTTACGCGGCGTTCATTCCCCTTTGGGTCGCCGTGACGCACCGACGCTGGCCGCCCGTGAAAGTCATTCTCAGTGTCGTTTTGGTGCTGGCGGGGCTGGCGGTTTTATCCGGACTCGATTTCCACTCCTTCAAGCTGGGGCGCGGCGAAATTGAAACGATCATTGGCTCGTTCTTCTTTGGCGGGCAAATCCTTCTGCTTGAACACCGGCGCTACGCGCGCAACGACACACTCCGCTTTTCGGTTGTCATGTTCCTCGCGCTCGCGTTGCTTTGTGTGCCGGGGGTTTGGCTGACGATGCCGGGAGCCGAAGCCTGCTGGCGCGCTTTTGCCTCGCCAACCGCGCTGGGATTTTTGGCGGTGCTGGTGATCATCTGCACGCTGGGCGGCTATTTATTTATGAACCGCTGGCAGCCGGACGTGACCGCCACTGAAGCCGGTTTGATTTATTGCCTCGAACCAGTGGTGGCCAGCGCCATGGCCTTGTTTCTTCCAGGTTGGTTTTCCGCCTGGAGCGGTTTGGATTATCCCAACGAAACCTTGACCGCGCGATTGCTCATTGGTGGCGGTCTGGTTACCGCGGCCAACATGATCCTGCAAAAACGCAATGAAAATCCGGCACGCGCGGCCTCAGGCTGATTGCCTTTGACATAACCGATGGGGCGGACTATTTCCCCTCGCATGAAATGGCTGAAGTTCGTGCTGGCCGGCGGCTTGCTGGCGTTAACGACGATAACCGCTCGATGCGAGACATTCCGGATTGCGGCTTACAACCTGGAAAATTATCTCGATCAACCAACTGAGTCGCGACGCTACATCAAGTCGGAAACCGCGAAGGCCAAGATTCGCGAAACCATCCTCGCCATGCGACCGGACGTCATCGCTTTTGAGGAGATGGGACAGCTCAGCGCGTTACTCGAACTCCAGCGCTCCCTTAAATCGGCGGGACTTGATTTGCCGCACCACGAGTACGTGCGCGGTTTTGACACCAACATTCATATCTGCGTGCTGAGTCGCTTTCCCATTGTTGCGCATCGTTCGCATACGAACGCCAATTTTCTTCTGAGCGGCAAACGCTTTCAGGTCAGTCGCGGTTTTACCGATGTGGAAATCCAGGTAAACAATCACTACCGGTTTATCCTGTTGGGGGCACATTTGAAATCGCGCCGTCCGATCCCCAACGCGGACCAAGCCGAGTTGCGACAGGCTGAAGCGCAGTTGCTCCGGGGGATTGTGGATCGCTATTTGGCGCAAGATCCCCAGGTCAATTTGGTGGTGGTTGGAGATTTGAACGATACCTACAACACGCCGGCCGTTAAAACGGTGATTGGTATCGGAAAAAACAAACTGGTGGATACGCGTCCCGCCGAACGCAACGGCGACAATCTTCCGAACCCGACCAATCCGCGTTACTTTCCCCGCGACATCAGTTGGACGCACTATTATGGCGTCGAGGACAGTTACTCGCGGTTGGATTATTTGCTGCTGAGTCCCGGCATGGCCAGGGAATGGGTCCGGGAGGAAACTTACATTCTCACCATTCCCAACTGGGGCCAAGGTTCAGATCACCGCCCCATTCTGGCCACGTTTGATCTCGGTCCGGATGGCCAAGGAAAGGACTGAAATCCGACGGCTTTACCGCCACGCGCGTTGTGATCGCTGGTCCCGTTTCTGGCGCCGGGGTTAACGCGCTACCGGTGTGGTATAAAGCCGGGATTGCACTTCGTTGAAGCTGTGCAGGAACATCTGGTTGTCGGTGGCGGATTTCTCGATGAGTTGGTTGATGAGGAACAGCTCGGAGCTGTTGATCACCGCATGCACGCTTTGCTGGAAGGCCTGCATCGGGGTGAATGTCTGAAAGGATTCGCCGATGAGGATGATGGTGGAATGGCGGCGTTGCGCCACGGGCATGCGCTGCAGCGCCTGCAGGGTCAGATTTTCCTCCAGGTTGTTGGCGGCGAAGCGTTCCTCAATCACCACCACTTGGTAGCGGACCTGCGAGAAGCGTACGAGAAAATCGCTGTGCGTGGCGGCGGTGTGGACTTTGTAGCCCAGTTGTTGCAACGCGCCTTTGACCTCCTCCAACCATTCCGGAGTGGAGAAGGCGAGCAGCGCGGGTTTGTCACTGGCGCTGATAAAATCAAATTGGTCATTCATGGGATGAAGTTATTTTATTTTCAACGCGGGCTTTCGATCCACGGATTTGCCGGAGAAGTCCACGATGCCTTTCATGCGAAGTGAACCGACGTTGCTGGTGATTTCTCCGCGCGATTTGCGCATGTTATCAATGCCGCGCGTGACCACGCCGCGCTTCGTGCAATAAAGCATGGCGGTTTCCTCGGTGATTTTGCCTTGTTCAAAGGCTTCCAATACCGCGTGGTCGAAGGTCTTCCAACCGAAGGCGTAGCTGGCCTGGATGATTTCGTAGAAGCTTTTGCCCTCGGATTCACCCATGCGAATGGTTTCCTGAACGCGGAGATTCGAAGCCATGATTTCCAACAGGGCATGGCGGCCGCCGCCGATGCGGGGCACGAGTCGTTGGCCAACAATCCAACGCAACGAGTCCGCCAGGCGGGCGCGGATGGAATCCTGCTCCTCGGGTTCAAACATACCGAGGATACGGTTGATGGTTTGACCGGCGTCAATCGTATGCAGTGTACTGAGCACGAGGTGACCCGTTTCCGCCGCGCTCAACGCGATGCTGACGGTTTCGCGGTCGCGCATTTCACCGACCAGGATGATCTTGGGCGCCTGCCGCAAGGCCGCGCGCAGACCGTTGGAAAAGTTGTCGAAATCTGTGCCTTGCTCGCGCTGATTAAAGGTGGCTCGCACGTTCGGATACACAAATTCCACGGGGTCTTCCAAGGTCACAATATGCACCGCCTTGGTGAGGTTGACCTCATTGAGGATGGCCGCCAACGTGGTGGATTTTCCGGACCCGGTAGCGCCGGTGACCAGGACGAGACCGGTTTTTTCCTTGGGAATTTGTTGCAGAATTTCCGGCATTTTCAGTGTGGCCAGAGTGGGAATCTGCGTGTTTAGTTTGCGGCAGACGATGGAGTAACAGCCGCGTTGCGAAAAAATGTTCACGCGGAAGCGCGCGCGCTCGGCCAGTTGGTACGAGGTATCGCACGAGCCTTTGCGCATCAGGTCTTGCAAGTGCCATTGGTTTTCTCCAATCAGATTCAGAGCGATGGACTCGGTCTGATAGGGGCTCAATTTCTCGATGGGCGGGTCCAGCGAGACCGGCTTGAGTTCGCCGAAGGATTCGACTTGCAGAGGCCGATCTACGGTGAAAATCAAGTCGGATACCTCAGGCTGGGAATCCAGCATGGTGTTCAGGATGTGATCTAATTCCGGGCGCCGCATCATAATCGGTAAAAATGGGTTGCGAGGTTACGCTTCTTCGTCTTCGGGTGGATGAGCCAGGAACGGGCGAAACTTGCGTTTCTCGAGGCTTTTCTCATACGCCTCTTCCGGCGAAATGCGTTTCATCCGCAGGTGTTCCATGATGGAATCGTCGAGCGGTTGGTTGCCCGCTTTTTTGCCGACCTGGATCATGCCGGGAATCTGGTGCGTCTTGGCTTCGCGCACGAGGTTGGCGATGGCCGTGTTGAACACCAGAATCTCAAGGGCCGCGACGCGTCCTTTTTTGTCAATCCGCTTGAACAGGTTTTGAGCGACAATGCCTTTCAGGGATTCGGAAAGGGTCGCCCGGATTTTGTTCTGCTGATCGGCGGGAAACACGTCAATAATCCGGTCCACGGTTTTTGCCGCTCCAGGGGTATGCAACGTACCGAAGACCAGGTGACCAGTGTTCGCTGCCATGATTGCCAGTTCGATGGTTTCGAGGTCGCGCAACTCACCGATCAAAATAATATCCGGGTCTTCACGCAACGCGCCGCGCAATCCCGAAGCGAAACCTTTCGTGTGCAGACCGACTTCGCGTTGGTTGATCAGACAGTTTTTGCTCTCATGCACGAATTCAATCGGGTCTTCCATCGTGATGATATGGTCGCGCCGGTTTTTATTCGCGTAATCCAGCATTGCCGCGAGTGTGGTGGATTTGCCTGAGCCGGTCGGACCGGTGACGATGACCAGTCCCTTGTTCAGCATGGCGAATTTCTTCAGCACGGGGGGCAGGGGCGCTTCCAATTTCTCAAAGTCTTCAAAGGAAAGCACGCGGCTCGGGATTTGTCGAAAAACGGCGGCAACTCCGGCTTTTTGATTGAAAAAGTTCGCGCGAAAGCGGGAGATGTTGGGAATCTCATAACCGAAATCCACGTCGCCCGATTCTTCAAACGTCTTGATCTTGTAGTCGGGGGCGATCTCGTAAATCATCGTCTTGAGCGTGTCATTATCCAAGGGCGGATGTTCCACGCGATGCAGCTCGCCGTTGATGCGCAGCATCGGATTGTTGCCCGCCGAGAGATGCAGGTCGGAGGCCTTTTGTTCGAACATCAAGTTGAAAAACGCGTCAATTTTGGCCATATAATCTTTACGATTCGTGTCACCTTTAGCTAAATCCGCACCAGCCGCAGGAATCATTCTCAAATGGGCGAATTGACCGAGATTATTAAGGCGGAAATTGCCGCTCAGGGCGCGATCCCGTTCTCCCGATTCATGGAGCTGGCCTTGTATTGTCCCGAATATGGATATTACGAGCAGAAAAGTGGCACAGTCGGGCGATCGGGAGATTTCTATACCAGCGTCAGCGTCGGATCGCTTTTCGGGACCTTGCTGGCCTTTCAATTCGCGCGTTGGTTGGAGCGTTTGCCTGACGATCCGGTTTGCCTGGTGGAAGCCGGCGCGCACGATGGAAAATTGGCCGGCGATGTTTTGAATTGGTTGGTTGCCCACCAACCAGAACTGATGTCGCGGCTGACCTACGTGATCATCGAGCCGTCGGCGCGGCGTCGAGCTTGGCAAGCGGAGACTTTGCAACGATTCGACACCTCGGTTACCTGGGTGCGCGACGCGTCCGAGCTTCCCAAGGATTTGCGCGGGGTGATTTTTTCCAACGAGTTGCTGGATGCGTTTCCGGTGCGGCGACTGGGTTGGAATCAGCGGATGCAGCAGTGGTTTGAATGGGGCGTGGTCTGGTCGGCAAACGCATTTCACTGGACCAGGTTGTCGGGAACGGTGACGTTGCCCGAATGGTTTCAAGTTCCACCCGAGTTGCAATGCGCCTTACCCGCGGACCATACCTTGGAACTGAATTCCGCCGCCGAGCAATGGTGGCGAAGTGCGGCGCAAGCTTTACGACGGGGTTGGCTGTTGACTCTGGATTACGGATTGGACGCCGAGGATTTTTTATCGCCACATCGCCCGAACGGAACGGTTCGAGCTTACCATCAGCATCGAGCTGTCCCAGACGCGCTCGGGTTGCCCGGTGCGCAAGACCTCACGGCGCACGTTAATTTCTCGCGGTTGCAACGCGAGGGAGAAGGGTTGGGATTGGTAACGGAGTTTTATGGCTTGCAGGGAAGGTTTTTGTCAAACCTCGCGAAGCAATTGATGCAAGACCACAGACTCGCAACGACGTGGAGCGCGCGGTGGAGTCGGGAATTGCAAACGCTGATTCATCCGGAGCATTTGGGACGGAGCTTCCGGGTTTTGTTGCAGAGCCGGGGTATTACGGATACGCATGGAGGACATATTGGTTGAGCAAATGACTTGCACGGTTTTTGTTTCCCGGCATTTTAAGACGCATTTTTGAATTAAACGATGAAAGGAATAATCTTGGCTGGCGGAGCCGGTTCGCGGCTTTATCCGTTAACCCTCGTCGCCAGCAAACAACTACAACCGGTTTACGACAAGCCGATGGTGTATTATCCGTTGACCACCTTGATCGAGGGTGGCATCCGGGAGTTCTGCCTGATCTCCACGCCGCACGATCTGCCGCGGTTCAAACAGTTGTTGGGCGACGGATCGCGTTTTGGGCTGACGATTGACTATCGTGCGCAAGAGAAACCGGCGGGTATTGCGCAGGCTTTTCTGATTGCGGAATCGTTCATCGGTAAAGACCACGTCACGTTGATCCTGGGTGATAACATTTTCTACGGAGGTGAAGCCTTTGGCAACGCGTTCAATGAATTTAAGAGCGGGGCCACCATTTTTGGCTATCACGTGAACGATCCAGAACGCTACGGCGTGGTGGAATTCGATGCGCAGGGACAGGCGCTTTCAATCGAGGAAAAACCGCAGCGACCCAAGAGCAACTACGCGGTGCCGGGTTTGTATATTTACGATAATCAGGTGTTGGAAATTGTCAGCAGTCAAAAGCCGTCCGCGCGTGGCGAGTTGGAGATTACTGACGTCAATGTTTCCTATCTCCGCCGCCAACAGTTGCGGGTGGCGTTATTGGCGCGCGGCTTCGCCTGGCTGGATGCGGGAACAAGCAGCAGTTTGCATGAGGCCAGCGCGTATGTGCAAACCATCGAAAAGCGAACTGGCGTAAAGATTGGTTGCCCGGAGGAAGCTGCCTTCCGCAACGGCTTTTTGGATTTGGCGCAACTCGAGGGGCTTGTCGCCAAAATGCCGAAGTGCGAATATCGCGACTACCTGGAGCATGAAGTACTCGCCGAGGCCCGAAGGCCGGCCCCCGGGCGCGCCTGAATTGCGACGAACATGAAAATTGCAACCTGCGACATATCGGGCTTGGTGATCATCGAGCCCAGTGTTTTTGGAGACGCGCGCGGTTTCTTCATGGAAACCTGGAATGAGCAACGCTACCACGACGCCGGGCTAAAATGGAAATTTGTTCAGGATAATTTGTCATTTTCACAACGGGGAATACTGCGGGGCTTGCACTTTCAAAATCCGAGAGGGCAGGGGAAGCTGGTCCAGGTTTTACAGGGCGAAGTATTTGATGTCGCGGTGGACCTTCGCAAAAGCTCTCCCACGTTTGGGCGGTGGCATGGTTTGAATCTATCGGCGGAAAATAAACTCCAGTTTTACATCCCGCCGGGGTTTGCGCATGGTTTTGCGGTGTTAAGTGAAACCGCCATGTTTGCCTACAAATGCACCGATTTTTATAGTCGCGAAAATGAGCTGTCTCTCCTTTGGAACGATCCCGACATCGGAATTGCCTGGCCGCTGGCCCACCCGCAACTTTCTGAAAAAGACCAACGGGGGACGCGATTAAACGACCTGCCCCGGGAACGTCTGTTTGATTAATGGCCCGGTGGCGATATTCAGCATGAAGATTTTGGTCATCGGAAAATATGGTCAGGTTGCCTGGGAGTTGCAGCGAACCTTGGCGACTTTGGGTCAGGTTGTCGCCGTGGGCCGGGCCGATCTTGATTTGGAGGACGCACGCGCGGTTCGAACCTTGGTGGCTGAAGTCCGGCCGCAACTGCTGGTGAATGCCGCCGCTTATACGATGGTGGACCAGGCCGAGACCGAAAAGGATTTGTGCGTCAAAATCAATACGGCCCTGCCGGAGACACTGGCGGACGAAGCTCGCCGGCTCGGGGCCTGGTTGATCCACTATTCCACCGATTACGTGTTTGGCGGCTCGAAAACCACGCCGTACGTGGAAACCGATCCCACCTCTCCCTCGGGGGTTTACGCGACTTCAAAATTGGAGGGCGAAAAAGCGGTGGCCGCTTCCGGGGCGGATTATTTGCTGTTTCGCGTGTGCTGGGTGTATGGCGCGCGCGGACGGAATTTTATGCAGACCATGCACCGTTTGGCGCGTGAACGCGAGACGTTGCGCGTGGTGCGGGACCAGTTCGGTTCGCCAACCTGGTCGCGCATGATTGCCGAGGCCAGCGCTCAGGCGGCGCAGCAGGTGATGCGTTCCAAAGCGCGACAGGAGTTCCGCGGGATTTATCATCTGGCCGCCAGCGGTTCAACCAACTGGTACGAATTTGCGCGGCGGATTATTGAAGCGCTGCCGGAGTCGGAACGGAAATGCCGCCAGGTGGAAGGCATCACCACCGCGGAATATCCCACGCCGGTGCGCCGCCCTGCGTACTCGGTTTTGAATTGTGATAAATTGGAAAAAGTTTTCGAGCTGCGTCTGCCCGATTGGGAACACAGTTTGCACCAAGTTTTAGATCTATCATGAAATTATTGATTACCGGCGGAGCGGGTTTTATCGGCTCAAACTTGATTCATCACCTCATTGACAAACCGGAGCTTGAAAAGCTGGTCAACCTGGATTGTCTCACCTACGCCGGCCATTTGGAGAATCTGGCGTCGGTCTCGCGTCACCCCAAGTACGTGTTTGAGAAGGTGGATCTGCGCGACAAGGACGAAGTGGTTCGCGTCGTGCGGCAGCATGGAATCACGCAGGTCATGCACCTGGCGGCGGAATCGCACGTGGATCGCTCGATCACCGGCCCGGGAGATTTCATCACCACCAATATCGTGGGGACGTTTAATCTGCTGGAGGCGTGTCGCGAATTTTGGGCGGGACATTTTGACCAGCATCGCTTCCATCACGTCTCGACGGACGAAGTGTATGGTTCGCTGGGGGCGACGGGATTTTTCACGGAGGTTACACCTTACGCGCCCAATTCACCGTACTCAGCCAGCAAAGCGTCCAGTGACATGTTGGTGCGGGCTTATCACCACACCTATCAGTTGAACACGGTGATCACCAACTGCTCCAACAACTACGGTCCCTTTCAATTTCCGGAGAAGTTGATTCCGGTGGTCATCCAGAAGGGGTTGGCGCGCCAGCCGATCCCGATTTACGGCGACGGCATGAACGTACGCGATTGGTTGTATGTGCGTGACCACGCGGAGGCGCTCTGGCTGGTCTTAAATCGGGGGAAGAGCGGCGAGACCTACAACATTGGCGGTCACAATGAATGGGCGAACCTCAACATTGTGAAGCTCATTTGTGATCTGATTGATGAATTGGCACCACAATTGGGCGGCAATACGCGCGCCCTCATTTCTTTCGTGAAAGATCGTCCGGGTCACGATCGTCGCTACGCCATTGACGCGAGCAAATTGCAACAAGAACTCGGTTGGGTGCCGGCCTACACCTTCGAGCGCGGTATTCGTGAAACCGTGCGTTGGTATCTGGAGAACCAAACCTGGGTGAAGACGGTGTTGCATAAGTAGAACAAAATTTCGCTGTTCATCGGTTGAACTACGGACATGGGGTTCGTGGTCTAGGTTGCGCTTGCCGAAAGCGTTGCTTCGTGTATCGGTGCGACAATAATCGTAATCTTCATCTGCGCTACTTCCCAGTAAGCTTGCCATTCGATCTTCTCTGCCCATCCGGGCGAAGAAACGCTCCGTAGTTAGCCGGATAGCCGTTCCGTAATGAATGTCCAAGTCTTTGATTCAATGCCACTTGCAACGATTTTATTTGAATGGAAAATGATTGGTGTTGTTCGGTTGCCCACCAGGGAGGCAAGCGACAAGCAACATTCAGAAGATTATGGAGAATGTCGAAAATCGGAAAGTCGTTGGTTTGAAACAAAAGCAAACAGTGGAAAATGGATCTGTCAACAATAGCGCCGCACCGATGTGGAAGCGCTTGCTTGACGCCGTGGTTATTCTGCTGACTCTCCCGGCTACCCTTCTGGTCGGCGCACTGATCGCAATTGGGATCAAGCTGGGATCTCGCGGTCCGGTTTTGTTTCGCCAGGAACGAATCGGTTACAAAGGACAACGGTTCGTTTGCTTTAAGTTTCGCACCATGCGCGTCGGGGCGGAGACCGCTTCGCATCAGGGGTACACAACGAGTCTGATCAAATCAGATGCGCCCATGACCAAGCTGGATGCCGGCAAAGATTCCCGCATTATTCCCTTGGGTCGGATAATACGCGCCACCGGATTGGATGAGTTGCCACAACTTATCAATGTGTTGCGGGGGGAGATGAGCCTTGTCGGACCGCGCCCCTGTGTGCGCTACGAGTATGAAATGTACGAACCGTGGCAAAAGCGCCGCTTTGACGCCGTTCCCGGACTGACCGGACTGTGGCAGGTAAGTGGAAAAAACCGTACCACTTTTAACCAGATGATCCATTTCGACATTGAATATTCGGAGCGGATGAGTCTCTGGTTGGACTTGAAAATCATGGTCAAAACTTTGCCCGCACTCATTCAGCAGTGCCGGGATCAACGAGTTGCGCGCCGCGGCGAATCCCAAGCAGCACGAATTACCACGGCTGTGCCGATCCATTCCGCAGTGGCGGTTTCTCGTTTTGGTGCGAAATAAGCTGTCCCAACCAAGGATTGCAAAATCCGTGCATTGCCATTTATTAAAGCTATGAAACAAGCCATCAAGGTGGGGGTCGTGGGGTGTGGTTATTGGGGACCGAACTTAATCCGAAATTTGCGTCAAGCGGCTGGCTGCGAGCTGAAGGTCATTTGTGATGCCAGCGAGTCGCGTTTGAAACACATGCGCAAACTGCATCAAGACGTTGCCACCACCACGCAGTTCAGCGATTTGCTGCAAGATGGAGAATTGGATGCAATCGTCGTTGCGACCCCGGTGCGTTTCCACTTTGAAATGGCAAAAGCCGCCTTGCTTGCCGGGAAGCACGTATTCGTCGAAAAACCATTGGCCCGCACTGTGATCGAGGCGGAAGAGTTGGTATCGTTGGCCGAACAGAATGGGTTGATTTTGATGGTTGGCCACACCTTCCTCTTTTCGCCCGCTGTTCGCCGAATGAAAGAAATCATTGATGCGGGGGATATTGGAGAAATTCAGTATATCTCGGCGCGCCGGCTGAATTTGGGATTGTTTCAAAAAGATATCAATGTGGCCTGGGATCTGGCCCCGCATGATATTTCCATCATCCTGTATTTGCTGGATGAGCAACCCCAGTCCGTCTCGTGTCAGGGCAGCAGTCATGTGAACCGTCATATCGAAGACGTGACCATGATGTATCTGACCTTCAAAAAGAATCGGTGCGCATTTGTTCAAAATAGTTGGTTGGACCCGAAGAAGATCAGGCAAATGACGGTCGTGGGGTCGCGCCGCATGATCGTTTATGACGACACCGAGCCGTTGGAGAAATTGAAGATTTACGACGCGCGGGTTGAAGTTCCAGCCCATTATGACACATTCGCCGAATTTACCTATTCCTACCATTACGGTGACTCATACGTGCCATACATTAAACAAGATGAACCGCTAAAACTGGAATGTCAGCACTTCCTGGACTGCATCCGTGGCGAGGCAAAGCCGATTACCAGCGGCCAATCCGGGCTGGAAGTGGTGCGCATTCTGGAAGCTTCAAGCACTTCGTTGCAGCAACAGGGGCAGGCGATCTCCATTGCGCAAGTCACCGGAAATCGTCCGCGTAATGGTTTTAGTTCGAAATCAAGCACGGATGGTAAAAGTGGTAAGGCCCGCGTCGGCGCGGCCGCCGGATTGCACAACGCGTTGGGAGCGTGAGTACCTCCGACCCATCGTACCAGCGGATCGCTGCCGACGTAAAACTGGGGCAACGCGTTAAAATTTTTGCGTTCACCAATCTTTACGGTTGTTCGATCGGCGATGACACCAAAATTGGTACCTTCGTTGAAATTCAAAAAGGCGCTTACGTTGGCGCACGTTGTAAAATTTCCAGCCACAGTTTTATCTGCGAAGGCGTGACCATCGAAGATGAGGTCTTCATTGGGCACGGCGTTACGTTCATCAACGACCGCTTTCCCCGGGCTACCAACGCTGGCGGGCAACTGCAGACGGAAGCCGATTGGAAATGCGATGTCACGCGGGTGAAACGTGGCGCTTCGGTTGGTTCGGGCGCCACCATTTTGTGTGGTGTTACGATTGGTGAAGGCGCTATCATCGGCGCGGGTAGTGTGGTGACGAAAGATGTGCCCGCCGGAGCGGTGGTGGCTGGTAATCCAGCCCGCATCCTCCGAACCGAGCGAGTGCATTGAGCGTTGGTACGGCCCGGATGGATTAATCAGAAGTCGGATTTCCCTGCTGGAAACAGCTAATAATCAAGGAGGCGTGGTTTTGTTGGTCGGCGGTTCCGGGCGTTATGGAGACGCGCTCCGAACGGCCCAATTGAGTCACTCAGGCTGGATCACGGTCGAAGTTGCGCATGGAATCAAATTCACAGGATGGCGGCGAAAATGCCGAGATGCCCAAGGGCAGTATCGGGCTTAGTGATATTTTATACACTTTGTTTCGCTACAAGTTCGTGGTGCTGGCTTCCGTACTAATGGGGCTGGTGGTGGCCGTGGCCATCTGGATCGTGCGCCCGCCCAACTACGAATCCACGGCCAATATCTATATTCCGTACGTGGTTTCCTTGACCCCGGTTAATCCCAAGGACCGCGAGACGGATGTGACGCCCACTATTTTTGGCGCCGACACGGTCATCAATACCGAAATCGAAATGCTCAAGAGTTTCGATACTGCGATAACGGTGGCCAAACGTTTTACGCCGGAAAAGGTGCTGGCCCGATACGGTGGGGGGACGAATCTTCTGGAGGCGGCTGGAGTGATTGCCGGCGGTCTGACCGTGGCCCCGCCTCGCGCCATGTACATGAGCGTGACGCTCTCGCACCGTGATCCCGATCTGGTTCAGCCGCTGTTACAGGGTGTGGTGGATGCGTACATGCGCCTGCACCATAATTTGCGAATTGGAGATACCAGCAATTACGTGGAACAGGTGGAGCTTGCGGCGAAAAAGATTTCCGAAATTGATAAACAATTAAAAGAGTTGCGCACCCAGGCCGGAGTACCGGACTTGCGCGAACGACAGGCCGCGATCAGTCGCGAGTACACCGAACTGCAAAGCCAGTTGTCGCACGCCCAGATAGAACTGGCCCGACTCCAGGCCGGGCGGGATACCGCGAAAGAGACGCCGGGGCCAGCGGTCGTTGAAGCGGAGTTGACCCAGGATACGGTGGATTCTTACTCGGAGTTGCTGGCTCAGATTCAAGGAGTTAAACAAGCCCGCCAAAGAGCCATTGTCGTGGATGATTTGACCACGAATCATCCGTCGGTCTTGAAGCTGGACATTAAAATTCAGGAATTGCTTCGGCAGAAACTGTCACTGGAGACGCAACACGCCGCCTTGACCAACTACGTCGCGGACCGACCGCGAGTGACGGACGGGACGTCCAGTAATGCGCCGGTAATCACGGTGGAAATGGAACGACAGGCCATCGAGCGACTCGCCCGGACCGTGCAGGCGGATGAATTGATGTTGACCAACCTTAAGCAGGAAGCCTTCCGCCTGATGGAGCTTGAACCCAAGGTTTCGGAACTGGAACGCATGCGCAAAGCTGCAGAGGAAGATTATGAATTTTATCGCGCCACTCTCGAAAAGGCGAATAAGGAGGAGAGTGGTCAGGGCGGCATGGCCAACATGCAGAAAATGCAATCGCCCACCCCGCCCAAGTTGAACGAGAAAAAGTTGTTTAAATTAGTGGGCGCCGGCTTTGCTGGATGCGTTGGCATGGGCTTTGGAATATCGTTTCTCCTGGGCTTGGTCCTGGATCGGGCGGTCCGCCGTCCGTCGCAAATTGTCCGGCAGTTGCGGATTCCGCTGTTGTTAACCATTCCGGACATCCGCCGCGCTTCCGGCTTGTTGCGTTGGTCTTCGCATAAAAAATTAAAAGTGATGAAACCGCAACCCGAGGAAGCTCAGAGCGGCTCCGCCTTGGCGGGTTGGACTCCGGACCAGAAAATGCAAACTCACATTGAGGGTTTGCGGGAGCGCGTCATTACCCACTTTGAGGCGAGAAAATTTGAAACTTATCCCAAGCTGGTGGGGGTGACCGCCTGCACGAATGGAGCGGGCGTCAGCACTCTCGCCAGCGGGTTGGCCGCTTCCTTGTCTCGCACCGGTAGCGGCACCGCCTTGCTGGTGGATTGGACCTCCGCGGCGGGAACAACTTATTCGTTTTACAAAGGCAAAGCCGGCTACGGCCCTTCGCAATCTTTTGAAGTCGAAACAGATGCCAATGAAGGGGCCAACAACCCCCCGTCTCTTTCGATGACCAAGCATCGGGGCAACCAACGGACGAGCGACCGTCTGGCCGACATGTTGCCGCCGGACTTTGACGATTACGTGCCCAAACTTAAGGCGGAAGCGTACGAATATATTGTTTTCGACATGGCCTGCGTGGCCCCGGCCAGTATTTCGGCGCGCATGGCTGGTCGCATGGACCTTGTGTTATTTGTGCTGGAAGCGGGTAAGACCAAAGACTATGCGGCTCGCTACGCCTGTGGGTTGATGCGGGAATCGCGGGCGAACGTGACGGCGGTTCTGAACAAGTTCCACAATCCCGTACCCGAGTGGTTAACCCAGGACTAAACGTCAAGTCTGGCAGAACGGCACCTTCAGTGCTGACATCGAAGCGCCAGCGGCGATGATTGCTGATGCGACTTCGCTGAATCAAATTCACTTTGTGCGTAAAGTCATCTTATTTTCGGTCTCCGGTTCGCACTCGCAGTGCGAACTGACCGGGACGAAGTTTGTCCACGTGAACTTGCGCGAGATGAAAGGAAATTCAAATTTAAGAAACTAACATGACGACGACATTATCATCGCGTGGGTCGCCCTTGTTGGCGTTATATTACGCCATCAAACCCTTGCTGCCGCGCAGCGTGCGGTATGCGCTGCGGCGGCACGTCGCTCAACGCACCCGCGCGCGCTCCGCTGGCATCTGGCCGGTCAAATCCGGCACGGAAACACCACCCGCCAACTGGCCCGGCTGGCCGCAGGGAAAAAAATTCGCCTTCGTTCTCACGCATGACGTGGAGGGACAGAAGGGTCTCGACCGTTGTCGCGCCTTGGCCAATTTGGAGATGGAATCCGGATTCCGTTCCTCGTTCAACTTTATTCCCGAAGGTGAATATCGCGTAACCCGCGAGTTTCGTCAGGAGTTGGAGCAGCTGGGTTTTGAAGTGGGCGTTCACGATTTACACCATGACGGGTCGTTGTTCCGGAGCTACCAATCATTCCAGGCGCAGTCGCCGCGCATCAATCAATACCTCAAGGAATGGGGGGCCGTTGGTTTTCGCGCCGGATTCATGTTTCATAACCTTGAATGGCAGCAACAGTTGAACATCCGCTACGATCTTTCGACATTTGACGCGGATCCGTTCGAGCCGCAGCCGGACGGCATGAACACTATTTACCCGTTCTGGGTGGAAAAGGTGGACGGTCAGGGTGGTTACATGGAACTGCCCTACACGCTTGTTCAGGATTCAACGCTGTTCCTGTTCTTGCGGGAGAAAAGTATCGCACTCTGGAAACAAAAACTCGACTGGGTCGCGCAGCACGGTGGCATGGTGTTGGTGAATGTTCATCCCGATTACGTGAAGTTCGCCGCCGGTAACGGTTCGGCCTTTGAATTTCCATCGGCCTTTTACGCGGAACTGCTTGAATACGTCCACACTAGATACGCGGGTCAATACTGGCACGCTCTGCCCCGCGAAGTGGCGGACTATTGCGCCAAGTTCAAACCCCGCCAGCCAACGTCAACGCCCGCGTTGTCGCTAACGCGGACACCCAAACGAGTATGCATGATGACGCATTCATTTTATGAAGGCGACACGCGTGTAATCCGTTACGCTGAAGCGCTGGCTCAACGCGGGGACGAAGTGGAAGTTTTCGCCCTGCGCGCCAAACCGGAGATGCCCCGCGAGGAAATGATTAACGGAGTGAAATTGATCCGGGTGCAGGACCGCGCCGCCAAGCGCAGCAATTCCAAGGCCTCGTATCTCTTCCCGTTGCTGCGTTTTCTGCTCGTTACGTCAGGGCAGGTTTCGCGGCGGCATTTGCGCCGCCGCTACGACTTCGTCCACGCGCACAACGTGCCGGATTTCGTGGTGTTCGCCGCGTGGCTGCCGCGACTGACGGGAGCGCGGGTAATTTTGGACGTGCATGACATTTTGCCGGAGTTCTTCGGCAACAAGTTTCGGAAATCCGATGGCAGCCTGCTGGTGCGGGCCTTGAAATGGGCGGAAAAACTTTCCGCCGCTTTTTCCCACCATGTGATTCTCGGCAATCATCTTTGGCTCGACCGTTATATCGCCCGCTCGGCGCCGCGAGAAAAATGCTCGGTGTTCATCAACAACGTGGACCGCAACGTGTTCAAACCCGCGCCCGAAAAAACACCTAACCAAAGCCCCGTCGTCATCTTCCCGGGCGGCCTGCAGTGGCACCAAGGTTTGGACATTGCCATTCGCGCCTTTGCCAAACTCCGGCGTCGGATGCCGACAGTCGAATTCCATATTTACGGTAACGGCAACATGGCGGCGGAACTGCAACAACTGGCGAAAGATTTGGGGTTGCAGGACGCCGTGCGATTCACCGAGGAAATTCCGCTTCTACAGGTGGCCGACTTGATGGCTCACGCGGATTTGGGCGTTGTGCCCAAGCGCGCGGATTCTTTCGGCAACGAAGCCTACAGCACGAAGATCATGGAGTTCATGGCGGTGGGCGTGCCCGTAGTCATTTCGGCGACTAAAATTGATCGCTATTATTTCAATGATTCGGTGGTGCGTTTCTTTGAGTCGGGCAACGCGGATGCAATGGCTGAAGCCATGTATGAAGTTTTGAGCAATGCTGAACTGCGGCGCGGCATGGTGGAACGAGCTTTTGCTTATGCCGAAACACACAGTTGGAATAATCGCAAGCCGGAGTATTTGGCGCTGGTGGATTCGTTGCTTGCCTCCTCCAAACGCGCGAGCCGGAAGCAAAATGGCCAGTCGCTGGTAGCGGCCAATCCGTGAATTGAACCGAAGCAGGTGGTAAAATGAAGGCGGGAATTATCGTGCTCGATTGTCGTTAACATTCGCTGGTATCGCGCCCTTTCAAAATGAAAAATTTCACCTACGTGCTTATCACTCCGGTGCGCAATGAGCAGGCGACGATTGGCATCACGATCGAGTCGGTCATTGCACAAACGGTTCGTCCGATCGAGTGGGTGATTGTGAGCGATGAGTCCACTGACAAGACTGACGAAATTGTCCGGAAGTATGCAGCGGAGTACGACTTTATCCGTTTGCTTCGACTAACCCGCCGCCCCGACAGAAATTTTGCCTCTGTTGTTTTTGCAGTTGAATCCGGTTTGACCGTGATCAAGGCGCGGGACTATCAGTTCATCGGACTGCTAGACGGCGACATCCGATTCCCCAAAAATTACTACGAGGAGATGCTGCAGCGGTTTGCTGACGATCCGGAGCTCGGTCTCGCGGGTGGTTTGGTGGTTGATTTCTACGAGGGACGCTATCATCCCAGCCCGCAGTCGTTAAAGGAAGTGGCGGGTGCGGTGCAATTCTTTCGCCGGGAATGCTTCGAAGCGCTGGGCGGATTAGTGGCCGTGCCAGAAGGTGGCTGGGATACGATTACTTGTGTGCAAGCCCGAATGCATGGTTTCAAAACGCAAACATTCAGTGAAATCGTAGTTGACCACCTGAAGCCGCGTAATATCAGTGAAGGAAACCTAGTCCGTCGGACGTGGCTGATGGGCGTGCGCGAATATGCGCTCGGCAACCATCCGTTGTTTGAAATGGCCAAATGTGCTTACCGCTGTGTTGAGCGGCCTTACTTTCTCGCGTCTTTTCTGCGATTTGCGGGTTATACGTGGTGCTGCTTGAGCCGGAGAAAGCGAAATGTGCCTGCGGAGCTCGTCCGCTTTATCCGTCGCGAGCAGATGCAACGCTTGTTCAAGCGAGGCCACTGAGAGGAGCCTTCCCTCTTAATCCTTTTCTTGAGCTGTTCACTTTGTCAAACAGCTTGAGGGCAAGAAAAAAATTTCAATCAGCGCGGGGGCGTTAGTTCATGAATCTCCTTGGTTTTATTGTAACGCTCGTCTGTGCGTACTACTTGTACATGTTGCCGCGGCGGTGGGCGTCGCTGCCGTTATTAATTGCAACGACTTACATGACGACCGGACAGGCGTTGAACATCGGCGGTTTGAATTTCACCGAGATGCGTATCATGGCGATGGTGGGCTGCTTGCGCGTGATGATAAAGCAAGAGCGTATCGCCGGAGGTTGGCAGACGATGGATCGGCTGATGGCGACGTGGGGTGTGTGGGTGGTGTGTAGTGGTTTGTTTCATAAGGATGTGGGCGGCACACTGATTCTGCGTTCGGCTTACGTGTTTGACAATGCTCTCATTTATTTTCTGTTTCGGATATTCTTGCAAAACTTTGAGGATTTCAGGCGGCTTTGCAAACCGATGATCATCATACTGGTTCCGCTGGCGGTTCTTTTGCTCTGGGAAAAGCTGCGAGGATATAACTGGTTTGCTTATCTGGGCGGCATGCCGTTGGAAATCACCGTTCGCGATGGAAAGGTTCGAGCGCAAGGCCCGTTTGCCCATCCCATACTGGCCGGAACGGTCGGGGCCGCCTGTCTGCCCTTGGTACTCGGTTGCTGGTGGCAAGATAGAAAAGTGGCGATCATAGGCGGGATGGTCACGGCGGCAATGGTTTATGCAAGCGCTTCGAGCGGACCGATTATGACGATGATGATTATCTTATTTGGCATGGCGTTATGGTTGGTGCGGAAACAGATGAAAGTCGTGCGCTGGGGTGCGATAGGAATGGTCGTGTTGTTGAGTCTGGTAATGCAGGCGCCGGTGTACTATTTACTCGCCAAAATTGATCTTACCGGTAGCAGCACCGGCTGGCATCGGGCGGCATTGATCGAGGCAGCCATCCAGCACCTGGGAGAATGGTGGATAGTAGGGACGGATGTTACACGGCATTGGATGCCGACGGGTGTTTATTGGAGTCAGAATCACACCGACATCACCAACCAGTACCTTCAATTTGGCGTGTTGGGCGGTTTGCCGTTGATGTTGCTGTTCATTGGCATTCTGGCCAGTGCTTTTGCCGCCGTTGGTCGCGCGTTGCGACGGGATAAGCAAGCGCCCTTTGAGCGTCGATTTTTAATTTGGACCGCAGGCGCCACGCTGTTCGGCCACGCGACCACTTTTCTTTCGGTGGCTTACTTTGATCAGTCAATCGTTTACATCTATTTTCTGTTGGGAGCGATTGCTTCCTTTCAGGCGGCAAAATTCATCGTTGGTCCGTCCGCCCGCGTGATTGTTAAAGACCCTCCACAGACAGCTCAAGCTCATGAGCCCAATCTCGGTCATCATTGTTAGTTGGAACGCGCAGCATCACCTGCGAAACTGCCTGATCTCCCTGCGCGAGAACGGCGGGGGCTTGGTGCAGGAAATCATTGTGGTGGACAATGCTTCCGCCGATGGATCGCCGGACATGGTGCAGGAATGTTTTCCGGAAGTGACGTTGATCCGCGCGGGACAGAATCTGGGTTTTGCGCGCGCCAACAATCTCGGCATCAAGCACGCCACTGGTTCGTATCTGGCGTTGGTCAATTCCGATGTTGTTGTACACCCAGGCTGTTTTGAGGAATTGACCAATTATCTTGAAAGCCACAGCAGCGCGGGTTTGGTGGGGCCGAGAATCACCGGCGGCGATGGCCTGTTGCAGCGCTCATGTCGGCGGCTGCCTTCGGTCTGGAATCTTACCTGTTCCGTGCTGGCGCTGGATCGCGTGTTTCCGCGCCATCCGCTTTTCTCCGGGTTTGAACTGCGGCATTGGAACTATGACCACCTCGGTGAAGTGGAAGTTTTAAGCGGTTGCTTCTGGTTGGTGCGGCGCAGTGCCGTGGAAAAAGTGGGCGGACTGGATGAGCGGTTTTTCTTTTACGCTGAGGATTTGGATTGGTGCAAAAGTTTTCGTGACGCGGGCTGGAAGAATGTTTATGTGCCGCAGGCCACCGCGACGCATTTTGGCGGCGGCAGTTCGGCCAATGCGCCGCTGCGTTACAGCATCGAGATGCTCCGGGCGAACTTAAAGTATTGGAAGAAGCACTATGGCGGGCTTGGCCAATGCACCTATTATGTGCTGGCTCTCCTGTATCATGGTATTCGCCTGGTGGCACGTTTCGCCTTGAGCTTGGGGCTTTCGGATCGGAATGGAAACCATAAGCTTAGAGAGCATTTTGTTTGCTTGCGATGGTTGCTGACTGGGAAGGGTGCGTAGATTTTTAAGTGGCATGTGGTGTAACACAGGTTTTTGAGGTGTTGGTATGGAACCAGCTTTGGTTTGCGTGGACGCGTGATGAACTCGTTGTAAGTCATTACCACAGCGGTTCAATTGGAAATAAATTGGCGATACTGTTTGAATATATGTCTGGTTACAGGACTGACTTTTCAGCCTATTGGACGAAAGGCGCGAGCGTAACCGTTGCTGTATTAGCAGCTTTGATTTTTAGTTGTTCTTTGGCTCCAGCAAAAACCAACTATGTCAATTCGGTGGTAGGGAATGACGCTAACAGCGGCGATACGCCCGCTACCGCTTGGCGATCATTTACCACCGCGCTCTCACGGCTCGCGCCAGGAGACGTGTTGAATTGTTCAGGAGACTGGACAATTACGTCGTCGTTTACCTGTTCGACACCTAACATCACCGTTTTGGGCAATGGTGCTTCGACGCTGACCATTCGGGGTAACGCAACTTCCGGAACGTTGGTGTTCTCTGGCAGCGGCACTATTTTTCGAGGTTTTGACATTCAGTCTCCTTATACGCCAACTGGGGAAGGGCATGCGTTGGTCGCCATCCGCGGCAACAACTCATTGTTGGCCGATCATAAAATCCACGATTACGCCTCCATCAATACTTACGATGCCGTCATTTTCATGGTGAACGCGAACTCTTGCGTGGTCTCAAACATGTTTTTTTACAACATGAAGGATCGGGACTTGTTCCGGGTTTGGGGCATTAACAATCTTTTCACA
This sequence comes from Verrucomicrobiia bacterium, assembly GCA_023953615.1. NCBI lineage: Bacteria > Pseudomonadati > Verrucomicrobiota > Verrucomicrobiia > Verrucomicrobiia bacterium. Next base: position 212,866 of record JAMLJH010000001.1, on the reverse strand, counting down.
AGTTGCACGTTTTCCAACTGTACCAACCCGGGCAACGGTCCCCACGCGGACATTTTTCAAACGTGGTGGACGGGTTCGCAGATCTGGAGCAATGTGATTGAACGCTGCTACTTCGTAAACTCGTCGCAGGCGACGTTTCAGTTGAAAGGCACGCCGGACAACGTCAATTGCAATCCGGACAAGGAAGGGTACTGGACCATTCGCAACAATATTTTCAACAATTGCAAGGCGTGGCCGGTCATCAGCACGGATAATTTTCGCTTCTACAATAACTTGCTCTACAAAACTGGCACCGGACAGTACCCGCTCTTCATCATCGCCGACCCTTGCTTGAATCGCGGACGTTATTACAACAACGTGTTGGTGGATTCCTACTGTGAACTGGGAAAGAGTCCGTCCTACGGTTACAACGCTTTCAACCGTACGGATGCGATGTGGGGCGGCACGGGAGATTTCGTGACGACTGAAGCCGCGTGCAAGTTTGCGGATCCGGCGGCGGGTGATTTCCGTTTGCAGGCAGGAAGTAGTTTGATCGGTAAGGGTATGAACTTGAGCGGTGATGCCAATATGTCGAATGTGGATTTTGATGGCAACATTCGGCCGGCTGCGGGTGCGTGGGACTTGGGGCCGTTTCAATTTGGCGCGAACGGTGGAGGCAATCAGCCACCCACCGTATTGCCAGATCCTCCGACCAACCTGAGAATATTGGTTGATGATCCATGAAAGAGGGAGTGCTGACAATTCCTAGTCTTGATGTAACAATGAAAGCAAACATACTTCAAACCTCCCGGTTCTTAACTTTTTTGTTTCTGCTCGCGACGTTTACGGCATCCGCCGCGAATCATTACGTGCGGGCAGGGGCAGGCGCGGGCAGTAAGACCGGCAACGATTGGGCGAATGCCTACACCAACTTGCCCGCGTCTTTGGTTCGTGGTGACACCTACTATGTTGCCGATGGCAGCTATGGCAGTTACACGTTCGACGATGCGCGGTCGGGTTCGACGTATATCTATATCAAGAAAGCGACCGCAGCCGATCACGGCACCAGCACTGGCTGGGATGATTCTTATGGAGACGGCATGGCCGAATTTTCGGCATGGGATTTTGACAGTCCGCCCGGCGGCAACGGCGGTTATTACGATGTCAGCGGTTACAGCCCAACCATGCCGCGCCAGATCGGGTTCAAGATTACGACAACCTGGCATCAGACTTCAATTGACTACACCTATTGGGATACGGGGCATCATCCTTATTGCGCGTGGCGTTACATTGAATTTGCTGGGCCGGGCGGTAGCGGCGATTACGACAGCGGCTCAAGCCCGTGGCTTTATGCCATTTACGCTCACGGCAACAGCGGCTCTTACGACACCTCGCACATGCTGGTTAGTCATTGCTACATGCACGGCATCACCACCTTTTTTCAGGACAGCACCGGCAATGATTACATGACCGTTGAATACAGCGAATTGTGCGACAGTCGCGAAGTGGGCGAAGATCACGGAAACATCTGGTGGGTGGCGAGTCGTTACGGAACATTTCGCTACAACAAGGTTCACAATTACAACGTGGAGGGCTTGTATTTTGGCGGCAGCACTACGGGCTGGGAGATTTACGGCAACGTGTTTTATGACGGCGTAGGAGTCGCGCGCGGAATTGAATTTCGCGATCCGCAAACGCAATCAAATATGAAGATTTACAACAACACCTTTGTGAATCTGCCGGTTGGTTCGGTGCGGGCGATGAGCGGAGCAATTACAAGCGGCATCGAGATTAAAAATAACGTCTTGGTCTCGGCGAGCATCAATCTGGAGAACGGCGGGACGGGCATTACGCAAGCCAACAACCTCACCACGAACACCAGTTTTTTTGTGAATTATTCGAGCCGCGATTTTCGTCCCGCCAGCAATGTCACGGGCAGCAATTTGGGAACTAACTGGAACACTGACCCGAACGGCGCGACAAGAACAACGTGGACGGTTGGCGCGTATGAATACGGCAGTGAAGGCGGTGGCGGTGACGATGGCGGCGGGGGCCGTGGCTCGGATACGAAAGCTGAAGTTTCCGCGGTGCCCGACAGTCGAGATTTTGGCTCGGTTGCGGTGGGAGCTACGAGTGACCTCTCTTTTACAGTACAGAATACAGGTGGAGATACTTTGACAGGAAAAGCCACAGTGTCAGCGCCATTCAGCGTTATTTCAGGAGGAACATACAATTTGAAGGCCGGACAGAGTCAGATAGTCACCGTTCGCTATAGTCCGACGGCGGCGGGTAGCTATTCGCAACTTGTAACCTTAACGGGAGGCAATGGTACGCTGGTCACGGTAAGCGGGTTTGCGTACACAGTTCTTGGTCCGCCGTCAGACTTGCGCTTGCTTACGGCGCAATGACCTTAACGACGGCCAAAGAGAGAGATTACCGTAAGGGAGTATTGCTCTGTTTTCGCGTCGTCTCGTTTTAGGGATACTCTTAAGTTAGCCGAAAGTCTTGATGTTGGCGGTAGAAACTTGCGCATACTTCAAAAGATGAATAGCTTGACGGGGGTGATTGTTTTGGGTGGGGAATATCAAGCGCTGGGGCTGCTTCGGCAGTTGCGCGCGGAAAAAATTCCCTGCACGCTCGTGGATCAGGATACTTGGGGCGTGGCGCGTTTTTCGCGCTATCGCTGTCCGTTCCACGGTTCGCCGAAATACATCAGCGACGAGTTCTGGCCGTGGCTCGTGGCGCTGGCTCAAAAAAATAATTATCTCGGTTGGACGCTTATTCCGACCGATGACGAACAGGTGCGGCAAATCGCGCTGCATTTCAAGGAAGCGAAGGAATTTTTCCGCACCGGCGGATTGCCGTGGGACGAATATCGGCTGATTTACGATAAGCGCGCTAATTACGAATGGTGTCTGAAACATGGCGTGACGACCCCCACCTCGTTCGCACCGCAATCGCGCGCTGACCGTCCGGGCGGCGACCTGCCGTTTCCGCTCATCATTAAACCGGCGTTCAAGCGCAATTACAGCCAGCATTGTAAGGCCAAAGCCATCCGGGTGGAATCGGCTGCAGAAATGGAGGCGGTGCTCGCCGGCCCGCTGGCGGAAGTGCCGGTGGATGAATTATTATATCAGGAGATTGTTCCTGGTGATGGCCGCTATCAGTGGTCATACGCGGGATTGTTCGATAATGGACAGCCAGTAGCGGCGTTCACCGCGTGCCGTCGGCGGCAGCATCCGCCGGATTTTGGACGGGCCAGCACTTACGTGACAGCTGAACACGACCAGGAAGTGGAGCAAGAAAGTCGTCGCGTGATGGAAATTTTGAACTTTACCGGGTTGGCCGAAGTGGAGTGGAAACGCGACCCCCGCGACGGGAGGTTGAAATTTTTTGAAGTCAATGCCCGTTCGTGGGGCTGGCATTCGCTCGGTTCACCGGTGGTTGGCAATCTGCCAAAAATGTGTTTCGATTTGCTCGCTGGTCACGCCGTTACACCGGTTACACCGCAGTACGGCTGGCGCTGGGTGAAGCACGTCACAGATATTCCTGTGGCTGTGGATTTGTGGCGGCGAAAGGAGTTGAGTGTTGGAAGTTATTTACGCAGCTTGCGCGGGAAAACAATATGTTGTGAATGGAGTAAAGGAGATCCGTGGCCGTTCTTCCTGCAATGGGCGTTGGTGCCGTATCTCATGATCAAACGCGGTTATTAAAGTCTTATGAATGATTGGATAATTATTGGTGGCGGAGCGGCGGTCGGAGTGGCCGTGCTTTGGGCGGCATCGGTGAAGTGGTGCATTCAGCCCCGCTTCACTGCGCTCATGCTGAGTGTGGGTGCTGCCTGCGGCATCGCCGTCGGCTGTTTGATAAACCGGGCCGGTTGGCCGCAAAGTGTGATTTTCCTCGCCGTGCCCGCCGTGCAACTTGCGTTCTACGTTGGCTTCATCGCGTGGCGCTTTTACCGCGATCCGGAACGTACGCCACCTCCTGATCCGGCCGTCGTCGTGTCGCCGGCGGATGGCAAGATTGTTTATATTCGGAAACTGTCGCCCAATAGCGTGCTGCGGTGCGATAAGAAAGGGGCTCAACTCCATCTTGATGAACTGGAAAAATCGTCACTTGCTGCACAGGAACTCTGGCAGGTTGGGATTTCAATGGTGTTCACGGATGTCCACATCAATCGATCGCCTATTGCCGGCAAGGTGATTCTGGCCCAACATCGACCAGGTAAATTCTGGTCGCTGCGGATACCCGAGGCCATCAATGTCAATGAGCGGCAGACCATGCTCTTTGATAACGGAAAATTTCAAGTTGCGCTTGTTCAGATTGCATCACGCCTCGTTCGGCGCATCGAAGCCTATGTCAGAGAGGGACAACAGCTCGATATCGCCCAGCGCATAGGGATGATCAAATTTGGCTCCCAAGTGGACCTGTTTCTGCCTGTCAATGTAATCCCATTGCTCGATGTCAAAGAAGGCGATGAATTGGTCGCTGGCGAAACTGTGGTGGGGAAATTTACTAGGTAGTAATACCCGGATCTTCATACCTTGCTTGTACCGTCAAAGAGTTAAGTATTCGTGGAATCGGCTAACTCGGTGATGGAGGGTGGTTACCCTTCAATTCAAAATAATAGTTCAATCCTAGAAGCTCAGGTTACTCGTGATAATAGTCAGCTATTGGTGCGGTTGCTACAAATGGTGGCAGGATGTAGGTTTGATACTCTTTCAGACGATTGCATAGCCGCCATAGCTAAAAATGAGTGATTGAATGGTTTTTGGCTCAAGGCAGGGTTGGTGCAGAATCGCTATTGAATAATCGGTGACTTCATTTGCCCAGGATTTTATGGACAAGCCTTTGATCAGTTTTGTCATTGTAACTTACAACCAGGAAAAACTCGTTCGCGAAGCGGTTGAAAGCGCTTTAGCACAGACCTATTCTCCTTTGGAGGTCATCATTTCCGATGATGCCTCCAAAGACCGGACGTTTGAGGTTATCCGTCAAACAGTGGCTCACTACAAAGGACCGCATGCGGTCCGGCTTAATCGGAACGATTCGAACCTCGGCATGGGGCGACATCTCAATCGCGTGATGGAACTATGCGCGGGCGAATTAGTAATCGCTCAGGCCGGCGATGACATTTCAGTGCCCGAGCGAGCCGAGGTGACCCATCAAGCTTGGGAAAAGTCAGGCCGCCGGGCGACTTCGGTGTTTTCAAGCTACACGACTATTTTTATCAATGGCGAGGTTCAGGGCGTTGGTGGATTGCGCGGTGATTGTGCTGATGATCGTCTTTGCTGGCCCTTGGTGGGGAGCTTATTCCAGTTTTTATCCTCATCCCAGCCCGTTGTGAACGGATGTGCTCATGCGTTTTCGCCAGAGTTGTTTCGTTATTTCGGTCCCTTAAAATCGGATCTCGAAGATTTGGTGCTGTCTTTCCGGACTTTGGCGATAGGCGAATTGCTCTATGTCCATCGGCCGCTGGTGAAATACCGACGGCATGAACACAATATGTCGTTCTTTGTCGGGTGGGATGATACCCGGTCGTTTGAGCATCGGGAACGGAGGCTACTTTGGGTCAATCGACAAAGCGTGGCGGCTTACGACACGATGCTTTCCGATATCGAGGTGCTTTGCTCAAATGGGCGCATCACCTCGGCGGAGCGGGACTCGTTGGTGACGGAGGCGCTTCGTATTCGACGTTACTATGCCGTGGAGTTGCGGATGATGGAAAGCCGGGATATTTCCACTCGGTTCGGGGTGATCTTTCAGACCGCTAGGCAAGGCCACCTCCGCTGCGCCTTGCGGTGCAGTGTGCGTGTTTTGCCAAGCAGACTTTATAAAGCACTGTATTTGCTTCGAGGTCAGTGGCGGAAATGGAGGAATAGACCGTCTTCTGCAACAACTCCGGTAAAGATTCCGTAGCATCACGGTAACCCTTCCGTATTTAGAGGATATGCAGAGTCGTCAAATCCGCGTATAGTGAGCAATGGTTTGTTGCAAACCTCACTTGGTTGTCATGGATGGTGTTGTAATTCCGAAGTTTTAAGAATGTTTTTGGCCTCACAAGTGGAATTATCTGCGATTTCAGCAAGTAATTAAGATCAATTTTGATGCGATTATTTATGTTTATTTGGAGAAAAGAGTCTGTCTTCGTCAAAACTAAATGTCCTCTCCATCCATTGTTTTGGGGATATTTGATCAAATCCATGTTGACGGTCGGATGTTTTACCCTTGGGGTGCTTAACGCCGTTTGTCAAACCACGAACACGATTAATTTCACCTATGCAAATCGGGCGACATTTTTGACCGCCGGTTGGGATTTTTTGGCTCGTAACCCGGATGGGACCACCCGCAATACCGAAATTACCAGCGGCACGGTTCCGCCTGACGTTTCATATGACCAACTATTGCATTCCGGTTACTTGCGCGTCCCGGCGGATGTGGGAGATTTGTGGGCCTCGGGCAACGACACCCGGAACACAATCTTTCGCGACCTGGAGACCAACTGGATGAGTGTGCGGCTGGAGATAAATTTTGCCCCAACGCAACCCTACCAGCAGGCCAACCTGATGATATACCAGGATGATGACAATTATATTGAGGTCGGAAGAGGCTGCGGTTACCCGGCGGACCAACATGTGGGTTTTACCCGCGAGATCAACGGTGCGCCACAGACGTTGGCTGCGTTGTCCGTTACGGCGACGAATTTGCATCTGCGTCTTGATCGAGACTTGCAGTTTGGCGATATCAGCAGTTTTTATTCGCTGGACGGGACAAATTGGGTGGCCTTGGACAGTGTGACGCAAGGATTGCTCAATCCGCGTTTAGGCATTTGGGTAGGGGGATCTTTCGGCGATTTTCCCAATGCTGACTTGCGGCGGTTGCAGATTATAACCGCCGATACAGATGTGGTGACCTCGCTTGCGTTGCAGCCGACGGAACTTGTCTTTAGCACGGTAGCGGGACAAACTTCAACCAATTACCAGAAATTCCGCGTTAACCATCGCGGTCCGCAGCGTTTAGCCTGGAGTGTCACCAATCTCCCAACCTGGTTGACGCTGACCGCCACGAATGGACTAACCACCACGGAACTCAACGCTTCCGTAAATGCAACTGGATTGGCGGCGGGCGTATATCAAGCGACACTTCAGTTTGTTGCTGCCGGTGCGGCTAACAATCCGCAAGCTTTGGAAGTCAGTTTCGTGGTTAACCCAGAGTCACGGGTGACATTGCCTGCATGGCAGGACGGTAAGAGTGGTGCGTTAAGCATCTCGGTAGATGATGGAGGGAACGCTATGTACGGTCTGTTGCGGGACAATGGCTACAGCGGCACGTATATAATGAATGATACAACTGCGCCATCATACTATAACGACTACTATACGAACGGAATGGAGTTGGGGTGTCACTTAGTGGATCACCTCTGCATGATTTTTGAAGGTTCCAATCTGCTTTATGAGCTTGAGGCCAATATCAATGGCTTGGCGGCGACAACAATCCAACCCGCCGCCGATATCATCACCCTGGCTTGGCCTTGTGGGATAGCCAACGGAGACATGCGAGGGCGGGCCGGTGAATACTTCCTTGCAATTCGAGGCTATAATATCAATCAATTGGAGGATCCGACGCCGTCTGATTTCATGGAGTTGAAGAGTTTCAATTCGCATGAACACGATCCGCATGATTACAACGCCGCCGCACCGGACAACCCGGCTGACTTAAAGACCGTGGTGGATGCGGCAATTGCGCAGGGTAAATGGGCCAACTTGGTCTTCCACGGTTACGACAACGACGATGGAGCGGTGGCATATTCAGTCGGTAAGGACATCTGGGTTTCCTCGATCGGTGCGGTTACAAAGTATATCTATCAGCGAGACCGGACGGTAATTTCGGACTACCAGGAGACGGTAGGGGAGATTCGCTTTGATTGCTATCGCCTACCGATTGCAGCGTCACGTATGCGGAGCTTCGAAAGTGCAATCGGTACGAACGACACCGTGACGCTAGCAGTGTCGCTGGGCGGGGTCGGAGTGATTTCAAATTTGACCGTGAACGGAATCAGTACGACGAATTACACGACCCGGACTGTTGGAGACAACACGATGCTCTATTGGGACACCGTGATGACGACGACCCCACAGCAGGTGGTCCTGACTTTACCCTCCACAACTAATTTACCGCCCGTGCTTGCAGCCAATGCAGATGTGGTGATTGCGGAGGGGCAATTGCTCACCATTACCAATACGGCGGTGGACCCCGAAGGCGACGCCATGACCTTTAGTTTGGGGGCTGGTGTTCCTGCTGGAATGAACATGACCCCGGACGGAATATTAACCTGGACTCCGGATGAGACCTGCGGCGGCTTAAATTATACGGTTCAGGTAATCGTTACTGACAACGGTTTTCCCTCCCGCAGCGCCACCAACAGTTTTACGGTAACCGTTGATGAATGGAATGAAACTCCGATTCTACCTTCCCTGGCAAATCGCATTTCGATTGGTCAAGCTTTGGTGCAAGTCGTTAATACCGCCACGGATGCTGACCTTCCGGCCAATTCGCTCAGCTATGCCTTGCTAACCGCACCGGCGAATGCTTCCATCAATTCCGCTGGCATCATTACTTGGTCTCCCTCGGCTGGACAGGTGCCGAGTACCAACCTATTCACGACAGTAGTTACTGATGTCAATCCTACTGCGGTAAATGCCACCAGTCTGAGCGCTACCAATCAGTTTACGGTAGTGGTTTTAACGAGTCCGTTAGTTTTGCCGGAGCAGGCCGATCGCGTAATCAATGAGTTGACCACGCTTACTGTAACCAATACCGCCACCGATCCAGAAATATCAGATCCCGCAAATATCGGTTCGCTTACAACAAATTTGATTAATTTTACCTATGCCAGCCGTGCAGCGTTGCTGGCGGATGGGTGGAGCTTTATCGCCAAGGCGCCCGATGGCTTGCCGCGGGATACCGAACAAGTTGTCGGCGCCGTAGTGTCGTACGATCAGGCCCTCCATCCTGGTTCACTGCGGGTTCCGGTTGATGAGGGGGATTTATGGCAATCGGCAAATGACACGCGGAACAGCCTCTTTCGCTCCTTGTCGTCCAATTGGGTTTCCATGAAGCTAAATGTGTCGCTTGCGCCGACCCAAAATTACCAGCAAGTTCACTTGGCGGCCTACCAGGATGACGACAACTGGGTGCATGTTGGTCTTGCTTACAACGACACCTATGGAGGAACTGAAATTATTCCTATCGTCAGTGAGCTTAATGGCAATCCGTTTGCGACTCATGCGAGTGTAAGTTCCGTGACCAATCTTTTCATGCGCTTGGATCGCGATCCCGTCACCGATGATTTTACCGGGCTGTATTCTTTTGATGATGCGAACTGGGAAACGATTGGGACTTTGAATCGCACACTCACAAATGCGTGCCTCGCACTTTGGACCGGGGGGTCGCCGGGCGGGTTTCCCAATGCAGATTACTACCTTCTTGAGGTAGTCGTTACCAATGCGCCCAAGCGGCTCACCTACGCTTTGCTTGATCCGCCTGCAGGTGCATCCATTGATGCCGATGGGGTGATCACCTGGACTCCGACCGAGGCCCAGGGTCCCGGCACTCATGTCCTTACCACCGTGGTTACGGACAATGGGGTGTCGCCATTGTTTGCCACAAACAGCTTTACGGTGGTCGTTTCAGAAGTTAACAGCGCGCCAACATTTGAAACAACTTTAACCACGAACATCGTGGCTTTAATGCCGTGGAGCACCCTGGTGACGGCGACAGACTCCGATCAACCAGCGAATGGGCTTAATTATGACCTGGTTTCCGGACCGGCCGGATTGACCGTCAGTTCGGAGGGGTTGATTCAATGGACCCCAACCATCAACCAAGCTGGAGCGTCTTATCCGGTTCAAGTCCGGGTTACCGATTACAATCCCGATGCGGTAAATGAGCAATCCTTGAGCGCCACCAATGAGATGACCATCGTGGTGGGACCGGTGTTGACAGTGACTGCCAATAATGCCAACCGGACCTACGGCGCAGCGAATCCAAGTTTCACCGCCAGTTATAGTGGCTTCATTGACGGTGACGATCCGAGTGTGTTGGATGGCGCTCTGACGTTGACCACTTCAGCAACCTCTACCAGTCCGGTTGGCGAATATGCGGTCACCGCTTCCGGCCTTACTTCTGATAAGTACTTGGTCGTTTTCGTCCCCGGCACTCTGACGATCGAAAAGCAGGCACTGACAGTAACTGCAGTGAATGACAGCAAGGTTTACGACGGAACAACCGGTTCGACTGGAACGCCGACGATCACTACGGGTAGTCTGGTCAACGGACAGACGGCGACGTTTACACAGACCTTCGACAATCGGAACGTAGGGACCGGAAGGACCTTAATCCCATCGGGGTTGGTCAACGACGGGAATGGCGGCAACAATTATAGCTACACCTTTATGTCAGTAGCGGGAGGGGAGATCACGCCACGGACTTTGACGGTGGTGGGTTTGAGCGGGGTGAACAAGGTGTATGACGGGAGTGCGAGCGCGAGCGCGAGCGGGACGGCGGCGTTGAACGGCGTGGTGAGTCCGGACGTGGTGACGTTGGGCGGCACGCCGGTGTATACGTTTGCGAGCGCCAGTGTGGGGACGGGGATTGCGATCACGACGACGGGCTACACGTTGACGGGGGCGGCTGCGGGGAACTACACGCTGACGCCGCCGGGGTTGAGCGCGGACATCACGGCGAAGGGACTGACGGTGGTGGCCAATGCGAAGAGCAAGGTTTACGGGACGGCGAACCCGGTGTTGGACGCGGTAGTGACGGGGGCGGTGGGGAATGAGGTGCTCGATTACACACTGACGACGACGGCGACGGAAGGGTCGGGGGTTGGACTGTATCTGATCACGGTGACGCTGGGCTCGAATCCGAACTATAACGTGACGGCGACGGCGAGCCTACTGACGGTGAGGAAAGCTCCATTGACAGTGAAGGCCGATGATCAGGTCCGTGGATTTGGAGAAGCGAATCCGGCGTTGACGATCAGCTATTCGGGCTTTGTCAATGGTGAAGACGTTGGTGTCTTGGACAGCTTGCCCATTGCCACGACGGCCGCCACAACCAGCAGCCCGGCGGGATCATATCCGATAACTGTGTCGGGCGGTAGTGACAATAATTACTCGTTTGTTTTTCTATCGGGCGTATTGACCGTTACCGCTCCTCCACCAGTGATCACCGCGATTCATGGTAACGGAGCATTCGTAACCATCACATGGGAATCAGTTCCTGGTCGGGAATATCAATTGCAATACACGGATGACTTGTCTGCTGCCAACTGGCAGGACTTGGGTGGACGCATCAGCGCACTCGGTTCCGTAACTTCTGCTGAGGCGCCTCTCGAAATCGTGCCGCAACGGTTCTATCGAGTGGAACTCTTACCCATGCCATAAGTGAATCACAAAGTGTTCGGTTAAGCCCGATCCGAATATCTGCTTGCAAAGTGGGAGCTTTTCCCTACTTATGCGGTGAAGCCTATTGAAACTCCAGCGTGCAGATTGGCCGGGCTAGAGTGCTATCATCAGGAATGAGGTAGCTTGAATGTTGTAAGAGAGGTGCTGGAGTAGCGGATGGCTTTTACAAATCTCGCTGAATGCCAACTGAGATGCTCTAATTTTATGAAATTTAACGGCCGTAATGTTTTCGTCAGCAGTAGGGCAAAAATTGGTCGAAACGTAAAAATCGGCGATAACGCTACGATTTATGACGGAGTGGAAATTGGGGATGACTCCATTATTTGTAATGACACGGTATTGGGAGAGCCGTTGAATGATTATTACTCCAACCAGGAATATCAAAATCCACCAACGACCATTGGCGCGAATTCAATAATTCGCAGCCATTCCATTATTTACGCTGCGTGCCGCATCGGCGCAGGATTTTCATCTGGACACCGGGTTACAATCCGCGAACGCACAACGATAGGGGAAGGCTGTTCTGTGGGCACGCTCTCCGATCTTCAAGGTGACGTAAAAATGGGCAACTATTGCCGGTTGCACAGTAATGTTCACCTTGCGCAACATAGCGTGATTGGTGATTTTGTTTTCCTGTATCCCTATGTGGTGATGACCAATGATCCTTGCCCGCCCTCCACGGATGAGCGGGGCGGTTACATCGGTAATTACAGCCAGGTCGGAGTGCATGCCATCCTGTTGCCGGGTATCAAAGTTGGCGAGAATTGTCTGATTGGTGCGGATGCAGTCCTGAACCGCAATGTTCCCGACTATTCCCTGGCAATTGGAAATCCAGCAAAAATTGTGATGGATGTGAGACGTTACGTGGTTCTGGGTAAAGGGAATCCGTATCCTTGGATGAAACGCTTCGATCGCGGCATGCCTTGGCAGGGTATCGGCTATGAGGCCTGGATGCAGAAGAAGAATGAAAGTAGTGCGGGATGATTGTTGACCACATCGGGATCGTGGTTCGCTCTCTGGAGGATGGGATCCAGCAATGGTCGGAGATGTTTGGCTACGTCCAAAATTCTGACATTGTGCTGAATTCCAGACAAGGCGTGCGAGTTGTTTTTCTGACGAAGGACAATTCGATCACTATAAAATTGATAGCCCCAGCCGATGAAAAGTCTTCAGTATCTTTGTTTGCGCGTCGGGGTGGCGGCTTGCATCATTTGTGCTTTCGCTGTGATGATTTGCGAATCGAAATGCCGGTGTTAGAAGCCAAAGGCGCCAAATTTTTGGTGCCCCCAGAACCCGGCGAGGCCTTTAAGAATAAGGAGATCGCCTTCTTTCTAGCCCGGAATAATTTGAATATCGAGCTGATTGATACAGAGGAAAAACAGGGCTGGCCCAAGCTAACCTGAATTGGCAATGACTCATTACGATTGCAAGCTTTGGAGTTCCTTGAATTTTAGCGGAAACGAACAATAGAAAAATATGGCCACTGATGAAATAGATCTCAAAGCGCAGATCAAAAAGTTTATCACTGAAAACATGTTGTTTAGCGGGGAGGGGTTTACTCACGCCGATGACACCTCACTGCTCGAAGCGGGAATCATTGATTCCATAGGAGTGATGGAGCTGGTCACTTTTGTAGGGAACACTTTTAAAATTAATGTGCCGCCTGAAGACATCTTGCCAGACAACTTTGATTCGGTTCAAAAGCTTTCCGACTATATTCGTAGAAAGCAGTCGTGAGTTGACGCCGAGGCTTCGATGTGTGCCATTGCGGGAATTTTGAATTTAGCTGCAGGCGCGGCGCCGAGTGAGCGGGCTTTGCGGCGGATGCTCGGCATGATGCGCCACCGCGGGCCGGACCAATTCGGCATTTTCCTGGGAGACCAGGTTGCCCTGGGCAATGCCCGCCTGAGCATTGTGGATCTTGCGGGTGGTCAACAGCCCATCGGCAACGAGGACGGAAATCTGTGGATCGTGTTCAACGGCGAGATTTTCAATCACCTCGAACTGCGCACTGATCTTGAACGCAACGGCCATCGCTTTACGACGCATTGTGATACCGAAGTCGTTTTGCACCTTTACGAGGAATATGGGGCGGACTGTTTACGCAAATTGAACGGTCAATTTGCCGTCGCCATCTGGAATCAACGCGATCGCTCCTTGTTCCTGGCGCGCGACCGCGTCGGGATTCGGCCACTGTTTTATACTTGCACCCCGGAGCGCCTGCTTTTTGCCTCGGAAATCAAGGCCATCCTGGCTGATCCCCAAATTGACGCGCAGATGGATCCGGTGTCCGTGGATCAAATTTTCACCTATTGGAGTCCGTTATCGCCGCGAACTTGTTTCCGCGACATCTTTGAACTAGCCCCAGGCTGTTATCTTAAAGTTCAGGATGGACGAATTGTAAAACAGGCCTTTTGGCGGCCGGAATATGACCAGGATACCGCAGTGCGTCTGGCTGCCCGCCGTCGCTCCGTTGCGGATTACGTCGAAGAGTTTCACGAACTGCTGCGCGATGCGGTTCGCGTAAGACTGCGGGCCGACGTGGCTGTCGGAGCTTATTTAAGCGGAGGGCTGGATTCTTCCACGATTACGGCGTTGGTGCGGAAATTAGGGATCAGCCAGCTCGATACCTTTTCAATTGCGTTCGACGACGAAAAGTTTGACGAAAGCCAGTTTCAATTGGAAATGGCGGATTATCTCGGTACGCAACATCATGTGGTACGCGCGACTCATGCCGAGATCGGCAATGCCCTGCCCGACGTGGTCTGGCATACGGAGGTGCCGATTCTCCGCACCTCACCGGTGCCGATGTTTCTGCTTTCCAAGCTCGTTCATGAGCGTGGTTTCAAGGTGGTGCTGACTGGTGAAGGGGCGGATGAATTTTTAGGTGGTTACGATATTTTCAAAGAAGCGAAGATTCGTAGGTTTTGGGCGCGCCAACCAACCTCCAAATGGCGCTCGGCCTTGCTGAAGCGATTGTATCCCGATCTTAATCTTGCGGGTGCCGGCGGCTCTTATCTGGCCGCATTTTTTGGGAGTGATCTGGCGAAAACAAATGCTCCGGATTTTTCACACCACATTCGTTGGCGGAACACTCATCGCGCGGCGCGCTTCTTCTCTCAGGATTTTACCGCACTGGTCACTGAAGCCCGCAAACGGGAGGCGCCGCTCATTGATTACCCGGCTGGTTTTGAAAATTGGGGTGACTTGGAACAGGCGCAATATCTAGAAATTTCCACATTCCTTTCCGCCTACCTGTTATCCGCGCAGGGAGACCGGGTGGCGATGGCCCATTCCGTCGAAGGGCGCTACCCGTTTCTTGACGTTCGGGTGATGGAGTTTTGCAACCGGCTGCCAGCCCGGCTGAAATTGCGGGCTTTGACCGAAAAATATCTGCTGCGGCAATTGGCCAGTCAGTATTTACCGGAAGCGATCTGGAAGCGTCGTAAACGCCCATATCGTGCGCCCATCCATCGCAGTTTCTTTCACGCGGCAACGCCCGATTACGTACGGGAGTTATTGTCCGATTCGCACGTGAGGGCTTCTGGAATTTTCAATCCGCTGGCCGTGCGTCAACTCGCCACGAAGCTGGAGCAGGGCAAGCCCGTTGGTGAAACCGATGACATGGCTTTGGCGGGAATTTTATCTACACTTTTGGTGCAAAAGCAGTTTGTTACTGGATTCAGAGTTCGGGCTGAATTATCGGCTCATGATGATGTGAAGGTCGTGCGGCACCAGCGCCGTGAAGCCGTTCCGTTGGGAGCAATGCCATGTTAGTCTCGGACCTTTTAGCCCATGCGGCGCAAGCTTATCCGGATAAACCGGCCGTCTGGTTTAATGGTGAATGGAAAACCTACGGTCAGTTGGATCAGCAGGCGAATCAGATGGCTGCCTATCTAATTCGTCTTGGCGTGCAACCCGGAGATCGAGTCGCCATTCTGCTTTCCAACTCCTTTGATTTCATCACCAGCCATTTTGGCGCGCTGAAAGCTGGAGCGGTAGAAGTGGCGTTGAACGCGGAGTTGGACGCCGGCAGCCTAAAGCAATTGCTGCTGGATTGTGAAGCGCGTGTCTTGATCACCTCAAACCGATTTGCCAAACAGTGGCGTGGTTTTCTTGGAGAATTACCTGATTTACACGACTTGATTCTCGATCAATTGCCTTCGATGCCAGCGAACCAGACCGTCGCCGCGCATTCATTGGCTGCCATCTATCAAGCGCCGCCAGCTCCGCCCGTGAGAGTCCGGCGCATAGATCTGGACCTGGCTTCATTGATTTATACGTCAGGCTCCACCGGCCAACCCAAAGGGGTGATGCTGTCTCACCTAAACCTGGTGAGTAACATGCGGTCCATCGCGGCCTACCTGGCCTTGCGGAGTGAGGATCGAATGATGGTGGTTCTGCCGTTTTATTATGTGTACGGTCGTTCGTTGCTTTACAGTCATTTCCTCAGCGGCGGATCATTGGTAATTGATAATCGGTTCGCTTTTCCCACCACCGTTTTGAACAGCATGGAGGAACACGAAGTGACGGGCTTCGCTGGTGTTCCGTCAACTTTTTCGATTTTGTTGAAACAGACCGATCTTAAGAAGCGCCGGTTTCCCGAATTGCGTTTTATCACCCAAGCGGGTGGCGGAATGGCGCCCGCGCTGCAAAAGGAACTCGTCGCGGTATTTCCGAAGGTCCGGTTGTACATCATGTATGGGAGCACCGAGGCCAGTCCTCGCCTCACTTACGTTGAGCCGGAAATGTTGCCCAACAAATGGGGTTCAATTGGACGGGCGATTCCGAACGTGGAAGTTGCCATCTTGGATGAAGCCGGGCGTCGGTTGCCTGCCGGGGTTCCGGGGCAGATTGCGGCCCGCGGATCGAATATCATGATCGGTTATTGGAAGGCTCCCGAGGCGACCGCCGAAGTTTTGCGCCATGGTTACTATTACACCGGCGATTTGGGTTACGAGGACCAGGACGGTTATATCTTCCTCACTGGCCGATCGCGAGACATCATCAAGGTTGGCGGCAACCGCGTTAGCGCGAAAGAAATCGAGGACGTACTCTTGGAGATCCGCGAAGTTCTGGAAGTTGCCGTTATTGGAGTCCCCGACGAGGTCCTTGGCGAGGCGATCAAGGCTTTTGTGGTGCGCCACCAGATTGAGTTGACTGAAGAAGCGATTAAAAATCATTTGGGGAGGCGGCTACCATCGTTCAAATTGCCGAAATGGATTCAATTCGTCGAATCGTTGCCCAAAAACCAGTCGGGAAAGATCCTGAAGTCCGTGCTTCGAGAGCAGGCCCGGCAACCGGCGAACGGATTAGCAACCAGCCTTTCCACTCCTTGATATTTAAAGATTAAAGTTTTATGACCACGCCTTTTTCGAAAGATGTATTAAAAATAAATTGTGCCGAGCAGGTGGAAATCATCACTCGGGGGATACGAGAATTGCTAACCAGCTTCAAACGCCGGGGCGTGGTTTTAGGCTTATCCGGTGGGATTGATAGCTCATGCACGGCTGCATTAGCCGTCAGGGCGGTGGGGAAAGAACGGGTTTTTGGCATTCACATGCCGGACCGTCATTCATCTGAGGACACCCTGAGCTACAGCCAGGCCATCTCGAACCATTTTGGTTTCGATTCGGCTATCGAGGACATCACTAAAATCCTTGAGGCCGTGGGATGTTATTCACGCCAGGAACGAGCCTTTCAGATGGTGATTCCTGAATATGGGCCGGGATGGAAGAGCAAGATTGTGTTGGAAAACATCCTGACCAATCAAGGCTTTAACTATTTTAGCGTGGTGGCGCAATCACCCGACGGAAAAACGCTCAAAGCCAAGCTGTCGTTGGAGGCCTATCTGGGAGTTTTGGCTGCCACCAACTTTAAACAACGGGTGCGAAAAATGATGGAGTATTACTACGCCGATCGGTTGAATTATGCGGTGGCTGGAACCCCCAATCGGCTGGAATATGATCAAGGCTTTTTCGTGAAACTAGGTGATGGGGCAGCTGATTTCAAACCCATCGCTCACCTCTACAAAACGCAGGTGTATCAGCTTGCTGAATATCTCGGAGTGCCCGAGAAAAACTGTCGGCGGGCGCCGACCACGGATACTTACAGCCTGGAACAGGGGCAGGACGAATTCTACTTTTCCTTGCCCTACGAAAAAATGGATTTGTGTCTCTACGCCAAAAACCACGGGGTGCCGGTTGCACAGGTTGCGCCGGTGGTGGGGCTGACGTCCGACCAAGTGGAGAAAGTCTTTAAAGATATTGAAATGAAACGCGTTTCGACCCGTTACCTGCACTTGAAGCCTCAACTGGTGGTGTCGGTGCCGGAGTTGCTCGCCTGATTATTCGCGACAATCGTAACAGCGTGTAATAACTGGACGAAATGGGCAAAGCGCGCCATTTTGCTTCGTGATCGTTGATTAAAATATGGAGGAGATATCGAACGATGGAGTCGGCCAACGGACTGACATGGAGCTTGCGCCACCACCGTGGTTATCGAGTGTGATGCGTGCGGAGGCGCGAGATTGGTTTTGTCATCCGTCAGCCATTGTCGAACATGGTGCCACTGTTGGCACTGGTACGCGAGTCTGGGCTTTCGTTCATATTTTGTCCGGGGCCAGAATTGGAACGGATTGCAATATTTGTGATCACACCTTTATTGAAAACAAGGTCGTAGTGGGGAATCGCGTTACGATTAAAACCGGAATTTCGTTATGGGATGGTATAACGATAGAAGACGATGTATTCTTGGGGCCTAACGCCTGTTTCACTAATGATAAAAGACCTCGCAGCAAACAGTATCCGATGGAGTTTCTTGATACTTTGTTACGACAAGGTTGTAGTTTAGGCGCAAATTCTACCACATTGCCGGGATTGTCCATTGGCCGTTATGCCATGGTTGGAGCCGGAGCGGTTGTCACGCGGAGTGTGCCTGATTTCGCAATGGTTTATGGCAATCCAGCCCGGCTTGTTGGTTGGATTTGTAAATGTGGGACGCGTCTAATCAAGGCCACATCGGAGCGTTTGAGTTGCTCCTGCGGTCAATTTTACGAACAAGTTGGAGAAGAAGAAATCCGGCCGACTCATTCCTGAGTCGCCGATGATGGAAATTTTTAGGTGGTACGATGAGGTTAACAGAGTGTCGCTTGGTAGATCTTCCTAAAATTAGTGATCCGCGCGGTAATTTGACGTTTATTGAAGGTGAACGCCATATCCCGTTCGAAATCCGCCGAGTCTATTATTTATATGATGTGCCAGGTGGAGCGGAGCGAGGCGGGCATGCGCACAAAGAGCTGCATCAGCTAATCATAGCGATGTCGGGAAGTTTTGATGTCGTTCTTGATGATGGATTGGAGAAAAAGCGGCGCATTCATTTGAATCGTTCTTATACCGGATTGTACGTCTGCCCAATGATTTGGCGCGAGTTGGACAACTTCTCTTCTGGCTCCGTCTGCATGGTGCTGGCGTCAAATTACTACGATGAGGCCGACTATTATCGCGATTATCAATGCTTTTTAGACGCCGCACGCAAGAGAAAATCATGAGCGTTCCTTTTCTAGAGTTAAAACCTGCCTACGAGGAGTTGCAATCGGAGTTTGATGCGGCTTACCACCGTGTCATGGATTCCGGTCATTATTTGCTCGGAGGAGAATTGACGACTTTCGAGTCGGAGTTTGCTGACTTTTGCGGCGTAAAATATTGCGTAGCTGTGGCGAATGGCTTGGATGCTTTGCACCTGATTTTGCGAGCTTATGGCATAGGAGAGGGAGACGAAGTCATTGTTCCGACCAATACTTTCATCGCTACTTGGTTGGCTGTCTCTTATGCCGGAGCTACTCCCATTGGTGTCGAACCTGATGTAAAGACCTATAATCTGGACCCTGCAAAAATTAAGCGTGTGATTACTTCGCGCACCAAAGCGATTTTGCCGGTGCATCTTTACGGCCAGCCTGCTGATATGCGTTCGATTATGGCGGTTGCCGCCGATCACGATTTGGTCGTAATCGAGGACAGCGCGCAAGCTCACGGAGCTCATTATTACGGGCGCTCCACGGGAGGGCTTGGGAATGCCGCTGCCCACAGTTTTTATCCTGGAAAAAATCTAGGTGCGTTTAGTGACGCCGGTGCAGTAACCACCAACGACGAAAAACTTGCCGAAACTGTTCGTACGCTACGAAACTATGGTTCGAAGCGTAAATATTTTCACGAGGTTAAGGGGTTCAATTCACGCGTAGATGAACTTCAGGCTGCCTTTCTAAGGGTAAAGTTGCAACGACTGAAAGAGTGGAACGTTCGGCGACAATCAATCGCGGCGCGTTATCTTTCTGAGTTGGCCGAGGTTCAGTCGTTAACTTTGCCTTTTGTACCTTCTTGGGCCGAACCGGTTTGGCATCTATTTGTCATCCGGCACGCGGAGCGGGACCGTTTGCAGCAAAAACTACAGGACCGAGGAATAGGCACCTTGATCCATTACCCAATCCCCGCTCACTTGGCTGAAGCGTATGCCGATTTAGGAGGTAGAGTGGGCGATTTTCCCATCGCAGAAGAAATGAGTCGCACGATTTTGAGTTTACCAATCGGACCACACCTGACTTCCAGCCAAGTCGATGAAGTAATTTCCGTTGTCAGGGACTCAGCTTGAACGTCGCTGTTGATTTTGCGACTCACATGGAATCAGCTTCAACCAACCCCAAGTCCTATGGGCAGATCCTGAAATCTTCTGCGGTGATCGGCGGCTCCTCGGCGGTGACGCTCGTGCTGGGCATGGTGCGGGCAAAAGCAATCGCGCTCTTGTTGGGGACCGGAGGTTATGGTCTATGGGGAATTTGTAATTCCATAGTGGAATTGTCTCAAACGATTGCGGGAATGGGGATGAATGGCAGTGGCGTTCGCCAAATTGCCGAAACTACTGGAAGCGGGGATGAGCAACGTATTGCGCGTACGGTTATCACCTTGCGCCGAGTTTCACGTGTTTTGGGAGTCGTCGGAGCAATTTTGCTGGCTGTGTTTTCGCGCCGCGTCGCCTTGTTTTCATTTGGCGATGCCGGGTACGCACCAATGGTGGCGATCCTATCGCTGACCGTACTGTGCAACATCATTTCGCAAGGGCAGAACGCTTTGCTGCAGGGGGTGCGGCGTATTGCCGACATGGCGAAGGATAAGGTGTTGGGAGCGATCTTCAGCACCTTGGTCTGTATTCCGATCATCTATTTTTTCCGCGAACGTGGGATTGCTTGGGCCTTGGTTTCTGTCGCCGGGTTTAGCGTGCTGACTTCTTGGCTCTTCGCCCGACGGGTTAAGGTTGTTTCTGTAAAAATGCGCGTGGCGGATTTTTTTAATGAAACTGGTGAGTTATTTAAGCTGGGGGCAGTGTTCCTAACGACCGGTTTAATGGTGGTTGGGGTTAACTATTGCATTAATATTATTTTGATGCGCCGCATGGATGCAAACGCGGTCGGACTGTATGGTGCTGCTTGGTTGGTGGGCGGTTATTTTGCCGGGTTTGTGTTGCAGGCGATGGGAACTGATTTCTACCCGCGGCTTACTGCTATTGCTGGTGATCACGCCAAATGTAATCAGTTGGTTAATGAGCAGACCGAGATTGGAATTCTTTTAGCCGGTCCCGGCATGGTGGCGACGTTGACCTTTGCACCTTGGGCGATTCAGATTTTGCAGTCGGCTAAATTCCTCCCGGCGGTGGACGTGTTGCGTTGGATCAGCTTGGGGATTCTGCTGCGGGTCATTGCTTGGCCGATGGGGTTCATCATGTTGGCCAAAAACGCGAAAAGCGTATTTTTTTTAAGTGAGCTGGGTTCCAGCGCGACCTATTTGGCGATGGTATGGTTTGCGGTTGGACATTGGGGGGTTAACGGGGTGGGGATGGCGTTTGTTGCCATGTATGTGCTCTATATAATCGCAGTCTATGCTATTAGTCGTAAACTGACTGGTTTTATTTGGAGTCGAGCGTCTTGGCAACTTATCAGCAGCTACTTGACGCTGGCGCTTGTCGTGAGCGTGGCGTTCTATTTCTTGGGGGAATTGGTGGCAACCATAATCGGGGTAATGGTAATGAGCGGTATGGCAGTGTATTCGATTCGAAAGATAGCTAGTCTTTTGCCTCCGGAACGTTTCCCGCGTCGTTTTAGGAGACTGTTGGTTAAGTTGCGGGTACTGGACTGAGTGAGCAAATCATTGAGGACCGCATTTGGTTTCGGAATGAGTTCGCAATCATCTGTTGATAATGCACAACTAATTATCAGTTCGGTAAGTTCGATCGATTCAAAAATAACAAAATAATACTAAATGAAAATTGGCATTGTCGGTTTGGGTTATGTCGGGCTGCCGCTGTCGCTGCAGTTCGCGCGTTCTGGTGTGTCGGTGTTGGGATTCGATGTGGATACCGGCAAGGTGGACGCTCTGAATCAAAGGAAAAGTTACATCAAGCATATCAGTGCTGAATCCATTGCCGCGGTCGTTAAAAATGGCAGTTTTTCGGCCACGACGGATTTCGGGCGCATCCGTGAAGTCGAAGCGGTCATCATTTGTGTGCCGACGCCGCTGAACAAGAATCGCGAGCCGGACATCTCGTACATCGTCAACACCGGCAAGGCCATCGCCCGGCACCTGCAAAAGGGCGCACTGGTCGTACTGGAATCCACCACGTATCCCGGCACCACCGACACGGATTTACGGGAAGTCTTGGAGATCGGTTCAGGCCTGGTCGCGGGGAAGGATTTTCATCTGGCCTTCTCGCCGGAACGCGAAGACCCGAGCAACCCGGACAGTCAGGTGGCCAACATTCCGAAAGTGGTGGGAGGCTTGACGCCGGCGTGTCTGGCCCGCGCCCAGGCGTTGTATGGGAAGGCGATTCGGACGTTGGTGCCGGTGTCATCGTGCCGGGCGGCGGAGGCGACGAAGCTGTTGGAGAACATCTTTCGGAGTGTGAACATTGCGTTGGTGAACGAGTTGAAGATGGTGTATGAGGCGATGGGGATCGACGTGTGGGAAGTGATTGGGGCGGCGAAGACGAAGCCGTTTGGGTTCATGGCGTTTTATCCGGGACCGGGACTGGGAGGGCATTGCATTCCGATTGACCCGTTTTATCTGACGTGGAAGGCGCGGGAATATGGGCAGGCGACCCGGTTCATCGAGTTGGCGGGAGAAGTGAACACGGCGATGCCGGAGTACGTGGTGCATCGCGTGGCCGACGCGCTCAATGAACAACAGAAATCCATTAACGGCAGCAAAATTTTGGTGCTGGGCTTGGCTTACAAACCGAATGTGGATGATGAGCGGGAATCGCCGAGTTATGTGTTAATGGAAAAGTTGAAAGCACGAGGAGCAACGGTGGCGTATTACGATCCGTATGTGCCGGTGATTCGGCCGACGCGGGAACACCCGCATTGGGCGGGGACGAAATCGGTTGCGTGGAATCAGGAAACCATTGCTCGCTACGATTTGGTTCTGATCGCGACCAATCATGCCGAAGTAAATTATCGTGAGCTGGCGGACTGGGCGCCGGTCATCGTGGATACGCGCAATGCAATGCACGGAATTCCGACCGCCCCGAATCAGGTTTTGAAGGCATAATTGGTTTTTGATTTGCACAACGGAGCTGGGTGACGCCCGCTCCGTTTTTTATGTACTCATGCGTGGGCAACTGCCGCTTGTCGGCCGACGGCATCGCGCAGGTCGGTGAGGCCATGTTGATTCATGTGTTCGCGCAGGCCGACGATCAATGCTTTCACCAGTCCCGGACCTTCATAAACCAGACCCGTGAAAATTTGGAGCAGGCTCGCGCCGGCGGTAATTTTCTCCCAGGCGTCATCGGCGGAGAAAATTCCGCCGACCCCAATGATCGGGAGTTGCCCTCGAGATTGCCGAAATAAATGTCGGATGATCTCCGTGCTGCGCTGGCGGAGTGGTCGCCCGCTCAAGCCGCCCGTTTCGCGATAAACCCTCTGGGAAGCTGGATGCATCGAGTCGGGTCGGGTGATGGTGGTATTGGTGGCAATAATTCCTGAAACGGTGCCGGTGAGTTGCAGAATTTCATCGAGTGCTTCAAAGCTCAAATCTGGAGCGACCTTGATCAGGATGGGTTTGCGCGCTGAAGCGGCGGCGGTTCCGATTTGTTCTTGTTCCAGGGCGGCAAGAATTTCCGTGAGCGCCGACTGGTCTTGAAGCTGACGTAAATTCGGCGTGTTGGGCGAGCTGACGTTGACGACGAAAAAGTCAGCCAGATCTCGAAGAACTTTGAAGGATTTTGCGTAATCTGACGCCGCATCCGTAAGCGGTGTGATTTTTGATTTACCGAGGTTGATACCAACGGGATGTTTGGGCCAGCGACCACGCGAACGCCAATCGTGCAGAGTTTCGGCCAGCGCTTCCGCTCCAGGATTATTAAAGCCCATACGATTGACAATGGCGTTCTCGGCGATGGCGCGGAAGACTCGAGGGCGCGGATTGCCGGGCTGCGGATGCCAGGTGGTGGCGCCGATTTCCGTGAAGCCAAATCCCAGCGCCTGCCACGCGGGAAGCGCTTCTCCAAGTTTATCCATTCCGGCGGCGAGTCCGATGGGATTGGGAAATTGCAAGCCCCACAAATTCACCGGCAATTGTGGAGCGCCGAGTAGTGATTCCAGGGAATCACAAACGAATTCGTGGCGACTGACCCAACCCAAAGTTTGCAGCGTAAACTCATGAATGGCTTCCGCGTCGTGCGCAAAAAGGCTGGGGCGGATCAGGTTGCGATAGAGCCAACTCATATCGCCATGGTCGAGGGAGGGCGGGTGAGTGTCGAGTTGAGATTCATTGCGGCTGAGGCGCGATGGCGTTGGAAGCGGCGATCCGGGTGAGGATGTGTTGCACGATCTTGCGGACCGATTCGTCCTCGTCGGTTAATCCAGCAGTAAGAAGCTTTAGCGCGTGGGCATTGGTTTGCCGCGCAAACCATAGTGACTGATAGGCCATGCGCCGGATGCTGGTGGAATTGGTGGACGCTGCCAGACTGGAAGTCATCACACTGCCGGGCGGAGGCCGGAGGATCGCCAGCGAGTTGAACGCGGCACTTCGCAGTTGGGGATCAGAGTTGGTAACCGCCAGGTCCACAACTATCGGCACAGCGGCTGAACCGATCTGACTGAGTGAATAAAATGCGGACGCGCGCACGGTTTCGTTGGTGTCCGTGGAAGCCATGATGAGAACGGTCACTGCCGGCAGCGCATTGGATTTGGCCTGGCCGAGGGCATAGACCGAAGCGTGGCGCGTGCGGACCTCCGTATTGGTGGCCAGCGGGATCAAGCTGGTAATGGCTTCCGAGCCCAGCGCTGAAATATTTTGCGCGACGACCCAACACTCCGGTGAATCAGGGGTGGTTAGGATTCGCATGAAATCCGGCAGGACGGGAGCGGCATTCGTCCCCAAAATTCCCAGGGCGCGAATGGCGCCAACACGGTATTCGGCCGCGTCCAAGCGGATTTTGGGAAACAGGTAACTGCGAACCGGTGGCGGGAAATACCGGATATATTTCAACAGCAGCTTTTTGTAGGGCGGGTCTTGCCTGAGCAGCAACGCGCGTAACTCTGGAACGGTCGCCGCGCCCATCGTTTGAAAGGCGATGGTGGCTTCGTTGGTTTGTTGAGCGGTGGCCCCCAGGTACAGTCCGCGTGCCCATTCCCGAACTGTCTTTCCCTGAAATTGCACGTTGGCGCGATGATTAGCCTGCCAAAGCAACAGCAACACAAAGGCGGCAAACGCGAACCACGCCAGGAGAATGAAGCGATGTCGTCTCAAGTCGTAGCGACTTTACCACGTCAAGTCGCCACGTGCCCGTTTAATTTGATGATCCGGTTGTCGGGCGAATCCGTGAGCAGTTTCCGATAGGTCGCCAGCGCCAGCAGCGGCCAGGAATTGCGGTACATGTCGTACTTGAGATAGAAAACCTTGGGAAAACCGGTGCCTGTAACTTCCTCCTCATCCCAGGAGCCGTCTTCGTTTTGCGTGCGGACCAGATACTCGATGCCGCAACGCAGACTCGGCAGATCGGGATCGCCAAACGCGCAAAGCCCCATTACGGCCCAGGCGGTTTGGGAAGCCGTGCTCGGCCCCTGGCCTTTGAACACTGGATCGTCGTACGTGTTGCAGCGTTCGCCCCAGCCGCCGTCAGGATGTTGCACGCTTTCAAGCCAATGCCGCGCTTTTTGCAGCCAGGGTTCACTCATATCGAGCTTGAGCGCCCGCATGCCGCGCAACACTTGCCACGTGCCGTAAATATAATTCACTCCCCAACGTCCGTACCAGGAACCGTCTTCCTCCTGCTGTGTGCGGATGTAGTTCAATGCCGCCACGATTTGCGGATGGTTCACGTCCCAACCTTCGTAACCGAGCAATTCCAAGATGCGCGCCGTGATGTCGGCGCATTCCGGATCCAACATGGCGTTGTGGTCGGCGAACGGAACTTTTTCCAGAATATTCTTGGTGCAATCCTTGTCGAAGGCCGCCCAACCCCCGTCTTTGCATTGGAAGGTCATCATCCATTTCATGCCGCGGGCGAAACATTCCTCGCGCCGGGCCGGGTGGTCGGTGGCAATTTGCCGGAGCGCCAGCAGCACCATCGCGGTGTCGTCAACGTCCGGGTTCCATTCGTTGTTATATTCGAAGACCCAGCCGCTAGGTTCGACGTCCACGGGATTTTTATGAATCCAATCGCCCCGCCGCCGAATTTCTTTTCCCATGAGCCATTCGGCCGCTTGCTTGAGGCGTGGATCATCGGCAGGCAGACCTGATTGGCGCAGGCAGATGGCGACGATGGCGGTATCCCACACTGGCGACAAGCATGGCTCAATCCGGATGTCGTCCTCCGTTTCGTGTTCGAGCCGTTTGAATTCCTTTTCCGCGCGGAGCAATTGTGGATGATCCTCGGGATAACCCAAAGCCTTGAGCGCGATCACCGCGTTGAGCATGGCCGGAAAGATCGCCGCCAGTCCGTCACTGCCTTCAAAGCGTTCCAGCATCCAGTTTTCACATTTCTTCAACGCCCGCCGGCGGAAGGGGTGGATGCCATACTCGGCAAATTTCTCGGCGAATTTATGCAGCCGATCCAACCAAAGGAAAAAGTTGCGCCACGAGATGCGATCCGGGTCCGGTGGCAAGGCCAGATCCCGTTCGTGAAATCCCTGCGGGTACAGCTCGTCGAGGTTGACGTGCTTTTTCGGAATTCGCGTCGGTTTGAAATGGTTGATGATGGCCAGGGGCACGAGCATGGCGCGCGACCAATTACTCATCTCCCAAAAATTGACGTGAAACCATTTGCCGATGAGCAACACCTCGCAAGGGATCGTGGGCACATATTTCCACGGATAAAGTCCCAGCAGCGCGAGATATAATTTGGAGAAGGTGTTCATGCGCGGAACGCCGCCGAGATTTTTGGCGATTTCGCGCGCTTTGAGCATGCGCGGATCCGTTACCGGAACCCCCGCGAGTTTGAGGGCGAGATAGGCTTTGATGGTGGCGTTGACCTCCGCCGGTCCGCCGTAATAGATGTTCCAACCGCCCTCGGGAAGTTGTCGGCTCAACAGGTGATTGACCGCTTTCCGTTGCCATTCCGGGTCCACCTTGCCGTTCCAATAATGATAGGCCAGCGTGTCGGCAACCAGCGTGCTGTCCACAATCAGTTCGCCCACCCAATAACCTTCCGGTTTTTGCAAACTGAGCAGGTATTGTTGCGAACGTTGGAGCGCAACTTCAAGCTCAGGCCAATCCGGGGTTTCGGGACTATGGACCGCTGCTTCGTGTTGCGGTCTCAGAGTATGCTGTGAAGCTAACACGCGCTCACTTTCGGCATTGGCGCGGGGGATGTAAAGATGATAATGCCTCGTCCTTCGAGGTTGAATTTTAGCCGCCAGTTTCCCATCGTGACGCCATGCAATCACATGAACTTTTGCGCGAGGTCATCCAGCAAAGTGGAGCGAAACAAGTGGCCGCGGATCTGAATCTGTCACTTTCCATGATCTACAAATGGGCCGAGCCAAACGCCGGGGATGGCAGCGGCGCGGTGAATCCGCTGGATCGGTTGGAACAATTGCTGCAAAGCACCAAGGACGCTCGTCTGGTGCAGTGGATTTGTGAGCGCGCCGGAGGGTTCTTCATTCGCAATCCCAAATTAACCTTGCCGCACCCGGATTACCTGATCCCCGCCACCAATGAGATTGTGCAGGAGTTTGCCGATCTGCTGGCGGTGATCGCGCTTGCCGCCGCCGACAATCAAATCACCCAGAAAGAGGCCCTGGCCATTCGGGCGCGCTGGGAAAAATTGAAAACGGTCACCGAGGGATTTGTGGCGTGTTGTGAAGACGGCAATTTTTCCAGTTTGAAAGCGCCGGCGTCTTCCCATCCCACGACGACTTAACCTTGAGGCGTCAATTTCATTTGGCTGTAGGTTGCCTTTAATCGCGCCTCCTGGCCAACCGCCAGTTGGATTCCGTTTTGCGCCGCGTTGCCGGATTCCACGCAAACCATGCGCTGATATTCCTCATCGCCGAAATCCGCCATCGCCTGGGCTTTGGCGATCCAAGGATTCCAAACCACTGTGGACGCTGAGCCTGCTTTCTCAATGCGGATAAGGCGTTGCCAGACGGGATCATGAATTTCCACCGGGCGCGTGGTGTTGACGTAGAGACGATCCACTTCGCGATCAAAGCGGATCGCTTCCGCTTGCTCTTGCTTGCGTTGGAATTTTTCCGCGGCGTCCAGATATTCCTCGCCGCGCAAACCGGTTACGTTGATGCGGCTGATATCGCCAACCGCAAAGTACGTGTGCAGGCAGTTGTCGAAGGCAAAAACGTCGTTGGAATAATTCCGCGTGACCAGCTCGACGGTCAGCGTTTTACCGACGGTGACGTAGTAGTCGAGTGGAATGGATAGGAGTTCCGCCGTGGTGGGCAGGGTTAAATGGACGGTTACGCTGCCATCGCCGGCCCGGTTTAACTCCACCAGTTCCCACGCGCGCAACCGCGCAAAGCCGTGCTGCGTGGCGCGTCCGGGCGGTTTGCCGAACCACGGAAAGATGATGGGAATCCCGCCGCGAATCGCCGCGCCTTTCTCAAAACGGCTTTGCTCGCTTAAGAACAACAGGGGCGATTCCCCGTGTAATTGAAAGTGGGTAACGCAGGCGCCTTGCAGATAAATTTCAGCGGTACTCCACGGCGTTTGAATTTGCACCATGGGCAGGCCGCCCCGGCCAGTGATTGTGTTCATACTCATCCTCCTTGTCGCGGCGCGGTCGCCGCTTGGCCGCCAAGATAATGCGCGATCGGCTCGGCGCCTAGGGTGCCGGTCAACTTTTTCCAATCGTCCGGAGCTTCGAGTGCCCGTAATCGCGCTTGAACTTTTTCCCGGCGTTCGTGGATGCCTAAACGTCGGGCTTCGTCGGTATAATCCGGGCGTTGCAGAAACTGGCTGAGATACGCCTCGTGCCGCTGCAACAATTGGCGATCCACCGCTTGTTTGGCTTTGAGTCGTTCCGCATACCAATCACTGGCGAGCAGGTGGTCGCGCGTGAACAGTTTCCGCACGTTCGGGTGTTCGAGCCGTTTCCCTTCCCATTGCCCGTCGCGCATGATGTGCAACAGCGCGTTCAACGGCGGGCACGCTTGCGCGATCGAGCCGTCGTTGAAGTACATCCCGGCGATGCGCGCATGGGCGGCGACAATGTTATCCATGCCGTCCGCAAACACGTCCATGTCTTGCAATTCCGGCTTCAACATGGCCTCGGTGAAAATGGTGTGCGGATGATTAAACACGCGGCCAAAGAAGTAATGCACGAAACGAATGTTGATGCGGTATCCCAGCCGGCTCGCGAGCACCGGCTTACCCTTGTATTCGAAGTCCTCGCATTTGTCGAGATAGCCGTGCGCGATGAGAAATTCCGGCTCCCGTTCCTCCGGCGTCAGGTGACACCAGACCTCGGGCACGATCAAACTGATGTCGTGATCCACGCGGAATTGGGGGCCGACGTAGCCCGCGGCGGTCACGAATCCGTGTGTACCAGTCAACAGAAACGACACCAGCGCGTTGTTTAGATCCATGATCGGCGGCAGGGCGTTGAATGGTCCTTTGGTCAACGCACCTTCCGAGCCGGCGCCGGTGGTGGATGGAGATTTGCCCGTGATGCTGCAGATGAATTCCATGAACAGCTCCGGCGGTTCAAAGTAGTGGATGGGATTGTAAACGGCCAGGGGACGGACGTTTCCATCCGGCGGATTGTTTCGGCGACCGGGCAGCACGGCTTCGACCGGCTTGTAAACGGGTTGGGAGAGTGGTAGTCGCCGGCGCAATCGTATCCCGACCGCCGCCAGATAGACGGCTTCCGGCGATTGCAAATCGGGCCGCGCCTGTAGATAACGGGGGTTTTTGCTCGGCCGACCATTCACCAACCGCGGATGAGCCGTCGAGACGAAGTAGCCAGTGCGTTCATTCGCCACTTCACTGATGACGCGTTGCATCGGCTCGGTGTATTCCGAGAAGCTGACACTATCCTCGATCAGGGCGGGCGCCAACGTGCCTGGGAGCGGCTCGTAATTTGAGAAGAAGTTGTCCGGTTGCGCAAAATCCTTTTCGGCCTGCTTATCGTAGCCGCGTTGGATGGCGTCATCGGGACGCTGAAAAAGCCGCTGCTCACAATTGCCGACGAACTTGACCGCCGCCGATCCCGATGGCTCGGGCAGGCCGGCCAGTTGCGCCCGCGGCACCACGACGGAGGCGGTGATATCGTCCTCGACCTGGATTTTGACGGCGGGATAGTAATCTTTGCGCAGGCCAAACGTGCGCCACGCGCCGTCATCATCAAACCCCACACGCAAATGGATGGTGACCAGATGATGATTATCGCACTTCAGTTCGTTGCCGGGGGTACCGTTGATGATGTCCACGCTGAAGTGTTCCCGCCAATGCTCGCCCCAGGCGGGCTGATAGTAGCGCTTGATGACAAACACCAATTCCTTGATATAGCGCGGGATGCTTTCGAGCCAGGCATTGTATGCCGGCGTGAAATCGCGTTGATCCTGAGTCAATAACTTGATGACTGATCCGAGTGAGCGTTCGCCCGAAAGAATTTTCCGCCGATCGTTCCGGCATTTGTCTTTGAAGCGATCCGAGTAATCGCGCTCGATCAATTCCGTCACCTTGTCCATGTCCGATTTCAAATCCGCCACAAACACCGGTCCGGTCAGCACGGCGTCGGTAATGGGTTTGGAAATTTCGGATTTGCCGCCGCCGGACACGGTGCAGGGTTTGTGACAAAAGACCCCCTCGGCGGTGATGCCCACCAATCGCCAGGGGCGCCCCGGATCCGCGGGTTTTTCCATGCGCACCTTGTAACCCGAGGGCCGCACGTAGGTTTGCCGCGCGAGCAGTTTGATTGCGTGTTCGCCGGTCTGGTTTCTCCACGAAACTTTTTGCGCCAGGAGATCGAACTCGGCGTTCTGCGGTACATACACGATGTTCGGAAACTGTTTGTCGATGCCATAACCCTCGGGTTGGATGTCCATGAGTTCGGCGTAAAGTTGGAATACCTCCTCGATGTTATGTCCCAGCGGACGAACGTGGAGATCGCCACTAAATTTTTCGCCCAGGTTGTAGGCCGCAAACGTCACCGCGCCCCCGGCGTGTTCTTCCTCGCAGCCGCCGAACAGGTTCGCCGCGTAGCTGATCTGGGTTTTGATTTCCTTTTTACAATAGCCGAAGTAATTGTCGGCAATGATGGTGACGATGACGCCCCGCTCATCGCGGCAGGTCAGCTTGAAGGCTTCTCCGTTGTTATAGCGCTCGTTCTCGTTGCGCCAGCACATGCCGTCGCGCCGTTGGCGTTCCGTCGCCTGATCCCAATGCGGCAGCCCCACTGCGCGTTTGGTCAATTGCGTCAGGTGCGGTGCGAGAATCACGCAGCCGGTGTGGCCGGTCCAATGTTCAGTGTCCAGCCCCGCGTCATTCTCGGGCAGCAGCGGATCGCCGCCATTCCCAAAAATGCTCTCCACAAAATCGAGGTTACTGACCATTCCGCCGGGCGCGAAAAAGCGCACTTCCAAAGTCTTCTCACTCGTGATCCGGGGAACGGCGGGGCAAACCAGCGGCCGTAACAGCAAGGATACAAAACACTCGGCAGGTTTCGGTTGCGTGGCGGTGAAGGGCAGTTGCAACAACGCTCTGGGCGGTTGCCAGGCCAGCTCCAGCATTTTGGCGAAGACGGATTTCGGCACGCTCAATTTGTCATCTGGAATTGGCAAGCCACCTTCGGCGACATGAAAAACTCCCGCTGTTGTGCGTCGGTCGTGTTTGGGATTATGCAGCACGCCCTGTTTCACGCGGTAGGAGGAGATCAACTCCGAGGTAAATTCGTCACGATCCACCGGCAACGATAAAATGCGCGCCAGTCCCGGACGATCCAACGTGAACGTGCGGATGGGCAGTCGCCCCGCTGGCGCGCCTTGCAGATAACTGTCCAGAAAACTCTGAATGCGCTGGTCGGCAGGGCAGAGGTATTGACCCAACAACCGATCTTTTTCCTGGTACTGAGCCGCGAATGCCGACACAATATCGGTATGGTTTGCCAGCTCGGGAGTCTGGATTGGCTCACAACCCAGCAGCACCAATTTGACGTTGATAAAGGAAACCAGATGCCGTTGCTCCGGCGAATTAGGAATCGAATTCATGAATACTCCGCTACCTGCAAAGAATATGAAATCTCCCCGTCTTAACAAGTGCGCTTCGAGACCGAAGGGCGAAGTGATTTGAAATGGAAGGACGTGATTCACTGGCGGGTTCAGGGTTGGCACGGAGGAAAGGTCGCGCTACGCTGCAACATTGCTATGGCGATTGCTGATATCCGTCGTGAGTACAAGGTGTTGACCTTGGATGAATCCCAATTAGATCCCGATCCGTTGCGGCAGTTTTCTTTCTGGTTGGAAGACGCAATTGGTGCGCAGGGAAAATCGCGGTGGCGACGCATCGGGATTGCGCTGTACAAACTCGGCCAGGCCATTCTGGGGCGCTCGGGCGCGGATGTGAACGCGATGACGCTGGCGACCGTAAGTGCGGAGGGGCTTCCATCGAGCCGCACGGTGTTGCTCAAGGGGATGGATGAGCGCGGGTTCATTTTCTTCACAAATTATACCAGTCGCAAGGGCACCGAGTTGGCGGCCAATCCCAACGCCGCGTTAACATTTTATTGGCCGGAATTTGAACGCCAGGTCTGCGTGGCCGGGAAGGTGAGCCAGGTGTCGCATGAGGAATCCGAGGCGTATTTCAAGAGTCGCCCGCGCGGCAGTCAGTTGGGCGCGTGGGCTTCGACGCAGAGCCACGAGGTCGCCTCGCGCGCGGAACTGGAGCGGCACTGGGAGGAGGTCGCGAAGCGGTATCCCGACGAAATTCCGTTGCCACCCTTTTGGGGCGGATTTGCGTTGCGGCCCGAGCGGATTGAATTCTGGCAGGGACGTCCAAGTCGTTTGCATGATCGGTTGTGTTATTGGCGGCAACCGGATGGTCGTTGGCGAATCGGGCGGTTATCTCCGTAGTCGCGGTCGGGTCGGGCGCAAAAATCCTTCAAAATTTATTTGCGCGCAATCTGATTGGGACAACCTTGAGTTAAAATCTGGTGCAACGCATCAACCCAAGGTTGACGTGTGTGGAGGCGGGACTAAAGCCATGAGTGTAACCGATAATTCTCTGGAGCCGGGGGTCGCGACGGCGGGCGGGGAAACCTGTCATGTAATGGTGGTTTACGATGATCGCCACGCACGAACGCAGGCACTGGCGGTTTGCGATGTGCTGGTGCGCCAAATTTGGGAGGCTGTCAATCTGAAGTTCCACTGGTGGCGTACCGATTTTTTGGCGGATGCGCTCATGAGCCGGCAGGCGGCGGCTGACGGAGTGAAGGCCGACTTTCTGGTGCTTTGCGCCGGGGCCGAACCGCAACTTTCCACTCCCGTGCGGGATTGGTTCGATGGCTGGCTGCCGCGCCGTCGGGAACGCGTCGGGATTCTGGTGGACGTTGGAGTGATCCGTGCGGGTCAGGCCGTTCCCAGTTCGCCGGCCCGGCGTGAATTGCTGCGCGAGCTGTGCCGACAAGGGAACTTTGACTACCTGGCGGCTCACGGATTGGAGTCTGGTCCAGTTCAGACGGCGGCTGAGGAGACGCTGAGATTGGGGCCGACGATCGAAGGCGTGCTTGGTGACATTCGTCCACCCTCTCACTTCGGGCTGAACGAGTAGCTCAACTTTTCTTTTTGCCTTCCACGGGATGCCATTTGCCATCGTGCGTGGCGGCAATGACCTGATCGCCATCAGCCTTCTTGGGCGCGGTTTCGCTTCGCGCGGAAGATATTTTCTGGGTGGCAGAAGGACTCGCGGGCTTGTCGTCCTGGCGCTTTCGGATCAACACGGTGTTGTCCCGGTCATCTTCAAAAGAGGTGGTTTCATCGCGCATCCGGGCGGCCTCCATCAGCAGGTACTCCCAGGAGCCTTGGATGGTATGCTGCGGCGGATTGTGAAACGGTTGCACTCGGAATTGACCGTTGCTGATGGCGAGCAGGCGAAACAACGCTTTCTCTCCGGAAAGCGCTCCGGCAGTGGCGTGGACGATGCTCCCCACTTCGATGAAAATTTCGCCACGAATCCCCGGACTCAGCACTTCGAGAATGGTGGAGTTGCGCCGCAGACATTCAATTTGGATGACATCGGTCAAACCGACCTGGCGCAAGGTGCCCGTAAACCCTTCCCGCTGGCTCCACACAAACAGGTCGTTGAGCAGGTTGAAGACGGACACGAATCCATCGGGAGTGATGGGCTTTTCCAGGAACAGTTCGGCGCCATTGGCCAGACAGGTGTTGCGGTGGCCGTCATTTGCGTGACCGGTGAGAACCACCTTTTTGGCTTCGGGATGGCGGCGGTGAATGACGGTCAACAATTGCGCGCCGTCCAGCATGGGCATGTTGATGTCCAGAACGACGAGATCAATCGAGTGCTGCTGGAGCAAGGCCAGCGCCTGGTCCGCGGAAACAGCGCGGTAAATCTGCCACGACTTGTCGCTTAATGTTTCAAACATCTCCCCCAAGGTTTCCAAAAAAGCCATGCTGTCATCCACGAGCAGTACCTGGTGCGGTTTGTCGGATTTGTCCTCGGGACGGATGAAGGGATCGCCCGACTTGGGCAGTTTGAGCAACTCGGTTTTGCTGGGGGACGTGGAAGTTGTTGCCGCGGTGGGAGCCTTTTCAAACCGCAATTCGATGTCGCCCAGGCGCAACACTTCATCGGACTTCAAGACGGCTTCGGTGACCAGCTTGTTGTTAATGAACGTACCGTTGGTTGAACGCATATCGCGCACGACCAGTTCGCCGCCGCGCAGTCGCACTTCGCAATGTTCGCCCGAAATGGAGACTTCGGGGATTTGAAACGTATTGCTTTCGGCGCGACCAATCGTGACCCAGTGGGGGCCAAGTTCGCACGTCAGACCCGCCTGCGCTTTGGAAATAACGACCAGTCTCGCCATAAACTTTACTTTCCAGCAACTTCGCTGCCGTCTTCGGCTTCTTCCTGTTGTTCGCTGATGACGCGCGCGACGGCCTGCAACTTGTCATTGGCGTCCAAATTTACCAGTTTGACGCCCATGGTGTTGCGACCCGCTTCGCGGATGTCTTTGACAAAAGTGCGCACCATTTGTCCCCCCACCGTGATCAACATGATCTCGTCAGTGTCTTGGACGGTGAGCGAGCCAACCACGTCCCCGGTCTTATCCCCGGTTTTCATGGTGATGATGCCTTTGCCGCCCCGCGATTGAATGCGGTATTCGTCAAACGACGTTCGCTTGCCAATTCCGTTCTCACCCGCGACGAGCAGCGTGGCGTCGGGCATGACCACCGCCGCCGCGACCAGCGCATCATCCGCTTCCAGATTGATGCCTCGCACGCCGGCTGCGGTGCGGCCCATCGAGCGCACGTCGGCCTCGTGAAAGCGGATGCTCATGCCCTTCCGGCTGATCAGCACCACGTCGTCGCCCGGATCATTTTCGTCAACGCAGCCGCGCGTCAATTTGACGGTGATCAACGCATCGCCTGCGCCGATGTTGATGGCGTTGATACCGCCTTTGCGCACATTCGCAAAATTATGTAGTGCTGTCTTTTTCACCGTGCCTTGTTGCGTGGCAAAGAAAATTTCCCCGGACTGTTGCCAGGTCACATCCTCCCGGTTTTCATCGGCCTTGGCAATCACTCGAATCATGGCGGCGACGGATTCGCCGGCCTTGAGTTCCAGCAAATTGGCGATGCTGCGTCCCTTGGCCGCGCGGCCCATGTCGGGAATTTCATACACACGCTCCACGTAAACGCGACCGGTGTTGGTAAAAAACATCAGGTAATCGTGGGTGCTGGCGGTGAACAGGTGCTCGACAAAATCCCGATCCTCGGCCGTTTCCCCCTCGCGCGTGGTCATGCCAATCACCCCTTTGCCGCCACGACGTTGCGCCCGGTAGGCGCTCACCGCAGTGCGTTTGATCAAACCGCCGTGGGTCAGCGTGATGATCACGCCTTCGTTGGCGATCAGGTCTTCGATGGCAATCTCGCCTTCATCCGGCACCAGCTCGGTTTTTCGCGGCGTGGCGTATTTGGCTTTGATCTCCTGCAACTCCTGTTTGATGATCGCCATGACCCGCGATTCCTTGGCGAGGATGTCCATCAAATCCTTGATGACCTCCAGCAACGCCTTGTATTCCTTGTCAATTTTATCAATTTCCATCCCGGTCAATTGATACAAGCGCAGATCAAGGATGGCGTCCACCTGCCGCTCGGACAGGGCGTAACGGCCCGATTGCAAGCGGCTTTCCTGGCGGATCAAAACGCCCCATTGCTCGACTTGTTGACGTGACCATTCAAAGGCCAGCAGTTTGACTTTCGCCTCGTCGCGGGTTTTGCTCGACCGAATGAGATGGATGAATTCGTCAAGATTCGAGAGCGCGATGATGTAACCTTCCAACAGGTCGGCGCGCTCCTCGGCCTTCCTCAATTCAAAGCGCGTCCGCCGCAACACGACTTCGCGACGGTGTTCGATATAGCACTGGATCAGCTCTTTCAGGTTCAACGTCTTGGGGCGACCGTGATCAATCGCCAGCGCGTTGACGCTGAAGGAGGTTTCCAGTTGGGTGTGCTTGAACAGATTCGCGATGACCACCTTCGGCACCGCGTCCCGCTTGAGTTCAATCACCAGCCGACAATGCTCGTCGGACTCATTCCGCAGCGCCGAGATTTCCGTGATGACCTTTTCGTTGACCAGATTGGCGATTTGTTGCTCCAGATTGGCGCGATTAACATTGTAAGGAATCTCGGTGATGATCAGTTGTTCGCGGTTGCCCTTAAGCTCCTCAGTTCCCACGCGACCGCGCAATTTCACGCTGCCTCGTCCCGTCATGAAATAATTTCGGATGCCCTCAATGCCGCAGAGGAGGCCGCCGGTCGGGAAGTCCGGACCCTTGATGTATTTCATCAGTTCCGGAATCGTAATGTCCGGCCGGTCAATTTCCGCGCAAATGCCGTCAATCACTTCGCCCAAATTGTGCGGCGCCATGTTGGTAGCCATGCCCACGGCAATACCCGTGCCGCCGTTGACGAGCAGATTCGGAAACGCGGCCGGAAACACGCTCGGCTCCGTGAGGCGCTCGTCGTAATTCGGAACAAAGTCCACCGTGTCCTTGTCCATGTCGGACATCAGCGCCGCGCCAAGATGGGTCAGCCGCGCCTCGGTATAACGCATCGCCGCCGGGGGATCGTTTTCCACCGAGCCAAAGTTCCCCTTGCCATCCACCAGCTTCTCCCGCATCGCCCACGGTTGCGCCATGTGGACCAGGGTGGGGTAGATCACCGCCTCGCCGTGCGGATGGTAATTGCCGGAGGTGTCGCCGCAGATTTTCGCGCACTTGATGTGCTTGCGCCCGGGGAACAGCGACAGGTTCTCCATCGCGTACAGGATGCGTCGCTGCGAGGGCTTGAGGCCGTCGCGCACGTCCGGCAACGCGCGCGAAATGATCACGGACATCGAGTAGTCGAGAAACGAGTTCTTGATCTCGTCCGCGACGTTGATCTTTTGGATTTTCTCGCCTTGCGAGTAAAGTCCGCCGGGCTGTGTCGGCTGCGCTGGCTCCGGCGGCTGATTGGATTCGATTTCGTCTGGCATGATGTAAAATTATTGTAGCGGCGGCTGGTCGTTGAGCGAATAATTGCTTGCTTCGGATTGTTTCAAAAATTGGATGCGTTGATTCAATTTTTCGGCACTGGCGAGCAGGCGATTTTCATACGGCGCGGTTTGTTCAGGCGGAATTTCTTTGATTTTACCGTCTTCGCGCGTCACCCAGGTTATGCCGAATTGTCGGGCGCGGCGGATGGAATCCACCGCCGCAAGTTGTAGGTCGCGCTCGGCTGCGAGGTCTTCAGCGTCCAGCATCGTGTCGTCAAGAATTTCGTAGTTCGTTTTCATAACCCAATCTCGGCTTCCAATAGGATGCGTTCAAACCGTTGCGGATCGCGCACCACCATGCGTCCGGCTTTTGTCAAAGCCAGCAAATGCGGTGTTGCGTCGTTCTCAAACAAGCGCCACGAATCAAAAAGCGGACGGTAAATGGTAAAAAAGTTCTGGATGGTTTTGAAGAACCGCCGTCGTGAAATCTCCGGTTCAATTAAGTGACCACCCTCGATAACGCGCCGACGGATGCGGTGCAAAGTCATCTCCACATCGGCCACCCATAGAAAATATCCCTTTATCACGTAACCGCTCTGTT
The DNA here is from genome assembly GCA_023953615.1 of Verrucomicrobiia bacterium. Classification (NCBI taxonomy): domain Bacteria; kingdom Pseudomonadati; phylum Verrucomicrobiota; class Verrucomicrobiia; species Verrucomicrobiia bacterium. Next base: position 174,599 of record JAMLJH010000001.1, on the reverse strand, counting down.
TCGCCGCCTTCAACCAACCGACCGCGCTCCGTCCACTCATGGTGGTTTCCCAAGTGAACGATTGGCTCGCCGCAATCAAATGTCGGATACGTTGCAAAGCCACGCGCCCCGCTTCAATGGAAGCGGATTCCGGCGCGTAAGGCGCAAGCCCCCGGGCAATCAAATCAGCGTTCACAAATTCCAATTCTTTGATTGTATTCGGCAAATAACGGTTGGCGAAGGTGGTTTTCCCCACGCCATTCGGTCTGGCAATGACATAAATCGTCGGCATGGCATCGCTCTAAATTTCCAACGGCAGTTGCTCCGGGAACACCGGAATGTGCATTGCCCGCGCCGCCGCGTGCATCCGCGCATCCGTCGTGCAAAGCGGAAATTCCTGCGCCAAATCGCACGCGGCAACGTGCAGCGCATCCAACGCCCGCAACGGCACTTTCGGCTGACACGCCTGAATGACTTGCACGGATTTGCGCAATGTGTGGCTGTCAAAACTGATAAGCCTAAAAATACCATCCGCCACCATCGCCGCAAATTTTGTTTCCGCCTTTGCCCGTTGCGCCGCCGTGATGATTCCGGCGCGTTCTTTTGCAAACAACGCCGATTTGACTTCGACCAAGGCAAGTTCCGATGAAACCACCGTGTGACCGACCAGTTCGCGTTCAAAGAACGACGACTCCGTTTCGGGCGTCAGCAGTTTCACCAGGATGCCTGTGTCGAGATACATAATCACCAACCGCGACCGTCGCGGTCGGTGCGGACAATTTCATCGGCGAACGGCCCTTTGGTTTGCATGGGCATGGATTTAAGATGATCTCCCATGCCCGTGAAAACTTTCTGCGCCGCGCGCCGACCCACCGGCGACAAAACCGCCTTCGGTTTGCCATCCGACGTGATCGTAACTTCCTGCCCGCTCGCGACCATTTCGAGCAGCGCCGAAAGCTTGGCTTTGGCCGCGCGCACCGGGATGGTCAGCCCCACGCCCGGCAGCGCCACCGCCTCGCTCAAGGCCGCTGGCCCGGGCGATTCCGGTTCGAGGCCCAGCGACTTGGGCTTTTGTTTGTAGAGCGCCGCCTGTCGTTTTGTTTTCATACGCCTCAATGTAGTCTCATGTGACTACATTCATCAACATTTATTTTTCTCCTGCAAATTGATCCCTGCGGCGCGGGCGAAAGCGTGGAAATCAAGGGCGGTATTTTGGTCGTGGACGATTCGCCACGCGCCTGCCTGCAACTGGAAAACGTAAACGAGCCACGTCTCGAATGGCGCGGTTTCCGGGTTAGGTTGATACGTGTAGCGCACGAGCGCCATCGCCATGTCCGCGCCGACGACCTTATGGACAACCGAGCCGTTCCAAGTCCAATTCGTATCCTTGAACCACTGCTCGTGAATGGCGATGGTCTCCGCTGGCGTCTTAAAGGCGTGACCGTTCTGAACAATCGTGTAAAGCGTATCACCCAGAGACAGGTGCGACTTGAACGCCTGAATGTCCCGGTTGGCAATGGCGGCGAAGTGCGCCTTCAATGCTGAATCAAAGTCTGGTTTCATGCACTTGTTCGGTTTCATCATCGAAAATACGACTGATAGACTTTCGCCCCAGCCTCAATGCAGCGTTGGGGAATATCTCTGAAAAGCTGACGCGCTTGCTTGAGCATCTGATCTGACACCAAAGGCTGATCTCTCACATGTTCCGCACTGCGAGGAGGCGGGCAGTAAATCTCATGAGAAATCTTGTTTCTTGTGTCCATAATTTCCCTCAAGTCATCTACCTCCTTCTGTGCCCCAAACGAAACACCGAAATGTTCTGCAAAATATTCGGCACGTCTCTCTACGCGCTGTGAGTCTAAAAACTTCACCTCCTTGATGATTAGCTCATTTAGAAACTTACTGAAACAGCCGCCAGCCCCGTCCTGAAAAGCTTCACGAAGCATAAACTTCGTATCGCGCTTGCTAAAGACTTTTGCTGGAGCGGCGGTGAGAAACGTCCGGTGAACCTCCTTCATGAACGACTCAAAATGGGCTACAAAAAGAAGCAACTCGCTTTGGTTTAAGCGATCCTCAGACAGTTCTATCTTGAACCGCGTGTCAGACGGTTTGGAATCCTTCCGATGCTTCTTCTTTGTGTATTCTAACAACATCTCCTCGGTCTGATTCCACTTCGCCATCTCATCATCCTGTGCGCCTACTTTAATCTTCGCAAAGGCTTGACTGATAGCACCGATCTGATTGTGTAGGCGTGTCTTAAAAAAGCCCTTAATTGCATTTTGAGAAAGGGCGCTCAGAGCGAAACGAATAAGCGCGAACTGAGTCTCTACACCTTCCAATGCCTCACGATAGTTTCTCACCGATAAACGGTTGTCATGGTGGCGCGTCATGGCGTCAATAAGCGAATTTTTTCACACATCCAGATTCCGCACGTTCAGCGCATTGTCCTCGATGAACTGGCGGCGCGGCTCGACCTCATCGCCCATCAGCCGGACAAACATTTCTTCGGCCTCCACGGCGTTCGTCAGATCAATCCGCAGCAGTTTGCGCTTGGCGGGATTCATCGTCGTTTCAAAAAGCTCCTTTGCGTCCATTTCGCCCAAGCCCTTGAAGCGATACATCTGGATGCCTTTCTTACCGACGGCTTTCACGCCCGACAGAATTTCCGGAATGCAGAATAGCGGCGTGACGGAGGCGCGGTCGCCTTCGCCCTCAACCAGTTCAAACAGCGGTTTGTCCTGCGCGGCGTAGTGATCCGCCGCCAAACCTTTCTTGTTCAGTTTGCCGAGCAAATCCGCGATGGCCTTGCTCTCCAGGCGGAGATCGGAAATTTTGGCGCGGCGCGTTGGCGCGTCCTTCTTCCGCTCGACTTCCGTGTCGCCCCCGAACAAATCGTTGTTGGCGGCCTTGAACTCCTCCACCTCGGTGAGGTTGCGGAAGTAGTGAACGGTTTCGTCGTTGCCCTCGCGGATTTTGATCATGGTTTGCGGCAACGCGCCTTCCGGGCCGCGCCGTTCGACATAATCGGCAAAATCGCCGCCGAGTCGCTTGATGTGCGTTACGTGTTTGTCCAGCGATTCGAGCAGGGTCAGAATTTCCTCCAACTGCGTCGGCGTGAATTCGTGCCCGTCAGACAGATTTTTCAACCGCACTTCCTCGATGCCGTTTTGCAGCAGGATGCGGTTCAACTGCGCTTCATCGGCGATGTAATCGGTTTTTTTCTTGCGGGTGATCGAGTAGAGCGGCGGTTGGGCGATATAGACGAAGCCTTGTTTCACCAGTTGCGGCATCTGGCGGTAGAAGAACGTCAGCAGCAGGGTGCGGATGTGCGAACCGTCCACGTCCGCATCGGTCATGATGATGATTTTGTGATAGCGCAACTTGCTGAGGTCGAATTTGCCTTCCTCCTTTTCCTCTTCCTCACCGGTGCCGATACCCGTGCCAATGGCCGTAATCATGGTCCGGATTTCGTTGTTGTGCAGAACCTTGTCGAGCCGCGCCTTCTCCACGTTGATCAATTTCCCGCGAATCGGCAGAATGGCCTGGAACTTCCGGTCGCGGCCTTGTTTCGCGGAGCCGCCCGCGGAATCGCCCTCGACGATGTATAGCTCGGTGTTCTCCGGATCGCGATCAGAGCAATCTGCCAGTTTGCCGGGCAGGCCGCCACCGGTCAGCGCGGATTTCCGCACCGCCTCGCGGGCTTTTCGCGCGGCTTCCCGCGCGCGGGCGGCGTTGAGTCCTTTTTCAAAGATGCGCTTCGCAATCGGCGGATTGGCGTCGAAATAAGTCATCAGCCCTTCGTAGGTCACCGAGCCGACGATGCGTTCAACCTCGGGCGAGAGCAGTTTGACCTTGGTCTGCGACTCGAATTTAGGATCGCTGTGTTTTACGGAAATCACGGCGGTTAAACCTTCGCGCACGTCGTCGCCGGTGATTTGCGGGTCCTTGTCCTTCAACAGCTCATTGGTCTTGGCGTACTGATTGACCGCGCGGGTCAAGGCGCTGCGGAAGCCGGACAGGTGCGCCCCGCCGTCGGGATTGTAGATGGTGTTCGTGTAACACAACACCTGGTCGTTGTAGCTGTCGTTGTATTGCATCACCACCTCGACGTGGACTTCGATTTCCTTGTTGTCGAGCGTTTCCTTGGTTTCTTTCTGAAACGCGATGGGTTTGGGATGCAGCACCTCCCGGTTTTTGTTCAACTGCTTGACGAACTCCTCGACGCCGCTCTGATAATAAAACCGTTCCGGTTCGGCGTTCGCCTGGCGCTCATCGGTGAAGATGATTTCCAGACCGGAATTCAGAAACGCAAGCTCGCGCAGACGTTGCGCGATGATGTTCGTCTTGAACTCGATGGTCTCGTGGAAGATTTCGGGATCGGGCATGAACTTGATCAGCGTGCCCGTGCCTTTCGCTTTTCCGATGACTTCCAGTTTCTTGATCGTTTTGCCGCGCTCAAATTCCATGTGATGGATTTGTCCGCCGCGCGAGACTTCCACCTCGAACCATTCGGAGACCGCGTTCACGCATTTGGCCCCGACGCCGTGCGTGCCGCCGGAAAATTTGTAACCGCCCTGACCATATTTGCCGCCGGAGTGAAGCGTGGTCAGCACCAGTTCCACACCGGGCAGACCGGATTCCTTGTTGATGTCCACCGGAATGCCCCGGCCATTGTCCCGGATGGAGATCGAGCCATCCACATGAATGGTGACTTCGATGCGGGAACAGTAACCCGCCAGATGTTCGTCCACGGAGTTGTCCAGCACCTCGCTCACGCAATGATGCAGCGCGCGTTCATCGGTGCCGCCGATGTACATTCCGGGCTTCTTGCGGACGGCCTCCAGGCCTTTCAATTGCGACAGCTTGGAAGCGTCATAATCGGTTTTTACCGCGGGAGTGGTGGTGGTTAAATTTTCAGTAAGTACTTCGGTTTCGTTCGCCATAAAAACAGTGGTGCCGGTCAGAAACTCCAACTCCTGAAAACCGACGCGGGATTCTAAATAATTAGGCGTTCGCGCACAATGTTAATTTAGGTTTTTTGCGGAGAAAAATACCATTACTTGGGGCGTAATTCAGTCCATAGCGGGATATGTTGTGGCGTGGGGTTGGAAGGGCGGAAGCCGATTCCAACCGTTCGCAATCCGCCGGATCGCAACGAAACAGCGGGCCAGCTCGCGCGACTACGATTTGATGTCGCGCACCTGAAAGGCCGTCGCGCCAATGACAAAAACCGTGGCGGTCGCGGCCAGCAGCAGGCACTCGGATTGCGCGATTCTCCAGATGGGTATCGGGTCAGAAAAGACCATCAACCAGGAACGAAAATGGTGGGTGATAAACCAGTTTTGATAGCGGTCAAAAAACGGAATGCCTTCCATGACCAGGTTCACAAACATGTAGGACAGCGCGAGGATGGTGGCCGCCGCCGGTTTCATGTTGAAGCAGGAGAACATGAACGCGATGGACAGCATGGTGCCGGCGTTGATGATGAGAAAAATGTGCGCCACCAGAAAACGGATGGAGCCTTCCGACGCGCCGAGAATGTTGAAGGCTTGTCCCGGAACGAAAACGAACAATCCTTTCCACGGGAAAAACAGTCGCGCCATCCCCAGCGCGGTTGCGCCCAGCGCCGCCACCAAGACGGCGGCAAAAATGATTCCCGCCACCCATTTGACGAACAGCAAACGGCTGCGTGAAATCGGACGCGACAGAATCATCCGCAACGTGCCGTCCTCGGTTTCCTTGGCGACCAGATCGCCGCCGACCAGCGTGACGTACAGCGGCATGAGCAGAACGATCTGGGGCAGGATCATCACCACCGCGACGGTCAGCGCTGAAATGAATTCCTCCGCCAGATAGCCGTTGCCCGCCAGCAACCGTTCCATGTCGCCCTGCCAGCGGGTGAATTTGAACGCGAGGAGCATGGCCAGTTGCGCCAGCAGAAAGGCGCCAAAGCCGATATACGTGCGCTTTTTGCCGAAGAGTTTCCAAAGTTCGTTTTTCAGTTGCGCCAGGAACATGTCAGTTGGATGGATTGGGGGCCGCCTTGACCAGTTGCAGATAAAAATCCTCCAGGGTTTGTTCGCGCCCCCAGAGGCCGGAAACATCGTGACCGGCTTGAACCAGCACCCGCGCGATATCGGCAATCGCCACGCCGTCTTTGAGGCGTAGCTGTTCCGTGCCGTCGCTGTCCAGGATCAAATCCTGTTTGCGCAACAGCGCCACTGCGGCGTTGAAATCCCGGGTGCGCAACGCCACCCGGCCGCGGGTCGCCTTCACCTCCGCAATCGTGCCGTCAAAAACTTTTTCGCCGCGATGCAGTACCGCGATCCGTGAGCAAAGCTGTTCGACCTCGGTAAGCAGATGCGAGGAAAGCAGGATGGTCAGTCGCAGTTCACGATGCAGCCGCAGAATGATGTGGCGCATTTCGGCGATGCCCTCGGGGTCCAAACCGCTGCCCGGCTCGTCAAGGATGAGCAGTTCCGGTTGCGGCAACAAGGCTTGCGCCAGCGCCAGTCGCGCGCGCATGCCGTGTGAATAGGTGCGCACGTGGCCGTGCTCGCGACCGGTCAATCCCACCCAGTCCACGACTTCCTGGATGCGTTGCTTTGAAGTGGGCGCGGTGTAGTGACTGAGAATTTCCAGATTGCGCCAGCCGCTCAGATAATCATAAAACGCAGGCGCCTCGAAAATCGCCCCGACCTTTTTCAAAGCCCGGGCGCGTTGCGTGGCGACATCGAATCCGCATACCCGGGCCGCGCCCGAGGTCGGCCAGACTTGTCCGAGCATCATGCCGATGGTGGTGCTTTTGCCGGCGCCGTTGTGTCCCAGCAACCCAAAAATTTCGCCCGCAGGCACGGCCAGCGTCAGGTCGCCAACCGCCGTGCGCGCGCCAAATTTTTTATGCAGGTGCGTGAGTTCGATCATGGTTTTTGGATGGTCCCTTCAATGGCGAGCAGGTTCTTGATATGTCCGTCGGCGTAAAGATAATTCACTTCCTTGCCGCGACCGCGCGCCGCGTGAAATCCCTCTTTGTCGTAAAAGACCGGCATCGCGTGCGCGTCGAATTTCATTTCCATGACCGATAAATCGTCCGCGCGCTTCCCGTTCAGGAAGAAATTCCACGCATAACTTGACCTCGTGCGCTCAAAAATTTCTTTTTGATCCGATGGACACCGCAGCGCGTTCAAGTTGCCCAGTTCCCCGGCCAGGACCCGGTCCGGGCTTGCCAGCGCATTTGTCGCCGGTTGATTCGTGTCTCCCAGCACCGGCTGGTCGTACATGACGGGCAGGCGCTGTTGATTTGCATCCACGTATATCTGCAACGCGATGCCGATCTGCCGCAGATTGCCGATGCACGCCGTGGATTTTCCCGCCTCCTTGGCCTTGCCCAACGCGGGCAGCAACAACGCCGCCAGAATCGCGATGATCGCAATGACCACCAACAACTCAATGAGCGTGAAGGCAAAGCGCGGTTGCGTTCGAGCGGACACAATGAAGAACCGGCGGTTCATCGCCCGTGCAGAAATCGGCCGGATTCCATGTTGCGTTGCAACTCCTCGAGGAGCGGGGCCAGTTCGGCTTTGGTTTGCGCCGAGCTTTGGCTGTAGAATGTTTTCAAACCGATGGTCCGCACTTTGGCTTCCAGTTCGGGACTCAGCGGGGTGGCGTTGGTTGAGTCCGTGCCGCCGGGGCCGGGCGGCGGGGGCATCTGCTCGCGCAACCGTTTCAACGCCTGATCCACGGTGCGCCGCCGGCGCTCCTCCGGTAATTCTTCAAACGCGGCGATCATCTGCTTGAAGCCGGTCGGCAACGTGGCCTCGATGAATTCGCCTTTCTCCGCCTCGGTCATTTCCTGAAACCAGTCCCCAACCGCGCGTCCCATGCGCATTTCGCGCCGGTCTTCGAGCGACAATCGGTTCAGCATGGCCGCCGCTTTCCGCAAGGCCGCCGCGCGCTCGGCGCCGGTGAGCCGGCTCAAATCCGTGCCGGTAACGAACGCCTGCAGTTTCTCCGGCGTCACCTTGGCATTTTTGGCGACGTAATATCCGGTCAGCCCCAAGGCCCAAATCCCGATGATGGCCAGCAAGCCGGCGCTCAACGCTCTTTTTTTCGGACTGCTCACGCGCTCAGTTTAGCGAAACCTGACCCTCGCGCCACGAAAAGTTTATCCGGTCCGACGCAATTTATCGTTTACGTTGACCGCGCGTTGGAGTTACAACGAGGCCAATCCGGTTTCCATGAAACTTGTGCAGTGCCAGTTCAGTCGCGGGGCCAAAGCCGAATCAACGGCCAGGGGCCGATGGCTGGGCGTGGCGCTCGTGTGGGGGCTGGTTGGCGTAGGTTCAATCTCGGCGGCTGGCTTCCGGTTGGCCGACGTCACCGATAAATCTCTCGGCGTGTGGGAAGGTGATCAACCGGTGTTGGTTTACAATTACGGCCTCATCAGCCGCACCAACGTGCCGGATGATCGGGCGCGCAGCAGTTACGTGCATCCACTTTACGGACTGGATGGCGAGGTGTTGACGGATGATTTCCCCAAGGATCATTACCATCACCGCGGTCTGTTCTGGGCCTGGCCGTATGTGAAAATTGACGGTCAGGAATACGATCTGTGGCTGCTCCAGGGAATCCGCCACCAATTTGATCATTGGTTGAAACGCGAAACCTCCGCTGCCGCCGCCATTTGCGCCGTGGAAAATCATTGGTTGGTCGGCGACCGCAACGTGCTGACGGAGCAGGTCTGGCTTCGCGTACTGCCCGCCACGGCGGAAGGCCGCGCCATTGACGTGGAACTGACGCTGACGCCGACCACGGCGCCGGTGACTTTGCGAGGCGCGGAAGAGAAGAGCTACGGTGGATTAACTTTGCGCTTTGCTCCGCATGAGGGCGATCCGGTGATCACCGTGCCGTCCGGACGAACCAAGGAGGACCTGACGATGGCCCGGTTGCCGTGGGCGGATTTATCCACGCAGATTGCCGGAGCAAAAAATCCCAGTGGCGCGACAATTTTTATCGCGCCGACGCATCCCGGTTTTCCGCCCGAATGGTTGACCCGGCACTACGGGGTGTTGTGCGTTGGTTGGCCGGGAGTGAAAGAGCAAACGCTGGCGCCGGGCAAAACGGTGCGTTGCCGTTATCGCGTTTGGATTCATCGCGGCGTCCCGACGCTATCACAATTGGAAATGCAATACGCCACCTTCACCCAGGCCATTTCCAATGCGCCGCCGCTTTCCGTGAGCGACGGCCAAAACGGACGACATTGATGGAAAACAGGAGAAATTATGAAGCGACCAAAACAAAAACGTCAACTGGCGGAACCGCTTAGCCGCAGAAGCTTTTTAGGACGCAGCAGTCTGCTGCTGGCCGGCGCCGCTCTGCCGCAGATTTTGCCCAGCGGCGTTCTGGCGGCGAACAGTCAACCCGGAGCGAACGACCGGATTGGCATCGGATTTATTGGCATGGGCCGCCAAGCCGGCGGGTTGCTGCGCGGCGTGGAGCGGTTGCCCGTCGGCAAGGTGGTGGCCGTGGCGGATGTGAACCTGCCCCGTGCGCGGGAGGTCGCGCAAAAACACAACGGTGTGGCTTATCAAGATTACCGCCGTTTGTTGGAGCGCAAGGACGTGGACGCGGTGATTACCGCCACGCCCGAGCATTGGCGGCTTTTGATCTGCGTAAATTCCTGTCAGGCGGGCAAGGACGTTTACGCCGAGAAGCCGATGACGCTGACGATTCGGGAAGGCCGATTGATCGTGCAGGCGGCGCGCAAATACAATCGCGTTTTTCAAGTCGGCAGCCACCAGCGTTCGATGTGGCAAAACTACATCGGCTGCAAACTGGTGCGCGACGGCAGCATCGGGAAAATTAAAAAAGTCATCGCCTACAATTATCCCAGTCCTTGGGAATTCAAGCTGCCCGCGCAACCGATTCCGGCGGAATTGGATTGGGACATGTGGTGCGGGCCGGTTGAACCGGTGCCCTACCATCAAGACCTTTACCTGCCGCGCGCCAATCCCGGCTGGCTTTCGTTTCGACCGTATTCCGGCGGTGAAATGACCGGCTGGGGCGCGCATGGTTTGGATCAAATTCAATGCGCGCTGGGCATGGATGAAACCGGTCCGGTTGAAGTCTGGGCGGAAGGGAAAAAGTTTATGCCGCCAACTTATACGCAACCGGAAAGTCAAAAGCGCGGAGACGCCATTGCGATGGAAACCAAAGTCTTCTTTCGCTACGCCAACGGCATCGTGGTCGAGCCGGGTGACGAGGCGACCATGGGCGGCGCGGTATTCGTCGGTGAAAACGGCACGATCAATATCAAACGCGGCTTTCTGGAATCCGATCCGGAGGAGTTGGCGCTGGAGGCCTTGGGAAAACGGCCGGCGAATTTCAGCGAAGATCACATGCGCAATTGGTTTGATTGCATCAAATCCCGCCAGCGCCCGGTGGCGGATGTGGAAGCGGGCCACCGTTCGGCCACGGTGTGTCACCTCGGTAATATCGCGCGTTTGCTCGGACGCAAATTGAAATGGGATCCGGTGCGCGAAAAATTCCCCGATGACGCGGAGGCCAATCAATACCTCGATCGCGAACGCCGCAAACCGTGGGTGGCACCCGAGCAAATTTAATCGCCCATGTGCCGTTGGCTGTTTCTTTTCTTGGTGGCGTCGCTTTGCGGCGGCGGCTGGGCGTCCGCGGCGGATGCAATCGCGTTCGAGTCAGATGCGGGGCAGGGGAGTTTGCGCATCTTGATTGGCGGTCGGGAAGCCTTGGTTTACAGCTACGGGACGAATTGGGATTTGCCGCACTTCTATCCCGTGCGCAGCCCTTCCGGAGCTTCCATGACCGTCGAAAAACCAGACCCCTATCCGCACCACCGCTCCTTTTGGTTTGCGGATACGGTGCAGTTGGAGGGACAACGTCAGGTCTCATTCTATAACGCGCTTTATTCCGGTCGCGGCGACAAACAAGATCCGCAACCGCCGTTTCGCGATCACATCCGCCACGTCAGCCTGACCCTGACTGATGCTTCGCCGGCGGAGCAGAAACGCGAGTTGACCGCGCAACTCATCTGGGAAATGGACGATGGCAGAATTCCGGTGTTGGACGAGACGCGGCGAATCATCATTACGGCGCTCACCAATGGCGAGTATTTTCTCGACCTGGAATTTACGCTCGTGGCGAATTACGGTGCGGTCACGTTTCAAAGTGACGCGGTCCATTACGCCTGGCCGTTCATCCGGCTCAACCACGAGTTCAATGCGTCTGCCGGCGGCATCTTGGTGAATTCCGAGGGCGAACGCGGGGAAGCGGATACCAACATGAAAATCGCGCGGTGGGTGGATTTTTCGCGCGGCTCAGGCGCGACGGCGGAAGGTCTCACCATGTTCAGTCATCCCGCCAATGAATCACCGCACCAATGGTTGACGCGTGATTATGGCTGTTTCGGACCGCGCCGCGTCGCGTCCAAGAGCGGCAAACCGTTCGTTTTGGCTCGCGGCGAAAAAATCTCCACACGCGTCGGCGTGCTGGTGCATCGGGGCGACGTGCAGTCGGGGAAGGTGGCCGCACGTTATCAACTTTACTCAAACGGAAAGTTGTAATTTTTAATACTGCAACCTCGGTGGTTCGCGGAAGCATAAATCCATCTTGCCAACCCGCCGCCCGAATCTAAGCTCTCGTTCATGTCGCTTGCTGAAGCTGCGCCCGCAATTACCTTGCTAAACCATCCGGATCAATTTGTCCGCCGTCATATCGGCCCGAACGCCACGGAAACCGCCGCCATGCTCCAAGTGGTCGGTTTCGATTCCTTGGACGCGCTGATGGACGCGGCCGTGCCGAAGTCTATTCGCCTGCCCCAGCCGTTGCAGTTGCCCGAATCCAAAACCGAGTTCGACGCGTTGCGCGAACTGAAATCCATCGCGTCACAAAATCAGTTGTTCCGCTCGTTCATCGGCATGGGCTATTACGATTGCATCACGCCGCCGGTCATTCAGCGTAACGTCTTCGAAAACCCCGGTTGGTACACGCAATACACGCCTTACCAGGCCGAGATTTCTCAGGGACGACTCGAAGCACTGTTGAATTTCCAAACGATGGTTGCCGATTTAACCGCGCTCGACATTGCCAACGCTTCCATGCTCGATGAAGCCACGGCGGCGGCGGAAGCCATGACCATGTCGCACCGGCTCAAAGGTAATCGCAATGTCTTCTTCATCTCGGAAACGTGCCATCCACATACCATTGAAGTCGTCGTTTCCCGCGCCAAGGCGTTAGGCATCGAAGCCGTCGTCGGCAACGTGGACACTTTCATGGGTCACGATCAAGTGTTCGGCGCGCTCGTGCAATATCCCGACACGTTCGGCGCCATCCATGATTACGCGCCGTTCATCGAGAAAGCCCACGCGTCGGGCGCGATGGTCACGGTCGCGACGGATTTGCTCGCGCTCACGCTCATCAAGCCGCCGGGCGAATTTGGCGCGGACATCGCCGTCGGCAGCGCGCAACGCTTCGGCGTGCCGCTCGGTTACGGCGGCCCGCACGCCGCGTTCTTCGCCACGCGCGATGAATTCAAACGTCAGATGCCCGGTCGCCTCGTCGGCGTGTCCAAGGATGCGCGCGGCAAACCCGCGTTGCGCCTCGCGCTCGGCACCCGCGAGCAACACATCCGCCGCGAGAAAGCCACCAGCAACATCTGTACGGCGCAGGCACTCCTCGCCAACATGGCCTCGCTCTACGCCTGTTATCACGGGCCGGAGGGATTGAAGCGGATTGCGCAGCGCGTTCACGCGTTGACCGAAGTGTTCGCTGCTGGATTGGAAAAACTCGGTTGCCAGTTGGGACAACAACCGCGTTTCGACACGTTGCGCGTGGACCTGGGAGAAAAACGCGCGGCCGATATTGCGAAAATCGCGGAGGCGCATCACATCAATCTACGCTTGATTGACGCGCACACCCTTGGCGTCTCGCTCGACGAAACCACCAACGCTGCGGATGTCGCTGAGCTTTGGCAGATTTTCAATGGCGATAAGCGAGTGAACTTCATGGTGGACGAATTGGGCTCGACCGCTCCGTTGTCTCTCATTAGCGCCGGGCTTCAGCCCGGTGCTAACGAAAATGCCGCGTCAAACGCCCATGCGTCATTCGCCAATCGCCAATCTACATTTCTCACTCACCCCGTCTTTAACCGCTACCACTCCGAGACCGAGATGCTGCGCTACATCAAGCGGCTCGAATCGCGCGATCTCTCGCTCACCGCTTCCATGATTCCGCTCGGCTCTTGCACCATGAAGTTGAATGCGGCGGCGGAAATGTTTCCAGTCTCGTGGCCCGAGTTCGCCAAGCTGCATCCGTTTGCACCCCTCAACCAAACGCGCGGCTACCAGAAGATGTTTGAGCAACTCGAAACCTGGCTCGCGGAAATCACCGGACTGGCTGGCGTGTCACTGCAACCCAACGCCGGTTCGCAGGGTGAATACTCCGGGCTACTGGTCATTCGCGCCTATCACGCATCACGCGGTGAAGCGCATCGGGACGTTTGTTTGATTCCCACCTCTGCGCACGGCACGAATCCCGCCAGCGCCGTGATGGCCGGAATGCGGGTCGTTGCCGTCGCCTGCGATGCGGCGGGCAACATTGACGTGGCGGATCTCCGCGCCAAAGCGGAGGCGCATAAAGACACGCTGGCCTGTCTCATGGTCACGTATCCCAGCACGCATGGCGTGTTCGAGGCGACCATTCGTGAAATCTGCAATATTGTTCACGCGGCGGGCGGTCAACTTTACATGGATGGCGCGAACATGAATGCGCAAGTGGGTTATACGTCACCCGGCTTTATCGGCGCGGATGTTTGTCATTTGAATTTGCACAAAACTTTCGCCATCCCGCACGGCGGCGGCGGACCAGGCGTCGGTCCGATTGCGGTGGCTGAACACCTTGTCGAGTTTTTGCCGAGTCACAACGTGGTCAATTTGGGCGGCGAAAATCCCATCGGCGCCGTCAGCGCCGCGCCGTGGGGCAGCGCCAGCATTCTGCCGGTTTCCTGGATGTACATCGCCATGCTCGGCGCGCGTGGTTTAACCGAGGTTACGCAATACGCCATCCTCAACGCCAACTACATCTCCAAGCGATTGGCCGCCTATTTCCCCACGCTCTACACGAATAATCATCTGGTGGCGCACGAATGTATTCTTGATTTGCGCGGGTTCAAAGCCACCACCGCCGAGGACGTGGCGAAGCGGCTGATGGATTATGGTTTTCATGCGCCGACGCTGTCGTTTCCCGTCGCCGGCACGCTCATGGTCGAACCGACCGAGAGTGAATCAAAGTATGAGCTGGACCGTTTTTGCGACGCGATGATTTCGATTCATGCGGAAATGACCGCCATCGAAAATGGTTCTGTTGATCCGAAGCACAATTTGCTCAAAGGCGCTCCCCACACCGCCGACCAGATTGCCAGCGACGCGTGGAACCGTCCTTACAGCCGCGAAGCCGCGGCGTTTCCCGTTCCGTCGTTGTTGGACTACAAATTCTGGCCTTCTGTTGCCCGCGTGGACAACGTGTATGGTGACCGCAATCCGGTTTGTTCGTGCATCGGGATGGAAAATTACGCCTAGCAGGGCGTTGCCCTGGGCTATCATCTGTCGGGCTTCCAGCCCTTTCGCGTCTCTGCTTCGCCTGATCCGGCCGGTGGCGCGGATCAATTATGTGTGGCTGCGTCCGCTGGAACCAGTTCCGGCCAGTCCGAAGCTTCCTCGACCGGTCCCTTCGTGACCAGAACGGGATCCGAATCCGAACGGTACGGAGCGGCATAGCGTTGTTGCAACATCCGCAGGTAAGGTTCGTAGTGGCGGCCTATGAAACGACAGTAGGTTTCATCGCCGCGCACGCGGCGCAGTCCGGTCACGCGCGTTTCGGTCAGCAGCTCGTGGATCATGTTCAGAAACTCGGGCACGTCAATCGGCTTCTCGATCAATCCTTCCGCGCCCCGGTCCACGGCTTCTTCGTGTTGCCCCCATTCTGCCGTAATGGCGATGGTCGGCGTGAACGGCTGGGTCAGGGCGATGTTATCAAAATGCTCCCAGGTGTTGCCGGTGCCGAGGTTGATATCGAGCACCACCAGATCAATGGATTGCGTGCGGAAAAGCTCCGTCGCTTCATGGGCGTCGGGCGTGGAGAATACTTCGTAGCCTTGCGCTTCAAGCAATTTTTCCAGCGAGACCCGCACCGATTGGTCGGCGTCAATCACGAGAATTTTTGACTTCATCGCGGTTCGTTTTGGTGATTTGGTTTGTGGTGGCATGTGAATGATTGGTTGGCGGTTAACGAGAGGCGATGGTGTATTCGGATTTCCGGAGCGCCCGCTCCCTTAGCGATTCGGAGAGCAACAGCTTCAAGCCGTCCAACAGCGCGACTGACGTCACCGGATGGCGCAGAATCAAATCCGCCATCAGCCGTGAGCGGTAATCCAGTTCCACGCCCGCTTTGCAGGTCAGGATCACCGGTCGGAACGGGTCCAAATCCGTCAATGCCTCCAAGGTATTCACGTGACGCGGCGCGCCACTCTTGGCATCGAACGGGGTTCGGTAATCCAGAATGATCGCTTTGACCGGATGCGTCCGTGCGGTCTTCACCGCCTCGCGACCGTGCGCCGCAAGGTGGACGGTAAAGTCCGCTGCCTCCAGAATTTGCCCCAGCAATTCGCGGACGGTAAAGTCGTTGCTGACGACCAAGATGCGATTTTCCACTGATCTCATTTTCATGGCATCACCTTTTCAGTTGTGAGTTATGGTTTCGACAAAGTTTGGCTTCCACAATTTTCGTATCCCGTGATGCACCAAGCGCGGTTGGCGTCCGGGGCGCACGTTGATGCGAAACTTGAACGGGCTGAATCGGGTCGGATCGCATGGACGCGATTCCGTCGTTTCGGTTTTCCACGCCGTCACCGCGAACCCCGGCGTGGCCAAGTCGTAATGATAGTTTTTTTTCATATTGGTTCTCCGGTTGATGGCGCACTGTTGCACCGTTTGCCGTCTTATAGCGGAGATTGTGCCAACTGGGGGCAGGGGAATTACTGGCCGAATTTACGCGGGTTTGTCGCGGTGCGACGCCATGCGGCGTCTCTGGCGGTTGATTAACCACCAGTGCCGGTTTGATTTGTGCCAGCCGCGGCGCGACCGGCAGGTTCTCGACCGTTGGGGAGCTTGACGATTCCGAGTGTTATGAGCGCCGGGATTATCCGGCGACCAATGTGTCGGCCACCAGCAGACCGGGTCGCAATCGAGGTTCGTGTCGGGTGCGCACCAGCGAATGGTTGGTCTTGGCAAAGATGGAGTGTTCCACGCGCAACGCCGCGAAAGCGACATCGGAATAAACCGTATCGTACAGGTCGCTGGCGAAATGGACGCGCGGCGGCAATGGCTCGAAAGTAAGGGCAAAGAGGGCGGCATCCATGCCCACGGCGACTTGCGCGCAGGTGGCGTTGGTGCCGGTGACGTCGCGGTTCGCGAGGCGGTGCAGGTAGTAAACCCGTTGATCCGGATAATCCAGACAGACTCCGATCGTGTCCTCGCCCGCCAACGGCATGGAGGTGTTATTGCCGATTAACAAATCCTCGATTTTCACCTGGCCGTGGGCGCGTTTTTTTTCCTCCAGATAAGCCATCGTTTTGGGGTGGACGGCATAAACGTATTTGGAAGAGGCGCCGAGTTTGGCTCCGAGTTTGACGTTTTCCTCGTGCAAAACCAACAGGCCCTGCGGATACTCCGGTAATTCCATGACGGGTCGCATTACGGATTCCAATGATTCGCGGTGCTCCAGGGAATTGCCGGGGTGCAGGTGCAACGCGCCGTTGATCACCTGACCGGTCTTGTCCCAAACCGCTTCGGTCAGGAACTCCTGTCGCGACCACGTGATGATCGGTTGCCAGCCGCCAACGGGCACGGAAGTGTCGTATTCGAAATGGATGATTTCGTTGGGCGCGCCGTAGTTTCGAAATCCGTGCCAGACCCAAAGATTGACGACTCCCGGATTCATGCCCGAGCTGAGGATGTGCGGCGCATTGCGCGGCGTGTTGCGGCTGAATTGCCGATCCGCCAACACCTCGGCGATCCCACGCTTCACCTCATTCAGCGCCGTGTTCACGTAGGTCACGCCCACTTCGTCCGTTGCGGCCAGCACCGGCAACGTATCCAGGTCGGTGAGGTCCACGACGATGTTGATCCGCTTTTGACGTAATAATTCGTGGTAAGCCGGCGTGTCCTTCGGAAACTGAAACGCGCGCTGGATGAATTCGTAGTGCAACCTTCCGTGATCCAGATAAGGATTGCGGGTCACCCGGTCGTTGGGGTCCACCAACACCAACTGGCCGAAGTCGTTTCGCCGCGCCGCCAGCCGCAGCAAGAACGCCTGCGCCACATGGCCCGAAGCGCCCAGAATCAGCAGTTGCGGTTTGGATGCCGCTCCATTCACACGCTGCGCCCACCAACCAAAGGAACGATCCGTGCGCCGGCTGCGATTTAATTTCCTTCCGGGTGACGAGCGTTTCGTCAAATGATTGGCGCGTCCGGCGTCCTTGGCCGGACGCAATGGTTTGACGCGCTGGAGATTCTTTGGTTTGGGTGCGGAGTTTTTAGCCATATCGTTTTACCTTTTTGCCGTTTCAAGTGTTCGGTTGAGTTACCACTACATTCGCTCATTCCTCATGACCCCAGCAAACTGAAGCCATCCTTTCTCTTGCGCCCAATCCGCGGCGAACTCCTTGAAGCGCGCGGTTGGCGTGTGTCGGCTCGGTGTAAACTTACCGCAAGGTAAAACTGCGGATCGGTTGATTGCCCTGGACGATTCCGATCCACGATCCGTGCCGGTCGTGCGTTGCGCTGGTGGTGCGGGCAAAATTACGCGCGTTTGTACTGATCTCCCGGCCTGAATCCCACCGTTGGTCCGTGGTGGTTTCAGACGACAAACCTCGAAACGCTTGAATCACCAGCGCAGCTTGTGGCGACATTATAGGTTCGCAACGCCGATGTGTCCCGCACTTTTTCAATTTTTTAACCCGTGACGCTGATTTTGGAGTGGAGTGTTGCTCGATGTGTTCAACAACGCGTGCGGTTTCGTGAGCATTCAGATTGCGATGGTCAGAGATTATAGCCTGACTGATTCCCACCGCTCGGGCCGCTTTAGCTTTCGGTGCGGCAATAGAACGTGAGTGAGGTTCACGGTTGCCGGCGCTCGTGAGGATCGCGCCACGCAGGAAGCTCCGTCGCGTTTGCTGTGAATCGCGCGAACCGAAATTTCCCTGTGTTCTTCCTGCCAGGATGACACCGTCATGGGTCGAATCGTTGTCCGTTCGGTCGGCGATCTTTTTGTGATGAGTATCATGCGTTTTGCTTTGATGAGCGTGAGTCGGCCGATTCGTCAGACGGCTGGCCCGACGAACCACTTGCGTTTAGCTGAGGGCGTGCCAGTTGAGTTGATGCCTCGTTCGTCGGGATTTCTCAAACCTTTTATGCGTCGCGCCATTGGCTTGAGCGATTTCATGCCGCGTCCGGTCTGTTTTGTATCGCCATCTGAGGCGATTTCCGGAGTGGTGCAATCATCGCCGCGCCCTGCGTGCTGTTGGTTTTGTCGCAGCGGCTGAGTTGCATTTGAGTCAGTGGTATGGGGTATAACTCTGCCACCGCACGATTGAATCGCGGGGTTGCGATTCACCGCAAAGTGAAGGCTTCATTGCGTTGGCATACCGTTGGCTAAGGTCAGTGATGTTATGACCGGATTCAGTTTAATTTTGGGCGTGGTGGCGTTGGTGGCGGTAATCGTCGCGGATTTTGTCATCCGCCTCGTGCTGGCGCCGCATCGGCGTGATGAGTGGACCGCTGCCTTGCTCGACAGTTTGATCAAACCCATGCCCAAAGTGCAGCGGAGCGGGATGTTTCCGGCCAGCGTCGCCATGGATGAAACGCTGTGCGAAAGTTTGCTGCGACATTTCGAGCAATCCACCGCGACGCGGCAAATCCTGGGTTTGCTGTCGGAACAGAGTGATGGGATGAATGAATCCGAAGTGCGGGAAACGGTGAATCGGCGGCTCGCGGAAAGTGAATCACGCGAGCTTCCCGCTGCCGCCGTTCGTCGGATCGCGCTCATTTTGAAAAACGCGGGATTGGTTTCATTTTCGCAACGCCGCTTGAAGTTGACCGTGGCCGGACAGCGATTGCACGCGTTGTCGGAAGCGCGCGCTTCGGTCTCGGCCGAACCCGCGGGGCGCGCTTTTGCTTTGCTCGCGGTTTAAGGGGTCACTACGCTTCCGGCCACAGGCTCATGCTTGCCAGAATTCCATTTCGCCTCACTGAATTATTACTCGTCGCCACGGTGATCATCCTCGCGCTGGTCTGGGCGGAACGCATCGCCTGGCGCCAGATTGACGCGTTGCGTTCCGAAATCACCCCCGCTCAGATTACTGAAGTCGCCACTGATTTCGCCGCCGCCGAACGGTTTGTCGCCGACACCAATGCCGCTTTGAAGCGGGTGCAACAATTTTTATTGCTCTCACTGTTGGGGTTGCTGGTGAGCGGAAGCGTCATTTTGATTTTGATTTATCGCCGCCTGATCGCACCGTTGCGCACCGGTCTGTCCGAAAGCCACGCGATTATTGAGCGCCAGGAAAAACTGGCGTCGTTGGGCGTGCTCGCCGCCGGCATTGCCCATGAAATCCGCAATCCGCTGACGGCCATCAAAGTGCGTGTTTTCAGTCTGAAAGCGTCGTCGCCGTCCGCTGCTTCCGATCGCGAGGATTTGGAGGTCATCGAGCATGAGATTGATCGGTTGGAACGCATTGTCCGGGACTTCCTGCAATTCGCCCGTCCCACCGAGCCTGACCTGCAGCCGGTTGCCGTCGGCAAACTTCTGCGGGATGTCGTCGCGTTGTTGGCCGCCGATCTAAGCCAGCGCGGGCTGCAATTCAAACTGGACCTGGATGCGGACGGAACGGTGCGGGCGGATGCCAACAAAATGAGGCAGGTGCTGATCAACATGATTCAAAACGCAGCGGAGAGCACCGAAACGGGCGGCACGATCAGCTTGCGCACAAATCTTGAGAAACGCGTTCTGGATGGAAAATCCGGCCGGGTCATGATTTTGGAGATCAGCGACACTGGACGGGGGATTCCACCTGAGGTTGAAAAGCGGATGTTTGATCCGTTTTTTACGACCAAAGAAAGCGGCACCGGTTTGGGGTTGGGTATCGCCGCGCGGATTGTGGAGCAGCACGGCGGGGTCATTCATTATCAAACGGAATTGAATCACGGCACCACTTTTAGCATCATACTTCCGCTCGCGCCAAACGATGAAACCCAAGCCTAACATTCTGCTGGTCGAGGATGACCCGAACGTCGCCTCCGGATTGCAAAAGGTGATGCGCGCCAACGGCTATGAGGTCACCACCTTGGGTCGCGGTGACACCGGATTGGAGCAAGCCATTGCGCGATCCTTCGATGTCGTCATCACGGACCTTCGTTTGCCCGGCCTGGATGGACTCGAACTCGTCCGCCAACTGCACCAAGCCAAGCCCAAGCTGCCCATCATTCTCATCACGGCGCACGGTTCAACCGAGGTCGCCATCGAAGCCACCAAATGGGGCGCCTTCGACTATGTGCCCAAACCGTTTGAAGTCGAGGAGTTGCTCGATCTGATGGCGAAGGCGCTCGAAAGCAGCCGGCTCATGTCCGAACCCGTGGACATGGGCGAGGCCGTATCGGGGCGCACGGCCATCATTGGTAACAGCCGGATCATGCAAGGCATTTACAAGGAGATCGGGCGTGTGGCGGCGGCTTCCGTCACCGTCTTGATTCGTGGCGACACCGGCACCGGCAAGGAATTGATCGCTCGCGCCATTTACCAGCACAGCAATCGTGCGGACGCTCCTTTCATCGCCATCAACTGCGCGGCGATTCCCGAAATGCTGCTGGAAAGCGAACTCTTCGGTCACGAACGCGGTTCGTTCACCGGCGCGGACGCGCGGCGGATTGGTCGCTTTGAACAAGCCAGCGGCGGCACGATTTTTCTGGATGAGATCGGCGACATGGACGCCAATCTCCAGGCGAAACTGCTGCGCGTGCTCCAGGACAAGGTGATTCAACGCGTGGGCGGGCGCGAAAACATTCCCGTGGACGTGCGGATCATCGCCGCCACGCATCGCGATTTGGAAGCCGCCATTCGCGAACGTCTGTTTCGCGAAGACCTGTTTTACCGGTTGAGTGTCGTGACGATCAAACTTCCGCCGCTCCAGCAACGCCAGGAAGACATTCCTGACATGGTCCGCTATTTTCTGCGGCGGTACGGACCGGAAGCCGGAGTCGCCTCGCCCGCCATTGCGCCGGAAGCCATAACCTATCTGCAAAATCAGAATTGGCCGGGCAACGTGCGCGAGCTGGAGAACACCGTTCGCAAAGCGCTTTTGACCGCGCGCGATTACACCATCAGTCTGGAACACGTCAAAGACGTGCTCACCCAGGCGCGTGAGCCGGTGGCGACCTCGACGCAATCTCATGCCGCTTATATCACGGCTTTGCTGGATCAGGTTGAACGCGGTGAAATTCATAATGCTTTCGCCCGGATGTTGGCGGATCTCGAACCTGAACTTTACGCGCAAGCCATTCGCCGCGCTCGCGGCAACATCACCAAAGCCGCGCAATGGCTGGGGGTGACCCGTCTGAAAGTGCGGGAAAAATTGAAAGAATTCGGATTGCCCCACCATCGCGAGCACGACACCACCCCGCAGTGATTGAATTACCGCCGACCGAAAAGTCCTGCTCCGCCCCGCGCCGACCGGTTGCATTTTTCTGAGAGGGCCACGTTCCATCGTATCCCAGATTAGTTGGGGACGACGTGGAAGTCGTCCCTCCCGGCATGATAATGCGCCCTATCACCTCTCGCCTCATCCTTCATCGTGCCTCGTAGTTCGCCCGCCTCTCGGTGACTCTGCGCCTCGGTGGCCGTTAATACCGGAGTGGTAAATGTGTTTTACCTCGGTATTGATTTCACTGGCACTTGCCTCCTCTGGCTTTGCCATTCTTTTGGTGATCAATGTTTTTAGGGTGGCGGAAGGGGTGGGATTCGAACCCACGGATGAGTTGCCCCATCTCCTGATTTCGAGTCAGATGCCTTTAACCACTCAGCCACCCTTCCGTTCGGTTGATTTTATTGAGTAATTATCGCTTTTCGGCGAATCATTACTTGCGTTTTCTATACCGCTGTTCTATACTATCTTCATGAATGGCAATTCATCCGATAGTGCAGACCCGCGTTGGCAAAAAACGCCCGTGGCCAATCTCGTGCGCCACGTTCAATCAGGAAACTATTATGCGCGAATCCGCGTGCGCGGCAAGCTGATTTGGAAATCCCTCAAGACAGATCGAATCAGTGTTGCCAAGTTGCGGCTGGGAGATTTTCACAAAGAGGAACGCCAGCGCGCCGCTGCTCATCAAGCCGTCGCACGAGGCAAGATGACCTTCGGCGCGGCTCTGGAAACCTATCGCGAACGCCTCAAGGGGGATTATTCGCTGAAGGACCGGAGCAAGGCTTTTCGGGAAGAACGCATTACGGCGCTCCTGAAGTCGTGGCCCGATCTGGAACAAACCGACGTTGCTCAAATCTCCAAGACCGATTGTCTCACATGGGCCGCCCGCTTTGGACAGACGGCCAGCCCCTCGGCGTTTAACAACACGGTCGGCACGCTCAAACTGGTCTTGGACATTGCCGTTGAAGCGGGCGCGCGTTACGACAATCCCGCCACCCACATCAAGCGGAAACGAATTCGCCAAAAGGTCTTGCACCTTCCAACCCAGGACAAATTTCCCGAACTGGTTGCGACCATCCGAAAGGCCGATGGCGCATGGGGTCGAAAGTGCGCCGACCTCGTTGAGTTTCTGGCTTTCAGCGGTTGCCGGAAGGGTGAAGCGGCCCGGGTTGAAGGCCAGCATTGCGATTTTGAGAAAGGTGAAATCACGATTCAAGGCGATCCTGTCACCGGAACGAAGAATTGGGAAATCCGCCGCGTGCCGATGATTCCCGACATGCGCCGATTGCTTGAACGCATCAGAGGCGAGCGTGACGAAAAGGAATTCCTAGCGAGTCCCGTCATGCGAGTGAAAGAGTGCCAGGGGGCAATCAACTCAGCCTGCAAGACGCTAGGAATTGCCCGCTTCACGCACCACGACTTGCGCCACTTGTTTGCAACTCGGTGTATCGAATCCGAGGTGGACATTCCCACGGTATCGCGCTGGCTCGGGCACAAAGACGGCGGGGCACTGGCGATGAAGACTTACGGCCATCTGCGCGATCAACATTCGGCAAACATGGCACAGAAAGTTGTGTTCTCTGAAACCGCAACAAACATTGTGCCGTTGCCGCTGAACGGCACCGCTCCATTGAAGAATGAACCCGCGTTGGGCACTAACGCAACAGACAACAAGACGGCAATTGCCCAAGCGAAAGCTAAGTATGCTTACCCGTGGTGGGCCTCAAAAAATTCGCAGGAGGTTTTCTGGGGCCAGTTGAATGAGTCGGTGCAGATTGTGCCGCTGGAGAAATTCCACGAGTGCGCCAAGCAAGCGATGAATCGCGAATTGTTCGCCGACGAATTGGCCGAACGAGAATCATTGCGGGAGGAATTCATCGCGCGGATCCCGAATGCGACTCACGTAGAGTTGACCGGAAGAATCTATCCGAGGGAAACTGATGCAAAGTTGAAAGCGAGCTGATTGATTCGCGAGTAAAATTCGGGCTGTCACCGAAAGCGCACCCGCGCACGGCCCACCCGCCCTCCCTAAAAAATTCAGCCCATCCGGGCGGGCCAGTCGGCCAAATCATATCGCATTCTGCGTCCAGAGCACCGCAATCAAAGCGATCATTTGTCAGCGCGTGTTGGATATAGGGATATTTTTGAGCCGCTTTGAAACTGGGGGCCAACTTTGCTTAATGTCACGTTTCGAGGAAATAATTCTTCGAGTGCGATACCCAAAACGCGAGAGAGAAAGAGCATTTCGCAATCCGGCACCCGCCGCCGGCGCAATTCCAAACTGGCCAGGGAATCCCTGCTGATACTCCAACCGCGCAGTTGCAACTTTGCTGCGAAAGCTTCTTGCGACCAACCTTTGTTAGCCCGCCACTTCTTGACCTGCGGGCCAATCAGATTCAGAGGGGGTTTGGATTTCGCCACAATCCCGTGACACTAGCGGGTGGAAACAGAGCGAGTTGTGTCCACGCACACACATTCCGAAAAAAGACTTGCGCATCTTGGAAAGCGGCGTATCAAGGACGCGGGTAAAATGAAAACTCCACTTCGTCGGAAGAAATGGTCCCCGGGTCAGCTTGTTCATCTGCTTGTCGTCTCAGCAATGCTCCTCCCTTGGGGACGTTCCACCGTTAGCGCCGCACCGCGTCCGCTCTCACCACCTTGGCCGGAATTCGGCCTCATCCACCGGGAAGGCTTCGACCAACCCCTTGCTTTTTCCACCAATCAAACGATTGACAGCGCGGTGTGGTTGGAAAGTTGGACTGGTTATAGCCTGAATCGGCAAGGCAAGGCGGTAACGCCTTGGGCTGTGCCGATGGTGGCTTCCAATACATTCCGCGTTGAGCCAGAGCGAGGCGCGATTCGCTTCTGGTATCGGCCTGACTTCAACAGCGGTAGTGGGCCGGGGCAACCGGCCACGCTGCTGCAACTGGTGAGTGCCAACAGTAAAACCGAGGCGGTGTGGTGGGCGTTGGTGGTTTCGCCGGAAGGAAATGAAATTCATCTGGTTTGCCAGACGGAAAAGGGCGCAGAATCCTGTTTGAATTCCAAAGTGAATTGGGAGGCGGGAAGCTGGCATCTGCTGACGTTTGGGTTCACGCCGACAAACAGCGCACTTTTCATTGACGATCAGCTTGCGGCGGTCGGAGAGGGATTGGCAACCATTCCCAAAGAGGTCGCATCCATCACGAGCCTCGTAGTTGGCAGTACTCTCGCTGGCGAGTCTCCAGCACAAGGTCAGATTGAGGAATTCTCTGTGTTCTCGGGGCGTAAAAAGATGCAGCAAATCATGGGAAACAATTTTGGCCTAAGTGTGGATTGGGAAATTGGGATCTACTACGCCTCACTGTCTAAAACCGCCGCTCTTGGCCCGATCTCTGATGAAGAAATAGCGGCGCGCAAAGCGGCAGCGGAAAAACGCAAAGCGGAACGCCTGGCCTTGGGCCTTGATGACGAAAGTGGCGGTGGCCCACAAATGTTGCGTTTGGTTGGTGGCACCAGTGAGTGCCTCACCAATTCGCGTTTGTACATCACTAACACCGTTGCCGTATTTGATACGAACAGCGGTTGGACGGTGCAATTTGACGTGCAAGGGACAAATGTGCTGGGAGCAACAGGCGGGCCGGTGGATATTTTCAGCACGACGAATCTGGCGGGGACGAACTGGTTGTTTTTGGAGCGCGGGCCGAGTTGTTCCACCTACCAGTACACCAATCAATTTCCAGAGGGGGCTTTCTATATTCTTGGAGACGGGATGATTGACCCTGACGGAGACGGCATGAGCACGGCCTACGAACGGCTCGTCTCTCATAGTGACCCGCTGGTCTGGAATTTTCTGGATACGGACGGCGACGGTTTGTCCGATGCCTGGGAATTGGCCAACGGCTACAATCCGACCCAGGCGGACAGCGACGGGAATGGAATCCCGGATGGCTACGAGGACAAGGATGGCGATGGTTTGGCGAATATCATGGAAGCGGCCTTTGCCGGAAATCCCATTGTGTTTAATCTTAACTGGCGCCAGGACACCGATGGCGCGGGGATTCCCGACAGCCTCAGCGCCAGTGCGGACGCCCCGCCGTTTGTAACCTCGTTCGACAAGTGCCCGTTGCCGTAACCGTCGGTTCAATCTCTCAGAATCACTTTGCTATGAAATCTCTATGTTTTTGGGGTGGCCTTGCGGCCATTTTGTTGGCGGGACAACCCTTCGCGGCGGCGCAAACCGCGCCGGGCAATAACGGAGCGCCGAGCTCACAGGTGCAAGTCGAGGCAGGCGCACTCATCAGCCAACGCGCTGAGCACAAGACTGACCTGTTTACCGGCAGCTTTGGGTATTCCGTTCCGATTGCCGGGGCACCGGGACGCGGCGGCAGCGAGCCGGCATTGGCGTTGGTTTATTCCTCCAGCGGGGACAACGGTTGGTGCGGCCTCGGATGGGTGCTGGACATCGGCTACATTGAACGCAACACCAAGGATGGCTTCCCGATGCTCTATGATGCGTCGTCGCCGCCCTTGCCGCTCAAACAGTATGACCCTGCTAAAGGCTTCATCCTGAATTTATTTGGGAAGCAGATGAAACTGCTGACCAACAGCGCGAGTGAATATCGCGCCGAAGTGGACAAGGACTTTCTGCGTTGCCAGTTTGATACGGCCAACAACCGCTGGGATGTGTTCGACAAGAGCGGGACGGTGTATCGGTTTGGTTACACCAATCGGGTGCTGAATCCAAATTCCGGTTGGACGGCGAACTACACCGGCACGTTTCGCTGGGCCTTGGAAGAAATTATCACCGCCACAGGCGAGCGCACGACCATCACATATCAAACTCACTCAACTTCCGATGTCGGGACGGCGCGGATGCTTTATCCCGACATCGTTGCCTACAACGGGCACACGAACTGGAATGGCTACGCAGCCAACCAAACGCCGACACACACGATTCAATTTGGCCTGCAACCACGCACCGACACTCGGATTTCGTATCGGTCTGGTTTTCGCGTCGTACAAGACATGCGGTTGACCAACATCGTTTGTCAGGCCAACGGGCAAAATGTCCGGCGGTATGCCTTGGAATATGATTACTCCCCGGCAACCAAGCGTTCGTTGCTGGCGCGGATACGAACCTTCGGCGCAGACGACACTTCTGAGCTTCCCGCTCAATCTTTCGCTTACCAGAACAAGCCACTAACATTCGCGCCCAAGGTGAAATGGAAAGATATTTCGGTGGCGACTCCCAGCATCACGGAACGGGACATTTACGGCAACGCCTTCACCGATTTGATTGATATGGATGGCGATGGGTTGCCGGATCGGGTGCGGTGGGATTCCAGCACCACTCCAGATCGCTACTTTGTGCAACGCAACCTGGGTTTGGCAGCGAGCGGAACCGAAGGCGCATTTGCCACCAACGAATCCTCTTTCGGCCCGACTTCGGCGGCGAACTTCCCGGAGGGATTTCAGAATAATCAGGCTTGGGCGGGTTTGAATTCGTCACGCGTTCGCATCATGGATGTCAATGGCGACGGCAAACCCGACCGCGTTGGCGATGACTCCACTTACATGCTCAACGCTACGCCACCCTACAACCATTTTGGAGTACAAATCAATTCGGGCAGCGGCTTCAATGCGGATCAAAGCTGGCCGGTAGATACACAAAGCAGCAGCTACTACTACGCGATTGATACTCTCACCGACACAATCAGCGCGGGGCGCACCAGTCTGCTGGACATTAACGGTGACGGCATCCCTGACCGGGTGATGATGGCTTTAAGCGCGCCGTGGAATTATTTTTACGTTCAGTTTGGCACGGGCGCAGGTTTTAGCCCAATCCGCTGCTTCGGGCCGCTGACCAGTCAGGGTAAAACGTCGAGCGTTATCTGGTCGGGTGTGGAAAGCAGTTGGGTTCACATGGTGGACATCAACGGCGACGGGTTGCTGGATCGGGTGATGTTGCCCTTGGGGAGCAACCCCGGTTTTCCCGATAACCCGGTGCAGGACGCCAGTCTCACCAACTTCGTGGTGGAGTTCAACAACGGCTACGGATTCGAGCCACAAGTCTGGCCCGGAGTTTATCCTCAATACGTGCAAAATCCCGTCAATGTGACGCACAACGAATATACCTATGTGCAAAAATTTCCCGACGTGGGTTTGCTCGACCTCAATGGGGATGGCCTCCCGGATCGAGTCATGCCCAAGGAACTCGACAACAACAAAACCACCTGGCTTTTCTACCGTAATACCGGCACGGGGTTCGATACCGTCTCCAACGAAATCAGCGGCATTGACATTCAGAATGCGGTCAATGCTAACAATGAAAACTGGTTTGGGCTGCAAGGCGTGGGTGACAGCCGGATGAACTATGTCAACGGCCATACCATCACCGCCATGCTGGACATGAACGGTGACGGTCTGTTGGATCGCGTCATGGCGGACTACACCTATGCCAACAATCCGTTTGGAACGCCGTTTTACGGCTTGTGGGTACAAACCAATTCCGGCCCGTTCCCGGATTTACTGATGGCGGTAAGCAATGGTATCGGCGGAACGCTTGCCGTGACTTACAAACCTTCGACGACTTGGGATAATCGCCAGGACCCGACCGACGCAAACTCGGGCAAACTATTGCCGTTCCCCATCCAAACCGTTTCGAGCCTGACAGAAAACGATGGAGTGAACACCAATCGCACGACGACGTACCTTTACTCGGGCGGATTTTACGATGGCAGCCGCCACGAGTTTGCTGGTTTCGCCAAAGTCACGGAAACCGACGCTTCCAACCGGCAACAAGTTTATTACTACCATCAAGGCGGTGGGCAAGATCGCATGGCCCTTGGCGGCTACGTGGATGCGAGCACCAATCTCGCGCGCTTCAATCAGCCGGGCGGGGTGACATGGGACAGCTCTGGGAATCTGTACGTGTCAGACACGGCCAACCATGTCATCCGCAAAATCACTCCGGCGGGCGTGGTCACTACTATTGCGGGAAGTCCCGGTCAGGCTGGCGTGACGAACGCCGCCGGCACGGCGGCGCGGTTCAATCATCCGACGGGCATCCTTTACACCGGTGGGTATCTTTATGTGGCCGATACGGACAATCATTCCATCCGCCTCATCAATCTCACTGGCAATGTGGTGACCACTTTTGCCGGTAGCAACGGGGTGGCGGGATCTGTGGACAATAATCCGTTTTCCGGAGCGAGATTTTACCGACCGACCAGCCTCGCCTTCAATGTGGCTGGCACGGAACTCTACGTGGCGGACACCGGCAACCACACCATCCGCAAGTTGTCTGGCGCAGGCATGACGACTATCGGCGGTGTCGGGATTCCGGGGACGACGGATAATCCGCCACGATTCAACCATCCGAGCGGTTTGACGTTGGATGGAGGGAATAACCTGTTTATTGCCGATACGGACAATCACACCATTCGCCAAAGGACAGCAGCCGGAGTGGTCAGCACCCTGGCCGGGAGCAGTGGCGTGGCCGGAAGTGCCGATAGCACCTCCTATCTGAACGCACGCTTCAGGTCGCCCTCAGCGGTGGCTTTGAGCGCCGATTTCCAGACGATCTACGTGGCAGATACTGGCAATCAGACGATTCGTAAATTGGTTGCCTCTGGAGTTACCACGGTGGCCGGTCGTGTCGGTAACAGCGGCAACGTGGATGGCATAGGCACAAACGCTTTCTTCAATTCCCTCGCCAGTCTGACCGTGGACGGCAGCGGCAACGTATTCATCGCCGACACGGGAAACAACCTCATCCGCAAGGCCACTCCGTCAGGAAGTTTTCTTGCCGTCACCAATTTTGTTGGCGGCGTGGATACTTACGGCGAGTACGCGGACTCTGGCAGTTTCGCTAAACGCGGGATGCCGTACCGCATCGAAGCCTACGGCAATGACGCGAACCTTTACAGCGTCGTGGTCAATCAGGTGGACCAATTCAGCTTGGGCAACGGGCGGTGGTTTCCGTTCGTCCAACAGACCTTCAACTTCGATTATCCCGGCGGCGGCACACCGCGCATCACCGCCACGCGCTTCGCTTACAACCTCAGCAATGGCAATCTCACCAACCAAATTGCTTTCGGCGAAGTTGCCAACGTGAACCTCACCAGCCTGAGTGCGCCCACGGATGTGGACGCCTCGGACACGCAGTATCACCACACCAGTTACGCGGCTTTAAGCAACACGAACATCCTTAATCTGCCGGACACCATCAAGCTCACGTCCGATGCCGCCGGGAGCACGGTGATTCAGGAACAGAAATTCACCTACAACGCCAACAGTGGCACGGTGGCCACTGAGTTAAATCGGATTTGCGCCGGAAGTTACGCCACCAATCGGTTCGAGGAATACGATGATTACGGCCTACCCACCCTCACCATCAGCCCGGTCGGCGTGCAAACCAAAATCACCGCCTTCGACGCGCTGCATATTTATCCCACTGTGGCGCGGTTGCGCGTGACGGCGGGTTCGGACTTGGCGGGCGACCACATCACCACCACCGCTAACGATGTGCGTTCAGGCGCGGTGACGGATGTGACCGACCCGATGGGAGTTTTGGTTCATAACACCTACGACACGTTCTTCCGGCTGACACAAACGGATAAAACCCCTGTGGGCGGGGCCGCTGTGTGGGTGAAGCAAATCAGTTACGGACCTTTTGCTGTCATCACGGCGGGCAACGCCGTGAACTATGTCCACGCGAAACTCAATGACGGCGTGGACGCGGTGAACGGCGTCGAAAGTCGCACTTACTTTGATGGCTGGGGCCGACCGCTTCAAACCCGCACGGAAGCGGAGGCGGGCAACTACCGCGTCGTCTCCACCGCCTACGACGAACGCGGTGAAGCCTTCCTGACAACCTGGCCCCGCTTTGAAAGCGGCGTCGCCTTCGTCAAGCCCACGGCGCAACCAGGGTTCTTCACCGGCTACGATGCTGCCGGACGCGTGGCGCAAACCCAAACCCGCGTGGAGGCCACGTTTAACACCAACGGCGCATTCGTCAACAAGACCGACAGCACCGGGGACGCGAATTCGCCGCTCGCGCCTCGACTCATGGCTTACACCAACGGCATTGATCCATGGTGGCGGATTACCACCGACGAGGACGGCAAGGTGCGCCGCTACCAACTCGACGCCTTTGGCCGCAACAAACAGATTCAGGAAGTGGACGGGGCGAACACTTACCTGACTTCGTTCAAATATGATCTGGCCGGAAACCTGACGCACATCACCAACCACGTCGGCGAAGTCATTTCCTACGGTCACGATGATTTGGGGAACGTGGTGGCGATGGCCGATCCACACCTGGGCTATTGGATTTATCATCGCGATGCCGCCGGACGGGTGCGGGAACAGATTGACGGCAAGGGACAGAAAATCGCGTTCACCTTCGCCGCCACCTTGAGCCGCCTCAGCCTGAAACAGGTTTACAACGCCGCCACACAGTTGGTCGCCGCCGCCACGTATTCGTACGATTCCGGCGACATCAACCACACGGTCTATAAAGGCCAGTTGTTTCAAGTGACCGACAGCGAAGGCTCGGAGAAAAGTGGCTACGACACCCGGGGACGGCGTATCCGCACCACGCGCCATCTGAACCTTAATAATCAAGATTACGTTACGCGTTTCACGTTCAATGATGGCGACCGGGTGGCCTCCATCATTTATCCGAACTCCGGGCCGACAATCACCAATGAGTATCATGCGGGCGGCTCGCTCAAGCGCGTGGGACGCAGCAGCTACGATTATTACGCGGCCAACGCTGCGAATTTCGATGCGTTCGGGCGGGTACTGCAATTCAGCTTCGGTAATAGCACCACCACCACGCGCAGCAATTACCCCACATCCCAACGGCTCTACAGTCTCAGCGTGCCGGGCGTGTTCGCGCGCGACTATCGTTACAGCGCGGGGGAAGATGTCACCTATCTCAACGGTTCGGGCCTCGCGCCCACGACGGTCACTTACGACAATCTGCACCGCATCAAGACTTACACCGGGCTGCCGGGCAGTGGCTATGCGTATGACCCGGTGGGTAACATCACGAACAGCATCGAGAGCGGCACTGCTTCCTCCTACGGGTATGGCAACGCCCGCAAACAGGCGGTGAAATCTGCCTTCGGGAAAAACTATCTCTACGACAAATGCGGGAACATGATTGTCCGCAACGGTGGCACGACGAACTCGCAAGCACTGGAATACAACGCGGAAAATCGCTTGGTGCGTTTTTCGGAAGTAGGGCGTACGGCGGTGGAATACGGTTACGCGGATAGCGGAGCGCGTTTGTGGCGGCGCTCTTACGTGACCGGTACGAACAGTCCCAAACTACAAATTTGGATTGGCAACCTTTACGAGGAAAAAGACGGCAAGACATTGTTCCATGTGTTTGCGGGCGGGCAACGCATCTGCACTTATGAACGCGACTCCATCTTGAACGGCGGCAGCGGGACGAGCACGAACTATGTCGGTTACTTTTATCACCAAGACCATCTGGGTTCATCCAGTGTCCTGAGCGACTACGCCGGGAATTTGAAAGAGTTGAGTGTGTGGTACCCGTTTGGCCGCACGCAGACGAACAATCCGACGGCGGCGTTCAAAGTCTCGAATAAATTCACCGGGCAGGTGCAGGACGAGGAAACGGGCCTCTATTACTACAACGCTCGTTATTACGACCCGGAGCTTGGCAGGTTCATCCAAGCGGATACGATCATTCCCGATCCTGCCAATCCGCAAAGCTACAACCGGTATGCGTATGTGCTGAATAATCCACTGCGCTATACAGACCCAACGGGCTTTGAGCCTGATGACTTGGATGACATTCCTTTGACGATGGGGGCAGCGCACGCTGCCATGCGCCAGTCAGCGGGCGGCGAGTCAGCACGGCTTTACGACAAGAATGTCAATTCTGCTCACATGATGGCGGGTGGTTTACGGGCAGGAATGGAAATGAATCCGGTGGTGGGCACATTCAACGGCGCTTATGGGGCAATCAAAGGGAAAGATGCGGTTGATTACCACGAACTGACCGGCGTGGAACGAGTAAAATCCGGCGCGGGCGCTGTTCTCTCTGCCGCACCAGTGGCTTTGAAGGTTGAGGCTGGGATAATCCAAGCAGGGAAAGAAGTCAGCGCGGGAATGAAAATTGCCGGCGCAACGGCAAAAGTGGAGAAGGCGACCGCGCAAGGCTTTCAAGCATTCAAATCATTCGATGCGCTCAAGCGCGCTTTAGGGCCAGCGGGTGAAGGCCGAGTCTGGCATCATGTTGTCGAGCAAAGAGCCGCTAACATTGAGAAATTTGGAGCGGAGGCTATTCATAATACTGAAAATGTTGTAAACGCTTCTAGACAATTGAATCAAAAAATTGCTGACTATTATTCAACGAAACAAGCATTCAGCGGCGGCAAGACGGTTCGAGAATGGCTTAACCCGCAGACATACCAACAACAACGGGAGTTTGGAATCAAAGTGATGAACGAGATTAAGGCAACTATGAAAGAATGAAAGTCGAGACGAAGAATGCAGATGTTGGAATGTTGCTGAAATTGTATGTTGAAGCGGCAGTGGCCCATTACTGCGCCACAGAAAAAGGTGATTATCGCACCGCCAATAGACAGCATGATGTTGTAGCTGCCGCGTACCGTGAATTGAGAGGGCGAGGGATTGAAGCACAGCGATCTCTTCTCGTCTTACTTGACCATCCAAATGAAGCTGTTCGCGCGTGGGCGGCGGCTCACGCCTTAGAATTTGCGCCGGACGAAGGCGAACCAATTCTGCAATCAATCGCAAAAGGGTCTGGGGTTTGTAAGCTAAATGCCACGATTACCTTGGATGAGTGGAAAAAAGGCGCGCTAAAATTTCCTTGAAGCATGAACAAATTACTCGCTTTGTTGTTGGTTTCCTGTGCCATGCAACTACCGCTGTTTGCCCAAGGCACTATCTCATTCACGATTAACTATCCCGCATTCCCCGGCGGCTCATTTGGAAGCGCGGAGCTTTTGGGCAGTTCATTTACAGCTCAAACCACTCCGTGGAATTTTGCTCCTGATTACGGGCGCATCGTCGAGATGGCTGAAGATGGCTCAACGACGCCAATGTTTCAGTTCTCCAGCCTCCTTGCTGGCACATATCCGCCATCGCCAGTTTTTCCGGGCAGTGGAGGGACATTTTATTATTACTTCGAGACGTGGAACTTGACCCCACCTCAAACGGAGAATTTGTTGGCGGGGCATTGGTACATGGAAATCGCTTTTGGTTCGAGCACGCTTTTAGGTCAGATTAACCAAGTGCCAGAGCCGACGGCTGCCGCGCTATTCGTCTTGGGCGCCACGATTATTATAGATTGTTGCCGCCGAAGATTGCTGCGATGCGAAGCGCATCGTTAACAAGAAACGAACAAGGAACGAAGAGTTGAAGCGCAGGTTTTCGTGCGTTTGGTCACAGTCATGTTTTCTCAATCGGCGTGATAGTGATAGATGCAACATAGGGCTTGGTGGGGTCGAGTTCGCCATAGCGTTTGGGTGCCGCACTGACAGCCGCCAGTTCATTGTCGCGCAGGGCATCGGCGAGGCGACCGAGCCGCCAGCCTGAAATGGTCACGTCGGCAGTCGAGAAGGCCAGGATCAATTTCTCCGGCGGCGTGTCTGGAGAATCTTCGGCGTCCGGGTTTTCTTCCAACGTGTATTCGATCAGGTGATTGCAGTGAAAGCCCCGGCGTTGTTTGCCAATGCGGAACTCGATGCAGAAGCAGTGCTTCTCGGTAATTTGATAACCGTCGTCTTTGAGTGAGGACATAAATGAGTCGAGCTTGCGTTAAAGTTAAATCCCGATGCCGCGCGAATGCTTTGGTGTTTCTGGCGCGGGGTCTTGAGCGCGTTTGCGGCGGGTGGCGGCTCGCTGTTCCAGAGCTTCGCGAACCGTGAGCGGTTTCGTGATCTCGATAATTCTTTCTTCCGGCTTCACCGACTCCGTTGGTTTGACAGTTTCGGCTTGCTCGATTTTCGCGGCGACGGTTTCAGTTTGCGGGGTGGGGCGGAACACATCGCCGAACCAGCGGCGGACATCTTCAAGAAAGTTGGTCATTCGTTGCACGGGCGACAGGCGGGTGTGTCGCATCGGGCGCGTTCCTCGCGTGGGACGGTGCTGGCGCACGGCCACCATTGGCAGCACGGCTTTTCCTTCCGGCACTTCTTTCCGAATGAAGCCAAGCTTCGCCAGTTCGTCGCGGAGCGGTTGTAATTCAATGGCGGCTTTGCGCTCGTGTGTGTCCGTGACGCGGCTAGCGAGCAGTTCGGCATCATCGGTAAAGACGTGAACACGTTCGCGTCCACGCGAGATGGAAACGTAAAATTGTTCGCGGTTGACGGCAGGAAAGGATTT
Source organism: Verrucomicrobiia bacterium (assembly GCA_023953615.1). NCBI lineage: Bacteria > Pseudomonadati > Verrucomicrobiota > Verrucomicrobiia > Verrucomicrobiia bacterium. The sequence continues at coordinate 139,465 of JAMLJH010000001.1, read as the reverse complement.
CGACGAAGCGACCAGCAGCACGTCATCCACGGTCTTGCCTTGCGACGAGTGCGACGTGACGGCGTAGCCGTGGGTGAAGGTCTTGTATTCGACGGGAAGAATCCGACCATCCGTGAGCGTGATGCGTCCGTCTTGAATTCCCCGGACTTGAACGCGCTGGCCATTGATGAAGTCCCAGCCATGATTGGCTTGGAGTAGCAGCCAGTCGCCAGTGGCAACTTTCAACTCCCGTGCTTCGCCTACATCAAACGAGGCGGGGGAGTTCGCCGGAATGAAATCCACTTCCTGACCATTGGCGCGGCGCACGCGAAGCGTATTGTGTCCAGCCCCCGGCTGGTCAAGCACGGCTTGGACTTCCACAGTTTCACCCCGGTCAAACTTTTTGAGACGGCGAACGAAACGCAATCGCTGGCCCGCCTCGTACTGGTTCAGGTCTTTCTTTTGTGCTTCCGTCCACGAGAACGAATCGAACACCGTGACGGGTTCGTCTTGCAGACCGACCACGCCCTGAGCTTTCAATGCATCGCGTACTTTCTCGGTGACAGCTTCGATTTCAGTCCATGTCGGCGAAACCAACAGCGCGGTCTTGCCCTCTTTCGTGGCCGACACGTAAGCATCAGCAGCGCGTTGATAAAGCTGTCCATCGTCAGTCGCGGTTTCCGTCACCGCACCAAGTTCGAGCAGCTTGGCAAACGCCTTGTCGGATTGTTTGGCGGCGGCGAGCTCGACAATCTTCCGAAACACTTCGGGCTTCTGACGGCGAATGGTGGTCAGTTCGCTGAAGCGGTAATCCGAATACTGTTCGAGAATGCGAAGCGCATCGCCACGGGCAACGGAAGCGTGCTGGCCGGTGTCACCAGAGAACACCACCCGGCTGCCGGAGTCGCGGACGAGATTGAACAACGCAGCCATGTCATTCAGCCCGACCGCCCCGGCTTCATCCAAGACCACGACCGAAGATGGAGACAACCGGTGTTGCGCCTGTGGATCGGAAAGCAACTTTGCCAACGTGACCGCTTCCAGCTTGTCCTTTTTCCGAAGCACATCCACAGCGGAAGCCGTCGGCGCGCAGAAGACCGGGTGAAAGCCTTCGTTGTGGAGCACGCGCGACAGTTCCACCAAGGCCGTACTCTTGCCGGAACCGGCCAGCCCGCGAAAGCCGGTGAACTTGTCGGCACTGGTGAGTACGTGCATCAGAGCCTTGCGTTGATCCGCCCCAAGATGTTCAGGAGCTTGGTAACGACGGGCAAACGGCGCGGCAGCGTCAATGCCGGCATTGACCGCATGAATCAGGGAGAGTTCCTTTTCCAAAATCTCCCGCGTGGAAAACTCTGCGCCCACCCGGACTAGGTTCGGCTTGCCTTTCAATTCTGCTTTGAGGTCTTTGAGTTCCACGAAGCCGCGACCTTTGATCAAAGCCGCTTCCAAAATCTTGTGCTGCGGCACGACGGAGTTGCGTTCAAAGACGTGCTCCACACCGTGCTCGACGGCTTGCCACGACCAGACCCGGTTGGGAAACTCCTTGGGTTTTCCGTCCGCACCCTCAACCACGCTGCGGAGACTGCGCTTGTCAAAGAAGCCAAGTTCACCAAGTTGAGCCGCGCGAACCTCGGTCTCGGATGCGCCTTTCAGTTTCTTGGGCCGGGACTGGTGGACGATGTGGGCAATCTCCTGTTTCGTCAGCTTGCGCTTGAGCTTGGCTTCCTGACGTTTGACGGCCATGTCCCGTTGCTGCGACCGTTTCGAGAACCGTTCAATCAACTTCTGGTCAACGCCCTCGATTGCAAAACCGTTCACGGCCTTGCGTGTTACGTAACCAATTTGATGCAGACGCTTGGCAAGTTCATTGCGATAGACTTCCGTGGCGTAGTTGATGGCCCCGAACATTCCGCCGGTCTGCAATGCCTTCCAACGCTTCTCCGCGTTGTCCCAGGTCGAATTGAACAGAACAAAATGCGTGTGCAACTGCGGGTCGAGTGCGCGGGAAGTGGTATGCAGAAACGCCGCACCGACCACGTTGCTCGTAGTCCGGTCCCGCTCCTGAATCCCATCCTTGCGAATCCTCGTGGCCGCGAATTGCTCCAGTTCCCGAATCGCCACTGTTGAAGCTTCCTTGTGCGCGTCAACAATCCGCCGGTCGTTCATCGTGACGGCCAGAATCGAAACGGACTTCGGTGGTGAGCAAACGAAGTCGAAGAATATCCGGCGGTCTTTGAAATTCTGCGGTGTCAGTTGCTCGCCAGTCTCCGGGTTTCGATTGTCGCAGAGTTGCAAGAACGCATCACGGGTAACAATCCCGCCCGGCTTCAATCCCAATTTCTCCGCACCCGCCCCAATCCAATGCCCGTGTTCCGTCTCCTGCTGGGTGTAATAATCGTTGTGGGAAAGGTGCTCGTCGAAATACGTCTCTGCCGCCGCCCGATTCTTCTGTGGAATCCCCGAAAACATGCGTTCAAAAAAATTCTGCCTTCAAGCACTAGCACAACTCCATCGCTTGTGCTAGTGATAGTCCCGAGACAAGGACGCAAGTCCTGCGATTCTCTCCAAACCCATCATGGGGCGGACAACATTGTCCGTTATACGCATCCTAAGCGTTCCTCACATTTGAGGCTTACATGGCGAACGTGCGTTACAACCGTGACGGCGTGATGACCCAACACATGGCGAAAGCTTGTTGCCGGTAGCAACGGCTTGATGACCCGCTGAGAACTCCCGATATGTGAGTTTTCTGCCATGACACTTACCCCGCCTTGAGGCCGGGCAACGTGACGTTGCATCCGAATGCGCTGGCGCGCTCGTTGTCGGCTCATCAATCGCTCGACAGCGAATCGGATGGAAACCAGACGGAAATCGTCTGACCACCGGACGGAAGCCGGAGGGACACAGACAAAATGAAAAAGAGAATCGCATGAGTGCACGCATTGATTACGGCCAGGTGGCCGAAAGACTGGATTACCCGACCGTAGAAAAGAAGCTCAAGCAGTTGGCCGAGCGTAAGCCGACCCGCAAGCGCAAGACCGCCGCCGATGTGTTGGAGCCGTTACGCGAACAATTGCTCACCCTGCATCGCAAAGGCTGGAGCAGCAGCCAACTGGTGAACGAATTGAAGGCCAGCGGAGTCCCGGTCAGTCCCGCGCGATTCCGCGAGTGTTTGAGTCGCTGGGCCAGCAATGGAAAATCACGCCCTAGCCGCCGGAAGGTATCCGGCAGTGTCACCGCCCAGCCGTCCGTACCCGCAAGCCAGGTTGCCCAAAGCAAGAGCGCATCGGCTGCCGGTCAACCGGGATTCAAATTAACGCAACCTTGAGCACATCCGCGCCACACCTATGAATGCTCATCGGCTGAAACTCGCTCGCAGACCCGCGCCGTCAGGCCGCGTGGCTCACTCCGCCTGCGTCCTGTCCGCGCGGGACTGCTCCGCTCGAAGGATAAAACCCGAATGGTTCGCTGTCCGTGGCTTCGCCGTGCCGGTGCGATATGCCCGGCCCGGCTCGCCACAGACAGCAGGAAATAATCGCATCCGCATCGCGTTCGTAAAAGAAACGAAATCCAAGCCACATCGTCCGCGCAATTTCCGCGCAACAGTCACGCGCCATCCGCGTAACGGTCGCAAGTCGCCGAGTTATTTCCACGGACTATCCGCATTCGCGAACTTTCCACGATCACTCCACGGTCACGGATTATCCGCAGTCTTTCCACAGTCAGGCACAGTTTCAATTCACGTTCCATCCGCGACCACGATTCAGCCACGATCTGTCCATTGCTTATCCCAAGAGCTTCCAAGGTCAGGCCAGTGGTTTCCACATCTGCAATACGTGCGATGCTTGAACTGTTTCGTTTCTATTCCAGTGTTTGAGTGGAGTTCACCACTTGCTCGCGTTGTTTGTGAGCGGGCATTTCGTCCGCCGGTTGCCGCGTGCCAATCGTTGTCCGTTCGTTGGGCGGTTCTTTTTGCTTTTAGGATGGCGTTGTTGGCTTCGGCGAAAGGGCGTCCGAACCTTTCTGGCGGCGTGGTGCTGTCGGTCGTCGCGGGCCTGCTCTTTAGGCACTCTGGCCGCCGTGCCGGGCTGCATTATGTTTCTTTCGCGCGTTCGTCTGGCATTCATCTGTCAGCCGTTGTCGGGGTGTGCCTGCTCTGCTTGTTACGCCAATGGCGAAGCGTTGAAACGGTTCAACGAGTGCCGACCATCGCTCAATCCGAATCCGAAAGGGAGTGATTATGGAAACCGTCCCCACCCCCGAACCGCCATCAACCGCGACACAGGAACGCCTCGCATATTCAGTTCAAGAAGCCGCCGATCTCCTGGGCGTCAACTATTTCAGCGTCTATCGCCTCATTCAACGCGGCAAACTCAAAGTCTGCCGGGCCCTGCGCGGCAAGTTACTCGTCCCGCGCTCCGAACTGCTCAAACTCTTGAAACCCGAATGATATTCACATGAACGACAATCCTTTCGCCCATCACCGCCCAACTCCGTTGGAAGACCAAGCCCATGTTGCAGCCATGCGACACTTCAAAAATGACATGAACCAGTTCGCGGCTAGTCGTGACGTGGTGAAACACCTCGAACGCAATTTGCCAGCTACGGCTTTGGCCGTCCGCACCGCTTCGCAACGACCACCGCAGGGAAGTCCGATCCTGACCGACGACGGCACGCACTGGCATAGGAGCGTTGACCTTTTCGACAACACCAGTGCTTGCCATCGTCCGATCCCCGCCGGTATGGAATACGCCGTCGTGGAACATTTCCCGGCTAGCGGCAGAAATGCAATCTGGAGCCGGGGACACGATGCAGCAGAAGTCCTAACAGCGTTTGCGTACGATCAGCGCCAGGTATTACAGACTTGGACGAAGGACATGAGCGCACAGGTCAAAGAGTTCCTTGCCGAGAAATATCCCGACCATGACATGGCCCGCGTCGCAGAGAGCTTCATGGCCAAATTCGCCACGCGAGATGTTTCCCAACGACAGGAGATCACCAACAGCCACGAACAAAAACACAATCGCGGAATCGGAATCTGAAGGTGAGCCGAGAGGCATTCACAACGGCCAAACGATGGAGGCTTTGCCGCCACTCTTTCTGCCGCCGCTGACCATCCCCTTTGATTTGCCGCAAGCTGGACAGTTTCTTTCGCCGCCGTGGATTTGTTCACTGACGATGAATACTTTGCCGCACTCAGGGCACGTCACTGCAATGTTGTTGCCTTCCCAATCTTCGGATTGAGCGGCTGGATTTACATCTCGCGTGTTCACAAAATGGGAAAAGTTCTATACTGCTTTTCTATACTATGTGACGTTTTTGGAGCCAAAAGCAGCTAACCGCAGCAAGCGTCAAAAGTGAATAAAACCCTTGTATTCATTGGAGAAATCAGCGATTGCAAACGATGGCTAAAAGTAGCAAAAACTGCGTTTTACAATTTCGAGTCAGGTGCCTTTAACCACTCAGCCACCCTTCCCGCCGTTGTTTGTTCGTTGACCGGATCCGTTAAGTTCCCGTCGCGGGGTATTTTGCCCGGAATCGGATGAGCAGCAAGCTGTTTTGACAGCCGCTTGAAATTCCTGCCGAAATTTTTTGAAACGCTCGTAAACGGACCGATCGCAATCTCATTTTGCCTGACTGACATCGGGTCAGACCGCGCTCGTTCGATACTGCTTTTCTATACTTTATGCCGGTTTTAGAGCCAAAGCCCACCAACCCCAGCGAAAGTCAAAAATGAGCCTCGCGCCTGCCGCCGCGCTGGCGAAGGGCCGTTGGGTTTCTACTCGACGTTTGATGAACTGAAGCTAAACTTATTTTGTTATGTCAACGCCCGCGCCCATCGCGCCGCCCAAGAAAATCAATCTGCGTCGCCCGGACATCATGGAAGAGGTTCAGGCCAAGGTGCTCTCCCACTATCGCAGTCAGATCGTGGAAAAAATCCGCGCCAACGGCGGGGTGCTCGGAGCGGGCGATCTCACCATCAAATTGGCCAAGGAATTCGGTTTTTGCTACGGAGTCGAGCGCGCCATTGATCTGGCTTACGCGGCGAAAAAATATTTTTCCGATGTCGCGCCGGAGAAGCCCATCTATCTGCTGGGCGAAATCATCCACAACCCGGACGTGAATGATCAAATCCGTCACATGGGCATTCAGATTATTTCTCCCAAACCCACGGAGGCGGAGTTGGCGCGCATTCAGGCGGGCGATGCGGTGTTGATTCCGGCTTTTGGCACCGAGGTGGCCACGCGCAAGAAAATTGAGGAGAAGGGTTGCATCATTGTGGACACGACCTGCGGCGACGTGATGAGCGTGTGGAAGCGGGTGCGGCAGTATTCCAAGGACAACATTACGAGCATCATTCACGGCAAGGCCAAGCACGAAGAAACCAAGGCCACCACGTCGCAAGCGCGGGCCGGGGGGAACGGTCATTATCTGGTGGTGCTGAACCTCGCGGAAACGGATTACGTCTGCAATTACATCAAGAATGGCGGAGATAAGCAGGAGTTCCTGAACAAGTTTCAAGGCGCTTATTCCCAGGATTTTGATCCGGATCTGCATTTGCAGGCGGTCGGCGTGGCGAATCAAACCACCATGCTGCGCGGTGAAACCGAGGAGGTGCAGCGCCGGTTGCGGGACGCGATGATTGCCCGTTACGGCGCGGAGCATCTGGATCAACACTTCCGCTTTTTTGATACGATTTGCGGCGCCACGCAGGATCGCCAGGGCGCATTGGAAAAAATGCTGCACGAGAAGATGGATTTTCTGATCGTCATCGGCGGTTACAATTCCTCCAACACGTCGCATCTGGCGGAAATGGGGGAAGCCGTGCTGCCCACTTATTTCATCAAAAATGCGACCAAGATGATTTCCGCGGAAAAGATTTCGCATTACGACCAGCATCAGAAGAAAGAGGTCGAGACGTTGAACTGGCTTCCGTTGGGGCGCATCACGGTGGGTATCACCGCCGGCGCGAGTTGTCCGAACAATTTGATCGAAGACACGATCCGGCGGTTGTTTGAACTGCGCAACATTCCGCTGCCCATTTCCGTGGCGAATTAAGTCAGCGCCCTTCACCGCACTACCTCGTCCCATGCCGCGCACGCGCCAGGAGTTGGAACAGCTCGAACGTCAAACCCTCGCGGCTTACGCGCAGATGAGTGGGGATTCGCGGGGGCGCAAATACCGGGAAGCCGCCTCGTCCTGGCGGACGGAATATCAACGCGACCGCGACCGCGTCATTCATTCGCGCGCTTTCCGTCGGTTGGAGTACAAAACGCAGGTGTTTCTCAACGGCACGGGCGACCATTTGCGCACACGGCTCACGCACACGATCGAAGTGGCGGCCATTGCGCGCGGCATTGCGCGGGCCTTGCGGCTCAACGAAGACCTCACCGAAACCATCGCCCTGGCGCACGATCTGGGACATTCACCGTTCGGGCATCGTGGGGAGCAAGTGTTGGATCGGCTGATGAAAGGACACGGCGGCTTCGAGCATAACCGGCAAAGCCTGCGTGTGGTTGAAGCGCTGGAGCAGAAGTACGCCAATTTTTCGGGACTGAATCTCACCTGGGAAGTTCGCGAGGGCTTGGTCAAACATTTCACCGCTTACGATCATCCGAGCCAACGCAAAGGTTTCGCGGCGCGTCATTCGTCGTTGGAAGCCCAGGTCGCCAATCTGGCCGATGAGATTACTTACTACAGCCACGATCTGGATGATGGTCTGGATGCGGGCTTGCTTTCGGAAGCGGAATTGAATCGTCACGTGGCGGTTTGGAATGAAACCGCGCGGCAGGTGCGAAAAGAGCAGGGGAGTCTCTCCGGGGAACAACGGCGCCACGCCATCATCCGCGCGCTGATTGATGCGCAAGTGCGGGACGTGGTGACGACTTCGGAAAAGCTGATCGCCGCCGCCGGAGTGCAAAGCGCGGACGACGTTCGCTTATATCGAACCGCGCTGGTGCAGTATAGTCCGGCGCGCCGGCGCCAAAACCAGGAGATGCGAAAATTCCTTTACCGCCACCTCTACTTCAGCCAGCGGGTGGATGAGGCCAACACCCGGGCGGTGCGGATGTTGGAGGCGGTTTTCAATTTCTATCTGCGGCATCCAAAGGAAATCGGCGAGCAATCGCGCCGGCGCATCCGGCGGGAGGGCTTGCACCGGGCGGTTTGTGATTATGTCGCCGGCATGACGGATCGCTACATCATGCACGAATACCAGCGGCACTTCGGACTGAACTACCTCGGCTCTTTGGCGTAGCGGGTGGCGCCTTATTTGAGGCGGAAAAATTTGGACTTGGGCGCTTGGATGCGCGGCGGAATCTTGGGCGGCAGGGGAATGGGTTTCGGCCCCGCTTGCGCGGGCGGTTGCGGCGGTTGCGCCAAAACAACTTTCGCGGCCGCGACCAGCTTGGCGGCGGCAGCGGCGACGGGCGTGGTGGGTTGCGCGGTGTTCGGGGTTGCTGTGGATTCCGTCGGGGTTGACCGCGTTTCGATTTTGTCGCTCAACCAATCTCCAGCTGATGCGACGAATTCGCCGATCTTGGTCTCGGGAAATTTCATTTCGCCGAACCGAAACTCGGCCAGCGATTTGAGTTTATCCACGGTTTCGCCGGTCGAGCGCAGCATCTCGCTCCCTGTCGCGTCCGGCGCGGTCCAATTCTGATAGCCGTTGACCAACCACTCGAGACGTCCGGTGGCAGTATCCAGCAACAGACCGTGAACGGGAATTTGCGGACCGATAAGATGACTGCTCCGAACGACCTCGCACGCCTTGATCACATTTTGGCGTTCACTGCTGAAGACGTTGAAAAATTCGTTGACGTTGTCCGGCAATAATTGGCGTTGCACTCCCAGCGACTTGAGTCGTTCCAGCAGTTGCATCGTGCTGGTGCGGCAGATTTGGCAATCGGTGTGGCCGATGACACAGATTTCCCTGGCCCCTTTGACCGCGCAAGCCAGCGCCAGGGAGCGAACCGTGCTGCTGGTGGGATGAGTCACGACGTTGCCGGCATTGCGCAACCAGATGAACCACTCCTCCGGGATGCCGAGCACTTCTGGAAGGAGCGGATTCAGTCGCGCGTCAAAACACGTCAACGCCGCGACCGGCAGCGCGTCCGCGAAGTCCGCCGGGCGCAAACCGGCGTTGGCGTCGCCGGCGGCGGCTTGGTGATTCGCGGCGATGATGGCTTCAAAGAGGCGCATGGATAAATGAGCTAAAACAAGGCGCGAACGTCTTTGGCCCAACGCACCGTGACGCGGTAGTTGGAATAGTCGGCTCCCGGTCGCGCCGCCCGACCTTCGATTTTGAAAGTACTGCCTCCATGCGGCAAGACCACCACGCCGCGGAAACCCTCGGCATTCACCGTGATGGCATCAAACGGCTTGCCGGCCGAATCAAGAAATTGCGCTTCCACGCCCACATCTTTCCAACTCACCGCACTGGCATTGGTCAACGTTCCGACCACAGTCACGTAAGTATTGGTGCCGGACGGTCGCTGGCTTACTTGGGATTCGACGATTACAATGTCATCCCGGTACGTGGCAAAATCATCCTTGTCCCCAAAGACCCGTTCAAAAAACACTCCCATACCAACCATGACGAGGATCCAAAACGCGGCCATTAGCAACGCTGTGGTTCGGGGATCCGTCCAAGACCACCGCTTTTGCCAGGAACGACAATGCGGACAAACCACTGCCGCCGCCTTGATGGTTTCCGCACAGAGTTTGCAGACTCTGGTTTCAGTTTGATTGGTGTCGGCCATAACCTGGCTCCCAATCATTCACCTTTCGCCGCGTCATCCTTCCCCATCGCCTTTTTCAGCGCGGGAACTTGTTCGAGCAACTTCTCAAATTTCACGCCGGTCAAACTCTCCAGCACCGGCGGCAGTTGCGCGATGATCTGCGTCACGTCGCCGGTGAGTTTGCTCGCGCCGCCGCCCGGGCCGTTGCCCGAATTGATGATCACCATCTTCTCCGTCTTGGAAAGCGGCTCGGCGATCTTGGCCGCGATTTCCGGCATGACCTTGACGAGCAGTTCGATGACGGCGGCTTCGTTGTATTTCTGGAATGCTTCGGCTTTGAGTCGCGTGGCTTCGGCGGTCGCTTTGCCTTGCGCCTCGATGATGGCGGCTTCCGCCAGACCTTTGGCTTTGTTCGCCTCGGCCTCGGCCAGACCGGTGGCTTTTTGCACGTCCGCGCTGGCGAAACCTTCAGCTTTGGCAGCGGCGGCGGTACCGGCGGCTTCCGTCTCCAACTGGAACTTGCGGGCGTTGGCCAGCGTTTCGACCTTGTAACGTTCCGCATCCGCCGGTTTTTGCACGGTGGCTTCCAACTCGCGTTGTTTGCGCAGAATTTCCTGTTGTTGCAGTTCGATCTGTTTCTGCTTCTCGATGATATTAACCTGAACTTCCTCGGCCTTGACGAGCTGACCGGTTTTGTATTTCTGCAAGTCGTACGCGAGATCGGCCTCGGCCTTTCGGGTGTTCACCGTGGCTTGGTATTGCGCGACGTTGGTCTGATAATCGCGTTGCGCCTCGGCGATTTTGGTGTCGGCCACGAACTTGGCTTCCTGACCAGCTTGCTGCGCTTGTGAAGATTTGATCATCGCATCGCGGTCGGCTTCCGCCTGCGCGATTTGCGCGTCGCGCTTGACCTGGGCGATGCGCGGTTTACCGAGGGCGTCGAGATAACCTTGCGTATCGCGAATGTCCTTGATGGTGAAGCTGACGATTTGCAGGCCCATGTTGGCCATGTCGCCGGCGGCCACTTCCTGCACCTTGGTCGCAAAGGCGTCGCGGTTTTGGTAAATCTCCTCGACGGTGAGCGTGCCGAGAATGGCGCGCAAATGACCTTCCATCGTCTGCGTGGCGATGTTCCGAATCTCATCGGTGCCCTTGCTCAGGAATTGTTCCGCCGCCGTGCCGATGGAAATATCGTCACCCTTGACCTTGATTTGCGCCACGCCATCCACGCGGACGGGCACGCCTTTGCTCGTATAGACTTCCGGCGTTTGCACGTCAATGGTGAGCAATTCGAGCGACAACACATCCACTTTTTCCACCACCGGCCAGACGAAGACGCCGCCGCCCTTGACCACGCGGAAGCCGATGTCGCGGACGCTGCCATCCGGATCCACAATCCGGTGTTTGCGTCCCGAGATGACCAGCACCTGGTTGGGGCCGACCTTGGTATAACGGCTGGCCCAGATGCCGGCGGTGATGAAGAAAACAATCGCGATGACGCCAACGCTGAAGATGATGGTCATCAAAGGCAGGTCGCCGAACGCGGCCAAATAGGGAGTGGGATTCATGATCAGATTCAATTTTTAGGTTGGGGATTCACTACATTAACTGGTGGTTTCAACGTAAAACTGCGTGCCGACGATGCGGGTGATTTTTACGGGGCGACCGGAGGGAATTGGTGAGCCGTCCTCCGTGCGCGCCGGGGCGGTGTAACGCGCGCCGCCCTGCACATAAGCGATTTCTCCCACCCCGTTCTTCGGAATGGGAGTGATGATTGCAGCCACCTGTCCGACCAAAGTGCCCACGCGCGATTCACTGGAACTTTGGGTCTTCTTGAACATCGCATTGAAGAGCCAGAAGCCGAACATGGCCACAATGCCGCCGCCCGTCAGCGCCAGCGGCGCGCTCAACCAGGGACTTTGCGTCGGCCCGATTTTGCTGAAGATCATGCCAAACGCGCCAAAGGCCGTGACGAAAATGCTCAGCACCGTCGGGCTGAAAAAGGAAATGCCGGGGACGCCGCTCGAATCAAAGCCCGCCTCAGCGGCGCCGCCCGTGCCAATATCGGGCGCGTCGTGTCCGCCAAAAAAATGACTGGCGATGGCGCTGATGAAGGTGAACAGCAGCCCTACGGTCAGACAGATTACGTAAACAATCATAAGTCCCGCCTCGGTTTTGGTTGCCGACTAAGTAAACGGGCTGGCGCATCGGCAGGCAAGCTCGAAACCTGCGGAATCATGCCGACGCCACCCGAAGTTTCGTCGGCGTGACCCGGTCGTTCCGATCGGTGTTTCTTCATGCCGATAGTGAACGCGGTCTGGCGAAGGAACGCGACTACAACTTTTCCGCTCGTTTGGAATTTATCGCCGCCGCTCGTGGCGCGGAAATCCGGTTCGTGGGGAATGGCGGTGGCGCATTGGCGGCGGACCGGGATGCCCAATTTTGTTGGTGCGCATCCGTCGGCAACACGGGCGCGCAAAGTTTTTTCTCGCCGAACGGTGAGGCAGGCGGAAAGATGAAGCAGTTGTTTTATGAGAAATTTTACTGCTTGGGGTTGCTGCCTGTTGATCGCGAGTCTCGCTTTCGGTTCAGTTACAACCCGTGGCGCCGAGGCGTTGCCGGACTTTGACGAGCTGCGTCAGTTGATTCAGACCAATCTCCCCGACGTGACCGATGCGGAGCTTGACCGCAAAGCCACCGAAGGGCTGTTGCATGGATTTCGCGGCAAGGTGCAGCTCATGGCTTCGGACGCAAAAGCTCCGGGAACCTGGACGAACATCTCCAAAAGCATGGTGTTCGATGGAGCGATAGCGTATCTGCGGGTGCAACAGGTCGAGGGGCCGCTGGCGGAAGCGGTGCGGGAAGCCTGCGCCGCGCTGGCGTCAACCAACTCCGCGATCAAGGGGCTGGTGCTGGATTTGCGTTTTGCCGAGGGGAATGACTACGGCGCGGCCGCCGCCACGGCGGATTTGTTTGAAGCGCAAGCGCGCGATTTGTTGGACTGGGGCAACGGCATGGTGCGTTCGACCGCCAAAACCAACGCCTGGCTTTGGCCCATCGCCGTGCTGGTGAATGGCGAAACAATGGGCGCGGCGGAAGCCCTGGCGGCTTTGGTGGGCGATTCGGGTCACGGTTTGGTGCTGGGAAGCCAAACTCTCGGCGCGGCGATGATGACCAGGGAGTTCACGCTGAAGGACGCGCAACGGGTTCGCGTGGCCACGGCCCCGATTCGATTTGGCGGAAAAATCGGCACGTTGGCCGCCGGGTTGACGCCGGATATTTCCATCTCCGTCAGTCCGGCGGAAGAACGCGTCTATTGGAATGATCCGTACGGTCAGGCCGCCGCAGCGGGGACGAATGTCGTGGCGGGGATGACGAATCGCGTCGTGCGGCGACCGCACGCCAACGAGGCGGATTTGGTGCGTGCCCGTCGCGAAGGAGTGGAATTGGACGAGCGCTTCGTGCGTCAGCGCGACAACGAGCCGGAGGTGCCCCTGATTCAGGATGTCGCTTTGGGGCGCGCGGTGGACTTGCTCAAAGGACTGGCTTTGGTGCGCCGCCAGCCGTGACGCGGTTTCCGGCTTTCAGTTGAAATGCCATTGGTTTCGCGTTTCTGTCGCGTTCACCCCGTTTGGGTCAACTGGTTTTGCCGGCTCCCGCCTGAATGAATTTACGGATCACCCGCAGCTCCTCTTCGCCCGCGATGGTGTGCGGTTTCTGGAATTCGTGCCATTCGAGATTCAAGCCCGCTTCCTGACCGCGTTTGACCTGCTTTCGCGTGATGTCGCAGGGGACCACCGGATCATGCGTGCCGTGTGTGACCAGGAAGCGCTGCTGTTTAGCCAACGGCGGCAACTGGCTCAGCACCAGGTCCAACTCGGAAATCCATCCGCTGATGCCGACCAATCCCGCGAACCGATGCGGGTAATGCAGTCCGGCTTCCAGCGTCATCAAGCAGCCTTGCGAAAATCCGCCCACGACGGTTTGTTCGGTCGGGAAACCCTGATCGCGTTGGGCGTCGAGCAGTTCGAACAGCAACCGGCGGCTGCGGTGAATCGTAGGGACGCGGTCGCCATCAAGATCAAACCAGGAGTAGCCGCCGTAGTATTCATCCGGCGCGTTGACCAATAAATAGTTCAGCCACGGCAACTGCAGCGCCTCCGGCAGCCAGCGATAACCTTCAAGGCTATCGCCCAGGCCGTGCAACATGATCATCAAGTGTTTCGACCCGCGTTCCGGGGCGGGAATTAGTTCGCTGTGCAACATAAATTCAAATGGGAAAAACCGGGCCGGTCGCCGACTCACGGGGCGTTCGCGGACAAGCTGGTCCGGATGGTTTGCAACATTTCGGAGCTGGGATGAAGCTCGCGCAACGTGACGGGCTGGGTCTGTTTGTCCGTCGCAAGCCACCAATTCAGCACCGCCAATTGGGCGGGCGAAAATTGCGGTTTGCCCTCGGGCGGCATGTGATCGTCGTCATCATCCGGGAGATTGAGGTGCCAGCCGATCAATGTTGGCGCGCCTTCCGCCGGCTCGAAGAGCGAGCCGGAATCGCCGCCCTTCAGTACGTGTTCGGAACTGTCGAGCCGCAAGCCGCCTTTGGCTTTCGTTTCGCCGTGACAGCCGGTGCAGTAATTGTTGAACAGCGGTTGAATCAGGGTGGCGTAAGCCGGTTGCGCCAGCAGGTCTTCCGTTGAACGCGGCGGCGTGACGGTCGCGCGTTTTTTCGGCCAGGAGAGAAAATCGCTTCCGTGCGTGAGCGAACCGCCGTAGTGACTGGCGATGCCGAGCAGAATCAACGTGGCGAACAGACCGCGACGATACGCGGTGAACCAACCGCGTTGCCGGATGGCCCAAAGCAGGAGGATCGCCCCGCCCGTCGCGGTGCCGAGCCAGCGATGCCGAAATAAAAGGCGCGGGTCGTAGTGCTGGTTCTCCGCCATGAGCCAGCCCAGCACGATACTGAGCAGCGCGGCGGGAATCGTGAGGAGCAGGATCAAGCGGTTGGCGTCGTGAAGCCGCCGCCCGCCCGGACGCAACGCCAGCCATTCCAACAAGCCCAATAGCACCAGGAAGCCGATGGGCAAATGGACCAGCAAGGGATGAAATTTGCCAAGATACTCAATCATGTTTTCGCCGCCCGCAGGGCACGGCCCACAGGTTACAGATTCACGGCGGTGTCTCAATGGCAGAATGTGCGAGGCCGGCAACGATCCGGCGGGCCGCCGGGCCGTGAAGCGTGAAGCGGGGAGCTTGATCGCTGCGGAAATTTAGCCGGCGCCACGCGACCACTCCATACGCTCAACGTTGCGTAAATTTGTGCGCGAGCTGTCGAGATTCGTTGCCCGGCTGACTCTGACCCGGTGAAACTTTTATCCGCCCCGGGGATTTCATTGGCGGTTGCGTTTTGCGGGCGCAAATCTGGACAAATGCCGGGCAACTTTCTCACCTGCCCGAGCCACTATGGAAAATCATGCTCCGTTCAGAAATTGAACAACGTAAAATAACTCGTTGATAAACGTGCGGTAAAATCAAACGCCGGGCGGCGCGGCCAAAGTTGGCAACGATTTTGCGAGAGCGGTTTTGCTTATGTTGTATCAAGCTGTCGTATCGTGGAGGAGATTCGCAACGCTGGTCGTTCTTCTTGTTGTTTCCATCATCCAATCCTGGTCTTTTTCCGCGGGAGCGGCTGAGGTCAAACTGGCTTGGGATCCATCTCCCGACGCGGGAGTGGTCGGGTACCGCATCTATTACGGGCCGGCCAGCGGCAGTTACACCAACTTCACCACGGTGGGCGCGACGACCGAAGCCACCATCACCGGACTGATCGAGGGGGCGGTTTACTATTTCGCGGCCACGGCCTTCAATGACAACGGTGACGAGAGCGTTTTCTCAAACGAAGTAATGCACCAACCACTCGCCCCGGTGAACCAGCCACCCACACTGGATGCGATTGCCAACGTTACGATCAACGAAGGCGCCGGGCAGCAAACGCTCAATCTATCCGGCATCAGCAGCGGCGCGGCGAATGAAACGCAAACGCTCACGGTGACGGCCAGTTCAAGCAACCCGACGCTGATTCCCAGTCCAACGGTCAATTACACCAGCCCCAATGCGACGGGCACGTTGCGTTTCACCCCGGTGGCGTTTGAAT
Organism: Verrucomicrobiia bacterium; assembly: GCA_023953615.1. Classification (NCBI taxonomy): domain Bacteria; kingdom Pseudomonadati; phylum Verrucomicrobiota; class Verrucomicrobiia; species Verrucomicrobiia bacterium. Next base: position 123,592 of record JAMLJH010000001.1, on the reverse strand, counting down.
CCGGCACGGCCACCATCACCGTGCGGGTGAACGACGGCGGAGCGAGCAACAACATCGTCACTCGAACCTTCACCGTCACGGTCAACCCGGTGAACCAGCCACCCACACTGGATGCGATTGCCAACGTTACGATCAACGAAGGTGCCGGGCAGCAAACGGTGAACTTATCCGGCATCAGCAGCGGCGCGGCGAATGAAACGCAAACGCTCACGGTGACGGCTAGTTCAAGCAACCCGACGTTGATTCCCAGTCCAACGGTCAATTACACCAGCCCCAATGCGACGGGCACGTTGCGTTTCACCCCGGTGGCGTTTGCGTCCGGCACGGCCACCATTACCGTGCGGGTGAACGACGGCGGAGCGAGCAACAACATCGTCACCCGGACTTTCACCGTCACGGTCAACCCGGTGAACCAACCACCGACGCTCGACGCCTTGGCGGACTTGGAGTTGAATGAAGGGGCGGGGCAACAGACCATCAATTTGTCCGGCATCAGCAGCGGTTCGCCCAATGAAACCCAAACGCTCACCGTGACGGCCACCTCGAGCCGGCCGAGTCTGATTCCGAATCCCACGATAAACTACTCCAGTCCAAATGTCACCGGCTCCATCCGGTTTACGCCCGTGGCCGGCGTGGGTGGCTCGGCCACCATTACGGTCACCGTCAACGACGGCGCCGCCACCAGTCCTGCGGTGACGCGCGCGTTCAGCGTGTCCGTGAATCTCCTGCCCACGATCACGACCATTGCGGATCAGACGGTGGCGACGGGAGCGCTGGTGCCGCCGCTGCCGTTTACGGTTGGCGACGCGGAAACCTCCGCCGACAGCTTGGTGGTCACGGCAACTTCCACGAATCAAATGCTCATGGCGGATGCCAATCTGGTGATCAACGGTTCCGGAGCGAACCGCACCTTGAATCTCTTGCCAACCGCGGAGCAAACTGGAACGTCGGAGATTACCTTGACCGTGAGCGACGGCCGCGGCAGCACGAGCCAGACTTTTCTCTTCACCGTGCGCCCGCGCCCGATCGCGCCTGGTGGCTTGCGCGTCGTTCAGATCACTCCGTAACTCGAGCCCGTGCGTCCCGACGTCTGGGTGCAAGCGGGTGCAAAAGGACTATGGCTGGACGAGCAGTGCGTGGTTGCTAAACTTCCTCCCAAAGTTCGCAATCACCCCGATGTGCGTGGCAGAAAAGGCAATCCCAACATCCGAGACGTTCCCACCCAAAAACACAAAGTCATTCACAGGAGTTGTTCTGGAGATTAGTATCCCGGCGGGAAATATAACAAGCGCGCCGATGAATTGGTTGAGGAATACGGAGGTTTCGATAACGTCACGCCTGAACAAATGAATGAAATTCGACGCAGGCTGATTGAAGAATTCGGCTTATGAAGTTTTTCCTTATCAGAGGCTTGATGCAGCCAGGAAAGTTCGCCCAGTATGCGCACGTAGGCACTTGGTCTGATGGCAGACTTTGCCCTGATTGCGGAATAACGAGCGAGCGGCTTATCCCGCCACTCCAGATTGAGTGGGAGCCGGGCACTGAGAATATCGGTGATTTTGCGTGGTGTGGCTTTACCTGTGTCGTCAAAGCCACTGTCCGCAATTATCTAAGTGAGTTTGAATTTGAATGTTCTTATGCGTCTGTCGAGATCAAAGAGCCGAGCGAGCGTACCCGCGCCAAGAGAGTTCCATTTCCCTATACAGGGCCAAAACTTTACTGGCTACGCCCAAATTTTCGCGTGCCACTCAACGAGTCGGCCAGTGGAGTCTATTTGAAACGAGAATGTAAAACCTGCGGCGTCAAGCAGTACAACTTTAAGCAGGTAGGATTAATTGTATCCAAACAATTATTGGGTGGGAAAAAAATCTTCCAGATCAGGCAGTTTCGTTCCAGCGCAATCTTTCTGACTGAAGATGCAATACACCTTTTGAACCAAAAGGGCTTTAGCGGCTACAAACTTATAGAGGCTGGTGAGATCATTAATTGATAGCCAGAAGGTAGTGAACGGCACGGGGCTGACAACTGGCAACGCTTTGTTGTATGCCGACGGCGCGTGGGCCAAAACCAATGCCACACTGGCCAACGGGAACAACAGCTACACCGCCACGGCCAAGGACACGTATGATCGCACCGCCTCTGACACTGCTAACTTCTATCTCCCAGCTACTAACTCCTTCACGTACGATCTCAACGGCAATCTGACCAACGACAGCCGCCGGGTCTTTGAGTATGACTACGAGAACCAGTTGACCAACGTGTACGTGGCGAGCGCGTGGAAGAGCGAGTTCCGGTATGACGCGTTTGGGCGCAAGCGGGTGCAACAGGACTACGGCTGGACGGGCAGTGCATGGTTGCTAACCAATGAGGTCCGGTATATCTATGACGGCATGACGGTGGTGCAGGAACGCAATGCCAACAATCTGGCCCTGGTCAGTTACACCCGGGGCAATGATTTGAGCGGCACCTTGCAAGGTGCTGGCGGGATTGGCGGGTTGCTCGCCCGAACGGACCATTCCGCACTCCACACTCCGCAATCCGCACTGGCGCACGCCTATTATCATTGTGATGGCAACGGCAATGTGACGTGTTTGATCAACACCAACGGCCAGGTGGTGGCGCGTTACAGTTACGATCCCTACGGCAACCTGCTGGGCATGTCTGGTCCGTTGGCCGAAGCCAATACCTACCGCTTCAGCAGCAAGGAATGGCACAACAACGCCGGGCTTTATTACTATGGATACAGATTCTATGAGCCCAATTTGCAGCGGTGGCTGAATCAAGACCCGTTGGGCGACATCGGCAGCTTGCCAGTCATGACTGCGGGTATAACGCCGTGGAACAATTCCGATGGTGGAGATGAATCAACCGACGGAGAATTTGGCGCTGAACCGTTAAGTGTGTGGGCACAGAATACTTGGAACCTCCATCGAATGGCTGGAAACAGTCCGATCGATCAGATTGATTTGTTTGGACTTGCCTCCTGTAAAATTGATGGCGAGAGGGTAACCGTGCATAAGACTGATGTCGATACTTGGCCGAGCGTTCCGCACGGTCATATTTATGACAAGAATCAGGTGGTAGATACCGAAGGGCGATTATTCAACAAGACCACCCGCCAAGTCGTTGGACGTTTGTCGAGAGCAGGCCTGAGAACGTGGAGAGCTTTTTTGGGAAGACTGAACGACATAGTTGCACCCGTGATAGGCATAATTGAGAATTTGGGGGTAGATGCTGAAAGAGCGAATAGAGCGAGAGAGAATGGAAAGACAATCGAAGAGCAGCGCCGAGAAGACCTGCGGAATCAGCCGACTTTCCCAGGTTTTTTTGGAGAACCCTTACCGAATCCTTACTACTGCCCCCAAGCTGTGAAATTTCCTATGGATCGTGGAATGACCAACAGTGTTCTTTTGGAGATCGCGCAAGACGGCTTTCGCGAGTCTGCAAGAGTTAGCACGGTTGAACCTAAGCCCGTAATTTGGAGCGCTGCCTATGTCGACCGACCAACACGCAGCAATTGAGTTTTATGTCTAAAATGCCAAGAAAGCTCAGTCTGGTTAAATTTGAACCTTCGCCGACACCAGTCAGTTTCCACCGAAAGTATCCGTTTCGTCGCGGAGTCGCTTACATTTTCTTGGGGGAAATTTCGAATATGCCTGGTCACTGTGTTGTTGTGAACCGGAAGACAGGGAAAATCTATTCCGGTTATCACACAGAGAATTTTGTCGAGTTAGAGGAGAACGAACTTTGAAACGCAACACCGATGTCCTGCACAAACGGCGAGAAAGAAATCAGTGGTCGCTGGAAACTCCGAATGCTGCTTGCGGGTTGAATGTTCCGAAATGTTCGCAGATCCGCGCCGTCAGGCCGGCGGCAGGACTATGGCTGGACGGGCAGCGCATGGTTGCAGACCAATGAGGTTCGGTATATCTATGACGGCATGACGGTGGTGCAGGAACGGAATGCCAACAACGTGACTGTACCGGTGGCGGAAAGGCACGTTGGCGTGAAGGCCATGAGTGAACAAAACCAAGAACTGGCCTCTTTTCCTTGAAATTGGATTTGAAAGAGGCGGTTTTAAGCTGGAAAAGTGTACATCAGCGAAGATTGGATTTAGCCGTAGGTTTTAGGATTTAGTCTTCAACTGCTAAAATTATGAATGAATTGTATTTAGTATGCCTTTTGGCAGTGTTGGTTTGTTTTTCCTCACCGCTGTCGGCGGGCGAGCTTGATTTCCCGAAGCTCTCAGCCGGGGAGTCAACAAGAATCCGCGAAAAACTTGAACAGTATGCGGACGGCAAACTGACGCTCGAACAAGCCACAAAATTTAGCGGGGAAGACACGACGCTGAAAATGATCAGCTTCTACCTTTCGAATTCGAATAACATGACCGTCAAGATGAAGCTCCCCATCGCGAGGACGTATGCCTTATGCGGTCTGTTTTCCCAAGCGGCAGATTTGGCGCAGTTGTACGTCAACACATACACAAACGATTGGAAGGGATGGGATTTGCTTGGCGGAGCTAAACTTATGCTCGAACGCAATGATGAGGCCTTTGTCGCCGCGACAAACGTGCTTCGTCTTGGCAGTGATCGTAATATTACTGCTGGCGCTTATTTAGCGTTGAAGAATGATAGGTTAGATGTTTATGAGAGCATGATGCTAAATAGGATGCTTGCTTTGAAAGATTCAAAGACGAATTCTGTCGGTGATGTGTTGGATGAAAAGGATAGGTTGGACACAGTTACTTCGTTAGTTGCATACAGCCTTAAAGCGAAGAAGGGGAAGGTTTTCGCTCGAGCAATCCAAGGTGTCACTCTCAAGCAGATCAAATCGAGAGAGGATCTTCAGACTATTGTGGAGGCAGGCTGCGAAATGTTCTCCTCAAAGGAAACGGAAGACCTGTGCAAGCGACTTAACGACAAGAAAAATTAACGTCGAGTAGCCGTCGAAGGAAGTGACTGTTTCGTACCAACGGTGACGAGGAAATCTCTGGCGCAACAACTCACCCCAATGCTCGCCGCCCCGCGCCGTCAGGCCGGCTGCGAGACTATGGCTGGACGGGCAGCGCGTGGTTGCAGACCAACGTAGTCCGTGGCTGAGGCCACTTTGGCCAAGATTTACGGAAATTGGGCTGGTGTTCTAGGTTTACAAGGTTGACAATCAACCAAGACGAGACGATTCTACAGTCAGATATGCCAAAGACACTTGAAACCAGCATCGTGCTGGAGGATTTACCGGCCGAAAAGCGGGCGGTGGTAAAGGAGTTTACCGAGGTCATCCGCAAGCACCGCGGACAGAGTTCAACCGCCCTGGCTCGCCTGGCCTATATGGCGTTCACCATGACCATCGGGACGAAAGAGACGCGCCAGGACAAGTTCGCGCTGGCGGTGGCCCGGGGCATGGAGGCGCGGCAGAAACTGGCGGAGGCGGAGGGTGGCAGCCTGTCCTCGGAAGAGGTGGCGCGGCTGCTGCGAATTTCCAAAACCGCCGTGTTGAAGCGGCTGGAGGCCGGACGGTTGCTGGCGTGGCGTGAGGAGCGCCTGCAGGCCGCGCGGTTTCCGCGCTGGCAGTTTGACGAGCATGGCCAGGTGCTGGCCGGGTTGACGGAAGTGCTCGATGGCCTCAATCAAGATCCAGGCTTGGATGCCTGGGGGAAGCTCCTTTTCTTTCTGCAAACGAAGTCGAGTCTCGGCGGCAAGCGGCCGTTGGACTTGCTGCGGGAAGGCAAGGTGAAGCAGGTCTGTCAGGCCGCCCAAGCCTATGCCGGGTAAGCCCAGGCCCGCCCGCACCCTGCTTCGGCCCGGGGCGGATTTCGACACCAAAACCATTCCGGTCACGCGGCAACCGGCGCGAACGTGGTTTCGCGTGCATCGGGCGGCGGTGCCGGCGCTGGACTTTGGGATTCATGACTATCACCGGTTCTCGCATGCCCGTTCCCTTTACCCGCTGCTTTACGTCGGGGCGAACATTCAAACGTGCCTGTGGGAAGGGTTCGGAGATGATGTGTTTCAGAACGACTGCACCATTGCCATCAGCAAATGGACCGGCCGGTGCGTCAGCCAGATCACCGTCCCGGAACTCCGGGTCTGCGCCGTAAGCACGGAGCGAACGAGAGAGGCCATGGGCGTGGACAAGTCCAGCCTCCTCGACGAGGACCTCAGCATCCCGCAGGACTGGGCACTGGCATTGCAGCAGCATCCGGCGGGGTTTGAAGCGATCAAGTACACCAGCCGGTTCGTGGATCAACCCTGCCTGGCGCTGTTCGACCGGGGCGGGTTGAAGTCCAAACTGAACGTGAAGTGGTTGGGCGAGCTGGAAAACCTCGATGCGGCAGTGAACTGGCTGCATGAACGCAAAGCGGCATTGGTGTGAAGCGACTCTTTTTTATCATGGCAACGCTAATCAAAGATCTGTTCGGTCTGCCGGACAAGGTGCCGGGCGGGATTGGTGGGGTGCTCGCCCGAGCGGACCATTCCGCACTCCACACTCCGGAATCCGCACTGGCGTACGCCTATTATCACTGTGATGGCAACGGCAACGTGACGTGTTTGATCAACACCAACGGCCAGGTGGTGGCGCGCTACAACTACGATCCGTATGGCATCTTGGTGAATTCGATGGAAATTCTGGTGCGCAACTCAAACCTGCGGATTCAACTAAATGTGTGGAACCGTGAATACAATGAGAAACCCTGCGAAATTACACCGGTATATTTCAATCTTCAATAAGTCAAACGACTTGCTCGTTAGCACTGTTACATTGAGCAGTGAAGAGTTTGAGAAAATCAGACTGATCCTAGGGTACGGCGATAATGATCCAATGTATGAATCCTACCCTGTGATTGGTGAGGCTCTTGAGCAGGTATCGGCACTTTTGACTGGCCGGCTTACTCGCGGAAACTTTGACTACTTTCTTGATACGGACAGTCAATAAAGCGAACCGTACACGTCCGACCAATGCACCCGACATGTCATGAGTTTTGCACGGGCGCGGCTTTTCAAAAGTGAACACGCTGAATGAACTGACCAATGCCACTCGCAGCGGCACGCGGCCAAGCGCCAGCGGGATTGGCGGGTTGCTCGCCCGAACGGACCATGCCGCACTGGCGCACGCTTATTATCCACCCTAAAAAGGCCAGGCCCATGTGGTTGAAAATTTTGAGATGAAATTAATACATTTATTGATTTGGCAATTGACCGCTCTCGCTGGAGTGTGCTTGGTGGCTGGTTGTGGCGATGATACGCTGGCGGGTAAATGGGAATACAAAGAGGTGAACCGCTTCAAGTCTCCCGACTCCCAAATAGAGGCCGTGTTAGTCGAAGGTGATGCCGGTGCAACCACTTCAACGGTCACCTCGATCTATCTGGTGCAGACGGGAGGCAAGCGCCCGTCTGATGAACGGATCAATCCGGCCGTCTTTGCCGCCGACCACATTAAAGGACTCAAAATCACATGGAAACAACCCAAGCTGCTCCAGGTCCAATATGACGAGGCTAGAATCTTAGCGTTTAAGAATTTTTGGTATAGTGCCGAAGCTCAAAACTTCCGATACGTTGTGGAAATTCGATTGGAGCCAACGGCAAGCGAGTTTTCACTGCCGCTCAGAGACAGGCAGTGGTGGTGAATAAACTTTCCCGCAGTTTGATGAAGAAGAAGTAGAACTAGTAACATGGTAAGCAACTTCCATCTCCCATCTGCCATCTCCTTTTCCCATGACTTCAACAGCAACCTGACCAACGATAGCCGGCGGGTCTTTGAGTATGACTACGAGAACCAGTTGCGCGCGGTGGGGTCGTGTTGAATGGCGCTAAAGCGCGGCTTGCCGTCGAGGGGTAAAAAAAGTACAAACAGAGGATGCGTCGTTATCCGCAGGTGGTTTTTCCTTACCGATGGCAGTGGCATCTCGGCATTTTTATGTGCGGGATTCTGACCGCTTCGGCAGCGGATAAAATCCGCGTGTATCACGTTCCAAAGGAGCGTCCGCCCGCGGTTGCAACCGACGCCCATCACATCCATGCGCCCGGAGAAAATCCGCACGCGATGCCCGCGCAACCGGAGGTCACTTATACCGTCCCGGCGGGCTGGCACGATGAGGGCGCCGGCCAGATGCGCGTGGCGGGTTTCAGTATCCGGGGAGCGAGCAACCAAATGGCCCAGGTCGCCATTACTCCGTTGCCCGGAATGGATGGGCGCGAGGCGTTGATCGTCAACATGTGGCGGCAACAGGTCGGCATGCCGGAATTGGCGGAAGCGGAAGCCGCGGAGCAGCTCAAATCCGTCGCGGTTGGCGGCGAGCCGGCGAAAATGTTCGAGATCAACGGGTCATCGGCGTCCGGAGCGGAAACGCGCATCGTCACCGTCATGTTGCACCGGGGCGCAAATAGTTGGTTCTTCAAGTTGCAAGGCGACGGTGAATTGGTCGAGGCGGAGAAGCCGAAGTTTTTACAGTTTCTGCAATCGGTAAAGATTGAAGCGGCGCCGGGTCCGGAATTACCGGCGGGACATCCGCCGCTGGCTGGCGACCGCGGCCCCGGGGCGACAGCCGCGGCTCGCACGCGTCAGGGAGGGCCGACCTGGACGGTGCCGGGCGGTTGGCAGGAAATGGACGGCGGCCAGTTTTTGTTCGCGAAGTTTGTGATTGCTGATCCCGCCGGGGAGCAGGCGGCGGTGAACGTCAGCACGTCGCCGGGCGACGGTGGCGGATTGGTCGCCAATGTGAATCGTTGGCGGGGACAATTGGGCTTGCCGCCCTGGAGCGATGCCGAAGTGGAACGCCAGGCGCGGAAGATTGAAACGAGCGTCGGCGCGGCTACGTTGATCGAGATGAGCGGCGCTGACGCGCGCACCCAGAAACCGACGTTGACCGTGGCGGCCATCGTCCCGCAGAATGGCGCGACTTGGTTTTACAAATTGATGGGCGACGAAAAATTGGTGCAGGCGCAAAAGGAGGCGTTTGCCGCGTTCGTCAAGGGAGTGAAGTACTAACATGGGCAAGTGGCTCTTTAATTTTTTCTCCTCCGTCAAACTGGCGGTGGTTCTACTGGCGTTGGGTTTGATCCTGGTATTCTGGGGGACGCTGGCCCAGGTGAAATTGGGATTGTTCCAGGCGCAGCACGAGTTTTTCCGCAGTTGGTTCATCTACTGGCAGCCGTCCGGCGCGAATTGGCGTCTGCCCATTTTCCCCGGCGGTTATCTGGTCGGCGGCTTGTTCCTGATCAATTTGTTCGTCGCGCATTTGCGCTACTACCGCAAGGGCTGGAAGCACGTGGGCATCGTGATGATCCATTTGGGGATTGTGCTGTTGCTGCTCGGACAATTCCTCACGGATACGCTCTCGGTGGAAAGTTACATGACCATTCAGGAGGGGGAAGCGTCCAACTACTCGGAATCCAACGGCCGCTGGGAACTGGCGATTGTGGACACGTCCGATCCCAAGGAGGACAAGGTGGTGGCCATCCCGGTCAGCCTGCTGACGCACGATCGGGAGTTGGCCAATCCGGAGCTGCCGTTTGACGTGCGGCCTTTGGCCTTTTACGCGAACTCGGCCGTCGCCACCAAGGCCACCGACGGGTTTGAACCGGTCCAAGCCGAGAACACGGAGGATTTCAAGGTGTGGTGGCGCGGGTTGCCGCGGGTGACCGAGATGAATCGTCGCGACGTGCCTTCCGCCATTGTCGAGTTGATCAGCCCCACCGGGGAGAAGCGGGACGTTTTTGTCTCCGGACACTTTGCGCGACCGCAAACCTTGAGCGCGGGCGGGCGGGATTATCAGTTGGCGCTGCGCCCCGAGCGTTACTACAAACCGTTTTATCTGCACCTGATTGATTTTCGCTTTGACCGGTACGCCGGCACGGCCATTCCGAAGAACTTTTCCAGTCGCGTCCGTTTGGATCGTCCTGACACCGGGGAGAACCGCGAACTGACCATCCGGATGAACGAACCGCTGCGTTACGGCGGCAAAACCTTTTTCCAGGCCAGTTACGATGAAGCGACCGAGCAGGCGACCGTACTGCAGGTGGTGGATAATCCCGGCTGGCTCACGCCGTACTTCGCCTGCGTCCTCGTGGCGGCGGGAATGATCTGGCAGTTTATGATCCACCTGGTGGGCTTCGCGACCCGACGCAGAAAAGCAACCGCATGAAAGTCATTCTGAAAATTTTTCCCTGGTTCTGCCTCGCCATCTTCGGATTGGAAATGGTGATGGTGATGAAACCCAAAGCCGACGGCGAAATGCACGTCGCCGAATTTGGCCGCCTGCCCGCGTTGCTGAATGGCCGCGTGCAGCCGCTGGATTCCGTCGCGCGCAATTCCCTGTTGCAAATCCGCAGCACGGGTGATCTGCCCATTGAGTCGGTGCCGTCCTGGCAATTCTGGCGGCACGGCAAGAAGCTGCGTTCTTCAGAATGGTTGCTGGAGGTTTGTTTTCAACCCGAGGTGGCCGATACCCGCGACATCTTTCTGATGCACCATCCGGACCTGATCAGCGAGTTGAAACTCGATGGCCAGGGCACGGAAAAATCAGGGTTGCACTATTATTCCTATAACGCTCTGCGGCCGAGCCTGGACGAAATCATGACGCAGGCCGGCGCGGCGGGCCAGTTGGACGCTTCGGTGCGCACGACGTATCAGCAACAACTGTTGAAGCTGGCCAACGCGCTGAGCATCTACCAGCGGTTGAAGCACAGCATCAAGCCCGAGGGGGTGACGAATTTCGTGCAGTTCCTCGCCGATTATCAAGCGGCCATGCCGGCGGGCATCCAGGCGTTGCGCGCGCAGGCGGCCGGCAGTGCGGAAGACCAGGCGGCACGGGAGCATTTTCTGAAACTGGCGCGCACGGTTGAGGCCGCCGCCAACCAATCCTATCCGCGCGTCGTGCCGCCCACGCATCCCCAGGAGGACCGTGAGGCGTGGGTCTTTGTCGGCACGAGTTTGCTGGATTCAATTCGTGATCAAAAAATTTCGCCGGTGGTGATGTTTTACGCGCGGATGGCGGAGGGCTACGCGCAGCGCGATTCCGCGGAATTCAACAGTGCCGTGGCGGGTTACAAGAACTGGCTGGGGGCGGACTTCGCAAAAGAGGTGAGCAAAGGCCGCGCGGAATTTTACTTCAACCGCACCAAACTGTTTTTGCACGCGACGATCATTTACATCGCGGCGTTTGTGCTGGCCGGCATCGCCTTGTTGACGCTCGGAGCGTGGCCGCTGGTTTCCGAAGCGTTGCGACGTTCCGCCTTTTACCTCATCGTGCTGGCGTTTCTGGCGCATACGGCGGGCTTGATTTTCCGCATGACGTTGGAAGGGCGTCCCCCGGTTACCAACCTGTATTCGTCGGCAATTTTCATCGGCTGGGGCGCGTGCGTCCTGGGGTTGTTGTTGGAACGGATTTACAAGGTGGGGCTGGGCAGCGCGATGGCGGGGCTGGCGGGCTTCATCACGCTGTTGATTGCGCATAACCTCGCGCTGGGCGGCGACACGATGGAAATGATGCGCGCGGTGTTGGACACCAATTTCTGGCTGGCGTCGCACGTGGTGGTGGTGACGCTGGGTTACGCGTCCACGTTCTTTGCGGGATTGCTGGCCATCACGTATGTGGTGCTGGGCGTGTTCACGCCGATCCTGGCCGTGCGGAAGGAGTTTGCGCTCAGCAAGGCGCTGGTGAAGATGGTTTACGCCATTGTTTGCTTTGCCACGCTCTTCAGCTTTGCGGGCACGGTGCTGGGCGGCATCTGGGCGGATCAATCGTGGGGCCGCTTCTGGGGTTGGGATCCCAAGGAGAATGGCGCGTTGTTGATCGTGATTTGGAACGCGCTCATTTTGCACGCGCGCTGGGGCGGCATGGTGCGCGACCGCGGCCTGATGAATCTCGCCATCTTCGGCAACATCATCACGGCGTGGTCGTGGTTCGGCACGAACATGCTGGGCATCGGCCTGCACAGTTATGGGTTCATGGATGCGGCGTTCAAATGGCTCATGCTTTTCGTGTTCAGTCAACTCGGCCTGATTGCGCTCGGCCTGTTGCCTCTGGACTGGTGGCGGAGTTTTCGCGGAAACAAAACCACGGCCTCCGTCTGAAATTGGAGTATCGCCGGAAGCGCCGCCATCTGGCCGGAGCGATCTTGGAGTGCGGTGGCAAGCGGAGCGCGACACCGCTTTTCGCGCGCCCGAAAACTTGCTCTTATCTGATGACCACTCGCCCGTCCGAAGGCGCCGTCGCCGCTACGCTCTGCCGGCGCAGTCCAAGTTGCCCGGCGTGAGGCTGAAACACTCCTTGACCCAAAATAAGGGGCAAAATACTGTCACCCTATGAGCACAGAGAGAGATTGCAAAACGCAATCTCCTTAAAGGTTCAGCGGTGGCACACGTATGGAATCAGTCATCATTATTGGATTCGCTTGGAGCTTACAGACTATTGTTGGCGCAGTACTTACCGCTCCGGTTGTCTTCTTAACGCGGCGCAAAGCTCACTGGAACACTTGGGAGTTGCTGGCGTTCGTTTTACCATTTTTGGTATGGACGGGCCTGATGTTCTCCGACCTATCCACGGGCCGAAAGAGCCTCGCGAATCTGATAGAGCCAGCTATTCTGGGCATCGCCATCGGTGTTGCCGCGTTAGTCCGCGCCATCTCGGGTCCACGCTTTGCTTGGAAGTTGATCGCCGGTCTGTGCATGATTGCTGCGGGTATTTTCTTTTTAGTTCCACCTTTGCCAGAATGACGATGAACTCCACTCGTCCGTCCGAAGGCGCCGTCGCCGCTGCGCTCTGCCGGCGCAGTCCAAGTTGCCCGGCGTGAGGCTGAAACACTCCTTGACCCGAAACAAGGGGCAAAATACTGTCGCCCCATGAACAGAGAGAGCATATCTACCGGGATACAGCTTCGCGCTGGCGTCATCAGCTTATTGGTTCTCACCCTCGGTTATCTTGGGGTGACCGGCATCTCCGACTTGCTTCGGGCGTGGGCGTTCATCATTTCATTTGCGGTGTGCTTTGTTCTCATGATGCAGTCCATAGTTGACTTGTTCGTTTGGGCCTTCGGCCAGACCGCGAGGCTTTTCGGCGCGAGCATCGGGTATTCCGTCAGACTTTTTCGTCGCGTCTTTGCACATAACGTTGGAAAGCTCCCCTTAAATTGAGCTAGGTGTTATGAGAGACTTGGGCGGCGCGAAGCCCCGCCCAGAACTCTGACTTCGCGCTGAAGGCTTTCAATCCGCGACGTGGACGGAGGTTGTTTCAGTGGCTTTCAACGGGACGTTCCGGGGTGGCGTAACGCAGTTGGACCAGGCGCTTGCGTCCGATCCCCAGAATGATCAACCCAATCCACGCGGTCGCCGTGAAAATGGCCGCGACCGGCAGCATGGTGGGGGAATCGAAGATGCCCAGGCTGGCCGAGGCCAGTCCGGCCACGCCAATCTGCAAAAATCCCAACATCGCGGAAGCGCTGCCAATGTTGCGCTCGAAAGGCACCAGCGCCAGCGCCGCCGCGTTGGGATAGGCGGGGCCCAAACTGGCCAAGGCGATGAAAAGCAGAATCAAAGTGGCGGTCAGACCAAACCAGTTGGCGGCCGTGCCAATCAACAACAGCAACGTGGCCAGGCATTCCACCAGCAGCGCGCCGCGCAAGATTTGTTCGCTGGAAAATTTCCGCAACAACAGCACGTTGGCCTGGTTGCTGCCAATGAAGCCGAGGGACAGACCGGCAAAGATCAGTCCGAATTGCTTTTGCGTCACCTGAAAAACTTCGAGGAAGATGAGCGGCGAACTGGCCACATAGACGAGCAGACCCGAGAACGCGAAGGCGCCGGAAAGAGCGAAGGTTAAAAATTGCGGTTCGCGCAAAACGCCGCCGTAATTGCGCAGGATGGCGAGCGGACGCAGCGAGATGCGATCATCCGGCGCGCGCCCGGAAGGCAGGAGCCGGTGCGTCAGAACCATCATGATTACGACGAAGGCGGCGAGCACGATGAACAGCCATTGCCAGCCGAGATGGGTGGCGACCATGACGCCAATGCTGGGCGCGAGCAGGGGCGAGACGCTGATGACGAGCACCAGCATGGAAATCACCTTGGCCGTTTCGTGGATGGGAAAGAGGTCGCGGACCAGCGCCATCGCCGCCACTTGGGCGGCGCAACCGCCCAGCGCCTGGAGGAAGCGGAGTCCGACCAGCGTTTCAACCCGTTGCGCGAACAAACAAGCGAGGGAAGCCAGAATGAACAGAAGCAAACCGGCATACAACGGCAACTTGCGTCCCCAGCGGTCGAGCAGCGGTCCATAGGCGAGTTGTCCGGCGGCAATGCCCGCAAAATAACTGGAGAGAGACAAGGCCACTTTGGCCGGCGTGGTGTGCAGGGCGGCGGCGATTTCCGGGAACGCCGGCAGGTACATGTCAATGGCGAAGGGACTGATGGTCGAAAGTCCACCCAGGATGGCGATGATCAAAATGCGATTTTTCACACGGAAACCGGGGTCGGCCGAACCTGCTCAATGTAACCGACAAGGTGGATTTCTGAGGTCAGGAAAATTCTCTCCCACGGCGGCGGCACCAAAACATTTCGGCCCGGACCGGTCAAGACTGGAATTTGCCTCCGCCCCTTGGTTGTAGCGGCGGTCTATGCCCGTCGCTAACTTCATCACCAGATGGCGGCGCTCATAGAGCGACGCCACAACGCCGCTATATCAAGCGCGCACCGGTTCGGGAAATTTTCCGCCGGACTCAGGCGGTGGCGAGATATAATTCCACCTGAATGGTGGCGATCAGATTCAAGGCGCTGTGCAACACCACGCACAACAGCATCGAGCCGGTGCGCGAGCGCACCCAACCCAAAAAAATGCCGTAGGCAAAAATCATGGCGATACCGTAAGCGTCATATTGCAGATGGATGCCGGCCCACAGCAAAGCCGTCAGCAGAATCGTGCCCCAGTTGCCCAGGCGTGATTGCTGCCAGCCGCGAAACAGAAAACCGCGAAAGATGACTTCCTCCGCCACCGGTCCGAACAGCACGATGCTGAACCAGAGCAACGGTTTGAGCTGGGCCGAGCGATAAATATCCAGCATGATCTCCGGCACCGACGAGCGATCAAGCAACCAGGTCAATCCTTCGCTTGCGATCAAAACGGCGGCCAGACCCAGACTCCACAAGAGTAGCGCGCGCCAGGATGGCCAGCGCAACCCCAGATAATCGGCCAAGGCTGGTCCTTGCCGCAACTTGATGAACCAGATCGTGAAGAAAACCGTCACCGAGAATCCGAGAATGATCGCGATGGCTACGAGGTCACCATCCATTGCCACTTCCTTCAGTTTGAGCGGAAGTTTCCCGTGGTGCTGGACAAGTTGGATGAACAGGTATCCAACCGTGATGATGGATTGCGCCAGGATGTAGAGGCTCACGAGCGCGACGCCGAGCCCGGTCGTCCCCCAAAATCCCCACGGCGGACGCGGCGGAGTGACGGGAGGATTGAGCGGAGTGATGACCGGAGGGCAGGGCGGGGAAGGCTGGGGTTCCACATGGTTCATGCACACCAGCAGACCCATCCGCTGGCCTGTTGTCACGCCAAATTAGTCATCCCCATCCGGATAAAATATTTGCTGTCCCGCTCAGGGCTGAGCCGGTGTGACCAGGCGGTAAAACCGATTTGTATTCGCGATGGGGTTGGTAAACCAAAGGGTGCGATTGCTGAGGCCGCCGCCAATATCCTGCCACTTTTGCCAATTCGCGCCCAAAGCGGGGACGGCCTGAATGGAATAACTGCGATTGGACATGGCCTGGAAAGAGAAGCGCAGGTTCGGGCCCTCCACGGCCATGTTTTCGAAGCGCAACGCGCTGGCGGCATTTGTCGGACTGGTGCCCGCCCAGTATTCCTGCAGGTTGGTGAGGCCGTCCCC
This sequence comes from Verrucomicrobiia bacterium, assembly GCA_023953615.1. Lineage (NCBI taxonomy): Bacteria > Pseudomonadati > Verrucomicrobiota > Verrucomicrobiia > Verrucomicrobiia bacterium. The sequence continues at coordinate 107,711 of JAMLJH010000001.1, read as the reverse complement.
ATCCGGGTCCGCATCCGCGTCGTTGAGATGAGGATCGGTGCCGTTGGCCAACTCCCACGCGTCCGGCATTCCATCGCCGTCACTGTCCAGAATCGTGAGGCTCAAGCTCGCCACCCGGCTGGTCGCTGTACCGATCGCATTCGAAACCACGGCGAAATACTCACCCACGTCTTCGGGTTGCGCGTTGACCACGGATAGCGTGTTGCTGGTGCTGCTCTGCAACGTGTCGTTGAAATACCAGCGATAAGTCAGCGGCGCGCTTCCGGTGGCAAACAGGTTGAAGCTGGCGGTATCGCCGGGAGCGATGGTGACGCTGGTGGGCTGGCTGATAATGGCCGGGCCGAGACTGTAACCTTCCAGTCGCAATCGAAGATCAAAGACGAGATCGCTGCTCCGAACACTGGATTGGTGCAGTTCCACCGCGAGGGTGTTGGTGCCCACCACCAATCCGGTCAACGGCAGCGTGGCGGTCTGCCAGGAATTGCCGTTATCGCTGGCGTTGGTTGCCAGGAGCGTGTAACTGAGGGCGCCGGACGGCAGGTTGTTTCGATACAAATTATTTCCATTCAAATACACCGCCACGCCATCATCGCGTTGCACTTCCAGCAACAGGTCCGTCATTCCCGCGAGAGTGGGCACGACAAATTGCCGGCGGAAATAATAGGTGACGTAGCGATTGTTGGCGTTCCCGCCGTAACCGAGAATGGTTCCGAAGCCGCCATTGCCGGAGCTGTTAAATCCAAATTTGCCGTCACCGCTGGACCAGGTCGCGTCATTGAAAGCCGGCTGAATCCACGCCGTTCCCTGATCCGTGCCGTTGTCGAGATAACGCCAGGTCGAGTTGGCAGGGATCAAAATGGGGTTCGCCGCGACCGCTTGGACAAAAATGGAGCGGCTTGCCGGAACGCTGGTTTCGCCGTCACCGTCCTGGGCCACGGCGGTCAGCGTGTGCGCACCGGCGGGATTGGCGGTCCAGGTATAACTAAAGGGAGCGCCGACGGTTGCCAGCAATTCACCATCCAGAAAATAACTGACCGACGTTGCCGCACCGCTACCGCTTTGCGCGGTGGCCGCTAAATTCACGGTGGCGCCAGACAGGACAATCGCTCCATTCGCGGGCGACGTGAACGCCACGGACGGCGGCAGGCCCGAGAGATTGAGTTCGACAGCGGGGGAAAGACGGATTGCGCCCAAATCATCCGTGACCCGCGCTTGCAGGGTATAATTGCCGGAGGCGAGGTTGGTCCAGTTGAACTCGAAGGGCGCGCCCGGGCGCTGACCGATAACCGTGCCATTCACCAACAGTTCCACGCTGGCAACGCTGCCATCCGGATCGCTGGCTTGCACCGTGACGAGGAGATTGCTCACGCCGACCACCGCGCCGCTGACCGGCGCGGTGATGGTGGCCACGGGCGGTTGATTCGGAAGGGTTGCGCGTCCGGCCGTCACTCCGGCGGCGAACCAGTTGGTCGGGTCGTTGCCGAATCCGAAGTTGTCCACCCGTTGCAATGAATTACCCAGGCCATCGGCTTCCATTGGCCACGGGGCGGTGTCACGATAGGAAACGTGATCCACAAGGTAGTAGGGAACGTAGTCGCCGACATCGGGCGTTCCGGGCGTGAGCAGTTCAATCGTTTCACCCGCGTTGCTCAGTTTGCCGCTCCACGGTCCGTAAACGGGTACGGTGTTGGAGACGCCGTACTGAGCGCGGAACGCCGCCAGTTGCGCGGAATCGGCGGGATCAAAACCGACGAGAAGCAACCGTTGTCCAGCGGCGAGCGTTTGGTTGCCGGGAAAAACGAATTCCACCGCGTTACGCACCTGCCAGGTATTGGTCGAGAACGCCGGATCGTAGAGCGGCACGTTGGTGCTCGTGAGGTTTTGCAGTTCGAGAAATTCGCTCGCTTCATCGTCGCCGGCTCCCGGCGGGTGATACATGATTTCAGAAATAACGACCGGCCCAACTTGCGGATAGGCATTGGCCGCACCGAGCGTACGCTGGCTTTGTAAGACGAACTGCACGACGCCCTGGCTGTTGGTGTAACGTCCGAAACTGACGCCATTGGGCGCGGCCGGAAAATCGTAACCCTGATAATACCCGGTCAGATTTGTGTTTGCGTCGCCTGAGAAAAGATAGACGGATTCACCAAGTTCGCTGAACCGGAACGCCGTTGCTCCGACCGCGAATTGATTTTCATTGAACACCAGATAACCGCCCGCCGGGATTTGCGTGCCGTCAGGAATGCGATATTTGGTCGGCGTCAGAAAGCTATCGGTGAGAAACCAACCGCCGACATCAACGTTGGTGCTGGTGGGATTGAACAACTCCACTGAATCCAGCAAGGGCGGGTCGGTATGAGTCAGCACTTCGTTGACGAGGATCGGGGCTGCGACTGCCGGGGTCGGATCAACGCCAAGTCCCGGTGACCCGTTAAAAGCGCTACTGGCCCGCCAACTGATTTTGTCGCCCCAGGTCTTCCAATCCGCCTGCGCGTTCACAATGACCAGCGAAAAACCCAGTCCGTCGGTAAGCGGATACCACGAGTCATTATAGGCGAACTCCAAAATCTTTTCGCCACTGGCGTCTTCCAATCGCAAGGTCTCTCCGGCGTTGTCCAAGGCGCCGTCGAACTGACCGGCGATGCTGAAACCGCTGCCGTAGCGCGCCGCAAACATGGCGGGGTTACGCACCACCAACACCGTCTGGCCGGGGAGCAGACTGGTTACGCTGCTGCCCGTAAAATTGAAAGTAATACCGCGAGTGAAGCGCACGCCGTTCAGATTCAAGGTGGTGTCGGCGGACGTATTTTGTAATTCCAGATATTCAAACTGTTGGGGGTCGTTGGTGAGCAGGGGCGCGGGTATCGGGTTATACATGATTTCCGTTATCCGCAGAAAACGCTGCGCGAGGGAGGGATTACCCGCAAAGCTGTTGCTGGCGACCAATTGTCCAGCGGAGTTGGTCAACGTCAAACTTTCGCCCCAGGCATTGAGGCGGCCTTGATAAGGGCCGACGACAAAGCGCCCCTGGCCGCCGCTCGGATTGGCGGGGCGATTGCGAAACGCTTTGACGTTGGGAGAGACATAGATCGAGTTGTTCGCCGGTACCACCGTGCCTTTGGCAAATTGAAAGCGGATGCCGCCCGACAAAATCCAGTCGGAAATATCCACCGCATACGCGTTGTCGTTGCGGAGCTGCAAATACTCTTCATCTTGATTGCCGGAAGCCGGATTGTAATCCCAACCGACGATGCTGAGCGTGGCGTTTGCGGGCTGGGCGAGGGGGATGCCGGCATTTTGGGTTTTGCTGATACCCAGGGGCAACGCGGTGTTGGTGACCGAATGTTTGCCGTAAAAGTGCAGCCGCCGTTTGGCGAGAAAATCCGTCAACAGACTGTTCACGCCGTCATTCAAGTTGATGCCGGGATCAAAGTTGCCCTGGCCACCTTTGCCGGGCCAACCCCACCAACTGCGATCCAGTGACGCTTCCGTCGCAATGCGATCGCGCCATTGGATCACTTTTTGGTAGATGGGCGAGTCGGCGGCGATGTTGCCCGGAGGCAACACATAAGCATCGAGCACCGTTCGCATTCGTCGCAAAAACATTTCCCGCGTTTGGGGCACGGTGAAGATGACGTCGTAGAGGCGATTCCAAGCGTTGCCGCCGCTGGCGGGAATGGCTTGTGATGAACCGTAGAGCGGAAAACTTTTGATGTTATCGTTCGTCACCTGGATGCCGCTGTAATCGCCCGAATCCATGAAGGCCGCCCCCCAGGATAGATTCATGTCGAACGGAACAATGCGCCACAAACCATCGCCGTCGTTGTCGTGATAAATGCTCATGTTGGCCCAGACGTCGTCGTTTTCATGAGCAAATCGCGCGGCGACCATGTAGCTGATCACTTCAGGTAGATCGAGACGGTCCAGGAGGTTGGTGAATCGTTGTCCGGTGGACAGCGATTCGGAGATGGCGTTTGCGAAACTGGTGTAATCCGAGTTGCCTTCCCAACGCCGTGTTTTCTTCTCAAAGCCACCGGTGCTGTAGCCGTTGGGTTGAATGGTCCCCGCCGCCTTGTACAACGCCCCGTTGGGATCGTAACCCAATCGCTTCAAATGTTCGTCGGACTGGACATCGCTATGATTCGCCAACTGATAGAACTGGCCGTTGAGTTGCAGCCGGTATGGCGCATAAAACGGGCTGACCACGCCGATCTCATTGCACAGCCAGAAGCTTAGTCCCTGCCGCAGATAGGTCGGGTCCGGATAATCCGCCACGAACGAAGTCTTGCGGATGCGAGTGGTGGATTCATTGTGCCGGAACGGGTGCTCGCGATTGAAGTCCAGCCGGTGCGATTTTTTGTTGTAACCCGCCGTCGAGTTGCCCCGCAAAGACATCAGGACGTTGTCATAAAATTCGCCGTCGTAGAACAACGCCACCCGGCCACCGCCTTCGGAATCCGCGCCGATTTGCGAGGTGCTGGGGCCCGGTTGCAACACGCTGGGCGGCGCAAACAAATGGATCACGGGCAACGTGCTGTTCACGTAGTTCGGATTTATCACCGTCCCCAAATACTCGGCTGTTTCCGCCGGATCACTAAACACCGGCAGGCGGGAGTTGCGTCCGGTGTTATCTTGCGCCTTGATGTAATAGCGGATCATTTCACCCGTACCGGCCACGCCGGCGGGAATCGTGGCGCCGTAAATTCCATCACCAGCGGCGCCATCCCCGTGCGCGCCGTCGTCATACATCGCGGTGCTGGTTTCCGATCCGAACATGACCCGGTAAAAAAGCGTGACGCCGGCAACGGGATTGATCGTGGGAAAGATTCTGGCGGTCACCACCACCGCTTCGTTGGCCAACGGAGTCAGGGGCGTGTGCGTGGCCTCGGTAATGCCCGGTCCGGGCAGCGAGCTTCCACCGATGTTTTCCGCTCCTGGCGTGGGTTGGGTAAAATAAACTCCGCCGGGACTGTCGTTGGCCAGCGTGGTGGCGATCAATTCGGGGTTGATTAAAAAGGAGTCGTCGGCGTCGGAAAGATTCAAGCCCTGAATTGCCAGGAGGTTCGCGCCGACCCGGAACAGGTTGGTGCTCAATCCGAACGCCATCGTCTCCCAGAGCGTCGCGTTGTGAGGTTGAGTGGCGGTGGAGTCCCAGCTTAAGTCTTCCTCGGGCGCATTTGCGCGGGCCACTTCGACGCCGTTGATCCAGGCAATAAAACCGTCGTTGTATTTCAAGCGCAAGGTGAGCTGGGAAAAATTGGTTGGGTCCGTGAGCACAAAGGGCAGGCGCAGGAACGCCGAGGCGTTTTGATTCAACATCGCGCCTTGCACGTTCAGGCCGACCTCCGCCACCCCAAAGCCCACGCCCGTGGCGCCCGAGGTCCAACCGCTGGTCGAGAACGGTTCATTCGCCGCGGCCCCCGTCCAGGTGTAGCCCAGGTTATCGCCGCCATTTGCGGGCGAAGGAATCAACACGTGAGCCGTTGCTCCCGTTGCCACCAACGTCACGTTGTTGGCGACCGAGGCGACTCCGTAAGACACATCCGGCAGTTGTCCGGGGAATTGCGGGGCGAATTGACTGACGACGGTGCTGCCGTTTGGCGCGATCAGACCGAGATATTCTCCGCCCGCGCTCAATTTGAAATTGGTATGCAGCGGCACGCCCGGCGTCCGGCGGTTTTTATCCGAGGCAAACACCACCAGAAATTGTCCGGGGGGCAGATTCGTCGCGGGAAACTTCCATTTTGTGAGATTTCCGGCGTTGTCGGTGAGCGACCAGTTCAGCAGGTTGACCGGCGTTGGTGAGATGTTTTGGATTTCAATCCAGTCTTCAAATGAGCCGTCTTCGTCCGCCAGCGTGCTCGTATTCGAGGCCATGAATTCGGAAATACGCACTTGGGCTTGAGCGGGAATCACGGTCAGCAACAGCAGCAACCCGACCGCCTGGAAACAACTCCGAAGTAACATCCACTTATGCTGGCACAAACCGCCCGGTTTGCCAGCCCCCAATAAGGGGGCAACAGCACGGCAAAAACTGTAGCGGCGGTCTATGACCGCCGCCATCTGACGATAAATCCAGCGGCGGTTCACTTCGTCAACCGGGTTTTTTAGCTGCGTTTTTAACTGCGGAGCAAGCGTCAGGTAGCCCACGGCGTCAGCCGTGGGAAAGCGACTCAAGCCAAGCGTTGGGGGCAAACGGGCGACCGCCCTTGGTTCGGAACGAGTACCGGCGCGACCGCGTCTTGGACTGCGGCAGTCTTCTGCCGCTTTCCGGTTGCGTGCTGATAATTCCACAGCGGCAGCGGACTGCCGCAGTCCAAAACCTCGCGGATAGAGGCGCCATGCCCCATCCGGACCCCACCTTCATTGGGTTACACTCGTTCGGTGCCACGGCTGCAACTTTAATTAAACCGCTATAGAATTGTGTCGGTTTACCGAAAGTTCTTGCGCCCCTGCCGGGGCTGGTGATTTATCTGACCAGAACCCACGGCGCATGCCGTGGGCTACCTTCTGCCGCGCCTCACGGCGCTGGCGGTAGTAATGGCAACGCTCCAGGCAAAACGCCCCGGCCTTTTACAGCCGGGGCGTTGGCGTTGGGAGGGTCGTTTATCAGGCGACGTTGGCGAGGTCTTCGTTGGTTGTCACGTTTTGAATTTTGAACTGTTCCGCGTGCATGGCGGGATCGGCGCGGAAGCTCAGCTTCCCAAAATACCGTTTCTCCAATTCAATGAGGTGCTTCTCGTCCTCGGTGCGCAGACGCTCGAGTACGGTCGGATGCACCACGATGCGCAATTGGAAATCGGATTCATCGCGGGTGCGCTTCTTCAGAATTTCCTGCAGTTTGCGCTGGATTTCCACGCTCATGGTTTCGGTGCTCTTCACCTTGCCGCGGCCTTTGCAATACGGACAGTCATCATAGACGGCCGACCGCACGCTTTCGCTGTGGCGTTGCCGGGTCATTTCCATCAACCCGAGGGGCGAGATCGGCAGGATGTGGGTTTTGGCCTTGTCCCGCCGCAACCCCTCTTTCATCCGGCTGAAGATGTTTTGCCGGTCGCGTCCGGATTTCATGTCAATGAAATCCAGCACGATGAGTCCGCCCATGTTTCGCAGGCGCAGTTGCCGGCAAATTTCATCCGCCGCCTCCTGATTGACCTTGAGGATGGCCGCTTCCTGATCCTTGCCGCCTTTGTGGCGTCCCGTGTTCACGTCAATGGCCACCAGGGCTTCGGTTTCGTCCACGACGACGTAGCCGCCGCTCTTGAGATGCACCTGACGGGCGAACGCATTTTCCAATTGCTTGGAAATGCCGAACCGATCAAAGACCGGTTGCGCTTCCAGATAAACCTTCACCTTGCGCGCGGAACGCCGGGAAATTTTCGTGATCATTTCCTGCATGCGGTCGCCCGCTTTTTGGTTATCCACGACGATGCGTTCAACCCCTTCCGTGAGAAAATCACGCACGGTGCGCTCGATCAGGTCCGGCTCCTCGAAGACGCACGTGGCCATCGGCTGCGATTTGATCTTTTCCTGGATGTTTCGCCATTCAGTGAGCAGCAAGGCTAGATCGCGAACGAAATAGCGTTTTTGCTGACCTTCACCCGCCGTGCGCAGGATGACGCCCATGCCATCGGGGATGCTGAGTTCGCGCAGAATTTTCTTCAAACGCTGGCGTTCCTGATGGTTCTCGATCTTGCGGGAAATACCGCTTTGGTCAGAGTTGGGCAACAACACGAGATACCGTCCCGGCAACACCAGATTGGTGGTCACGCGCGGGCCTTTGGTGCTGATCGGTCCCTTGGTGACTTGCACGACGATTTCCGAGCCGGGCGGGTAAAGCCGGGGAATGTCCTTCTGCGTGATCTTCGGCTTGTCGCGTTTTTTGTGCGGCCGATCCACGATTTCCACCCCACTATCGAATTGGTTGGGCACCACGTCCCAGTAGTGGAGGAAGGCGTTCTTCTCGAAACCAATATCCACGAAGGCCGCTTTCAAACCGTCTTCCAGATTGCGCACTTTGCCTTTGAAGATGCTGCCCACCAGCCGCTCCTCGGTGGTGCGCTCGATGTTAAATTCCTCGAGCCGCCCGTCTTCCGTCACGGCGACCCGGGTTTCCAACATTTCCGCGTTGATGACAATTTCCTTGTGAACGCGTTTTTCCGGTCGGATCAGGCGTTGCACCTTCTTGACCAGGTGCGTGGCTGCGTCCGTGATTTTTTCCACCAGCGAGCGATTAGGCTCGGTCACTTTGACCGGAGTGAATGGCTTTTCCGGCACGCGCGGCGCGGGAGCTTTGGGTTCAGCGGGCGCGGGCGTCTCCCGTTTGGCTTTCGGCTCCGCTGCGCTTTTGGCGCTGCCGTCCGGGGCCAGTCCCGCCGCCAGATTTTCGGAGCGCTCAATTTCGTTTTGATGGCGGTACTCGAACAGTTTTTCCTGGTCGAATCCGCCGACCACTTCGCCGATGGCTTCGGCCCGGGCCTCACTGGCCGCCTTGTCTTTTTTGGGCGACTGGTTTTGCAGGCCGCCACTGGGTTTGAAGCGCATTCCGCCGCGCCGGCGTCTGCCGCCGAATCGTTTGTCGTTACTCATGATTTAGTATCCTCTTCGATAGATGTGAACATTTTGCAACATGCCAATGGCGATCATGGAGGCCAGCACTGAAGATCCGCCGTAAGATAACAGCGGCAGTGGAATGCCTGTCACGGGCATGAGCCGGATGTTCATTCCGATGTTGATGAATATGTGGCTGAACAGGAGTGTCACCACTCCCGCCGCCAGCACTTTGCCCAGGCGATCGCGGGCCCGGTCGGCAATGCGTAACCCGGTAAACAGGACGATGCCGTAAAGCGTGAGAACCATCACGCTGCCGATGAAACCTTTCTCTTCGGCGATGACTGAAAAAATAAAATCCGTGTGCGCGGCGCCCGGGGGCAAAAAGCCCAGCGCCGTTTGACTGCCTTCGCGCCAGCCTTTGCCCCAGAAACCGCCGGACCCCACCGCGCGCAAGGCTTGATTGGGTTGATACGATTTCTGCCGTCGCAATTCCTCCATCCGCTTCTTTTGCTCCTTTGTGGCGTTGGCCGGCGCAAAATCCTGTCCAAAGTACACCAGCAGCCGGTGGCGTTGGTATTCCTCCAATTTGATCTGCCAACTGGGCGGCGCGAATAAAATATCTACCAGGAACAGAGTGCTGACGAGACTGCCGACGCCTAACAGCCGCAAGAGAAAGCGCCGCGGCACCCCCGCTACCAGCATCATGGCGAAACCCGTTGGAATGAACACCAGCGCCGAACCGAGGTCCGGCTCTTTCATGATCAGCAGAACGGGAAGTCCCATCATCGCCAGCGCTTTCCAGAAATTTACCGGCAACCGTAATTCATCCGGAGGGCGGCTGAGGAAATTGGCCAGCGCCAGCACGAAGGCGAGCTTGGCCAGCTCGGACGGTTGCAGACTGACGAAGCCCAGATCGAACCAACGTCGCGCGCCGCCGCGCACCGTGCCGAAAAAGATCACCGCCACCAGCGTGACGATTGAAATCCAGTAAATGACTCCCGCCCAGCGCGTCAGCGTGTGGTAGTCCACCAGGCACAGCAGGGCCGCCGCCGTGCCTCCGGCGCCGTACCAGAACAACTGGCGGAACCACAATTGTTTTACCAACGGCTGGCCCCAGGCGGATTCATTGGCCATGGTGGCGCTGAACACGAAGGCCAATCCAACCAAAACCAACCCCAGCACCGCCGCCAATTGCAGGCGATCCAGCCGCGGCGCGCTGTCATTGAACGTAAGGGGTTGGTTCATCAGGCTCATGGAATCAAATGAGAAAATTCTCGCGTGGAAGCGGTGTGGTTGGCCGCTTCGCGGGCTTCAAACTCCTTGAGGGCGACATACACGTCATGCGCGATGGGTGTGCAGGTGGCGCCACCTGAGACGCCGTTTTCAACCATGACGACCACGGCAAAGCGGGGCGTTTCATACGGAGCAAAGGAGCCAAACCAGGTCGTATTTTTCCTGCCGCTGCCATCCTCGCGCATGGTTTGCAATTCGGCGGTCCCCGTTTTACCGCACACCCGATACCCGCAACCTTGCACGTAGCGACCAGTGCCTTCAGGGGATTCCGTTTCCGACAGCATCGCTTCGTGGACAATTTTCAGGCTTCTGGCGCTCACTCCGAGTTGCTCGCGAATCTGGCGGCGTGCGGGAGGTTGGGAGGTCACCGGATCAAACGAATTCTGGGCCGCGTAATGGTCCACCAAACGTGGCGTGACCACCGTGCCGCCGTTGGCCACGGCGGCGATCATCACGGCCATCTGCAACGGCGTTACATCCATTTTTCCCTGGCCAATGCAGATGTTCGCGGTGTCGCCGTTCTGCCAGTTGCTTTTACGGATTTGTTCAAAGGACGGAAAATTGCCGGCGGCTTCCTGACGCAAGGGCAGGGTATCGGGCGGAAAGCGTTCACCCAAGTGCAACCGGTGTCCCAATTCAATCACGCGCTCGAAAACACCCGGACGCAGACCCAGCGCGATAAAGTAAGAATTGCTGGATTTCATGATGGCGCGTTCGAGGTTGTAAAACCCCGGGCTCACGGTGTCCCGGAATGGATGATTGCCCACCCAAATAATGCCGCGTCCAGTCGCCGGATTGGCTTTGACTTCGTATTCTTCGAGCGGATCAAATCTGGCCGCCGGGGTTTCCAACGCGGCGAGGGCAACGATGATTTTGAACACCGAGCCGGCCTGGTATTGATCCGCCGTCACGCGGTTTCGCAAGGCGGTTGATTCGAGGATGCGCTGGTATTCGGCGCGCGAGATGCGCCCGGTAAAGCGGTTGGGATCATAGGTGGGAGCGGAAACCATTGCCAGGAGGTCGCCTGAATGTACATCCATGACCACGACCGCGCCGCGTCCGCCGGGGCCAATTTTTTTGCGGAGCGCCTCGTCGGCGGCTCGTTGTAATTCGACATCGAGGGTTAGCACCACATCCGCGCCGGAGATGGTCGGCTCCCAAATGGTGTCGTTCTGACGATAGAGCAGGCTGTTAACCAGCACGGATTTGACTCCCGCCCGCCCACGCAACACTTGATCCAGCCCGCCTTCAATGCCGATTTGGCCGCGATAATCCGGCAGCCGATAGGAAAACGTCGCGTCCTCGCCGAGCGCGGAGCTGTCGTCCGGACGCACAAACCCGACGACCTGCGCCGTCAAGTTGCTGTAGGGATAAACGCGTTGACTGCGCATTTCCACGCTGGCTTCCAATCCGGCGGGGGATTTTTCCTCAAAGCGCGCCACGGAACGGGGAGAAAGCTGGCTCGCCAGATTGAACGGCATCGCGCGGCTGTAACTGTAATGGTAATTGAAGTTACTGGCGTTTAGCGGCACGGGCAGTTGCAAAATATCGCTGACTTGCTGCGCGACGGAGCTGATCACTTGGAAACGCGCCTGCTGTTCGAGTTGCGAATCTTTCACCCGGACGAACTGGGTGGTGACATTGGGCAGACCCAGCCAGCGCTTCCAAAACGGCAGATCGTTGGTGACGATCACGCGCGGACGGATGCGGCGGTATTCATTACGGAACGCGGGGCTAAGTTCTTCCAGATACAGATTGATGCGGTAATCCGGTTGATTTTCCGCCAGGATGCGCTGGTTGCGATCCAGCACCTGACCGCGCGCGGCGGGCATGCGCACCGTGCGATAGTGTTGCACCTCGACCATTTCCCGATAGCGATTCGCGCCGACGATCTGCACCCACCAAAGCCCGACCAGCAGGAGGATGAGGCCCGCGCCGAGAAGGATTCCCAGCCAGTGAAGCTGGGCGTCATTCTTACGGAGTTGGTCGAAAATCAGCATGTCAATTGCGTCCGCGGCGAATTTCACGATCCGCACGGAAACTGGGTTCAGTCATGGGTCGGTAGCCGAGCGCGGCGTTCAAGCGACCGAAGAGCAAAAAGAAAACCGGCGCGGCGAGACCGCCCGCCAGGCTGAGCACGGACCATTGCCAGAGGGAACCCCAGCCGAGCAGGGGGGATTGTTCCAAGGTCAACAGCAGCAGCACCGTGAGCAAGGGAGCGACGGCGCTGGCGGCAAATCCCAAAACAAACTGGGCATATTTTTGATCGCGCAACAGCAGTTCGCGGCGCGGTTGCAGGAGCGCGCCGATACCGAGCAGGGGCAGCACACTGATGCCGAGTGGATTGGCGGAAAGCGTGTCGAACATCAACCCGCCCACCAAGGCGAGGGTGACCATCATAATCGGGCCGCTGGTCAAGGCGGTAAAAACCATCAAGGACGGCAGGAGATCAATCTGTGCGCCGAGCAGCGCGCGTAGATTCAAGCACGTGCCTTGCAGGAACACGACCAGCACCGCCGCCAGCAGGATCAGGATGTTGGAGAGCAGGAACACGTCAGTGAAATTTGTGGTTCAATAAACTTTGGTTGTTTTGGATTCTCATCGGAATAGCACCCAGACCTCTTCGAGCGAACCAAGGTTCGCGGATAATTTGACGCCCACCTCCTGCACCAGGTGCGATTCGGCCAGCCACGGTTCTTCAGCGACAACGCCAATCTGAATGCCGCGCGGGTAGAGACTGGACAATTCGCTGGTTACCACCCGGTCTCCGGGTTTCACCTTTACGTGGGTGGGCAGGTTGGAAAGCTCCACGAACGCGCCATCAAATACGCGCCCGCCAACAATGATCCCCTGGCTGCGCGCGTCACTTTCGACCACGGCCGGCACTTTGCAATTGGGATCCCCCATCAGCACGACCTGCGCTTTGGTGGGGTTGACGGCGAGCACGCGTCCGACCAGAAATCCTTCCGGAGAAAGCACCGGCAGGTCGTTGCTCAGTCCTTCCCGCGTGCCGAGGTCAATCTGGATCGTGCGCCACCAGTTGGCCGGATCACGATAAATGACGCGGGCCAGTTTGACTTTCCAACGGTTTTGTTTTTTCCAGTCCACCAACTGACGCAAGCGCTCGTTCTCGCTGGCCAGGGACCGGGCTTGAATCACTTCGAGGCGCAACTCCTGGTTTTGCCGGGTTAAAGCCTCGTTGGCGGCGATCAGTTCCGATTTGGTTTGCAGCCGGTCGCCAGTTTTCACAGCGAGACGGTGCGCTCCGTCGGCCATGCCAAAGAGGGGTAGAAAAATGCTGCCGAAGGCCGTTTTCAGGCGCGCCGCCGTTGAACCCGGCAGATTCAACATCAGCAGGGCCAGCAAGGCGGCGAGACCGACGATAATATAATACGACCGTTTCGACATCGTTCGTCAGCGGTCCGGACTTTGGCCGGACCGAATCCGGCGAACGTCATGGCAGGAAATTATTTGGAGGCGCTGGTGACGCGCTTCAAAAATTGGAGTTCTTGGAGCACCCGGCCCGTCCCTTCGGCCACCGCCGTCAGGGGATCGTCCGCAATATGCACCGGCAGTCCCGTTTCTTCAGCGACCAGCCGGTCTATGCCGCGCAATAACGCGCCGCCACCCGCCATCACAATGCCGCGATCCACCAGATCCGCGGCCAGTTCCGGGGGGCAACGTTCAAGCGTCAGCCGGATGGATTCCAATATGCTTGAAAGCGGTTCTTGCAAGGCTTCGCGAATTTCCTCCGAACGAATCGTTATCGTTTTGGGCAGTCCGGAACTTAAATCGCGTCCTTTCACTTCCATGGTTAATTCCTGCTCCTGCGGAAAGGCAGAGCTGATTTTAATCTTGATCTCCTCCGCAGTGCGTTCGCCAATCATTAAATTGTAGGCCCGTTTCATGTGAGCGACAATGGTGTCGTCAAATTCGTCTCCGCCCACCCGCAGGCTGCGGCTGAAGACGATCCCGGCGAGGGAGATGATGGCAATTTCACAAGTGCCACCCCCGATGTCCACGATCATGTTTCCCGCCGGTTCGTGGACCGGGAGACCGACGCCGATGGCCGAAGCCATGGGCTGCTCGATCAAGTAAACTTCACGTGCGCCCGCGTGGGTGGCGGAATCTTTTACCGCCCGTTTTTCCACTTCCGTAATCCCCGAAGGCACCGCCACCACAACGCGTGGGGCGATTAATTTCCGGTGATGCACCTTCTGGATGAAGTGACGCAGCATGGCCTCGGTGATTTCGAAATCGGCAATCACGCCGTCCTTCATCGGCCGAATGGCCACGATGTTGCCGGGCGTGCGGCCAAGCATCCGCTTGGCTTCCTCGCCGACCGCCAACACATTGGTAGTACCCGCCTGAATTGCCACGACCGAAGGTTCCCGCAGGACGATGCCGCGGTCTCGCACATAAACGAGAGAGTTGGCGGTCCCCAGATCTATCCCAATATCGTTGGAAAACAGGCTTTTAACTTGCGCTAACATGAATTAAGCCTAACGCCGCACAGTAAAGAGAGGTTCAAGGCGGCGGTCAAGCATAGACGCGCCAACCTAATCGTCCCCCGCGCTTATCGCTCCCGTCCTCGGCTGTAACGTCCTTGTAGCGTCGCTCTATGAGCGACGCCATCCGGCGATGAATTTTGCGGTAGTCACACACGGCCGCTACAAGGTCGGTTTTACCCTCCGCGAAAATCTGTGTTCATCTGCGGATAAAGAAACTATTCTGCGGCCACGCGCATTGTATGGACTGGCTCGCATCGCTCGCAAAAATCTGGCACTGGTTGGTGGCGCTATTGACCATAACCCTTGACGTATTGGCGTCGGGACACGCGCTCCTTTACAAACGCGACTCGCGCGCCGCCACGGCGTGGGTGGGGTTTATCTGGTTCACGCCACTGATCGGAGCCGTGGCCTATTTCGTTTTTGGCGTCAACCGCATCAAACGTCGCGCGTTGTCCTTGCGCGGAGATCAGGAACGCTTTGCCAATCGGAGCGGCTGTCCCGGACTTCAACCGACGGATCTGGCCGCGTTATTTCAGCCGGAACATCAACCGCTGGCCGGTCTGGCTGAAACCATGGCCAACATCCTGCCGCGCTCGTTATTGCCGGGCAATCGGGTGCAACTGCTCGTCAATGGCGATGCCGCTTATCCGGCAATGCTGGAGGCGATTGCCAACGCGAAGGAGAGCGTCACGCTGGCCACTTACATTTTTGATCGCGATGCCGCCGGCCTGGCTTTCGTCAAGGCGCTGGGGGATGCGGTCCGCCGTGGCGTGCAAGTGCGGGTCTTGATTGACGCAACCGGGATTCGATATTCATGGCCTTCGATTCTGGGCGCGTTACAACAAGAGAAAATTCCGTGTGCCCGCTTCCTGCGCACTTTTCCGCTGCGGCGGCTGTTGGAAATGAATTTGCGCAACCACCGCAAACTGCTCGTGGTGGATGGCCAACTGGGGTTCACCGGCGGCATGAACATCCGGATCGGTCACTGGCTCAGCAAGCAGCCGAAATCGCCGGTGTGCGATTTGCACTTTCAACTGCGAGGACCGGTGGTGTCGCATTTGCAGGAGGCTTTTGTCGAGGACTGGTGTTTTACAACTCAGGAGGTTTTAGCGGGTGAGAAATGGTTTCCGTGTCTGGAACGCTGCGGTCCGATCATTGCCCGCGGCATTACGGACGGGCCGGATGAGGATTTTGAGAAACTGCGCTGGACCATTCTGACCGCCTTGTCGGTCGCCAAAAAATCCGTGCGTATTGCCACGCCATATTTCTTACCGGAGCAGACGATCGTGGCGGCGCTTAATCTGGCGGCGTTACGAGGGGTGCAGGTGGATATTTTGTTGCCGAGCCGATGTAACCTGCCGTTGGTGCAATGGGCCTCCAGGGCCATGTGGTGGCAGGTGTTGGAACACGGGTGTCGGATCTGGCTCTCGCCGCCGCCGTTCGATCACTCGAAAGTCTTTCTGGTGGACGATGCCTGGTCGCTGATTGGCTCGACGAATTGGGATCCGCGCAGCTTGCGACTTAATTTCGAGTTCAACGTCGAATGTTACGATCCGCAGCTCGCCCGGGAATTGGCCACCTGGTTTGACGCGCAACTGCGGATCAGCCGGCAAACCACCTTGCAAGAGGTGGATCAACGCTCCCTCTTCGTTCGACTCCGCGATGGCGCCGCGCGTCTGCTAAGTCCGTATTTGTGAGGCGGCTTTACGGTGCGACAAGGTTTGTGGGAGCGGCGGCGCGGTTCCATCAACCGCGGAAAATTTTTGACGTTTAGGTTGATTGCGCTTGTGTTAGTTTCCGCTGTGGCGGTACAAGCCTCGCTTCTTTCGGTGAAAAGTTGCCGAAGATTTCCTCCGGTGAGGGCAAGGGGGCGGAAAGCGGAGTGGGTCTAAAAACTGTGTCGAAGTTCAAGTCGCTCAGCAAATATTGGTTGGTGCCGGTCATCTGGGCCGGCGTCATTTATTTTGGCTCCAGCGACACCGGGTCCGCGCAACGTTCCTCGCGTTTGATCGCTCCGGTGGTGCGCTGGTTGGTGCCCGAGATTTCGGATGCCGCCTTGTGGCGCATCGTGTTTGCCGCCCGCAAGGGCGCACACGTGACGGAATACGCGGTGTTCGCGATTCTGGTCTGGTGGGCGTTGCGACATTCGACCCATCCCGAGCAACGCACCGGCTGGTCGAAGCGACACGCGGGCCTGGCCTGGGCCTTGGCGACGCTATTTGCGATGTCTGATGAGTTGCATCAAAGGTTTGTTCCCGGACGCCAAGGCTCACCGTGGGATGTGATCATAGATGCTTCGGGCGCGGCGCTGGGGTTGTTTGTCGTCTGGCTGATCGGGCGGTGGCGCAAGGTCTGGTGAGGGCGCGGAATTTCCATGACGCGGCAAGGTTCATCTTGACGAAGCCGGGTGGACCGGTTTCTTTGAAAGGCGTCACGCTCCGCCGTGGCGGGCCAGCTTAGCTCAGTGGTAGAGCAACGGTTTTGTAAACCGTCGGTCGTCGGTTCAATCCCGACAGCTGGCTCCAGCTTTTTCCCAAGTCAGGTCAGGGATCAACCCACTTGCCGTGTTCACGGATCAAGTCCACCAACTGTTCCACGGCCTCGGCTTCGGGAATGTTGAATTTGATCGCCTTCTTGCCGACGTAGAGATTGATCTTGCCCGGCGCGCCGCCTACGTAACCAAAGTCCGCATCGGCCATCTCGCCCGGACCGTTCACGATGCAACCCATGATGGCGATCTTCACGCCTTTGAGGTGATCGGTGCGCGCTTTAATCCGCGCGGTGACCGCCTGAAGATTGAACAGCGTGCGCCCGCAACTGGGGCAGGCGACGTAGTCCGTCTTGAAGGAACGGCAACCGGCCGCTTGCAAAATATTGAAGGACAATTTCAGCGATTTGGTGGCGTCGGGTTCGCCGCGCACCAAAATAACATCGCCAATTCCGTCCGCCAGTAGAGCGCCAATGACGATCGAGGCGCGCAGCAGCGCGATTTTGGACGTCAAAGGTGTCGGCTCAATGGTTAGCGTGTCTTTCAGCAGAATCGGATTGGATCGCCCCAGGCGTTTCAGCTTGGCCGCCAACAGCCGGAACGCGGCGAGGGCGGGGAGCTGGGTGCCGTCTTTGACCGTGACGAGTTGGTCGTTGCTATCGAGCGCGATCTCCTGAGTCGGATCGAGTTCGAGGACATTGGTCGCTTCGTAAATCGCCTCCGGCTTCACGTCGGCGCGCGGGGAGATTTTGGGCGCGACCTGGTTGAATACGTCGCGGGTCACCATCACGCGAATGACTTGTGTGCCGCCGCATTTTACACGATCGGTCAGCGCGATTTCGGGAGTCTCGCGCCGCAGAAAGTGATACGGATCGTAGGCGGGTTGCGGATCATAAGCGACCGGTGCTGAGTTTGTGAGAACCGGAAGCTGCGCCAGTAAATCGCGGCAAACCTCGATCTCGTGCGGCGAATCTTCGGTCAGCGAAACGCGGATGGTATCGCCCAAGCCATCGGCCAGCAGGGAGCCGATGCCAATCGCACTTTTAATGCGTCCGTCTTCGCCATCGCCCGCTTCGGTGACGCCGAGGTGCAACGGATAATTCCAATCGGAACCTTCGCGTTGGAGTCGCGTTACCAGCAGCCGGTAGCACTCGATCATCACCTTCGGGTTGCTCGACTTCATCGAGAACTTGAAGTTGTGAAAGTCGTGCTTGCGGCAAATGCGCGCGAACTCCAGCGCGCTCTCGATCATGCCCAACGGTGTGTCGCCGTACCGGTTCATGATGCGATCCGACAGCGAGCCGTGGTTGGTGCCGATCCGCAGGGCGCGGTTCAGTTTTTTACATTCCAAAACGAGCGGGGTGAACTTCGCTTCGATGCGCTCCAATTCCTCCGTGTATTGCGCGTCAGTATATTCTTTGATTGCGAATTTTTTGGAATCGGCGTAGTTGCCGGGATTGACGCGAATGACCTCCACCCATTTGATGGCTTCCATTGCCGCTTCCGGTTTGAAGTGAATGTCCGCCACAATCGGCACCTGGCACCCGCGCCGACGCAGTTCGGCGACGATATTTTCCAGGTTGGCCGCGTCTTTGACGGTGGGCGCGGTGATGCGCACGATCTGGCAACCGACCGCCACCAGTTCCAATGTTTGTTGGACACATTTCTCCGTGTCCATGGTGTCGCAGGTGAGCATGGATTGCATGACCACCGGATGATTGTCGCCAACAATGACTCCGCCCTTTGCGGGGTCGCCAATAATAACTTCCCGGGTCAAACGGCGCCGGAAGGAGTAGGGAGACTCACAGTAACGCATAAAGTGATCAGTTTTTAGGCGCAAAGACGATGGGTTGCGCCCGCCCTCGTCCACCGCTGCTGCGAACCCAATCGCCGATGTCGTAAAAAGCAATCCACAGCATGAAAGTAATCAACAGCAGCGCAAAGGTGCTTTGAATGATGTTCAGAATTTTGGGGCTGGGCGCTTTGCGTCGGACCAACTCAATCAGGGACAATAAAATGTGCCCGCCGTCCAACACTGGAAGCGGCAACAGGTTGAGCAGTGCGAGATTGACGTTTAACAGCACGCTGAACCACAGCACCCAACGCCAGCCATCCTCGCTTTGCAAAAAGATCGTGTAGGCGCGAATGATCATGACGGCGCCCCCGAGTTGCTGCGGGCCGATCTCGGTGTGCTTGGAAATGATTGCGCCAACGGTGGAAAAAATTTGATTCGCGCTGACGGTGATCTGTTCCCACGGGCCGGGGTAGGTCAACCGGTGATCGCTCTTTTGCAGCCAGGCGATGCCGAACATGGGCGGCGCGTTTGTGGGCGAAAGCGGTTTTTCCGCCAGCAACGAACTTGCGAAGGTATTGCCCTCGCGCCGCACCGTAATGCTGATGGGCTTGGCATCCTGATTGGTCATGGCTTCCTTGGCGTATTCCACCGCGGAGATGCTGTAAATTTTCTCGCCGTTGACGGCGATGATTTCGTCCCCGTGTTGCAAACCCGCGCGGGCGGCGGGACTGTTCGACAGCACCGAACCAACCAGCGCTTCCGTACTGCTCTCGATGGAAATCTGGCGCAGCGCCTTGCGTTCGTACCATTTGGTCTGGCGCTTGACGGGGACGGCGTAAACGGTGTTGGTTTGCTGGTTGCGAACATAAGTCAGGGCAATGTTCGTGCCGCTGCTGGTGATGATGCGCCAGATGACGCTGTCCTCCGTTTGCGAGCCAAAACTGTCCACCGGATGTCCGTCCACCGCCACGATCAGGTCGCCCGGCAACAGGCCCGCCTTGGCGGCGGGGCCATCGGGAATAACCCAACCCACCAACGGCTCCTTATCCACGCTATTGGTGGGCTTGCCGACCTGCCAGACCGCCAGCGCAAAGGCCACGGCCAGCAAGAAACTGAACAGCGGTCCGGCAAACGCCACGATGATTTTGTCGAAGGGCGAAACGTTCGGCAGTTGGTCGGCGTTCTCGGTGGTTTTGCCCTCGATGGCTTCCATGGTGGCCATTTGCGGCAGGGAGACGTAGCCGCCGGCGGGAATCCAACCGAGCGCGTATTCCACGCCGTTGATTTTTTTGCGCCAGATGGGTTTGCCAAACCAGATGGCGAAGCGTTCGACTTTCAAGCCGCGCCAGCGGGCGGCCAGGAAGTGGCCCAATTCGTGAACGAAGATGAGGAGGTTCAACGCCAGCAGCGCTTCGAACACCACGAGAACGATTTTCAGTGTGGACATGCTAAGTTACTTTGCCCCCATGGAGCAGAGAGAGTATAGCGGCGATTGCCCCGGCTGCAATGACGGACGTAAAGTCCGGATGCGCCGGGTGGCTTTGGGCTGCGTTTCACCGCTGCGAATCAACATCGTGCGGCCTCCCGCCGCGCCCACGCATCAGCCGTCAAAATTTGTTCCAACGTCGGGTGGTTGAGGTTTTTGTGAACGTCCATCACGCGCCGAACCGTCGCGGTGATCTGCGGGAAATTGATCCGTTGGTTTAGGAACGCTTCCACCGCGACTTCATTCGCCGCGTTGAACACAGCCGGAAGGGTTCCGCCCGCCTCGCCCGCGCGTCGCGCCAAGCTCAGAGCGGGAAAGCGTTCCACGTCCGGGGCTTCGAATTCCAAACGACCGATTGCGGTGAAGTCGGTTTGCACCCGCGTGCTCACGACCCGCTCGGGATAGGTCAGCGCGTATTGAATGGGCAGGCACATGTCGGGCGCGGAGAGCTGCGCCAGCAATGCGCCATCCACGAATTCCACCATCGAGTGAACGATGCTTTGCGGATGCACCAGCACGTCCACGCGCGTCATTTCGATGTCAAACAACCAGCGCGCTTCAATCATCTCCAGCCCCTTGTTGAACAGGGTGGCGGAATCAATGGTGATCTTTTTTCCCATCACCCAGGAGGGATGGCGTAATGCGTCCGCCACCGTGATCCGGGCAAACTTTTCCGGCGGCCAAACGGCTTTGTCCCGAAACGGCCCGCCACTGGCCGTCAACCAAAGCTTCCGCACGGAAGCCGCGGGCTTGCCGTCGAGGCATTGGAAGATGGCGGAGTGTTCGCTGTCCACCGCCAACACGCGCACGCCGTGTTGCCGCGCTTCGCGCATGACGATTTCGCCGGCCATGACGAGAATTTCCTTGGAGGCAACGGCGATATCTTTGCCGGCCCGGATGGCGGCGAGCGCCGGCGCGAGTCCCGCCGTGCCCACGATGGCAATCAGAACGATGTCCGCCTGCGGATGCGTGGCCAGTTTGATCAATCCTTCGTCACCGGAATAAATCTCGCAACTGGCGCCGAGCGCTTCCCGCAGCTCCGCCATTTTGGTGGCGTCTTTGATGGCCACCGCCACGGGCTGATGGCGTCGCGCCTGTTCCACCAACCGCGCGGTGTTGTTGCCGGCCGCCAGGCCGAGCAGGCGGATGCGATCCGGCAAATCCTCCGCCACCTTGATCGTGCTGGTGCCGATTGAACCCGTGCTGCCCAGAACCACCACGTTTTTCATAAGCGTTCGCGGCGGGTTGAAGTGAGGGTTGATGACAAAAATTCTTCGGGTCTTAACATGCGATCAAGTTTCATTGGCAGTCATTCGCGCAAGCGAAACGAGGGTTAGCTCGTTACCATGAGCCGACGCTCAAGGCGACAACCCCGGTTCACCGAGTGCCAGCACATAGCGCATATAGAGATACATGAGCGGCGCATTGAACAGCAAGCTATCGAGCAAATCCAGAATTCCGCCGATGCCCGGAAAGAAATGTCCCGAGTCCTTGACTCCCGCCTCGCGCTTGAAGATGGATTCGATCAAGTCGCCAATCACGGCGGTGGCACTGAGGAAAATCCCCAGCACGATCGCGTGTGGCAACGTCATCCCCGGCATTTTGTCTTGCAGGAAATGCACATAGACCACGCTCGCGCCCGTCGCCACCGCAATCGCGCCGACGAACCCTTCCCATGTTTTCGCCGGGCTGACGCGCGGAATCAACTTGTGTTTGCCGATCAGGGAACCAATGGCGTACGCGCCGGTGTCGCTGAATTTCGTCACCAAAATAAAGTAGAGCACGAAAAATTTTCCGTTGCCGTTCAACCCCGGAAAAAAATTGATCTTCTGGAAAAAATTCAGCAACCACGGCACGTACAGCAAACCCAAGAGCGTGGTCGCGATGGCGATCAAGCCGGAAGGACTTGATTTGGCGTACAGTTGGCGCACGCAAAGTCCCAACACCACCAAAGCGAGCCAGGCGCTTTCCAAATCGTTCACCTGTGCCGGATGCCGCACTGTGCCCAACCAGCCGGCACTGGGCGCGGCGACGAGCAGCGTCAGCACCAGTCCGGCGACCATTCCGACGATTTTGAAACAAGCCAGCCCGCGTTTTTCGGCCAGGTGATAAAATTCGAGCAGTCCGACGGTGGCGAACACGCTGACGAAACAGGTAAAGACAATATCGGAAACCAATGCGTTGCCGGAAAACATCGCTGCCAATACCACGGCCCACAACAGGGTGGTGCTGGTAAGACGCCGAACGAAGACCTTCGCTTTGGAAGGAGATTGCGGGGCTTTGGCCACAGCCGACATGGAGGCGAAAACTAACAAGGCCCACGCCGATTTTCAACGGAAACCGGAAACGGGGGTGCAATGGCGCGGCGGTTACGCCGGGCTTTCACCAGCTTAAACCCTGCGGTTGAGGTGGATCGCGAACGACGTGAGCCATGCGAAAATACAGGGGTAACTAACGTCTCACCGGCCTGGAGGTTTTTCATTCGATGGGCGGTCTCGTGCCGGCCGCGCGTTCTCGTTCCGTAAATCGGGGCCACAGGATCGAGATGCGCTGGCCCGGGAGGGCGAATGATTTTTGCTAATCATTTGACCGGTTGGCTCGGTTCTTCTACCGTAACTTTTCGCCGTTTTCGGCAAATATGATAGGTGCCATTTTTAAGAAGATCGTGGGGTCAAGAAATGACCGCGAAGTCAAAAAGCTGCGGCCCATGGTCGCCAGGATCAACGAAATCGAAGCGAGTCTGCAATCGCTTTCTGACGATGAGCTTCGCGCCAAGACCGCCGCTTGGAAGGCGGAGCTTTCCGCGATTGAAGATGACGCCAAACTTGCGGCGCGGCTGACGGAAATCATGCCGGAAGCGTTTGCGGTGGTGAAGAATACCTGCCGCCGCTTGTACGGTCAGGAGGTCAGCGTCCGCGGACATCCCACCAAATGGGAAATGATTCCCTTTGACGTGCAGTTGATTGGCGGTATTGCGTTGCACACTGGCAAGATTGCGGAAATGGCGACGGGTGAAGGTAAAACGCTCGTGGCCACCGCGCCGGTGTATTTGAACGCGCTGACCGGACGGGGCGCACACGTCGTGACGGTGAACGATTATCTCGCTTCCCGTGACTCCGAATGGATGGGAGCGGTCTATAAATTTCTCGGGTTGACGGTGGGTTGCATCCTGCACGATCAGCCGCCGCACATCCGTCGCGAGCAATACAACTGCGACATCACCTACGGCACCAATGCCGAGTTCGGCTTCGATTACCTGCGCGACAACGGCATGGCCACGCGCAAGGAGGAACAGGTCCAACGCGGCCACTATTACGCGATCGTGGATGAAGTGGACTCGATCCTCATTGATGAGGCGCGCACGCCGCTCATCATCAGCGGCCCGGCGGTGCGAACGTTTGATGAGCAATACGCGCAGTGGAAGCCGCTGGTGGAATCCGTTGTGCGCGCGCAGGAACGCTTGTGCGCGAGGTTTTTATCGGAAGCCGGAGATTTACTGAAAAAGCTCAATCCCACCAACGGTGAAAATCCCCAAAATCCCGATGCGTTGCGCCGGGAAATCGGTTTGCTGTTGTTCCGCGTGAAGACGGGACAGCCCAAATCCGAAGTGTTGCTCAAATTGTTGGAAGAGCCGGACAACCTCAAGATGATGAACGAGGCCGAGCTTTCGTTGCATCTCGATCAAAAGAAGGTCGAGCTGTATGCGGAGAAGGAGCAGATGTTCTTCGCGATTGACGAGAAAAGTCACGAAGCCGATCTGACGGAGAAGGGGCGCAATTTGATGTCGCCTCAGGACCCGGATGCGTTTGTGCTGCCGGATTTGGGCGTGGCCATTCACGAAATTGATTCATCGCCCGATCTTGACCCACGGCAGCGGCTCGAAGCCAAGGCCAAGTTGCAAAGTGACTTTGAAACCAAGGCGCAGAAGATTCATTCCATCTCGCAGTTGCTGAAGGCGTATTCGCTCTACGCCAAGGACGTGGAATACGTGGTGCAGGAGAACAAGGTGCTCATCGTGGACCAGAATACCGGGCGCTTGATGCCGGGGCGCCGCTGGAGCGATGGTTTGCATCAGGCGGTGGAAGCCAAGGAAGGCGTCGAGATCGAACGCGAAACGCAGACGCTGGCGACCATTACGATTCAAAATTACTTCCGTCTGTATCACAAACTGGCCGGCATGACGGGCACGGCGGAAACCGAGGCCGGCGAGTTCCTGGACATCTATAAACTCGGCGTGATGGTCATCCCGACCAACAAACCCTGTCTGCGCAAGGACGCCAACGACTCGGTCTATAAAACGAAGCGGGAGAAATACACCGCCGTGTTGAAGGAAATCAAAACCATCCACGCCCAAGGGCGACCGATTC
This sequence comes from Verrucomicrobiia bacterium, assembly GCA_023953615.1. Taxonomy (NCBI): domain Bacteria; kingdom Pseudomonadati; phylum Verrucomicrobiota; class Verrucomicrobiia; species Verrucomicrobiia bacterium. The sequence continues at coordinate 83,218 of JAMLJH010000001.1, read as the reverse complement.
TGGTCGGTACGATTTCCGTCGAGGTCAGTGAGTTGCTCTCCAAGATGCTGAACCGGGAGAAGCTGGTTCACTCGGTGCTGAACGCGAAGCATCACCAGCAGGAAGCCGAAATCGTGGCGCGCGCCGGACAACGGGGCGCCATCACCATCGCCACGAACATGGCGGGTCGCGGCACGGACATCAAACTCGGTTCGGGCGTGGCGGAACTGGGCGGGTTGCACGTTTTGGCGACGGAACGTCACGAGGCGCGCCGCATTGACCGCCAGTTGCGCGGTCGTTGCTCGCGTCAGGGCGATCCGGGTTCATCGCACTTTTTTGTTTCCTTGGAAGACGATCTGATGCGTTTGTTCGGCGCGGGCAACATCGTCAAGTACATGGAAAAACTCGGCCTTGAAGAAGGCCAGGAGCTGGAGCATCCGTTGCTCAATCGCTCCATCGGCCAGGCCCAAAAACGGGTGGAGCAACACAATTTCCAAATCCGCAAACGCACGTTGGAATATGACGACGTAATGAACAAGCAGCGCGAGGTGATTTATGGTTTTCGCAATGAAATCATCCACGCCGCCGATGTGCGCGACCGGTTGATGGACGTGATGGAGGAAGTCACGATTACCAAGGTGGAGCAATTCACCAAGGGCGATTATGACGAGGAACAGTGGAACTTGCGCGGCCTGGCGGATTGGGTGAACGCGAACTTCCCGCTGGGCATGCCCGAGGGCGAACTGCTCAAAGCGGCGCAATCCGGCACCGAAGAGCCGGTTTCGGGTTCGCTTTACGACGGGTTGAGCGCGGCGCAGTTTGCCGTGTGCAATTTCATCAGCGACAGCATTCGCAAGGCCTACGAGTTGAAGGTCAGTTTTGAGGAGCCGGACAAGTTGGTGGCGGTGGAACGCTACACCATCCTGAGCGCCATTGACCGGCTTTGGCAGGAGCACCTCTACGACATGGACAGCCTGCGCTACAGCATCGGCCTGCGCGCGCATGGCCAGCTCGATCCGCTGATTGAATACAAGACGGAAGGCTACAAGATTTTTGACGAGTTGATGGTGAACATCAAAACCGAGATTTGCCACAACATCTTCCGCAGCGCCTCATCCCTGGCCGCCTTCGAAAACTTTCTGCGCAACGTGCCGCAGCGGACGCTGCATCAAACCACCAGCACTTTTGGCGGCGCGGGTGAAGCCGCCGCCCAGGAAAAAGCCAGTGACGTGGTCAGTGAAGCGGCCGCGGCCGTGGAAAAGAACAAACCCGTGCGTTCCGGTCCGAAGGTGGGACGCAACGATCCTTGTCCGTGCGGCAGCGGCAAAAAATACAAGCAGTGCTGCGGACGCTGAGCCGCTGAAACCCGCCAATTCAATCTGCGCCGTGAGGGGTGGTCCCAATTCCGCTCCTCGCATCCGACTGGCTTGTGCAACTAAAGAACGTGGCTGCGGCGTCCCGCCGCAGTTCCAAACCAGCCGAACCGAGCCGTCTCGGCTCGGTCACTCTGGACGACTCTTCGGAGAGCAACTGCCCAAGCTACTTGATGAACTCAACGAGGTGCTCGCAGCATGAGTGCGAACGCCACTACCACAGCCCCAACGGGGCGGGAGAGCATAGCCCAGGGTAAGGAGCGCAGCGACGCCACCCTGGGGCACCGATCCCAAAACGCCTCAAGCCCTGAAGGGGCGAAAGAAGGGCGTCACCGCTCCAACCATTGGCGGTCAACGTTGCCGCGATCCCAACCATTTTGGCTGCCGGGTCGCCCGCAGCAAATCGTTCGGACTGGACGGCTACCGGCTTGCACAATTCCTCAAGAAAATTGAGGATGTGTGCGTAGTGAAGAAGGCCAATCCATTTGTCGCCCTGATGGCAATTGCTCAAGACTAGCGGGGTTAATCGGAATCACGATTCTCGTTCGATTCCACTGCTAATTCACCTCGAACTCTTGGGGGGCGCGCTTTCCGCTGGCGGTGGTAAATCGGTGAGGGCCAGCTCCCGAATCTGCGCTGTCTGTGCCTGCCAAAGCGCCGCCAGTTCCTTCACTTTTTCAGGATGTTGACCCGCCAGGTTATGCGCTTCGCCGCGGTCGTTGGCGAGGTCATACAATTCCCACGGGCCTTTGGTGGAGACGAGTTTCCAATCGCCGACGCGGATCGCGCGATTATCCTCGTGCAACCACCAAAGCTGGTCGTGCGTGACGCTGCCGTCTTTGGCAAACCCGCTGACCAAACTTTTTCCGGGAGCGGGCGGGACGGGGAGGTTGTGAATCATTTTCGGTTTTTCGGTTTGCGCGACTTCCAGCAGGGTTGGCACCACGTCAATGAAGTGGGCGGGAGTAGTGCGCAATTCGCCGCGTGCGTTGATACCTGCCGGCCAATGCGCAATTAACGGGGTGGCGATCCCGCCTTCATGCACCCAGGTTTTGTGCAGACGAAACGGTGTGTTGCAGGCGCTCGACCAGCCCGGTCCCAGGCAAAGAAAGGATTGAGCCGAACCGGGTGGCGCGGCGGGATCGTGCCCGTCGCCGCGCACCATGATTTCCGCGCTCGCGCCGTTGTCGGAGGCGAAGAGGATCAACGTGTTTTCGTAAGCGCCCATGGCTTGAAGTTGTTTCAGCACGCGCCCGATCTCCTGATCAATCCGGTCCACCATCGCGGCGTGAACCGACATTTTGGCGGCTTGAAATTTTTGTTGAACCGGCGTCAGTTCACTCCACGGAAACGGCCGATTGATTTCTCCCTCGCCCAGTTGCCGCAACGCTTCGGGAAAATAATACGGCGGCCCGACGTCGCGCTGCATCGGCGGCAGGGCGTGATGCACCAGCCCCAGAGTCGTCATCCGCTCGTAGCGCCGTTGCGACATCACGTTCCAACCGGCGTCGTAAGTGTGCGCATATTTCGCAACATCGGCGGCGGGCGCTTGCAACGGGAAATGCGGCGTGATGAAGCACAGGTAGGCAAAGAAAGGTTGGTTCGCATAATTGGCCGCGTGTTCTTTCAGGCATTTGATGGCGTGATCCGCAAACGCGGTGGCGGAATAATAGTTTTCCGCCGGCGGCACCGGGCGACCGTCTTCCACGTCGGTGCCGGGCCGAAAGTTGTTATTCTCATTCCGCACCTCGTAGCTGCGATGAAAGCCGTTTTGTCGCGGCTCTCCGTCAATGTGCCATTTGCCGGAATGATAGCAGCGATACCCGGCAGCTTGCAGAAATTCGCTGACCAGCGCCGCCCAGCGGGGGCGTTTACCGTTGCCGCCGCTGGGGATGTCCGGCAGCGTGTCCCGCCGAATGGCCTGCGCGTAATAGCCGGTCATCAGGCAGCCGCGCGACGACCAGCAGCGAGCGGTATTGTAAAATTGAGTGAAGCGTAGTCCTTCGGCTGCGAGCCGATCCAGGTTCGGCGTGGCAATCTCGCTGCCATAACAACCGAGATCGGAAAAGCCCATGTCATCCGTCAGGATCAGCAGAATGTTCGGCCGGGGCGCGCCCCAGGAACTCAATCCGATCAAGGCGACGATTCCGAAAAGGGCCAACCCAATTTTGCGCGGCGACATGGTCACGAACGTAGGGCAGAGCGAAGCATCCGGTCAAGCGTCCCGCGTTACGGTGAATTTCGCTCTGAACGAGGTGGAAGCCATCCCGCGCCGGATCGCTTATTTCAGTTTCAGGAAATTGCGAAAAATGTCGGCCCCGTTTTCGGTGAGAATACTTTCGGGGTGAAACTGCACGCCCCAGATGGGAAATTCCTTGTGACGCACGCCCATGATTTCACCGGCGTCGGTTTCCGCCGTGACCTCCAGGCAATCAGGCAACGACGCTCGCTCAATGATCAGAGAGTGATATCGCGTGGCTGGGAAGGGGTTGGGCATTCCGGCGAACAGTTCTTTTCCGTGGTGCTGAATGAGCGAAGTTTTGCCGTGCATCATCTGGTGGTTGACCACGACGTTGGCCCCAAAGACGTGGCCGATACATTGATGTCCGAGACAGACTCCGAGCGTGGGAATGGTCGGGCCCAAGGCGCGCAGAATTTCATTGGAAACGCCCGCTTCCTGGGGCGTGCAGGGGCCGGGAGAAATGAGCAGACGCTCCGGATGCAGCTCCCGGGCCTGCGCCACGGTGATCTGGTCGTTGCGGACAATCTGCAGGTCCACCGCCATCATGCCGAGGTATTGCACGATGTTGTAGGTGAACGAGTCGTAGTTATCAATGACCAGCAACATATCTCACTCGGGGGACAATGTAGCGGAGGCGCGATTGGTCAAAAGTATTTTCTCCCCGGATTTCCAGGGCCGTTCGAGGCGGTCAATGGTCAGGGCGCGCGGCAACGCCTGGATTTCGTGTCCAAACACGTTCACCACGACGGTGCCCGGCAGGAACAAGGTATCGAGAAATACGCAGCGCCCAAACGGAAGCTCGAACGGCGGCTTTTCTCCCAAATGAAAGCGAACCGTTTGCGGCAGGTTGGTGGGCGCGGGGGCGTCAAAAAAAACGAGGGTGACGTTGCTCAGTCCCAAGGCAGGTTGCGTGATTTGCAGTGTGGGCGTCTGGTTCGATTCGAGAAAGGTAAATTCCCAAGGCCCCTTTTTGTAGCGATTATGTTCGATCCAGGAAAAGCCGGCGACATAGAGCAGCACACTGGCGAGACCGACCCCGATCATTGTTTTTACCAGTGAAGTCGGGCGGGGCATAGGGTGATAATTATTGTGTAACTGGGCGAGTCTTCGAGGAGTGGCTGGTGGAGTCTAGGGGGTTCGAACCCCTGACCTTCTCATTGCGAACGAGACGCTCTACCAACTGAGCTAAGACCCCAGCCACGCATCCGACGACATAGTGTTGGCAGAATCACCGACACAGCGCAACTCCAGACTCCATTGGCACGCCCGCCCGCCGCACGGAAAGATTGCCAAAGCGAATCCGCCCCGGCATTCTCGTTCCAGATTGAACTGAAGCCGGACCGCCGCGCCTGGGTTTGCGGAGGCCGCTTCAGGAGGTCGGTGATAACGAATTACAACATCATGCCCGCAGCATTTCCAAAAATCCCCAAGATCAAATACGAAGGTCCAAAGTCCAAGAACCCGCTCGCGTTCAAGCACTACAATGCCAATGCGGTGGTGGCCGGCAAAACGATGCGCGAACACCTGCGCTTTGCCGTGGCGTATTGGCATACGTTCCGGGGCACGGGCAGCGATCCATTCGGGGCCGGTACCATGCAGCGCCCCTGGGATGACGGTTCCAATTCGGTTGCCAACGCCGAAAATCGCGCGCGGGTGGCGTTTGAATTTTTTGAAAAACTCGGCGCGCCGTTTTATTGCTTCCACGACCGCGATCTGGCGCCGGAGGGCGACAGTTTGCGCGCCAGCAACAAAAATTTGGATGCCGTGGCCCGGGTGTTGAAGGCCGAACAGAAGCGGACCGGGGTCAAGTTGCTGTGGGGGACGGCCAATCTATTTTCCAATCCGCGCTTCATGCACGGGGCCGGCACGAGTTGTAACGCGGATGCTTTTGCGTTCGCGGCGGCCCAGATCAAAAAGGCGCTGGAGATCACGCATGAATTGAAGGGCAGCGGTTACACTTTTTGGGGCGGGCGCGAAGGCTACATGACGTTGCTCAACACGGACCTTAAACGCGAGCAGGATCACTTGGCCAGATTGCTGCACCTCGCGGTGGACTATAAAAAGCAGATCGGTTTCAAGGGACAATTTTATATCGAACCCAAACCGAAAGAGCCGACCAAGCATCAGTACGATTCGGATGCGGCGGCGTGCTTGAATTTTCTGCGCGCCTACGGACTGTTACCGCATTTCAAACTGAATGTGGAAACCAACCACGCCACGCTGGCCGGACACACCATGCAGCACGAGTTGGAAGTCGCCGGCGCGGCGGGCGCGTTAGGGTCCATTGATGCGAACACGGGCGATGAATTGCTCGGCTGGGACACGGATCAGTTTCCGACCAGCATTTATCTCACGACCTACACCATGCTGAGCGTGTTGAAATATGGTGGATTCAAAACCGGGGGGGTCAATTTCGACGCCAAGGTGCGACGTGAAAGTTTCGAACCGGTGGATTTGTTCCACGCCCACATCGGCGGCATGGACGCGTTTGCGCGCGGCCTCAAAATCGCCGTCGCAATTCGCCAGGATGGACGCTTGGACAAATTTGTGCGGCAGCGCTACGCCTCGTGGGACTCGGGCATCGGCGCCAAGATCGAAAAGGGCAAAGTCGGCTTCAAGGAACTGGAAGCGTACATGCTCGAAAAAGGCGAAATCAGCGCCAACGCCAGCGGCCGCCAGGAGTATCTGGAAAACTTGATCAACGAGTTCATCTGAACGAAAGCGCGCGCCGTCGGATTATTCCGCACGGCGTGCCTCGACCGGAAATTCCGGGATGTCAACGCGTGGTGTAACCGCCGTTGGCGAAGATGGTTTGACCGGTAATCCACCAGCCTTCCGTCGCTAAAAATTTCACGATGGGGGCGATATCTTCGATCTTGGTCAAATCGCCATTGAGCGATTGTGATTTGTGGTACGCCACGCGTTCAGGCGTTTCCTGACCGTAAAAGAAAGGGGTATCCATCGGGCCGGGACCAACCGCCGTGACGGAAATGCCGCGTTTGGCGAATTCTTTGGCCGCCGCGCGGGTGAAGTGTTCCACTGGCGCCTTGCCGCCCGCATAGGTCGAATAACCATCAGTGAAAGCGGCCAGCAGCGAGGTGACGATGGTGATGATTTTACCGCCCTCGTTCAAATGCAGTCCGGCTTCCTTGATGAAGAAATAAGCGGACTTGGCGTTGACGGCCATCATGCTGTCGTATTCCGCTTCGGTGGTTTCGATGATCGGCTTGCGCAGCACCTTGCCCACCGTGTTCACGGCGATATCAATTCCGCCGAATTTTTGTTTAACGGCAGTGAAAATTCCCGCCACTTCGGTCGGCTTGGTGAAATCCGCAGCTACCGCAAAAGCTTCGCCGCCTCCCGACTTGATCTCCGCCACCACTTTATCGGCCTCGGCTTTGGTCGCCTCGTTGTGGTAATGCACACAAATCCGGGCGCCTTCCTGCGCAAAAGTGCGACTGATCAGCCCACCCAGGTTTTTGGCGCCGCCACCAATCAATGCCACTTTGTTTTTCAATTCATGTTTGTCCATCGAATGCTCCATGTAAATTTAACCGATACCAGTGAAGCTGGTAAGCAGCCGCAGTCTAGTCAATCCCTCCTTCGGACTTCAATCAAAGCTTTCCTTCCACTGAATCACCTCCGCAATCTCACGGGCGTTCCGTTGAGAATTTCGTGGTGAGCGCTGCCAGTAGTTCAAGCAGCGTGCGAGTGTAGCCCGGCGGTTGCCACATCAGAATGGCAGTGGGTGGTCGGGGCGGTAGTCGCAAGCCCTCAGGGGTTCGACTCAGCCGCCGCTCCAGCAGTTCCGTCAAGCATTGGTCATAACGCGACTCGGCTTGCAAATGAAGCATTTGCTTCAAATCAGCCAAGGCCGCCGAGCGATCCGGGTAGATTTCCGAGTACGGGGCCGCGACGGCTTCCATCAAGACGTGGGGACGAATTCCCATCTGCCAGAGCGCGTTCACGGCCAGAAAGGCATCGGGTCTTGTCGCGGGCGTTTCCTGAACCAAGCGTCGCGCTTCATTCATGAAATCATTGCTGGCGGGTGCGCGAAGCAGCAACACGCACAACTCGCGAGCGTTCGAGGTCATGGCTTCAATCCAACCACGAAAGTCGGCGATGCCGTAGAGCACGTGAGCACATAGCGCTACGTCGTGCCCTGGGATTTCAATGCCAGGCCAGGCCCGCGAATCAATCGTTACGCGGTCGCCAACGCCCGCCGTCGCCACCGCTTTTTCCAATTGCGCACGCATGGCCGGGGACGGTTCCAAAGCGGTGACGCGGCAGGCCCAATTTGCCAGCGGCACACTCCAGATTCCCGTTCCCGCTCCGATGTCGAGCACCGTCGCATTGGGTACTGCCTGGCAGACCGAGGCCAGAACCGCTTGGGTCACCCGGCGACCTTCGTTCCGGAGTGGAGCGTGGCGGGCATAGTCCGCCGCGCGGGTTCGCCACTTGTCGTCAGTGTCGGCAACGGATGTGGCGGCGGGTCTGCCAGCGTCCTTTTGCCGGACCAGGGATCCCCAATGGGCGAGCCAGTCAATGGTGGAGTTGGAGTTCATGAAGTGATCAACCAATCATTGTCAACGCGGCGGGCGCGAACCGGCAGGCTCGCAATTCAACCTGGCAAAAACTTTTCAAAAATAACCTGCAATAAAGTTTCTTATGAATCCCGATAAATCGTAAGACCAACGACTCCAATGCATTTTCATCACAATTTCCTTCTCTTGGGTGAGGTCTTCTTCGTCTCCGTTTTCTCCACTAATCGTGCCCGCGCCAATCGCACCGCCTCATGCAGCTTTTTCTGCAACTGCTCCTTCGGTAGCACATTTGTCCAGTAAGACGATACGCGGATGCCGGACTTCTCCAAATCGAGCAACTCCACCGTCTCCTGCCGCTGACCCGCGCAGAGAATCAGGCCGATGGGCGCTTCCTCGCCCGACTTGCGCTCGTGGCGGTCGAGCCAGCGCAGATACAATTCCATCTGGCCCTTGTCACCGGGCTTGAACTCGCGCAACTTCAAATCAATCGCCACCAACCGCCGCAGGTGACGATGATAAAATAGCAGGTCGAGATAATGGTCTTCACTGTCCACCATGATGCGCTTCTGTCGTTCAAGAAACGCAAAGCCAACGCCGAGTTCGAGGATGAACGACTCCATCTCGCGCAGGATGGCCGCTTCCAGGTCGCGCTCCGCGTAAGTGTCACGCAGGCGCAGAAAATCCAACACGTAAGGATCGCGAAACACGAGGTCGGGCGTGAGCTTGTCCTCCTCGCGCAACGCCGCCAGCTCTTGCCGGATGAGTTTGTCCGGCTTCTTCGACAACGCCGTCCGCTCGTAAAGCATCCCGCCAATTTTCTTCTCCAGCGTCCGCGTGCTCCACTTTTCGATGCGGCACATCTCGGCGTAGAAGTCGCGTTTGAGCGGGTCTTCGAGATAGATGATGGACTTGAAATGCGTCCACCCCAATTGTCTCCGCAGCGCGGAGACAATTCGCTCATCGGGGAAAGCCTCGGCAAACCGGAGCATATGCCGCAGCGACTTTTCGCTGAAGCCCCGGCCAAACTCAGTCTCTAATTGTCGCGACAGCGTAGCGACAATTTCGGCGGCATATTCCGCGCGCTTTTCTTTCAAGATGTCCTGATGCACGCGGCGACCGATGTGCCAATAGAGCGTGACCAGACCAGAATCCACCGCCCGCGCTACTTGCTCGCGCGCCGCGAGGATGAGTCCGCGCACCTCCGACAACAATCCTGCCGCGCCGAGACGCGCAGGCTTTTTGGTGGCGACTTTGATGGGCGCGAACTTTTTGGGCATAACGATGCCGCAAGACTACTCGACCCGGGCGAGCATGGAAATTAAATCGCGGATGAAACGCGCGACGACGTAACTCAGGATCGCGTTTTCGGTGCCGATGCGCATGACGTGGCGGTGTGCCTTTATGAAGTGATCAACCAATCATTGTCAATGCGGCGGGCGCGAACCGACAGGCCGTAGGTTGCGCTGAGCTTTTCCGAGGTCAAGGTAGTTTCAGTCGGACCAGCGGCAACAACTTCGCCGGCGCGCATCAAGACGATGGCATCGGCCATCCCCGCCGCCAAAGCCGGGTCGTGCGTGGTGCAGATCACGGTAATCCCATCGCTGACCAGTTGGCGCAACACGTCGCGCACGCGGCGACGATTGGCGAGGTCGAGGTGTGAGGTAGGCTCGTCCAGCAGGAGAACGGCGGGTTGTTGCGTCAACGCGCGGGCGATCGTCGCCAGTTGGCGTTCGCCGCCACTCATGTGCGTCAGTGGACGCGAGATCAGTTCATTCAACCCGACGCGCTGGATGGCTTGCCGCGCCGCCGCCAGGTCTGGGGCTCCCGGCAACTCCAACGGGCCGAGATGCGGGGCACGCCCGAGCAAGACATAGTCCAGCAATGTAAACTCGAAGGGAATGTGTTCGCTTTGCGGGACCAACCCGATCAGGCGACTGCGTTCTCGATGGCTGAAAGCGCTCAATGGCCGGTCGTTCAGATGCAATACGCCCGCTTGTGGCTGCAACCAACCGAGCAACAAATGTAGCAATGTGGTTTTGCCGCCGCCATTCGGGCCGAGAATGGCGGTGAGCGCACCCGTGGTGAGGCTCAGCGAAACGTCGCGCAACACCGGTTCGGCCTTCGTATAACTGAAGACGATCCGTTCCAGACGCAAGATGGGTTGGGGCGGTTTCATTCGCGAGTCAACTTTGCTCCCCGCAGGAGAATGACGGTGAAACCAATCGCTCCGATCAGGGAGGTGAGAATGCCGAGTGGAATTTCTCCCGCCGTCAGGAAGCGGGCCAGATCATCGCAGCCCAGGGCAAAGATACCGCCCAGCCACATGGCGCCCGGCAGGGAATGACGCGCATCTGCGCCTAATAAACGCCGGGCAATGTGTGGCACGAGCAGGCCGATCCAACCCACCATGCCGGCCACAGAAACGACCGCCGCCGTCGCCGCCACTGCCGCCACCACCAACAGGGCGCGTTCGCGTCCCGCCGCCACCCCCAACGAAAACGCGGTGGCCTCATCCAGTGCGAGAATTGAAATGCGCCAGCGCATCAAACCGATGACAACCAGGGCGGGAACAACGATGACGACCATGCGTTGCACATCGCTCCAGGAAACACCCCATAATCCGCCAAGCAACCAGAAGGTCAATTCCGGTAATTCGCGCCGCGGGTCCGCCATGCTTTTCAGCAGGCCAAGCCCTGACGCAAATAACGCGGATACCACGATGCCTGCCAGGATCAGGCGCATGATCCAACCGCCAAATTTGAGATGTCGCGCGAGCGTGTAGGATAAGGCTAGTCCGCCCAACGCAAACAATCCGGCGCTCAAAGGCAATAAAACGATCGCGCCTTTGAAGAAGAGGATGGCCAGCGCCGCCCCGAACGCCGCGCCTTGGGATACGCCTAGAAAACCCGGTTCGACCAGTGGGTTGCGAAACAGCATTTGCAGCACCGCGCCGCCTCCACCCAGCGCCATGCCCAGCAGCACGGCGGCGCAGACGCGCGGCAGGCGCAGATTCCAAACCAATTCCCAGGCCAGTTCATCCTCCCAAAGCAGGCGCACCGACATTCCCGGCGGTTGCGGATAACGCCCGAGCAACAGCGACAAGAGGATCAGCGGCAACAAGAGCGCGGGCAGCAGCCAGGGTGAAGTAAGCCAGGGCGGACGCGTCATGAGTTCATTGCCAGTCACCACGCAGTCGCGGTTTGATTTGCGCCGTTACCTCGGCTTCATTCAGGCCGTACCACCGGTAGAAGGCCACCACTTCCGCCCACAGGTTTAGTTCGGTAAAGCGATCCGGATGCAGGCGTTTGGCCGTCCACATCAAACCCAAGGCCCAGCGCGGGTCGGGTTGATCCCAAGAGACGAAATCGCGCGGAAAGGTCCAGACCTTGCCACGTTTCACCGCGTCCAGTCTTTGCCAAGTGTGATCGTCTCGAATGCGCGTCGCCATCTCGTTGTTTCCCTCGCCATAGTCCACCACCAATATTACGTCGGGATTCCAAATCGCCGTCTGTTCCAGACCAACGACGGACCAACCACTGCGCGTAGCCGCACTTTGCCAGACCGGAAGCCCTCCAGCCATCTGGATCAGTTGGGTTTGCATCCAATCCACCCCCGGCACACTGAAGGAAAGCGCCCCGCCGCGGACCGAGGCTTGAACCAACAGAACCCGTGGGCGTTGCTCGGGCGGCGCGTCACTCAAACGACTGGCGATCCTGGTCCGACATTCGCGGTAATAAGCCGCCAAGTCCACACCTCGTTGCGTGTTGCCGAGGATGTTGCCGAGAGCAATCAACTCCTGTTCGTATTGCTCCGGTGTTTCCAAATCAAAATCGAATGCGGGAATGCGCACCTTGGCCAGCGCGTCGCTAAGTCGCACGGAAGCGCTCTTGAGCAAGACGAGATCGGGATGTAACGGCGCAAGTTGCTCGGGGCCGACTTCCGCGCCGAGCCGCATCAGATTGGTGGATAGTCGTCCGGCTTGGATCAGGAAATCGAGGTCGTCGCCCTGCAACTGGCGTCCGCCCGCGGCGGCCAGGAGTCGAGTCTTTGCCTCGGGGAACAGCGTGGCGGCGTGGACGATCATGAATGAACCGCGCCCGGCCACCACGAGGCGCACGGGCGATTCGGCCAATTGCAATTCGCGTCCGGCATGGTTGGTCAACGTCAAACGGGAAGACTGCGCGCCGGCCGTAAGTGCGCAAAAACAGAGCGCCACCAGTGCGACGTGAACGGCATGGTGTTTGACCAAAACCACCCAGTGAAATGGGTTGGAGAGCGCGGTTCTGGCTGTGGTTTGGCGCGCTCTCGCGTCGCGCCCGAAGTGGGTGCGCTCCTCAGAACAAGCGGATAAATTCGGTTTATTGCGTGAGTGAAGCACTAAGGTCCTTTCCGATTGGGCAAGAGATGACTTCCCAACTGAACTCGCCGAGTTGACCGATTCGGGTTTGACAGGTTTCAAGCAGTGCGGGTCGCACCGTCAGGATCGCTTGCGCGAAATCGCAGTCGCGCAAGACCGACCAGATTGCCGTCCATCCGCGGTTTTCCAACAATTCCATTGGCCCAACTTCGTCCACCACCAGCGTGTGGCAATGACTCACTGCTCGCAACCGTTCGTTGGCCCACGTCAGGATCTTGTCATCAAAATCCCAAAGGCGCTTTGTGTCCGCGCCGGAAGGAGCATGAGCTCTGGCCAGCGGGCGTTCCGCTCCGGAATGAAGGTCACGCACGCGAATGCCGATTTTCTTTCCAGCCACAAAGTCGCCGGGAGATAGCAGCCCCCGAACCTCGTGTCCGGCTGCCCGCGCGTTTGCGATCGCACCTTCACACCAGTGAGTTTTGCCTGCGCCCCGCGCGCCGGTGACCAGCCGCACGAGCGGCAGTGATTGGCCGTTGCCGCTCATGGTTCGACGACTACGCGATAGAACACGTTTGTTTCGGCGCCGAACGCGGCGTCGGTCCAGTTGATTTCAGTTTCGGTTGCCTCGAGGGTGGCGACCTCCGTCCAATTCTCCGGCAAACTCAAGTCGAAGGATCGTTCGATGCGATGAAATCGGGATGGGGTGGCATTGGCGATATGTAAACGGAATTCAGTCGGGCTTGATTTGACCAGACTCAGAATTGGGCCGCGCAGGGTGACCGCAATCCGGGGTAAATACGGCGCGGGATTGGAGGTGCTTTCCGAGGACGTAAACGGCGCGCGATCCGAGCTGGTCGCGGGGATGGGAGATTCGTCAATGATGAGAATTGCGCCGTGCGTCAGGAGGTTGGATCGCGTCAAGCTGTTGGTAAGCAGCTCGGTGATGTCCCAACTGAAAAATCGGTCGTTGAGATCCGGGTCCAACACTGGCTCCTTCACTCCCACCACCGCGTGGTCGCTGTCGAAATCCCCGCCGGGAGTGGTCCAATTATTGATGCCGTCAGAAGCGAGCCAGGTTGCGCCCGTGGCCTCCGCCCCCGTGCCTCCCGTGCCTTCGACAAATGTCGTGGTCAAGGGATAGAGGCGAATCTCGCGAGTCTTTGTGTTGTCCTGAAACACATAAAAATAGACCCGCGCTTCCTGAATGGCTTCGGGCGGATACGCGCCCAACGCTTCTGGAATGGCGAACAATCCGCGTGTTACCGAAGTATCACTATTCACCAAAACTCGCACGCTCCCATTAAGACCGAAGTTCACCGTTTGACTGTCCGCGCGGCTGTCCAGATAGGTGTCGGTCGTGATCGGGAAGTCCACGGCGTGGATCAGTAACGGCAGGCTGCCAATCGCCAAAGCGGTGGCCAGCCATTTCCATTGGCGGCGACGGAATGTGTTCGTGAGGGTGATGTCAAATTTGATGCTGGATGGCATAAGTTTCATTTGAATCGAGTTGGTTTAGTAATAGTAAGGAAACCAGGTGAGATCGCCCCGTTGCGGGATGCGTGGATTGGAGCGCGACTTGTCCCAAAGATCGTTGCGCCAGCGCACATGACCGTCGAGATGCAGCACGATGCCGCCCAATTCACTTCGCCGTCGGGCATGACGCTCGGTGGCGGCGCGTGCGTCCTCGGCGGTTTGATATCCAGCCAGGCGGAACGATCCCGCCTGACCGTAACCCGCCCGGGGATCAAGGGTCTGCTCGAACATTGCGACGGTGCGGGAGGGAGCGGCTGCTCGCGACAATTTTAGGAAGCTCGGTTGCAACTCTGCGCCCCACGGCAAACCGTAGAGGAAATCATGCGCAAGATAGGAGTTCATTGCGTAGCTGTGATAGCCTTCAGTGACCGGGCGATAATCGTATTCGGTTTCCGCCAACAATCGGACGGAGGGGCACTGCCAGATTCCGCCGGTGGGCTTTGCGTCCGCCGGGAAGTCTCGCCACGCCGTGGAACCGAGATACGCAGGCAGCAGATCCACGTAGCTGAAATCATGCTCGGGATGCGTTGTCGAACCAAGGGTGCCGCCATCGCGGCGGCGATCATCCGGATGCGGCAGGAAACCGTCGTGATCTTCCGCATACATTTGCACAGCGAGTCCCCATTGACGCAGATTTGAGATGCACTGGGTTGCCCGGGATTTTTCCTTCGCTCGTGACAGCGCGGGCAATAGCAGTCCCGCCAACACGGCAATTATGGCGATAACCACCAGAAGTTCGATCAGCGTGAACGCCTGGTTGGTTGCGGGCGGATTGGACGGAACGGGGACCATGCCAGTCAGACTGAGAGAACTTCGCCGGTGTGTTGGACATCGTACCCGGGCAATTCGCCAACCATCTGGCGGTACGAGCGGCTGCGCAAAAGTCGCAGGAGCGCTTGTAAGCGAGGATCGTGTTGGCGTTTTCCGGAGAAACAAAAGTCCAAAGCCTCGGTGCGAACCGGCAGAAAGTTCAGGCCCGATTCCTCGGCGGACAGCCGCACACATACGCCCGCTTCCGCCCAGCCGCCGCGAATGGCTTCCGCAACGGCGCCATGACTGTGAACCGTTTGACCCGAGGCGCCGGCATGGAGTTGATCAAGACATTCCCGCGCTGCTGAACCGGTCTCACGCAACGCCCAGCGCTGCACCTGACGGGCGATGCTCGAAGGCGAGCGCGCACGCCAGTCCGTCCGAAGCGCCAACCCCTCCTGCCAGTCCGCCACGCGTACCAGACGGAAACCGTTGCCCAACTCTTCGCGTACCGTTTCCAGATTGCGCTCGGGATGCTCCTGAGTGGAGCGGTGCAGTCCCGCCAGATGCACCAAACCGCGCTTCAACAAATCAATGGCCTCGCCACCGCTGCGCGGAAACACGATCAGCCGCAAACCACTGGCCCGCGCATATTCCGCGGCCAGCAAGCCGGCGGCAGGATCGCAACACGCCAACACCAATGTGGACGTCGCCAGGGTTTCACCGACATCCCGGCCCGGCCCGCCGCGCCACACGCCGTCATGCGGAATCACGTTCAGCGCCAGGCTTTCCACCGGGTAGAGCAAGCGGCGTCCGCCCACTTCCGCTTCCCAATACCGGCACGGTTCCGTCCGGGGCATCCAAGCCCAGGTCGGCCCGGTGGGTGCGGGCAACGTCGCGTCGCTGAACAACTCCTCAACGGAACATTCGAGCGCGTGCGCCAAGGCCAATGCCGTGGTGACGGAAGGGGTGAGGCGTTCGCCTTCAATGGCGCTGATGGTGGTGCGGGGAATATCCGCGCGCCGCGCCAGTTCGGCTTGTGACCAACCGCGTTGTGCTCGCCGCCGGGAGACGGGCGGTTCAGGTTTTTGAACAGCCATGATGTTGTCATTTTATGACAGGATCATGGCATGCGTCAACCAGCGCGAAGGCAGGCGCAGCCCCAGAGGGGTTGCCACCTTGGCGCGACAGCGGGAACTACCGCATTGGCGACCGTTTGCCGAGGTTACAATTTCAAATCGAGATCGGTCACGGCGCCTTGCGAAGCACTGGTCACGTGCGCGGCAAACTTGGCCAGCACGCCTCGGGTGTACTGCGGTTTAGGTTGCTTCCAGGCTTTCTTTCGCTTCGCCAGTTCCTTGGCGGGCACGGCCAACGTGAGCGTGCGTTTGACGGAATCAATGATGATTTTGTCGCCATTTTTCACGAGCGCGATCGGACCGCCTACATAGGCTTCCGGCGTGACGTGGCCGACCACAAATCCGTGGCTGCCGCCGCTGAACCGGCCATCGGTCAGCAACGCCACGTCTTTGCCCAGACCTTTGCCCATGATGGCGCTCGTCGGGGAAAGCATTTCGCGCATTCCGGGACCGCCTTTCGGCCCTTCGCCACGAATGACCACAACGTGACCGGCTTTGACCGTCCCATCGAGAATGGCGTGCAACGCTTTTTCTTCGCCCTTGAACACGATGGCTTTACCTTCAAAACGTGTGCCCTCCTTGCCGGTGATTTTACCGACCGCGCCTTCGGGCGCGAGGTTGCCGTAGAAAATGACCAGATGGCTGTCTTTCTTGATCGGGTTATCCAGTGGATAAATGATCTTCTGACCGGGCGGGTAAGGTTTCACGTCCGCCAGGGTTGCCGCCATGGTTTCGCCGGTGACGGTAAGGCAATCACCATGAAGCAAACCGGCATCCAACAAGGTTTTCATCAGGGGCCGAATTCCGCCGATTGCCACCAGTGCGCTCATGCTGAAAGTGCCGCTCGGTCGCAGGTCCGCCAGTACCGGCACGCGTTTGCCGATGCGGGTGAAATCGTCAATCGAGAGTTTTACGTTCGCGGCCTGGGCGATGGCCAACAGGTGCAACACGCAATTGGTTGAACCGCCCAACGCGATAACGGTGGTGATTGCGTTTTCGAAGGCTTTGCGGGTGAGAATGTCACGCGGTCGGATGCCTTGGCGCAACATGTTCACCACCGCCGCGCCAGCGCGACGACAATCCTCGAGCTTCGCCTTGGAAATGGCGTTCTGCGCCGAACTGTTGGGCAGACTCATACCCAGCGCTTCGATGGCGCTGGCCATGGAGTTGGCGGTGTACATGCCGCCGCAGGCGCCCGGCCCGGGAATGGCGCAACACTCCACCGCGTGCAATTCCTCGTCACTGACTTTGCCCGCGGCGTGTTGTCCAATGGCTTCAAAGACGGAAACAATATCAACTTCCTTGTCGCCGCCGGGTGAATGTGGCGACTTGAGCAATCCGGGTAAAATGGTGCCGCCGTAAACGAAAACGGCGGGCCGATTCATGCGCGCCATGGCAATCAAGGCCCCGGGCATGTTTTTATCGCAACCGCCGATGGCGAGGTAGCCGTCCATGCCTTCGCAGCCGACCACGGTTTCGATTGAGTCCGCAATGACTTCGCGCGACACGAGCGAGTATTTCATGCCCTCATTGCCATTCGAGATGCCGTCGGAGACGGTGATGGTATTGAAGACAATCGCCTTGCCGCCGTTGGCGTTGACGCCGGCTTCGGCCGCCAGGGCGAGATCGTCAATGTGCATGTTGCATGGCGTGACGTCACTCCAGGTGGACGCCACCCCGATGAGCGGCTTTTTGAAGTCTTCCGCGCGAAAGCCGACTGGATACAACATGGCGCGCGCGGCGGCGCGTTCCGGTCCGTCGAGCAAGGCGCTGGAAAAAGGGCGAAGGTTCGGTTCGGTATGAGCAGACGATTTCTTTTTCATTGTGCGAGAATGTTGATGTAAAACGGGCAGGGGAGCAAGCGGAGCGAAAGGAAAACCGCACCTCAAGCCAGGGTCAGTTTCCCAAGTCAATCAATGAGTCGGCGGGTGATGTCACCGTAAGCGTCAATTCGGCGATCCCGCAAAAATGGCCAGTGCGTGCGGGTGAGGTCCACTTGCGCCAGATCCACGGGGACAATGAGGACTTCTTCCTGGTGGTTGCCGGCCTTGGCCAGAATTTCACCGGCGGTGCCGGCAACAAAGCTTTGGCCCCAAAACTCGATTCCCGCGCCGCCCACGGTGGAGAGGATTTCATGGCCAACCCGGTTCACCGACGCGACGTAGCATCCGTTGGCTACGGCGTGGCTGCGCTGAATGATTTCCCAGGCGCCGTGTTGCTTGTCTCCGTGTGACGGTTTTTCGCTCGGATGCCAGCCGATGGCGGTGGGATAGAACAGGATTTGCGCGCCTTGCATGGCGGTGAGTCGCGCGCCTTCCGGATACCATTGATCCCAACAAATCAAAACACCGATTTTGCCGTAGCGTGTATGCCACACGCGGAAACCCAAATCGCCCGGCGTGAAATAAAATTTCTCATAGTACAACGGGTCATCCGGAATGTGCATCTTGCGATACGTGCCGAGCAATTTTCCATCCGCGTCAATGATGGCGGCGGAGTTGTGATAAACCCCCGCCGTGCGTTTCTCGAAAAGCGACGCGATCACGACAACTTGATGCCGCTTGGCCAGTTTTTGGAACGCCTGCGTGCTCGGTCCGGGAATGGGTTCGGCCAGTTGAAAACAGTCGTGATCTTCGCTCTGACAAAAGTATTGCGAGGTGAACAATTCCTGCGTGCAGATGATTTGCGCGCCCTGTTTAGCGGCACGTTCCGCCAGCGTCAGGGCTTTTTTGCGATTGGCAATCGGGTCCGGACCGCAGGCGTGTTGTAACAGGCCGAGGCGAACAATGGAATTTGAGGTGCGTCGTTTCATTGCGTCACGAGTTGGCGTGGAGCCGGGAACTGTTTTCCATAAGTTCGGTCCGCTTCTGTAATTCCGCGGTTTGCGCTGCGGACGAAGGTTGGCCGAACAGTTCGCGGATGAATTTGCCCAGCGTCTCGTTGGTGGGGCCATAGCCGCCGTGGTAGATGTAATACTCCAGCTCGTACATCAACTCATCCGCGGTGGCGAAGCGTTGCTGGCGATCCCGGGTCAAACAACGCTGTAAAATGTTGTTTAATCGGTCGTCCACCCGGGCGTCCAAGGTGCGAAAGTCGGGGATCGGCTGCTTAATGACCCGTTGGCGCGATTCTTCGGCGGTGAGCCCCTTGAAAATATTGTATCCAAGCACCAGGTGCGCCAGCACGACGCCTGCGGAAAACAGATCGGACCGTTTATCCGTGATTTGAAAATCCGCCTGCTCGGGGCTCATGTAATCAGCCTTGCCCGCGACGACTTCGCCTTCTTGATCCGTCAGAAATCCGCGCGCTTTGGCAATACCGAAATCAGTCAGCTTAACGTCGCCTTCGAAAGCAATCATGATGTTCTTAAAGCTGACGTCACGATGCACAATGCCCAGCGGCTTTCCATCCGGGCCGGTCTTCGCATGGGCGTAGGCGAGTCCGCGCGCCACTCGACTGGTGATGAATACCGCCAGCTCCAACGGCAGTTGGCGACGCTTCTCCGCGAGCTGTTGGCCGAATTGCTCCAGGTTCACCCCGCGAATAAGCTCCATCGCAATGAAACAGGCGTTGTTGGTTTCCCCGAGGTGATAGGTTTGGACGATGTTGGTGTGGATGAGGTCGGCGACCAGTTTGGCTTCGCCAATGAAGTTCTCAATGAACATTTTCTGGCTGGCGTAATTGGGGCGGATGATTTTAATGGCCACCCGTTTAACAAAGTCGCGCGCGCCGCGTTGTTCGGCTTCGTACACCACCCCCATGCCGCCCTCGAAAATCTTCCGAACGACCTCGTAACGGAAATCACTTTGGATTGTGAATAAAGCCACGAAACGATGTTGAGGAAAGCTGGGGTCAAGTCAAGAGCGACCAGGCGTTACTTTGAAAATCGGTCGTCAATTCCGAAGCGTTTTTACCGAACTTTTTTATGGATTATTTTCGTTCATCTGATAGAGTCGCGCCCCTCGTAGGAAACAATGGGCTCCGAGGAGTGAAAAATCAGGCTAGAATTATCGAAAAATAGACGCGTGACTGCAAAGAAGAAAGCAACCAAGAAAACGGGACGAGTGACCTCACATGCGCCAGCCTCGGCAGCAGCGATCCTCGGTCGCCCCGTGGGCGGGAAATCGGGCGCCAATGAGCTTAAGCCCAAACGCGTGAAGCCCGAGTGGCAAAAGTATTATCTCCACCTGCAAGAGTTGCGCGCCCAATTGGTCCGGCAAATGTCGGGATTGGCGAAAGAATCCGCCGAGGAAATCGCGGGATACGGCCTGCACATGGCCGATTCCGGAACGGACAATTTTGACCGCGATTTCGCGCTTAGTTTGTTGTCTGCCGATCAAGACGCGCTTTACGAGATTGAAGAAGCCTTGAAACGGATCGAGCGAAACACTTATGGTGTGTGTGAATTGACCGGGAAGGCGATTCCCAAGGCACGGCTTGAAGCCATTCCGTGGGCGCGTTTCACCGTGCAGGCGCAGGCGCAATTGGAACGTGAAGGCGCTTTGCGCCAACGCCGGCTTGGCCAGTTGGGCACCGTGGATGCCGCGGCCACCGCCGAGTTGGAAGACGACAACGATGACGCGCCGGATGAAAAGCCGGCCAAAGAAAAAGAAGAATAGAAAATTTTATGCCGCGTGAAATAATCACCATCGAATGCACCGAGGCTCGGAAGGAGGGGAAATCCCCCTCTCGTTATACGACCACTCGCAATAAAAAACTACAGACGGAGAAGTTGGAATTGAAAAAATACAACCCGGCTCTCCGCCGCCACACGTTGCACAAGGAGATCAAGTAAGCCATGCCACGCAAGACCAATACCGATAAATCGGACAAACACGGACGTCGTAACAGCACCGAAAGACGCACGCCCCGGCCGAAGCCGAAAATTGATTTCACGGTGGACGCTCTGGATTTCAAGAACACCAATCTGCTGCGTCAATTCGTGACGGACCAGGGGCGCATTCTGCCGCGTAAATACACCGGCCTGCCCGCGCACTACCAACGCCGGTTGAGCCGCGCCATCAAACGCGCCCGGCAGATGTTGTTGGTTAAATAACTTCGTCTCCCGTTGGTTTTTCGACCAACGGGATTTTTTGCCTGTCTAATTGCAAACTTTTGCAATTAGCGCCAGGTGACGGCGTTCCCGGTCAAACGCTTTCCAAGTCCGTTTATGGAGTATCTGCTGTTGCTCTCGAGTATCGCGCTGGGGGCGCTCACGGTGTTCGGCTTCCGACTCTACGAAGCGCGACACATTCGTCTCCTGAACGCCTTTACCGGAGCCTTCCTGCTCAGCCTGACGTTTCTGCACCTGTTGCCGGAGCTTTACCACGATCATCCGGCCCACGAGAACGCGGTGTCGTCCGGAGTCTTGTTGATCGGTTTTCTGATGTTATTGGGATTCTTCATCCAGGTGGCGCTGGATGTCATTTCCATGGGGGTTGAGCATGGTCATTCTCATGTCGTGGCCAAGCGCATGCCCGTCGGCATCGTGATGGGGCTTTGTTTACACGCTTTGGTGGAAGCTTTGGCGTTGGGAAAAGGACACGCCGGGGTGGGACAGGGGCTGGACCCGCACACGCGACGGCTTTTGTTGACGAGCATCATCGTCCATAACTATCCCGTCTCCATCGCTCTCTTGGGCATGTTATTGCAATCCGGAATGCCGCGCGGAAAGGCCATCGGAATTCTGGTGTTGTTTGCGGCCATGGCGCCGCTGGGCATGTTCATCAGCAGCCACACGACCCTGGCGGCCTATGGCAAGGAAATGATGGCGGTTGTCATCGGCATTTTCATGCACATCTCCACCACGATTTTGTTTGAATCGAGCGATTTACATCGCTTCAACCTGGCCAAGCTGGGCGCGATCATCATCGGTTCGGCAGCGGGAATTGCCTGTGTGTTTGTGCATTGACGCATGAAGGCTGTTGTCGCGACCACGGCGGGCGCCACCGCCGAGCACCGGCTCTCGCTGCGGCTACGCCGGGAGGCGCGTAAAATCACTGCGCCCCGCCGGGCGATCTTACGAGTGTTGCAGCGCGCTTCGGGTTCCCTGACGCATAAGGAAATTTTTCAGGCGCTCCCTGCGGATCACTGTGACTTGGCGACGGTTTATCGCTCGGTCAAAGTCCTGGAACAGATCGGATTGGTGAAACGGTTTCACTTTGAAAACGGCACCACTCGCTTCGCCTGGTTGAACGACCGCCCGGACGCCCACCTGCATCATTTGGTTTGCACCGAGTGTAATCGCATCGTTGAACTTGAGGAGTGTATCGTCGCGGATTTAGAAAAGCGGCTGATTGCACAGAGCCATTTCAAAGCAGTCACCCATCGGTTGGAGTTCTTTGGCGTTTGCCCGACCTGCCAAAAATAGAGCCGCCGCACCTACAGGTGCGGCGGTAACAAGACTTTCCATGAAAGCTCGGAGATTACACCGGCTCAGCTTCCCAGTCGGTCAGATGCAGATAGGCTTTGATCTTTCGCCGTTCGTAACGATTCTTCATCGCCTTCTTGGGTTGATAGTCCGTCTTGCGGAAGGGATGGTTGGGATCGCGAATGGCGTCACTGATGGCTTCAATCGTGGCTTTGGTCATAAGCTTGGACAATGATGTTTATTGTTGAGGATGACCGATTCCAAAAACGCTCCTTGTGCGTTTCCAGTTGAGTGTTGTTAAACTTCATAACACCTCTGACAGTCTGACCATAAGACCAGTTCGGCAGCTTGTCATTCAAAAGTTTTTACTTTTTTCAGGATTAATTTTACCGATGAAATTCCCCGCGCCAGTGGTGCCGGTGGGTGGCGGCAGAATTTGAGTTCAGCCGCCGGTCTTTTGATCGGGCCTTGATTACTCTTCGAGCAAAGTGGTTGCCAGAACCGTCAGGTGGCGGAAGGTTTTTGGCCGGCAGGAACCAAGCGCTGGAGCACGATGCCAGTCACCACCAAAAGCATCAAACCGCTGCCCAGAAACAGGACGTAAGGCGAAACGTCCAGCAGGATAAGCGGAGCGCCGAATTGTCCGATGATGCGGGCAAGGCTTCCGGCGCTTTGATTGACGCCAATGTTCGCCCCTTGTTCGTTTGCGGCGGTAAGATTGGAAAGCAGACCGAATAACGGCGGGCGCGTGAGGCTCGTGCCCACGGCCAATAGTGCCAAAGCACCCAGCAGCGTCCACCAGGGACCGCCCGCCCGCTGCGTCAGCACCGACCACGAAAGCGTGCCATCTCCATGGATGAACGGCAGGAACATCAAACTGATTGCGGTTAGAACCAAGCTCAAAGCGATTACTTTAGGCTCGCCGAGCCTCCGGACGATGCCCTTGATCATACCGCCCTGAACCAAAGCGCTGATCAATCCGCAGTACACGAAAAGGTAGGTCGCCACGGCCGCCGTTGCCGCGTCGTCATGAATATCAATTTTGAAATTATCGCACACCAACAATGCCAGCGTCACTTCGAACGCACTGAAACAAAGCGTCGAAAGAAAAAATACCATCACCAACAGGCCGACGCCGGGAGTCATCAGCGTGTGTTTCCATTGGGCGAAATGTGGGCGCTGCGGCGCGTGACCAGAATCCGCCCGGCGACTTTCCGGCAACAACCCGAAGGCCAGCGCCAGGTTGCCGGCGCAAATGGCTGCCGCCGCCCAGCCGGGGGCGGCAACACCGCCGTGCTTCAAACAGAAACCGCCAATGGCCGGCCCAAAAATAAACCCGAGTCCGAACGCCATTCCGATCAAACCCATGCGCTGCGCCCGCTTTTCAGGCGGTGTAATGTCGGCAATGTAAGCCTGCGCCACGGTGATGTTTCCGCCGAACGCTCCGGCCAGCGAGCGCGAGAGGATCAGAATGACAAGCGTCGCGTCAGCGTTCGGCAATTCCAACCCGATCGCGAAAATGACGTACGAGAACATGGCGCCCGCCGTGCTGATCAGCATGATGGGGCGACGCCCTTTGCGATCGGATAAACGCCCCCAGATCGGTGCAAAAACAAATTGCAGGGCCGAAAAGCTCGCGAGGATGATGCTGATGGTAAGACTGCTGGCGCGAAATCGTTCCGCAAAAATCGGCGTCAGCGGCACTACGATGCCGAACCCGATCAGATCTATGAAAACCGTCAGCCAGACGATGAGCAAAGAGGGCTTTCTCATCGTTCAAGTTGGGGTTGGGGGTGCGGTTTTACCTTCACCGCAATTGGCGTTCAGGCAACTTCAGCAAATTTGCGCTGTGCCACCGCCGCATCGGTGAAATGCGCCTTCACTCGCGCAACCACGCTGGCGGCGGTGAGGCCGTATTTGGCGCGCAGTTCATTCTGTGTCGAAGCGTGTTCGATGAATTGGTCCGGCCAACCGACCCGAATCACCGGCGTCGTCAGGCTGCGATCGCTGAAACATTCCAACACCGCCGCACCGTAACCACCCATCAGCACATGGTCTTCAAGCGTGACGAGCAGGTCCGCTCCCCGTCCAAAAAATTCATGCGTTCCCGCGTCAAGCGGTTTGGTGAAGCGGGGGTTGACGACCGCCACGTCGAAATCGCTCGCGCGCAGTTCCGCCGCCGCTTCCCGCGCCACATGACACATGCTACCCAGACCGAAGAGAGCCACCTTGCGTTTGCCGGAATTGGCGAACGTGCTGATTACCTCCGCCTTGCCAACTTCCAGCAACTTCGGCTGCTCCTTGATCGGCACGCCCTCGCCAGCTCCGCGAGGGTAACGGATGAAAGTGGGATGATTTTGATGGGTCGCCGTAAACAGCATGTCCTGCAGTTCGTCCTCGTCTTTTGGCGCCATCGCAATGACGTTTGGCAGGCAGCGGAGATACGCGATATCGAACAAGCCATGATGGGTCGGGCCGTCATTCGCGGATAACCCCGCGCGATCCATGCAGAAAATCACCGGCAGATCCTGCAGGCACACATCGTGATGGATGCAGTCATACGCGCGTTGCAGGAAGCTCGAATAGATTGCCACCACCGGATGGAAGCCCATGGTTGCCAATCCGGCAGCGAAGATGACTCCGTGTTCTTCGGCAATGCCCACGTCCACGTAACGTTCCGGCATGGCTTTTTCCAAATGCTTCAGCCCGGTACCGCTGGGCATGGCTGCCGTGATGCCGACCAACGTGTTGTTTTTTCGACATAACTTGACCAACGCCTGGCCGAACACGTCCTGGTAGTTGGGGGCGGCGCCGGGGCTGGCTGGCAGGGTTTCTCCCGTTTTTACATCAAACGGTCCCAAGCCGTGGAATTTTTCCGGCGCTTTGAGTGCGGCCTCAAAACCCTTGCCTTTGCGGGTCAGAATGTGAATGACGATGGGGTGATCGCAGGACTTGGCAAATTCCAGCGTCTTGATCAGCAGCGGCAGATCGTGCCCGTCAATCGGACCAAGATAGCGCAAGCCCAGTTCCTCGAACAAAATGGCGCTGCCGTAACCGCCGCGACCTTCCGCATCCACAATTGGCGCATTGCGACGCAGGCTGACCTCGGAGAGCGCGCCCTTGAATCCTTCTTCGGCTTTGCGCGCCAGTTTCGCCGCCAGATCTCCCTTCGGCAGTTTGCGCAGAAAATTCTGAAAGTCGCGCGCCAGTTTGTTGTAGGACGGGTTGCGGATCAGCTTGTTGAGGTAATTGTTAATCGCCCCCACATTTTCCGCAATGCTCCACTCATTATCGTTCAGAATGCCGATGAACTTCTTTGTGGTTTGCGAAATGTTGTTCAGCGCCTCGTAGGAAATACCGTTCGTCAGGGCGGCATCCCCGAAGATACACACCACATTCTCTTCCGTCCCGCGCCGATCCCGCCCGGAGGCGATACCCAGCGCCGCGGACAACGCCGTCCCGGCATGCCCCGCGCCGTAGCAATCATGCTCGCTTTCAGTACGCAGTGCGAAGCCGTTCAAGCCGTCGGTTTGGCGGATGGTATGAAAGCGGTCCTTGCGCCCCGTGAGAATTTTATGGACGTAAACTTGATGACTCACGTCCCAGACAAATTTGTCGGTAGGCGAATCGAAGACGTAATGCAGTGCCAGCGTCAACTCCACCACTCCCAAATTAGGGCCTAAATGGCCGCCGGCTTTGGCCAGACTGGTGATCAGTTCCTGACGGATTTCCGACGCGATGACTTCCAACTGTGGCGGCGAGAGTTTTTTCAAGTGGGCCGGCCCATCCACCATATCCAGATATCTGCTCATGTCATTCTTCGACCAAATCAGCCGTCAACGGCTTCAACTTCAACTCGCCGGTGGCGGTTTGTTCCAATTGTTGAATCTTCACCTCCGCCTCCGCCAGCTTTTCCTGACAAATTTTCGCAAACTTAACGCCCTCTTCATAGCGCGCGATCAATTTCTCCAATGGCAACTCCCCGGACTCCATCGCTTCCACGACGGCCTCCAATTTCTCTAATGCCTCCTCAAACGGCATCGTCGTTTTGGTTGCGGTGGCGGATGAAGTGCTCTTGGCTGGATTTGGCACAAACGGACTTTAGGAAAAAAGTCTGCTGTCGTCCAGTCCCCTGATTTGAACCTTGTCGCACCCAAACCGAAGGAATGAATCCGGGCGAATTTCCGACCAGAGAACCAGATCGGGGAAAAGCAGCACGGAAGGACAGGAATTCGCCGGAAGCCCGGCGACTGATGCGACGACTGAATCCAGTGCCATTGGCGCCGGCCTGGAACGGGGAGCGAGGCATCCGGAAGTGTTCCGACTTCCGGATGCCAGCGCGTTAATTGCGTGTTTTGTTATTGCACGCCTATTTCAATTTTCCGGAGGCGGAAGAATTGGCTGGTCCCCGTGGCGTCAAGGGTTACACTGTTACCCACCACTCCGGGAACCACCGTCCAAGCGTTGGTCGGCAAAGTGTCCGCCGTTACCAATTCGAAGTCCGTTGCTTCGGCGGGCCAGGCCACGGTGACCTGGTTGCCGCTGAAGGTGATGGTCAACGCGGGCGGCAACGGCAGCGCCGAGCCGGTCATCGCCACGTAGTGATTCCAGATGGCGGTATCATCCAGCGCCTCGGAGTAGAACGCCACCTCGTCAAGAGCGCCCATCCAACCCTCAGCCGTGACGTCGGGGGCGCTGGAGCCGATTTGCGTCGTGCGTCCGAGGTAATTGTTCAGGGCTTGGATCGCGGTGCCGATCGGTTTGCCGTCCCAGTACATCTTGGTGAGGCCGCCTTCAAAGACAACGACGTAATGATGCCATTGCTCGGCGCCGAAAACGGGTTGTTGATAAAAACGTTCACCGTTCCAGTTGCCGATGAAGTTCTTCCATCGCTCCATGTGAATGCTCCAAACGCTGTCCCCCAAGCGATCCGCAAAAATGGTGGGATCGTAGCTGGCTGGATTAACCCAGTTGGCGCGCACCCAGGCTTCGACGGTCCCGCTACCGCTGTAAAAATTGAACGCATCCACTTCACCGAGGCGAATGTGTCCCGTGCCGTCCAATACAACTGATTTGTTGGGCACTCCACCCGCACCCGAACCGAAGGTCACGCTGGTTTCAGTGGCGCCCACGATGGTGCCGGGATAGAGAGACTGCGCGTCCTCCGCGTCTTCGTTGTCAAAGGTGTAGTACGAAATGAGACTGCTTTCGCTCTGAACGACACTCTGATAATTGGCAATGTCATTACCGATGTGAACTTCCACGTCATCGCTGGTGACCGTGCCATTGGCGTTGGACACTTCCACATGGTAATGACCCGAAAGAGTGGGACTGGCCGCTCCCGAGCCAAAACTGACGCTCGTTGCTCCCGGGATCGCCACCCCGTCGCGATACCACTGGTAGCTCAACTGCACTCCGGTCGTGCCGACCGAAATTTGCCACGGCTGATTGGCTAAATAGTATCCTCCTTTGGGTTGCGCGGTAATCTCCGGAGGGAAGGTGCCGGCATAGGCGTTGTAATGCGCTTCGATTGCGGCGGCGGGCAGGGCCTCTGAGTAAAACGCCACTTCATCCAGCTGGCCAAACCAGCCTTCCGCCGTCGTATTGTCTGCGGACGAACCCAACTGCACAGTGACGCTGGCGCCGCCCAAGGGGCGCGCTATCGTGGCGAGCAATGCGCCGTCCCAATAATAGGTAGTATACCCGGCGTCAATCACGGCTGCGACGTGATGCCAGACGGTGCCGGCACCGCCCGGAATGGTGTAAAGCGCACTGCCACTCCCGTTGTAGAAGGTCAGGGTGGACTTGTTCTTGCTCATGTGCAAACTCCAGCGAGTGCCGCCGTTGCGATTGGCAAACATGCATGGATAATCGGCGACGGCATCAGATGCGCTCCAATCCGCTCGAACCCAGCCCTCGACGGTTCCGCTTTCCGAAATGAAATCAAAATCCGGCACCGCGCCGAGGCGGACATGTCCTTTGCCGTCCAAGGCCAGAGCCTGCGCCGGGCCGCCACCCAATCCCGTGCCCCAACCGGCAGAACCCGACAGGGTGCCGTCATGCGAACCGAAATCATCCAGCGGCTGCAAATGGTCGAAGGTGTAATACGAAATCAAACTGGTTTCGTTTGAAACCGCCGTTTGATAGGACACCAGCGCCGCGGGCAGTTCAGTTTCCAAAGCCACGGAAGCGGTGTCACTGGTTACCTCCCCAGCGGCATTGGACACCTTGACCGAATAGTTGCCAACCTCGGCCGCACTTAAATTCGGCAGGGAGAGAACGGCTGCCGTTTCACCGGCTAGAAGGTCGTCGCCTTTGAACCATTGATAGGTGAGATCTGGTCCGGTGGCTTGGACTTTGAGATTAAGCGTCACTCCGGGTAGAAACGTGCCGCCGTTGGGCGACTTGACGATCACCGGTGATTTACCCACAAGGAACGCCTGGTAATGCGCCGCGACGGTCGCCAGCGGCAGGGGATCGGCGTAGAAGGCGACTTCATCCAGTTCGCCAATCCAACCTTCGTCCACCGCAAACGGAGACGTGGAGCCGAGTTGGGTGGGGCGATCTAACGGACTTCCCAACGGGCGGTTTACGGAACCGGCATAAACGCCGTCCAAATAGACCTTGAAGTCGCCACCCTCGAATACGACCACCAAGTGATGCCAGGCGTTGCCCGCATCGGGAATCGGCACCGTGGGAACATACGCACTGCCATTCCACATCCCGATGCCTTTTTTATTGGCGTCCAGATTGACGCTGTAACGGGTGGATCCGTCGCGGTTGGCGAAGAGGAGTGAATTGTAATTTCTCTCGCCGGCCCGGAACCAAGCCTCGATTGAGCCGTCGCCATCCGTGAACGCAAAATCCGGGACGACGTTAAAGTTGATCCAATTCTGCCCGCCTAAACTGAGGGACATGCCTTCACCATCCACACCGGGAACGTAAGCGACGGCGGGAGTCCCTTTTTCTTCACCCCAATGGAGCAATTTACTATCTGAAAGATCCGATCCATCAAAGGTGTAATACGAGATGAGGCTGGACTCACTCATCACGGCGTTCTGATAGTCGGACAACATCGCGCGCGCCGAAGTTGCGAACAGTGACACCGCCGCACTCAAAACGAGGGCGCCGGTCCGGACCAACGCTCCGCGCGCGCCGTGCGGCGGCGAATGCGGAGCGAGTTGAACACTACGATATCTGGTTGCTTTCATCATTTTACTTTTAGGTTGTAATTTCGTCGAATTTCCACGCAATAAATTCTGAACTTATCCTGAAAAAAAGAACCGGTATTCGGTCTTCATGGTTGGATTAGCTCAGACGTTTTCACGTATGGATACCGCCGCATTTTATTTGGCCCTTATCGGGAGGCAAGTTGTTTTAATTTGGAGTTTGCAGGTCTGGATGGCGTTACGGTGGGCGGAGCCCAGTTCAGGTGGTTCGGGCTGGAAATCTTTCGGCGAACTTGGCTAACTGCAAGTCGTGCAAGTTTTACCGATCGTCGAGCGTGAGTTGCGCGTGGCGACGCGACGGCGGGGAACTTATCGGGTCCGCTTTTGGGTGCCTCTGATTTTGCTGATTGCTGCCAGTTGGTTTCGGCTGGGAGCTGGCGTGCTTTCCGCCCACGAAATGGGCGCCGGGTTGTTTTATCTGGCGACCGGCGGCCTCACGCTCTTCGCGCTGGTGGCGGGCTATCGGGCGACGGCTGATTGTCTGAGTGTCGAGAAGCGGGAAGGCACGCTCGGGCTGCTGTTTCTGACGGACTTGCGCGGCTACGACGTGGTGCTGGGCAAGTTGCTCGCCCATTCGGTCGTTCTGTTTTATGCGCTGCTGGCGGTGGTGCCGTTATTGGGCATTCCCTTGCTGCTGGGCGGCGTTACCGGGGGCGAGTATGTGCGCCAGACTCTGGTGTTTCTGAACGCACTATTTTTCTCGCTCAGCGCGGGAATGTTGGCTTCAGTTTGGTGTCAACGCGCGGCAACCGCAGCGTCAGTCGGTCTGGGTTTGATTCTGCTGGTGACTGGCGTGCCGCCGTTCCTGGGCTGGTTGGAACTACATTCGCCCCTTACCAACGGCTCGTACCGACTCATCTTTTTGTTGCCATGCCCGGTCTTTACTTATCTGGCGGGCATGGCGTCGGCCTATTCGCAGTCGCTTGGAAATCTATTCTATCCTTCGCTGGCCATCACTCATGCGTTCGGCTGGCTGTTCCTGATTTTGGCCGGCGTTAAGTTGCAGCGTTCGTGGCGAACCACGGCTGAAGGGAAAATGAAATTCCCGCTTGCGGCGCGCGGTCGGTCTGAACCGGGGTCGCGGCGTGGGCGGAAAGTCAACCGCCACCGGGGGCTGCTCGACAAAAATGCTTACAGTTGGCTGGTCTTGCGCCAACGCCGCGGCGTCAACGGATTCTGGCTGGTGTACGCGTTGTTTGGCGCATTTTGGATTGGGGGACTTTATGAGTTGCGCCAGGATTGGCTTCACCCCGTTAGTTATATGATGACCGTTTGGGCACTGTTGGCGTCCTTCAAGGCGATGGTGAGCAATGAAGTGGGCCAGCGCCTGTGGGGGGATCGGAAAAGCGGCGCGATTGAGCTGTTGCTCGTAACTCCGTTGTCGGTGGCGGAAATCATCGCGGGGGAACGGCAGGCGTTATGCCGTCGGTTTCGCAACTCGTTTCTGCTCCTGCTCTCTACGGTGGTGCCGCTGTTGGGCGCTTGCTGGTATCGCCATGATTTGGATTTCTCCGGTCAAATTTCGATGCTGAGCATTCAGTTGGTGGTCGTCGGGATTTTCGTTCCCGACTTGCTTGCGCTCTTCTGGCTGGGATTGTGGAAGAGCGTCGCCACGCCGACGACCCGCCGGGATTTTCGTCTGGCGGCCAGTTCGATTTTGACACTGCCTTGGTTGTTAATGTTGATTTTTCTTCCGTTCGCCCAAATGTTTCCCAGCCCTCTGCCCGCTGTAGCGGGTTGGTTTGGAATCAGCCTGTTTATTGATGTGGCCTGGATCAATTATGCGAAAAATGAAATTCACGAGGAATTTCGCGCGGCCGCGGCTGAGCGTTTCGCGCCATCCCGCCCGCGTTGATGGCGTTGCGCGACCCGTAGTTGTCCGCTGGTCTTGATGCGAATCCGCACCTGGCGGGAGCTAACTGTGTTTGGGTTGGTTTTCCAACGCGCGGCGGTATAGCGCCTCATACTGCGGCACGATGACTTCCGCGGAGAAGCGTTCCTGCGCGCGAATTTTTGCCGCGTGACCCAGTTTGATCCGTTCAACGGAATCGGAGAGCAAATGCCGGAGGTTTTGAGCCAAGGCGTCGGCGTCACCGGCGGGAGCCAGCCGACCTGAGACCTGGTCTTCGATCACTTCCGGGATGCCCCCAACGCGCGTCGAAACGCTGGGACAGCCAAAGCACATGGCTTCCAGCAGGCTCAGACAAAAACTTTCCGTGTCCGAGGTGAACAATCCGAGGTCGGCGATTTGCAGGTAATCTTCCACGTCCAGAACCTTTTCACGCACGATGACGCGGTCGGTCAGGCCGAGGCGTTGCACGTCTTGGGCGTAGGGCGCAAATGGCGCGCCGGCCAGGATGAGCAACTTCCAGTCGTGGCGATCACGAAGCTGGGCGACGGCGGCCAGCAGCACGTCAATGCGTTTCACTTGCCGCAGGTTTGAGGCGTGAAAGATCAGGGTTTCGTCGCGCAATCCCAGTTCGCGTCGCACGGTTTCCGGAGCGCGTTGTGGCGGCAGCGGACCGTAGAAATTGTAGATCACTTCGATGGGGCCGTTGAACCCGATGACGCGTTGGGTTTCCGCGCGCAGATGATTGGAGACGGCGGTGACGACGTCCGAGTTGGCCAGAGCGTGATAAATTGCCGGACGATAGCCGGGATCATTTCCGAGCAGCGTGGTGTCGGTGCCATGCACGGTGGTGATGATGCGGGGGCGCGCGTCGGCGGGCAGCATGGCGTTCGCGAGCAGCGCGGCGGTGGCGTGCGGCACGGCGTAATGCGCGTGCAAAATATCCAACTGATATTGTTGGCTGACTTCCGCCATGCGCACGGAGAGCGGCAGGGTGTAATCCGGATACTTGAACAGTTCGTAGTCATTGATGACGACGGGATGGAAGTAAACGCGCGGCGCGTTTTCGGGCAGGCGAAATGGACGTTCGTAACTGATGAAATGCACCTCGTGGCCGCGTTGCGCGAGTTCTTCGCCAAGCAAAGTGGCCAGCACGCCGCTGCCGCCGACGCTCGGATAACAGGTAATGCCAATTTTTAAGGGACGCTCCACCATGTCAAAAATGACGCGCACCACGTTCCAGCGGCGTTAATGATTCCAGGAGCGGCGGGTCGTTGGGAAACAACGCCTGCGCGTATTCGACACCGGCGCGATGACCGTTCAGCCGGGCGCGCAGAAGTTGCATTTCCACGTAACGCCGGGTCGCCATTTGGGAAGCGTGGGCTTGCATGGCTTGAGTCCAGGTGGCGACCAGAGCCGGATCGGAAATGTCAATCAACACGGCGTTGCCCGCGACGGCCTGCACTTCTTCCGTCAACGCGTAAAAGAGCAATTGTCCGATGCGATGGGGCAATTGGCGGCGCAATTCCTTGACGCCGCCGTAACGCGCCAGTCGCGCCGCATCGCGCACCAGTTTGCCGAGCCGGTCGTGATCGGGATGCTGATTTTCGACGGGGCAGGGGGCCAGCACGAGGCCGGGACGGTGTTGGCGAATGAGCTTCGCCAGCTTGATCGTGTGCGCGACCTTTAATTCCAGATGCGCATCGCCGTCCAGCGTTATCCACTCGATTGTAGCGCCCAAAATTTTCGCCGCCTGTTGCGCTTCTCGCGCGCGTTGTTTGGGCGTGCCGTGCGTGGCCGCTTCGCCTCGGGAGCAGACCACCAGATGCGTCGGGCGGCCGCGTCGGGTTTCCAAAGCGACCACGCCACCGCAGCCGAATTCGATGTCGTCCGGGTGCGCGCCGAAGACCAACAACGGCGCGAGTTTAACGGGAGATTTCGGTATAGGCTTCATCAGAACGTTCAATAAAATCGCGCTTCACGAAAGTAATCTCCGGCGTTTCCTCCGGGTGCAAATAATTTTGTTCGCCCATGCCGGCGACGTAATGCGTGCAACGCACGACCGATTGCATCCAACGCAAACGGCTGTCGCGCGTCGGGCTGACCTGTTCCTTCGTAAAAGCGGTGGTCGGGAAGTGCAAGAAGGAATTGCCGCCCTCGTGAAGTTGAAACCCTTCGGGCGTGAGGCGCGCGCGGACGATTTCGCCTTCATAAGGCACATCCACGAAGCGGTCTTCGATCTCACAGGCGGCGCGGCGTACGGCTGGATCGCCTGAGCGCACCAGACGGATGCCGTCCAGCAAACCGAGTCGCCGGTACATCTCGAGACAGAAGTCCGCCACGTTATCCGCCGTCACGGATTGAAATAAATCCATCAAATCGTGTCCGACGTAATTGGGCAGTTGCGCCGCTGTTTTCTGCGGCCAGTCCGGAGTGATGCGTTTCAAAAACAACGGCGCGAATTTGCGTTGGATTTTGTTCGTCACGCTGAAATTCAGGTGCGCCAGTTCGTTGGTTTTGCGATGCCGCAACAAAGTGCGCGTCTCACGCGGGTCATGGTCGCTATCGTGATAGAAGAACACGATTTCACCGCCAATCTCCGACTGCAGCCGGCGGGCCGTCTGAATTTTGGCGAAGAGAAAGCGGCGCGGAAAAAAGCCACAAGGTTGCTGGCCAAAACAAATGATCGGTGACGCACTCATGATTTGGCGATCGCCGGGTTGCGGCGACCGAATAACAGTTGAAAGAGCAGGCTGAAGCCGATGCAACCGGCGCAACCGATGGGATTCAGCCAGAGGTAGCCGATTTCATAGGCGGGAAACAGTTTGCCGCAGAAAAAGATGAGCAAGACGAGCAGTTGCGCGACGATGGCCGCCCCGAACACCGCCGAACCGCCGACGCGTTTGAAGAAGAACGCCACGCAAAACACGCCCAGCAGCGACGGATAAAAAATGGAAGCCACGATGTTCAAAGCTTCAATCAGGTTTTCGGCAAAGCCGATGAACAGGGCAAAACCAATGGCAAAAACGCCCCACAACGCGGTGAACCATTTGGCGTTGCGCACATTGCGCGCCTCGTCGTGAACGGCCAGAGGCCGGAAGTGCCGCCACAGATCAATCGTGCTCGTCGTGCCGAGTGCGTTCAACTCCCCGGCTTTGGAGGACAGCGCCGAGGCAAACATCACGGCGATCAGCAGACCGACCAGTCCATGCGGAAGCTGCGTCAGAATGAAAGTGATGAACACGTAATCCGAGTCCTTGGTTTTCACCGTGGGATCCAGCGCGAGCAACGTGCTGCGGGCTTGTTGGCGCAGCGCGTTGGCGGCTTGATGGGATTCAATCATGGTGGTGCGGGCCGCGCTTTCGAGCGTCGGGTCGCCACCATCACGCGCGGCGACCCACGCGCGAATTTTCTCCTGCTTCTCGGCGTGAACCGTGGCGAACCTCGCTTCAATCATTCGCAGCTCCGCGCCTTGCGAACCTTGCGCGTGACGCTGCCACTCGGTTTGGTTGAAGAAGATGGGCGTGTTCGGCTGAAATTGATAGAACACGAACAGCAGCGCGCCCAGCATCACGATGAAGAATTGCATCGGGATTTTGAACACGGCGTTGAACATCAACCCCAAGCGCCCTTCGCGCAACGCGGCGCCGCCGATGTAGCGTTGCACCTGCGATTGGTCGGTGCCGAAGTAGGAAAGCGAGAGAAAGAATCCGCCGAGGATGCCGCTCCAGAAGGTGTAACGGCGTTTCAGGTCCGGGGTGAAGTCCACGCCCTGTAATTTGCCCAACGCGCCGGCGATGTGCGTGGCGTCGGGCGGCAGTTTCAACACCAGAATGACGAACGCGGCCACCATCCCGACGAAGATCACGCCCATCTGCCATTTCTGCGTCAGGTTCACCGCCGCACTGCCGCCAGTGACGGTGTACACCACCACCAGCAGACCGGTGAACAGAATCGTCAAATCCAATCGCCAGCCCAGCACGGTCGAGAGAATGATGGCCGGCGCGTAAATGGTGATGCCCGCCTGCAAACCGCGTTGCAAGAGAAACAGCGCCGCACCGAGCAGCCGCGTCTTGGCGTCAAACCGTTTGCCGAGGTATTCGTAGGCGGTATAAACGCCGAGTTTGCGGTAGATTGGCAGAAACACGATGCAGACCACAATCAACGCGAGCGGCAGACCGAAATAGTTTTGGATGAAGTCAATGCCGCTTTCAAACGCCTGCCCGGGCAGCGAAAGGTAGGTGATGGTGCTGGCTTGGGTGGCCATGACCGAGAGGCCGATGGTCAACCAACCCGTGTTGACGTTGCCCTTGAGGTACGTGTTGAGATTGCGCGTGTGGCGGGTGCGCCAGGTGCCGTAGGCGGCAATGCCCACCATCGTTCCCACCAGAACCAGCCAGTCAATCCAGTTCATTTGAAGGCGTGGGAAAGCCACGCCAACAGCGCAACGCAGCCGATGAACCAAAACAACACGAATACATAAATGCCGCGCCAGGTGCGGAAACCGGGAACGTTCGGCGCTTCCTCGGACGGCGCTTCAGATGGCGGATGCGGCTTGGTCATTTCCCCAGTGAAATCAAATTGGCGAACAACCGATACGCGCCCGGCACGCCTTGCGGCAATTGCCGAAAAAACGCAACCGCAGTATAGACGTAATACCCCTGACCATATTTGGCGACCAACAAACTGCCGCGCAACGGGGCCTCTCCCGGATCCGCCATTGCCAATACCGCGTCGTAATGTTCCTCGTCCCACTGACTCGGAAAATACAAACCGCGTTCCTGCACCCAACCGTCGAAATCAGCGGCGCTGATCGGGTTGGGCGTGGTCAAAGCGGGCGATTGCGGATCCAGAAAGGTGACGGGGGCGTGTTCATCCGTCACGCGCAACTGCGGCGCCGGACCTTGAATCGAAAGCGGATACGGTCCCAGCTCCTGCGTCTTTAAGTCGTTCGGGCGGTTGTATTGCGCGATGACCGTGCCGCCGTTTTTTACGTAGTCAAATAAATCGGTCATTCGCGCGGCAAGGTCCTGGCGTTCATTGAAAGCGCGCACCCCAATCACCACCGTGTCCAATCCTTTCAGGTTTTCCGGCGTCAAATCGCTGCCGGTCAAGGTCGTGACGTGATAGCCCAACTGTTCCAGTGCGGCCACGGTTGCGTCGCCCGCGCCCGGCACGTAGCCGACATTTTTTCCGCGCACCGCAAAATCCACCGCCACCAAGCGGGACTGGGCCGGGGGTTGCAGCAGCATGAAGGGGAGGTGCGGGTAATTGATTTCAATGCGTTGGTTGGCGTAGCGCTGATGATTGACCGAGGCGCTGACGCCGAGCCGCGCGGTCGCCGGTTCAGACGGCGCGGTGACTTCAAACGAAAGTGACTGACTCGCGCCGGGGGTGGCGAGCGTAAACTCGCGCGTGGCGGGAGTGATTTTCCAGCCGACCGGAGATTCGAGCTGCACCGTGCCCTTGAGGTTGGGGCGCGCTGCCGTTACGGCCACGGTGACGGAGCGCGTGCGACCGGGATGGAACAGATTCACCTCCGCCATGAAACGCAGCGATACCGGCGGAATCACATCCACCCGTCGTTGCCGCTCCGTCTGGTCGTCTTTAATCCGGCACCGCGGTTCATCCGGAATCACCAGCGTTTGTCCGGCTACATCAAAAACGTAATCCATCGGAAACGTCGGCGCGTTTTCCGGCGTGCCAATCAAACTTGAATCATCCACCCGATACGTGCCGCTCGTGCCCGGTTCGCGCAACCAGTAAGGCTGCGTCAACGGCGTATCCAACGGCACGGTGACGCGCAGCTCCTGTTGCTGGTCCTTTCCGACGGCGAGCGGAGCGTGTACTGGGATTGTTTGCGCCGGGTAGCGCAACCGTGTTTCAACCCAACGCACCGGCACGTCGCTGGTCAGTTGAACCGTTTGCGTAAAGGTTACGGTTTCACCCGGCACAACTTCCGGTCGCGCCGCTGTGGTGGTCACCCTCAAGCCCAGACAGGATTGCAGAATGTGATCCAGTTGGGCGCGTTTGTCGGCCAGAACCGCATTGTCCGGCAGCGCGGATAATTTGGCGCGGATGGCCAGTAATTCCGGCACACTGCGCGCCGGTGACTGCGGATCGAAAGCGGCGATCGCCTTTTGCGTCTGTTGCGCGATTTCTTCCCCACCTGGATAACGCGCCCAGGTAAGATCCAGACCGTCCATCAGATCGTTTGTGGGCGGATCGCCCGCGAGCAGTCGGAACGTTTCAGGCGTGGGGCCGCTGCCGCTGCCGCGATTGAAGTTGCCAAAGCCTTGCGTGATATGTTGCGCCCGGCTGGCCGCGGCGATGCTTCCAAAGCCCTCGCCCGTCACCGGATCGGTGCCGCCGATGTCCACCCGGATGGTTGGTCCTTCCAAACTATCGCGACGTTGCCAACTGGATTCATTCCACAGCACGCGTTTGGCCGACCACGGTTGGAGCCCGGCTCGGATCTGATCCGGATAGGCGTTGGGATCGCCCGCTTGCTTGAACGCTTCAAGCCCCAGAATTCCTGATGCCGTATGATGTCCGTGCCCACCGCTGCCGGGCGGAATGGGGAAACGAGTTATGATTACGTCCGGCTGAAATTTTCGGATGACGCGCACAATGTCGCCCAACACCGCGTCCCGGTCCCAAAAGCGCAAAGTCTCTTCGGGCGTTTTGGAGTAACCAAAATCTATCGCCCGGGTGAAAAACTGCTGGCCGCCATCCAATCGGCGCGCGGCCAGTAATTCCTGCGTGCGCGCCACGCCGAGCTTTTCGTCAAACTCCGGCCCGATCACATTTTGTCCGCCATCACCGCGCGTCAGCGAGAGGTAACCCATGCGATAGCCCCGCCCCCGCGACAGGTAGGTGATTAACTGCGTGTTCTCGTCGTCGGGATGCGCCGCGATCAACAACACGCTGCCGATCGTGTTGAAACGGATCAATTCCTGTTTGATGGCGGCGGGAGTGGCGAGCAATTCAGTTCCTTTCGCCTGACCCGGCCAGCACAGTGTGCCGGCCAGGGCCAGGGGCAAACCCAATGTTCCCACCGTTCCCAGCCAGCGTGCCGACCGAGCAGGAGCCTGCGTCGGATTCATGAGGCGTTTACTGCAGGCTGGCGATCAAATCATCGTTCAGCTTGACGAAGCCGAAGTCCTTGGCGGCGATGGCCAGTTCCTTCGAGCGTTTCGCGGCGGCGATGGCGTCCGCTTTGTCACCGAGACGCGCCAGAACCTTGGCCTTCAAATGCACGATGTAATGCGCTTCATTTTCGGCGACGGCAGCATTAACCCACTTCAAGGCTTTTTGTGAATCAAGCCCGTGATTGTAATAAAACGTCGCGGCTTGGAAGTAAGGTTTCTTGCCATCGGGCGCGGCCATGGCGGCCTCGATTTGTGGAACGAGTTTGGAAGTTAAATCCACTTCGAATTTGATCGGAATGCTGGTTTTATCCCAAGCCAGACTGATGGTGGCGTATTCGTCCCGGATGTTGCTGATGCCGATGGTGAATGTTTCCACGGAACGCGCGCGTTGCCGTGGCTTGACTTTGAAGCGCAGGAAATCCTGTTTTTCGTCATATTGAAACGCGCCCCATTGCCCCGTGCCCTTGTTGATGATGATGGTCCATTCATTTTCATCGGGAATGGTGAACAGTTCGTACGCTCCCGCAGGCACATCGTGTCCGTTCAATTTGACATCCGTGCTGAATGAAATCCGCGTCGCGCTATTCGCGCCCGTGCGCCAGACCTTGCCGTAAGGCACGAGGCCGCCGAAAATTTCGCGATCTTTTACTCCCGGACGCGAATATACAATTTCAATGTCCGTCAGACCGACGCGCTGCTTCAGCGTGGACGTCGGGCTGGGCGCCGGGAAATCCACCTTCGGGGCTTGCGCAAAGCTCGCGGGAGCGAAGCTGAAACCAATGGCTGCCGCCAGGGTTGTTGTCATCAATTTTATTTTCATGGTGTTTATCGGATTTTTAGTTTGTCGCTGGTCACTTTTACCACCGTGAACATAGTGGAATTTCACGCGAACGGAAGCAATGCGGAACCGCCCGGCCGGATGGTTGTAATTCCGGCTGAAGCCGGGACTACGAACAACAAGAGAAAGTTCAATCTGCCTAAAGGCAGGACTACGAGCAGCAGGAATGTTTGTAGTTCCACCTTCAGGCAGCGAGGGCAACTTGGTTCGTAGTCCCGCCTTTAGGCGGAGGAGGTGTTTCGTTTGTAGTTCTGCCTTCAGGCGGGGGGATGCGTTGGGTTCGTAGTCCCGCCTTCAGGCAGCGAAGGCAACTTGGTTCGTAGTCCCGCCTTCAGGCGGTGACGAGATAGAAAGGAGGGCCTGGTGGTCTCCAATGCCTTTCGGCATCGAGGGCGTTCTGCCCCGGAGATCCTGGATCTGGTGGGACGCTACACGGGCCTTTCCGTCTCCAATGCCTTTCGGCATCGAGGGCGTTCTGCCCAAAATCTTGGAAAAGCTGGCGAGCACCGAAGCCTACATGTCTCCAATGCCTTTCGGCATCGAGGGCGTTCTGCCCAAATCCGAATTGCTAAAACTTACCCGGCGGGAAACTGAAGTCTCCAATGCCTTTCGGCATCGAGGGCGTTCTGCCCTTGGTCAGAAAAGATAAACAATCGTGGAACATCGAAGCATACAGTCTATTAAACATGGTGTTTCTTACGGGTTCGTCTCCAATGCCTTTCGGCATCGAGGGCGTTCTGCCCGTGTTGGCTACAAGAAACTTGGGGAGGCGGCACGTTTTAGTCTCCAATGCCTTTCGGCATCGAGGGCGTTCTGCCCCGCGCGTTTTGGCGCAGATGGAAGCGGACGCGGCGCTGGTCTCCAATGCCTTTCGGCATCGAGGGCGTTCTGCCCGTGGGGAGTAACGACGGCTTCAAACGTCGCGCTCAAACGTCTCCAATGCCTTTCGGCATCGAGGGCGTTCTGCCCACGAAAGGATAATATGACCCCGCTAATTGAGTGCGCGGTCTCCAATGCCTTTCGGCATCGAGGGCGTTCTGCCCGCAATATGCGGGACGTGAACGGCAAACCGCAAATCTTTTGTCTCCAATGCCTTTCGGCATCGAGGGCGTTCTGCCCCGAACTACGGCGCATCAATGCCCTGCTGAAATGAGCAAGTCTCCAATGCCTTTCGGCATCGAGGGCGTTCTGCCCCGGGTGATATTGACGTGAGCAAATTGAAGCGGCGCGGGGTCTCCAATGCCTTTCGGCATCGAGGGCGTTCTGCCCTCGCTCGCAGCTTGCCACTAACAAACAAACCAAGCGAAGTCTCCAATGCCTTTCGGCATCGAGGGCGTTCTGCCCCATCTCGGGCAAACAATACCTGGTCGCCATTGAAAAGACGTCTCCAATGCCTTTCGGCATCGAGGGCGTTCTGCCCAACCTTTCACAAGGTGAATGTTGAACTACCCAAGAGCTTGTCTCCAATGCCTTTCGGCATCGAGGGCGTTCTGCCCCTGGCCCGGCTAAGAGATTCCTTTCCCGGGGGACACGGTTGTCTCCAATGCCTTTCGGCATCGAGGGCGTTCTGCCCACGCGGCTAGCGATGTGGAGGCACTACGCGACAAAATGCGTCTCCAATGCCTTTCGGCATCGAGGGCGTTCTGCCCGTCTTACGAATGGAAGAACACGCGCTTGATCTGGTGAGTCTCCAATGCCTTTCGGCATCGAGGGCGTTCTGCCCTCACCTTTAGCAAGGTGAACGTTGAATTGCCCAAGTCTCTGTCTCCAATGCCTTTCGGCATCGAGGGCGTTCTGCCCTGGACGACAAGACGATAGCCAAGGTGCGGGCGGAACTGGTCTCCAATGCCTTTCGGCATCGAGGGCGTTCTGCCCTCTACGTGAGGCTGTCAATAAAGTCCTGATGGAGGGAGTCTCCAATGCCTTTCGGCATCGAGGGCGTTCTGCCCCCCCAAGCCTCTACGTGAGGCTGTCGAGAAAATCTTAAGTCTCCAATGCCTTTCGGCATCGAGGGCGTTCTGCCCCTGGATTGTCACCCGCATGGCGTCAAACGCCAAAGGCAAGTCTCCAATGCCTTTCGGCATCGAGGGCGTTCTGCCCGGGCTTAGACCGCATCGCCCTGGGGTTGGAATTCAAGAAGTCTCCAATGCCTTTCGGCATCGAGGGCGTTCTGCCCCTCTTGCGTTCTTCGAGCATGTCCCATGCCTTAACCAAATGTCTCCAATGCCTTTCGGCATCGAGGGCGTTCTGCCCAGTAATCAACGGGACTTGGTTCACCCCTCAAAAGCTTTGTCTCCAATGCCTTTCGGCATCGAGGGCGTTCTGCCCCTTCCTGAACCGCAAAGACAAGCGCTTCCAAATCTTCGGTCTCCAATGCCTTTCGGCATCGAGGGCGTTCTGCCCCTCGCAAGCTGGCTTCGGCACCTATAACCAAGAGCGATGTCTCCAATGCCTTTCGGCATCGAGGGCGTTGGACCAGCAGCCGGTATCTGTGTTTGGAGGTGGAGTTTCAATTCATGAGGAAGGGTTCAAATTTTTCGGGTTGATCCAAGGCGCTTTTGAATTGTACGGCTTGATGTTCGAGTTGTTGGCGCAGGGTGGTGCGGTGGCCAACGCATTCACTGAGGAATTGCCGTTCCATGCGGCGTTCGTATTGGAAGAAGAATTTCTTGCGGCCGGCTTCATTGAGGTAGCAGCCACCGTCGCGGGCATCGAAATGCGAGGTGTTCAGAATTTGATGGCTGAACAGATCCAGCGCCAGCGCTTCCACCAGAACGGGACGGAAGGGTTCGATGAGGTCCAAGGCGAGTGACCAGCGTCCGTTTTCGGTGGCGTGCAGGAGGCCAAGGGCGGGATCCAGCCCGTGTGCGTGGATAAAAGCAACGGCTTCGTGATAAAGCAAGGTGGCACCAAAGGAGATGCAGGCGTTGACCGGATTCAAGGGAGGACGGGTGCTGCGTTGTTCAAAAGGGAACGCCGCAGGCAGGCAGTCCGCCCAAGCTTGAAAATATCGGGCAGTGGCCGC
This sequence comes from Verrucomicrobiia bacterium, assembly GCA_023953615.1. NCBI lineage: Bacteria > Pseudomonadati > Verrucomicrobiota > Verrucomicrobiia > Verrucomicrobiia bacterium. Next base: position 40,839 of record JAMLJH010000001.1, on the reverse strand, counting down.
GCCTTCATGACCGCGCAGTTCCCCGAGGGAACGAGCCCGGGCGGCTTGTGCGAGGCTGGTGTCCAGCCAGGCGAGGGTCGCCTGACCGGGGTCCGAATTTGCCGGGGTGGCCGGTGTGGATTGTGTCAAAGTGCGATTGGCTCGAAGTCGCTGGATCACGCGGCGTTGATTATAAATTTTGGCGGCGATAATCCGACCGGCCATTTGCAAGGCAAAGGCGGGATCGGTAGTGCGTTGGTACTGTCGCAGACGGGAGAGACCGTGTTGGTTTTGGGCAGGCAGAAAACCACCAAGGAAGCGACCGTTCCAGGCGAACAACTGAATGGGAATTTGGCGTCGCAACATTTCCGCCCAAGCTGCCGGAGTGAAATGCGTGTTCTCCCCCGCCACTACCCGTTCCACATCCAGGAGCGACACGGTGCGGCGCTCGGGTTCGGCATCCGGCTCTCCCAGCGACGGACTGAGAATCTCGAGCCGTTCGGAAATCAAGGCGACCCGACAGCGGGCTTGGTTGAGGATGAGCGTGGGCATGTGGTGGAGCCGTTCAGGACCGCCACCGCCGCAATTCACGCAAGATGCCGGAAACGGCGGACGCGAGGATGGTCATTACCGCCAGACTCATTATGAGGGTTAGGCTTGGCAGAAGCATCAGTTTGATCAGCATGGTGATCAAAAGAACCAGCACGCTGATGCGCAGGACGATTTCAATACGGTTCGGCCAGTTGTTCGAAAATGAGCTTAAAGCTATTTTTTTCATGTGCATAGAGTAAACGACCGGGATAAAGTTGTCGCGCTGGTGGACGTCCGGGGACGTCGTAGTGACGGTGGCTCGCGGACCTACACCAATTCGAAGGGAGGAAAGCGCAAGTCACGCTTGGGAGGCACCCAGCGGCTGCCCTTTTTCTCGAGAAGGCGCCGCCAGTAGCTCAATGGACGTTTGATGTCGTCCGTGGTTGCGTTTTTGATCCATTCGGGACCCGGCTTTTTTTGACCTGCGGCGGAGAGTTTCTCAAGGGTGGCCTTTAACGCCGGGGGTACGTTGCCCGATTCCGGTGGGTACCCATGCGTGGCCTTGAAGATAGCCAGCGCTTCGTCCTGGTTCTTTTGCACCCATCTCTCTCGGTTGGCCCGCAGCAGAAACTGGATGACGGTGAGTTGGCGTTCGCTTTCGAGTTCCACGCTGAGACCATCCACCACCACGCGTGGGGGCGTGTGGTGCAGCTCGATGCGCGCGGGTTCGGTGGCGTCGCGCTGCCAGGTTTCCGAGTAGGTTTTCAGCAGCGTGTGGAAACGCATGGGGATTTTCTCAATGTCAGGAAACCGCAGGCGCATGGGCGCAAAGGGTACGTCGGCCAGCAGCAGCCGCGCGTCCCGAGCAGTCCACACTTTTCCACCTCGATCCGTCAGTTTCTGCTGGGGTTGGCCGGGATAAAAAAATAGCGGCTGGACGGCGCCATCAAACGGTTCGTTCACCAAAATGTGCGTCAAGCGGTCTTGCGGTCGGGCCAGATGGCTGAAGGTGGCGTGGAGCAGGGAACTCATGGTTTTGCGCCCGCCTGCCAGCGAGGCGATGAGTCGGGTATCGTCGGCACTGACATGGGCGCGGACGTGTTGGAAAATGAATTCGGCCGCCGCCAGGTTGTCTTCGAGGGTCAGAATATCCGTCAGGAGCGTGAGCTGTCCGGTCAGCGGGGCCGGGCGCGCGATGACCTCGATCCGGAGTGTGAGCCGGGGTTCCGCCACCGCGTCGGCGCCCAATAGCGTCCGCCGGAGGGATTGCCAGATGCTTTGCCCGCTCCCGTCCGGCGGCGACGCGAGCAATTGCGCGTTGATTTTGTCCCGTCCCTGGCAGGTGGTGATGGCGACGACTTCGTCGGGAATGACGGGCGGGTGCCGGTCATCGCCTTGGGCCAAGGCCCAGACCGTTTCGGTGAGAATGGCCGGGGAGGTGCCCATGACCGCGAGCAACACCGCTCGTGATTTCACGTCAGGCTTTCTGGTGTCGGCGGGAAGTGACCGGGCCGGAGGTTTGCCGGCCAGATTGGACTTCGCGCGGGCACGGGGTTTGCGTTCGGTCTTCATGATTCAACCGGGGTTATGGTTGAAAATCTCGACGGGGCCGCTAACGGGACTGGTGTAGGTCAGGATGCGGACGCGACCATGCAGCCGGTGGGCGAGACGGAGGTAAAGCCAGACCGGTCCCGGGCCGGTGAGAGTTACGTCCGCACCGGGGGGAACGAGTTCACGCACACGGGCTTCGTAAGCGGGCAGATCGGCCAATTTGGCGGTGCCGGTGGCGACGTAGAGAGTGGAAACGTCGAGGGTCATGATTTTCCCATATCAAAGCGTGAGCCGACCTTCGTTAAGAAAAGAGGCGACCGTGACCGGCAGATCTTTTAGATCGTCGTGCCAAAGTAGTTTGCCGCCGTAGTCAGCAGCTCTGGCTGCCTGACTGGCAATAATGGCGTCAGATCCGGGGGCATCGTATTCCGCCCGCGAATGATGAATATAGAGCATCCAGCGTCCAAATAATCGCCCGATGCGACGGGTCCGAGCCGCCTGCTCTTCAATCACCTTCGCCAGCTCTTTCAGGTCCAAGTGTTGTTTGCATTCCAACACCACGAAACGCCCTTCGTGAGCCAGGGCAACGTCCAGTTCAGCAGCACGGCCCCGAACGCCGGGATTGAGCGCGACATGCCAGGCGACGTCTTCGATCGCGCTGCGCTCCTTAATCTGCGACCACAAGAAAACTTCAAGATAAGTGCTGCGCAGGAAAATAGCATTTTGCTCCTCAGGACTCTGCCGATGGAACGGATGGAGTTTGGTGGTATGCGCGAGGAAGAATTTTCCCGCATCCGCAGCGGGCTCAATCAGACCGGCCTGGGTCAGCGCCTTGAGAAAATCGGCGTTCAGTTGTTGTGGTTGGAAAGCGGCGCGATCAGCTTTTGCCAGTTCACGCAATTCATAACGTTCCGATGGCCGGGCATCCAGAATGAGGGTGGCCGCTTGAACCAGTTCGGGAGCGGGCGTACAGCGGGTGCGAAAGGCCTCCAGCGACTCCCCTCCTTCGACCGTATGCCCGGCGGCGAGAATATGGGTCAACACGTTTAACCCCAGTCGCGCCGTATCAATCATCTCGGACCGTACGCTGCCGTCGGCGGGATTTTCGCGGAGGATTTCCCGACCATTGGTATTGACGTACAAGGCGGGAAGTCCGTGTTTTTCCGCCAGCTGGCGGACGGCGTAGCTCATGATCTTGGTTCCACCGGTCCAATTGATTTCCAAATCTGGATGGTTTCCGATGGCTTGACTGAGAGTGTTTCGGCAGTCCGCAGGATCAAACGGCAGCACCGTGACAGGGTCGAGTACGGTTACCGGATTGCCGGTGGCAGCCAGTGTCTGCCGGAAACTATCCACCTGGGCCGCGGATTCACGGCTGACAATGGGCAGCACCTGTCGGACGCCCGAATGCAGCACGCCAATAACGTTGGGCATCAATTCGCCACTGAGCAAGCAGAGCTGTGTTTTCATAACTTGGGTATAGGTTGGAACATCAGAGTTTTGTCAAAAATAAAGTGGACGTTTGGAGATGCGCCGGTCGGTCGGTGTCTGAATGCGCAGCAGACCATTGAGGGTTGGCTTTCCAGTCAGGGCCCATGGCGGCGGCCACGAGGGATCAGGCAAACGAGATTTCATGGGAGTAAAGGGTGCCATTCGCCGAGCGCTTTCCAGCGGAATTTATCCTTCAAGAGAGCATGGGCACCGGGGAGTGGGCTGGAGTGGTTGTCAGCGCGCGGAGCGGTGGCCAACAAACAGCAGGCTGATCCCAGGCGGATCACTTTGAATTTGGTGGGGGACGGTTTACGATCCCTGCCGGCAGAACCAAAGTATTCTGCATTGTTGACCGTGTCTGATGCGACCTCCCGCAATTCCGTTGCGTCCTTTTCTGCATTTTCTCCGATCAAACTGACGGGCCAGCGGCAGCCAATATCTCTCAGGGTTTGCTTGAGCTCCTCTCGGGTCGCTGGCGGTTTGTCCCAACCTCCGGACGGCAAAGGCCACACGCTGCCGGCAGCGCGGTTGGCACGCAGCCCGAGGCCGCCAAGGAGCAACCAAAGTTTGACGGCGCGTCGGGCGTGATCCCAGTCATCGTGGGTGCAGCCGACCAAGCGTTGCAGGTGAAGGGTGAACGATTCGCCGGCCGCCAAAGCGGGGCGCGGCCCACGCTGGCCCGGATTATCCTTGTGCGGCAGCGTGGTGGCTTTGGGATGGGCGTGTTTGCTGGGCACCGAACCGACAAAGCGGAGCGCCACCCGGCTGCCTTGTCCTTCATTACCGCTGGCGCTGCCCCAAATACGGTTCGCGTCGTTCGCGCCGAACAATGCCCGATGCCAGAAACGAACATGTCCGCGGATGGGGGGAATCCGCATTTCGGCATGGTCACCGTACTTGCCCAACGCCGTACCGCTGAAGCAGGGGGTGAGCAGGGTAAACTTGTATTCTTGGAATTTCAGTTGCATGGCGCGGTGTTATTGTGGCGGCAACCAATCCGGGGGGAACCAGTCTTTCCCCCGGAGGCGTTTGCGGATGTCTTTGTAGTCACGGGAGGCCAGCCGTTGCTTCAATTCCTCGCGCCAGGATTCATTTTCCGGTTTTTGCAGCGCAGGAATTTGATTGCGGAGTTGCTCGAGCTGACCGGGGTTCAGTTTATCAAGCACCAGATTTTTGAACGAAGCTGGGTTGGGATAGTCATGCTTCGTTTTTGCTTGAGCCTCATCGCGTAGCTTGGCTTTTTCCGCTTCCAACTTGGCCTGCTCCGCGGCCTTGACTTGAGCCGCGTCCACCTCATGCTGACGTTTTTCCTGAGCGGTTCGATCGTCTTTAGTAGGGAGACGAAAGCGACCATAGCCCGCTGCAGTTTTGGCACCGATACCGGTTTGGGTTAGCGTATCCTTAATCCAAGTTTGCGTTTGTTCTTTCAGTTTAGTGGCATCTGGTGCGCCGGCGCGGACGAAGAACACGAAGCGCCAGATGATGCCCGGCTCAACACAGAGGAAAGCGTTTGGGGTGAGATTTCGCTTATCGCGGCCGTCCGCTTCGTAATGCGGGTTCACAATGTCCAGCTCCAACATTGGTGCCGCGAGTGGGAAGGGGTCCGTGATCAGCTTTTCGTTTGGACGCGCCCAACCGGACTTCGCCTGGGGGGCGGCCATCGGATGCGTTCCAACACCAGCCCGGGAGGCTGCCATGCGCAAAAATTGCCGGAGTGACGAGAATCCATTTGAGCAGACAAGGGCCATCGCCCGACGGCGGGTCCGGCGGTAAGAGAAGTTCGCCCAACGGATCAGGGATTGCCTGCCTGTCTTCGGTCTGGTGCCAGAGGCGGGCGAGGCGAAATTCGCCGCCGAGCAAAAGCCAATCCAGCCCCGCCAGTTGATCGCGCTCGTGCTGACGGGCCTTCGCCTCGCCATTGCGGGCCTGTAGAGGGTCAGCGACTTCCGCCCAAGCCACCAAGCGGGTGCGTTGTCCCATACGCAAATAACTGCTGGCGTAAAGCTGCCCCTCGACGGATGCGGACGAGCGGGGATTAATTTGCACGCCTACGCGCGACTCGGCGACCCAAAGATCTGCAGTCGGCAGTGGGCGGAAAAATTCGCCGGGGCTATTCTTGTGCTCGCCTGGTGCGCGGGCGGTATCGAGGTAAGCCCGGTATTGAGCCGTGGTCCACCAGCCGGAAAGCTGGCCATGCTTGTCGGGTGGTGTAATCGCCATCGGCAGACAGAACGGGCGAAATTCAGCCGGACGTGGCGCGGTTTGCCGGGCGGCAACGGCCGCATCGCGCCAGAGCTGTAATCGGGACAGGCGACCATCGGGAGCGCGCGCAACATCATTCGGCACCGGCAGCCGCAACTGTCCGTTCTGGTAGGGCAACGGGCCGATGGTGCGCAGTGAGCGATAGGCTTTGGTGGCGATGAACGTTCTGCCGTCATGACCGTCCACATGCCAGTTGCCGGAGCGGCTCGCCGTGCGCGGGCGACCTTCGATTTGCTTGCTGCGGATGGTTTCGCCTGACGTTCGCAATAGACTGCCCCGAAAAGCTTCATGCAGCGTACTGGGAAAAGGCAGTCGGCACCCGGCGCCTTTGCCCTGGCCAGCGGACATCGGCACGGCATCGCGAAAAAACAAAACGTCGGTGGGTTCAATGAGTAGTGGGTTCATAGCTAATCATCGGTTGAGGGTTTGGTCAGGCGGTTGATAAAGGCCCAAGTCATCCAGAAATGGAGGTAGTCGCGTGGATTGAGAGCTTCCGTGAGAATTGCACACCAGTGTTGTGCTTGCTCGCGCGCCTTATCCGCTTTGAAGTCGCCTTGTTGTATCAACACGTGGCGTAATTCGGCTTCGATGACTTCACGGAGCGTTTCAGTCCATTCGGAGGCGTAGCCGGCGCCATCCGGTCCGCCGCCAGTGACAACGAGGGCCTTGACCAAGCTGGCGTAGCGGTAGGCAAACCGTCCGCTCAAATCATGAATCCCAGCTTCCAATTCGCTCCAGACCGACACCACTCCGGATGACCAACGGGCCGTAAAACCAACGGCTTCGCCCGAGCGCTTGAGAACTTGCAGCGCAAAAGCGCCTTTGTTCGGGACTTCCTTGGCCAGCCGCTCGGCTTCGCGCGCCGCTTGAATGGTGTCCTGCATCGGTGAGCGGACATGGCCGATGGCGATGCCGACCGAGGCTGTGGCTTTCGGTCCCATGACCAGCAAGGGCCAGTTGGGTTTTAGGCGTGTCTTGTAGCCCGCGTCACGCTTACAGGTAATGAAGCCGGGAGCGGGGAAGTCGAACAGTCCACCAAGAACAGCTTTCACCTCCTCCGAAGCGTGAGCATCTGGGTGATCTGGGTTGACGCCTCGGAAAGTCAGTTGTAGTGCCTGCGCGCAATCCAAGGCGTTGCGCGCCGGCAGCATGGCCAGTACGTCGTCGCCGCCCGCGTAAATCAGCTGCCCTCCAAAAGCCCGCACGATGGGTCCCGCACAGTAGAGACTGAAATTGGAAAGGGCTTCCGAAATCGCGACATGGTAACCCGGCGACAACGGGCGTTGAACCTGATCCGCCGCGAGGCCACCTTCTCCGGTCTGCCAATGCCGGCGGAAATAGTCTTGAGCTTCTTGAGCGAGGCTGTTCAGCAGCGGCGCGGCTTTGCTGCCACTGATCCACTGCCCCATATCATCACCGTCCATACAGAGCACGGCATAGTAGGTTTCCGCACCTTCTTGGTCGTTACTAATCGCATCGTCAATTTGAGCAATTGCATCGACCGGCTGAAACACCGGATGACCATGATCCTTACAATCCAAGTCTAACGTGTCTGGCAAATACACCTCCGGCCAAAGTCGTTTGATCACGGACAAGGCGCCATAGAGTTGCGAACCCTTGAATTGTTTCGGGCATCGCTCGCGTAATACTTGCCAAAATCGTTCGTGGTCCGGGCCGCCCAGCACTTCATTGCGCCCATCCAAGTGATCTTTGGGGACGCCATCGGCATTGAGCCGACCGACTGATTGCCATGCTGCAAAACCGCGGGCGTTCTTGGCGGCGGCAAGTTTCCAATCCGTGGTGGCGAAGTGTAATGCCCAAGCAAAACCAGCGTTGGAACATGGCCCGTAGGCTTCCCGTTCGTTGGTGGGAATAAACTCCTCGGCCCAACGTTGAGCCTGTCGCAAGGCATGTTTCTGCCAACCGCCAGGTAAGGGAGGCGTGCCGTTAGCGGCGGATTGCAGGGCTTCCGACGTTTTGCTCCACGGATGAACCACCCAATCCACTGCGGGAAAACGGGCGATCTGGGCGGTCCAATGTTGGTCCCAATCAGGGCATTGACCGTTGAGTTGCTTATCCAGGAAGGTTTTGACCTTGGCGGCGATGTCGTTCCAGGTCTGGTGGACTGCAGCGGCGGCGGTTTGCGCCAGTTCCGTTCCTTGATCGGTCGGCACCAGTGCGAGGAAGCGGTTGGGTAAATTAGGTGTGAGTAGTTCGTTGGGGTGGCTGGCTCGAAATTTCAAATCTCCGAGGTAGCCACGCTTCCACCAATGGAAATCCGCCAAGGGCAGGCCGCGCAGTTGTGGAAAAATGATGGCGTCCGGCCCGATTTGATCAGCCACCGCGAGCATGGCTTGAGCAATGAGTAAGCTGAGCAAGTAACTGCCGGACCAGAGATCCTGGGTCTTCCGAGCTTGCGCAATGAAATCCTGTACCGGGCCAATCTGAAACAACAGAAAGGCGGGTTTCCCGTTGCACCCCGTGAAGGTCGCCGCCAGCGCATTATGGTGCCAGAGCGTGTGGTCGGGAATGCGCGTGTCGGCGACGAGATAGGCGTGGTGAGGATTTTGCTCGCGGGCAGCCAGTTCCGGCCATAGCCGCCATCCAGCAATGAATTTGGCCGACCAGTCTTGGGCATCTCGGAGCGCCACGGCTTCCACAGCGCGGGTGATTTCGATTTCCAGTTGTGCGGCCGTGGGAGGAAATGCGCCCGCCCTGAGACGGCCGCCTCCCAGCGGGTGACAGAACTCCATCCAACTTCCTTTCCAATCCACCCGTAATTTGGACTTGGCCGGATCGGGAAAGATGAGACGATCCGCAGCCGCAGCCTGCCAATCAGCAGATTTTTCGAACGCGGCCATGTCCTCGGAGGATAAACCAAAACGGTTTAGAAACGAGCCGCGTTCCTGCTCATGGTGTTGGATGCCAACTGGCTTGTGCGGCGGATCGTGCAGGTAGGCGGCGAGTTTAGCTTTCCAGTTCATGACAAAGTATGGTTCAACTCAAGCAAGTGCTGCACCAGTATTGCTGCTGTCGCAAAACTTTTTCCAATCGAACATTTTTCAATCAATGAGTTTCTCTCAAAAATAATCACCGTTGAGGTCGGTTTTTCAACGCCTTGCCTTCTTTTGCTGACATCTTTCATATCCGAAGCTTGGCAGGTTTTTCCCAGCAGTCTTGAAAATGGACGTCCACAGACGTCCCGGGATTCCCAACCCCGGACTTGAATGGATTCATACCAATCGCTCTCCCACGTTCAGCGATCGAGTCTCTGTTTGGCCACCGCTCATTGCTGGAATCCCGGAACGCGGTTGGTCATCCCGAGGGTAGTCGTCGTGATCTTACGTGCTGAAGCGGATGGGGTTCGACTCCGCCATCGGCCCGGTTTCACGCAATGATTCGGCAATGGACGCCGAATCTTCATCGAGAAAATTGCGGGTTAAACCGGGGCGGCCGGTTCGCCGGTGGTTTTCTGAATGGCCGTGCGCAGCGTCTCCAGCAAAAACGGTTTGCTGATGATGAAATCCACACTGCGCAACGGCGCGTCATCGAAGCGGAGCATTTCCGCATACGCCGTGATCAAAATGATCGGTTGTTGGGGCGCGAGCGCCTTGATGGCGTCGGCGAGTTCATCTCCTTTCATCTCGGGCATGGCGTAGTCGGTCATGACGAGATCATACTCGCCGGGCGCAAACATTTGCAGCGCCTCCTTGGCGTTCCCGGCGGTTTTCACTTGATGCCCGTCAAAGGCGAGCATCATCCGGATGGCATCGCACACGAATGGTTCATCATCCACTACCAAGATTCGCCGCGGCTTGATCATCGGCGGGTTCGCGGTTTGGTTCTGTGAACTCATGCGGAAACATTGTGCGGCGTCCGGATGGGTTTCGCCACTTCAAAACGAGAAAAAGGAGAAAACGTACCAGAGTCCGAGTCCGCACCATGCCGGTTGACGGCGAATGCTGCTGTCTTCGAGAGATGACCCCATTTCTGGCTTCCTGGTTGAAGAAGATTGAAGTGCGGCGAAAATTTCGCATGATGGCTTCGCGATTAAAGATGACTGCTATGAATCATGGCTTGAAAATTTCCCCAACTGGCGCGCTGGATTTTCTTTCTCTCGGTGCCCTCGTGCATCGGCTGGATCCGGGTATTGTTCCGTTCCGTAAGGCGACGCACTGCGATATTCACGTCAGCGGCGGCGAATTCAACGTCGCTGCCAACCTGGCGGATTGCTTCCGGCTTAACACTGGAATCGCCACGGCAATGGTGAATTATCCGATCGGCGACCTCATTGCCGAACGCATCCGGGCGATGGGCGTGAAACCGTTCTATCAAATTTTCCAACATGACGGAGTGCGTGGACCGAACATGGCCACCGTGTATTCTGATCGCGGTCATGGGGTGCGCGCGCCGGTGGTCTTTTACAATCGCTCGAACGAAGCCGCGGGCCGACTTAAGCCAGGCGATTTTGATTGGTCAAAAATCTTTGCCACCGGGGTCCGGTGGTTTCATTCCGGTGGAATTTTTGCCGCGCTTTCGGAAACGACCGGGGAAGTCATCATTGAAGCGATGCGGGCCGCCAAGGCTGCCGGGGCGGTTACCTCGTTCGATCTGAATTATCGGCAGAAACTTTGGGACATCTGGGGCGGGCAGGCGCAAGCGGTTAATGTGCTGGGTCGCATTGTGGAGCATGTGGATGTGCTGGTGGGCAACGAGGAGGATTTGCAAAAGGGCCTCGATATCGCGGGCCAGGACGTGGAGCAGAAGGCCAAGCTGGACCCCAGCGCCTTTTACGCGACCATCGAACGGGCGGTTAAGAAATTTCCGAACATCAAAATTGTCGGCACCACCTTGCGCGAGGTTCATTCCACCAATCGCCATTCGTGGGCTACGGTGGCCTGGGTCAACGGTCAGACGTATCAATCTCCGGTTTGCGAGTTGGACGTTTGGGATCGCGTGGGCGGTGGCGACGGCTACGCGGCGGGATTCTTTTATGGTTTGCTGAGTGGCGCGACGGAGCAGGAAGCGGTGAACCTCGGTTGGGCGCACGGCGCGTTGCTTACTACTTTTCCGGGCGACACCACCATGGCCACGCTCGAACAGGTCAAAGCGTTTGCGCGCGGCGGCACGGCGCGAATCCAGCGGTAGCAGACGAATTTCCGATGCGGGAATGGTGTTGCGCGTGTGTGCGCGGCTAGTCAGCGCGCCGGTTTTTCAGGATTGATGATCGCCACCACGCCCAAGTGGGGTTGAAGATATTTTTGCGCGGCGCGCTTCACCTGGTCCAGCGTCACGGCTTCCACTTTTTCGTCCTCGCGATACGTGTTGCCGTAGCCCAAACCGTAAAGCTCATCGAGCGCGGTTGTGGAGGCGAAGCCGCCCAATTCCTGTCGGGCGATCTTGCGTTGGCCGATGAGTTTCGCTTGCGCACGTTTGAGTTCGCTCGCGGTGATTCCCTCCGTTCGCAGCAGTTCAATTTCTTTGAACATTTCCGTTTCGACCCGGGCGACCTGGGCCGGTTCCGTCCCGGCGTAAAAAGCAAAATAACCGGGCGTGAGTCCCAAAAGATTTTGCGCGCCGACGTAATAGGCGAGACCGAGGTTTTCGCGGATGCGCAGGAATAGTCGCGAGCCTAGGTCGCTGCAGATTTCCTGCAGAATTTCGAGCGCTTCGCGATCGGACGCATCCAGAGTCGAACCGGGAAAACCGATGACCACGACGGCTTGCTTCTTCTCGCGCGCTTGCAGGACGCGACGCGGACCGTCTTGCACCGGGTTCGATTTGGCGGACGCCGCGACTGGCCCTGGCGCCGACGGAGCGCGCCAATTGCCGAACCGCTGTTCGATTGCGGCGCGGGCGACTTCCGCTTTGAGGTCGCCATAGATGGCGATCACACAATTATCGGGGCGCGCAAGCTGCCGATAAAATTGCGCGATCGGCTCGGAGTCCAGCGTCGCCAACGTTTCCTCCGTGCCCAAATTATCAAGCCCATACCCCGCCGGCCCGAAGAGTTCGCGGCGCATGGACTGGAAGGCACTTTTCAGCAAATCGTCGCGATTGTTGCGGATGCCGGCGATCTGAATTTCCCGCTCGCGCTCCAGTTGCGCCGCCGGGAAGGTGGGATTGAGAATCACGTCTGCCAATAGATTTAATCCAGCGTCAAAGTCGGGGTGAAGAATTTCCGCGTTGATGCCGAAGCTGTTGTTGCCGCCGTAGCTATCCAGACTGCCGCCGAGCGATTCGATCTCGCTGGCGATCTGTTCGGCGCTTCGGGTTTTGGTGCCCTTGATGATCAAGCGCGCCATGAGTTGCGTGATGCCGTGATTGTTTTTGTCCTCGGCCAGCACGCCGCCGCGAAAGACGGTGCGGAATTCCACAAACGGCAACCGATGGTCTTCCTTCACCAACAAGCGCAATCCGTTGGCGAGAGTAAATTTTTGGATTTCGTGGGTGGAGTTGCTTTCGTTGACCACCGCCGGGGCGGGTGTGGCGCCTTCCGGAAGCAGCGCGTAGAGCGTCCGATTTTCCGCGCGCAAGTATTCCCGCGCCACCCGCTGTAAATCCGCGGGCGTGACGCATTGAACGGCGGCAAGATAATGCTGCGAGAAATTGAGATCATTGGCCGCGAGCCAATTGTTCCCAAGGTCCTGGGCCTGGCCTTGCATGGTTTTGCGCGTGGCCAGCGTGGCGCTGATGAATTGTTTTTTGGCCTTTTGCACCTCGGCTTCCGGCGCCAACTGACTTTTCAGTTTCTCGATTTCCGCCAACAGAGCGTTGCGAGCGGCGCTGAATTGATCCGCGTCAATCATGGCGCTGGTCCCGAAAAGTCCGGGGTTGCCCGGATTGTACGTCCAAGCTTCGGCAAAATGGACGAGACCCTGTTTCTCGCGTACTTCCTGGTAGAAACGCGAACTGCGTCCGTTCCCCAGCACGACCGCCAGCACGTCCAGGATCGGCACGTCCGGATGGCGCACTTCCGGGATGTGCCAGGCGAAATGCAAGTAGCCCAACTCGATGGGCGCCTCTTCGATGACCTCGCGCGGCGCGGTTTGGCGTGGCTCGGCGGGCAGCACTGCGGCGGGTTGGACGTGGAACTTGGTCTGCGCGTAGGCCGCCCGGATTTGGGCGACGGCGTCCTCGTGTTTGAAGTCGCCCGTGACGACGTAAAAAAGATTATTGGGCGCGTAGCGTTCTCGATAGTACTGGCGGATGTCTTCGGGCTTTAACTCGTTGAAGATATCGAGGTAGCCGATCACCGTGTAGCGATAAGGACTTTTCGTATAGGCGGACTCGAACAGCCGCCGGCCCGAGCGCCGTCCGGGATCATCCTGTCCCATGTCCATTTCGCGGCGGATGACGTCAAGCTCCTTGGCCAACGTCTCGGGGGGCAGGGACGCGTTTTGCATGATATCGCAGAGGATGGAGAGGGCCGTCTCCATTCCGGTGTTGGGCACATCAATGTGATACACCGTGCGATCGAAGCTGGTGTAGGCGTTCATGTAGCCGCCGGCTTCCTGAACTTCCTGGTCAATCCGACTGCCGGGGCGGGTGGTGGTGCCTTTGAACAGCATGTGCTCCAACACGTGAGACAACCCCGCGCCCAGCCAGCGGCCTTCGTGAATGCTGCCCGTCATGGCCCAGGCTTGGGCGGAAACCACCGGCGCGCTGTGATCTTCGCGCGTGATGATGGTCAGTCCGTTTTCCAGCGTGACGATCCGGACGCCGGAAGGCATGGCGGGTGCGGCGTTGTCGTTGGGGTCGAAGGCGGAAACATTATGGCTCATGATGATAAAACTTAAAACGCTGCTGAACGAAACCCGGGCGGTGTGGACTTGGTGCGAGCGGGTTCAACCGACCGACACTTTGACTTCATTCCCCGGCAGAAAGGGGTGTTTGAATGCCGCCACGAAATCATAACCGTCGGCAAAATCCTCGCGCCGGTCTTGCGTGGTTTTTCCGAGCAACCCGATGTCCACCATGTTGAAGACGATTTCACCAAAATCTTCGCACTGTCGGATACCCCACTCCTCGAAGACCGTGATGGTCATCGGTCCGAATTGAGACAGCGCGTAACGGCGAATGCCCGTCAGCAACTCCTGTCCGCTCACGTGGCGGAGTTCGCCCTTATTCGCTCGGCGGAGGTTTTTCTGCGTGTAATCCAGCGCGTCCCGCACAAACAAATATGCGTCACGTTGGTAACGCGAGTCCTTCGCCAGAATCAATTCCAGCATCGCTTCAAAAGGTAATTCCTGCATATTAACGAGTTGATGAATGCGCGGTCGCCGCGGGCGGGTACGCCACGCGATAGGTTTTAACCGCCCAACCGAGGAGCAACAAACCCAGGATCAGGCAGAGCACCCGCTTTTCCTGGTGCGTCATCGAATTCACAGCTCCAATCTAGCGGGCTGGAAATTATCCCGCAACTTCCGGTTTCGGGGGCAGAGGCGATTATGCGATTTTTTGCAGACTGAACTTGACGTGGGGGATTGGTTCGTTGGAACACAAGCCAGCCAAGGTGCGAGGCGAGTACAACTGAATAGCGTTGGCATAACGCGAATGTACTCGCGAGACGTTCGCCAGCCACGTCGAGACCGCGAGCGATGGCGCTGCTTTGTGCGAAGGAATTTTAACGGGCGCGTTTGGCTGCGGGGCGGGTTGTTTTAACGCGAGTCGGTTCCGAAAGCGCGCGCAGCATCAACACCGAATCCACGTAACGCTTGTTCAACTGTCGCAATCGGCCCACGAGGATCTGCGAGAGCGAATGTAGGAACGGTTCGGCGAGCGACGGGGCTTCGGATCGCAGTTTGGTGAAGGCGGCCTTGGAAATCTTCAACAACGTCGTGTGTTCGTTGGCGATCACATCCGCCGAGCGCGGCCCTTCATCCAGCAGGGAAATCTCGCCGAAAAAATCCCCCGTTCTCAAAGTGGTGACAATGGATTCCTTGCCGTGGCGCAACCAGCGAACGCGAACTTCACCTTCAAGAATTAAAAACATGGCATCGCCACGCTGGCCTTCGCGCACGGCCAGCGCCGCCGGTTCGAGCACCACCATTTCCATGTAACGGATAAACGCCTGCAACTGGTCTTCGTTCAGTCCGGAAAAGACTTTAATGCGCAACAACGCATCCGCATTCACCCCCGCCTGCCGCACGTCGAGCAGATGTCCGGGTCGGCGGCGTGAAGAATCGAACAACGGCTTAAGCTCATCCATTTGCGCCGCCTTGACCCAGGTGTTGCGGCGTTCGGAGAAAATCCAATGTTCGGGGCTAACGCGCCGTTCGCGCACCCACTCGAACAAAGTGGTCAATTCGATTGGCCCGTAGCAGACCATTTCCGGACTCCATACCCGGTAACTGGCGGTAATGAGTTTGGTATTCATCGCGTATGTGTTGCCTTCGGCTACGGAAACCTCGGTGTAGCGCGAAAATCTTTGATGCGGTTTATATGTCAGTTTTAACCCCGGATGGCAAGACCGGCGAGAAGCCTCAACAGATTTTGCGTTTGTCGGGCGCAACCAACATCGGCGGTAGAGCCAGGCGAAACTGCGGCTGCCGCTGCTTTACGCTTGCGAACGGGCGCATCGGTTTGCTAGGGTTTCGCTCATACCTATGGCAGCCATTGGGCGATTTCAGAAAGGCAACGAGATTTTTTATGCCAAAATGGTGGACGGCGAACTTTTCCGTTTGCATGGCGATGTCTTCGGCGCTCCGACGTTCGACCGAAAACCGCTCCCTCGAAAGGGCATTCGTACGCTCGTGCCGGTCACCCCTTCCAAAATCATTGCGGTAGGATTGAATTACGCGGATCACGCTCGGGAGCTAAAGCAGCCGTTGCCCAAAGAACCTTTGATTTGGTTGAAAGCGCCGACTTCGTTGCTTCCTGATGGGGGGAAAATCGAACTTCCACACCCCGCACATCGAACGGATTTTGAGGCGGAGCTGGCCATCATCATAGGGCGAAAAATTCGGGCGGTACCGGTGGCGTCCGCACCGCGTTATATTTTGGGCTTTACCGCCGCTCAAGACTTGACGGATCGCACGATCCAAGGCGCGGAGAGTCAGTGGTGTCGCGCCAAATCGTTCGATACTTTCACGCCGCTTGGCCCCTATATTGAAACGAAAATTGATCCCAAGGAGCTGAGCATTCAACTCTACCAAAACGGTCAGTTGCGACAAAACTCCCATACGCGGCAGATGATTTTCAACTGTTACGAATTGGTGAGCTTTATCTCGGCACAAATGACGTTGCTGCCGGGCGACGTCATCCTGACCGGCACGCCGGCCGGGATCGGTCCGATCCAATCTGGCGATCGCCTGGAAGTCCGGATTGCCGGTTTGTCGCCCTTGGTGAATCTGGTCAAGTAGCCGTTTGCTCCGAAAAGACTTCGTTCTGCGTCGGGCTTTGGTTTAAGCTGCGCGCCGCATGAAGTGGACTGAAACGTTGATTCCGACCCTGCGCGAAGCTCCGTCGGATGCGGAAATCCTCTCACACCAACTACTGCTGCGCGCCGGTCTGATCCGGAAGCTGGCCGGCGGGGTTTATACTTTTTTACCGTTGGGATTGCGGGCGCTGCGGAAGGTGGAGCAAATCATTCGCGAGGAGATGGATCGCGCCGGGGCGATTGAGGTGTTGATGCCGGCCTTGCAACCCCGGGAAATTTGGGAACGCACCGGTCGCGCCGGGACGGCCCAGGGGGTGTTGTTCAAAGTTCAAGATGGCGCGAAGCGCGAGTGGTTTCTAAGCCCGACCGCCGAGGAGGTCATCACCACGTTGGCGGCGCATGAAATCAATTCCTACCGGCAGTTGCCCAAGAATTTCTATCAGATCAGCACCAAGTTTCGGGATGAAATCCGGCCGCGATTCGGGTTGATGCGCGCCAAGGAGTTCATCATGAAAGACGCTTACTCCTTCGACGTCACCGATGCCGCCGCCACGGCAAGCTATCAAAAAATGTATGACGCCTACCAACGCATTTTCAATCGCTGTGGCGTGCAGAATTTTCCCGTGGAAGCCGATTCGGGGGTCATTGGAGGCAGCCATTCGCACGAGTTCATGGTGCCGGCGGACACGGGCGAAAACGAGGTGGTGTTTTGCGACGCCTGCGGTTATGCGGCCAATATCGAGAAAGCGACGAGTGGCATTCCGCGCACGGCCGCTCGCGAGCCGGGGGAACTGCCGGAAAAATTTGCGACGCCCGGCGTAGTTACGATTGAAGCGTTATCGCGCGAGCCTTATCGAGTTCCCGCCAATCGGCAGATTAAAACGCTGGTGTATATCGCCGATAACCAGCCGGTTTTGATTTTGATCCGGGGCGATGATCAACTGAACGAAACCAAGTTCAGCGCGCGCACGGGTGCGTTGGCCTTTCGTCCCGCCACGCCGGAGGAATGTGTGGCCGTGCTGGGCGCGAAACCGGGTTCGCTGGGCGCGGTCGCGCGGGTGCCGGCGGCGGTGCGGGTGTTGGCCGATGAGCGTTTGCGCGGTGCGAATGACATGACGACGGGGGCGAACGAGGACGGATTCCATTTGCGTCGGGTTTCAATGGAGCGCGATATCCGCGTTTCCGATTGGTTCGATTTGCGCACGGTTGCCGCCGGTGAACCGTGCGGCAAATGCGCGAAGCCGCTGAAGATCCGGCGCGCGATTGAAGTCGGGCACGTTTTCAAACTGGGCACGAAATACAGTGAAAAGCTGGAAGCCAATTATCTGGATGAAGCGGGGGCGCGGCGGCCCTGCGTCATGGGTTGCTATGGCATTGGCGTGACGCGCACGTTGCAAGCCATCATCGAGCAATGCAACGATAAGGACGGTATCATCTGGCCGCTCGCGGTGGCCCCGTATCAGGTTTGCATCACGCCGTTGAGTGTCGCGGCGGAGAGTCCGGTGATGCAACGCGCGGAAAAATTGTATCAGGAATTAACCGCTCAGGGGATTGAGGTGATCTTGGACAATCGTGACGAACGTCCGGGCGTAAAGTTCAAGGACGCGGATCTGGTTGGTTTTCCCCTTCGCATCGCCATCGGTGAGAAATCGCTGGCCAAAGGTCAGGTCGAGATCAAGCCGCGCCAGGGTGCGATGCTGGCGGTGGATAGTGCTGGAGCGGCGGCAGAAATCGTGGCGTGGTTGCGTCGCCATCCCAGCTGAACTTACGCGGTGACCGTGGCGGATTCTGGTCGGCGGGAAGAGATGCCGGGCGCACCGTCGAGCGCCTCGCGCACCGCCCGCGTCAGGCTGGTGCGGGTGTAGGGCTTCTGCAAAAAGCGCGCGCTATTGTTACGGGTCAGAAAATCCGTATTGATGTCATTGGCGGTGTAACCGCTTGCGAAGATGACCCGGAGTTGCGGGTGTTGCGCGATCAAATGGCCGGACAGCTCGGTGCCCGTCAAACCGCCCGGCATGACCATGTCGGTGAAGAGCAAATCAATTCCGGGTTTGTGTCGCTGCCATAGTTGCAGGGCTTCCTGACCGTTGTTGGCGAGGAGCACTTTGTAGCCGTATTCCTCCAGGATCAATTGCGCCATCTCTTGCAACACCGGCTCGTCTTCCACGACCAGAATGGTTTCTTCACCGCCCCGGATCGGAGTATTGGGAGTGATGTTTTCCGCCGAAGTCTTGACCGTTTCGTTGGTGGCGGGCAGATACACTTTGAAGGTGGTGCCGCAGTTGGGCTGACTTGAAACCTCCACCCAGCCGCCGTGTTGTTTGACAATTCCGTAAACGGTGGCCAGCCCCAGTCCCGTTCCCTTGCCAACTTCCTTGGTGGTGAAGAACGGTTCAAAAATGCGCGTGACCGTGTAGCTGTCCATACCGCAGCCGGTATCGGTGAGGCGCATGAAGACGTGGCGCCCGGCGTGGGCTTCCGGATGCGCGTGAACGTAGTCCGGCCCAATCTCCTCGACGCCCAGTTCGATACTCAGCACTCCGCCGCGTTCCATGGCGTCCCGCGCGTTGACGCAAAGGTTCATCAGCACTTGCTCAATCATTCCCGCGTCGCCCTTCACCAGAGGCAAATCCGCCGGTGGCGTAAATTGCAGCGTGATTAATTCGCCCAATAGCCGCTGCACCATTCGGCTGAGGTTGGACACCTGATCACGCAAATCCAGATTTTCCGGTTGCATGATGTTTTTGCGGCTGAACATCAACAGTTGGCGCGTCAAGCTGGCCGCCCGTTCTGCGGCGAAGAACACCGCTTGAGCCGAATCCAGCGAGGGCGCGGGCATGTTGGGGCGCGTCATCAAAATGCCCGCATGGCCTTGGATAATCGTCAGCATGTTGTTGAAGTCATGCGCCACGCCGGCGGCCAGTTGTCCGATGGACTCCATTTTTTGTGACTGGCGCAATTGGCTTTCCAGATTGAGATGGGCCGTGATGTCTTCCACGTAACAATGAACAACCCGGCTCGGCGCCACCGGGTGAAACGACCAGGAAAGAGTCCGTCCACCGATCTTCGATTGATAATCCGTCCGGCTGACGTTCTCCTCCAAACAGCGCCGGAGAATCTCGCCAACTTTGTTCGGCAGTAATTCGCGCGGATGATTTAATTCCACGGACAGCGCGAGCTGCATCGCGGAATCGTTGAAGTAAGTCACCATACCGGCCGTGGTCAATTCCATGGCGGGATTGGGATTAAGCTGCGCAAACGCGGCGAGCTTCTGCAATTCAACTTCCGTGCGGCGCCGTTCCGCCGCCATGCCGAGGGAGTTGGCGGCGGCGAGGAGAAATTGAATTTCGTCACCGGTGAACGCGCGCAAGGTCGCCGTATAAACGCCGAGAATGCCGTAGGGTTGTTGACGGGTGGCGATGACCAGGCAGACGCCGCTCGCCACGGCGTGATCAAGCAACAGGTTCGGCGCAACAAAGCGGCGTTCCTGTTTCATGTCGGCGATGATGACCGGTTCGCCGCGGCGCAACACATACGCTCCCAGTGACAATCCGTGCGCTTCAATCGCCGCGGAGCCGAGACGATTTCCCCCCGTGCGCCAGCCCAGCGTCGCGCGAGGTACGAGAGATTCCGTTTCGGGTTGCAACTCGACGATGTGCGCCAATTCCACCTCCAAAGTTTCCGCGACGAGTTGCAAGGCCTGGTTCAGGAGCGCGTTGAAATCCTGATTGAGCATGGCGAACTGGCCAATCGCCGCAATCACGGCTTGTTGCTGTGCGCGATTCAGCAGTTGCTTTTCGGAAGCTTCATTTTCATGCGCTCGTTCCTGGAGCGACTCCGCCATCGTATCAAAAGTTCGGGCAAGTTGCCCCAGCTCACTCTTGCCATCCTTGACACAGGTGCGGCTGGTCAGATCGCCCTGCGCGAGTTTCTCGGCGGCTTGCAGCAACGTGCGCAACTGCCGCATGACAAAGCGTTCGCCGCCGTACCACGCGGCGGCCAGCGCCAACATGCCAATGAGAAAACCGACCCATTGTTCGAGGTGCAGGAAATACATCAACAGCACCACCGGAACGGTGGCGAGAAAAACCGTGGTACCCAGTCGTCGGCGTAAACCGGCAAACACCGCTTCCGTATGAGACGGAGCGGGATTCTCGATCGGCGCGGCACCGGCACTGCCAGCGCGACGTCGCGATGCCGACGGCTCGGAAGTTTTGGCCGGGACCGGGTTGGAGTTGGGGCGCGGGGCGGTTTTGAAAAAACGTCGCCAACTACGATGCGGCGACGGTGATTCCCCCGCGTAACCTGTGGATGAACCGTTCACTGCTGCAAAGGTCAGCACTTCGCTTGCCCGGCGAATTTGTTCGACAGACCTTTTTTATGTCTGAAAGATGGAGCGATGCAGGCAAAATTGCTAACATTAGGACACTCGCCTGATCCGGACGACGCTTTCATGTTTTACGGACTGGCGCGGGAACTCATCGCCACGCCCGGATATCGCTTCGAGCATATTCTCCAGGACATCCAAACCTTGAATGAACGCGCCACGCGTGGAGAACTCGACATTTCCGCAATCAGCATCCACGCCTACGCTTACGTGTCGGATAAATACGCCCTCTTGCCCAGCGGCGCGAGCATGGGCGATGGCTATGGGCCGATGCTGGTGGCGAAGCAGAAATTTTCGCGGGAGGAAATCCGGCGTAAAAAAATCGCCGTCCCCGGCACCATGACCAGCGCGTTTCTGGCGCTGCAACTCTGGTTGAACTGCCCCGGTAGCGAGTTGCACTACGAAGTCGTGCCGTTCGATCAGATTTTCCAAGCCGTGCGGGAAGGACGGGCGGAGGTCGGGCTGATCATTCACGAAGGTCAATTGACATATCAAAATGAAGGGTTGGTGGTTTGCGAGGATATGGGCCAGTGGTGGGGGCGGGAAAATGATGGGCTGCCGTTGCCGCTGGGCGGGAACGTGATTCACAAGCGGTTCGAACCGGTCGCCCGAAAGGAAATTTCCGATCTGCTGACGCGCAGCATCCAGTTCAGTTTGGACCATCGCCCCGCCGCGGTGCAGCACGCTTTGCAATATGCCCGGGATATGGGCCGCGACCTGGCGGACCAATTTGTCGGGATGTACGTGAACCATTGGACTTTGGACTACGGCGAAAAAGGCCGGGAATCCATCCGCCGTTTCTTGGGACGGGCCTTCGAGCAACGACTTATTCCGCATCGGCAGGAGCTGGAATTTGTCAGTTAACCCGTCCGCGAGGCAGGGCGAAAATTTTCAGAAATAGTTGTTGCGCTTTCAGAGCGGTTTTGCACAATTAGTTGCGAAGCCAACCAAGTCTGCCACTACGGGTAGTGGCGGGATGCCGTGTTGGGAGGCGAACTTGGAATACGCTAATACCGCATTGATGAAAGTTCTGCTTCAACACAAGGAATCGGGACTCTATCTCAAAGAGGTGGGGTTCACCACTTCGAGTGCCGCCGACGCGATGGATTTTCTCAGTTCCACGCAGGCCATCGAGTTTTGTTCGGCGCACAAGATCATAGACATGCAGATTGTGCTGCGTTTTCACGAGCAGCATTTTGACATTGTGCTGCCCATGATCGCTGATCGGAGCGTGGCCCATCCGATCCGTCCGAGCCGGAGCGCTTGACCGAGGGGGAGTAGGTCGCATCGCCGAACGCCGCTGGAGTGAGCTGCGGCGGGATGGCGCCGCGTCATTATCTGCATGCTTGCCTGAAAACTCGCTTCCGTTATCTTGTCAAGCATGACTGCGGAATTACTTGACGGGACGCATTACTCTCAAATCGGCGCGTTGGGAGCGCGAGTGTTGGCGGGCGGCACCATCACGCGCGACGAAGCCCTGTTT
This sequence comes from Verrucomicrobiia bacterium, assembly GCA_023953615.1. Taxonomy (NCBI): domain Bacteria; kingdom Pseudomonadati; phylum Verrucomicrobiota; class Verrucomicrobiia; species Verrucomicrobiia bacterium. The sequence goes on along the minus strand of JAMLJH010000001.1, from coordinate 18,774 downwards.
CTATTCAACCTCGAAGCGTCAGCGGACATCTTTGAGTTGATGGCGTGGGCGAACCGTGTGCGCATCAAAAACAAGGGTAATAAAATCCACCTGTGCTCCATCGTGAACGCGAAGGCCGGATCCTGTTCTGAAAACTGTAGTTTCTGCTCGCAATCATCCCATTACCAGACCGGCTCGCCCAAGTACGGGTTTATTGAGCCCGAACCCATCGCGAACGCGGCCGAAGAGGCGAATCAAAATGGCGTCACCGCCGTGGGGCTGGTCGCCGCCTGGCGCGGCTTGAAAGAAGGTCCGTTGCTTGATGAAGTGTGCGAGCGGATCGAGGAAATGAAGGCTGGCGGCAAAACGCGACCGGACGCGTCGTTGGGGTTGATCGAGGAACAGCGCGTGGCGGATCGCTTGAAGGCGGCGGGATTGGAATGTTACAACCACAACTTGGAAACCTCGCGGCGTTATTTCGCCAACACCTGCACCACGCACACCTATGAGGATCGGCTGAAAACGCTGAAACATTTGAAGCAGGCCGGAATCAAGATTTGTTCGGGCGGCATCATCGGCATGGGCGAAACCCGCGAAGACCGTTGCGATCTCGCTTTCGAGTTGAAGGCGGTCGGCGCGCATATCACGCCCATCAACATTCTGAATCCAATCGCCGGAACGCCGTTCGAGCGCAAACCGCGTTTGCCGGTAATGGAAATTCTCAAAACCATCGCGTGTTTTCGCCTGATCATGCCGCGGCAGGAAATCATGATTGCCGGGGGACGCGGCGTGAATTTGCGCGACGCGCAGAGCCTGGTCTTCATGGCGGGCGCCAGCGCGCTGTTGGTCGGCAACTATCTCACGACCCTCAATCAGACGGTCGAGCGCGACTTGCAAATGCTCAAGGATTTGGGGCTGGACCCGGACTGGGATCACAGCGGTTTCGATAATCAGGAGCAGGAGGCGGACGCTGCCGAACCGGTTGCAAAAACGGAGGCGCTCGCTGAACTCGCGGCCAAATAACGCGTCTATTGGCAAGCCCGGCGGAGTTGCGTCAGGCTGTCGTTCCGCTCGTGCGTGATGGTGGAAAATGCGATTTCGTAAATGGAAGCCGCTTTTTTATTCGCGCGCCAGATGCGAGCTTTGACGCTTCACAAAATCGTGCTAAAAAATTCTTAAGGTGATACAACGGCTGGGCAAAAATGTCGGCGGGTACTTCGGGGAACGCATCAACATTCGGGAGGTTCTCAACAAAGTGGAAACCGCAGCGGCGTCCTGCGACTGGTCGGTGGAAACCTTTCACGTTGCCGAGGGACTCAAATGGATCGCGTTGCAAAAAAATATTGGTGCGGCGCAACGGCGCATTTATCTCAGCACCGGCATTCATGGAGATGAACCGGCGGGGCCGCTCGCCGCGCTGCGCTTGCTTCAGGAAAACTGCTGGCCGCAGAACACCGCGATTACCCTTCTGCCCTCGTTAAATCCGCGCGGCGCTTTACTGAACCGTCGGGAGAGTCCCGAGGGCCTTGATCTGAACCGCGATTATCGCGATGTCCGCTCACCGGAAGTGCGGGCGCATCTGGCCTGGCTCCAGCGCCAACCGCAGTTTGACCTGTGCCTGTGCCTGCACGAAGACTGGGAATCGCTGGGCTTTTACGTTTACGAATTGAATCCCGACCAACAGCCCTCGCTCGCGGAAACCATGGTCGCCGCAGTTCGTTCGGTCTGCCCGATTGATCACTCGGAATTGATCGAAGGCCGGGCCGCTCGCGGGGGCATCATCCGCCCCGAGCTGGACCCGCACACCCGTACGCTCTGGCCCGAATCGTTCTGGCTGATCCAACACAAAACCCGGCTGTCGTACACGCTCGAAGCGCCGTCCGATTTTCCACTGGAAGTCCGGGTCAAGGCGCTGGTCACGGCCGTGCATGCGGCTTTGGCTTGAGTTTGCTCCACTTCAATCGTCCGCGTTCGTGGCGTCTTTTTTACTGCTTTGGCCCGGGGCGGGCGCGTAGGTTTACACCCGGCACATGGCTGACGCTGATGAGTTTAAGGAATGGTTGCGCCGCGACGGTTGGTTGCGCGATCCGCAGGCGCAACTGCTTCCGTTGCGTGGTGGCGTCTCGAGTGAGATTTACCTGGTCGTGGACGGCGCCGAGCGCTTCGTGGTGAAGCGGGCGTTGCCCAAACTCAAAGTCCGGGACGATTGGTTTGCCGACCCGCGCCGCAACGTCAGCGAATGGAATTACTTCCAATGCGTGTCGCAGTTCTTGCCGGATGCCGTGCCGCAGTTGCGCTTTGCCAATCCGTCCGCCGGCTACTTCGGCATGGCATATCTGGGTGATGACTTTGCCAACTGGAAACAACTGTTGCTGCGCGGTGCCGGCGAAATTCAATCCGCCCAGATCGCCGGGCGCATTTTGGGAACGATTCACCGCGAGACCGCCAATCGTCCCGAGTTGCGGCGGCGTTTTGACACGCTCGAAAATTTCCACCAGCTTCGCCTTGCCCCGTACCTGCTGACGACGGGCGAACGTCATCCGGATTTGCGAGAATTTTACGAAGCCGAAGCGACCCGCCTCGCTGCCGTCAAAGAATGTCTGGTGCATGGCGATTTCAGTCCGAAGAACCTTCTGGTTTGCGGCGCACGCATGGTGCTGTTGGATGCGGAAGTGGCCTGGTACGGAGACGCCGCCTTCGACGTGGCGTTTCTGCTGAATCATCTGTTCCTCAAGGCGCTTTATCACGCGCCGCGTGATCCGGGAATCGCAGAAATGATTCAAATGTTTTGGCGGACGTACCGCGCCGAACGGTCGTCAACCAGCCGCGACCTGGAAATTACGGTCACGCGTTTGCTGACGCTGCTGCTGCTGGCGCGTGTGGACGGCAAGTCGCCGGTGGAATATCTGGATTCGACGCGCGTGGCGTTCATCCGTAACTTTGTGCCGTCGGCGCTGGCGGCGCAGCTCCCAACCGTGAACGCTCTGTCGGAGCTGTGGTTTGATTTGCTGAAAATCCTTCCGCCGCTGACCGCTAAAACATGAAAATTGCATCTGTCACGGCCTGGCAAATTTACGACTCACGCGGCGTGCCCACGGTCGAGGCGGAGGTGCGTCTGGCCAATGGAATCTTGGGGCGCGGCCTGGCGCCGTCGGGGGCTTCCACGGGACAGTTCGAGGCGTTGGAATTACGCGATCAGGACCCGCGCCGCTTCCGAGGCAAATCCGTTTTCAAAGCCATCGCGCACATCGAAAACGAAATCGCCGCGGCCTTGCGCGGACGGAATGTTTTCGAGCAACGCGCCATTGACGAACTGTTGATCCATCTGGACGGCACGCCGAACAAGCGTCGGCTCGGCGCGAACGCCGTGCTGCCGGTTTCCATGGCCGTGGCTCGGGCCGCCGCGCACGCACGCGGTGGAGCGTTGCATGTCAGCTTGGGAGCGGGAAAGGGGACGTTGCTGCCGGTGTCGGAAATCCAAATCATCGGCGGTGGTGCGCACGCGAACTGGCGGACGGACGTGCAGGATTACTTGTTGATCGCCGTCGGCGCGCGCGATTTTGCCGAGACGCTGGAAATCACCCACAACGTGTATCACGCCGTCGGTGATTTGCTGAAACAACGCGGCCAGTATTTTGGCGTGGCGGACGAGGGCGGCTTTTGGCCGGAGTTTGCCACCAACGAAGCGCCGCTCGCCGTCATCGTCGAGGCCATGCAACGCGCCGGTTACACTCCCGGTCGCGAGGCGGCCATCGCGCTTGATATCGCCGCCAGTGATCTGTTCGATGCGGCCACGCAGAAATATCAGTTTCGCCTCGAACGCCGGGAATTTACTTCGGCTGAGTTCATTCAACTGATGGAGGATTGGTGCGCCCGTTATCCAATTGTTTCGATTGAAGATCCGCTGGCGGACACCGATTGGGCGGGTTGGCGGCAGATCGCGTCATCCCTTGGCGCGCGCGTACAGTTGGTGGGAGATGACCTGTTCACCACCCAGGTCGCGCGGATTCAACAGGGTATCGAGCAAAAGGTCGCCAACGCGGTGCTGATCAAACTCAATCAAATCGGCACGGTGACGGAAACGCTGGACGCCATTCACCTGACGCAGCAGGCCGGCTGGCAGCCCATCGTGTCCGCCCGCTCGGGTGAAACCGAGGACGCCTTTATCTCGCACCTTGCGGTTGCCACCAACGCCGGCCAGATCAAGGTCGGTTCTTTCACTCGCAGCGAACGCCTGGTGAAGTGGAACGAGTTGATTCGCATTGACCGCGATTTGCGCGACCGCGCGCGTTTCGCGGGTTTCTCCGCCGCCCGTTCGCCGTGAAATTTCGTCGGCAAAGGGCGTCGCACAAACGGCTGGGAGCCGCGCCGGGCGCCTGATAATTTTGCCTTGGTAGCGCATGAGGAAATACTGGCAGGTCATTGGAATCGGGGTGCAGAACCATCTGACGTACCGATTTAATTTTCTCGCGCGCACGCTGTTCGATTTCATTCCGCTCACCGCGTTGCTGTTGTTGTGGCGGACCATTTACGCCGGCAAAGAGGCGGGCGCCGCCGTGGCCACCTTCACGCTGGCGCAAATGACCACCTATTATTTGATCGTGACCGTGGTGGATGTTTTGACCGCCGTGAATGATGACGATTGGCAGATCGCCGCTGACATCAAGGACGGCAACATCAGCCAGTTTTTGCTCAAGCCCATTGACTACCTGTGGTTCCGGTTTTGCGTGTTTCTGGCTGGGCGCGCGGTTTATCTGACCGTGGCCGCGCTACCCATCACCGCCGTGATTTTGCTGTTGCACCAATACTTCCTGCTGCCGTCCAGTTTTGGCGTGTTGCTGTTATTCTTGCTCTCGGTGGTCTTGACCGCCCTGCTGCAATTTTTCCTCTCCTACACGCTGGCCATGCTGGCGTTTTGGTTGCTCGAAATCTCCACCTTCGTGTTCATTCTGTACGCGCTGGAATACATCGCCAGCGGCCACATGTTCCCGCTCGATATTTTGCCGGACTCACTCCGCTTTTTCTTGATGAACTTCACTCCGTTTCCCTATCAACTGTATTTGCCCGTGGCCATTTATCTGGAAAAAATCTCCGGGCGCGAACTTGCCATCGGCTTGTTGATGCAAGCCGCCTGGGTTTTCGTCGCCTACCTGTTGGCGCGCTTTGCGTGGCGGTGCGGCATCAAAAAATACGCGGCGGCAGGAGGCTGACATGACGACCCCTTCAACCAATGGATTGCAACGCGGCCGCCGTTACCTGGCGATTTACCGGGCGCTGCTGAAAAATTCCGTCACCCGCGAAATGATGTTCAAGGGCAACTTCCTGCTCTGGATCGTGGTCGAGATTGCCTGGTTTGCCATGCAGATTGGATTCATCTCCGTGCTTTACCTGCACACGGAAGCCATCGGCACCTGGACCAAATGGCAGGTGGTGCTATTGATCGGCGCGAGCCATTTCATCCAGCAACTTTACCAGACCCTTTTCCTCGTGAATTGCCTCAACCTCTCCGAACTGGTGCGCAGCGGCAAACTGGACTTTCTGCTGATGCTGCCCGTCAACACGCGCTTCCTGCTCTCCCTGCGGCAACTCGATCTGGGCGGATTGGTCAATGCCTCCTTTGCCGTGATCGTGATGCTTTACGCCGGAGGAAAACTCGGGCTGACGCTGACCCTGTCGCGCTTGCTGATTTTTCTGGGACTTTGCGTGCTGGGGATTTGCATCCATTACTGCCTGATGTTCTCGCTCGCCGCGATCAGCTTCTGGACCGTGCGCGCCCAGGGGATTGTCCACGGCTACTACAACCTGTTCAACATCGCCCGAATGCCCGACGAAGCGTTTCCACGCGGCGGCGTGTTTCGTTCCGTATTCACCTTTGTGCTGCCTGTGTTGCTCGTCTCCAACGTGCCCGTGCGCCTCTTGACCGATCGCCTGACCCCCACCTCCATCTGGCTGCTGGTGGGCATGGCGATTTTATGCGCCCTGGCCTCGGAATGGATCTGGCGTCGGTCCGTGCGCCGCTATACCAGCGCCAGTTCCTAGTCGCTTTGAGTTGCAAGTCAGTCGTTCGTGGAGTCGGGATTAGCCGCCGAGGTGAAATGGAAACAAAAATTCGGGCTGCGCTGTGCGTGTGTCAAGGCAGGTGGGCCAACAGGTATTCGCGTAACACCAGGGCTGGATTATGGCGCGCGTCGCAACCGTCATGAATCAATGCCAGCGCGCCGTTCTGAAGGGCGGCATAGCATGGTGACAGTGCTTCCTGCCGACCGTTGAGTTCGTTCCAATAGCGCTCGCGAAATTCAATCCAACGCGTTGGCGGATCGGCCAGGAACCACTCCCGCAAGCCAGCGCTGGGAGCGAGTTGTTGATGCCAATCAGCGGTCGAGTCGCGAACGGGCTCCGCTTTCGTAGGCTTGGCACATTCGACAAAAACTCGTGTGCCGTCAGAGGGAGCGGGAGCTTCGTGGATGCTTTTGATTTGGATGTTGGGCGGTGGTTTTAGAAGATTTTCGAATTCACCCAGATAACACGTGGGGCTTGAGGCCTCCAGTATTTCGTCTTCGCTGCCTTCGGATTGAGACGGCATCGGCGCTTGGGCGGGACGGTCGGATTCGGAAGATCGTTGCGGTGAACTCATGATCGGGCGGCGTTGATCCGAGTGGTCGGAGTGATTGGTGGTTCGTCGGAGGAATTGGCAAATTCCAGAATCGCTTCCGCGTGAATTTTTGTGGTGTCGAAAAGAGGCAGTTGCGTGTCTGCCGGTTGAATCAACAGCGACAGCTCCGTGCAACCAAGCACAACCGCTTCCGCTCCGCGTTCCTGCAAAGTCGCGAGCATCCGGCACGCCGCCTGCCGCGATTCGGGACGGAGCTGACCATGCGCAAGTTCGTCCCAGATAATGCGATCCAGTTCCTGGCGTTGCGCGGCGTCAGGCACGACGGTTTGAATGTTTTCGGTCGCAAAGTATTTTTGGAAGAAGCCAAATTCCATGGTGGCTTTGGTGCCCAACAAGGCGACGTTTTTGTGGGCGGCCCGTTTCAGGGCCACCGCCGTGGCTTCCATGATGGTGACGATTTTGAGCGGTGTCGCGGTTTGGATGCGCTCGTAGGCGTTGTGCGGAGTGTTGGCCAGGATGGCGGCAAATTCCGCTCCGGCGTTTTTCAAGCGGTGCAGGGCGGCTAGCAGAATGGTCGCTACGCCCTCCCAATCATTGACTTCAAATAAACGCACCAACTCGGCGAGGTTCAGACTTTCGATGGTGAGGCGGGGAAAATTCAATCCGCCGCAGCGACGGTTATGTTCGCGGCAGATGATCTGATAGTAGTGGACGGTGGATTCCGGACTCAGCCCACCAATTAAACCCATGTGTTTCACAGTAAAGTTTTCTCCATGCTCGCGAAATTTTGCCGAAGCCATTTGGGCAACACATTCAGCGTAGCGCAGAAGGTCTGGGTTCAACAGAATTTCTTTGCGCCGCGAGTGAGCGCTTCCGCGCCGGACTGAATGAAAATCCAGAGTTCATCCCGCGTTTTCAGGCAGGTTTTGCGGTGTCGCCGGGGGAAACTTGACGCGGCGAAGTTGTTTAGCACATTGATGAACTATGCAATTGGACAAGTTGACCATTAAGTCCCAGGAAGCGCTGGCTGAAGCGCAACGGATCGCTCACGGCTACTCGCATCAGGGGGTGGATTGCGAGCATTTGTTGCTGGCGTTGATTGGGCAGGGCGAAAGCCTCGTGCCGGGGCTGTTGGAAAAGATCGGCGTGCCGCCCAGCGCGTTGCAATCGGAGGTGGAGCAGGAGCTGGGACGTCGCCATAAGGTGCAGGGTACGAGCAGTGCGGATATTTATCTCAGCAGCGAATTGAAGAAAGCCTTGGACGCCGCGCAGGCGGAAGCCGGCAAACTCAAAGACGATTACCTCAGCACCGAACATCTGTTGCTGGGCATCCTCGACGCTGGTGGTTCGGCATTGCAGCAGATTTTCAAAACCCACGGGCTTAAACGCGAGGTGGTACTTAAAGCGCTGGCAGAGTTGCGCGGTAATCAGCGCGTCACCGATCAAGCCCCCGAGGGCAAATTTCAGGCGCTCGAAAAATACGGGCGCGATCTTACCGCGCTGGCCCGGCAGGGCAAAATTGATCCAGTAATCGGGCGCGACGAGGAAATCCGGCGTGTGATGCAGGTGTTGACGCGGCGCACCAAGAATAATCCGGTGCTCATCGGCGAACCGGGTGTCGGCAAAACCGCCATCGCGGAAGGATTGGCGCGGCGCATCGTGAGCGGTGACGTGCCGGAATCGCTCAAGAACAAACGACTGGTGGCAATGGACCTCGGCGCGATGATTGCCGGTGCGAAATATCGGGGCGAATTCGAGGATCGGTTGAAGGCGTTCCTCAAGGAGATTGCCGCCAGCGAAGGCAAAATCATTCTGTTCATTGACGAGTTGCATACGCTCGTCGGCGCCGGTGCGGCGGAAGGCGCGACGGATGCGGCCAACATCATGAAACCGCAATTGGCGCGCGGCGAACTGCGTTGCGTGGGGGCCACCACGCTGGATGAGTACCGCAAGCACATTGAGAAAGACCCGGCCTTGGAGCGCCGCTTTCAACCGGTGATGGTGACCGAGCCAACGGTCGAGGCAACCATTGCCATTTTGCGCGGTCTTAAGGAGCGTTACGAAGTGCATCACGGTGTGCGGATTCAAGACGCGGCGCTGGTGGCGGCGGCGACGTTATCGCATCGCTACATCGCGGACCGGTTTCTGCCGGATAAAGCGATTGATCTCGTGGATGAGGCGGCCTCGCGCATCAAAATGGAGCTGGATTCCAAACCCACTGAGTTGGATCAACTGGACCGGCAGGTTTTGCAATTGGAGATCGAGCGCACGTCGTTGGCCAAGGAAAAAGATGCCGCCAGTAAGGAGCGCCTCAAATTGCTGGAACAGGAACTTGCCAATCTGAAAGAGAAATCCAAAGCGCTCACGGCGCAATGGCAGAACGAAAAGACTGCGGTCAACGCGGTCAGCATCGTGCAGCAGCAGTTGGAGCAGGCGAAAATTGAATTGGAGAAAGCGCAACGCGGGGGAGACTTGAGCAAGTCCGCTGAGATTCAATACGGCAAAATTCCTGCGCTGGAGAAGAAACTGGCGGCCGTGGCTGCAACGCTGGAACGTGGCGGCGACGCCTCGTCGCCGGAGAGCAGCAGTAACAGTGAGTTGGCTTCTGTCGGTGGGACTTCGTCCCGGGGTGACGATGGCGTCACCTCCACCAAGCGCGACGCCTCGTCGCCGGAGAGCGGCAGTAGCCGCGAGTTGGCTTCCGTCGGTGGAACTTCATCCCGAGGTGACGATGGCGTCACCTCCACCAGGCGCGACGCCTCGTCGCCACTGCGGCTGTTGCGGCAGGAAGTCACCGATGAGGACATTGCGCGCGTCGTGGCGTCATGGACACATATTCCCGTGTCCCGAATGCTCGAAGGCGAACGCGAGAAATTGCTCCAGATGGAGGCCCGGTTGCAGCAGCGCGTCATTGGTCAGAAACCAGCCGTGGTGGCGGTTGCCAATGCCGTGCGCCGCTCGCGCAGCGGTTTGCAGGACCCGAATCGCCCCATCGGCTCGTTCATTTTCCTCGGCCCTACTGGTGTGGGTAAAACGGAAACCGCCCGCGCGCTGGCGGAATTTCTGTTCGACGATGAGAACGCCATGATCCGCATTGACATGAGCGAATACATGGAGAAGCACACCGTGGCGCGGCTGGTTGGCGCGCCGCCAGGTTACGTTGGTTACGAGGAAGGCGGGCAACTCAGCGAAGCGGTCCGGCGGCGTCCGTATTCGGTGGTGCTGTTCGATGAAATCGAGAAGGCGCACCATGATGTGTTTAACGTGTTGTTGCAGGTGCTTGATGATGGCCGGCTCACGGACGGGCAGGGGAGGACTGTGGATTTCAAGAACACCATTGTCATCATGACCAGCAATCTCGGCTCGCCCATCATTCAGGAATACTTCATGGACGGGCATACCACCATCGGCGCGCGGACGGCCATGGAGGACAAGGTGATGGCGGAATTGAAACGGCATTTTCGACCGGAATTTCTGAATCGCGTGGACGACGTGATCATTTTCCAGAGTCTCGACGAAGGTGAGTTGGCGCGCATTGTGGACATCCAGCTAGGGCGGTTGGAAGCGCGTCTTGCGCAGCAGAGTCTCACGCTCGACGTGGATGCTGCGGCCAAGAAGCTATTGGCCAGCGAAGGTTACGATCCGCAATTTGGCGCGCGTCCGCTGAAACGCGCGATTCAAACCCATCTGCTCGATCCGCTGGCAAGCAAGCTGTTGGCGGGAGAATTCAAGCCCGGCGAAAAAATCCACGTCAGCGCCAAAGGCGACAGTCTGACGTTCAGGGTGAAGTGATTGGTCAGGAAACGGGAGGTTAAGCCGCAGCTCCAGTCGCTGTCGCTTTGCGACCGGTCATGAGGAAAGCCATGTATTCGATCAGGCGTTCCTTCATTTCATTGCGGGAGATGATGGCGTCAATCAATCCGTGTTTGAGCAGGAATTCCGAGGTTTGAAAATCCGGCGGCAATTCCGCCTGGGTGGTGTCCTTGATTACGCGCGCTCCGGCAAAGCCGATCATCGCTTCGGGTTCGGCAAGAATCAAATCGCCCACCGTCGCGAAACTGGCCATCACTCCAGCCATGGTGGGATGGGTCAGGACGCTGATGAAGGGCAATTTGGCCCGTGCGTGATAAGCCAGCGCCCCGCAGGTTTTGGCCATCTGCATCAGACTGAACATGCCCTCGTACATGCGCGCGCCGCCACTGGTGGAAATGATTATGATCGGGATTTCTTTTTCCGTTCCGGTTTCAATCAGGCGCGTTAGTTTTTCCCCAACCACCGAGCCCATGCTGCCGCCAATGAAGCTGAAATCCATCACGCCCAACGCGACCCGCTGCGTGCCGATCTGTCCGATTCCGGTGATGACGGCGTCTTTGAGGTTCGTTTTCTTCCAACTGGCCGCCAGCTTGTCTTTGTAGGAGGACGCGCCGGTGAAGCCCAACACATCCACGCTGGTCATGGTGGCGTTCGTTTCCTCAAAGGAGCACGTTTCCACAAGCGAATGAATGCGTTCACGCGCCCCGATTGGAAAATGGTGGCCGCATTTCATGCAAACCTTCAGATTTTCATCCAGCTCCTTGTCAAAGAGCATTTCCTCACACTTCGGGCATTTCGTCCACAACCCCGCTGGAAATTCCTTCTTTTTGGTTTTACCGGTGGCGATTTTAAGTTTCTTTTTGACGAAGGTGGACGTGCCGACCTGTGGTTCAGGCGGCGGGGTGAGTGCGGGTTCAACCGGGGAAACGTCCGGCCCGGCTTTGGTGAAAGTGGTGGTGGACATGGTCAAAAAGGGATTGCGGCTGGCATGGCCAGCAAGTCGCCTGAATGGGCAGGCTCGGTTTCAAAGCTACGACTCATCTTAACAGCCAATTTATTATTCAAAGTCCGCGCGCAACTGTCCAGACGCAAACTTCGCCCGCGCCGATTTTCCGCAACACCCGGGCGCAGGCACTGGTGGTCGCCCCGGTGGTCAAAACGTCGTCCACGAGGATAATCCTCTCGCCATTCAATTTAGCGTTATTCCGCGCCGCAAAGGCCCAGCGCACATTCTCGGCGCGTTGCTTTCTTGATAGCAAAGTTTGCGTTCGCGTTGGGACAATGCGTCGCAGTAAATCCATTCGCAGCGGAATTCCCAACGCCTGGGCCAGCGGCCGCGCCAGTCGTTCGGCTTGATTAAACTCCCGCTCGCGCTGTTTGAGCGGGTGTAACGGCACGGGAACCACGCAGTCCCAGGGTGGCGTTTGCAGAATCGGCCCCGCCGCTTGAATGAGCAAATCCATCAAAAACGGCTCGAACCAAAGTGCGCGCTGGTATTTGAAGCGATGGATGACGTCCAGCGCGATTCCTTTCGCGGCAATCACGGAGCGCGCGGTGGAGAAGTGCAATTCCATGTCGCGACAATTGGCGCACTCGAACGTCCCTGAAATGTCTCCCGGGAAGGGCAATCCGCACCGCCCGCAAAAGGGCGGTTCGATGAATTGCAGGTGCTTCCGACAGTTCGCGCCGACAAAGCCGTCCTGCGGCGAGGCCATTTCATTCGCGCAGAGCTGACAGACACGCGGATAAAACCAAGCCAGACCCGCTTCGCTGAAGGATTTCAAGGCGGAATGTCGGGTCATGCGTCACCTTAAAAATCGCCGCGCCTCAGACCAAGCCTAAACTGCATGGGCCGGCCGATGGTTTGCCGATGCGGTTTGCCGGTATCGCCGGCCAATAAAACAAAGTGGCGAGCGAGCGGGTTTCCTGCTAAATCACTTGCGTGTTCGGTTTGTTTAACAAATCCCATCAGGTTAGTTCCGCCACGCCCGGGCCGTTCGGGAAGTTCACCCTGCATGAATTGATCGCCACCGGCGGCATGGCGGAAATCTGGTTGTCGAGCGATCCGGCCGGGAAGCAATTTGCCGTCCGGCGATTGCTGCCCGAATTGCGCGGAGATTCCACGGCCAAAAAACGGTTTTTGCATGGTTGCGATGCCTTGGAAACCTGTCAGGGGCATCCCGGGATCATCGGCTATTACGAGCACGGTAAAATTGACGGATTGCTTTACTGCCTGATGGAATACGTCGAAGGCGCGAGTCTGAAGGTGCTTTACGCGCGCCACGATCAGGTGCTGCTCGATAACGTGGCGCAAATTCTCATAGACATGGCCGAGGCGCTGGAACATGTCCACGAGAGCGGATTTTTACATCTCGATTTCAAGCCGGAAAACGTGATCGTTTCGCCCAATGCCGCCGTGCGCTTGGTGGATTTTGATCTGGCGCAACCGATTGGCGACAAACCGTTGAAGATCGGTAAAAACCCCGGCACGCCAACTTACATGGCCCCGGAACAATTGTCGGGACAAGCGATTGATCGGCGCGTAGACGTCTTTGCTTTTGGCGTCACGGCGTACGAATTGTTGACCAATCAGAAACCTTTTTCCGGCGAGACCTCAACCGAGATTTTGCTGGCGCAAATCGACCGCACCAATTTTTTGCTCCCGCGTCAGTTGAATCCCGATCTGCCGATTGGTCTGGAAAAAATCATTCTCAAGTGTCTGGAACTTGATCCAGCCAAACGCTATCCGTTTCTGAGCATTCTGGTTCGCGATCTGAAGCAGTCGCTTTACTTGTAAAATTCGGAACGGGGTGCGTCTGCAGTCCGGTTTAATCGGTACCCGGTACGAGACTGGCTCTATTCGACCGGCGAGATGTAGTTGGCTTATGATGTTTTTACGATATTTCTTCTATGTGGTGCTGGGAGCGCTGTTTTCCGCGGTGTTGGGTGGATTATTTGCCGCGATGGTGGCGCTCATTTCTCCTGATTTCGTGCGTGAACTGTTCTCGCCGGCGGAAACGGCAAACCTGACTCGCTACGCGATGGCCGTGGGAATGATTTGGGGAATTTTTTTGGGCACAGCGGTCACAGCCTTTTCCCTGTTTCTAGTCACCGTGCTGCAGGTCGCTCGATTGTGGAAACGCCGGTCGGACGGGCGATCTTAATTTCAGCCAGCGTTTGCAGACTGGACGGAAGTGGGGCGCGGCAGGCAAAGTAAAGCCGGGGGCTTTGATGGGGGCGTTGCGGCTCTGTCCGAACCAACCGTGCCTCAGTGATTCTGATTTGGATTGGCGGTCTCGAATAACTGCAACCAGGCGCGCGTAAGGGCGGCGGGAATGCCTTCGATTTGCTCCAACTCCTCCGGGGTTTGCCCCCAATAAAAACCAATCCACCCGGACGCGGGCGGGGAGGAACGCTCGATGAATTCACGGAGTTCCGGCGCGGTGCAGGTCAAGGGAAACAGCTCTTCGATCAGCAGCGGTTTGCCCACATCGAACTTTTTCAACCGGCCCAAGCTTTCCTCCACTTGGCCACTCCGAGGGTATTCGTGAACGGAAATGAAATCGAGGTGCGGCGCCACCGCTTCCACCAACGCGCGGCCGCTGTTCGGCAACATGCCGAGCGTGATTAGATGTCGCTGATCGTGCTGTCGAATGGCGCGCGCCATTTGCGCCGCCCACGCCTGGGCAATTTGTGGCGGAGTTCGCCCCGCGGGAGTGAGCGTGAGGGCCTGCACATAATAAAATCCGCCCAGATGCCCCGTAAGCCAGTCGCCGGGAGCGCGCGGTTCCGTGGGCACGAACGGTTCGTTCATGAGGTCGTAGCAAAAGATGGCCGGACTGTTGGCGCTGGTGGCGGCGATGAATTCCCAGAATTTCGCCTGCGTCCGCCAGCGTTCGGATTCGTCCATGGCGTCGTACCACTTGGGCGCATCCGATTTGCGGTAACTGGCCAGACCCGTGAGGTCCAGGTACAACCCGGTGCGCTCCGCGAGCTGGAGCAGGCGGGTGAGTTGTTGCAATGAAGTTGGGTTCGCTTCCTCAGGGCCGTTCATGAACCGGGCCAATTGGAGATGGATGCGCACCACGTTGGCGCCGAGTTGCTTCATCTCATGAAAATCCGCAGCGACCGTCTCCCACTCACTTTCCCAATAATCCTCCAGCAAACGCATTTTATGGTCGTGATCGTAATTGAACCCCCACGGAATGAATTTTCTTTTGCTTTCCGCAAAGGCGAATTCGCGTTGGCTCGTGATTACCTGAACCCACTCCAGTGGCGGGGGAGTGGGGCGGACCGAGTGACACGCGCTGGCGAACAGAACGCAACTCAGCAAAATCAATCCGCATGGATTCCGCAGCCTCCGCGCAACGGACGATGCTCGCAAGCGGGTGAAAGCAGTGGATGACATTCAGACTGGTTGGAACGTAGTTTTTCCGTTCAGAATTTCTTGGCCGCCCGAGGCAATCATGGTGGGAGCAGTTTGCGCAGGAACCGACCGGTATGTGAAGCTTGGTTCCGTGCCACTTGTTCCGGCGTTCCCTCGCAGACAATGCGTCCGCCGTCCGCGCCGCCTTCCGGGCCGAGATCAATGACCCAGTCCGCTTCGGCGATCAGATCGAGATTGTGTTCAATGACGATGACCGTATGCCCGGCGTCCACGAGCCGTTGCAACACTTCCACGAGCCGTTTCACGTCGGCCATGTGCAGGCCAATGGTCGGTTCTTCGAGAATGAAAAGGTTGTGTTTGGTGGCTTTCGATTGTGCGCGCGCTGGCAAATCGAGCTGCGGTTTCAATCCGCTCAACAAGTGCGTCACCAACTTCACGCGTTGCGCCTCGCCACCGCTCAGCGTCGGACTTTGTTGCCCAAGTTTGAGGTAATCCAGGCCCGTGTCGCGCAGCGCTTCGAGGGCGCGTCTGATTTTGGGCACACCGGCGAAATGCGCGATGCCGGCCTCGACGGACAGGTCCAGCACTTCCGCGATGGTTTTCCCGCCGTAGCGGATGTCCAGCGTTTCCGGATTGAAACGCGAGCCGTTGCAAGTTTCGCAGCGCACGAATGCGGGCGGCAGGAAGTTCATCTCCAGTTTGATCTGACCCGCACCCTGACATTCGGGACAACGACCCTGCGCGCTGTTGAAGGAAAACCGGCTCGCGGTGTAGCCACGCATCCGGGCTTCCGGCACCAGCGCGAATAACTGTCGAATTTCATCGAAGAACCCCACGTAAGTTGCGGGAATCGAACGCGGAGTGCGTCCGATCGGGGATTGATCCACTTCGTAAACCGCCTTCAAGTTTTCATAGCCGCTCAAGCGACCGATGGCGCGATTTGGCGAATGTCCCGTCGTTCGGGCGCTGGGCTTCTTCAGTGCCGTTTCGAGCGCAGGCAACAGACACTCGCGAATCAACGTGCTTTTGCCTGAACCGCTGACCCCGCTGACCACCACAAAACGGCCCAGCGGAAAATTGACGGTGAGCTGTTTCAAATTGTTGATGGCCGCGCTCCGCAAAGTGAGCTTGCCGGTCAAGCGGCGGTGGTGGGAATTGAATAGCGGACGGCGCTGTCCGCGAGCGGGAAAGTTTCGCGTCTCTCGCAAACACTGGCCCGTGACGGATTGCGGATGTCGCCGTAGCTCTTGTAGCGTGCCGACGGCCACGACCGCGCCGCCGTGTTCGCCCGCGCCCGGCCCGAGATCAATCACGCAATCCGCCCGGCGCATGGTGGCTTCATCGTGCTCCACGACCACGACCGAGTTGCCACGCGCGCGCAATTTTTGAAGCACATCCAGGAGTTGTTCGTTATCGCGGGCGTGCAGACCAATGGTCGGCTCGTCCAATACGTAAAGGACTCCGCTGAGATTTGAACCCAGTTGCGCGGCCAGACGAATGCGCTGGGCTTCGCCGCCGGAAAGCGTCGGCACGGCCCGACCCAATTGCAGATAGCCCAGTCCGACTTCGTTAAGGAAATGCAGGCGTTCGCGAATCTCGGGCAAAATGTTGCGCGCGATCTCGGCGGCGCGTCCGGTGAATTTCAAACGACGAACGAACGCCAGTGCCGCCGCCACATCAAACGAAGAAAAATCGTCAATCGTCGGGGCAATTTCCTTTGTCGGCGTAATTTTGGGGCGACCAACCAGAGGCGGCTTTTGATGCAATCGCACCGCGCGCGCCACCGGATTCAATCGCGAGCCGTGACATTCGGGGCACACCTCGCGCTCCTGCGCCCAGCTCCACCAGCTTTCTTCAATGGCGTCGGCATCCGCGCCGCGCTCGACATCAGGCAGATAGAACAACTCGCCAAAACCGCGACAACGCGGACACCAGCCTTGCGAGGAGTTGTAGGAAAAATTCTTCGGATCGAGGGGCGCGAACGAGCGGTTGCAGCGCGGACAGGCGCGTTCCGTGGAATGAACGGTGAGTTGTTGGCGCCGATCAAGTGCGAACAATGTCCCGGTACCAAGTTTGAGCGTTTCGTCCACCAATTGCTCTGGCGCGCGACCCTTAGGCGAAGATTTTGCCGTCAACATTCCGACCACAATTTCCACGTCGTGCTCCCGGAATCGGTCCAGGCGAAAGGGTTGGTCCGAACGGTGGAATTGGCCATCGGCACGGATTTGGCGATAACCATGCGCCGCCGCCCAATGCGCGATATCGCTGTGAAAACCCTTGCGATTCCGCACCACGGGCGCAAGCAGCACCAGCTCGCCGCGTCGCTGCCGCTCGGATTGCAGATGACGGGTGAGTTCGTCGTGCGTTTGCGCGGTCACGGCCACCTGACAATCCGGGCAATACTGCGTGCCGAGCCGCGCGAACAGCAGCCGGATGAAGTGATAAATCTCGGTGACGGTGGCCACGGTGCTTTTGCCGCCACCGCGTGTGGTGCGTTGCTCGATACTGACGGTGGGTGGCAGGCCGGTGATCAAATCCACTTCCGGGCGCGCCATCTGTTCGATGAACTGCCGCGCATAAACGTTCATCGAATCAAGAAACCGACGTTGTCCCTCGTTGAACAGAAGATCGAATGCCAGCGTGCTCTTGCCGGAACCGCTGACCCCGGTGATGACCACAAATTGATCGCGCGGAATCGCGAGCGAAAGGTTTTTGAGATTGTGTTGGCGCGCGCCGTGAATCGAGATCAAATTCTGTTTCGCCCCGTAATCGAATTCCGCAAGATCAAGCACACGCCAGTATGGTCGAGAGTGGCAGCAACTGCAAAAGACGAATTTTTTTGCCCAACGAGATAAGGAGCGAGGACTCAAATTGGCATTTGCTGATCCGCACTTTTGCAGATCCAGCCTGACGAACAAACCTTACGAAGGATTGTGGCTCCTCAGCGTTTCACGCGGCCCGCGCCAGCTTGCAACAGCTCGACAAAGGCCGTCGCATGCGGATGGAGTTGGCGCCCGCGCCGATGGACTATGCCCAGCGGCCGCACGAAATTGTGATCGGTAAAAGGCACGGCGACGAGGGTGTTCGCGCGCACCTCAAATTCCAGCGTCGGTCGCGGCAGAATGGCCACCCCGGAGCCGGCCTCGACCGCGCGCTTGACCGCTTCAACATTGTCGAAGGTCAACACCACCTTCACGGCGACATCGTGCAACCGCAAAAAACTATCAATCTTTTTTCGGACCAGCAAATTGGCATCGAATCCTACGAAAGCTTCACCGGCCAGATGGTTGACTGAAAGCCGCTTTTCCCGAGCCAGGCGATGTTGCGGCGGGCAGGCCACCACCATTGGTTCATTGCGCCACGGAATGATGGACAAGCCACGATACCCTCGTGGAAAGGAAACAATTCCGAGGTCCACTTCATCGTTGAGCACGCGTTCACAAACGCGACTGGGATGCAGGTATTCCAACTCGATTCGCGCCTGCGGTTGCAATTCGCTGAACCGCCGCACACAACGACTCATGTCCACCAGATTCACTGAATAAATCGCCGCCACGCGCACCACCGATTCGGCGCTCAAGGGTTTGCTGCTGACTTCGCGTTCCAGTGCGAAGTAAGCGTCCAATAATTTTCGGCACCCGTCGTAAAACAGGCGGCCTTCCTGCGTCAGCACCCACGGGCGCCGTGAACGATCAATGAGCGTTACCCCGAGATGCTTTTCCAGCCGTTGGATGCTCAGGCTGGCCGTGGCCTGCATGACGTCATTGGCGTCGGCGGCACGAGAGAAACTGTGGAGGCGCACCACGTCGCAAAAGGTTTTGAGGGTGTCAATTCGCATTGTGATTTTTAATATAAAAAGAATTCACATTGCTTTAAGCCTAGTCAGCCGGTTGATCGCGTCAACGGCTAACCTCCGATTAAGTGACGTTTAAGCGCGCTGTAGTCAACTACAGCGGTTTAATTAAAGTTGTAGCCGTGGCAT